>CAWBLQ010000003.1:0-1130461 GCA_963789715.1 Binataceae bacterium (SeqCode) | reverse complement strand
CTAATCGCACCGCGTTTCTGAAACAGCGCCAGGACGTCAATATCGCCAATATCGCGACGCTGCAGGCGTTCGAGGCGCTGTTCACCGGCCTGATGGCGCAGAGCGGCTATCTGAAGATACCGGTCGCGGACATAAACAAGGGACTGATCCAGTACATCATACAGTGGGGCCTGGTGAACTGGGGCACCCGCCAGAGCGAGGGACTCTACGGGCCTTATTCTTTCCCGATCGCTTTTCCCAACTCGTGCGAAGTGTTCATGCCGGTTACGTTGACGCCGGAGATGCCGGGCCATGCCGCGTTGGGTGATGACGTTGCGATGGTCAGCGCCGGATACTTGCCGACCGCCTCGCAGTTCTGGGTCTGGAACAACAATCCCGGCCCCGACTCGACCGATGCCTCACAAGGCTTCTACTGGTTAGCGATCGGATTCTGAGGCGAGGTTATGCGGTTCAGGGTCAACCGAGCCGCTCGATAACACGCTCCATCGTGACTCCGCGCGAACCCTTGACCAGCAACACGTCGCCGGGACGGATCAGTCCGGCGACGATTCGTGCTGCAGCGATACTGTCCGGCGCCGCGAGTACCTCGGTGCTCTCCGCATCGCGGGATACGACTGCGCGCGCGGAGTTCATCTCGGGGCCGACGGCGACGAATGCGGCAGGATGCGAGCGCATCACGTCGCGAATCGCCTCCTGATGCGCGGCGGCCGACAACTCGCCCAGCTCGAGCATATCGCCCATCGCGATCACGAGACGGGCGCCGAGACCGTCGGCGACCTCGCGCGCGGCCGCAAGCGCGGCCCGAATCGAGCGAGGGTTTGAGTTGTAAGTGTCATCGATCACGAAGATGCCGCGGATCGAAGTGTTAGCGAGCCGGCCCGCGACTGGCTGTACGCCGGCCAGCGCTGCGCCGGTCGCTGCGAGCTCGCGCGATTCAAGCGGCCGCTGACACATCGCTGCGATACCGGCGATCGCGGCGGCGCAGTTGAGAGCGGCGGCTTCGCCTAGCAGCGCGATTTCAGTTTCGATAAAAGGTTCTACTCCCGCGGAGAGCATCGCGCGCGCGATTTCGACGCGGATGCGCGAGCGGGCGCCCACGCTGCGACTGACGAGCCGCACATCGGCGTCACGCGATTTGCCAAATGTGATCAGGCGCAGGCGTTTCGGAATGCGCGCCAGGACCATCGGTTCGTCGGCGGACGCGACCGCACAGCGCCCGGCGGTCGAGAACAAAGCGGCTTCCTCGTCGGCGATTTCGTCGAGCGTGCCAAGACCTTCGCTGTGTTCGAGATCGACGTTGAGAACCATCGCGGCGTCGGGTTCGACGATCTGCGCGAGTTTTGGAATTTCGCCGCGCGTGTTGGTACCGCATTCCAGCACGGCCGCTTGATGCTCGCGGGTAAGCGTGAAGATCGTCATCGGCACGCCGATCAGATTGTTCAGATTGCCGGGGGTGGAAAGTGTGGCTCCGAACAGCGCGCGAACGACGGCAGCGGTGAGTTCCTTAGTCGTGGTCTTGCCAACGGCGCCACCGATTGCGATCAGCGCGAGTGCTCGGATCGCACGCGTGCGCTGCAGATGGCGCCGCGCGAGCCGGCCAAGCGCGGCGAGGGTATCGTCAACCTCGATGCAATCGAGCGCGGGATGACGGCGGCCAGTCGCGACGATCGCGGCAGCGGCGCCGCGCGCGGCGGCTTGAGGCAGATAGTCATGGCCGTCGGACGACGCACCGGACAGCGCGACGAACATCGCGCCCGCGTCGATCGAGCGCGTATCTATGCTGACGCCGCGAACGCCGTCGCTGATCGAGCCCGCCGAAGTGGCGCGAACGAGAGTACCGCCGGTAGCCGCGACAACTTCGGCGAGCGCGAACTCGCACTGATTGCTGGGAATCGGCGTCGCCATCACGAATACATTGTGCCGAATTGTCCGTGACGCTCATACCGGCTGCGACTTGACACGCGCGCAGGCTGGAATCAGCCTGCTGCCTACGAGGAACCACGATGGCGGACAGCAAGGCACCGATTGTCGGCGTGATCATGGGCAGCAAGAGCGACTGGGAATACATGTCGGCCGCGGCCGAGGTCATGGAAGAACTTAAAGTGTCGCATGAAGTTCGGATCATGTCGGCGCATCGGACGCCCGACCTCACTCTGGAATATGCGGCGAATGCGGCGGCCCGCGGAATCCGCGCGATAATCGCCGGCGCCGGCGGCGCGGCGCATCTGGCGGGAGTGGTCGCCGCGAAGACGATAATCCCGGTGATCGGCGTGCCGATGCCGACGACCTCGCTCAACGGGATCGATTCGCTGCTGTCGATCGTGCAGATGCCGAAGGGGGTGCCGGTGGCGACTATGGCGATTGGCAAGGCCGGCGCGGCGAACGCGGCTCTGCTGGCGGCGCAGATCATCGCGCTGGGTGACGCGAAGCTCGGAGAGCGGCTGGTAAAATGGCGGGCAGCGCGGGCGCAGGAATTATTGCAGCAGAAGATTCCTTAGAGTTCGGCGTAATGCCTAACTCAGCTCGCGCGCAGACGGTCGAAGCGGGCGTCGTGCTAGGGTTTGCGCAATGACAAAACGCGATATCGACACGCCCGCGCTGATTCTCGACCTCGACGTGGTCGAGGAAAATATTCGCGCGATGGCGGCGTACTTCGCCGCGCGGCCGCAGAAGCTCAGGCCGCATTTCAAGACGCCGAAGACCCCTGAGGTCGCGCGTCGGCAGCTTGCGGCCGGTGCGATTGGCATAACCGCGTCGAAGCTCGGCGAGGTCGAGGTGTTGGCGCGCGCCGGCCTTGGCCCGGTGCTGCTCGCGAATCAGATTGCAGGGCCGGCCAAGATCGATCGCTTCCTCAAAGCCGCGGCGCGCATCGATTTGATCGGAACTGTCGAGAGCGATTTCAACGTGCGCGAGTTCGAGGCGGGCGCCGCGCGGGCCGGACGAGCGGCCGATGTCATAATCGAAGTCGATACGGGGATGCATCGATGCGGCACGGAGACCCCCGAAGAGACGGTCGAGCTGGCGCGGCGCGTGAAGCAGGCAGGGCTCAAATATCGCGGCGTAATGGGTTATGAAGGGCACGCGGTGCTGATCCCGGACAAGGACAAGCGCGTCGCAACGGCGCGCGAGGCATTGACCACGCTCAGCCGTCACGTCGCAGCCCTGCGGGCGGCGGGGCTTGCGCCGGAAATTGTAAGCGCGGGCGGGACCGGAACCTTCGACATCGCGGGCAACTGGCCCGACGTAACCGAGGTGCAGGCTGGATCGTACGTTTTCATGGACGGCGCATATCGGGCGGTGCGTCCGGACCTCGGTCGTCCGGCGCTGACGCTGCTGGCAACGGTAATCTCGCGGCGCGGCGAGCGCGCAATAATCGACGCCGGCATGAAAGCGCTAACCAACGAATTCGGTCCACCGATGGTCAAGGACGCCGCGATCAAAGTGGCGCGTCTGTCCGAGGAACACGGGCATCTTGCGGCGGGCGAAAGCAGTCTCGCGCCCGGGTCGAAAATCGAGATAGTTCCGAGCCATGGCGACACGACGATTAATCTGCATAGTGAATACTACGTAGTACGCGGAGATGAAGTGGTCGCAACCTGGCCGATTGAAGCCGCGCGCGCGTACCGATGATTAGTTCGGTGGGTAACGCACGGCATCGCGTGATCGCCGCACTAGCTATTGCAATAGCTAGTGGCGGATTTGCCCAAGCGGCCGACGTCAAGACGGCGGGCAGGCTGGAGGCGCCCGCCAACGCCACCGTTATCGCGATTTGCACCGACCCGGTTATGCAGAACGTGCTCAACGAAGATCTGCGAGCGGCGCGCCATGGCCGGCCGTTGAATCCGGATAATTCGGTGACGCTCACCGTGACGATGAGTCAGCAGATGCTCGCGCCCGGAGTGTCACTGAACCAGATGTTCCCGGGCGATCCTTCGATGGTCGAACTGCTGAAGGACGCGGGCGCGGATCCGCCGCCGCTCGGTGACACCGGCGACCAATCGATCGATCCCTTCGCGCAGGAGGCGCGCCGCCAGGCGCTGAATCCAGACGATCCCGCCACGCAGCAGTTCAGAGCCTACCAGGCGAGTCGGCTGGCGATGGGCCGTGGGCAGACGCCCTACGACGACATCCCGAAGAACCAGATTTACGACACGGTGATCGTCGCGCGCGCGTCGTTGGAAGGCGCGCCCGACGAGCTGAAGGTGGTTGCGGTCGTGCACTCAGGCGACGACCCGCGACGTGCCAAGGAGCTCGTCGCCGAAGAGATCGCCAACGCCGTGCTGCACTAGCTGCTGTCAGTCGTCCGTCGCCGCGCGCGGGATTGGCCGGGGCTGCGAAACAGGCGGCGGGGCATTCGCCGGCCGCGCGATATTGGCGGCCGCCGGCGCAGAGAGAGGAGCAACCGCTTCGGGATTCGTCACGATTGTCGCGGGCGGCAGAGTTTCGTTTGGCGCCTGGGCGTTGAGCTTGGGCGCCGGCGCTATGGCAACCGGTGACGAGACCCGGGCTGGAAGGGGAGCCTCATGCTCCACAAACCGGCGCCAGGCCAAGTCTGCCAGCAGGACGATTACCGCGGCGACCAGCACGGCGAACGCGATTCGGCCGCCGGCGCCGGGCCGCTTCGCTACCATCGTGATTTCCTGCGAGATTCGCACGACGTTGGCCTCGGCGTGTTGCACGTCGCTGACAAAGCGGGAAGCAATTTCCTCGGCGTCGAGCCCCAGGAAAGTTGCGTAGCGGCGAATAAACGGCACCAGGTAGAGCCGATCCGAAATCAGATCGTAGCTGTCGGTCTCGATCATTTTGACGTAATGCGGCGGCAGGTGAGCGTCGCTGGCGACTTGCTCGCGGGTCATGCCTTTGCGTTCGCGGGTTTCAGTAATCAAGTGGCCCAGCGAAGGTTCCGACGCGGCGCCGTCGGCACCGAAATCCGCGGCCTGAAGCTTCGATTTGGATTTCTTGTCAGCCACCTGCGATCAATGTCTCCCGCGCCAATCGCTTGCGATCGAATCCTGGAAGGAAAACGGCCGCAAGAAAGCTACTGCGAGAAAGCTACAGTCCAACGGGGTTGAATCCAAGTGCCTCGAGAACATTTACTTATTTTTCGCGGCGAGTTTTAGACAGTTGGCTGAGCCCGGCGGCGGCGCCTGCAAGCCATTGTAGAGGGCGAGCTTTTTTCCCTCACATCCGAGGATCGCGGGCGCGGGCTTCAGCGAACTTTCGAGCGCGTCGAGGTCGCGCGCGTTCGCGATCAGGATCATGCACGAGCCAGACGACCAGACCTCGCGCAGGCGCGCGTCGGAGTCGATGAGGAACGGCGACTGGCCGGGACTCCGCGGCGACACTTCAGAAAGCTCGCCCAGGTACTCGACCCGAGTCTCGCGCTGGCGCGTGTAGAACGGTAGCGACTGGACGTAATGGCGATACGAGGCAAGCGTGCAGTCGCCGGCAAGGAAGGGCCGCACTGCATTTGCGAGATTGCGATAGGTGGAAATCGGGGACGCGTCTTCGCGCACGCAGGCAGCAAGCGGCACCGTCGCGAGCATCGCGAGCGCCAGCGCGCCGATCGCGTACGGAACCTGCGACGCCGTGCGCCCGAGCAGGTACATCGCAATCGCGCCGGCAGCGAGCGCGGCGCCAATCAGCAATCCGTCGAAGCCAAGCGCGAGATTGATCGGCGCCAGGACAAGTTCGAAAAATACGCAGACGCCTGCCGCGAGTACCAGGTTTGCGATCGCAACGATGGCGAGAAGAGGGCGGCGACTCACGGCGTCGAGAGCGGACAGGCGTGCGAGGCCGTATCCCGCGGCGATTGCGAGGGGCGGTAGCGCCGGCAGGATGTAGCTGCCGAGCTTGGAGCGAGGAATCGAGAAAAACACGAAGATGACGATGAACCAGACGGCGAGAAAGCTCGCGGCCGCCCGTTGCGTCGATGGAGACTTCGAGATGCTGGGCAAGGTCTTGTCGCGGCGCATCGCGGACCATCCGAGCGGGACGAAGAAAATCCAGGGCCACGCTCCTCCGATCACGATCGGGATGAAGAACCACGGGCCCCATTCGTGTTCGGTCGAGGCTACGTATCGCTCGAGGTGTTCGTGGATGAAGAAGAAGCGCATGAAGCCGGGATTTCGCGCCTCGGCCAGTACGAACCACGGCAGGACGATCGCCGCGTAGATGACGAGGCACGCGACGAGCGGCATCTCCGCGATTTTTCGGATGCGGCGCTCGACCACGAGCCACGCCAGAGCGATCGCGCCGCCCAACAATAGTGCGATCGGGCCCTTGGCAAGCGTGCCCAACGCGAGCATCGTTGCGGAAATCAACATCCATTTGCGCGCTGGCGGTCGAGAGAACGAATCGTCACGCGCCGCGGCATAGAAGGCGCCCAGCGCTGCCGTAAGGAAAAATGCGAGCGCGGGATCGAGCGTCGCGAATCGCGCAAAGCCGAAAAACAGCGGACTGAGCGCGAGCACGATTGCAGCAAAGAATCCCGCCGCAGCACCAGACATCGCCTCGGCCAACGCTGCCGTGACGACGATCTGTCCGATACTGAACAGCGCGGCCGGCAGCCGCACCGCGAGTTCATTGACGCCGAAAACGTGGAAGGCCGCGGCCTCGGCCCAGTAGACCAGCGGAGGTTTCTCGAAATACAGCTCGAAGTCGTCGCGCGGCGTGACGTAATCGCCGGAGACAACCATTTCGCGCGCGATTTCGGCGTAGCGGCCCTCGTCCGGCTCCCACAGCGCGGGGCTGCCGAGACCGGGAAGATAGAGAATTGCAGCCAGTAGCGCATAGATGGTGAGCCGGAGGGGTCGGTTGGCGGCGAGCATCGTCGATGCAGTCTCGCGAGGAGATCACGCGCGGTCAACCGGGATGGGGCGTGCTATCTTTAATTCCCCGAGCCTGTCTGCAAGAATCACTTCACGCGGCGGCGGTTGATCGGCGTTCAGGTCGCGCACAATTTCTTGAGCTTCCCCGGCAAAATATCACCGATTCGAGGCGCCGTGCCCGCATCGCGCGCGGCCGGCGGACTGGTCACGATCGTGGTGCCGGTATTCAACGAATCGGCGAACCTGACGTCGCTCTGGTCGCGTCTCAAGCCGGTGCTCGACGGCCTGGGCCGTCCGTGGGAGACGATATTTGTCGATGACGGCTCGCGTGACGAGTCGCTCTCGATCCTTTGCGGGATTGCGGCGGGCGAAGAAGGGCGCGTGCGCGTCGTGGAACTGGCGCGCAATGTCGGACAGCATTCGGCAATCCTGGCCGGCTTCAAGCAGTCGCGCGGCGAGATAGTCGTCACGCTCGACGCCGACCTGCAGAATCCGCCGGAAGAAATTCCGCGGCTGATCGCGGCGATCGACGAGGGCAACGACGTGGTGGGCGGATGGCGCGAGGAGCGTCACGACCTGCTTTACCGGAAGTACGCGTCGCGGCTGCACAACCGGCTGACCTCGATGATTGTCGGCGTGCCGATGCATGACTACGGATGCATGCTGCGCGCGTACCGGCGTCACATCGTCGATACCGTGGTCGATTGCGACGAGAAAGCGGCGTTTGTGCCGGCGCTCGCCAACACCTTCGCCAAGCGGGTCGCAGAAATTCCTGTCGGCCACGACGATCGCGCGGGCGGCACGTCCAAGTACAATCTCTTTGGACTGGCGAAGCTGAGTCTCAATCTGATCACCGGGTTTTCGCTCATCCCGATCCAGATGCTGAGCATGACCGGAATCGGAATTTCGGCGCTGGCGGTGATGATGGCGGTCGTGCTGCTTGCGCATCGGCTGTTCTATGGTCCGCAGGAAGAGGGCGCGCTGTGGACGCTGTTCGCGGTGCTGTTCTTTTTCATCGGAATGATATTTCTCGCGCTCGGGCTGATCGGCGAATACGCAGGACGCAACTATATAGAGGTGCGGCGGCGCCCTACTTACGTAGTGCGAGCGGTGCATGGCGCTGACCGCAAGCCGGTCGACTCTCAAGCCGACGAACGCGACTGACGATCTACCGTGGAGTCCAACCGCACGAGCGTCGCATCCGGCGCGACCGTGAAATCGGCTCGCTGCGTGCTGTTCGCGTATCATGAGATGGGTTACGCGTGCATGGAGGCGTTGTTGAAAATGGGCGCGCCCATCGCGGCACTGTTCACCCATCGCGACGATTCGCATGAAGAGATTTGGTGGCGGTCGTGCGCCGAACTGGCGGCGCGCCATAGCGTCCCGGTGCACTTCGACGAAGGCCTCGAGGCGGATGCGGCGAAGATCGGTGCGTTGAAGCCGGCCGTGATTTATTCCTTCTACTACCGGAATCTGATTCCCGAGAGCGTGCTCGGCCTTGCTCAGCTTGGCGCCTTCAACCTGCACGGCTCGTTGCTGCCTGCGTATCGCGGCCGCGCGCCGGTGAACTGGATGATCGTGAATGGGGAGCGCGAGGCGGGCGTCACGCTGCATCATATGGTTGCGCGCGCGGACGCCGGAGATATCGTCGGGCAGCGTGCGGTGGCGATCGACGACAGCGACAACGCGCTGACGCTATATCGCAAGCTGGTGCCGCTGGGCGTCGAGTTGATCGACGAGCTGCACCCGAAGATTGTCGCCGGTACCGCGCAGCGGCGAAAAATGGATATCTCGAAGGGGAATTACTTCGGGCGCAGAAAGCCGGAAGACGGGCGAATAGACTGGCGATGGCCGGCGCGCAGGATCTTCAATCTCGTGCGGGCCGTGACGCATCCTTATCCCGGCGCGTTCTGTTTCGTCGGCGGACGTAAGCTGCTGATATGGGAAGCGAGCATTGGCGCCGAAAGCGGAACCTGCGGAGAGCCGGGGCGCGTCGTGCGCGAAGCGGCGGACGGCGCGGTTGAAATTGCGGCCGGCGAGGGCAGCGTGATCGTGAAGGTCGCGCAGTTCGAGGGTGGCGCCGAAGGCATCGCGCGCGAGGCTCTTTCCGAGGCCCGGCGCGTCAAAGATACTGTTCAATTCGACTAGCTTCAGGGAGGTCACATGCGGGTTCTGATAACCGGCGGCGCCGGATTTCTCGGATCACATCTTTCGGATGCGTTCATTGCGCGCGGCGATGAGGTCTTTGTGCTCGACACCGGCTCGATCGCCAAAGTGCGTCACCTGCTGAACAATCCGCGCTTTCACTACGTGCACGATTCAGTGTTCAACCTCGAGTTGATCGACGGCCTGGTCTCGAAGGTCGATCTCGTTTACCATCTCGCGGCCGTCGTCGGCGTCGAACACTACGTCGCCGACCCGTACGAGACGTTGAACGTAAACGTAAACGGCACGCAGAACGTGCTGAAGGCCGCCTACAAGTACAACCGGCGGGTCGTGTTCAGCTCGACCTCCGAAGTCTACGGGCGCAATCCCAAAGTGCCGTGGCGCGAGGACGACGACCGCGTGCTCGGCGCGACCAGTATCGACCGCTGGTGCTACTCGACCTCGAAGGCGGTCGGCGAGCATTTCTGTTTTGCGTATCACAAGCTCAGCCTGCCGGTAACGGTCGTGCGCTATTTCAACGCCTACGGCCCGCGGCTCGACAAGGTCGACGTGGGCCGGCTGTTTACGATCTTCATGGGGCAACTGCTGCGCGGCGCGGACTTGACCGTGGTCGGCGACGGGCTACAGACGCGATGCTTCACGTACGTGACCGACGCGATCGAGGCAACCGTGCAGGCGGGAGTGAATCCCGCGGCGGATGGACACGCGATCAACATCGGCGTCGAGGTCGAGACGACGGTGCTCGAGTTCGCCAGGCTGATGCTCGAGCTGTTCGGGCCGTCAAAATCGAAGATCAAGTTCGTCACGCAAGAGGAAGTGTACGGCAACAGCTACGAGGACATCCCGCGCCGCGTTCCGGACAATACGAAAATGCGCACGCTGCTCCGCGTCACACCGAAAGTGAACCTGCGCGACGGCGTCAAGATCTCGATGGACTGGTTCCGCAAAGAGATGACTTCCTGACCTGGAAGTTGCACTCTAACTTGGAAGTCGCGCTAAAGATCGACGTCGATACCCACCAGGGTCTCGAAGTGGGCGTACCGCGATTGGCCTCGATGCTTGAGCGCGAGGGCATCGTCGCGAGCTTTTATATAGCGATGGGGCCGGACAACTCGGGCCGCGCAATCCTGCGCGTGTTTAGAAATCGCGGGTTCCTGTCCAAGATGTTCCGCACCAGGGCCGTCTCGATGTACGGCGCGCGCACGATTCTCTCCGGTACGATCCTGCCGTCGCGGCCGATCGCGCTGTCGTTCCCCGCGATTATTCGCGAGCTTAAGGCTCGCGGCTTCGAGGTTGGCGTGCACGGCTACGATCACGTGCGATGGCAGGATCGTCTCGACAAAATCGGTGCGGCCGGAATACTCAGCGAACTTGGCGACGCGTTCGAGGTATACCGCGCGATCCTTGGTGAAGCGCCGCGCAGTTTCGCCGCCCCCGGCTGGCGCACTAATGAGGCGGCACTTGTCGCGCTGGACGCGATGTCGCTCGACTATCGCAGTGACACGCGCGGAATCGCGCCGTACCGATGCGTGGCCGGGGAACGTGTGCTCGCCACGCCGGAGATCCCGACCACGCTGCCGACGCTCGACGAGGTGCTGGGACGCCGCGAATTGCCCGACGACGGTGCGGTGCGCGATTTCTACCTCGGCTTGTGCAGGCCCGATGCGCTCAACGTGCACACGATTCACGCCGAGACTGAAGGGATGGGGCAGCTCGACAGCTTCACCGCGCTGGTGCGCGCGCTCAAGGAGCGGGGCGCGAAGTTCCTGCAACTGCGCGAGGTCGCGTCGCGGCTGAATCGCGCGGAATTGCCGCTATGCGAGGTCGTTCGAACCACGTTGCCTGGGCGGGCGGGATGGATTTCGGCGCAAGGTCCGGCGCGGCTCGCGACCGAATGACGAATCGGCGGCGGTGTGTTATATCCCGAGGACGCTAATCCAATCGCAGGGGGTTCCCGCAATGCCCGCGCAAAATCATTTTGCCGACAGTCCACGCGAAGTCGGCCTCGATCCTCAGAAAGTCGAAGCTCTGTTCAGCCGTGCGGAACGCGAGGTCAAGGATGGCCTGCTGCCATCGACCCAAATCGCGATCGCCCGCAACGGAAAAATCGGCGCGATGCGCACGGTCGGACGCGCCGTCCAGGGTGGAAGTGAAAAGCCGGCGACCAACGACACGCTCTACGTGATTTTCTCATGCACCAAGGCGATCATGTCGGCGGCGGCGTGGATTCTGATCGGCGAAGGCAAACTGAACCCCGGCGAGCGTGTCGCGGAAATCATTCCCGAGTTCGGAACCAATGGTAAGGACAAGATGACCGTCGAGCAGGTGCTGCTCCACGTCGGAGGATTTCCCAACGCGCCGTATCCGCAGGACGAATGGCTCGACAAGAGCAAGCGGCTCGAGCGATTCGCGAAGTGGCGGCTGGAATGGCCGGTGGGCAGCAAATTCGAATACCATCCGACCTCGGGCTTCTGGGTTATCGCCGAGATAATCGAGCGGCGCACGGGCAAGGACTTCCGCCAGTTCGTGCATGAACGGATCTCGATGCCGCTCGGACTGCCGGAACTGCGGGTCGGGTTGCCGCGCGAGCAGCAATCGCGCGTTGCGCAGTTGTGTTACGTCAGCGAGCCGCTATCTGACGAGGAGCGCAAGAAACTCGGCCTTCCGCCGCTGCCCGTGACTGAAGTCACCGAAGAAGCGGTCCTCGGCTTCAACCGTCCGAACGTGATGGAAGCTGGCGTGCCGGGGGGCGGCGGAGTTATGACGGCGGGCGACCTGGCGCTGTTCTACCAGGGCTTGCTGCACAATCACGGTACCAACGGAGCGCCGATCATCAAGCCTGAAGCACTCAAGGACGCTTTGCGCGTACGCTCGGGCGACTACAAGGATCCCATCTTTGGCGTGAAGTGCAATCGCGCGCTGGGAGTGGTCGTGGCCGGGGGCGATGGGCTCGCGAACTATCGCGGCTTCGGCAAGACCAACTCGGCGCTCGCATTCGGCCACGGTGGCGCGGGCGGACAGATCGGATGGGCCGATCCCGCGACGGGAATTTCGCTCGGCTACACCACCAACGGGTTCGACCGTAACGACGTCCGGCTCGGACGCCGCGGCGTCGCGCTCTCGAGCCTCGCCGCGGTTTGCGCCGCCTAGCGGGCGCCTGCCGAAATCAGCATCGGGAGCGCCCTAATTTGACGATTTATCTGACCACGCTGCGTCTACGGGTCTGACTCCGGTTGAAGTAGCTTTGTACGCTCGAACATCGGCTTCGTAGGCTTGCTCAAGACTGACGCAAGTCTGCGGTGCGCTGCCGTTTGCTCGTAAGCAATACGCGTACGCCTGCTTCGACTGCATCATGTCGTCGCGGGCTTGAGCGTTACCGGCGGCCTCGGCGCCGCATCCAAATAGAGCACATGCCGCTACGATCACGAGCCATTTGGCTTTCATGCCGCCTCTTCCAGAATGGAGCGCGCCAGCCCCCCAGAGCATTCGTCGTCGTTACAGGAATCTTTGCAGATTGATTTTCAAATCCCCGCTCAGGTGCGGCCAGCTGCCCAGCGCGCGAAGCATGCTCCTGACCAGCTTATCGCTGTCGTGCGCCGTTAGTTTCTCGACGACCTCGTAGAGGCAAATCTCTTTCTCCAGCGTCGAGTACTCGGGCCGGTATCCAGCGCCAAGCAGATCCATCATTTCGATCACGAGCGCTTGCGCTTCCTTATCCATTTTGTCGATGGAATGGCTCCTCGATTTGCCCGTGTGTTATCAGACTGGGCCGTCGCCTACAACTACGCGACCGCGCATAGCTATCTTTTTCACGCAACGATCATCGGACGGCTACGCGAGCGACATTAAGCACAGGGCCATAAGGCGGCTAAGCCTGCAACTTTTAGATTTATTGGGCGATTCTGACCTTAGGGGGCTTAATCGCGATTCACCGGGAAAGTGGCGACCGGAGGCGTCGGGCTGGCTGATTTTTTCAACACGCGACCGAGGTAGCGCACCTTGGCGAGATTCGAAGGCGCATAAGTAAGCGCTCGGAGCGTCGCATACGCGCGCATATCGAGGCGGACGGGGGCGGCCTTCAACCCGACGACTTCCGCCCAAATGTCCGACAGTATCCATCTGATATAGCGTCGGTTAGCGCGCCCGTTCACTTGAGTGGCGGTATCAATCTGACTGCAAAGTTCGCGCACGTCTGATAGCGGCGATGCGGCGCGAGAAAGTCTCTTACCTGCGATCCATCTTATCTGTTGCCGCACCCATGGATACTGGACGCTGGAGGTATATGCCCGAAGTGCTTCGAGCAAAACATTCCAGGCCTGCGTGAATTCGCCCATTAGCACAAACGGAGTGCCGGCACTGAATACAACTCGAAGCCGTACCTCATCGCGCAATTTCCGATTTGCGGCTGAGTCGGGAAGCATCGCGAGGGCTTTCTCGAGGACGCGAGCGTGGTTTTTTGCGCCGACGCCGCTCGAAGTCGAGCTGAGCCATAATCCGCGCGGTGAGAGGTTGTAGACCGTAACCGGCCTCGGCTCAAAGAGAAATTGAAAGTGGAAAGCCAGGCGCAGTGACATGTCATAATCTTCACGCGTCGTCAGGGTTTCATCGAACAAGCCGGCCCGGTCAAAAGCTTCGCGACGGACAAGCATGCTCGCAAAATGGCCAGCGAAGCTTTCCCTGAGCATCGGCTCAAAAACCCAACCTGATGGCGCTCGTGACACCTCTGGACCTAACTCGTCTGCTCCCCCGCTGCGTTGGATAACCTGGCTGTAAAGCACTCCGACTTGTGGGTTCCCCGTAAGCAAAGGGACCTGAACACGCAGCTTGTGCGGTAGCCAGGTGTCATCGGCGCCGAGAATTGAAATGAACTGACCGCTACTCTCCCGGATGCCCGCATTCTGCGCGGCCGCGACGCCTTGTCTGCGAGGGAGACGCAGATACCGGACCCGAGGAAAGCGCTGCACCACCTCCGCCGTCGAATCGGTGGACGCGTCGTCGGCGACAAGCACCTCGACATCGAATAACTCGCCGGCTGCTTCCTGAGTCAGGATCGAATCAATCGCGTTCGCGATACAATGGCCGTGGTTGTAAGTCGGGATGATTGCACTAACGAGAGGTTTCGGCGTTTTCACTTGCGTATCAGTGCCCTCAAACCTTGTATCGCCGGACAAAGCTCAGCGAAATGGCACTTGTGATCTAAATTAAGAGCCAGGTCCGGCCTTAGCGACGCGCTAGTCGGCGAACGGGTTGCTGACCACGATGGTCGCTTCGCGCTCCTTGCCTACGCCGATCATCGCGATTGGCACACCGACAATCGCGCTAATTCGTTCGACGTAGCGGCGCACGCTCGACGGCAATTCGGCCAGCGTGCGCGCGCCGGCCGGGCTTTCGTTCCATCCCGGCATCTCTTCAAAGACAGGCTTGGCGTTGATCAGCATCCGATGCGACGGCGGCATGTCGTCGTAGCGCTTTCCCTTCACGATGTAGCCGACGCAAATCCTGACCGGATCGATTCCGGTCAACACGTCGAGCTTGGTCAGCGCCAGCGCCCACATCCCGTTCACGCGCGCGGTGTAGCGGGCGAGCACGGCGTCGAACCATCCGATCCGGCGCGGACGTCCCGTGGCGCTGCCGAACTCGTCGCCTTCTTCGCGCAGCGAATCGGCGAGATAGCCGCTGAACTCGCTGGGAAACGGGCCCGCGCCGACGCGCGTCGTATAGCCCTTGCTGATGCCGAGCACCGCGTCGAGATTGCCCGGCCCGATGCCGGTGCCGCTGAAGACTGCGCTCGCGACGCAACTCGACGAGGTCACATAAGGGTAGGTGCCGTGATCGATGTCCAGCATCGTGCCGTGGGCGCCCTCGAACAGCACGCGCTTGCCCGAATCGATCGCCTCGGCGACGAACGCTCCGGCGTCGCACAAGTAAGGGAGCAGCCGGCGGCGCGCTTTTTTCATCGCCGCGATGGTTTCGTCGGCCTTGATCGGCCTGGTCTTGAGGATCGCTTTGAGGTACGCGTTCTTCTCGATGATGTTGCGCCGGAGTTTCTCGGCAAAAAACTTGAAGTCGAGCAAATCTTCGAAGCGCAGTCCCACGCGCGCCATCTTGTCTTCGTAGGCCGGGCCGATGCCGAACCCGGTCGTGCCGATTGCGCGCTTGCCCAAGCGCACCTCGCGCGCGCGATCGATCGCAATATGGTACGGCATCACCATGTGCGCTTCGTAGCTGATCTTGAACAGGCTATCGTCGGCGAGATGGCCGCCGCGTTTGAGCTCCGCGATTTCGCCGAGCAGCGCGATTGGATTCACGACCAGGCCATTGCCGATTACGCAAGCCTTGCCGGGATGGAGCGCGCCGGCCGGCACCAGCCGCAGCACGAACTTCTTGCCGCCGACCACCAGCGTGTGAGCGGCGTTGTTTCCGCCCTGGAAGCGCACCACCACGTCGGCGTCGGCCGCGAGCAGATCGACGATTTTGCCCTTGCCCTCATCGCCCCACTGCGTGCCGACCACGGCAACTGTCTTCATGTCTCTCCCCCGACCAGCATCGATTTCGCCGGCCTCCGCGCGCACCTGTCGGGCCGAAGCGCCTCGATGCGCAAAAATATATTCAGAGCTTGAGCAGCGACGCCGCCGTAATCGCCGGCAGCGTTTTGAGCTTGTCGAGGACGGCGCCCGGCACCGGCTCGTCCACTTCGAAAATGCTGAGCGCGGTCCCGCCCACGCGGTCGCGGCCCAGTTCCAGTCCCCCGATATTTATTCCGGCCTGCCCGAGCATCGTGCCCACCGCGCCGACCACACCGGGAACGTCGCGATTGTGAAGCATCAGGAAGTAGCCCTCGGGCACCGCCTCGACGCGGTAGCCGTCGATCCGCGTCAGGCGCAGCGCGCGATTTCCCAGCACCGCGCCGGAGACTTCATGCTCGCCGACGCCGGTGCGCACCCTGAGCGTCAAGGTATTGACGTAGTCAGTGACTTCGCGCGAGCGCGTTTCGATAATGCTGATTCCGCGCTCGCGGGCGATGAATGGCGCGTTGACGTAGTTCAAATCCTCGTCGAGGAAGCCGCTCATCAGGCCCTTCAAAACCGCGGCGGTGATCGCGTCGGGCTTGAGATTCGCCGCTTCGCCGCCAAACGCGAGGGTCAGCTCTTTGGGCGCGTCGGTGATCAGTTGCGCGGCGAGCCTGCCCAGCTTTTCGCCGAGCGTGAGATGCGGCCCGAGTATTTCGAGCTCCTTGGTGGTTAGCGCCGGGATGTTGACCGCCTGCCGAATCGTGCCGTCGATGAGGAACTCGGCGACTTGATGCGCGATATCGACTGAGACCTGGACTTGCGCCTCGTCGGTGGCGGCGCCGAGGTGCGGCGTTGCGATCACTGAGTCGAACTGGAGCAGCGGATGGCCGGCGGGAGGCGGCTCCTCGACGAACACGTCCAGCGCGGCGCCTGCCACCTTGCCGGACCTCAGCGCGTCGGCCAGCGCGGCTTCATCGACGATTCCGCCACGCGCGCAGTTGATGATCCGCACCCCCTTCTTCATCTTCGCGAATGCGGCTGCGCCGACCAGCCCCCTCGTATCGTCGGTCAGCGGGGTGTGTACGGTGATGAAGTCGGCGCGTGCGAACAGCTCGTCGAGGCTGACCAGTTGGACGCCGATGCGCCCGGCGGCGTCCGCCGTCAGGATCGGATCGTAGCCGATCACTTTCATCTTGAGCCCAATTCCGCGGTCGGCGACGATCCGCCCGATGTTGCCCAGTCCGACCACGCCGAGCGTTTTGTTGAATATCTCGGCGCCGGTGAATTTGGCCCGCTCCCATTTGCCGGCGCGAAGAGAAGCGTCTGCCGCAGGAATATGCCGGGCCAGCGCCATCATCATAGTGACCGCATGCTCCGCGGTCGTGACGCTGTTACCCGTCGGGCTGTTCATCACGACGATTCCGCGGCGCGTCGCCGCTTCGATATCGACGTTGTCCACCCCAACCCCGGCGCGCCCGATCACTTTGAGCGACGTGGCGGCATCGATTACTTCGCGGGTGACGCGAGTGCCGCTGCGAATCAACAGCGCGTCGTAGGGCGCGATTACTTTGGCCAACTCCTCCGGCTTGAGGCCGGTCTTGACCTCGAACTGTATCTGCGGGAAGCGCTTGAGGACTTCAATCCCCTGCACCGCCAGCGAGTCGCTTAGAAGGACGCGGAAGGTTTCCGCCATGTTGCTTTCAGATGCTCCGCGCCAGGCGCGCCTGAACGGCGGCTACGCCGGCGCCGGGTTGAATGTTTGCGCCGATATGCTTGAGTCCCATCTCGAGCGCGCTGACCGCGATGAGCGTGTCGAACGCGCTCAGATGACCCATGTGTCCGATGCGCACGAGCTTGCCCTTCATCTGATCCTGGCCGCCCTGCACCGACACGCCCAGGCTGTCGCGCAGGAACTTGACCAGCTTGCCGCCGTCGAGTCCTTCCGGAACCAGGATGCCGGTGACGCCAGGCGCGGGATTGTCGGGCGACAGCAGCTTCAGCCCCAGCGCAGTGGCAGCGACGCGAGTGGCTTCGGCCATCAGCGCGTGACGCGCGTAAACCTGCGGCAGACCTTCGGCGTGAATCAGTTCGAGTGATTTGTTGAGGCCGAAGATCAGCGAGACGGCCGCGGTCCACGCCGTGGTGTGCTCGTCGCGCTGCGCCTTCAATTCCTTGAGCAGATCGAAATAGAAGCGCGGCGTGGAGATTTTCTTCGCGACATCCACGGCGCGCGCCGACAGCGCGACCATTCCCAGACCAGGCGGAAGCATCAGCGCCTTCTGGCTGCCCGTGACGAACGCGTCAACGCCCCATTCGTCCATCTTCTGTTCGAAGACGCCGACCGAAGTGATTCCATCGACAATCAGCAATGCGCCGCGCTTGCGACTGACCTCGCCGATCGCGGCGATCGGATGCACGGCGCAAGTGGAAGTCTCGCTGGCCTGCACCAGCACGGCGCGCGACTCGGGATACGCCTTGAACGCATCCTCGATTTGGCCGGGCCGTGCGGCGCGGCCCCATTCGACGCGCACCTCGTGTCCAATCATGCCGAAGGCGCCGAGCAACTTGCCCCATCGCTCGCCGAATTTTCCGCCGTTGACGTAAATCGCCTGTTCGCCCGGCTGCAGCAGATTGATCACCGCCGCTTCCATCGCGCCCGTGCCGGTGGACGCGAGGATAACGACTTCGCTCGCGGTACCGTACAGCGGCTTTATCCGCTCGCGCGCCTGATCGAGCGCCGCGCTGAACTCGGGCGTGCGATGGTGGATGATCGGACGCGCCATCTCGAGCAAAACTTCGGGCGGTACCGGCGCCGGCCCCGGCGTGAACAGGTATTTCTTCATCTGCGGCATTTTTGACGATTCACTTTTTCACTGGGCGCGGGCGATTCGGGATGACAGCCAAAAAAAAGGCTGGTACCCGCGGATGCGGATCGCCAGTCCCCGATTCGTCCCGGCTGTGCCGGGTCCTCGTCCTCACCACTTGGGATAACGGAGCCGATGGGCAGAGTCAAGGTGACCCGCGGCTCGCGCCGGTTGCGAGCCGACGTTGTAATGGCGTTGCGGCAATTGTTAAAGGTGATCACGCTCCGATGCCGATCGAATGTGAAATCCGCGACGGTTCGCTGGTCTGGATCAAAAATCCGATCACCGGCGTGATCTCATACGTTGTCGATGTTCGCGGCAAGAGCTTTGCCTTCACGCTGGGCGGGCGCGAGAAGGCCGATCCCGAGACAACGCATCTGAATCCGCAGGCGATTCGTGACGCGACCGAGTCGTGTCCCTTCTGTCCGGGCAACGAAGCGCTCACGACGCGCGAGCTCTTCCGGATGACCCGCGACGAAATCCCCGAGTGGACCGGGGCTAAGACCGACGATAGCGCGGGTTGGGTCGTGCGCGTGATCAACAACCTCTTCCCGCGAATTCCCGCGGAGCTGACCGGAAATCGCAACGAGTCGTACATCGTCGTCGAGGACCCGCGGCACTTTATCGATGCGCCGAGATCGCAGGCCGACCTGATGATAACCGGTGCGCTGGGCGGCGGCCATTTCCTTCATCTGATGCAGGCCGACGCGCGTGTGATGCGGCTGGCGTTGGACAATCCCGACGTCTGCTCGGTCGTGATCCGCAAGAACCAGGGGCGCGAGTCGGGCGCCTCGCAGCCGCATCTGCATCAGCAGATCATCGGATCGCCCGAGCCGTTTCCCGCCGTGCTCGCGGAGGCGCGCGCCGAGCGCGAGAATCCCCATCTATGGCACGAGATCGTCGCGCTGATGGAGCGCCTCAAGCTGGTGATCGATCGCGGCGACTCTGTCGTCAGCTATGCGAGCCCGATTGGTCTGTTCCCGCGCAGCTACGACGTCGTGATGCCGGACTATCGGGGACTGCTGTCCGAGCTGGCGCCGGACCAGGTGCGGCAGTTTGCAAATGCGATTTATCGAATACTGACAATCCTTGGGCCGTTGCCGCTGGACTACGAAATTCACCAGGGTGAGGGGCTGCCGCTGCACGCGCATCTCAACGCGCGGCTGTATCCATATTCAAATGTCGCGGGAACCTTGAACCTGCCGAGCACGCTGCTGCAGAGCGCCGCCGCAATCCGCAACGCGCTGGGCCGGCACGCCGACTGACAGCGCTACTGCGCTTTCCAGACGGGCTTGCGCTTTTCCAGGAACGCGCGCACGCCCTCTTTGGCGTCGCTGCTCTCTCGGACAGAGCGCGCCATCTGCAGCATGTCGTCGTGCCACGCGTCGAAGGTCTCGCTCATGCATCGGCGCACCGTCGCCTTCATCGCGCGCAGCGAGAGCGGGGCGTTGGCGGCGATCTTCTCGGCCAGCGCAGTCGCAGCCTCGCCGAGCTTCGAGTCGGCGACGACTTCATGAACGATATTCATGTGGCGGCCGCGCTCGGCGTCGAGCAAGTCGGCGGTGTAGAGAATCCATGCGGTGTTGGCCGATCCGCAAACTTCGATCAGCTTGCGCGTGAAATCGTACGGCACCATCAGGCCGACGCGGCCGAGCGTCATGCCGAGCCTGGCGTTCTCCGACGCGATGCGCAGGTCGCAATGGAGCGCCAGCTCGAGTCCGCCGGCGAGCGCGGCGCCCTGGACGGCGGCGATGGTCGGCACGGGAAAGCGCTCCAGCCGGCCGAACACGGATTCGAGCGAGGTCGGGTTGTGCACGCCGCTGGTCTCGTCGACTTCCTTGAGGTCGATGCCGGCGCAAAAGCTCGCGCCTTCGCCGCGCAGGAGCAGCGCGCGGATCTCGCGATCGTTTTCGAACTTGCGGAGCGCCTGGTCGAGCGCTTCGATCAATGGCTGATTTAGGGCGTTGCGCTTTTCAGGACGGTTCAGAGTCAGAACCGCATAGTTCGGCTGTCGTGTGACTTTGAGCACTTCCTCGGCCATGTAGGTCGCTCCTTGCTGATGTTGTATCGGCCCGAAGCATCGCACGGCCAGCGAGCGTCCATCAAGTGGCGCAAAGAATTAAGGCAACCTTCCGAAAAGCTGCGACGTTTGCAGGGGTTTCAGACCCGAACGTTTCACGTGAAACGTCAGTTAGTTCAGGAGAACGAAACACGAAACGCAATGCGTTCCTGACGCAACAACGATTACGGGGGTATGAGTGGCCCCGGGTAAGGATCCTAGGTACGGGACAAAAATTGACCCTGTTTCACGTGATCGACGTTCTTTACGCGCTTCGCTGCGATTATTTTTTCGTCGGGAACTTGTTTTGTCGTAATGCGGCGTGCCTCACTTTCCTTTTCGACTCCCACATAGTACCAGCCGTGCAAGTCTCCAAGCTTTGTGTAGACAATCCAAACCAGAGCTGGTTCACTCATTCTGGACGCTCCTTTTGTCTTCTGGTTCATTCGGCCTCCACCTTCGTGATCTCTGGCTTCTTAACGCGGCGCGCTGTTGCGCTTCTATTAGCTAGCCCTCCGCTAACGAAATTGGTATGTGGCCTCGCCGCGGTCGGTAATAATCTTTGCGCTGACGGTCTGGTCGCCGCAGGAGTCACCGTCGAGCGTCATGGAATAGCCTGTCTTCAGCGTTTGCGGCCAAGGTGACTCGGAAACGTCGAGAAGTAACTCCCAAGGGGTCGAAGATCCCTCGCTCGTACCGCTCTCGACGCAAGCCGCCTTCTGCTTTTCAAGCTGCTTCGCAGATGCTGCGCGATACTCGGTATCCGACGCCGCGTGATATTCCTCGGGGGAGCCGAATAGAAACTCCGCATGCAAGCCGTCCCGAGGAGCCTCGGGGCCCCAGAAGCTTTGCGCGGAATCCAAGCACGCCTTGACTTTGTCTTGCCGAACGAAGTCGCAGCCCTTCTCTCCGGCGCGCCCGTTTAAAACCACCCGCTGAACAGCAGTAGGCTGCTCGTCAGTCAAGACTATCTTCAAGGTTGTAGGGGGTTCGCCGCGTGTATTCCTGTGAAGTATGTCCCTGTGGAGCGCAACGTCAAACTTTGGCGGGAAGAGCGATGGTGGCGCTGGAGCGGCGGCTCCCCCGGTTGTCCCGGGTGCGCTGGCGGTTCTGAAAACATTGTAGAGGCCGACCAGTAGAAAAATCGCCAGCGCCAACCCGATCACTGACCCGAGAACCTGCCCCCATTTGGAGGGACGCAGCCTCGTGCCGCAGCGACCGCAAAAGCCCGCGTCAGGATTCGTGATAAGCCTGCCGCAGGACGGACAGCTCTTCGAGTTGACCAACTGTCTGCCTTCCCCCTACTAGCACTGTCAACTGATAGCAGTGTCAGGGCCGAAGCATCGCATGGCTAGCCGGCGTCCTTCAAGGTCCGCGTAAAAATGCACCGCTAGGCGACGATGCTTAGCATTTTGTCTTTTATGTAGATTAGTTTTTTTGGGGGTTTGCCATCCAGGTGACGCTTTACTGACTCGCTGTTTAGGGCTTGTTGGCGGATTTCGGATTCTGGGGTGCCTGCGGGGACTTGCAGGCGGTCGCGGACTTTGCCGTTCACCTGCACTACTACTGTCACCATCTCGTCACGGATTAGGTTCGGATCGAACTTTGGCCATGCTTCCAGGTGGACAGACTTATCGTGACCTAGGGCGCGCCAGATTTCTTCGGTTACGTGCGGAGCCATCGGGGCTAGCATCAGGATGAAGGTCTCGGCGGTGAAGCGGCCCATCTCCTCGGGCTTTAGCTTTGCCAGGTAGTTGAGATGATCCATCAGCGACGCGATCGCCGTGTTGAAGCGCAGGCGCTCGATGTGATCGGTGACCAGCTGGATGGTTTTGTGCGCGCGCTTTAGCGTTTCTTCGATGGGATTGCCGTTCGGGGAGCCGGCCTCGACGTAGCGGCGCATCATCGTCCACACCCGGGTGATGAATCTCAGCGTGCCGGCGACGCCGCTTTCGTTCCAGTTGGTCGCCTCGTCAAAGGGGCACATGAACAGCTCCCAGAGCCGAAGCGCGTCCGCGCCGTACTTTTCGATCATCGCGTCGGGCGTGATGACGTTGCCCTTGCTCTTCGACATCCGCTGACCGTCGGAGGCCCAGACCACGCCCTGGTTGCGCAGGGCGGGGAAGGGCTCGTCGAATCCGATCAGCTCCGCGTCGAACATCACCTTCGTCCACATCCGCGCGTACAACAGATGCATCACGGCGTGCTCGGCGCCGCCGATGTAGAGGTCGACGGGCAGCCAGTAGTCGACGGCCCGGCGATCGAACGCGCGGCGGTCTTCATGCGGCGACGCGAAGCGCAGGAAGTACCATGACGAGCAGGCGAAGCCGTCCAGCGTGTCGGTCTCGCGCTCGGCCGGGCCTCCGCATTTGGGGCAGGTCGTGTTGACGAACTCCGGCACGTTGGCGAGCGGCGAGCGGCCGGTGCCCGACGGTAGGTAGTCGTTCATGGGAGGAAGCATCACGGGAAGCTGGACCTCCGGCACCGGCACGATGCCGTCGGTCTTGCAGTACACGATCGGAATCGGACATCCCCAGTAGCGCTGACGCGAGATGAGCCAATCGCGCATCCGGTAGTTGATGGTCGCGCGGCCGATTCCATTCTGCTCGGCATACTTCGAGACGGCGGCGATCGCTTCAGCGGTGGTCTTGCCGTTGAGAAATCCGGAGTTGATCGCGATGCCGGGTTCGTCGAAGGCGCGGTCCGCTGGCGCATCGCTGCCGTTGGCCGGTGCGGTGACGCGCGGAATCTCGAGGCCATACTTCATTGCGAATTCGAAATCGCGCTGATCCTCGCCGGGCGCGGCCATGATCGCGCCGGTGCCGTAACCCATCAGGACGTAGTCGGCGATCCAGATCGGGATGTCCTTGTTGGTGAAGACGTTGCGCGCGTATGCGCCGGTGAAGACGCCGGATTTCTCCTTGACCGTGGACATCCGCTCGATTTCAGTCTGGCGGCGCGCGTCGGCCACATAACTCTCGACTGTCGCGCGCTGTGCGGGAGTAGTTATTTCGGCGACGAGCGGATGCTCCGGCGCGAGCACCATGAACGAGACGCCGAAGACAGTGTCGGGACGCGTGGTGAAAAAGCGGACCTCCTCACCTTCGTGACCGGCCACCGGGAACGCAAGCTCCGCGCCTTCGCTGCGTCCGATCCAGTTGCGTTGCATCAGCTTGATCGGCTCCGGCCAGTCGATGCCATCCAGATCGTTGAGCAAGCGATCGGCGTAGTCGGTAATCTTGATGTACCACTGCTCGAGATCCTTCTTGGTGACCGGATTGTCGGTATGCCGCCAGCAGCATCCGTTGATGACCTGCTCGTTGGCTAAGATGGTCTGGCACTTGTCGCACCACCATTGTGAGCCGTTCGCGCGGTAAGCCAGGCCGCGCCGGAAGAGCATCAGGAAGAACCACTGCGTCCACTTGTAGTACTCGGGCGACGACGAGTTGATCTCGCGCGTCCAGTCGTAGGCGCATCCGGAGATGGTCAGTTGGCGCTTGAAGTTGGCGGCGTAGCGCGGGACGGTTTCGGTCGGATGCGATCCCTTGAGGATCGCCTCGTTCTCGGCGGGCAGTCCGAACGCGTCCCATCCCATCGGGTGCAGCACGTTGAATCCCGCCATCCGCTTGTAACGGCCGACGACGTCGCTCGGCACGTAATTGTGCAGATGCCCGACGCTCAGGCCGGCGCCGGACGGGTAGGGGAACATCTCGAGGAGGTAGAATTTCGGGCAGCCGGGCTCTTCGCGGGTTAGGTAGAGATTGGTGCGTTCCCAATCCGCCTGCCATGCGGGCTCGATTTTTTTGGGGTCGTAGCGTTCGTCCATCGTCGTGTCAGCGAGTTTAGCGTGCCAATAGTAAGAAGGTAATCACTTTATTTAATGTGAAACCCGCCTGGGTTTCACGCTTCCTTGGGCAGGGGTGCCCCCTGCACCCAGTATAAAAACAAAGATGCGAGCGGAGTTTACCCTGAGTACTCGTAGGGTCCCTGTTAGAAGTTTTCTCTTGTTGCGGCGAATGCGCGGGCTTCGAGGATGTAGAGGACGTGTGGGAGGTTGGCGTGGACTATGTCGCGATTGTAGGTGAAGCCGCAATTCTCCATCACGCCGCGCGACGCGCGGTTGTGCGGCAGGGTGAAGGCAATGATTCGATCGAGGCGTAGCACGTCGAAGCCCAGCTTCAGCGCGGCGATTGAAATTTCGGTCGCGAGCCGCTTGCCCCAGTGGTCGGACCTGATCGCGTACGCGAGTTCGACTTCGTCGCGACCCTCGACGACCGCGTGTTTGATCCCGCCGTAGCCGACGAAGTCGCCGCCGGCGACGCGCTCGTGGAAGATCCACAATCCGAAGCCGTGCAGTCTCCAGTGATCGGCTGCGCGTTCCAGAAAGGCGCGGCTCTGATCCTCGCTGAAAGTTTTCCCGTCGGCGGACAGCGTCGCCATCACGCGCGGATCGCCGTGCAGGCGCCGAATATCCGCGAAGTCGCCGGGAGCGGCAGGCGTGCCGAGCAGACGGCGAGTGTTGAGTTCGTTCACGCCGGATGCGAGCGGCTCATGGAATTACTTCTTGCGAACAATGGTGAGGCCGTCGGCGAGGGCCAGCATCACGGCCTCGACCCGCGCGTCTTTCGCGATGAAGTCGTTGAGCGCGCGCAGGGCCGTAGTGTCGGCGTCCTGCCTCGCTTCGTCGACGATCGCGCCGTTCCACAACACGTTGTCGATCAGGATGAGCCCGCTCGGACGCATCCGCTTCAGAATTTCCTCGTAGTAGATCGCGTAGCTGGTCTTGTCGGCGTCGATAAATGCGAAGTCGAAAGTATGCGAGGCCGGCAATCCCTTCAGCGTCTCGGCCGCGGGGCCGAGCTTGAGTGTTATCTTGTTCGCGACGCCGGCCCGTTCCCAATAGCGGCGCCCGACGCTGGTCCATTCCTGGTTAACGTCGCAACACAGCAGCCGGCCGTCGGCGGGTAATGCGCGCGCCACGCAGAGTGCGCTGTAGCCGGTGAAGGTGCCGACCTCGACGGCGGAGCGCGCGCCGATCGCGCCCGCGAGGATCGCCATGAAGGTGCCTTGCTCGGCGGCAATCTGCATCAAGCTGATCGGCCCAAGTTTGGCGGTCTCGGCGGCGAGCTCGGCGCGAATCGGATCGCCGTTGTGCCCGTGCGCGACGACGTATTCGTAGATTTTGGGAGTTAGCGCGATAAATTTAGGATGTTCTGCCATGCCCCTAAAATGGCAGGAAGCGCGCGGGCAGAAAAGCGTCAGCGACGAATCTGTAATAAGTGCGAATGACTCGCGACCTAACCCCGAAGCCTTCCAGCAGCGGGAAGCGGGCCGGATTTTTGGAATCAGCGGCCGCCGAGATACGCGAAGTCGCCGTGCTGATTCACGGTGAGCGTGCCGGTGAAGATCGAGTGATGCTTCCGCGCGCCCGTCGCGATTCGGTAGATCAGCTCAGATTCGCCGACTTCGAAAAACGCGTCGTCAGGCGACAGCACGTAGAGTTTTTCGTGATCTTCGGAATCGGTGGCGCCGATGAACATGGCACCGGATGCCGTCAGCACCGGGTCGCCCAGCGACTCCAGTTCGGTGCCGAAGGGAGTCAGCTGTCCGCGCTCAATCCGCAAATCGAGGCGTTGGCGGGTCAGGCGAAAAATCGCGGGCGTGCGCGCACATCCGGCGAGCACCGCGCTGGTTCCGTCGGCCATCAAGCCCGGCCGCCCCGCCGACAGATATGTTACCGGGCCGACACCGGTGAGCGTGCCGGTCGGCAGTATCCGCGCCGTCGAGCCGCCGCTGTACAGGAACAGAGCCGCGCCGGTCGGGGTCTTGGCGGTGTAGGCGACCATTATGCCAAGTGGAGTGGGGAGAGCCGCGGGCAATCCGAACGGGCGTTGGTAGAGCGTGTGATTAGGTCCGTATTCGCCCTCGACCGCGAGCTCCGAAACACCGCTGCCAGCGGAAGCAAGCAGGAGCGCCTGGCGATGTCCGGCGGGTTTCGCGCTTTCGCCGAGAAACCCGGTGAACACGACCTCGCCGTTTTCGCCAATCTGCGGGCTGCCGAAGCTCAGCACCGCCATCTCGTGCCCTTCACGAGTTTTGTCGCCCGCCCGCGCGATGCACGTGAGTTTGCCGTGGGAGTAAAAGAACAGCGCGTCGCGGCCGTGGGGCACCGTCGACATGAACGCGATATTTTCGTCCGCATCCGCGATGGGATAAGGGTCGCCCTTGAATGCCGGCGTGCAGTCGCCCGCCAGCGCCTTGGGATTCAGCGCCGCGATTATGCGATGGCTCGGGACGGCATCGGCATTGCCGATGAAGATATTCCACCGCGGCTTGAGATTGATGTCCTTGGGCTGAGTCTCGGCGGCGAAGATCACGCGTCCATCGGGCATCATCGACGGCACGCCGACCTCGGTTACGGTGCCGCCACCGGGCGCCGGCATTCCGATGCCTGTGATCAGCACCGGGACGCTGTTGCTGTCGCTGGCATAGACTGCCTGCGTGTTGTCCATCTGCAAATCGGCGCTGGTTCCGTTGAGACTGAGCGAGACCGCGTGCGCGCTGAGCGGAGTCAGAAGCAGAATCGCGAGGGCAGATCGCAAGGTCCTGAAATTGATCATTTTTCCCCCGGCCGTTAATCAGTATCTCGAATCTGAAGTCCCCGAGATTCTTATAGTCGCCGAAGCTCACGAGATGCAATGCAAAGAAAAAGCCATCGTGCGGCGCGTGGTCATGACGGTCAGAATGCGATTGAATCCAGCATCGCATGGATTCGAGCGGGGTGCGTCTGGGGCCAGTAAATCCGGCCGCATCCCTCGCATTCGGCAAATCGATCATGCCCGGCAAAGACGTAAGGCGGCACGCGGCGCGACACGAGTTCACGTGCGACCGGGGTCAGCACGTGGTTGCATCGCGAGCATCGGGTCAGCGCAATCGCGCGCGGGTCGAGCTGGAAGCGTCTGACAGCCGCGCGCAATTGACTCCTGATGGCGTTGTCCTCGACGAAGAAAACGTCGGCGGCGGTTCGCAGGCGCTTGTCGCGCGTCAGCACGACTCTTCGGTCTGCGCGAGCAATCTTCAGAAGCTCGGCACCGGTCAGAGATGGGTCCGTAATAACGTCGGCACCGAGCAACCGCAGCCATCGCGCCAATCGCATCAGCATCCGGTCGGCGGCGAGTCGGGGAGTTTCATCCATCGCGAAGGTTGTATTATATCACCGTCGGGCGAAAGCGCAGTTCGTAAAAATATAAAGCGACGGTTTAAGTTTGCCGGAGGCCCGCGATGAATGAAATCCAGGTGTCGTTTCGATCCGGCGATTTGACGCTGGAAGGCTTGCTCGCCAGCCCCGGCGGAAATGCGCCCGCCGCGGTCGTCTGTCACCCGCATCCGCTCTACGGCGGCTCGATGTTCAACAATGTCGTCGAGGGGATCCTTGCGGCGATGTGGCAAACCGGCTATGCGACCCTGCGCTTCAATTTTCGCGGCGTCGGCGCCAGTGAGGGCGAGCATGACGGCGGTCCCGGCGAAGTCGACGACGCGGTCGCGGCGATGGCGTTCCTGCTCGGGCAGCCCGGCGCGCGCAAAGAGGACGCCGTGATGGCGGGATATTCGTTCGGCGCAATGGCTGCGGTGAACGCGGGATTCGAGCGCGCGGAGATCGCGCGAATCGTCGCGGTTGCGCTGCCACTTGCGATGGCCGATGCGCGCATTCCGGACGGCGCCTCGAAGCCCGTGCTGCTCGTTTCGGGCGATCGCGATTCGTACTCGCCGGTGGCGGGGCTGCAAGCGCTCAAGTCGAAAATCGGCGATTCGGCGCGACTCGAGATCATCGCCGGCGCCGATCATTTCTTCGGCGGCCGCGAGGCGGAACTGTCGCGCGTGATTGCCGCCGCGCTGGCGAGCTAGCGACTCGCGGGGAGCGCAGGAGCCGCGCGGGTGACCTCCCAAATAGCGTAGAAGGGATCGTCGGGATGCGCCTTCGCGATCGAAATTATCTGCGCGATCGTCGCGCCCAGGTCGCCGTGATTCATCCGATCGAGCGCGGCGAAGTTGTCGAAATCGTGAAAGTAAAGCAGGTAGTTCACCATCACGGCGTTGTTCAGCGGCTGCTTGTCGAGGTCGAAGCGCTCGAGTCCCGATAGCGACGGCGCCAGCGCGGCGTAGTCGGCCTTGATCGCGGCGAAGGCCGCCTCGCGGCGTTTGTCGAGCTCCTCCTTCGGCAGCTTCGCCATATAGATGTCGAGCAGGCGCGCCTGCTCCTGGAGCAGAAAGCGCGCGAACTTGAGATCGCTCGCCAGGATGTCGCGCGCCGCAATCGTCGAGGGCGCCGACTCACCGTCGGTCGCCGCGAAAAAAGCGACCGCGCCGGCGCTGCCGACGTAGTTGGCGGCCGACTCGTCGAACATCGCGTCGCTCGCTAGGTAGTACGTGCGATGGAACAGTTCGTGGATCATCACGCCCGCCAGCTCGACGCGGTTCAGCTTCAACAGATTCGTCAGCAGCGGGTCGTCGAAAAATCCGAGGCTCGAAAACGCCGCGGCCGACCGCACCATCGTGTCGAGCCCCTGCGCCTCCAGCGAAGCCGCTTCGGCAATCGCATCGCTCTCGTCGAAATAGCCGCGGTACGGTACGCGGCCGACTATCGGGAACCACCAGGTGTACGGCTTCAGCGAATCGCGCGGCGCCGCCATCACGACGTGCACGACGGCGCCTTGATCGACGGGCGCGATGCTTTCATACGCACCGCCGACATTCTCGCCGAGCTTTTCGGCGGCGAACTTGCGCACCGCGAGCACGGTTTCGAGCTTCTCGCGATCGGCCGCCGAAAAATCTCCGCGCGCGAGCGCGTCGTCAATCGGCTGGCGGTTCCACAGAATCCGGCCTTCCTCGTACGCGGCGCGCGCGATGTAGCCGACGTAGCATCCGCTCAGCAGAATCGGGGCGAAGACAATTGCCGCGAGCCGGAGCAGACACGCCGCCCGAAGGTGCGCCCGCGCCGGCTGCCGCGTCATGCCAGCCATCTCCGTCCGTCGGGGGAGTCAGCCCGCAACGCGGCGGTCGCTGGTCGCCATCGCGGCGTACTGCAATTCGAATAACCGGTAGTAAAGTCCGCGCTGCGCGAGCAGCTCCTCGTGCGTGCCGCTTTCGCGCAGCACGCCGCCGCCGAGCACCATGATGCGGTCGGCGCGCTCGATGGTGGATAGCCGATGCGCGATCACGACCGCGGTGCGTTCCGCGAGCAACTCGTTCAGCGCCAGCTGGATGAGCCGCTCGGTCTCGCTGTCCACGCTCGAGGTCGCTTCGTCCATCACCAGGATTCGCGGGTCGTAGGCGAGCGCGCGCGCGAACGACAGCAGTTGCCGCTGACCCGCCGACAGGTTCGCGCCGCGTTCGCGGATTTCCTCTGCAAGTCCGCCCGGCAAGCGCTCGACGAAGCGCAGCGCCTGCGCGCGCCGCAACGAATCGCGCACTTCCGCTTCGGACAAGTCGGTTCGCGAGAGCCGGATGTTTTCCATCACGTCGCCCGCGAACAGGAACACGTCCTGCTGCACGTACCCGATTTCGCGGCGAAGAGCACCGAGGTCCCACTCGCGCACGTCGACGCCGTCCACCAGGATTCGGCCCCCGGTCACGTCGTACGAACGATTCAGCAACTTGATGATAGTGGTCTTGCCCGAGCCGGTCGGCCCCACGATCGCGATCTTCTGACCGGCTGCGACGGTGAAGCTGAGGTCCTTGAGAATCGGTTCGCCGCGGCGATATTCGAAGCTGACGTGATCGAAAACGATCGCCCCGCGCGACAGCGCCGGCCGCTGCGGACGGGCGGGAACCGGCAGCATCTGCTCGCCTTCCATCAGCGCGTGAATTTTCTCGACCGCTGCCAGAGCCGATTGGAGCGCGCTGTACTTGGTCGAGATATCGCGCAGCGGCATGAAAAACTGCTGCGCGTACTGGATGAAGGCGATCAGCGTGCCCAGGGTCACCAAATGCCGGATCACGCTGCCCCCGCCGATCCACAAAATCACCGCGACCGTGATTGAACTGAGAGCCTCCACCGAGGAGAACTGCGCGGCCTCGTAAACGTTGGCCATCATCTGCACGTCGCGCGAGCGCCGGTTGAGCGCGTCGAACTCGCGGCGGCTTTCGCGTTCGCGGGTGAAGAGCTGCACGATCATCATGCCGGCCAGCGATTCGGACAGGTACGAATTCAACGCCGCCAGGCGGTCGCGGATTTGACCGTAAACGATGCGCGATCTGGAACTCAAAAAGTAAATGACCAGCGTCAGCGGCGGAATCGCGCACAGCGCCGACAACGCCAGGCGCGGATTCAGGCTGAACATGATCGTCACGATGCCCATCAGCGTCATCGCGTCGATGAAGATCGTCAGCGACCCGGCCGAGAACATGTCGTTGATCGAATCGATGTCGGTCGTCATGCGGCTGACCAGCCTGCCAACGGGCGTGCGATCGAAGAACGACATCGGCAAACGCTCGACCTTGCGGAACAGCGCCATCCGCAGGTCGGAGAGGCTGTACTGCGCGACCATCATCATCAGGTAAAATTGAGCGTAGAACGCGCCGAACTCGCAAATCACCAGCAGCAGGTACAGCGCGCCCATCACGAACAGCCCGTGTCCGCCTGACGCACGAAACAGGATCGCCAGCCATGCGGGCGGCGGCGCTCCGTGCGCGCCCGACAGAAATTCGTCAACCGTGAGCTTGATGACGTACGGTTGCGCGAGCAGAAACGCCGTGTCGAGTGGCATCAGAACCGTCGCGAGCCAGAACAGCCCCTGGTACGGACGGATGAATCCCCACACCCATCGCACCAGCGCGGTGTCGTAGATCTTGACGAGCGGTCTTTCCTCGACGACCTGCATTTTCAGTAGCGGCTCAATTCCTCTTCGAGCAATTGGCGATGGAACAGTTCCGCGTAAATTCCCCGCCGGCCCATCAATTCCTCGTGCGTGCCGCGTTCGGCAATCTCGCCCTCTTCGAGCACGACGATCTGATCCGAGTCGCGCACCGTGGACGCGCGATGCGAAACCACGATGGTAGTGCGGCCCTGCACGCTCTGCTCTAGGCTCTCGAGCACCGCCTTCTCGGTCTCGGTATCGACGCTCGACAGCGCGTCGTCCAGCACGACGATCGCGGGATTGTAGGCGAGCAGCCGCGCGATTGTGACGCGTTGTTTCTGCCCGCCTGACAGCGCCATGCCCCGTTCGCCGACGATCGTGTCGAGCCCGTGCGGCAGCACCGCGATGTCCGGCTCGAGTCCCGCGATGCGCGCCGCGCTCTGGACTTGGTCGATCGACGCGTCGGTCTTGCCGAACGCGATGTTGCGCGCGAGCGTGTCGGTGAACAGCGTCGGCTCCTGCGGCACCATCCCGACCGTGCGCCGGAGCGCACCCAGCGCCATCTCCTCCACGTCGCGGCCGTCGAGCAGTATTTTCCCCTCGGTCGGTTGCAGCAGGCGCGCCAGCAGCTTGACCATCGTCGATTTGCCCGACCCGGTGCGCCCCACAATCGCGAGCTTTTCTCCGGCGGCCACTTTGACGTTGATGTTCTTGAGCGCGTACGGAATCTTGCCGTTCGCGCCGTCGCGATGGTTGGCGAGGTAGCTGAACGAAACCCCTTTCCACTCGACCGCGCCGTCGATCTCGAGCTTTAGGTCCTCGCCCGCGACGCTGTCGGCCCCGCGCGCGTTGAAAATCTCGTCGAGACGCTTCATCGAGGCCTTGCCGCGCTGATAAATCGAGAGCATCCAGCCGAGCGAGATGGTCGGCCACGCAAGCTGGCCCAGGTAGCTCAGGAATGCGACCAGCGAGCCGAGCGACATCCGCCCATTGATCACCAGCGACCCGCCGTAGATCAGCACGATCATCGTCGAGCTAGCCGCCGCGCAGCGAATCATAGGCATCATCGCGCCGCGGGTGCGGGCCAGCGCGAGCCCCTGCTCGTTGTAAGCGTCGTTGATTTTGCGGAACAGCCCGGCCTCGTGCTCCTCGAGGGTGTACGCTTTCACGACCGGAATCCCGGCCAGGCTCTCCTGCACCTTCGAGCCGATCGCCGCGAGCCCTTCCTGCACGCGCAGGCTGCGCATCATCATCGTGCGCATCAGCCAGCGGATCGCGACGAACAGAACCAGGTAGGGCACGATCGCGAACAACGTCAGGCGCGGGTTGAGCGAACTCATGAAGACCAGCGCGAGCCCATACGTCAGGGGCGTATTCGAGACCGACAGCACGAACATCCCGACCATCATTCGAACCGCGGTCAGGTCGTTGATCATCCGCGACATCAGGTCGCCAGTCTTGAACTTCATGTAGAAGTCGGTGCCAAGCGTCGTCAGATGCTGAAACAGGTCGTTGCGCAAGTCGTATTCGATATCGCGTCCGATGTTGAAGATGACGAAGCGCGAGAACCAGCGGACCGTCCCCAGCATCAGCGCGAAAACGATCATCATCCCCGCGTAGTGCGCGACCAGGTCGGGCCGATGCTTGTCGGTCGCGTTGATCGCGTCGCGGATGAACAACGGAATGATCATCGCGAGCGTGGCGTTCGCGAACGTGCAGGCGATCCCGAATACGTAACGCAACCAGTAGCGTCGCGCGTAGGAGAGCAGTCGTTTCATGGGCTGTCGGTTAAATTATCAGGTCTGCGGCGCGATAGAAGTGGCTGGCCGCCCTTAACATCGGGTGCAGGGGTCACCCCTGCCGAAGGAAGCGGGAAACCCACCGCGGGTTTTACATTCGATAAAGTGATTTACCCTTCCCACTCCTCACAGGCCGGTGCGCGATTTCAGGCGGCGCTCGTAGAGCTTCGCGTATTTCAGAAATACGTAGAAGGCGGCCGTCATCGCGGCGTACAAGCCGCGCCCGCCGTCGCGGAAACCGCCGCGGATAATGTAAAAGTTGAAAAACCGCCATGCCGGATTAGCGATCATCTTGAATGGCGTCAACGCGTTCGGCTCCTGCTCCAACGCCGCGCGCGAGCTGAACCGATTGATCGTCGCCACGTGATCCGAGATGTCGCGATAGCTGAAATGCAGGATCGGCTTGTCGAGCCGCTCGACCCGTCCCGCGACTACGACCTTGTCATGCGGATCGCGCCCGCCGATATGTCCGCGCTCGCGCCGAAACAGGCGCACCGGCGTGTCGGGATAAATCGCGTGCGAGTAGTAATGCCCGAGGTGGTACAGGATGCGCCGAATACGGTAGCCGTCCGCGGCGGCCGGCGATGACACCGCGCGGAGAATTTCCTCGCCCAGGTCGTGCGTCGCCTGCTCGTCCGCATCCATCAGCAGCACCCATTCTCCGCTCGCGCGATCGAGCGCCATCTGCTTCTGCTTCACGTAATTGGTGAACTCGTGCTGCACGACGTCGGCGCCAAGCCCGCGCGCAATCTCGACCGTGTGGTCGGTGGAGAACGAGTCGATGATGATTTTCTCGTCGCAGAACCACGCGCTCTTCAGGCACTGGCCGATCAGCGCCTCCTCGTCGCGCGTGATGGTGATCAGCGAAATCTTTGGCCGCTCTGACATCCCGCAAAAGCTAAGACGCGTGCTGCGCTTCGGCGCGATCGAGTCCCTCGATCACCTTCGACGCAATCGACTTGAACGCCGCGCTCACCGGATGCGCCGGGCTGGCTGCGACAATCGGACTGGCATGGTCTCCGCCTTCGCGCAGCTCGCGAACCAGCGGCAGTTCGCCCAAAAACGGCACCTTGAGCGACTCCGCCAGCCGGGCGCCGCCGCCGTGCGCGAAAATCTCGTGGCGATGGTTGCACTTGCGGCACAGGTAATAGCTCATGTTCTCGACCACGCCGAGGACCGGCACGTGAACTTCCTCGAACATCGCGACCCCGCGCTTGACGTCGAGCAGCGCGATCTCCTGCGGCGTCGTCACGATCACGCCGCCGTCCAGCGCCACCCGCTGCGTGATCGTCAGTTGCGCGTCGCCCGTGCCCGGCGGCAGGTCGAGCACCAGGCAATCCAGCTCTCCCCACTCGACGTTGAACAGAAATTCGGTCTCGAGCTTCGTCACCATCGGCCCGCGCCAGATGACCGCGGTCTCGTCGTTGATGAACAGCGCCATCGATATGTAGCGGATGCCGTAGCGCTCGAGCGGAATGATGCGCCGCTCGGGCGTGAGCGTCACCGCCTTTTCGACCCCGACCATCATCGCCACGCTGGGCCCGTACACGTCGGCGTCCATCAGGCCGACGCGCCATCCCAGCGCATGCATAGCGAGCGCGAGATTCACCGCAACCGTCGATTTGCCGACTCCGCCCTTGCCGCTCGCGACCGCGACGATGTGCTTGACGCCCGCGATGGACCGCGGCTGCGCCATCCCGGCCGCCGCCCTCGGCGCAGTCGCCGCAGGCTGCTCGATCTGGACGTTGACCGCAGGCACACCCGGCATCGCCGCAACCGTGGCCTTCACCTCGGCGACGATTTTCTCGACGACTTCGGGTTTCGCCGACGCCATCGTGAGCGACACGGTCACGCCTGCGTACGCGACTTCGATATCTTTTATGATCCCGAACGACACGATGTCGCGGGTGAAGCCCGGGTATTTTACTTTCTTGAGTTCGGCGAGAATTTCATTTGGACTCGGCATTGGGCGGATCGGACCTGTCGATGGCTTCGGTTAGGCTGCGGCTGCGCTATCAAAGCGCGACGCTCATGTTATCATTCCGGAACCGCCGGAAAAACGACGGCTCGAACGTATCGGGAGTCCACCAGACAAGTGAGCAGAGAAGGCTATCCCGCGCCTGCCCGTCCCAGCGTCCGCTTCAGCAGCGCCGGCGAGGTCGGAGCACTGGCTGCTCGCGATCTGTCGAGCGGACTCACCGCGATGCTCGGCGTCGAGGTCGAATCGTCCGCGGATGCGTCGATGCCGCAATCCGAAATCAGGATCGCTCTCAGCGATTCCACTGTCTCGGCGCATCCATCGCCAATCGCACTCGAAGGCGACAGCTTCGACATCTCGCGCGGCGCCGACTCGATAACAATTCGTGCCGGGACCGAGCGCGGATTGATCCACGCGGGATCGAACCTGCTCGAAAAGCTCGGCGCGCAGTTCCCGCCCGGCGTCGCGCCATCGTATCCGCGAATCGATTCCGCCAGCCTCGCCGCGATGGAGCCATGGCGCGTCGCTCCCGCCTTCAAGCGCCGCGCATTCGTGTCCGACATCATGACCTGGAGCTACAGCTTCGCCGACCGCCTCGAGTTGCATCTGCGCCACGACCGCGAATTCATCCCGTGGATGGCGCGTCGGGGCATCAACGCGTTCTCGTACATCCGCCACGCGCACGACACGCGCCTCAAGATCGACGAGGTAGCGCCGCTGCTCCGCGAGCGCGGTATCGACGTCGAGTACGGTGGCCACGTTATCCAGCTCCTGCTGCCGCGCGATCGCTTCGCCGAGCATCCCGAGTATTTCCCGGCCGGCGACGACGGCGTTCGAGTCGCGCACGGCAATCTCTGTGTCTCAAATCCCGACGCCGTCGCCCTGGTCCGCGCGGGCGCGCTCGCCTACGTTCGCGACCATCCGGAGAACGAGCTGCTGCACGTCTGGGGCGCCGACGTACGGCGCGGCGCGTGGTGCCGATGCGGTCGATGCCGCGAGCTCCCGCCGCAGCTTCAATATATGCAGGTCGTCAACGCGATCGCCGGTGCGCTCGCCGCCGAATCCAACGCTCCGCCAATCGCCTATCTCGCTTATCACGACACGATCGAGCCGCATCCCGGTCTGAAGCCGCTCGACAACGTGTGGTTCGAGTGGGCGCCGCGCGAGCGATGCTACAGCCACGCGATCGACGACTCGGCGTGCGAGATCAATCCGCGCTACCTCGAATCACTCAAGCGCTACATCGAGATCTTCAACGGCCGCGGCCACGTCTTCGAATATTACGCCGACGCGATCCTGTTCGGCGGGCTGGGTTTCGCGACGCCTGCGGTAGTGGCCGCCGATCTACGCGCTTATCGATCGCTCGGCATCACCAGCATCTCGTGCCTGACCTTTGGCGCGTACAGCGCGATGGCCTACCCGGTAAATCTCGAGGCATTCGTTCGCGCCTCGCGAGATCCCGGTTTCGAGCCTGATGCGACTTTAGCCGGCACTGCCGCCGGCCGGCACCCGCGATGCGCCCCCGAGATGGCCGCCGCCTACCGCGCCGTCGAGCGCGCGTCGAAGCTGTGCCTCGACTATGCCGACGTGATGAGCCCGGTAATGTCGCCGGGCAAGGCCGCGCGCAAGCGTGACGAGTTGCGCGAGGCCGCCCTGACCTTCGACGAGGCGATTGCGGCCGCCGACCAGATCGCGCCGAGCCTGGATACTCCGCTGGCGGACGCCGAGAAGGATCTCTGGCGCTACACCAGCGACGTGCTCGCGGGACTGTCTGACTACCTGGGCGCGCTCGGACAGACGGGCGTGCATCGCAGGATATGGGGCGAGGCCGCCATCGCGAAAGTCACCGGCGCGATCGAGCGCATTCGCGGCATCGATCTGGAAATCAAGGGGACCTGGGGCGCATACGATCTCGAATGGATGCGCGAGATATGGCTCAGCGCACTTCAGCGCGGGCTCGATGGAGACGGGAAACCGGCGGAGGAACTGTTCTGATGGACACTGACAACGGCTTCGTATTGTCGCCGGAGCTGCGGGCGCTGCGCGACCAGGTGGGAAAGATAATCCGCGAGGAAGTTATCCCGATCGAGGCGCGATGCGATCCCGACGCGCCGGAGATTCCCCAGGACGAATACTGGCGCATCGCGCGCAAGGCGCAAGCCGCCGGCATGTGGTGCATGGGCGCGCCGCGCGAGTACGGCGGCGGCGGCCTCGGCACTTTCGACATGTGCGTGTTGACCGAGGAAATGGCGCAGCATCGCATGGGACTCTACAACCCGGGATGCGGAGTGTTCGGGCGCACTCCGCCACCGGTGATTTACGCGGGCAACGGGGAACAGAAGCGCACCTACGCCGGCGGCACGATCAAGAATGCGTGGCATACCTTCTTCGCGATCACGGAACCGTCGGGCGGTTCCGATCCGGCCGGCGCGATTCAGTGCAAGGCCGTTCGCCAGGGCGATACCTACGTCCTCAACGGCACCAAGATTTTCATTTCGCACGCGCACGAGGCCGAGTGGGGCGTCGTCTTCACCCGCACCGACGCCAAGGCGGGCCGCAAGGGAATCACCTGCTTCATAATCAGGAAGGGCACGCCCGGATTCACGCCGCGGCCGATTCGCACGATCCGAACGTCGGCGGTGCCCAACGAGGTCCAGTTCGAGGATTGCGTCGTGCCGATCGAGGATCGCCTCGGGCCCGAGGGCGAGGGCCTGAATCTATGCCTCGATCTGCTGTCCCGCCTCCGCTTTCCGTACTCGGCGTGCAACGTCGGAGTGGGCGTGGCCGCGCTCAGGATGGCGATCGATCACGCCAAACAGCGCAGCACCTTCGGCGAGCTGCTCGCCAGGCGGCAGGCTATCCAGTGGATGCTCGCGGATTCGGAGGTCGAGCTGCGCGCGGCGCGATGGCTGACGTGGGAAGGCGCGTGGAAGGCCGACCGGGGCGAGGACTTCCGCACCGAGGCGTCGATCGCGAAGCTCTATTCGAGCGAAGTGCTCGGCCGCGTGATCGATCGCGTCGTGCAGATTCATGGCGGCTACGGCGTCAGCAAGGAGTTTCCAATCGAGCGCTGGTATCGCGAGGCGCGCATCCGCCGCATCGGCGAAGGCCCCAGCGAGGTGCATCGGATGGTGATCGCGCGCTCGCTGTTGCGATGAACCTCGAACCAGGAGAGGCGCGATGAGTCTGCCGAGCTTGCCCCTCGATGGAATCCGGGTAATCGATCTCGGACAGGTCTACGCGGCGCCTTATTGCACGCTGCAACTCGCCGCGATGGGCGCCGACATAATCAAGATCGAGCCGCCCGTCACCGGCGAAGTGCTGCGCCGGCCCGAGTTGCCGCCGGGCGGCGCCGGTTACTCGTTCCTGATGCTGAATGCGAACAAGCGCTCCGTGACGATCAACCTCAAAGATCGGCGCGGGCAGGAAATCGTGCTCAAGCTGCTCGAGGATGCCGACGTGCTGGTCGAGAACTATCTCGACGGCGTAATGGCCTCGTTCGGCCTTGCCTACGATCAGATCGCCGCGCGGTTTCCGCGGCTGATTTACGCGTCGGGCAAGGGCTACGGCTGGAACAGCAGGTACGCGAAGCTCGGCTCGATGGACAACACCATCCAGGCATCGTCGGGATTCATCAGCATAACAGGCTTCCCCGACCATCCCGTGAAAACCTCGGCCACCTTTATCGACATGGGAACCGGCAGCCACATGGTCAGCGGTATTCTCGCCGCGCTCATCCATCGCGGGAAGACCGGCCGCGGACAGCATGTCGAAGTCGCGATGCTCGACGTCGCGATTCCCGCGCTCACCAGCGCGGTCGCGCCCGCGCTGCAGGGCATGAAGTTCAAGCGCCTGGGCAATCGTCATTGGGGCGCATGCCCGACTAACGTCTATCCCGCGCGCGACGGCGAGATCCTGATCTTCTGCCTCACGGAAGCGCATTGGCGCACGCTGGCGAAACTGATGGGACGCGAGGATCTGATCTCCGACCCGCGATGCAGGAATCACGGCGCACGGCTTAAGATTGCCGACGAACTCGACGCGATTGTCTCCGCATGGACGGGCGCGCAGGCGCGCGACGCGATGGTCGAGCGACTGATCGAGGCGGGAATCCCGTGCGCGCCGGTCCGCACGGTCGAGGAAGTGATCGCCGATCCCGAAACCGCAGCGCGCCGGATGCTCATCGACAGCGAATTTCCCACCCGCGGTCCAATCCGCGTCGCCGGCACTCCTATTAAGATGTCCGACGCGCCCGAAGGCGGCCGGCCGACGAGAAGACCGCCCGAGCTCGGCGAACACAACGCCGAAGTGCTCGCGTCAATCGGAATCAGCGCGAACGAGCTCGAACAACTCAAGCGCGCCGGAGTCATCTGAGTAATCACTAATTTAATGTGAAACCCGCGGTGGGCTTGAGGATGAACTATTTCAGCCTGCCCCCGGCCGATTTGACGTGCTAATCCTTACGGGATGGCTAACCGTCTGACTGCCCCTCATTCGCCCGAAATCAGCCGACGTCCCCTTCCGCCGAAAATTAATTTTGACGGAACGAAACTACCGATGGTAGTCGACCCATCTCAGGACCACAGCATATGGTATAAGTTGCTCAAAGACTCCATTCGAACCAAATCAGAATCGCGCCTGTCGCAGCTCGGCGAACTGAACCAGTACCAACGCGTCGGGCGCGCCGGAGCCATCTGAGTCGGATGCGCGCCGCACAATCGGTGGTAGTGGGGGGTGGGGTCGCTGGCGGGCGGTTTCGCGCGGCCGTGCGACGCGCGTCGGCGGCTGTCTTCGCGCTTGCAGTCGCGAGCACGCTTGTCGCCTGCCCGATGCAATCGACCTACTATCCGCTCAATCAGACCGGCACTCCGGCTGAAGTCGGGACCCGGCCGCTCGAGCTGTCGTTGTCGGAATTCGCCGCCGACATGGTCACGCCCGCCGGAATTCGGGTCAAGACCAACGGCCAGTACAAGACCCAGGCCGCGCGCAACGCGGCTGCGCTTGCGATCGATCGCTACTGGAGCGAGGTGCGCGCCTGCACCGCCGCCGTCGAGCCGCCCACGGACACCGATGTCAGCGATCTGATCGACGAATTCCCGCGTCAACTGGCGGTCGAGATTTCCGACAACTGGAAAGTCGTCGAGGGTCCAACGACCCATCGCCGGATGCAGGCGTTCCCGTCCAAGGCGCATCCGGGCTCGTGGTCAACCGCGCGGCGCAATGAGGACACGCTCTACATTCTGGTGGTGCCCGAGTTGAACGGGCTTGGTCAGCAGATGGTCCATGAGCTGAATCTGTGGCTGAACAAGAATGCGAACGTCACGCCGACGGCTGATCTGATAAGCGCGTGCGCGTCAGTGCCGTGCGTGAGATTCAACTACGACAACGCGCCGTCGCAGGCGTGGAAAGAGTGCAAGGATTAGCCGGGACTGAACTCCGGGCGCATCTCTTCTGAACACTGGGTGCAGAAGTCACCCGCGCTAGATCGGGGTCCGGAGCAGTTGCCTCTTGTTGACAAGAGTTGATCGCTAAAGGCGTCCATAGCGCGCTATCTCCCAACTTCTCCCAACGCTGCTCTTTCTGATCGCGCCGGCGTACGTCGGACGCAGAGAAGAGCTAGCAAATGAAAAAGAAAGTTTGTGCTCTGCGGTACCAACTCAGTGTACTAACCAGTACACAAGATGACAAATTGATGCTAAAAACCTTTAGTAGCATTATCTAACCACGCTTCGATGGCACTCAGTAGTGCCGCTGGTTCGTGTCGGCGCCAAATCTGTCGACGGAGGTTCTCCACGACCGAGCGATAAACATGACCGGCCGATCCGCAAGGTTTCAAACAGTTACGTGACCGAATCTGGGGGAGCAATACAAAATGTTGCGCAATAGAGTTCTGAACACGAGCAGGCTGATCACGATGATTCTGCTGGCCGCTGCGGTTGCGACATTGGCGTGGGCTGGCATGGCTGCGGCAGAGTCCGAAGAGGCCGGTGAGGAGGTGCAGAACTATTTCAGCTTCGCCCACACCACCGGCGGGCAGGGCTTCGTCAACGTCACGGCGCCCTTCGAGGGGAATATGACGGCCAGCAGCCCCGTGGAGCAAGAGGGCGAAATCTGCGCGATGTTCTATGTCTTTGACACCGACCAGGCATTGCAGGCCTGCTGCGGATGCCCGATAACCGCCGATCAACTGTTGACCCTCAGCATCACCAGCGATCTTGCGCCGAACCCAACGGCGAGGGGGACACTCCTCCAGGACGGCTCGATCCGTATTCTGGCGACCGCGCCAAATGCCACTTTCAACCCGCACCTCCAGACTCCCGCATTCGAAAACTGCGACACCACCAACGGCGTCTGCTGCGATCCTGCGGACCCGTTGACTCCCGAAAATGAACTGGTGGCTTGGGCAAATCACATACAGAATACCAACATGACCGAAACGAATTTCTCGACCGACACTCCGGATGCGGAGGAACTCGCTTCACTGCCGGAAGTCTGCCACTTCATTACACAAGCAGGTAGCGGACAGGGCGTCTGCAACTGCACGGGGCCGGCCACCTTGGCGGCAGCAACTGCGACTGCAACACCAACAGCGACCGCCACCGCAGCAACCCCGACGGCAACGGCGACTGCGACTGCCACCCCAACTGCGACTGCCACGGCGACGCCGACTGCGACCGCCACTGCAACGGCGAGTCCGAGTACCACGGCAACGGCCACGGCGACATCGACTGCGACCGCTACGGCGACGCCGACGGCGACCGCTACGGCAACCGCAACTCCAACGGCGACTGCCACGGCGACGCCGACTGCAACCGCTACCGCAACCGACACGGCGACGCCAACGGCGACTGCCACGGCAACCGCTACCGCAACCGACACGGCAACTGCCACGGCAACCGCTAGCGCAACCGACACGGCGACGCCCACGGCAACGCCCACTGGCGGTTTAGTAGCGCCGGCGCTTTGTCCGCCGATCGGCGCTACTCCAGCCGTTACTCCCGGCAGTGCAGGTAACTACGCGGTTTTGGCTGCCTCGGAGGTCACCAACACCGGCTCCACTATGATCAATGGGAATCTTGGTTTGACGGGTACCAGCTTGACTGGATCTCCGATGGTGTCCGGGTTCACAGACGTCAACAACGCCAACGCGACGAACGGCCAAAACATATTGACCGCCGCCATCACTCAGGCGATGAACGCAACCCCCGTGACCAGCATACCCCAGCAGTTGGGCGGACAGACCCTCGTCGCCGGCGCATACAGTTCCGAGGCCACCGACAGTTCGTTTCTACTCACATCGGGAGTCCTCACGCTCCAGGGCGACGCGAATTCTGTGTTCATTTTCCAGATGGACGGCGGTAACCCCGAGCTCACTACTTCGAGCGGTGGCAGTATTGCCTTCGATGGCGCCGTCAATCCTTGCAACATTTACTGGCAGGTTGGCAGTTCGGCGACTATAGGAGGGGGCAGTGCTTTCGTAGGAAACATAATGGCTGGCGCGTCCGTCACGATGGATGCTGCCGCGACCCTTACCGGCAGAGCGCTTGCGAGTACTGCCGCGGTTACATTGGATAACAATACGATTAGTGGTTGTGTCTGCCCTGGTAATACTCCTCCTTCTCCCTGAGCTATGCGAAGGCAGGAAGGCTCGGTACTCGATCGCTTGCAGGGAGGGCTCGGCCCTCCCTGCGGGCTGACGCCTACCGGTTCCCGGCGTGACAGAAAGTCGACATTTTGCTCCGCATAGTGTGACATCTTGCCGCCGACTGCTCATATAGTCTCAGGCGATGGTGTCGGCTAAGGGAGAGGGACGGCGCGCCGGTGCGCGGCGTTGGTTCGAACTCGAGCCGCCCGCGCCTGAACGACTGCTACTGGAGACCTCGCCGCGGGTCGCAACCGTCGCGAGTTATGTGCTCACGCGCGCGGCCGAACGCTCGTGGGAAGTCTTGAATCAGCATCTCGCGGAGCCCCAGGGCGCAGTGTTCTGGATCGGCGGGCCGGCGGGATGCGGCAAGACGCATTTCCTTGACTACGTGATCGCGTTGCAGAGGCGGGCGGGCGCGCTCGACGCGCAAAACATGCGGCGGCTGGTGTGCGGGCTCGAGCTGGCTGGGCGCGTGCGCGCGGCCGAAGTCGAGCAGTTCCTGTTGAGCGTGCTGGCGGAGCAAATAGGCGGCGACCGGCGCACGTCGGGCGATCTCTTCCGGCAGATGCGCGGCGCGGCCGCCTTGAACGTCGGGCTGGAGGCCGCGCGGCGGACCGGAATCAAGGCGGTGACGGTCGCGATCGACTTTGGCACTTCGGATTGCGAGTCGGCGGCGGATTTTTTCGCGATGCTGGCGCAGGTCGCCGCGTCGTTCCGGCAGGTCAAGTTCACCGTGATCGCAGCCGGGCGCGCGATGGCTCCGGTATCGACGCGTCCGCTCGCGGTGGCGCCGTGTGACGCCAACGAGGAAACGACTATCGCCGTGCGGCGCGCGCGGCGGCTGGTCGAAGACGCCGCGCTCGACGCCGGAGTCGCGTACGCCGGAATCGACACCGAGGGACTGGCGCCCGACGCCATCTTCCCGTTTCATCCGGTGGCGCTGAACGCGCTGCGAGCAATCGCCGCCAATGCCAAGCCGGACGGTGAAAGTTCCGATGCTGCCCCGATCGCATCGCTGTCGCGCCTGGCGCGCGAAGTGTTGTCGTCCCCGGCTGTCACCGGCGAGTTGCCTGCGCGGTTGATCTACCCGCCCGACCTGACGATGAACGCGGCTGTCGCGGACCTCGTCAAAGCTCTGCTCGCAGAAGCGGGACGTGCCGCGTGGAAGATTGCGCGCGACCGCCTCGCCGATCTCAACGGCTATGAGCGCGACCTCGCGCGCGAAATAATCGACTCGCTGATCATTGAGAGGGTCTGCGGCGGCACGGCGGCGCTCGCGATCGAAGAACTCAAGTCACGAGTACCGCTGGTTGCACACGGAGGTATCGCGGACGCGCGGGCGACCCCGGCGGTGCGCGAGTTGTTGCGCCGGTTGGAGTTATCCACCGGCGGCGTGATCCGTTTCGAGACCGACGCGGCGCGGTTCGACCCCGAGGCAGCCGGCGCTCCGGAGCTCGCCGCGTTTAACGGCGCGCTCGTGCTCGCGCGGCATTTCGATCCGCGGATCACGACGGCGCGCGACCGTGAGGGTCTCCACGCGCGCGTCGCGCGGCTCGACGACGCGATGACGCTGGCGGTCGAGGCGGCGATGCGCACCCGCGAAGTGCTGGCGTCGGCGCTCGCGGAGGCGAGACTCGAGATGCCCACGGCGAATAGCGCGGCGCTCGCGCAATACATCGCGCTGGCGGAACTGGGCGCGGCCGCGATGCTTGAGGCGGCGGCCGATCGATCGTATCTCTCGTCGGCTATCCAAATCGCCGAGGAGTACGAGGCGCTGGCCGCCGCGGCCGAATCCATCCCGCGGCTGCGGGCGATGCGCGAGTACCTGGCGGCGACAGGATTGCGCGCTGCGCCGGACGAGCCCGGAACCAGGGAGAATGTCTGGCAGCATTCGGCGCTCGTTTCTTTGGAGACCGAGTGCGAATTGCTCCGAGTCGAGCTCGGGCCGCGAATCCTGACGGGTCCGCCGCGCAGTCTCGACGCGTTGGAAGCGCGCTTTCAGAAATTCAAATGGACGTACGTACAGTGTTACCTGAGTGCGCATGCGCGATGGCGCGAGAAGATGGAGCGGCTCGAGTTGGCGGCGCGGGAGACGCCCGGCGGTACTTCGACGCGCTCGCGCGGCTCAACGCGATCGGCGCGCTGGGGCCGCCCGAGGGCGCGCATCTGGGAGCGCGGGTGGCCGAGCTGAGTGCGCGCGTCGTGCGATGCGAACTGGGAGATGCAATCGCGCCCGAGACGACGCCGCGATGTCCGAGCTGCGGGTTTCAGCTGGGCGCGTCGTCGCCACAGGCGGCGCTCGAAGATGCAATGGAGGGGATTCGCCGCGCGCTCGAGATCAAGCTGGCGGCGCTGTCGCAGAGCATGATCGCGCGGCTGATTCGCGATCACGACAAGGAGAATCGCCTGGAAGGATTTTTGAAGATCACCCAGGCCGCGCAGACCGACGCGCTGGTGCGAGTGCTCGACGAGAAGCTCGCGCGCTACCTGGCGCGGGTGCTCGAGGAGGAGGGGAGATAGAAGTTATGGCTGAGGAGCCGCCGAGCTAGCGAGTCGGGGCGTGGCGCTTCTTTGGCTGGCCGGGAGGGAATGCGCTGGCGCGTTTGTGGCGCGGGCGCACGTTGAAGCGATCGAGCAGGCGGAAGTAGGAATCGCGGACGATCTCGAGGCCCCACAGCAGCGTCAGACCGAGCGTGCGGCCGACTCCGCCAGCGACTTCCTTGATAAGAGGAAGACCGCGCAGCGGCTCGATGCGAACCTCGACGCGCGCTTTCTCTTCAGTGCGTTCCATCAGGATTCAGAGTAAGTTGCCAGGCGCCCGCATGCAACTACGTCACGCGGACGCCTGCCGGGGACTGTCAGCTGCTACGGCGACGCCGCGGCTGCGGGTGCGGCTCCGCCGCCAACCGTGGTCAGGTCCGTGATCTTCACGTCGTCGAATTGCGCCTGCGAATCATCGCGCGCCCAGACGCCGACTTTGCCCTTGGCTATCTTGCTGTCGTCGAAATCGAAAATCATCTTGTCGTCGTCGTAGCACATGAAGTGTCCACCCTGGGCCGCGACCTTGAGGCGGTACCAGGTGTCCTTGTCGGTCGGCACGACGCTCTGCTTGAGGCCGACGAGCTGTCCGTCGGTCATCCGCGAGAGCGCGAAGTAATCGCTGGGGCATCCCGCCGAAAGCAGGTAGAAGTTTTTGTCGTCGACGTAGCGGAAGATGAGACCGCCGGAACAATCGAAACGTCCGCCGGCGGATTTGAACTGAGCTTCAAGAGTAAAGTCGGAATACTCCTTCGGGTCGGTTTCAATTGCCATTGGGTAATACTCGAGCGCGTTGGTCAGCGACTTGAGCAAGCGGCCGGCGGGCAAGCCGAATGTATTGGGCTTGCTGGGCGCGCTGGGATCGGGGATCACCTGCCAATCGCCTTCGATCGCTTTCCATCCCGCGGGCACTTCGCCCGCCTTGTCCTGATCGAAATTCCACACCTTGACCTCAGGGGTCGGCGTGGCGGTCGGCGTCGCCGTGGCGGTGGGTTCCACGACGACCTTTTTCTTTTTTTGTTTCGAATAAGCGGCAGGGCTGATGACGAGCACCGTCGCTACCAGGCCCGCTGCGACGACTGCGGCGCTTCGCAGCCAAGAATTTCCCGTCTTCATCTATCCTCTCTCTGCCCGATGAGCTTAAGGCGTCTTAATTCTGAGGTAATCGATCGACCAGCGAATCGCGCGAGTCTCGCCAATGAATGCCGTCGCTGTCAAGTTCTTTTTTCGGTGAACGTGCAGGCCGCCGGCCGCCCGAATGCAGCAAAAATGCAGCAGAGCCCGCTCGCGCAATTGCAACTGGCTGCTCCATGCTCGCCTGATGCTAGTCAGTGGCACTTCGTGACGAATAGCCAGAGTGATTCTTAGTTTCGCTTTTTCTTCGCTACTGACTAATCGAGCTAATAGTCATTTGTTCGCATCTCAGGACGCCAGAACCACTTGACCTAAGTGGGATAGAGTGGGATGTTGTGGGGCACCGGGGAGGGAACGCGGTGTTTAGCGGTCGGTTCGACCATGCGATCGATGAGAAAGGGAGGGTGAGTATCCCTGCCCGTTTTCGCGAAGTTCTGCAGCGCGAGAATCACGATCGTCTTTATATCACCAATTTTCCTCACGATGGAGAACGCTGTCTGGCGCTCTATCCGCCGAGTCAGTGGGACAAGCTCAACGCGAGCCTGCAGACGAAGCCGAGATTCGATCCCCGGGTGCAGGCCTTCGAGACGCTGATCATCGGCGGCGCGCATGAGGTGTCGGTCGATCGGCAGGGGCGGATCCTGATCCCGACCAACCTGCGCCAGTACGCGCGGCTGGATCGCGACGTGACGTTTTCGGCGCGGCAGGATCATTTTCAACTTTGGGACAAGAAGATCCTCGAGAAGGTTTTGAAGGCCACCGAGGAGAAAATTATGGATCCGGAATTTTTCTCGAAGCTGGGTCTGTGACGAGTGATGAGTCTGGCGGCGAGACACGAAGACGACGCGGCGGACCGGAGGCATGTGCCGGTGATGGTGGAGGAGGTGTGCGGGCTGCTGTCCGCACACGGTCCGCTCGCGTTCGTCGACGTCACGGTCGGCACGGGAGGGCATGCGAAGGCGATGCTGCGCGCAACCAAAGCGCGGATGCTTGGGCTGGATCGCGACGCGTCGGCGTTGGCGGTCGCGCGCGAGGAGCTGGCGCAGTTCGGCGATCGCGTCGTGCTCGAGCGCGCGGACTTCGGCGAGATTGCGGCCGTGATGAAGCAGCATCACTTCGACGGTGCGGACGCGATGCTCGCCGATCTCGGCATGAGCAGCTATGCGCTCGACGATCCGCAGCGCGGGTTTTCATTTCGGCTTGACGGCCCGCTCGACATGCGGATGGACAATCGGCAAACGCTGCAAGCGAAAGACATCGTCAATGAGGAGACCGCGGAGGAGCTCGCGCGCATCATCTATACCTACGGCGAGGAGCGCGGGTCGCGGCGGATAGCGAGGATGATCGTCGCCGCGCGGCGGCGCGGACCGATAGAGACGACTGGCGCGTTGCGCGCGATCGTCGAGCGGGCTCTGGGAGCGCATCGGGGCCGTGGAACGCATCCGGCAACCCGCACCTTCCAGGCGCTTCGAATCGCGGTGAATGGCGAGATGGAAAGTCTCGCGGCTTTGCTGCGCGATGGTCCCGCGATGCTCAACCCGGGCGGGCGGATGGCGGTCATCGCGTATCATTCGCTCGAAGACCGGCCGGTCAAGGAGCGCCTTCGGGAGTTGGTGCGCGGCGGCGATTATGCGGCGATTGCGCGCAAGGTGATCAAGCCGTCGTCGCCCGAGACTTCGCGCAATCCGCGCGCGCGCAGCGCAAGAATCCGATGCATCGAACGGAGCGCACGATGAGCACGCGCGTGAAACCGACGCGGCGGCCGTCGAAGGTGGCGCCGGCGGTGCTGGGCGCGCTGATCGCGATCGTGGGATTTGCGACGCTGATGACACGGCTGGAAGCGACGCACGAAGGCCTTCGGCTTTCTGCGTTGCGCGATGAAATCGCAAAGCTGCAGGACGAAAATCGCGAGCTGCGCTTGACGGCCGCGCAGCTCAGCTCGCATGAGCGGTTGCGCGCACTCGCGCCGCAGTACCATCTTGCGCCGCCGGGCCGCGGGCAGGTGGTGATGCTCCCATGAATAAATCGTTTCAGCAGCGGCGCGCTCGAATCGGAGCACTCACGCTTACGCTGGCGGCGTTGTTCGGCCTCGCGGTGATTCGGCTGGTGGTGCTGGTGGCGATGTACGGGCCGCGGTTGAACTCGCTTGCGCAACACGAGCATAGCGGAGAGACCGAGCTCGCTGCGGTGCGCGGACCGATCGTCGATCGCAACGGCCAGCCGCTTGCGCTCTCGGCGGAGACCCGGTCGGTCTACGCGCGGCCCAAGCGGGTGCTCGAGTCGAGCACGCCAGCCGAGCGGTCGAAGCTCGCGGCAATTCTAATGATGATGCCGATTTCGCTCGAGTCGAAGCTGAACAAGGACGCGCCGTTCGTGTGGCTCGAGCGCCGGATGTCGCCGGACAGGGCGCAGGCGGTCGAAGGGCTCGGAATCGACGGCGTCGGCACGATCAGCGAGTACAAGAGGTTTTACCCGGAGAGCAACCTGGCCGCGTCGGTGGTGGGGTTGGCGGGGATGGACGGCCAGGGGCTCTCCGGGTTGGAGTTGCAATACGACAGGATTGCGCGCGGCGAAGCGGTCGAGCTGAGTTTCGAACGTGACGCACAGGGGCATCCGATTTTCGACAGCCCGCTGGCGCTCAAGGCGCCGGAGCCGGGCGCGGAGCTCGAGCTGACGATCGATTCGTCGATTCAGTCGCTCGCCGAAACCGAGTTGGCGGCGGAAGTGCGGGCCAGCGGCGCGAAGCGCGGCAGCGTAATCGTGCTCGATCCGTTTACCGGCGAGGTGATGGCGATGGCGAACGTCAGCGCCGACGGTGCCAACCTTCACGATCGTCTGCATAACCCGGCGGTCGAGGATGCGTTCGAGCCGGGCTCGACGATGAAGGGAATTCTCGGCTCGATCGCGCTGGCCGATCATGCGATCACGACTGATCGCCAGTTCTACTGCGAGGACGGACATTTCACCGTCGGCGGGCGCACGATTCACGACCACAGCCGTCACGGGTGGCTCGACCTCGGCGGGATAATCGAAGTGTCGTCGAATATCGGCGCGGCGAAGATCGCGTTGACGCTCGGCGCGGACCGTTACTATGAAGGATTGCGCGCATTTGGAATCGGCTCGCGCACGGGAATCGATTTGCCGGGCGAAGCTGCGGGGCTGCTCGGCAAGCCGTCGGGATGGAAGGAAATCGATCTCGCCAATCACGGTTTTGGGCAGGGCGTGGCGGTCACGCCGATCCAGTTGGCGGTGGCTTACGCGGCGATCGCCAACGGGGGGAACATCGTGCGACCGTACGTGGTGCGTGCCGCGTACGACGCGGAGGGACGGGCGATTCTCACGCATACGCCGCAAGTGATGCGTCGCGCGATAGCGCCCGACATCGCGCATCAGATGAACATGCTGCTGCGCAACGTCGTGATGTCCGACGGCGGCACCGCGGCGAAGGCGCGCGTTGACGGATTTATCGTCGCGGGCAAGACTGGCACGGCGCAGATGGTGAATCCGGAAAACGGCACCTACTACCAGAATCGGCACGTTTCGTCGTTCGTGGGATTTCTGCCGGCGGACGATCCGCGGCTGTTGATCCTGGTGGCGTTGTACGATGTTGGCCACGATCACTTTGGCGGCTTGATCGCGGCGCCGGTGTTCAGCGAGATCGCGCAGGGAGCGGTCCGCGATTTGAATATCACGGCGCCGAATCAGCCATACGATACCGCCGGCATGATTCCGATGCCCGATTTCGGCGAAGACTCGGACGGCCGCAGCCTGGCTGCGACAGCCGCCGAGGTGGACGATTATCTGCCCGTGCTGACGGGTTCGAAGCTGACGCGAGCGACGCCGAATTTCGCGGGCCTTAGTCTCAGGCGCGCGATGGAGTTGGCTCGCGTCTCGCGGGTCAACGTCGATGTACATGGCGGCGGCTACGTGGTCGCGCAGGAGCCCGGCGCGGGCGCGCCGCTCAATCATGCGACGGTGAAACTGACGCTTGCGCCGATCGTCGCGGACAGCGTCGCCGATACGGCGGCGGAATCGGGCGTCGTACCCGCGTCGTATTTCAGCGGCGGCGGCGCGCCGGTCGGGCGAAAGTGAAACTTGATGAATTGCTCGAGGGACTCGACGTCCGTCGAATCGACGGCGACCTGAACGTGGAAATCACGGGCCTAAGCTACGACTCGCGTCAGGCGAGGCCCGGTCATCTGTACTTCTCGACGGCCCGCGATCCAAAGCGGAACCGGGCGAACATTGACGATGCATTAAACCGTGGGGCGCGCGCTGTGGTGGTTGGGGGATGGGATGGTGGAGTGGCGCGCCCCGCGGCGACCCTGGTGGTGAGCGAGCGGCCGCGCCTGTTGATGGGCGCGGCCGCGTCGCGTTTTTTCGGAGCGCCGAGCGAGCGCGTCGACTTGCTCGGCATCACCGGCACCAGCGGCAAGACCACGACCAGTTACATCGTCGCGTCAATTTTCGAGGCGGCGGGGATGCCGACGGGGATCATCGGCACGGTTGGCATTTTCTTAAGGGGCCGCAAGATCTACAGCGGACTTACCACCCCCGAGTCGATCGACTTCGAGTCGGCGCTGGCGCAGATGGATCGCGAGGGCGTGCGTCACGCGGCGGCGGAAGTGTCGTCGCAGGGACTCGCGGAAGGGCGGGTCGATGCGCTGAGCTTTCGCGCGTGCATGTTCACCAACCTGGGCCGCGACCATCTGGACTATCACGCCACGATGGAAGATTACTTCGCGGCCAAGCTGCGGCTGTTTACTGAAATACTGCCGCGCAGCCGGCACGCGGATACGATCGCCGTGGTGCGCGGCGACGATCCGTTCGGGCGGCGCGTGCTCGAAGCGGTGCACGGTTCGAAAATAAGTTTTGGACTGGACCGCTCGCTCGACGTGCACCCCGGGAAATTCGACGCCGACCTGGGCGGACTGCGTGCGACGCTGTCGGTGCTCGGCAAAAAAATCGAAATCGAATCGCCGCTGCTCGGCGAAATCAATTTGCTCAATATCCTCGGCGCGTCGGCTCTGTCGGCGGCCCTGGGTGTCGATTCGGAGGCGGTGGCGGATGGGGTGCGGCGATGCCCAGGGGCCCCCGGCAGACTCGAAGCAGTTCCGGCGAAACCGGGGGTCACGGTGCTGGTCGACTACGCGCACAAGCCCGACGCGTTGGAGGCGGTGCTGACCGCGCTCCGACGCTTGTGCGCGGGCAGGATCATCTGCGTCTTCGGCTGCGGCGGAGATCGCGACCGCGGCAAGCGGCCAATCATGGGTGAGATTGCGGGACGGCTCGCCGATATCCCGGTGCTGACCTCCGACAACCCGCGCAGCGAAGATCCCATGGCGATAATCGCCGAAGTCGAGAAGGGCTTGACGGCGGCCGGGCGCGCGCGAATCTCGAATGATAAAAACATCGCGGACGCTTCAACCCGCGGCGGATATATCGTCGAGCCGGATCGGCGCACCGCCATCGGCATCGCCCTCAGAATCGCGACCGCCGGCGACGCGGTCCTGATCGCGGGCAAAGGACACGAGGACTATCAGCTCGTAGCGGGGCGCGTACTCCCGTTCGACGATCGGGTCGTGGTCCGCGAGATTGCGGCGGAACTCGGCGGCGGGCACAGTTGAAAGACTCGGCGAGCGCCGCGATGCTCTACCTGCTGCTCTATCCACTGCACAAACATTATTCCGGCTTCAATGCGCTCAGGTACGAGACGCTGCGCTCGGTGCTGGCCGGGCTGGCGGCGCTGGCGCTGTCGTTGGCTCTGGGACCGATTCTGATCGATCGGTTCCGCGAGCTGCGCATCGGCCAGACGATTCGCGAAGTCGTTCCGCAGGCGCATCAGAAGAAAGCCGGCACGCCGACGATGGGCGGCCTGCTGATCGTTGCGTCGATGCTGGCGGCGACGCTGCTGCTCGCCAACATCCTGAATCCGTATGTCTGGATCGCGATCTTCGTGACGCTGACCTTCGGCGCGATCGGTTTCAGCGACGACTACCTCAAGCTCACGCGCGGCAAGGGGCTCGGGCTCAGCGGCCCGGCAAAGCTGGTGTGGTCATTTTCGTGCGCGTTGATCGCGGCAGCGTGGCTGTTTCTGTATCTCGGTTTCGACACGCATCTGACGGTGCCGTTCCTCAAGAACGTGCATCCCGATCTGCACTGGTGGTTTTACATCCCGTTCGCGATGCTGGTGATCGTGGGATGCTCGCATGCGGTGAACCTGACTGACGGTCTCGACGGGCTGGCGATTGGGCCCGTGATGACGGTCGCGCTCACCTACTGGACGTTCACCTACGTCGCCGGCAACATCAAGTTCGCGGCCTACCTGCAGATACCGTACATCGCCAACGTCGGCGAGGTTGCGATTTTCTGCGCGTCGATCATCGCGGCGTCGCTCGGCTTCCTGTGGTTCAACGCGTACCCGGCCTCGATGATGATGGGCGACGTCGGCGCGCTCTCACTGGGCGGCGCAATCGGCACGGTGGCGGTGCTGTGCAAGCAGGAACTGGCGCTGGTGATCGCGGGCGGAGTGTTCGTCGCGGAGGCGGCGTCGACGATCATTCAGCGCTACTATTTCAAGGCGACGCACAATCGGTTCTTCCTGATGGCGCCGCTGCACCATCATTTTGAACTCAAAGGAATCCCCGAGACCGTTGTGGTGATCAGATTCTGGATCGTATCGATCGTGTGCGCGCTGGTCGCGCTGAGTACGCTCAAGCTGCGCTGATGGAACTCTCCAACAAGCGCGTGATGGTGGTCGGACTCGGAGTCAGCGGAGCTGCCGCGGCGCGGTTCCTCGCCTCGCGCGGCGCGCAACTCGTGATGACGGATCGACGCATCGACATCGAGCGCAGCAATCTGCCCGAGGGCGCGCTGAAGCTGGGCGCCGAAGATCCGGGCTGGCTCGACGGCATCGAGCTGGTCGTCACCAGTCCCGGAGTACCGCGCGATTCGACTCTGCTGCGCGCGGCGACCGAGCGCGGTATTCCGGTGATCGGCGAAATCGAACTCGCGAGCCGCTTTCTCGACGCGCCGATCGCCGCGGTCACCGGCACCAACGGCAAGAGCACGGTGGTGGTGCTGCTCGGAGAGATTTTGAAGGCGTCGGGACGCCGCACGTTCGTCGGCGGCAACCTGGGCACTCCGCTGATCGACGCGATCGATGGCGCGTGGGACGTTGCGGTCGCCGAGGTGTCGAGCTTCCAGCTCGAGTGGATCGAAAAATTCCGGCCGCGCGCCGGCGTGCACCTCAATCTTAGCGACGATCACTTCGATCGCTATCGCGACCTCGCAGACTACGGGCGCGCGAAGGCGCGTTTGTTCGAAAACCAGGATGCGTCCGACTACGCGATTCTCAATCGTGACGATCCCAATGTATGGAAGTTGGCGAAAGACATGCGGTCGCATGTGATCGGCTTCGGGCACGCGCGCGGCGAATCGGGCGCGTCGCTTTGGTTTGACGAGCAAGCTAACGCGATCGTTTTCGACTTTGATCTCGGCGGCGCGCCTCGCGGCCGGATCAGTCTTGAGGGGTTTCGCCTGCGGGGGTGGCACAACATCTCCAATGCGATGGCGGCGTCGGCCGCAGCGCTCGCGCTTGGCGTCGGAGCGCAACATATAGAACGCGCGCTCGCGTCATTTCGCGGACTGCCGCATCGGATCGAAATCGTACATGAGAATGGCGGCGTGACTTATATCGACGATTCGAAGGGCACCAACGTCGGCGCTGTGGTCGAGGCGATCGATGCGCTCGCGGCGCCGATAATTCTGATCGCGGGCGGTCTCGACAAGCGCGGCGATTATGCGCCGCTCAGGCGGCCGCTCGGCGAGAAGGTCAGGCTTGCGATTCTGAACGGCGCGGCGCGGGACAAGATGGCGGCGGCGCTCGCAGGTGCGACGCAGCTCGAATTGGTGGCGACTCTGGGCGAGGCGGTCGAACACGCGGCGCGCGCCGCGCGCCCTGGAGACACGGTGCTGCTGTCGCCGGCGTGCTCGAGCTTCGACCAATTCAAGGACTACGCGGAACGTGGGAACGTATATAAAGAGCTGGTTCGGGCGCTTTGACGCGGTCAGTTACCGGCGGCCGGACCCGTGGCTGTGGCTGCCGGCGGCGGTGCTGCTATTGCTCGGGCTGCTGATGGTGCTGAACACGACGTACTTTCTCGGTATCGAGAAAAAAGGCGACGCGTTTCATTTTTTCAAGCTTCATCTGGCGCACATCGCGGCGGGCTTTTTCTTTTTGATCCTGCTCTCGCAATTCTCGCTGGCGGGTCTGCGCCGAATCGCCATGCCGTTGTTCATCGTGTCGGTCGCGATGCTCGCGCTGCTGTACGTGCCGGGTCTCGGGCTGATGAAGGGCGGGGCGCGGCGATGGCTCAAGCTTGGACCGATGGTCGCGGAACCGTCGGAGCTGGTGAAGTTCGCGCTGGTCTTCTTCCTCGCGAAGTTCCTCAGCAAGCGGCAGGAGCGGATCCGCGAGTTCACGCATGGGCCGCTGACGGCATTTCTGATCGTCGGGCCGATCACGCTGCTAATCCTTAAGCAGCCGGACTTCGGCAGTACCGTGATGGTCGCGCTAATCCTATTCGCGATGCTCTGGGCCGCGGGCGCGCGCTGGCAGCATCTTGCGGCCGCGGGCAGCGGCGCGCTGGGGCTGCTGGTGTTCCAGGCCGCGGCGAAGTCGTACCGCATGAAGCGGCTGACGACCTTCCTCGACCCGTGGTCGGTTGCGCGCGGCGCCGGCTTCCAGCTGGTGCAATCGTTCATCGCGCTCGGCGAAGGCGGCAAGTGGGGCGTGGGGCTCGGCGCGGGACGCCAGAAGATGTTCTATCTGCCGGAGGCGCACACGGATTTTGTTTTCGCCGTGGTGGGCGAGGAGTTCGGGCTCATCGGCGCGGCGGTCGTGGTCGCGCTGTTCCTGGTGATCCTGTTTCGGGGGATGCGAATCGCGCACGACGAGCCAGATCCGTTCGCGAGCCTGCTCGCGGTGGGACTGACCGCGCTGCTCTCGATTCAAGCGCTCATCAACATGTCAGTGGTGATTGGACTGATCCCGACCAAGGGCTTGCCGCTGCCCTTCCTGAGTTACGGCGGCACCTCGATCATCATTGCGATGGCGGCGCTCGGCGCACTACTCGCGCTCGGGCGCCGGCCGGCGGTGCGATGAAGGTGATAATCGCAGGCGGAGGCACAGGCGGTCATCTTTTTCCGGCGGTCGCGCTGGGCGAGGAACTGATTCGCGAGCGTCCGGGCATCGAGGTGCTGTTCGTCGGCACAATCGCCGGACTCGAGGCGAAGTGGCTGCCGAAGAGCGGGCTCCGCTACGAGTTATTCGAGATGCATGGAATTCGCGGGCATAACGCTCTCGAGCGGGCGCGCGCGTCAGTGGAATTCATTCGCGCGATTGGACTGGCGGTGGCGCTGGTCAGGCGGTTTCGTCCAAGCATCGTGGTTAGCGCGGGTGGATATGCATCAGCCTCGATGGGTGCGGCGGCGATTCTGACCCGCACGCCTCTGGTGCTGATGGAACAGAACACGCGGCCGGGTTTGGCGAATCGCATGATGTCGAGCTTTGCGAAAAAGATCTGCGTCGGCTTCAGTGACAGCGCGGCTTATTTCAGTTCTTCTAAAGTTGCGGTGACCGGCAATCCGACCCGGTTCCAATACCGGCCTGACCGATCGCACCCCATAGGCGAGCAATTGCAAATCCTTGTTTTAGGCGGCTCGTCTGGGGCGCATCGCCTGAATATTGGAGTCGTAGGGGCTTTCAAAATCTACGGAAAAAGTGTTATAAATTTGCACGTTGTCCACCAGACCGGGGAGGCGGATGAGGAGTTGGTGAGGAGTGCATACCGCGAAATCGGGTTCGCGGCGGAGGTGGTGCCGTTTATCGACGACGTCGCTGACGCCCTGCATCGCGCGGATTTGGTTATCGCGCGCTCAGGCGCGATGACGGTAACGGACATTGCTTTAGGCGCGCGCGCGGCCATTTTCGTGCCGTATCCCTTCCACAAAGATTTGCAACAAGTCCACAACGCGCGCGTGATTGAAAAGCGCGGCGGCGCAATAATAGTTCGCGACGATGAGCGGCTGGCGTCAAATCTCGCGCGCGAGCTTGACGCGCTGACGCGCGATCCGTCGCGGCTGGACGAGATGGGCTCGCGGGCGCATCAAGCGGCGCATCCGGACGCCGCCAGTCAAATAGCAAGAATCTGTTTTGAAGTTGCGGAGCAAGCGGCGGCGTGAGTGAACTGCACGCAAATGGTCTGTTGACCCGTCAGCGGCGATTGCATTTCGTCGGCATCGGCGGCGCCGGCATGAGCGGAATCGCGGAGCTCTGCTTGAAGCTCGGGATGCGCGTCAGCGGATGCGATCTGAAACCTTCGGCGACGATCACGCGGCTCGCGTCGCTCGGTGCGGAAATCAGCCAGGGGCATCATCCCGCGCATCTGAAGGACGAGGGCGGCATCGACGCGGTGGTAATCTCGTCGGCGGTAAAATTTTCGAATCCTGAAGTTGCGCGCGCGAAGGAACTGAAAATCCCGGTGATCGCGCGGGCCGAGATGCTTGGCGAGCTGCTGCGGATGGCGAAGCTTGGCGTGGCGGTCGCGGGCACGCATGGCAAGACGACGACGACCGGACTGATCGCGCTGATCATGGAAGACGCGGGCCTCGATCCGACCGTCGCGGTCGGCGGAAATATCCGCAACACCGGCAGCAACGTTCGTCTCGGGCGCGGCGAGTTCATGGTGGCCGAGGCCGACGAGAGCGACGCCTCGTTTCTGCTGCTGATCCCGACGATCGCCGTGGTGACGAACATCGATCCGGAGCATCTCGATCATTACGGCACGATGGACCGGGTGCGGCAGGCGTTTTCGGATTTTATCAACCGGGTGCCGTTCTACGGCGTGGCGGTGCTCGGAATCGACAACGTGAACGTGCGAGGCCTGGCAGCGTCGATTCGCAAGCCGATGGTGACGTACGGCGTCGCGCCGGACGCGGATCTGCGCGCCGAGAAAATCGTGATAGACGGCCTTTCGACTCGCTTCGAGGTGATTCGCAAAGGCGATCACCTTGGCCGAGTCGCTTTGCCGACGCCGGGTGTGCACGTTGCGCTGAATTCGCTCGCGGCAATTGCGGTCGCGCTGGAAGTTGGAATCAGTTTCGAGCGGGCGGCGGCGGCGCTCGCGAAGTTCGGCGGCATCGGCCGGCGTTTCGAGATCAAGGGCGAAGCGGCGGGACGAATCGTGCTCGACGACTACGCGCACCACCCCGCCGAGGTGCGCGCGACGCTGGCCGCGGTGCGCGCCTCGTTCAAGCGCCGCGTGGTCGCGGTCTTTCAGCCGCATCGCTACACGCGGCTGCGCGATCTGTTCGACGATTTCCTGTCGGCATTCGACGACGCCGACGTGCTCTACCTGTTCGACGTGTATCCGGCCGGCGAGGAGCCCATCGCCGACGTCTCTGCGCGGCGGCTGTACGAAGCGCTGCGCGCGCGGGGTCATCTCGAAGTGCATTACCTCGGCGCCGACGAAGCTCCCGCGGCGCGGATTGCGGCAGGCTCGCGCGCGGGCGACGTGATCGCGACTTTGGGCGCGGGCGATATCTACAGGACGGGTGGCGAAGTACTGGACGCGCTCAGCGCCGAGGTCAAGATTCATGAAGGCGCTTGAGGACGAACTGCGCGCGCGGTTTGGCGCGCGGATCCGAGCGGCGATGCCGCTGGCGGATCTGACCTCATTTCGGATCGGGGGACCCGCCGATTTGTTTGTCGCCGTCGAGGACGAAACCGAGCTGATGCATGCGAAGACGGCCGCGTATCGCGCCGGCGTGCCGTGCTTCTGTCTCGGGGCGGGAACCAATCTGCTCGTGAGCGACCGCGGGATGCGCGGGCTCGTCGTGAGGCTTGGCGATGGATTCGGAAAAATAAAAGTCGACGGCGTGAACGTCGTTGCGGGCGCCGCTGCCGCCTTCGGCGCTTTGGTTCGGGAAGTGGTCGATCGGGGCCTTGCGGGGCTCGAATTCGGCGAAGGCATTCCCGGCACGGTCGGCGGCGGCCTGGTGATGAACGCCGGTGCGTTCGGCGGAGAGATCGCGAAGGTGGTGACTTTGGTCCACGGCGTGACCGAGGCCGGCGAGGCGCTGGCGCTCACGAAGGACGAAGTCAAATTTGCCTACCGGCGCACCGAGCTGCCGCAGCACTTTATAATAACGCGCGTCGACTTCGAGCTTGCTCGCGGCGATCGCGCACAGTTGGCGGCGCAAGTCGCGGAGCTGAAGGCAAAGCGTGCATCGCGCCAGCCGCGCGGCGTGCCGAATGCGGGATCGATTTTCAAGAATCCGCCCGGGAATTTCGCGGGCAAGCTGTTGGAAGGCGCGGGCCTCAAGGGCACGCGGCTGGGCGGTGCGGCATTTTCGGATCAGCATGCAAACTTTATCGTGAATCTGGGCGGCGCACAGGCCGCCGAAGTGCGCGCGCTGATCGACATGGCGCGCAACAAGGTCAAGGAGCAGAGCGGCGTCTGGCTTGAACCGGAGGTTAGGCTGGTCGGCGACTGGTGACGCGCGGTTGAGGTGGCGGGGTGGCGGTTCGCAGGGGTGGAAATAAGGCGGCGGCAGGATGGAACCCGCGCTTGGGCGGGTTGGTGGTGTGCGCCTTCTTTGCGCTGGGCGTGATGACGGGATTCAGCACGACCGGGCGCGCCGTTACGCTCAGAGCTTCGACGACTCTCGGCTCCTATCGCGATCAAATGATGGATTCGATTGCGCCCGCGCGCACTGCCGCCGCGAGCTACTCTGCCGTGCTGGTCGAATGGGCGCGACGGGCAGGAGTTTATCCTCGCGGCGCGCACGGACCTGCCGGTGCGGCGCTATCGACGTACGATATACGTGAAGGGGCGATCGCTATCGTCGAGCGGCGCGACGGCTTCTACGAACTATTCAGCGGCGGCGAGCTGCGCGGGCCGGTGTCGCCGGGCAAGCCGGGCGATCTGCCGGTCTTGAGCGGCGTATCGCTCGACAACGCGCGCGGAACGCAGATGGTCGATTATGCGGCCGTGCTGGTCCGCGCGGAGGCGCAGCTATCCGAAATTATCTCGGAGATGCGAGTTGGCGATGACGGGACGGCGTCGCTCTTCCTCGAACGCGAGCCCACCGAGTTGGTGATCGATCTCGATCGCGCGACGACCGAAATTCAGCGCGCGATCAAGGTGCGACTGCAATGGCAGGGACGCGAGAACCTGCTCGCCGCGCTCGATTTGACTACGCCGGGGCTCGCCGTCGTGCGCCTGCATGCGGGCGAGAGCAGCCATTCGAAGCATAAGAGCGCGATTCGAAAAGTTTCGCTCCAGCCGGGCGAGGAGTCGGTGACGCGATGAGAAATCTGTTCACCGGGTTGGACGTCGGCACCAGCAAAGTTTGCGCGATCGTCGGCGAGTCGCTCCCCGACGGCCAGCTGGCGACGCTCGGGTTTGGAATCGCGCCGTGCACGGGGCTGCGCAAGGGCGTCGTGGTCAATATCGAGGCGACGGTCGACGCGATCCGCGCGGCGGTCGAAGAAGCGGAGAAAACCTCCGGCGTGCGCGTGGGCTCGGCCGTGGTTGGCGTCGCGGACCCGCATATCAAGGGCCTCAACAGCCACGGGATCGTCGCGGTACGGGGCGGTGAAGTCAGCTCGCGTGACGTAGACCGAGTGATCGACGCCGCGCGCGCCGTCGCAATCCCGCTCGATCGGCAGGTGCTGCATATTCTGCCGCAGCAGTTTGCCGTCGACGAGCAGGAGGGCGTGCGCGAGCCGTACGGGATGGCGGGAGTGCGGCTGGAGGCGCGAATTCATATCGTGACCGCCGCGCAGAGCTACGGCCAGAATCTCACCAAGTGCTGCGAGCGCGCCGGCGTGACGCCGTCCGAGATGGTTTTCCAGCCGCTGGCGTCTGCCGACGCGGCGCTGTTTCCGGAGGAACGCGAGCTGGGCGTGTCGCTGATCGACGTGGGCGGCGGCACCACGGACATCATCGTGTTTCATGGCGGCGCGGTGATGCATACGGCGGTGCTGCCGATTGGCGGGAACCATCTTACCAGCGATATTGCGGCGGGCTTGCGCACGCCGATTTCCGAAGCGGAGCGCCTGAAGGTCACCTTCGGCGTGGCGACCACCCAGGTCGTGCGCCGCGATGAGATGGTGCAGGTGCCGGGAGTCGGTGGACGCGAGCCGCGGGTGATCGCGCGCCGGCTGCTCGGAGAAATAATCGAGCCGCGTATGGAAGAGATTTTCACGATGGTGCAGCGCGAGCTGCTGCGTTCGGGCGTGTCGGACGGACTCGCCTCGGGCGTGGTGCTGGTCGGCGGGACTTCCTTGCTGGAGGGAACGCAGGAACTGGCCGAGCGCATCTTCGGCGTGCCGGTGCGGCGCGGCCTTCCGATCAACGTGAAGGGGCTGCCCGAAGAACTGATGAAGCCGATGTTCACGACCGCGGCCGGCTTGCTGCTCTACCAGAGTGTGGCAGGCGGGACCGGCAACGGCGTCGGCAGAACCGGCAGGCTGGGCCGGCTGCGTTCGCGGCTTGGCGATTGGGTGAGGGACTTCTTTTGAGAAGTCGGCGAGACAGGAAATCAATTGGGCAACAAAGTTTGCCGGCAGGTGGCGGAGGAGGATCTGTGATGATTGAGTTGGTGAGTAATCCCGACCCGGGCGCGAGGATCAAGGTAATCGGCGCAGGTGGATGCGGCGGCAACGCGGTCAACCACATGATCAACGTGGGGCTGCGCAACGTCGACTTCGTCGCCGTCAACACCGACCTCCAGGCGCTGCAGAATAATCACGCGCCGCTGCGCGTGCAGATTGGCGACGAGATCACGCGCGGCCGCGGCACCGGCGGCAATCCTGAAATCGGACGCAAGGCCGCGCTCGAAGACGAAGAGCGGATTCGCGAATTCCTGTCGGAAGCCGAGATGGTGTTCGTCACGGCCGGCATGGGCGGCGGCACCGGAACCGGCTCTGCGCCAGTGATTGCGCGCATCGCGCGCGAACTCGGCGCGCTGACCGTCGGCGTCGTCACCAAGCCCTTCCAGTTCGAAGGCCGCCGCCGCATGGCGCAGGCCGAGGAAGGATTGCGCGAGCTGAAGAACGCCGTCGACACGCTCATCACGATTCCCAATCAGCGCCTGCTGTCGGTCGCGAGCAAAAATACCTCGCTCAAGGAATCGTTTCAAAAGGCCGACGACGTGCTGCTGCAGGCGGTGCGCGGAATTTCCGAGCTGGTGACAGTGCACGGGCTGATCAACCTCGACTTCGCCGACGTGCGCTCGATCATGGCCGAGATGGGCATGGCGATGATGGGCGCGGCGACAGCGTCGGGCGAAAATCGCGCGGTCGAGGCGGCGCAGCGCGCCATTTCCAGCCCGCTGCTCGAGGACGTGTCGATCAAGGGCGCGCGCGGCCTGCTGATCAACGTGACCGGCGGCTCCGACATGGCGCTCTACGAAGTGAACGAAGCGGCGAGCCTCATCCAGGAAGAGGCGCACGAGGACGCGAACATCATTTTCGGCGCGGTGATCGACGACGCCATGTCGGACGAGATTCGCGTCACGGTCATCGCGACGGGGTTCGGCGACCTGGACCGCGGTTCGTCGCGCTATTCGCCCTCGGGCGCTCCCGTCACCACGCCGATCGCGGCGGCCGCGACCCGGGCCGTCGATCCGATGGAGGTCAATCAGCCGGCGCCCTCGCAGGCCGGCCAGGTGAAGATGTTTCCTGGCAACCGGCCGGTGCGCAGGATGGGGATGGTCGTCGACGACAGCACGCTCGACATCCCGGCCTTCAGGCGGCGCGGCGAAGATGCGGGCCTGGCGGAGGGAGAGAAGCTCGAGCCCAACTCGCTGCTCGACGGCGACGACAAGCTCGACATCCCGACCTTCCTGCGCAAGCATCTCGACTAGCGCGGGCGAACTCCAGAAGCGGTTTTCGGCGCCGGAGTCTGAAAAGGCTCCGGCGCTATTTTGTCGTTGTTTTGTTATGGGTTCTATATTCCTTCACCCATACGAGTGAAAGAATCAGCAACAACTCGGAAATTTGTTTTTTCCGTCTAGTCAGACTAGACTAACTTTGATGAAGTGGCAGATTCAGGAAGCCAAGCGCGCTTCAGCGAGATTATCGAGCGCACTCTCAGAGAAGGGCCGCAAACGATAACCCGTCCCGGCAAGCCCGTGGCCGTCCTCATCAAGGTCGACGAGTATCGGCGTTTGCGCGCCGGCGGCAAAACCTTAAAGGCATTACTCGCTTCTGTGCCGCTGGCCGGGGTCGATATTCGGCGATCGCGCGACACAGCGCGGATCATTGACTTTGAATGTACCTGATCGATACCAACATCATATCCGAAGTCGGCAAAGGTCGGCGCTGCGATCGGCACGTTTCTGCCTGGTATCGCGCTACCCGTGACGACGAACTCTTGCTGAGCGTTCTCGTCCTCGGGGAAATACGACAAGGCATCGAACGGCTGCGTCCGCGAAATCGGCAACGAGCCGCCGCGCTGGAACATTGGCTTGAAGAGCTTTTAGCCTCGTTCGGCGAACGAGTACTGCCTGTTGATGAACGAGTCGCGCAGATCTGGGGTCGCATAAACGCGCGCGAGCCTTTGGCTGCCGTCGATTCGATACTGGCAGCGACTGCGGAGGCTCACGGCCTGATTCTGGTGACGCGCAATCTCAAAGACATCGAGCGCAGCGGCGTCCGCTGCCTGAACCCGTTCGAACCTCCCGGATCGGTCGAATAGACAAGACCTCGGTTCCGTTCCCCCTCGTTGCCGAGAGATCGCAGGGGGGCTTAACGGGCCAATGCGGCCAGTTGGGCGGGGGCCTCGCTGCCGAGTGATTTGAGGATCGCCTGGCGGCGGTCTTTCAATTCCTTCGGCATCGTCGGACCGATCTTTTCGAAAAACTCGCCGGCCGATTCGAGCTCCGCCTTCCACTCTTCCGGATTCACCGCGAGCGCATCGCGCACGGCATTCCTTGAAAGATTAAGGCCCTTGAGATCGAGGTCGGCCTCGTTGGGAACGATTCCGACCGGCGTCTCGCGGCCACCGGCGCGTCCGTGGATTCGATCGAGCATCCATTTGAGCACGCGCAGGTTTTCGCCGTAGCCGGGCCAGATGAAGTTGCCGGCGGCGTCCTTGCGGAACCAGTTGACCATAAACAGGCGCGGCGGCTTTTTGATCGCACCGCGCATCTTGAGCCAGTGAGCGAAATAGTCGCCCATGTTGTAGCCGCAAAACGGCAGCATCGCCATCGGATCGCGCCTGAGCACGCCGACCGCTCCTGAAGCGGCTGCGGTGGTTTCCGAGCCCATCGTGGCGCCCATCAAAACGCCGTGCGTCCAGTCCATCGACTCGAGCACGAGCGGCACCGTCGTGGCGCGGCGTCCGCCGAATATGATCGCTGAAATCGGCACGCCCCTCGGATCGTCGGCGCGCGGCGACCACGCGGGATTGTTGCGCATCGGCGTCGTGAAGCGGCTGTTGGGATGCGCCGCCTTGTCGGACGAGCCGGGTTTCCACGGGCGTCCCTGCCAGTCGAGCAGACCGTCGGGCGGCGGCACGTCCATGCCTTCCCACCAGATGTCACCGTCCGGAGTCATCGCGACGTTGGTGAAAATCGAATCATGCTCGACCATCTTCATCGCGTTCAGATTCGATTTTGCGCTGGTGCCGGGCGCGACGCCGAAGTAGCCGTTCTCGGGATTGACCGCCCACAGGCCGCCGTCGGCGCCAATCCGCATCCACGCGATATCGTCGCCCACCGTGAAAACCTTCCAGCCCTTGAACTCCGGCGGCGGCGTGAGCATCGCGAGGTTGGTCTTGCCGCATGCGCTGGGAAACGCGGCGGCGACATAAGTGGTCTCGCCGTCGGGACTCTGCAGGCCGAGGATCAGCATGTGCTCGGCGAGCCAGCCCTCGTCGCGGCCGAGCACGCTTGCGATTCGAAGCGCGAAACATTTCTTGCTGAGCAAAGCGTTGCCGCCGTAGCCGCTGCCCACCGAGATGATCGTGTTGTCCTGCGGGAAGTGGCAAATCAGGCGGCGCTCCGGATTCAAATCGAGCGTGCAATGAATTCCGCGGTTGAAGTCGCCGGAGTCGCCAAGTTGCTCGAGCGCGGCTGCCCCCATCCGCGTCATGATTCGCATGTTCAGCACGACGTAGAGGCTGTCGGTGAGCTCGACTCCGACCTTCGAGAGCGGCGAGCCGAGCGGGCCCATCACGTACGGCACCACGTACATCGTGCGCCCGCGCATCGAGCCGTCGAGCCATCCGCGCAGCTTGGCGTAAGTCTCGGCGGGCGCGGACCAGTTGTTGGTAGGGCCGGCGTCGATTTTGTTCGGAGTGCAAACGAAGGTCAGTTGCTCGGTGCGCGCGACGTCGTGCGGATCCGAGCGATGCAGGTAGCAGCCGGGCCGTTTGGCCTGGTTCAGCTCGATAAGAATTCCCGCGTCGACCGCCTGTCTGATGAGGCGATTCTTTTCCGTTTCGGATCCGTCGCACCACACTACCGCCTCGGGGCGGGTGAGCGCGGCGACTTCCTTGACCCAATCGCGCAACGCGCGGCTGCTGGTCGGTGAACTAACGGCGTTGGGTTCGGGCGTCACTTCATGCGCTCCAGGTCGCTCCTTGTGAGACGTAACTCCTATTCAAACCGAGGTGCAGAATGTAATCCAGCGGACATCGGATCGTAATATCTAGATTAGCAGATCCTAATAATCAAGGGGCCGACTATAAGTAATTCTTTACGGCAAACGAGCAGGAGCGAGGACCCGTTCGGCCCTTTGACTCATGCTGCACGCGCGGCGAGCGGTCGGGATTGGAATGGGCGCGAGGCTAGTAGGCGGCGCTCTTGCGCGCGGAATCGATCAAGCGCTGGATCTCTTCTTCGGTGAAGCCGGCGAGCATCCGCGCCTCTTTCGCGATCGAGACCACCTGCCCGTCGTCGTTCTCGATATCTTCCTGCGCGCGCCGTCCGCCGCGGAAGTTGAAGACCTCGTCGACCATGTCCTGGAACGCCTGCGCCTTGGCCAGCCGCTCGGGGTCGCCCTCGGTCAGCTTGCGCATCCACTTCGAGCCCATCCGCACGTGCGTGATCTCGTCGGCGAGCACGTAGTCCACGGCACGCTCGATCACCTCGTCGCCGTTGCGCTGCGCGATCCGAATCAGCTGCTCGAAAACGTCGCACGCCAGCCCCTCGAGGCCGCGATTGATCCCCGCGACGCGCGCCGCCGGATCCATCGCCTGCGTGCATCGCCACAGAATTTCCGTCTCGACGTAATCCCCGGGATGACCGCCCATGTACTCGACCAGCCGCTGAAAAATCTCGCTGTGACGCGCTTCGTCCCACACCTGCCGCGCCATATCGAGCTGGAACTCCCACGGCGCGTCGGGAAAATCGAACAGCGTGCGGCCCGCCGCTTCCATCGCCTGCAACTCGCCGGTGTAGATTCCGTGCAAGCGCGCGCGCAACGTCTCTTCATCGAATGGCATCGGGCGGCCGCCATCCAGCCCTTGCTCTTCACGAATCTCGCGCACCTGACGGCTGCGCAGCACGACCCAGTTGTCGGGGCGGGCGAGGCGGTCAACGGGGATGCATTTCTCCATGATACGATTCCTTTGGTCGAAACGCGCGACTAGTATGCGGCGCTTTTGCCGAACCCTTTGACGAGGCGATCGATCTCCTCTTCGGTGAAGCCGGCCAGCAGCCGCGCCTCGCGCGCGATCGTGATTCCCGCGTCGATCTCGATTTCCTTGTCGTTGACGCGCTGCTTGATGTGCTCGACGTCCTCGACCCGCTTGCGCCCGGGGCCGAAGTTGAACAGCTCGTCGATGCTGTCCTGGAACGCCTGCGCCCGCTTGAGGCGCTCAGGGTCGCCCTCGGTCAGCTGGCGCATCCACTTCGAGCCCATGCGGACGTGGGTGATCTCGTCGGCCAGCACGTAATCGACCGATCGTTCGATAATCGTATCGCCCATTTTCTGCGCGATGCGGATCAGCTGCTCGAACACGTCGCACGCCAGTCCCTCGAGTCCGCGGTTGATTCCCGCCACCCGCGCCGCGGGATCCTCCGCCAGCGTGCATGACCACAGCACTTCGCCTTCGGGAAATTCGCCGTAGTAGGAGCCCACGTACTCGAGCAGCTTCATGTAGATTTCGGCGTGGCGCGATTCGTCCCACACCTGGCGCGCCATGTCCAGCTGGAACTCCCACGGCGCGTCGGGAAAGTCGTAGAGCGTGCGGCCGGCCGCTTCCATCGCCTGGAATTCGCCGCCGCAAATGCCGTGCATACGCGACTTCAGGAAATCATCCTCATACGGCATCGCATTGCCGGGCGACAATCCCTGTTCGCTGCGCGCGTTGCGCGTGCGACTGGCGGGCAGCAGGATATGGTCCTCGGGACGCGCCAGCTTGTCGACGGGAATCATTCTTTGCATCGGGCTTGCTCCTCTTTTCAGTGTCCCACTCTTGGTATTTTTGATCTGCCTGGCTTTTACCGGGTCCACGCTGACCGGCGTCCGGTCAGGTTCAACGCTTCGCGCACAGTCCACTTGCCGTCGGTCTCGCCGAGCCGAAACTGAATCTTGAACGGCTGGGCGCCGGTCCCGGTTAGTCGCGCTTTTATAAAGTAATGGCGCGAGACGCGTCCGCGTCCGATCAACTCGAACTTATCATACTTGCCCGGCGGGAGCTCACTGGCGACCTTGAGCATTTCGTCGCGCGCCTGCGCCGCTGTCATCGCCTCCACGCCCGCCAGGTCGCGGCGCATGAGCACCTCGAGCAGCTGCTCGGTTGCCGCGAGCATCGCGGCCGGCGGCTCGACCACCGGCGCTATCGGCTGCGGACCCATCACGTTGCCGCGCTCTCCCAGGTCAGGCATTGCCGTTCCCCGCGCGCGCTTGCGCAGCCGCGGCCGCAAGAGTGGGCACGTCGCTCCACGGCGAGCGCTTGTCGGTGGTGTCCTCGACGCCGACGACGAGCCACTTGCCGTCCGCCTCCTTGCGCCATCGGTACAGCACGCGGCGCATCGCGCCGCCGCCGGTGAATCTGAGCTTCGAAATATACTGGTAGCCGACCTTTGCCAGCGCCAGCGCTTCGACCTGGACCGGCGCGGGGATTCGCGCAATCTCCGCCGCAGCCTGGCGATACGCCTCTAAAGCAACCGGCAGCGCGAACTTCTCGGCCGCCGCCCGGTCGCCGGATGCGAGCGCCGCCGCCTGCGACTCGATCGCCTCGCGCAGTTCGGTGATTTTCTCTTGATTGATCATTTCGCTCCCGTCCCCGCTCAGCTGCGGCCGACTTTCTTGCGCGGCTGTTCGGCCTCCGATTCGAACCCAGTCACTCCGCCCGACGCACCGAGCAATCCTTCCAGATGCGATTGCCAGTTCGCGGCGCGCAGATGCTTTTCCTTCGAGTCGAGCAACTCGTCGAGCAGCACGCTGCCGCGCTCGACGTGGGCCTTCTCCTCTTCGACCAGCCGCTGCAGGATTCGCAGAGTCGGCGGCTCGTACACCGGATTCATCGCGGACAGGTGCGAGCTGTAATGCGAGATCAGGTGCGGCTTCAGCACGCGGTAGATTCCGACCAGCCGCTCGATCGTATCCTCCCATTCCTCTTTGTCCTCGATCGCGTTCATGAACGCGACGAAGGCTTCGTTGGGCGGCTTGGAGATCTGCGGCTGCGCGCGAAGTTCGGGCAGGCGCTTGCCCAGCGCGTCGGTATGCAGCGCGTCCTCGTACACCTGCTTGGCCATCTCGAGCTTGACCGCGAGTTCCGGCGTGAGCGCAATCCAGCCCGCCATCATGCGCATCATCCGCTCTTCCGCGTAGCGGTAGTTCTGGATGTAGATGACGCTCTGGCGGACGCTGTAAACGCCGTCGAGAGTTCGCCTGTCGTATAATGCCATCGCGCAACTCCTCTGTGATTGCCGCGCGCCGTCAGCGGATCGCGGCTGCGGCGCTTGTCGGCGCTCCATTGGTCGACGCGAAGAAACGGCCTTCGACGATCGCCGCAATTTCGCGCCAGTAAGTTTCCTTGTCGCTCCCCTTGAGGTTGTTCGCGCCCATCGCCCATCCGGCGCAGAGCATGTGGATCGCGTGAACGGCGCTGCGCGAATCCTCGAAATGGATCACGCCGAGGCGCCGGCCGCGCTCGATAATCTCCGCCACCGCGCCCAGGTAGTCGCCGCCAATCTTTTTCATCGCCGCGCGATACTGCGGGCGCCGTTCGAGGTAGCGGGCCTCATGATGCAGCACGTTGAAGGCTTCGCGATAACGATCGATTACGTCGAGTATCGCGCGCATCACCTCGATCAGCTCACGCCGCGGGTCGCCGACGGTGCGCGCGCGAATCGCGGGCAGCATCTCGACGAATTCCGCGACCATCGACTCGGCAATCAGCGGAATAATCTCGTCCTTGCTGTCGAGATAAAGATAAATCGATCCCGCTGCGAGCCCGGCCTCGAGCGCGAGCTCCTTGACCGAAGCTTCATGAAACGATTTGCGCGCGAGCACCCGGCACGCCGCCAGAAAAATTTGCCGCCGCCGCGATTTGACGAGGCTCTCTTCGTGCGGATGTTCGCGAATAGCTTCAGCGGCTCGTGGCATAGGTCCGGACCGGGAAATCGAGGACCCAATATACTGAATGAACGTTCATTTGTCCATAGCAACGACCTTCACCACCCGCCGCGCGCCATCTCCCACCCAACCAGTTCGAACAGGGACGAAGTCCCGCATCTTCTCTTCTCCTAATACCGGGTGCAGGGGTCACCCCTGCCCAAGGAAGCGTGAAACCCAGGCGGGTTTCACATTCAATAAAGTTCCTCTTTTGTCCGTGATGAGCCCTCCCCAGTTTCGACCCGCCGCATCCTTATATATGCTCACCGATATGCCCGAGACGTTTCAGAAGGAAAGCACCGTCGACCGACTCTTCAACCGCCTGATGGGCCGCGCCCTCAAGCTCGGATTCGCCCCCGGCTACATGCGCCTGCTCGAGGTCCGCGGCCGAAAATCCGGCAAGACCTTCACCACTCCCGTCAACGTGCTCGAATTCCAGGGCCGCCGATACCTGGTGGCCGCTCGCGGCGAGACCGCATGGGCCCGCAACGCGCGCGCCGCCGGCCACATCGTCCTGCGCCGCGGCTCCAGTTCCGAATCCCTGATGGTTCGCGAGCTTGCCGACGCCGACAAGCCCGAGGTCATCAAGGCCTTCCTCGATCGCTTCGCCTCGCAGGTGCAGCGTTTTTTCGACGTGCCCGCCGGCTCGCCGCCCGACGCGTTTCGCGCCGCCGCGTCGCGCACGCCGGTCTTCGAGCTGGTCGCCGGCGCCTGACAGTCCGCGCATTTGTTTTGTGAGCGATCCCGCACCGACAAGAACCACGACGACCGGCGACGATCCGCCAGCCGCCGCCGCCGACTCCGCCGCGCGCGAGCGCGTGACCGTGCTCGCGCTGGTCGCGATGCTCTTCTACCAGGGGTTCGCCGTCTCGATCGTCTCGGTCGCGGCGCCGTGGATCGGAATCAGCTTCCATCTCGACGGCGCTGGCGTCGCGCGCATGTTCGCGTGGATCTCGCTGGCCGCGCTCGGCGCGCTCGCGCTCTCCCGGATGATAGACCGCTACGGACGCCGCCGCATGATCCTCTGGTGCATGGCCGCAATTCCCGTTTGCAGCATCGGCACCGCGCTAGCGACCAGCCTGCTCTGGTTCACCGCATTTCAGATCGGGCTCTACGCGGTCGTCGGCGCGGCCGGCGCAGGCTGTGTCGTGATGCTGTCCGAGGAGCTGCCCATCGCGCGTCGCGCCCACGGCCAAAGCTTCGGCGGCCTGTCGGCCGCGGTGGGAGCCGGAATCTGCGTATTCCTGATGCCTATCTTCGTGGCCTACGGATGGTCGTGGCGATGGATGTTCGTCATCTCGGCGGCTGGTGTCGCGATGCTGCCTGCGATGGCGCGGCTGTTGCCCGAGAGCGAGCGATGGGAGGTTTCCGAAGCGACGGGCATCACCGAGCGAACGCGTTTCTACGATGTCTTTCAGCCGCTCTACCGCAAGCGCTCGATCACGATGATCGTATGCGCGCTGGCCGCCGCAATTTCCACGACCGCCGCCAACGCCTTCGGCTACTACCACGCAGTGTCGGTGGTCGGCCTGTCCGCCGAGGCCACCAGCACGCTGACGATCGTCGGCGGCGGACTCGGATTGCTCGGCTTTCCGATGGGCGCGTGGGCGGCGGAGCGCTTCGGCCGCGTGCCGACTGTCGTCGCCTTCGGAATTTTCATCACCGCCGGACATCTATGGTACTTCTGGGGACCGCCGGCGCACTGCGCGTGGCCATTACTGTGGCTGGCGACCGGCTTCTTCTGGTTCAACGTATGCGACAACGGCGGCACGGTCGCGAGCAACGCGGCGGCGACCGAACTGTTTCCCACCCCGCTGCGCGGCACCATGATCGGATGGTTCGCGCTGGTAAGCGCGATCGGCGCGGTAATTTCCAACGCGGCGGTAGCAGTACTGGCAAACGCGATGGGCGGGATGTCGATCGTAGTAGGCGCTCTATCGATCGTAGGAATCCCCGCCGCAATCCTGTTTGGCCTGATGATAGACGAAACCCGCGGCATGTCCCTAGAGATGGCCGCCAAAGAAGAACAATTCACCGCATCCGATCCCTGACCCCTTCACCTGACCCCTTCGAACAGGGACGAAGTCCCGCATCTTCCCTATCTTAACACCGGGTGCAGGGGTGACCCCTGCCCAAGGAGGTGCGGAACCCACGGTGGGTTCCGCATTAAACTAAAGAGGCGCCGATGGATCGCCCGACTATCATAACAGCCATCGCGGAACTTCGGCGCAATATCGTTCGTATTCACCGCCGAATCGTTCCCGCAAGCGCGGCTCCTCGCCGAATACCACGAACGTATAAAAGCAAAGCGTAACCGATACCCCGTACACTGCAACCGCCGCGCTCTCATATAGAGCCGCCCAACCGAGGATCACCGTCAGTACCCCCACGTACATCGGGTTTCGCGAGTATCGATACAAGCCGCGGATGACGAGATGCTTGGGAGGGTCAAGCGGAAGGGGAGTGCCGCGCCCGAACGACGCGAAATCGAATATACACCACGAGTAAATCGCGCCGCCGATTGCGAACAGTAAAATCGCGATTAGAAAAGTGAACCCCGACGATGCGATCCGATGTCGCGAAAGCATAAGCGGAACATAAACCCCAACGGTGCCCGGCACGATCAGAGTAAACAAAATGTTTTTCAGCGGAAGGATCAACTCGCCATACCTCCACCGAATCTGTGATCGCCAGCCAGGCCTCTGTCAACGCAGGTCAATCCTGTTCGGCCTGATGATAGACTAAACCCGCGAAATGTCCGATGGAAACGGCCGCCAAGGAAGAGCAATCACCGCGTCAGAGAATTAAAGCCCGTAGCCCCATTTTTTCAGGAGCGTTGCGGTAATCTGACCAGCGATCCCTCGGCTCCGAAGACTCCGCTCGGGATGATTCAGAAAAGCCAGAGGGCGACGGTATGAACCGATTGCCTTCGGTCTTAACTGCACCCGAAGGGACTTCCGACGAGCGAATGAACTCCGTTAATCCGTAGATATCTTGACTTCCGCCAGACGAAGATCCTATAGACACGCTTGGGCTCCTAGCGGCGAACCCGTCAACGGACTGGGTTTATGGCTGGTGCATAGCTGGCCTGTATGAGTTGTTTGTTTCTCTACCGCGCGATTTAGGACAATCGCGCGGGCCTCTCGGGGTAGGAGCCTATTCTATGCTTTGGTACAATCATCCTGCCTACGCGAATGTCTGCTCTGAAACTCTCGAAAGGCTAAAGCGTAAGGGTGCACGGCTCAAGCGCCTTCGACCGATCGTCTTCCTATGCGGTGCCAAAGGTAGCGAACGGTGAGAACGCCTGAATGAATATCTGCAGAAGTTTACTGATTTTCTTATATTTTATGCTGAGGAGGTCTTTAGAGCCCTGGCTGAAACTGAGCCAGACGCTAATGCGCTTCAACTGGAGAGAGACCTAGCGGAGCTCGCCGATGCGGTGGTTGTTATCGCAGAGAGCCCCGGCACATTTGCGGAGCTAGGGGCCTTTGCAATAAGCGACGACCTGCGCCCTAAACTGTTTCCGATCGCCGACAAGGCGTTTGAGGGTGATGAATCGTTTCTGAAGGTTGGTCCCATTCGGTGGGCCGATCGCGATTCCGCCTTTGGACCCACCATATGGACAGATTTCTCCGTCATCCTCGGTGTCGCAGATGAGATCAAACAGCGTCTGGAAAGCGGGATAAAGCGTCCGTCCTCAACCGATATAAAAAAGCTCAGGCTGCGAGCCTCCCGCCGTCACATGTTGTTCTCGGTTGTCTTGTTGCTTGAGATCTACGCCCCCCTTTCCGTTCAACAACTCCGGGTTCTGCTCGAAGAGATCGTAGGGCCAGTTGAACCCCGCGAAGTCCGGACCCTTTTGGGGTTAGCCGAAGCGCTAAACCTTGCCAAGTCAGAGCACTTCGAAGGAGAACGGCTTTATTTTCGATGGCATCGCGGCGGCCGGCTCGGCCAAACCAACATGACTCCCTTCGCAATTGGATCGCTGCGAACGCATCTACTCAGCGTGATGCAAACGATACCTTCTGCGACCAAAGCACTCGATTTCCTGGCGGAGATACATAGCAGTGCTCCTTGAACGAATGGCGTACGAGATGTCCTTAGCGGAGAAATACATCGCGATGGTGGGCGCAACCGCTTCATACAGATATCGAGACTATGTAGTAAAAGGGCCCACCGGTACTTCTCGTGTGGTATATCATCCTTCGCGAACTCTGAAGGCTCTACAAAGATGGCTGGCACGACGAATCCTTTGTGACCTCCGAGTGCATGATGCGGCGACAGCATATGAGCATGGGAGGGGAATCCTATTGAACGCGGAGCGTCATCTCGACTCTCGTTTCCTTCTAAGAATGGATTTCACGGAGTTTTTCCCTTCGCTGACGAGCGCCGATCTAGAGACTCTGTTGGGCAAAGCTAAGTCGTTGGGTAGACTCGATCCATCGTGGAGCCTTGACGACACGAGCTTGCTCGTCCGACTAGTCACTCGCTTCGGGCGTTTGGTTATTGGTGCTCCAACATCTCCCAAACTCTCAAATGCCCTTTGCTTCGAAATGGATGAAATTCTGCTCGCGCTTTCCAAACGCTATGACTGCGTATACACACGATACGCCGACGACCTTTTCTTCTCCTCGAGGATACCGAACGTCTTAGCTCACGTAGAGACCGAAGTCATATTACTCGTAGCCGGTCTCGCACACCCGAACAATCTGAAGCTCAATCTTTCGAAGACTCGACACTCATCAATGCGGGGTCGGCGTGTGGTGACTGGGATTGTACTTACGTGTGATGGGAAATTGTCACTAGGCCGCTCGCGAAAACGAAAATTGCGATCGCTTGTGCATAAGTACACATCGCTGAGTGAGCCGGAACGCCAGAGCCTGCGCGGCTGGATAGCGTACTGTCGCTCTGTCGAGCCCGAGTTCATAAATTCCTTAGTATTAAAGTTCGGCGCGGCGCGGCTAAAAGAGGTTGCAAGTCCATAGAGGTCGCTCAGCCCCGTTAGAATTAACGCCGCTTTTTCGATCGTGGGAATCCCCGCCGCAATCCTGTTCGGCCTGATAATCGACAAAACCCGCGGAATGTTCCTCTGCCCGACTCGGTGCTAGAACACGATCTCCTTCAGCGGCCACTTTCTGCATGACAACCGCTGTCATTACGCCCTGCCATAATCCATAGCATGACTTCCCCAAACGCTCCCCGCGGCGCACTCACCTCCGATCGAACCAATCCAACGCCTCCGAACTCATCACGTGCCGCCAACTTCAATCCCAGCAATCCTCCGATCGAGTCACTCCGCCCGCGCGATCCCTCAGTCACACGCACCTGCCGCAGTGAAAAGATTGAAGAGAAAGTGAAATCTCAACAAAATTCGAAATTTGTCTGTTTAGAACAATGTTACATCGCGCCCGCGCCGGAACGATCAACTTATTGTCAGCGGCGTCTCGGCGAACTCCTTCTTCTCGGAATCCCAGGCGAACGCGGCGGCGCGCGCGAATTTGCCGGCCCGAATCGACATCACTATATAAACCGTGTCCGGATAGTCGGGCTCCGACGGGTCGAACGAGCACGCCTGCGCCCGGTCCGTCGCGGAGAAGTACGCGTCGTGCTCCGGATGCGAATGGTAAACGACGCGAAGCGCCAGCTTGCGCCGATCGACCTCGTTCATCACCGCCAGATGCTCCTTCGGCTCCATCAGGAACGCGGTGCGCGCATCGCGCGGAAACGCCGCGGGATCTTTGGCGTGCATCCGGTTCTGGATGTTGGCGATCGGGCGGACTTCCTCGACCGAGCCTTCGTTGTCGCCAACGATGAAGCCGCAGCACTCGAAGGGAAACTCGCGCTCGGCCTGCGCGACGATCGCGTCCATACTCGCGCGGCGTATCGATGCTGCCTTCATGGCGCCTCCTTCAGTTTTCGTTTCTCGGTCACCGTGTCGAACTTAGCGGTCGCCGATTCGGCAGACAACGCCGCCGCTTGCGGCCGGACGATCGCGTGGACTACGAAGTAGGGATGGAACGGACTTCGATTCGGCTGGGCGGCGTCGAGCTGGGCTCGTCGGTGATGAACGCGTCGGGCGCGCGCTCGGCGGAGCGCGGCGAAATCTACGAACTGTGCGCGGTGCACGGCGGCGCAATCGTGTTCAAGTCGTGCAACATCGCCGGGCTCGAGTCGCCTGAGAACCTGAAGAACAAGGGCGTCGAGCACTTCGCCGCGATCGCCCGTGAGCTGGCGGCCCGCGGCAAGAAAATCATCGGCAGCGTGGTCGGCGCCAGCGAAGAGGAATTCGTCGCCGTCGCCGGCACGCTCGATCGCGCCGGCGTCAGTATCGTCGAGCTGAACCTGGCCGACGACTACGTGGCAAATTCGGTGGCGCCGTTCGCGTCTTTCGAGCGCTTGAAATCTTTGCTCGGCAGAGTTCGCGGCGAGACCGGATGCGTGCTGGCGGTGAAGGTGCCGCCGCGCGCGCCCTTCGAACCGCGCGCACTTGCAGACCTGTTCAAGTCGATGCGCGTCGCGATCGCAGTATGCGCCAACGATCTCCCCAGAGACATCGCGATCGACCTCGCCGGCGGGACAATCGAGGGCCAGCCACGCACGCTCTCTCAGACGCACGCGTTCTTCAAAGAGAGCGAAAACCTGCTCGACCTGGTCGCAGTCGGCGGAATCAACACCGGCCGCGACGCTTACATCGCGCATCTGACGGGCGCAAAGGCCGTGGAGGTGGGCTCGGTGCTGATGAAGGAAGGCGCCGGCGCGCTGGGTCGAATCGACCGCGAGCTCGATTCGCAACTCGCCGAGTATGGCCACGCGTCGGTGTCTGAAATCGTGGGGAAGGTTCGCTTCACTGGATGACTCTTTGCTCGGCTCGACCGCCGGCCGGTACGACTTGCTCCGCTTCTTGCGGCTCTGATACCTTCGGCTGTCTGGCGCGCGCATGGCGCGCGTTCGCATTTTCGGGCTTCATGCCGACCGTCCCCGTCGTCTAGCTCGGCCTAGGACACCGGCCTTTCACGTCGGTAACACGGGTTCAAATCCCGTCGGGGACGCCAACAACTCAAGGCACGCCGGGCCAGTCGCGATTACCGCCGATGAATTGCAGCTTCAGGTGATATGAAGCGAGATAGTGATGTCGCGCACGCCGCGAAGCTGCCTCCTGAACCATTGGCCGCAGGCCCGAAGCCGACGGTTGAAATCGAGCAACGTGCTGGCGGCACAGACGACACGTTGGCAATTCAGGGCCGCTGAAAAAACAGGGACCAGAGAGCCCCCTTGCCCATCCGATCGTTGATCTCGGACCACATGAAATAGATTCCATATATGAGACTTATTCCCAACACCCAGGCGAAGAACCGATACATATTTGCCCGGTCAATCAGGTTCCTGAACGCCCCGTCAATGTTACCCGCCCGATGTAGGCCCTCCAGAAATCGTTCGATGAAGCCGAGCAGCAGCGTGCCGATTCCGTACAGAAGTGTCTTGACGGCGACCGCAACGATCCGACGATACCGCTCGAGACTCCGAGCTAGCGGGATCTCGTCAAGAATAAGGACCGCCTTGGCAGCGAGCAGGGCGCCGACCACCGCCTTGGAAATTGCGGTTACTTCGATAGAGAATTCGGCAACTGCCAACTTGATTATCAAGAGCTCCAGCATGAATGCGACAAGAAAAAAGAAAAATACGGGCCAAGCCGCAGTGAACTCACGGTGTAGCCAATTGCCGGCAGCCGTAAGCTTTTGTGGCAGAGTGTTCACGCTACTTGCCGATATTGGCGATGGCGTTGAGCAGTGGCGCACTAGAGATCTGAATCAGCCCGCCAAACGGCCGGTCCAACTCCATGATCAGAAAGATCGCACCTGAAACCGACAAAGCACACAAGAACAGCGTTGCGACGACGGTCGCGTTGCGCGGCGCGAAAAGCCCAAAACTGAGAAAAATTATGGTCACCCAGAAAATCAATAGCACAAGAAACGGCATCGGGATCGAGTGGCCGCTCTGCTCGAACAGCAACAAGCGCGCCTGCCCGACGTCGATGCTTATCTTCACAGCTTCGGCCTGAAGCGAGCGCTGAACGTCGTTCTGCGGCGTGAGTTCCTGGATCTTGTCGAAGAACAATTCGCCCCCAGCCGTGGTCGGCCCCAACTTTGAATTTCCCGAACGGTCATTAGGCCAAATTCGATCGATCATTGAAGAGACCGAGAGCTTCAGAAGGTCGCGAGCTTCTTTCGTCTCTGGTCCGTAATGCGCTAGCACGCGATCGACCAGCAGGATGTTGGCGGCAGCTTGGGTGAGTTCGTTTCTCTGAGTGTCGTAAGAAGTTTTTGCCGAACTGATCAGCAACGCTAGAACCAGTGCCGACATCGTCCCGGTCAAACCCATCCCCAGCTTGATTACATCCTTGGACTCGGTGCTCAGGTGATGCTCGGGAAGAATCATCTGAAGAGCCATCCCGAGGAGAGCACCTCCAAAGACGCATGCCAGCACGATGCAACCGACGTCGATTGGGCTCACAAAGGCTTCCTCGTCGACAGCTCGTTGGCTATCGCTTCAGCGAACCCCAGAAATTCGGATACAGCAGCGATAATCCAAAGGTGATTGCGTACCTCGGAGCCGGCCCGTCGCCGGATACGTTCCAAGCCGGCTCGACGAAGCAGTTGACGTATTGTGGGCCAACCTTGAAGACTCGGCCAACTCCAGCATCGACTGGCAGCTGCTGCTTGTTTGTCTGCCAGTCGAAAATCATTTGCGGCTCGGATCTGAGGAACCAGCCATGGCCGAGCTGATAGGTTATGAACGGTTGAAGGAACAAGGCATTCGCGGCTGGGCGAGTCGCATCTCCCGCAAATGAGATAGGATTTTGCGCTAGAACTCCGAACAGCCAATTGCGCGGTGTGAACGCTGCGGCCGCTGCGGGCCCGGCCTGCCATTTACCTTGACCGGTGGCCAGGTCGTTGGCCGTGGGGAAGACAAAGGTAGGTCCCACTCCGAAAAGCAGGCTATGGCCTGCGTCAAGGACTGCGAGATCGACGAAGCGGATATCTCCGAACCCTGTCAGTGAGCCCAGCGGAAGCGGAAGCGTGACCGCAGCGGGAATCGTCAGCAGCGATAGCTGCGGAAATGGCAGCAGTCGATATTGTGGCAACGGCATACCGACGGCGATCGAAAAGAGATTCCCCTGCCCGCGCAATTGGCCTTCGAAAGCAGGCGCGTACGCATCCTGTAGTCTGATTTGGAAGAGACTCGAGATAGGCGCGTTGGCTTGATTGACAAGCTCGGCCTGGGTAGGAGTCGCCGCGTTTCCGGTATCGCCCCGCGCGACAACTGCTCCTACACTTATGCATGCCAGCAGGGCCAAGATCAGGTCTATCGCGCAACGCCTCACTGCTCAGGTTCATCTCCTTTCGAAGGCACAAAGCTTAGTAGTTATAGGAGGGAGGTGGCGCATAGGTCACTTGGCTGCCATTGTAGTACGGCTGATATCCGGGGGGTGGCGGTGGAGGTGGATAGTACCCGTACGGATTGTTCTCGATAATGGTTGTTTGAGGCTTGGGTTGTGCGTTCGCAGTTATGAGAGACCCAACTGCCATACCGCCGACTGCTCCGAGCGCCGCCGCGCCGGCTACTTCGCCACTGTTCGAACCTCCGCCGCCACCACCATAATAGTAGCTATTTCCTCCGCCGCCTCCGCCCCCTCCGCCGCCTCCACCGTAATTGGTGTTGCCGACGTTGTTATTGATGGTGTTATCGGTATTGTTCTGCATCTGCTTTTCGGTCTTTTCGTTGTTCTCCTGGAGAGTATTCGCTTCGTTGTACTGAGCCTGCTTCTGGGCTTGCTGGTTTGCGTTGTACTCGTTGTAATCCGACTGCTTGTTCGATGAACTAGAGCTGCTGCCTCCGTAAGTGCTCCCGGATTCTGAGGGGGGCTTGTTGTAACTGTTATACTGCGAAGATGATTTGTTGTAGTTGTACGAATTGCCGGAATCCGAAGACGATTTGTACGGGCTTCCTGAACCGCTCGACGAGTGTTGCCAGGAATCGCCAGACGACGAACTAGAATGACCAAAGCTGCCGCCATCGAATCCATCAGAACCGCCGTGGAATCCGCCGCCACCTCCTCCAAATCCTCCACGGCCGCCGAATCCGCCACCACCACCGAAGCCACCGCCACCTCCGCCTCCCCACCTTGCTAGCGCGTTAGGCGCCCCGAGAAGAGCGAAAGCACCGACCATGAAGAAGATCCGAAGCGAAGCCCTCCCGGCCTTGCGCAAATTTGACGCATTGTTCATGGCTGCGACTCCTTAACATTTAAAAATTCGATCCGTTTTGTGTTCTTAGGGATCTGAGGGCTGAAATGACTGTCCGAAAGTTGTTTTGGAAATTTCCAGTTAGAAAGCACGGCAATGTATTCCGGCGATCCCGGTTCGCTTCGGTAGTTGATCACAATTTTGCGGGGAACCGGTTTCCCGGAACGGTCGAGCCATAGCTGCAGATCGGTATCGCGGGATGAAAAGGCAAGGTGATCGCAGTCGACACCGTTGACGTCATTCACGCCGATGTATGCGCCGAAGATGATCTGTTTGCGGATTCGCAAGCACGGGTCGCTGTACGCCAGGTTCGACAACGGAAGGGTCAGGCGCTGCGTTCGTGCCACCTGATCGAGCATCGTGTCAATTGAAGATGGCACCTTCATGCTGGCGTACATTTGGTGAGGCTCGTCGAAGATGGTCAACGTGTCGTCCTGGTACCAGAGCTGTTTGCCGCCAAGATCGCTATGGTAATCAACAACCAGTTCGTCCGGTCGCTGAAGCGCGAAGTTCATTTCAGCGGCGTACTGAACCTTCACGGCGTGCGGAAGCACCTTGTCGAAAAGCACCTCGGCGTGAAAGCTGAACGCGTCGGCAGATCCTAGCGCCTCACACGTTTTGGCCAGGAGCTCGTCAGCGTGCGGATCAAGCTGTGGCAGTGGGGAAGCTTGGACAGTTGGCGCGACTTGAGTGGGCGATGCAGGTGGGTCGGCGGCCGATGTGGCGTTCAAGGCCAAGCCGATTCCTATAGCAGCCGTACAAGCGGCGGCCGCAAGTGTGAACCTCATTGTTTTCTCTCCCATTGGCTATTATTTGTTGATAAGCCAATTTCGTTTGCTGTCCGCTGCCTATGGAATCATGCCGCACTCGAATAATTTGTTGGCGACTGTAGGCGCTACTCGATCGATAAACATCCTACGCATCTGCGGATCGTTACGCAGGAAGTTTATGGCCTCCTGTTCTCTTTGCCCCCTCGGTTGGCCTCTTTCCTGCCACAACTGTTCGCAAGACGAGTTCCGGTACTTCTGAATAACCCGGTCGGAGGCAGCATCCAATAGCGGGAACTGCCCGTACTGCGCGTCAGCTGCACCCGCCGATAGGAACAGCGGTAGAGCAATCAAGGCTGCACGCTTCAGTTTCGATTTTACATTCCGCATAAGTTCTCTCCCGTGCTTTTATTTCGGTGCTTTTCGTAGATCGATCAGAATTTGTTATGATTTGTTAGTGAACCTTAACTCAGCGCTGCTTAGTTCGGGCGTCTCAGGTTTCCAGCTCATGAGAATCATGACGCACCAGACCGTCATGGCCGCGTGCAGCACAACAGCCGCCGGCCACAAGACCACACCAACCGGCAGGGACCGGATGCCAGCAGCCCCTAAAATGAAAACTACACCGAGATTGTAAAGCACCATCGCGGCGACTAATCCTCGGGCAGCACGACTCCGCGAGTCACCGCGCGCAAGCCAGAACGCCACTCCCAGCGTAAGCAAAGCGACGCCGGCGACCCGCGCCACAGCTAGGGCGGCCGGTCCCTCCAGCGGCGCGCCGAGCAAGAGATCCACTCCTGTCGACGGTAAACACAACAGCGCCAGGCCGGCCCCTGCTTCGATCACTGCCGTAGCTGCGTAGAGGCTGTCCACGGCCGCCTAGTCCCTGGCCCTGGCCATTTTCTCCGCAATCGCCTTTTTATCCGCGTCCGTCAATTGCTCGGGCCCGAGGTTGAAGGTCAGCTTGTCGATCGTTCCGGTGAAGCGGAACGGAAGCTTGTAGTCGTTGTTTACCGCTGTGCGGGTATCGCTCCCAACGTCGAACGTCTCGTCGATGGCCATCAGCAGCGGAATCGTGTGGTCGATCTTCTTGCGAGCCACCTCCTTGCCATCGGCCGTAAGCACGCCTGTCCCACCTTTGCCGGGGCCGGGACCGTCATATTTGAAGTCGAACACTATAGTGTGCTTGCCCGGCTTGAGCGCTTCGGCCAACAAGCCGCGGCCTAACGGCCCTCCCTCCCAGCGATAGTGCGTCAGATCGAGTAGGTTGTAATCGAATACTGGCTTGCCTCTGAGCAGGTAGAGGCCATAGCCGCCGAAGCGGCCGCCCAAAGTCACGATCATTCCCTCCGCCCCACCAGGCGGGATCGTCACATCGGCCGTGATGGTGTAGTCCCTGTCCAGAATACTGGGAGCATTACCGGGCGGAATCCCGGAAACCTCACCCGAGTAGGTGAATACGGTCCGCCCAGCGACCGCGCTCGGTCGCGGCGTCAGGAGGCGCGAGAAGCCAGTGTTATCCAAGGGCAGGACCTGATATTTAGCGGCTTCAGTCAGGAACAACGCCTGCATTTCCTTGAGCTTGTCCGGCATTTTCGAGGCGAGGTCGTTGTATTGCGAGTAGTCGTCGGCGATGTTGTAGAGTTCCCAGTTGTAGTCGTTGATGTCGGTCAACTTGCCCGTTGCCAGGAGCCAAGGCGCGGAGGGAGGCGTCGTCGAGGCAATCCAACCGTCGTGGTAAATCGCGCGATTGCCGACCATCTCGAAATATTGCGTATCGTGTTTTGACGGCGCGTTCGCGTTTGCCTTGTCGAAAGTGTAGGCCATGCTCACGCCTTCAATCGGCTTCTGTTTGATCCCATTGACGACGTCGGGCGCCTTGATACCCGTGGCTTCCAGAATCGTCGGAACAATATCAATCACGTGATGGAACTGCGGACGAATGCCGCCCACATCCGTGATGTGTCCGGGCCACGAAATTGCCAGACCCTGCCGGGTGCCGCCGAAATGCGACGCCACCTGCTTGGTCCACTTAAAAGGGGTATCAAACGCCCACGACCATGCTACTGACATATGCGGGTAGGTTTTGTCCGAGCCCCAGTCTGTGTAGTGCAGTAACTGCAAAGGCATCGGGAGGGTCAGAATGCCATTGTAGGCGGTCATTTGGTTAAACGTGCCCTCCAGGGTGCCCTCGGCGCTGGTGCCGTTGTCGCCGACGATATAGATGATCAATGTGTTGTCGAGTTTGCCTTCGTCCTCGACCTCCTGGATTACGCGGCCGATTTCATGATCGGTATAAGCAGCGTATCCGGCGAAGACTTCGGCCTCGCGCGCGTAAAGTTTCTTTTGCAGAACTGAAAGCGAATCCCACCTCGGCAACTTTGCACCACCATACGCCGCCTGCCCGTCCGGCCATGGGGTGAGCTGGGTATTCGGTGGGATAACACCGAGCTGCTTCTGGTTAGCGAAGATCACATCGCGCAACTTCTCATAACCCATGTCGAACTTGCCTTTAAACTTATCGATCCATTCCTTGGTCGGCTGGTGCGGTGAATGGGTGCCACCGGGTACGTAGTAGAGAAAGAACGGCTTGTCGGGCGCGGCGGCGTTCAGATCGCGCATGTACTTGATCGCGTCGTCCGCCATATCGGTGGTGAGGTTGTAATCGGACTTACCGATCCATGGAAAGACCTGAGTCGTATTCCGAAAGAGATAGGGCGTCCACTGGTCGGTCTCGCCTCCCATAAACCCATAGAAATACTGGAAGCCCATGCCGACCGGCCATTGGTCGAACGGCCCCGCGACGCTGTACTGAAAGCTTGGCGTGTTGTGATTCTTGCCAAACCAAGAGGTGGCGTAACCGTTGTCTCGCAGGATAGTGCCGATAGTGGCGCTGTCCGGCCCTATGATGGAATCATAGCCAGGGTAACCAGTGGACAACTCGCCGATCACACCAAATCCCACCGAGTGATGATTGCGCCCTGTGATGAGAGCGGCGCGCGTGGGCGAGCACAGGGCCGTCGAGTGGAACTGCGTGTAGCGCAATCCCGCCTTGGCGATACGATCCAGCGCAGGTGTGGGGATGACGCCGCCGAATGTGCTCGAAACGCCGTAGCCCTGGTCGTCAGTCATGATGAGCAGGATGTTGGGCGCGCCCTTGGGCGGTACGACTCGCGGCGGCCACCATGGCGTGGAATCCTTGGCGCTTTCTTTGATAACTCCGCCGAACGGCAGCGGCGGCGGCGGGAGTTGTTTCCCTTCAAGCGTTATGGTCGAGCTGGGCGCACCCGGCACGCCGTTGATTTGCTGAGCCGGCGCGCGCGTTGCCGCGAAGACAACCACACAAATTACCACCGCAAAGCAGTAGATTGGTCTTATCGATAGCATAGGCCCTCCCGGCCTGATCGAACGTCTAGCATCGCCGCTTCCGACGCGCCGGTGCGGTGCCGACGTTGTCGCCACGAACTAACACGCTGCTGTGTTAATACTGCGAGCCGTCACGAGCGGATATTGTACTTTGGTACAATACGAGTGCCTGCGAGGGCGGGTTTACTCCGTAGTATCGGAATCGACGGTCTTAGGTTCCGAGTGCTGACTTGCGGCTTGGCTCATTTGCATTCCTACCAGCCGTGCAACAAGGATCGCCAGGTAGAACTGCCCAGTGATACCTTCGGCCACCGCTGCGTAGCGGGCCTGCAGAGTTAGCGGAGTGATGTCGCCAAAGCCGATAGTCGAGAGAGTAGTCAGGCTGAAGTAGATGAGAACTGGAATGGTCTGCTGCTCGGAAGCAGGACCCCCGGCGCCGAAGCTAAAGGCATTGGGCTGTATGTCGTGAAGTACGATATAGAAGAGCCCAAATGTCAATCCGAACAGCAGATAGACCGAGATCGCCATGCTAATGACTTCTCGTGTGATGTCCTTCTGCTTCAATACCGCGCGCAATTCGTTCCACGTAATGAAGGCAAAGAGCAACAACCACACAATTGAACCGGCCAGGTAGATCGAATGGCTCGGTGTGAAAATCACGATCAATCGTTCCGCAATCGCGGGAATTCCCAGCGTCCAGGCAATGATGCTTCGCCTCCTCCTCTGGGCTAGAAGGGTTTGACGGTCGCCCACCAACTCATCGACGTCGATGTTGTACAGGGATAAAATAAGGAGCACCAACATCGCCGAGCTGAATAAGATAGGGCCCGCTCCGGAATCGCCGATTAAAGGTCGCACCAAAAACGCTGCTATGATCGCGGCGAGCAGCACGGTATGCCTGTGCGGCGCCAGACGATTGTGGACCGCTTCCCGCAACTGTCCCAGGACGTTGTCTTGGAGTGCAGGTTCCATAAGACGCCGTCGCTAGGATTTCTGCTCGGCTTCGGCGCGGATTGCGGCGGCGATGTCGCCGCTCATCTTCGCGACGGCGCGGCTGTGTGCCGCTGCGAGCGCGTCGAAGCCCTGACCCTGCACCGGCTCGCGCGCGACGGTGCGCCCCGAGCGCGTTTGCCCGTCTGCAAGCTTGCGCACCGTCCATACTGCTTCTACCGTCGCCGCCTGGCCCTGAACCGACTCGAAGCGCTGCACGTCGATCGTGACTCTGTACTCGGGGGCGAAGTTAGCCAGCTCTGCCGAGGCCACATCCGGCGTGCCGAGCAACACGACCAGGTCGCCGGCGACGGCGCGCGCGATGCTGTCGTTTAGCGGCGCGACCCATCGATTGAACTCGTCCACCTCGACGCGGTTCGGCGCGACCTGCACCACGAACTCCGGCTGATCCACCGCGGCGGGTATCGTGACCGGGCCGACCATGACCGTGGCGCTGGTCGCCGGCGCGCCGTCCGCCGTCGAGGTCGAACTCAGCGAGTAGAAGCGCGCCGGCGCAGTGCTGCATCCTGCGGCTACTGTTGCTGCCAAGGCGATCGATATAAGTCGCGCGGTATTCCGTGCCTTCACTTCGGACCCCCCTTCTTGCCTTGAAGGAGCGCTTCGGGATGGCGCTCGAGGTAGTCGGCGAGCACGCGCACCGACCTGGCCGCACGGCTCACCTCCTGCAGAGTGCTTTGGAGCTGCTGGACCTGCGCGGAATTCGGCCCGGTCAGGTTGCTGGTATTTTCCAGCGTGCCGCGCGCGCTCCCCAGCGTACCTTGTGCAACCACCAGCGTCTGATCGAGCTGGTTAATCGCCTTGTTGAGGTCGACGCCGATCTCCTGCAATGGCACCTTGTCGAGCTTCTTGATGATGTTCTCGACCGTCGCCTCGGTCGCCGCGAACTGCCCTGGAGTAGTCGGCAGCTGCACCGGCTTCTGCGACCAGTCCACCGTCGCCGGCGGCGCGCCCGGGAAGAAGTCGAGTGACACGTACACGGCCCCCGTCAACAGGTTCCCCGTCCGCAGCTGCGCACGGACGCCGTGGGCCACCATGGCGTCGATCAGCTTGCGACGCATGGTCTCGAGGTCCATGCCCGCCGAGGTGTCGATAACCCTGACTCCGAGCCTGGTCGGGTCCAGTTGGATAGTTACCGGCACTGAGAACTCGAAAGTCTTGATGTCAATCTGCGCGCGAACATCGGTGACCTGGCCGATAGGAATACCGCGGAACTCGACCGGTGCGCCGGCTGATAACCCTCGCACCGAGTCCTTGAAGATGAGCTGGTAGGTCTGCGGATTGCGCGGGGGCGGGTTGAAGGCCTGGGCCCGGTTCGCGAACAGCGTGAAGACGGTGTTCTCGTCGGCCGCCGGTAGAACAGGATCGGTCGCGGCCGTCTCGAACGCGATACCGCCTATAAGGATCGACAGTACCGACTGTGTCTGCACGGTGAGGCCGCTGGCCGAGAGCGACACGTCGATCCCGCTCGCATGCCAGAAGCGCGTGTTGGGGTTGACGTACTGGTCATAAGGCGCTTGCACGAACACCTTGACGGTCAGATTCTTGCCGTCCTGGTCGAGCGCGTACGACGCGACCTGGCCGACCTGCAGCCGGCGAAAGTAGATCGGCGTGCCGGTGTCCAGCGAGCCTAAGTCCGGCGTTTTCAGAACGAAGAAGCGGCCGACTTCGCCGGTTATCACCGGCGGCGTCTCCAGCGCCACGAAGTCGCGCCGGTCTTCCTTCGAAGTGCCTATTTCCACGCCGATGTACGCCCCCGAGATAAGTGTGCCCAGCCCCGTTATGTTGGCGCCCGATATCCGCGGCCTCACGACCCAGAACTTCGTGTCTTCGACCAGAAACTCTTCCGTCTTCGGCGCCATCTGCGCGGTCAGGATAACGTGCTGGTGGTCTTCCGACAGCTCTATGGTCGTGACCGTGCCAATGTCCACGCCATTGTAGTGAATCTTGGTCTTGCCGGCCTCCAGTCCCTCTGCCGACTTCATCACGATCGTTATCTTCGGGCCTTCGCTCAGCACCCGCGTCACTGCCACCCATGCGCCGACAACCGCCGCCAGAATCGGGATGAACCATACCAGCGACAGCCGCGTGCGCTTGCGGGGCACGCTCCTCGACTCGGGCACTGACGAGCGTGGTGGATCGCTATCCGGCATAGGTAACCTCTTTCGATTCTGCCTCTTGCGAGCTGGTCGAATCCCAGATCAAGCGCGGATCGAACGACTCGACCGCGAGCATCGTAAACACGACCACTGCCGCGAAGAAGATCAAGCCGGGCCCCGGCTCCACCGACATCAGCGGCTGGAGCTGGATGAGCGCCGCCGTGAAGGTATCGACGAATACATCGACCATCGACCAGCGCCCGATGAACTCGACCATCCTGTACATCCGGACCCGCTGCTCGTTGTTCGCCACCGAACCGCGCTGCGCCGTGATCAGCAGGTAGGCCAGCGCGAGGATCTTTGCGCTGGGGATCATGATGCTTGCTACGAGCACGATGATCGACAGCGGCCATCCCGTCGGCGACCACAGCAGCACAACTCCCTGCAGGATGGTGTCGGAGTCGGCGCCGGCCGCCGTCGTCGTCGTCAAAACCGGCAGCACGTTGGCCGGGATGTAACAGATGGCCGCGGCGATCAGGTATGCCCACGTCCGCTGGAAGCTTGCGGGCTTGCGAAACGCGAGCTCCTCGTCGCAGCGCGGGCAGCGTCCTTCATTCTCGCCGTGCGCGGGACGCGAGAGCAGGCCGCAGCCTTCGCAGCTCTGCAGCCCCTGCTGCATCGCGGTCAGCGCGGGCGCGCTCACGACGTTCCCTCCGCCAAACCATCACAGGCGGTCTCGTGCTGCGCTTCGTCCGCCCACTGGATCCGCTCCCACACTTCGCGCGAGTCGAAGCTGGCTGACATCCCGGCCAAAATGAAGACCAGCACCCACAGCACAAACAGCGCCATTCCGGGGATCACCGTCGCGTAGTCCGCGATCTTGACCAGCGCGACCAGCACGCCCACCATCATCACCTCGATCATGCTCCAGATGCGCGTGGTCGGATGATAACGCAGCAGCGTTCCCACCCATCTCGGTGGGCGTTCGCGCATCGCGCCGAGCACGATTGCGAGCATCAGGCCGATTTGCAGCGCCGGTGCGATCACTGCCGTGAACAACACCAGCACTCCGACGATCTTCTGGCCGTTGTCCCACAGGTGCTGGGCGCCTCCGATCACCGTGGTCGAGGCGTCGCGCCCAACGATGGTCAGGCCGAGCATCGGCACCGAGTTCGCGACCACGTACAGCACCACGGCCGCACTCGTCAGCGCCAGCGTCCGGTTGAGCGAGTCTTCACGCCGCCGCCACAGCTCCTTGTTGCATCGCGGACAGCGCGCCGACGCACCGGGCTCAAGCTTCGGCAGGCGCTGCAAAAGATCGCAATGCAGGCACGCGATCAGCGAGCCGTCGGCAACCGGCTGGTTGTATGGTTGGTTATCCACTCGAGTGCTGACAAAACATTCTGCGCGCCCAGTCGGGATGCGACAATTGTACCAAGGTACAATACCCGTCGCCCGGAAAATGGCGGCTCTCACAGCGCCGTGCCGCCCTCCTGGTTCCCGCCCGCCCGCAGAGACCATTGCTCGAGCAGGCTATAGCCCAATGCCACCAGTGTCGGTCCGAGGAACATTCCGATCACCCCGAAGGCCAGCGCTCCCCCTAACACTCCAAGCATCACGAGGATCATCGGCGTCGAGCCGCCACGGCTGATGAGCAGCGGCTTCACGACATTATCGAGGGCACCTACCATCACTCCCCACGCCATCATGAAGACCGCCCACGCGGTCGAGCCTTGTCGATACAGCCAGAACGCTGCCGGAGCTGCGACGATCGGCGGTCCGCCCGGCAGAAAGGACAGCACAAATGTGATGAATCCCAGAGACACAGAGCCGGGCACTCCGGCGATAGCAAAGCCTATCGCGCCGACCACTCCCTGCAGCAGCGCCGTCCCCAGAACTCCGTAAACGACCGCCCGAATCGTCGCGCCGGTGAGATCGAGCAGACGATCGCCTCTCTCGCCGGCGATCCGACGAAGCGCTTCACGAAGTTGATTGGCAGCGGTATGTCCATCGCGGTAAAAGAAGAACGCGATCAGCAGACTCAGAATGATCTGAATGATGCCCTCGGCAAGCGCACGACCGCCCCGCATGACGATAGTCTTCGCGGCCGGTAACAGCCTTGTCATCTCTTGCAGCCGCACCGAACTGCTCTGGTCCAGATAGTTCCAGTACGCAGTGACACGGCTGCCAATCAGCGGGACGCTCGCGACCCAGTCGGGTGGACTCGGCGGACCCTGCTGGATAAGTCTCCGGCTGGCCGCGATCAGCGCCGAAACATTGTCGGCCAGTGTAGCTCCCAGGATGGCAACCGGCACGGCGATGATCGCAGCCAGCGACAACGTGGCGATCAACGCTGCCAGCGTCCGCCGTCCGCCGAGCAGTCTTTCAAGCCTCAGGAACAGCGGCCAGGTTGTGAAGCAGAGAATCGCCGCCCATAGCGCCGCCGATACGAAAGGCCGCAGAACCAACAGGCACAATAGTCCCAGGAACACCACGGCGGCGCCGCCGATCCAAAGCTCGACCTGGCTCCGTCCTCCGCCGTCGGTCATTGCGTCAGCCACGCGAGTGCCTTTGTAGCTCTTTGAGCATCTGCTGGACCTGTGGATTCCCGGGCTCGAGTTCATCGAGTCGCTGCGCGTAGGTCAACGCTTTGGCGGGATCGCCGGACTCTTCCAGAAAGGTCACCAGCGCGGCAAGTGAATCGCGGTCGTAAGGATGCGTTTTGATTGAGCTCGCCAGCGTCTCGATTGCGGCCTTGGTCTGACCCGCGTCGTTCAACGCGACCGCATAGACGTAAACATAACGGGCATTGCCCGGATCGCTGCGCGCGGCGGCGGCCAGCAGGTAGAGCCCTTTCTTACCCCGCTTTTGACGTACCATTAGTAAACCGAGCGCATGTTCGAGCGACGCGTCGTTCGGCGAGCGGCTGATTGCTTCCTTCAGGACGCGTTCACCCTCTCCATCCCGGTTCTGTGCGCGATAAACGTCGGCGAGATTGACGGCCGCAGGCGCAAAACTCAAGTCGAGTGACAGCGCGGTTTTGAGTTCCTCCTCCGCTTTGTCGAAATGGTTCTGCCGGGCGTATAGCAGTCCCAGATTCAAATGCGCCTCGGGACGGTCCGCGTTCAAGTCCTGCGCGCTGACGTACTCGTCAGTGGCGCGCCTTAGAGGGGCGTCGGCGGGTAAGTTATCTTCGGGCAACCCAGCGAGCACTTCTGCGGCTTCGATCCTCACGGCGCGAATTGGATCGCTGAGAAGCGGCGCCAACGCATTTGCGCTGGCGCCTGGGTCGGAGTCTGCCAGGGCGCGGGCGGCGGCGCGTCTCACCAGCGCCGAATCATCGACGACTCCCGCGCGAACCGCTGCGTCGGTCGGAGGCGGTGCGAACGCACCGAGCATGGAAAGTGCGGTGGCGCGCGCGACAGCCGGCTGCTCACGGTCCGCGACCAATCGTTCAAGAGATTGCTCGGCGCCGGGTGCGCCGGCCGACCCGGCAGCCAGTGTCTCGGCGAAGCGCTGAAAGCCTTCGGGTGTGCGTCCGTACCATTTGTTCACCGAATCCAACGCCCACCGGGCGGACTTGTCAAGGTGGCAATTGGTGCACGCGTTGGGAGTGCCCAGCTTCACCGACAAGTCGGGGCGCGGAATCCGTATGCTGTGATCCCGACGCGGATCGATCACCATGTAGGTCCGCGTTGGCATGTGACACTCGACACAGCGCGCGCCGGCAGATCCGACTTTGTGGAAGTGATGTTTCGGCGAGTCATACTTCTGTGCGAGATGACACTGCAGACAGACACCGTTGCCGTCTGCGCGAAGCTTGGAACTGTGCGGCTCATGGCAATCGCTGCACGTCACGCCGGCCTGGAACATCCGGCTCTGAATGAAGGAGCCGTATTCGTAGTCCTCCTCCTTTATCTGTCCGTCGGGAAAATACAGGTCTTCGTCGAGCAGCGCGACGCGATAGTCATCGCCCACGGGCTGTCCGTGGACATAGTCTTCGTGAATCTCACCGCGACGCGCGTGACATCGCGCGCACATTTGTATTTCTCGCTCAGACTGACGCGGCGAAGTTCGACGCGCGTTTCCGGTCGCAGGATCGATCATCCATACAACGCCTCTGCGTTCATCCAGCGCGATCGTCAAGCCTTCGTTGGCAAAATTCTTCCAATCGCCCTCCTTCTTTGCCCACGTCACGTGATTCGACCCCGGCCCGTGGCACGCTTCACAAGCAACGTTGATCCCGGCGTAGGCCGTGTTGTAAGTGCGCGTTTGCAGGTCGTAGTTCTTGCGAACATTAGTCGAATGGCAGTCGGCGCACATGTAATTCCAGTTCTGATCGATGCCGGTCCAATGCCGCGAATCTCGAAAGGTGATCTTTTGACCGGGATAGAGAAAGAACCATCGCTGGCCGCCGCTCTCGCGCGGGCGGCTGTCCCATGCCATTCCGAACGCTTGCAGGCGTCCGCCTGGCATGGGAACCAGAAATTGCTGAAGCGGATACACACCGAACGTGTACCTTATCTCATAGACATGAAGCGCCCCGTCCGGCCCATCGGTACGGACCATGAACTTCGCGCCGTCGCGATAGAACCTGGAAATGACGCCATTGTCGCTGAAACTCGCGTGATTGAAGTCGCCGAGCACCGTGGAATTTGTCGCCGGTTGCATCGCCAGTTGATGATGCGAGCCGCGCCAGAGAGCATTTTCGCGCTCATGACAGGTCGCACATTCGGCGGCTCCAATGAATTTCGCGTCGGGCGGCGAGGGTCTTTTCAACGAAAGTACTTGAGACGCCGATTCAGGCATCCATCGCGTGGGGAGCGCGACGCCGACAACGGTTGCGACGACTATCGTACTCAGCCAGGCGAAAAGCCTGAGCCCAGGTCGCGACGTCGGCAATCCTCGAAACGGTTGCGCTCCCGCAGCGCCCGACGCGCTGCCAGCTAGGTTCGCTTGCTTGTGCCGGGCCTTTTTCGTTTTGCTCAACAGTCAACTCTCGGAACGAGCCCCGGAAGCCGCCGGTCTGGAGTCGCGGTTGAAATCATTAAATCAGCTTGCCCTCTGTGGCCATTTTAATCGCGATTGCAAATTGTTCCACAGGTAACTAAAAATTATTCCGCATGCGACCAAAGTCCATTTGCTCGCTCCCGTAAACGATCTGTACTATTTCGCTACGCTTCGCAGCGATTCACGGCTATGGGAGAAACGATGGCGCCAACCGCAAACACTCAGGTAAGTCCTCAAACTGGCAGCGCAAAGAATTCCCGGGGCACTGTTGCGACGACCGGACTCATCAGGGTTGCGATAATCGAAGATGAAGAGCGCGTGCGGCACGCGCTCGCGTTCGAGCTCCGCACCGCTGGCTTTGAGGTCGCTGCGTACTCCTCTGCGGAAGAGCTTCTCGAGGCGGTTGATGCGAAGGAATTCGATTGTATCGTGGCGGACATTTTCCTGCCGCGGATGAACGGGCTTCAGCTTCAGGAGGAACTCAACCGCGCAGTTCCTTACGCGTCGATCGTTTTCGTAACCGGTCATGGCGATCTGTCGCTAGGAATGCATGCGATGAGAAAAGGCGCAGTGGATTTCCTCGAAAAGCCGGTTGACGACCAAGCTCTATTGAGCTCGATAGCACGCGGCGCTCAGCTCTCGCGCCGACGGCGGGCTGAACAAATCGAGCGGATCGAACTTGAAAAACTCCAGCACTCTCTTACTTCCCGTGAGCGCGAAGTCTTCACTCTGATAACCACCGGTCTGCTCAACAAGCAAGTTGGCGCCGAATTGGGAACGACCGAACGGACGGTGAAAGCGCATCGCGCGAGTGTGATGAGCAAGATGGGCGCCGGCTCACTCGCTGACCTGGTGCGCATGGCGGGAATCCTGCACATTCACTCCAGTTGAACGCCTGAAGGAACCGGAGCGCCGCTCGCTGGTTTCGCTCTCCGAGCGAGACGATCGCTGTTGACTGGTCAGCCTGGATTGGAGCAGGGCCAACGACCCTTGAAGGGCCGTTCAATCTGCTCGTCTCGATGCACTTGCCCGTCTCCTTTCAGCGACCGGAAGGGTGAAGGTGAAGGTGGCGCCGCGGTCGAGATTCGGTGTCGACCAGATTCTGCCGCCGTGACTTTCGACTATCGACCGGGTGACGAGCAGGCCTAATCCCATTCCTTCGCTTTTGGTCGTAACAAATGGCTCGAACAGCCGGCTCGCGACGCCAGGATCAATACCCTTGCCATTATCGACTACGCTGACGCCCACCCATCCAGCCTTCTCCGGCGCCACCTTGATTGTTACGGCGCGCGAATCAGACTTGCCCTCGTCAATCGAGTCGAATGCATTCATCAGGAGATTCAGCACGCATTGGTGAAGCTGGACACTATCGCCGACGACTCTTTGCCCAGAAGGCGAAACCTCAATTTGCACTGAGATCTTCCGCGCCGCGGCCTCCCCTGCGGTCAGCTTCACGACTTCTTCAATCAAAGCACCGATGCTGACCGCGGTTTTGTGTTCCACGTGTCTTTTGAACATGAACCGGATCCGCCGGACGATTTCAGCCGTCCGTTTGGTGTCTTCAATCGCACTCGTGACCGCCTCCAGGGCCATCGCGGGCTGCGGATTTCCCCGAGTCAGCAGGCGCGCGACACCTCCGAGGTTGCTCAAAATCGCACCGAGGGGCTGGTTGATTTCGTGGGAGAGCGAGGCGACGAGTTCGCTCATCAAGTTGCGTCGAGTAGCGACCCTGAGCTCACTGCGAACCGCCCGTATTGCTCTTTCCGATTGTTTGCGCTCGATCGCGCATCCAAACAGTCGCACCGCCAGAGCCAGGTTATCGAGCAGTTCGGACGGCCATTCCCGAGCCGACCGGAACTTGCCAAAACTCGCTGCTCCGATGACTCGGCCACCTGCCCAAATCGGGATCGCAGCAGAAGCCTTGGGGCCCCATCGTTCTACCGCGCGCCTCAAATCCTGGTTTTCGACCGGAATATCGCTGGGACGCGCGAAAGTAAGCATATTCCCTGCCATGACCAACTTGGTGCTTTTCTGCAAGAGCTTCTCTGGATCATAGCGCCGCGGGAAAGGTGGGAAATTCGGTCGAACCCAGGTATGCGTCGTACGTAGCGGTCCGTCGGGCGAATCGCGCTCGTATACGGCACTCCTGTCGAGGTCCAGAGCCCGGCAGATCTTGCCCAACCAGGATTCGATTTCGCGGTCCACGGCGTCAGCCGGGACACGCGCCATCGCCTCCGATAGTTCGCCGACCAGCGACTGGAAGCGTTCAACCTCCCGTCGTTCGCGGCCCAGGCGCGCGACTCCGCCACGCTTTGGCTCGAGAGTGGCAGTGGTAGCTCGTCGTTGCATCGACGGAAATTGCTCGTTTGGGTTGGATTCCGGGACTGGGGCGACGCTACGCTGAACAAAGATGTAGCGGAATCTGGTCCCTTGGTGCGGCACACCATAACAAGAATGGAGAGTTGCATCAAAGCTGGCGGTGCAAAAAAGGAAGCCAACCTATTGAAGGTTCATTAAGATTTCACAATAGAATCCGGCGTGACGCCGACCGCAAGACAATCGGCTGCGCAAGGGACTTGAGTCAGCGGAGTCGCTAGCGTGCGGTAAAAATGCCAGCGAAACCGAACACTATTTCAGTAGGGCGCTTAAGGCATCGACGGCAAACTGCTCGCCCCCGGAATCTTCGAGGTCACGCCACTGGTGGCATTGCTGACCGCGCACGACGCCAGGATGTCAGTGGCATGCTGCGCCACATACCCTTGCAGCATGCTGGTCGCACTCGGCAGCGGAAGGTTGCTGCTGCCGGCGAACGTGGAAGCCGCGGCGGACATTACTGCCGGGCTGCTCAAGTCCGACGGCGCAGCAGCGGCGGGATTCGGAACCTGACTTCCAATCGCGGAGCATAGCGCGCTGTTTGCCGCCGACTGCTGAGCACCGGTCAGCGCTCCGGCGGCTTGCTGCGCCGCTTGGGGCATGGCGGCGCCGGTGTCCTGCGCGGGCAATCCCGCGGGATACGCGAGCAGGAATGCGAACGCCATACCGGCAATTGCCAACAGAGCCGATTGCCTGAACCTGTAGGAAATAAGCCATTGAGAAATCATTCGATGGTTCTCCTTGCTTGCGTTACACGCTTTATCGGCAGCCTTTAACACTCACGAGCTAGAAAGGTAAATTCTCCCGGTTCGGCAGCGCCTTTCGAATCGCCAGTACCAGGATTTCCTCATCGAAAGGCTTGAACAGACTCGCGATCGGGTGCGTCTCGCGCATCATTTTCCTGGTCCGCTGGTCGTCGCGGCCGCTTATCAGGATAGTTGGCAGGTGCCGTCCTGAGGCAGCCAGACTCCGGCACAGTTCAGTCCCGGTCATTCCGGGCATATACACGTCCAGGAGCAGGCACGCGTCGCTGGTTGGAACGTCGCTGGCCAGGAACTCTTCCGCACTTTGAAAGTCCAACACGTTGAATCCAAGTATCTGCAACTGCCGTCGCAAAGCCCGGCGGATCGACGAGTCGTCATCTACAACGATAACCGTGGCCGTCGATTTTTTTTTCAACTAACCCTACCAGCTGCGCGAGAGTATGGTGCGAAATCAATCTGCGCCACTACTTGCAAGGACATTCTGCATCGCGCGGCGGCCACGCGGCTATTGTACCAAAGTACAATATCGCCATCCGGAAATATGGACGAGTCTTTCGCAGCGAGCGGAAGAACTCGTCGGAGGGAAAATGAATCTCAACTCGGGAAGTGTGAGGCATGCGACGGGCTTCCTGTACGTTTTGCTCACAGGACTTTTACTGGCGGGATGCTCTCAAACCTCGGCGCCCGAACCTGGCCAGGTGGCGCAAACACAGAGCACCCAACCGGCGCCGCCGCCTCCGCCGATGGCTGTCGTTCAGCCTCCTCAACCCGCACCGTCAGGCGGTCAGTACGAAGAGCCGCCGATCGTCAACGTGTCCGACCTGTTGCCCGCGACTCCGCTCTCGGGACCGGGATATACCGTTCAGCCGCAAGCGCCGACTAACGGCGCGATGGGCCAATACACCATCGTAGCCGACGCGAGCGTCTTTCGTGGCGACGCCGGCACCTACTACATCGAAAGCCTCGATATGCTCAAGATCCGTCTGTCCGAGATACCCGCGATAGCACAGTTGGAAAACATGAGTGAGACTGGCGTGTTCGCCAAGGCGCTGGCCTCGAGCGCTGAACGCCCGGTTGCCGACGCCGCCAATATGGTGGTCCATCCTATGGATACTGTTACGGGGCTGCCAAGCGGGGTTGGACAACTATTTGGACGCGTCAGTCTCGGCGCGAGCCAAATAGCTTCAACGGCCTCCAATTCTTTCGGAAGCGGGCAAGCAGCAGGCGAGACGGCCAACGCAACGATAACTGCCCTGGGCTATGACGATGTCCGCAGGCAGTTAGCAAAAAAGTTAAACGTGGATCCTTACAGTTCCGATCCTATTCTGACAAAGAAACTGAATAAGATCGCGTGGGTCACGTTCTCAGCCCGCATGACGGTCGATGCGGCCATTATGGCGGTGCCGGGCTCAATGATCATCTCAACCGTGGAGTTCACCGACGATCTCGTCTATGAGACACCGAGAGCAGACCTCATTATCCTGGTTCAAAAAAAGCTGAAGAGCTTCGGGTTATCGCAGGAGGAGATCGTTGCCTTTACCAGCAACCCTGCGATTCCATTGAGTCTGCAGGTTACCGCGGTTAAAGACCTCGCGGCTCTCGGCCCTATCCCGGGACGCCGCGCGGCCGCAGTGGATCTCGGCAACATGATGACGGAGTACCAGGCGCGCTTCCTGGTTACTTCGCTGGGCATGCTCATCCAATGGAGCCAGCAGAACAGTCCTATCGTCAGTATTCAAGCTCCCAGCGTTCTGATCGCGCGCGATCAGAACGGCACGGTAATACTACCTGCGCCGATCGATTACCTATCGTGGACGGAGCGTATCGCAGGTTTTGCGACCGACCCCAATTTAGTGGTCCAGCAGAACCGCGTTCTCTTGACCACGGGCCAAATGACACCGCTGGCGCGCCAGCAGCTAACGGCCAATGGCTGGTCCGTGCGCCAGGCCGGTTCGCAGTAAAACCGGATTTCGATTCTCCAAGAGCTACCATGGGCACTTGCAGGAGTGTGAAGACCTGACTGGAGAGCAAATGAGATTTCATATCCTGATAGCCTTGGCGACCGTGCTATCGACAGCCAGCGTAAGTCTGGCGCAGCAGAAGCCAAACATCCTTGTGATCATGGCCGACGATATCGGCTACTGGAACATCAGCGCCTACAATCGCGGCATGATGGGATATCGCACACCCAACATCGATCGCATAGCCAATGAAGGCGCGATTTTCACTGACTACTACGGCCAGCAGTCCTGCACCGCCGGCCGTGCCGCCTTCATCACCGGCCAAAGCCCGATGCGCACGGGTCTTCTGAAGGTGGGCCTGCCAGGGGCGAAGGAAGGCCTGTCGGAGAAGGATCCAACACTTGCCGACCTGCTCAAACCGCTCGGCTACATGACCGGACAATTCGGCAAGAACCATCTGGGCGACCGTAACGAGTTTCTGCCCACTGTTCACGGCTTCGACGAGTTCTTCGGCAACCTTTACCATCTCAATGCCGAGGACGAGCCCGAGCACCCGGACTATCCCAAGAATATCGAGTTCAGGCTGCGCTACGGACCGCGCGGCGTTTTGCGCTGCACCGCAACCACGACTGAGACTCCCGGCGAGGATCCACGTTTCGGTAAGTGGGGTAAGCAAAGCTGCGTGGACACCGGGCCGCTCACAATGAAACGGATGGAAACCGTGGACGACGAGTTTCTCAAGGCTACGCTCGACTTCATCGACCGTGCGAACAATCAAAAGAAGCCGTTCTTTGCCTGGTTCAATCCGAGTCGAATGCACATTTGGACTCGCCTCAAACCCGAGTCTCAAGGGAAGACTGGTCTCGGCGTTTATCCCGACGGAATGGTCGAGCACGACGGCCAGGTCGGTCAGCTCCTGAAGAAACTCGACGACCTCGGTATCGCTAACAACACCATCGTAATCTACACGACCGATAACGGTGCCGAGACCTTCACTTGGCCGGACGGTGGCACCACTCCGTTTCGAGGCGAGAAAAACACCAACTGGGAAGGCAGCTATCGTGTACCGGCGATGGTTCGCTGGCCGGGTCTCGTGCAACCTCGAACAGAAGTCAATGACATCTTCTCTGCTGAGGATTGGGTGCAGACTCTGGTTGGCGCCGCCGGTGATCCCGACGTCCAAAATGAACTTCTGCAGGGCAAGAGCGTGGGCGACAAGACCTACAAGGTACACCTGGACGGCTACGATCAGCGCGATCTGCTTGCCGGCAAAGCTCCCGACAAGCGCCACGAGTTCTTCTACTGGACCGATGACGGAGACCTGGCAGGCCTCCGTTACGACCAATACAAAGCGGTGTTCATGGAGCAAGCGGCGGAGGGTTTGGAGGTCTGGATGCAACCTATGATTCCACTGCGTGCACCCAAGCTGTTCAACCTGCGTTCTGATCCGTTCGAGCGCGCCGAACACGAGGCGGGTGACTATGACAGATGGTTCATCGAACATTTGTTTGTCCTGGTTCCCGCACAGGCTATAGTCGGTCGATTTCTCGCCACATTCCGGGAGTTTCCGCCGCGTCAGAAGCCAGGCAGCTTCTCGGTCAGTCAAGCCATGGACTTGATGATGAAGCAGAGCGATAACTAGGGTGACTGGTTGGATGGTTCGCGTGGTCGTTTCGCTGGTAGTCGGCGTATGCGGTTCTCGCCGCCCCCAGTAGAGGAAAAGAAATGAAGCTCTTTCCGAAGCTCAGACTGTTCATGGGTCTACTCTTCTGCCTTTCAATTTTCCTGGTCTTCAGCGCTCCAATAGTGAGCGCGCAAACTGACATGTTCATATATCCGGGTAAGGGGCAGAACCAGGCGCAGCAGGATAAAGACCGGTATGAATGCCACTCCTGGGCGGTACAACAAACGGGATTCGATCCAAGTAGGCCGCAGAGCGCAAACCCCCAGCCCGCTCAGCAGCGTCAGCAGTCTCCCCCTCCCGTTGTGCAAGGAGCCGCTCGAGGAGCCGCGCTCGGAGCGGTCGGCGGTGCGATTACTGGTAACGCCGGCAAGGGCGCTGCCGCCGGCGCAGCAATGGGAGGCATGGTTGGCGGTTTTCGCCGTCGTGACGAAAGGATGCGACAAGCAGACGTTAAAGCTGATGCTGCGTCGGCGTCTAGTCCTGGGAGACAGGCATATATGCGCGCGATGTCGGCGTGTCTACAGGGGCGCGGCTATACCGTCAATTGAGGTCGCTGAAAGGTCCGAAGGTGGTGGGCGAAGCACGAGATTTGATTGACGAAACTCATTGAACTGGCGGGTGCCAGCAATACGAAGGAGATCACGATGATGAACTGTCTGCGAAAGAAAATGATGACCGGTATGGCCGCAGCGGGTCTTGCTGCTGTGCTGCTGACTTCGGGATGCTCGACCACGGTTGAAAGTCAGCCGTCAGCCGCGAAGGCGCTCGAGTCGGGTGGCCCGCTGCCTAGTGCGGTTACTGGCTTCTTGGGTCCAGACGCGTCCAAGTTGGCTCCCGGACCCGAGGGCGGCGCCGCGCTAGCCTGGATAAATCCCAACGCTCAGTGGAGCAGCTACACCAAGATACAACTGCTGCCGGTTGAGTTCTGGGCCGCTGCCGATTCGAAGGTGTCGCAAGCGGATCAGGCTACGCTGACCGAATACTTCTACAACCAACTCCAGACCAACCTCTCCAAGAGTTTCACCCTCGTCGATCAGCCGGGACCCGGCGTTATGACCTTGCGGGTGGCGCTGATGGACGCGACGACTGCGGTACCGGGACTTCGCACAATCTCAGTGATCGTCCCGCAAGCTCGCGTGCTCAACCTGGCTCAGTCAATGGCGACCGACAGCTACGCGTTCGTGGGATCCGCGGAAGCGGAGATGAAGCTCACTGACTCTGTTACCGGTGCGTTGCTGGCCGAAGCCGTCGATCAGCGTGCCGGCGGTATGGGGATCAAGAGCGCAGCTTCGTTCCAATGGGGCGACGCGCAGAACGCGATGGACTACTGGGCACAGAAGATTCCGAGTCGAATCTTGCAACTACAGGGGAAATCCGCGCAGAGCTAGGAGAAACTCCCCTGGTTGAAAGGAAAACAAGAGCCAGACGCACGAGGATCATTCTGATGCATGGTTGGAAGAACGGACTTTTCGCGATCGCGCTAATCGTCGGCGCATTCATAGGCTTGTCCGCCGCATACACGGCGTGGGCGCAGGACAAGAAGCCTAACATTCTCGTAATCATGGGCGACGACGTTGGGTGGTTTAACATCGGCGCGTACCATCGAGGAATCATGTCCGGAAAGACGCCAAATCTCGACAAACTTGCTTCCCAGGGCATGATGTTCACCGATTACTATGCCGAGGCTAGCTGCACCGCAGGTCGCGCGAATTTCATCACCGGCGAGTTGCCGATACGTACAGGTTTGACGACCGTCGGCCAGGCGGGTGCCGACGTAGGATTGCCGGATCGGGCTGTCACACTTGCCACTATCCTGAAGGCGCAGGGTTACGAAACGGGCCAGTTCGGAAAGAATCATCTCGGAGATATGAACAAATACCTCCCGTGCGTACATGGCTTTGACGAATTCTTCGGCTATTTGTACCACCTCGACGCAATGTCAGACCCATACTGGTTCGACTACCCGCAGAGCTGGATAGACAAGACGGGGCCGCGCGATCTAACGCATTGTTGGGCGGCGGACGCAGATGACTCAACGGTGATGCCGCGCTGGGGCAAGGTCGGAAAGCAGAAAATTGTCGACGAGGGTCCCCTGGCGCCATTCCCCAACATGACTGGCCGCCAGAACTGGCAGGAAGGTCGCAAGGCAAAATACGACATGGAGACCTTCGACGACGTGCTGGTCCAGAACACCAACCGCTTCATGGACAAGGCCAAGAGCGACGGCAAGCCGTTCTTCATCTGGCACAACACCACCCGAATGCATGTTTTTTCCTACATCCCGCCTAAATACCAGGCTATGATGAATGCCACGAACAACTACAACATTGAAGAGGCCGGCATGGCTCAGATGGATGACAGCGTCGGCGATATCCTGAAGCATCTCGACGACATCGGCGAGGCCGACAACACCATCGTCATCTTCACCACCGACAACGGCGCCGAAGTGTTCACCTGGCCCGACGGCGGCATGACGCCGTTCAAAGCCACCAAAGGCACCACCTTTGAAGGCGGTTTCCGCGTGCCGTGCATTGTGCGCTGGCCGGGCCACATCCAGCCTGGCAGGGTTGAGAATGGCATCTTCTCCGGGCTCGACTGGCTACCCACGCTCGCGGCGGCTGCTGGCAATTCCGACATCACCAACCAGCTCCTGAAAGGCGTGACTCTGGGCGACCGCACGTACAAGAATCACCTCGACGGCTATAACCAGATCGATTTGCTCAACGGCAAGGGGCCGTCCATGCGCCACGAAATCTTCTACTTCGGCGGAGCACAACTCGGCGCCCTGCGCATCGATGACTTCAAGTTCCAATTCATACAACAGCCGTGGGGCTGGCCCGGAGAGAAAATCACGACCGACATGCCTAGCATTGTGAACCTCCGGCAAGATCCGTTCGAGCGCACGCCGTCGATACGCGGTGAAAGCACGAACGATATGGGTGGGGGCTACTTGAACGGTTTCTATGCACGCGAGTTCTGGCGCTTCGTCATGGTGCAGCAGTACGTGGGTAAGCTGGCGATGACGGCCATCGACTATCCTCCGATGCAAGCACCAGCATCTTTCAACTTGACGGCGATAAAGGCCAAGATCGACGAAGCGATCAAGCAGCACGAAGGCGAATAGTTCAACACGTAATAGGGCGGGCGTCCTATGCTTGGGCCGCCCGTCGTCGGCGCCCACCTACGGCTCAACGTGGCGGTGAGAAGGAGAGCTTTGGATGAAAAAGAGACTGGTGCTCACCGTACTGATATCGTTGCTAATTGCGGGATGCGTGCCACAACAACAGTACAACCAGGAAGTCCAGCAGGTTCAGCATCTGACCTACATGGACGACACCTACAAGCAACTCAACCAGAACCTCCAGACCGAGGTGAACAGCGACCAGGTACAGATCAAGCAGCTCCAGAATCGGCTTCAGGTGACGATGGTCAATGCGATCCTGTTCCCGGAAGGTGGATGGGAACTAAGCCAGAACGGAAAGCAAGAACTGGGCAAAATCGTACCCACCCTTCAGAGTGTCACGGGCAAACAGATTGTGATCGAAGGCTTCACTGACAACGAGATCATCCTCGAGCCCTTGAAGAGTCGCTTTCCGAACAACTGGTATCTTTCGGCCGCCCGCGCCATCTCGGTCGTAAGCTTTCTGGAGGAGCAAGGGCTTGATCCGAACCAGCTGTCTGCCGTGGCGTTCGGGAAGTATCATCCGATTGCGTCAAACGACAGCCCCGAAGGGCGGGCACAGAATCGCCGTATCAACATTGTAATTCAAGACCAGACACCGTAGGCCGGGCGCAGGGCGGGTTCGAACAAAGGCGTACGGAAGTACGGCGAGGTAGTTCAATGATAAGTCGAAGCTTGGGGGTCGAATATGGAAAGGACGGCGAAACCCGTGATTTTAGCGATCGCGGTGCTTGGGTTGTTGGCGCTCGGCGGATGTTCGTCGTACACTCCTCCTCCGCCGGCCGAGCAGGCGGCACTAGCGAGGACTGAGCTGAATTTCAATCTCGGCGAATGCCAGCAGCTCGATACCGGTCTGTACAAATGTCCCGCCGTCGACAAGCCAATTTGCAACCCCGACTATAATGGCCAAGCCGAATGTGTCCGAATCGGACCGAAAGGCAGTGTCTTCGTTCAGAGCGGCTTTGTCGACTAGTAGGGGTGCTTTCCCGTGCGCTGAGCCAATGATCCTCCATCGACCCAGGTTAGGGTCGCAGCACTGGGAAGAACCAACGCTCTGACCCAAGCAAAAGAAGATGTAGGAGAACGATTTGATGCAAAACATTGTAGCCATAACGCTCGGTCTCCTGCTGTTGTCTTCGGGTCTCGCACAGGCCCAGGGTGTCGTGCTGCCGTTGCCGCCGCAGGATCAGCAAAATATAACCGCTCAGCTTGGGCCAAACGTGGTCGGCATCGCGCTGCCGAGCCAGCCTATCTCGGACCCCTCCATCTACTTTCCACTGCACGAGAAGGCCCAGAACTTCCAGGTCGTCGCCGGCCCTCACGCCGGAACCGTACAGACACTCGGGCTTTGGAAGGCCAGGCGCCCGGGCGGGAGAATGGCCTGGCGGTTTCAGCTCACTCCCACGCTCAACGGTTTCATGCGCGAGACGCCGCAGGGCGACATCATCATGGCCGCCATTACCGATTCGGGCGAAGGCGTGGTGGTCGTCACCACCCCTGCCAATCCGTTCGTACCCAAGGGCATGCAACCGGGAGAGACGCGTACTTACTCGCAGCAAGTCTCGGTGAACTATCTGGACGACCCGAGCGATCAGAAATACTCAGGATCAATCAACGGCACCTACACCTACGTCGGCACCTACCAGGTGACGGTACCGGCCGGCACGTTCCCGGCGGTCCTGTTCCGCGTCGATTGCTCAGGCAAAGTTGGTCCGGCTCATACCCAGAACACTGGCTACAATTTGTTCGCACCCGGCGTCGGCATGGTCGCGATGATCCTGGAAGAAGACGTAACGGCCTTCTGGTTGTTCAACATCGACAGCACTACCGGCAAGGTGCTGATGTCGAAATGAAGCTCGCCGATGCTATTGGGGCAAACTTCCGCAGCGCGCCGCCATGATTTGGAGGCGCCGTGAAAATCGATGAGCGATCCGTGCGCCATCGTCGAGCACTCGCCCCCGCAACGGCACTTCTCATCTTGTTGTTGGGCGGGCATTCAGTGAGTCTCGCCCAGCAGACCGTCGCAGCTGGCAACGACGACGAATCACTGGCTACTAACGAATACGATCCGACCGCGAGCCTGACGCAGTTCAAGATCCAGGACATCTATACTCCAGCCGAGTACGGCACGAATGCTCAGCCAAACACTCTGCAGATCCGGCCGCTCTTGGCCGTTCGGCCGCAATTGTTCACACCGCTCGAGCAGCTCATCCGGCCGAGTATTCAAATCGTGACGGTTCCTCGCAACAAAGGCGCGACAACGACCACCGCGCTCGATGATTTCCAGCTTCTGGACTTGTTCGTGATGCCGTGGCCGAACGCGAAGGCGACCAGCTTCCGATGGGCGATCGGACCTTACTTCGTATTCCCGACCTCGACGAGTCAATTCACCGGCAAAGGTGCATGGCAGATGGGGCCAGCCGGCGCATTCGGCTACCGGGGAATTCCAAGGCTGCAAATAGCTGGTCTTTTTCAGCAGGCGACCTCGTTCGCGTACACATCGTCGCATTCGGTTCCGGTAAGCTCGCTCCAGATTCAACCGATGCTTTCCTATCAGCTAGGTCGCGGATGGTATCTGAAATCGAGCGACGCGACCTGGACAATCAATTACCGTCACAAGACTTCAACCGAAATGCCGCTTAGCGCCGGGTTCGGCAAGGTCTGGAAATTCGGCGAGGGCTATGCAATCGACACTTCAGTCTCCGGTGAATGGATGGTCTATCGACAGTTTGACCCACGGACCGAGCAATTCACCCTGAGATTCCAAATAAACCTGCTGTTGCCGCAAGTAGAACTGTGAGGAGGGAGCTATTCCGTTGGTCTAAAGAGAGACGCTTTCACAGAAAGGATCGAATAGTGCAATGTACCACCAAATTCCAGTCGGAGCTTACGATGCAATCGCCATCGAGTAAGATTTATAGGACTTTCTCTCTTGCTACGATCATCTTGATGACATTTGTCACCACCGCGCGAGGCGCCGGCTTAGAGCTGTATCCGACCGATCTCGGCACGGCACATGCCGGACAAGCGGCTATTGCGCAGGATGCGTCGACCGCGGCTTCCAATCCAGCTGGGATGACTCTACTCGACCGTTCACAATTGATGACCTCGCCCGGCGCACTGCTCCCTTCGACCAACTTCGACGTTGCCCCGGAAACAACGACCAAAGGCGGTGGCGGTGGCAATGCAGGCGTGTTTTTCCCGTATGGAGGGTTCTTCTATGTTCACAAACTATCCGAGAAATTGCGGCTAGGCGTGGCGGTCGACTCAGATTTTGGTCTAAGCGGAGACTACGGCAAGACCTGGGTGGGACGCTACTACCTGACCTACGAATCAATCATCTCTGGTACGATCAATCCGTCAATCGCCTACGAGGTGAACAACTGGCTCTCAGTAGGAGCGGGCGTCAGCTTTTCGGTTGCGCGCCTGGCCTTTCAGTCGAAGATCAACAACGTTCTTCCGCGAGTACCGGATGGCGGCCTTGCGTTCGAGTCGTGGGACGAAGCATTCGGCGGTAACGTAGGCATTCTGTTGCGGCCGATCTCCAAACTTCGCATCGGACTGACCTATCAGTCTCCGGAAGACTACAAGTTCGGCTTTCGGCCGCACCTCACCGGTCTCGGTCCGGGTCTCCCATTGATTCGCAAGAGAATCGGCGGAGCGAAGGTCAACATTCCGATGGAAGTCCCCCAACAGGTGATGTTGAGCGCGCTGTACGAGGTCACACCTGACTTCAGCCTGATGGGCGACGTAGGATGGCAGAACTGGTCTGCATTCGGAGAGTTCCCAATCGGAATCTCCACCTCCAACCAGAGGACTGTCACCGCCAACCTGCATTTCTCGGACACCTGTCACGTCGCGATCGGGCAACAATTGCGGATCGGTGAAAAACTGACCTGGTCGGCGGGCTTTGCGTATGACAGTTCGCCGGTTTCGACAGCGAACCGGGTCGCCGTTCTGCCTCTCGACCGCCAGCTCAGATATGGCACCGGGCTCCAGTACGAGGTCAATCATGACGTGACAGCCGGCTTTTCGTGGACGGCGATGGACGCGGGGCCCGGTCCTTTCAGTACTAACCGCGGACCGCTCGCTGGAGTGTTGCAGGGCCACTACTCGACAAACTGGCTAAACTTCGTCGCGCTCAACGTCATCTGGAAATTCTAGCTTGAACCGGGTTTTCCACGACGCAAGTTCAGCGCTCTGAATCCTTGTTGATGAATCAAGAGCTATTTTCCCGATGACACCGTTCGTGATATCCAAACCAAATGCCGCTTGGCTCGTTCAGGTGGTGGCTGGCGGTTAGGTGACTCTCGGCGACACAGGGAGGAATACCACCATGAAGCGCGCGTGGACCTTAGCGCTGTTGGTGTCGACTGCCGTGTGCGTGGCCGGGTGGGCAGAAATGGCGGCGGCCGGTTCCGAAGTGCCGGAAGAGGTGCAGAATTATTTCAGCAACGCCAACACCACCGGGGGCTCGGGCTTTGTCTACATCACTGCGCCTTGGGAGGGAGATGAAATTTGCGCGATGATCTACATCTTCGATACCGACCAGGCGGTCCAGGCCTGCTGCGGATGCCCGATAACCGCCGACGGTCTGTTGACCTTGAGCATCAGTGGCAATCTGGCGCCGAACCCGCTGGCTTCGGGGACCATCGTCCATGACGGCTCGATTCGCATCCTCGCGACCGCTGTAAATGCTGCTATCACCGGACGGCCTGAGCCGAGAGGCGTGAATTGCGACGACGTCACCGGCGCCTGCTGCGATCCTACCGCGAACGGCGGGACCAGTCCGCTGGTTCCCGAACATGAACTGGCGGCCTGGGCGAACCACGTGCAAAACACCCAGCTCACCGAGTCGGAGTTCCAGACCACCCCCTCTGCCCAGGCTGCCGGCGATTTCACTAAATTGCCGGATTCGTGCACCTTTGCCGTTGAGGCGGGTAGCGGACAAGGTGTCTGCACCTGCGGCGTCTTTGGCGGATAGCCAGGAACGGACGAGACCGTTCCGCCACCTTTCGATGACGACTGATGCCGCGAAAATTATTGGCGTCGATGTACGCGCTCTACAGCGGCCTCGCGCTGGTCGCGATGGTCGGACTAATGCTCACGCCGATCCTGCACCGCGTCCTGCACAAGCTTCACAGCGCCGACGGCTAATACGGGGCGCTGTGCGGTGATGCGACCGCCTTGTCAACCGCGCTGAGCGGGAAGTCCTCGCCGCTTTTGAGCTTGGCCATCAGAGCGTTGATTTCATCAATCTTTTTGTCGTAAGTGGCCTGCGTCAACGGCTCCTGCGACCATCCCGCCCGTGCGATCTTGTCGTGCTTCTTGGCCTCCTTGAGCTTTTTCATCAACGCGTCCTTGTCAGCCGGCGACAAGCTGGACGCCATCGCCTCGGTCGCCATCGCGCCCGGCGCGGCCTGCGCAAATGACACCCCCTGCTGCTGCGGCGCACCCATCCAGGCCAACGCCATCAATGCTACAATCGCGGTCTTCCGCATGCCCATGATTTCTCCTTCCTCCCGATGGTAGCGTCCGAATGTTGGCCGCACCAGTGCGTCTTCCTGCCAAATTGACGTTACCGACGCATTAACGGCCGGTTGACGCGGGGTGAAATAGTGAAATCGCGGGCGGCTCGGCTCCGCAATAACGCCGTCCTGGCGTCGTCCGGATGAGGCGCGCTTGGATCGCCGCGATTATTTTGATACGTATCTAATTAGACATGCATCAAAATGGTTGAGCCGCCCGCGATGGAAAAGCAACCACCCGAAATCATGCTCGAGTTCTGCAAGGCGATGGCCGACGAAAGCCGCCTCAGGATAGTTGGCCTGCTCTCAGCCGCTGAGCATAGCGTCCAGCAGCTCGCGTCGATGCTCCATTTGAAAGAGCCGACGGTCTCGCATCACCTGGCGGTGCTGAAGCGGCTTGACCTCGTCAGACAGCGCGCCGACGGCAACTTCCGCTGGTACCGCTTGAATGAAGAGGTGCTCGAAAAAATCGGCCGCGCCGTCTTCAGCCGCGACAATATCGCCAGGCTGGCCGTTTCGGCTGTGGCGCGCAGCTCCGAGCGAAAGGTTCTCGACAACTTTATCGACGGAGATCGTTTGCTCGAAATTCCGGTCAGCCGCAAAAAACGACTGGTAATCCTGGAGTGGCTCGCCGATTTCTTCGCACCCGGCATCAGCTATGCGGAGGCCCAGGTGAATGCGATCCTCAAGCTGCACCATCATGACTGCGCCACGCTGCGGCGCGAGATGGTCGGATATGGGATGCTGACGCGGGACAGGGGCATCTACCGCCGCAGCCCGGAATCCGAGTGGCGAACCGCCGGAAAATAGCTCGTCGCACGTAGGCGCGTGCCACGCGGAACGCAATAGGTAGATTCGATTCGACGTGCAATAAGACGCATTGACATCCGCATCAGCCCATTCTAATAGCAGACAATAGGTGTGAAATATTCACACCCGAATGCTCTTGCTGGGGCAGGAGTAAAAAAAGTTCAACGCTCTTACGGAGGTTCGAATGTTATTGGGGACATTGGGGATTCGCAAAACTGTCGTCGTCGGGGGCATCGCATTGCTGGCCCTCGCGGCCATGAGCCTGCCTGGGGAGGCAGGGGTCAAGCCCGGCGACTTCATCAACTCGGACAACGCGTCGCAGGTGAGGGATCTTGTTTCGCCCGGCGTGTTTTACAAAGTGCAGCACGGCATGACGATGAAAATCGTGCCGACCGCACGTATCGATTGGCCGCCGCCATATAAAGACGCGACCGAAAAGTATGCGTCGCAGGTTGAGCTCTCGAAGGATCATCGCACCGTCGTCGGCTATGTCGCCGGGCAGCCGTTCCCGCTTATCGACGCCAACGATCCCGACGTCGCCACCAAGGTCGTCTGGAACAACGTGTTCCGCCCGATTCAGTCGGACGACTACGATCTGCGCTATTTCGATTGCGACACGGTTTACACGGGCCTCAACAAGCCCTTCTTCGAGGTCGCATACGGACAGCTCGGCCACTACGCCGGTTATGACCTCGTCGGCCGGACCGAAGTCGAGCCGCTGCCTATCGATCCCGATTTCAAGAAAACCAACCGCCTGTGGCTGTTCCTGCTCGGACCCGAGCTTGCGCCTCAGGACGCTCGCGGCACCAGCCTCCTGCGCTATCGGTACGCCGATCCGACGCATGGCGACGACACCTGGACCTGGCAGACCGGCTCGCGGCGCCTGCGCCGTCTGAACGAGGCCATCAACTCGAGCGCGACCGGCGCGCAGACCTGGGATCCCGATCACTATTCGGGTTTCAATCCCAAGACCGAACAGTACAACTACAAGTTCATTGGCGAGAAAGAGATGCTCGCGACGGTTGACGCCGAGCACTCGCCGGAAATCCGCTGCGCCACCGACGGCGGCGCCAGCGCATGCCCCGAGCGTTGGCAGATGCGCCACATGTATATCGTGACGGCGGAGCCGCGCCGCGCGATTAACAACGCCGAGGCGATCGATTCCAAGACCGTCATCTACATGGATTCCGAAATGTGGTTCGAGCCGTACATCGATACCTACGATCGGCGCGGCGAGCTGTTCCGCAACCACATCTACTGGCTCGCGTATCGCGATCGTCCAGTGCCCGACGCGAAAGTCGCCATCTATCCCTTCAAGCGCGAATTCGTCGTCGGCGCCGCTTCCACCGATGTGCAGAGCACCGAGGCCACGATGTGCTACCTGCCCGGCATCGAGACGCCCGAGCGTGAATGCTGGTACATCAACATGGGTGCGGTGGATCGCGCCTTCTTCACCACCGAGGCGATGGTGAAGATGTCCGAAGTCGGCCACATGTAACAAGCGGCCGCTCGGCGAATCGCCTCGCGATTCGCAATGCATAACGCCGGCAGGAGCATCCACTCCTGCCGGCGTTTTCTTTTCTCGCGCGCCGCCGTCGATTGCGCGGCCTATCTCAGCAGCAGGTAAATCGCTCCGCCCGCCAGTACCAGCGCCCCCGGATTGATGTGGCGCCACAGCAATATCCCGAATACCACGACCGCGATCGCCAGCGTCTGCACGTCCACGATCGAAAGCCGCGCAATCGCATAGGTCCCCGACGTCATCAGGCCGATCGCCACCGGCGCCAGCCCTCGCTGAATCGACGTGCGCCACGGCCAGCCGCCCAGGTGCACCCACCACCGATTGACCAACAACGTGATGATGCAGTCGGGCAGGAAAAATCCGATTCCAACCACGGCCATCCCGGCCCATCCCGCCAGGTGGTAGCCGATCACCAGCACCATCAACATGTTCGGCCCCGGCGCAACCTGCCCGAGGCTGTAGATGCTGCGAAACTGCGCATCGGTCAGCCAGTGAAACGTATGCACCGTCATGTGTTGCATCTCAGGCAGCACCGCCGTGCCGCCGCCGACTGCGAGCACGCCGAGCAGCGAGAAGACCAGGCCCAGATGTATCAATCGCGTCATGTGGCGTTGGCCCTCACCAAAACTATTGCCGAAACAGGTGATGGCGTTCGCCGCGATGAAATGGCAGTTGCTCGTCCGCGGCGCGCGGTTTTGAGACCTGCGGCCGGTACAGCCAGACCGATACCGGCCCGAGGCCCAGCAGCACCGCGAACAGCGGCAATTTAACGATGCTGACCGCGATAAACGCCACGACGATGATCGCGATGTCTGGAAGCTGCCGAAACTGGCGCCGCCCGATTTGCAGCGTCACCGCCGACAGCAAACCAACCGCCGCCGCTGCTATCCCCAGCAGGAATCGCTTCACGTCGGGATTGCTGTGATTTGATTGATACAGTATCCCCAGTATCATCACCACGATCCCGCCCGGCAGCAGCATCCCCACCACCGACACCGCCGCGCCGGCCAGCCCGCGCAGGTTGTCGCCCATGATGATCGCCATGTTGACCGCGTTGAGCCCCGGCAGCGTCTCGCTGATCTCCATCGCGCCGAGAAATCCCTCATCGTCCAGCCAGCCTTCCTGCCGCACCAGGTACTCGCGCAGATAGGCAACCGCCCCGCCGCCGAAGCTGAGCCCGCCCGCCAGGATGAAGATCCTGAACAGCGTCAGCAGGCTCGGATGTAGGTCGGGTTCATTCCTCGTGCTTGAGAGTGGCGCTTCCGTATCCGTAGATGAGGGCGGTCTTGGTTGTTCCACGATGCACCCAGTCTGCGCCCCGCGATTGCAGGGTCGTGTAGAAGAACTCGGAAAGCTCTCGCTGCTTGCGCCGCACCGCTTCGGGACTGTCGAACTTCAACTGGTAGCCGAACTCCGCCACCAGTGGTGCGTTGGTCGTGCGCACCCGCCATACCGCCAGCGTCGCCTTGGCCTCGAGCTTGTGCCCGAAGTCCAGCATCCCGAGATCGACCAGGTATTCCTGGATGGATACGCCATGCACCACGCTCAGCGGCGCCTTTGGATTCGCGTCGATCTTCTTGAGCGCCGGAAATGCGTCCGCGGTCGTTTCGAATCGTTGCGTCAAAATGATGTTTGGTGTGTCGAGCTCGCAGTTGTGCGAATACATCAGCCGCATCCCCAGCGCGCCGTCCTTGGGCAGCAGGATTTCCTCCTTGAACTTCAGCGTGTACGCGCACGGCAAGAGTGGGCGCGGATCCACCGCCAGCACCACCCCCTTGTCCGGATGCCGGAATTTGATCACCAGCTCGAACCGCGCGTCGGGCACGCCGTGATGGTAGAAGGTGCGTTTTCTCAGGATAAAGCCGTGATTGTAAAGCTTGAAGTGCGGCGTGTCATAGAACACTACTTCGCGCTGATGCGGCTTGACCGCTTCATCGATCTTGCCGAGCTTGATGCCGATTGATTTCGCCGCGTGATGCGCCAGTTTCCAGAACTTGTGAAACGCCCTTTCGTCCGGAAACAGCTCCGGCTTCAGCAGCAGCTTGTATTCGCGATATTGAATCTGGTCCGAAGGTACGATCGGCTCGTAAAACTTCGAACTTTCGGCCTGGGTGCTCATCTGTATTTTCGTCGTCCGCTCGAAAACCCTCGAGGTGCGACTCTCGCCTCTCCCATCAGCCCTGCCGCAGGCCAATCCCCCGCATTTTCCCGATCCCCTCCGAAGTATCAGTCCCGATCCGCGAGGTCAATTATTACTGATTTTCCGGCGCCCCCGAAACTGTGCCCGAAGCTAGAGCAACGCGAGCGCCAAGTCCGTCATCCCGACGACCCGAGCAACGCGAGGGGAGGAAGGACCTCGGACAGCTTCGCGCCAGCGAAGCCGGTACCGGTCCCCAGTCGCCGCATCCAAATGAACCCGCCCCCTCGCGCGAGCCGCTCGCCGACCTGCGCTAGCGCCTGAACACCAATTGATCTAAAGCATAGTCACCATGCGTGAAAAGAACATCGCGCCTGCTGCAGAGCGAATTCTCGAAGCCGCAATCCAGCTTCAGCCCGCCATCCGCGAATCGCGCGACGAAATCGAACAGGGGCGCCGCCTGCCCATGCATCTCGTCGAGAAGATGAAGCAGGCCGGAATTTTCGGCATAGCGATGCCGCGCGAATGGGGCGGTCCGGAACTCGATCCAATCAGCCAGTTGCGCGTGGTCGAGGCGCTTACAGTCGCCGACGCTTCGGTCGGCTGGTGCGCGATGATCAACTGCATGGGAGCCTATTCCACCAGCTTCCTCGATCAGAAAGTCGCGCGTGCGATGTACCCGGACCTCAATCTGCCGACGGCTGGCTCGCTCACGCTGATGGGCCGCGCGCTGCGGGTTGACGGCGGTTATCGCGTCAGCGGACGCTGGCAATTCGGCAGCGGCTGCCAGCACAGCGCATGGATCCAGGCGGGATGCATCGTTCACGATGGACGCGGACCGTGCTCGAGGCCCGACGGCACACCCGAGACGCGTCAGTGCCTGGTCCCGGCCTCTGATGTGCAAATCCTCGACACCTGGTACACGACCGGGTTGCGCGGCACCGGCAGTAACGACTTCGCACTGAATGATTGCTTTGTGCCCGAAGAGCGCACTTTCAGTTTTCAGGAACCGAAATTCTACCGGACCGGCGGTCTCTATACCTTCCCGTTCAACATCCTCTACCCGTTTGGCGGGCCGGCGCTGGGCGTCGCGCGCGCGGCGATCGACGCCCTGATCGATGCGGGCGGAAAGCCTGCCCGCGCCAGCACCGTCGGCGGGTCGATTCGGCCCGCGCATCAACTGCGCGACGAAGAATACGTGCAGGCCGCCGTCGGGAGGGCCGAGTTGATGCTGTGCGCCGCGCGCAGCTGCCTCTTCGACACGGTCGCTGAACTGTACGACGCATTCTCCGACCAGCGACCCATCCCGCCGCGCCTCGGCGCTCAGTTCGCCGCGGTTCACCCGTACGTTTACGAGACTTGCGCGGAAGTGGTGCAACTCATCTATAAGGCGCGAGGCGGCTCGGCCGTTTACACCAGCGGAGTGCTTGATCGATGCCTTCGTGACGCGATGGCGATGAACGAGCACGCCATCAACTCCCTCAAGTTCTACAACATGGCCGGACGCCTGCTGCTCGGTCTGCCAGCCGAGGAATTTCTTTTCTAGGCGGCCATCGCCAGGCCACAATCCTTGGACCCTGTATCGCCTGTAATACCAGGAGCACGCCCATTGCGCCTCCCCGACTTCATCGCGGTCGGACCGCCGCGAACCGCCACCACCTGGCTGCACGAGGTCCTCAAGGGCCACGTCGGATTGCCGCTCGACATAAAGGAGACCGACTTTTTTTCCCGGCACTACGACAAGGGAATCGACTGGTACGCCGGCTACTTCCGCCATTGTCCGCCCGCGATGAAAATCGGCGAGCTGTGCGCGACCTATTTCGCGTCGCCGCAAGCTCGCGACCGAATCGCGCGGCACCTCCCCGAATGCCGCATCATCTGCACCTTCCGCGACCCCGTCGATCGCGCCTACTCGTTCTACCGGCTGCTCCGCCGGCACGCGTGGACCAGGCTCCCATTCGAAGAAGCGGCGGCCACGCATCGCGAAATCCGCGAGCAGAACCGCTACGCGTTTTATCTCGCCGGATGGCGGCGGCAATTCGGCGCTGACCGCGTGCTGGTCGGTCTCTACGATGACTTCGAGGCCGACGCGCAAGCCTTCGTCGACCGGGTTACCGACTTTGTCGGGATCGATCGAATCGTCATTCCCCCGGCGCGCGCCGTCGAGCGCGTGCATCCGGTCGAGACTGCGCCGCCGAGCCGCCGCCTGGTGCGCACCACGCGCAAGATCATTACCTGGATGCATGCGCGCCGGATGCACCGGGCGGCCACGCGGTTTCGCAAAAGCGCGCTGGGCCGTTTCGTGTACGAAGGCGGCCGGCCCTTTGAGCCGCTCGCGCCCGATGTCGAAGCGCGCCTGCGCGAACTGTACAGGCCGGAGGTCGAGGCGTTCGAGGCGCTCATCGGCCGCGATCTACCCGCGTGGAAATATGGCAAGAGTCCAGCCGCAGCGGAGCGTCCCGGAGCTACCCGCAAACCAGGCCCGGTTGACAATTGCTCGCCTCGCATGGATCATTGACGCAACGATGGATCTCATGAGCCGAAAGGTTTGCGCGGGATGGTGGCGTTGGCACGTCGATGCACCCGCCTGCGCGCCGGCTTTGTAGTTCATCGCAAAACCGATTTCTTGGAGGGCCGCAGGCGAAAATCCTGCGGCCCTTTTCTTTTTGGTGAGCGGCGGAATCGGAACAGAGAGGCAACCTGAATGTTACAACCGAGTGAGCGCGAATTCGAACAACTGGCGGCGAAGGGATTCAACCTCATCCCCGTCTTCGAGGAAGTCGCCGCCGACCTCGAGACTCCCGTCTCCGCCTTCCTCAAGGTCGCGCGCGACGATTACGCCTTCCTGCTCGAAAGCGTCCGCGGCGGCGAGAAGTGGGGCCGCTACACTTTCCTGGGCTCCGAGCCTTCGGTCGTGATGCGCGCCCGCAAAAACCGCATGGACATCATCCGCCCCGGCCGCGGCGTCGAAGTGCGCTCCGTCGCCAATTCCTTCGAGGAGTTGCGCGCCGAGGTCAAGCGCTTCCGCTCTCCCGAGCTGCCGAACCTGCCGCGCTTCTTCGGCGGCGCGGTGGGATTTCTCGCTTACGACATCGTGCGATGCTTCGAGCGGATTCCTGAAACCGCGCAGGACGATCTTGGCACGCCCGATTTCCACCTGATGTTCACCGACACGGTGCTGTGTTTCGACAACGTCCGCCAGACGCTCAAGATTATCGCCAACGTGCCGGTCGAGGAGTTCGCCTCGACAAAAATGGCGTATCAGAGCGCGCGCGTGAAAATCGACGAGATAATCGAGCGCCTCAAGCGTCCCGCTGTGCCGCCGTTTCTCGAAGGCGCGAGCAACGTTGCCATCAACGACAGCTCGATCACCTCGAACATCACCCGCGAAGGCTACATGGCGATGGTTTCCGCGGCCAAGGAATATATCGCGGCCGGCGACGTTATCCAGGTCGTGCCGTCGCAGCGCTTCGAGGCTCCCCTGACCGCGCATCCGTTCAACATCTACCGCAGCCTGCGCACGATTAACCCGTCGCCCTACATGTTTTACCTGCGTCTCAGCGATCACACGCTGGTCGGCGCCTCGCCCGAGGTGATGGTCCGGGTCGAGGGCCGCGAGATCACGCTGCGGCCGATCGCGGGAACTCGCCGCCGCGGCGTGACCGAAGCCGAGGACCGCGAGCTCGAAGCCGAGTTGCTCGCCGACCCCAAGGAACGCGCCGAGCACGTGATGCTGGTCGATCTCGGGCGCAACGACGTCGGCCGCGTCTCTGAAATCGGCTCGGTGAAAGTGACCGAGCTGATGGTGGTCGAACGCTACTCGCACGTGATGCACATCGTGTCGAACGTGACCGGCGTGCTGCGCGACGGATGCGACGCGTTCGACGCATTCGCGGCGACCTTTCCGCAGGGCACCGTCTCCGGCGCGCCGAAAATCCGCGCCATGGAAATTATCGACGAGCTCGAGTCGGTGCGCCGCGGCGTCTACGCCGGCGCCGTCGGCTATTTCAGTTATACCGGCAACACCGACACCGCGATCGCCCTGCGCACGCTGCTGATCAAGAACCACCGCGTGTACATCCAGGCCGGCGGCGGCGTCGTCGCCGATTCGGACCCCGGCGCGGAGTTCGACGAGTCGGTAAACAAGGCTCGCGCGATGGTGCGGGCGCTTCAGGCCGCGCGCGATTTCGAAAACGCGGCGAAGAGGTAGGCGCAATGGCGACCAATGAAAAAGTTCGCGTCCTGATGATCGACAACTACGACTCGTTCACCTACAACATCGTGCAGTACCTCGGTGCACTTGGCGCCGACGTAACGGTCAAGCGCAACGACGCCATCGACGTCGCCGGCATTCGCGCGCTTCATCCCGCCGCGATCGTCATCTCGCCCGGACCGTGTACGCCCACCGAGGCCGGCATCTCGCTTAAGCTGCTGCGCGAGATGGCGGGCGAAGTTCCGATTCTCGGCGTCTGCCTCGGCCTGCAATGCATCGGCGAGGCGTTCGGTGGAAAGGTCGTGCGCGCGGATCGCCTGATGCACGGCAAGACCTCGCCGATAATTCACGATGGCAAAACGATTTTCGCCGGCATCCCGAGCCCGTTCGACGCGATGCGCTATCATTCGCTGCTGGTCGATGCGGCGTCGATTCCGCCGGCGCTGGAAGTCAGCGCGCGCACCGTCGAAAACGAAATCATGGGACTGCGCCACAAACAACACGCGGTCGAAGGCGTCCAGTTTCATCCCGAATCGATCCTGACCTTCGAAGGCAAACATCTGCTGAAAAACTTTCTCGACCTTGTAGAGCGGGACGGAAACGCGCGATGAGCGGACTCCACGACGCGCTGCAGGCGCTCATCGACGGGCGCTCGCTCTCCGACGCCGAGGCCGAACTCGCGATCGGCGAGATCATGGACGGCGGCGCGCACGACGCCGTCGTCGGCGCGTTCCTGGTGGCGCTGAAAATCAAGGGCGCCGAGGCCGCCGAGCTGGCGGGCGCCGTGCGTGCGATGCTCGAACGCGCGCATCCCCTCAATCTTTGCAACGGCGATGTGCTCGATACCTGCGGCACCGGCGGCGATGGCGCAAGCACCTTCAACATTTCCACCGGCGCTGCGCTGATTGCCGCGGCAGCCGGCGTGCCAGTCGCCAAGCATGGCAATCGGGCGATCAGCGGCGCGGTCGGCACGGCCGACGTGCTCGAGGCGATGGGCGTGAAGATCGATTGCGACCCCGATGGGCTGCAACGATGCCTCGACGTGGCCGGATGCTGCCACATCTTTGCCCAGGCGTATCATCCCGCGTTCAGGAAAATTGCGCCGCTCCGCCGCGAGCTCCGAATCCGCACCATCTTCAATCTGATGGGCTCGCTCGGCAACCCGGCGCGTCCGCACTTCCATCTGTTGGGCGTCGCCGAAGACAATCTGATCAAGCCGATGGCGCACGCGCTCAATGCCCTCGGCACCCGTCACGCGATGGTCGTGCACGGCGGCGACGGAATCGACGAAATCGCAATCAGCGGGCCGACCCGGGTCGCGGAACTTCGCGAAGGCGGCGAGTTGATCGAATATGAAATCATGCCGGAAAGCCTCGGCGTGTCGCGCGGCGATCATCGCGCGCTGGTGATCCGGAATCTCGACGACGCCGTGCGAGTCCTGCGCGGCGCGCTTGATGGCGGCGCGGGCCCGGCGCAAGATGTGCTCGCGCTGAACGGCGGCGCCGCAATTTACGTCGGCGGCAAGGCGCCGTCGCTGAAAGAGGGGGTCGAGGCCGCGCACGAAATTATCGCCTCAAGCGGCGCGCTCGCAGTCCTCGACAAACTGCGGCGCGCCAGCAACGGAGAAATCCCGAGAGAAGTGCGATGACCTCGATCCTCGACAACATCTACGCCGCCAAACGCGCCGAAGTGCGCGCTCGGCGCGCAATCGTGTCGCCGATGGCCATCGTCGCCGAGGCGGGTCGCGCGCCCAAGCCGCGCGATTTCGTCGCCGCACTGCGCGCCCGCCGTCCCGCGATCGTCGCCGAGATCAAGCGGGCCTCGCCAAGCAAGGGCGACATCATGCCGGGACTCGATCCGGCCCAGGTCACGCGCGAGTATGTCGCCGGCGGCGCGGCTGCGATTTCGGTCCTGACTGACATCCATTTCAAGGGCTCGCTCAACGATCTGCGTGCGGTCCGCGCCGCCGTGGAGGTTCCGCTGCTGCGCAAGGATTTCATCTTCGAGCCGTACCAGGTTTACGAAGCGCGCGCTGCCGGCGCGGATTGCATTCTTTTGATCGCTGCGATGCTGAAAGAGGGCGAGCTGCGATCGCTGGCGGCGCTCGCGCGCGAACTCGGGATGGCGGCGCTGGTCGAGTCGCACGACGCTGCCGAGTTCGCGCTCGCGGAGAAAATCGGCTTAACGCTGATCGGAATCAACAACCGCGACCTGCATACTTTTGCGACCGATATCGCGGTGACGGAGCGCCTGCTGGCGGGTTACAAGGGCGACGCGCTGATCGTTACAGAGAGTGGAATCGATACGCCCGACGATATTCGGCGGCTCGACGCCGCCGGCGCGCGTGCGTTTCTGATCGGCGAGAGCCTGCTGCGGGGCGCCGCTCCCGGTGCGAAACTCGGCGAGCTGACGGCCGCCTTGGGGGACGCGCCAGCGCGGAAGTAAGATGACGGTACGCGTAAAAATTTGCGGGATCACTCGCGTCGAAGATGCGCACGCCGCAATCGACGCGGGCGCTGACATGATCGGCCTGAACTTTTACGCGAAGAGTCCGCGCTACGTCGAGCTCGATCGCGCCCGCCAGATTCGCGCGGCGGTTGGCTCCCGCGCCGCGCTGGTCGGAGTGTTCGTGAACGCGGGACGCGCCTACATCGATGACCGCTTGCGCGCCGCCTCGCTCGATATGCTCCAGTTCTCCGGCGACGAGGACGCCACAGCCCTCGCGAGCTGGTCCGTTCCGTCAATTGCCACATGCCGGCTGAAGCCGGGCGAAGTGTCGAGCGTGACGACGCGCCCTGCCGACTACGTGCTGTTCGACGCCTTCGACGCGAAACTCCACGGCGGCTCTGGAAGCCGGATTCCGCTGGCTCAGCTTCGCCGGCTTGACCTGAGCCGCGCGTTTGTCGCCGGCGGCTTGAATCCCGACAACGTTGCCGAGGTCGCCGCGCTCGACCCTTACGCGGTCGACTGCGCCAGCGGCGTCGAGTCGTCGCCGGGCGTGAAGGACCACAACAAACTGAGGAGCTTCGTCGCTAATGCAAAACGTTCCCGATAGCCGCGGCCATTTCGGCCAGTTCGGCGGAAAGTACGTCGCCGAAACCCTGATGCCCGCGCTCTTCGATCTCGAGAGCGCCTACAAGCAGGCGCGCCGCGATCCAAAATTTCGCGCCGAGCTCGAGGCTCGCTCGCGCGAGTTCGTCGGACGCCCGACGCCGCTCTACCTGTGCGAGAATCTGACCGCGCGCCTCGGCGGTGCGAAAATTTATCTCAAGCGCGAGGACCTCTGCCACACCGGCGCGCACAAGGTGAACAACACCCTTGGCCAGGCTCTGCTCGCGGTGCGGATGAACAAGTCGCGCATCACTGCCGAGACCGGCGCCGGACAGCATGGCGTCGCGACCGCGACGATGGCGGCGCTGTTTCGCCGCGAATGCGAAGTCTTCATGGGCTCGGTGGACGTCGAGCGTCAATCGCTGAATGTCTTTCGCATGAAGCTGCTTGGCGCGAAGGTCACTCCCGTCGACGCCGGCAGCAAGAGCCTGAAGGACGCGATGAACGAGGCGCTGCGCGATTGGATCGCGACCGTGCGCAACACTTACTACCTGATCGGCACGACCGCGGGACCGCATCCGTACCCGATGATCGTGCGCGACTTCCAGGCCGTCATCGGTCGCGAGGCGCGCCGCCAGATTCTCAAGCACGAAGGCCGTCTGCCCGACGTGCTCGTCGCATGCGTCAACGGCGGCTCCAACGCGATCGGGCTTTTTTATCCGTTTATCAAAGACGCGGGCGTGCGGATGATCGGCGTCGAGGCTGCCGGTCTCGGCATCAGCGGGCCGCATCATGCCGCCACGATCACCACGGGCAGCGTCGGCGTTCTTCACGGCAACAAGACCTACCTGCTGCAGGACGAGCTCGGGCAGATTCGCGAGACCCATTCGATCGCCGCCGGCCTCGACTACCCCGGCGTCGGCCCCGAGCATTCGTGGCTGCACGACGTCGGCCGCGCCGAATACACTTCGGTCACCGACGCCGAGGCGCTCGACGCTTTGAAAACGCTGTCCGAGACCGAGGGCATCATCCCGGCGCTCGAGAGCGCGCATGCCGTCGCGCATGCGATCAAGCTGGCGCCGCAATTGTCGAAGGAACAAATCATGCTCGTGAATCTATCGGGGCGCGGCGACAAGGATATGCAGACGGTCGCCAAGGCCTTCGGAGTGACGGTGTAGGATTATGGCATCGGCGGGAAGAATCAAACGTAAATTTCGCGAGCTCCGCGCGCGCGGCGAGGCGGCGCTGATCCCGTTCATCGTCGCCGGCGACCCCGACCTCGATACCACCCGCCGCCTCGTGCTCGAACTCGAGGCGCGCGGCGCCGACCTGATCGAGCTGGGCGTGCCATTTTCCGACCCGATGGCCGACGGACCCGCCAACCAGCGCGCGTCGGCGCGCGGCCTGGGAGCGGGCGCGTCGCTCGCGGCGATTCTCTCGATGGTCAGCGAGCTTCGCGCCCAGACGCAGATTCCGCTGATCCTGTTCGGATACTTCAACCCGATTTTTCATTACGGATGCGACCGGTTGTGCGCGGACGCCGCACGCGCCGGTATCGACGGCATCCTCGTGGTCGATCTGCCGCCCGAGGAAGCCGGCGAGCTCAAGCGGCCGGCGCGTGCCAACGGTCTCGACCTCATCTACCTGCTCGCGCCGACCACGCCGCTCGAGCGCAGCCGCGCGATCGCGCGCTCGGCCAGCGGCTTTCTCTACTACGTGTCGGTGACTGGCGTGACCGGTGCCCGAGCGCATCTCGACGCGGACCTGCGTGCGCATATGCGCGAGCTGCGCGGCGTGACCGATCTGCCAATAGGCGTCGGCTTCGGCATCTCGACGCCCGCGCAGGCCGCCGAAGTCGCGACGATGGCGGACGCGGTCGTCGTCGGCAGCGCGATTTCATTGTTGATCGAGGCGCACGCCCAGTCCGGTGACAGGTCCGGCGACGTGCTTGAGGCCGTGGGCGGACTGGTCGGCGCAATGAAAGCGGCGATCAGGTCGGCGCGCCGAACCGATCGCGCGCCCGCATTGGGAGATTCAGATGGCTGAGCGCGAACCGACGCCCGTCGCCACGCAGGCGCCTTCCGACGACATCTGGTCGAAGTGCCCGTCGTGCAAGGAGATGGCGTTTCGCAAGGAAGTGGAGCGCAATCTCAACGTCTGCCCCAAGTGCGGATATCACTTCCGCGTCACTGTCGCGCAGCGGCTTTCGATCAGCGTCGATCGCGGCACCTGGCGCGAGCTGATGGCCGAGATGGCCATTGGCGATCCGCTCGGCTTCGTCGACACCCGGCCGTATCCAAAGCGGATGGAGCAGGCGCGCGCTAGCAGCGGGCGCAACGACGCGGTCGTTGTTGGAATCGGCAAAATCGAGAATCGGCCGGTCGCCGTCGGTGTGATGGATTTTGAGTTCATGGGCGGCAGCATGGGCGTCGTGGTCGGCGAGAAGCTCGCGCGCCTGTTCGATATCGCCGGCGAGCGCAAGCTGCCCGTAGTCTTGTTTGTCGCGTCGGGCGGCGCGCGGATGCAGGAAGGCGCGCTCTCACTGATGCAGATGGCGAAAGTCTCGGCCGCCATCGCGCGCTTTCGCGACGCGCGCCTGCCGTACATTTCGGTCCTCTGCGATCCGACGATCGGCGGCGTCGCCGCATCGTTCGCGATGCTCGGCGACTTGAATATCTCGGAGCCCGGCGCGCTGATCGGTTTTGCCGGCCGGCGGGTCACCGCGCAGACCAGCAACCAGGAGCTGCCCGACGACTTTCAGCGGGCCGAATTCATGCTGGCGCACGGGATGCTCGACGCGATCGTCCCGCGCCACCAGATGCGCTTCACGCTAGCGCGAATCCTCGCGATGCTGACCAAACCCCGCAACAACCGCCCCGCCCCCCCCGCCGCCTCCAAAAGCAAGCGCAGATGAGTGCATTGGAAGGGGAACTTTATCCAATGGCGTCACGGCGGAGAGAAGACCGCCCCCCATTTGTCGGTCGCTCGCCTGTCTGCTAACTCACAGGCATGAATCTCCGCCACGCCGCCGCGCTCGCGCTTACGCTCTCCGCTACGGTTGTTGGCCTAATTGCTGTTGCCGTTTTCGGCTGGAAGCGGCGCATCAAGTATTTTGCCCAACAACGGCGTCGGCTGCGCCTTCGGCGGAAACAACAGGGACTGTCGCAACCGGCGAAGGTCGAGAGCGAACCCCCGATGCCATTTCATGTCCGTCAAGGGAATGGTCCTTTCTCAACTGCTGCCACCGACAATTTCTTCGTGGCTCTCCGCCGCGCGTTCCGTCATCGCAAACAGGGGAATTAAGACAACGCCGGATTACAGCGGTCTGCTAACTCAACGTCGATGAAGCCCCGCCACGCCGCCGCGCTCGCGCTTGTGGGCTGGTATCTGATCGCTCCGCCTCCGCGGACTGTGGACGGGACCGATTACGACCCTAAAGCCCCATTGTCAGAATGGCAGATGATAGGCAAATTCGACACAATCGAGGACTGCCGCACGTATCCCGCCGCCTACCAGCGATAATGCACGGGTTCTACGTCGAGCATCCCGAAATCGGTGAGTCAGGGGAACGACGCGACAATGCCGATATGAAAACTTTGTTTGCGCATGCGCAGTGCGTCGCGACCGACGATCCGCGCCTCAAGGAAACGAAATGAAGCCCCGCCACGCCGCCGCGCTCGCCCTTGCGGGCTGGTATCTGATGACGCCGCCCATAGAGAACGAAAAAGTAAATCCGGGCGCAAAATTCTCGACATGGGGTAGCTACGCCAAAACCGAACGATATGAAGACTGCGAGAGTCTGCGGCAGGCTGACTTTGCGCGCTTCAATAAGCAGTCAGCTAAAGCAGCCAAGCTGATAGCTGATCAGATGGTTTTTTCAGCTTGCATCGCGACCGACGATCCGCGCCTCAAGGAAAAGTAGCTGCCGCTGTTTTGTCTCCAACATCGCAGGCGCGACGCGAAACCGCACGGGCGCACGGATGGACTTCGTCCCTGTTAGAACTTCCGAGGGCGAGCGACGAGGATTGTCCTAGACTGAATTTTTCCGCTGCTGCGCCTCTTTGATCAGGTCGGCGATATTCCATCCGAAGATCGTGAGCCCGCTGATATTCGCGTCGTCGATGCGGACGTTGGCGAGATTCACGTTAGTCAGCCTCGCGCCTTGCAGGTTGATGTCTGCAAAAGAAGCCCCGCGCAAATTCACGTTACTGAATCTGCAATCAGCCAGGTCCACGTCGTCAAACGCGGCCTCCGCCAGACCGCATCCGTGGAAGCTCGCTCCCCGCATCTGTTCGTTATCGAAGCGTCTCTTTTCGCTCATCGCCTTCCTCTTAAACAGTTAAAGATCTCTCTATCAATCTGCGATCCTGCATGACAGCCCATGACAGCCGTTGTCATCACGCTCTGCCATAATACAAAGCATGACTTCCTCAGCCGCTCCCCAACGCCGACTCACCTCCCACCTCGATCTGAATTCATCAAGCGCCGCCAACTTCACTCCCTGCGATCCTTCGGAAGAGATCGAGGAAAAAGTGAAATGTCAACAAAAGTCGTCGAATCTCGGCCTAGAACAGCGTGTTAATTCGGAATCTTTCGCCATCGAATCGTTGCCGGTACACTTTCGCCTGCAAATGGACCAGCTCACCAAGACTATCGATTGGCTCTATTCGCTGGAATCGCGCGGCGAGATTTACAAGCTCGAACGGATGGAGGCCGCGCTCGAGGTTATCGGCAATCCGCATCGCAGGCTTCGCGTGGTGCATATTGCGGGCACCAAGGGCAAGGGTTCTGTAGCCGCGATGCTGGACAGTTGTCTGCGCCAGGCGGGCTACCGGACCGGGCTGTACACCAAGCCGCATCTCGTGAACCTGGCGGAGCGGACGCGAATCTCCGGCGCCGAAATTCCGGCGTCGCGGATGCTCTACTACATCGAGCGGCTGCGCGCGATCTACGACCGGGCAGGACTGGCGCTCACATTTTTCGAGTTCACGGTCGCCATGATGTTCTTGTACTTCGCCGAGGAGAACGTCGATCTCGCGGTGGTGGAGACAGGCCTTGGCGGGCGGCTCGACTCGACCAACGTCGTGACTCCGATTTTGAGCGTTATCACCCCGATCGGTTTCGACCACATGGAATATCTCGGCTACACGATCGCGGCGATCGCCGGCGAGAAGGGCGGGATAATCAAGCACGACGTCCCGGTCGTGATTGGCGCGCGCGACCCCGAAGCGCGCCTCGTGCTGACCTCGATTGCCGCGCAGCGCCGCAGCGCCGCGCGCCTGATCGACCGCGACTTCTCATACCGGTCGCACGCGCCGGCGCATCGATTGGACTACCACGGCCTCGGGCTGGAGCTGCGCGACCTCGAGCTTGGCCTGGCGGGTCCGTTTCAGCATGAGAACGCCGCGATCGCGCTGGCTACCCTCGAGGCGCTGCGGGCGCAGGGCTTGAGAATCGACGAGGACGCAATCCGCCGCGGCATCCGGGAGATATACTGGCCGGGGCGCTTCGACGTCGTATCGAAGCGGCCGCTCGTTATCCTTGATTGTGCGCACAACGAGATGAGTATCGCGGCGCTGCTCGAGACGATGAGCATCGAGCTCGGCCCCGGCGTGAAACCCCGCCTGATTTTCGGCTGCCAGTCGGCGAAGGAATGGGCCGCGATGGCCGCGATGCTCGGCCCGCGCGTGCGCGACGTCACGTTGACCCGCGCCAAGCCCAAGAGCCCGCTCGAGCCGCACGAACTGGTGGCCCATTTCGCGGCGCACTGTCCCGCGCGCGTCGAGCGCGATCCGCTCCGCGCGCTCGAGCGGGTGATTTCCGAGTTGGCGCCCGACGACGTGGCGCTGGTCACGGGATCGGTGTATCTTATCGGCGAAGTTTACCCGTACTTTCTGACCCGCGAGGGGCGAATTGGGTTGTTTCCTGAAGCCGGCGCTTAAGAGAACTGCGATCGCGGTTCTTTTGATGCTGGCATCGACTCTCTTGCCGGCGATCGCGAACGCGGACACGCCGGCCTCACAGCCCGCACCCGCACAGAAGAGGGGCTTCGCGGTTCCGGCGCCGGTCCGGCGCGAGCATGAAGCACCCGTCAACGTGACCGGCCAGGAAACGATCTACGACTCCAAGACCGACACCTTCGTGGTCAAGGGCGACGCCGTCATGACCCAGGGCGGCAGCGTGCTGAAGGCCGACGAGATCGACATCATGCGCCGTGACCGCAAGGCGCGCGCCATCGGCCATGTGCATTTGATCGATCCGGAAGTCGAAATGTGGGCGACCGAGGGAACCATCGACATTACCAACGAGACGATGGTGCTTTACAACGCCAAGGTCCTGGCGAAGAAAGACATCTACCATCTTGAAGGCCAGCAGATCACCAAGCTCGAGGGGCAGACCTACGAGGTCAAGAAAGGATTCTTCACGACCTGCGGATGCGAGAAGGGCACGCCTGACTGGTCGATAAACGCGGATCAAATGACGGTGAACATGGGGCATACCGGCACCGTCCGGAACGCCACCTTCAACGTGGCCGGCTACCCGATAATGAAGGCCCCGTACTTTATCTTTCCGGCCGATAGTTCGCGGCACAGCGGCTTCCTGAGTGGGCGAGAGGGTCAATCGGGACTGCGCGGCTTTCAGTGGTTTCAGCCGTACTACATCGCGATCAACAAGAGCTCGGACGCGACGGTCGCACTCGACATCGAGACCAACCAGCGAATCGGGGGCCTGGCCGAGTACCGGCTGGTCAACGGGAAGGACGATTATTTGTGGGTGGATGGCGCGTTCTACGACGAGTCGATCCGGTCGCAGAAGAATCGCCTCGACGACACTGTCGACTACCAGGTCGCCGATCCGCATATCCCGCTCGACCGCTACGGAATAATCGGGATGACGCGGGAGCATCTGACCGACGATCTGATCGCGTACGGCGACACGGTTTCCGTCAGCGACAGCCTCTACCTGCGCGAGATGAATGTGTGGACGTTGTCGCGGGGCTTTGGCAACAACTTCGGATCGATGCGGGATGCGCCGTCGAATTTCGGGTTGCTTGACCAGTTCGAAAACGCGTTCGTGCGGCTGCAGGGCAACTGGAATCAGGATCTGATTCAGCCGCAGCAGTTCGCGTTGCAGCGGCTGCCCGATCTGACGGTGACGGGGCGGCAGGAACTATTCAACAACCTGATGTTCGCGGATTACGATGCGGAGGCGGTCAACTTCTACCGCTACCAGGGGATCGATGGGCTGCGCCTGGACGCCAATCCGCGGGTTACTCTGCCGTGGCGTTTGGGTGACTATCTTACTGGCTACGGGCAGATCGGATCGCAGACCGCGTTCTATGACACCACCGGTCACAACATCAAAATCATTCCCGTCGGATCGACCCCGCCCGCGGGCACGACCCCTACTTGCGCTCAGGGGGGAGGTACCGAGCTCATCTGGAACAACTGCGCTGCGTTGAGCTCTTTCAGCGCCGAAGGCAACACCGCACGAATCATTCCGTATGCAAAAGCCGGTATCTCGACGATTCTCGATCGAGTTTACGACGTCAACTGGAAGTCGATCGAGAAGCTCAAGAATACGATCGAGCCGTTCGCCAACTACTACTACGTGCCGAACATCTACCAGGGCAACATGCCCTTGTTCGATTCGTTCGATCGTCTGAACTCGCGCAGCCTCGTCACTTACGGCTTCACCACGCGGTTGTTCGCCAAGAGCAAGGATACGGTGCCCGAGGAGACGACCGCCGATACCACGACTGGAGCCCAAGGAGTATCCGACAGTGATTCGGCCGTTGGGCCATTCCACGAAGAACTGCCCATCTCGGATACGTTGCCGGCGCAGGCCGGGAATATCGTGCGCGACGGCGAGCATTCGTCGCAAATCGGCTCATTGACCGTCCAGCAGTCCTACGACATCGGGCATCCAGTGGCCGATGGGTCTGACATGTCGGACATCGAGGCCCTGCTGCACGTCTATTTGACCCAGACGGCAATCTTCGGCTCGCAGGTCGACTACAGTCCGCGCTCGCACGCCGGGGTTTCGCTGGCCGACGCGTCAGTGAGTTTCCTGCCGCCGTGGTCGACCCGGGGGTCGAATTTATATTTGGGCAAGGCGTTGCAAGGCTCGTTCATCCAGTTGGGATACAACTACGCCAACCGGCGCGACACGGTCTTTCCCGGGACGAATAAAAACGCTTCGAGTTTCATATCGGGGCAGGCGTACACGGAGTTATTCGATCGCTTGGGCGTTTACTTCGCGCCCAGCTACGATGTCGCGTCGAATCAAATGCTGTCGACCGAATATGGCGTGCGGCTGAAGTCGCCATGCGATTGCTGGCTGGCGGACGTCGGAGTCACCGATTCGTACAATCCCAATGAAGTACAGGTCCAGTTCCAGTTGACGCTCGGCGGTTTGGGTTCGTACGGGCAAAGTCCGTTTGGACGCAATCCGTTCCAGCGGCAGGGGCTGGTCGGCTCGCCGACCGGAGTTCTGCCGAACTATTGAGAGAGCGTCCGCAACGCCCGCTAGAAGTACAACAACGCTATCTCGGTTAGGATCCACAGCACGACCGCGAACATCAGCGGCCGATCGTGGAGCAGCACGAGGGCGGGGTCGCCGCCCTCGTCACGCTCGTCGATCAGGTAGAGATAGCGCAGGATTCCGAATGCGACGAACGGCACCGTCAGATAGAGATGACTGGTTCGGAGCTTCTCTTCGACCTCGGCTGACGCGGTGTAAATCATGTAGCTCACGAGGCTCGCGCCCGCGACGATCGAGATCATCTGATCGACCAGCCGGACGCTGTAATACGACAGCGCGCTGCGATGCGCGACGGCGTCGTCGCCGAGCGCGATCAACTCGTGGCGTCGGCGCGCCAGCACCAGAAACAGCGCCAGCACGAAGGTGATGAAGACCAGCCACGGCGATACGCTGACGTGGATCGCGACGCCGCCGGCGAATGCGCGCAGCACGAAACCAATCGCGACCGCGATCACGTCGACGATCACCTCATGCTTCGCCCACAGCGAATACGCGAGCTGAAGCCCGGCGTACAGCGCCGCGATTCCCACGAACGCCGGGCCCAATACGAGGCTGAGCACGGCCGCAATCGCGGCGAGCGTGAGGGCGGTCCGGCCGGCCGCGGCAACGCTGAGATCGCCGCGCGCCAGCGGGCGGTCGCATTTTTCGGGATTCAGTCGATCCGCGTCGCGGTCGGCGATGTCATTGAGCACGTAGCCGGCGCTCGCAAGCGCGCAGAACGCGACGAATGCGATGACCGCGCGGATGACGTCGTGAAGAACGAACAGACGCTGGCCGAATACCAAAGCCGCCAATACCAGCGCGTTCTTGATCCATTGGTGGGGACGAGCGAGGCGGATCATCGCGGTCAACTGACCGGTATTTTGGGTGTCGCTTAACTGGGGCGCCGCATTCACTGCATTTCCTTGTATAGGTCGGCGCTCTGCCGTCGCAAGACAGCTAAAGCGAGAACACTTGACCGCGGGCCGGGTTTGCGAAAACAGTACGGCTCGATGAGTAACTCGACCCAGGAAAAAACCGGACCGTCGGCTACAGTCAATCTCGACGGCCTGAAGCGCTTCCTCGATGAGCGCAAGCTCGGCGACACCGGCGCGCTTCGCTCGGAGAATATCTCGTTCGGGCATTCCAACGAGGTTCACCTGATTCATTTCGACCGCCATTCATGGGCGTTGCGCCGCCCGCCGCGCGGCCCGCTGCTGCCGACTGCGCACGACGTGATGCGCGAATATCGGGTGCTCAAGGCTCTGCAGGATACCGCCGTGCCGGTGCCGCGCGTATACGCCGCGTGCGACGATCCGTCGTATATCGGCGCGCCGTTTTACCTGATGGAGTACATGCGCGGCGAGGTGGTGCGAGCCGACAACAAGCATTTCGCGCAAACGCCCGAGCTTCGGCGCCGGGTCAGCGAGCAGATGGTCGATGTGCTCGTCGCGCTGCAGGAAGTCGATTGGCGCGCGGCCGGCCTCGAGGGTTTCGGGCGGCCGGACGGCTATCTCGAACGCCAACTCAAGCGATGGACCGACCAGCTCGAGCGGACGGTGCCGCACACCCGCCCGCTGCCCGTTATGGAGAACGTCAAGGAATGGTTGCGCGCGCGAATCCCCGAGTCGCCGCCGCCGACGATTGTCCACGGCGATTACAAGCTCGACAACGTGATGTTCGATCCGAAAAGCTCCCGCGCGATCGCCGTGCTCGATTGGGAGATGTCCACCATCGGCGATCCGCTCGCCGACTTCGGCTGGCTGCTGACCTACTGGCCCGACACGACCGACCGCGCATCGGGCGGTGTGATCGCCAGCATGGACGCCGCGCCGGGATGGCTGACGCGGCGCGAGATGATCGATCGATATGAGCGCCGGACCGGGCGCGCGATGCGCGATTTCCCGTTCTACCAGGCCTTCGCGCTGTTCAAGCTCGCGATCATCATGGAAGGCAGCTATGCCAGGTTCGTGCTCGGACAGACCGACGATCCCCTCTTTGCCGCCAGTAAAGAGCGGGTGCCCGCGCTTGCCGATGCGGCGTGGTCGGTTTGCGCCTCCGCGCCAAGTCGCTAGCGATTGGCGGCGCGAAAGATCGATCGCAACCAGGCGCGCGCTTCGGGATACTCGCCGCAGTCGAGCACGAATTCCTGGCCGCGACCGACGGACTGCAAGCGCATCGACGTCGCGCAGGTTGTCCAACGCGTCGGCTTGCCGTGATAGGAGAGGGGAGGGCGGCCGGCTGGATCGAACCATCGCGGCAGCCGCCATGTTGAACAATTTATGTACGGGTCGGTCTGCGTGAGTATCAGTTCAGGCCCTAGCCGCTCGAAAGTTCCTGCTCCGCTTGCGCCACTGCCGACGCAAGAGAGTCGGTCGCTAGCGAGATAGAGAGTGTTGCTTTTGTATCGATCAGGCCTGGCGAGATGCGGATGTCCGTCGGCCCAGGGAATTTCCACAGCGAGACGTTCGGTGGCTCGGGCCACTCTCCCGACTTGGAGCCATCCGAAGATAACGTGAAGTTTCGGCGCGCTGCGGACGAAACGAAGAGTGCTCGCGACTTTCTCGGCGCGTCGAAAGCATCCGAAGAAAAGAAACAGATCGCCCGGTCCTATCCCGTGGCGCGCGAGATGGCTCTGCGCGGCGCCGGCCTGGCCGAAGATCGGACGCCATCCTGCGGCGCGCGCGATCGCGTCGCGGCGCAAATCTGGATCGAGATGAGCACCGTCGCCTCGCCTGACTCGGCCGCCCGTGAGGTCTTCGACGATTCGTGCGATCGTCGAGCCGTCGAACGAAGAGATTTTTTCATACGGCCTCGCCGATTCTTTGTCCGGTATCGGGAGCGAGCACAGTTGGCCGTTCATGATTGGGCTCGGGCATCCGCCGTGGGCCGAATCGAATCCCTTGCGGCTGAGGATGAGCTTCATCGGGAGTCGCGCTGCGCCGCCATGCTATATTTCTCATCAAGCTCGCGACAAGGAACACTCGATGCCGGAATCCGATCTCCTCGCCGAACTGGCGCGCTTTATCGAACGCATAACCGCGATCGCGCGGACCGGACTTGCCTTCAAGCCCGACGGCTTCGACGCCGAACGCTACGAGGAACTGCTCAAAGAGGCAGCCCGCCTGCATTCGGTCGTCGCCGGCGCGAGCGACGACGACGCCGAAGTGTTGCGCCGGCGATGGCGCGAGCAGGTGATCGCCGGCTACGAAGGCTACGTCACGGCGGCGGTGGGATGCGGCGTGATCGCATTCAACGAGCGCGACGAGATTCTGATGATTCAGCGGCTGACGGGCAAATGGTGGTTTCCCACCGGGTTCTGCGAAGTCGGCATATCGCCCGCGGAGAACGCGGCGAAGGAAGCGCGTGAGGAGACCGGGCTGATCGTTGAGCCCCAGCGCCTGATCGCCGTATCCGACAGCAAAAAGTACGGCTCACCCGGCCGGCATATCTACGCGATGCTTTTCTACTGTCGAATCGTTGGCGGCGAGCTGAAGCCTAGTCCGCTGGAGGCCATTGCAGCCGGGTTCTTCCCGCTCGACCATCTGCCGGAGCCGCTGCACGGGATCGATCGCAAGTGGATTGCGCTCGCGCGCGAGTTCCATTTCGAGGGCCGCGTCGCGCCGTATTTCGATCCGCTGTGATGTATCAGGGCGGCGTCAGGGCTGGCGAGTATTCGCGTCGTCCGGGGTGGCTTGAGCCTGCATCGGCGGCGTCCCGCCAGTGCTCGCGCCGATCGAGATGATCATCATCCCCTGCTCGTAGCGCGGGCCGCCGACGATCAACGTGCCGTTATTCTTGAGCTTGAGGTCGGTGGTCATCATCGGGCGCGTGCCGTCGAACAGCACGATCTCCATCGCGATCATGTCGCCGTCGATGGCGCGCGGCTGAACGTGGAGAATCTTGCCGCCGGGCAGCGTGAACGCGATCATCTTGCCGCAATCGGTTTGCCCTTCGTTGTGACCGATCAGGCTGTAAGTCGAAAAACCGAACAGACCGCGCAGCTTCTGGCCCATCGGGGCCAGCCGCGGGTCGGTTCCCTCGTTGGTATCGGCAGCCATCACGGAGTCGATGTAGACGTTGACCTGCTTCGGTCCAGCCTGCGCGCAAGCGAGTCCCGGCGTTACGAGGGCCGTGATCGCGATGATGAGGAAGGTGAGGCTACCGGGGCGCAGCGTCATGGCGACCTAGGGCTGATCGGGTAACCAAATGACCGTCGTGTCCCTGCGAGGCTCGCTCCAGACCGCTACCGACCCATTCTCGGACTCGAGTCGCGAGATATCGGCATGAGAATCGTTGTCGGCCATCGTGGGCTCGCCCGGTGTCGCTGGGGCGGCGTCGTTCTCCGCCTTGGCGATCACGGTCGATTGCGGCCCTCGATTGGCCATTTGCTCGGCGTACGGTGTCATCAGAACTATCGTCATCACGGCGACGGCCGCTACTGCGCCGCCCCATGCTATGCCCGAACCGACAGAATCCAGCCGGCGCCTGAAGTAGCGCGCGATTCTGGTCAGCGCCGGCTGTGGCAGCTGATCGATGCGCGCGATAACCGCGGCCGGGAAGCCGTTCAGCGCCGGCTCGACCGCAATCGATCTGAGGTCGCGGCCAATCGTGGAGTAATCGGCCAGGATGCCGGTGCAGGATTCGCATCGCGCCAGATGGAACGCGACTTCCTGCATCTCGTTCGGTTCGAGTTCGGAGTCCTCGAACGCGCCGAGCATCATGCTTATTTCACCGCATTCAGCCATATGTCGCTCAGCCCCCGGCCACGTCCTTCAAGATGGTGCGCAAGTGCGTTCGAGCATAATGCAACCTGCTCATGACCGTTCCCCTTGGACACTGCAAAACTTCACTGATTTCGTCGTACGACATTCCTTCGACTTCGCGTAAAAGTATCACTGCACGATGTTCTGGCGTCAACTCCTCCAGCGCTTGCTTTAAGCGCGCCGAGAGTTCAAGCCGGCTGACTTCCTTGAAAGAATCTCCCTCGATGGTCGGCAACTTGCCGATTTCGTTTTCAGCATCCTCTCCGCGCAGCACCACGTGGCGCCCCTCGCGGCGCCAGAAATCGATCGCGAGGTTGGCTGCGATTCGATAGAGCCAGGTTGAAAAGCTCGAGCGCGATTCGAACTTCGACAGGTTCTCATAGGCGCGGACGAAAGTCTCCTGGGCCAGCTCAATCGCGTCATCCTGGTTGTGCACCACCGCCAGCGCGACGCCGACCACTCGTCGCTGGTATCGTTCCACCAAAACGCCGAACGCCACCGAATCGCCCTTGCGGGAGCGTTCAATTAGCTCGGCTTCATCACCGTCCTGGCGGCCTGGTGTTCTCAACTTGAGTAGACGCAGGTACGGGCGACTAAATTCAGCGAGTTTTTCACGCCGCGCCGCTCATCTCAGCCCAGTTTGGACCGGATTTCAGATCCACCTTCAGCGGGATTTTGAGCTCCGCCACCCCCTCCATTTCGCGTTTTGCCAGCTTTGCCGCCTCCTGCCACTCGTCTTTGGGCGCTTCCAGCAGCAGCTCGTCATGCACCTGCAGAATCATCCGCGCGCCGAGCCGGCGCTGTCGGAGCGCCTTATCCAGCCGTATCATAGCGAGTTTGATCAGGTCTGCCGCCGTGCCCTGGATGGGCGTATTGATGGCGATTCGCTCGGCCTGCGCCCGTGCCCCGCCCGGCTGCGCGTTAAGCTCGGGCAGATAACGGCGCCGCCCGTACATAGTTATTACGTAGCCCGTGGTGCGCGCGAGGCGAACCGTCTCGTCGAGCCATGCGCGCACGCCCGGCAGCCGCTCGAAGTAGCGCTTGATGTAGTCCGAGGCCTCCGCCAGCGCAATCCCGAGCTCGCCCGCCAGCCGCTGCGGCCCCATCCCGTAAATGATGCCGAAGTTTATCACCTTGGCCAGGCGTCGCGCCTCGGCGTTGACCTTGTCCGGCGTGACTCCCAGCACCTCGGTCGCGGTCCGCACGTGGATGTCCTCGCCGGTGTTGAACGCGTCAACGAGCGTCTTGTCGCCCGACAGATGAGCCAGTACGCGCAAATCGATCTGGGAGTAGTCGGCGGACACGAAGATGCATCCCGGCTTCGGCACGAAGGCGCGGCGAATACGGCGACCCTCGACGCTGCGGGTCGGGATGTTCTGCAGATTCGGGTCGCTCGAGCTGACGCGTCCGGTCGGCACCAGCGCCTGATGCCACGTGGTGTGGATGCGCCCGGTGCCCGAGCGAATCACCTCGGACAGCGCGTCGGCGTAGGTGGACTTCAATTTCGAAATCGCGCGATATTCGATCAGCTTGCGCGGCAACGGATGCACCGCCGCGAGCTTCTCGAGCGCGTCGGCGTCGGTCGAGTATCCGCTCTTGGTTTTCTTCAGGCCCTTGGCCGACAGCTTCAGCTCCGTGAACAGCAGCTCGCGCAGCTGGGTGGGCGAGTTGAGATTGAACTCGCGGCCCGCCAGCGCGTAGCACTCGCGCTCCAGCCGATTCATCTGCTCGGCAAATTCCTTCGAGATGACTTTGAGCGCGTCGCCGTCGATGCCGATTCCATCGGCTTCCATCGCGGCCAGTATCGGCGCGATCGGCATCTCGATTTCGTTGTACATCGGAGTGAGCCTGTCAGCTTCCAGCCGCGCCGTCAGCGCCTCGCGAAGATTTCTCACCAGGGCCGCGTTGGTGCCGGGCGGACTGCTGGCGCCGAGCGGAGCCAGGTACTCGTGATACAAATCGGTGAGCGACGGCTCGCCCTGTCCGGAATTGATCAGAAAGCCGGCGAGCATCGTGTCGAAATCGACGCCTTTCAGCGCGATTCCATGCCGCGCGAACGCACCGATTTGAGACTTTAGATCGTGGCACGATTTGAGCGGTCGCTCGGAGCCGAGAATCCGCGCAGCGCTCGCAATCCCGTCAGCTTCGACGACGATTGTCTGGTCGGCGCTCGCGAGCTGCAAGGTGTCGCGGCCGGACTCGGCGCTGGTGAGGTCGACCGCGATGCGTGGCGCATCAGCCAGCGCGTCGAGGGCCTCAGCGAGATCTTTTCCGCTGACAGTCGCCGCCGGCTTCGCGTTCGATTCCAGGCCGGGGAGTTCCACCTGCGACGGCGATATCTCGCGCAGAATTGAATGGAACTCCAGTTCGCGCAGCAGTTCCGCGGCCGCGCGCTCGTCGACGCCATGCCACGCGAATTCGTCGGGCTCGACACTGAGCGGTACCTCCGTGTCGATGCGTACCAGTTTTCGCGCTAGGTCCACTGCCGCGCGATGCTCGGCGAGCAGGCCCGCGACTTTTTTCGCGCCGCGAATCCCGGCCTCCTCGATCCGGTCCAGGTTCTGGTAGATTTCCTTCACTCCGCCGAACTTCTGAACCAGCGCCGCGGCGGTCTTCTCGCCGACGCCCGGCACGCCCTTGATATTGTCGATCGAGTCGCCGGTAAGCGCCTGGATATCGACCAGCGCCGCCGGCTCGACGCCGAAGCGCTCGCGCACCTCGCGCACTCCGATTCGCCGGTCGCGCATCGTGTCCCACAACGTGATGTGCGGGCCGACCAGTTGCATGAAGTCCTTGTCCGCGGTGATGAGCGTGACGACGAAATCCTCTTTCGCGGCGCGCTTGGCCAGCGTGCCGATCACGTCGTCGGCCTCGAATCCGTCGAGCATCAGCGACTTGATCCGAAACGCCTCGACCGCGCGATGGATATACGGAATCTGCACGACCAGGTCGTTGGGCGCCTCGGCGCGGTTCGCCTTGTAGTCGGCGAACAGGTCGTCGCGAAAAGTTCTCTTCGGCGAGTCGAACACGATCGCGATATGCGACGGGCGCACGTCCTTCAACAGCTTCAGCAGCATCCGAACGAAGCCGTACACCGCGTGAGTCGGCAGCCCGTGCGAGGTATTCATCGGCGGCAGCGCATGAAAAGCGCGGAAGATGTAGCCGGAGCCGTCGACCAGGATCAGTTGCTTGCGTTCTGCGGCCATCAGTCGAAACTATCCGATACGGTTCTCAAAGCAAAAGCGCCGCGAACGCAAATCGAAAATATCGCGCGATGCACGATCATCGTATTGACACTTTGGCGTGGTGTGTTTAATTAGTCGGTTGCTCTCTTGTTGATCGAATTGCCGTGAAGGTCTCTTCGTCAATTGATTGAAGCGGCTGGCCGTCTCGGCGGCTCCGGAATCGGACGACCTGAATGATCGAGGTTAAAAACCTAACTAAAGCCTACGGCAACTTTGTCGCGGTAAAAGACGTATCGTTCAAAGCCGAGAACGGCTCCATCCTCGGCTTTCTCGGGCCCAACGGCGCCGGCAAGACCACCACGATGCGCATCATCACCGGCTATATGCCGGCGACCGCGGGCACCGTGCTGATCGACGGACTCGATATCTTTTCGCAGTCGCTCGAGGCGCGCCGGAAAATCGGCTACCTGCCCGAAAGTCCGCCGCTCTATCCCGATATGCGCGTCGAGGCCTATCTCCGCTTCGTCGCCAGGCTGCGCGATGTCCCGCGCGCGAAGATCGACGCGGCGCTCGAGCACGTGCTCGAAGTCTGCGGACTGACTGATATGTCGCATCGGATTTGCGGCCAGCTCTCGAAGGGCTATCGCCAGCGCGTCGGCCTGGCGCAGGCGTTGATTCACGACCCGCCCGTGCTGGTCCTCGACGAGCCGACCATCGGGCTCGACCCGCGCCAGATTCACGAAATCCGCGGCCTGATTCACAATCTCGCGGGCAACCGGACGGTGGTGCTCTCGACCCACATCCTGCCCGAGGTTTCGCAGATCTGCGACAAGGTCGTGATCGTTGCCGACGGCCGCGTGGTGCTCGAGGAATATCTGAAGAAGCTCCCGGCCGGGACCTCGCTCGAAGATATTTTCCTCAACGCCATCACCAAGGAGCGTCACGAGGACGCCGCGACCGCCGAGGAAACGCTGGAGGAGGTTGGAGCGGGGCATACCTAGGCGACCCGTGCCGCTCGCATGAAAAATTCTCTTACAATCGCGGGCAAGGAGCTCGCGGGTTATTTCCTGCAGCCCGTGGCCTACGTCGTGATGACGGTGTTCCTGCTGCTGGGCGGCTTCTTTTTCTTCGCGCTGCTGCGCTACTTCGAGGTGATGCTGACGGCCTACTCCGCAATGCAAAATCCCGAAGTGTTGCAGCACCTCAACCTCAACGACCGCGTAATCGAGCCGATGCTGCACAACCTCGCGATCGTGCTCGTCATCCTGGTGCCCGCGATCACGATGCGAAGCTTTGCCGAGGAGAAGCGCAGTGGCACCTATGAACTCCTGCTGACGGCGCCGATTCGGACCGGCGAGATCGTCGCGGGAAAGTTCATCGCGGCCGCGGCCTTCATGCTGATCATGATAGGGCTGGCCGGGATCTTTCCGCTGATCCTGGTAGCCTTCGGCAACCCCGAGATCGGCGTAATGTTCGCCGGCTATCTCGGGCTGTTGTTCCTGGCGATCTCGTTCGTTTCGATAGGACTATTCACCAGTTCGCTCACGCAGAATCAGATCATCGCGGCGATCACCTGCTTCGGCACGCTGCTGATGCTGTTCGTCATCTCGTGGCCGGCGCAGGCGGGTGGCGGGCCGCTTTCGGGCTTGCTGCACTACCTGTCCCTGCCGGAGCATTTCGCGCAGATGGTCACCGGCATCATCGACACCCGCGACATCGTTTACTTCCTGAGTGTCATCTTCGTGGCGCTGTTCTTGACCCAACGCTCGGTCGAGTCGGCGCGCTGGCGGTAAGGCAGAGGGGCGGCGGATGCGGCGATCGGCGGCGCTTTACGGAATTCTCGGCCTGGTTCTGCTGTCTTTCGGGCTGGTCGACTATTTCATCTCGACCGGCTTTCGGCTGTTCGTCTGGGTCAACCTGATCTGCGGCATCTTCGCGATAGTCCTGTGGATCACCTCGAGCCGCTCCGAGCTTTCCTCGATCGCGACCGGGCGTTCGGCGCGCTACGGCGCCAACGCCGTTGTCTATTCGGTCGCGTTCATCGGGCTGCTGGTCGCGATTAACTATATTTCGACGCTGCACCACACCCGGCTGGACCTGACCAGCGAGAAGGTTTACAGCCTTTCCAGCGAGTCGGTGAACGTGGTCAAGGGTCTGAAGAAGCCGCTCAAGTTCTACGGCTTCTTTCAGGGCGGCGAGAACCCGGCCGCCCGCGAACTTTACGAGACCTATGCGTACTACTCGCCGAAGCTCAGTTTCGAGCTAGTCGATCCCGACAAGCATCCCGAGCTCGCCGAGCGTTTCAAGGTATCGGTGATGGGCACCACCCATCTGCAGTACGGCGGCGCCGACAGCACCGAGGGCACCAACGTCACCGATCTCACCGAGGAAGCGCTGACCAACGCGATCATTCGCGCGACCCGGAGCTCCAAGAAGGTAATCGAGTTCCTCGACGGGCATGGCGAGGCCGATCCCGACGACGCCGAGACCCAGTCGGGCTACGGCAATATCAGAAAAGATCTGGAAGGCGAGGGCTACGAGGTCCGCAAGCTGGAGCTGGCGCAATTGCCCAAGGTGCCCGACGACGCCAACCTGGTCGTGGTCGCGGGCCCGATCAAGCCGATTGGCCAGCACGAGATCGACGCGTTGAATGACTACCTCAAGCGCGGCGGGCGCATGATTGCGACGTACCGGCCGCAGCGCCCCGACAATCCAATCGACGAAGACGCGATGGTCAAGCTGGCGGCCGACTGGGGCGTCAAGGTCGGCAACGACATCGTGGTGGACCAGGTGGTGAGGCTGTTCGAAGGTCCCGCGCTGGGGCTCAATCCTATCGTGCAGACTTACGAGGCGCATCCGATTACCAAGGATTTCAAGCAGCGCACCGTTTTCCCGATGACGCGATCGCTGAGCGCGGAACCGAACCTGAAACCGGGACTGTCGGTCGCGCCGCTCGCGCAGACCGGCGACACGTCGTGGGCGGAAGTCGATCTCGACACGCTGTTCCGGCAGCAGAAGGCTGAGCTGACCGCCAAGGATACCCGCGGGCCGATCACGGTGGCGATGGCGGTGAACGGCGACCTGCAGCAGCTCGGCTGGGGCAAGGGCGATGCGCGCATGGTGGTGTTCGGCAGCACCGAGTTTGCCGACAATCAATATGGGGAAACGTTCTTCAACCGGGATTTTTTCATCAACAGCGCCGATTGGCTGACCGGCGAGGAAAATTCGATCTCGATCAGGCCGCGGTCGCTGCGCGCGTCGCGCTTTCGCCTGACCACCGCGCAGTTTTCGATCGTGTTTGCGTTTGCGGTGCTGCTCCTGCCCGAGATGCTGCTGATTGCCGGAATCGTGGTGTGGTGGGAACGGCGCAACTGAGGCTGCCTCCGAGTCCGACTGAAGTCCGATGCGGCTGCGCAACACCATTATCGTTCTGATCCTGTTTGCGATTGTGGGCGGCTATGCCTTTATCGTCGGCCGTTATTCCTCGCCGGAAGCGCAGCAGAAGCTGCTCGACGTCAAGCAGGACGACATCGCAAAAATCGAACTCCGCTATTCCGATCGGGACATCGTGCTCGAGCGCGACAAGGACAAACCGTGGCGGCTCGTGAAGCCTATCGGCGCCGACGCCGACCAGATGCAAGCCAACAACCTTGCGCGCGCTATCGCCGACGCCGTCCAGGTCCGCACTGTGGATGAGAAGCCGGCGGACCTCGGACCGTTCGGACTCAAGCCGCCGGCGGCGACCGTTACGGTGACGACCTTCGACAAGAAAACCCTGCCCGCGCTCGAAGTCGGCAAATCGACGCCGATCGGGTTCAACGCCTATGCCCGGCTCGCCAGCGGCCCGGCCGTGCTGCTGACCGAGGGCGCGTTCGCGGCCGGGATGAACAAGACGGTCGACCAATTGCGCCTCCGCGACCTGATGGCATTCAAGCTCGACGACGTTCAGAAGCTCATCATCGCGCGCGACAATGGACCGACGGTCGAAATCGATCGCGCCGGCGACAATTGGAAAATCGTCAAGCCCGCGCCGTACGCGGCCGACGACATGGCGGTCCGGCTGGCGCTGAGCACGCTGGTCAACGCGCGCGCGTCCGACTTCGTCGCCGACGCGCCCGCCAACGTCGCGCAATACGGTCTCGGAAAACCGCATCTGACGGCGACGGTGGTGCTCAACAACGGCGAGCAGCAATCGATGCTGTTCGGCTTCAAGCAGAACGGGCAGGGCAAGAGCGGGATCTACGTGCGCCGCGGAGAGCGCGCGCCGGTTTACGCCGTGGCCGAGTACGTGATGAGCAGCCTGGACAAGTCGCCGCTGGATTTTCGCGATCGAACGATTCTGAAGGTCGATCCCGAGACGGTTGCGAGCGTCAAAGTCAAAAACAGCGACGGCGAATTTACACTGAAGCGCGCCGCGGGCGGAAAGTGGGACGTGGTAGTCGGGGGCAAGACGTCGGAGGGCGACATTCCGGTCGTGGAGCGGTTGCTCGATCAGTTCCGCGATCTGAAGGGCACCACGCTCGTTGCCGATCCGATGCCGAGCGCCCAGCTGTTCGGCCTCGACAATCCCGCGCTCGAAATCACGCTCGTCGGCAAGGACGGCAAGGAGCTCGGCACGGTCAAGCTCGCGAAGATAAACGTCAAGCCGGCAACCCCGCCGATGCCGGGCGAACCAGCGCAGCACACCGAGTACTACGCAATTTCAAACGCGAGCAAGGCGGTGTTCTCGCTGGGCGATTTCAGTTTCGCGCAACTCAACAAGCCGGCGCCGCTCTACATGGCGCGGGCGCCCGAGCCGCCGCCGCAGGCGGCGGCGTCGCCGTCCAAGTAGCGAGCCTGCCCGTATCTATTTCTTAACACCGGGTGCAGGGGTCACCCCTGCCCAGGGAAGCGTGAAACCGACGGCGGGTTTCACCTTTGAACTAGGTGTCCTTCTCTAACTACGCGGCTTTCGGTTTTTTCTGCACCGGCGGCGTAGTTTCACTCATCCGGCGGGTGACTTCCTCATCGCTCATCGTCCAGATGCGGTCCTCGGGAGGAAAGTCCATCAGTGGCTTTGACGCATCGGGCTTCGGCTGCGGGACTCTGCCGCCTTTCGATTCGAACGGCGCCGGATGCTTATACTTCTCGACTTCGTCCGCGCCGATTCCCGCGAGCGCCATCACTTCGGGATCGATCCACGACTCGGCGTCGATCGAGCCGCCCTCGGAGGTCGAGAACTCGAGCATGATTCCTTCGGGCGCGGCCAGGTAGATCGATTTGCAGAAACCGTGATCGAGCGGCCCCATCACCCAGTGCCCGTGCGAACGGACGCGGTCGCGGATCGCCATCAGGTCGTCGTAGCTGTCGACGTTGAGCGCCAGATGTTGCATCGCGCCGGCGGCCACGTTCTGCGTGGTGTGGCCGGCGTGCGAGACGCCCTTGATCGGCTGGATTTTGGCGACCTCGGGATGCTGCACGAAGGCGATCGACGAGCTGTTGCTCAGCTTCATGAAGCCGTGAAAGGTGTTGTCGACGCCGTGCATCCAGTACAGCGCGACCAACTCCATGCCGACGACTTGCGAGAAGTAGTCGATCTGCTTTTTGATGTCCTTGGTGCAGATGGCCAGATGATGCACTCCGTTGGGCAAACCCATGACGCTTACCTCCACGTGGGCTTATAGTGTTGTGGCACAAATCCGGCAGAAGTGAAATGCGGCCGAATCGCTTCAGCTATCCGATGATTTTGTTCAGCGGGTACTCGACGATGCCGACCGCGCCGGCTTCCAGCAGCTTGGGGAATAGTTCGCGCACCGTGTGCTCGGCGATCACCGTCTCGACTGCGAGCCATTCGACCCCCTTCAGCGCTTTGGACGGGTAGAGGTGTGAGATGGTGGGTGCGGTGATCGACGGCAGCAGCGCGATTACTTTTTCGAGATTTTCTTTGGCGACGTTCATCTTGATGCCGACCCGGTTCTCGGCGTCGAGCGCGCCGCGAATCAGAATGCCAATCTGGCGAATCTTGGCCTGCTTCCATCGATCGCCCCACGACGCCGGGTTGGCGACCAGCACCGGATTGGAGACCAGCAATTCCTCGACGATGCGCAGCCCGTTGGCGCGCAGCGACGATCCGGTCTCGGTTACGTCGATCGCGGCGTCGACGATGCCTTCGGCAACCTTGGCCTCGGTCGCGCCCCACGAAAATTCAACTTCAGCTTTAACTTTGCGCTCGGCCAGGATTCGCTTGACGAACTGCACCAGCTCGGTCGCGATGCGCTTGCCCTGGAGATCCTCGAGCCGCTTGACCGGCGAGTCGTTGCGCACGCATAGCACCCATCGCGAGGGCGTCAAGGTGGCCTTGGCGTAGATGAAGCTCTCGACCTGCTGGAGTGTCACGTTGTTCTCGATGATCCAGTCGCTGCCGGTGATGCCCGCGTCGAGCGAGCCGTCGGCGATGTAGCGCGGCATCTCTTGCGGACGCAGGATGCGGCAGCTCAGCGTCGCGTCGTCGGTGGTCGGGATGTAGGATCGCGCGTCGGCGGTGATGCGCCATCCGGACTTGCGCATCAGCTCGAGCGTCTGCTGCTCGAGGCTTCCCTTGGGGATGCCGAATTTCAGGACTTTGTCAGCCATGCGCGATCAACCGGCCGGCTTTTTCGGCGGGTGGCAGTAGCCGGGGCCGTACTTGGAGGGATCGACTCTGCGCTGCTCGACGATTTTCCACTCGCCGGCCTCGAGCTTGCGGAAAAAGCATGACTCGTAGCCCTCGTGGCACGCGGCGCCGTCACCGCGCTGCTCGACGGCGACCACCACCGCGTCGGCGTCGCAGTCGATGCGAATCTCGTGCACGATTTGAAAATTCCCCGACTCTTCGCCCTTGCGCCACAGCTTGTTGCGCGAGCGCGAGAAGTAGCACGCGCGGCCGGTGGCCACTGTCTCGTCGAAGGCTTCGCGATTCATGTAGGCGACCATCAGCACGCGATGGCTCAGGTGATCGACGGCGATCGCGGCGACAATGCCGCCGTTTTTGTCGAAATCAATTGCCGCCGATGCCCCAGGGGCCTTTTCTGCCTGCGTTGCCATTGCTGCCACCGAATGAAATAGCGCGCCGTAAATCGATAATTACGCTTGCGAATCAAGAAGTATCGGCGAAACCTCGGCGCGATTCAATGCGGCCCGCCGCCGTGGGGCTTGTCTCGGATTGCCAAACTGTTTTCAATTGAAGATAAGACGAGTAGATTACCCGGGCGATGTCCGACGACCTGTCCAGCCTATCACCTCATTTGTCACTGAAGATGTACCCGGTTCCCGTGCGCCGATTCGCGAGACTCTCTATCGTGGCGATCGTGCTCGCCGTGTCGATGGTCGCCTGCCATATTCCCGGCAAATCGATCGAGTCGAATTACAAAAACGTCGATCAATTCAACTTCGACGTGGCGATGGGTCCCAAGAATTACCATATCGAGGGCTACCTGACGCGCAGCACGGAGCAGGGGCGGCGCCCCGGCCTGCTGGTGCTCAACGGCGGCGAGGGCAACGTCGACAGGTGCGTGCAGATGAGCCAGGGAATCGCGGCGATGGGTATCCAGGTCGCCTGCGTGAATATCCCCGGCTACGGCAACTCGTCGGGGCCGAGCCGCTTCGTGGGGCAGCCGTCGGTGCTCGCGTCGCGCCGCGCGCTCGACATGCTCGCGGGGCGCACCGACGTCGATGCGACCCGGCTGGCGGTGTGGGGACTCGGCCATGGCGCCGTCGCGGCTGGCCTGCTGATGGACTACGACTCGCGCCCGCGCGCGCTCATTCTGGAATCGGGATGCTACGATCCGCTGTCGCTGTGGCCGGAAGCGCCGCTGCGCACCAAGCTGTCGATCCTGCGCGAAGTGTGGCCGAGCAAACGGATCCTGAAGGAGCGCAGCGTGATCGCGCATCTGCCGCCGCGGCTTGAGTGCAGCGTGCTGATCATGCACGGCCAGCAGGACAATCGGATGCCGGTGGGCCAGGCGGTGAAGCTCGCCAACGCATTGCGCGTGCGCGGCGCGAAAGTCGAGACCTGCTTTTTTCCGCGAGCGTCGCACGACCTCGGCAAACAGGTCGAGCCCGAGCTGCGCGCATTCCTGCGCGACAATCTGCTGTCCACCAGCAGCGCCGCCGCTTCTTAAAAAAGTCAGCCGATCTCTTTGAGCGCCTCGATCACTTCTTCGGTGTGGCCGTTGACCTTCACCTTCGGGAAGACGCGGCGCACGACGCCCGCCTTGTCGATGACGAAGGTGGTGCGCTCGATGCCCATGAACTCGCGCCCGTACAGCGACTTCATTTTGTAAACGCCGTACAGCTTGCAGACCTTGTTGTCGGGATCGGCGAGCAGCGGGAAATTGAGCTCGTGCTTCGCGATGAACTTGCCGTGCGAGTCGGTCGAGTCCCCGCTGATGCCGACGACCTTCGCGCCGAGCGCGTTGATCGGCTCGAGGTTGTCGCGAAAGCTGCACGCCTCGATGGTGCATCCGGGGGTCATGTCCTTGGGATAGAAATAGAGGACGAGGCTGTTGTCGCCGATCAGGTTCTTGAGCGCTACGGTTTTTCCTTCGGCGTCGAACAGCGCGAAGGCCGGCGCCTTCTTTCCTTGCAGCGCGGCGCTGCCGCTGCCGCTCTTCGACGTGGCGGTCGAGGTCTTGCGGGGAGTTTTGGTAGCGGGCTTTTTAGAGGTTGCCATGAGATTGATTTAACCGCGCTTGATGTTTGAGGCAACTTGCATCGAGTCGCGGCTCGCGCTCAATCGATTCTCGAATTCACGAAACCCCTCATTTAGCAGGGTTTTCTGACCCCTAGTTGACGAGGTGCCAGTCACGCCCTAGACTTGCCGGGCTGACAACCCTCGATTGATCGGTTGCAAGTCCTCGTTTCTATGGCCGTTTACACCGAGCTAAGCAAACCGTTTCTAAAGGAGCTCGCGGACGACTACGGCCTCGGGCGGGTCAGCAGCACGACCGGAATCCCCGAAGGCTCGGTCAACACGAACTACGTGCTCGAGGCAGCCAAGGGCAAGTTTCTGCTGCGCGTGGACGAGGTCAAGAGCGAGAACGAGCTCAAGCGCGAAATCGATTTGCTGTCGTTTCTGCGCAAGCACTCGTTCCCGTGCCCTCATCCGATGCAGGACCGGATGGGCCGCTTCTACCGCAATTTCAACAACCGCTGCGTGTCGCTGTTCAAGTACCAGGAGGGCAAGGTGCTGGCGCCGGCGCGCCTCAAGCCGAGCCAGCTCGAGACGATCGGCCACGCACTCGGCGACCTGCACGTGATCGGCAAGGCCTACAAGAAGGGAATCGACAACCGCTTCAGCTTCGAGCGAATCGCCGATCTGTATCTGACGGTGCGCAACCGGCTGCCCAACTACTTCCGCAAGATTTGCCGCACGCTCGACGACGAGGTCGAGTACCTGACGCGGTACCTCGAGGGCAAGCTGCCTAAGGGCGTAATCCACGGCGACATCTTCGCCGACAACCTGCTGTTTCGCGGCGAGCGGCTGACCGCGATGCTCGATTTCGACGCCGCCTGCCGCGGCAAGTTCATTTTCGATATCGCGACCGCGGTCAACGCGCTGTGCTTTGTCGACGGCGCCTACTCGCTCGACCGGTTCCGCTACCTGTTGTCGGGCTACGAGGCGGTGCGCACACTGTCGCTGGCGGAATGGGACGCGTTCCCCAATGAGCTGCGATTTTCGTCGCTGCGCTTCACCGTGACCCGCCTGCACGACTTTTTCCTGCAGCCGGTGGACGGCAAGCATCGCGTCGACAAGGACTTCCGCGAGTTCTTCGACCGCCTGCGGGTGCTGCGCCGCGAACGCGAAGGCGGGATGGAGCCACTGCTGATGGCGATGGCGACCGGATACGACTATCGCAAGTATCAGAAGGTCAAAGCGACCGAGCGCCGTCAGGCGTGAGGCCGCAGCCTGCCTCGCGCATCCGCGGAGAAATCCGTTGCCTTCAATCCTCGACAGCCTGAACGCCGCCGCGCCCGCGCTGTGGCTCGAGGTCTCTCCCCCGCGCGGAATCAATCCCGCACCGCTGATCCGCCGGCTCGCCGAGCTGGTCGGGCACGTCGATGCGATCAACCTCACCGACAACGCGCTCGGCAAGGTGAAGATGTCGGCGCTGGTCTTCGGCGCGGCGATCAAGGAGCGCCTGAAGATTCCAGTCGTCCTGAACGTCTCGTGCCGCGATCGCAATCGGTTCGCGCTGAAGTCGGATCTGCTGGGCGCGGCTGCGATTGGGATCGACGCGGTGGTCGCGCTCAACGGCGACAAGATTCCACCCGGCGCCGACGGCAAGGCGATCGCGTCGCATGACCTCGACGCATACGGCCTGCTCGCAATGGTCGGCGCGCTGAATCGCGGCGACACCGGCGAGGGCAAGGCGCCGCTCAAATCGCCGCCGTCGATCGTGGCGGGCGCGGTCGCCAATCCAAATCGAAAGAATATAGAGCGCGAGTTCGAGCTGCTCGAGCGCAAGGCGGCCGCCGGCGCGAGGTTCGTGATCACGCAGCCGGTATTCGACGCCGACACGGGCCGGCGCTTTGTCGCCAAGGCGCACGGCCTGGGAATCCGGACGATGCTCGGCATCCTCCCGGTCAAGCGCGAGGCGATGGCGACCTACCTGATCGACCGCGTGAAAGACCTGAGCGGCGCGCGGAGCCATCTGGACAGATTCGCCGGGATGGGCGAAGAAGAGGTGCGCGCGGTCTCGCTGCGCGAGAATATGGCGCTGATGAAGTCGTTGGCTCGCGACGCCGCGGGGTTCATCATCATGAGCGGCGGCGGTCCTTCACTCGCCATCGAGCTGGCGCTTCAGTTCAGCCGCTGGCGCAAGGAGATCGGCAAATGAACCGTGTCCGGGCAGACAAGAATGGCGGCGACGGCGTCGAGAAAGCGGACGCTGAAACGATTGCCCGCCGCGATGGCCGCGGCAAGCTCGAAGACGCGGTCCGCGTGATCCTGCGCCATATCGGCGAAGATCCGGATCGCGACGGGCTGAGACGCACGCCGGCGCGGGTCGCCAGCGCGTATGAGTTTCTGACCAGCGGCTACGCCAAGGATCCCAAGGAAGCGATCAACGGCGCGCTGTTTGCCGAAGAAGATTACCAGGAAATGATCCTCTGCAAGGATTTGGATTTCTACTCGCTCTGCGAGCATCACCTGCTGCCGTTCATGGGCAAGGCGCACGTCGCCTACCTGCCCAATCGCAAGATCGTCGGAATCTCGAAGCTGGCGCGGATGGTGGAGATCTACGCGCGGCGCCTGCAGGTGCAGGAGAGGCTGACGACGCAGATCGCGCAGACTCTGATGTCGGAGATCGACCCGCTGGGCGTGGCGGTGGTGCTTGAGGCCGAGCATCTGTGCATGCGGATGCGCGGGGTGGAGAAGCAGAACTCCTACGTCACGACGTCGGCGATGCTGGGCGTGTTCCGCACCAACACGGAGACGCGCCAGGAGTTCATGCAACTGCTGCGCAACGGCCATCCGTAGCGCGTCGCGAGTTTCGCCTGTTTCGCGGAAAACGGCTCTAATCTGTTCGGCTTTTTAGCGAAAGTGTTTCACGTGAAACATTTGGTTCAGGAGAACGAAACGCGAATCGAGTGAACCCCATGCGTATCACTATCGTTGTTGAAAGAAATCAAAAACAGATTGGAGCGTGATGGCTGCTGATGACGCGGCGCTGGAGGCGCTTGGGCGTTATGCTCTGCGCTACGTGAAGCGGGGACATACGCTTGGGTTGGGAACCGGGCGGGCCGCGAGCGCATTTATTCGGGCTCTGGGAGCCAGCGGGATCGAAGTGCGCGGCGTTCCTACCTCGAAGGGCAGCGAGGAGCTGGGACGGTCGGTGGGGATTCCGATCGTCACGCTGGCGGAGGCGGGGAAAATCGATATCGACTTCGACGGCGCGGACGAGGTCGATCCGCGGCTGAATCTGATCAAGGGCTACGGCGGCGCGCTGGTGCGCGAAAAAATCGTGGCCGCGTCCTCGCGTCGGTTCATCGTGCTTGTTGGATACGAGAAGATTGTCAAACGCCTCGGCGAGCGCGGGAGTATCCCGGTGGAAGTGGTGCCGTTCGGAGTCTCGCTGGTGACCGCGAAGATCAAGGCGCTCGGGATGAAGCCGCAGGTGCGCAAAAGCGACGGCGCGGAATTCGTCACCGACAACGGCAACCTGATTCTCGATTGCGCGGTGAAGGAGATCGCGAATCCGGCGCGGCTGGATCGCGAGCTGCTCGCGATTCCGGGCGTGGTCGGCACTGGGTTGTTCGTCGCGATGGCGGACGTTGTGCTGGTGGCGGAGGCGTCGGGAAAAATTCGCGCTCTGAAACGCAAGTGAAGTGAGTTCACCTGCCACAGATTCCGATTCCGAATGGGCGGAGCGGACCGATCTCGAACGGATTTATCGCGCGGCGGTCGCGGCCGTCGATCCTGCGCGGCTCGTTGGCGTGGCGATGGACGGCGGTTGCCCGGGCGCAGAGCAGGTTCCCGATTTGATCGCGGGTGCGTCGCGAATCTGGTTGCTCGCCGTGGGCAAGGCGGCGGCCGCGATGGCGCACGAGATCGAACGCCGAGTCGGCGACAAGCTCGCCGATGCGATCGCCGTCGTTCCAAGAGTATCCGCCGCGACAACGGAGCGGGCCTTAACAGTGGAAAGGGTGCGGGTCGTCGCGTCGAGCCATCCGATGCCCGACGAATCGTCGGAGGAGGCCGCGCGCGTGGCGTGCGAAATGTTGCATCGGGCGACGGCCGACGACCTCGTGATCGTCGGGCTCAGCGGAGGCGCGTCGGCGATGTTCACGCGGCCGGCTGACGGACTCGCGCTGGCGGACAAGATCGCGGTCAACCAGGCTCTGCTCAAAGCCGGGGCCTCGATTCGCGAGGTCAATATCGTGCGTCGGCATCTGTCGGCCGTGAAGGGCGGACGCCTGCTGCGGCATTGCGGCGGCGCGCGCGTGCTCGGCCTGATTCTGTCCGACGTGCCGGGCAACGACCTGGCGACGATCGGATCCGGCCTGACCGCCGGCGACTGGAGCACCGTCGGCGACGCGGTCGCGGTGATGAAGCGGCGCGGCGTGTGGGGGCGCGCGCCCGAGGCGGTGCGCGAGTACCTGGAGCGGGCGGCGGCGGGCGAGACCGGTGCGACGGTGAAGCCGGGAGATCCGATCCTCCAGCGTGTCACCAACGTGATCGTCGGCGACAACACCCTGGCTCTGGAAGGGGCCGAGCGCGCGGCCGCGGCGATGGGGTATTATCCGCAGCGATGGCAGGCGCTGCATGGCGAGGCCAACGACGCCGGCCGCGCACTCGCCGAGTATATGTGTGGGATCGCTCGCGAGCGGGTATGCGTGGTGGCCGGCGGCGAGCCGGTGGTGACGGTGCGCGGCGGCGGGAAAGGCGGACGCGCGCAGCAGTGCGCGCTCGCGATGGCGATCGAGCTCGCGCGAATCGGGCGCGGGCGCCGAATCGCGGCGATAGTCGCGGGCACGGACGGAATCGACGGGCCGACCGACGCCGCGGGCGCGTTCGCGTCGCCGAGCACGGTCGCCGACGGCGAGCGCGCGGGAGTCATCGCCGCGACCGCCTTGAGCCGCAACGACGCGTACAACTTCTTCAAGGCGGCGGGCGGACTGTTCGTTACGGGGCCGAGCGGGACCAACGTCAGCGACGTTGCCGTCGGGCTGGTGAATTACTAATTGAAAAAGAAAAAGCGGGCGGCGGCGTCGCACACTTCCAGCGCGCGGAGATCCAATCACGAGCGCGCGGTCACGTTGATCGCGGGCGACGGGGTCGGGCCGGAAGTGGTGAGCGCGGCGCTCGCGGTGATCGAGGCGACCGGCGCCAGGATCGAATGGGACCGGCAGGCGGCGGGAATGAACGCGTTCCGGCGCTTCGGAACTCCGGTGCCGGACGCGCTTATCGAATCGCTCAAACGAACCGGGGTCGCGCTGAAGGGGCCGCTCGAGACGCGCGTGGCGGAAGGATGGCGCTCGATCAACGTGCATCTGCGGCGCGCGTTCGACCTGTACGCCAACGTGCGCCCGACAATGAACTTCGCCGGGGTGCATACGCCGTTCAGCAACGTGGACCTGATCGTCGTGCGCGAGAATACGGAGGACCTGTACTCGGGCATCGAGCACGAGATCGCGCCGGGCGTGGTGGAAAGTATCAAGGTGATCACGGCGCGCGCGTCGCGGCGAATCGCGAAATTTGCGTTCGAGTACGCCCGCGCGCATCGGCGCAAATCGATCACGGCGATTCACAAAGCCAATATCATGAAGCTGTCGGACGGCTTGTTTCTGAAGTGCGCGCGCGCGGTGGCGGAGAGCTACCCGGCGATTCGCTACCAGGAGCAAATCGTCGACGCGGCCTGCATGCGGCTGGTGACGCATCCGGAATCGTTCGACGTGCTGCTGCTGGAAAATCTCTACGGCGATATCGTTTCGGACCTGTGCGCGGGGCTGGTCGGCGGACTGGGGCTGGTGCCGGGTGCGAACTATGGCGACAAGGGTGCGATTTTCGAAGCGGTGCACGGGACCGCGCCGGATATCGCGGGCAAGGGCGTCGCCAATCCGATCGCGATGATCCTGTCGAGCGCGATGATGCTCGACTACCTTAGAAATCGCGGAGCCGGCCGGAAGATTCGCGCCGCGACGGCGTCGGTGCTGCGGGCGGGCAAAGTGCTGACGCGCGATGTGGGCGGAAAAGCGTCGACGCAGGAGGTGACGGCGGCGATTATCAGGGCGATGTCGCGGGGGTGAGAGTGGAACGTGGGAGGACTTGATTTGATGTGAAACCCGCCTGGGTTTCACACTTCCTTGGGCAGGGGTGACCCCTGCACCCGGTAGTAAGAGAAGATGCGGGACTTCGTCCCTGTTAGAATGGTTAGAGGGAACAGGGTGCCGCCGGGCTTTCGTCAGATCGATCGCTCGGATAATAGTCACCCTCATGGCCAAGCCAGTCACCGCATCGGACGCTGCCGCGCGGGTTCCGCCGGGACAGGTCCTGACGGATAAATTTCCCGTGCTGACTTATGGAGCCACGCCGCGCTTCGATCCCAGGACGTGGGATTTCAAAGTGGTGGGGCTGGTCGAGAAGCCGCTTCGATTTTTGTACGAGGAATTCCGCGCGCTGCCGCTATCGCGCCAGGTTTCAGACTTTCATTGCGTGACGACCTGGTCGCGGCTCGACAACGCGTGGGAGGGCGTCAGAGTCGCGGACCTGATGAAGCTGGTGAAACTGCGGCCGGAGGCGCGCTACGCGATAGTCCATTGCGACGGCGATTACACGACGAATATCCCTTTGAACGAATTTCTCGGCGACGACGTCATGCTGGCGTATCGCCACGACGGCCGCGACCTCGAGCCGGATCACGGCTTTCCGCTGCGGCTCGTCGTGCCGAAGCTGTACGGATGGAAGAGCGCCAAGTGGGTGCGCGCGATCGAGTTTGCCGATATCGACCGGCGCGGATTCTGGGAAGTGCGCGGCTATCACAACCATGCCGACCCCTGGACCGAGGAGCGCTACTCGTTCCAGGAAGACCCCGAAGACTGACGGTTGAGTGGCTTGGCGACGCTGAACCGTCACAGGAGCCTGGCGCGATTTCGCGATGAGGAATTCGATCTCGCGATAATCGGCGCGGGTATCAACGGCGCGGCGGTCGCGCGTGACGCCGCGATGCGGGGCCTGCGGGTGGCGCTGATAGAGCGCGGCGACTTCGCGGGCGCCACGTCGTCGCGATCGTCGAAGCTGATTCACGGCGGCTTTCGCTACCTTCCGCAGGGGCGGTTCAAGCTCGTGTACGAGGCGCTGCGTGAGCGCGAGCGCCTGCGCCATTGCACGGCGCCGCATCTGGTGCATCCGATTCATTTCCTGTTCCCGGTCTATCGGGGCCGCGGTTTCAATCGCTTCACGATGGCGATGGGCCTGACGCTGTACGACCTGTTCGCGCGGATGCCGTTCAAGGAGTGGCACTCGAGCCTGAACGCGGCCGAGGTACGCGAGACGGAGCCCGCGCTCAGCCGCGACGGTTTGACGGGCGGCGCGATGTACTTCGACGCGTGGGCCGACGACGCGCGCGTCACGTTCGAGAACGTGCTCGACGCGGATTTGCATGGCGCGGCGGCGGCGAATTACACGGCGGTCGAGAATTTCAGCATGAGCGGCGGGAAGATCGCGTCGGCGAGCGTGCGCGATCTGCTCGGCGGCGGCAGCGCTGAAGTTCGCGCCAAAAAATTCCTGAATGCCGCCGGCCCGTGGGTGGACGAGATTCGGCGGATGGACGATCCGCTGTCGCAGCCGTGCGTGCGATTGACCAAGGGCGTGCACCTGGTGTTTGCGCGAACGGTGCTGCCGGTGCGCGAGGCGCTGGTGCTGGCCGACGAGCGCGGGCGAATCGTGTTCGTGATGCCGCATGACCGTTACGTGCTGGTGGGCACGACCGACACTGACTATGCGGGCGATCCCGCCGGCGTCAGGACGGAAATTGGCGACGTCGAATACCTGCTCGCGGTGCTGGCCGAGAGTCTGCCGGGGATCAAGCTGACGCGCACCGACGTGGCGACGAGCTTTGCCGGACTGCGCGCGCTGATCAGGGAGAAGGACGGCGCGGCGCCGTCGGCGGTGCCGCGGGAGGAAGTTATACTCGAGAGCGCGTCGGGACTGATCACGGTCGCGGGCGGGAAGTTCACGACGCATCGCGAGATTGCGCAGATACTCGTCGACCGCGTGATGAAGCGGCTGGGACGCGCAGCCGGAATTTGCCCAACGCTCGCGACGCCGCTTCCGGGCGCGCGGCAGCTGGCGTCGGAGGACGAGCCGGGCGGCGGCGCTCCGCTGCGAACGATCCCGGCCGCGGCGGCGGAAATTCTCAAGGCACGCTACGGAACGCGCGCGCCGATCGTCGCGCGAATCGCGGGGCGGCGCCGCGAGCTGGCCGAGCCGCTGTCGCGCGGCTGCCCCGCAATCGGCGCCGAGGTCGTCAACGCGGTTGCGAACGAAATGGCGCATTCGGTCGCCGACTTCCTGATTCGGCGCACGTCGTTGTCGTGGCGCTCGCCGGTCGAGGCTGAAGCAGCGGCGCCGGCGGTGGCGCGAATCATGGCGGTTGAGCTCGGCTGGGATCGCGCGCGCGAGGACGCCGAAGTCTCAAGCTTCACGCATGAGCAGCAGAGCCGCCGCGTGCTGGCGTGAGCGGTCATGGCGGCGCGCGAATCGATCGCGGCTTTGAAGAAACGCGCAGCTGGGGTCTCGCGCGCGCTGGCGAAGCTGTATCCGTCGGCGCGCATCAGCCTTGATTTCGAAACGCCGTGGCAATGCCTGGCGGCGACGATCCTTTCGGCGCAGTCCACCGACGCGGGCGTCAATCGCGTGACGCCGCGGCTGTTTCGCGAGTATCCCGACGCGCGCGCGATGGCGGCGGCGGACCCCCGGCACGTGGAGGAGTTAATCGTCAAGACGGGATTCTTCCGTCAGAAAACGCGCTCGCTGATCGGCGCGGCGCGGAAGATCGTCGAGGACTACGGCGGCGAGGTTCCCTCCGAGATGGAAGCGCTCGTGAAAATTCCGGGCGTCGGGCGCAAGACCGCGAACGTGATTTTGGGGCATATCTTCGGCAAGCCGGGGTTCGTGGTCGATACGCACGTGCGGCGGCTGACGTATCGGCTGGGATTCACCAGGAATGCGGATCCCGCGAAGATTGAAATCGACATGCAAAAGATCCTGCCGCCCGAGGATTGGACGCCGTTCTCGATGCGGCTGATTCTGCACGGACGCCAGGTATGTATCGCGCGCAAGCCGCTGTGCGAGATCTGCGCGGTGGCAGGGGACTGCCCGAGGATTGGCGTCGGGAAGGTGCGTGCGGGCGCCGGACGCAAGAGCGTCCGCCGAGATTCTTCGCTTCGCTCAGAATGACATCAAAAAAAGTAAGTGTCTTCTCTTCTCAACCGGATGAGATGTCTATTGCGTTGGCGCGGGCTATGTTGCCAAGCCACTGGGCGCTGGGTTTGATCGTGCGGGCCTGGGTTTCGCGATCTACGGCGACCAGGCCGAAGGTCGGGTGATAGCCTGAGTTCCACTCGAAATTGTCGAGCAGTGACCAGTAGCAGTAGCCGCGAACGTCGATGCCGTCGCGGATGCATCGCGCGACGCCGTTCAGCGCGCGGCGCACGTACTCGATGCGGCGATCGTCCTTGTCGGTGCCGATGCCGTTCTCGGTGACGATCACGGGAACTTTGGCGACCGCGCTTGCCTGGCGGATGGTGGCTTCGAGCGCTTCGGGCCAGAACTCGTAGTGCATCATGGTGCGCTCGACGCCGGCTTCCGGACGCAAAGTGCCGTTGGCGCCGATGCGATTGCGGGTGTAGGTCTGCACGCCGACGAAGTCGTCGCCGCGCGCGGCCTCGAAGAAAATGTCTTGGCATTCGGCCTTGATGCGATCGCGCCGCGCCTCGCCGCCGGGCACGGCCTGCAGGTCGGCCAGCGCGAGGCACATCCCGACCGGATATTTGCCGCGCGATGATTTGAGCGCGGCGGCGGCCAGCCGATGCGCCTCGAGCATCGTGTCGCGCGCCTTCATCTGATCGCACATCAGGAACGGCGCGAAGCGATTCGGATCGGCGCCGATGCGGCGTGCGGCCTCTGCGAGCCAATGCGCGCGCGTCGGGTCGACCTTCAGCGGCAGCGTGCCGAGCAGGTACTGGTAGGCGCCGAGGTTGGCCTCGTTGATGGTGCAGGCAACGCCGATCAGGTCGCCGAGATGCGCGGCCGCGCGCTCGCAGAATCGGGCGAAACGCTCGGCGGTCATTTCGTTTTCCCATCCACCGTCGCCCGCGACCCATCGCGGCGAAGTGAAATGATGAAAGGTGACCACCGGCTTCAGCTTGTGCTCGTGGCAGCAGGCCAGCACGCGGCGGTAGTGATCGAGTTCGGCGCGGGAGAACTCTCCCGGCTCGGGCTCGATGCGGGCCCATTCGATGGAAAAGCGGTAAGCGTTGAAGCCGAGCCGCGCCAGCATCGCAATGTCGTCGGCGTAGAGATGGTACTGGTCGCACGCGTCGCCCGACGGCTCGACGAATGGCGAGCCGGGGGTGTGCTCGAGCAGCCAGTAGTCGCAATTGAGGTTGTTGCCCTCGACCTGATGGGCGGCAGTGGCGGTGCCCCAAAGAAAATTGGTGGGAAAAGTGAAGCGCTCGGTTGCCATCGCAGATCTACCCTCAAGGATGAAATGTTTTCGACCCTACAGCTAAACCGCGTTTGCGCCAACCGGCGTATTTGAACATTGCGCCCGAAATGCAATAATTCTCGTTCCACTATCCCCGTCCAAGGCGTCGCGAGCGGTGAAAATCCGAATCGAGGACATAACGGCGGATGCCAAAGAGATGGCGTTTGCCGAGCCGGAGCAGGAAATCAACCGTATCCTGGGGCAGGGGCCGATCCGTGAATATCACCTTGAGGGGCCGGTTGAAGTCTCGGTGTCGTTTTATCGCGCCGGGATGGAACTGTTTTTCACGGGCATGCTGAAGACCAGGACCGGGGCGGTGTGCGCGCGATGTGCCGAGGACTTCGACGCAGCGGGCGATCGTCCGTTTCGTTTCGTGCTCTCGCCCAAGTCGGTCGGATACGACGACGACAATCTTCGCGCCGAGGACCTGGAGTTCTCGCTGTATGAGGGCGACGAAGTGGACTTGAGCCCGCTGATTCGCGAGCAAGTCCTGCTAGCGTTGCCGACACGTCCGCTGTGCCAGGACGATTGCCGCGGCCTGTGCCCGCATTGCGGCGTGAATCTGAATCGCGCCACCTGCGAATGCCGGGTGGAGAGCTTCGATCCGCGGCTGGAAGCGCTAAGGTCGCTTAAACTGCCGCGTACCTGATAAGCTCAACCTCAACATTAGGAAGTAATTCGTCATGCAAGCACCCAAACGCCGTACCTCGCACTCGAAGAAAAACATGCGCCGCGCGCATGATGCGCTCCGGGCCGTCAACCCCGGCACCTGCGCGTCGTGCGGCGAGCCCGTGATGCCGCATCGCATCTGCCGCCATTGCGGCTCCTACCGCGGCCGCCAGCTCGCCGAGATAAAGGACTAGGCGCGGCGAGTACGACCGTGAAAATCGCGCTCGACGCGATGGGGGGCGATCTCGCTCCCAAGGCGACCGTTGAGGGCGCCGTGCTGGCCGCCCGCGACTTCGGCATCGAGGTCGTGATGGTGGGCGACGGCGAGATCCTTGCGCGCGAGCTCGCCGACCACGAAGCAGCCAACCTGGCAATCCGAATCGAGCATGCGCCGGAAGTCGTGCTGATGGACGACTCGCCACTGGAGTCGGTGCTGTCCAAGCCGCGCTCGTCGATTCACGTCGGACTCGATCTCGTCAAGCGCGGTGACGCGAGCGCGTTTGTCAGCGCCGGGAATTCGGGCGCCGTGATGACGGCGTCGATGATGATCCTCGGCAACATCGCCAATGTCGATCGGCCGGCGATCGCGTCGCTGGTTCCGACCAGCGAAGGATTCGGGCTGCTGATCGACGCGGGCGCAAATACCGAAGTGAAGCCAGTTAACCTGGTGCAGTTCGCCGTGATGGGAAGCGTGTACTGGCGGCACGTGCGCAACGTTTCGCGCCCGCGGGTCGGGATTCTCTCCAACGGCGAGGAGAGCTCCAAGGGCAACGACATCACGCGCGCGGCGGCCGCGATGCTCGAGCAGATGCCGACCTACGTGCACTACATCGGGTACGTCGAGGGGCGCGACATCAACCGCGCCAAGGCGGACATCGTCGTCACCGATGGCTTCACGGGCAACGTCGCGCTCAAGACGATGGAAGGGTTCTCGTCGTTCCTGCTCGGCAGCCTGCGCGGGGTGTTCGGCGGAAGCTGGCGCGCGCGGCTGGCGTATCTGCTGGTGCGCAAGAATCTCAGCGCGATGCGCGAGCGGCTTGATCCGTCGGAGTACGGCGGCGCACCGCTGCTCGGCGTCAGCGGCGTGTCGATCATCGCGCACGGGTCGTCAAACCCCAGGGCAATACGCAATGCAATTCGAGCCGCGGCGAATGAACAGCTCGTGCATTATGTGAACGCCGAAATTCTCGAGATCCTTGCCAAGATTCAGCCCGTTGCGCAGGTCAAGCCCGCTGCCGGCAAGGGATTCCGCGCGTTGTTCGGCAAAATGCGCGAACGGTTGCATCGCCGCGACCGCGAAGGCGAGGCTGCCCGGCGCGACGACTCGCATCCCGCGCCGCCGAGTGACGCGGGGGCGCCGCGCGAGCCGTCGTCAGAACACGGCGCAGACTTTCACCCCGACGCCGCCAAAATCGAACGCGCCAACTACGAATCCACGCACTCCCGATCGCACGGCAGCGGCTCCCTTCAGAAGGAGACGCGGGGCGAGTCCGGCGCGGCGCCGTCGGCGCCGGTGTCGGTGAATGGCGCTGCAACCGGCGGCGACAAGGCGCGCAAGTCGGGCGAATTGCATACGCAGGACGAACCGGATGCGGGCGCGCATTCGCCGGACCGTCCGAAAAGCGAGTCCTGAGGTCCCGGGGTTGGATGAAGCTGGCGTTTCTTTTCCCGGGACAGGGATCGCAGCGGGTCGGGATGGGCAAAGAGCTCGCGGATAACTTCCCCGCCGCGCGCGAGACGTTCAAGGAAGCCGACGAGGCGCTTGGGTTTCCGCTTTCCAAACTATGCTTCGAAGGCCCGGACGATGAACTGCGGCTGACCGCCAACACGCAACCCGCGATCGTGACCGCTTCGATAGCGGCGCTGCGCGTCTATCGCAAAGAAGTCGGCGGCGAACCGGAAATCGCGGCCGGCCATAGTCTTGGCGAATACAGCGCGTTGGTCGCGGCCGGCGCGATTGGGTTTGCCGATGCGATCCGCGCGGTGCGTGAGCGTGGGCGCCTGATGCAGGAAGCGGTGCCGCCGGGGCAGGGCGCCATGGCGGCGCTGATAGGCCTCGAACTGCAGCAGGTGCGGGAAATCTGCGAGGATGTCACGCGCGACGGCAAGCTGGCGGTGCCCGCTAACCTCAACGCGCCCGGCCAGGTCGTTATCGCCGGACATGCGGCGCCGGTCCGGCGCGCGCTGGAGATTGCCAAGGAGCGCGGCGCCCCGATGTCGATGGAGTTGAAGGTCAGCGCACCGTTTCATTGTCCGCTGATGCAACCTGCGCGCGACGGAATGGAGCCGGTGTTGCGGGCGCTCAAGGTCGGAGAGTTCAAATTCGGCGTGATCGCGAACGTCACGGCGGAAGTGAATCGCGATCCCGCCCGCGTCGTGCCGCTGTTGCTCGAACAGATAACCGCGCCGGTAAGGTGGGAGGAATCGATGGGGGTCGTGGCGCAGAGTGGCGTCACCGACGCGATCGAATTCGGCTCGGGCCGCGTGCTGATGGGCATGATGCGCCGGATGTATCGGACGATTCGGGTGCGGCCGCTCGAGGATCTCGCGTCGTTGAAGGCTATTTCGCAGCCAGCGCCCGCCGCCAAACCCTGACCATTGCCTTGCGTCGGCCCTTTTCAGTCCTTATGCTCCCCTGATAACTTGAACTCCAGCCCTTTGCCGTCACCTCTGATCTTCGCGGCATCGGGATAATGTTGGAAAATTGATTGGCGGCCTGATCACGGCTCGCTGCCAGGAGGAACGAGAGCACGATGGCCCAAGACATCGAAACCAAGGTTCGCGAGAAGATAAGCGAGCAACTGGGTGTGGCCGCCGACGAAGTAACTCCGGAGGCCTCGTTCATCGAGGACCTCGGCGCCGATTCGCTCGACATCGTCGAGCTGGTGATGGCGCTGGAAGAGGAGTTCAACATCGAAATATCCGACGAGGACGCCGAGAAGATTCGGACGGTCAAGGACGTCGTCACTTATATCGAGGCTCACAAGAGCTGAAGCTGCGCGACTCAAAACTCGTCCCTGACAAATCGCCGGGCCTGCGGCGACTCGTCGGCTGTCCCCGGAGCTAGCCCATGCGGTGCCCTTTCTGCCGCCATCGTGGAAACCGCGTCGTCGATTCAAGGATGTCGACCGACGGCATGATGATTCGGCGCCGTCGCATGTGTTCGGCATGCAAGCGGCGCTTCACCACCTACGAGCGGGTTGAAGAAGCGTCCCCGATGGTCGTGAAGAAGGACGGCCGCCGCGAGCCGTTCGACCGGGCCAAGATAGTCGCCGGCCTCAAGCGCGCGTGCGAAAAGCGGCCGGTCTCGATGGAAACGATCGAGCAGATTGCCAACAGCATCGAGGCCAACATGGCCGAGCAGGGCGACCGCGAGGTCGCCAGCAGTGCGATCGGGTCGGCGGTGATGAACGAGCTGCACAAGATCGACCAGGTCGCTTACGTGCGCTTCGCATCGGTCTATCGCTCGTTCAAAGACATCGACGAGTTCATGCACGAGCTCGAAGATCTCATAAATCAACGCAAGCAAACGCCCGCACCGCGCGCCCCCGGTGAAAAGAAAGGCGACGCCGCCTCCTGACTCAGCAGCGGTTCGAGACCAGCGCTTCATGCGAGGGGCGCTCGCGCTGGCGCGGGAGCGGCTCGGCCTGACCACGCCGAATCCGGCCGTCGGATGCGTAATCGTGCGCGACGGGAAAGTCGTCGGACGCGGTGTCACCGGCGTGGGAGGGCGTCCGCACGCCGAAACGCAGGCGCTCGCGGACGCGGGCGCGCTCGTGCGCGGTGCGACGGCATACGTGTCATTCGAGCCGTGCGCCCATTTCGGCAAGACGCCGCCGTGCGCGAACGCGCTGGTCGAGGCGGGCGTCAAGCGCACCGTCATAGGATGCGTGGATCCCGATCCTCGGGTCAGAGGGCGCGGAATCGCAATCCTCAAGCGCGCGAAGATCGAGGTCGTGGCTGGAGTGCTCGAAGACGAAGCGCGGCGACTCAACGAGGGGTTCATCACGCGGCTCGCGCGCGGGCGGCCGCTGGGAGTGCTCAAGCTCGCAATGACGATGGACGGAAGGATTGCCGCTGCCAGCGGCGATTCTCGATGGATCAGCTCACCGGCGTCACGCCAACTGGTGCATCGATGGCGCCGCGAATGCGACGCCGTGATGGTCGGCGCGGGCACCGTGATAGCGGACAATCCGCGCCTGACGTGCAGGATCGCAGGCGGGCGCGACCCGGTTCGCGTCGTCGTCGACGCGCGCCTTCGCACTGCGCCCTTGTCGCGCGTCTATCGGGGCCGTTCGAGCGCGCCGGCTATCCTGGTCACGACGCCCGGGAATCTCGCCCGTGCGCGTCGAAGATACGAGCGGCCCGGCGTCGAAGTGATCGCGGCCCCGGCGCGCGGCGGCGAGATTGAGCTGGCGAAGCTGATGCGTGAGTTTGGGCGGCGCGGATGGTGCCGCGTATTGATCGAAGGGGGCGCACATCTCGCCGGCTCGGCGCTGAGCGCCGGCATCGTCGACCGCGTGGCATTCTTCGTCGCGCCGAAAATCTTAGGCGCGGGTCTGTCCGCGATTGACGGGATGAAGCCGCGGCGTGTGCGCGATGCGATCCAGATCGCCGATCTCTCTGTGCGCCAGACAGGCGACGACTGGTTGCTGGAAGGCCGCGTCAGCGCGCGCAAGGGGCGCACTGGTTAGGTCGCCGAGCCGGTGATAATATCGCCATCGTTGACTCAGATGGCATCGGCTTCACTGGAAGAGATTTTCTCCACTTTGCGCGACGGAAAGATGGTCGTGATGGTTGCGGAGGAGCGCGAGGACGCCGAGGGCGACCTGGTGATGGCGGCGGAGAAAATCACGCCCGACGACATCAATTTCATGGCGCGCGAGGCCCGCGGCGTCATCTCCGTCGCGATTCCCGACAAGCGTTTCCGCGAACTCGGAATTCCGCTGCAACCCTCGACCGACAACGGCGATTCGAACGAGCAAGCGGGCGTGCTGATCGACGCGCGCGAAGGCGCTACCACCGGCATTTCGGCGGGCGATCGCGCGCGCGTGATTTCGGTGGTCGCATTCGACGAGTCGCGCCATGACGATATTGTCATGCCCGGCCACATTTTACCGCTGATGGCGTTGAGCGGCGGGGTGATGGTGCGGATCGGACGCGCGGAGGGCGCGGTGGACCTGATGCGATCGGCGGGGCTGGGCCCGGTCGCGGCGCTGTGCACGATCCTGCGCGAGGACGGCGAGGCCGCGCGGCTCAAAGAACTCCGCGAGTTCGCCGCGCACCACTCTCTTCCGATAGTTTTCGTCAAGGAACTTGTTTCGCATCGCCTGACGAATGAAGTTCTGGTCCAGCGCGTTTCCGAGCAGCCGTTTCCGGTGGACGGTGGCGTGCTGCAGGCCGTGGTCTTCCGCAACGTCGTCGACGGCCGCGAGCATCTGGCGCTGATCAAGGGCCAGGTCGGCGGCGGCCGCTCCGCACTGGTGCGGCTCCATTCGGAGTGTCTGACCGGCGACGTGTTTGCGTCGGCGCGATGCGACTGCGGCGAGCAGTTGCAGGAAGCGCTCGAGCGAATCATGGCGGCGGATCGCGGCGTGGTAATCTATCTCCACCAGGAGGGCCGCGGAATCGGGCTCGGGAACAAGATTCGCGCCTACGCCCTGCAGGACCACGGGATGGACACCGTCGAAGCGAACTTGCATCTCGGCTTCGACGAGGACTTGCGCGATTACGGAATCGGAGCGCAGATTCTGCGCGACCTCGGCGTTGGCGAGGTGCAATTGCTGACCAACAATCCGCACAAGATAGAAAGCCTGCGCCGCTACGGCGTCAACGTTTCGCGCGTGCCGATCGAGGTCACGCCGCACGCGGGAAACATCGGATACCTGAAAACCAAGAAAGAAAAACTCGGCCATCTGTTCTCGGAGCTGAAGCTGATCACTTGAGAGAGCGGGCCGCAGCGGCGACGCATGCCGCGCCGCCCGCGGCTGTTGAATTGCTATGGGACTTAGACATCAGGGGCGTGAGCTCGCGCTCAAGGCGCTGTACCGCATAGACATTTGCGGCGGCGCCAGCAGCGACGACCTGGCCGCGCTGTTCGAAAGTTTTCCGGCCGAGGAGAGTGCGCGCAAGTTTGCCGTCGAGCTGATGGAGGGAGTGCGCCGCGAGCAGCCGGCGCTCGACAAGCATCTGGCGGACGCGCTGGAACATTGGTCGGTCAAACGGCTGTCGCGCGTCGATCACAACGTCATGCGAATCGCGCTCTACGAATTGCTCAGGATGGAGGACATTCCGGCGCGCGTCACCATCGACGAGGCGATCGAACTGGCGAAGTGCTACGGCGACATCGAGTCGGGGCGCTTCGTCAACGGTGTGCTGGACGAAATCGCCGGACGGCTGGGGCTGAAGCAGAAGGGTGAGGAAGTTACGCTATCCAAGGCCGAGTAGGCTGCTCGGCTTCGCGCTCGTCGCGGGCCTCTATCTTGCGGGATGCGGCTATCACTTCGCCGCGTCGGGCGACGCGCTGCCGCAGAACGCCCAGACGATTTACGTCGCCCGATTCGGCAATCGCACCCGCGCAACCGGAATCAACGACGAGTTGATGCGCTACATCAAAGATGAAATCGCGATGCATCGCAGGCTCACGGTCGTGGATAGTCCCGGCGGGGCCGACCTTCAGTTGTCGGGTGAGGTCAGGCTCTCTGTTCAAGCGCCGACCAACTTCAACTCGATTCTCGAGCCAACCGCCTACAACCAAAGTGTGACAGTCTCGGCGGTGCTCACTGACCTGCGCACGAAGAAGACGATCTGGAGCACGGGCAGTGTCGCCGGCGGGCAGAGCCAGGCAATCGTGGCGCAGACGGTCGTGCCCACGACGCCGGGATTTTTGCAGCAGAACCTGCGCGGCGGAGATATCGCGAACCTTACCGATCTGCAGACTGCGCAAACGCAAACCGCGGTGGCGCGCGACCTCGCAATGCAGAGACTCGCGCAAAACCTCTACGCTGAGATGGCCGAGGGCTTCTAGCTTTTCACTTTTCACTGGCCGCCGCGCTCACGGACGCTACCGCATGCCGCTGGAAACCGCTCTGGCTTACCTTCGAGGAGCAACCGGGGAACAAGCAAAGCGAGTCCCGCCGGTGGCGGTGATCTTCGGTCCGCACGCGTTCCTGCGCGAATGCGTTCTCGATTCAATCGTGCGCAGACTGGCCGGCGAAGGATGCCAGTATCGCAGCTTTCAGATCGGCGCGGGTGACGATTACGGAGCTGTACTGAACGAACTTCGCGCGCCCGATCTGTTCGCACTTAGGCGTGCGATCGCGTGCCGCATACTGCGATCGCGCCGGGACCGGGCGGAGGCCGGCGGCGCCGAGGCTGAAGCCGGCGACGCGCGCGCGTCGGGCGGCGGCGGCTCGGAGGCGGCGCTGGCGACAGCAATCGAAACCGCGCGCGGCCCCGGCCACCTGATCCTGCTTTACGAAAAGGACAACGCGCCCGCGAAGATCCGCCGCGCCGCGGAAAAGTCGGCGTTGCTCGTAAACTGCATGCGTCCGTTCGACAACCAGGTCGAGCAATACGTCAATGCGTTCGCGCAATCGCTTGGATTAAAACTGTCGGCGGCCGCTCTCGATCTGATCATTTCCCGCCACGGCGGAGATTTGGCGGCAATCGCCAACACGCTCGGCAAAGTCACAATCTTCGCCGAGCCGGGCGCGCCGGTGCAGCCGGGCGATCTGGACGAGGGCGCCCGGCGGATGCCGGAAGCGTTCGAGCTCGCGGAGAGCATCGCTCGAGGGCGGGCGTCGGCGGCGATGGCGCAGTTGGGCCGCGCGCTGGCGCTCGGGCGCGACGTTTTCGAGATTCTCGCGGTCGAGATCATACCGATGATGCGCCGGATGATGATCGCGGCCTCGATGATCTCGGGCCGCAAAAGCCCCGGAGATGTCGCCGCTGCGCTGGGGCTGCCGCCGCAAAGCGGCCTTGCGACTCGCGCAATCGAAGGGGCGCGGCGCTTCGGCTTGCAGCGTCTGGAACGCGCTTACTGGCGCGCGTGCGCGATGGACGCGGGATTCAAAGACGGCACGATCAAGGAACGCGAAGAAGCGCTCGCGGGACTGCTCCTCGATCTGATGATCGCGCCCGACTAGAAGCCGGCGCGCCGGGCGGACGGCTTACGCTTGCTTGCCGAACTTGCGATGCAGGCTCGCGGAGAGCCGCGCAACTTTGCGGCGGACCGTATTGCGATGCATCGTGCCGCTGCTAATCGCCTTGTACAGAACCTTGGTCGCCTGCTTGAGCGCCTCGCGCGCCGCGGCTTCGTCGCTGCTCGACGCGATAGTTTCCGCCGCCGTCCGGGCCAATGTGCGGGCACGGGTCCTGACGACGCGGTTGCGCTCGGTGCGCTTGAGGCTTTGGCGATGGCGCTTCTGCGCAGATGGGTGAACGGGAATATGAGGCATAACCAGTCTTATCTAACAGTGCGCGCCCGCCGGAGCAATACATCGGGAATTGGGGGTACTGTCTGAATTAAGACACTGAGCGCGGGAAATTAAGACACTATGCATTCCCAGTTTGTTCATGCTACGCAATACCGTTCATGTTTCAAGCGGCAAACGCCATCGCTCGGCAATTCACGTTGCCGGTTGTGCTTTCCCGAAAAACCATCGGCGGGAATTGCTCAAGCAGCATCGGGGCCTTCGTCGTCGTGAATGACGAAGGATGGATTATCACGGCACACCATATTGCAGAACTGCTCGCGAAAATGATTGCTGGCGCAAACAAGGCGCGAGCCCACGAAACACAAGAAGCGCAGATTCGTGGCGATTCAAATCTCGATCACAAGGCTCGCAAAAAGAAGCTGGCGAGTTTAGGGCATCTCGGCAAGGACGAAACGGATCGCTGCTCAGCGTGGTGGGGAAGAAACGGCGTCAGCGTACCGCAAATTCACAGTTTACCGGCGGTCGATTTAGCAATTGGTAAGTTGGAACCGTTCGACAAAAGTTGGATTTCTACTTATCCGACTTTCAAAGATCCAACGAAGAATTTCGAGCCGGGGAAGAGTTTATGTAAGCTCGGATTCCCGTTTCATCAGATAACCCCGATCTACAGGGCGAACACGGACAGCTTTGAGCTACCAGCCGGGGCACTGCCGCTGCCGCTGTTCCCAATGGATGGAATTTTGACGCGATTCGCGGAAGTACAAGTTTCGGGCGCTCCAGCCCCTCCGTTTCCACTGCGCTTCCTTGAGACTTCGACGCCAGGCTTACGCGGACAAAGCGGGGGCCCGACATTCGATACCCAAGGCACGATTTGGGCAATTCAAGTTAGGACTATGCATTTGCCGATGGGTTTCGATCCAGCGGTCCCCAACGCCAAGCCTGGTGAGAAAGAGCATCAATTTTTGAATGTTGGTCTCGGTGCTCACGCCGCAACGATTTTGGGGTTTTTTGCGCAGTATGGTGTTAAGGCTAAAATTTCGGCATACTAGAGGTTCGCCATGGACAATTTGAACAAGCTGGTAAGGGTTTCTAACAATCTCCGACCGACAACCTACACGCAGACGGTTTCGGCGACTGCGAGTACGACGCCCTTCATTTCCGACGCCACGCTAATGGAGGCGGATGATCCATTCTTCAGGATTGAGCCGCTCCCCATTCAGCAGGGCAAGACCAACGAAAAGGCATCTCGTTAGTGTTCAGCGCGGCTTAGTGATCTTTCCGCCGGGGATCACTCTCAGCTTCAACGGCGTATAGCCGAGCTTGAGCGTCGATTGCGGCGTGCGATCCGGCAACGGCGGCACGTCCTGCGGCTCAAGCGCCGTTTGCACAAGCTCCGCAATCGTCCAAATGTGATCCGACACGCCAAGCGCCATCGCGGGCGTGCAGCGCAGCGTTTCATGCACGCGGCACAGATTGTAAAAGCTGATCCACAACGCGACTGCTGCGCAGTGACTATCCAACTTTTTTGAGAATCCGTTGCTCAGTCGCGTGAACCGGCGCATCTGCATTCGACTGCTCAGGTTGAATCGCTCGACATACGACGTGCTGATCAGATTTTCGTCTGGGCGTCCTCTTATCACGGTCCGCTCGACGCCAGCGACGTGCCCTGGTGAATAGCGATGCGCCGCATCCGGCAGATTAGAATCGCCGACGTACTGTTTCGTGAGCATCGCGAAATCGACATTCCAACCGAACGCAGCTTCAACCGCGCCAACATACGGCGCATATCCATCTGACGTAATTTGCGGACGATTCACGATTCGCGCGCGGAGATCGCGCGCCAGTGCGTTCGTGTTTTCGGTCGAGCGTTTCCCTACCAGATAGCTCAGAACGGCCTTCTGCGTGGACGCCAGCGCGACGAACAGCCACACGTCGCCGAACTCTGACGGGTCGCCGGTCTGCACGCGCTTCTGTTTTTTCTGGATGAAATCCCACTGCTCATCGAGCTCTATCTGGTTGACGTGCAGATCGCGCATCATGCCGTCGTGCAGGCGTTCGCAGCCGTCGCCGACGCGAATGCTCAGGCTCATTATCGTGTTGCGGTTTACGTCCGTCAGGCGCTCAGTCGAGCGAATCGAGCAGCCTTCGGTGAGTGCGCTGATTACTTGGACTTGTTTGTCGAAAGGCAGAGTGTTCATTGCCAGCCCCGTTACTTGCTTTGACCGGGGAACGGCGCGACAATGAACTTGCCAGCTTCGCCGCGTCCGCATACCCGGATGCGTTGGAGACGTGACCGGCGCGAGTGTAACAAGCACTCACGCCGGTCGGCTTAAATTCAAGGTTCACCACGGCCCCTCGCGCCTGATGCAGCCACGCAATCAGGGCGGGGGCCTTTTCGTTGTTGCCCGCCGCGTCGGTGAACGTGGGCGCGGGGGCTAACGCAGTTCTCATGTTCGTGACCATGAGAATGTTATATGCCAGCACGTGCTAGAAGTCAAATGCTAACACGGGCTGGTATTGCAATGTTCTTCACGCGCTGATAGATGTAATGCCATGAACAAAATTGGTTCAAGCGAACATGGTCGAGCACTCGCGGAATTGGGTGCATCAAAAGGCGGAAAGGCTCGGATCGCAAATCTGAGCGCGCAAGGGCGAAGCGACCTTGCGCGTCAGGCTGCGATCAGCCGTTGGATCAGGCAGGGGAAGGAACCGCCAATCCTTGCCGAATATGGAGCACCCGACCGGCCGCTCCGTATCGGGCCAATAGAGATTCCTTGTTATGTCCTCGCGGACACTCGGCGAGTATTGGCACAGCGGGGCTTGCAGAGCGGTATTGGTCTATCAGAAGGCGGTAGTAAAAGCGGCGCGCGCAAAATCGTCGATTTGCTACTCGGTTTGGCCGAAAAAGGCATTGATATTAAGGACTTAATCGCGCGCGCAAATTCTCCAATTCGGTTCATTCCGGCACGCGGCGGTAACCCTGCTGACGGATATGAAGCAACGATTCTGCCCGATATTTGTGCCGTCGTAATTGAGGCGGCTCGACTCGGCAAGCTGAACAAACGCCAGAACAAACTCGCGGAGCAGTGCGCGATTTTACAGCACGGGTTTGCGACGGTCGGCATCATTGCGCTCGTAGATGAAGCGACCGGCTACCAAGATTTTCGCGCGCGAGATGCGCTGGCGAAAATCATAGAACGATTTGTCGCCAAGGAACTTCAACCCTACGTTCGGACGTTCCCGGCGGAATTTTATAAACAGATATTCCGACTGTACGGATGGAACTATTACGAGAATTGCGGAAGGCCATCCGTGTTGGGGCATATCACCAACAATCTCGTATACAAAAGGCTTGCCCCTGGCGTGCTTGAAGAACTACGGCGCAAAATTCCGCGTGACGATAAAGGGCGACTAAAGAGGAAATTGTTTCAGGGCCTAACTCCGGATTATGGTCATCCGAAAGTCCGCGAACTGCTTGCGGGCGAAACGATGCTCGCAAAGTATTCGCCCGATCTAGAGACCTTCATGGCGCGCGTTGACTTGGAGTATCCTCAGTACGGGCAAACAATGAAACTGCCTTTCCCGGAAAAGCTTGAAGCGCTCGCCCATGAGGCGACACAGGAATGAAGCTCCGCCACGCAGCCGCGCTCGCGCTTGTGGGGTGGTGTCGAGCGAAACCATGAAAGATTGGCTCCTGGTTGCCGTAATAGTGTTGTTCGTGATCGGCTCTCTTTGGACTTGGGTCAAAATCGGCATGAGCAGCCGCTCTCGGCAGAACCGAAAACGAAATTAAGACACTCGCGTTTTCAAATTCAGACACTCAGCCCCGAATTAAGACAGTACCGAATTGGGACCTGTCCTGATTCCGGATTTCGACACCGCCCATTTCGCTTTTCAGGTTGGTAGGCTAGAAGCACGACTATGAACTCTCGTGACGCTGCCGCGCTTACGCTTGTGGGCTGGTGCCTGATAATGCCGCCACTTTCTCCCGACCACCAGGCGGTCGAGAAGACTGCTCCACTTTCGCAATGGGATACGATTGGTAACTACGATACCGCCGCGGCGTGCAGAAACGAACTTGATAAGCTGACCGCACTCATAGCGGGCAACGTTGAATACTCTGTGATCCAAAGACGCGTGTTAGCGGGGAAGTGCGTCGCCGCTGACGATCCCCGCATCCATTCCGACAATTTCGAGGCGCCTTAGTCGCCCGCAAGATCCGCGTCACTGTTCTTTGCGGACTTCAGGTCTGTCGGTAAATTCCGACCTGTTCCTGCAAGGGTCACCGCCAAAGTTGTAACGGATATGTAACAATGTGGAGGAGGATCGCGCACAAACTCGCGTGAATTTGCGTTAAAATTTTCGAAGATTCTCGATTATCGCTCAGCCTCTCAACAGTTTGCTGCAACCGACGGACCACTAGGTTCGGCGCGCGGCTCATCCTTAAGAATACTTTCATCCCGCACTATCGCGCTGTTAGGTGGTTGAGCAATGAATCTCGGCCACGCTTCTGTGCTCGCGCTTGTCGGCTGGTATCTGATGGTGCCGCCGCTCATCGGTTCGTTCGGAATCGCGGATCAGAAACCCATTTCAGCCTGGCAACGTTTTGGTCCTTACAACTCGGAGTCCGATTGCGAAGACAACAAGCGCAAATGGGAAGGATCTCTGGAAGGCCCTCACTCCGCTGACGACACCAGACAGGAGCAAGGTTTGATGGCGTCTCAAGCGGCATTGTGCGTGTCGGAAGACGATCCGCGCCTCAAGCCACAGTAGGTCACCTTGCTTTCAAAGGAGCCACTTCGCGTCAGCGGGGCGGAAATGACGCGAGTGGCATTCAGTTCACCGCTGGCCGCTGGCGCGCGTTGCGGATTTTGCTTCGTTCCACAGCGCGTCGATTTCGGACGGGGTCATCGCCTTGAGATCGAGGCCGCGCGAGGCCGCGATTCGCGCGACTTCGTCGAAGCGCATGACGAACTTGTCGCAGGCGGCGCGCAGCGTCTGCTCGGCATCCATCCCGATGAAGCGGGGCGCGTTGGCAACCGCGAGCATCAGGTCGCCGATCTCCTCGGCGGCGCCGGCCGTGTTGCCGCGGTCGAGCGCGCGCTCGACCTCGTCGATTTCCTCGCGAGCCTGCGCCAGCACCTCGCGAATGTTTGCCCAATCCATGCCGGCGCGACGGGCCTTCTCGCCGAGTTTCTCCGCCCGCATCGTCGCCGGCAGACCGCGGCCGACATGCGCGAGACTCTTCGCTCCCTGCGGGTTCTTGCTCTCGCGTTCTTGCTCTTTGATCCGATCCCAATTCTCGAGGACCTTCTCCGCCGTTTCCGCACGAGTGTCGCCGTAGATATGCGGATGCCGGCGAACGAGTTTTTCCGCGGCGTTTTGCAGGCCGGTCGCGATATCTAACTCTGAATCCTCGCCAAGAATCACTCCGGCGAACAGGCATTGCGCCGTCAGGTCGCCGAGTTCCTCCGCGACGTCCGGCGGGTTGCCGCGCGCGATTGCGTCGGCCACTTCGTACGCTTCCTCGATCAGGTGGCGCGGGCTGTCGGCGAGTTTCTGCTCGCGATCCCACGGACATCGATCGCGCAGTTCCGCAACGACCGCGAGCAGTTTCGCAAACGCCTGCGCTGAAGTGGTGTCCTCGCTCATGACGGCGATCGCCCGCTTACGGCTTGACGATTGGATCGAGAACCTTCTCGGTTAGAAAGTTTGAAAGATCGGTCAGGCCGTCAGCGGTTATCTCGTGACCGCAATCGTATTCGCGATAGGTCAGCGGCACCTTCAGCGCGCGGAGCGCTTCCACCGACGCCCGCGCGCGCGTGACCTCGATCATCTCGTCGGCGCGGCCGTGCTGAACGAGTGTCGGCAGCGCCTCGAGAGCGGCGGGGTCGGTCACTTCGTCCTTCAAATCGGGCGGAAAGTAGGTCGAGAGCGCGACCAGCGCCGCGAACTTCGATGGATTTCTCAGCGCGAGCCGATAGGCCATCATGCCGCCCTGGCTGAAGCCCAGCACCACCAGTTTTTTTCGATCGACCGGATATTTCTGCAGCGCCGCATTGAGAAACTCGGTCACCATTTTGTTCGCGTCGTCGATTGCCTCGCGATCGGGCGATCCACCCATCCGAATCGGGAACCATGCGTAGCCGCGGGTGGGACCGATCGGCACTTCCATCGGGCCTTGCGGACAAATCACCATGAAGCGGCCGTCGGCGATGTACGGCGCGAGTCCGAGGAGATCGAGCGCGTTGGCGCCGAACCCGTGCATCGCGATCAGCGTCGGATGAGGTCCTTCGCCGGCGGGCTCGTAGACGGTATGAATCAGTCGCATCGATGCGTTCTCCTTCGCGGCAATGCCGAATAATAGGCTCTGCGCGGCGCCGTCGCCAGCCAACCAGCGAACGCCGGCCGCGTTGCCCGGCCCCGGCCTGGCGCCCGAGGCTGTTCATCGCGGCCTCAATAACCGCTATCTTTAGCGGCGCGCGATGTGGGCGATAGCAGGATGATCGAGCGTTGGGTCGCGGGGGACGGGCCTCGGCGGTGGGCTGCGCGGGCGCCACTATTGCGCTGGGGCGCCGCCGCGTTGGCGGTATTTTCGATCGCAGCCGCCTCCGATTCCCAGGCGTCCAGCGGGAAATTCGCGGGATTCATCGCGGGCGCGATTCTGATCGCGCTGGTCGCCTACGCGTTGTTCGACTACCTCCGCCCACTTATCGCCGAGCGCGACTCCGGGCTCATGCTCGCCCTGCTCGTGCTCGGAGTCTTAGCCGTCGTGAAGCTCAGTGTGATGCGCTTCTTTCCCGGCTTCGGCCCGGACATCGGCAGTTATCAGGCGTGGGCCGGCCAAATCGCGACGCAGGGTCCTGCGCATACCTACCAGGAGGGATATTTCCTCGATTATCCGCCCGGCTATCTGTACGCGCTGTGGGTCGCGGGCCTGGTCGCGCGCGCGCTGAGCGCTTCGGGAGATTTTTACCGAATCATCGTCGAGAGCCCGGTGGTCGTCGCAGACTTCGCGCTGGCGCTTCTGATGTACGCGTTGATGCGTCGTCGCAGCCGGCCCGCGATGGCGTTTGTCGCGATGCTGATGGTCGCGCTGAATCCGGCGCTGTTGTTCGACACCGTCGTCTGGGGCCAGAGCGATTCGGTGCTGACGTTCGTCACGCTGCTCAGCATCGTTGCGATTCTCGGTCAGCAATACGAGATCGGATGGGGACTCGCCGCGATCGCGGTGCTGGTCAAGCCGCAGGGACTGATGATGATCCCGGTGCTCGGCCTGTGGACGATGCTCGAGACCGACTTCGCGACGTGGATCAGGTCGGGAGTGGCGCTGATCGCGGTCGCGGTTATCGGCATCGCGCCTTTCCAAATCGGCCATGAGTGGAACTGGATTATCAAGCTCTATACTTCCACCGCGGCGTTCTACCATGAGACTTCGGTCAACGCATTCAACCTGATGGCGCTAATCGGCGGCCTGCGCAAGGCCGACTCGGGCACTCTGGCGGGAGTGTCGTACTTCGCGCTTGGCATGAGCCTGCTGGTGCCTCTGTACGCATTCGTTGCGTGGATCTTGTGGCGCGGCCGGGCTCCCACGCGCCTCCTGTTCGCCTCGTTCATCGCGATCTTCGGGTTTTTCATGGTGGCGCCCCGGATGCACGAACGCTACCTCTACCCCGCGATCGCGCTCGCAGTGCCGTTGGCTCTGGAAGCGCCCGAGATGCTGGCCGTGTTCGTGATTATCTCGCTCACCTGCTTGATCAATCTGGCTTACGTCCTGCACACTCTCAACACCGTGGTGTTTTTGGATGCCCGCGACGGCTATGCGATGGCGACCTCGGGGCTCAATGTGGTCGCGCTCGGGCTGGCTGTTTACTACGGCGCAACTCGGTTGCAGGGCGGAAGCGCTGCGGCCACCGCGGTCAGCGCCTTCTTCGGCAGATTCGCGGCGCCCCGGCGGAACGAGGACTACGTTGAGCAGCCGGCCGGAGCGCCCGCGTGGATCGCCACCGACACGATCATTATCTCCGCGCTGTTGATCGCCGCCGCTGTGACGCGCTTCTGGCATTTGGGGCATCCCGCCGAGATCGTTTTCGATGAGGTCCACTTCGTCGCGCAAGGTCGCCATTATTTGCACGGCGAGTCCTTCCTCGATCCTCATCCGCCGCTGGCCAAGCTCGTAATCGCCCTGGGCATTTTCATTTTTGGCGATCGTCCCTTTGGTTGGCGGGTCGGCAACGCGACGCTTGGCACTGCGTTGGTGGGAATCACGTACCTCGTCGCGCGCCGGATGTCGGGGTCGCGGCTGGTTGGCGCGCTCGCCGGCGCGATCATCATTTGCGACGGCTTGTACCTGGTCGATTCGCACTATGCGGTCATCGACATCGTCTATCTAACCTGCGCGGCAGTCGCGTACCTGCTTTTTTTCAAATTCGCGCAGTCCCACGACCCGCGCGAACGCCGGCGCATCCTGCCCTGGATTGGCCTGGCGCTGGGCCTGTGCCTCGCCAGCAAACTCTACATCCCGGCGATCACTTTTTTGCTGGTGATGGGATTTATTCTCTACGTGCTCGCGAAGGAGCGTCCCGCCGCCGCGCCGGCCGCGCAGCCAGTCCGCGCGAATCCGGGTCCCGACGTCGCCGCGAAACCAAGGCGCGCACAGAGCCCGCCGCTCGAATCAAAGGCGAAAAAGAACCTCTCGCCGCCGCCGGTGGGAATCGATCTCTTCGATTGGACCTCGGCGATCTTCGTCTCCATGACCTGTGTCGTTCTCGGATCGGTCCTCTTCCTGAGCGGCGAAACGCTGGCCTACGTCATGCTGATCCTTTTCGCGGTCCTGGCGCTGCGCTATGCGGAGATTGTCTGGCGCAGCCGCTCGTCATCGGCGGCCGCCGCGCGCTGGATACCGTCGCTGGCGAGCCTCCGCGAACCGATGAGCGTTGGCGCAATCGTGATCGTCGGATCGGTCGGCGCGATCGCATACCTGGCCGTGTTCCTGCCGCATTACTGGCTCGGCTGGTGGGGTGGAATCGAGGACCTGTTCAAGTACTACAGCGACGTCATCTGGTATGAGAAGAGCGTCGCGTCGGCGTCCCATCCGTACGCGTCGCCGTGGTGGAGCTGGCCGCTGATGCTGCGTCCGGTCGCGTACTGGCAAAACTTCCCCAAGACCGGCGACGTGCAAACCGTCTGGGGCGGTGGAAATCCCGTGCTATGGTGGGGCGCGCTGACCGCGATCACGATCACCGCCGTGCAGGCGATCGAGCGCCCCAGCCTGACCCGCTCGTTCCTCGTCATCGGCTATCTAAGCTACCTGTTGATCTGGGTTTGGATCGGACGCACGCTCTTCCTCTACCATTACATGGCCTCGATTTACTTCGGCTACCTCGCGCTGGCGATTCTGCTCGCCGAATGTCTTAAGGACCGCGCCGAGCCGTGGGAGCATCTGGCGCTGTTGCTGACGATGACGCCGGTGTTTTTTCTCGGGATGCCGCTGACGTGGGGCTGGATCACTTTCATCGCGGTAATCGCCGTGTACGGCGTGTTGCTGCTGAAGACTCCGCACGCAGGCCGCTACGTTGCCAGCGTGTTCATTGCCGTCGCGCTGATTCTGTTCGTGTACTACTTTCCGATTTGGGTCGGCATGACGATCAGCCGCACTGGATACTACGCGCGGATGTGGCTGCAGGCTGGCGGGCTGCGCAGTTGGATATGATTGCTTCCCTGCATTCGTCTCGCGGACGGCGCGCGAGTTTGCTCCGCGCAGTTTTTCTGTGTGCGGCGCTTGCCGCCATATTCGCGCCGCGCCGCGCCGTCGCCGCCGATCAGAAAAACCTGCTGCTCAACGGCGACTTCGCCAAGGGCTCCGGCGATCAGCCCGATTCGTGGCGGACCGAGGCCTGGATTAACGAGCCCGATGCATTCCGCGCTCATTGGCACTCTTACGCCGACAAGCCCAACGAGTTGGAGGTTGACAACCTCCAGGCCAATGACGGGCGCTGGATGCAATCTCTGACCGTCGTGCCCGGATGGTATCAGCTCGGCGTCGACGTCCGCACTGAAAATGTCGGTGACAAGGAAAGCGGCGCGACGATTTCAGTCATGGAAGACGGCATCATGTCGGCCGACATCCACGGCACCGCCGACTGGCAGCACGTGACGCTGTACCTCAAGGTCGGCGGACACGGCGCAGACATCGACGTAGCGCTGCGCGTCGGCGGATTCGGCAGCCTCAACACCGGCACTGCATTTTTCCGAAATGCCACGCTGGTCGCAATCGCGGCGCCTCCGCCCAACGCGACTCCCACCTACGACCTGCAGGCGATTCGGCAGCAGGGGGCGCCCGCGCCGATTGGCTCGCCAATCTCGCTGGCGTTCACGTTCGTGGTGCTGGCGGTATTCGCATGGGCCGGTTGGCGCATATTCGGCGACGACGACTTTCGCATCTTTAATCCACTTCGCGCCGCGATGTCGGGGCGCCCGAACAAGCGATGAAGTGGGGCGCTAACGCTCGCCGCGCGATCGCTCCCGCGGATCGCATCCGGCAAATCGAGGCGGCGATCTTCCTGATCCCGTTCATCACGTACGCCTACTTCTACCAGGGCTCCGACCAGAGCATCGCGTGCCGCTTCGACCTGATGCGCTCGATGATCGAGAAGGGGGCGCTCTGGATCAACGATTTCTGCGGCTTCAACACGGCTGACATCGTCACCCTCCACGGCCACATTTATTCCGTCAAGGCGCCCGGCACCTCCTACACGGCGCTGGTCCCGTGGCTGATTTTCAGAATCGCGCTGATGCCCATGAGCGCGGCTCACGAGCCGCTGTACTGGGCCTTTGTCACATACCTGACCACGGTCTTCACGACCGGCCTGCTGATCGCGGTGATGTGCGTCGTCATGTTTCGCTTCGCGCGATTTCTTGGCGCGTCGGAAGGCCGCGCGGCCGGCGTCGCGCTGATTCTCGGCCTTGCGACGATTGCGTTTCCGTACGCGACGGAACTCACCGGCGAACCAGTCGCCGCGGTATGCGTTTTCACTGCGTTCTACCTGCTGGCGACCTTCGATACTCGCCCGTCCTCAACGCGCGCGATGGCGGCCGGCTTCCTGGCGGGATGGGCGGTGCTCAACGACTACCCGGTCTTCCTGGTCGCCGCCGCGATCGGAATCTACGCGCTGTTCAAACTGCCCCGTTGGACGCACGTCGCGGAGTTTGCCGCCGGCGCCGCGGTAACCGTCGTAATCATGCTCGCCTACAACTGGGGCGCTTTCGGAAATCCATTCTTTTTCAGCTACCAGGCGTTCAAGCTCTCGCCCGCCGAGAATCATCAATTCCCCGAGCAAGCGGTCGGATTCGTCGGTCTGACCTATCCGAAGGCGCGCATACTGTGGAACGTGCTGCTCGATCCGCAGCGCGGGTTGTTCTTCTGCAACCCGGTGCTGCTCCTGTCGATTTTCGGCGTCGGCTATTTCGCGCGGCTCAAACGATGGCGCGCCGAATTCATCGTCACGGTCTATTCGTTCGTCGTGCTGTTCCTGTTCAATGCCGCGTACGGCGAATCGATCGTCTCGTGGGGCGGCGGCACCGCGACCGGTCCGCGGCAAATCGTCGCGTCGGTTCCATTCATGGTCCTCGCACTCGCCTTTCTTCCCGCCGCCTGCAACTACCTGCTGGGCGCGATGGGCGCGCTGTCAGCCGCGATCATGCTGATGGCGACGGCCACCAATCCGCATTTCCCCTACGAATATGACAACCCGGTTCGCGACTTCGCCCTCCAGCAATTCATGCGCGGCGACTTCGCCACCAACCGCGACGCATTCTTCGGCGGCGGCATGATTGTCGGCGAATCGGTCGCCTTCAACCTCGGCAAACTCATCGGTTTGCCCGGCCCCTTTCAGCTCTGGCCGCTGGCCGTGTTTTGGATTTTCGGCTCGTTCGATCTGTCGGAGTCGCTCGGGCTATGGGGCATTGGCGCGTCGCGCCGCCTGACCCAGATTGCGACCGCGGTGGGGATCGCGGCTATCTTCCTGGTCTCGATGAATCAGCGAATCATGCAGCCGTTCGTGCAGAGCGGCGAGCATGGATTGCTGGGCAGGTACTACGTGGGCGAGCAGTGCGCCGAGAGCAGGCCGCATATTGTGCGCGTCGATCCACAGCTCGACTTCTATGACATCGCCAGCATGGGTGCCATGCCGTTTCCGTCGTGCGACGTCTGGCGCGGGCAGCTGATCGCGCCAAGGACGGGAGAGTACGAGTTTTCGATCGAGGTTGACGATTCAGGATGGGTCACGGTGGACGGCACGGAGGTGATTCACGATCCCGGCTTGGTCAGCCTGGGTCACGACTCCGGCTCAATCTACCTCACAGAGGGGACGCATCAGATCGAGGTCGGCGAGCGAAATATCGCCGGCGGCTCGTATCTGCATCTGTTCTGGAAAATCCCCGGCGCGGACGAAAAAGTGATCGTGCCCGCCGAAGCGCTTGTCCCCGACCGTGCCGGCCGCTGAGCGCGCCACTGCCCGTGCCGATGACCCTGTCAGGTCACAAGACGCGCAGCATCTTCGCGCAAAGCCAGACTGCTCACCGGTCGTTGCAAATTCTCCAAGCATTACATGTCCTTTGACCAGCCGCGGATCCCTGGCAGGCCCTGGCGGATACGGACGGAGAAATCAGAAGAGTCCCCGGCGGCCTTTGCTTTTTCGGTGATGTTGCTGTGGGCTCGGAGATCCGCGAGCGGCAGGTCGGTGTCGATCTGACCGTGTTCGTAGAGAAGTTCGTCGAGGTGGCCGTTGGCGAGCAATCGCCAATCCAGGCGACCGCCCGCTCCCACGTGTTGCGCATGGCCGCGAATTGTCGTTGTGCAGTTCTGCGTCAGGGCATTGTACCACTGCGGATGGTCGGCGAGCCGATTGACTTCATCGAGATAGTCAACCAGAAGAGCTCGCGCCTGCGAGGCTGGAACGCGGATGCGGTACAAATAAACTTGCTCACCGCGGTAGTTGGTTCGCAATCCGACCAGGTCGCGTTCGTCGGCGACCACGTAGTAGAGCTCGTACTGGTGGAAGAAGCCACGAAGCGCCGAATAGGATTCGCCCTTCTCTTTGCGCGTCTCGATCGAGATCGCAAGGTGTTGGCCATCGTCGAACTCCCAGCTCGCGATCGTGTGCGCGATTTGGGTCGGTCCCCAAAACGACAGGAACAAGTCAACGCCCTGAGTCCCATCGAGATTGTAAGTCCTCGTCTCCCAGCGCTGGTCGTAGTCTGACTCGGATCGGTACTTGAAATTTCGCACGTTCTCGATCGTCACTCGGCTGCCGTCAAAAGTTGCTCGCGCGGTGCGAGCGACATCCGGCGCCCAGTCACGCGTATTGCTTGGTGGAACCGATGTCCACCAAAGTGCGACAGCAGCGACCGGCAGCAGCGCAACCGCGAGTCCTTTCAGGAACGGTCGAAAGAGAGCGGCCAGGAGGATGCTGACCAGGGCAAGTCCTCCGGCCAGGGTGCCCGCGAGCACGCGCGATTGAGGTCCGTCGAACCATAGCGCCATCGCGCCCCAGAGGACTCCGGCGACGACGATCGCAGATAACGCCAGAGTCGCGATCAACCGGACGACGCGCCGGACCATCAATGGATTCCAGCGTGCAGGTAGAGGATGCGGCGGACCTCCTCGATCGTCTCCGGTGTGCCCTGAGTCGAGTGCCCGGAGCGCACGACCAGCTCCGATTCAACGCCGTCGATATGCGCGCTCCTGTACTCGACGACCCCGTCATTGCCGTCCTCGACCGGCCCGGTGCCTTTCACCGGAATGATCGAATGGGCATGCACGCTAGGCGCGATCGGCATCGCCGCGAGCGCTCGGAGGCCCGGATTGGACGCATCCATGTTGTCCAGGGCGGTGGGAATAGTTAAAGGAGTTCCCAACACGCTGGGCCTGCTAAGCTTCGCGATCTGGACCGCGGACTTGGCCAGCCCGCCAGGCAGGTTGATAAATTTGTTTCCGAACTTGACGAAGTAATTGCTGGCCAGGTAACTGCCATGATGAGGAGTTGCAATGAAGATCACGCGCTTCACGAACGGCAGTGGTTTGACGAACAGCGCGCGGGCCAGCAGATCGCGAGTCTCGGGATCCAGTTCGGCCCTGTCAAACGGGACGTTGGTAATGTTGTCCCAGAAGCGAGTGCCACTATCGACGACCGTCATCTTCGTCAGGAGTCCGCCCTGGCTATGGCCAATCACGACCATCTCGTTGAGTGCAGGGTCCTTTCCGTCGGGGTCGACGTCCTTGCGCACCGCTACGAGCGATTCGCGCAAGCGCATCGCTGACAACAGGATAGGATTGCCGCTGTTATAGATGAAGAACCAGAGCTGATAGTGCGAGGCGATCGCGGGATCGCCGACCAGCTCGTTGGCCATCTCCGCCCACCGCGCCGGACTCGACGCTGTCCCATGAACGAACACGACCGGGATCATGTTGGGATGGTACGGATGCAGCATGTAGAGGCCGCTGCCATCGCCTTTGCTGCTATTGCCCAGAAAAGAAAAGTCGCCGCGGCGAAAACCCGCTAACTCGAAGTCCCAAATCGGCGCACCTTCGAGACGATAGGCAAGCGCGGCGCTGGGATCCGACTCCAGCGGCACAGTGTAAGAACCGACGTGCACCGCCGCCGTCACGTCGTCGTCATAGAGTTCCACGGTGCCGTGCAGCCTGCCGTCGCTCATCGCGAGGCGTGGATCGTCGAAGCGCACGAAGGCGGTGATCGGCACTTTCGCATTCGGTGGTATCCAGCGGCTCGCCGGGCTATTCGGCGACGTCTCGACTCGTGCGGAGAGCGCGGCGCCGATCCCGGCTTTACGATAGGTGTTGCGAAGTCCGCGCACCTCCAGGTCGGCGAGCGACACGAACCTGGTGAGATTATTTCCGCCGTAGCTGAATCCTTGCGGGTTATCCTCCAGGCTTAGCGATCCGAATGGCAATCCCAGTTGCCGTGCGCCAAGATCAACTTCCTTTCCGTCCTTGGTCGCAAGTCCTAGAGCGATGCCTCGATTGTATAGGTCGACCGCGAGACGCAGGCGTGGATCGTACGGATCGGGCGCGTCGGCAGGGTTCGCCGGAAACAGGAAGGCGTACGCATAGGCCGCGGATGCCAGGTAGTAAGACTTATTCCCCGACTCCTCGGCGTGCGCAAAGGATAGTTCGGACAGCACGAATAGCCGGTCGCGCTCGTCGGGTTTACCCAGCCCCGAATTCAACTCGGCCAGCACGAACTCCGGATCGCTCTTGAAGCGCGCGCCAAGCGCATTTCTCTCCAGCATCTGCGTCGAGTAGTCGCTTGGTTTGCCGGCAGACAGGATGTTCGTGTTGAGCTCGCGATGGGCCGCTTGCTCGTCAAGGCGCTTGACTCCGACGGGTGTCGCACAGCCGCTCGCAAAGACAGCGATGATGGCAAGCGCGACCGTCCAGCTACTGATTAACTTTATGAACGACACCCGGAAGCTCCTGTTCCCCGCCGCCTCTAAATTACGGCCAGGCGCAGTGCAGCGCGCCCTGGATGCTCACTCGATACCCTCCTGTGCGACGGCATCGCCGCGGTCTTCCTCTTTCTCGACCTCTGCGGGCGGCGGCGTCACCGCGATCGTCACCTTGTCGATCGTGCCGGTGAATTTGTTGTCGCCTTCTTTGTAGTCCTCGGTCACCGGTGTGCCGAGGTCTTCGCCAACGTCTTCGGTCTCGTCGGCGGAAAAAACGAACGGGACGGTATTCTCGATTCGGCCCTCGGCGACCTTTTCCCCGTTCACGTAGAGACGCCCGCTCCCTCCCTTGCCAACTCCTCCGCCATCGTAAACGAAGTCAAACCGCAGTGTTGCCTTGCCCGGCGGAACACGGTTTGGCGACTCGATCGTGTAGCGCTGCCGATTAAACCAGTTGTAGCAGTACTTGAGTTTGCCGTCCTTCATGTACAAGCTCCAGCCCGCGAACCGGCCACCCTGCGCGAGAATTACGCCGTCAGCGCCTTCCTGAGGTATCTCGACCTGGGCGGTGATGGTGTGTGAGCGATTCTTGATGTCGAGAGTCGCGTTTTCCATTATCGCGACCATCCCGGGGTACAGCGTGAGCGACGTACGGTCGCCCATCAATGATGGCCGGCCCGCCAACGCCGGAACCGCGCGTTCCACTGCGCGGTCGTCCAGCGGCAGCGCGTCGTACTTCTCAGCTTGGGCCAGGAAGAGTTGCTGAAGCTCCTTCAGCTTGTCCGGGTATTTCGCCGCCAGGTCCTGCGACTGGCTGAAATCGTCGTTGGTATTGTAGAGCTCCCATTTATCTTCGGTGAATTTCGGCAGCTTGACCATTCCCGTTTCCCACGGCGTCCGATGTTTCGTGACCGCGGTCCAGCCGTTGGAATAGATGCCGCGATTACCGAACATCTCAAAGTATTGCGTGGTGTGCCGGGTTGGGGCCGTGGCGCTGGCGAAGGTGTAAACCATGCTCACGCCCTCCATCGGCTTCTGCTTGATCCCGTCGACCGTTTTCGGCTGCGGCAGCTTCGCCGCCTCGAGGATGGTCGGCGTAATGTCGATCACGTGATGCCACTGGGTTCGGATGCCGCCCGCATCCTTGATCCGTGCCGGCCATGAGATGACCATCCCGTTGCGCGTGCCGCCATAGTGCGAAGCGACCTGCTTGGTCCACTGGAAAGGCGTGTCGCCCGCCAGAGCCCATCCCACCGGGATATGTGGAAACGTCATCGGGCCGCCGATCTCGTCGAGTTGCTTGATGACGTTCTCCGTCGTGTCGGAAACCCCGTTAAGCGTAGCCATTTCGTTGAGCGTGCCCGAGAGCCCACCCTCGGCGCTCATGCCGTTGTCGCCGGCGATATAAATGACGACGGTGTTGTCGGACACTCCGATATCTTTGAGACTGTCGAGCAGTCTGCCAACTTCATGATCGGTGTATTCACCAAATCCGGCGTAGTTCTCCATCAGGCGAGCGGCGACGCGCTTCTCGTCGGCGCTGAGCTCATCCCAGTGCTTGACGCCAGGCGCCCAGGGAGCGAGCTGGGTTGTTTGGGGCACAACCCCCAACTGCTTCTGTCGCGCGAGCGTCTCCTCCCGGTACTTGTCCCAGCCTTCATCGAATTTGCCCAGGTACTTGTCCCGCCATTCCTTCGGAGTGTGATGCGGCGCATGAAGCGCGCCTGGCGCGAAATAAACGAAGAAGGGCTTTTCGGGCGTCATCGTGTGCTGAAAGCGCATCCAGTTAATTGCCTGGTTTGTCATGTCGGTCATGAAGTTGTAGCCGGGCGTGTGCGGCGGCTCGACGACCGTTGTGCCGTCGTAAATCAACGGCGCCCACTGGTTCGTCTCGCCGCCAAGGAATCCGTAGAACTTCTCGAAACCGTCACCAACCGGCCACTGTGTGAATGGTCCGGAAACACTGACCTCCCACGCCGGGGTCTGGTGCATCTTGCCGAAGGCCGCCGTGTTGTATCCGTTCATGCGAAGAATTTGCGCGATCGTGGCGGCCTCATTCGGTCTGATCGACGAATAGCCTGGCGCGCTGGTCGCGAGCTCAGTGATCGCTCCCATCCCCACCGAGTGATGGTTGCGCCCGGTGAGTAGTGCCTGACGGGTCGGCGAGCAAAGGGCCGCTGTGTGGAACTGCGTGTAGCGCAGCCCCTGCTTCGCAAGCGTATCCATCGTCGGCATATTTACGCCTCCGCCGAACGTACTGGGCGCGCCGAAGCCGATATCGTCGAGCAGAATTACGATCACGTTGGGCGCACCCTCGGGCGGCCTTAGCGGCTCGATCGGCGGAAACTTTGCGTCGCGTGCATCCAGCGGGACTTTGCCCGGATACTTGTATTGCGTGTCCGGTATCGGCAAGTGAGTGCGATCGATTTGTTGCGCGGTCGCGGGAACGATCCTCGTGCCGATCGCCAGGCACAGTGCGACTCCGAGAACCAGAAATAACTTTCTCATCTTCATTGGCTCCTTCTGGGCAATTGGAGAGGCAACGAGGCATAGGCTCGTTCGCGCAAGCCGTGTCGCGGTCGGCGTCAGATCATTGCCCCCGGACAGAATCTGATTCTGTGGCGCTCCGTGCAAGGTTACGGGTCGGTTGCCTGCCGGGACGCGCTCCGCCGTCCTTGGAAAACAGCGTCGCATGGGACTACTCTCTGCCAGCCTTTGTTCCGCAATTGGATTTTGAACATTCCGGGCGCGATGCTTCAGTAGCAGCCCGGTAAACATCGGAGGGGATCGAAATGGACAGTCAGCTCTGCGCCTTGACCGAGCGAGTCGCGCGACTTGAGAAAGCTAACCGGGTGATGAAGGCGATCGTTGCGGTCGCGGTGCTTGCCGTGGCCGCGATGACCTCGACTCCGCAGTTGCTGGCGAAGACGGTCAAGAAGATGGCCTCGCTCGACGCCCAAACTATCACCGTACAGCAGCTCAACCTGGTAAACGCAGCCGGCCAGATCGTCGCGGTGCTCGGCGCCAGCGGCACCGGCGCCGGCCTGGTGTTCGTCGATCAGACGGGCAAGTGGCTGCTCGCGCTGGGCTCCAGTCAGAACGGCAGCCAGACCAGCGCCGGCCTGGCAGTGTTCGACGGCAATTCGATCCTGCCGGGAAACGGAGTGCCGCGCGCCGCGTTGGGTATCAGCAGTGAAGGCGCGGCGCTGATTGCGCTCAACGGCGACGGACAGCCGGCGCTGATCAGCGGTGTCAATGCGGACGGCAGCGGGGCCGGCTCATTTGCCATGGACAGCAGCGGCTACGCGCGCGCCGGATTCGGCAATGCCGCCAACGGCTCGGGCTTCTTCGCGAAGGATTCGAACAACGTGACACGCTACGTGGCCGGCGTAGGGCCTGGCCTGCACCCCGAAAACTCAGCCGAAATGAGGTAGAGTCCGTCGCCTGAAAAGGAGACGGGCAATGAAAGGAAGCCGCTTCACGGAGGAGCAGATTATCGGGGTGTTGCGGGAGCAGGAGGCCGGGGCCAGGACCGAAGAGGTCTGCCGGCGCCACGGGATCTCAAGCGCGACATTTTACAAGTGGAAGTCGAAGTACGGCGGGCTGGAGGTGTCGGACGCCAGGCGGCTGAAGGCGCTGGAGGATGAGAACCGCCGCCTGAAGCGGTTGCTTGCCGACTCGTTGTTGGACAACGCGGCGCTCAAGGACCTGCTCGGAAAAAACGTCTGAAGCCTGCGGCGCGGCGAGTAGCAGTGATTCGGGTAATAGAGCGTCACGGGCTGAGTCAGCGGCATGCGTGCGAGCTAGTGGGGTTGGACCGCTCGACTCTGCGCTACCGGTGCAGACGACCGGACGACTCGGCATTGAGGCAACGACTGCGGGAGCTGGCCGCGGAGCGGCGGCGCTTCGGGTATCGGCGCTTAGGCTGGATGTTGGCGCGCGAAGGCCACGCGCTGAACCACAAGAAGCTCTATCGACTGTACCGGGAAGAGCGGCTCATGGTGCGCCGGCGAAGAGGGCGAAAGCGGGCACTGGGTACGCGAGCGCCGATGATGCTGCCGATCAGAATCAACCAGCGCTGGTCGCTCGACTTCGTCTCGGACATGCTGAGCGACGGCCGGCGCTTCCGCATCTTATGCGTAGTGGACGACTTCAGCCGCGAGTGCCTGGCCACGGTGGTCGACACCTCGATAGGCGGAGTACGAGTGGTGCGTGAACTGGAGCGGCTCACGATCGAACGAGCCACACCGGAGATGGTAGTTAGCGACAATGGAACCGAACTGACTAGTGGTGCGGTGTTGCGCTGGGCGACGAGAAGGGTGGCGTGGCACTACATCGAGCCGGGCAAGCCCGTGCAGAACGCCTTCATCGAATCATTCAATAGCAAGTTGCGCGACGAGTGCCTTAACGAGTACGTGTTCAGCAGCCTCGGGGAAGCGCGCGCGATCATCGAAGCGTGGCGGCACGACTACAACCACCTGCGCCCGCACTCGAGTCTCGGCTACCTGGCGCCGGAGGAGTTCGCGGCAAGGAATCAACGGAGCTCGGCCATCGCGCGCACCGCTTGGCCAGCAAAACAGCTGCTGGCCGGCGCGGTGCAAGGCGCGCTGACCTCGGATCCAAAACCTGACAGTTTTTCGGCCGCCCTCCGAGAGTGAAGGGCGGCCGGAAAAACTGGGATGAAGATGAAACCAAAACTACAAACGATGCGCCCCAGGAGGGGCGAAATAACCGGCGGACTCTACTTATGATTGGCGGGAAATTGGGGTGCAGGCCAGGCCGAATGGAACCCAGGCTGGAGCGGTCACCTTCGACGCAACCGGCAATCCGCAACTCGCGCTCGGCGGCGTCGGCGACGGCTCCGCCAATGGAATGGTCGCGCTCGACGCGATGGGACAGGATCGCTTCGACGCCGGCTACTCGACCGCCAACGGCGGCGGCGAAGTGGTAAAAGACCAAAACGGAAACGTGATCTGGTACGCCCCCGAACCGCCGGGAGAATGATCGCCCTCAGATGTCCGGCGCCGGGTTGCTAGTCTCTCTCGGGTAGCAATCCGGCGCGCGTTACTTCGCGGCGTTCGCTTTTGTCCAGCGCCTCCGCCGCGCGCGACAGCGGGAACGTCGCGTCGCACATCTCGCGATACGGCAGGCGATCGATATTCGCCGCCAGGAAGTCCAGCGACTTCTTCAGGTAGTGCGGCGGATAGGTCGCGACGCCGATAATTTCCAGCGACTTGAACGTGATCACCGACGGCGCCAGCTGGACCGTCAAGCCCGACGAGATGTTCCCGACTTCGATCACCCGCCCGCCGATGCGCACCATCCGGAGCGCCTCGCTGAACGCCTCGGCAACGCCCGCCACTTCCAGCACCACGTCGGGCCATCCGCGGCACAGCTCGCGCACCCGCTTGTCGCGCGCCTCGGCGTCGGCGTACTCGCGCATATCGACGGTCTCGTCGGCGCCGAAGCGCCGCGCCTCGCGCAGCCGCAAATCCACGCCGTCGATCGCGATCACGCGCGCGCCGCGCGCCTTCGCAATCGCCATCGCATGCAGCCCTAGTCCTCCCGCGCCGAGCACGACGATAGTCTCGCCGAAGTGAAGCCGCGCTCGATCCAGGCTCCAGAACACCTGCGACATCGCACAATTCGCCGAGGACGCCACCAGGTCCGGCACGTTGTCCGGGACGCGATAGAAGTGCTGCTCGGGTTTTACGACATAGTGAGTGGCAAAGGTGCTGGTGAAATGCGGCGGTTCATCGGGATGCCGCGCGCCCAGCACCTTGGCGGTGCACGCCGCATGATTCCCGCTCACGCAATTCGTGCATCGATTGCAGACCGTGTAGTAAACCGGTGCGATTCGATCGCCTTCCTTGACCGCCACTCCCGCCCAATACGTGCTGACCCCCGCGCCCAGCGCCTCGATGCGCCCGCTCATCTCGTGCCCGGGCATCACCCCGCGCCGCCCAAACTCGCCCTTCCACATATGCACTTCGGAACCGCACACGTTGGTCTGCGTCACCGCCGCAACCAGCCCGCCCGCGGCAGGCGCGGGAACGTCGTATTCGTGGAATTCAATTTTGTGTGCGGAGGGGATGAACGCGACGCGACCTTTCATTGCAGTTCTCCTCGCGAAAGAAAATTCGCTATGGCCCGGTTTCATCCCGAACGAAAAAAATGTCAAGCCCGCTCAGCCCGGGACTCTTGAATGCGCGTCTTCATCCAGGGGATGAACTTTTCAGCCTGCCCCGCCCCAATCTTCTCTGCTATCATAATCAAGTGGATGATCGTCAAAACGCCCTCCGCCCAACCGAAATCGCCGGAGGCCCGCATTCTGCTGAAAAAAGACTTTTGACGGAACGAAACTACCGTTGGTAGGGAAGCCGCCCCAAAACCACCACATATGGTATGAATTGCGACGCCCTCCCTTCCGCGACCGGTTCCCCTTCCCGCGCGGGAAGGGGTTAGCGGTTAGGTTCCCGGAGCATTCCATTGACCTCAGCCGACCCTCACTGCGCCGGAGGCGCCGGTAGATTCGGAGTCATCCCCAGCGAAAACCCATGCATCGAGGACGGCAGGCCTGGTTGAGCCTCTACTTTATCAATCGAGGACGGCGGCCGCGCTTGATTGCGCCCCGGCGCCGGCGACAGGGCCCCGGCTGACGCCGCCTGCTGCGGCGCATTGGCGAACACCGGCCGATGCGTCTTCTTCGCCTCGACCAATACCTCGCGCAGCAGATTCGATTCCTGTATTCCGTGCGACACACAATCGACATCGGTAGCCGGATGCAACGGGACCTTGACCGACGAGTTGAACGTCGCGCGCACCTCGACGATGCTCGCCTCGGGACCCCGCGGCCGTACCAGGAAGTTGTACACCGACGACGAGTTCGCCTCCGGCTCGGCCGTGTAAGCGCCGGCCACACTCTTGATCTTCCCGCAATCGGCGTCGTGCAGCGTGAAGCGCGGACCGGCCGCTTCGATAATCCCGTTGGTCATGTCCTGCGCCTGCACGTGGAGCGAATTCTCAGTGATGACCGCATTCACCGCGTCCCAAGCGAGATCGTAAGGCAGCGGAATCACCACTTCCTGCTGCTCGTCGGGCGGCGGCTGCGTAACCGGCGGGTAGAGGCATCCAGCAGCGGACAGCGCCGCGATCAGGCTCAAAATCGAAACTCTCACCGCGTGCATCGCCCTTGCATGATAACAGAACCGCACTGTCGTGAGTCCAACATTTCGCACTTGCCCGCGGCGCCGCTATCGCCTCCGCCCCATTCCCCCTTGGACGAATCTTTATGATAATCTCGGCTGTGTCGGGACCCGCCCGCCGGTGGCGGCCCGGCAGAAGGTAGTTGTCATGTCGGGTCATTCGAAATGGAGTTCGATCAAGCATAAGAAGGCGATTACCGACTCCAAGCGCGGCCGCGTCTTCACCAAGCTGATCAAGGAAATCACCATTGCGGCGCGACTCGGCGGCGGCGACCTCAACTCCAACCCGCGCCTTCGCACCGCGGTGACGGTCGCCAAGAAGCAATCGATGCCCAACGACAACATCGATCGCGCAATCAAGAAGGGCACCGGCGAAATCGGCGGCGCGTCGCTCGAGGAAATCACCTACGAAGGCTACGGCCCCGGCGGCGTCGCGATCATGGTCGACGTGCTCTCGGACAATCGCAATCGCACGGTCGCGGAATTGCGCTTCATCTTCTCGCGGCGCGGCGGAAACCTGGGCGAGGCCGGATGCGTCGGCTGGATGTTCAAGAAGCGCGGCGTGATTGGAATCGAGAAATCCGCCATCGACGAGGACAAGCTGCTCGAGCTCGCGCTCGACGCGGGCGCCGACGACGTCACCAGCGACGGCGACACCTTCCAGGTCCTCACCTCGCCCGACAAATTGAACGCCGTGCGCGACGCGCTGGAAAAAGCCGGCCTTGCGATCGCGCACTCGGAACAAACGCGGATTCCAGAAAACACGGTCGCGGTCTCCGGCCATGCGGCCGAGCAGGTGCTCAAGCTGATGGAAGAACTCGAGGATCACGACGACGTCCAGAACGTCGCCGCGAACTTCGACATCAGCGACGAAGAGATGGCGCAGTTCTCGGCGGCCTAGCGCCGTGCGGGGTCTGCCGCGGAGGTGGGGTATGCGGATACTCGGGGTGGATCCCGGGAGCGCGGTATGCGGTTACGGCGTCGTCGAGGCTCCGGGCGGACGTTACGTGACCGCCGGTACGATTCGATGCGCCGCGCTCGCGCCCGGACCCGCGCGCCTGCGCCGCATCCACGAAAATCTGCTGGCCATCATCGACGAGTTCTCGCCGGCGGCGCTGAGCCTCGAACGCCACTTCGTCGCCGTCAACGTGCAGAGCGCGTTTCGCCTCGGCGAGGCGCGCGCGATGGCGATGCTGGCGGCGGCGGAGCGCGGCCTCGCGATGTACGAATATCCTCCCAACGAAGTTAAGCTCTGCGTCGCCGGCCACGGACACGCCGGCAAGGCGCAGGTGAAATACATGGTGCGCAAGACGCTCAAACTCAACCCGGCGCTCGACCTTGCCGACGACGCCGCCGACGCGCTCGCGCTGGCGCTCTGCCATCTTGGCCGCGGCCGCCTCCCCAACCTGGTCGAGGCGATCGAGCGCATTCGTCCGCGCGCGTCACGCCCGAGCCGGCCTCGGATGGTGCCGCAATGATCGCGTCGCTGACCGGCGCGCTCGTCGTTCGCGACGCCGGGCGTATCGTCGTCGAGACCGGCGGAGTCGGCTACGAAGTGCTGATCCCGCTCAGCACCTACTATCGATTGCCGCAACTCGGCGAGCGCGTCGCGCTCGAAATACGCCAGGTCGTGCGCGAGGACGCGCTCACGCTTTACGGCTTTTCCAGCGCCACCGAGAAACGCGCCTTCGACCTGCTGATGAGCGTGCAGCATGTCGGCCCCAAGCTCGCGCTCGCGATCCTTTCGATCCTCGCGCCCGAAGAACTCGCCGCCGCAATCGGCAAGGGCGACGTCGAGCGAATCGACGCGGTGCCCGGCGTCGGGCCCAAGGTCGCGGAGCGGGTCGTGCGCGAGTTGCGCGACAAAGTCGCCGACTTGAAGATGGCGGCGCCGCCGACCGGGGCGCCCAACGGCCATCCGCGCCCGGCCCCGGCAGGAAACGGACGACCGGCAGGCCCCGCCGACGAAGCGATTTCCGCGCTCGTGAATCTCGGCATGAAGCCGGTTGAGGCAAAACGAACGGTGGACGCGGTCGTCGCCGCCGACGCCGGCGTCGCGCAAAATCCGGAAGTGATAATTCGCAAGTCCTTGGCGGTGCTGCTTGGCGAAAAGTAAACCTCGCGAAAATGCCGGCGACGCTGCGCCCGCCGCCGAGCGTGAAGCCGCTCAGCTCGATCCGCGCCCAGGCCGTGAAGACGATCGCAGGCTCGATCTCGCCCTGCGCCCCCGCAAGCTCGACGAGTTCATCGGCCAGGAGCGGACCAAGAAGATTCTCGGCATGTCGATCGACGCCGCTCGCGGGCGCGCCGAGGTGCTCGATCACGTCCTCTTCGCCGGCCCTCCCGGCCTCGGCAAGACCTCGCTCGCACACATCATCGCGCGCGAGCTCGGCGTCAACGTCCACGTCACCTCCGGTCCCGCAATCGAGCGCGCCGCTGACCTCGCCGCAATCGTCAACAACCTCGAAGAGCACGACGTGCTCTTCATTGACGAGATTCATCGCCTGCAGCGCGTGGTCGAAGAGCGCCTCTACTCCGCGATGGAAGACTTCGAGTTTCACATCGTGGTGGGCGAGGGGATGGGCGCGCGCACGATGAAGCTCTCGGTCAATCCGTTCACCCTGGTCGGCGCGACGACGCGCTCGGGGCTGCTCAGTTCGCCGCTGCGCGACCGGTTCGGCCAGCATTTCCATCTCGATTTTTACGATCACGCCGAGCTGGGCGAGATCGTCCGCCGCTCCGCCGCGCTGCTTAAGGTGGCGATCGACCATGAAGGAGCCGCTGAAATCGCCTCGCGCTCGCGCGGCACGCCCCGCATCGCCAACCGCCTGCTGCGCCGCGTCCGCGACTTCGCGCAGGTCAACGAAGCGCCGGTCGTCACGCGCGAAATCGCGCTGGCCGCCCTCGAGCTGCTCGAAATCGACACCGCCGGCTTCGACAAGATGGACCGCTCGATTCTCGGCGCGATAATCGACAAGTTCGACGGCGGACCCGTCGGCGTCGAGAGCCTTGCCGCCGCCGTCGGCGAGGAATCCGACACCATCGAGGAAGTTTACGAGCCCTACCTGCTGCAGGAGGGATTTCTGGCGCGCACTTCGCGCGGCCGCGTCGCGACGCAGCGCGCCTACACGCATCTCGGCCGCACCCGCCGCGGCACGTTGCTCTAGCGATTCTTGCGATCGCAGCGGAGATTCATTCGATGGCGAAAATTTATGTCCTGCAACATCACCCGGTCGAGAATCTCGGCAACATCGCCGACGCGCTCGAAGCCGCCGCGCTCGCCTGGCAATACGTGCGCGTTAACGACGGCCAGCCAGTGCCCGCGACCATGAAAGGCGCCGGCGGTCTGATCGTGATGGGCGGACCGATGGGCGTGTATCAGACTGACCGCCATCCATGGCTGCGCGACGAGATGCGCCTGATCGAGGACGCCGTGAAATCGAATCTTCCGGTGCTCGGCGTATGCCTCGGCGCGCAGATTCTCGCGGCCGCGCTCGGCGCAAAGGTCGCTCGCAACCCCAGCGGCAAGGAAATCGGATGGCATCCCATTCGTCTATGCGATTCGGCCAGGGAAGATCGCCTGATGCGCGATTTGCCCGCAACGATGACGCCGTTTCACTGGCACGGCGACATCTTCGATCTTCCGCCCGGCGCCGTCTCGCTAGCCTCGTCGGACAAGACGCCGTGCCAGGCATTCCGCCACGGCGACAAGGCCTACGGCTTCCAGTTTCATTTCGAGGTGACGCGGGAGTCAGTAGCCGCGATGGCCAATGCGTTCGCAAAGGAACTGGTCCGCGAAAATATCCCCGCCGACGCGATGATCGCTCAAGCGGCAGACCACATTCCGAAGCTGGAAAAGATTTCGGACACCGTCTTCTCGCGCTGGGCCTCCCCAATCCAGAAAATCTAATCAACCAGAGCGGCGGGTGAGGGCGTCTGCGCTACGCTCAACGCCGCGGCCTTCTCGCTTCCATCTCGAGCAGCCTGCGCTTGCGTTCCAGCCCCCATCGATAGCCGCCAAGATGCCCCGACGCGCGAATCGCGCGATGGCACGGAATCAGGATTGACACCGGATTCGCGCCGTTGGCGGTGCCGACCGCGCGGATTGCGCGCGGCCGTCCGATTCGCCGCGCGATTTCGGAATACGAGCGCGTCTGCCCCGCCGGAATCGCGCGGAGCTGCTCCCACACCGAGAATTGAAATGGAGTCCCGCGTATATCCATCGGCGGCGCCGGCATCTTCGAGCGACCCGCAACATATTCCGCGAGCGCATCGGCCCATCGGCCGATGCGCGCATCCTCGCGTCGATTCGGGTCTGCGACCCGAATCGACGCGCGCGGATAGTCGGCGCGCAACTCCGCGACTAGCGCTCGATCCGCCACGCCCATCGCGGCAAAGCACACTCCGCGCTGAGTGCCCGCCACGAGCAGGCGGCCGAGCGCCGAATCGACGATCGAATACGCGATTTCCGCGCCGTCACCCCCCGGACCGTAAGACGAATTTTGTGGACTGTAACTTTGGGCTCGCATCCGGCATCCTAGGAACTATACAACCCCGCTGATCGGTTATTGTGATATGAAGACAAATTCCAAAGCGCTGGCCGCCGCCGCTTCGATCGCGGCCACTATGATTTTCGCGCTCGCGCTCGCGACGGAAGTTCCCGGCCCGCCGGCCACCGACTTGAAACTGGCGCCCGGTCTTTCATTTTCAGACGATTCGAGCCCGAACTTTCCCATCGAGGGTAAAAATCTTTCCGACAGTTCGGTTGCCAACGACCACGCGACCGTGATCTTCTTCGGCACCGCGAACTGCTGGAACACCGCGCGCGAAGCGGAGCGCTTGGTGCAGCTCTATCCGCGCTACAAGGACAAGCTTCGCTTCGTCATCGTCGATCTACGAAATCCGTCGTCAGGGCAGCAAGCTCTGATCGCTCGCTACTACCACGGCTACATCCCGACGATCGCAGTGATCGATTCCGCCGGCAACGTCCTCTACGACCGCGCGGGCGAGACGGCAAGCGAGCGTGGCGACACAAGCAACCTGCAGAAGCTGCTCGACTCCGCGCGGTGACTCCGAAATCAGCGCGGCGTCGAGCACAGCACCGGGTTCCTTCGCTGCGCTCAGGATGACACAAAAAAAGTTCTAACAGGGACGAAGTCCCGCATCTTCTCTTAGTACCGGGTGCAGGGGTCACCCCTGCCCAAGGAAGCGTGAAACCCACGGAGGGTTTCACATAAAAACAAGTTCCTCAGTTCCAGTTCCGCGTCCCGCGCGCGCCCGCTAACCCTTGGGCAGCTTGAGCACCCGCTCGCCGATGATGTTGTGCTGAATCTCGCTGGAGCCGGCCGCGATCGTCAGCCCGCGCGCCGCGAGCGTCCGATGCATCCAGCGGCCGCCTTCGACCGCGCCGACGCTGCCGCCTTCGACGTTGGCGAACGCACCGAGCATCTCGTCGGCGAACATCGCGACGCGCAGGTTCAGCTCGGTGGCGAACAGCTTGCCGAATGAACTCTCCGCGCCCGGCACCTTGCCCTTGAGCTGCGCCGACAGCGAGCGGTAGCGCGACAGCCGCAAACAGCGCGCCTCGGTGGCGAACTGCGCCAGCTTCTGGCGTACGTAGGGATGCTTCCACGCGGGGCCGCCCTGGAAATCCACCTTCTTCGCCAGCTCGAGCAGCTCGCCAATCGTGCGTTCCACCGGATGCCGCGTGCCGCCGGAAACGCGCTCGTACATGAGCGTCGCGATCGACACCTGCCATCCCGCGTTCAGCTCGCCGACCAGGTTTTCCTTCGGCACGCGGACGTTGTCGTAAAAGACCTCGTTGAATCCGGCGTCGCCCGTTATCTGAACCAGCGGCCGCACCGTGATTCCAGGGCTATGCATATCGACGAGCAGGTAGGAAATCCCCTTGTGCTTGGGCGCCGCGGGGTCGGTGCGAACCAGCAGCACCTGCCAGTCCGCGCGATGCGCCAGGCTGGTCCACACTTTCTGCCCGTTGATTACGAAGGTGTCGCCGTCGAGCACTGCGCGCGTCTGCAGGCCCGCCAGGTCGGAGCCCGCGCCGGGTTCGGAATAACCCTGGCACCAGATTTCCTCGCCGGTCAGCATCTTGAGCAGGTAGCGCTTCTTCTGCTGCTCGGTGCCGAGATGCATGATAGTCGGGCCGATTCGATCGATCGCGAGCTGGTTGGCGCCGTAGAGCGGCAGTCCGAGCCGCAGCACTTCGTCCTGGTAGATGGCCTGGTCGATCATGCTGGCGCCGCCTCCGCCCCATTCCTTGGGCCAGTGCAGCGCTACGTAACCGGCCTTGTAGAGGCGGCGATGGTAGTCGAGCAGCTGGCTCCAGCGCCCGTCGTCGCGAACGTCGAGCAGGCTGGCGGTCGAACCGCCGAGACCCTCGCCCTTGCGCCCGAAGGCTTCGGCGGAGTTCTTTTCGAGCCAGCGCCGCAATTCGGCGCGAAGTTTTTCCTGCTCCGGGGTGTAAGTGAAATCCATCGGGATGCTCCGCTTGATTTATCGGCGCGAGTATAGCGCGATCAGCGTTGCTCAGGTTAGTAGCGTCCGCCGCGCCTGGTTCCCTGCGCCAGAGGACTTGGGACCAGATTGTTAGTAGTCACAATCTGAACTACACTAATTTTGATTGCCGAAGCGAGCTATCAAGCTTGGCCCCGACGCGGTTCGTCATTTCAAGGCGCTACCCGCCACCGACCTCTCGCGGCTCACGGCAGCGATGCAGGCTGCGCTCGGCGAAGATGATGCCACCGTTGAGCATAAGAACCGTTTTCGCTTGCGGCGGCCCTCCGGCCAGTCCGAGTTCGAGTTCCGAAACGCCGACTTGCGTGTCTTCTATCGCGTCGAAGATGACCAGGTGTTGGTCGACGCCATCGGGCGCAAACGAGGCAACCAGCTTTTCATTGGCGGCAGAAAGGTGACTCTATGAAGGTCGAGAACATTCGCGAGGTCAAGACACGGTTCAGCCGCTACGTCAGAGAGCTGCCTAAAAGCGGCTCGGTCCTGATCACCAAAAACGGCCGGCCGTGCGCAGCACTGGTGCCGATCACGGAGGACACCGACCTCGAAGTACTGGCACTGTCGCAAAACAAGCGCTTCTGGAAAATCATCGACGACGCCGTCGCGCACGGCAAAAAAAAGGGCTTCGTCGATTTGACGGACCTTAAGGCGGCGCGGCTGCCCGCTGACTTCCCCAAACGATTCCGCGATCGGCGCCCCGAGAAAGTGGATCCTCTCTGAACCTCGCGCCGATCGTCGATACTGGCATCGCGAGTCCTTTGCTATATGATAACCGGATACTCTGAGCGCTGCGCGACGTCGTGACAAAACTAAAACGCGGGTCGCGGCCGCGCTCTATCATTCAAACACGAGGCGAATTGCGACACCGATGGCATACGAGCACATCAAGGTTCCCAGCAACGGCGAAAAGATTACCCTTGGCGCCAATCACACCCTGAAAGTCCCCGACCGCCCGATCCTCCCGTTTATTGAAGGCGACGGCACCGGCCCCGACATCTGGCGCGCGTCGCAGTACGTCTTCGACAACGCGGTGAAGAAAATCTACGGCGGCAAGCGCCAGATCGCCTGGATGGAAGTGTATGCGGGCGAGAAGGCGTTCAAGAACTGGAACACCTGGCTGCCCGACGAAACTGTCGAAGCGTTCCGCGAATTCCTGGTCGGCATCAAGGGTCCCCTGACCACTCCGATTGGCGGCGGCATCCGCTCGCTCAACGTCGCGCTGCGCCAGATGCTTGACCTCTACGTATGCCTGCGACCGGTGCGCTACTTCGCGGGCGTGCCCAGTCCCGTCAAGCATCCCGAGAAGCTCGACGTCGTGATCTTCCGCGAGAACACCGAAGACATCTACGCGGGAATCGAATGGCCGGCGGAGTCGCCCGAGGCAAAGAAGCTCATCAAATTTTTGCAGGACGAGATGGGCGTCAAGAAAATCCGTTTCCCCAACACCTCGGGAATCGGCATCAAGCCCGTCTCGCGAGAGGGCACCGAGCGCCTGGTTCGCGCCGCGCTCGATTACGCGATTCGTCACAAGCGCAAGAGCGTGACCCTGGTCCACAAGGGCAACATCATGAAGTACACGGAGGGCGCGTTCCGCGATTGGGGCTACGAACTCGTCCGCCGCGAATACAAGGGCAAGGCCGTGGGATGGGACGATTGCAACGGCAAGCCGCCCGCCGGTGAATTGCTGGTCAAGGACGCGATCGCCGACATCACCCTCCAGCAGGTGCTGACGCGTCCCGACGAATTCGACGTCGTCGCCACGATGAACCTTAACGGCGACTACCTGTCCGACGCGCTCGCGGCGCAGGTCGGCGGCATCGGCATCGCTCCCGGCGCGAATATCAACTACCTGACCGGTCACGCGATCTTCGAGGCGACCCACGGCACCGCACCCAAGTACGCCAACCAGGACAAGGTGAACCCGGGCTCGGTTATCCTGTCGGGCGTCCTGATGTTCGAGCACATGGGATGGCAGGAGGTTGCCGACGGCATCATTCGCGGGCTTGAGACAACTATCAACAAGAAAGAGGTGACCTACGACTTCGAGCGGCTGATGACTGGCGCGAAACTGCTCAAGTGCTCGGAGTTCGGCAAGGCAATCGTTGACAATATGTAAGCGGGCGAGTATCTCGCGCGAGCTGGAAACAGTTGGAGATTCAAGCAGGCAAAGCGGTACTGGCGGCCGAGCCCGCCGCGCTGCACGCGCTTCGCGAGCCGTCATGAGCGGCGTGCGCCTCGCGCGGCTCCCGGACTTCATCGTAGTCGGACCGCAGCGCACGGGCACCAGCTGGCTCGACGAAGTGCTGCGCGGCCATGTTGGCCTTCCCGAAGGCGCCAAGGAGACCGACTTCTTCGTCCGCCACTACTCAAAAGGAATCGACTGGTACCTCGACTATTTTCGTAACTGCCCGCCTGGCCTGCCGCTTGGAGAGATCGATCCCAACTATTTCGGCTCGGCCGAGGCGCGCGAGCGGATTGCGCAGCACGTCCCCGGATGCCGAATCGTCTGTTCGTTTCGCGACCCGACCCAGCGCGCGTACTCGTCGTACCGGGTGATGCGCCGCGACGCGTGGACGCGCGTCGGCTTCGAGGAGACCGTCGCGCGCAACCCCGTCATCCGCGAATCGAGCCGCTACGCGTATCATCTTGCGAATTGGCAGCGCACCCTCGGCGCCGAGCGCGTGCTGGTATGCATCTACGACGACCTCGAAGCCGACCCGCAGGCCTACCTCGATCGCATCTGCGGCTTCATCGGGATAGCTCCCGTCAAGCTCGACGCTGCGGCCCGCGCCTCCGAGCGCATCAACGCCGTCACGCACGCGCCGCGAAGCCGGCGGCTCGCGCAGAATGCGCGCAACGCCCGCGACTGGATGCGGACGCATCGATGGCATCGCGCGTTGAACGTGCTCGAGCGCGCCGGGGTATGGCGCTTCTGCTTTGGCGGCGGCCAGCCGTTTCCGCCGCTCGACCCAGAAACCGACGCGCGCATTCGCGAGCATTTCCGGCCCGAGGTCGAGGCACTGGAGCGGATGACGGGGCGCGATCTCTCGGCATGGAAGCGCCCGCGCGCCGGCTTCGGACCCGTCGGACACCGCACCAGCGCTGCCCGTTCGGTGGTCGCGTAGCTCCGGCGGAGTTCCCGGATGCCGCGGGTTTCGGTAGTCATCCCGGTTTACAACGCCGCCGCTACGGTCGCGGGCGCGATCGACAGCGTGCTCGCGCAGACCTTCACCGATTTCGAGATAATCGCAGTCGATAACGGATCGACCGACCGCAGCCGCGAGGTCCTCGCGGGTTACTCGCGCCACGTAAAAGTCCTCGAGGAGCCAAAGCGCGGGCCATCCGCTGCCCGCAACACCGGCGTGCGCGCGTCGTCCGGCGAGTACCTGGGCTTCCTCGACGCCGACGATTGGTGGCGCCCCACGATGCTCGAGCGCACGGTCCAGGCGCTCGACCGCGACCCGGATTGCGCGCTCGTCTTTACCGACCTTGCCCTGGTCGATAGCACCGGGCGGGAGCAGATGGCCTCGCTGGTCGGCGAGAGTCATCCGCCAACGGTCGCCGAGATGCTCGAACGGTTGTGGCCTATCCTCCCTAGCGGAGTCCTCATGCGCCGGCGCGCGTTTGATCTTGCGGGTGGATTCGAAGAGACGCTGACCGCGTTCGAGGACGTTTACCTTTGGCTCCGCGCTCGCGAACACGGAAACTTTCTCTACCTCGCGGAGCCGCTTGCGGTATGGCGCTTCGCGCTGTTCCCGGATCCGCTCAAGCCCGGAGGAGGGCAGGACGAAGCGGGCGTCATCTTCGAGCGGATTGTGCGCGAGCGCTACGGCGTGTCGGCGCATCGCCAGGTGCTCGCCCGCCGTCGCGCGCCGCGGAGCATCCTCGGCTATATCGGGCTTCGCGCGCTCGCCGCCGGCGACCGGGCGCTCGCGCGCCGCGCATTCGCGCGCGCAATCCGCTTCGATCCATTGCGAATCAAGAATTACTTGCGCTTTGCCAGGACCCTGCTGCCGGATGCGATGGCGCGAGCGCTCAGCGGACGCTCGCGCGCCACCCGCTAGCCGGGCGTCAGCCTGCACGCGTTGCGGCAAGGCGCTCAATCAACAGATCTGGAAAACCTCGATCGATTCGATAAGAATCTCGTTTCGATGAGGACGCGCTGCCGGAAGTTCGCCGCGATTGCCGCAATCGCAACGCTGGTTGCGGCGAGCCCGCTGCTGGCCGAATCGCCGCCGCCGGACCTGGTCGAGATGGAGCGACAGGTGTCGCTCGAACTGGCGCACATCCGCGACGTCGGCCCCACCGATCCCGTCCAGCGCAAGCAGCTGTTCGACGCGAGCCAGCTCGAGCAGAAGAGCGAGGCGGCAATCAAATCCGGCGATTACAAATCCGCTCAGGACAACCTGTTCCAGGCCCGCGAGATTCTGCGCCACCTGCGCGCGCACCTGCCCTCGCCGGACTGATACCGGCGGCGCATTCATCGCGCGTGCGGCTTCTGGTAAGTTCTAAGCGCGGGTTCTCAAATGAGTGGTTCGGATCAAATCTGGGCGGAGGCGCTGCGCACGCTGGAGCGCGGGCAGCGGTTCGCCCTGGCGACGGTGGTGAACGTTCGCGGCTCTACGCCGCGTGAAGTCGGCGCCAAGATGATCGTCCGCCACGATGGGCAGTTCGGCACCATCGGCGGTGGATGCGGCGAAGCCGAGGTCTTTCGAAAAGCCCGCGTTCTGCTCGAAGAAGACAAGGACCGCGGCGCGCGCCTCGCGGAAGTCGATCTCACCGGCGACTTCGACCAGCGCGAAATCGGTACCTGCGGTGGAATAATGGACGTCTTCGTCGACCTGTGGTCGCCAGCCCGCGACCTCGCGATCGCTCGCAAGCTCGCCGACGCCGCCAGCCGCAGCGCCCCTGGCGCGCTGCTGACGGTGGTCGATCCCGGCTCGCGAACCGAAGTGCCGGCCGGGTCGCGGACGTTTGTCGATCCTCGCGACGCGGGCGCGCGCGATGCGGGCGCGATCGATCTGCCCGCGGCGGGATTCGCGCAAATCGTCGAGCGCACCGCCGACGCGATTCCCACCTTGCTCGAAGTCGACGGCGCCGGCGGGCTTCGACCTGTCACGCGTTTGGAACCCAATGGCGGCGTGCGGCTGTTCGTCGATCCGATCGTCGGCGCGCAGCGGCTGATAATTGTCGGCGCCGGCCATATCGCGGTGCCGTTGTGCGCGCTGGGCGCGATGCTGGGGTTTTGCGTCACGGTGATCGACGATCGCGCGTCGTTTGCGAACCGCGAGCGGTTCCCCCAAGCCGACGAAATAATCGTCAAGCCTTTCAAGGCGGCGATCGACTCGCTCGCGCTCGACGGCCACTGCTACCTGGTCTCCGTCACGCGCGGCCATTCTTTCGACGAGGAAGTGGTGCGCGCGGCGTTGACGCAGCCGTGCGGATTCGTCGGGATGATCGGCTCGCGCCGGCGGGTGAAGGCCACGCTCGAGCGGATTGGCGCAAGCGGCGTTCCCCAAGAGCGCCTGGCCGACGTTCATGCACCGCTCGGCGTCGCCATCGGCGGTGAGACGCCCGAAGAGATCGCGATTTCGATCGTCGCCGAGATTATTCGCGAGCGCCGCACCGACGAGCGCGACGAATTCACGCTCGGCGTGCGTTTCGGCGTCCTCAAACGCTCGAAGTAGCCCTCGATGCCGAAGCGTCTCGAGGGAGTGATACTGGCGGCAGGAGAGTCGCGGCGGATGGGCTATCCGAAGCCGCTCCTCGAAGTCGGCGGGCGCACTTTTATCGAGCAGATTGCCGAGACGATGCTCGCGGTCGTGCCGCGCCTGGTGATTGTGATCGGCGCGCATCGCGAGCGAGTGCGGACCGCGATTCCGCGCGACGTGCGGATCGCGCTCGTCGAGAATCCGAACTATTCACGCGGGCAACTGTCGTCGTTGAAGGTCGGCCTCAGCGCAATTCTGCCGGACTCGACGGGCGCGCTGGTTCATCTGGGAGACCATCCGATGGTGCGTGTCGAAACGTTCCAGGCGATAGTCGATTCCTACAACCAAACGAGCAAGCCGATCTTGATCGCGCGCCACGACGGCCACCGCGGCCATCCGGTGATCTTCGATCGCGCACTGTTCGCCGAACTCCAATCCGCCCCGGAACAAGAGGGCGCGCGCCACGTAATAAACGCAGACGCGTCCCGAGTCGCCTACGTCGATCTGAACGATCCGGGAATCAATCTGGATTTGGATACGCCCGCCGACCTGGCGCGCGCCGGCCTACCCCCGCCCCCGCATTGACATGGGGTGCAGGGTCACCCTGCCAATGGAAGTGTGAAACCCGCGGCGGGTTTCACATTCAATCAAATTCTTTCTTTATGCCCGGCGAACAGTAGGCTTGCGCAAGGTCCTGTAGGTGCGCCCTTCGGCCAGCCCAAACCGGTTCAGCATCCGGTAAACTGTGTACCGCGATACACCCAGCAACTCGGCCGCGCGATGGCAATTGCCGTCGGTCGCCTGCAGCGCGCGAATCAGCGCGAGCTTCGAGGCCTCGTGGATAACAGCGTCCAGCGAGTACGGCCATTCCTTCGCGACGCCGTTGGTCCCCTCGGCCGGATCCAGTCCGCCATTCGGCAGAATCGCCTCGACCGGCACGCCCATCGCCTCTCCGACCGCATCGCCGTGACGCAGGGGCAGGTCGTCGACATCGATACGGTCGCCCTCGGTCATCAGGACCGCGCTCTCGATTGCATGGCCGAGCTCGCGGACGTTACCTGGCCATGGGTTCGCGCACAAGGCGTCCAATGCCGCGCGCGAAACGAGCTTTACATCTTTGCCGAACAGCCGGTTGAAGTGCTCGATAAAATGAGCGACGAAGGCCGGAATTGCCTCGCGCCGTTCACGAAGCGGAGGAACCAGGATTGCTGCCGCGTTGAGGCGGTAGTAGAGGTCGTCGCGGAATTGGCCCGCCTTCACCATCGCGCGCAGGTCGCGATTGGTCGCCGCGACCAGCCGAATATCGACCGAGTAGGACCGCGCCGAACCGACCGGCTGGATCTCGTGAGTCTCGACCGCGCGCAGCAGCTTGGGCTGCAGCCGCAGCGGCAGCTCGCCGATTTCGTCCAGGAACAGGGTGCCGCCGTTGGCCGAGCGGAAATAGCCGAGCGAGTCTTCGCGCGCGTCGGTGAAAGCGCCGCGCACGTGGCCGAACAACTGCGACTCGGCCAGCGACTCGACCAGGTTGGAGCAATTGAAAGTCACGAACGGGCCGCCGGGCGCCGAGCCCAGCGTATGCAACGCGCGCGCGACCAGTTCCTTGCCGGTGCCGGACTCGCCGTGAACCAGCACGGTTGCCTTATACGGGCTCAAGCGTGAGATGGTTTTCAGTACCTTGCGCACTTGCGCCGACCGCACCACCATCCCGCCAACCCGCTCCGCCCCATGCGCAAGATGCTCCAGGCTCAACCACTCGCACGCGGCAGCCGCCGGCTCGGCGCGAAGATTCTGCATCGCAGCCGCGGCCGGCGATCCGTTCGCCGAGTACTCTTGTAGGCGCATCTTGAATTCCCTATCTGGCCTGATCTTCGACCTACAGGACCTACAGTTAGTTACGAAATCTCTTCTGCCAGTTAATAGGGTTCTGGATATAGTCGAGTAGGGGCTCGTGTGTCAAGCCGGTTGACGCGTGGATTTTACCGGCTCGTTTTAGCAAAGGCTAGCCCCTTTGGGCCTTGCCATTGCGGTTTCCATCGTGGCTGGCGCGCACCAACCATAACGGGGATTCGACGTTCAAAAACTGTCCCCGCAGTTGCCGCTCTTGTTTCGCCCGGCACCCAGCGTCCTGCCATAACGCCTGAAAATCAAGAGCTTTTTGGGCATTTCGATGGTCGAAGCCTGCGAAAAATCCGGGCATGTGTGCTTAACCCTTGCGCACTCCAGATACTATCGAGTATCGAGTCGGGAGCACGGCCATTCTGAATCCGGGAGGAATCGTGATGAGAATTGTAGCTATCGTTGCTCGTATTCTCTTGGGGCTGGTGTTCTTCGTCTTCGGCATGAACGGCCTGCATCCTTTCATGCCCAATCCTCCCGCAACGCCGCCGGCCGCCGCATTCTTCGGCGCGCTGGCCGCGACGCACTACATGTTCGTGTTGATCTTCGGCGCTCAGGTCATCGGAGGAGCGCTGCTGCTACTCGGTTTGGCGGTGCCGTTCGCGCTGGTGATTCTGGCGCCCGTGATCGTCAACATCGTCTGCTTCCATACTTTTCTCGCGCCCGATCTTTTGCCGCTGGCGCTAGTGGTGGCCGCGCTCGAGGTTTTCCTGGCGTGGTATTATCGCGCGGCGTTTGCCCCGCTGTTTGGTGGCGCGTCGCGTTTGTGACCAAACCGCTCCGCGAGCAATTACGGGAACCGGCCGGGTTGCGCGATGCCGGTCACTGGAGCACCCACGATTCGCGCCGCAGCTGAATCATCCTGCGCGTACAGCAGCGACGACGCATCCTGGTAGATCAGCTTCCAGTCCGCGCGCTTGTCCATCAGCGTGCGCGACTGCGAAGCCGGTTCGATCAGGACGAAGTCGGGCGGAAACTCGCTCAGAATCGCGTCGCCGCCCGGCAAATTGAAATTGAACAAGGCGAACTTGTAGATAATCTCCAGCGGAAAGAGCGTATCGTAGCGGCCGTCGATGAACAGCCCGGACCCCGCCGGCATGTTCCAGATTAAGTACATCCCCCACTGGAACGTGCTCAGGATTTTGCCGCGCAGTTGGTGTTGCTTCATGAACTCGCATGCGCTCGCCGGGTATGGATCCGGCGACTCGAGCGAGCGCGACAACACTCCGCTATGAACGAAAATTACGATCGATAAGACGACCAGAATCGCCTGGTTCGTCCACTTGACCAAAGATGACCGTTCCGGGGGCGCTGCGCTTGCGCTTCCCGGCACGAGCTTTCGCCACGCCCGCGGGAAGTGACGCGCAAGCGGCGGGGCCAGCGCGATCGCCGCAATCGGCAGATTGCGCGTCGAGATGAACGCCGCTATCGCCATCACCGCTGCGATTGCAAACAGCGGCAAGTCGTCCGGCTCGACGGTGAGCGCCCACGAAATCCCCGTCGCCGCGATCATCGCGATCCCGATGTCGTAGTTCGAGATCAAAAACTGATGGTGGCGCCAATGCTCGGCCGCCGCGGATAGCAGCGGCTGCCACTCGACGATCACGACCCGCGTGTATGGATTGCGCAACGCGTGCGCGACCGTCGCCCAGGTCGCGAATCCGTACGGCGTCGCCAGCGTGGCGAGGGTCGCCGCGCCGGTGATTACCCCGAGGCTAATCGCTCGCCGATAGCCGCGCCCCGCCATGACATCCTGCAATCCCGACACCGCACCGTAAGCGCCCAACGCAGCGATACCGATGAAAAATCCGCCGTGCAGATTCGCCCACAGCGCGAGTATCGGAATCGCCAGCCACAGCCGTCCTGTCCGTCGATATGCATCGCGTGTCAGCAGGCAAATGAGTACCGCCAACACCGCGAACTCGAATGATTGCGGCCGGAATTGCAGCTGCGGCTTGATTACCACCGCCGCCCCAATCAGAACCGCAAATTGAGCCAGCGGCGACGATCCGGTCTCCGCCAGCGCCGCCGCCAGCGCAAGGATCACGACCGAGGTGCACGCCAGCTTCAGCGCGATGAGTCCGAGGACGCCGGCATGGTTGAAGGCTGCCGCCAGCAGCACTTCGGCGAGCCATTCGTGGCCGGTCCATGGATGCCCCGTCTCCGTGTAGGAGTAAGTATCGTACAGCACCAGGCGATGTTGGCTTAGGAACTCCTGACCGAAGCGAACGTTACCCCACAAATCCGGATCGGGCAGGCGCATCGAATCGGCAATCGCGATAGAAATAAGTATCAGTCCCGGCGAATAGCGGAACAGCGACATCGCCGCAGGCGGCTTCAGGACCGGCTCTTCGGAACGTTCCTGCAAATCGATGGTCATCGGCGCTTCGCTAATTAGCACAAAGTGCGCGCCGAGTTTACGCGTCTATTTCCAACGCTTTGAATTCCCTGTAAGCATGGAAAGCTCTCGGCGAGCCGGTAGCTCAGGTGGTAGAGCATGTGACTTTTAATCACAGGGTCCCGGGTTCAAGTCCCGGCCGGCTCACCAACGAATCCCGTGAAAAAACGAAACGAAAGCTGAAAAAGCAGGACGCGCGAGCTGAGGATCGGCCAGCGGCCGCGCGAAAGACTCTCCGCTTCGATCAGTCCGACGCGGTCGCGCTGATGCGCGGCTCGCCGGCTACTGCGACAGGAGCATCTCGGAGGTCGTCACGGACCGCGACGTGATTGAGCGGGATACTCTCGCGATGTACAGAGCCGGCCTTCCGGACCCGCGAAGGTAAAAACCCAAGCCAGACGCTGGCAGCGAAAACGAAACTAGGCTGCCCTATTACGGCAAGCGCAAGCGATTGATGCGCGTTTCCGGCAGCGAAGGTAGCCGGTGTCTCCAAAAGAACTCCGTACTGGTTCCATCGGATACATTTTTTGTGGCGCAAGGAAGCCGCTTACGTGATACCGTTCGCAATTCGGACGGCCAGAACTTCGCGAAAGGTCAGCCGGTCAGCCCGGACTGCTTGGTATGGGCCTTGCTCCTTTTTCAATGGGCGTTTCAGTCGCAGAAAAAGGATAGGAAAATGGACAAACAGAAAAATGCGACCTGCACTGATTTCGATTTATTGAATCGGATGAGACTGCTGTCGTTTTTCTCACCCGTCGCATTGCACGAGCTTTCGACGGCCCTCAATTCGGCAAACTTTAGAAGGCGCGAGGTTATCATTTCGGAAGAGGAGCTCGCGGCAGGTCTCCACATCCTGCTAAGGGGCGTGGCGAAGATCACTTGCCTGAATCCGGCTGGCCAGCGCGTAACCATAGCTCTACTTGCGCCCGGTCCAATCCCGCAGTTTGTTTCTCTCCCGGTCAGCCGGTGGCATTTTCGATGTGAGGCTCATAGCGATTGCAGGGTCGGCAGTGTGAGCTGGGACCAATTCGACACCATCACCAGGGAGGCGCTCCGATCTGATTTGAGGAAATTTCACGAAAACAATCTGACGCAATGGTATCGGTTCTTCGGTGGGAGCCTCGACCTTCGCGAGCGCCTTTTGTTTACGCTTCTTCAATTGTGTTCGATCTTCGGAGTCAAAGACTCCCGCGGTATGCTCTTGCGAGTCTCCGTCAGCCAGAAGGATTTGGCTGGGCTGGTGGGTGCGTCACGGCCAAGAGTCACCGAACATTTGGCCGAGTTCGTACGTGAGCATCTGCTTATTCGTCAAGGTCGGCAGATGATTGTGCGCTCGGATAAGGTTGAGAGTTCAATCGGCGTTCCATCGCGTAAGACGAATGCCTCACTCGCAAAAACTAATGTACAAGCTCATTTTCCGAACGTAAGCCAAGCCTATAATCCGCCTTCGCTCGCGGCGGTCGCCTCCATTAAGCCGCTAAGTCATGCACGATCCGCAAGTCCCGCGTCTCGTCGCGCGAATAACTCTTTCGCCAGGGCCTGAGAAGATTTCTCAGCGTGGATCAAAAATGCGACTTCTCATTGATCGAATAACCAGTGAGGGAGGTGTCTTATGCTGCTCTTGATTATCCTGCTGATCCTGCTGTTCGGCGGCGGCGGTGGCTACTACGGATATCGCAATGGCTACTATGGCGGAGGCGGAATGAGCGTAATGACCATTGTGCTTATCGTCCTGGTGGTCTGGCTGGTGATGGGTGGCGGGTACATACGGTGAACCACTGTCGGTCGAGGCGAATTATGATGCACCAACCATCGCGGACTTGGATTGGGTACAGTGTCATGGCCATCGCTATGGGCGTTGCGTTGGCCGCGAGGGCCGGGACGGCGCCCCCGGACGCCTGGATCACCACCAAAATCAAGTTGGCCCTGTTGACCACGGAGGGCGTGAGCGGGACGGCCATTAAGGTGGACACCGTCATCGGCCGCGTCACCCTCTATGGCAAGGTGCACTCCGCTGAGGAGAAGGCGAAGGCCGAGACCATCGCTCGGAAAGTCGACGGTGTTCAAGCGGTGGACAACCTGCTGCAGGTGGTCGCCCCAGAGCATGAGGAGGCGATGCGAGTGTCGGATGAGCACCTCAAGCAGCAGGTCGAGCAGGCGTTAGAGGCCGATCCTTCACTCAAGAGCAGCAATATCGATGTGCGGTCCGTGAATCAGGGCGTCGTACTACTGGGCGGCACTGCGAAGACCTTGAGCGCTCACCTGCGCGCGGTCGAGGTTGCGGCGGCTGTGCCCGGTGTCCGCCGGGTCGCCAGCGAGATCCAGAGTCCCGACACCCTGGCTGATGAGGAGATCTGGCGGGCGCGCGCGCCGCACCAGCCCAGCCAGGGGTACGGCGGAGTTTTGGACACCGCCAATGACATATGGATCACGTCGGCCGTGAGAATGAGCTTGATTGCCGATAGCAATGTTCCGGGGTTCGAAATCGATCTGGACTCGTGGGACGGGGTGGTGACGCTGTTCGGGATCGTGTCCTCGCAGGACGCGAAGGGCGCCGCTGAGGCCGACGCCCTCAAGGTCAACGGAGTAAAGCGCGTCGTGAACGAACTTCAGGTCGTGCCGAGCGCGAATCAGCAAGCTGTGAACGCGAGCGACGACGAGCTACAACGCGAGGTCAGGAAGGCTCTTGACGAGCATGGGTTCAGAGACGTCGGCTTGGAGGTGAGGAACGGCGTTGCGCGCTTAACGGGGACCGTCCCAACCGGCGCGCGAAACTTGGAGGCCGCAGTGGTCGCGCGCTCGATTCCGGGTGTGCGTGCGGTCGAGGACGATCTGCGCCTCTAGATCGCAGGTTACTAAACTAGAGCGATGGCTCTGACTGACAGGAGAACAATGCAATGAGCGGAACAAGCGACAAGATCAAAGGCCGTGTTAAAGAAGCAGTTGGTGCGCTGACGGATGACCAACGTCTGAAGGACGAAGGTCGGCTGGACCAAACCACGGGCAAGATTAAGCAACGCGTGGAACGCGTGATCGACAAGGCAAAGAACGCTGTACAGAGGCCCGCTAAAAAATAGCGCGCTGCGCGGTTACCGAGCAACTAAAGCATCAGGGCCGGCAACGCGACGCGGGCAAACAGCAGCAACCTTCATTAGGGAGCAATACTCATGAAATCGATCACATGGTTCGGTGGACTTCTCGCGTTGTTAGGTATTTTGGGACTCGCGATTCCCGTATTCACCACCTCGCAAACCAAGGACGTGGTAAACCTAGGCGGTCTTAAAATCCAGAACACCGAACAATCTACGCACGTGGTTCCCCAGGCTTTGAGCGCTGGAGTGCTCCTATTGGGTGCCATTCTTATCGGCGCAGGATTTTATCAGAGGCGATGACAGTTAACGTGATTATTCTAGGGCGAACTCTCATGGAATCCATCGGCAGTAAGAAAGTGAAGATCTTCGGTGCGCTGCTCATCGCAACCCTGGTCACTGGTTGTTACGACGGAGGTTGGGGAGGAGGTCCGGGTTGGTGGGGAGGGGGAGGGGGAGGTTACTACGGAGGGAATACGTACTACTCGAACAACGTTTACCGTGGTTATGGCGGAGGAGAGTCCCGCGGTCTATTCGGCGGCTATGCTCCGGCCCATGATACCTGGGCTGCGAGCAGCCGAGGCAGGACCAGCTATAGCGGAGGAGGCGCGACCAGTAGCGGACATAGCGGTGGCGGAGGCGGAGGACACAGTGGAGGTGAGGGCGGCGGTCATGGTCATTAATCGCCGATGCCGGAGAAAAGCAATGCTCAAACCGATAAACGGTAATCGAAAAGGCACGACCGGTTGGCTAGCTATCCGGGTCTTGTCGGTAAGCCTCGTCCTTGTGCTTGGCGTCGCCCGGGCAGCCCTAACGCAAGAACCGGGCCAGAAGACTTTCAGTTCCGCTGCGGAAGCGGCCGACGCTCTCGCCGGCGCAGTACAGAGTCACGACGAAGCGGCGATGCTGGCGATTCTCGGTTCATCCGGACGCGATCTGATTTCCTCTGGCGATCCGGTTGCCGACAAGAACAAACAAGATTCCTTTACCGTCAAGTATCAAGCATCGCATCAGTTTGCCTCTGCGGGCGATGGACGAACCTTCCTCTATATCGGCATCGAGAATTGGCCGACTCCGATACCGATTCGGCAAAATGGATCTCAGTGGTACTTCGACACTGAGTACGGCAAGCAGGAAATTTTATATCGACGGATCGGCTCCGATGAGCTGGATGCGATCAAAGTCTGCGGCGCAATCGCCGACGCCCAGCGAGACTATCACTCCACGCTGCACGACGGTGCGTCGGTGCATCAATACGCTCAGAAGTTCAGGAGCACGGCAGGTACGCAGGACGGCTTATTCTGGGAGGTCGAGGCGGGCTCGCAACCGAGTCCACTCGGTCCGCTAGTCGCTGAGGCGGCGTACGAAGGCTATCAGCATAACGCCAGCGGCCAACCGCATCCCTTCCACGGCTACATTTACCGGCTGCTGACCAGTCAAGGCGCCAATGCGCCGGGTGGCGCACGAAGCTATATCGTCGATGGCAAGATGACCGGTGGTTTTGCGCTGGTTGCCTATCCTGCCAGCTATCGCGATTCGGGAGTGATGACCTTTATCGTAAATCAGGACGGTCAGGTCTACCAAAAGGACTTGGGCCCCAATACCGAGCAGATAGCCACCGGTATGGTGGCGTACGATCCGGATGCCACTTGGCAGCCAGCGAACAAACCGACCGTTGCCGCGCAGAAACAGTGAGAGGATCGCATCCGAATCGCGCATGAAAGAACCGCCATCCGGTTAAGGAGACGAATGATTCCATGTCTTGCGATACGCGTCTCTTGACCTTTAACGAAATGCTGAGATTAGCGACGGAACGACAGAACGCAAGTGACAAGCGTTTGGCGGAATGCCAATCACAAATTGAAAGAGCGAAAGCTAGCCTTCAGGCTGCGCAGGAGGGCTTAGACCGAGCTATATTTGATGAAGCAACGGCGCGCCAGGCGCACGTCGATTGGCTGAATTACCTGAATACTCTTCCAGACAATGGTTCGCAGGTGATGCGGCAGAAATTGGTCGACCTTTTCAACGCGAATGAGCAGTTGGTTCTGAATACACAATCAGCGCGAGAGACCGTCAGCAGCTTTCAAAAGGCAGTGAATGAAGCAAACGGTGACTTTGCCATTGCTCAGGCCGCGCAGTGGGAAATCGCAGAAGAGCGGAATCTTATCACAGGTGAAATTGCTAAGTTGAGCAGTGTGAGCCGATGAGTCTCCGCCACGCCAACCGCGCTCGCGCATTGTCAAAAAAAGAAGCAATATGTTGGCCTCAGCGGCGCAAATGTATTTTGAGAACCTTTTCCCACTTCGAGATATGCTTTTGACCAGGAGCACCTGGTAAATGAGCGGAACGACTGACAGGTGCAGGCATGGCCGGGGTTCATGCGTCAACCAGTCGCCGTGCTCAGCGTGCGCGGGTTTTACGAAGAAAAGCAGAACCGCAAACAAGGCCAGTGTAATGCGAACCGAATTTGAGCGCAGCAATATGAATTTCCTCAGGCTGGTGCGAGAAAGGTGATAAAGAGATTCTCATCCGCGCGGCGGCTCGCCCTCGGTGAGCGTCACCTTGTATCAATTCCAGTTCGCGCTTTAAAGAGCCAGCGAGAGGGTGCCGGCTCACCAACGAATCCACTGAAAAATACGAAAAACGAAAGCTGAAAAAGCAGGCTGCGGGCCGAGGATCGGCCGCGACGGTGCGGGAAATCCGGGTCAAGCGGCGTCCTTCCATCTGACGCAGCCGCCTACTGCGGTCTGAGCGATTTCCATTATCGACTACTTCGAAAGGCGCAGGAGAATCTTCGAAGCGATCTTCTGGAAAATCGTGTTCAGGTCCGCCGCGTCAGTAAAATCCGCCTCTCCTATCGGCAGGCTGGGATTGTAGGTGCTGGCCTGGGGATCGTTGGCGACCTCCCGAAGGAATTCCTCGGCGGCCGGTTGGCCGGTTATCGCCGTTCCCATGCCGATCGCGTAGATATACGTATTCTGGTACAGCATGCCGACCTGGCCGGTGTAAGGGTTCGTGTTTGGGTCGTTGGCGATCAGAACCGAGCGATACATTGCATCACTGGAAGGCGTCTGTCCGGGAGCTGCGCCGCCACAATAGGTCACATTGCTAAGCGATTCGCTGGCGTTTAACTGTAGATCCGGGAAAACCGTCGGAAGATCCGAAGAGTTTGACCCACAGCCGCTTGTCGGTGCGTTACAGGTATGATTTGAGCCGCAACTGCTCGGATTAAAGAAACAAACTGGATTGCCGGATTGAGTGGCGCATGGTGTGCTTTGGCACAACCCCAGCGATTCATCGCCCGGATCGCAGCCGCAATACATGAGGTCGGCCGTCGTTGCTTTGGTTGTGCCGTGCGCCGGACAGGTCAACGTGTCCTCTTGTATATTTGGCCAGCCGTCGGTGAAAAATACCAGCACTCTCAGCAAATTCGACGTTCTAGAAATCTTCAGGATCTCGCTCTGTCCATCCTTCAGCCCCTGTTGTGAATTGGTGAAATTGATAACTCCATTGCCCCAGAAATTTGTGGCCATCGCAGTGTCAACCGTGTCCTTGAAGGGCTGCGAATTGGGAACCGTCACTACCGCGGACGTTCCAAAAGTGACCACTGAGACCCAATCGATCATATCGTTATTGTTCGGGTCGAAGTCCGCGACGAAGTTCTCGACCGCGCCTGGGAGCTTTGAGGAGCCGCCATTGTTTTCCATGGAATACGACACATCCAGCACCAGCGACATAACCATCGGGTTGCGTTGAGCGGTGGCAGCCGCGCTGACGTTCAGCGTATCGTATTGGGATCCCAGCATGCGGATGAAGTAAGTGGTGCTCGAGGCCGAGGCACTAACATTGACCAGCGTGTTGTTGTTGGCGTCCACGCTGAAATTCACGCAAGGTGTTGCAGCACCGAGACCGGGCACGGACGCATAGTTAATATTGAACGCTTTTATACCGGCGGTGGCTGCTGCACTGCTTGAACAACTAGCACTGTCCGTCCCCAGGTTTACGTTCTGCATCGCCGTAAGTGCGGCGGCGTCCACCGCTTTGGAGAGGGTCGTCTTGGTGACGTATGCGAGACCAAAATCAATCCCGAGACCGACGAACGCGAGCAGAACAGTCAGGGACATAACCAGCAACACCCAGGTTTGCCCACTCTCGGGTCTTCTCGATTCCCCTCGATTCAACGGACTACCTGATCCCGGTCTTTAGAAGTATGCGATGTTATACAACGTTGACGGCATGCCGACGGCGTTATTCGTCAAAGCTCCTACGGGAGTGGCGGCCGTGAATGTGTAGAAGATCTCTGTAACGTACATCGTCTGGTTCGTCTGGAGCGCCGGTGCTCCGGCTATATTGGCAGTACCGCTACCACTCGGCGCGACTTTACTTGTTGCCGAAATACCCGAAGCCGATTTCACTTGCTCGGCAACCGTATAAGGACCGCCAGCGGCGGGGCTTGCTTGAGTGAATGAGGTAATGATTACCCGGCCGTTACTCGCCAGATCCAAACCGGAGTCTCCGGCCAAAAGGGCTGCGACCGCAGTGCACGAAGTGTCGCATGATGTCGTACCAGTGCCGACCAACGCGATGTTCGAGCCTTGCCGAGTCAGTTCTGAAATGATCTGCATGTCATTCAGGGCGCGAGCGAAATCGATCACTGAGCACACGACAATGAGGAGCAGCGTCACTGCCAAGGCTAACTCCACGGTCGCCTGACCAGACTCGTTAGCTATGAGCTTGCCGCGAGCTGATGGATAAAACAGTGACATATTCTACATTTGCTAGTCCGTGTCGCTCGGATCAAAAGAGTAATTCTGGAACGTGGAGCTGGCGGTGAAAGTGTAACCCGCAGAGGGAAAAAACTGCCCTAACAAGTTTAGTGGCGCCAACAGCGGTAGAGTGGTCGTGAGCGTGAGCGTCACGGTGTATCCCGGGCCGCCCGCCGCACCACCGGTGCCATCAGGGTTCGCAGAGCTGTAGCACGAGGATGTCGTTTCTCCTGGTGGAACGCTGCAAATTTGAAGTTGCGAGGCGTCCACGCCGGGCACGCTTATTTCGTTTTGAACCGCCGCAATGATCGAGGTTATGCGCGTGTTGCCCCCGGGAGCTCCCGATCCTTGCCCCGTGGACGCGTACCGTCCTCCGTCATCCACGGCCTGTTGCACGTTCATTTGCGCGAACATGAGCCACCCGTAATCCACCACCGCCAGGAGCAACAACAGCAAAAGTGATGCGACCATGGCGAATTCGACGGTGGACTGACCCGTCGTCAATCCGAATCTCGCCACTCCCGACCTGGTCAGTATCGGGCCAGCCTGGGTTAATGAGCGACGATCAAACTTCCCCATGTGCTCTCTGCCAAGTGTCAAATCCGACACGCAGCGGTCTGCATCTGCCGCCGCTCGTTCCACAGCATCCCCACGTCAACCGCCAGCGCCACGATGCCGGTCAGCACGAACATCGTAATGCAGAACAGCGGCAGGACCTGGCCGCGCTCATGATTACGAAGGCTGTTCATCGTCGAGGTATTCCCCGATTGCGGACGATAGCTCCGCGCTCGGCGACCTCTACAAAATGTATAATATTCGTCCAAAAGTGTGAGAAGCAACTCTTATGCCTTGAAATTACTTCGAAATTTGCTGCCCCGGATGGCCGCCGTTGCATCCCCGATACAGCCCGGTGGCTCACCGGCGCAACACGCGGGCTGCCGCAGCGGAGCTGTACGCTGCCTTAGAGGTAGGAATAAGCCTGCGCGAATTTTTCGTGGCCGCCCGACTCAAGGACGTCGCCGTGCGTTACGATCACGCGCTCGAAGTCCCACTCGAGAATCTTCGCGACCGATTCGCGCGCGGCTTTGCGGTCGCGAATCGCCAGCCGAATCAGGCGATGCGGTCCGAACTGGCCCCGGCCGCCAACCACCGTATAGAAGATGCGGCCGCCCTTGAAATCCGCCGGCACGTTGAAGACCAGGTCCGTGAATATCGCAGTCCGGCTCGGCCGATGAAAAAATACCACCTCGTTCAACTGCGGCGCGCCCTTGAACAGGTGCTGCTCGATCTCGCCCGCCCATTGCGGCTGAGGCTCGTCGCCCAGCGTCCCGTCGAGCTTCAGATCGCGCCGCGCGCCGACGCGCGCGCGGAAATCGGGGATGTCTCCGACCAGGCCCGGCGGCCCGTACAGCTTCGCGCCCGGCCACGCCTTGAGGTAGTCCGCGACGAACAGGTGATGCGCCCGCGACGGCGCCACCACCGCGCGAACCTCGCCGATCGCATCCAGCGCGGATTTGGTTTCGTCGTCGAGCCTGGTCGGTGAATGAAGAAAGAGGCCGCCGCCGGCCAGCTTGATCACCGTCATTCGCGTTCCGATCTTGCTTGCGATGGGGGTGCCGAAGTCGGGTTGGTCCACTATCCAAAGATTAGGCGCGAGATTTTTCATTTTCGCCATGCCTATGACTTAGCTCGACGCGGACGCAGCGGCCAGCCTTTGCATACCGTGGGGCGAATGTTTTAAGTTCAGGCGCGACGTTGCCAATCGAACGGCCCCTCACAACCGGTACAGGCTATCGTGCCGTGCCAGGAGAAAAGCGCGATGGATTTCAATTTCAATCCCGAAGACGAAGCGTTCCGGATGGAGTTTCGCGCGTGGCTCGACGCCAACAAGCAGTTCGCACCGCGCCTGGGCGAGACCACGATCGGCATGGCCGAGGGCAGGAGCGCGTTCGAAGATCAGAAGCGCTGGGCAAAGAAGATGGCCGAGGGCAGATGGCTCGCGCCGAGCTGGCCCACGCAGTACGGCGGCCGCGGCGCCGGAATCCTCCAGAGCATCGTCTATAACGAGGAACTCGCGCGCGCCGGTGTCTCGGCGCCGATGGTCGGGATGGGCATCAGCCTGTTCGGGCCGACGCTGCTGCATTGGGGAACTGAGGAGCAGAAGCAGCGCTTCATCCCGCCGATCATGAAAGCCGAAGAAATCTGGTGCCAGGGTTATTCCGAGCCCGGCTCCGGCTCCGACCTGGCTTCGCTGCAGACCCGCGCGGTCGAGGACGGTGACTACTTCGTCGTCAACGGACAAAAGGTGTGGACCTCGATCGCGCAACACGCCGACTGGATCTTTCTGCTCGTGCGCACTGACCCCGACGCGCCCAAGCATAAGGGCATCAGTTATCTGATGGTCGACATGCACAGCCCCGGCGTCACGGTGCGGCCGCTGGTGCAAATCACCGGCAACAAGGGCTTCAACGAGGTTTTCTTCGAAGACGTGCGGGTGCCAAAGAAAAACCTGGTCGGCGAGAAGAACCAGGGCTGGCAGGTCGCCATCACCACGCTGATGTTCGAGCGTTCGGGCGGCGGCGGCGATCGCGGCGCGCTAACCCAGTGCCACGAGCTGGTGAAGCTCGCGAAATCGTTGCCGCGCGACGGCGGGTCGGCGTGGGATGACGCGAGCGTGCGCCAGAAAATCGCCGAGTTCTACTGCGAGGCGATGGCGCTGCGCTACACCGGCTATCGCCAGCTCACCCGCCGGCTGAAGGGGATGCCGCCCGGGCCGGAGGGCTCGATGATGAAGCTCTGCGGCACCGAGCTCAACATGCGCGTCCAGTTGTTCGCGATGGAACTGCTCGGGCCGTACAGCCAGATAGAGTACAAGGCGCCGTTCGCGATCGACAAGGGCAAGTGGTCGTTTCGGATGCTGGCGGCGCGCGGCGGCACCATCGCAGCCGGCAGCAATCAGATACAACACAATATTATCGGTGAGCGTGTGCTCGGACTGCCCAAGGGCTAACCTACTCAAGCCGGAAATCGAAACAAATCGAATGTGACGGTCAAGCAGCGACAATCAGTTAGCTTAATCCGACCTATAAGGTAGCGGAAAGAACCATAGTTTGTTTGCAGAACGGTCGAGGTCGGGCGAAAGTAGAGCCTTGGAACTCGTGGCTGGTGAGATCTGCAACAAGCAATCGGGAGGACCAGGCTAATGAAGAAGTACATCTCTTTTTGCCTCGCGGCGATTGTGGCGGCGGTGTTGGCTACCGCACCGGTCACGACAGCTGGCCCTCCTCCTCCCCCTTCTCCGCCGGGTCCTCCTGGTCCTCCGGGTCCTCCAGGCCCTCCGGGTCCTCCGGGTCCCCCGATGCCTAATTCGTATAACGAGGGCTTCGAGCAGGGCCAGGGGTTCGTGTTCGACGACGCGGTGGGCGTACTGCACGTCCGCCAGTCCGGTTCGACCTTCGAGACTGACTACGCCCCGGGAATTCCGGCCTCGCAGGGCCAGTTCTACGCGCGACTATTAGTGCAGTCCGCGCTGGCGTCGAGCGGTGGTATCAACGACGACCAGAGCGGTGCGTGCACCCCTGGCGCCGCGGACTCGGTCAACAGCTTTAGCTGCGGCGGTCCGTTCACCGAGTGGGGACTTCCATACGGCGGATTCGATGGATTCTTCGACACCGGCATCCCGATTCAGAACGGCGCCCTGGACTCGGTCGACATCTATCTCGACACCAATTTTGCGGCGACTGCCCGCGCCTCCGGCGGCGCCAAGGACTATCGCTTTGATTGGGACGCCGACTTTCTCGATAGCGAGGGTGGCTACCTTCAGGACTACATCTTCAATGTCGCGACCGGCCAAAGTACCGACGCGTGCGCGCCGGCCACGGGCGGATTTTACGTTATCGAGGCGTCCACCAACTCGCAGCGCTCAGGCGGCAACGCGCACAACTTGACGCCGCCCAATCCTCCGCAGGCCTGTATCTCAACTTCGGGCTGGTACACGTTTACGCACCTGATCACCAAGGACCACAGCAACAACCTCGAAGTCGACATGACCATAACAACCGCGCAGGGCAACCATCCGCTCGCAAGCTGGACCCTGCATCCGACCTGCATGGGTACGCAGGTCACCGAGGGGCTGTGCAGCAGCGGAGAGCCCCTGCCATTCTCCGCCGTTGGAGCGAGCTTCCTCGGATGGTTCCCCGATCAGGAGATCAACGACCTGGCGATCGACCAGATTATCCGTCACCCGCACTGAGACTGCCGAGCAAGTTCCCGGCGGCCGGTCGCTCAACGCGCCCGGCCGCTTTTGTTTCCTCCCAATGAGGGGCGCGAGCGGCTTGGCGGCTTGGTAGTTTCGTCCTAATATCCATCAGACGGAGAAGGATTTAATCGATGGACTTTAACTATACGCCGGAAGACCAGGCATTTCGGACCGAAGTGCGTGCGTGGCTCGAAGCCAACAAAAAGTTCGCGCCGCCGCCAAGCAACATCATGGCCGACGAGGGCGAGGGCGACTGGGAGGCGCGCGTCAACTGGCACAAGAAGCTCAACGAGGGCGGCTGGGTCGCCGTCAACTGGCCCAAAGAATACGGCGGGCGCGGCGCCACCGTGATGCAGCGCCTGATCTATCGCGAGGAGCTCAGCCGCCTCGGACTCAACGAGCCGTTCATCGGCATGGGCATCAGCCTCCTCGGTCCGACGCTGATGCATTGGGGGACCGAAGAACAGAAGCAGAATCACATCCCGAAAATTCTCAAGGGCGAGGAAGTCTGGTGCCAGGGCTACTCCGAGCCGGGCTCCGGCTCCGACCTCGCGTCGGTGCAGACCAAAGCGGTAGACGACGGCGACGACTTCGTCGTCAACGGGCAGAAGGTGTGGACCTCGATGGCGCAGCATGCGGACATGATCTTCGCGCTGGTGCGCACCGACCCCGACGCGCCCAAGCACAAGGGCATCAGCTACCTGCTGATCGACATGCACAGCCCCGGCGTCACCGTGCGTCCGCTGGTGCAGATGACGGGCGGCAAGGGCTTCAACGAAGTCTTCTTCGAGGACGTGCGCGTGCCAAGGAAAAATATCGTTGGCCAGCGCAACAACGGCTGGCAGGTCGCGATGACCACGCTCATGTTCGAGCGCGGTAGCGGCGGCGGCGAAGGTTATCTGGGTGAGGTACACGAGCTCGCGATGCTTGCCAGGCGCATCCCGCGCAACGGTGGCGGCAACGGAACGACCGCTTGGGACGATTCGAGCGTTCGCCAGCGGGTTGCGGAGTTCGCCGCCGAGGCGCAGGCGCTACGTTACACCGGCTATCGGCAGTTGACGCGCCAGTTGAAGGGCATGCCACCGGGGCCGGAAGGCTCGATGATGAAACTGTGCGGCACCGAGCTCGCACTCAAGATTGCGCTGTATGCGATGGAACTGCTGGGGCCATACAGCCAGCTCGAATTCAACGCGCCCTTCGCGGTCGACAAGGGCAAGTGGTCGTTCAGGATGCTGGCGGCGCGCGGCCCCACGATCTACGCCGGGACCAATCAGATCCAGCACAACATTATCGGCGAGCGCGTACTCGGCCTGCCCAAGGGCTAGCGCGCCGCCAGACAATCCCAGCTAGGTCAGGTAGGGGGCGAGGCGCAGGTGCAGAAGCCTTGACCGCTACCCAGCCTGATTGTATCGGCGCAAGATTCCGGCAGATTAGCGAAGTCCGGGTCGAGTTCAATCGGGAGGTCGGGGTGGACGCCGGAAACGGTAAAGGTAAGGGACCCGGCAATCACCTCAAAAACCTCTTCGGTGATCTGGGTATTCTGCACGTGGTTTGCCCAAGCCACCAGGCTATGAACGGGCGTTAGCGCTTCCGATCCGCCGTTCCCGGTAGGATCGCAGCAGACGCCGTTGACGGTGTCGCAACCTTCGAACGGCGGCACCACGAGGCCATGTAGAATGGCATTTGTCTCGGTCGACAGAATACGGATCGATCCGTCGTGCAGGAGTTGCCCGGTCGCGAGCGGATTGGGCGCCAGATTGCCGCTGATGCTCAGAGTCAGCAGACCGTCGGCGGTTATCGGACATCCGCAGCAGGCCTGGAGCGCCTCGTCCGTATCAAGCACGTAGATCATCGCGCAAATCTCGCCCTCTTGCGCCACCGGGCTCGTCGCAGTTGCATTGCCCTCGAAGGGAGCGGTGATATTGACGAAGCCCTGGCCGCCGGTCGTGTGCGCGTTGCTGAAATAATTCTCCAACTCCGTCCCGGCCTCTTCGGACTCCGCCGCCGCCATACCGGCCCACACTGCCACGCACACGCCAATTGACACTAACACCGCTAAGGCTTTTACCCGCTTCATGATGGAATTCCCTCCCTGTCCCCCGAAGTCGCGTAACTGGCGAAATCGACGCGCCGCTTGAACGAAACGGCCCCGCTGAAGACAATCGCCGGGGCTATCCTGCAACGCCGCCGCAGGTGCAGAAGCCCTGACCGCTACCCAGCCTGATTGTATCGGCGCACGATTCCGGCAGTGAAGCGGGGTCGTATTTTTTACCGTAACCCCCAATCAGAAGTGCAGCGGCCTCGAAGTTCTCTTCGGTGATCTGGGTGTTCTGCACGTGGTTTGCCCAAGCCACCAGTTCAGGAGTGAGGCTTAACGCTTCCGCTCCACCGTTCCCGGTAGGATCGCAGCAGACGCCAGTGACGGCGTCGCAACCTTCGAACGGCGGCACCACGAGTTTACCTAGATTGGCATTTGGTGCTGCCGACAGAATACGGATCGATCCGTCGTGAATGAGTTGCCCGGTCGCGAGCGGATTAGGCGCCAGATTGCCGCTGATGCTCAGGGTCAACAGACCGTCGGCGGTTATCGGGCATCCGCAGCAGGCCTGCAGCGCCTGGTCGGTATCAAGCACATAGATCATCGCGCAAATCTCGCCCTCTTGCGCCACCGGGCTGGTGGCCGTTGTATTGCCCTCGAAGGGAGCGGTGATATTGACGAAGCCCTGCCCGCCGGTCGTGTGCGCGTTGCTGAAATAATTCTGCAACTCCACCCCGGCCTCTTCGGACTCCGCCGCCGCCATGCCGGCCCACACTGCCACGCACACGCCAATCGACACTAACAGCGCTAAGGCGCTTACCCGCTTCATGATGGATTTCCCTCCCTATCCCCCGAAACTCAGGTAACCGATTTCGATTGGCTGTTGTAGCACCTGCGCAGAGGTTACGCTACACCAGCTATCGGCAGTTTCTCTTGGCTATTGCGCAACCGCGCCGCAGGTGCAGAAGCCCTCCCCGTCCCCGTGAAAGCGGCGTAGCCTACTCGATGCCGAATCCGCCGGTGCCGCAGGTGCATACTCCCTGGCCGCTGCCCGCCTCTACGGCGAAAGCGCACAAGGACGGCAAATTGGTTAGATCGCCGGCCGCCTCGGCAGCGGGAGTGGTCTGGAACTCCGCTTCGGTGATCTGGGTATTTTGCACGTGGTTTGCCCATGCCGCTAGCTCAAGCTGGGGAACCAGCGGTTCGGAGCCGTGGTCCGCGGTAGGATCGCAGCAGGCGCCGGTGACGGTATCGCAATTCACGCCCCTGGGCTCCTCCAGTCCGGTGACGGCAGCATTGATGGCGGTCGAGAGGATACGGATCGAGCCGTCATGTAGAATCTTGCCTGAAGCCAGCGGGTTCGGCGCCAGATTGCCGCTGATGCTCAGGGTTAACAGACCGTCGGCGGTGACAGGGCATCCGCAGCAGGCCTGCAGAGCCTGGTCGGTGTTCAACACGTAGATCATCGCGCAGATTTCGCCCTCTTGCGCCACCGGGCTGCTGGCCGTTTCATTGCCCTCGAAGGGCGCGGTGATATTGACGAAGCCCTGGCCCCCGGTGGTGTTGGCATTGCTGAAATAATCCTGCAACTCCGTAGCGGCGGTCACCGTTAGCGACGCGGTTGCCGTCTCTAAATCCAGAGAATCCGTGACGCTGTTGTTCTTCACACCCACGGTGGTTCCCGTCACGTTAACTGAGAAGCTGCAGGAACCGAAGACTGCTGCCGTCAGGCTCACGACCGAGGAACCCGCCGTAGCCGTGACTGTCCCTAGACCGCACCCGGTCACTGCTGACAGCCCGTTCGGTGTTGCAACCAACAGCCCCGCAGGAAGCGTGTCAGTGAAAGAGTCGACCAGGGGATTTGGAATAGCTTTTAAGTTGAAGGTCAGCGACGTGGTGCCATTCAGCGGAATGCTCGCCGCGCCGAAGGCTTTGGTGAAGGAGAAACCCTCAACTTGAGCGAAGGCTGGATTTGCACCGGCCACGATGCCGACCAGCACCAGCAACGCTAATCCCCATACACGCTTCATGTTGGAATTCCCCTCCCCACGTCCCGTGAAAGCGACGCAGCGGCTAACATGCCATCGTCGGCGGCATAAGGCCAGCGCGGTCGCGCAGATCGGAATCCTAACCTCTCCTTGTCCGAGGAGAGGTCGGCGCGCGCCGACTGAAAGGAGGTAAGCGACGGGTGAGGTACAACGCCTGCATGCCGTTTCGCTTAAGTTATAGCTGCAAGGCCGGTAGTGGTGTCGCCTTCAGGCGGCGGCCTCAGTTTCTTGCGAAGTGCGTCAGAGGGCAGGCGCATATGCGATTATCAGGGGCTGCACCTCACCCGGCGACACCGCGTTTCACGCGGCTTACGTCGACCTCTCCTCAAAGAAGGAGAGGTTCAGATTCAGGCGATCTTCGGCAGCTTACGCTTGCGTGACTTTACTGTTAATGAGTTTCGTGACACTGTCGCGCGAACTCGCGCTCACAAGAGTCAGAACAAAGATTCGCACCCGCTATGCTGCTGCAACTTACCGCCAACGCTTACTTCGATTTCATGCAGCAGTTCGCTTCGCTGGCGCGCGACCCTGTTGGCTACGGCGTCGGTGTGCCGCGCGGCGACGGCCGGCCCGTCCTGCTGATTCCCGGATTCACCGCCGGCGATTGGTCGCTCGGTACGCTCGCGCGATGGCTCGCCCGCATCGGATACCGGCCATACCTGTCGGGCATCGATCTCAACGTCGGATGCCCGCGCCGCAAGATTGAGCTGGTGGGATGGCGCGTGGAAAAGATCGCGCGCGAAACCGGCCATCGCGTGACCATCATCGGACACAGCCTCGGCGGCGTGCTCGGCCGCGCAATTGCCACCGAATATCCCGCCATCGTGAGCCAGGTGGTCGCGCTCGGCTCGCCGATTCGCGACGGCTGGACCGGAGTCCACGACAAAGTTCGCCCCGCGATGCAGATGATCCAATCGCTCTGGCAGACGTTTTCCGACGGGCCCGAAAGCTGCGGCACGATGGAATGCCCGTGCGGCTTCGCGGCCGCGGTCTTCGCGCCGACTCCCCACGGCAGCCGCTTCAGCGCAATCTACACCCGCCGCGACGAAGTCGTGCAATGGCAATCGTGCATCGACGACGCGGGCGCCAGTTTCGAAGTCTCGGGACTGCACGCGAGCCTGATAGTCAATCGCGAGGTTTATCGAATCCTCGGCTCGCTCCTCGCTCCTGCCGCGACTGAGAACGCATTCGCTTGAACCCAACCCGTCCGTGGTTCTATTCATCGTACGAAGAAATTCCGCCGGCAGGAGATTACCAACGTGGGATCAGTTCGCGATTTCGCCAGGACCAGCGACGGTCTGAAGCTTCGCTATGAGATTCGCGGCGACGGCGACCCGCTCGCGCTCATCATCGGATTCAGCGCCTCGGGCCGCGGCTGGGGCGATCCATTTCTCAAACTCATGGAAGCGCGGTTCAAGACTTTCATCATCGACAATCGCGGCACCGGCGAGAGCGACAAGCCCGACGCCGAGTTAACCCTCGCCGACATGGCGGCGGATATCGCGGCCGTGCTCGATCATGCAAAGACACCGCGCGCGCATATCTTCGGCATCTCGATGGGTGGGATGATCGCGCAGGAGTTCGCGCTCGCCTATCCGGCGCGCACCCGCGGGCTGGTGCTCGGATGCACCAACTGCGGCGCGAGTCATTCGATCGCGGCCGACCCCGCGGCGCTGGCCGCCATGGTTCCTGTCCCCGGCATGGATCCCGCCGAGCAGGCGCGTCGCGCACTCTCGGTCGCGTGCGGCAAGGCCTTTCTGAATTCCGCCGCGGGGCAGGAGACCATCAGCCAGGCAATCGCCGAGATGGGCAACTACCCGGCGACCCCGATGCATACCTTCATGCGGCAGGGACAGGCGATTGCCGGATTCGACAGTTTCGCGCGCCTTGGACAAATCAAGTCGCCGACACTTATTATTCACGGGGACGACGACGCGATCGTGCCGTATCCGAACGTGGAGGTTCTGCACGGCGCGATCGCCAGTTCGAAATTACATACGCTCAAGGCCGCGGGTCACATGTTTTTCTGGGAAGCGCCTGCCGAAACCGCGCGCGTGACAGGCGACTTCCTGGCCGCGGCGAAGTAAGCGCCGGAGGCTCACATGGCGAACTACGAAACCGTCATTTACGAAAAGGTCGAGGACAAAATCTGCCGGCTCACGCTCAACCGCCCGGAGAAGCTCAACGCGCTCTCGCAGAAGCTGCTCAAGGAACTCGACTCGGTCATGGACGAGTACGAGTCCGATGCCGACGCCAGCGTGCTCATCATACGCGGCGCGGGGCGCGCCTTCTCCGCCGGCTACGACTTGCAAGGCACCCAGCATCCCGGCTCGACCTTCACCGTCACCAACGACCGCCTCGGCCTGCACAAAACGATCGAGCGATGGCAGCGGCTGTGGTCGATTAACAAACCCACCATCGCGCAGGTGCACGGCTACTGCCTCGCCGGCGGCACCGAGTTCGTCGGCCATTGCGATATCGTGTTCGCCAGTGAGGATGCACAGTTCGGGCATCCCGCGGGCCGCTCGCTGGGGATTCTGCCGACGATGTCGATGTGGCCGGTGCTGATGGGTCCGCGCAAAACCAAGGAGTATTTTTTCACCGGCGACTACATGTCGGCGCAAGAGGCGCTCGAGTGGCACCTGGTCAATCGCGTTTTCCCCAAGGACAAGCTCGAGCAGGAGACGATGAACTACGCGCGCCGGGCCGCGATGGTGCCGGCGGAGTTGCTGATGCTGCACAAGGCCGCCGTGAATCGCTATCTCGATATCATCGGGATTCGCGCCGCCGAGCAGTCCGCCGCCGACATCGACGTGATCGCGCATCAGACCGATACCGTGAAGAACTGGATGAAGGCCAGCCGCGAGAAAGGCCTCAAAGGGGCGCTGACGGAGCGCGATCGTCCGTTCGCGAAGAAAGCCTAGCAAGCTCAGTCGCAGGGCAGGAACTATGCAAAGAGGGACAATGATCGAACGTGCGTTGATGGTGGCTGCCGCCGTTTTTATAGTCGCGTGCAATTCCGGACCTCCCGGGACCGCTCAAAACACGGTCGGCGGCGCCAACATCGTTGCTACTGCGCAAGTGCCGATGGCGACGGCGACCACCAGCCTGGCGCTGGACTGGGGTAAGAAGGCGCAGGCCGGCCAGGTCGCGATCGCCGAGGTGTTGACCTACGGCGGCCCTGGTCCGTCGATCACACCTCCTACCGGCTGGCAATTGATTCGCAACAATTCCACTCCAACCACTCGGCAGTCGCTGTACTGGCATGCGATCGCGGCCAATGATCCCAACACCGCGACCTGGACATTCAGCGAGCCGGTCGACGCGCAGGGCGCCCTCCTGTTGCTGGACAATGTCGCGACCGGCGCGCCGGTGGATGTGAGCAACGTCAAGACCGGCACCGGCGGCACCGTCCATTCCGACTCGATCACGACGACGGCGGATGGCGATCTGATCCTGATCTTCAAGGCAACTGATTTTGGCAACGCGCCGCTGCAAGCGCCGACCCCGGGCGATATGAGCGCGGTCGTCACCCAGGAAAAGGCGCCGCACGAATATTGGATCCTCGCGACCTGGCAGAGTCAGAACGGCGCCACCGAGGAAACCGAGTTCAGTTTTCCGCAACTCTTCAACTGGGTAGCTTCGCAAGTAGCGATCAAGCATGGGTCGCACTGACGCGCGTTCGCTCGCGATGCGCCCAAGCCTGGCGACCAGCCGTGAGTTCCTCGCGGCCGCGGTGGTTATCGTTGTCGTCGGCTGCGCCGTCATCCTCAAGTACCGCTGGATAGTGACACGCATCGACATAGTTTCGGCAATCCTTGCGGCCGGCGCGCTGTGGTACTCATTCAGGCTCGCCGATCCCGCGCCGATGACCGACGAGGCCTTGCGGCGCGACGAGTTGCTGTCGCAGTTCGCGGTCTTCGTCCTCTTCCTGGTGTTCTATTCGATAACGGCCGGCTCGGACGTCAGCCCCTACGATGCGCACGTGCGCCAGGCCTTCGCTTTCATCCACGGCCACACTTATATCGAGGCGCCGTATTACATCGAGCATGCGCAGGTTGGCGCCTACAGCTACCAGCTTCATCCAATCCTGCCGGCGATCCTGCTGATGCCGTTCGTCGCGATCTGGGGCATGAGCACCAACCAGAACTATTTCTCGATCGTTGTAGGCGCGCTCGACATTGCGCTGGCGTGGCGTTTGCTGGGTCGCTTCCGAATCAGTCTCAACGCCCGCAAATGGCTCACGCTCTTTTTCGGCGCCGGCACGATCATCTGGTACGAGACCATCAACGGCGGCAGTTGGGGAGTTTCAATGGTGGTCGCGATCCTGGTCACCTTGCTCGCCCTCGACGAGACCTTCGACCAGGCCCGTCCCGCGGTGGTCGGGTCCTTTGCCGCGGCCGCCGGACTGGCGCGCTACGATCTTGTATTTGTCTGGCCGATATATCTGGCGCTGTTGCTATTCTGGCGCCGCCGCACCATCCGCGAGTTGTTCTGGTTCCTGCCGGGATGCGCGGTGACGGCGGTAATCTACGTGACCTTCAACTTCGTTCGCTATCACAGCCCCTTTGACCGCGGGGTTATTTACTACATGCCCAAGGATCAGCAGACGCTGTTCGCGTTCAGATTTTTTCCGGGCAACTTCTTTACCCTGTTCTTCATGGCGCCCGGTTTGGGCGGCGGTTTTCCCTACATTCATCCGCAGTTTGGCGGACAGTCGATCCTCACGACCAGTCCGGCGTTCCTGCTCGCGCTCAAGGCCAGTTGCCGCCGAATCGAGAATGCATTGATCGCGCTCGGCGCCCTGATCGCGGTGACGCCGAGTCTCTTCTACGTCGGCAATGGCTCCGCGCAGTTCGGCACGCGCCATTACCTGCAGGCGTTCCCGTTTCTTTTGATCCTCATTGCGCTCGGCGTCCACCGGCGACTCGATCAGATGTCACGCGTCCTGATAACCGTCTCGGTCTTCATGATTACCTGGGGCGTCTGGTACGTCCGCTTCTGGGGCCTCGGCGGCAGCTGAGGCCTCATCGCTTGCGCGCTATCACGTACATGATGTCGTAGAAGTTCAGGTAGAGCGGCCAGCCGCCTACCCCCAGCCGATTCAGGATGTCCAGCGCGCGCGTGTCGCCGCGCTTCTGCACGAATACTCCGTAGGCCATGCTCCGGATGCTCCTGTAGAAGCCGCAATGGCGAGCGTAGACCGTGTCGAAGCCAAACCTGTCGAGCATCGTGGTCATGCTGGCGATCGAGAAATAGTGCGCGTGCGACGGCGGATGCATCAGCCGCCATTTCGTGCGCCTCATGCGCGCGTTGACGCTGGCGAAGTCTCCCGTCGTGACTGCTATGAGCGCGCCCGTCCGCATATGATCCGCGAGCTTCGCGACATACAAGTCAGGCCGCGCGAGGTGCTCGATCGTATCCCACATGCATGCGACGTCGAACTCGCGTCCGTCCAGGTCGTACTGCAGCAGGTCCGCGCAGGCGGCGTCGAGACCCAGCTTGTCCTTCGCGTGATTCACCGCGGCCGCGGACACGTCGATGCCCTCGACGGAGTCGAAGCTCTGCCTCGCAACCTCGAGAAAAAACCCGTAGGCGCATCCGACTTCGAACAGCCGCCGATGACGCGCCGGGTTCATGAACGACTTCAGCACCCCAAGCCGCGCTCGGAAGTTGCGCTGGGCCACGTCCTTGTCGGCAAGGTAGTCGTGATACTCCTCGCCGGCGAAGTATTTTTCGCTGTAGATAGCCGCGAGCTCCTCCTCGCTGGCCTCAGGCGGCGCGAACGCATGACCGCAATGCCGGCATCGCAACAGTCCGCCGAAGATCGGTTCATTGGACGAGGAGTCGCACGCCGCGCAGCGTGGCGTGACGGGATTCACTGCCGCTCGCGACGCATTTCGAGCCGCCAGACAAGTATCGTCGTCACCAGAACGAAAAGCGCGACTGCCGATGCTGCCCGGATGTGATGCGGAGTGAACGCCAATTCGATTTCCTGCCGGCCGGCTGGAACGCGCACGGCGATCAGCCCGCTCTCAGGGTAGACCAATCCATTGCCACGCGCCAAACGCCACCCCGGATACATGGTCTGGTTGATCACGATCGAGGTCGGTTCGGCCGCGTTTACTTCGTAGCTCAGCCGGTTGGGTGTCCATCGAGTCTGCGTGACGCTGCCGGCGTCGAGCAGGTAGTACTCACCGCGATACCCTTGCTCGTTATATCCTCGCACGCTGCCCCGCGGCACTGTGTAGCCCACGCCTCCGCAATTGGTGGAACCCAACCCGGCCTGCGCAATCGCCGTCAGCGGGACGACGAATCCGCCATAGTACTGGCGAAACGCTTTCGAGGGCGCCGGCACCGGGCGCGGCGGTTGAAGGAGGTAGCGGTAGTTTGGCGCGCATACGATCCACGCGTCAGCCACGCCCACCATGAGTAGCGCCATGGCCAGCCGCTGCCCCCATGGCTCTGGCCGCTCGCACAATTTCTGCGCGCCGAGCGCCGCCAGCACAGTTACACAGAAGAACAGCGGTATCACCCAGCGCCCGCACAGGCCCAGGTCGCCGCCCAGTGGTAGATAGCGCATCCACACCGTTGGCACATTGGGTCCCGTGTCACCGCGATACAACATGAGAAAAAAATACGCCCCGATCACCCACGGAATCGATTTGCGCAGATTGCCAATCACCCCGGTCAGGGCCAGCAGAATAAACGGCGCGCCGATATAGCCCGCGTATTCGGAGAAGAAGAATGACGCGATCATTGGATGGTCAAGGTCCTGATCTCTCGAGAAAAGCGAGATAAGAACACCGCGCCAGGTCAGGTATGACAATCCCCAGTTGCGCGGATTTATCGTCAACAGCTCGGCCGTCGGGATTAGCTTCGGCAGGCCGAAGGCCAGCGCGAAAATTCCGATCACAGCCGCAACCAGCAGCGGCCGGATACTCAGTTGAACGATCGCGTACCATACCGCGAACAGTGCGACCAGCATCGCCGCGAAAATGAATCCATAATTCCCCTCCGTCAGCGTCAGCCCGCACAGCAATCCGCCCAGCATCGCCAGATGCCATCGACGCAGCCTGCACGACGCGATCAGCAGCGCCAGGATCCACGGAATGTAGGCTATCGAAAGAAAGTTGAGATGACCCACTGCAACGTGCAGCGATAGCCACGAGCTCGACGGAAACATCGCCGCCAGCACCAGCGCGGCCAGCGGTACGAGTCCCAGCTCCCGCCCGAATACGTAGCCGCCTGCGAACATGATCGCGACGTGCAGGTAAATCTCCAGGATCATCCCCGGCACCAGCCCAAATATCAGGTAGATCAGGATGAACGGAGTGACGATTGCCGATTCCGGATTGCCCAGCATCGGCATCCCGCCGCACTTGTAGGGATTCCAAAACGGCAGCTGGTGAAAATGCGTCAGCGTGTAGTAAGGCACCCAGCGCAGTTGCGCAAACATATCGCGGTCAGCGCCGTCGCTCGGCACTGTGGTAAAGTGTCCGAGCTCGGGCCGCAGCAGCCACAAGCCGATTCCCCGGCCCAGCGCCACGTCGCTGTCGCAAAAGAGCGGGTAGATCAGGACAAAGGCGAATGCGAACGACAGGATAGCAAGCTGCTTAATCTCTTCCCGCGCGAAGTAGACTTCCGGCCGCGTCGGAGACCATAAGATCACCCCGCTCAAAGCGGTCGGCCGCCGCCTTTCTTGCGCCGATGAGTTAACCGTTGCCACGCCCGGACTTATCGCAAGACCGCCGTAGTCACGTCAGCTCTTGCTCGCTTATGAAGCGCGGCCGCTGTTTCACCTCTGAGTAGATCTTGCCGATATATTCCGCGACCAGACCTATCGTCATGATTTGCAGGCCGCCGAGCACGTAGATCGGAAGGACCGTTGACGCCCAGCCCGGGACCACGTCGCCGCGCAGCGCACTGAACACGATGAACACGCTGATCGCCAAAGCGCCGAGCGTGATCAGCACGCCGCCGATCGCGATCATCCTGAGCGGCGCTACCGAAAATGACGTGACCCCGTCCAGCCCGAGCCCGATCATTTTTGCCCACGAATAGTGCGTCTCGCCGGCCAGCCGGTCGTGCAGGTCGAAGTAGACTACTTCCGACCTGAAGCCCATATTCGCGAAGATACCTCTCAGGAATACGTTGACCTCTTTGTAGTCGGCCAGCGTGTCCAGAACTTTTGCCGAGACTAGCCGGTAGTCCGGATGGTCTTTGACCACCTTGGCGCCCATCGTGCTCATCAGCTTGTAGAAAACCGACGAGAACAGCCTCTTTGAAAATGGCAGCGCGCCGTCGTTCCGTCTGATCCCGTACACGATGTCCGCTCCGTCGCGGTACTTGTCGAGGAAGCCGTAGATCGCCCGTTCGTCCTGCTGCAAGTCGGCGTCCATCGAGATCACGCAGTCCGCGCGATGCCTCACGGTCAGCAGGCCGGCTAACACTGCGTTCTGATGGCCGAAGTTCCTGGCCAGCTTCAATGCCTTCACTTCGCGCTCGGAATGGTTGAGCTCGCACAACACCCTCCAGGTGCTGTCGCTACTTCCGTCGTCAACAAAAAACAGGAAGCTGTCGGATGCTATCTGTCCTTTTTCCCGCAGCTCGCGCAACACGCCGACCAGCCGCCGGGCCGTCTCCCGGATTACAAGCTCTTCGTTGAAGCAGGGAACAACGATCGCCAAACGCGGCCGCGTTCGCGCCAAATCGCCCGCAGCCGGCGCAGGCAAATCGGCCGCAGCCCGGGCCGGATAATTGAGGTCGGCTTTGGTCAACGGATCAAACCCACCGCTATTCCTTTCATCGGCAACCCCGTGGCTTCCAGCCGATGTGATACGTACTCTGTACCCGAAATCAAGACCGATGGCATCAGAGGAGTTCGGCGCCCCGGATAATCCCCTGTCCAGAAAGGGGAGCTTTGCGTAACGTGACCGAGGTTTTGTTTCCTCTCCAAGCCAGGAGACGTTTGCGTAACGTGACCGAGGTTTTGTCTCCTCTCCCTGTTAGGGAGAGGATGAGGGTGAGGGTCCTTATACAGCGCGCTATTCTGCGCGCGATTCAGGATTCTGCCTATGCCCCGAACGCGTCCCGCCGAGGTGATGCAAAGGTCTCAGAAGGGAAAGGCTGCAGTAGGCGAAGAGGCCGATTCCCCCTCTCCAGAAGGGAGAGGGGGGCAGGGGGTGAGGTGAAAATGACTCGCAACCAGTTTGTGACTCGTGAAAAGCTGGAGCTCGCAAAAGATCTCCGCCAGCGGATGACGCCGCAGGAGAAAATCCTGTGGCGCGCGCTCAGAAACGACTCGCTGGATGCGCTCCATTTCCGGCGACAACAGGTAATCGCCGGATACATAGTCGATTTCTATTGCGCATCGGTCGGGCTCGCCGTCGAACTCGACGGCGACTCACATCTCCATAGAACCGCGCAGGACACGCTCCGCAATCGCGCTCTGGCAGAAATGCGCATAAGGACTCTGAGGATTGCCAATCAGGAAGTTAATCAGGACCTGGAAGCCGTATTGCGCAAGATAGCTGTCTGGGCCCATTCCTCTCCCGAGAAAGAGGGTCAGCGGTGAGGTGAACAGAGAGAAGACCACGGTGCCATGAAGGCTTTGAAAGTCCGAAGTATCTTATTCCCCCTGTCCAGAAGGGAGAGGGGGCTAGGGGGTGAGGTGAACACCGTAGCGACCGGGCCTGAGAGCGGGACGCTCGCTCCCACCGCCGACAACACCCTGACGCGTGACACGGTGCTCGCGCTGGTCGTCGGATTTCTGACCGGCGCACTGGCGATCCCGGTCGTGATCAACCTCGGCATCGCGCTGAGATTCCCTCTGTTCTGCCTGCCGCTCATCGGCGCCGCGCTATTCGCGGCCGCGCTGCTTTTCGCGAGTTTGGTCGCCAGCCGGGTTCCCTCATTTTTTGAATTTTCCAAGTTCGCCGTGGTCGGCGTCCTGAATTCCGGGGTCGATTTCGGCGTCCTGAATTCTCTGATGCTGCTGACGGGCGTCGCCGCCGGCGCCGGATTTCTGGCGTTCAAATCCGTCTCGGTCACGCTGGGCGTAATCAATAGCTATCTGTGGAACAAGTACTGGACCTTCGACGCGTCGAAATCCACGGGCGGACGCCGCGAGCTGGCCGCCTTCATGGCGGTGACGCTGGTCGCAGTCGGGCTCAACATCGCGGGCGCGGATGTGATCGTAAACGTCGTCGGCGCGCCCCATGGAATCAGCGCCAAGGCATGGGCCAACATCGGCGCCATCTCCGGCGCCGGCCTGACCCTGTTCGCGAACTTCTTCGGCTACAAATTCTTCGTCTTCAGAAAGCCTATCGACGCCGATTGAATTCAGTTTCGCACCGGCGGCTACACGCCCCCGCTCCCGAGCAAAATCGACTTCCTTCAAAAACCGGTCTAACAGGGACAAAGTCCCGCATCTTCTCCTTCCTAACACCGGGTGCAGGGGTCACCCCTGCCGGAAGCCACGGCGGGTTCCGCATACAATAAAATTCCTCTACTCCCCTCACGCGGCCGTCGCTCGCGACCGTCGTAAGTTCGCCGCTTTGCTTCCGCGCGCAATTTTAGCACCTGACTAGTCAAAAGCCTCTTACGCTGGCACACTCAATCCGGCAAGCTAAGGACGGCCGCGACGATGGATTCCCAATGCATGAGATAATCGATCCCGCGCGCATCGCCGACCTGCTAGCGACGTGGGGTTATCTCGGCATCTTCACTGCCGTCTTCGTCGGCAACCTCGGCGTCCCGGTGCCCGAGGAAACCGTGATGCTCGCCGCGGGATTCCTCGCCGGGCAAGTTCTGCTCGATCTGCGACTCGTCTATGTAGTCGTAATCCTCAGCGCGGTCACCGGCGATTGTTGCGGCTACGTCATCGGCCGCACCGGCGGCCAACGCGTCCTGGCCCGCCTCGCGGTCACCTTTCCTTTCATGCGCACGCGCTACGAGCGCCTCCAGCTTTTCTTCCAGACCCACGGCAGCAAGGCGGTCTTCATGGCGCGATTCATCACCGGCGTGCGCTTCATGGCTGGCCCGATGGCGGGTGCGTGCGGGATGCCGTTCTTCCAGTTCCTCGGATGGAACGTGCTCGGCGCGCTCGTATGGTGCTCGCTGGTGGTCACCGTCGGCTACCTGGTCGGCGGCGAGTTGTATCCCGCGCTGGCGATGGCGCATCAGGTCTCGCGATGGATCGGCGTGGCCGCATTTTTCCTGCTGGTCGTGGTCTTCGTCTTCTGGTGGAGGGACCGGCATCCTGCAGTGTCGCCGCCTCAATTGTAGTCTCCTCTGCATCGCGGCGGCGGCGCTTGCGCTGGCGCTCTCCGGATGCGGGCGGTCGCGCACGCGTCTCGTCCTTCACTATCTGCCGGGCTTCGTGCCCGGGTCGCAGAATATTTTTCGGCCCGCGAAAATTGCGGTTCCTCCGACCAGCGGAAATTTCTCCGGCGAGTCCCAGGTCGGCATGATCTACGCCGCCGACGGCGCCGCCCAGGCGCCGCTCGTGGTCGCCGACGCGGCCCACACCTTCAACGATGCGTTGCTAAGGGGACTCGCAGATGCCGGCCTCGTGCCGATGCCGCTCGACTCGAATCCAAGCGACGGCAAGCCGCCCGCGGACTCCGATTTCATCCTGACCTCCGCGCTCGAACGCCTCGTTGTCAACAAGCGGTTCGGCACAAGCGAGACCGTGCACGGCCAGTACTTCACGATGAACGCCGTGGTGCGCGTAAAGTACAAGCTCAGGAATCGCGCCGGCGCCGTGCTCTACGCGGACCAGGTCAGCGGCGTCGAGAACGAGCCGCCCAATCCGGTCGGCGCCGAGGTTTTTCTGCCGCTCGAGACGGAACCCGGCGAGTCGCTGTCGGTGGCGCTTTCGCGCGCCGTCGGCCTGCTGATGCTGCAGCCCGGATTTCGCGCCGCGCTCCCGATGCGCCCCGTCGGGGCAACTCCGGCTTCGCCGGCGACGTCGCAATCCCCACATCCTTGAAATGTCCGCCGCGTAGCCGCGTTTGGCAGTAACTGTGGCAGCTAACCTATTGCTGCCAACCTCGGCGCACTGGATAATCCGGCTTAAGATGCGGAAAAGGAAGAAAACGGTGCCCGAAATCGCGCGTATGCCCTCGACTATGCGCACGCGTCGCATCGTGATGCTCGCGTTTCCCGACGCGCAGATCATCGACATCGCCGGCCCGCTCGAAGTGTTCGGACGCGCCGCGCGATTGCTGACCGACGAGCGCGACTGGCCGGTTTCCCCCTACACCGTCGAAATTGCAGCCGCCAAAGCCGGTCCGCTCGCGACTTCATCCGGCATACGGCTGATTGCCGACCGCTCGATAGCGCAGGTGCGCGGGCCGCTCGACACCCTGCTGGTTGCGGGCGGGCGCGGCACCACCGCCGCGCTGCGCGATCGCGCGTTGCTCGACTGGCTCCGCACAATCGTCCACCGCACGCGCCGCCTCTGCTCGGTATGCACGGGAGCATTCATCCTTGCCGAGGCCGGTCTCCTCGACGGGCTCGCCGCGACCACTCATTGGCGGCAATGCGAGCGCCTCGCGGCTCAGTATCCGGCGGTCTCCGTCCAGACCGATCCGATTTTCGTGCGCGCCGGCAAAATATTTACCTCGGCCGGTGTGACCGCGGGAATCGATTTGGCGCTGGCGCTCCTCGAGGACGACCACGGCCGCGACGTCGCGCTCGCCGTGGCGCGCGAGCTGGTCATGTTCCTGCGCCGGCCCGGCGGCCAGTCGCAGTTCTCCGTGCAGCTCAGCACGCAGGTTGCGGATCGCGAGCCGCTCCGCGAGCTGCAGCGATGGATGGCCGATCATCTGGGCGCCGACCTCTCGGTTGAAGCGCTCGCGCGGCGCGCCGCGATGAGCCCGCGCAACTTCGCCCGCGTGTTCACCCGCGAAGTCGGAGTGACCCCGGGAGAATTCGTCGAGAAATCGCGCGTCGAAGCCGCGCGCCGCCGCCTCGAAGAGTCCGCCGAAGGCGTCGATTCAATCGCGTCCGAGTGCGGCTTCGGCACGCGCGAATCGATGCGCCGCGCGTTCATCCGCACCCTGCACGTGCCGCCCAGCGCGTATCGCAGCCGCTTCCATCAGAACTGAGCGCCTGAAAAAGGAGAACGCCATGAAAATTGCCTTCCTGATTTTCGACGACCTCACCGCCCTCGACGCGATAGGACCGTTCGAGGTGCTGTGCCGAATCCCGGGCGCCGAGGTCTCGTTCGTCGCCGAAGCCGCGGGCATCAAGCGCGCCGATCCGCACTCGCTCGGCATTGTCGCCGACTATTCAATCGCCGACGTGACCAGCGCCGATATCCTGCTCGTGCCGGGCGGAAGGGGCGAGGCGCAGGTGCGCGAAAAGCCACACCTGCTCGAGTGGGTTCGGCAAATCCATGCGACCACGCAATGGACCACGTCGGTTTGCACGGGCGCGTTGGTGTTGGGCGCGGCCGGTCTGCTCAAAGGACGGCCCGCGACCACGCATTGGGCAAGGCTCGAGAAGTTGCGCGAGTTGGGCGCCGAGCCGCGCTCCGAGCGCGTCGTCGAGGACGGTAAGATCGTCACCGCGGCCGGCGTCTCCGCCGGTATCGACATGGCGCTGCATCTGGTCCGCCGGGTCGCGGGCGACACCGTCGCGCACGCGATCCAGGTGGGTATCGAATACGATCCGCAGCCGCCGTTCGACGGCAATGCCGGGCGCGCGCCCGCGCACGTCATGGAAGTCCTGCGCCCGCGTTATCAGAGGCCTGACGCGGAACGCGCGGCCAGGTGAGTGTCGGATGGGGAAGGCTAAATCAGTTATTGAATGCGGAACCCGCCGTGGGTTCCGCACCTCCCTGGGCAGGGGTGACCCCCTGCACCCGGTATTAAAAGCGTTACAACGGGAAGCGCTCGCCTGCCATCTCTTCGCTCTTGCGCCACAGGTCGTTCGCGTGGGCGAGGTTGAGAGCGTACGAGCGCACGCCGACGCGCGAGGTTGCGTCGTCGTTCACCTCGCACACGTGACAGTCTTCGCAGTAGTGCCCGCCAACCGCATCGGCCGGCGCGACAAAACCGCTCCACACCGAGGTCGCCGAGCCTTGCGGCACCGTCTTGAAACGAAACGCTGCCGGCTGATTGCCCGCACCTCTGCTGATTCGCGCCCTCATCTGCTCGATGAGTTCAGGCGTGAGATGCCGGGCGAGCTCGGTCTGGATCCCGCCGGGATGGATCGAGGTTGCGCGCACGCCGCGTCCCTTGAGCCGGCTGTCGAGCGCCACCGCGTACAGAATATTTGCCGTCTTCGAGCGGCCGTACGCGGTAAACGCCTGATAAGGAGTCCGCTCGAAATTCGGATCTTCAAGGTCGACATCGCTTATCTGGTGACCAGCCGAAGAGAGCGTGACGATTCGAGCGCCGGGCTTCAGCAGCGGCACCAGCCGATTGACGAATACGAAATGCCCCAGATGATTGGTTCCGAATTGCGTTTCGAAGCCGTCCTGCGTCTTGCCTTGCGGACAGGCCATCACGCCGGCGTTTGCGATGATCACGTCGAAGGGTTTGCCGCGCTCGAGCAGTTCGCTCGCCGCCTTGCGCACACTTGCGAGAGACGCGAGATCAGCTTCCACAAGATCCACCGATGGGTTGCCCGCAGCAGCGAGCGCGCGGCGCGCTTTCGCCAGATCGCGCGCCGTGCCTACTACAGTCGCGCCGTGCGCGACGAGCGAGCGGGCGGTCTCGACGCCGAGTCCGGCCGAGACTCCGGTGACAAGCACGCGCTTGCCAGAAAGGTTTACGCCTTCTAGAACCTCATCGGCCGTCGATTCAAATCCAAAAGTCTTTGCCATTATGCTTTCTCCCAAACTATTCACGCCGTTTTTCGCGTCGGCCTAGAGCTTTCAGCGTTTGTCAATTCTCGACCGAGGGATTTCGCGCCGCTCCTTACTGGCGCTCGACCGCGGGCATTATTTCTGCGGCGAACGCCTGAAACTCCTCCTCGACGAGAATCGGCCAACGCAAGTTGAAGATGAAGTGAGTGACACCGACTTTGGCGTACCGCGCAATCTTGTCGAGGCATTCGTCTTTGCCGCCGATCATGATTCGATCGCGCGCCTGCTCCGGCGAGATCTGACCCATCCCAGCCACGACCGCGGAAATCATCTGCTCGCGCTCCTTGGACGCCCTGTAGCACAGTGGCATCATGATTGTCTTTTCGATTTCGTCGGTGTCGCGCCCGACCGTGTCGCCATGGCGCTCGATCACATCGATCAATCGTTTCATCTCGGCGGGATTCGCATGCATCGTATTCCACATGTCGGCATGCTTGGCGACGATCTTGAGCAGCGATTTTTCTCCACGCCCGCCGATCATCAACGGAATGCGCGGCTTCTGCAGCGGCTTGGGATTACAGACGGCATCCGCCACGCGGTACTGCTTGCCCTCGAAGGTGGTTTTGTCCTGGGTGAACATGCCGGTGATGATCTGACATGCTTCGTCGAGCCCCTCGAGACGTCCGCGAAGATTTTTGAAGTCGATCCCGAAGCTGCGATGCTCCAGCTCGTACCAGCCGGCGCCCAGGCCGAGATTGAGCCGGCCGCCGCTTGCGTGATCGAGCGTGGCGGCCATCTTCGCGGTCAGGCACGGGTTGCGATAGGTGTTGCTGTTGACGAGCGCACCGATACGGGCGCGCCGGGTGTGCTGGCTGAGCGCGCTCAGCAGTGTCCAGTTCTCCATGCAGGGGCCGGCGGGGTCGGGCGTGAAGATCGGATAGAAATGATCGAACGCCCAGAGCGAGTCATAGCCCCAGGCGTCGAATTTCGTCCAGATGTCGCGCATCCGCTCCCAAGTTACGTTCTGTTGCCCGGACTGGAATCCAAATCGAATCGGATGCCTGGTCATTTGTTTTGTGACCTCCGCGGAACTGGCGCTGTCTGCGGGTGCATTCGGTGGGTGCAGCCGCAACAGTCTGTTTGTTCAATGAAATGTCAGTTCCTCAATGCGGTATCACCGCTGCCGATTGCTTTTCATTAAGGAGTCTTATCGCCCTCAACAGATTTACCCTTGCGCGATTCTTCCTGGCGGCGCAACTCGACGCGGCGGATCTTGCCGCTGACCGTCTTGGGCAGCTCGTCGATGAATTCTATTTCGCGCGGATATTTGTAGGGCGCCGTCACGCGCTTGCAATGCTCCTGCAGCTCGAGCACCAGCCGCTCGCCGGCCTCGGCGCCGGGCCGGAGCTTGACGAAGGCCTTGACGATCGAGCCGCGATCCGCGTCGGGACTGGCGACCACAGCGGATTCCATCACGGCGGGATGCTCGAGCAGGGCGCTCTCCACTTCGAACGGCCCGATTCGGTAGCCCGCCGAAATGATCACGTCGTCGGCGCGCCCGACGAACCATAGATAGCCGTCGGCGTCGCGAGTCGCCTGGTCGCCGGTCAGGTACCAATCGCCGCGAAACACGCTCGCGGTCTCCTCTGCACTTTTCCAATACTCGAGAAACAGCGAAGGCGGCCGCTCGGGATTCACCCGCACCGCGATCTCGCCGATCTCATCGACCTTCGTTTCGGCCAGTTCATGGTTGAGCACGCGCACGTCGTGTCCCGGGAACGGCAGGCCCATCGAGCCCGGCTTCACCGGCATCGCGGGCATGTTCGCGGCGAGAATGGTCGTTTCGGTTTGCCCGTAGCCGTCGTGAATCGTGAGTCCCAGCCGCTCGCGCCAGACCTCGATCACTTCCGGATTCAGCGGCTCGCCCGCTCCCGTGCAATGCCTCAGTTTGGGGAATGAGTAATCGCCCAGCTTTTCCTTAATGAGTATTCGATACTCAGTCGGCGGCGCGCAGAAAATAGTAACTCCGTAGCGCGCGAGCAACTCGAGCTCCTTCGCCGCGTCGAACCGGCCGTGGTACATGAAGGTCGTCACACCGTTCATCCACGGCCCGAACAGTACGCCATACGCCGCCTTGGCCCAGCCGGTGTCCGAGGTTGTCCAATGCAGATCGCCCGGCCTCGCGTCGAGCCAGTTAAGCCCAGTGAACCGGTGACTGTAGGTATAGCCGTGACTATGCAGAACCGCTTTCGGTTCTTTAGTCGTGCCGGAAGTGTAATAGCAAATCGCCGGCTCCGACGACCTGGTATTCGCCGGCTTGAACGCCGCCGACGCGCGCCCCATATCTTCCTGCAGGCTGGTCCAGCCGGTGCGGGTGGCGCCTGCAATCAGGTACAGCTCGACGCTGGGGCAATCCTTGCGCAGTTCCGCGATCATCGCGGCATTCTCGACGGTGGCGATTATCGCGCGCGCCCCGGAATGATTCGCCCGGTACACCAGGTCTTTCTCACGCAGCATCGAGGTGCACGGGATGACGATCGCGCCGAGCCGGAGCGCGCCGATATAGGCCGCCTGCCACAGCGTGATTCGCGGCAGCACCAGCAGGACCGCGTCGCCGCGCCGGATTCCATGTCCGGCCAGGACGTTGGCGATGCGCTTCGATTGAATGGCGATGTCCGCGAAGGTCAGCCGCGCGCGCTTGCCCTCGCTGTCCTCCCACAGGATCGCGACCCGGTGCGGATCCTCGGCGAACTTGTCGATGACAGCGGCGAAGTTGAAATGCGCCGGCGTCTCCCACCTGAAGTCGCGATATGCCCGCCGGTATTTCTCGATTGCCTCGGGCTGGATAGAATCGGCCTTGATTGAATCAGTCATGGGCGCGAGTTCCCGCGCGCCGCATGCTCCGCCGGCGCCTGCGAGCGCTTCGCCGCCGCCTTGATATACTTCACCGTGACCGGCGACAGGTCGTCGCGTTCGACCTGCACGTCGATTATCGCAAACGACTTGCATTCGTGCGCAGCGCTGAGCGCAGTCCGTAACTGCTCGACCGTGGTTGCCTCGAATCCTTCGCCGCCCCAGTCGCGCGCGAGCTTCGCATACGGCCACGGTGGAATCTCGAGCAGTTCGCGCCGCTCGGCAATCGGCCGGAAGATGCCCCATCCGCCGTTATTGATTACCACCACGATCGGATTCACGCCCTTGGCCGGCGCCTGCGAAATCTCGGGCCCGGTCATCTGAAAGCCGCCGTCGCCGCACATCACCAGCGGCCGCAGACCGCTGCCGATTTGCGCGCCGAGCGAGGCCGGCACCGCAAAGCCCATCGAAGCGTAAAACCCCTGCGCCAGGTAGCCGCCGCTGTGCGGCACGCGGATGTCGAGCCCGCCAAACAGCATGTCGCCCGATTCCGCGACCACCAGGTATTCGCGCTTGTCGGCAAGGAACTCGTTGACCGTGGACAGAATCTGGGCGACCTTGACCGGCTTGCCGTCGCGCGCCGCAATCTCGCGCAGATTGTCGGCGTAGTGAACCTTCTCATGATGCAGCCGCAGCTTCTCGCGCAGCAGCGCGCGCGCAAAATCGCGCACCCCGACGTCGGTGTAGGTGTGATACTTCACCTCGACCTTGCGATCGACGGCCCACACCGTCCTGCCCTGAATCACGTGCGGCGGACGGTTGCCGAAGTTCATGTCGGTCTTGAGACAGCCGAGGTTGAGCACGAAGTCGGCCGCGTCCATCCGCGCGACGATCGAAGGCGGACTGATCGGGCCGACGTGCACGCCCATGTACAGCGGATGGTCCATCGGAAACGCGCCCTTGCCGAGCACGGTCGTGAACACCGGCGCGCCCATTTTCTCGGCCAGCTCCACCAGCTCGTGCGACACCTTGAAGCGATGGATCTCGATGCCGGCTATCAGCACGGGCTTGCGGCTCTCGTTGAACATCGCGGCGGTCTCATGCGCGGCTTCCTCGACCTTGCGCGTGTCGGATTCCTGGAAGTGCAGCCGCCCGTCCCATTCGATGATCTCGTCGGGAACTTCGATCTGCCGATCCACCATGTCGCGATGAATCTCTACGTAGCCCGGCCGCTGCTCGGCCCAGATGGCGCGCACGACGCGATGCAACTCATGCGCGGCCGCGCGCGGATCAGTCAGCACCGCGCACGCGCAAGTGACTTCCTCGTAGATGCGGCGCTGGGAATCGATCTCGCGGGCCTGGTGATGAATCAGCGTGCCGAGCTTGCGCTCCTCCTCGCCGGGGCCGCCGGAGAAAATCAGAATCGGCACGCGCTCCGAGAACGAGCCCGCGACCGGGTTGACCATGTTGTGGCCGCCGGCGCCGTAGGTGACGCAGATCACGCCGATTTTGCCGGTCGCGCGCGCATAGCCGTCGGCCGCGAAGCCGACCCCGGGCTCGTGCGACAGCGTGATGATTTCCATCCCGTGCTTGCGGCCCAGCGCGAAGAACAGCTTGAGCGCGAGGTCGCCGGGGATGCCGAAAACATGCGACACTCCTATCTTCCGCAGGTAGGCGACCAGGAAATCGCCGAGCGCCATGTGCCTCTTCACTCCGCTTCGTCCTCCTCGATCTGGTGCTAATTGTAACAAAAACGTCCCCACCGCAGGACATCTTCGACGCCGCACCGTGCTAGAGTATGATGCTGGCGGGTCAAGCTGATGTTCTCGAAGATACTTCGGATGAATTTTCTCGGGCCGATGCAACTCAGCCGGCTGGTGATGTACCTGCCGCAGTTCGTCCGCTTGTTCTACCGCTTGATCACCGACGAACGCGTCCCGATGCTGGCGAAAGCGGTGCCGTGGATGGGCTTGGCGCTGATGGTCACGCCACCCGCGCTCGAGCTTGACATGATCCCGATCGTCGGCGAACTCGACTGGCTCCTCATCGCCTACCTCTCGCTCAAAGTTTTCATCTGGCTCTGCCCGCCCGACGTCGTGCGGGAACACGTCAGCCAGATTGGCCGGGGCGAATAGCAAAGCACGCTGATGCGCCCCCGCGTAATCCTGATCGCCCTCGCTGCGGTCGTTATCGTCGCGCTGGTGGCGCTGAGCCTGGCCGACCAGCTGCTGGTCGACTACTTGTGGTACGGAGGCCTCGGTTTCGCCGGCGTTTTCAGCACCACCGTCGGCGCGGAAATCGCGATCTTCCTCATCGTCTGGCTGGTCGCATTCGCGGCGATCTTCGTGAGCGGGTTGATTGCGATCGGCTCGAGCCGCGACCGCGAGCGGCTGCGCGTGGTGCGCCGTCCCGACGAGATGGTCGAGGTCAACCTGCCCGAGTTGATTCGCGCGCTCGGCGAACGCGTGCCGTGGCGTGTGATCGTCGCGGCGGGCGCGGCCCTGCTGGCGCTGTTCGCGGCGCAAGGCGAGGCGGCGAGCTGGGACACTTACCTCAAAGCTTTCTTCGGAGTGCCGTTCGGAATCGTCGAGCAGGCGTTCGGCAACGATATCGGCTTTTACGTCTTCACGGTGCCGCTGCTCGAGGAACTTCGCGACCTGTTTCTGATGCTGATCGTGCTGTCGGCCGGGGTGGCGATCGCGGTGTATTGGGCGCGCGGCGCGCTCGACTTCAAGGAAACGCCGCCCCGCGTTTCGCCGGGCGCGGCGGCGCATCTGTCGGTGCTGCTCGGGCTGTTCTTCATCCAGCGGGCAATGAGTTACTGGCTTGGCCGCTTCGACTTGCTGTTTCATACCGACGGCGTTGTGTTCGGCCTGCGCTATGTCGATCGCATCCTGTGGCAGCCGGGGCTGTGGCTGCTGGTCGCGTTGTCATTGGCCGCCGCCGCGATGTGCATGTTCAACGCGCGCGAGGGCGGACTCCGGATTCCGGTCGCCGCGTTCGTCATCGTGTTCGGACCCGCGCTCATCATGAATTTTATCCAGCCGGTCATCGAGCGCTTGTGGGTCAAGCCCGACGAGCTGCGGGTTGAGCGTCCCTACCTGGTGCGCAACATCGAAGCGACCCGGCACGCCTTCAAGCTCGACACCGTTGACGTGAAACCGTTCGCGGGGCAGGGCACGCTCACGCCCGCGGCGCTCGAGCAGGATTCGACGACGGTCAAGAACATCCGGCTGTGGGACCCGCGCCCGCTGATCGATACCTACCGCCAGCTGCAGGAAATCCGCACCTACTACGATTTTCGCGACGTTGATATCGATCGCTACTGGATCCAGGGCAAGTACACCGAGGTGATGCTGTCGCCGCGCGAGATGAACATCGACGAGCTGCCCGACACCGCGCAGACCTGGGTCAATCAGCATCTCAAGTTCACCCACGGCGCCGGGCTGGCGATGAGCCCGGTCAACAAGAAGGACACCGAGGGGCTGCCGGTGTTCTATATAAAGGATATACCGGCGGTCTCGGACGTGGGCCTGAAGGTTGACCAGCCCGCGATCTATTTTGGCGAGGCGCGCGACAATTACGCTATCGTCGATTCAGCGACGCCCGAGTTCGACTATCCCAAGGGCGCGGACAACGTCTTTTCGTATTACGCGGGATCGGGTGGCGTCCCGGTGTCGGGATTTTTCCGCCGGCTGCTGTTCAGCGTTTTCTTTCGCGACATCAACCTGCTCGTCACCGAGAATATCGTGGCGAAGAGCAAGATCATGATCCGGCGCAACATCGCGGGCCGCATCGCGTACCTCGCGCCGTTCCTGAACCTCGACCGCGATCCGTACGCCGTGATTTACAACGGCCGCATGGTCTGGATCGTCGACTGCTACACCTCCAGCGATCATTACCCGTACTCGCAGCGCAACGGCGACGGCATCAACTACATTCGCAATTCGGTCAAGGTGGTGGTCGACGCCTATACCGGCGATACCGATTTTTACGTGGCCGATCCCGACGACCCGATCGTCAAGACCTGGCAGCGCGTGTTTCCCGCGATGTTCAAGCCGATGTCCGCGATGCCGGCGGAGTTGCGCACGCACATCCGCTACCCGGAAGATTTTTTCCTGGTCCAGGCCGACACTTTCCGCACCTATCACATGACTGATCCGCAGGTCTTCTATAACCGTGAGGACCTCTGGGGATTCCCGCGCGAAAACTACGCCGGCCAGACGGTTCCGATGTCGCCCTACTACGTGATCATGCGGCTGCCGGGCCAGGAGCAGGCGGAATACATGTTGATGCTGCCGATGGTGCCGTCGGGCCGCGACAACATGATCGCGTGGATGGCGGCGCGCTGCGACGGGGCGGACTACGGTCACCTGTTCGAGTACGCATTTTCGAAGGACAAGCTCATTTACGGTCCCTACCAGATCCAGGCGCGCATCAATCAGAACCCTGAAATTTCGCGCCAGCTTTCGCTGTGGAACCAGATGGGTTCGAAAGTCCTGCTCGGCAACCTGCTCGTGATACCGATCCAGGACTCGCTGCTGTACGTCGAGCCGCTGTTCATCCGCGCCGAGAACGGCCAGTTGCCGGAGTTGCAGCGGGTGGTCGCATCGTACAGCGACCGGGTGGTGATGGGCGATACGCTCGACCTGACGATGGCGGCGCTGTTCATGAACGAGGCGCCACCCGCGCCGACCATCGCCAAGGCAGCCGCGAACGAAGCCGGCCCGCAGTCGCTCGCCGCGAACACGGGCATGGGCAAGGACACCGGAAGCGCCGCGCAACACTACAATCGCGCGATGGAAGCGATTCGCGCTGGCGATTGGACCGCATTCGGCGCCGAGATGAAGCAACTCGGCGACGAGCTATCGAAGCCGTCGGATTCCGGCCATCAGTAGACAGTAGCGCACGTGCGCGTCACGAACGACGCAGCAGACCCGACTCTGGCTCCTTCCAATCCGAGAAGCGGAACCATCGCAAGCGACAGCGCATGCGAAGTGGCGAGTGCATCGCGAATTTCTCGCCTGCTCACCGTTTCATGTCATTCTAGAGCAAAGCGAAGAATCCCGGATCTGCTATCGTGACTCTGCAAACGGAGTTGCCGCTTTGAAAGAATTGCTCAGCAAAGGTTCGATTGCGATTCTGCTCGGCACCGGCGGCGTCGGTAAGACCACGATTGCCGCGGCGCTCGCGCTGGCGGGCGCGTCGGCCAAGCTCAACACGGCGGTGATTACCGTCGATCCTTCAGAGCGGCTGCGCGACGCGCTCGGGCTGGCGCGGCTGGGAGGCCAGCCGACGCGAATCGGCGCGCGCCAGCTGGCGGCGGCAGGACTCGAAAGCAATCTTCAGCTCTCGGCGATGATGCTCGACGTGACGGGGGCTTGGGACGCTATCGTCGAGCGTTTTGTGGCCGACAAAGCGACGCGGCGCCGGGTTTTCGCCAATCCATTCTACAAAAGCCTGACCGGCCAGTTCGCCGGCGCCGATGCGTTCGCCGCGCTCCAGCGGCTTTACGATCTGCATCTGGCGGGAGCGTTCGAGCTGGAAGTGGTGGACACGCCGCCGGCGTCGCACTCGTTCGAGTTCCTGCAAACGCCCGCGCGGTTCATCCGGCTGCTCGATTCGCGGACCGCGCGATGGCTGTTCACGCCGTCACTTTCGGCCGGGCGGATTGCGATGAAGGTCGCCAGCGAGGCGGCGCGATTTGTCGTGCGCGAGATCGAGCGCTTTGCCGGCGGCAGCGTGCTGTCGACGATCACGGATTTTTTCGCGGCGATGGCGGAGAGCATGGACGCTATCGTGGACCGCCTGCACAAGACCGAAGCGCTGCTGCATTCGCCGGCGGTAAAATTCGTGATGGTTACGACGGCGGAGCCCGATCGCATCCGGCAGGCGCGCGAGCTGCTGGCGCAGATGGACGCCGAGGGACTTAAGCTTGCGGCGATTGTGATCAACCGGTTCCTCGACGAGCGGAGCTGGTCAGCGGTCGCGGACTCCAAGGAGGACCCACTGAGTCATCTTGCTGAAATCTCTGAGTTGCGAGCGTCGCTCGCGAGGGACGGCGCCGAGGCCAACGGCTTCGGCCGTCTGGTGCATCACCTCGAGGAGTATCGCGACCGCACGCTCGACGAGATCAAGCGAGTGGCGGCGTTTGCGCGCGAGCTGCCGGCCGGGGTCAAGCTGGCGGTCGCGCCGGAGATCGAAGCGGGGGTGCGCGATTTGGCGGCGCTGTCGCGAGTAGCAGGCTATGTGACGGCGGGGAGTGCGATGCTCGGGCGATTGGAGGAGGCGGAATCGGCGTTGCGTATCCACCGTGACGCCCGAGGAACGTAATCGTAGTGAAACCCGCGGTGGGTTTCACACTTCCTTCGGCAGGGGTGACCCCTGCACCCGGTGTTAAGATAAAGATGCGGGACTTTTTCCCTGTTAGAAGGGGTTTGGGGGAATTACCTCGCCGCCGGGTTGCGGAACCTAATCCCCAACCCCTTCCCCATTTGGGAAGGGGAACCGGATTTTTGGGTGCGGGCAGCGGGGATGCATTCGAACCGTCGCGCTGGCTGGGTTGCGGATGCTCGCGGCGTTCACTATGCGGGCACATTGCACGTTCACTGAAAAAAGACCGGAGTGAGTCTGTAAGCCGGGTTCTGTGCCCTTGCGGGCGGCGATCATTCCTCTAGGCCGACGATTGCTCGGCGGCTCATGCGACCATACCCGAGGCCTTAAGAGCGGGCCGCTCAGCCTCCTATTTGGTCTTGCTCCGGATGGGGTTTGGCATGCGCGCGCGATCACTCGTGCGCCGGTGGGCTCTTACCCCGCCATTTCACCCTTACCCTTGCGGGCGGTGTATTTTCTGTGCCACTTTCCGCGGATCGCTCCGCGCCGCCGTTAGCGGCCATCCTGCCCTATGGAGCCCGGACTTTCCTCTTCCTTGTCAGGGGAAGCGAGCGCCCGACTCACTCCGGCGCGATTAGAGTAGCATCTTTTCAAGTCGTGCTCGCCCTGCGTAACCTTCCGCGCACGCGTTCAGGAGGAAGGCAGAATCTTGAGTCGCGCGCGAAGGAAGTCGCACGCCGCACAAGGACCCTCACCTTCGTCCTCTCTCTAACAGGTAGAGGAGACAGAACTCTTACGACTTCAAATTCATCTGGCCTTGGCCGGTCTTCAGGTCTACTGGCACCGAGACGTGGGAGTGTATGACTTTCCACTCGCCGTTGACCTTGTGGTAAACGTCGGTCACGCGCATTGTGGCTTCCTGCGGTTTGCCGTCCTTGTCCTTCCAGGTGATGTGCTGGATGCTGCGGGCCAAGCCCATCTTGCCGTCAGTCACCACTGTCAGATCGACGAACTCGGCCTTGACGTCGGTGGCATTGCTGAAGAAGTTGTTCTCGTCGGCGTGCACCGCGTCGGCCCCTTTGTACTGCAAGCCGGGCACAATGTCGTAGAGGACGATGTCTTTGTCGAAGTACTTCATCACCTCGTCGGCGGTGGTCGCTGCGAGAAGCTTGTTTTCGACCCCGGTAATCTCGTCCTTCGCGCTGCCGGCTGCGTTGGCGCTGTTGCCGAGACCCAAGGCGAGGGTGGCCGCAATCGTGATCGAGCTGAGTGCCAATCCGAGTCGTTTCATCTTTTGCGCTCCGCGAGGTTAAGAGGTTGATGTGCAGGCCGTTGGTTTCGCGACCTGCACTTCTTCAGCTGCTCAGCTTATCTCGAACACCTTTCCCTTCCACGTACGCGCGGCCAGGTCTATCTCGCCCTCCTTGGAGAGCCTGCGGCCGTCGGAGATCTGGATAAAGTCAGCAGTGCGCCATCGATTTTTCCCGATGCTCTCGAAGGTTCCCTGACCAATGCCGTCGAGGCCGTCGCCGTTGTCCATGAAGGCAGAGCCACACTCACTGAACGTCCCACTCTTGTGGCTGCCAACGTAGGTGGTGGTGGTGAAGACTGCCCCAAATCCAGTCGCCGTCCCTTCCCATGCTACCTGGTTGAGAACGCTACCCCCGGGCCCAGGACTGGTGATTAGCGTGGTGAACTTGAACGAAAAATCCCCTGCCGGTTTACGCGATGCCATAAGTTTGTCCCCTGTGTGTTAGCGGATGTTAGGGATTGACCTTCCCGTATAGGTCTTTTGAAGGAAAAGAGCAAACGGCGTGGTCGGCCGGTTTAGGAGGCGGGGAGGAATCCTGAGTCGCGCGCGAAACGCGCGCTGTACAAGGACCCTCACCTTCATTTTCTCCCTAACAGGGAGAGGAAACAGAAGGTGGCGCGGGACGCTACATCCTAACTTGAGTAGCGGGCCAGGAGGCCGCGGGCTATTACTAGTGCCTGGATTTCGTTGGTGCCTTCGCCGATCATCATGAGCGGGGCGTCGCGGTAAAATCTTTCGACCGGGAAGTCGGCCATGAAGCCGTAGCCGCCTAGCACGCGCATCGCGTCGAGCGAGATTTTCGCGCAGGCTTCGGAGGCGAACAGCTTGGCCATGCCGGCTTCGACGTCACATCGTTCGCCTGCGTCCTTTTTGCGCGCGGCGCTGCTGACCAGCAAGCGCGCGGCTTCGACACGAGTGGCCATGTCGGCGAGCATGAGTTGAACCGCCTGATGCTGGCAGATGGGTTTGCCGAACGCGGTGCGCTGTTGCGAGTAGCGAATCGCGGTTTCGAAGGCGGCCTGGCCGACGCCGACGGCGCGCGCGGCGACGTTGATGCGGCCGACCTCGAGCGCGCTCATCACCTGTTTGAAGCCGGCGCCTTCGACGCCGCCGAGCAGATTGACGGCGGGAACGGCGAGATCCTCGAACAAAACTTCGCAGGTGTCGATGCCCTTGTAGCCGAGCTTGTCGAGATTGCGGCTGACGGTGGGGCCGCGGTCGCTCTTCTCGACGGCGAACATGCTGATGCCGGCGTAGGCGGGTTCGGCGTGGGGATCGGTCTTCGCGGCGACGGCGAGCATCGTGCCGTGACGGGCGTTGGTGATGAACATCTTGGCGCCGGCGAGCACGTACTCGTCGCCGCGGCGGACGGCGGCGGTGCGAATCGATTGCACGTCGCTGCCGGCATGCGGCTCGGTGAGGGCGAGGCCGCCGCGCTTTTCGCCGCGCGCCATCGCGGGCAGGAAATATTTTTTCTGCGCGTCAGTGCCGTGATTGGCGATGATGTAGGCCATGATGAGATGGCTGTTGATGACGCCGGCGAGCGACATCCATCCGCGCGACAGCTCTTCCATCACGCGTGCGTAGGTCAGGAAGCCGAGGCCGAGGCCGCCGAAGAGGGCGGGTATGGTGGCGCCGAACAGGCCGAGCTCGCGCATCGTGGCGACCATCGCATGCGGGTACTCGTCGCGATGCTCGAGGGCGGAGGCGTTGGGGATGACGTCGCGCTCGACGAAGCGGCGGACGGCGGCGACGATCTCGCGTTCCAATACTTCATCCATGGCATTAACTCCTGAAAAACAGAAATTCCGCGCTGCGCACAGAATTGCACAAAGACTTGTGCGTGGGCATCAAGCAACCCAACTTCTAACCCCTTCCCCTTTTTTTGGGAAAAGGAAGGATCGGGGAGAGGAGGTCGGCTTGCATCCGTTTGATGGGTGGAGTAAGTGTCAGATTGACGCAAAGTAATGGACGACGAGGATTAACGGTGAACGAATCTGCGGAAACAGCGATTGGCGCGGTTGAGCTGCGCGACAAGCTGGCGGTGCTGGGCAACGAGAGCTATACGGCGGAGACCTGCGAGCGCTACGCGGGGATGATCGCGGAGATCAAGAAGCTGAAGCAGGCGCGGCGCGCGGTGGTGCTCGCGCACAACTACCAGCGGCCGGAGATTTTCGAGGTAGCGGACTTTATCGGCGACTCGCTGGAGCTGGCGCGCAACGCTCGCGACGTGCGCGACGCGGACGTGATCGTGTTCTGCGGCGTCCATTTCATGGCGGAGACGGCGAAGGTGTTCAACCCCGGGCGCAAAGTGCTGCTGCCGGATCTGAAGGCGGGATGCTCGCTGGCGGACAGCGTCACGGCCGAGGCGCTGGCGGAGCGCAAAGAAGAGCTGCTGAAGATTTATCCCGACCTGAAGGTGGTCTCGTACGTCAACTGCACGGCGGACGTGAAGGCGCTGTCGGACGCGTGCTGCACGTCGGCGAATGCGGCGAAGATCGTCGAGCGGATCGAGTCGGACAATATCCTGTTCGTGCCGGATCAGAATCTCGCCAACTACGTGCAAGGGCAGACGCGCAAGCGGGTGATCTCGTGGGACGGCAACTGCTACGTGCATCACCAGATAACTCCGGACGAGGTGAACAAGGTCAAGCGCGCGATTCCGGGGATCAAGGTGATCGCGCATCCGGAGTGCCGGCGCGACGTGCTGGCGCTGGCGGACGCGGTGCTGTCGACCAGCGCGATGGTCAGCTATGCGCGGAGCAGCGACGCCGACAAGTTCCTGGTGGTGACGGAGTGCGGGCTCTCGGACCGGCTGCTGATGGAGATTCCCGACAAGCACTTCTACAAGGCGTGCAAGCTGTGCCGGTTCATGAAGATGATCACGCTGGAGGGCACGCTCGATTCGCTGCGCCACCTGCGGTACGAAATCGAGCTGACCGAGGACGTGCGCGAGGGCGCGAAGCGGGCGCTGGAGCGCATGCTCGAGCTGAGCGTCTGAGCGCGAACGCACAGGGGGCGGCGCGCGGCGTCGTCGCGCGCGGCGCACGGCTGGCGCGGCCGATGGTCGCGGTCGATACGGTGTTGTTCGCAATCAACGGTGGGCGGCTGCAGACCTACCTGGTCGAGCTGCGGCCCGGGCCGGGGCGCGGGCGCTGGGCCTTCCCGGGCGGGCTGGTGCGCGTCGGCGAAATGCTCGACGACGCGGCGCGGCGCGAGCTTTACGACTCGACCGGGCTCGGCGGCGCTTACCTGGAGCAGCTGTTCACGTTTGGAGATCCGTCGCGCGACCCGCGCGCGCACGTGGTGTCGGTCGCGTACATGGCGCTGATTCCGGACGCGCGAGGTGTCGGCGCGCGGTCGGACAAATATGCGACCGGCACGTGGTACGAAGTCGCGCGTCTGCCGCCGCTTGCGTACGATCACTCGCTGATGGCCGCGTACGCGGTGAAGCGGCTGAAATCGAAACTCGAGTACACGAATATCGCGTTTGCGTTGCTGGCGCGGGAATTCACCTTCGCCGAGTTCGAGGAGCTATACTCGCTGATCCTGGGCCGTCCGCTGGATCGGCGAAACTTCCGCCGCAGAATTCTCGCGATGGGGATCCTGAAACGCCTGCCGCATACGCGGCGCGGACCTCATCGGCCGGCCGCCCTGTACAGTTTTGCGAATCAAAGCCTTAGATTCATCGAGATGCTATAATTTCGGGTCGCGGAGAGACTCATGCTGAAGGGTATCAAAGGAATCGCCGGGTTGACGGCGGCAGCGTTCCTGGTGGTGGCAATCGCCTACGCCGGGTACATGTCGAGCCAGTCGCAGCCGGCGGACGGGCAGCTGGCAACCGGCAATGCGGCGGCGCGAATCCGAGTAACGCTCGATCCGCAGGAATTCCAGGGGAATGCGCGCGAGGCGTACAAGGTAGCCGAGCGCAGTCCCGCGCTGCTGGCGCAATTGCATTGCTACTGCGGATGCGACAAGTTGCTCGGCCACAAGAACCTGCTCGATTGCTACCGCGACACGCATGCCAGCCGGTGCGCGATCTGCATGGGCGAGGCGCTCGATGCGGAGCCGATGGCCAACCGGAGCGTGCCGATCGAACAAATCCGCGACGCACTGCGCGCGCGCTACGCGCCGCCCGGGAGCTGAGCTTGGTCGGCCTGATTTCCGCGTACATCGAACACTTCACCTACCTGGGATTGTTCGTGGTGCTGATGTTGTGCGGACTTGGATTGCCGATTCCGGAGGACGTCGCGCTGCTGGCGGGCGGCTACCTGGTGCATCGCGGAGTCACGCGCTACCCGATCACGCTGGCGGTATCGCTGCTGGGGGTGGTCGCGGGCGACAACTCGCTGTTCTTCCTTGGGCGGCACTTCGGATCGGGACTGGTGCGGTACTTCTCGATCGGGCGACCGGGCCGGGCGCACCAGATCGAGCGGATCGAGGGCTTCATGCAGCGTCATGGGCATCGCGCGATTTTTTACGCGCGCTTCCTGGCCGGTCTGCGCGCGCTGGTCTATCTGTCGGCGGGATCCTTTGGGGTGCGCCCCGCGGTGTTTCTGCTTTATGATCTGCTGGGAGCGCTGATATCAGTGCCGATCGTCGTGACGCTCGGCTACATTTTCGGCAAGCAACTCGAGATGCTGGTCAGGTACATCGGCGGCTTCGAGCGGCTGATAGTGGTCGTGGCGGTACTGAGCGTCGCGGTGTACGCGACGCGGGCGCTGGTGCTGCACAAAACCAACGAGGCGGTAGCCAAGGACAGATTGGCCGAATAAATCCGCGCCGGGCGCCGCGGCGTAAGCGAAAATGGAATCATACTTTCCCGCACTGAACCTCAAGGCGAAGCTGATCGTGCTGATGGTCGGGCTGCTCGGGCTGACGCTCGGCGCGGAGGTGTGGGTGAGCCTCGGCACGCAGGCGGCGATCGTCGCGACCACGCAGGAGAAGGTCAAGGACCTGGCGCGGGTGATTCAGATCGGCGTGCAGGAACTGACCGCGGTGCGCGACACCGATCGCGAGCAGCTGCACAACTACGTTGACGATCTGCACACTCAGGGACTCGAAGTATCGATCGCGTCGAGCGAAAACCTGATTCTCAACAGCTCCAATCCGCAGCTGATAGGCGCGGCGCTGAGGCCCAAGCAGGCCGAATGGCTCACGCCCGAGCAACTCAAGCATCCCGATACTTTGCTGACAATTCCGGCCGGCAAGCTCGGCCTTGCGCCGGAGACGACCGTGTACCTGATTCCGGTCGAGGTCGAGGATCATCTGCTGGGCTACGTGCAGGTCGTGGCGAATTTTGGCGACTTCGCGCAGCCGCTGGAGGAGAGCCGGACCCGCGAGCTGATGATCGCGTTTGCGATTTTCGCGATCGGGCTGGTGTTCGCGTACATCCTGGCCGATCGGTATGTGAAGCCCATTCACGCGGTCGCGAACGCGGCGCAGAATATCGCGGCGCGCGGCCTGGAACCGGTGCCGGAAGCGCATCGGCGCGACGAGATCGGCTTGCTGACGCGCAGCTTCAACGACATGGTCGGCCAGCTGCGGCATGCGCGCGAGCGCGAGCAGGAGCTGAACCGGCTCGAGCGGTTCACGGCGCTGGGGCAATTGGCCGGCGGACTGGCGCATGAAATCAAGAACCCGCTGAATTTCATCAGCCTTGCGCTCGATCAGCTGCGCGCGCGCTACGCGCCGCAGCAGGCCAACGATCGCGAGGCGTTTCTGCATCAGCTCGGGATCATGAAGGACGAGATGCGGCGGCTGTCGGAGCTGGTGCAGAGCTTCCTGCATTACGGCAAGCCGATCGAGATATTCCCGGCGCCCACCGACGTGCATCGGCTGGTCGATGAGGTCGTTGCGCTGTCAGAATCGAAAATGAAAAGCCAGGGAATCGAGCTTGTTGAGGAGAGCAACGGCGCGTCGCCGATTCTCAACGTGGACGCCGAGAAACTCCGCACCTGCTTTATCAACGTGGTCGCCAACGCGATCCAGGCGATGCCCGAGGGCGGCACGATGCGGATCGCGTTTCGGCGCGTCGAGGATTCGATGGTGATCACGTTTTCGGACACCGGCGCCGGGATCGAGGCCGAAGTCGTCAACCACGTCTTCGAGCCGTTCTTCACCACCAAGCGCGACGGAATCGGGCTTGGGCTGTTTCTGTCGAAGGCGATTGTCGAAACGCATGGCGGTACAATCGATATCGGACCCAACGCGGACGGACCCGGAACCACAGTGACCTTCATCTTCCCGCAGAGCGCGGCCGCAAACGGACACAATCATGACGCAGGCCTCAGTACTGGTCGTTGAAGATAACGATCTCGAACGCCAGATAACCGCGGACACCCTGCGCGAAGAGGGCTTCGCAGTCGAGGAAGCGGCGGTCGGCAAGCGCGCGATCGAGTTGCTGGCGCTGTCGCGATTCGACGTCGTGCTGACGGACCTGATGATGCCGGGGATGTCGGGCGAGGAGCTGCTTGCGAAAGTGCGCGGCACATATCCGGGCAGCCAGGTGGTGGTGCTGACGGCGCACGGCTCGACCGACAGCGTGGTGCAGGCGATGAAGGCGGGCGCGTTCGACTACCTGGAGAAGCCGACCGATCGCGAAAAGCTGGTGACGCGGGTGGCCAAGGCGGCGGAGTTCGCAAACCTGCAGCAGGAAAATCAACTGCTGAAGCGGCGGCTGGAAGGCACTTTCGAGATCGAGGGGATAATCGGGCAGGATCCCGCGATCCAGGAAGTGATTCGGCTGGTGCGGCGTGTCGCGCCGTCGAACTCGACGGTCCTGATCCAGGGCGAGAGCGGGACCGGCAAGGAAGTCGTGGCGAAAGCGATCCATCGGCTGTCGCCGCGCGCGGCGCGTCAGTTCGTCGCGATCAACTGCTCGGCGATTCCCGACAACCTAATCGAAAATGAACTGTTCGGGCACGAGCGCGGCGCATTCACGGGCGCCAACGAACGCAAAATCGGGCTGTTCGAAAGCGCGGACAAGTCGACGCTGTTTCTCGACGAGATTGCAGACCTGCCGCAGGGAATGCAGGCCAAGATTCTGCGCGTGCTGCAGGAAAAGGAACTGCGCCGCGTCGGCGGCAACGATTCGTTCCGGATCGACGTGCGGCTGGTGGCGGCGAGTAATCGCAATATCGCGGAGGAAGTAGGCGAGGGCCGCTTCCGCGAGGACCTGTACTACCGCATCAACGTGGTGACCGTTACGATGCCGCCGCTGCGCGATCGGCGCGGCGACATCCCGCTGCTGGCGAATCATGCGCTCGCCAGATTTGGGCATCTTGCCGAGGGCCGCGTGAAGGAGATCGGGCGCGAGGCGATGGAAGTGCTGCTCGACTACTCGTGGCCGGGCAACGTACGGCAGCTCGAGTCGGCGATCGAGCGCGCGATCCTGCTCTGCGAAGGGGACACGGTGACGCCGCGCGATTTGCCGGAGGAAGTGCTGTCGCGCAAGAAGCCGGGGCGCAGCGGCGAGCGTCAGCGGGGGGACCGCTACGAGATTCCGAGCGAGGGCTTCAACTTCGAGACGTTCGAGCGCGACGCGATTCTGCAGGCGCTCGAGCGCAACGACTGGGTAATCGCGAAGGCGGCGAAAATGCTCGCGATGAGCTATCGGACCCTGCAGTATCGGATCGACAAGTTCGGCCTCAAGCGCGGCGAACAGCCCAAACCGCCGCCGGCCTAGGCGCGCGCGGGGAAGGGAACAGTACACTTGATTTAATGTGAAACCCGCAGTGGGTTTCACGCTTCCTTCGGCAGGGGTGACCCCTGCACCCGGTATTAAGAAAAGATAAAGATGCGGGACTTCGTCCCTGTTAGAAGGGGGGACGGGAAATTACCTCTCCCTTCGGGAGAGGTCGTGCGGCGACACTTGTGTCGCGCGCACGGGTGAGGGCGTGCGCATCGAGCTCAACACCGCGCTTTAGCTTCTTGCGTCATCCGGAGCGAAGCCGAGGGACCCCGGATATTTTTCGGTGCTGGGGTTTTCGACTTCGCTTTGGGCCCGCAACGCCGATTCGCTCCGGAATTCCGTTAGTCCTTCGCCCAATTAGTCGGCAAATAAATCCAGCATTCGATTTTGCGGCTGTCGATGGTTAGGACTTCGATTCGCTGGCGCGTATAGAGCGAAGGGACCTCTTCATATTCGTCGAGAATCGCCAGGTCGCGCGCGCTTAGGCCTTCGAGGATTGCGCCATCGGTGACGGTGTCGGCCTGTTTTGCGACGAAGTAGTAGCGCTTTCGACGACGCGCGTAGCCACGGAGGCTGGCCGGGTTTGCGTCGATGGGGCGGCCCAGCAGCCGCACGCGCTCGGCGGGATTCATCAGGGAGCCGTACACGAAAAGCAATTCATTGTCGTTATCCAAAAACGTTACCGCCGCAACTCCGTATTGCCGCATCCATTGCCTTCGCTTACGCTCGCACGACAGGCGCGATGCTGGAAAGAATATACCTGTTCCTCGACGAGCTTGGCGAAGTCGGAGTGCTGACCGGCGATTTTTTCCGCTACCTGGTGCGCCGCCCGTTTGAGGGCCGCCTGCTGCTCGAGCAACTCGACGCGGTCGGCGTGAAATCGGTCAACGTCGTCAATCTGACCGCGATTTTTTCCGGCATGGTGCTGGCGCTGCAGATGGGCCAGTTCCTGGCGAAGTTCGGCGCCAAGATTTACGTGAGCCGGATCATGGGACTCTCGCTGTTGCGTGAGATGGGCCCCGTGCTGAGCGCGCTGATGGTCGCGGCCCGGGTCGGCGCGGGTATCACCGCCGAGCTCGGCACGATGAAAGTTACCGAGCAGATCGATGCGATGCGGTCGCTCGCCACCAGTCCTATCAAAAAGCTGGTGGTGCCGCGCGTGCTGGCGACGGTAATCATGGTGCCGATACTGACGGTGCTGGCCGACGCGGTCGGACTGTTCGGCGGGTCGGTCATTTCGGTCACGCAGCTCGGCGTGAGCGCCGGCTACTTCTACAGTTCATTGATTCAGAACGCGCAGCTCGGCGATTTGCTCAGCGGACTCGGCAAGTCGGTATTCTTCGGCTTCGAAATCTCGATAATCGCGTGCGCCAAGGGGCTGTCCGCGACGGGCGGCGCCGACGGCGTGGGCCGCGCGACAACCTCGGCAGTGGTGGCGGCGTCAATCACGGTGCTGATCTCGGATTTCTTTTTGACCAAGTTTTTTCTTTCGATCTGATGCCGAACGACGGACGCAAGCGCTTTATCGAGGTTCGCCAGCTCCACAAGGGCTTCGCCGGCAAACCGGTGTTGCAGGGCGTAACGCTCGACGTCTTCGAAGGTGAGACGCTAGTCGTCCTCGGCGGCAGCGGCGAGGGCAAGAGCGTCATGCTGCGGCATCTCAACGGCCTGGAGCGGCCCGACAGCGGCGAGGTGATCGTTGAGGGACGGCGCCTGAACGATCTCAGCGAGGACGCGCTGGCCGATATCCGCAAACAGGTCGCGATGGTGTTCCAGGGCGGCGCGCTGTTCGATTCGCTCACCGTGTTTGACAATGTGAGCTACCCGCTGCGCGAGCACGGCCGGATGGACGAGCCGGCGATCGAGCGGCGCGTGACCGAGTTGCTCGAGATGGTCGGGATGACGCGCATCGAGCAGCTTTTCCCCGCGGAGCTTTCGGGCGGAATGAAAAAGCGCGTGGCTCTGGCGCGATCGATTGCGCTGCAGCCGAAGGCGGTGCTGTACGACGAGCCGACGACGGGATTGGACCCCCTGGTGACGCACAAGATAAGCTTGTTGATTCGGGGCTTGCAGCGGCAGTTGGGCTTTACGTCGGTGGTGGTAACACACGATCTCAAGAGCGCGTTCCTGGTCGGCGACCGCTTCGCGCTGCTCGACCAGGGACGCATAAGATTCAGCGGCACCGCGGATGAAGTGCGCGCGACCAAAGACGAGTTGATGCGCGAATTTGTGGAGATCGCGCTATGATGGCGGCGAGGCGGGGCGCACGTGGCTGATTCCGCGTATTCGCGAGTGCGCGTCGGGGCGTTGATCGCGGCCGGGCTCGGCATCCTGTGCTTCGCAATCCTCACGATTGGCCACGGCGCGCAATTCTTCACCCGCACCGAAATCCTGCAAGCTCATTTCGAGCGAATAAACGGTCTGCAGACCGGCGCGCCCGTAACGCTGTCGGGCGTCCGTATCGGCGCGGTCGAGTCGATTAAATTTCCGCCCGAACCCGAGAGCGGCTACGTCGTCGTGCAGATCTGGGTCGAAGAATCCGCGGCGGAGCGCGTGCGAACCGATTCGATCATGCAGATTCATTCGATGGGGCTGCTCGGCGACAAGTTCGTCGCGCTGACGCCGGGCACGCCCGGCGCGCCACCCGCGACTCCGGACACGGTGCTGGCGTCGGTCAATCCGATCGACTACGAGGCAATCCTGCAGCGCGAAGGCACCGACGATCTGATCGCAAACATCATGGCAATCTCCGGTTCGCTGCGGTCGATGCTCGCGTCGATTGAAAACGGCCACGGGTTGGTCAGTGAACTGGTGCGCGGCGAGGACGCCAACGAGCCGAAAGATCGGCTGACGCTCGAATCGATTCGGCGCACGCTCGATCACGTCGACAAGCTGTCGGTCGCGCTCGAACAGACGCTGGATCGCGTCAACACGGGACAGGGCCTGATCGGCGCGATGCTGAGCAATGAGACCAACGGCAAACAGTTCCTCGATAACCTGGCGGATACGGTGGCGAGGATTCGCCAGTCCAGTGCGCGGCTGGACACGCTGATCGCGCGCTTCGACAAAGCCAACGGGATTTTACCGCAACTGATGCAGAACAAGGATTTCTCCGACGACGTGCTGCCGAACCTGCGCCAATCGTCGCGCGACCTGAAGGACATCCTGCAAAAGATCAACTCCGGCCGGGGCACCGCCGGCCTGCTGGTCAACGATTCGGCGCTGTACCACCGGCTCACGGGCTTTATGGACAACAGCGGCGGATGGGGGATTCGGTTGGTCAACGGCCTCTACGATTTGACCCATCCGCTGGCGAGCCCTGCGCCGAGCGCGGGCGCGCAGCCGGTGATGCTGACGGCGGCGCAAGCGGGCGCGTGCACCCAGCCGGCGCCGGCCACAATCTCAGCGGCGATCCCCGCCATCGCTGAGCCAGCGCCGGGCGCCGTGAATTCACGCTGAAAATATAGTCAGGTTGCCGGGGAGTCATTCCTATGTTAGCTCCATATGAGGCTTGAGGTATCGATGACAACGCTGCGAACCCTTCTTACGCGCGCGGCCGTTGGGCTGCTCGCCCTTTTCGTCGTCGCGTGCTCGGCGGTGCAGAGTAAGTCGCTGAGCACCGGCATGACGCCGGATCAGGCGGTGCAGGCGATGGGCGAGCCCGATCTGAAGGACAACATCGCGGACCCCAACCACAGCGGCGGCAGCGTGACGCGATACGTCTGGCTCGAGCCTGGCAAGGCGGCAATCTTCGGCACTGACGATCGCGTCGCCAGCATCCAAAATGTCGATACCGGCAGCCAGCAGCAGGTCGAGCAGCAAGCTCATGCCGACGCCGCGGCGGCAGCGGCGGCGCCGCCAGAGCCGTTCGATCCGATCGAGACGCCGCTCAATTATCTGTTTTTTCCTGTCAGGGCGGCCACGATTTATTTCGGCGCCGGCCTCAATTGCGCATCAGGCGGTGGCTGCGAGAAGCCGCAGCTCCCACCGCCGTCGGCCGGCTAGCCTGAAATTCCCCGCACCGGACGGCGCGGCGACCGATCGTCGGATCGGCCGCCGCGTCTCTTTTTTGGCGCATCGCTCGCTTACGCTTGCGCGTCGCCGTTGACCTCGTGACTCCGGGACTCCGCCGATTCAACTGCGGCGCGACTCGACTCGATTGGAATTGCCGGACGCGACAACGTCGGCTCGATCGGGAATGGATTGTCGAACCGAATCCGCCGCATCGAGTCGCCGGTCGCGAAGCCAAGCGCGAACACATGATGGAACAACTTCGCCAGCGGCTCACCCTCGAGTACCATCGGCTGCACCCACACCGAGCTGCCGTCGATGGTCTCGCAGTACGGCCACACGACCGGATCGCCGGCCTTCACAAAGTTGCTCTGCGCGTATGACGCCGACTGGTCCCAGGGCTTGACCGTCGGGTAAACCAGGAATGCCTGGATCTGCATCAGGCCGGCCAGGATCGTCGCGCCGCGCCGTGCCACCAGACCGGCGCCCTTGGCGAACGACCACAACTCTCCGCACTCGAGCACTGAGCGCGCCGGCAGACGGCTCAGGTCGGGCCGCGGAAAACTCTGCGGAAAGCTGGCTAGATCGTGCATCACGAATCCCGACATCATTTGCGCGGGGGGATCGTCGTCATGCTCGAACAGTCCGTAGAGGAGCCCGTACTCGAGATGAATCTTGCCGACGTTGGAGCGCCGCGTCTCCCGGAAGCGCGCGCCTCGCTTCGCTCGCGCCTCCTCCATCCGCTCGCCGAAGATTCGTCGTTCACTTTCGGTCGTAAGTTGCCGTAGTTCCATTTCGTTCCTTCCTCCTGCCGCGGGGAGGTTGGTTCTCCCCGTCAAAGCCGAATGGAACTGAGGATCGTGGAGACGACCCGCGAAGCGAGGAGGCTGCCCCCGCGGCGGCTTGAAGAGGAGGTAGAAAAATCGACCGCGCCCCGGCCAAAAGGCGAAGTCCCCCTTTCGTGCTCGCCTTTTAGACGGTCACAAAGTGACCTGGATGTTAAATTGTCAGTCAAATGCTAACTGTGAGTGTGGTTAACAGAGTCAGAATGTTGACGCAAGTGAAACCCGCGGCGTGTTTTCCGGACACTTGCAACCCGGCGGCCTATCACCGTACACTTCATGTCCATAGCTGGAGACTTGCAGGTCGTGGCACTGAAACCTGAGCGAATTTCAGCCGTAGATACCTTGGTTGAGGAGATCCTGAGACGAGCCGGCAAAGTTGGGCGCGTCGAAATTGACTCGTGGAAGAAGCCGCAAAAGGAACTGCGCGAATTGGCACGCTTGGACTACGTGCGCGTCATGCGTCGGACGCTTGATTACCATGCGCTGCGCGCTATTGTTCGAGAGGCGCGAAAGATATGGCCGCAGTTGAATCGCGAACAGCTTCGGGCCGCCACGCCCAACCAGCTCGCCGCGATTTCGTCCGGCCGGCGCATCCATCTTCAGGCCGCACCCTATCGCGGTCCCGAAGGCATGGCGCTACGAGGCTTCTACGTGGATAAGGCCCGCGATACCCTGAAGCAGCCGCTTATTTATCTGAACACGGCGCATCATCCGGGAGCGGTTCAGGCGACCTTCATTCATGAGATGGGACACCACGTGACAGCCAAGGTTACCGGTGGAGCCGGTACCGGCGTTCACTATTTCTTTCACGCCGCGCACCGCAATCATCTTGCCGAGCCGGCGGAGCTTGCCGCGGACGCTCTTGTGAGCCTGGCAGCGTATCCCGAACCGATCGCGCGCAGATTTTTCGCGACGCCCTGGAATTGGGGCCTGGTCGCGCGCGCCGACCGGCTGCCCGACCTCGCCTTCGCGCGCATTCGCAAGCACGTGCGGGAATTGTGCGGAATTGATTTTGGCGCTTCACTACCGACCGGTCAGAGTTTCAATTATCTGACCGGAATGATCCACTACGCAAAACTCCGATGGGCACTACTGGCGGAATACGAACTATGAAAAAAGAGACTCTCGGTCAGGTCCTCAAACAGCGGCGCAATGCTTACGACTACACACAGCGTGAACTTGCGCGCAAACTCGGCGTCAAGGCGAGCCACGTCGCCTATTTGGAAAACGGACGGCGGCGCCCGTCACTGTCGCTGCTGTCGCGAATCGCGGATACGCTCGAGCTCGACAAGCAGCGGCTGTTTCTGCTGGCGCATCCCGAGGCGCATTGGATAGTCGGTGAACGGCGCGAGCCTTCGCCCGCCAAGCGGCAAGAAAACGCATGGCGCAAGTTTGCCGGCGATCGCGGAACCCTGGCGCGTCACAAGGTGACGGATCGCGAGCTGATGGTCCTGCAGAAGGTGAACATGCTCGGCCGCGTCTCGGCGCCCAAGCAGTACTTGTTCATCCTGAACGCGATCCGCCAGGCGGTCGACGAGGAATAGCCCGACTCGCGCTTCAACTGCCGGTTGCCGGCGGCACGCCGATTCCCTTGAGGAACTCGCTGCGCGCCGCCATTGGGTCGCGCGCCACCGCCTTATTGTAGGCGGTCATGATCGTGCGGGCGTCCTCCGAGCACATCAGCTGCGTCATCTCCATCCGCTCGACGTAGAGTCCGGACTCGAGATCGCGGTCGGCGCCCACGTACACCGCCCGCTTGATCGCCGCGACGGCCCGCGGCGGCCGCTTGGCCAGCGTGCGCGCCCATTCCATCGCCGACGGCATCAGCGTTTCCGGCGCGAGCACCCGGTTCACCATGCCCATCTTCTCGGCGTCGCGGGGACTGTACACGTTGCCGAACAGCAGCACCTCGAGCGCCTTACCCCGTCCAATCAGCCGCGGCAGACGCTGCGTGCCGCCGCCGCCGGGCAAAATCCCCAGCACCGCTTCGGGCAGTCCAATCTGGTAAGGGCCATCCGCCGCGAGACGAAAGTCGCAGGCCAGCGCGAGTTCGTAGCCGCCGCCCATGCAGTCGCCGTTTATCGCCGCGATGACCGCCTTCGGCATCAACATGATCCGGTCGAGCATGCGATGAAACCCCGCCGACGCGGCGGGAAAAATCTGCGCGCATGCGGCCGGGTCGGCCGCCATCGCTGCCAGCTCGTCGACGCTGTAGTGCGTGATGAATTTCCCGTCGATTCCGCCGGTCAAAACAATCGCCCGAGTGTTCGCATCGCCCTCGGCGCGTCCGACCAGTTCCAGCAGCTCCTGCGACATCGGCGCGGTCATATAGTTCATCGGCGGATTGCTGATGGTCCAGACTTGAACGTTATCGTGCTGTTCGACGCTGAAATGTTTCATCGTGTTTTCTCCGCAAACGCCGAGTAACGCCGGCCGTTCGCAATGTCAACCGGCTGAGGCTGCTCATGCCACGGCCTTTCTCATCACGGGGTGCAGCGGCCGCCCCTGCCAACCGGTTGAGGACGCGCATCCGATGGTCTAGGCTCTGTTGATGGAAGTGCATTTTCGATGAAGATCGACATCGACCTCAAGTCCGGCTTTCTGCAGAACCTCAAGCGCGAAGTGCTTGACTCGCTCAATACCGAAGAACGCGCGATCATCGAAGTCTCCACCGGCGAGATGGGCAACAAACCCGACGCGGTGAAGCTCGGATGGCTCAAGATGCGGACCAAGGAGAGCTGGACCAAGCAGCGCTACGCCAAGGCTCTGGGCCGCACGATGGAGAAGCTGCGCGAAGCTGTGGCGCAGGCTGAGAAGAATCGAACCAACTGACCGCTCGAGATCAGGGCTCGATCCGCGCCACCCGGCGCTTGCCCACTTCGAGCACCTTGTGCTCTCCCGGAACGAAGCGAAAATTCACATCGGTTATCGTGCGGCCGTCGACGCGCACCGCGCCCTGGCTCACCAGGCGGCGCGCCTCGCTGGTTGAGGGCGTGAACTGCAGCTGTTTCATCAGCTCGCAAATCCAGAGATCCTCGGCGATTCGATAGACCTGCGCGCTGGCGGGAATTTCGCGACGCTGGAACTTGCTCTCGAAATATTGCTCGGCGCGAGCTGCAGCACGCGCACCGTGATATTCGCCGACGATCGTGTGCGCGAGGCGCTTCTTCGCTTCCATCGGATGCAATCCGCCCGACTTCACCGCCGCGATCTCTTCGGGCGTGGCCGTCGTCAGCAGCTCGTAGTATCGAACCATCAGCTGATCGGGCACCGACATCAGCTTGCCATACATGTCCTCGGGCTTGTCGGTCAGCCCGACGTAGTTTCCGTATGACTTGGACATTTTGCGCACGCCGTCGAGACCCTCGAGCAGCGGCATGGTCATCACGGCTTGTGGCGCCTGTCCGAAATGTCTTTGCAGCTCGCGTCCAACCAGCATGTTGAACTTTTGATCGGTGCCGCCGATCTCGAGGTCGGCCTTCAGCGCGACCGAATCGTAACCCTGGATCACAGGATAAAGCAGCTCGTGCAGGAACAGCGGCTCCTGGTCCTTGAGCCGCTTCTCGAAGTCGTCGCGCTCCAGCAGGCGGGCGACGCTCACCGTCGCCGCAATTTTGATCAGTTCCGCGACGTCCACGCGATTCATCCACTCGCTGTTGAAGCGGATCTCGGTCAGCTCGCGGTCGAGAATCTTGAACGCCTGCGCGCGATAGGTTTCCGCGTTGCGCTCGATCTGGTCGCGCGACAGCGGCTTGCGCGTCTCGGACCGCCCTGTAGGATCGCCGATAATCGCCGTGAAGTCGCCGACCAGAAAAATCACGGTGTGCCCCGCCTGCTGAAAGTCGCGCAGCTTCTTCAGCGTCAGGCTGTGGCCGAGATGCAGATCGGGCGCAGTCGGGTCCATCCCGAGCTTGATCCTGAGCGGCCGGCCGAGCGCAATTTTGGCGGCCAGTTCCGCCGGAGAAATAACTTCGGTGGCGCCGCGGGCGAGCGCGGCAGCCTGTTCATTGGCCTGGTTCTCGTTCACCTTCCGCTTCGTCAATTCCGTTCGCCGGGGTTCAGTGGCTCTCAAGCGTACAGGAATTTTGACGGCGCGGAATAGCCCGCCGCCACGGTGTTCGGACCGGCCGCGCGGATTATCCGCGATTCACCGCCTGGCTGCCGTGCAGATGCGCTCGCTTGCCGAGGGTCCGGATACGCCGCCGGCGTTCGCGCACGCTTTGCAGCTGGCGGATGGGGATCATTCCCAGCGCGCGCAGTCCCCGCTTCACCACGCCGAGTGCGCGCTCGTGGACCAGCGCGACTTCGCGCAGCCGGAACTCTAGCTCCGGGAACACCAGCCGGCCCGCCTTGCAGGCCTCCGAGAACGTCCGCCGGCGCACGCCGAAGCAGGTCGGTCCGTAGATCTCGCTGAGCAGCAGCAGGGCGACCTCGTCGAGACCGCGCATGCACCATCCAATGCATTGGTAGTCGTCGATCGCGTTGGCTGCGACCGGGCACGCACTGGCGGGCAACTCGTCAGCCACCAATCGTGTCGTCCGTCCGCGGTGAAGCAGCTCGCGCAGGCGAAAGTAAAAGCGCAGAGCTTCCTCCGCCGTCCTGAAGCGGGTCTTGTTTTCATCAGTCATGGGCAGCCCCTAAATCCGAATGTAAAAAATTATGAGACCGCACGACGCGTGTGGCCGATGGGGCTAACCCAGGCCCCTCTCGCATCTGCCCGAGCGGCGGAGCCATCCGAGCGGGACGCGAAATTTATCCGCCCAACGCGACGAGGGTTCCAATGTCTCGATGCTCTAGCGCGGCGTGCGCCGCGAAGTCAACAGAATGATTATAATTCTAGACACTTTGTTATTAGATGAAATCGGTGCGTAGTCGCTGAATGCAGTTTAGCCGCGTTGATTGTAGCGATTCATCGCGGCTTCGAGTCCATGCTCCACGATCGCCTCGACCGCGCTCGCTGCGCGCTCGAGCATCGGCGCGAGCGCCTGTCTCTCGGCGGCCGTCATCGGCCGGAGCAGGTAGTCCTTGTTCTCTTCGGTCTTCGGCTGGCGGCCGGGCTCCAGTTCGACGCTAAAACCGGGCGGCCGGCCGATTCCAATTCTGACTCGAATGAAGTCCGTTGTTCCGAGCGCCTCCGAGATTGAACGAACGCCGCGGTTGCCGGCGTCGCCGCCGCCCTGCTTGATTCTGAGCCGCCCCGCTTCGAGGTCCAGCTCGTCATGCAGCAGGATCAAATGCGCGGCCGCAATTTTGAAATATCTGAGCAGGTCAGAAATGCATTCACCGCTCAGGTTGTAGAAAGTCTGCGGCTTGACCAGAAGCGCCGGCTTGCCGGCCAGCGCAATTTCGGCGGTGACGCCTTTGAATTTGCGCCGGCTCAGCGCGACGCCTTGCGCTTTTGCGATTCGATCGATTGTCATGAACCCGGCGTTGTGGCGCGAGCGCGAGTATTGCTCGCCGGGATTTCCCAGCCCGGCTACTACCCACTGAATCGATGGACGCGATTCGGACTCGGATTGTTTGGCGCGTGAGGAACGAAAACTTCCGAACAGACGCTTGATCGCCGCCATCAACTTCAACCGGCTCAGGTCCGAACGCGGCGCTTCGAGTTCGCGCGAGTCGCGCGCACCAGCGGTTCGAGTGCGTTGAACAGCGCGTCCATCTCGGCGGGAGTTCCAATCGAGATTCGGATAGCGTCCTGCAGCAGCGGCGTTGCGAAATGCCGGACCAGGATTCCGGCGCGGCGCAAGCCGCGGGTGACGGGCGCCATGTCGCGCCCCACCATCCGCGCCAGCACGAAATTCGCCTGCGACCGCGGTACCTCGAAGCCGAGCTTGCGCAGCCGCGTCTCAACCCGGGCGCGGGTGCGGACTACTTTCGCGACGTTGCGGCGCATCCAGCCGGAGTCGCGCAGCGCTTCGGCCCCAGCGGCGAGCGCGACCCGGCTCAAGTTGTACGAATCTTTCACTTTCATCAGCGCGTCGATCACCGACGGATGCGCAAAACACAAGCCCAGCCGCATCCCGGCCAGCGAATATGATTTCGATAATGTGCGCAGCACGACGACGTTGCGATGGCGCCGCACCAGGCTGAGCGCGTTCTCGTCGGCAAAGTCCACGTAGGCTTCGTCGATCACCAGCAGTCTGCCGTCCAGCCGTTTCGCCAGCGCCCGCAGGCTGCGAACCGATGTCAGGGTGCCCGACGGCGAATTGGGACTGCACACGATCGTGAGATTGGCGCGCGCCTCAGCGAGCGCCTCGAGCGGCAGCTCGAAGTCTGCGCCGAGCGGAAAGTGCAGGATTCGCGCCTCCTGCACGAGCGCCAATGTGTCGTAAAGCGAATAGGTCGGCACCGGATAAGCGACGGTGTCGCCGCTGCCGAGCGTCGCTCGAAACACCATCGCGAGCAGTTCGTCCGAGCCGTTGCCCGCGATGATCATGCTTTGCGGTATCGAGTAGACTTGCGCGGCGCTAGCCACGAATTCATCGGCGCGCGGCGCCGGGTACAGACGCAGCGCCGACCCCGCTATCGCTTTTGCAACCGCGCGGCGCACCCGCGGCGATGGCGGATACGGATTCTCATTGGTGTTGAGCTTGATCAGGCGCTGACCGGGGCGCGGCTGCTCGCCGGGCCGATACGGCGCCATCTTTTTGATCGATTCGCGGAACATGCGTGAATTATGAATCGAGTGGCAGCCTGATTCGACTGCCGGTCCGCGACGAGCGATAGCAAGCCTCGACCGCCTCGACCGCGCGCAATCCGTCGCTCCCGTCGGGCGAAGGTTTCACGCGGCCTTGAATTGCGCCGACGAAGGTTGCCGCGAGTTCGCGGGACGGCGCGAGCGGATCGCGCGGATCGAAACGATTCATCACCTCGTCGCGCGAGAACCCCGGCGCCGGACTGCCGTCGGCTTTCAGAATCGAAATATCCAGGCGTGGATAGCCCGCCATCACCCGGCCCTCGCTGCCGTAGATCTCGATCGCCGACAGTGGCGGCATGCTGCTCCAACTCGCCTCGACGACGCCGAGCGCACCCGACTTGAAGTGCAAAATCATCGCGCCCGTATCATCGACTTCGATCTGCTTTTCCACGACGCCGACTTGTCCTGAAACGGAATCGACCTCGCCCATATACCAGATCGCAAGATCGGCGACGTGAACGCCAAGATCGAGCATCGCGCCGCCACCCGCTTCCGAAGCCGTCGTGAACCACTTCTGCCCCGGCGCCCACAGGCCGGGTCCGCCGTGCGAAAGCCGCGCGCGAATGAAATTAGGTGGGCCAATTACCCCGCTCGTGACCGCGTCCTTGATGGCGCGCTCGACCCCGCCGTAGCGCCGCTGCATCGCGACCATCAGCACCCGCCCCGCGCTCGCCGCCGCATCGACCATCTTGCGCGCGGCAGCGGCGGTCGGCGCCATCGGCTTTTCCACGAGCACGTGCGCGCCCGCGCCCAGCGCCTTTACGGTAAATTCGCAATGCAAATTGTTGGGCGTGAAAATTCCGACCGCGTCGGGATGCTCGCGCGCCAACATTTCGTCGAAATCGGAGTAGGTCCTCGGGCGGCCGGCGGCGTCCGGCCACAGCGCCTGCGCGACACGCTCGGCCTTGTCAGCGGTGCGGCTCTGCAGCGCGACAATTTGAGCGCCGGCGACACTCCGAAGGGCGGGAATATGCGCGCGTTGAGTAATCGCGCCGGCGCCCGCAATCGCGATCCTGATCATTGAGAGCGACCGCGAACATCGGTTGCCCGTTTCGCTGAACGCTTGTTCGCGGAGGCACGGAGCGGGCCGGTCGAGTCCAGCAGCCACTGGATGTACGGGGGCGAGCCGCGATCCGCGTTCAGGGCGAGAACTTCCGGCACCTCGTAGTCATGCAACTCGCGGACTCGAATCTCCACTTTCATGTAAAGCGTCGCGCGAGTCTTGATGATCACCAGGTATTCGCGATCGTCTTCGACCCCGTCGCGCCATCGGTAAATCGATCGCACCGGTCCCACGATGTTGACGCAGGCCGCCAGCCTTTCGCCCACCAACGTGCGCGCGATGGAGACCGCCTGCTCCTCGCTGCCCGTGGTCACGAGAATCACCCTCATTCGATGGGAAGTTCGAAGCGGCATCTCAGCCCCACGCCTCGCGCGCCAGGCGTTTGCGCAACTCCCCCGGAGTGCATCGATACTTGAACGCCTTGCGATCGTTCACAAACAGAACCGGCACTTCGACGCCGAAGCGGGCCTCGAGGCCGGGGTCGCCGTCGATCTCGATCCGCTGGATACGCGCGTCGAATTTCGGAAGTTCGGCCGCAATCATCTCTTCCATCTCGCGGCACAACTCGCAGTCGGTTCTTGTGTAGAGAATCAGCTCGATCATGAATCGGCAGTCAGCTTGGCGCTCATCGGTGTACTCTAGCCATCATGGCGCAAGACTCCAAGCCGCTTGAGGACGGACTCGGTGGCAGGGCAGGGTGACCCGCCTGCAGCGCCGCGCGATCGCGCCAGCAATCGCAGATGGGCAGCCAACAGCATCACGTCGGCCCATCGGTCGACGTCGTACCAGGCCGGACCCAGCATGTACGGAATACCGGCGCGCTTGAGGCGCTTGACGGTTGAAGCGAACACGCTGCCGCTGCCCCATCGGATCGATGTGAAAATTGGGGGCATCGCACCGCGCACGCCGACAGCGTAGTAGCCGCCATCGAGACTCGGCGCGACCAGAACTCGACCACGGCGAAGTGCGTCGAGGCTGGTTGCGAGCAGCGGAGATGGAAGAGAAGGCACATCGGTTCCGATTAGCAGCGCGCCGCCAGATGAAAACGGTTCGAGCGCGCGCTCCATCCGCTTGCCCAAAGAGCCACCGCCCTGATCGATCAATTCGGCGCCAACGCGTCGTGCCAGGCGGCGGAAGTATTTGCTGCGCGTGGCGCCGTCCGGCGTGCTGGCCGCGATGACTATCCGCAAGGGACGAACCGAGACCGCCTTGGCAAGCGCGTCGCGAATGAACGCGTCGGACAAAGCTGCCGCGCCGGCCGCAGTCATCGCTCCAATCAATCGGGTCTTAACCCGGTGCGCGACGGGCTCACGGCAAAACACGATCAGCGCTGGCGGCGCCGGGCTCACTTGATCGTGTTTGGACGAATGATGTTAATCGGCATGCCCAAAGTTTTCTTGACGAACTCCGCAACCGATGTGATTGGCTTGGGCGTGATCGATGGATCGCTCACCGGGCCGTTGACGTGGAAGTACGCGGCGACCAACTTGCCCGTGCCTTGGCCGATGCGTTGTCCGATCAGCGGGATGTGATTCAACACCCAGTCGACCGTGTCGAACGGAAACATGCCGACCTGCATGTCGAGTGTGCTCGCGCCGAACTGAACGCTGCCGCTCGCCGTGATATCCATGACGGGGCCGCGCAGTGCGAAATTGTCTGTGTAGAAGAGCCCGCGGTTGCCCTTGAAATCGGTGATGATCGTTTTGAACGGGACGCCATTGACGCGCGGGTCCGGAATCTGCGCGCTCAGCCAATTCTTGATGTCGAGAAAACTGAGCAGGCGCGAAAGCAGGGTAAACTTGTTGAGCGTCCCGTCTCTGACCGTCACCGTCATGTCGCCGGCCAGGGTTTCGAAGAAGTTGGTATCGGTGTTGGCCCACAAATCGATCGCGAGAAATAGATGACCCACCAATGGCGACTGCTTGTTCTTACCGCCCAGCATGAAGAGCGGCGCCGGGTCCATGTCGGTGGCATTGCCCGTCATGTGGATCCAGTTATCGGCAGCACGGCCGACGAGTTCGAGCTTCATCTTGCCGCGGTAGGCGGTCGCGCTCATGTTGTAAACGCGCCAGTCGCCGGCTGGGTCGCGCGTGAAGTCGGTCTTTACATCGGTCATCTGGAAGGCGGCGAGATTCGCCGCGCGCGCTTCGATATGGCCGCTGCACGGAACCGGAAAATGGATCGGCGGCGTGGCCGGCGACCACGGCATCCGCACAAAGTTCATCACCTCGAGATCGAGTTTCTGCACGGTGGCATCGATGCGAATCGAGGGATGCGTATAGTCGGGTACGGCGACGCGGAAATTGATCGCTTGGTCCTCAAGCTTCGAGCCCGGCATCGACAGGACGACCTGCTTGCGATGCATCGTAAGCGTCGCGCCCTGAACCAGTATCGGCGCGCGCAGGAAATTGAATTTCACGTCGCCCTTAGCGAGCGTCAGCTTGCCCTCGGGCGTCATGCCGCCGGGAGCGCTGGGATCGCCGTTGACCACGACTTTGCCGCCAATCGGCCCGCTCAATCTGAAGTCGGACGGATCGACCAGCAGCGCCAGCCATGCTTCCGACGGGAAATTATGAAGCCCCAGCGTCAGATCGTGCACGGCGATGCTCTGCTTCGCGAAATTCACCGCGCCGTCCAGCGTCGCATCGCCACCCGTAGCCGCCAGCATCACGCGATCGAACTTCAGTGAACCCGGGTTGAGCGTGATGGTGCCGCGCGAAACCTTGAGCGGTCCCGGAGTACCCTTGATCGTGAGGACGGCGCCGAGCGCGTCTGCGCGCACCTGGTAGTTCTCGGGCGCAACCAGATCCTTCACGCTCAACTTTCCCGATGCGGTCGCAACCGCCGCAACGCGGCCACTCAAGCGTTCGAGACGATCGCGTTCCCGCAGTTGATATAAATCGAGCGCCCTGCCAATGGCCGGGTAGAGTTCGTTGAGGTCCGCATCGACGGTGACGCCGGTCTTGTAGTCCGCGCCCTCGACGCCCTTGCCGATGTTGGCGCTGGCGACGAGGTCGCGGACGACGGAGTTACCGAACTTCGCGCTGCCTTGCGAGATCGTCAGCAGACCTTTGGCGTAACTGAGCTGGGCGCTTAGATCTTCGATCGGCGGCAGTTTCGTATCCGCCGGCATGGTGAAACCGACGTTCTGGACGGTGCCGCTCGCCACCAGGTTCTTGCGAATCGTTTCGAGCGGCGCCGTCTTAATCTCATCGAGTGCGGCGCTGAGCGTCGCGCCGCCGAGGGTGACCGAGCCAGGTCCGAGGCGGTTGAGCATATTCACGAAGTCGGCAGGCAGATGGCGGACCTCGAGTAGTTTCTGCTTGAGCGGGGCTGCGTCCAGGTGAAATCCGCCAAGGTGGATTCCCAGCCTCGGGTTGTCGCTTTGAGGAGCCAGCAGCTCGGTATCGCCGGAGAGCACGGCCGCGTTGACGTGGCGCAAAACGATCTGTGTGACGGCATATTTGCCGTCGGTGATGTTGAAGCCGGCGTGCAGAGAGTAGGCCCCCAGGTCGACCGGCGCGGCGAGCCGCGCACTCTTGAGCACCAGCGCCTCCGCGCCCGCGTCCGTCGTGCCGGTCATCGCGCCATCATCGTGAAGTGAAAACTTGAGGGTGCTCTGGACGACGCCGGCCAGCGCGAAACCCTCCACCTCGATTCCCTCCAGCGGTACGTTCCAGGTCCACACCTGCCCGTGCGCAAATTCGCCGGCCGGTGAATTTTCCCCGATGCCAAGACTTATCTTCCCGCTTATTTGCGCCCCGGATACGTGGAGTCCGTGTAGCGCGCCCTTGAACCCGATCCGCCAACGAAAAGGCTCACCGTGGGTGCGGTAGGCGACGATTCCAACCTTGTCGGCGAGCTCCACGCCGTCGGCGTAGCGCACTGTTGCGTTGGTCGTCTCCACGCGCCAACAAATCCGCGCCAGCGCATGCAGCGCGTCCTGTAACGCATCGATCGTCGGCGCGCCAGGACGCGGAATGTTGATTGCGGCCGCGTTGGCGGCGTTTACCGGCATGATGATTTCGGGATTGATCGCGGTCAGCCGATAGAGCGGAAGGCCGGTGCTGACAAAAATCGAGTGGTACGAGATGATCGCGCGCAGCGACTTCAGCTTGACGATTTCGCGTCCGTTGTCGATGATCTGCGGCTGGTCAAGGACGACGATCAGGTGAGTGCCGAGATGAACGGAGCTGGTTCGCGGGATGATATCGACGCCGGTGCGGTTGCGAATCGAGGCGAGGACGTAGACGACGATGCGCGACTGGTTGAATGCGATCAGCGCCGCCGAGCCACCGATCACGATTGCCACGATGAGCAGGGACAGCGCGGCGATTCGAACCAGTCTCATGATTGCCGTCAAGCCATCGCCGCGGCCGGCGCTGCGCCGTCCGCATGACTCACGCAGCGATCAGTTGCTTTCGGACATCTCCGACGGCGGTGCGTCGATGTATCCCGCACGATGCTTGTTCCTGAGCGCGGTCTTGAGGACGCGATTGCGCAGCCGCACAGACTTCGGCGTGACCTCGAGCAGCTCTTCCTCGTCGATCCACTCCAGCGCCGCGTCCAGCGTCGGAACGCGCGCCGGCGACAGTCGAATCGCTTCATCGTGGCCCGACGCGCGCATGTTGCTGAGCTTTTTTTCACGGCACACGTTGACCGGCAAGTTTATCTCACGGGCATACTCGCCGACGATCATCCCCTCATAAACCGGCTCGCCGGGCCCGACGAAGAATATACCGCGCTCCTGCAAATGGAAGATCGCGTAAGGCGTCGTGACACCCTCGCGATCGGAAATCATCGCGCCGTTGGCGCGCGAGCGAATCGTTCCCGACCACGGCGCGTAACCGTTGAACAGCGTGTTCATCAGGCCGTTGCCGCGGGTGTTCTCGAGAAAGCGGCCGCGAAATCCGATCAAGCCACGCGCGGGAATGTCGTATTCCAGGCGCACCCGGTTGCTCGCATGAGTGACCATCGTGCGCATCTTGCCCTTGCGCGTCGAGAGCATTTGCGTGACCACGCCGATACATTCGGCCGGGATGTCGATGACCAGCATCTCCATCGGCTCGAGGATCTCGCCGCCAGCTCCCGGCTTGGTGATGACTGTGGGCTTCGAGACCTGCATCTCGTAGCCTTCGCGGCGCATCGTTTCGATAATCACCGCGAGCTGCAATTCGCCACGGCCCATCACGCGCCAGGCATCGGGCGTCAGTTGCTCGACGCGAGTGCTGACGTTACGCCGCGCTTCGAATTCGATTCGTTCGCCGAGCTTGCGCGAGGTGACGAAATCGCCTTCGCGGCCCGCCCATGGTGAATTGTTCACCGAGAACGTCATCGCCACGGTCGGCTCGTCGATGCGAATCGGCGGCAGCGCGCGCGGGTTCTCGAGATCGGCGATGGTTTCCCCGATCGCGATGTCCTCGACGCCCGCGACGATCACTATCTCGCCGGCGCTGGCGGTTTCACGCTCGACGCGCGTCAGCCCCTGCCATCCGTAAATGTGCGCGACCTTGCAGACCACGGTCTTGCCGTCGCGCCGGCAGAGCGAATAATTCTGCGCCGCCGTCATCGAGCCGGCGACGATCCTGCCGACCGCGAGACGCCCGACGTAGTCGTCGTAGTCGATATTGTTGACCTGGAATTGCAGCGTCGCGTGGGGATCGACTTCGGGGCCCGGCAGGTGCGCGACGATCGCGTTGAATAGCGGGACCAGGTTTTCGCTCGGAGTGTCGAGCCTGGGCGACGCGGTCCCAGCGCGTGCCTGCGTATAGAGCACCGGGAAATCAAGCTGGCTTTCGTTGGCGCCGAGGTCGATGAACAAGTCGTAGACCTCGTCGAGCACCTCGGGTGCGCGCGCGTCGGGACGATCGATCTTGTTGATGCAAAGGATCGCTGGCAGGTTCGACTCGAGCGCCTTTTTCAGCACGAAGCGCGTCTGCGGCAGCGGCCCCTCGCACGCGTCGACCAGCAGCAGGACGCCGTCCACCATCGAGAGCGTGCGCTCCACCTCGCCGCCGAAATCCGAGTGGCCGGGAGTATCGACGATATTGATGCGCGTTTCACCCCACAGGATCGAGGTGTTCTTGGCCATAATCGTGATGCCGCGTTCGCGCTCGAGCGCGTTGGAATCCATCACGCGGTCGATCACCTGTTCGTTGGCGCGGAACACGCCCGACTGCCGCAGCATCGCGTCGACCAAGGTGGTTTTGCCGTGATCGACATGGGCGACGATCGCTAGATTTCTTATGTCTGGACGTCTCATTTTGTCTTGAATGCTAAAACGCGGCCGAGCCTCATAGGTTCGCCCGCGCGTGGACTCTATTCTAGCCGTCGCTGGGCGCAGAGTAAACGCAAGGGGCAAAGGGCCGGCGAAACATTCCCGTAACCCGCGCGCTAGGGCGAGTTGAGACTCTTTTGCTGGAGCTTTTGCAGCAGTTGCTCGATGTTCTTGATCTCGCTCACGCGCCAATAGCCGTTGTCACCGCGCGCTAGGTGGATTTCCCACTCCTGCCCCTTATTGTCCTTGAAGTCCGTGTACGCGGTGTCGCCGTTGCGATGCATCAGCACCAGCGAGCCCGCCACCGCCACGCCGGGCATCTGCACCTCGCGCGCACCGTCATCGACCTTCTTGACCGCCCACGCCTGCGTGACCTGCGCCATCGGCTTGCTGAGCAGATCAATCGCGGCGTTGCCGATCATCGCGCTCAGAGGGTCCGTGCCGCCTTGCTTCTGTACCATCTCGTAGCCTGCGTGTTTCACGACGCTTTCAAAATCGACGTACTTGGCCGCCTCGTCGCCGTCGCGCGCGTCGATCGCCTGCTTCATCCGCAGCACGGCCCAGCTCGGAGTATCCGGCAGGTAGAACAGCGCCCAGCCGCCGACCGCGGCCAGGATGAGGATCGCGGTGAAGTGGCGCAGCACAAATCGCATCGCGTCTATACTGTCCGAATCAGCGCGGCGAAAGCAGGCTGGCGGCGGCTTTGTCGAGCAGCCAGATGACCTCGCCGCCATGTGGCGAGACGATCTGCGCGGGAAACTTGTCCGGGTCGCGCGGTCCTTCAAGGACGTCTTTCACCGCCGCCGCCTTGCCCTGTCCAGCCACCAGGAACATCACGCGCTGCGCGTTGTTGATAACCGGCGGCGTGAGCGTCAGGCGCTTGCGAGGCTCTGCGTCAACCTCGACAGCGACCACCAGGCGCTGCGTTTCGTGAATCGCGGGATCGCCCGGAAACAGCGACGCAGTATGGCGATTGTCGCCAAGCCCGAGCATCACGAGGTCGAAGCGCGGAGATTCACCGTCGCCAAGGCCGAACCGTTTGCGCAGTTCATCTTCGTAAGCGGCTGCCGCCGACGCCGGCGGATCTTCGCCGCGCATCCGATGCACCTGGTCGGGCCTGAGCGCGAGCTTGCTCAGCATCGTGCGATTCGCCATCGCGTAGTTGCTCTCGGGGTTATCGGGCGGGACGCATCGTTCGTCGCCCCAGAAGAATTGCACTTCCTTCCAATCGACGCTCAGGCGAAACCGCGTCGCGAGCAAGTCGTAGGTGGCGGCGGGCGTCGAGCCGCCCGAGAGCGCGAAGGTGAACTCGCCGTGGGTGCAAATCGCCTCGCCGGTGATGTGCGCTACTTCTTCGGCGGCACGGACGTAGAGTTCCTGCGCGTCGTTCAGGATGATCAGTTTCGGTTGAGGCATATAATTTACCTGGCGATCGCCGCGACGATTTGCTGGCAAAGTGTTTCGATTGCGCCGATCGGATCGTTCCCCGCCAGATGCACGCGAATCAAGCGCCGCTCGTGCGCCTGGAGCGACTGGAAATCGCCTAGGTACTGCGTTTGGTTGAGTTGGGCGAAATCGTACGGCGCACCGGGAATCGCAATCGAGTCGCGATCGCGATGATCCTGCGTGATCTGCATGAACAAACCGGAGTTCGGGCCGCCCTTGTGCAACTGTCCGGTCGAATGCAGACAGCGCGGCCCGTAACCGAACGTCGTCGCGACGCCGTAGCGCTCGATGACCGCTTTGCGAATCGCCGCTATCTCTCGGTCCACCGTCGGATTGGGCGCAACATAGGCCATCGTGGCGAAGTAATCGCCTGGCTGCGCAAGATTCATGAACCCGCGGACCGTATCGCGAAAGTCGGCCCCGGCTCTCAGCGCGTCGCCTGCTGCGCCACCGGAAAAAAGCGCGAGCTGGCCGCTAACGGCGATCGGCTCCTGCGCCGGAAAATTTTTGATGCGCCCGAACTCCGCGAGGATGCGGCTGGTGTTATCCTTGCTCTCTTGAACGCCGGGCTGCTCGAACGGATCGACCCCTGTCACCGCGCCGGCGGTCGCCGCTGCGATCTCCCAGCGCATGAATTCTTCGCCCAGATCGATTTTTTCCGACAACGTGATCTGCACGGTCGGTATCCCTGCCTTCTTGATCGATTCGAACGCCGCATCCTGGGCAGCGTCGGCGCCGTTGCCGAGCTTCAGGTAAACGAACACCCGGTCCTTGCCGTAGGACTTCGGGCCAACGATCGGTTCGTCGCAAACCGGCACCAGGCCGACGCCGTCCTTGCCGGTGCTTTCCGCGAGCAATTGCTCGACCCACAGGCCGAAGGCGCCGATCGGCGGCGAAATCATGAACGTGACCTTGTCGCGGCCCGCCTTGCTGAGCGCGCCGAGCACCGCTCCCAGGCTCACGCCGGGATTTTCCTCGACCCGCACGCATCCCGCCGAGCTGTGCGTCATACGAATCGCGCGGTCCACGCACGCCGCCACGTCCACTCCGATCAGCGCGGCAGGCACCAGCCCGAAATACGACAGGACCGAATAGCAGCCGACGATATCAGGAAGATTCAGGAACACGCGGCGGAATCGATTCTCTTTCGCCAGCGCCGCGAGTCTCGTCCCCGGATCGGTGATCGCGACGAAATGCGATCCCGCCGGATTTGACGACTTCGCCTTCACGCGCTCAAAAAATGCGTTGAAGTTAGACAGCGTCTCGACGGTCGCGCCGGTCTTGCTGGCGACGACGAACAACGTCCGCGTGATATCGATGTTGCGATCGAGCGCCCGGATAGTTTCGGGCACCGTCGAATCGAGCACGTGCAGTTTCGGGTAGCCCGGCGCGCTCGTAAACGTCGCGGCGAAAAGTTCAGCGCTCTGCGACGAACCGCCCATTCCGAGCAGAACGACGTCGCGGAAGCCGGCTCTTCGCACTTCGTCGGCAAACGATATGAGCTCTTTGACGCGCTCGGACATCGTCTCCGCAACCGTCAGCCAACCGAGCGCATCCTTGATAGCCTCCTGCTGCGCAGGCTCGTTCGACCAGAGAGAAGCATCCTTCTTCCACAGCCGCGCGGGGAAATCGTTCTTGTCTAGATCCTTGAAGGCCGCGCCGACCTGCGATTCGTAACCGGGTGTGGTGAACGTCTGCTTGTCGTGCGCTCCGTCAACGATTGCCGCGCGTCGTCCGACGATCACGGCGCGCAAATCCTCGAAGGACTTCGCAAACCACTCGACGCCCTCTTTCTGCAATTCCTTACCCACCTCGATTAGGTTATTTGCTCGCTCCTGGTTGAAGATTCGGTCGAGCCCGTCAACGCGCGAGCAATTTCAGCGCGCGCTCAACGACGTTATCCACGGTGAAGCCGAAATGCTTCATCACTTCTTCGGACTTGCCCGACGCGCCGTAGGTCGTCATGCCGATGATGTCGCCGTCGAGCCCAACCCATCGGTACCATGACATCGGCGCGCCCGCCTCGACCGCGAGCCGGCGCCGGATGTTGGGCGGCAGCACGGAGTCGCGATACGCTTGATCCTGCTTTTCGAAAATATTTTCGCTCGGCATGCTTACGACCCGGACCGCCTTGCCCTTTTCCTCGATTTTCGCTTTCGCATCGAAGACCAGCGACAGCTCCGATCCCGATCCGATCAGTATGATGTCCGCGGGGCGGCCCGCCGTCTCGGTCAGCACGTAGCCGCCGCGCCGCGCGCCGCTGGCGGGCGCCACCTTGGTGCGATCCAGGGTCGGCACCTTCTGCCGCGAGAGCGCCAGCAGCACCGGGCCGTGGGTATGCGTCATGACGGTGCGCCACGCCTCGACAGCTTCGTTCGCATCGCCGGGGCGAATCACGGTGAGATACGGAATCGCGCGCAGTGAGGACAGATGCTCGATCGGCTCATGCGTAGGGCCGTCCTCGCCCACGCCGATCGAATCGTGCGTAAACACAAACACCACCTGCAGCTGCATCAGCGCCGCCAGCCGAATCGACGGACGTGCGTAATCCGTAAAGCACAGGAAGCTCGAGCCGTACGGGATGAACCCGCCGTGCAGCGCGATGCCGTTGAGGATCGAGCACATACCGTGCTCGCGGATTCCGAAATGAGGATTGCGCCCGTCGAAATGCCCGCGCTCGAAGTCGCCGCCGTCCTTGATGTCTGTGAAGGTGGACTCGTTCAAGTCAGCGGAGCCGCCGAAAAGGTTCCAGACTTTTTTCCCGATTGCGGCTTCGGCCCGCGACGCCGAGACTCGCGTCGCGAGGCTGTCCTTAGGAGTGAACACCGGCAGTTCAGCGTCCCATCCCTTGGGCAGCTCTCTTGCGAGCGCCGCCTGAAACTCGCCGGCCAGGGCGGGATTCTTTTTGGCGTAGGTCTCGAACTTCGCGCTCCAGGCCGATTCCTGTTCCGCTCCGCGCTCGACGCATTCGCGGAAATGGGCGAGCGCATCGTCGGGAACGAAGAACGGCGGCTCGGTCGGATATCCGTAAAATTCCTTGGTCAGCTTCACCTCTTCGACGCCGAGTGGATTGCTGTGCGCAGCCGAGGTGCCCTGCTTATGCGGACTGCCGTAGCCGATTATCGAGCGCACCCGAATCAGCGACGGCCGGCTGGTCTCCGCGATTCCATTTTCAATCGCCTTCGACAGCGCGGCGAGATCGTTCGCATCCTCGACCACCTGTGTGTGCCATTTGTAAGCGTCGAATCGCTTGCATACGTCCTCGTCGAAGCTGAGTTCGGTGTGCCCGTCGATAGTCACATGGTTGTCGTCGTAGAGGAAAACGATGTTGCCCAGCCCGACATGCCCCGCGATCGACGCTGCCTCGCTCGCCACGCCTTCCATCAGGTCGCCGTCGCTGCAGATGCCGAAGATGCGATGATCGAACAGCCCGGAATGGTCGCGCTCGTAGCGCGCCTCGAGATGCTTCGCCGCCATCGCCATTCCAACGGCGTTGCCGACGCCCTGGCCGAGCGGGCCCGTGGTCGTCTCGACGCCGGGGACGCACCAGTGCTCGGGATGCCCGGGGGTTCTGCTGCCAAGCTGTCGGAACTGCTTGATGTCGTCCAGAGAGATGTCGTAGCCGGTGAGATAGAGCAGGCTGTAGAGCAGCATCGAGCCATGGCCGGCAGACAGCACGAAACGGTCGCGCCCGAACCATTTTGGATTTTTTGGATTGTGGCGCATGAACCGCGTGTAGAGCAGGTAGGCGACCGGCGCCATGCCCATCGGCAATCCGCAATGGCCGGAGTTGGCCTTCTGGACCGCGTCGATGGTCAGCACGCGGATCGCGTTGATACAGGTCTGGTCCAGGTCGGACCGGCTCACTTTGATTTGTGCTGCAGTCGCCAAGATTTCACCCTGCGTGGTTTGGGGCGGTCATCGAATCCGCCGGTTTCTTTTCGGTGAATGGATTTCCGTCACATCCATTTGCGGGAGAAGCGCGGTCTGGTCAGCTAACGGTCGCGGTCACCAATCCTTGTCGTCGTCGTCGCTCGTGTCGCCAGCCTTGCGACGCATCAAGTCCGCACTGGTCTTTGCATCACCCTTGTGACCGGCGCCGAGCGCGGCGGTGAATCGCTCCGCGATAAACCGCATCATCGCGCCTTCTTCCGGATCGAGCGTGCCGCCGAGCGCGGCCAGCCGTTCCATCGCAAGCCGAATCGCGGCGAGCGATCCGGGCATATCGCCCCGCTCGCGGCATGCGAGCGCGTCGCGCAGGCCGTCGCGCACGCCGGCAATCGCGGGCCGGGCGCGCTCGCCGATGACGACCTCGAGTTCGCCGAGATTTTGCACGAGTTTCGTGAACGGATCGTCTGCTGGATTGCTGAGCGGCACCCCTGAATTGTTTCATCCGTGCAAGTTTGGATGCAAGCGAGTATCGCGGCGTTTCGCAATCGCATACAGCGGAGCCACGATCACAAAACCATCCAAACCGGCGTTGGGATAGGCGCTGCCGCCTGCGTTTCAGAGCAGAGACAGAATCCTGAATCGCGCGCGAAAAAAATAACGCGCTGCATAACGACCCTCACCTTCATCCTCTCCCTTGCAGGGCGAGCAAAATCGGGCCGATCAGGTTACGCATAGTTCTCACGGAGGCATAAGCAAATGGCACGGATACGGCCGATCAGCCGGATTCTCGACGACGGGGGCTTTTTGGTAGATGATTAAGGTTGAACTCGATGGAGGATGAGGGGCCTGATGAGAGCAATGCTTGAGCGCCGCGTGGTGATCACCGGAGTCGGTCTGGTAACGCCGCTCGGAGTTGGGGTGGACAAGAACTGGGACGCCCTGATGGCGGGGCGGTCCGGGATTGGCCCGATCACGCGCTTCGACGCCTCGGAATTTCCCGCGCGCATCGCCGGCGAGGTGCGGGACTTCAATCCCGAGGACTGGATCGAAAAGCGCGACGTCAAAAAAATGGACCCCTTCATCCAGTACGCGGTCGCGTCCGCGGAGCAGGCGATGCGCCAGTCGGGGTTCAAGGTCACCGAAGACAATGCCGATAACGTCGGCGTGTTGATCGGCGTCGGCATCGGCGGCCTGTGCACTATCGAGGAGTATCACAAGGTCTTCATGGAGACGGGCCTGCGCCACGTCACGCCGTTTTTCATCCCCAAGCTGATCGCCAACCTGGCGCCGGGCCAAATCTCGATTCGCTACGGCGCGCGCGGCGCCAACTTTGCCACCACCAGCGCCTGCGCGTCGGGCAGCCATGCAATCGGCGAGGCATACCGCATGATCAGGCTCGGTTACCTGGACGCCGCTATAACCGGGGGATCGGAGGCCGCGATCACGTCGCTCGGCGTTGGGGGATTCGTCGCGATGCGCGCGCTTTCGACCCGCAACGAAGAGCCGGCGAAAGCCAGCCGTCCATTCGACAAGGAGCGCGACGGTTTCGTGATGTCGGAGGGCTCGGCCGCCCTGATCCTTGAGGAGCGCGACGCGGCGATCAAGCGCGGGGCAAAGATTATTGCCGAAATCTGCGGCTACGCCGCCAACAGCGACGCCTACCACATCACGTCGCCCGCGCCGGAGGGACGCGGCGCCGCCAAGTGCATGCGGATGTGCCTCGAGGACAGCGATCTCGATCCCAACGAAGTCGATTACATCAACGCGCACGGCACTTCGACCGAGCAGGGCGATGTCGCCGAGACTCAAGCTGTGAAGCGCGTGTTCGGCGAGCGCGCCGCGAAACTTGCGATCAGCTCGACCAAGTCGATGACCGGGCACACGCTGGGCGCGGCCGGCGCGATCGAGTCGGTATACACGGTGCTCGCGATCGATCGCGGGATGATGCCACCGACCATCAACCAGGAAGTCCCCGACCCCGAATGCGACCTCGACTACGTGCCCAACCAGGCGCGCCCCGCGAAGATTCGCATCGCGCTCAACAACTCGTTCGGGTTCGGCGGCACCAACACGACGCTGGCCTTCAGGCCCGCCTAACCAGAGCTGACTTTTTCACTGGTTCATCATGGGCTCAAGAATTGTCGCCACCGGACGAGCCGTGCCACGCACCGCCGTGACCAACAAGGATCTGGAGCGGTACATGGACACCTCCGATCAATGGATCCGGTCGCGCACCGGGATCGGCGCTCGCTACGCGATGCGTCAGGGAGAGTCGCTGGCGCAAATCGCGACCGACGCCAGCCGGATCGCGCTGGAGCGCGCGGGCGTCAAGCCCGCCGACCTCGACGCGATTATTGTCGGCACGGTTTCGTCGGAGTACGCGTTCCCGTCCTTCGCATGCCAGATTCAGTACGGGCTCGGCATCTCGACGATACCGGCGTTCGACGTCGCCGCCGCATGCTCGGGTTTCGTGTACGCGCTGCAAGTCGCGGACGCCCAGATGCGCGCGGGCGACTTCAAGCGCATCCTACTGGTCGGCGCCGACGCGCTCTCGACGATGGTCGATTGGAACGATCGCCGAACCGCGGTCCTGTTTGGCGACGGCGCGGGCGCGTGCGTGATGGTCGGCGAGCCTGGAAATCGGGGAGTGCTGTCGAGCCTGCTGCGTTCCGCCGGCGAGCATTGGAATCTGCTGTCGGTTCGCGCGACCGGAACACGCAGCACGATCGACTCAGAAGTCCGGCGAAACGCAGACGACGCGATCCAGATGAAAGGTCCCGAGCTTTTCAAAATCGCGGTGAAGAGCATGGAAGAGGTCAGCCGGCTGGTGGCCGACCGCGCCGGCGTCAAGCTCGAAGACATCGACCTGTTCGTGCCGCATCAGGCCAACATGCGGATCATTTCCGCGGTCGCCGAGCGGCTCGGGATGCCGCCGGAAAAAGTTTTCACCAATATCGATCGCTACGGCAACACCTCCGCCGCGTCCGTTCCGATCGCGCTTGACGAGGCTCTGGAGCAAGGGCGAATTCACGACGGCAGCCTCGTCATGCTGAATGCGTGCGGCGGCGGGCTCACCTGGGGAGCGAATCTGATCCGCTGGTAACTCCAACCCGCATCCTTTAAATGCTAAACGAAATCCTTGCGCGACGCGTGCTGATCGTGCTCGGCAAGGGCGGCGTCGGCAAATCGACGCTGAGCGCCGCGATCGCGAAGCTCGCGGCCAGCTCGGGCGCACGCGCACTCGTCATGGAATGCGACGCGCGCGCACCGCTGGCGGCGACCTTTGGCGTCGAGCCGTCGTTCGTGCCGACGCAAGTCGCGCCGAATCTCGCGCTGATGACGCTCGACGGCCGCGCCGCGCTCGAGGAATATCTGCGCCTGGTGGTGCCGGGCCGGATGCTACTGAAGGCGGTGTTCGCCAGCCGGCTCTATCAATTTTTTGTTCAAGCCGCGCCGGGCCTGCGCGAACTGATGATGCTCGGCAAGGTCTACTACGAAGCCGGGCGAACCGACCCCAAGGCGCCCGCGCGCAGCCTGATAATTGTCGATGCGCCCGCCAGCGGCCAGGCGATGAGCCTGCTCAACATGCCGACGGCGGCGCGCTCGACGTTCGGCGACAGCATCGTCGGCAAGGAGGCGGGCAACATCTCGCGGATGATGCGCGACCGGCGCAATTGCGCGATCGTGCAGGTGACGACCGCCGACAGTCTTTCGATTTCCGAAACGATCGAGACGCACGCCAATCTGAGCCGCATTCATCTGGCGCCGGCGGCCGTGCTGTTTAATCGTATCCCGCCGTCCGAGTTCGATGCGGGCGACATTGCGGCGCTAACCAATCGCCGCGGCGGGCATTTGCGCAGGAAAGATCTCGACCATCTCGCCGTGCTCGCAAGGTCGGAACTGAATCGCGCGGCGGAAGCGCGCAAGGCGATCGCGCGAATCCGCGCCGAGACCGGCGGGCCGGTGCTCGAGATCGCCGAGCACGGCGGGCGCTGTGGAATCGAGCTCATCGATTGCATCGCCGCCGAGCTTGCCCGCGATCGCGAACGTGAAACCACGGCTCGCGCGGCGCATCGACGCTGATTGGCAGCCGTCGCGTTGCGGCTGGAATCCCGGCGCTTCGACAACTAACCTTGTGGCGATGACCGACGGCGAGAAAAAAGTTCGGCCGCCCCGCGAACCGTGGATCATCCGGACCTACGCGGGCTTCGGCGACGCGCGTGAGGCCAACCAGCGCTTCCTGGCAAACCTGCAACAGGGCCAGCGCGGGCTTTCGATTGCCTTCGATCTGCCGACGCAAAACGGCTACGACCCTGACGCGCCAGTCGCGCGCGGCGAAGTCGGCGAAGCGGGCGTTTCGATTTGCCACTGGAACGACATGGAGCGCCTGTTCGAAGGAATCCCACTCCAGTCGATCAACACCTCGATGACGATCAACGCGACCGCGCCATTTATCCTGGCGCTGTACCTGGTGGTTGCGGAAAAACACGGGGTGCCGTGGACCGAGCTGCACGGCACGACGCAGAACGATCTCCTCAAGGAATTCGTCGCGCGCGGCACTTCGATTTTTTATCCGGAGCTGTCTTTGCGCCTTTCCACCGAGCTGATTCGGTTCGCCGTCGAGCGCGTGCCCAACTGGAATCCGATCAACTGCTGCGGCTACCACTACATGGAAAGCGGCGCGGGTCCGGCCGAGGAAATCGGCTACGCCTTCGGCAACGCGCTGCTGATTCTCGACGCGATCCGCCCCAGGCTCGACCCCGCCGCGTTTGCGCAGACCGTCCGGCGCATTTCATTTTTCATCAACAGCGGCATCGAGCTGGTGCCGGAGATTTGCAAGATTCGCGCGTACTTCAAGCTGTGGCGCGAGCTTTGTGCCACGGAATACGGCGTCGACGACGTTGCCTTTCGCGCGGGATGCCAGGTGCGCTCGCTCACGCTCACCGAGCCGCAGCCCGAAGTGAACATCATCCGCATCGCGTACGAGGCGCTCCCGGTTGTCATCTCGGCCGACGCGCGCGTGAACGCGCTGCAGCTGCCGGGCTTCCGCGAGGCGCTCGCGCTGCCCGACCAGGCCGAGCAGACGCTCAGCTTGCGCACGCAGCAGGTCCTGATGCACGAGACCGGGCTAGCCGGCTACGGCGATATTTTCGAGGGCAGCAAAGTTATTGAGCAGCTTACCACCGAGACCGCGTCGCGCGCGCGTGAGATCGCAATCCGGTTGCGCGAGGCCGGCTACTCGCGCGCAATTTCAATCGTCAGCGGCGAACTCACGCGTCAGCTTGCCGAGTGGCATCGCAAAGTCGAGTCCGGCGAGATCGTGCAAATCGGCGTCAACGCGTTCACCGGCGAAGTCGGGCTGACACCGCCGTCCACGCAGAATAGCGATCGCGTCGCGCAGCCGCTCAAGGAAAAGGAACGTATCGAGTCGATAAAAGAATGGCGTGCGGCGCGTGACCAGGCTGCCGTGTCGAAAGCTCGCGAGGCGCTCGAACGCGCCGCCGCAAACGGCGGACACAGCGGGCTCATCGAGACGACTATCGACCTCGCCCGGGCCGGCGGCACCGTCGGCGAATGGACCGATTCGCTGGTGCGCGTCAGCCGCGGCCGCTACACGCCGCCGATTCTTGAGACCGGCGTGAGCGTCAACCCGCTCAAAGTGCCGCATGCGCCGACGACACGGAAAATTCGCATCGCGCTCGGCAAGGCGGGCCTCGACGGACATATCAACGCGATCAAGCTGCTCGCCCACGCGTGCATGCAAGCCGGGATGGAAGTAGTGCTCGCGGGATTCAAGCAGACGCCCGAGCAGATGGTCGCGACGGCGCTGGAGGAAGACGTCGACGTGCTCGCGATCTCGAGCCTCACAGGCGCCCACATGTCGATCGCGCGCGAGACGATCGATTTGCTCAACAGTCGCGGCGCCGGCGAGGTGTCGGTCGTGATGGGCGGAATAATTCCCGAGGGCGATCGCCAAGCGCTGCTCGAGCTCGGCGTCAAGGCGGTCTTCACGCCCAAGGACTCGAGCCTCGGCGAGATTGTCGGCCGCATCATCGCGATCGCAAGCCGGCAAAAGTGAAAGAGCCATGAGAATTTTGAGAATCGGACGATACTTCGCGATCGCCGGAACGATTGCGATGCTGGCCGCAAGCCCGGTCTCCGCCCAGGAAGGGCGGCCGTGGCTATGCCGTGACAAGCCGGTGTTCTCGTACGATCGCTCGATGGAATACGCGGTGACCGCGCGACCCGGACGGCAATGGCGAATGTTCTTCATGCAGTACTCGCCCGACGCGGCGCACGACGGCTTCGATATCGTGGACTCGCGCCCGATTGGGACGGGGACCGCCGGGAATCTCGCGGCTGGCCGATATTTCGCCGTCGCGCTTTATCGCGAAGGCGGCCATTGGATCTGTCCCGACTACACCCACGACGACCGCAATCCGAGACTCGGCGAAGTGAGCAATCTCTGCTACGGCGATGGCGGCCCGCCGTGCCTCGTCATGTTAAAAGTGAAGCCCGACCATCATCTGGCCGCTCCCGCGCCGTAGAAATTCGATGAAATTTCACAGCGGTGAAATCGCGGTTCAGGAACGGGCGGGCGTGCGCGATATCGCGGAGGACGTCGGCGAAGGCATTGTCGATCATCTTCCGCCCGGCGCCAGCCAGTTTCTCGCACTCCGCCAGATGGCGGTTCTCGGCACCGTCGATACCCAGGGCGGCGTCTGGGCCTCGGTTGTCACCGGCGACCCGGGTTTCATCGAAACCGTTGACGAAAGCACGCTCAGAATCGCGGCGCGGATATCGTCGAGCGATCCGATCCTCGGCAACCTCGCGGCCGAAGGCCACGCGGCCCTGTTCGCGCCGGACTTCGTCGCCTCCCGCCGGGTTCGAGTCAACGGCCGCGGCATAATCAGGGACGGCGAAATCTATCTCACGACCTATGAGGTTTACGGCAACTGTCGCCGCTACATGCAGGAGAGAATATTCGTCGGCCAGCGGCAATCGCCCGCGACTGATCGAACTGCCGAGCGAGGCAGCGCGCTGTCAGCCAGGCAGCGCGAGCAGATTTCTCACGCGGACACGTTCTTCATTGCGACCGACAATCCCCAACGCGGCGCGGACGTCTCGCACAAGGGCGGCAACCCCGGCTTCGTGAAGATACTGGACGAGCGGCGCCTCGCTTTCCCCGACTACAACGGCAACAGCATGTTCAACACGCTGGGCAACCTAACGGTCAACCCGCACGCCGGACTCCTGTTCATCGATTTCGAAAGCGGCCGCACACTTCAGCTGACCGGCCGCGCGTCGATCGACTGGACTCCCGAACGCGCACGCAAGTTCGCCGGCGCGGAACGAGTGGTCGATTTTGAGCTCGAGCAAATTATCGACGACGCCGCAGGCTTCGGCCTGGTGGCAAAGTTCCGTCAATTCTCCCGCTCCAATCCGAAGTCCTAGGCTGCGTTGACGGTGGTGGGCAGGGAGTGAATCGAACACTCGACACAAGGATTTTCAGTCCTTTGCTCTACCGACTGAGCTACCTGCCCACCGTGTCTCGATGCGTTCGCGGTGAAGCGAACCTTCATTCGTACCGATGATTGCCGCGCCGTGCAACGGCCTGCTCATCGCTTGAGCGCCGCGACTCGCGACTCGACGAAATCGATCACCTTGCCTTCCAGGTTCGCGCCATCCAGACGGTCGATCTCCTGCACGCCCGTCGGACTGGTCACATTCACCTCGGTCAGGTAGTCGCCGATGATGTCGAGGCCGACGAAGTACAGCCCGTCGCGCTCCAGGCGCGGCTTGAGCATCCGGCAGATGTCGCGATCGCGCGCCGTGACCGGCGCCTTGACGCAATTGCCGCCGACGTGGATGTTGCCGCGATTCTCGTCGTCGCGCGGCACCCGCAGCGTGCATCCGAGCGGTTCGCCGTCAAGCACGATCAGCCGCTTGTCGCCGTCGCGAGCTTCGGGCAGATAGCGCTGCGCCATGATTGGCCGCGACTCGTATTGCGTCACGGTCTCGAGAATCGCGCCGAGATTGCGATCTCTGGTCGTGACCAGGAACACGCCTTCGCCGCCGTGTCCGTCGAGCGGCTTCACGATCATCTCGCCCCCCTGTTCGTCAAGGAACGTCCGGAGCCGCGGAATTTCGTAGGTCACGAGCGTCGGCGGGATCGCGTCGGGAAAATTCAGCGAGTACAGCTTTTCGTTGGCCTCGCGAAGACCCGCCGGACTGTTGAGCACGAACGTGCGGCGGCTGTCGGCGAGGCTGAGCAGCATGGTGGCGTAAAGATAGGGCGCATCGGCAGGCGGATCCTTGCGCATGAAGATCGCGTCGAAAGTCTCGAGCGGATACTCGGCGCCGTCATCGAGGAAGCGGTAGTGCGGCTGGCCGCGCATCACCTCGCACCTGCGCGCCCGCGCGATAACGTTCGGGCCGCGCGCGAAGAGGTCGCGGATGCCGAGGAAGTAATTTTCGTGGCCGCGGAATTGCGCCTCGAGCATGAACACGAAGGTCGTGTCCTTGTCGACCAGCACCCGCTCCAGCGGATCCATGATGAACGCGAGCTTGCGCGCCACCGTTCTACTCCGTTTCGGCATCTTCGCCTGACCCTTGCTCATCGTGAAGTAACCCCGCCGCTATACTTACCGCGGCCAGCGCCGCGGTCTCGCTCCTGAGGCGATTAGGGCCAAGTCCGGCCGCAACGAAACCGGCGTTTGCGGCCTTCGCGCGCTCCTCGCCGTCGAAATCGCCCTCGGGTCCAACCGCTATCAATATCCCACGCGGAAGCACGCGTCGAATCACTCCGCCGAGCGGCTTGCCGCCGCGCGCGCAGATTACGGCGAGCGTGCCGGGCGGCACGCCGCGAATCATGTCGTCAACCCCGAGTGGCGATCGCACTTCCATCGCGGCTGCGGACTGGCTTTGCTTAGCGGCGGCGAGCGCGAGCCGGCGCCATCGCGCGAGCCGTTCCGCGCCCGGCAAGCGGACCAATCCGCGCGCGCAGACGATAGGCCACAGCTCCGACGCGCCCAGCTCGGCCGCCTTTTCGACCACGAAGTCCATGCGCGGGCCTTTGACGATTGCGGCGGACAGAATGATTCGAGCTCTGGCGGGCGAGGGCGGCTGAGACGGCAATTCGATAATGCGAATCACCGCGCGGCCGCGTTCATAGCGATCGATTACGCCCTGATGCTCGACGCCGGCGGGATCGAGCAACAACACGCGCGCGTCGACGGCCAGCCGAAGGACGGTGCGCATGTGATGCAACTCCGCGCCTTCGACGTGCGCGAGGCGGCTCGCGTCCGGCGCGCGCGCGATCGAAAAACGCCGCGGCGTCGACGCCCCGCGCATCAGCGTGGCGCTCGCGCCATCACAAGCGTCGTCCATCCGCGATGCGTCCTGCGGCTGAGACATCGCAGGGGAGAGCGGTAGTGGCGCAGCACTTCGGCGGCCTCGTCGGCGAGGAACCCGCCGAGGATCAATCGTCCGCCGGGCGCGACGATTCGCCTCAGATGGGGCGCGAGCTCGATCAATGTGTGGCTCAGAATGTTGGCCATGATCAGATCGAAGTGGCGATGAATCGAAACGAGCGGCACCGACGAGAATCGAATCGATTTTTCCACGCCATTCAGGCGCGCATTCGCGCGCGCGTTTTCCAGCGCCGCCGGATCGATGTCGATGGCGATTATTTCGCGCTCGACACCCTCGGCCTTGCGGAGCAGCGCCGCCGCGATCGCCAATACCCCGGAGCCAGTGCCGGCGTCGAGGATCGACCGCGGCGCATGCGCGCCGACAATCGATTCGATTGCGCGCAGAGCGCCCGCGGTCGTGGGATGGTGTCCGGTGCCGAACGCCCTGGCTGGTTGGACCACGATAGTCGTTCGGCCGGGTTCACTCTCGCGCTTCCACGGCGGCACGATCAGCATGCGTCGCCCGACGCGAAACGGCCCGAACCGCCGCATCCAGAGCGTGGACCATCCCGGATCGACGATTCTCCTCACGCTGCGGTTGCGAGCGCCGTCGCCCGCGGCTTCATGCGCGGCCTCAACGAGCATCCCGGCCTGCTCCATCATGAGTCTGAGGCGCGACAGCTCGATCGCGGAGATGCGGTCGAAGTACGCTTCGAGCGCGACAGTCTTGTCCTCGCGAGCCCGCGGCAACTTCATCCCGGCGACGGCGCATCCGAGGGCGCCGCCGGCCACGAGAATTCCCGCGGCTTCATCGGCGAGATGCGCGTGAGTGCGGAATATCGCCCGCGTGTAACTTCGCCTTGATGCCGATGCGCCTTGCATATTTCCCGGCCTAGACTTTGGCATCAGCGCGGATTTCTTTCGAGGCCCGATTCGCGCAAGCGTTGTTGACAAGGCACGACAGCCGCGTTTGCGCCCGCGCTCGATGAACGCGTAAACTCAAATCATTATCAGACTTCAATTGTTCCAACGTGGTGGAGGCGGGCTGTGCTGAACATAGCCCATCGCGGGGCGAGCGGTACTTTTCCCGAAAACACCCTGAGCGCATTTCGCGCCGCTATCGACGCGGGTGCGGTCATGTGCGAGCTGGACGTTCAGCTCAGCCGCGACGGCGCCGTCGTGGTGATTCATGACGAGACCGTCGAGCGGACCACGGATGGCAAGGGCGAAGTCGCGGAGCTGACGCTCGAAGAACTGAAGCGATTGGACGCGGGTGCGAAGTTCAAGGGCGGCGCGCTCAAGGGCGAGCGGATTCCCACGCTCGACGAGGTGTTTGCCGTCACCAGCGGCAAGTGCGGGCTCAATATCGAGCTCAAGGCGGGCGGCCTAGAGCATCAGGTCGCGCAGATCATGCAGGCGCGCAATGCGTTCAGCGACAGCATCGTGTCGAGCTTCGATTGGGACTATCTGAAGAAGATTCAGCAGCTGCATGTTAACATTCGCGTCGGTCTGCTGGCGGAAGAAAAGCCGGTCGATTTGATGATGAAAGCGGTTGCTATGCGCGCGCATGCGATCAATCCGCGCTGGGACATGGTGACGCCCGATCTGTGCAAAGCGGCGCACGAGCGCGGCCTCAAGCTGTACACCTGGACGGTGGACGCGGACGCGCGGATGCGCGCGCTCATCGAATGCGGCGTCGACGGTATCATGACGAACTATCCCGAGCGGTTGCGGACGGTGCTGGGTGGCTGATGGGGCGTTTCGGCGACGACAAGATCGAGGAAGTTCGTTCGCGCGCCGACATCGTGGAGATCGTCGGTGCGCACGTGCGGCTGCGCCGGGCGGGGCGCAACTTCGTCGGGCTGTGTCCATTTCACAATGAGAAGACGCCGTCGTTCTCGGTGAATGCCGAGCGCGGGTTCTTTCATTGTTTTGGATGCGGGGTGGGCGGCAGCGCATTCAATTTCATCATGCGCGTCGAGGGACTGACGTTTCCCGAAGCGGTGCGCTCGCTCGCGCGCAAGTACGGCGTGACGATTCCGGAGCACGACCAAGCGGGGCCGGCGGCGGGCGAGCGCGAGGCGATGCTCAAGGCCAGCGAGGTGGCCGCCGAGTTCTTCGCGCATGTGCTGTGGAACACGACCGACGGCGCGCTGGCGCGCGACTATCTGAAATCACGCGGTATCAGCGTCGAGACGGCGTGCGCGTTCATGATTGGCTTCGCGCCGAGCCGGCCGGCGTCGCTGGCAAAGGCGCTGGAAAAGCGCGGACTGCGCGACGCGGGCGCGAAAGTCGGGCTGGTCAGGAAAGACGGCGATGGCGTCTACGACATGTTTCGGGCGCGCGTGATGTTCCCGATTCGCGACGCGCAGGGGCGCGCTATCGCATTCGGCGGCCGCGTGCTCGACGCGCGTCTGCCCAAGTACATCAACTCGCCCGAATCGCCGCTGTACTCGAAGACCCGGACTCTGTACGGACTGTTCGAAGCGCGGCAGGCGATTTCGTCGAGCGTCACCTCGGGGAAAGACCGCGCGATCCTGGTCGAGGGTTACTTCGACGTGATTGCACTTTGGCAGGCAGGCTTCAAGGAAGCGGTGGCGGGATGCGGCACGGCGCTGACGGTCGAGCAGCTTCGGGTGCTGAGCCGCTACACGAAAAACGTAATCGCGTGCTTCGACGGCGACGCGGCAGGGCGCAAAGCGTCGATGCGGGCGCTGGAGATCTTCTTGCAGGCGGGATTGCTGGGTCGCGGGATATTTATTCCGTCGGGCTTTGATCCCGACACGTTCATCCGCGAGCGCGGCGCAGCCGCGTTCGCGGAGCTGGCGGACAAATCCGAGCTGCTGGTCGATTATTTCCTCAGCGAGCAGGCACGCGACGCGCGCGGATCGATCGCCGAGCGGGCGCGGGCGGCGCAGCGGGTGGCCGAGATGCTCAAGCTGGTGGGCGATCCATTTCAGTTCGATCTGCTGGCGCGCAAGGCGGCCGATCTGCTGTCGATCGGCGAGGAAGTTTTGCGCAAAGAGGCGCGCGGCGGGCAGTCGCGCTCCGCGCCGTCGCGGTTTGCGCGCGACCGCGCGCAAACCGCGAATCCGTCCGCCGCCGCGGGCGGCGGCGGTGGCGACGCCGGCGCGAAGGCCGAGATCGGCCTCGTCGCGCTGGCGCTGCTGCATCCGGAACTGCGCAATGAAATTGCGCAGTCCGGGGCGACGGCGAATTTCGAAGAAATTCGCCTCGGGGGCGTCCTCGCCGACTTGTGCCGTACCGACGAAGCATACACAGCGCTGGAACAATGGATCGCCGATCGCCTGTCAGCCGAGGAGCAAGGCCGCGTGAGCGAGTTTGCCGTCGGACCGTTGACCGATGACAGCGATGACGAGACACAGAAAAATCCCAATGACCTGGAGAAATGCCGCGCGCTCGTCAACGACTACGCCGTTGCGCTTGAGCGTCGGCAGCGTGCGCGCGAACTTGAGCGGCTGCGCCAGAGCGCAGCCGAAGTGTCGGCGCGCGAATCCGGGCCGGGCGAGGCGGCCGCCGCCGCGCAGGCGGTGATCGCCCATCGACGCGAGGGGCGCGGCGCGTGACCGTACGCACGCACACAAGTTGAACGAATGCTCCGACGATCAGCCCTTAAGTCTGCCGCGCGAACTTGCTACCATCTGAGGTGCCTGATGTACCTCAGAGGGCCCATAGCTCAGCCTGGTTCAGAGCTGCCGGCTCATAACCGGCTGGTCCCAGGTTCAAATCCTGGTGGGCCCATACCTTTCGTGCCCGCGCCCCCGCTGGACGGGCCGTATGATGAAGAGCAACCAAACTTTGCGCGATGCGCACAACTTTAGCGGAGGGAAGAATTGCGTGAAGAGATAAACCGGCTGATGGACCTCCAGGTCATCGACCGGCAACTGCAAGAATTGGAGCAATCGCTGACCTCGATTGCCGGGCGAGTTGACCAACTTCGCGTTGAAAACCAGCACAACCAGGCCGAACTCGATCGCCTTACCGAACAAGACAAGGAAATAACCGCGGCCCGCAAAAAGGCCGAGCGTGAACTGGCCGAGGGCGAAGTCCGAATCCGCAACAAGCGGATGCGATTGACGCTGATCCGCAACGACAAGGAATTGCAGGCGCTGACCCACGAGATCGAGTCGTTGAAGGAGACCAATCAGCGGCTCGAGGGCGAGCTGCTCGCGTCGATGGAAGGCGCGGACTCGAGGACGGCGCGAATCAAGGAGCTGACCGAGGCGCTCGCCAAGGGTCGCGTCGATCTGGCGGCGGCTGAAAAAGAAATCGCGGCGGAAGTCGAGGAGCTCAAGAGCAACATCGGCAAGCATCGGAAGTCGCGCGAGAAGGTCGCCGAAAATGTCGATGCGAACCTGCTGTCGCGCTACCAGATGATTTTCAATCGGCGCGCGGGCGTCGCGGTGGCGCTGGCGAAAGGCGGGACCTGCCAGGGATGCCGGATGCGGCTGCCGCCGCAGTTGTACAACGAGATCCAGAAGCATCGGCAGATACACTTTTGCCCGAACTGTCAGCGCGTTTTGTACTACGAGGACGCGGTCGAGAAGCCTGGCTCGTAGGGGAAGGGGAAATCACTGAAACCCACCGTGGGTTTCAGACTTCCTTGGGCAGGGGTGACCCCTGCACCCGATACCAAGAAAGATGCGGGCTTCGCCCTGTTAGAAGGGTAAGCCGCCGCCCATTCAATGCCTGAGGACTGCGCGGAAGCGGACTTTGCCGGTCATCATGCGGTCGTAGGCGTGATCCGCCTGCTCGATGGGGAACGTTTCGATCATCGCGCGCACTCCGGTCTGTGCGGCGAATTTGAGGGTATCCTCGGAGTCCCGCGAGGTTCCCGACGGCCATCCTATGATCGAGCGCTGCGCGCCTATTAGCTGGAGCGAGGAGACTGCGAACGGTTCCGGGCTGGCGCCGATGACGACCAATCTGCCGCGGACTCCGAGGCCGTCGATCAGCCCGCCCATCGCTTTCCCGTCCGGCGCGGTGGCGAATATCACGCTGGCACCGCCTTCCTTGGTCAGCTCGGCCGCTACATTTTCAGTGGCTGCATCGATGTAGCGGCGGGCCCCGAGCTTCAGCGCCAGCGGCTGCTTGTCCTCGCCGCGTCCGATCGCGACTACGTCATAGCCAAACTTGGCAGCAAACTGGATTCCCAGATGGCCGAGCCCGCCTATCCCCTGGATGGCGACGAGGTCGCCGGGCCCGGCGCCGCTATGCCGGAGCGCGTTGAAGGTCGTGATCCCTGCGCACATCAGGGGCGCCGCTTCCTCCGGACGCAACGCATCGGGGATGTGCGCAAGAGCCTCGGCCGGAGCAATCACGTGCGCGGCGTAGCCGCCATCGTAACTGATTCCGGGAATCTTCAGAAAGCGGCAGCTGACGAAGTCTCCGCGGCGGCATGGATCGCACTTAAAACAGTTTCCGCCATGCCATCCGACGCCGACCCGATCGCCGACTTTCCAATCCCATGCATCTTCGCCGAGCGCTTCGATCACACCGGCGATTTCATGTCCCGGCGATCGTGGATAGTTGATTCCCGGCCACGCTCCGTCTTTCGTAAACGAATCGCTATGACAGACGCCGCATGCCTGCACCTTGATCCGAACCTGGCCGCGCGAAGGCTCGACGATTTTTTCGTCAACGAGTTTGAAGGGACCCTTGGGTTGATCGACGCGAATGGATTTCATGTTTGCCTCTGTGGTTCGAGCAATCAGGTGCCTTTAGAATTACGCCGGTTTGAAAGTTGAGTCAGCAGCGGAGGCCGGCCCAAGCGGAACAATCGCGCCGGAGAAGCTTACTGCTGGTTTTGTTGATTCGGGCCGCTGCCGGAATCAGGCGGCTCGGAGTCGGCCGGGCGCGGGGGGTCGGGTTGCGGTTCGATTTGCAGTTCCACCGACATCACTTGTTTGCCGCCCTGGCTTCTGTAGACGCCGCGCATCGGCGGGACGTCTGAGTAGTCGCGGCCTATGGCTACCCGGATGTGGCGCTCGTCCACCATGCATCCGTTGGTTGGATCGAAGCCGGTCCATCCCAGGCCGGGTAGCTGTGCTTCCAGCCATGCGTGGCTGGCTTGCGCGCCCACGCTCTCGACGGCGGAGTTGGCGGCAGGGGCGAGGTAGCCGGAGACGTAGCGGACGGGGATGCCGGCGAGGCGGAGCACGCCGATGGTTAGATGCGCGAAGTCCTGGCATACGCCGCCGCCGACGCTGAGAATTTCGTCGGCGGTCGATTGGACCTTGGTCATTCCGGGCTCGTAAACGAACTGGTCGCGGATAAAGGCGACGATGCGGTTGGCGTAGGCGGCCACATCCTCGGACGGATCGGGCTTGGCGAGCCAAAAGAATTTGCGCATCGGCTCGCTGAATGGAACGTGACGGCTCGCGCTCAGGAAGTCGTACTCGATGCGGTTGCGCGCGTGGTCTTCGAGCAGGTACTCGCCGAACGGAGTCGGGATCGCGGGCGGCTGCGGGCCGGGCATGCGCTCGACCAGAGATTTAGCGGTGACGGTCAGGGCCGGGTGGCGGTCGTGGATCGAAAATTCATGGACGCGATTGCCGTAGTAGTCGTCGTATTCGAAGGTGGAGGCGTTGGGGGTAATTTCCAGTTCGAACTGGAGGCATCGCTGACGCGAGCCGTCGAGCGGTTTCATCCGCACTTCGTTGTGCGAATCGTAGGCCGGCATCTGGTATTCGAAGCGGGTGGTGTGGCAGATCCGCAGCAGCATCGCGTCAATTCAATCGCTCTTCAGGTATCGTTGGAAGACCTCGTCGCCCAGCGCGGCGCATCCGTCCTGAATCTGGAGAAGAAACTGGTGCAGGCCGGATTTGATCACTTCGAGCGAGCGCTTGGATCGCATCAGCGCCAACAGTTCTTCGAGTTGCGACGAAGGCGGCGAGGGTTCGGGCGCCTGGCTCTTGATGCGGTTGAGGGAAGTCTCGAGCATCGCGAGCGCGAACCGCGCTGAACGCGGAAAGGTCGGATCGAAGAGCAGGATCTCCACTACGTTGTCGATTCTGATCGAGTTGCCGAAGCGCTTGCGATACGCCTCGAGGCCCGAGGCGCTGCGCAGCACGGCGGCCCATTGCAGGATGTCGAGCGACCCGCCGACGTCTTCCAGCCGCGGCAACAGGAAGTGGTACTTGACGTCGAGCATCCGGGATACATCCTCGGTGCGCTCGAGCATGATGCCGAGTTGCATGAAGTCGTAAGCGATGTCGCGCGGGATTGTACTCTGGCGGATGCCGGACAGGCGATAGAAGCTGTCCTTGAGATCGGCGAAGAAGGCGAAGACGCCGGGCGAGATGAAAAGTTCGGGCGTCCATTCCTGCGCGCCGAGGTAGAGCGTGTTCAGATCGAGCCACAGCTCCGACGAGATGTAGTGGCGCAGCGAGATGGCGTTGTTGCGGGCGGCATTGATGCAACTGCGAATCGAATTGGGATTGTCGGTGTCGAGCGCGAAGAAGTTGAGGATGGAGGCGTCGTCGGCGGTGGCGTAGGACTCGGCGAAGAGCTCGCGCTCGCCGAAAATCGCGAGCAGCGGCGCCCACGGCTGCACGTCGCGCGGCGGACTTTCGATCAGGAGATGGTAGTTGACGTCGAGCAGGCGCGCGCGCCATTCGGCTCGTTCCAGATTGCGAGCGGTCCAGAACAGATGACTCGCGATTCGCCGGAGCATCAGGCCTCGAGCACCCAGGTGTCCTTGCTGCCGCCGCCTTGCGATGAGTTGACGATCAACGAACCCTCGCGCAGAGCGACGCGGGTCAGACCGCCGGCCAGCACCCGCGGTTTCGCGCCGAGCAGCACGAAGGGGCGAAAGTCGATGTGCCGCGGCGATAGCCGGGTGCCGCCCTCGGAGTCATTGTGAATGACCGTGGGATGGACGGAGAGCGAGATGACCGGCTGCGCGATGAAGGCGGAAGGATCGCCAATGATCCGTTCGCGGGTCGCGGCCAGTTCAGCTTCGCCGGCCTTGGGTCCGATGACGACGCCGTAGCCGCCGGAGGCGCCGGTGGGCTTGACCACGTAGCGCTCGAGATTCTTCAGCACCTGCTCGCGGACTTCCGGGTCGCGCAGCAGGTAGGTCTCGACGATGGGGAGGATCGGCTCCTCGGCGAGATAGTAGCGAATCATCGCGGGCGTATACGCGTAGACGGCCTTGTCGTCGGCGACGCCGGTGCCGACCCCGTTGGCGATAGCGGCGTTGCCAGAGCGCAGCACGGCGGTGAGACCGGCGACGCCGAGCAGGGAATCGGGGCGGAAGACCAGCGGGTCGAGGAAGTCGTCGTCGATGCGGCGGTAGAGGACGTCGATTTGGCGCAGCCCGTGAACGTCCTTCATGTAGAGCTTGCGATCGACGCAGACCAGGTCCACGCCCTCGACAAGCTCGATACCCATCTGCTGCGAGAGAAAGACGTGCTCGAAAAAGGCGGAGTTGTAGGGGCCGGGCGTGAGCAGCGCGACGGTGGGATTGGATTTGCCCGCGGGCGACATCTCCATCAGGCATTGCAGGAGGTCGGCGGGATAGCGCTCGACACTGCGCACGCGGCATGAACGCATCAGGGTCGGGACGAGGCGCGTCATCACGACGCGATTTTCGATCACGTAGGAAACACCGGACGGGGTGCGCACGTTGTCTTCGAGGACATGGAAGCGGCCGTCGGCGCCACGCACCAGATCGATCCCCGCGACGGTGACGAAGTTGCCCAGCGGAGGCTTGATGCCAACGGCGGCGCGGCGAAACTGCGGGCATCCGAGAACCAGGTCGCGCGGGACGACGCCGTCGGAGAGGATGCATCCGTCGCCGTAAACATCGCCGACGAAGGCGTTCAGCGCGCGCACGCGTTGGATCAGGCCGGCTTCGAGCATGGCCCAGGTGTCAGCGTCGATGACGCGCGGAATGGGATCGAAGGGAAAGATGCGCTCAGAGCCGTCGGCCGCACCATAGACGTTGAAGGTCACGCCCATGCGGCGGAACATTCGGTCGGCGCGCGCGCAAATTTCGGTGAACTGCGCGGGCGGCATCGAGAACAACGCGTCGATGACGGCCGCGCATCCGCTGCGCGGACGGCTCGACAGATCGAGCATCTCGTCGAACACGCTGGCGTCGGTCTTGTACGCCGCCCAAACAGGCACCGCGCTGCCTGTTTCGGAAACAGTCGCAGTCATAGCACATCACCCCACCGCCGTAGCTGGCGCGGAATTCATCATCGCCAGCACGGCCGGCGTCATTGGAAGAGCAATCGACGGGCCAGAATCAGGCGGGAATTTCGGCATCGGTTTGCGCCAGGCAGACCTGGTAGGCGAGGTTACTGGCGAGCAGGTGCGCATGCGTCCCCGCGGCGGCAATCGTACCGTCGTGAATGAAGAAGACGCGGTCGCAAGCGGCGAGCGCGACGGGACGATGGGCGACGATGATGACGATTCGATCGCGAGCGAGTGCAGTCAGCGTCGCGATGAGATCGGACTCCGCGGCGGGATCAAGCGGCGCGGCCGGTTCGTCGAGGACGATTATTTCCGGGCGTCGAAGCAGAGCGCGCGCGATGGCGATTCGCTGTTTCTGTCCGACCGACAGGCGCGCGCCACGCCGCCCCAGCATTGTCGAGTATCCGTCGGGCAGGCGATCGATAAATTCCGCCGCACCCGCCATCGCGGCCGCTTCGCGAACCTCGGCCCGCGAGGCGCCGGCGCTTCCGTAGCGGATGTTGTCCTCGATCGAAATCGAGAACAGCGACTCATTTTGAAATACGAACCCGACGCGCGCGCGAATCGAGTCGGGGGCGACCTCGCGCGAGTCGATGCCGTCGAAAGCGATGGTTCCCGCCGACGGTTCGACAAAGCGCGGGATCGAGTGGATGAGCGTTGTCTTGCCGCATCCGCTCGCTCCCGCCAAGGCGACCATCTCGCCGGTGCGCATCGACATCGTGACGCCGGTGAGAACGGTAGTAGCGCCGTAGCCGATCGCGACGCCGCTGAATTCCAGCCGGCCGATGTGTCCGTTGAGTCCGCTGCGGCGTCCGTCGGCGACCGGCTCGGCAAGGTTGTCGAGCACGCTGTGTACGCGCCTGAGTCCCGCGACGGACGCCTGGATCGAGGCCCACGTGCTGCCGATGATTGCCATCGGATTCGCCAGCATCGAGCCGTAGCTCGCCAGCAGCACGACGTCGCCAAGCGTCATGCGGCCGGCAATCACCTGCATCATAAGATAGTAGAGGGAGTAGCCGATCAGCACGCTGCACACCGGCGCCAGCACGAGCGCGAGCACGAACAGAATCGCGAGCATGCGAAACGTCGAGCGGTAGGACTCCCGGCTGGCGGCGTCGACGGCGGCGGTCTCGCGCGACTCCTGGCCGAATGCCTTTATGAGCTGGACTTGCGCGACACGCTCTTCGAAGGCCGCCATGACGTCGCTGCCGCTTTCGCGCATCGACTGGCTCTGCGCGCGGATCGCGCGTCCAAAGAGGCTGCTGCCGATCGCGACGACGGGCAGAAAGAGAACCGCGACGGCGATGATGACGGGCTCGTCGCTGAACTGCGCCGAGAGCACGGTCAGCGTCATCGCGAACATCAGGACCGACATGATTGGCGCCAGCACGCCGCGATAAAACAGCGGGCCGATCGACGCGCTGTCGTACATCACGCGGAAAACGGCGTCGCCGATTTTCTGGTCGGCGTAAAGCGCCAGCGGCGAGCGCAAAAATCGCTCATAGATCGCGGTGCGCAGGGACTGGTTCATCCGCTGCGTGAGATCGATCGTGACGCGCGCCTCGAGGTAGCCGAACAGCCCGTTCCACAGGCTGCCGCCGTCGTTGGCGTCGTTGGCGGTGAGGCCGGCCTGGTCGAGTCCGCCGCTGGCGACGTTGGTGTCGAGCGGCGGTGCGTCGCCGCCGACCATCCCGACAAGGATCACGGCCAGCACGAGAAAGATCGTGACGGCGGCGAGCAGCTCCGTGCGGCTGGCGCCGGCGAGCGGCGTCAGAATAGCGGCGGGAATACCGGTGAGCGGGCGGCCGTCGATGACGTTGTCGATGACGATTTTCAGCGGCCACGGCGTAGTCAGGAAAAACGTCAGCGAGATGAAAGCCAGCGCGCATTTGATCGCGACCAGCCGGCGATGGCGGCTGACGAATGGCCAGCTCTTGACCATGATGCGCCAGGCGTCGCGCCACGTGAGCGGAGCCTGTTCGCCGGCGTAGAGGAGATTGGTGCGCGAGTCGCGCGGCGAGACGGCGTCAGGCATTGCTCACCTCGCGGACCGGGAGCTCGTCGAGGACGGATCCGTCGACGGCGGCGAGCCGGCCGGCGGCGAGCTGGTAGATTCGGTCGGCGCGCGCCGCGGTGGTGCGGCGATGGGTTGCGAGAATCACCATGCGGCGTTTGGGCGCCGCGTCCACCCACTCGCGCAGGCCGCGCAGCACGGCGTCCTCGGTCGCGACATCCAGCGCGGAGGTCGGTTCGTCGAGGATAAGAATCGGCGCGTCGCGCAAGATTGCGCGGGCGAGGCCGAGCCGCTGCGCCTGGCCGGCGGAAAGTTTGGAGCCTTTTTCGCCGAGCATGGTGTCGAGGCCGGCCGGAAGAGAACGAACGAAATCGCCGAGTCCGGCGCGGCGAATTGCTTCGACAACTTCGGCGGTCGACGCGTTCGGGCGTCCGTACGCGACGTTGTCGCGAAGCGTCGCGCTGAAGAGCGGATTTTCCTGCAGCGCGACGGACAGCATCCCGCGCCAGGCGGTAAGATCGAAGGCGCGAATCGGCTCGCCGTCGAGCAGGATGCGCCCCGACGTCGGATCGAAAAATCTCACGATGAGCGAAATGATGGTGCTCTTGCCGCAGCCACTGGGGCCGGCGATCGCGGTTATCTGCCCGACGCGCGCCTCGAGATTCACGCCGGTGAGAACGGGCGTGCGTGGGTCGTAGCCGAAGGTCACGCCGTCGAAGGCGAGCAGCGTCGAGACCTTTGGCGGGATTGCGCGGCCGCTGCTGACGCCATGCTCGGGTGTTTGACCGAGCATCTCGAGCACGCGCGAGATTGCGACCACCACGTCCTGCATGCTGCCCCACGAGTTGGTGAGAGTTCGTGCGCGCGCACTGACGCTGGCGAACAGCGCGATCGAACCCTGGAAGAGTCCCAGCGAAACCGCGACGTGTGCGAGGCCCGCCGTCCCGCCCGCCATCACTTCCGTCGCGCCGACGTAAAGCGCGGATACGTAGGCGAGACCGCGAACGGTGTTGGTCACGGCGCGGTACCGCGCGAGCATCAGGCGTGCGCGGCGGGCGGCGAGGAAGGCGTCCCAGTTGTCGCGCGCGTAGTTGTCCGCCTCGCGAGCCTCGGCGCCGAAGGCTTTGACGGTTTTGATCGACGCGAGCGTCTCCTCGATGCGGGTTGTCGCGCGCGCCATTGTTTCACGTTCAACGATGAAAGCGGCACGCATCGAATCGCCGAAGATCCACGCCAGCATGAAGTTGGCGGGCATCAGCAGAGCCGCGATCAGCGCCATCGGGTAGTCGTACCAGAGCAGGTAGAGAATCGAGCCGACGGCGGCGGGAATGAAAATCAGCGGCTGAACGATCAGGCCGCTGATGACATTGGGAATCGCGGCGGAGTCCTGGAACATCCGGAAGATCGCGTCGCCGATCTTTTCCTCGGAGTGAAAGCGGACGCTGAGTTCCTGCATGCGGGTGTAGAGATTGACGCGGAACAGATTGCTGATGCGCTGCAGAATCCAAATCGCGTAACCGAAGAGCACGCCGACGACGATCAAAGCGGCTACCGACCCGACGGCGCCGAGGACGCATCCGTGGATGAGAACGAGCCGCCGGTCGGCATGCAGCGGGACATCGAGCATCCACGCCTGCGCGGGCGTCAAGGCGGCGCCGTGACCGACGACGTCGAAGAACACACGCACGAGGTTCAGCGCAACCAGTCCGCCCAGCAGGGTCGGCAGCGTCGCGAGGAACAGATACCCGAGATGGCGGCGGTAGGGGCGGATGAACGGCCAGACGCGCGCGACCAGGCGGAACACGTCGCGCGAACGCAGGCGGCGAGCGTCGGGGAACGACAACTCGCTTGCAGGCGGGGGCGCGGCGATAGCAGAATCAGCGTTCACTCGAATCGGGCCGGGTCACTTGGCGGGAGCGGCGCCCGCAACGGCCAGCAGGTTGTCCTCGAGGACGAACTTCGATGTGCAAGCGACTTTGTTTTCATTGTCGCCGAGTCCATAAGTGCCCTGGAAGTCGGCGGACACAGTTGCGAAGGTCGAATGCCGCGGGGACTTGTCCAGCTTGACGGTCACAGTTACGGCGCCGTCTTCGAACTGGTAGATCATCTGAACCGCGCCGGTCTCGCAGAATGCCCACTTGCGCCATGACTCCTCGCCGATGCCGGACTCGCGGGCGACGATGGTATGCGTTGCCCGGTCGGCGCTGACGAGCCGGAACGTGCTGAGCGACGAGTCGGTGAAATACTTCTTGAGAGTCTCGAAGACTTCATCGACGGGTTTTGGGATTTCCTGCATCCGCGGAACGGTGCGGGGCGTCTCGATTGCGAAAAGCGGGTGTCAGGATGAAAAACAACAGAGGCGTTATGATCGATGCGGCGCGTAATCTCATGACTCCTCCTTGAAGGGCGCGAGGTTGCGAGGCTCCCAAGATCATAACGGCCCGCGACGCGGCGGGTAAAGGCGCTGGCGTGGCCGGCCGGGACTGTTTGATGGTAACTTCGCGAGGTCTCTGCGCGTTGGTTGAAAGCGTCACGCGCGAGCGGCAAAGGAGCACATCATGCCCGCGTTAATTTTCGAGAAACGCAATCACGTCGCCTATCTCACGCTCAACCGGCCCGAGGTTCACAACTCGCTGAATCCCGAGATGCTCGTCAGCCTGGCCGCGGCGTGGCTTGAGATCGATGGCGACGACGCAGTGCGCGCGACGATCGTGACCGGCGCGGGCAAGGTCGCGTTCTCGGCCGGCGCCGACCTGGGGCGGTTGATTCCTCTGTACACCGGCGCACGAAAGCCGGAGGACGAATGGGATCGCAAGCTGCTCGCAGACAGGAAGATCGGCAACGTCGCGCTGCTGCGCGGCTATGACATGGACAAGCCGGTGATTTCGGCGGTCAACGGGTTTTGCATCGCGGGCGGGATGGAATTCATCCAGGGCACCGATCTTCGCGTCGCGTCGGAGAACGCGAGCTTCGGGCTGCAGGAGGTGAAGTGGGCGATCATCCCGGCGGCCGGATCGCTGGCGCGGCTCCAGCGCCAGATTCCGTACTGCAAGGCGATGGAGATCCTGCTGACCGGCAATCGGATCGATGCGCAGGAGGCGTGGCGGCTGGGCCTGGTCAACTACGTGGTGCCGCAGGAGAAACTGATCGCGAAGGCGGAGGAACTGGCGGCGACGATCGCGCAGAACGGTCCGCTGGCGGTGCGCAAGATCAAGGAGGCCGTGCGGCGAACCTCGGGCCGTCCATACGAGGAGGCCTTCAAAATCGAAAACGAGATTGCGCGCGAGGTGATGAAGTCCGAGGATGCGAAGGAGGGCCCGCGCTCGTTCATGGAGAAGCGAAAGCCAAACTACAAGGGAAGGTAGCGGCGTCGGGCGCTCAGGCTCCCGCCAGCGCGCGCATCGTGTTGGGATAGTCGCGCGACGCGGTGGCGGCCGGTCCGATCGGAAAGACGACAGGATGGGTGACGCCGGCAGCGCGGAAGCGCTCGACGAAATCGCGGCCGGCCTTGGCATTGCCGAACACCGCTATTTTGCGGCATGACGCTTCCGAGATGGCTCTGGGAGCCTCGTCGCGCTTGCCTTCCTTCCAGAGACGGCGCACCTCGTCGAACTCTGCGGCGAGTCCGTAGCGCGCGAACATCTTGTTGTAGTTGTCGACGAATGCGTAACCGGCTAGCTCGCGCCGGAACGAATCGACGGCTTTGCCTTCTTCTTCAGTGATGCACATGCGGACGTAGATACCGACGTCAACTGCGGACGGGTCGCGGCCCGCGGCCTTGGCGCCTTCACTTATGTGCTGCACCATCGGCGCGATTGCCTCGGGCGGTGAGTAGTTCATCAGGACACCGTCGGCGATTTCACCGGCGAGTCGAAGCATCGGGGCGTTGAGGCCGGCCAGATAAATTTTCGGCGGATGCGGCGCGGTGATGCGCATGCTCAGCTTGAAGTCGGACTTGTACACCTCGCCCTGGAATTTCGAGCGGCCCTCGGTGAACAACTGCCGCATGATCGTCACGCATTCGCGCATCGCGGTGACCGGCTTGCGGTACGACGCGCCGTGCCATCGTTCGACAATGATCGGACTCGACACGCCGAGGCCCGCGATGGCGCGGCCTGCGGACAGTTCGTTGATGGTGAGGAAGCCCATCGCCATCGCGCCCGGCGTTCGGATTTGAATCGGGATGACGCCGGTCGCCAGTTCAGCCTTGCGCGTGTTGAGCGCGAGCGCGGCCAGACTGACGAACGCGTCGGGTCCGCTGACCTCGGCAATCCACAGCGAAGTGTAGCCGAGGTCTTCGGCCTCGCGGATGAGTGCGAGGCGGCCGGCGAGCGCGTCGGCGCCGACGCCGACCGAGGTCTGAAGTCCGAGTTTTTGATTAGATGGCATTTGAAGGTCCGTGCGAGTTTGATTTTCCGAGATTGTGCGGCTATTCGATTATGGCCGCAAGATGATTAACGATGAAGCCGCTTAGCGTGTCGGTACGTATCGCGCTCTTGTTTGCTGTCTGGTGTACGGGTTGTCGCACGTTGGACGGCAAGATCCGGCATCAGGTGGGAGACTCCCGCGACGAGCTGATAGAAGAGTTCGGGCAACCCGACAGGGAGATGCGGTTGACGGATGGGAGAACGGTCCTTTGGTTCCAGCCCTGGAGTCATAAACCTACCGACTATACGACCGCAACGTGCCTGGAGATCTTTCACCTTGACAGCAAGGGCATCGTGACTTCAGCAACGACTCACGGCTGCGACGGGTTCTGTGTGGGATCGCACTGCTGGACCTTCGCGAAATAAGCGCGCCTCGCGGCCGTTCGTGGGCAGACCGCTACCGGGAAACTCCGAAGGATCAAATAGTGGTGGAAAGAGCGATTTATACCATTACTTGTGGTTTTGGGAAGGCTCGGCCCCCACGGGTAGTTTCGTTCCGTCAGAAATGTTTTTGCGTGAGATTGAGTCCCGGCCGATTTCGAGCGAGGTTGATGAGAATCGGACATCCTGACGAAAGTCCATACGCAAAGGTCTCATACAGGAGAAATAGCACGCCAAATCTGGCGGCGTCAGGCTGAAATAGTTCATCCCCAAACAGAACCGGTGCATGCCGGCTGATCGGCGTCAGTTGATTTGGGGGGCGTTGAGCGTGCCGGTCAAGCGATAGGGCTGCGGGCCCGGGGGACGCGGCAACATCGCGAGCAGCACCGCCAACTGCGAGGCGGCGGCCGGAGCGGGCGAGAGAGTGAACTGGATCGCGAGCACGCTTTGGCCAGGGTCGCGGGCAAGCTGGACGGTGCCCTCGGCGGTCAGCGTCAAATCGCCGCCGCTGGTGGTGAATTGCTCGATCGTGAAGGTGCCTTGATCCAATTTGAACTTTGAATGGCCGTCGCCCAGCCGGAGCGGCGCCGCGGCGAACGGCGACTTGAGCGTCAGCCCCGCGGCGCTCAATTCACCCTCGCCGGTCTGCGCAACGTCGGCGGAAGACATCCACAGATTGCCGGTCCCGGAGAGAGTGCCTGAGGCGGCGCCGCCGGGAATTACGAACAGGCGCTGACGCGCGATATCCACGGAATCGAGGTCGTAGCTGATGGCGGTGCCGCCGCCGCTTGGGCGGATCGTGACGTTCACCAGGCCGTCGTAGAGCGCGGCCTTTACCCGGACGCCGGGATGCAACGTGAGCATCGACAGGTAGGCCGGCGCGATCGTGACGGCCGGGCTCTCGATGAGCACGCCAGGGGAGGCGGTCCGGGTCGAGCTCAGGCGGACGCCGGCCAGCCGCGCGCCGAAGGGAAAGCTGGCGCTCTGACTGGTGCTGGAGACCTCGAGGCCCATCGGCGCGAGCATGTTTGAGAGAGTGGAGGAGTAGGGAAATGTGGAAATCAGGTAAGCGGCGAAGAGCGTCAGGCCAACCAGCGCGTAACCGGCTCGAATGAGACGAGCTCCCCGGTACGGCGCGGATGAGTCCCCGAGCGCATCAGGTATTCTTGGCGAGCGCAACACAGGTTATGTCGACGTCGTAGGAATGCGTGTCCTGGGTGCGGCGCTGGATGCGGATGGTTGAGACGCCAATCGGCATCGGCAGCGAATTGATGCCGTAGAGGGCGTCGACCAACTGCGCGAGATTCACGTTGTCGAGCTTGAGTTGCACGCTGTACTCGGTGAACCCGTCGGTGAGCTTGCGGTCGGTGCCGGGCGCGATCGAGCCAATCTTCTCGCGGCCGACACTCTTGGTCATCGACGCCTCGATGACGGAAAACAGCGAGAAATCCCTGCCGAGGGGGACCGTATGACGCTCGGCATTGGCGAGGTCCGACTTGAGCTGCGCATAATTGACGGCGAGCCGGCGGACTTGGGCCAGTTCCTGTTTGCGCTGGACGATTTTGTCCTGGAGACCCGAGCTGAGGTCGACGATGGGCAGGTAGATCAGGTTGTAGATGAGAAAAACCCCGACCAGCCCGCCGGCGATTTTCACCAGGATGCGTTCGCGCGGTTCGAGTTTCTGGTAGCGGCTGCGGGCCTGCGCGATCAAGGGATCGACGCGCGCGGCGGCCTGCTTGAGATAAGGCCGAAGCAAGTCGGCCATCCGCGCGCGAAAATTCTCGATCCATTCTCTGAGCATTGCGGTTATCCGTCGCCCTTAGTCGCCAAGTTCCTCGCGCTGACTCGAAGGCGTTGCGTCCTTGAAATCCGCGTCCATCCGAAAATCCACCTTGCTTGGATCCGAGCCGGCCTTGGCATGCGCGACTTCGATCGCGCCGAAGAAACCGCATGCGTCGAGCGCTTTCTTGGCTTGATCGACGGAGGTGAACGAGTCCGCCTGGCCGGTCACGCGCAAGCCCTGGGAATCGATCTGAACGTCAGCCATCTGGACCGGAAATCGCGGCGGCAGCGCCAGCGACACCGCGACCAGCGTGTCGAGCGGCGAATGAGTGAGGTTGCCGCCGATCAGAGCGAGCCGATGATTCATCTTGGCGATGCCGGCCTTCAACTGCGCCGTGGCGTTGTCGGGATTGGTCTCGCCGAGGACCGGCCCGGCGACGGCGGCGATTTCCGCGTCGATCCGATGGAGCCGATGAAGATTGGCGGACACGCCGAGGGCGAAATGAAAAACGATCGCGGCCAGGAGCGCGGCGGCGAGAATTCCGGACGTGTACAAGTGGCTGAGGTCGCCGCGGATGCGGCCGCGAAAGAGAAATTCGCCCTGGCGGAAATTGATCAAATCGAGCGGCTGGCCGGGCAACTCGCCGAGCAGCATCGCGACGCATGACGAATACTTGCCGGTATTCGGCACCGAGCCCTCGAAGATCCCGGTGTAGTCGAACGCGCCGGCGTCGCGGACCGACATGGCGAGCGAATCGGAAAGCATGCCGCGCACTTTCGGATACGCGGCGGCCGAACCGGCGACGATCACTTCGGTCTGGTCGATAGCTTCGCCCTGCGCGAGGAGGGTCTGACGCACCGAGTTGAGAATCGGCACGGCTGCGTCCTGCGAGACGACCGAGCCGTCGGACATCATCAGGCCGCCGCGCATCGAACGCACGGCGCGCGGCGTGCCCTCGAGATCGACGAACACCACCGAGGTGGAGGACTCGTCGCCTTCGACGACGAGGTGCGCCATCGGCTTGGCGCCGTTACGCCCGCGCGTGAACATCGCGGCCAGGGCGAGCGGGGCCAGCGTGACGGTTTTGGGATCGAGTCCCGCCTTGGCCAACAAGTCGAGATGATTTTGCAGGTCGGTCTTGCGCACCATCGCGGCCATGACGAGCGTCTGGTCACCCTCGTGCCCGACGCGGGTAAATGCGACCGCGCCATCGTCGACCGGGAAGGGCAGGTGCTCTTCGAGCGCGAAGGGGACCACCTGATGCAGCCGGCGGGCATCCTTGAAGGGCAGCTCGAGCAGGCGTTTGACGACCTGATCGACGGGCAGGGCAGATATTACGATGTCGGGCTGGCCGGCCTCGACCAGCAGACGCGACAGCGCGCCACTGAGATCGGCCTCGTCATCGGCGCGAACCTTATCGTACACGCCGATGAGATTGAACGAATTCCACGAGCGCTCCGCGACCGCAGCGCGCACGCGGTCGCCGACCAGCTCGAGCGCAAGTATTCGTTGAGCCATCAGGCGACCTTCAGCCTATTCTTCATGCCAAGCGCCCAGCGTGCCGATGCCGGAGTTCTCGCGACGGAAGGTGGCGGCAATGAATTTGCGCGCACCGGCATAAGTTCCCGTGCCGTTAATCGTAAAATATGTGCTGTGCACGGTGATGTCCGCTCCAAGGCGCTGCGCGACCGTGCTTAGATCGGGCATGTTCATGACATCGGTGGTCGCGGTGAACGGCTGAATCGCGCGGGTGTCGACGATGTCCTCCACCAGTCTCTGATCTTCCATCAATTCCGGCTCGAGCGCGGCCAGCACTTGCGGCGTCGCGGTGTTGGCGTTCACCACCGACACGGGCATCGGGGTCAGGAACGGGCTCACCCGATTGAAAATTGACTCGTTGAACCCCTGGACCATCTGCAAGTCCCCAATCGTCGGCATCGGGCCGTAGCGCGGCTGATAGGGCGGCTTCAGCCCCATGTAAAAGTCCGCGCTGTTGCCGGCGAGCCCGCCATTAAGCGGCGTAATCCACTGGATAATACCTTGAATCAAGTCGGTGTTCACGTTGAGAATCGTGAACAGCCGCTGTATTTTTGCGATCGCAAGCGGGTTGGGACCGCCGGTCCGACTGACCATCTCATTGATTCCAAGCTTGCGGTCTTCGTCCACGATCGACAGCCCGACGGTGCCGCCCCCGACCGGCATCGGCGGAAACGGCGCGGCCCATGGATCGTTCAGGGTGTCGACGGGAGCAGTCATTTGCTGTTGAGCGCGCGCGCTGGCCGCCAGCAGCCCGAGACCGACGCCGACGCCAGAACGCGCCAGATAACCGGCGCGCAGCTCGTTAGCCTGATTCGCCGCGGAGACGTATCCGAGTCCCGAGGTCATCGCGAAATCGACGACGATTAACGTCATCAGCGCGACTCCCAACAGGACCGCGAGCAGCGCCACGCCGCGCTCGCTCTTTGCAAGCCGCGTTACCATTGCAGTATTCCCATCGGCACGATGACCTGAGTCGCGAAGTCCATCACCTTGCCGCCGGGCGCGGCCATCTGAACCTGGATAGCGACGGCGACCGGCAACTGGCGTCCCTGCGGCAGACTCGACGAATCCCAGCTCTCGCCCCACAGCTGGCCGTCGAAATAACGGAGATGAAGCGAGAGCACGTTGTCCGCGAGGACCGTGGTTTGCAACGCTGCGGTACCAGTCAGCAGTCCACTTTGCTGCGAGCGTTGCAGGAAGTAACAGCCCGGCTGGTCGCGATTCGGGGTCAGCGAGTAGGTGACCAAGGTCTCGGGCATCAGCCCGGAAATCGCGCGGCGATTTCCTCCGCTGAGGGTGGCCATCGTGATGGAATCGATTGGACGGCCACCACCCACGTGTCCGCTGCCGATCAGCGCCGTGTTGCTGGCCGCGTAGGGAGTCTGCACGGCGTTGGTCAGTTCCCTTGTGATTTGCCAGAGCAGAGCGCGACCTTCGCGATCGACCATGAGCCGGCCTTCGGCGTGCACCTTGCTGTGCGCGACGGTATTGAACGCGCTGGCCAGCATCACGAGGATCAAGGAAAGCACGCCAATCGCGAGCATCATCTCGATGAGCGTGAAGCCGCGCGGCGCGATAAGCGTCCCGCTACGCCGCCTGATCATGGCGTCACCGTCTGCGGCTGAGTTGTATCGGGCGGAATCGGCGAATGGATGAACTCGACGATCCCGAAGCTTTGCCGAAGCCCGGGGCCGTAGTGGATCGTGACCATGATCTTGCGAACGTCGGGAAACATGCCGGAGGCTTCGACCAGCCGTTCCCATTGGAAGTCCGGGAACTCGCCGGGGAACGACGCCTGGAAATCGCCGCGGGTGTAGCCGAGATCCGGAAATCGCTCGAGCTCCGCTTCGGTCATCACCGCCTGCGCCAGCATCGAGGCGCGCGTGGCCTGCTGCGCACGAATGACGGATTGCATACTCTGATGATGCAGTCCCAGCAGGCCCATCAGCGCGAGACCAAGGATCGCCATCGCGACCATGACCTCGAGCAGAGTAAACGCGCGCGCGCGCCGGCGGAGAGGATTCACCGCGACATCCCGGCCGGCATCACGTCGCCGCTGACGATCGTGACCAGACCGGTCAGCGGAGAAAATTCGAGCGTCATCACGTCGCCCGATTCGTCTTCGAGATGGACCACGGTCGCATCGACATAGCCCTCGGGATAGAAGTTGGTCACCACCGTGCCGCGATTGACAGTGCCGATTCCTTCGACGGTCACGTCGCGAATGCGAATCGCCGCCGGCATCATTATCGGGCGTCCCGAGACGGTGCTGTCCATCACGAATACCGGCTGGGCGGAATACGGATCGAGCTGCGCCGCCGCGTAGCCGTTGTTGTCGAGGTCGAAGATGAGCCGCAGCACGAGCTTGTGGCCGGTGGCTTCGTCGAACATGTAGGTTGCGCGGCCCGCGAGGCGGCGCGCCTGGCTGCGGAGCGCGGCCTGGCGAAATCCGCCGAGGTAGGGCATCGCCACCGTCAGCATGAGGCCCATGATGAAGATCACGACCGCGAGTTCGAGCAGCGTGAAACCGGGCGGGGCGGACGAGGCTGCGATGCGCGCGCGCGCAATCGCTCCGGCGCGCCGGGATACTGAACCGGGCCTGGACTTCATGGCGCCGTCATTGCGATTGGCTGGCGTCTATAACGTCCGAAGTGTCCGCGCTTTCGGCGCCGCTCTTGCCGAACGACTTCAGCACGTAGGAATTCCCATCGCTCTGGAAGAAGTACTGATTGCCCCATGGATCCACCGGAAGGCGTTCGATATAGCCGCCACTCTCGTAGTTGGCCGGCACGCGGCCGCTGGTCGGCGGCGCGACCAGCGCGCTCAAGCCCTGGTCGGTGGTCGGGTAGAAGCCATTGTCAAGGTAGTAGCGATCGAGCGCGGTCTTGATCTCGGCGAGGTCGGCCTGGGCCTTGGTCTTCTTGGCCTTGTCGGCGGCGCCGCGCAGGCTCTGGACGACGATGGTCGCGAGCAGACCGAGGATCAGAATAACCACCATGATTTCAATCAGGGTGAATCCGTCCTGATTGTATCGGCGTGACTTCATCGCGGTTACCTCCGAAGTGTTTCTCATTGCATCAGCTGGTTGAGCTGGAAGATTGGCATCAGCACCGCCAGCATCATGAACACGATAACAGCAGCCATCGCCAGCGTCATCAGGGGTTCGAGCACGGTGGTCATCTGGCTGAGCGAGTGGGCGACTTCACGCTCGTAGTTGTCGGCGACGCGCTCCAGCATCCGCTCCAGTTCCCCGGAACGTTCGCCGACGCGGATCATTTCGATAAGCAGCGGCGGAAAGAGCCCGCTGTGGGCCAGCGTCTGCCCCATGCCGTGGCCCTCGCGGATGCTTTCACGGCTCTGCTCGACGGCGTCCTTGAGCAGAACGTTGGTGACCACGCCTTCGACCGCGTCGAGCGCCGGCAGCAACTGGACGCCGCTGGCGAGCAGGGTGGCCAGCGTCCGCGCGAAGCGTGCGCAGATGATTCGAATCATCGTCGGGCCGATGTAGTAGACCTTCAGCAGCGCGGTGTCGTACATGCGCCGTCCGCGCGGCGTGGCCATCCCGGCGCTGAATCCCGCCACCAAGCCGACCAGCAACAGCAGCAACGGCAGCCAGTAGCCGGTGACAAACGCCGAAAATCCGATCAGGATCCGCGTCGCCAGGGGCAACGCCGCATGCTGCTGCTCGAAAACCGTCGCGACCTGCGGCACCACGTACGCGACCAGGAACGCCATGATCGCCGTGCCGACGCACATCATGATGATCGGATAGGTCAGCGCGCCGCGCACCTTGGTGACGAATTCATTTTGGCGCTCACTGTACTCGGCCAGCCGATCGAGCACGGCCTCGAGCGCCGCAGCCTGCTCGCCGGCACGGACCATTCCGATGTAAAGGTCGGAGAAAACGTCGCGATGGCTGGCCAGCGCGTCGGCCAGGGACGATCCCTCGCGCACGCGCTCGCGCACCTGCGAGAGCATCCGCTTGGTCGCGGCGCGCGTGGACTGATCGCTGAGCGCGGTGAGCGCATCGACCAGCTGCACGCCGGCGCCGAGCAGCGCGCTCAACTGGCGGGTAAGGAGGGCCAGGTCCGCGGCCGGCATCTTGCGCCGCCAGAGCGAGGGCAGCCATTCACGCTTGCCGGTCGCGCGCTCGGCGGCGGCGGATTCCTCGTTGAGGACGGTTGGGAAAATTCCCGACGCGCGCAGCTTGCCGCGTGCGGTCCGCGCGCTGTCGGCGTCAACCACTCCGTTGATGGTGCGGCCGTCGGCGCCAATTCCTCGATAAGCAAATACTGGCATCGGTGAAAAAAAGACCGCGTGGGCGCCTAGTCGATCTCTTCCTGCGTGACCCGCAGCAGCTCCTCGATCGAGGTCTCGCCGCGCAGCACGCGCGCCGCGCCATCGCGGCGCAGCAGCGTCATCCCCTGGCCGGTGCACTTGCGGCGCAGCGTAGCGGCGTCGGCATTCTGCATCACGAGCGAGCGGATTTCATCGTCCATGACCATCAGTTCCTGTATCGCCATTCGGCCGCGATAGCCGGTGTTGCGGCAACTGCGGCATCCCTTGGGTTTACAGATGTTGGCGGCAGTCTCAATGCCGTTGAGCCCGATTCGAGCGAGTTCGGTTTCGCCGGGCGCGTAGGGCTCGCGGCAATCGACGCAGAGCTTGCGGACCAGGCGTTGCGCGAGCACGGCGAGAATCGAGGATGAGACCAGGAACGGCTCGATGCCCATGTCGACCAGCCGCGTCACTGCGCCGAATGAATCGTTCGTGTGCAGCGTCGAGAACACCAGATGGCCGGTCAAGGCGGCCTGGATTGCGATCTCCGCGGTTTCGCTGTCGCGGATTTCGCCGACCATGATCACGTCGGGATCCTGGCGAAGAATCGAGCGCAGGCCGCTGGCAAAGGTCAGATCGATCTTGGGATTCACCTGCATCTGGCCGACGCCGCGCAGCTGGTACTCGATGGGATCTTCAATCGTGATGATGTTCTTTTCGGGCGAGTTGATTCGGCTGAGACACGCGTACAAGGTGGTCGATTTGCCCGAGCCCGTCGGCCCGGTCGCCAGGATGATCCCGTGGCTCTGCCGAATAAGCCGGTCAAGGCGCCGCAGGTTGTCGCCGGAAAATCCAAGATGGTCGAGGTTAATGGCTTCGACGGCCTGCGCGCGGTCGAGCAGGCGCAGCACTATACGCTCGCCGAACGCGGTGGGTATCGAGGAGACGCGCAAATCGATGTCGCGGCCCGCGATGCGCAGGCGAATGCGCCCGTCCTGCGGCAGGCGCTTCTCGGCGATATTGAGACCCGCCATGACCTTGACGCGCGAGGTGATCGCCGGCTGAAAGCGCTTGGGCGGCGACAACACGTCGTACATCATGCCGTCCACCCGGAAGCGCACGACCATTTCCTTTTCGAAAACTTCGATATGAATGTCGGACGCGCGGTCCTTGACCGCCTGCGACAGGATGCCGTTGACGAGCTTGATGATCGGCGCGGAATCGTCGGACTCGAGCAGGTCCAGCGGCTCGGAGGCGAGTTCGCTGGCGACGACGTCAAGCCGCTCCTCCTCGAGATCGATCATGAGATCTTCGGCCGAGGTGGCTGAAGCCTGGTCGTAGGCGCGGTTGATTGCTTCAGCGATTACTTCGGCCGGCGCGACCAGCGGATGAATCTGCGCGCTGTACAGGATTCGCAAGTCGTCGAGCGGCTCGTAGTTGGCCGGGTCGGCAATCGCCACGGTTACCGTGCCGTCGACGCTTGACAGCGGCAGCAAACGGTTCTTCTTGGCGTAGTTGATCGGAATCTTTGAGACGAGACTGAGGTCAAGCGAATGCTCATCTATATGCGCCTGGAAGGGCAGCCGGTACTCCTGCGCGAGCGCGCGAGCCAGCCGCTGAGGCTCCAGCGCGCCCATCTCGACCAGCACGTCGGCCAGCTCCTGGCCGGGCTTCTTGCGCTGACGTGCCTTGTCGAGGTCCTGCGCCGAGACCCACGAGCGGTCCAGCAGGATTGCCTCGAAGCTCTTGCGCGCGGTCGCCATCAGGCGGGCCCCACAGCCGGTGTCGCCAAGGCGCGTCGCCTCACGTCATATGGAGTCATGTTCAACGACAATGCCACCCCACCGAATTTACCACCATCCCCCCGTTCGCGCTCAATTAGACATGATGGTTCTGAGCAGTTGCAAGTATGCGTTCCCCCTGGCACTGACCGCTTGCGCAGCGTTTGGCTACGTTAGTAGTGCACTGCGCCGGGCTGCGTCTGGGTCCCATTCCCAATCGGCCCGCCGTTGATGCCGAAGCCGATGCCCGAATGTCCCTTGAGCGGCAATGTATGCTCGGCCTCCTGCCATGAGACGAGTTTGCCCCCCACAAACTTCAAATCGAGAAACGTGCCTTTGTCGCCGTCCTTGGACGAGGTGTACATAAGGGCTGCGGCGACGTCGTTGCTGTTGGGCTTGTAGGGGTAGCTCCAGAGCTCGGTATCTCCCGGCAGATAGGTCCGAATATCGGGTTCGCCCCACGCATGATGCACCTCGGGCGACGTCTGGCCGACCTGCAGCGAGTCCGACATCCGCGTCGCCTTGATGCGAGTGCCGGCCTGGTAGGCGAGGCCGCATCCAGCGCAAATGAGCGCTGCCGACATGACCGCGAGCAGGGCGAATCGCGGGGCTCGGGGTCTTTTTGTTTGCGCGAGCCTGGCTGTCATACAATTCATCGGCGCGATTCTGTGGGCGCCATCCCTGATTGTCAACGATATGCTATAGAGCAACCGATATGAACGAGGGAGACCCCGATGGCGCGTAAGCTGACTCTGGTGAAAGGGGCGTCGCAGCGCGGCTCGCTGGTTTACGGGATGCGGATTTTCGACCAGGGCAGCGTCGCGGGCGTCGAGGATGCGCGCATCAGCCTGGCCGACGGCACCAGCGGGCGAGTGACGATGCATCTGATCGAGGGCAGCCGTGCGCAAATCCGGCGGCAGTTGATGCAAAGCATCGACGCGTTTTTCGAACTGCTCGACGAGCAATAAGATTCACAATCAGAAAGAATGAGTGAGGAAAAAGTCATGGATCTGAAATTCATCAAGTACGAGAAGCGCAACCATATCGCCTACATCACGTTCAACCGGCCCGAGCGGATGAACGCGCTGCATCCGCCGTGTCACATCGAGATGGACGGCGTGTGGGACGACTTCGTCGCGGACAAGTCGGCGTGGGTCGCGATCGTGACGGGGGCCGGCGACAAGGGCTTCTCAGCGGGCAACGATTTGCGCTGGACCGCGGAGAATCGCGGGCAGGTGACCGAGGCGCTTCGCGGCAAGGGCGGCTTCGCCGGGATTACCGCGCGCTACGACATTTACAAACCGATCATCGCGGCGGTGAATGGATTCGCGCTCGGCGGTGGATTCGAGATTGCGCTCTCCTGCGATATCATCATCGCGGCTGAGCATGCGCGCTTCGGACTGCCGGAACCGCGCGTCGGATTGATGGCGGCGGCCGGGGGAGTGCATCGCCTGCCGCGCCATATTCCGCTCAAGATCGCGATGGGCATGATGCTGACGGGCAAACACATCACGGCGGCCGACGCGCTGCGTTACGGAATCGCCAACGAGGTCGTACCGCTCAAGGACCTGATTACCACGGCTGAGAAGTGGGCGGCGGAGATCATGGAATGCTCGCCGTTGTCGGTGCAGGCGACCAAGGAAGCGGCGATGAATGGACTTGGGATGCCGGTGCAGGAGGCGCTCGCGAAGCATTACGATCTGCAAGCGAAGCTGTTTCGATCGAAGGACGCGATTGAGGGGCCGTTGGCGTTTTCGCAGAAACGAAAGCCTAACTGGACGGGAGAGTAGGGCGCGGCGCCAAGGGCGGGCGCTGGTCAGGCCGGGAGTCGCGATAGAGATGCAGGAACTCTGGCTGTTGCGCGACGCAATCGCGACGCTGCTCGTCGGAGCGACGGCGTCGTTTCCGCCGGTCGGGACCGGCGCGTTCTGGACGATCGTCGCATTTTATGGCGTGGTGTCGGTGCTATTCGACGACGAAACGCCGCGCGGCGTCCCCGGAATGGAGTTTTTCTACGCGACCCGCCCGCATCTGAAGGACCCCCAAGCGTAGCGACCGGCCCCGTATGGGGCGTCTGGATCAGCAGAGAGAGCCAATTGCGGGACCAGTTTTCTTCTGCCACCCGAAGCCCGTATCCGCAATGCTGAATCAAGCGAGCATCGACGGGCAAGGTATCTTTGCAGTGGTCGTGTTCGCGTCAGTGATCCTGCTGATCGCTTTCGACCTGATCAACCTGACCCTCGCGGCGATCCTGGGAGCCGCAGTACTAACCGCCAGCGGCGTGACGACGATCGGCCAGGGGGTGGCCTATGTGGCCGAGGCGCATGCGACCATCGCGATGTTTTTCGGCGGAATGGTGATAGTCCGAGCCTTCGCGCCTACGGGAATCTTTGAGTACCTTGGTGTGCTGGTCTATCGGCTGTCGAAGGGAAGCGGGAAGCGCCTGTTGCTCGGCATCGTTGCGGTGACGTCTCCCATTTGCGCCGTCCTCCCCAACGCTACCGCCGTGATTCTGCTGGCCCCGGTGCTAATAAAGATTGCGGCTCACTTCGAGACCGACTTCGCGCCGCTGCTTCTTCTGCTGGTCTTCGTGGCCAACAGCGCGGGACTGCTGACCTTGGTCGGAGATCCGGCAACGTTCGTGGTCGGCGATGCGATCCACATCGGATTCGTCGGTTTCCTGAAGGCGGCCACGCCGGGGGCAGTGCTCGCAATCGTGGTGGTCGTCGTGCTGACTCCGTTTCTGTTCCGATCGATTTGGCGGATCCAGCTGAAGCAAGGACCGCCAATGGAGTTGCCCCCGATTCGTTCGCCGCTGGTCGCCGCCGCCGGCGGCGTAATTGTCGCGCTTGAAGTAATCTTCTTCGTAATCGGCGAGGATTTGTTCGTGCCGCCGCTGTATCCGGCCGGGGTTGCGCTGCTCGGAGCGGCGCTGGCGCTCGCGGTCGTTCATCAGAGCCGGCTCGACTCTATCGAGAAGATTTTCCGAGACATCGATTGGTCAACGCTGATTTTCTTCATGTGCGTATTCGTGATGGTCGGGGCTATGAAAGATCACGGCGTCATGTCTTACGCCGCTCAAGCTATGACGGCGATGTTCGGCCGGAACCTGGCCTTCGCAAGTATCGCGCTGCTTTTCGGGGTCGGGGTACTGTCATCCGTCATACCTAACATCCCGCTCGTGGTCGCGATGGTCCCGTTCGTGAAGGGGTATGTCGTAGGCATCGGCCTGGCTGACGCTTCGCTTCTGAGCGCGAGGTTCAATGGTCAGCTTCCCGCCGCCGTGCTTCCGCTGTTCCTTGCCATGATGTTCGGCGGCACGCTGGGCGGAAACGCGACGATGGTGGGAGCGTCGTCCAACCTGATCGCGGTTGGAATCTCCGCACAGAACGGACGCCGGATCAAGTTTGGCGAGTTCGCCCGGTATGGACTGAAGGTGACGGCGCTGCAGCTCGTGGTCTCAGCTGCCTATATTGCCCTTCGCTTTTTGTTGCCCGCGAGAATCCACGGTTAAGACGCTCGTCGGAGCGACTGCGGCGTTTCCGCCGGCGCGACCCAACGCGTGCTGTCGCGCATAGGCCTCCCTGCTGCTATATGCCTGCTCATGAAGACGCTCCGCATCGATACCCGCAACGGCGTCGGCACGATCACTCTCACCCGCGCCGCCGAGTACAATACCATCACGCCCGAGCTGCGCGACGAGCTTGCCGCCGCCGTCGATCGCGCCGACGCCGACCGCGACGTCCACGTGATCCTGCTGCGCGCCGACGGCCCCGCCTTCTGCGCCGGCTACGCATTGGAAGGGTCCACGCGCGCACAAGCCGGCGAGAGTTCGCGCAAGCGCGTGTGGGACTCGGTCGCCGACTACGGCATGATCTCGCAATACGTCAACGTGTACATGAAGCTGTGGTACGCGCGAAAACCCACTATCGCCGCCGTTCACGGCTGGTGTATTGGGGGCGGCACCGACATGGTGCTATGCGCCGACCTGATCATCGCCGCCGAGTCCGCGTCGTTCGGCTATCCGCCGTCGCGAGTATGGGGCACGCCGACCACCGCGATGTGGGTCTATCGGATGGGCCTTGAGCGCGCCAAGCGCTACCTGCTGACGGGCGACGAAATTCCAGCGCTCGAGGCCGCGCGCATCGGACTTATCCTCGAGGCCGTCCCCGACGGCGAACTCGACGTGCGCGCGACCGCGCTGGCCGAGCGGATGGCGCAAGTGCCAACCAATCAACTCCAGATGCTCAAGCTGCTCTGCAATCACACCGCCGAGAACATGGGCATCGCGACTTCGCGGCTGGTCGGCTCTCTATTCGATGGAATTGCGCGGCACACGCAGGAAGGCCTGGATTTCGTCGCGCGCGCGCAAGCTGCGGGCTTTCGGCAGGCCGTTCGCGAGCGTGACGATCCATTCGGGGACTACGGCTCGGGGCCACGCTCCAAGAATCGCGCGAAGGCCCGCCCCGCCGCGAAAAACAGTAAGAGGAAATCTTAATCTAATGTGAAACCCACCTGGGTTTCACACTTCCTTGGGCAGGGGTGACCCTGCACCCAGTATTGAGAGAAGAGAAGATGCGGGACTTCGTCCCTGTTAGAATGGTTGGCTGGAGAGTGTCTTCTTGAGCGTCGCAAATCTTAACCTCGACGGTTATTTTCACGGGAAGTTGCCGATGGGTCTGCGACCCACCAAGTAATGAGGCCAGTCGATGATCACCACTGATATCACCTTCCCGGCCGATGGCGGCCGCCCGATGTGTGCTGCGTATGCCGCGCCGCCTGATTCGCAAAAGCAGCCCGGCGGGCAAAAGGTTCCCGGCTTGATAGTCATCCACGAAATCTTCGGGCTCAATGACGACATCCGCCGCATCACCGGGAGGGTCGCCGACCTCGGCTACGCCGCACTCGCGCCCGACCTCTACGACCGCGACGGCGTCCGCCTCATCTGTATCGCACGCACCCTGCTGACCCTGAGTCGCGGCGAAGGCGACGCGTTCAAGGACCTAGACGCGGCGCGCAAATTCCTGCAACAGCAGCCCGGCGTCGACGCAGCGCGCATTGGAGTCATCGGCTTCTGCATGGGCGGCGGTTTCGCCCTGATGTACGCGGCGCGCGCTCCGCTCGGCGCCGCCGCCACGTTCTACGGCGACGTGCCCAAGACCACCGACCAGTTGCGCGGCGTATGCCCGGTGCTCGGCGGCTACGGCGGACAGGACCGGATGTTCGCGGCGCAAGGGCGCAGGCTCGAGAACCTGCTAACCGAAATGGGAATCGATCACGACGTGAAGATTTACGAGGACGCGGGCCACAGCTTCATGAGCCGCAACAGCGGGTTCCTCCCGTGGATCGGAAAAGTCGGCCCGATGAAGGCGGCTTACAATCCCGAGGCCGCCGAAGACAGTTGGAAGCGCATCGAAGCGTTCTTCGGCCGCCACCTCGGGCGTTAGACGTGCTACTTGTTCAAACCCACGGCCTGCCGCGATTTTGCGATTCGCTCGCGCGATGCTACCAGCGCTTCCACGTTCTTCGCGCCACGGTAGCCCATCTGATCGGCGAGATACTCGGCCAGCTTGCGCTCCGAGATATTTGGCCGCTGCTTGCGTTTATCTTCGGCCAGCTCGGCCAGCGTAGTCCGCAGCGTATCCTCGGAGTCCCTGATCGTTTCGAAGATCGGGGAGGGAATCACAGAATTTATCGGCATGCCATCACCCATGCGCTGATCGTAGCACAACTCGGTCAGAACTGTTGCATGTCTTAAGTCAAACGAATGCATCGACAATTCGTCAGATGTTTTGTTCCCCGCGAAACATTTACTTCGGAAGATTAAGTCGATCAAGGCCCTGACTATCGACAGGTGGTGCATGCGGCCTGGCGTTGAGGAGGAGAGGATGGAATCGACCTCGCTGGGCAGATCGATTCTGGACCGCAGCGCCTGTTAATTTGGCACTGCACAAAAAATTTGCAGCAAGTGTGACCGTCAGTCTAAGTTGGTCAATCGTCCCAGTCGAAATCCCCGAAAATGCGGGCCGTTTCGATCACAGCGCAGAATTAAACGCCTGCCAGTGTATTATGCATTGTCAGTGAAAAAACAAAATTTACTGTTCGCGATCCAGCATTTCATTTTGTAACGCAGCAATCGCGTCGATCCCATTTTGGCATTCTGACTCACTCCGTTCCTTGAATTATGCGCTAGTGGCATGTTTCCTGCGACCGTCCGCGAAAAGAACAGTCATCGATGGTGGGACTAGCTCGGGGGATATGAGTGCAACGCGCAACGCTGCGCCCAACACAAAGGTGTAAGGATGGCCGAATCAACAGAAGCAAAGATGCAACCGACCTTGGGGTTGACCGGAGTGACGGTCAACGCGATGGCGCTGATCGCGCCGGGAGCATTCCTATGGATAACGTTTGTGGTCCAAGCTGGGTACTCCTTCCCCTCGGGAATGTCGATGTGGGCCGGGATTTTGGCCGCATTAGCACTCGCCTTCGCGACCGCGGTCTCATACTCGGAGCTGGCTAAGCTTTACCCTGGCGCCGGAAGCTCCTACCTGTTCGCCGAGCAGGCGTTCCTCAACCATTCGAGAAACTTTCGGTTCGCGCGAATGGCCAAATTCGTTCTCGGTTGGGGTTCGCATCTTTATTATTGGGTCTATCCGGGCGCGATGGCCGCGACGATCGGTATCATGATCGGCTACATCGTTGGCATCTTCTTCCCTGATTCGATGAATTCCGGGACTCCCGGTCCGGTGTTCATGGCGCTGGTCGCAGTCATCTCCGCGTTTGCGATCTCCTACATCGCGTACAGCGGAGTCCAGGCATCGACGGTGACAAACTTCCTGATCAACGCCGTCCAGATTCTGGCGCTGCTGTTTTTCAGTGTGCTGGCGATCACCTACCGCGTCGGGCATCCAGAGGGCTCGATGGGAATGGCGCTCGACGGCACCAAGAAGGTGTTGCATTACGCCTTCAGCGGCGACGCGCCGGCTCATCCCAGCGCCTGGTCGGTCGTCGCACCGCACGGCTTTAACTCGGTGATGCTGCAGGCGACGATCGCAATCTTCCTGCTCTGCGGGTTTGAATCCATTACGTCATTGGGCGAGGAAGCAAAAAATCCGAAGAAGGACATCGCCCGCGGCGTGCTGCTCTCACTCCTGATCCAGGGCCTGATCATGTACATGTTCGAATATTTTGCGGCGAACTACTTTATGAGCAGCGCCTACAGCCTGAACGACGCGAAGGGATCAGCAGCGCCGATCGGCGATATGATGGTGATAGTAGGAAACTCACTACTGGGGGGCCATGGGCAGGCCTTCATGGTTATCGAAGCGATCACTGTGTTCCTGGCGCTGATCGGCACGACGTTGGCCTGCATTAACACCGGCGCGCGCGTCACGTACGCGATGGGCCGCGACAAAGAGGTGCCGGAGCACTTCGGCCTGCTGCACGGCGAAAACCTCACGCCCCATCGGACCATCTGGACGCTGGCGGTGGTCTCGGCGGTGTTCGGGGTGATCGGTTCGCTGTATTACTTCGCGGGCGGATCGGCTCCCGATGACAAAACCATCGCCACCCTTCCGCACAATATATGGTACATGGCCGGGATGAGCTCGAACGCGTACCTGGCGGCTTTGCCCAACGGCCTGGCGCTGGTCACGCTGATATCGAATTTCGGAATCTTTATAACTTATGGCCTGACCAACGTGATTTGCATGGTCGCCTACCAGGAACGCCACGAATTCCACGGCGTCAAACACATGGCGATTCCCCTGTTTGGCGCGATCGCAAATCTGGCCTGCATGGCATTCTATATCATCGGTCCGATCGAGGGCCTCGGCAGTGTCAAGGAACCGCTGATGGCGGTTGCGATCGCGGTGGTGTGGGGTTTGTGGGGAGCATACTATTTCGCGCGGAACTCCAAGAAGCTCGGAAGGGATACGCTTTCGGCCAAAGCTAATCCTGCCTGATCAAACTGTGCCTCCGCCGTGCGGGCTGGCCTCACCACAAAGGTTTTACGGGAACCGGTGAGACCGCCCGCACGGTATTTTCGGGGGACGCGCGCGGCCGGTCGCCGCAGTGCGATCCTTAACCGGATTGCAGATGCTTACGTGCCGAGTTGGTCGAGGAGCGCTTTGGCGTCTTTCAAATCGGCGGTGTCGAAGCCCTCGGTGAACCAGTTGTAGATTTCGGCCAGTATCGTTCGGGCTGCATCGCGATGACCCTGCTTCGCGAGCAGCCGTGCGAGGCTTGTGGTCGAGCGCAGCTCCCATGACTTCGCGCTCTGCTTGCGCGCGATCTCGATCGCTCGCTCGAAGCATCGCCTGGCTTCCGCGACGTTGGAATCTTCCCGCCTTAAGATCAGCTCGCCTCTAAGGCGATATATTTCAGGCTCTGACGAGAACTCTTGATGCTGATCTGCGATGGCAAGCGCTTCCGTCAATGCATCCTGCGCATCATTGAGGCGACCCGCCTCCAGGTTGGCTTCGGCGAGCGTGCGGAGAAAGTGCGGGCGCAAAAGTTCCAGCCCCGTTGCGCGGGAGATGGCCATGCCATGCCGCAACTGTGCGATTCCCTCTTCATGGCGTCCCTGCGCGGCCATCGTCCAGCCGCGTACAGCCGTCGCCCACGGCGACCACTCGGTTATTCCGTGCTCGGCGCTGAGTCCAAGCACACCCTCGGCAAACTCTTGAGCTGCACGCACGTCGCGGCGAAATTGATGAAAGACGCCGGCAAACCAGCTTGCCCGAGCCAGACTACGGGGATGGGACAGCTGTCGCGCCAATGCGAGTGCTTCAACGATCCGCTGGAGCGCTTGGTCGGGATAGCCGAGCTGCCACAGAGCGATGGCCGTCAACGTCAAATTGTTAACATTGGCGTCAACTCCTTCGAAGCGCTGGGCAAGGGTGCGATGGTGCCCAGGATCATAGAGGGCGATCGCGATTTCCAGATGCTCTCGGGCTCCAACGAAATCACCCATCCACAACAAGGTATTGCCCAAGACATACCGTCCGTACATTTGAATCGCTTGTTCGCCTGCGCCTTCCGCTTGCCGCAAGAACTCCTCGGCAAGCTCATAGGCCCTCGTTAATTCGCCTCTCACCAAACGCTCAAGCCAAAGTCCATACAGGCTGGGAAAAAATTCCTCCGGAGGATCCCCCAATAGCTTGCACAGATCGCGCGCGCGAATGTACGCCCGCTCAACTTCCGGCGCGGCCCACCCATTGATCGTGATTGAAGCGGGGCCGACGGCCAACTGAAGGAGCAATTCCCGCCGCGTGCGCTCAGGAGTGTCAGGAAGCTTCTGAAGGCGATCTATCGCCGAGGTCAGGCCGTTAATCGCGTCGTTATAGGCCGAGCGCTGCATCGCCTGATTGCCCGACCGACCGAGATACTCGACCGCCTTCTCGATGTTGTCGCTGCAGCTGTAATGATGCGCCAGTTCGTCCAGATGGTCCTCCAACTGCCCGGCGAACATCGATTCGAGCGCCTGACCCGCGCGCTCGTGCAAGAGCTTGCGGCGCTCAATCAGAAGCGAGTTGTAGCAGACCTCTTGAGTCAGTGCGTGCTTGAAGATGTATTCGATGTCGCCGACCGTTGGCTGCTCGTAAATGAACTCGGCAAGCTGAAGCTTGCTGAGCATCCGATTCAAATCGTCGTCCGCCTTGAGCGTCACGCGAAGCACCAGCCCTAGCGGAAACTCCCGTCCCAGCACGCCGAGCGTCTGCAGGAGGTCCTTCTCCTCAAGCGGCAGACGGTCGATACGCGCGGCGAGCACGCCCTGCACCGTAGCCGGGACTTTCACCGCATTCATTGAGCGTGTGAGCTTCACCGTGCCGTCGCGTGTTAGCACGCCGTCATCGAACAGCGACTGCACGATTTCTTCCATGAAGAAGGGCGTGCCCTCGGTCCGCTCGATGATCATTCGTTTGAGCGGCGCAAGATCCTTTCCGTCGCCCAGTAGCGCAGCAACCATCTCCTCGGCGCTCTCCTTGCCAAGCGGGTCAAGTCGCAATTGAGTATAGTAAGTCTTCGATCCCCACTGATGTGAATACTCTGGCCGGTAGTTCACGAGCAGGATGAGTTTCGCCGTACCGATCGAGTCGGCGAGCAGGTTCAGCAACTCCTGGGTCTGCTCGTCGATCCAGTGGAGATCCTCAAAGATCAACATCAGCGGCTGGTTAAGACTCTCTCGTAGAAGTATGCGCTTGATCGCGTCGAGCGTCCGGCGCTTCCTAACCTGCCCGTCCATCTGCGCCAGTGGGTCGTCGCCCTCAACGATGCCGAGCAGGGAAAACAGGTAGGGCCTCGCATCCTCAAGCGATGGGTCAAGAATCGACAGCTTGCCGGCCACCTTCTCGCGCCGTACACGCTGATCGTCTTCCCCGGCGATCCTGAAGTAGGTGTGCAGCAAATCGATGACGGGCAAGTACGCTGAGGCCTTGCCGTGCGAGACCGAAAACGTCTCGAGCACCATCCAGCCCGATTGCGAGACCGCCTTGAACTCGTGAAACAATCGCGACTTGCCCACCCCGGGCTCCGCCATCGCGGCGACGATTTGGCCGTGGCCTGACTTGGCCTGCGCCGTTGCGTGTTTCATCGCCTCCATCTCGCGCTCGCGCCCGACGAACTTGGTGTATCCGCGCTCTGCGGACCTTTGAAGCCGGGTACGCAGGGGCCCCAGCCCGGTCACCTCGTAAACATTCACCAGCTCGCTCACGCCTTTGATGCGCGCCGGACCCAGCGGCTTGAGCGCGAAGTAACCTTCGACCAGCTTGCGCATTGTCTCGCTTACCGCGATCGATCCCGGAGAGGCGAGCGACTGCAATCGCGACGCGAGGCTGGTCGAATGGCCGATCGGTGTGTACTCGGTGTGCGCGTCGTCAGTTTTGATCGAACGCACCACAACTTCTCCGGTGTTCACGCCGACACGGACTTGCAGATTGACACCCTTTTCCGCGCGCAGCTTTTCCGCATAACGCCTGACGTCTTCCTGCATGCGCAGAGCCGAGAACAACGCGCGCTGCGGATGGTCTTCGTGCGCGATGGGCGCGCCGAACAGCGCGAAGATGCCGTCGCCGGTCGATTGCACTATGTAGCCGCCGTAGCGATGGGCCGCGTCGATCATCAGCTTGAGCGCCGGGTCGACAATCGCGCGCGCCTCTTCCGGATCGCGGTCCTCCATCAAGTCCATCGAGCCTTTGATGTCGGCGAACAGCGCCGTGACCGTCTTGCGTTCACCGTCCCCGACGTCAGAATCAGTCCGCTCCGGCGAGATGCGAACCGCTGAGGCTGTGAAAGTGCCGGCGGTCGACTTCGATTCCTCCGAAGTCAGCGCTGCGGCGCACTCGGAGCAGAATTTCGCATGAGGCGCGTTCAGATGAGCGCACTTCGGACAGACGCGGCTGAGCGGCGTTGCGCACTGATTGCAGAATCTCGCGCCCGCGGCGTTGTCGGTGGCGCACTTCGTACAGCGCATCGCGCTTTACCCCTTGCGAGAGAGCGAACGCCTCCCCTCTTATCACCGGCGTCGGTCAGGGACCACCGGTTCGGTGCATCAGAACAGCAGGCGCTGAGCGGAGGCGGCGACCGGCCAGAACGAGCGGCGATGGATCGGCGAGGGGCCGAGCTTGATGAGCATTTGCATATGCTCGTTGGTGCAGTAGCCCTTGTGTTGGGCGAAGCCGTAGCCGGGGTAGCGGGCGTCGAGCGAGACCATCATGCGGTCGCGGGTAACTTTGGCGACGATGGAGGCGGCCGCGATGCAGAAGCTTTTGCGATCGCCGCCCACGATTTTTGTCTGCGGAAGTTTGAGGCCAGGAATCAGGCGGCCGTCCACCAGCACATGGCCGGGCGCGAGAGTCAATGCGGTGAGCGCGCGGCGGCTCGCGGACATCGTGGCCCAGTAGATATTGAGGCGATCGATTTCGTTGACCTCGGCGATGCCGACGCCGACCGCGATCGCACGCTCGCGGATGGGCGTGAAGAGTTCCTCGCGCTGCTCGTGGCTCAACTGTTTGGAATCGTGCACGCCGCTGATGAAGGTTTCGGGGGCGAAGACGACGGCGGCGGCGACCACCGGCCCAGCCATCGGGCCGACCCCGGCTTCGTCAACGCCGGCGACGGCGTCGATGCCGAGTTTCCACAGGCGTCGTTCGTAGCGCAGGTCGGGCCGCTTGCTCATCGTGATTTACGCCATCCGTTTCAGGCGCGCCTTGCGAATCGTCTCGGCCGCATTGTCGGGATCGTAGATGTCGTGCAAACGGATGGCGTAGTCGGCGCTGGCGGCGGACGCGATAGTGACGTCGCCGAGTCCGATCATCCGCTGGAAGACGCGCTTGTCGACCTCGACCGAGCGGATGTCGGCGAGTTCCATCTCGCGCCGGCGCGACGCGACCAGCCCGCGCTTTTCGATCAAGCGATCGGAAGTGAGGCTCCAATTGACGGTGCGCGCGCGAATGATCGTGACGAGGAAGAAGAGCGCGCCGATGCCAATGAGGACGAAGGCGGCCTGCACCGGTTCGAATTTGACGTAGAGCAGGCGCGCGCCGGCCGCGATCAAAACTGCGCCGACCAGAAAGCCGTTGGCGTAGTACCATAGCGAGGGGCGAAATATGGCGAGCGCGTACTCGCGCACTGCGGCGGGCTTGGGCGCGAACATCCGCGCGCCACATCGCGAACAGAAGGCCGAGCCTTGCTGGGTGTCGTTACCGCACTGGGGACATCTCATCGCGCGCCCGCCTCAAGCCGCCACATCGGGAAGCAGTCGATGCGATTATGATGATGCGCGGCGCGTCGCGTCAATTGGCCGGGGCGAATCCGCAACCCAATGCGTCAATTGAAAAGCGGTCATCGTCGGGGTAGGGACAAGGGAGAGAAGCACTTGATTGTAGTGAAACCCGCCGTGGGTTTCACGCTTCCTTGGGCAGGGGTAACCCCTGCACCTTAGTGAGGAACAGATTAGGATGCGGGCTTCGCCCTGTTAGAACATATTTGAGAGAAGGCGCTTGAGTGAGAACGGTGGAGAGTTGAATCTATGAAATTCGGACTGTTCGGAATCAACAACGGAGCTTGTGCGTTTCCCAAGTGCGCCGCCGCCGTCGCGCGCGCGGCCGAACAAGCGGGGTTTGAAAGTGTGTGGACGGGCGAGCATGTGATACTGCCCGACCCGCAGGCGCCGCCCTCGCCGGTGGCGGCCGACTACCCGATGCTCGACCCGGCAATCGCGCTGGCGTTCGTCGCGGCGCATACGACGAAGATTCGGCTGGGGACGGGCATCATCATATTGCCGCAGCGAAATCCGGTGGTGCTCGCCAAAGAGCTCGCGTCAACCGACGTGCTGTCGAACGGGCGGCTGATATTCGGGATCGGCGTCGGATATCTCAAGCCGGAGTTCGAGGCGATCGGCGCGCCGTTCGATCACAAGGGTGCGCGCGCCGAGGAATGGTTGGCGGCGATGATCGCGCTGTGGTCGATGCCGAAGCCGGAGTTCAGCGGCAAGTGGGTCAAGTTCAGCGGCGTCAACGCGATGCCGCGGCCGGTGCAGAAGCCGCATCCGGAGATTGTCTTCGGGGGGCATACGAAGGAGGCCTACAGCCGGGCGGCGCGCCTCGCGAAGGGATGGTACGGGTTTGCGCTGGACCTGGAGGGGACGGCGAAGTGCGTGGAGGGGCTGAAGACAGCGTGCAAGGCGGCGGGCCGCCGGCTCGAGGACGTGGAAATCAGCGTCACGCCTAATCCGCGGGTGAAGGTCGATCGGGATACAGCGAAGCGCTACGCTGATTTGGGCGTGAGCCGGCTGATACTGCTGCAACGCGGCGCGGACGAAGCGGCGCTGCTCGAAGGCGTTGGCCAGGTCGGGCGCGAGCTGATCGGCAAGATCTAGCAGTAGTCAACCCGCAGTCAGCAACGGACTGAACGCGCTCAAAACAGCGCGGCGGGTGCCTGTGAACGCGACGGCGAGCATTGACGCGTTGTGTTCGCGGCGTGACCGGCATTTTTCAGTCGCGATGCCAAAATCCTACCGCCTGCGGCGGTCAACGGTGGCCGCAGATCGCTTTATTCGCGTGACATTTTCTGTCGGAGTCCCTCGGCACGTAGCTTGCGATAAGCCTCCTCAAGAGTCGCTTGGGTAATCGCGCGAATCAATAAAGAGAACCTAAAAAGGGGAGCCGACAGATGCTGAGAAATGAGAGCAGCCACGTGCTGACGGTCAAGGAACTTTCGGACTACCTGAAGGTTCATCCGTCGACGATATACCGCCAGCTCAAGCGCGGTCGTCTCCCGGCGTTCAAGGTTGGCAGCGACTGGCGCTTCAATATCGAATCGATCGATCGGTGGCGTCTGGAGCAGGACACGTTCAAAGAGCTGTAGGGCGGCCGGCGCGCGTTCGGGGGAAAGACGCGGCTGGGGGAAAGAGGGGAGTCACGCAAAGGGGCGTCCGCGAGGGCGCCCCGGCGTGGCTAATTCTCGTCATGAAGGCGAAGGCCGTACATCAGAGAAAAACGATGCGTTTAGCAATTGCAGCCGGATTGATCATGGGCGTGTCGCTGGCTGTTCACTCGGCGAGTGGCGCAAATGGCAGGGCCAAACTCCGTCATGCCGCAAGCGCGGTTCGCGCCCACGTACGAGTTGTCGCGCCGTGGTACATCGCAATGGATGATGGGCATGGGGCAGGTACGCGCGCGCGTCTCACAACGCCGCCGCTCAGGACCAAAACGCTCGCGCCTTCATAAAGAGCCTGAGTTTGGAGAATGATGAAGGTTAGAAGTGGGAAACGACGGTTGCTGTTTGAGATTCTGAGCGCAGCGAACGTTGACCGTTGACACGAGTGGCTGAGCGTTGACGGGTCTCAGGCGATCAGATGGTTCTGATCGCGCCGGTTGAGGCTTCGTTGGCGGGACCGACGAAATCGAACGCGAGCCATCCGCGCAGCGGATCGACGCGACTCACCTGCACCATTATAGGCATCTGATTCGGCAGCGTGGGCGCGCCGTGCAAGGTTCCGCGCACGGCAAAATCAGCGAGTTCCGCACTTTGGCCCTCGCGCGCGACGTAGGCGAGGATTTGGCCGTCCTGGGCGTGGCGTTCGAGGTAGCGGAGAATCCAGTAACGCTTGGCGCGGCGCTCGAGGTCGCGTCCGGAAGCCTCCGCGTTCTCGGCGCCGGCGAGCACGGTCAGCAATTCATCGTCGGTGTAAAGCGGCGGCGTTTCACGGTCGCGATTCTTTAGCGCGCCCAACAGTTGCCGTTGCAGGACCAAATCCGCGTAGCGGCGGATCGGCGAGCTCAACTGCGCGTAAAAGTCGAGTCCGATGCCAGCGTGGTATTCCGGATGCAGCGACAGGTGTGGGCGCTGCGACGCCAGATCGCCGCCAAGTTGCGGCTGCACGCGGTAAATGATCGGAATCCGGTTCATTGCGGCGTAGCGAGCCGCGACGAAATTACTCAGCACCATGAACTCCGCGACCAGCGTGCGGCCCGGCGACGCATTATCGAGCACGGTGACCTCGATCTCGTCGCCGCGCACGCGGACTTTTGCCTCGCGCCGCTGCACGAGTACCGCGCCGGCGGTGCGGCGCCGCTCACGAAGCTGCGTTGCGGCCGCATGCAGCCGGGAGACGGTGCCGGCGACCTCGTCGGCGCGGGCGCCTGACTCGAGGATGCGATCGACCTGGTCGTAGTCGAGCCGTCGCATGATTGGAATTCGCGCGGGATAGATTGAGGCTTCGACCAGCTCGCCGTCAGCCGACAAGCGTACGTCGGTGGTCATCACGGGGCGATCTTCGCCGGCGATCAAACTCGCGGCGCGGCATGAAATCGGGTCGGGAAGCATCCGGATGGTTGTTTCGGGCAGATAAACCGTGGTCGCGCGCGCGGCCGCCTCCTGGTCCATCGCACCGCCCTTGACGACGAAATCGGCGACCAGCGCGATGTGCACGCGCACCCGCATGCCGCCGTCTGCGAGCGCCTCGCAACTGAGAGCGTCGTCGACCTCAACCGTGTCGTCGTCGTCGACAGTTACGGCGAATCCGCCGTCGGAGATTGCGCGAGGGCCCGGCACCGCCTCGGATGCCTCCTTCATGACGGCGTCGCTGAATTCGTCCTTGAGCCCCGCGATGAATGCGAAACGCGGTACGCGGGGCTGTGCGCCGAGGCGCTCGAGAATTTCGTAAGCCGCTTCGGCCGGGTCGATGTCGGGAGCCGCGTGCGTGAGCATCTGGGTCATGTCGCGGCTGCGCGTGAACGGGTTTTTGAGATAGCGCGACAGCTCTTCGATGAGCGCGGCCGAGTCGTCGGCGGGCGGCTGGTCGGCGCCGCTCAGGACGTCGCGCAGATGCTTCTGGATTTTTCGATAGTCGTCGCTGCGCGCGCGAATCCGATCGTTCTGCATCCGCAGCCGTTCGACCTGCTCGGGCGTGCGCGGCACAAAATCCATATGACGGCGGACGAAGTAGATGCGATCGTTCAGCAGCGCCTCGAGCATCACGGAGGCGGCGGCATTGGATCGACGGCCGAAGAACAACTCGGAGAGTTCCGCGGCGGAAAAGCTGCGGCCCTGTTCCTGCGCTACTTCCCACAGCAACTGGAGATCGAGTTCGGCCGCCAGTTCGGCGCGCTCGCGTTCCAGATCCGCGAGCGCCTCGGCGACGTCTTCACGGTCGGCGGGTCGATCCGGATGGCGCATCAGGACGAGATCGCGCGGCACCAGCCGCTCGTGGCCGGCGGAATCGATCACGGCGAGATGGCGCTCCTGCTCGCGGGTGGCCAGAGCAGCTTTGAGCCGGCCCTGATCGAGGTACTCGACGATAGTGCCGGCGTATTTAATCGGTGATGACACGTCAGAATTCATTTTGACGACCGCCGCGACCTAAGACTATATGGAAGGGCGAACAATCGCCGGAAAGAGGATCGAGCGAGACGCTTGAGCAAGAGAATTCAGATCGACGTGCCCGACGAGCTCTTTGGGCAGCTGATGCGGGTCGCCGAGGCGATGGGGATTTCGAATCCCGAGGACGCCGCGACGATCGGGCTGGCGGAGTGGGTGTCGCACCGCAAGTCAGAGCTGGACGACCGGGATCCAAACGAAAAATACGTTGTCAACGAGGCGCTTGATGAACTTCTCGAGAAGAAAAAGTAGCTTTTCAGTCTTTGTCACCGCGTTGAGTTTCGCCGCTCTGGTTATTGCCGCAATGCCGGGCTTGACCAACTCGATCGCGCGCGCGTCGGGTCCGGGCCTCGACGTGGAAGTCCCATTCGAGATCAAGGCGCTGAAGGCATCCGGCCTCGTCGCCCCGTACTTCCTGCAGGATGACCACGGCGCGATGCTGGTGTCCGACCAGGCGGGAGGAGTTTTCTCCGTGACGTTCGGCGGCAAGGTCACTGCGCTGGCGGACAAGGCGAAGATCAAGAACCCGGCCGGCGTCGCGATCGGTCCGGCGGGATTCGGATCGTACCAGGGCAATGTCTTCGTGCTTGCCGCGGCCGGCGATATCAAGGGACCGTGCGAAGTCGAGCGAATCGACAAATCGGGCGCGGTCAGCACGTTCGCGAAACTGCCCGATGCGGGCGCGACCGAATGCCGCGACCTCGAATTCGGCGCGGCCGATACGCCCTTCGCGGGCAAGCTGTACGCGGCGACCAGCGGCAACGCGTCGATCTACTCGATCGACTCGTCGGGTAAAGCGAGCGCATTCGGCAACTACAGCAAACCGGTCGCGTTCGAGCTGACCACTATAGGATTCGCGCCGGCGTCCGATTCGAAGGCGGCAGGCATGATGCTGGTCGGGATGCGCGCGAAGGGGGATTTTGCCGCGAAGGTCGGCCGCATCGGCATGGTGGGCGCCGATGGCAAGCTGAAGGATGACGTTTATCTGGTCGGCTTCATTCGTCCGTCGGGCTTCGTGTGGTCGCCGTCCAGCTTCGGCTCATACGGTGACGAGTTGATGATCGCGGACACCGGCAAATTTGCTTCCGAGAACAACAACGAGCGCGACGGCGTGGTCTATCGAGTCGAGCGAGGCATCGCGCGGCCGTTCGCCTCGGGCCTGATGGATCCGACGGACATGAAGTTCATCGGCAGCAGGGCTGTAATTTGCGATCCGGCCGAGAAGGGCAAGGGGCAGGGCGCGATCGTGATTATCTCGTCGATGCTGTAAGCGCTAACTCAGCGCCACGGTTCGCGCACGACCTCGGTGTCGCCGGTCTCGCGATCGACCAGCAACATCTCGACCTGGTTGTATTGCCCTTTGGGGAAGAAGACGTAGCCGCTGACCGTGAAGTCCTTGCGCACGTCTTCGGGCTTGAGCGAGACCGCCTGGATCTGCTCATTGGCCTGCTGGTCGGCTTTTGATTGACCTCGTTCTGCGCCGCTCAGGATGCCCCATCCGCCGCCGAACGCTGATCCGATTATCGCGCCGGAGCCCGGGGATCTGAAGCCCCACCAGTTTCCAGCAGAACCAGCAGTGCCGGCGATCGCTCCTGCGGCTGCCCCCACCGCGGCGCCTCCGACACCGCTGACGGCGGCGCTTTGTATCGCTCCCTGCAACTCCTTGGCGCTGCCGGCCTGCCGGGCCGCCTCACCCGGTGGAAGAGGAGCGACTCGCTCGCCGGCGTCGTTGAGCGCGAACACCTGGCTCGGCACCACCGCACGCGGAGCGTCGGTGCCGTTGGCGATCGACACGTAAACGGGAGTTACCTCGCCGACGGTAGGAGCGGCGGCGACGCTGACCGCTAACTGTCCTTGTTGCGGAGTCGCCACCACGTTGGCGGTATGCGCGATGGGCGCCGGCGCTACCGCGCATCCGGAAATTGCAACCGCCAGCGCGACTACGCCGGCGCGCAGTCCGGCCGCAAGGCTTCGAGTCATCGCGGACGCGATTCGTTTCTTCATGCGCTCCATTACCTGTGCTTCAGACTCCATTTCAATCTGCCGCGCGACGCAAGTCCAGTCTCACGCGGCCCGCATCTATAGACGAGAGGCAGGGGCGGAGGTTTCAGCGAGCCTGAGCTTTTGAACCGGAATATCGCGATGCTTTCCCGGCAGGTGATGGCCTCTGCTAGGATTCTATCGATGAGCGTGGGTGAAACTGGGGCGCAGCGTCCGAAGAACGCCATCGCAATTCTACTGGACAGCCTCAATCGGCACATGCTCGGCGCGTATGGCGGGCGCGAGTTCGCGACGCCCAATCTCGACGGCTTCGCGCGGCGCGCGGTCCGGTTCGACCGTCACTACTCAGGCTCGCTGCCATGCATCCCGGCGCGTCACGACATCCTGTGCGGCGCGATCGATTTTTTGTGGAAGCCCTGGGGGTCGATCGAAGTCTGGGAGCGGCCGCTGACCGCGTATCTTCGCGCGGCCGGCGTCGTTACCAAGCTGGTCTCGGACCATCCGCATTTGTTTGAAGTCGGCGGCGAAAACTATCACACCGAATTTACCGCGTGGGACTACCAGCGCGGCCATGAGAGCGACCCGTGGCAGACGCGCCCGGACCCGAGTTGGATCGGAGCGCCGTCGTTCGGACGCGGGGATACGCCGTACGACAACTCGCGCGGCTACTTTCGCGACGAGGCCGATTTTCCGGGACCGCGCACGATGGCGGCCGCGACGAACTGGCTCGAGCGATCGGCGCGCAGCCACGATCGGTTCATGCTGTTCGTCGACGAGTTCGATCCGCACGAGCCGTTCGATACGCCGGAGCCTTACGCGTCGATGTACGATTCGTCGTGGCAAGGGCCGCATATGATCTGGCCGCCGTACATCCGCGGCGCTTTGGCGCACGGCGTGCTCACCGCCGCGCAGGCGCGGCAGATTCGCGCCTGCTACGGCGCCAAGCTGACCATGATCGACGCGTGGCTGGGCAAGCTGCTCGCGGCAATCGAGCGCGGCGGATTTTACGACGACACGGTGGTGATCGTATGCACCGATCACGGGCATTACCTCGGCGAAAAGGACATCTGGGGCAAGCCCGCAGTGCCGATTTACGAGCCGCTCGGGCATACGCCGTTGTTGATTGCGGCGCCGGGAATCGGCGCTGGAAGCGTCGATGCGCTGACGACTAACGTCGACATCTGCGCGACTCTCGCGGAAATCTTCGGCGTCGAGCTGGCGCATCGCACGCACGGGCGCTCGATGCTGCCGCTGGTGACGGGCGCGGCGCGATCGATTCGCGACTGGGCGGTCGCCGGGGTATGGGGACGCGAAGTTCATTTGATCGACGCGCACGCCAAGTACGCGCGCGCGCCGTCAGGCGAGAACGCGCCGCTGAGCCTGTGGTCGAATCGATGGTCCACGATGCCGATATCGCACCTGCCGCAACTCCAGATGCCGCCGCCGGACGAGCGTGCGGTGCTCGACCGGATGCCGGGGGCGCGGAGTCCGGTGATCAGGCAACCGTTTCGAGCCGGCGATCTGCTTCCGTTCTGGGCGATGGGCAAGTTCAGCGGCAATCATCTGTATCGCCTTAGCGACGACCCCGCCGAAGAAGCGAACCTCGCGGGCAGCGCTGAAGAAAAACGAGCGGCGGAAAAACTCCGGGCCGCGTTAGTCGAGATGGAAGCGCCCGCCGAGCAGTTCGAGCGACTTGCGCTCGTGTGAAGTCGTGCACCGCTTTGGCGGTTGATCAATCTCGATGCAGGCAGAATGATGAGCATGCGCCGATGGGCGAAGAGGAGATTTTGCAATGGCAGCAAAAATTGTCGGAGGGTGCATGTGCGGCGCCGTTCGCTACGAGTCCGCGACTGACGCCGTGATGCAGGCAAACTGCTACTGTCGCGATTGCCAGCGCTCGACGGGCGGCGCGTTCGCACCGGTCCTGCTCGTTCCGAAGGAGGCGTTCAAGCTGACCAAGGGGCAGTTGAAGCATTACGAGGTGACCGGCGACAGCGGCAACAAAGTCAGTCGCGGCTTTTGCGCCAATTGCGGCGCGCCGATCATGAGCCTGCTGTCGGGGCTGCCGTTCACCGCGATCAAGGTTGGCAGCCTGGACGACCCGAGTCAGTTTCAACCCACGGCGAGCATCTTCGTCGCCAGCGCGCCGGCATGGGCGCCGCATTTTCCCGGCGTGCCTACTTTCGCGCGCAATCCCGGCTAAGGCGTCGCGCCACACATTCAGATTCGGCGCGGCGATCGCTTCAAGGTCTCGGGCAGGCCGCTAACGTCCGTGACCGCCCCCAAAGCCGCCGCCACCGAAGCCATGGCCACCGCCGAAGCCTCCGTTGCCACCAGGGCCTCCGCTGCCGCCGCCTCCGCCACCAATGTGTGGGCCTGGGTTGAATCCACTGATCCAGAATATCGGCGGAGGAAAAAACGCACCGTTCAAGGCGTTCAACGAGGCGACCTGCTGGTCGTTTGATTCGTCCGCATATTGCGCGATGTCATTTTCCTGCTGCAGCGCCATCTGGTAGCGGTCGAAATCCTTCTGATGTCCTTCATACACGCACGCGCAAATGTCGGGGTCGTAATACCAGTAGACCTTGCCGGATTGGGCCGCGTAGCTGCGAATTTCGTACGGCGGGAGGTCTTCGACGAGCCCGACTTTGTCGGAAGTGTCGAGTTTGATCGCGGTGAAGCCCGCGTCGGAGAGCGCGGCCTCGGTTTTTCGAACGGTCTCAGGCTTCGAGGCCTGATAGCGACGGTAGGCGGCGCAACCCGACAGCGTCAGCGCAATCAGAACCGCGGCAATGAACCGTTTTTGCGCCATGCAATCCGCCCTTTCGTCGAAGCAATCGGCGACCGTCAGAATCCGCCGCGCGCCGCGGGGTCGAGCATATATGCATCGCGCGCCGGACAGAATGAATAATCGCGGCGCAGCGTTGATCGCGGCAGCGGAAGGCGCCGGCGGTCCGATGCGCCATCTTCGCGCGCGGGTATGTTTATGATTTAAGGATGTTGCTCGGTCACAGGCCGGGGTGGCGAAATGGCATACGCAGAGGACTTAAAATCCTCTGGAGCGAAAGCTCCGTGCGGGTTCGACCCCCGCCCCCGGCACCAGCAAATCAACGATTCTTTTTGGACGCACGACATGCAGGACTCAAGCGCGTTTGGCCTTATCTCCACCTGACAGATTTGCGATTTCTTCTTTGAGTATGGGCACCGCGAGATTGCATGCCTGAACGCCTTGAACCACGCACAGCTTGAGCACCTCCATGATCTCTTCCATGGTCGCGCCCACCTCCAGGGCAGTTTTGATGTGCCGTTGGGTCCCCGGCGCGTACATGTGGGTATAGGAAGCGTCGAATGCGATGCTCAGTAGTTCGATCAGCTTGGGCGTCATCACCCCGCTGGCGTAAATTCCGGCGCCCGTTGCCATAAATTGGTCGGTCCAGACCGGGTCGAGCTCGACAAACGGATTCCACGCGTCATTCCATTGGCCGATCGCGCGTACGTACCTTGTCGCACGCGGGCGTTGAGGCCGCTCGCTTTGGCGATGGCTTTAGTCCCGCCCCCTTGGCCTCTTCGAGAAGAATGGGCGCGCCGAGACTGCACGAATGAATCGCCAGCACCGAGGCCATCTTTAGCACCATCAGAATTTCTTCGCGGCTAGCGCCCGCTCTGAGTGCCGCGCGAATGTGACGCCGGGTGCCATCGGGATTGAGATTGGTGCAGGCAGCATTAAGTGCAACGCCGATCAATTCGATCGTCTTGCGCGGTAGGACCGTCGAGGTCCAGGGGTTCGTAGTCATTTTCTCGCACGTTTCTGCCCAGTCGGGATCCCATTCGCGGAGTTGTTCCAGCGCCGCGTCCCAAGGGCCCGTTTCATGCGTTTGATCTTTTGCCGCCATTCGGATCTCCTCTTTTTGGACGTGTTACTGCCGAAAGATCATTAAGAGAAAGGCTATGGTTCCTAGAATCGAGATCATCGCCGCCAGCCACACAGCCAGCGACCGGGGAGCCTCAGACCACTGCTGCTTGAGGAGCCGTTGACAGCGTCGATGTTCTATCGTCGCCATCAGCAGCGAAATGAGACCCAGTGCAACCAGTACAAGCGCAAACTCGCGGGGCCCCAGCAGACGAGATTTCTCCGCACGGCCCGGCAGCTCGAGCTGAAAGAACTTGTAGATGGTGAAGCCGAAGGTAATCAGCGCGATCGCCGTCCGGATCCACGTCATCATCGACTGTTCGTGGGCGATATGCGTTCGCTCAAGATCCAGTCTAATCGCGAGATCGGGTTCTGCTCCCGCGGATTTCGCTCTTTCCGGCATATTCTTTCAAACCCATCTCGGAAAATGATCGCTATCAAACTCACGATCCCACCAGCTGAGATAAGCCCTCCTCCAGCATTATTCTCGGAGAATCACGGTCCTTGCTTAGATAACGGCTCCGCCGTCCGGACTGATGACTTGGCCGACCAGTATATCGATTTGCCGGCGACTTCCATCGTTGAGCTCTTCTTTTCGGCGCCGGGTCGCCGTAGGTGTCTTATTCCGCCAGCGGATGCGAATCGGATGCGTACACATGCTCATGGAGCCTGCCATCGGTCTCGTAGACCAAAAATCCCTTTTCGCCGCCCTTGCGGTTTGGCGGCAGACCGAGATTGAAGAGCGTCTCATCCGGGGTCTTATACCAGGTTCCGATCTTCATGATTCGGCGTGCGTCGTCTCCTGTCGCAATCTCACGGCCCAGTTCCTTCGCCAAGCGGACCATCTGTTCTACTTGCTTTACGGTCCCCATGCGCTGGCCTTTCTTGCCCCATATGTTGTCTTCGATGCCGACTCGAACGTGCAGCCCGAGCGTGATCGCGATGTTGCACAACGGCAGAACTGTACGCATCCACGACTCCATGAACATCACCGAGCCGTGGGGAGAGCGCCGGACGTATTCCATCATGTCGAACGGATTGCGGCTGGCCGCACCGCCGCCGATCGCCACCAGATTATGGTTCAGCGGTCCCGCGTAAAGGCCCGCCCGGATCAGACGTTCCACAGATTCGAGCTGATCAACGTGACCGAGCATGAAGAAGGGCTGGATGTCATGGGCGCGCAGGCGCTTTAGGTGCTCGATGTAAAAAGACGGGGGCGCATCGGCAACCATATCGGCGTATAGCGCCTGCATTTTGGGATCCTCCAAGTGCGTCCCCTTGACATCGTCCGCCGAGCTCATCTCGACGAGATTCATCGCGGCCGAACCGATTGCAACCGTAACCTGATCCGGCTTCGGCATGATCTCGGCCAGCAGGTGGCGTGTGTCGTAGCCCTGCCATTTTGCTTTTTCGGTGTCGCCCTCTGGCGCAAACGAGATTGAGCCACCGATCTCCAGCACCATTTTCGGCACCGCCTTCCTGAGACGCTCGATCAGATAACTGTACTCCCTGAAGTTCTTCGAGATCTTGCCCGTCTTCGGATCGCGCACATGCACGTGCAAAACAGACGCGCCCGCGTTGAAACAGTCCAACGCTTTCTGGACCTGAGCATCCCAGGAGACATCAATGTCTTCCGGGAAGTCGCTCGGCCTCCATTGCGGCCCCCAGGGCCCGGCCTTGATGATTAGTTTTTCTTGGTTCTCGGGAAGCAAAGTATCGTCAGTGAAATACATAAAGTTTCTCCTATTCGATCGAGACTACGGATTTTGGAATCTGTCGAACCGCGAGGACAAATTATAGAAAAATCGCAAACACCCGGTTTGACATAAAGCGACATTGATTTACCATCGCAAGACAAGGTTGGTTTTCCGTGCTTTTGGTTCGAGCAGCGTCACTCACCGGTTACGTCGAGCTGGCTGGCATCCTCCAGATCAACCCTTACCCGTTGCTTCGAGCGGTCGGATTGCCTCGTGCCTGCCTTAGCGATCCGGACATGAAGATTCCGGCCGACGCCGGCCGCCAGCTCCTGGAAGATTCCGCGGAGCGGAGCCAGGAAGAGAGTTTCGGACTGCGGCTCGCGGAGCACCGCTTGCTATCGAATCTGGGGCCGCTAGCTCTCATCGTGCGCGAAGGCCCGACCGCCAGGAAAGCGCTCGAGGCGCTGGTCAAATACGTTCGATTGCATAACGAAGCGCTGAATCCCCGGATCGACGTGGAAGACGGCATCGTTACGGTAAGACCGGAGCTCAGGTTCGAGAGACCGGTGCCGGCGCGCCAGGCGGTCGAGTTGTGTGTAGGCGTGCTTAGCCGGACGCTCCGCACCTTTCTCGGCGATTCATGGAGACCCCGTGCGGTCTGCTTCACGCACGGAGCGCCACGCGATCTCTCTGTTCACAAAAGAATTTTCGGTCCGAGCGTCGAGTTCGGACGCGACTTCAACGGCCTCGTGTGCGACGAGGAGGATCTCGAAAAGCGACTTCCGCATTCGGATCAGCTCATGGCACGATACGCCCGCCAGTATCTCGATGCGCTTCTGATAAATCGCCGCTTGAGCGTGAGTGACCGAGTACGTGAGCTGTTGTGGATTCGGGTGCCATCGGGCAGTTACTCTCTGGAAGTTATGGCGAAACAACTTGGGGTCAGCCGCAGGACCATAGAAAGGCGCCTCAAACAGGACGGCACATCTTTCTCGGTCGTGCTCAACCATGTGCGCGCTGAAATGGTGAGACAGTATGTCGAAGGGGCTGACCGTCCGCTCTACGTTATAGCCGAACTAATGGGGTTCTCGGCCCTGAGTGCATTCTCCCGATGGTTCCGGGACGAATTCGGTTGCAGCGCATCGGAATGGCGCGTCACGGCCGCCAGGCAGCGTGGCGCTGCTCCCGAACACCGCCTCTCAGGATGATCGCATCTCTGACCAGTACATGACTCAGGTCCCGGCTGAGGAAATCGCAACGACATCAAGAGTTCTGCCTCGTCTTCGTCCAGAGCGCTTCCAACTGCCCAATGAAGCCTGACTTCCTCGCCTCAAGACTTACACATGAACTCACACATTTTCACATATGAGAAGAAAGAAACTGTGCGGAGGGCACGTTGACCACCACTTTTCCTGCATAGATCCACTGGCCTTGGCCATGTGTCTTTTGCTTGAACTGGCGGACTGCCTCGATGACGTCCGCGCCTTTGCGAACCTTGACAAAAGTCACAACGTGAAACGCGTCCTTGCCATAGACGAGCGGCTGGCGATCCTGCGCCGCATGCCGGCGCACGGTCGAGATAGTGCAAGTGCTGCATCAGCATGACGGCGAGCGCCGCCACCGGAAGCCCCGCCAATCCTAAAAGCAGGTACTTCCCCACCGCTAGAGCCAGCCCGCCAGCGTCCCAATATGCGGTGACAGTTTGTCCAAGCGCATCAGGCTCCCGGGCTGGAATCAGGACGTCCGAGCGAAGAAGGCGCGCAGGATCTCGTCCGCATGCGTTTCCTGCAGAAAGTGTCTTGCCTCGGGAATGAGATCAAAGGAAGCGTCCGGAAAGAGAGCGGCCCAACTGCGGCCCCACGCCTCGGTGAAGACATCGTCCGTCCCGCCCCAGATGAAGTGTGCGGGACGGGTCCAACTCTTGAGCGCCTCGAAATGCCGGGCCTGATCCGCCGCCGCACCGCCTTCCGAATTGTCAAAGGGAAGACTGAGCGGGAATCGCCGGGGGCCAGCAAGCCCCGCCTCGCCAAGCCCTTCAAACGGCGCCGCATATCCACGACAGATCTCGCGCTGCTCGGGAGCAATGGGCAGCGGCGTTTCTGAAGCGATGAGACCCTGGATGTCAGCCGGGCGTGAAATGCCGGTCGCAACCGCCATGAGATCTCCGATCGACATCCGCTCCGGGATTGCGAGGCGGAAGAAGCCCCCTTCCTTCCAGCTCGCGTTCCATTGCCGAAGCGCAGGCGTATAGGAAAAGGCGTCGTGGTGCAGCCATGTGTTCATGATCACCAGCCGCAGAAATCGCTCCGGCATCTCCGCCGCCTGAGCAAGCCCTATCGGTCCGCCCCAATCATGGCAGAAGAGCGTGACGTTCCTAAGATTGAGCTGTTCGATCAGCGCCCGGTGGGCCGCGACATGGCGCGCGATCGTATACCAGCTGTCGTCAATGACTTTATCCGACTTGCCAAAACCGATGTGATCGGCCGCCACGCAGCGATAGCCTGCGCGCACGAGTCCGAAGATCAAGTGACGGTTGAGAAAACTCCAAGTCGGCATGCCGTGCATCAGCAAAGCGACGGGGCCGGCGCGCGGTCCCTCGTCCAAATAATGCAGGCGCAAGCCTTCAAACTGGATATAGCGGGGCGTGAAAGGATAATCGGGCAGGCCAGCAAAATTGGCGTCCGGGGTTCGAACGAACCGGACCCCATTGCGCGTCGTGTGGGCGTTCATCTCAACCCCCGTGCGGCAAGAAAAACTTAGCGCAATGCGTGCCAGAATACGCGCGGCGCCGAGGCCGGGTGCCAACGCTGACGTACCCGCCATCGCGCTGGCAGGCGTCGATCATCAGCTTCCGCGTATTTTAGCGAGATCGTTTCATTATTTCATTGTCGGCGACCCCAAAGCTCATCCGGAGCGACGTCCATGCTCACAGGCGTGCTCCGGATAGATCATGCGAACAACGCATCGCATCCATTGGCGCTCATGAGCGCATCGACTCGAGTCCTGTCAGACGCGGGAAGGGCATCGTGCGAAGAACGAATCCACTGCAAGCACTTGGCCTGATACTGAAATACCGGTTGGGTCCACGGTTGCCCGTCCACCTCGGTCTCGACGCGGTCGGCGCCGGTCCTCAACGCTTTGGCATTAGCCAACATCACCGGCTGGTAGACCCGACCGATCTCGCGCAACAGCGCTATGAAGGTTGGCGGCAGGGCGCCAATCGAAAACCAGTCGTCCTCCGCCGGTTCAAACCCCGACCGGTCTTCCATCAGACTGACCCAAGCCTCAACCCGTGGCGCAATATCGAACGTCAAGGTCATCGGTGTGGGATCGAACTGGGCAAGCTGAGTCAACTGGCCGAATACCGCTAAATCCGCTGATCCTGGTCGCCTCCCCATCCAGAAGGGATGCTTCCGAAGGTGGGTTTCGAAAATTTCCAGAAAGCGCCGGTAACTGGACTCGATGACCGGCCCAGTGACTGCGTTCGAGCCGACCACATAGAGACGGCTTATCTGGCGCTCGCCCACCAGTTTCGACATGTTGGCCAAAGCCGAATCCGAAATAGGAAAGCCCGAGTAGCAGGGCAGGACCTGCGTGGCGCGCTTGATGTCGGCGGCATAAGCCCAGCGGTAGTGGAACATCGCCTTGGTAAGCCACTCGTCCGCATAGTCCTCAACGAGCTCGTCAAGGAAGCGAACCGCTGGGTCGTTGGGAATGACGCTACGCCCAGAGTATTCTTTCTCGAGGCGGCGAATGATCGGGGTCGAGTCGACCACAGCCTCCAACGAGCCGTCAGGTCCCGGCAAATAGAAGGTAGGCAACAACCTTACCTTCGGCTGCGGCATGCCTGGTACTGGGCCGCCATTCAACAGCAACCTATAGGGGATATGCCGATAGCGCAGCACCGCCAGCATCTTGCGAGTATAGGGCGAGCCGGGCACCCCGCTCAGCTTGATCGGGTCTCGGACACTCATGAGCTTCTCCTTAGGTTGCCAATAGCATGAGTCGCACGGATGAGATAACTCCAGGTTGGTGCGCCGTGCAAATGGGGAAGGCACCGAAACCCAATAATATTAGATACTTACGATGATACCAAAACGACTCAAAATTCTCAGAAGGGCAACCTCCGTGCGGGTTCGAGTCCCGCCCCCGGTATTTCTCTTTCGGCCCAGCCAATCTCGTTGCAACCGAGAGCGTACATTACTCAACATTTTCAGGACGGCGATAGCTTTCTGGCGCTGACAAGTAATCACTCTACTGATTCAGCTCGTCGACAGCGTCTTGGCTTGGGGTGCGGAACGCGTGGATCGTTAGGGACCATTCAGGTTGTCCGTCAGATTCCCGCTTCAGGACCATAGAATTGCACGTCTTCCCGGTATCCGCCCTGACCTGCGCCCAGCAGCCGGTAGTCCTCGACGAGCTCGATCGAGCGCACCCACTTCACCATCTTGAAGCCCAACTGCGTCTCCACACGCAAACGGCAGGGAGCCCCATGCGTGACCGGAAGTGGTGCGTCGTTCATATCGTAGGCCAGAATCGTCTGGGCGTGGCGCGCCAACTCGAGGTCGATCACCTCGTAGTAAGCCAGCCCTGGCTCGGGCTCCTGCCACGAACGGAACACGAGGTAGCGCGCGTTCGCAAACGGCCGGCAGCGCGCCACTATGTCTGTCACCGCAACTCCAGTCCATTGCGCGACACCCGACCATCCTTGAATACAGTGATGCAGGGTTACCTGAGAGTGCGCCCGCATCGCGCGAAGGTCCGCAAGCCCGAGCTGGAGCGGATTTTCGACCAAGCCTCCGACTTCGAGCCGCCAGTTTTCGAAGTTCGCCTCCGCCATCTGCTGATACACGGCACTTTCCGGCGGCCGCCCGTTGACAATGAAGTATGCAGATATCGCCGACCTTGGGTACGCCTGGCGCGAACGGACGTGATGAAGCAGGTTGCGCCGGACCGGTTCGATCACGACTCCCAGGGTGCGCTGCACGAACCTTGGATCGCGCAGCGACACCTGGGTTGCCCACACATGCAAGAACACAACAACGACGAGTCCGCCCATGCCGATCGCGACTGACAGCCCCTCCAGCGCATGCCGCCCGTGGATTATGTAACTCATGTTGGCGGGGAAATCCTCGACTGCGACGAGCGTGACGTGCGCCGCGGTGAAAAGACAAATCGCAACGAGCCCGAGAAAATGGATGCTGCGGGCGGATTGGCGGCCGCCCATCATCCGGATGTACCCGGGGAAGCGCGCGGCAACTGCGGGCGACATCGCGGCACCCGTCGCGATCATCAGGGGTGCGACCACGAAAACAATTCCGGCGTAGGCCAGCTGTTGGACTGGATTGTAGGGATTCCCCGCTGGCGGAAGATGGAAGTGCGCATAGATCCACGCGGTCTGAAGCGCGGCAGGAACGATGCTCCATGAAGTCGGTATCAGCCGGCGCCATCCGCCGATCGCGAACAGCAGGAACACGTAACCCACGCCGTTGAGCACCCAGAAGATGATCGAAAAGAAATGCCAGTGGCGACCCATCCCGAGGTTCATATGGCCCGGTAGCGCCAGCCACGACGAGAACGGTTCCTGCTCGTCCGAGGCGGTCCAGAGCCGATCCGCAGGCATCACCTTGCGCGTGAACTTAAGCCATTCGCTGCCAACGCCGCAGCCATCGTTCCAGTAAAGCTTGGGATGCGCACTCAGGATTTCCAGCCCGCTGCGTATGAGCAGGCTGATGAAGAGAAGGTTGATGAAGTGGCTGATACCGACCCAATTGAAGAAGCCGAACGCTTGCGCGAAGAATCTCATGACCAGCGAGTCCGTTTTATACTTCGCGAGCAAAACCGACAAACCCTGTTGAAGCTCCCGCCGCTAATTTCATCCGGGGTCGGCCTTCCCCTTGCGAGCGGCGTGAGGTGCGAGTCAGGATCAGTGGATGAGGGGTAAAAGCGAAGCGACGCCGCACGGTGCCATCTGGCGGCGTCATACACGCTCCTTCGGATTCCTCTAGCGGGTGTCGCTCAGACGGTCGCCATGGGCGCGTCGCGCGGTACGGGAGCACGCCCGCGACGCGCGCGCGTACCACTACACGGAAAAGCAGCTCGTGAACGCCGAGACTCACGATGTTCTCTGGAATGCTGCACAGCGGCAGACGGTCGGCTCGGGATGGATGCACGGTTACATCGGATGTACTGCGCAAAGAAATTCTTGAGTGGAGTCCTTCCGCGGCGGAGGCATACGATATCTGTGTGAGGCTGAACGATCGTTACGAACCCGACGGGCGGGATCCCAACGGCTATGCCCGCGTCGCTTGGGCAATTGGCAAGCACGACCGCGCGTGGGGTCCAGAACGGCCGGTCTATGGCCAAATCCGCTACATGTCGTTCGCGAGCAATTCGCGGAAGTTCGACAGCCGCGCGTCTATCGAAAAATGGAAACGCGCGTAGCGCCAGCGAAAGGGCTATACGCCAGCGAAGAGCCGATCAGAATCGGCGTGTCGTCATGCCTGCTCGGCGAGCAGGTGCGTTTCGACGGAGGTCACAAGCGCAGCGATTTTTTGACGGAGACGCTGGGACGTTTCGTCGAGTTCGTTCCCGTCTGCCCCGAACTGGAAATCGGACTCGGCGTGCCGCGCGAAAGTATCCGCCTGGTCCGCGGCCCTGATCATGCTGGCGCTATTCGACTTGTTGGGAACAAAACCGGGCTCGATCACACCGACAAGATGCACGAATACGCGGAGCGCCGCACTGCAGCGCTAGGGCGCGAGGAACTCTCCGGCTACGTGCTGAAAAAGGACTCACCGAGCTGCGGGATGGAGCGCGTGCGCGTATACGCTACGTCGGGGATGGCCACGCGTGACGGCGCCGGCTTGTTCGCCTCCGCACTGATGCGCCGCTATCCGAGCCTGCCGGTTGAGGAGGAAGGGCGGCTGAACGACCCGCATCTGCGCGAGAACTTTGTCGAGCGCGTCTTCGCCTATCGGCGTCTGCGCTCGTTCTTCTCGGCGCGATGGACGCTCGGCGGCCTTGTGCAATTCCACACAGCACACAAGCTCGTATTGATGGCGCATTCGCCCAAGGCGTACAGCGAGCTGGGACGGTTCGTCGCCAACGCCAAGCGTCTCGCGCGCGATCAGGTGCGCGGTGACTACGAATTAGCATTCATGGCCGCCTTGAAGAAGCTCGCGACGAGGGCTCGTCACACCAACGTGCTGCATCACATGCTCGGTTACCTTCGCGAGCATCTCGACGCGACCGCGCGCGCGGAACTGGCCACGCTGATCGATGACTACCGCCGGGGTTTCGTGCCGCTGATCGTGCCGATTACTCTCTTTCGGCACTACGTCCGCGAGTTCGGCATCGCCTACCTGCGCGGCCAGGTTTACCTGGAGCCGCATCCGAAAGAGTTAATGCTCCGCAATCACGTCTGACGCGTCGGATTCGTGCGAATCAAAGGACGCGGCGCGATGAACCGAAATGCTACGAACTGAAAGAACGGAGAGCACTCGCATGGGTAAGTTTCGCTATGGCGCTCAACTTTGAAATTTCGCGGCTAGACCAGTGACAGCTTCAGAGCGGCCCGTCGTGCTGCTGACGGGCGCGTCGGGATACGTTGGCGGGCGCCTGCTGAAAGCGCTTGAGAATGCCGGAGTTCGGTTGCGATGCCTCGCGCGGCGGCCGGATTACTTGCGCTCGCACGTGGCCGCCGAAACTGAGATCGTTCGCGGCGACGTGCTCGATCCCGCAAGTCTCGCGACGGCGCTCCAGAACGTTTCGACCGCATACTACCTGGTTCATTCGATGGGTTCGCCGGGCTCTTTCGAGGAGAAGGACCGCGAGGGCGCTCGCAACTTCGCAGCCGCGGCAGATGCGGCAGGCGTGCGGCGAATCATCTACCTGGGCGGTCTCGGTGAGAGCAGTGATCAACTCTCGACGCATCTCCGAAGCCGCCATGAAGTAGGCGAGGTGCTCCGCGATTCAGGCGTTCAGGTAATCGAATTCCGCGCCTCGATCATCATTGGGTCCGGCAGCCTCTCGTTCGAGATGGTCCGCGCTTTGGCCGAACGGCTGCCGGTGATGATCACGCCGAAATGGGTCGCGGTGAAGGCGCAGCCGATCGCTATCGGCGATATGATCGATTACCTGCTTGCGGCGCTGAAGCTCGAGGTCGAAGGCGCTCCGATCTACGAAATTGGTGGCGCCGATATCGTCTCGTACGGCGACATCCTGCGCGAGTACTCGCGTCAGCGCGGATTGCATCGCCTGATGATTCCTGTGCCGGTGCTCACACCGCGGCTCTCGAGCCTGTGGCTGGGCCTGGTAACGCCGCTATACGCGCGCGTCGGCCGCAAGCTTATCGACAGCATGATCCATCCGACGGTGGTCCGTGACGACAGAGCGCTCAAAGTATTTTCGATCCGGCCCCGAGGAATGCGCGAGGCAATCGCGATCGCGCTGCGCAACGAAGATCTCGATTACCGCGGCACGCGATGGTCTGACGCGATGTCCGCCGCCGGCGAGCCGCGTGACTGGGGCGGAGTGAGATTCGGCAACCGCCTCGTCGATTCGCGCGTGATTCACATCGATGTTCCGCCGGGGCGGGCATTCGCGCCAATCCAGCGCATCGGTGGCACGACAGGATGGTACTACGGCGAGTGGCTGTGGCAGTTGAGGGGTTTCCTTGACCTGCTGGTAGGAGGGGTAGGGATGCGTCGCGGCAGACGCGATGCTGCGTCGGTGCAGGTTGGCGACGCGGTAGATTGCTGGCGCGTCGAGACGTTCGATCCTCCGCGACAGCTCAGGCTGGCAGCCGAGATGCGCCTCCCGGGCCGCGCGTGGCTCGACTTCGAAGTCGCGGCGGAAGGGAGCGGGTCAACGATCAGGCAGACGGCAATATTCGATCCGGTCGGGCTGCCGGGAATCGCGTATTGGTACGGAATCTTTCCGCTGCACCAACTGGTTTTCGCCGGCATGCTGCGCGGAATCGCCCGCGCAGCGGCAGGTGCTGACTCCGCGCCAGGGCTGTCTCAGCGTGCGATAGATGCGAATTGATCTTGCCTTCCTGTTACTGGAGTTACGAGCTGACAGGTTGAAAGACAGCACCTGGACGATAAGGGTCGTCCCAACATTGGCACCCAACATGACAGACAAGCCCGAGGCCAGATCTATGAACCCGCTACTTGCGAATGAAGTCGCCATCAAGGCTGTTGCGGTGCTGCTTTGCAGTAGTGCTGTGACGACCAACCCGGCTAGGAATGCCTTCATTCGCCGGTGGAGACTGCGTCCCAGCCACCGCCTCATATCGCTGCCGTAACCGCGCAGAACCCCGCTGTCACCATGTGTGTGCCCCACAGCAGGAGTCGCACGTAACCCGCAAGATCGGGCAATATCAAAGTCGGAGACATAGTGCGTCCCTGCTGAGGTTGTGTATGCCATGGCCCTGCTGATCGGCATCTCCGTGATGAGTGTTCTACTACGCCTTCACGTAATGGCGAGTGCCATCAACCATTGGATCGTTAGGAGCCTTGCCGGCACACTCGCAGCCAACAGATTCATTTGATGCCGGTGTGCCGGCAGGCAGCGAGAAAGAACGCCACGCTGCGTGCAGCGTGAGAGCCGATCTTCGCGCGTAGCAGCTTGAGGTCTTCTCCGAACACGGCACGCATAAGAAGGCGGGCGACGACCAGATCGATGAAGAATCCGGTCGTTGCTGCGAGGAACTCCGGAGCGAATGCCGGGTACTTCTCGATCTCGTCCGAGTGCTAGACTTTTCAACTCTTTCGGAGTTTTTAGTAGGGACAGGATAATGCGGCGCTATTTCGAGGTTCGAATGCAATCGTGCTGACCTGAAGATGTCTGGCAATGGCTGAAACAGCGATCAATGATGACGGCGATTTTTTTCGGGTGCCCGCCAACGAGGCGTGGACTCTTCTGCAGTTCACCACGGTGCTGTACTACCTGCACGAAACCAATCCAGACAACCTACTGGTCCGCGACAAGACTGACCCGAAGGCCCCGGTAAGTATCGCGGCCGTCGGAATGGCATTGGCCACGATCCCGGTGATTGTCGAGCGCGGCGTCGTCATCCGCGAATTCGCGGCCAAGCTCACCTTGAAAAAACTGCGATACCTGCTGCAATGCCCGCAGGGTCCCGAGCCCGAGGCCTCCGGCTACAACGGCTTCTTCTATCATTTTCTGGACATCGAAACAGGCCGGCGCGTTTGGCAGTGCGAGCTCTCGACCATCGATTCGGCCTTTCTTTTCGCGGGCGCGTTGACGGTCGCCACCTATTTTGACCGCGACGACGCCGACGAGGCCGAGATCCGGAGCCTCGCCAATGCGCTCTACCAGCGCGCCGATTGGAACTGGGCTCGCGATGGCGCAGCCACACTCACGCACGGCTGGCGGCCGGAGAGCGGATTCATCCCACACCGGTGGCAAGGCTACGACGAAGGCCTGCTGCTCTACATCTTGGGGCTGGGCTCGCCCACACATCCATTGCCGCCGGAGAGTTATCGCGCCTACTGCGCAACCTACCAATGGAAAAGCATCTACGCCCGCGAGTTACTCTACTCGGGCCCGCTATTTACCCATCAACTGTCACATATGTGGATCGACTTTCGCGACATTCGTGACGAATTCATGAGACAGCATAGCAGCGACTACTTCGAGAACAGTCGACAGGCGACCTTTGTGCAGCAAGAGTACGCAGTTCGCAATCCCATGAACTTCGCCGGCTACGGGAAAGACTGCTGGGGATTCACGGCATGCGATGGACCGGGATGGATCAAACGAGTCGTCAACGGTGTTGAGCGCCAGTTCTTCGACTACACCGCTCGCGGCGCCCCCTTCGGCCCCGATGACGGCACCGTCGCACCCTGGGTGGTCGTCGCCTCCCTGCCTTTCGCTCCGGAGATTGTCATACCGGCTGTGCGCAATTTTGCCCAACTGGATTTGGGCATGATGAGAAAATACGGATTCTTGCCTTCGTTCAATCAATCGTTCGCCGTGGAAGGCAGTCCGACCGGCTGGTGGGTTTCGCCGTATCACTTCGGCGTCGATCAAGGTCCGGTGGTGCTGATGATCGAGAATCATCGCACCGGGTTGTTGTGGGGGATCATGCGCCGTTGCTCGCCAATCTTGACCGGTTTGCGTCGGGCAGGCTTTACCGGAGGCTGGTTGTAGTTCGGTGATCCGGGCGCCTAAAGTCAGAGGAGCCTTGATGTCTTTATCTTTAGGGCACCTAGTTGCGTTCGGGCCCATAGCGTCCGCGCGATCGCGCGTATGCTTTTGCCCTGCCGTCTCAGGACCCGGATCTCCACTGCTTCCTCCGCCACCAACATGAGGCCCTCCGCTGCGGAGTACCCACGCCGGGGTAGGTCAGTTTTTAATCGCCGACCCTCGGTCAGTTTTGCATCGGCGAGAACATGATAGATGGCTCAACGCCCCGTCTATCCAGTAAGCGTTTTGGCTCGCGGTATCTGGAAGCTCGTGGAGTTCTAGTCGAGCCGCTAACAGCACTGAACAGATCAATTGTTGCCTCTGTTGCCGCATGCAGCGAGAAAGAACGCAACGCTGCCGGCAACATGAGTGCTGATCTCCGAGCGCAGCAGCTTCAGGTCTTCTCCGAACACTGCACGCATGAGAAGACGGGCGACGACCAGATCGATGAAGAATCCGGTCGTTGCCGCGAGGAACTCCGGAGCGAATGCCGGGTACCTCTCGATCTCGTCGGAGTGCGCCGTCTCACTTAGCACCTGAGTAACGGCTTGCGCGCCGCGCTCGCGCGCCATCCGCCCGACGTTCGCCAAATCCGGAAACCGGCGCGCCTCGGCAATCGCCAGCCGCATAAAATCGATCACATCGGTGACCAGGAGGCGGCCCAGGATGTCGGTGCCCACTTTCACAAGACGCTCCTCGATGGTTGCACCGGCCGGCAACTGGCTCTCGAATCGCGCCCGAGCGTTAGCCGCGTTGCGCATCACGACAGCCTTGAACAGCGCTTCCTTGGTAGGGAACCGCGCATAGATGGTCGGCTTTCCCGCGCGGGCGAGGCGCGCGATCTCATCGATACTGGCGCCGGCCAGTCCGCGCTCCAGGAAGACGCGCCGCGCCGTATCCAGGATGCGATCGTCGACTTTTCCTGCAAGCTCCCGGGGCGGTCGTCCGATGCGCACAGCCGGTCGCTTCTGCAGACGCTTTTGTTTTGCGGTTAGCCTGGCCATCGCTCTTCCTCACCTTCGAGTGAATGCATTCCTTCCGGCGCGCACGAATCGTCTTCCCCTGAATTCTTACCGGGTCTGGCAGCCAAAGTAAATGAACGAAACGGTACCGTATAGATCCCTTGACAAGGATCCTTGGAGGTATTAAAGACATCGGTTGAGAGGAGAATTCATCTAAAACGAGACTAGCAGCAAAATGACTCATACGTTCATCTCGCCTCAGCCCTGACGACGGCGGCGTCTGGAACCAGCGGCATGGATTTTTATGCCCAACTCGCCTCATTCGTAGCATCCGGAGCCTCCATAATCCTGGCCATCCTGGCAATTTGGCTTTCGGTAGTGTTCTTCAGGATGTCGAACCAAGCAGCCCAGAACGCGAATGACGCCGCCAAAGGTATTGCTTCAAGCGTAGAGCGTTTGGAGAAGCTCTTTGACACGCTCTATACGGATACGTTCTCGATGATGAGAGACACCGTGTCCGACATGCGCAAACACGCGTGGCCATCGGCGGAAGATGGCTCAGATCGGGTGATTGCTTCAGATGAAGTCGAACGCAGAGCGGATCAGAAGATTGCGGCCCTGAAGGAAAGACTGGATGCGCAGATAAACGAAGTCCTCCAGCGCCAGCAGACTGACACGAACTCTCTTCGGAATGACATGGAAGCACTGATGGACCGAGCGATTAACAGTTCGCGAAAGGCAGAGATAGAAGCTCGCGATGAGACCCTCCGCGAACATATTTTGCGTGTTCTACGGACGGCAACAGACGAAGGACGGGCCCTAAAGGGCTTTGAGGTGCTCGACCAACTGCCAATGTTCGACCGGTCGCGCGTGGTAGAGGAGCTGAGAAAAATGCGAGGAGAGCGTGTGATTGACTCGGCTGCTCATGAAGGTCTCGGACCCAACACACTCATACACCTTGTTAGTCCACAGACGACTCCTCCGGAACGTTCCTAATAGAACCGATGTGGCCTGCACCCCAATTTCCCGCCAATCATAAGTAGAGTCCGCCGGTTATTTCGCCCCTCCTGGGGCGCATCGTTTGTAGTTTTGGTTTCATCTTCATCCCAGTTTTTCCGGCCGCCCTTCACTCTCGGAGGGCGGCCGAAAAACTGTCAGGTTTTGGATCCGAGGTCAGCGCGCCTTGCACCGCGCCGGCCAGCAGCTGTTTTGCTGGCCAAGCGGTGCGCGCGATGGCCGAGCTCCGTTGATTCCTTGCCGCGAACTCCTCCGGCGCCAGGTAGCCGAGACTCGAGTGCGGGCGCAGGTGGTTGTAGTCGTGCCGCCACGCTTCGATGATCGCGCGCGCTTCCCCGAGGCTGCTGAACACGTACTCGTTAAGGCACTCGTCGCGCAACTTGCTATTGAATGATTCGATGAAGGCGTTCTGCACGGGCTTGCCCGGCTCGATGTAGTGCCACGCCACCCTTCTCGTCGCCCAGCGCAACACCGCACCACTAGTCAGTTCGGTTCCATTGTCGCTAACTACCATCTCCGGTGTGGCTCGTTCGATCGTGAGCCGCTCCAGTTCACGCACCACTCGTACTCCGCCTATCGAGGTGTCGACCACCGTGGCCAGGCACTCGCGGCTGAAGTCGTCCACTACGCATAAGATGCGGAAGCGCCGGCCGTCGCTCAGCATGTCCGAGACGAAGTCGAGCGACCAGCGCTGGTTGATTCTGATCGGCAGCATCATCGGCGCTCGCGTACCCAGTGCCCGCTTTCGCCCTCTTCGCCGGCGCACCATGAGCCGCTCTTCCCGGTACAGTCGATAGAGCTTCTTGTGGTTCAGCGCGTGGCCTTCGCGCGCCAACATCCAGCCTAAGCGCCGATACCCGAAGCGCCGCCGCTCCGCGGCCAGCTCCCGCAGTCGTTGCCTCAATGCCGAGTCGTCCGGTCGTCTGCACCGGTAGCGCAGAGTCGAGCGGTCCAACCCCACTAGCTCGCACGCATGCCGCTGACTCAGCCCGTGACGCTCTATTACCCGAATCACTGCTACTCGCCGCGCCGCAGGCTTCAGACGTTTTTTCCGAGCAGGTCCTTGAGCGCCGCGTTGTCCAACAACGAGTCGGCAAGCAACCGCTTCAGGCGGCGGTTCTCATCCTCCAGCGCCTTCAGCCGCCTGGCGTCCGACACCTCCAGCCCGCCGTACTTCGACTTCCACTTGTAAAATGTCGCGCTTGAGATCCCGTGGCGCCGGCAGACCTCTTCGGTCCTGGCCCCGGCCTCCTGCTCCCGCAACACCCCGATAATCTGCTCCTCCGTGAAGCGGCTTCCTTTCATTGCCCGTCTCCTTTTCAGGCGACGGACTCTACCTCATTTCGGCTGAGTTTTCGGGGTGCAGGCCAGATGCATGGTCCGAGTGCGTACGGGTTTTATGCCGTCCCTCGAGGGATTGGGCCGGCTGATAGCCTGCGACCTCATCGGGATGGGCCAGTCAGAAAAGCTTAGCCCGTCGGGACCGGATAGCTATCACTACGCCGAGGACATGCGAAGCTCAGCCTCGATTCAACCAAAACGGAGGATTTCAACGATGAGCGTGTCACGCCTGGCCTATGTGGGAGCAAACACTACCGACCTTGCGGCGTGGAAGAACTACGCCACGGAAGTTATGGGGCACGAAATCGGAAGTGGTAGCGACGATCGGGTACTTTACCTGCGCGCAGATGAGCGGCACCACCGGCTTAGCATTCATGCCGCCGACAACGACGATGTCGCATACGTTGGGTGGGAGCTGGCCGGCCACGAAGCCCTGGAAGCTACGGCGAGCGTTCTGGAAGGCCAAGGCATCAAGGTCGAATCGGGCAAACCGAACGAGCTAGCCGATCGGCGCGTGTTGGAGCTTGGGTACTTCACGTGTCCGCATAGCGGCGTGCGAATGGAACTCACCGTCGGCAACGAGACGGTCTTTAACACCCAGTTCAAGCCCACGCGCGCTTTGTCCGGCTTCCGCACGGCAGATCTCGGCATGGGCCATGTTGTCTTGTACGCCTCCGACATTCGCTCGGCAGCCAATTTCTACGTGCGCAATTTTGGCTTTGGGATCTCAGATTATGTGGTCAGTCCGGATGGTGCTCCGCTGGGAGTGTTCCTGCACTGCAACCCACGACATCACTCCTTGGCTTTTTTCCAGGTACCCGTGGCGCCGCGCAAAATTCAGCATGTGATGTTTGAAACCAATTCTCTCGACGATGTCGGAACCAGTTATGATTTGTGCCTCGAGCGCGAAATTACCGCAACGTCGCTCGGCCGGCACGGCAACGACCGCTCATTTTCGTTTTACTTCCGCAACCCGTCCAAGTGGTTCTTCGAGTACGGCTGGCAACTGCGAACGATCGATCCCAAAAACTGGACGACCGAACGATATGTGATCGGCGCGGGCGCTGGCTGGGGACATGCGGGACTCAACCGGATGCGGTAGGCGCGAGGCCCCGAACCGAGGCTCGCCGCGCCAGCTCTGAGCGGCGCTGGCGGAGCGGGGCCGCGCCGCGCCGGCGAAAATAAACGAAACGCTTCCGTGCAGTTCTCTTGACAGATCGGGGCGGTATCGATATATTAAGTGAACGAAACCGTGTCGTTCAAAAATAGGAGAATTCGAAATGAATATCGAGATCATCCAACCCCAAAAGCCACTGCGAAGCCGATTCCGCGGACTGAAGACAAGGGCGCTCGCCTCTGCGGTTCTCGCGGCGGCCACAGTCTGCGTTGCCGGAGGGATCGCTCGCGCTGCCGACCCGAATTCCCAGCCCGCCGTCAACGTCGTCCATGTGGACGTCAGCGGACTGCACAACAACACCGGCCAGGTGGTGTGCGCCCTGTTCGCATCGCGAAATGGCTTTCCACACGACCTCGATAAGGCGCTGATGCGCACCAGTGTCGCGATTTCGAATCAGCACGCCTCGTGTGAGTTTCATGTAAAGCCTGCGACCTACGCGATCACCGTCGTGCACGACGAGAACTCCAACGGCAAGCTCGATCGCAACGTTATCGGAATCCCGAAGGAGGGCGTCGGTATATCAGGGGGCCAGAAGCCGCACTTCGGAATACCCAGGTACGAAAGAGCGGAGTTCAACTTCCGCGGCGGCCGCCTCGAACTGCCCATCAAGATCGCCTACCTGTTGTAACGCGCAAACGAAACGGTGCCGTATCGAACTATTGACACAACCCGGTCTCATCGGTATTAAATAAACGAAACGGTATCGTTTGAATAATGAGGAGAAGCAAATGAACACCGAGATAACCATTCACCCCAAGCTGCAGCACTTCGGACTGGCCACCGCCAACCTCGATGCCATGCTCGACTGGTACCGCAAGGTGCTGGGCACGACGGTAAACGCTCGCGCGGATGCGCCAGCCGGACCAGCGGGCAAGCCGCTGTTTTCGGCCGCATTTGTCAGCAATGACGAGGTCCATCACCGCATTGCATTTTTTGAATTGCCTGACCTCGCCAGCGATCCCGAGAAGCGCCGCCACACGCGGGTACAGCACGTCGCGTTCGAATACGAGACGCTGGACGACCTGCTGGGCACGTATGCTCGGCTGAAGGGCTTGGGCATCGTGCCGGTGCTGGCCGCTGACGAAGGGTCGCAGACTTCTTTCTATTACGCAGACCCTGAGCAGAACAGCGTCGAGCTCAACGTCAACAACTACTGCAACGACTGGACGGCGACCGAGCACATGAAGACTGCTTCAGTCGCAGACGGTCCAAGGCGGGTGTTCGTCGATCCCGACAAGATGATCGCGGCGCGCAAGGCGGGCGCGTCGCCCTGGGAGGTGCACGAGCGTGCGTTCGCCGGAGAGTTCGCTCCCGCAAAGCCGTACGACCCGCGCGGACTCCTGTGAGGCGACGGCTCGAGTAACGGAAATTAAATCGCGAGGGAGATGCTCATGAACCAGAAGTACGCGATCGAAATCGAAAACGTGACCCGCACCTATAAGCGCGACGAGTTCGAAGTTCGCGCGCTGGACAACGTCACGATCAAGATTCCGCCTGCCCGGTTCGTTGCCATTATGGGACCGTCGGGATCGGGCAAGACCACAATGCTCAACCTGATCGCCGGCATCGACCATGCCACGAGCGGCCGCGTCGCTGTCGGCGGTGAGGAGATCACCGGGATGAAGGAGCGGGAGCTGGCGGCATGGCGCGCGCGTCATATCGGGCTCGTGTTCCAATTCTACAACCTGATTCCAGTGTTGACCGCGTTCGAGAATGTTGAGTTGCCGCTGCTGCTGACCGATCTGAACAAGACCGAGAGGCGCGAGCATGTCGAAACCGCGCTCAAAGTCGTGGGCCTGGCAGACCGGATGGATCACTATCCGAGACAGTTGTCGGGCGGACAGGAGCAGCGGGTCGCTATCGCGAGGGCGATAGTCGCCGACCCGACGATCATCGTTGCGGACGAGCCTACGGGCGATCTCGATGCGAAGTCGGCCGAAGAGATTCTTGGGCTGTTGGTCGATCTGAATAGGCAGTTTCAGAAAACGATCGTGATGGTCACGCATGACCCGCGCGCGGAGCGATACGTCGACACCGTGTATCGGCTCGACAAGGGCGTGCTGGCGGGCGTGGAGCCGGGGAAAGCCGGAGCGCACGGGGAGATGGCGGCGGCGCATGTATGAGTTGGCCATGCGCACAACCCTCAGACTGACTTATCCCGTCGAGCGACGGGTGAGGCCTCAAGGAGAGCGGGTATGAAGTACACGGCGCTGATTCTTAAGAATTTGATTCGGAGCAAGCGGCGGACTTTTCTGACTGTGATTTCGATTGCCGTGTCGCTGTTCGTTTTCTCGGTGCTGGTCAGTATTCCGACCGTCGCCAACGACGTTCTCGGTGCAACCGCCTCGTCCACGCGGGTTGCCACGCATAACAAGGCAAGCCTTGTCTACCCGATTCCCGAGTCCTACAAGCAGCGGATCCAGTCCCTGCCGCACGTTGAAGCTGTCGTCGCGCAAAGCTGGTTCGGCGGCATCTATCACGAGGTTTACGACCAGTTTCCCAATCTTGCAGTCGATCCCGATAAGGTCGGCGCAATGTGGCCCGATTGGGGAATCAGCAAACAAGCTCTAGACGGGTGGAACAAAGTCCGGACCGCGTGCCTGGTCGCGCCGGATACGATGAAGAAATTCGGGTTGCGCGTCGGCCAGCAGATCCAGCTCAGGGGTACGCTGTATCCGTTCAACGTGCAGCTGACGATCGTCGGCACGATTACCGGAAAGGCGCCGCCCGATTACCTGATCTTCCGTCGCGACTATCTTGAGGAGGCTGCGGGCCGTCCCGGCAACGTCGACAATATCTGGGTCAAAGTTGACAAGCCGGAGAACGTGCCACAGGTGATCGCCGCGATCGACGAAGGCTTTGCCAACTCGTCGGCGGAGACGTTGTCGGAATCCGAGGCGTCTTTTATCGGCGGCTTCGTGCAGCAGTACCGCACGTTTTTCCGGATGGCCGAAATACTGGGCTTTGTCGTGGTGCTGACGATCGGGCTGGTGGCGGCGAACACGGCGGCGATGTCGATACGCGAGCGGCGCAGCGAGATCGCGGTGATGCACTCGATGGGCTTCACCTCCCGCACGCTTCTTTCGCTGCTGCTGGCGGAATCGCTGGCGATCGGGCTGATTGGTGGAATTCTGGGATGCGGCTCGGCGTATGCCCTTCTCAAGATCTTCTCGGTTGCCGCCATGGGCGGAGGTGGGCCGCTGGGCTCGATCAAGATGCCTGCGACAGTACTGGCCGAGACCCTGATAATCGCGGCGCTGATTGGGCTCTTCAGCGCAATTCTACCGGCGCAGTCGGCGGCGCGCGGCAATATCGTCGACGCGCTAAGGACGGTGGCATGACATGGCGATACCACTGAAATACAACGTACGGTCGCTGCTGGTGCGGCGCGTCTCCACCGCTATGACCGGCGGCGGCGTTGCGCTGGTGGTTGCGGTTTTCGTTATCGTGATGGCGCTGGTCGCTGGTCTCAATTCGGCGATTTCGGACACTGGCGATCCCGATAATCTGATCGTGCTGCGCAAGGGCGCGACTACCGAGACTTATTCGGCGATCCAGCTCGATCAGTTCGATGCGATGAAATTTTTGCCGCAGATTCGGCGCGAACCCAACGGCGACGTAGATGCGTCGCCGGAGCTGCCGGTGCAGGCGCTGATGGAACGCGTCGGAGGAGGCCGCGACAACATCGTTGTGCGCGGCGTTCTGCCGATCGCGCTCAAAGTGCATCCGAAGGTGAAAATTGTCGAGGGCCGGATGTTCAATCCCTCGGTCAACGAAGTGGTCGTCGGTAGGGGTCTCCAGGGACATTACGCGAACATGCGGATAGGCGACACCCTCCGTTTCGGACGTGGCAACTGGAAGGTCGTCGGGATCATGGCGGCCGACGGCGGTTCGTTCGAGTCCGAGGTATGGGGCGACATTCACAATGTCCAGGACGACGCGCAGCGCGGCGCCTACTACGCCGACGTGCGGCTCAAGCTTGCGCCCGGCGCCGACGCGAACGCGCTTATTCGGCGCATAGCAGGCGACCCACGAATCAATCTGCAGGCCGAAACCGAAGCCGCCTACTACAAGGACCAGGCGGTCGTCGCCAACCAGATGCGGGTGTTGGGGATGGTGGTCGCGATTATCATGGCGGTGGGCGCGATCTTTGGCGCGATGAATACGATGTACGCCGCAGTGTCGGCACGCACAACGGAAATTGGGACGCTGCGCGCGCTCGGGTTTGCGCCGTACGCTGTGATGACGTCCTTCCTGCTCGAATCGATTGCGCTGGCCGTCGTGGCCGGGGCGATCGGAATCATCCTGGCCCTGCCGATAAACGGATTGTCCACTACCTTCGGCAACTTCGTCACGTTCTCCACTCTCGCTTTCAGCTTCCGCGTGACGTTTGCGATTGTGATCGAAGCGCTGCTCTTCGCAGCTTTCATGGGCATGTTCGGAGGCTGGCTGCCGGCGCGGCAAGCCATGAGCATGCCGGTCGTCGACGCGCTCAGGAGTGTGTGACCATGTCTACTGAGGCCCAAAAGGCAACTAACATTCGCGAGTTGGAATCGCTCCGCATCGCGCGGTCGCAGCAGGTGAAGAAGCCCAGCCGGCTGGTGCCGGCGGCGATCACACTTATGATATCGGCCGTAGTCGGCGGAGTCGGATATGAAGTTTACCTGCGCACTCTGGGCCGGCCTCCGGAGGTGCAGACTGCGATCGTGTCGGTGAAAGCCGCAGGACAGGCCAGCACGCTGCTGACCGGGAGCGGCTACATCGTAACCGCACATAAGTACATCACGATCGGCACCAAGATCCTCGGTCAGATAGTCGAAGAACCTATTGAAGAAGGGCAGCGCGTCAAGGTTGGCGACTTGCTCGCACGAATTGACGACCGGGACTATAGGGCCCAGTTGCGCCAGGCTTACGCCGATCGTGATACGTCGGCCGCCAACCTTGTCCTGAAGCGGGCACGCGCGGAGAGGCTGCGCAGCCTCTACAAAGTGGGTGTGGAATCAAAAGATTCTCTTGACGACGCAGAGAATCAGTTCGCCGTGGCGGAAGCGGACCTGAAGAAGTCCGAGGGCGAGATTGATTTCGCCAAGTTCAACGTGAGTCAGACCGTGATTAGGTCGCCTATCAATGGCGTCGTGCTGCAAAAGTACCGCGAAATCGGCGACACGATTAACTTCGGCGGCGAAATCCAGGCCGGCGGCGGCGCCACCGACATAGTGCAACTCGCGGATCTCACCGACATGCGCTGCGAGGTCGATATCAACGAAAGCGACATCGCCAAGGTGAAGATGGGCACGCCGGCGACCGTGATTCCCGACGCGTACCCCAAAAACCCGTTCCCGGCGCAAATCGTTAAGATTTATCCCGAGGCCGACCGGCAGAAAGGCACGGTTAAGGTCGAAGTGCATATCCTGCAGCCCGACTTGAAGATCATCAAGCCCGAGATGAGCGCCAAGGTCACCTTCCAATCAATCACCGCCACCTCCGCCGCAGCGTCGATGGTGCTGGTGCCGAAGAAAGCGATCTTGACAGAGGGCTCTGCCACTTCGGTCTGGGTCGTGCGCGGCGACACAATTCATCAGGTGCCGATTGTCACCGGACGCGAGTTCCAGGACGGAATCGAGGTCAAGCACGGCCTTAGCGGCGGCGAGATGGTCGTCGCGGTGCCCGCGCCGACTCTCAAGGAAAACCAGAAAATCATCTCCGTCGCGTCCTAGCTACAACTCATTCTTACGCAACTGCGAAAGCAGAATGGCAGAGACATTCGCGCTGCTACTACTCACCCCGTAGCGATCAGGCTTTGTTGCCGGACCACGGTGATCACCAACTGGCAGGGGGTGCACCTATGGGCGCCGCGCATCGCATTGGGCTGATCGCTAAAAAAATTACGTTTTCCGCACTCGCGATTGAACGGACTCGGGAATTTGTCTCCGGACCGATGCCATTTTGCGTCAGTTGCTGGAACACTTCATTCTCCGGAAACTTCCTCGCGCGTGCGCGTCGTCTGAAGCCGATGAAAAATCGAAAGATAATGTACCAAAGTACAATATCAGCCCGTAACGGATCGGAGTATTCCGAGGCAAAGCGGTGACGAAGGCCAGATCAAATCGTGATTATCCATCCGGGCACCGGCCCTTTCGCTCAATAGAGAGAGTTGACCTAAAACTATCAAGCTAACCAAAAGGAGATTGAAATGGCTAAGCAAGGCAAGCCGAATATCCTCATCCTCCAGGGCGACGACATCGGCTGGTGGAACATCAGCTACAACAGCCGCGGGCAAATGGGCTACCGAACGCCCAACATCGACCGTGTAGCCAACGAAGGCGTCGCCTTCACAGACTACTACGCTCAGCAGAGCTGCACGGCAGGCCGAGCCGCGTTCATCACCGGGCAGAATCCGATCCGTACTGGTCTCACCAAGGTCGGTATGCCCGGAGCCGATGTCGGTTTGAGCGCGGACGATCCGACGATGGCCGAGTTGCTCAAGCCGCATGGTTACGCCATCGGCCAATTCGGCAAGAATCATTTGGGCGACAAGGACGAGTTCCTGCCGACGATGCATGGCTTCGACGAATTCTTCGGCAACCTCTATCACCTTAACGCCGAAGAGGAACCCGAGGACCCGGACTATCCGAAGATGCCCGAGTTCAAGAAGCGGTTTGGCCCCCGGGGCGTGCTCCACTGCTGGGCAGACGGCAAGGGTGGGCAAAAGGTCGAGGACACCGGGCCGTTAACAAAGAAGCGGATGGAAACCATCGACGACGAAATAACGGACCATGCGTTGCGCTTCATCGATGAGACTCACAAAGCGGATAAGCCATTCTTCCTCTGGTACAACACCACCGCGATGCATTTCCGCACCCATCCTGCCGAAAGGCACAGGGGCAAAAGTGGCCAGGGGGATTACAACGACATCATGGTCGCCCACGATGAAGATATCGGCAGGATGCTGGGCAAGCTCGACGAGCTGGGCATCGCCGATGATACGATCGTGATGTACACCACGGATAACGGCCCTCACTACAACAGCTGGCCCGATGCCGGCATCACCCCCTTCCGGTCGGAGAAGAACACCAATTGGGAAGGCGGTTGGCGCGTGCCGGCCTTCGTGCGCTGGCCGGGCAAGATCAAGGCAGGTTCAGTTGTGAACGGCATCGTCTCTCATCAAGATTGGCTGCCGACATTCCTGGCCGCTGTCGGCGAACCGGACATCAAGGAGAAGCTTCTCAATGGGACCAAGGTCGGCGACAAGACCTACAAGGTCCACATAGACGGCTTTAACATGTTGCCGTACCTGACCGGCGAGGCGAAGGAGAGCCCGCGGGAGTTCTTCTTCTACATCAGTGACGACGGTGACATCCTGTCCATACGCATGCGCGACTGGAAGGTGGTGCTGATGGAACAACGCGCCAAGACGCTGCAGTGTTGGCTCGAGCCGTTCGTTCACCTGCGAGCCCCAAAGATCTTCCATCTGCGCCGCGATCCGTTCGAGCGGGCCGACGAGAACTCGAACACGTACTTTGACTGGATGATCTCCCACGTCTACATCATTTACGCCATGCAGGCGGTGGTAGCCCAACAGATCGAGAACTTCCAGAAGTTCCCGCCGCGTCAGAAGCCAGCCTCCTTCAACCTGGATGCGGTGATGCGGAAATTGGTGGACGCGAGCGGGAGCGGCCCCCACTGACCTGCCATCGGGTATCGACGAACCGCTTAAGGTGCTGTATCCGGGCGAGGGCGCAGGGCACAGCACCTTGCTTAACGCATCGAGCGGCACGAACGACACGTCGTTCTCAATCGATTCGCCATTCTAGATGAGGAAAATGAAATGACAGTTCGGCCAAAGCGTAGTTTTCAGCGGTTGGCGGCGCGATTACCGGTAACGCCGGCAAGGGTGCTGCCGCTGGCGCAGCAATGGGAGGCATGATTGGCGGGTTCCGCCGTCGCGACGAAAGAGTCCGAGAATAATCGCCGCGTAAGCGACGCCTTACTGAACCTGTTCGCCATGAAGATGGCAGCGGTTTTCATGTTCTCAACCTGCACCATCGTGTTGCGTACCGCCATCTTCCCGCGCGGGGTTGCATTCCTGGGCTACGCGTGTGCCTTGGTACTGTTGGTGGTGATCACCAACTGGAAGTGGATCACGCTGGTCTTCCCAATCTGGATGCTGGTGGTTAGCGCGCAGATTTTATCGGCGGATTTTCGCTCTCGACATGCTGGAACGGCCGGTGGAGAGCACCATCAGGCTTAAGGACTAACCAGACATTCGAGGCCTTGACGCAAATGACAGATCAGCAGACTTCGCAGGGCGCACCGGCCCTCGACGTTTCGACCAGGCTGGCCATTGATCGCACGCGCGTTGCGTACGAGCGGACGATGATGGCGTGGATCAGAACGGCGACTTCGTTAATCACCTTCGGCTTCACCATCTACAAATTCTTTCAGATAGAAGCGCCGCCCCCCGGACGACCGAATCGCCTGATCGGTCCACGCGGCTTCGCCTTCATACTGGTGAGCATCGGACTCTTTTCACTGATCCTGGCGACCCTTGAATACCGCCAGGATATCCGAGGCCTCGGAACGGAATACGTCGGCAGACGGCGCTCACTGGCAGTGCTGGTCGCCGCACTGATCTCGATCCTCGGGATACTCGCACTAGTCGTGATAATTTTTCGTCAATAGCGCCGTCCGACAAAGATCTACTTGGGTTTGAGCCGGAGATCGTCGGCCGAGACGCACTGCGCCTGCTTAGAGTAATTGACAGCGCCCTGCCTGTTCTTCGAGTTCGTCAGCCGAATATGCCTATCCAGCACATGCTCGCATTCATCTTTGTTGCGATAGGTCGTCGGTCGCTTTAGCCATTCGGTGAGTGGCGCATCCACGTTGCCCATCGGATAGTCGCGCCCTGTTGGCGGCAGCATCAGATACCAACCGACCAGAGCGAACGCGGCGGCATGGCGCGGCTTCATACTATTTCTCCTCGAGTTGTGGATCGCCGGTAGCGACGCAAGTGGCATGATCGACGTGCGCACGCGCGAGTTCGGGATCCGCCCCCTGGCGTTTCTGAAAACGTCCGAGTCGCCGGTAAAGTCGAGCTTTCGACGGGTTGCCATTCTTGTTTTGGAGTTCCTTGAGCGCCTGCTCGATTCCCAAAATTCTGTGACCTGCTCATGCCGTTCGCTCCTCTAGATACCGCGGAGTCCGTCAAGCATTTGTCGCTGCGCTCGCAGTCGCGGCGATTGGAGTTAGGTGCGGAACGCAGGGTCGGCGGTTCCCTATGTCCGATAGGTGATTCTTACTTTATCGCGAAGGACGCGACGATCGCACCGGCTGAGAGTGCGATCACTATCCAGAACAGGTAGGCGCCGGCAGAGCTAGTCCGCTGCTCACCGGCTACCGGATGAGTCGCGGCCATTCTCGGGCGCGTCGATGCGGCTGCCGGAGCGAGCACCTTCGCGAGGGCCTCGACTTGTTGCGCTTCCTCGGCTGTCGAATCTAGCCGGCCAATTCCTTCTGTGCGCGCCGGATCGGCGATCGGGGCAAGGTTTGCTTCGTGAAGCTTTTGCTCGAGCGGGTCGCGCGAAGTCGATTCCGAGTGAATTAGAGTTTCGCCGAGCTTTTCCTGGAGCAACATCCTTTCCCATCCGTCCTCCCCATTTGAATTTGCTGTCGGCGCGAACAACATCGATGCCACGAACGCGGCGCTCGCCGAAAAATTCGCTCGTAGCTGGTCCTCGGTTAAGCCGTCCGGAACCTGGCAAACACCGATCCCGAGGTCATGGCCAGGATAATGGGAAGCTGCCGCCGCGCCAGGCAGCGCGCCAACCAACGCCTGCAGGCGCGCGATCCGTTCGCCAAGCGGCGGATGGCTCGACAGCTTTTCCGCGATCGTGTTACGCGGGTATTCGTTGACCGCGAATTTCCTTGCCTCCTCATCGCGTTGCTCTTCCGTTTTGCCGGGTTGCAACCGGATCCGGGTTATCTCATTGATGTATTGCTTGTAGCTCGTCACTCCGCCCGCGCGCTCGAAGGGATCGACGATGAAAAGCTGGGCCGTGCCTGGCGTGGCGCATCTCAGCGGCGACTCGGTCTTCGCGATGTGTTCAAGCGCGCGGATCAGCGCCGTCGGATTGCGCGTGAATTCGACTGCGGACGCGTCGGCTAGGTACTCGCGCTCACGCGAGAGCACTATTGAAATGATGCGCGAAAGGATACCGCTCGACGCCACGCTGTCTTTTTTCCAGATCTTGGGTACACCGAAGACGAAACGAAGCACGCCGAAGCCGCCGAACATCGCCGTGACCATCGTCGTCAGCTGGGTATCGTAATCGCGGATATGCGCCATCTCATGGCCGATGACGCCCTGTAGTTCCTCGCGATCCATCTCGTCCAGCAGCCCCTGAGTTACACAGATCACTGAGTGTTCGGGATCGCGTCCGACCGCGAAGGCGTTAGGCGAGGGATCGTCGATCACCTCGACGCGCGGCTCGGGAATTCGCGCCGCGAGTGCCATCTCGTGCACCACGTCGATGACCGCTTGATTCTTCGGCTCGTCGGAACAGATCGGATCCGCATCCAATGCGTCCAGCACCCAGTCTGCGCCGCCAAAATTCGCGCGCAACGCTTGCACGACAGCCAGGAGCATGGCGGTCTCCGTGATCCACGGGATGCCCGAGAGCCGTCCGTCGCTGAAGCGCAAGTTGTGAAACAGGAAGTCGAGCCCGAGCCCGAATACGGCGAACGCCAGAATCAGCTTCACCACCAGCTCTGCGGTACGGCGCCGATTGACGCGCTCAAGTCGCCAGAAGCTGCCGGACTCCCCCGCCATAGCCTCGGTTCCCCCTCGAAGGCTTAATCATACGCCTTCGCAAGTTACGAGTCGCGTACTATCAGCAGAGGCCATATCGACGAAGACGCGCTTGTCAGGATTTATTTTTCAGATTGCGCTTTGTTGAGGTTCGGGTCGCCGACCGTCAGTCAGACCGAGCTGGCGACGTAACACGTACACGAGCGTGGGATGAAAGACCCGAGTCAACAGAGCAATCGAGATGGCTCCGCCGATAACTACGATCGCCAGTGGCCGCTGAGTCTGTGCTCCGATTCGGGTGGAAAGCGCGGCGGGCAAGAGACCCAATCCGTCGACCAACGCCGTCATCATCAGCGCACGGAAGCGGCGGTCAGCGCCCATCACGATCGAATCGACGACGGAGTGCCCCTCCTCCCAGAGCTGATGGATGTAAAAGTTAAGTAGAATGCCATCCATGATTGCGATCGCAAAAATCGAGATGAAGCCGACCGCTGCGGAGACGCTAAAGGGCGTGCCCGTCACCACCAGCGCCAACACGCCGCCCAGGCAAGCAAGTGGCACCTGCGCCATTAATATGAGGGTGTTAACAAGAGACGAAGTTGCCGCGTACAGCACTCCCATGATCAACAGCAGTGCGAGCGGTATTATAATTGCCAGTCTCTGGTTAGCTTGCTGAAGCTCGCTGTATTCACCCGCCCAATCCAGGCGAACGCTGGCCGGCAGCTTGATCTGCTGGTCAACTACCCGCTTGGCATCATTTATGGTGGTCTCCATGTCACGGTCGCGCACGCTAAAGCGTATGGGCACGTAGCGTTCCAGGCCCTCGCGATAGATAAATGAGGCACCTTCCACGGTCTTGATGTCAGCTACCTGGTCAAGTTGGACATAACCGCCTGAAGGTTGTGCGATTCGAATCTGGCGAATCGCATTCAAGCTCTCGCGGTATTTGGGCTGCCAGCGGACCATGAGGTTGAAGGACCGCTCACCCTCAAGCACTTGGGTGACCGCCTGTCCCCCGATGGCCGCCTGAACCACTCCATTGACGTCGCCAACATTCAATCCGTATCGAGAGCAGGCTTCCCGGTCGGGTGTGATCGTCAGGTTGGGCTGCCCCATCGAGCGATATACCGCCAGATCGGCCATTCCCGGCACCCCGCCCACCACCTCTTTGACCTGGTTGGCGATCCGTTCATCAAGGTCTAAGTCGGGGCCGTAAACCTTAATCGCGTTGACCCCTTTAACGCCCGAGAGAGCTTCCTCTATGTTGTCCTCGATGTTTTGGGAGAAGCCAAAGTTCACGCCCGGATAACGCGCGTTCAAGCGATCGGCGATCTGCGCAACCAGGCTCTCTTTGGTTACGCCGCGCGGCCATTTATCGGCGGGCATCAGATCAACAAAAAATTCGATGTTGAAGAAGCCCGTGGTATCCGAGCCATCATCAGGCCGGCCGGCTTGAGAAACTACTGTGGTCACTTCCGGGAAGGACTGGAATACCCGGCGTACGCCGCCAGCAACGTCATCGGCGTTGATTAGCGAGGTTGTCAGCGGGAGGGTCGCGCGTGCCCAGATGTTTCCCTCTTCGAGCTTGGGCAGGAATTCACCGCCGAGGCGGTTAAATTGCAACAGTCCGGCGACAATTATCAATATAATTATCGCCAATGTCAGGTTGGGCCAGCGTAAGACCCTGACGAAGAGATTGTGATAGAATCTGTAAAAGCCCTCCCAGACGATGTTATGTGTCTCCTTCATTCCTTTGCGCAGCAGGAAAGAGGTCAGCACCGGAGTGAGCGTCACAGCCAGCAGGATTGCGCTGGTCAGCGCGAATGAGTAGGTGTGCGACATTGGCGAGAAAATCACACCCTCTACGCCGCGCATCGTGAATAGCGGTAGGAACGCGATGATAAAAATCAGCGTCGAGTAGAACATTGGGCCGCCCACCTCGCTGGAAGCACGCTTGATGCACTGCAAGGTAGTCTCGCTGGGGTTTTCATCCGAGGTGAGATGCCGATAGATGTTCTCGATCACGATGATGGTGGAGTCGATGATAATGCCAAAATCGACCGCACCTAATGACAGCAGATTGGCCGGTATCCCAGTCAGATAGAGCAAAATGAAAGCCCCAAACATCGCCAGCGGAATATTGATTGCAGCGATGATCGAGGTACGGAGATTGCCCAGGAAAAACAGGAGCACCAGGAAAACCAGCAACATCCCCAGCGCTAGATTCTCGAATACTGTGTGAAGGGTGATATCGACCAGGCCGGTTCGATCATAATACGGAACCACTTTGTATCCCGCAGGCAACATGCCTGAAGTGTTCAGTTGGGCCGCCTTGGCCTCCACCCCTTTGACCGTTTTGAGAGTATCGCCATACTTGCGCATCAGCACGATTCCCTCGACCACTTCGTCTTGATCGTTCATGCCCACAATTCCAAGACGTGGAGCGTAGCCGATCGACACATCCGCCAACTCGCGGACCCGAACCGGCGTCGCATTGCTTGCAGTGAGCGTGATGTTTCCGATGTCGTCCAGACTGTGGATGAATCCTATGCCGCGCACGTCCAGGGCCTGCTCGCCCACGTTAAGGTAGTTACCGCCGACGTTAATGTTGGCATTCGCGATCGAGCTCGTCAGCGTAGGCAGCGATATCTGGTAGTGAGTCAGCTTGTCGGCATCGACGTCGACATGGTACTCCTTGCTCAACCCGCCGAAACCGGAAACGTCCTCGACCCCTGGAACAGTCTTGAATTGCTTTTCCAGTATCCAGTCCTCGACCTCTTTTTCATCCATGACATTGTGATCAGGACTTTGGACCGTGTAGCGATAGATCTCGCCGATCGGATTGTCGGGATTCAGGCTAGGCGCCGTGCCCGGCGGCAAGGGGAGTGTTATAAGTCCGAGCCGGTTAAGGGTCTCAACCCGATCCCAGTAATAGTCGCTGTCCCAACTGAAGTATAATTTAACGTCTGATAAACCGAAGAGGGAAATGGTCCTTATTGCCTCGAGGTTGCGCATTCCCGCCAGACCGTACTCAAGCGGGATGGTGGCCAGCTTTTCAACCTCTTCGGCGCTATACCCAAAGGGCTGAGTCGTAAGCTCTATCCTTGGTTGCACCGGATCGGGGTAAGCCTCAATATCCAGTTCGCGAAATGAATAGAGTCCACTGACTACAAGGAGCAGCGCAAGCGCCACAACGATCGCGCGCTCCCTGAGCGCCCAGTCCATTAGAATCCTAATCATTAGTCCTCTCCCAGCTAGGAGCTCTCTCCATGCGCGGCATGCCAGACCGCGTTTAGCTGAAGTGACTTACGAGTTATAATGCGCTCGCCGGACTTGAGCCCTGAAACGACGCGGGCGTATCCATGCTCGTTCCACGCGGCAATCTGCACGTTGCGCCGCTCAACCGTGTTCGCACCTGTTTGCACGAAGGCGTAGTAGGCGTCGCCGTCGAAAACCAAGGCCGCTTGAGGTACCAGCAGAGCAGCACCAGGGCGGGTCACAATCCGCACCCGCGCCAACATTTGCGGCTTGAGTTTTTCGCCCGGGTTTTGAACCTGACAACGAAGCTGAAGTGTGTGGGTATTCGGATCGAGAGCTGGGCTGATTCGGTCGACCACGCCTTTGAAGGTGTCGCCCGGATAAGCTGCAGTGACCGCTTCTAAACTCTGGCCGGGATGGACCCGTGAAAGGTCGTCTTCGTAAATGTCTGCGGTGATCCACACCCGCTGCAGCGTCGCCAGCGCGAAGAGCTGGTCTCCCGCGTTAACCTGTGCGCCACGCAAGGCAAGTTTGGTCACCACAATTCCGCTAATCGGCGCCCGCATCCAGCGCGACGGCGTGGCTTCCTTGATGGCCGAAATGTCGGCGGGCGAGAGGCCAAGCAATTCGAGTTTTTTAATCGCTGCAGCTTTCAGGTTGGCCGTCATGCCGAAGCTGACCGCCGGCATACCAAAGGCGTCGACCGCTGTGCCGGCGCCGCCACTTTGGCTCGCGCCAGAAGTCGCCACCAGGTACTCCGCCTCGGCCGTCATGAAATCAGGGCTGTAGATCGAGAGAATATTCTCCCCAGCGCGCACTGTGTCCCATTGTGAGACGCGGATGTCTTCGAGCCGTCCGCTGACGCGCGAGATCATTGTTGAGACCAAACGATCATCGAAGGTCACCTGGCCCACCGCCTCGAGTATTTCCGGCAAGGGAACCTCCTGGGCCCTGCTAATCGACAGGCCTGCAATCTGGGAAAGATCGATCACCATCCACTCCTGGCCGCCCGGTTGGTGAACCAATTGCGGCAAGGCGGGTGATGAAGTATCTGCGGCGGCCCGCCTCACGGGACTTTCACATCCAAAGAGCAGGCTCAAAAGAAGCGCTGGCGCTAACAGACTTAAGCTCAATGTTCTCAGTGCCGTTTTCATCCTGACACGGGCCTCCAACTGCATTTCCCTCCGGCATTTACTTGCGCCGACGAAAGCACAGCAGACTGCTCCGCGGCGGGAAGCACAAAGCGCAGCACCGCTGCCGTTGACGGCAGGGTCGAGGTGCGCGCTATCGTTTGTTCGAGCGAGCTAGGCCGAAGGAGGAGAACGACCGTTGGGAACATCTATCGCACGTGAATCGGGGAAACCAAAACTCGTGAGGTTGTGAATTCGGCCCTCGTTGCCGGCGTTCGGTCCAAAGACCACAGATAGCAAAGGTCCCAGGACCAGGCGGGCTGGGGCCAGCAATGAAGGCAAATCAACCGGACAGCTCGGTGGCGATTGCAGACTCATTCCCAAAGGCACAAGCTCGGTGGCGAGTGGCGTAAGGATCGGCGCGTGCTCTATGCTGATGCCCGCCAATGGAAGCGCGAGCACTGCCAGCGCCAATACCAAACAAGCAAGTTGAGAGCTGATTAGGCGCCGAGTATAAGGAGGCATGCGGAAAGCCGCAATGATTTTGCTGGCAATGCTGGCTTTCGGCTTCATCAGCTGCAATCGGGAGCCCGACCGCACGGTCACGCATCGTGGTCGCGACGGGCGCCCTGACCAATGGGTATACCGGATCGACAACGACACCTACAAGATTGCCATCGACACAAACGGAGACGGCCGGCCGGATGTCGTTAAAACCTACAAAGACAATGAACTCGTCAAGATTGAAAGCGATCGAAATTTTGACGGCAAGGCCGATCTGGTGCAGGAGTACTCTCACGGGGTTCTCTTGCGCGAAATTCACGACGACGATTTCGACGGCAAGACGGAGGCGATCAAGACTTTTCGCCCAAATGGCACGCTAGCAATGGTGGAGCGCGATCCGCAGGAGCGCGGCTACGTCGACATCGTCGAGTACTATGACGATTCCGGCAAGCTGATTCGCCGCGAAGTGCGAAAGAAATAGCGAGACCCCGATGTCCTTTACGCAGGCTGTTTCGAATCGGGATACCCATGCGCGACAGTTCCAGCAAGCCGCCGTCCGCTGCCTGGATTAAACGAGCTTTACCGATGTCTTACCCAGGGCGGTTGCCGGCCAGGATGGATTTGGCAACTTTGACAATGTGCTCTGGAGTAAAGCCCAGCTCACGCATCACGATTTCACCCGGCGCTGAAGCACCGAAGCGGTTCAGCCCGATGATTGCACCTTCGAGGCCCACGTAGCGCTCCCATCCCAGCGGGGAGCCTGCCTCGACACTGACTCGCGCTTTGACGGCGGGAGGAAGAACCGTGTCCTTGTAGGATTGCGGCTGCGCCTGAAACAAATCCCAGCACGGCATCGAGACGACGCGGCTTGCAACTCCGTCACGAGTCAGTTGGTTGTGGGCCTCGAGAGCGATGGACACTTCGGAACCGGTAGCGATGAGGATAAGCCTGGGCGGGCCTGCGGCGCAGTCGGCAAGGACGTAAGCTCCTTTTGCTGTTCCCGCAGCGGGGGCCAGCGTACTACGATCCAAAACGGGCAACTTCTGGCGCGTAAGCACCAGCCCCACCGGCCCCTCAGTATGCGCCACCGCGAGCTTCCACGCTTCCACAGTCTCGTTGGCGTCGGCCGGGCGCAGCAGCATCAGATCGGGAATCGCGCGCAGGCTTGCCAGATGTTCTATCGGCTGATGCGTGGGTCCGTCCTCGCCCAATGCGATGCTGTCGTGGGTCCACACATAGATCACGTGGGCCTTACTCAAAGCCGCCAGCCGGATGCTCGGCCGCATGTAGTCGGAAAACGAAAAGAAGGTCGCGGCGTAAGGCAGGATGCCGCTATGCAGGGCCATGCCCGTGGCGATTGCGGCCATGCCGTGCTCGCGAATGCCGAAATGAATGTTCCGCCCGCCGTACCCCATCGGACCGCCCACCATTCCCTGGGTAGGCGGCGCACCTTCGGGCGGCGTAAAATTGGGGCTCTCGAAGTCGCCCTGGCCCTTGAGTGCTGTGCGAGTGGACGGATCGAGATCGCCCGAGCCACCAACCAGGTTGGGTATCACCTCGGCCAACGCGACGATGGTTTTCTGTCCGGCGTCGCGCGTCGCCATCGCGCCGTCCGCGGGCGTGAACCGGGGAAGAGCCGCTTCCCATCCCTTGGGCAGTTCACCGGCAAGGGTCAGCCGAAGCTTGTCAGCCAACTGCGGATCGGCGGCGCGCAAACCGTCCACGCGTCGATTCCAATCCGCCTCGAGGTCGCGGCCCTTTTCCACCGACGTGCGAAACCGGGCCAAGGCCTCGTCGGGAATGTAGAAACTCTTGTCCTCGGGCCAGCCCAACGCCCGCTTGGTTAATCGCACCTCTTCGACGCCCAGGGGCTCGCCGTGCGCCTGAAAGGTGTCGTGCTTATGCGGACTGCCATACCCGATATGCGTGCGCGCGACGATTAGCGACGGCCGGTCATCGACCGCCTTGGCCCTGGTCAAGGCGCCATCAACCGCGGCAATATCCATCCCGTCGATATGCTCCACATGCCATCCATAAGCCTGGAATCGCGCACCTACATCTTCGCTGAAGGTAACGTCGGCGCTGGCCGAGAGGGTGATCTGATTTGCGTCGTAGAGCACGATCAATCGCCCGAGCCGAAACTGACCCGCTATCGAGGCGGCTTCGGCCGCGACGCCTTCCATCATGTCGCCGTCGCTGGCCATCACATAGGTATGGTGATTCACCACTTCCTGGCCGGGCCGATTGAATGTGGCAGCCAGCCAGCGCTCCGCGATTGCCAATCCCACTGCATTCCCAACACCTTGGCCCAGCGGACCGGTGGTAACTTCCGCCCCGGGCACCACACCATATTCGGGATGCCCCGGAGTGCGGCTTCCCCATTTGCGGAAGTGCTGGATATCGTCCATGTTAATGTCGTATCCGGTGAGAAATAGCAGGCTGTAGAGCAGCATGCTGGCGTGTCCCGCCGACAGGACGAAGCGATCACGATCGGGCCATTTGGGGTTGGTGGGATTGTGCCGGAGATGGCGCGTCCACAAGACGTACGCCATCGGCGCCGCGCCCAGCGGCATTCCCGGATGTCCCGAGTTCGCTTTCTGGACCCCGTCGATAGAGAGCGTCCGGATAGTGTTGATGCATAGATCGTCGATTGGCTGAACGGTAGTACTCATGGCTCCTCGTCTTACCCGCCGGATGCCTCCTCCGCACCACCCAAATTGCATCCAAACCCGAGTCCATCAGGGCTTTGTGGCATTCTAGCAAATTGCCAGTTCAGTGAGAAAAGAAACCGGAATTGGATACCGGCCGCGCGCCGTGTCGGCTCGTGTGTAGTCGCCGCAACAACGGCTGTATCAGGTAAGGCCGCGGCCGCGCGCAGTTACGGACGGTAGGTCGCTACCTCGGCAATTGGGATCGCGAGGTACCACTGCTGCCTTGTTTACGCTGAAAGTAACTCCGTGCTCGAGCCGGACCAGCAAACAACCCGTCCGCACCGGCTGAAGGACAACCGCCGGTAACCAGGTCGAATCCCACACCCAGACTACGGAATTCTGCTCGAAACTCATCTCGGTTCGGGTACTCGACATAGAAGCTCCTGTCGCCCCGGTATCGCGACAACGAGTGGCGCGTGCTCAAAATGTCTCCGCTTCTTCGCGGGTCGCGGGCAAGTCGGTTGGTTTGATTGCAGCGGCTACGAGCAAAAATTGTTCGAAGGTCATCCCCAGTTGATGAAATCCGCCTTGGCAGAAGACGAATGCATAAAACTCCAGCATTTCGTCGCGGATTGTCGTAGGCAGCGTCAGCGGTGTGGACGCTTCAGGAAAAGGGTGTGGTTCGGGAACCAGCGCCGTGGGGAAGGGTATTGCACGAGGCCGTGGCGGCGCCTCGATCGCCTTGAGTGTTACGGAGCGGGAGGCCTTGACTTGAACTAATGAGCCCATGCGATTCACCTCAGCTCTATTGAGCGGGTCCCGGAGTCGTGCTGACTAAGGATAAAGCCCACACGGCGGAACCTGTTTCAGAAGTGCGGGGGAGGAGGCCAGAAAGCCGTGCTCCGACCGTGTGGGCGATTTTTTCTGCACAATCCAAAGTCTCAAACGTTCCACCCGTTCAGGCGTGAAATGGGCGCCGGCAGATGTGAAAAAAGACTGCACAAAAGTATGGGGTACCCCGGTTGGTGCGGATTTCTACAATTTGCGAACTCTTGATTCGCCGAGAAATGGGCCGGAATCGCTCAGAGAACTTCAGATAGCCTCCTCATCGCTGCTTGAGGGCTTCGAGTTCGTCCAGCGTGCGCGGCCAGTCCTGGTGGAGCAGGCGGGACAGAGCGCGATCTGCGAGCAGGCGGCCGCCGGTCTGGCAGGTCGCACAATAGTTGGTCTCGTTGCTGGCGTAGCGGATGCGCTGGACCTTGGACCCGCAGCGCGGGCACGGCTGGCCATAGCGGCCGTGTACCGCCATGCCGGGACGAAACGCGGTTACCTTCTCCGGAAATGCGCCGGCGGATTCGGCGCGCAGGCGATCGGTCCATCCGAGCAATGTCGCGCGCGTGGCGTCGTAAAGTCGCTCGATCTCCTCGACACTCAGTTTTTGCGTCATCGCGATAGGAGAGAGCTGCGCACGATGAAGAATCTCGTCGGAGTAAGCGTTGCCGATGCCGCTGAAGATGTGCGGGTCGGTGAGCGAGCGCTTCAGCGTGTGATTTGACGCGCGTAGCGCCGCGCTGAATTCGCCGAGACTCGCGTCGAGCGGCTCGATACCGCCGGCGCTGAGCGAGTCCAGGCCTGAGTCGCCCTCGACCACGTGGAGCGCTGCGCGGCGCTGCGTGCCGGCTTCGGTAAGCCACAGCCAACCGTTGTCGAACTCGAAGGCGACTAGGATATTTCTACTGCCGAGTTTTGGGGCGGAACTTTTCCAATGCAGCCGGCCTGCAATTTTGAGATGCAACACCAGCCACAAGCCGCCTTCGACGCCGATTGCGATCTGCTTGCCCAGCCGTCGAACCTCGCGGACCGTCCCGTTCTGTGTCGCGCTCAGGGGAGGAGCGGTGGAGCGCAGCAGAAACGGAGATTTCACGATTGCGCGGACGAGCTTGTGCCCGACGACGCGCGCTCGCAACGCTTCCACGTACACGCTGACATCAGGTAGTTCGGGCATCGGAGTTCCCGCGTCGCAGACCACGAGCTGCGCCGGCTGTGTTAGATTTACCTCGAATTACGTCTAAAGAGGACGCAACTATGAACTACTTTCTTGCCAAGACCGAGCCCGGGACTTACTCGCTCGACGATCTCGAGCGCGACGGACGCACCACCTGGGACGGAGTGACGAATCCACAAGCCGTTCGCGCCATCCGCGAGATGCGTCCGGGCGACGTAGTGTTCATCTACCATAGCGGGGGCGTTACGAGCGTGGTCGGGATGGCCATCGTGAAATCGCAACCGCGAGACGATCCAAAAAATCCGAAATCCGCGGTCGTCGATTTGGAATTCGCGGGACGCCTCGAGTCGCCGGTGACCCTGGCGGAGATCAAACAGTCCGGGAAGTTCGACGACTGGGCGCTGGTGCGGCAAGGCCGTCTCTCGACGATGGCCGCGCCCGAGAAGTTCGTGGCCTGGATGCGCGCGCGAAACCCGAAGGCGAAGATCTAACAGCGCCCGCAAAAGAACGGAGGCGGCCGTGAGGCCGCCCCCGCTGTACACAAGCTCCAGGTAGGATGCTGGCTACGGAGTGCTCTTCGCCGGCTTCTCCTTGTTAAACGCCAAGTTCATCGCGACGACGCCCGCCGCCACGTTCAAGCCGTTCTGGCCTTCGATCGAGACTGGCTGCAACGCGATCGAGCTGTTGAAGCCTCCGACCAGTACATTGGCGCCCGCGCCGACTCCAACCGCTGCGCTCGCAGTCGCACCGCCGTAATGACCGGCAAGCGCACCCTGGCCAAGGTTGGTGGTCGGGGCGAGAACCGCCCACAAAATTACGCCCGACTGGAGGTATCCGATATCAGCGCCGAACTTCGTGATCGAGCCGGTGTAGTACTCGGTGTATCCGGGCTGCAAGGCATACGCGCACTCCAGCTTGCGCGACGACCCGAAAATAAATCCCCATCCGGATGCGACGTGACAGGTTAGGTATCCTGCCCGAACGGTGGCCTTTCCGCCGGGCGCCTGGGCCCGCGCTGACGAAGCGCCCGCGGCCAGTGCCACCGCCAACCCCAGAGCGATTACCATACCTCGTGCTTTCGAATTCATTTCTTCCTCCGTCTATCTGAGGTTTTCCTTGCCGGCTGACCGGAACCCATGGAAAATCCCTCATGTTGGTTACCCAGTCGAGGATGCAAGCTCGCACTTTGCTTGGCCAAATGCAATACAGCCCTTTCAGTTCCAGCGCCGCGTGGTTATCGCTTGACTAAGACCTCTTAATGCAGCACCATCCTGCGGTCCTTTGCTGAAACAAACCCTTGGAGAACCATTGATGAGCCTCAAGACTATTGTCGCAACTTTCACCGTAGCTTCGCTGGCGGTTTGCATGCTCAACCTGTCCGCCTCTGCGCAGACCTCACAGAAGCAGCTCGACATCGCGGCCGCCCGCGCACAGCGCAAAGCGACTGTCGGCGCTAACATGAATCTGAGCGCGGATGAAGCGGCCAGGTTCTGGCCGGTTTACGACGCCTACGAGGCGAAGATGGACAAGATCGAGGATCGCCACGTCAAAGAGCTCAAGGAATTCGCTGCCAAGTACAGTAATTTCACTGACGCCGATGCGGCCAAGAAGCTCGACGAGGTGATGGCTATCCAGCAGGCGCGGCTTGACGTGCAGAAGGAATTCATTCCGCAGTTCCGCGCCGTGATCTCGCAAGTAAAGGTGACGCGGTTCTATCAAATCGACAACAAGATCCAGGCGCTGATTCAGTGCGACATCGCGCAGTTGGTGCCGCTGGCGCAGGCGCCCGGCGAGGCTGCTCAATAGTCAGCGGGCGGAGTTATTTCTCGTGCAGGCGTTCGATTGCCGCCATGATCAGCTTGCCGGCGGCCTCGCGATCCACCCATCCGCCGACCTTTACCCATTTGCCCTTCTCGAGATCCTTGTAATGGCGGAAGAAGTGATCGATCTGATCGAGCATGATCGGCGGCAGGTCGGTATAGTTCGCGATTCCGTCGAAGTAGGGATTTAATTCGTCGACCGGCACCGCGAGAATTTTCTCGTCGATGCCGTTCTCGTCTTCCATCAGCAGCGCGCCGACCGCACGGCATCTGATGACCGCGCCGGGCGCGACCGGCACCTGCGACAGCGCCAGCACGTCGCACGGGTCACCGTCTTCAGACAGCGTGTTCGGGATAAATCCATAGTTGGCTGGATAGTACATCGCGGTATGCAGAAAGCGATTGACGAACAACGCGCCCGAGACCTTGTCGAGCTCGTACTTCACCGGCACTCCGCCCTGCGGAATTTCCACCAGCACGTTGATGTCGTCGGGCGGGTTGCGGCCCGGCGGAATTTTCGTAACATCCATGTGATGAGCCCCTCCGTGGATTGCTCCGAGTAGAGCATGCGATCGCGCTTGAGGCCATCGCGAGCCGTCGGGTTGATCTCGGCGTGCGCCCCGGCGCTCACATTTTTGTCGGTTCGAAGGCGCCGTGGTTCGAGATCACCGACAAGCTGCCCCAATTCAAGGAATTTCCGTCGTAGCCGACGACCGCCGTTGTTGAACGTGCGACTCCTCTTCTTCTTATTGACCACCAGTTGACAGACTGGGTGACGCGCTTCTAAATGAGAAACCGATGGGAAAGTGGCGACCAGGACTTGCCGTCGCCGCGATTGCGATTGCGGCATTCGCGGCGTCGTGTGCACAACAGGCCGCGTCGCCGAGTGCTGCGCCGTCGAGCGCTCCAGGAGCAAGCGCCAATCGTGATGGCTGCGACATCGACGCGGCGAAGCTGTGCCAGCAGGTCGCAGTTGCGCCGATAACGTCGGCCAGCACGGGGTTGACCCTGGATCCTCGCGAGCGCGAAGAAGCGGCGCCCAGAACCGCGTGGGAGACCGCTCAGACCCGGACGCCCGGCGGAACCATTATCGAGGTCAGTTGCGGAATCAACGCGCAGCATAGCGCCGTTGTATCCGCTCAGGCACTCAAGGGCGCGCCACTCACGGATGCCGACGTGATCTACCTACGCGCCCAGGGGCTGTGCCGAAACTAATCCGTATGATGGCGGGGACGCAGACCGTGTGCAGACGGGCGGGAGTTGCGTTGGCCGCCGTTCTGATAATGTCGGGCGGCGGATGCACTCCTGCAGCCCAATCGCCGGCGCCACCCGCATCCGCGCCGAGCGCCAGCGCAGCGAGCGCGAGCAGTCCGATGGCGACGCAGCAAACAGGGCCAGCGTGGCTCGCCGCACTGAATGATGCGCGCGTTTCGACCGGGGTGGCGCGGATCGTAGAAGATCGGATGTCTAGCGATGCCGACGCGCAGCACGCGCGGTACCTGGTGAAGACGCATGCGCGATTCGAGATGGGCGCGCAAATGCATGATGAAGATCCGAGCAGCCAATTTTATACAGCGGCCGGGAGGGCGGCGGGTAAAACCGGCGACGTGATACCGCCAACCCATTCGTCGCTCTCTGACGGGGAGTGCATCGAAATCTGGCTCACGGCGCCATTTCATGCGCTGCCGATGCTAGATCCCGAACTGCGCGACGCGGGATTCGGACGCTATTGCGAAGCGGGATGGTGTGCAGCTGTGCTGAACTTCGGCCGCGGCTCAACTTGGTCGCTGAATGGAAAGCAGGGCGTCGACCATTCCGAGCATCCGCGGTTTACTGAAACCTCGATTGCGCCTGATGCCGGCGCGGCGCGCGTAGTCTATCCGCAGCCGCTGGAGTCTCCGGGAAGCGGCGCGATCGTCAAGTTCGCGCGCTTCATGGGTGGCGAGTGGCCCAATCCGCTGTCGGCGTGCGCGGGCTACAGTCCGCCGACCGGATCGATCATTCTGGTTTCCTTCGGGCGCGACTTTGTTCCGAAGGTCGACGCCTATTCGGTTACGCTTGACGACCGGGCGATGGAAAGCTGCCTGATTACCGCGGACGGCTATCGTAGCGCTGACCAGACGCAGGTCAAGGCGGCAACCGGCGGCTTGACGCGGTATGCCGCGGCGCTGATCGTTCCGCGCGCGCCGCTAGTCGCCGGAAAATCGTACCGTGTCTCGGTGGTGAGCGAAGGCAAGAGCTACTCCTGGTCGTTCAAGGTGGATCCTTATCCATTCGACGCCGGCGGTACCTGAGCGGCGGGCAAAGAATACCGCAGCGAGCAAGTTTTTCCCGTTGAGCCGTCGTGAGCATTGCGCAACTCGTTTTGTCGACCCGCCCACGCGCATGATAACGTAAATTACGAGGTCGCGAACCATGGTGAAGATCGAGCGCGAAATTCCTATTCAGATCGATCCCGGCGAGAACCCGTTCCTCAAGGGAATCTACGCGCCGATCGCAACTGAGATTACCGCCGACGATTTGACCGTCATCGGCGATATTCCCAAAGACCTCGACGGCGCCTATCTGCGCAATGGCCCCAATCCGATCTTTCAGCCGCGCGGCCGCTACCATTGGTTCGACGGCGACGGCATGGTGCACGGCATCGAATTCCACGACGGCAAGGCCACTTACCGCAACCGCTGGATTCGCACCGACGGATTCGCCGCCGAGCAGCAGGCGCATCGAACGATATGGCCCGGCCTGATGGATCGTCCCGACCCCGGCGTTCCGCGCGGCGCAGGCTCCGACGGATGGCTCAAGGACTCCGCCAACACCGACCTCGTATTTCACAACGGCTACGCGTTGGCGCTCTGGTATCAGTGCGGGCTACCGTACAAGCTCGACCCGCGCACGCTGGAGACCTGCGGCGTCGAGCGCTTCGGCGGCAAGCTGGAGCGCGCAGTGTCCGCGCACGCCAAGGTCGACCCGGCGAGCGGCGAGCTGTTGTTCTTCGACTATGCGACCCGGCCGCCGTACATGACCTACAACGTCGTCTCGGCGCGCGGCGAACTGACCCATCATGAGCCGATCGATCTCCCCGGCGCGCGCCTGCCGCATGACATGGCGTTCACCGAGCATTACTCACTGCTGATGGATCTGCCGCTGTTCTGGGATCCGCAACTGCTCGAGCGCAAGGTCCACAAAGTCACTTACTATCCCGAACTGCCGAGCCGCTTCGGCATCCTGCCGCGCTATGGCGCCAACGCCGACGTGCGATGGTTCGAGGCGTCGCCCTGCTACATCTATCACGTTGTCAACGCGTGGGAGGACGGCGACGAGTTCGTGATGGAAGCGTGCCGCGTGATCCAGGCGGAACCTGGCGCGAAGCGGGGCGAAGGCGAGCTGGCGCGGATGCGGGCGTTTCTGCGTTTGGAGGCTCAACTCTGCCGGTGGCGCTTCAACCTCGTGACCGGCGCGGTCAGTGAAGAGCAACTCGACGATGAAAAGACCGAATGGCCTACGATCAACCGTCACAAGATGGGCCGCAGGTCGCGCTACGCGTACAACTCATGCGTGCCGCACTACGAGGGACTCGTGAAGTACGACACCGTCCGCGCCACCTCCGAGAAGTATCTGTTCGGCGCGGGACGCACCTCGAATGAAGCGCCGTTCGCGCCGCGCCTGGGCGCACGCGACGAAGACGACGGCTACGTCGTGACGTTCGTCGCGGATTCCAACGCGATGAACACCGGCGAGGTCATCATAATCGACGCGAAGAATTTCGCTGCCGGTCCGATCGCGCGCGTGCAGATTCCTCAGCGCGTGCCCGTCGGGTTCCACTCGACGTGGGTGCCTGGCGATCAGTTGCGCGCTGGCCAGCCGCGCGGCTAACGGTTCGGCGGCGGCCCGGTCGCAGTCACATTCTGGGTGTCAACTTCAATGCTGTGCTGCTGCCCGGTCTTGTCGGGGACGATCGTGTGAATCTGGCCGGTGATCAGCGTCACGCGGCTCGGCAGCGTCTGCCCGTTCATCGTCGTGCTGCCCTCGATCGCAACGCTGGTGCCGCCATTGAGAGCCAGCGAGCTGCCGTCGCCAAATCCCAACGTGAGGGAGGCATCGGGCTGCGTCGTCACCGTGTCATGAACGTTGACCGGTGTTCCCTGTTGCGCGGGGAGCGTGGCGCCGCCGCGCTGAATCTGCGCGCTTCCAGTGATCTGAGTTACCGAGCCGACGGAATCATCGGCGCGCGCCGGCAAGCTCGCATCGAGCAGTCCAAGGCCGATCATCACGACCGCCGCAATCAATGCGATTGATCGATTGATGATTCGTTTCTGCGTTCTGTCGCCACTGGGTTCGTTTTTTTTCATAGGGAATTCTGCTGAATCGCTCCCTCGCGATTAACTCGCGTCGATACAATATCATCCTCGTAGGTCAAACGCTCGCACGCGATTTACCGCAACGTTTCGAGTGACACTATCGAAAGCGTGCGCGCGTTGAAACCATGCGCCTGGGCCGATACCGTGATAAGCGGGGCGCCGAAGCGAAGCGAGTGACGGGAGGGCGGAAATCGACTGTCGCGGCCGTGATTGTGTGGGGCGCGATCACCCTCGCCGCCGGATGCACGACGGAGACGACGTATCAGACCGTGCCTCCGTACGCGTCTATCTCGGACCAGGACCGCGATCCCGCCAGCATGCCAAAGCCCGCACCGTCCGGCGATTCCGGCGGCATCATGAGCGCAATTGGAACTGTGATTACGTATCCGTTTCATCTTATTGGTGAGGCGTTCGGATCGAATTCGAACTAGCTGTCTGGATCGCTGGCGAATCTCGTGAATACGCCAAGCTTCATCAGTCTCGAAACCCCGCGCCTGATTCTCAGGCGGTTTCGCGCTTCAGACCTTGCGCCTTTCATGGCCTATCGAAACGACCGCGAGGTCGCGCGCTACCAGTCATGGGAATCGATCTCGCGCGCCGAGGCCGAGAGGTTTATCACACAGCAAAGCCGCCACCGGCCCGGCATCCCGGGAAAATGGTTTCAATTCGCGGCGGAGGTCAAGGCAGGTGGTGTGCTCGCCGGCGACTGCGCGCTGCTGGTCATCAGGTCGACGCCGCGAATCGGCGAAATCGGCTACACGTTCGCGCGCGCACACCAGCACAGCGGGCTGGCGACCGAAGCCGCACGCGCCGTGGTGGATTTCGCCTTCGACGCGCTCGGGCTCAGTCGCGTAATCGCGACCACGGATTGCCGCAACGCACCGTCCGTCGCGCTGATGCAGCGGCTAGGGATGAGAAGGGAAGGGCACTTCATCCACAATGCGTGGTTCAAGGGCGAATGGTGCGACGAGTATCAGTACGCAGTGCTGCGCGAGGAATGGTCGCACATCCGGGACGCCGGTGCCGCGCCATGAATCAGCGCTGACTCCGGAACAAATCATGTGTTGCGATCCCTTGACAGACCGCCCGCCGGGTCATTTATCTGGTAACTCGGCCTTCAGGAGGATTTGCTCATGACCCGGATAATCGACGCTGACGGGCATATCGTCGAGCCGCGCGCGCTCTGGCAAGAGTACGCCGAGCCGGATTTTCGCGATCGGATGATCCAGATTCGGCGCAATCGCGACGGCGGCGACGAACTGTGGATCAACGGCGAGAATCGAAGCCGCCCGTCGCTGCCGGTGGCGGCCTCGATGACGCCTGGCGGACTGTCGGACCTCGAGCGGGCGCGCAAAATCACTTGGGATGACATCCTGCCCGGCGGCTACGATCCTCACGCTCGAATCAAGGTGATGGACGAGGAGGGTATCGACGTCGCGGTTCTGTACCCGTCCTTGTGGCTGCTCTACGGCGACCTGACCGATCCGCAACTCGCGGCGGCCGCGTGTCGTGCCTACAACAACTGGCTTGCCGACTTCTGCAAGCCTTTTCCGAAGCGGCTGTTTGGCGTCGCGCCGATGCCGGTTCAAAGCGTCGACGAGGCGGTGCGCGAGATGCGCCGCGTCGTGCGGGAACTTGGCTTCAAGGCGGTGTTCGTCAGGCCCAATCCGTTCAACGGGCGGCGCCTCAACGACCCGGCTTACGATCCGTTCTGGCGGGAGGCGCAGGAGCTGGACATTCCGGTCGCCGTTCACGGCAGTTTCGGGACGCGCATGCCCACGATGGGCGGAGACCGCTACCACGACCCGTTCTTCTTCCACATGGTCTGTCATCCCTTCGAGCAGCAGGCGGCCTGCATGGATATCGTTTGCGGCGGAGTGCTCGCCCGCTTTCCAAAACTGACCGTAGGCTTCCTCGAGTCGGGAATCGGATGGCTCGGCTACTGGCTCGATCGAATGGATAGCCATTACGAGAAGATGGGGACGTATGTGCCGTGGTTGAAGCGCAAGCCGAGCGAGTATTTCGGCGAGCGATGCTACGTCTCGATGGATCCTGACGAGAGCACGCTCAAGGCGATGATCGACCTGGGCGTCGAGCGCAACGTGCTGTGGGGGTCGGATTACCCGCACTTCGACTGCACGTATCCGGGCGTGGTGCGCGAGGTGACTCGCGCGCTGGCGACACTGTCCGACAGCGCGCGGGAGAACATCCTGACGCAGAACGCGCTGCGCTTTTACCGGCTCAACTGATCAGTCCGCGCCGGTGTGAACGAGCGCGCCGCCGAGATGCTCAGGGTATCGCGGTAGACAGTTTACCGAATGCTTAGAGCTGCCAGGTCCACGCTACTCAGCAGCCCTAAGCATTCGGTAGACAGTTTACCGACTGCTTAGAGCTGCCCGTCCACGCTGCTCAGCAGCGAGGTGATGGTCGTGCCCATCGTCTGATATCCGACAAACACGATCACCGCGACCGCCGCCAGGATCAACGCATATTCCGCCATCGTTTGGCCGCGCTGATACTCGCGCACCTTCACAAACATTTCCGTGACCTTTTCCATTCTCCGGTACCTCCTACTGATCTGGTTTCTTGACCGAAATTGGCCATTTATCCCCGATTAGTACGTCAGACACCCGCCGTATGGTACAGCGCACATCGTAGTTTAAGATAATGAACGACCGAGGTCAGGTAGCGTAAGCGCCACTGAGCAGACAGATCCGGGCTGAATATATCGATTCTGAACTCAGGACAAATCTCTGCGTATCCGTACCTCGCGGCCTCCGCCACGGCGTTTGGCTTCAGCAGTAATGCTTCGTACCTGATGCCGATATTCCTGACGACAGAACGGTGGTACGCCATCAACGACACCAGGCAGTCGGCGAACAACTCTGACTCATGATCCAGGTGTTCGGCGAATGTCCCGTCCAGCAGGGCTACACGAGGTTGCTTCAAATTAAAAATGTAGCTCTCTGCCAAATGGCCTATTTCATGTGCCAGGGTCGTTGCTATCGCCCCTGCGACGTGGGCGGTATTGACAAAAATGCCGAGCTCGGACGCTTTGCCGCGGCCTAGCCTGAACGAGAACCCCCACAGATTAAGACCAGCGCCTTCCAGATAGGGCGCGCCCTGAACGGTGACTCGTTGGGCGGCGAAGATTTCGAAGACGCGGGAAAAGCGCTTCGAATAGGGCATGGAATCCCAGATCTGCGAGTGGGGCTTGACTTCCGCTTCTACGATACCTGAGAGCTCGCGGGCGGACTGATTCGAAGGAAGAGCCGCGGCTTCACGGTAATCCGCGGAAACAATGGTCCTCAGCTCGCCGACGCGTTCGTCCAGTCCGTCTCCAAGCGACATCGATGGCGATTGAATCGCCGTGAAGAGGAGCGACAACTCGGAGGTAAGGGCTTCCTTACCTGGTACCTGGATGTCGCCCTGTATCTTGACGGCTGGCTTGGGCGATTTTAAAGGCCACATAGCTAATCTCCAAGCCCTGCTTCGGCCGACGGCGGCGAACTACTTATACGCGCCGATAACGGCGATCGCCATGGGTGCCGAAACATACCTGGAACAGCACATGGCGTGCCATATAACAATTTGTAGCTTGTTATAACAGGTGGTATATGTTATAAGACCTATAGATAGGCGAAATATTGCTATCTTTTGCTGATAGACGCAATTGGATGCTTTTATCGCGAGGTGCCAACTGCGCGCCTTAAGCTACGGTGCTAATTTTTAGGGCAGTTGCAGCTACGAGACAAATTTTTGTATCACGGCTGCTTCCTCTGTGTCTTAGCAGCGATTCACGTCAAATTTATTATTAAAGCTGAAATTTCACAGCTAAAATCTTTTATAGTGGATTCACTGATGAATCACATCTGTAAACGATATACAGCGACATACGAGCTATCCGTCAGTCCTGTAGCAGGTGCGCAAATGTTAGTAAATGCTACAACTTGTTATTATGGCACGCGTGATGCTGCGTTTTGGCGAATTAAGGGGCCGTCGAGTTATTGGCCTGGACCTTGTTCGAGAGGTATTGATAGGGCAAATTAGGTTATAAAACGAACTACAGTTAATGAAGGCTGAGGAAGTAAGTAGTTAGAACCGGGAGGGAAGGCAGGTTAGAATGTCAGATCAGCAGATTCCTTTTCAACCTACTTTGGCGGTATCGACCGTTTTTGAGCAGGTCAAGCCACTCCAGGAGCAGCTCGCTCAGATAGCCTTTATCCTGGAACCTATGAACCAGCTTTCTGAGCTTGCGAATGTGTTCGAGCCCCTTCGTGAGTTCGAGGCGAAGATCAAGGATCTGGCCAAAGTGCTCGAGCCGATGCACAACTTTCAGGACCAGCTCCGACAGGTTTTGAAGCAATTTGGGCCCCTCCAAGCGCTGGATCAGGAACTCGATCAACTTTCTGTAGCGTTCCGCGAAAGCCTGAACCAACTTGCCGTGGCACTCGAGCCGGCGGCTACTCTCAAGGATCGACTCGCTCATCTGGCCACCGCGTTTGAGCCGGCCAAAACCCTTCGGCAAGATTTCGCATCCTTGGCGGAGAGGTTCGAGCGAAGTTCGCAGGCTTTACCCCAGTAGGCTCGGGACCGACAGAAAATATTCAGAGCCGCGGGATCGAAGCATAGAGTCATGAACGAGCCGAAAGTGGCTACTGCGCCAGTCGACGTGGAACGATTGGTCCGCGAATTGCTCCGCGCTTTCAAGTCGCTCAATACGCCGCCGGCGCCGTCCGCTTGCTCCTCGCAGAGCGAAGAAGAACAACCCGAGCATTCGCAGGAAGGTGGTGCGGAGGCGTTTGAGCTTGTCGGCGGCGCTCAATCTAACGTATCAGCGGATCCGCGAGGCTGGCCAGGGACGCCCCGCGAGGCTTCGCCTGGGACGCTTTCAGATATCGACGCGCTAGAGCCAGAGCGCATCTCGGCGTTGAAGAGCGATGAGAGTTCGGCGGACCTGGACCATCAGATCGAAGCTCAACCAAGCCGGGTCGAAATCATAGAAGAGTTTCGCAGCGACCATGAACTCATCGAGCGCCTTGGTGTGACTCCTCAGGAGCTCCGAGCGCTGTCCAGCGCGTCGTGGTTTGGATCTTTGACTTGCAAGCGAGACTTGCTGTTCGTGCTGCGTGAAATTCGCGAAGATACGGAACCCGCGAATCTGCAAGCGACCGGTTCTTCCGAGCCTCTCCATGTCCAGGATAAGAATATCGAACCGCCGATACCAGACATCAGCGAGATGACCGAGCGTTTTCGCCTAGAGGCATTTAAGAAACTGACTGAATCAGATTCGGTAAACGCTGCCGATCGTCGCAGCAAGCTTCCGCAGCTCCGCATCTTATCGAAGGCAGTGCGCAATCTGCTCGGCATTGGGCGCTCGCCTGGTCGTTCCCGGTTTCGAACCTCTTAGGCGGGAATCTTCTCGCCAGCCATCACTGTAGCAGCGGCCGGCTCCAGCGCTGAGGCAAGTTGGCCCAGACTTTTGCCGAACGCCACAGAAGAGGTCGCCTGCCGGTTCATCAGAGCAGAGCGACGCGCCACGGGATCGTCATCGCCATCGGCGGGGTGCCGTGATCAGCCTCGCGACCCCGAGCTGATCACACCAGCGCTCGAAATCCGCGCGCGGCACACCGACGAACTTCAGATCGTCGAACGACTCCTCCAGCGCTACAGTGTCGACCAGCGTCGCCAGCTTCCGGTACAGGAACGCTTCATCGCGACGCTCGCGCAGCGTGGCCGCAAGCTGGAGCGCGCCGCGCGGCTTGACCTTCCACTGCGAAGGATCGGCGGGAATCCGCTCGAGCCGCTCGTATGCGCCTATCAGCATCGCCGCACTCTTCTTTCCGAATCCAGGCAGCCCGGGGAAACCGTCAGCGCTGTCGCCGGTCAGCGCCAGGAAGTCCGGCATGCTTTCCGGTCCGAAGCCGCGCTCTGCGCGAAACGCGGACTCGCTCGTCACTTTTTTCTGACGCCGGTCGACCTGGACCACTTGGTCGCCCCGCAAACACTGGCCGAGATCCTTGTCTGGCGTGAGAATTCGCACCTGCTCGACCTCGTCGCGAAACCGACGAGCGCCGCTGGCGAGTCCGTCGTCGGCCTCGTACTCGCGCATCGACCAGACACTGATTCCGATCGAACGAACAGCGTGCTCGGCAGCATCGAACTGAGAGCGCAATTCGGGTGGAACGCCCTCATCATTTTTGTAGGGCGGATACAGGTCGTTGCGAAACGAACGGATCGGATTGTCGAACACTACCGCGATATGAGTGACCGCTTCGTCCGGGTCGTGCAGCAGGGCCAGCATCGACTCGACGATGCCGACGGTCGCCTTGGCATCCGCCCCGGAAGGGTCGCGGTGCTCCGGACGCGGCGAATAGTGAGCCCGGTAAAGCTCGTAGGTCCCGTCGACTAAATGCAGTCTCACGTCGCGACCATAGCACGGGCCGGCTACGCGCGGACCTGGGAAGGGTAAATCACTTGATTTAACGTGAAACCCACCGTGGGTTTCAGCAGGGGTGACCCCTGCACCCAGTACTAAGAGAAGATGCGGGCTTCGCCCCGTTAGAAGGGTTAGTGGGAGAGTGAAGATTGCCGAGACTACTCTCTAGGAGGCGAGGCGGCCGTCTGCTGGAGCGGCGCCTGGGTCGCTTGCGACTTGCTCGGTTGCGGGTTCGCCCCCGAGTGACGGCGTAAGCTGGCGGCCTTCTCGCCAGGCGTGATAGCGCGCGAGAAACGCTTCCATGTACGTGTAGAAGACGGGTGTGATGTAGAGGGTCAGGAACTGGGAGAAGAACAGGCCGCCGACTACGGCTACACCCAGCGGACGGCGCGACGAGCCGCCGGCGCCCAGTCCTATCGCGATCGGCAAAGTTCCCATCAGCGCCGCCATCGTGGTCATCATGATGGGCCGGAAGCGGATAATGCAGCCCTCGAAGATTGCGTCGGCGGGCGACTTGCCTTCGGTGCGCTGCGCGTCGAGGGCGAAATCGATCATCATGATCGCATTTTTCTTGACCAGACCGACCAGCATGATGACGCCGACGAACGCGAACAAGTCGAGCTCCATGCCGAAGAGCCACAGCGTCATCAGCGCGCCGAAACCAGCCGAGGGCAGGCCGGAGAGAATCGTGATCGGATGGATGAAGCTTTCGTAGAGCACGCCGAGCACCAGGTAGATGACGAGGATGGTCATCACCAGCAACACACCCAGTCCGCTCAGCGACGACTCAAATGCCTGCGCAGTGCCCTGGAAGTCGGTGGTGATGCTGTCAGGGAGAGTGGCGGCGGCAATCTTGTGGACCTCGGCAAGCGCCTTGCCGAGTGACACGCCGGGTGCGACGTCGAACGAAATGGTCGCGGACGGCAGTTGCCCGGAATGGTTAACCTGCAACGGGCCCAGCGAGCGGGTGAACTTCACCAGCGTGTCGAGCGGGACGAGCGCGCCGCTGGACGATCGCACGTAGAGCAGCGCCAGGGTGCTGGGCTCGGCCTGGTATTGCGGCTCGACCTCCATGATGACCCAGTACTCGTTGTTGGGCGCGTAGATTGTCGAGATCTGGCGCGCACCGTAGGCGTCGTAGAGTGCGTCTTCGATCGCGTCGGCGGAAATGCCGAGCGAGTGCGCCTTGTCACGATTGATGTCGACGGTGACCTGCGGGTTTTCGACCTGGAGATCGCTGTTGACGCCGCGCAGGTCGGGTAATTGGCGGAGCCTGGACTCGAGCATCGGCGCATACTTATAGAGAGTCGCGGTATTCTGGCTCTGCAGCGTCATCTGATACATGCTGCGCGTGAATTGCGCGCCGATCCGGATCGGCGGCGGATTCTGCAGGAACACGCGCAGGCCGGGCACGCTGTTCAGCACCGGCCGCCACTTCGTAATCAACTGATCGACGCTGAGCTTGCGCTCCGACGCCGGCTTCAGATGCAGAAATATGATGCCCGAATTGGTGGAGCCGCCCGGCCCGCCTGGCCCGACGCTGACGAAGTAGCTGGCGATGTTGGGATCGTCCTTGATCAGGCTGGCGGCGGCGAGCTGATGCTCGACCATCGAGTCGTAGGAAATTCCCTGCGCCGCGAGCGTGAAAATAACCAACTGGTCAGCGTCTTCGGAGGGCAGGAAGCCCTTGGGAATCGCGTAGAACATGTACATCGTGGCGACGAGCAGCGCGCCCGAAAAGTACATGGTCGCGCGCCGATGGCGCATCACCCACGTCAGGCTGCGCTGGTACGCGTCGAGGGTGCGGTCGAAGTAGCGTTCCGTGACGGCGTAAAATTTGCCGTGGCGCTCGCTGCCCGGAGGCCGCAGAAAGCGCGAGCAGAGCATCGGAGTCAGCGTCAGCGACACGAAGCCTGACACCAGGATGGCGGCGCCAATAGTGACTGCGAACTCATGCAGCAGGCGGCCGAGGATGCCGCCCATGAACAGCACCGGGATGAACACCGCGGCCAGCGAAAACGTCATCGAGAGGATCGTGAAGCCGATTTCCCTCGCGCCGTCGAGCGACGCCGTCATCACGTCCTTGCCCATCTCCATGTGGCGGACGATGTTCTCGAGCATCACGATGGCGTCATCGACGACGAAGCCGACGCCGAGCGTTATCGCCATCAGCGAGAGGTTGTCGAGCGAGTAGTCGAGCGTCCACATCACGGCGAAGGTGCCGATGATGGACATTGGCAGCGCGAGACTCGGGATGATCGTCGCGGACAGGTTGCGCAGGAACAGGAAGATCACCATCACGACCAGGAAGATGGTGAGCAGCAGCGTGAACTGTACGTCGTTGACGGAGGCGCGAATGGTCTCGGCGTGATCGCCGAGCTTGATGATATGCAACCCGGCCGGGACTTCCGCCTGAAAGGAGGGAATCAGCCGCAGCACGTTGTCGACGACTTCTACCGTATTCGTCCCCGGCTGACGCTGGACCGCGAGCACGACCGACGGCTCGCCGTTGGCCCATCCCGCGGTCTTGTCGTTCTGCACGCTGTCGAGCACCTGGCCGAGGTCGTCGAGCCGCACGGGGGAGCCGTTTTGATACGCGACGATCAGCGAGCGGTACGCGGCGGCGTTGGTCAACTGACCCTTGGTGTCGACGGTGAATGCCTGGTGTTTGCCGTAGAGCGTGCCAGTCGGCAGATCGACGTTCGCGGCCTGAATTGCGTTCGAGACTTCGTCGATGCCGATGCCGCGCGTGGCGAGCGCCTTGGGATCGAGCTGAATCCGCACCGCGTACTTTGCCGAGCCGTAAACCTGCACCTGCGCGACCCCGCTGACCATCGAGATGCGCTCGGCGAGATAGGTCTCGGCGTACTCGTCGACCTGCGAAATCGGCATCGTGGAGGAGCCCAGGCCGAGATAGAGGATCGGCTGATCGGCCGGATTGACTTTGCGATAGGACGGCGGACTCGGCATCCCCTGCGGCAACTGGGCTTGCGTCTCGGCGATGGCGGCCTGCACGTCCTGCGCGCCGGCGTCGATGTTGCGCGTCAAACTGAACTGCAGCGTGATGTTGGTCGAGCCCTGGATGTTGGTCGAGGTCATCGAGTCGAGGCCGGCGATCGTCGAGAACTGCTTTTCGAGCGGGGTCGCCACCGACGAGGCCATCGTTTCGGGACTCGCGCCGGGCAGACTCGCGCTCACGACGATCGTCGGGAAATCGACGTTGGGCAGATCGTTCACCGGCAGATAGCGATACGCCATCAGGCCGAACAGCACGATCGCGAGCGAACTCAGCGTCGTCATGACGGGGCGGCGGATAAATGCTTCGGCGATATTCATGACGCGGTCCCGCTCTCGCTCAAGCCGCTTTTGATCGTGACTTTCGCGCCGGGAATCAGCCTGAGCTGGCCGTCGGTGACGACCGTTTCGCCGGGCTTGAGACCGCCGGTGACGACGGTCAGGTTGTCGATCGATTCGCCGATGACGACCGGCCTGATCGCGACTTTCATTTCCGGTTGCACGACGAAAACGAAGGAACCCTGCTGGCCGGTCTGCACCGCCTGCGACGGCACGAGGATCGCGCCCGGATGTTCGCGCAGGATGAGGGTGGTGTTGACGAACTCGCCGGGCCACAGGCGGCTGTCGGCGTTGGTGAACTGTCCTTTGAGATTTATCGTGCCGGTTTTCGAATCGACACTGTTATCGACGAAGCTCAGTTCTCCCGACTCGAGCGGACCCTGCTGCTCGGGCAGGGAGACCTGGACGGCGAGCTGATGCTCGGCCATGAACTCGCGTACCGCCGGCAGCTTCTGCTCGGGAATCGCGAAGTCAACGTACACGGGATGCACTTGATTGATGACGACCATCGCGGTGTCGGCGTCGGGCTTGACCAGGTTGCCGGCGTGAACGAGCAGGTCACCGGTGCGGCCGTCGATCGGCGCGCGAATTGCGCAGTACTCGAGATTCAATCGAGCAGTCTGCACGGCGGCCTCGTCGGCTTGCATCGAGGCCGACAGCGCGGCGGCGTTAGCCTCGACCTGATCGTATTGCTGGCGCGAGCCGACATTCTGCCTGAGCAGAACCGAGTAGCGCTGCTCGTCGGCCGCGGCCTGGCGGTATTGCGCTCGATCCTTGGCGAGATTTGCCTCGGCTTGTTGGAGCGCCGCCTCGAATGGGCGGGGATCGATCGTAAACAGCAGGTCGCCCTTCCTGACGTCCTGTCCCTGGCGGAAGTGCACTTCCATGACCTGGCCGTTAATCTGCGACTTCACGTCCACGGTGGAGAAGGCCTCGACGCGGCCGATCGCCCGGATCGAATCGTAGACAGTTTTCTGCACCACCTTGGCGGCCAGAATAGGCACGGCTTCGCGCTCGCCGAAGGTGTCGGCGGGACCGTGCGAGCATCCGGCAATCGCGATGAGTCCGAGCATCGGGAAGAGAGCGGTCGCACACCATCGCTTCAACGTCAGATTGTCCTTCTGCTCCCGAATCTGAATAACCGTGCCGCCGGCGCCGAGTTACGGCCCGCCAAACTCTTGCTTTGGAGCGATCACAGACCCCGCAGGATACTATCAGGCCCGCGCGAGTCGAGAAAATGTGAGCGGTGAACGGAACCCGCGCTCCGGTCAGTTATCTCAGGGCGGCTTTCAAGTGAGGGCTATCCGAGGTCAACGCCGGATGATGCGCGGGCAGCATGCACAGGCCGTCGGCTTCGACCTGGAGCGCACGATTGAATCGCGCGCGCATATTCTCGAGCGCGATGGTCGCAGTCAGGTCGACGATTTGCTCGGTGTTGAAGTGGCGCTTGAGTTCGTCGAAGACCTCGTCGGGGACGTCCACCGAGGTCAGCGTCATTTCTTCGGTGTAGCGGAGCGCGGCGCGCTCGGCGGGCGTGAACAGTGGGTTCTCGGCATACTCTGTGAGCGCCGCGAGTTTTTCTTCGCTGATTCCAAGGCGGCTGCCACCGGCAGCGTTGATGTCCATTCAAAAGACGCAGCCGATCATCTGTGCGGCGCGCAGGCAGACCATGCGCTTCAACGTCGGCGACGTGACCTTGGAGCCTTCGACCGACTGCATGAAGATTGACATCGCGAGCGTGATTCCCGGCCGGTATGCCCACGCCTTGTAGGGATTGAGCACTTTGCCGACTCGCCGCTTCATCATCCAGGTCAGCGGCCTCAGCAGCCAACTCATCTGACTTTCTTCAAGCCCGTCGATACGCATTGGAATACTCTCAGTCTACCCGGCTGGCACCCATGACGGCACGAGTTTGATCCGACTGGCTATAGAGCATAGCCACGATGGCGATTGCTAAGTTCGCAGGCATGCGAACACCCATTACCTCGTTCACAAGATGCTCAGTCAAGAGCAGGCCCGAGCATGTGAGTATTGGTGCTGCGCTAGGGCATTGCTTCAGTTTGATGAAGGGGCTTGGGGATGAACTATTCAGCCTGCCCGCAGGCGATTTGACGTGCTAAACCTGGGGGATGGCTAACCGTCTGAATGCCACTTATTCGCCCGAAATCGGCCGACATCCCCTTCCGGCGAAAAAACTAATTTTGACGGAACGAAACGACCGATGGTGGTCGATCCGTCCCAGAACCACAACATATGGTAGGACTTGCTCAAAGGCAAGCTCCCTGCGCTAGATGCTTAGGTGGTAGAGCTCCGCGACGTTGTCGTGCAGCACCAGGTTCTTCTCGTCCCCGGTCATTCCGACGGTCTGCTTCTTCAGAACTTCCTGCGACCACGGCCATGTCGAGTCGCTGTGCGGGAAATCGCTGGCCCACATCAGGCGATGGATGTTGCAAAGATCCCTGACCTGGAACGCAACGTAGTCGTCCTGGAAGGTGGTGTATACGTTCTCGCGGAAATACTCACTTGGCATCTTCGTCAGCGTGCCGGCCGGTAGCCAGTAGCGGTGGCGGTCGTATGCATGATCCATCCGGTACATATAGTGCGGCACCCATCCGGCGTCGGCCTCGACGCATACTACTTTCAACTTCGGATGGCGCTCGAAAACTCCGCCCAGAACAAAAGTGCCGATAATGTCCTGGCATCCTCGGATGATCGAAAGGAAGCTGTTGAGCTTGGGGCCGCGGGTCTGGAAGTTATCGCTGGTGCTCGTCAGGATGTGGAAGCTCAGCGGCATCTGCAGATCGATCGCGGCGTCATAGAAAGGAGCGTAGATAGGACTGTCGTAGTCTTCGAGCGCGGGATTGCCGGGCATCATCACGCCCTTGAGCCCGAGTTCCTTCATCTTGCGGAGATCCGAGATTCCTTCCTCCACCGAACGCATGGCAGTCTGCCCGGTGCCGATCAAGCGATCGGAATGCGCCGCGCAGTACTCGCCTATCCACAGGTTATAGGCGTCGAAGCAGGCCTTCTTGTAGTCGAAGTCGCGATGGTTGCAGAGAATCATGCCGACAGTGGGGTAGATGACTTCGGCGGCGACGCCGTCGCGATCCTGGTCGGCCATGCGCGCGTTGGGATCCCATCCGCCGCGATGCATCTCCTCGAACTTCGCGCCGATGGTCCTCAGCTCGCTGGCGTCCTTGCCCGCCGCGGCGGCCAGCGCGACGTTGATGGGACGCGGGAAGTCCTTGACGATGAACACGTCGCCCAGTTTCTCGTCGTGAACCATGTGCGGAGCCGTATCCTTATACTTGCGGTCGATTCGATCGATGTAGGTGTTGGGCGGCTCGGTAATATGAGAGTCGGCGGAGATGATTGGCTTTTGCATCGTATGCCCTCGATTGGCCTCGCGGCGGCGCGAAATCCTGACCGGGTTTTTGAGTGATAGCTGCTGAGATTTCTATTACTAGAGCATCGTAGACTTTACAACGCGGCGATTCCATACCGATCGGTCTGGACCGCGGGGAACCGCATCCGATATAGATAGCGAATCGAGGGACACGCCGATGGACTACGATCTCAAGATTACAGGTGGCACGATTTACGACGGTACTGGCGCGCCCGGCCGGGTCGGCGACGTGGCGATCAAGGACGGCAAGATCGCGGCGGTCGGCGAGGCGCACGGCAAGGCGGCCGCGACGGTCGAGGCGAAAGGGCGCGTCGTCGCGCCGGGCTTCGTCGATATTCACACGCACTATGACGCGCAGGTGATGTGGGATCGGATGATGACGATCTCGCCGTGGCACGGGGTCACGACGGTTGTCATGGGGAACTGCGGATTTGGCGTGGCGCCGACGCGTCCCGATCATCGCGGGCTTATCATGCGCACGCTCGAGAACGTCGAAGGGATGAGTCTGAAGGCGCTCGAGACGGGGCTCGGCTACGACTGGCCGTTCGAGAGCTTCGAGCAGTACATGGATACGATCGAGCGGCGCGGCACCGCGATCAACCTTGGCGCGCTGGTCGGGCACACGCCGATAAGACTGTACGTGATGGGCGAGGAAGCAACCGAGCGTTCGGCCAGCGCCGACGAAGTCGCCGCGATGAAGGCGCTGGTGCGTCGCGCCATGGACGCAGGCGCGCTTGGATTCGCCACTTCGAAATCGCCGACGCACATCGGCTACAGCGGCAAGCCGGTGCCGAGCCGCATGTCGGACTTCGACGAGATCAGGGCGCTCGCGTCGGCGATGGGCGAGGCGGGACACGGCATCATGCAGGCGACGATAGGGCGCGAGCTGTTCTTGCGCGAGTTTGCGGAAATCGCCCGCGAGATTCGGCGCCCGATCACGTACACTGCCCTGCTGGCCGGCATGAACGGTCCCGGCGGACATCGCGGGCCGCTGGAGGCGTCGCAGAAACTGTGCGACGAAGGCCTCAGCATAATACCGCAGGTCACCTGCCGCCCGCTGAACTTCGAATTCCAGTTCAAGGCGCCGTTTATTTTCGAGAGCATGAGCGTGTTCGCGCCGGTCTCGGCGGCTGACTTCGAGGGCAAGAAAAAAATCTACGCCGATCCGGAATTCCGGCGCGCGTTCAAGTTCAGGGCGGGCGAGGGCTCGCGCGGCGCGTTCGCCAACCGATGGGATCGCACGGTGATTTCGTTCTCGCCGACCGACCCGTCGCTCGAAGAGCGCAACCTGAGCGAAGTGGCACGGGAGCGCGGGCTCGATCCGATCGATCTGGCGCTCGATCTCGCGCTGGCATCGAATCTCGAAGCGCGCTTCAGAATGTCGATCCTCAATAACGTCGAAGACGAAGTCGCGGAACTGCTGGCGGGCCGGCATACGGTGCTGGGGTTATCCGACGCGGGCGCGCACGCGAGCCAGCTTTGCGACGCGTGCTTTTCGACCTACATGCTGGGGCGCTGGGTGCGCGAGAAGCGCGCAATCCCGATGGAGCGCGCAATCTGGATGCTGAGCGCGCGACCGGCCGAAGTATTCGGCATCACGGACCGCGGGCGGCTGATGCCGGGACTCGCGGCCGACGTCACGATTTTCGATCCGGACAAGGTGGGCGCGAGTAAACTGCGCCGCGTGTACGACCTGCCGGCCAGGCAGGATCGCCTGGTTGCCGACGCGGAAGGAATCGACGCCGTGATCGTCAACGGCATAGTCATCCGGCGCGAGAATCAGGATCAGGTGGCGGCCGACGGCTCATTGCCGGGCAAGCTACTGCGTCACGGCCGCGCCGCGGCATAGCTGCTAGTCCTAGGACGGGGCCGCGGGTGGCGGGCTGAGGCCTATCCGAGGCATCGCATAACCTAGCGCATGGAAATTGCAATTCCTTGTAACTCCAGCAATTATAGTTGTTGGAGAAGCTACAGCCGCATCTAACAACGCATTGGGGACCTACCGGGGACCTAAAGGAGCAGTTACTTGGAGATTGATAAAATCGTTGGAGACCTGAAGAAGGAGAGGGACCGGCTGGTCCGTGCAATCGCGGCGCTGGTAGGAGCGGGCGGGGCGGCTCCGGGCAGGAAGCGAGGCCGCAAGGCTGCTCCCAAAGCGGCCCCCACCAAGAGAAAGCGGCGCGGCGGTATCACCAAGGAAGGCAGGAAGCGGCTGTCGGAGCTTATGAAGAAGCGATGGGCCGAGCGCAGAAAGAAAGGACTGACGAAACTCGCAAAATAGCCGCAACGCCGGATCGAAACGCGTCTGGAGTTGGCGGTTGATTCGCAACCGCCGCGTCCGCACAATCTTCAGATGGCGAATTCAGTACAGCACGCGTTCGATCTTGCGGCGGAGGACTACGACCGCACGCGGCGTCGCCTGGTGCCGGGGTTCGACGACTTCTACCGGGCTGCGATCGATCTAATCCAGTTTCCGCGCGAGAGCAGGCTTAAGGTTCTCGATCTCGGCGCCGGCACGGGGCTGCTGGCGGCGTTCATCGCGTACAGTTTTCCGCACGCGCGAATCACGATGGTGGACATCTCAAGCGAGATGCTCGAGCGGGCGCGCGCGCGTTTCGAATTGGGCGGAGAAAGATTCCGCTTCGAGGTCTCCGACTACGGGGTAGACCCGATCCAGGAGAAATACGACGCGGTGGTTTCGGCGCTGTCAATCCATCACCTGAGCGACCAGCAAAAGCGCTCGTTGTTCAACCGAATCCACGGCGCGCTCAATGACGGCGGAGTATTCGTCAACGCTGAGCAGTTTCGCGGTGCGACGCCGGACCGGCACCGGTTCCATCACGAGCGATGGATCACGCGGGTGCGCGAATTGGGTGCCGAGGAACACGACCTGGCGGCGGCGCTGGAACGAATGAAGTTCGATCGCGCGGCGACGCTGGAAGATCAGCTCGAATGGCTGCGCGCGGCCGGGTTTCGCGATATCGATTGCGCGTACAAGAATCTGATCTTTGCCGTGTACTGTGGCGTCAAGTAGCGGCGCTCAGCATCTGGATCGCGTGTCCGGCAGCCGCGAAAAATGCCGGCTCAGGATTGAACGCATGCTCGCGCAGACAAACCTCGGTGAATTTAATCGCGTGCTCGTCGCCGCAAGCGATCGCGCGCTCGACAAGTTCATCTTCGCCGCACGCTCTGCGCTCTTCCCGATCAATGCGCGACAGGTCTGCGCGCGTGCCGAATGTTGCGTACATCGCGGCGGCAGCCTGCCATGCGTACGCGAGCGATTCGCGCACAGTCGTGTCGCGCAGGTAAGGGATGAGAGGGCGCAACGCGGACGGGCCTGTGACAGCGTGGACGAAGGCTATGGTCGTGTAAGTGTCGCGGGCGTTGGCGAGAAACACGCGCGCAAAGGTGGCGGTCAGGTCGGAAAGGAATGCGTGCGCGTCGCCGGCCGTATCGACCTCGTCGAGCGTGCTCTTGAAGGGTTCGAAGGTATCGAGTTGCGCGAGCGCGTCGGTCAGCGATCCGAAATTGCCGCGGCGAATTCCGGTCGGAATCATCTGCACGTGAGCAATCGCGTCCGACGGCATCGCGCGGGCAGAGCTATGCCGCTCGGCGGGAAGCGGCATGTAATCGGCGGCCCAATATGCGAGACCGTCGGCAAGTTCGCGGCGGCGCGCGGGAGTGTTCTCAAGCGCAAGCGCGCGAGTCGCGTGCCCGGTGCGTATGACGCCGTGGGTCGCGGCCGCCATCAGACCCGGCGCGAGGCGCGCAGCCCAGGTGTCGAGCATCGACGGCCACGGTCGATCCTCAAGCTCGTTGCAGAAGAACTCGAACCAATCCTCGGTGCGGCGGCGGTCGCCGAGCGCGGCGCGCCAATTATCACTGGTGAGCCGCGCGACCCGCGCGCGACGCGGCGCGAGCGAGACGCGGTAGCGTTCGAACCACGGCATCACGGCGTCTTGTCGCCGCATCGCGCACATCGCTTCGATCGCCATCGGGGCGTGATTGGAGAAACCGTTGCTCAGGTCGGGGCCCATCGGCGCCATGAGCTCGAGCGTTTCATCGAGCGCGGAATAATCGGGCGGGTGCATTGTTTGCCTCGTGCGGCAGCTCGTCTGTGTTCCTCTTCGATTCGATAATTCGTAAAGTACTCGCTTTATATACTAAGTCAAGCGATGACTTGACTAAGAAGTCGCGGCGGGTACCATCTCAATTCATGAAGCACGATGCGCGCGCGGAGGAGGGCGTCCTCTACCAGCTCAAGACTCGCGGTCCGCAGACCGCGGCGCAGGCTGCGCGCCGCCTCGGCGTTACCGCGATGGCCGTGCGGCAGCACCTGTATCGCCTGACGGCCGAAGGGCTGGTCGAATTCACCGACGAACGGCGCAAGGTCGGCCGGCCGGCTCGCGTGTGGCGATTGACCAGCGCCGCGGCCGAGCGTTTTCCCGACACGCACAGCGACCTGACCGTCGAGATAATCGGCGCGGTGCGGGCGGCGTTCGGCGAGGCGGGGATGGACAAGCTGCTGCGCGAGAGAACGCGCCGCCAGATGGAAGAATATCGCGTGCGGCTGCGCCGGGCGGGAACTTCGATCGCCAGGCGCGCGGATGCGTTGGCCGAGATTCGTCGCGAGCAGGGCTACATGGCCGAATGCACGCGGACGCCCGACGGCTCGATGCTGTTGGCGGAGAACAATTGTCCGATCTGCGTGGCGGCTTCCACCTGCCAGGGCTTATGCCGCGAAGAGCTGTCGCTGTTCCGCGCGGTGCTTGGCGACAAGGCGCGGGTCGAGCGCACCGATCACATCCTGGCGGGCGCGCGACGCTGCGCGTATCGAATCACCGCGGCTGACTGACGCGACTCCCTGAACGAACGGTTTGTAGAAGAGCCGCAGTCTCGGCTAGGTTGAGCGTTGGAAAACCACGCGCTTAACATGCCAGTGACAGAGCCATCACAAGAACCCTTGCGCCATCGCGACGTCACCGTCGAGGTCGTCGGCGACTCGCTCAACGCCGAAGTGAAGTACGGCGCGCTTCGATGGAGTTTGTCGGGCGAAGATGCCACGGCGCCCGATCCCGTGTCGTCGTTCCTTGGCGCGCTTGGCGGATGCATGCTGATGTCGCTCAGAGTGGCCGCGCGCGTGCGCAAGGTCCCGCTCGGCAGGTCGTCCGTTCATGCGCGAGCGAACGAAAAAGGGCATCTGAAGGAAATTAAAGTAGAACTTCAAGTTGAATCCGGCGCTGACGACGACCAGCTGCATCGATTGGTCGAAGTCGCCGAGCGCGGCTGCCACGTTCGCAACTTGATCCGCGACGAGATCGCGTTCGCGCTCACGGTGACCCGGATCTGACGGCGCTCGCAGCCGGTGAAAAAATGGGTGAGATAAACCTCTACCAGTATCCAATCTCGCCGTTCAGCGAGAAAGTGCGGCGCGTGCTCACCTACAAGCATCTCAAGTGGCATCCGATCGATTGCCATTACGAGGACAAGGCCAACCTGCTGGCGGTGACCAGGGGCGCCTGGACGCGAGTGCCGGTGCTCGAGTGGGACGGCGAAGTGGTCTACAACTCCGCGGACATAATCAAGTGGCTGGACCGCAAGGCGCCGGCGAGTCGCGTGATACCCGACGACGCGCGCGGACTGATCGAGATAGTCGATCACTGGGCCGACAACACGTTCTTCATGCCTGTTTTGTTTCTGACGATTCCCGATTTGCTCGACACCGCGGGCGACGCGAAGTTGAAAGCGAATCGCGAGAAGCTGATCGGGATGACGACGGCGCAGATGCGCGAGCGTCACGCGTCGATGAAGGAGCAGCTCGCAGGCTACCTGCGGATGATCGACGAGCAGCTCGCGGGCAAGGATTTCTTCCTGGGCAAGAGCTTCACGATGGCGGACGCGTCACTGTACCATCCGCTCTTTTTTCTCGCGCTTAACCCGTCGAACTTTTCGATGGTGAAAGATTTCGACAACGTCAGTCGATGGTACGAAAGGATTCGCGATCTCGCTTAGTCGCAGGAGGAGAATTCAATGGCGCGCAAATTGGCAGTGGGAGTGAATTGGCAGGGCAAGCCCGATTTCAAGAAGACGATTGAAAGCGCGAAAGTGGCGGAGGCGGCCGGCATCCATTCGATCTGGGTGGCGGAGGCTTGGGGCCGCGACGCGTTCACGCTGCTGACGCTGCTCGCGGAGCATACCAGCAAGATCCAGCTGGCGACCTCGATCGTGAACATCTACTCGCGCACGCCGGCCGCGCTCGCGCAGCATTTCGGCACGCTCGACGAGCTGAGCAACGGCCGCATGATCATCGGGCTCGGCACCAGCGGGCCGCAGGTGATCGAGCATTTCCACGGCGTCCCGTTCAATCCGCCGCTGACGCGGATGAAGGAATACGTGGATATCATCAACATGATAATCGCGCAGACGCCGCTCAACTACGAAGGCAAGCTGTTCAAGCTGCAGCGCGGTTTCACGATGCGCTTCGAAACTCCGCGCAAGCACATTCCAATCTGGATCGCGTCGCTCAACAAAAAGAGCGTCGAGTTCACCGCCAGGAAGACCGACGGATGGCTGCCGGTGATGATCCCGATCAACTCGCTCAAGAAGGCGATCGCGGATTTCCGCGAGATCGCGACTGCGGCCGGCCGCGAGCCGCGCGCGGTGGCTGTGAAAGCGCCCGGCCACGTTACGGTGACCGCCAACGTCGATCGCGCGGTGGCGGGCCATGCGGCCAACGTCGCGTTTTACGCCGCGCGCATGGGGACTTTCTATTCGGAGCAGCTCACGCGCTTCGGCTTCGGTGACGAGGTGCAGAAGGTCAAGCAGGCGTGGGATGCGGGCGGCTCGAAAGCGGGAACCGCGGCGCTGTCGCCCAAGCTGCTCGGCGAGTTGGGTTATATCGGCGGTATCGAGGGCGCGGTCGAACGGCTCAAGGCGCAGGACGAGGCGGGCGTCGATCTGCATCCGGTGGATATCGACGCGAGCACGCCCGCGGAGTTCGAGAAGACCGTGGCGCGCCTGCTGTAGGAGAGAAAGGGTAAATCACTTTATTTGATGTGAAACCCGCGGTGGGTTTCACGCTTCCTTCGGGATGGGTGACCCCTGCACCCGGCGATAAGACATGATTTGCTGATTTGGCGGTAAAGGCGCTATACCCAGACCGAAGGCGACAACGTCTAGGAGGACTCAGGCAACTATGAAAGCAGCAGTATTCGAGGCTACCAAGAAGCCTCTGGTCGTAAAAACGGTTCCCGATCCCGAGTGCGCACCGACCAGCGCGATCGTCCGCGTCGAGGCCAACGGCATTTGCCGCTCCGACTGGCACGCGTGGTCGGGCGACTGGACGTGGATGGGACTCTCGGCGCAGCCCGGCGCGATCCTCGGGCATGAGTTCACCGGCATCGTCGAGGAGACGGGCAAGGACGTGCGCAACTTCAAGAAGGGCGCACGCGTCGTGGTGCCATTCAGCCAGGGCGACGGCACTTGCGAGTACTGCCGCAACGGGCAATCCAACGTATGCCTCACCCCCCTGCTGCCGGGCTTCTCATATCACGGCGGATTCGGCCACCTGGTCGCGGTGCCGTTCGCAGACATGAACCTGGTCAATCTCCCGGCGAGCATCGATTTCGTCGAGGCAGCCTCGATGGGCTGCCGCTTCATGACCTCGTTTCACGGCGTCGTCGATCGCGCGCAAGTAAAGCCGGGCGAATGGGTGGTGGTGCATGGATGCGGCGGAATCGGGCTGTCGGCGATCAACATCGCGGCCGCCATGGGAGCCAACGTCATCGGCGTCGATCTGGACTCGGCCAAGCTCGAACTGGCCAAGGGGATGGGCGCGACGCATGTAATCAACGCGAAGAAGACCGATCCACTGAGCGCGATTTTCGATCTCACCGGCGGCGGCGCGCACGTCGCCGTCGATGCGCTCGGCGTCGCGGCCACCTGCCGCAATGCGATCATGAGCCTGCGCAAGCAGGGCCGTCATCTGCAGATTGGGCTCACGACCGCGGCGGAGCAGGGCGAGATTCCAATGCCGATCGATCGGATCGTCACGATGGAGCTGCAGATGATCGGATCGCTCGGGATGCAGGCGTCGCACTATCCCGCGATGCTGCAAATGGTCGAGGCGAAGAAGGTCACACCCAAGGCGATGGTGACCGGGACCTGTGGGCTGGACGGCATAAACAAGACTTTCAACGAGATGAACACCTTCCAGAACGTCGGCGTCACGGTAATCAACAACTACAACTAGACGCGATTTTCGCGGCTGGCGGTTGGTGGCAATTTAACGCGTGAGAGGGTCCTGATGGACCCTCTCCGTTTTTTGGAGACGACAATTTGATAAGAATGAGAATCCAGCTGGCGGCCCTGGCAATGTTGTTCGCGGCGGCCATGCCGCCTGGCTTGGCGCGAGCGCAAGACGCGTCGAAGGTGGGCGGCATCAAGGTGGAAGTCATCGCCTTTCGCAACGACAAGGGACAACTGGGATGCTCGCTGTGGCCGGGTCCCGACGGATTCCCGCGCGACGACTCGCACATCCTGAAGCACGTCTGGGCGCCGATTAAGAGCGCTCACGGCGAGTGCGTCTTCGGCGGAGTGCCGGCCGGCGACTACGCCGTCACGCTCTTTCACGACGAGAACGGCAACGGCAAATTCGATTCGAATTTTATCGGCTACCCGCTCGAGGGCTACGGATTTTCAAACAACGCCAAGGCCCAGTTCGCAGCGCCGTCATTCGACGAGTGCAAGTTTCACTACGACGGCACCGGCTGGAAGACGATAACGGTGAGTGTGATCTACAGGTAGCGGCGTCGCGAGTGTGAAGAACCATGAAAGCAGTGATCGTTGAAAAACCGGGCGATGAAACCTCGCTCAAAATCGGCGAAGTTCCCGAGCCTGCGATCAAGCCCGACGAAATACTGATTCGGGTGCGCGCCGCCGGGGTGAATCGCGCGGACCTTCTTCAGCGCCAGGGATTCTATCCGCCGCCGCCGAGCGCGTCGGAAATCATCGGCATGGAGGTTGCCGGCGAGATTGCAGCAGTCGGCGCTGCTGCGCCGGGATGGAAAATCGGCGATCGCGCGATGGCCTTGATCCCCGGTGGCGGATACGCGGAGAAGGCCGCGGCGCATTATGGATCCGCGATGAAAATTCCCGCGGCGCTGAGCTTCGAGGAGGCCGCCGGGATTCCCGAGGTTTTTCTGACCGTGTTCCTGAATTTTTTCATGCTGGCCGGCATCAAGCGCGGCGAGACCGCCTTGATTCACGGCGGCGGCAGCGGCGTCGGCACCGCGTCGATCCAGTTGCTCAAAGAAGCGGGCGTGCGGGTGATCGTAACCGCGGGCACGGATGAGAAATGCGAGCAATGCCGCAAGCTGGGCGCCGACGTCGCGATCAACTACAAGCGTGGCCCGTTTGCGCCGGCGGTGAAAACGGCGACGGAAGGGCGCGGCGTGGACGTGATTCTGGACAGCATCGGCGGCGCCTACCTGCCGGGAAATATCGAGTCGCTTGCGCAGGGCGGGCGCCTGGTCCTTATCGGCTTGATGAACGGGACGCGCGCCGAGCTCGACCTGGCCGCGGTCCTGCGCCGGCATCTGAAGATCTTCGGCTCCACTCTACGCATGCGCCCGGCCGCTGAGAAAGCGCAGATCGTCGCCGCGTTCCTCGCGCAATTCGGCGCGGCGCTCGAGGCGGGCAGGTTGCGTCCGCCAATCTACAAAGTGATCCCCGCCGCGGACGCGCCGACGGCGCATCGTATGATGCAAGCGAGCGAGCACTTCGGGAAAATCATCCTGAAGTTCGACTGATGCGTTTCGTTGACCTGCTCGCGCGCCCGCAGTAGTCTCGCGTGTCAGCCAGATCTCGGAGAATCCCGTGAAAGTCACCCTCATCTATATAAACCGTTTACCTGGAGGGTGAGGGATACTTCGAAAGCTGGCTTGAAAGAGCCTCGGGCGTCGAAGCCCGGGGCTTTTTCTTTTTCTGCGCGGGAGACTCGCGATGCACTCGAACGAAACAGACAACGAATCGATCGGCGCCGCCATGCGCCGCGGCAGTGTGCTCTTTCGTCACGCGGACTTTATGAAACTCTGGACCGGCGAAACGGTCTCGCTGTTCGGCACGCGGATGGGCGATGTCGCGATCAGCTTTGCCGCCGTAATCGCGCTGAAGGCGACTCCGTTCCAGATGGGCATCCTCGCCGCGGCGAGAATTGTGCCGACGCTGGTACTGGGCCTGGTTGCCGGCGTGTGGGTGGACCGCATCCGCCGCCGCCCGATTCTGATCGCCACCGATGTCGGCCGGTTTATCGTGTTGGGCACGATACCGATCGCCGCGATCTTCGCGGCGCTCAAAATGACCCAGCTCTACGCGGTGATTCTCGCTTACTCCGCGCTGGACCTTTTTTTCGACGTCGCCTACCGATCCTACCTGCCCTCGCTGGTCGCGGCCGAAGACCTGCTCGACGCGAACAGCAAGCTCACGGCCAGCGCCGGCGTCGCCGAAGCGGGCGGCTTCGCGCTCTCGGGTTGGCTGGTGGAATGGCTGACGGCGCCCTTCGCGATTCTGGTCGACGCGATATCGTTTCTCGCCTCAGCCCTGGCGATCGCGCTCATCCGCAAGCCCGAACCCGTGCCGGCGCCTCGCGCCCGCGACGCCAGCGCGCTCCGCGACATCGCAGCCGGCGCGCGCCTGATTTTCAGCGATGGCCGTCTGCGGGCGTTCGGAGTGATCGCCATCGTCGGCGGATTTGCGAACAGTTTGGTCGCCACCCTTTATATGCTGTTCGTCGTGAACGCGCTCGGATTCCGGCCCGGCGTACTCGGCGTGATCTTTGCGGTCGGAGGTGCGAGCTCGCTGTTCGGTGCGCTGGCCGCGCGCCGCGCCGCCGATACTCTCGGCACTGGCATGGCGATGGTCGCGGGACTCGCGATCGAGGGCGTCGCGTATATGCTGCTGCCAGTGGCGCGGGGCGCTGGTCCCGGCTCGGTGGGATTGCTGGTCGCGCAGCAGCTAATCGGTGACAGTGCGGCGACGGTGTACTTCGTCAACGCCGTCAGCCTGATCCAAACGATCACGCCCAAGCCCATGCTGGGGCGCGTCAATGCGAGCTTGCGATTCGTCAGCCTTGGCAGCGTGCTGATCGGACAGCTCATCGCGGGGTTCGCGGGCGGGATGATCGGACTGCGCCCAACGATTGCGATGGGGGCGGCGGGTTTATGGATCACGGCGGCGCTGCTCGGCTTTTCCGAAGTGGGTTCGCTGACCGGGATGGCCGAGCATGCGGCGCCGTCCGTCGCCGGCGCCGACGAGTGATCGGCGCGGTTCGCGCAGCTCGCGGGCGTTCGCTTGCGCCTTCTGGTAGGATCCGGGGCGAGATAGGGTGAACCGCAAACCGATCAAGCCAAATGCGCTCAAACCGGGCGATACAGTTGCGGTCGTCGCGCCGGCCGCGGCGATCGAACGCGAGCATCTCGAGCGCGGCGTCAACGTGCTCGCCGCGATGGGGTTTCGGGTCAAGGTTTCCGAGCGCTTGCTTGCGCGTTCGGGGATTTTAGCCGGCGACGATCGCGAGCGGGCGAGCGAGCTTCGTGAATGCTTCGCCGACCCCGAGGTCAAGGCGATCTTCTGCGCGCGCGGCGGTTACGGATGCGGGCGGCTGCTGCCGCTCCTCGACTTCAAGGCGATCGCCGGCACGCCCAAAATCTTCGTCGGCTTCTCGGACGCCACGTTTATCCTCAACGCGCTGGTCGATCTCGCCGGGATCGTCTCGTTTCATGGGCCGATGGTCGCGATGGACCTTGCGCGAGGCTTGAGTCCGCGCGCGTTCGAACACCTGCAAGGGTTGCTCAGCGGCGAGCTCCGCCGCTTCGAGCTCGAGGCTCGCGAGACGATGCATCCCGGACGCGCAGAGGGCGAAGTCATCGGCGGCTGCATGTCGGTGCTGGTCGCGACGATCGGCACGCCGTACGAGCCGCGCTTCGACGGCCGAATCCTGTTTCTCGAAGACACCGGTGAGAAAGCCTATCGAATCGACCGGATGCTCGTGCAGTTGCGTCAAAGCGGCGCGCTCGGCCGGGTCGCGGGAATCGTCTTCGGCGCGATTCGCGCGATCGACGGAAACGAACAAGAGAGCCGGATGATCGCGCGCTTCGCAGCCGAGCAGACCGCCGGTCTTGGATGCCCGGTGCTGTATGCTGTCGAGGCCGGGCATGGCACCGAGAACTTTACGATTCCGTTCGGCGTGGTGGCGCGAATCGATTCCGCCGCGCGGCGAATCATCTTTACCGAGCCGGCCGTGACGCGGTAACGGCACGTTTTGCGGAGAGTCGACGTTGGGATGGAGTGAGGTCGAGCAGGCGTTCAACGACGCGGTCGAGGAGCGGGTGATTCCCGGCGCGACGGTGGTTGTGCGGCGCGGTGCGGAGGTCGCATTCGAAGGCGCCTTCGGATTCAGATCGATCGAACCGAGTCGCTCGCCGGCCAAAATCGAAACCGTCTACGACCTGTCGTCACTGACCAAAGCACTGGCGACGACGGTGGCGGTGATGATCCTGGCGCGCGACGGCAAGTTTCGCCTCGACGATCGGGTGACGCGCTTTTTTCCGAACTTCGGCGTGCATGGCAAGACCACGATCACGTTCCGCCATCTGCTGGCGCATTGCTCGGGCCTGGCGGCGTGGCGGCCGTTCTACCAGCGGATCGCGGAAATCGAAAAGGGCGGACGCGTCAATTTCATGGCGAGCTACGGCGCCAAGGAGTTCGTTTACGAGGAGACCCATCGCGAGAAGCCCGAGGCCACGCCCGCCAGCAAGACCATCTACTCGGATCTCGGATTCATCGTGCTGGGTGAGACTATCGAAAACGTCGCCAGCGTTGCGCTCAACCGATTCTGCCGCGAGAAAATTTTTCGCCCGCTGGGCCTGCGCGCCACTGACTACATAGATATCTCCCAGGTCCGCTCGCGGCGCCTGGAGCCGGTCGCCGACATGTTTGCGCCGACCGAAATCTGTCCGTCGCGCAAACGGCTGCTGGTCGGCGAGGTTGACGACGAGAACGCGTTCGCGATGGGCGGCGTGGCGGGTCACGCCGGATTGTTCGCGCCGGTGCGCGAGGTCGATCGGATCGCGCGCGAGCTGATCGCGTCTTACGCCGGACGTTCGGATTTCGTGCCGCAGAAAATAATCCGCGAGTTCTGGACGCGCGACACCACCGTGCCCGGCTCGACCTGGGCGCTGGGTTGGGACACGCCGTCGGCGGAGCATTCCAGCTCGGGGCATCGGTTCGGGCCGGCGGCCGTGGGTCATCTCGGCTTCACCGGCACTTCGATCTGGATCGAGCCGGAGAGCGAAGTTGCGATCTCGATGCTCACCAATCGGGTCCATCCGCGGCGCGACAATCAAAAGATTCGCGAGTTCCGCCCGAAGATTCACGATTTGATCATGGATGCGCTTGGCGGTGGCTGATTCGGACAGCGCCGCACGCCTCGCGCGCATTCCAGTGTCCGCCCGGCGTGTGCACCTGATTGGTGTCGGTGGCACCGCGATGGCCGCGCTGGCCGGGATGCTGGCCGATCGTGGATTCTCGGTCACCGGCTCCGATCATCAGCTCTACGAGCCGACGGCCTCGCTGCTCAGAAACTCGCGGGTCGGATTGATGACGGGATTTTCGCCCGCGAACCTGTCGCCCGCGCCCGACCTGGTGGTGGTGGGCAATGCGATCGTGCCGGGCAATCCCGAGGCCGTGGCCCTGCTCGCTTCCTCGATTCCGTACCTCTCGATGCCAGAAGCGCTGTGGCATTTTTTTCTGCGTGACCGGCGCGTGCTGATGGTCGCGGGAACGCATGGCAAGACCACCTCGACCGCGATGATGGCGCACGTGCTCGACGCGGCGGGGCGCGACCCGTCGATGCTGGTGGGAGGCGTGGCGAGCGATTTCGGATCGAACTACCGGCTTGGCGGCGGCGCCGACTTCGTGATCGAGGGCGATGAGTACGACACTGCGGTTTTCGACAAGGGCCCGAAGTTTCTACACTACCGGGCAATCGGCGCGATCATCACGGCGGTCGAATTCGATCACGCCGACATCTACCGCGATCTCGAGCATGTGAAGTCGAGCTTCCGCGCGCTCGTCGAGCAGATGGATTCGTCGCGCGTGCTCGCGGTATGCGCCGACTTTCCGCACGCGCTCGAGGTGAGCGCGGCGGCGCGCTCGCGGCGGCTCACCTACGGGCTGCACGCCGGCGAATACCGCGCGACGGACATCGCGGTGGCCGCTGACGGAGCGCGATTTTCGGTGACGCGCGACGGCGGCCGAATCCAGGATTCGATCCTTCTGCCGATCGGCGGCCGAATGAACGTCGCCAACGCGCTCGGTGTTTATGTGTTGCTCAGCGCGTTTAGAGTTTCCGGTGACGAGATTGCGAGCGGGTTGCGCACCTTCAAAGGCGTGGTGCGCCGCCAGCAGGTGATCGGAGAGGCGGCTGGAGTCACCGTGGTCGATGATTTTGCGCATCACCCGACCGCGATTGGCGTCACGCTCGAGGCGATCGCCGAACGGTTTCCGGGGCGGCGGATACTTGCGGCGTTCGAGCCGCGCTCGAACACGGCGCGCCGGAACGTTTTTCAGGACAAGTTCGCGGATGCGTTCGATCGCGCCTCGCGCGTTTACCTGGGCCCGGTCTACTTCAAGGAAAACGATCCGATCGCGCCGGGCGAGCGGCTGGAGACTGGTGCGCTCGCGAGCGCGATCAGCGCGCGCGGCGTCCACGCGATCGCATGCGCGTCGAACGACGAGCTCCTCGAGCGGATGCTCGCCGACGCGCGCGCGGGCGACGTCGCGCTGTTCATGTCCAACGGGCCGTTCGACGGATTGAAGGCAAGATTCCTGGCGGCGTTGCGGGCGCGGTAGGAGCGCGGAAAGGGAAAGTCACTGGCACAAGGTCAATAGCCGAGTTTGGGATCGACCACGTTGAGCAGTGGACGATTCTCGGCGAAGCGTTTCAGATTGTCCGCGAATAGTTGGCAGGCTTTGTCCATGTAAGTGCGATTGGCGCCGGAAATGTGCGGCGTCAGAATGACATTCTCCAGCTCCCACAGCGGGCTCGAGGCTTCGAGCGGTTCATGCTCGAACACATCGAGGCCCGCGCCGCCGATTTTTTTCGCGGTCAATGCCGCGGCCATCGCACGCTCGTCGATCACTTCGCCGCGGCCGATGTTTACCAGGTACGCGCCAGGCTTCATTGCGGCGAACTCGCGCTCGCCGATGAACTTGCGCGTGTGGTCGGTGAGCGGCAGAGTCACCGACACATAATCGCTGTCGCGGAGGATCGCCGCGCGCTCGTCGGGGCCGAACAAGCGCGCGGGAATCCTGCCTTCAGGATCGCCGAGCCCCGCGGGACTCCATCCGGGGTCGGCGCGCTCGGCCGGATTGCGCTTGAGCGCGAGCACGGTCATCCCGAATGCGGCCGCGAGCCGCGCCGTCTCCCTGCCAATCGATCCGTAGCCGATGATGCCCAGCGTATGGCCGCGGATTTCGTCGATGCTCGCCCTGAAAGCGCCCGAGCGCATCCACTCGCGTCGACTCTGCGCGCGAATCGCGAGATGAATCCGATGCGCATACGCGAGCATCGAGGCCAGCGTGTACTCCGCGATTGGGGTCGCATGAATTCCGCTCGCGGTCGCAATTGGAATCGCGCCGCCCTTGAGCGGTCCGCCGAGTACGTGGTCGGCGCCCGCGCTCAGCAGTTGAATCCATTTGAGGCCGGGAGCGCGAGTCGCAACGTCGTCGGGTACGCGAAACGTGAGCAGCACGTCGCATCCGGTGCTGACGAACTCGCTGACTTCTTCGACCGTTCGGCACTGGCGATCGGCCAGTTCGACGCCGGGCACCGCGCTGGTGATTGCTGCGCGATCCGCGGGTTGTAGCGCAACTGTAGATATTATCTTCATGAACGCATCAAACTTTCGCATGGGTTCGCACCTGCTTCAAGGAGAAATCGTCCGGCTTGAGGAGAGCGCGCGGCGGGCTTATATTTGCAGGGCTACTCGATCACCGGGATTGCCGAGCGCAACGAGATGAGGCTGCAAAAAATATTCACGCTGGGGGTGGCGGCAACCGCGCTGTTCGCGCTCTGTCACCCCGCGATCGCGCAGGACTCGCAAACCGGCTCCCAGAGCGGCGGAGATTCCACGACACGCGGAATTGCGGGGCAGGGCGGCGGCGGCAGCAGCGACGACGCGACGCTCGAGATAGCGCCTCAGCCCGGTTTGGCGGCGCCGAGACCCGCGGTTAAGGAAATACCCAGCGACCGGAATTTTAATCCGGAAGAGGACAACGCGTCGATTGAGCCGAACTTCCGCCCAGGCGCCGAGAACGGCACCGGCGACATCAATGGCAACGGCAACGGCGATAGCAACCGGCCGCATGCGCGCCCCTATCTCGGCATCACCGTGGCATACACGACGCAATGCTACCTCGGAGGGGAGGAGCATGGGCTCGAGGTGCTGACCGTCGATCCCAACAGCCCGGCGTCGCAGGCGGGTCTGCAGGCGCGCTCGGGAATGACGCCGGTCGGCGCGGCGCTTTCCACGCTGAGCGCAATCGTACCGGGCGGCTCAATCCTGGCTACCAAGGCGCTGGGGAGTTCGGGCGCGATGGGACAGGGGGGAGATCTGATCGTCGCGATCGACGACAAGCGCGTGCGCGATCAGAGCGATCTGGAAGCCGCGATCGAGCGGCTCAAGCCCGGCGACACAATGTACCTCACGGTAATCAGGCCGGACGGGTCGGGCGACCGCGTACCGCACAAGACGATCAAAATCGCGGTGCGCGTCGGCGCGGTAGGCGAGCCAATCGCCAATGCGGCGCCGGCGGGCGGCGACAGCTTCTCGCACTAGCGCGCGATTTCACTTCACGATTGTTACTTCCCGCGCCGGGGCCCTCGCGCAAGCGTGATTTTCGGCCTTGAGCCTCGCTGAAAACCGCCTTACTATCGTGCCCGAGCTCAAACTCTGCATTGAGGTGATCGGTCATGACAAGTCCGAGCGTCCTCATCGGCTGGCCGCTGCTAGTCGTCCTGCTGGCCCCTTGCGCAGCCCTCGCAGCGGAGAATTCCAACGGCCGCGCTTCGCCGTCAATCGCGGCGCAACCTAACGACACCGAGAATCAGCGCGCTCCCGCGGGACAGCCAAGTGCTGGCGCGAGTCTCGGCGTCCCCGGACGACAACCGGGTGAGTCGACGACGCTTGAAATCGCCCCTCAACCGTCGGCCAAAGTTCCCGCGCCCGACCTCCGCGAGACCGAGGCGGAGCGCGCGTTTCGCCAGGCGCGCGAATCCGAAATCGCCAGACTCAATCGTAATTTCCATCCGCACGATCCCGACGACGCTCACCACCGGCCGTATCTCGGGATCGACATGGAGTACACGACGCAGTGCTATCGCGGCATGGAAGAACATGGCTTGGAAGTCGTGAACGTGTACCCTAACAGCCCGGCGGCGCGTGCCGGGCTGGTCGCGAGAACGGGCAGTACGCCGGCGGGCGACCTGAGCGCGCTCGGCAGCGTGTTGCTTGGACCCGTTGCGCTGATCACTTTTCCGATGCTGCGGAAGTCGGGTGCTTTGGGCACGCCCGGCGATCTGATCGTCGCGGTGGACGACATGCGGGTGCGCAACGAGAGTGAATTGCTCACCGCACTCGGCCACGTCAAAGCGGGCGACACGACCTACATCACGGTGATTCGGCCGCTGCACGGCGGATACCATCGCACGATGCGGATCGCGGTCCATATCGATCACGAAACCGACGCGCACGGGAACATAATTTCGCCCGCGGGAGCATCGCCGGCCGCGGCGCCGACCGCATCGCTGGAAACCGCGGTTAATTGATGCGGCCTAACTGACGAGGCCGGCTCGAAGGACGCTGGCGTCGCCGACGCGCGTTCGCGCGCGATTTTCTGCTATCATTTTTCTGACGCCAGCGGCATGTGCGCGCCTCGCGCGCATCGCCGCAGGGCGAATTTGCGTATTCGGATCGGGAAACGTTGCAACGCAGCCTCAAAGAAGCAGCCGGCGAACTCGAAGCGCGGCTCGCGGCAAACACCGAACGCCGTTTCCCCGTGATGGGACTGCGCGGCGCCGCTGGCGCGCTGATGGTCCGCGAGATGCGAATCCGGCTGCGCCGTCCGGTCGTCGCGGTCACGTCAACAGCTGCGGAAGCCGAAGCGCTGGCCGGTGAGATTGCGTTTTTTCTCGATGAGGCCGCCGACGCCGACGCCGCCACTCGGCGGGTGCATCTGATCCGCTCGTGGGAAGTGAAGCCGATGGCGCAATTGTCGCCGCCGACCGACGCGCAGGCGTCGCAACTGGCGGCGCTGTTCGCGATGCTCCGGCATCAGTCGCCGCTGGTCGTTACCTCCGCCGAAGCGCTGATGACGCGTACGATTCCGCGCACGGCGTTCAACGAATCGATCGTCAAGGTGGCGATCGGCGATCGGCTGGATCTCGACGCGCTGGTCGAAGCTCTCGCGGCGTGCGGCTATCAGCGCGTTCCGCAGACAGAAGAGGCGGGCGACTTCAGCGTGCGCGGCGGAATCGTCGACGCATTCTCGCCGCTGTACCGCGACCCGATTCGCATCGAGCTCGAAGACGACCTGGTCACTTCGATTCGCCATTTCGACGCCGACAGCCAGCGCTCGGGTGACGAACTCGTCGAGGCGACGATCACACGAACTCGCTACGTGCCGCCGTCCGCCCTGAAGGACCCCAAGCTGCGCGAGCAGGTCGTGTTGCGCGCCGCGGAGATCGGCATGGTGCGCAAGGAGGCCGCCGAACTGGCCGAGGCGCTCGAGAACGGGCTGCTGTTCCCAGGCGCTGAACTCTTGATGCCATACGCGTACGGACGCGCGCTCGACAGCGTCTTCGACTACATGCCGGCGGGCACGTTGCTGTGGCTCGTCGATCCCGGGCGCATCCTCGCCGAGGCCAATCGCTTCGCCGATATGGTCTCGAACGAGACGGCAGCGGCGGCGCACAAGCCCGCGTTTCATCCCGCGCCGGATTCGCTGTTCCTCGGCGCGGACGCGTTCGAGCGCGCGCTCGGAAACTTTACCGCCGTCGAGGTCGGTTCGTTGGTCACGATGGCGGCGCCGCGCGAGGGATGGGCGGTGCCGGTCGAGGTCAAGTCGCAGAACAGTTTGCGGCTGGGCTCGAATCAACTGGCGGGCGTGCGGACGCCGCCGAGCTTTGAGCCGCTGGCCACCGAGCTGCGCGAAGTCCAGCGCGGGCAGGGACGCTCGCTGATGATCGTTGACGGTCCCCATCAGGTGGCGCGCTTGCGCCGTCATCTGGAGGCTTGGGACCTCGAGGTCAACGTCGAATGCAAAAGTCTTTCGGCGCTGCTGGAGTGGCCGGACTACCGTCCCGCGATCATGGAAGGAGAGATTTCCGCCGGCGTCGTTTTGCAGGCGGACGGACTCTACATTTACAGCGAAGAGGAAATTTTCGGCGAGCCGCGAGCGCACCGGCGCAGGCGCCCGAACGCCAAGGGCGCGCTGCTCAATCTCGAGGAGCTGAAGCCCGACGACTTCGTCGTGCATATCGATCACGGCATCGCGAAGTACCGCGGCCTACGACACATGAAGGTCGCCGACGTCGAAGGCGACTTCCTCAATCTCGAATACTCTGGCCACGACACGATGTACGTGCCGGTCGAGCGGATAAATCTCGTTCAGCGCTACATCGGCGGCGACGACGCGGAACCCAAGCTCGACAAGCTCGGCAGCGGCTCGTGGGAGAAAGTCAAGCGGCGCACGCGGCAGGCGGTGCTCGCGATGGCGGCCGAGCTGCTCGACATCTACGCGGCGCGCGAGGTGATGGAGGGGCACGCGTACCCGGCGCCGGGCGCGGACTACGAGGAGTTCGCGTCGCGCTTCGAGTTCGAGGAGACGCCGGATCAGCAGTCGGCAATCGACGACGTCATCCGCGATTTGACGCGCGCCAAGCCGATGGATCGCCTGATCTGCGGCGACGCCGGGTTCGGCAAAACTGAAGTTGCGCTGCGCGCGGCGTTCATCGCGGTGATGGATGGCCGGCAGGTTGCCGTGCTGGTGCCGACGACCATCCTCGCCGAGCAGCATTGGAACACGTTCCGCGAGCGCTTCAAGGACTACCCGGTCCGGGTCGAGATGGTCTCGCGGTTTCGCAGCCACAAGGAAAATCGCGCGGTGATCGAGGAAACCGGCCGCGGCAAAGTCGACATCGTCGTCGGGACCCATCGGCTGCTTTCGAGCGACGTCCAGTTCCCGCGCCTCGGCCTGCTGGTGATCGACGAGGAGCATCGCTTCGGCGTTGTGGACAAGGAGCGAATCAAGAAGCTCAAGAAGCTGGTGCCGGTGTTGACGATGACCGCGACGCCGATTCCGCGCACCCTGCACATGGCGATGCTCGGCATCCGCGATCTCTCCGTGATTCAGACGCCGCCGCCGGACCGCCAGGCGATTCGCACCTTCGTCGCGCATTTCGACGACGCCACTATCCGCGATTCGATTCTTCGCGAGCTGAACCGCGGCGGCCAGGTGTTCTTCGTTCACAACCGCGTCGAGAATATCGACTACATGGCCAGTCACCTGCGCTCGCTGGTGCCCGAGGCCAGGACCGCGATCGCGCACGGCCAGATGAAGGAGCGCCAGCTCGAGGACGTGATGCGCGACTTTATCGAAAAGCGCGTCAACGTGCTGGTCTGCAGCGCGATCATCGAATCGGGTTTGGATATTCCCAACGCCAACACGATGATCATCAATCGCGCCGACCATTTCGGTCTCGCCCAGCTGTATCAGTTGCGCGGGCGCGTCGGCCGCTCGCGCCAAAAGGCGTACGCCTACCTGCTCATTCCCGGCGAACACATAATCACGCGCGACGCCAAGCGGCGCATCGACGCGCTCCGTGAACTGGTCGAGTCCGAGAGCGGCGGCGGCTTCAAGCTCGCTATGGCCGACCTGGAGCATCGCGGCGCCGGCAACCTGCTCGGCCACGAGCAGCACGGAGAGATCGCCGCGGTTGGGTTCGAGCTCTATACCGAGATGATGGAAGAGGCGATCGCCGAGCTGCGCGGCCAGCCCAGTCGCCCCGACTTCGAGCCCGAGCTTCGAATCGCCGTCCCCGCGTATATCCCGGAGGCCTACGTCTCCGACGAGAACGAGCGCCTGGTGCTCTATCGACGCCTCGCACGTGCGCAGCATGAGGAGGACCTCGGCGAGATCCGCGACGAGATGCGTGATCGGTTCGGTCCGGTGCCGACGCTCATCGAAAACCTGATCGCGGCGATGAACGTCCGGCGCCAGATGAAGCAGCTCATGATCCTGAGCGCGATTCTCAAGGGCGCGCAGCTCGAGGTCAGATTTCATCCCGACGCGCCGGTGGATACGACGCTGCTCGTGAAGCTGGCGGATCAGAATCGGCGCACGATGCGGCTGACGCCGTCCTACCAAGTGATCGCGCGAATCGAGCCCGGCGAATACGATCAACTGTTTGCGCAACTCGACGGCATCTTGCAGGCCCTGGCGGGCTGTGAAAAGTTGGAAAACTGGCCGGCCGCGAAAGTCGGGCCGGCCGTCAACTAGACTGATGCAGAACGAAAGACTGTTCCCGCGTGCCGGCGCGCGAAGCGCCGTCGCGGCGGTGTTGGCGGCGTCGCTGGGAATTGTCCTGGCGGGCGCGTTGTCGGGCTGCTCGGTCGATTTCCTCAAACCCGAATCTTACTCTTTCATTAAACAGGCGTTCGCTTCCCCCACCGTAACGCCGCCTCCGCCGCCGGTGTCACCCGGAGCGGCGAACCCCACGCGCGCGGCGAAGGACGTTCCGGCTTCAAGTGCGGACCCCGTCGCCGAGGCGAAAATGGACGAACCGCCGCCGCCCTCTCCAGTAGAATCGCAGCCCGACGCCAATGAGGAGGCGGATGCGAGCGCGCCGGCGCTGGATCGCGTCGTTGCCAGCGTCGACGGCGATCCGATCACCATGCGTGAGGTCAAAGATTTCGCGGCGCAGCACGGCCAGCCGATCGATACCGACGATTTCGCTTCTTCCGACACCGCCAGGACCGCGGTCAAGGCGCTGATCGGGGAGAAATTGCTCGAACAGGAAGTGAAGAAGTACGATGACAAGGTCGACGACGACCAGGTCGACAAGTACATCACGCAGTTGCGGACGGACAAACACATGAGCGATGCGGAATTCCGCGCGCAACTCCAGGCGAGCGGGATGAGCTACGATGAATTGCGCAAGCGGGCGCGGATGGATCTCGAAAAAGCGATGATGATCGACCAGGAAGTCCGCGCGAAAATCGACGTGCGGGACGCCGACGTTAAAGCATTCTATGACGCCCACAAGGAAGACTTCACGATTACCAAGGAGCGCCTCAAGCTTGCGCAGATTCTGATCGCGCTGCCGCGCAACCCGACCAACGCGCAAGTGTCCGCCGCGCAAAAGAAAGCCGAGATGCTCCGCGCGCGGGCCGCCAAGGGCGACGACTTCGGCGACCTCGCGCGCGTGTATTCGGACGACGACTCAAAGTCCAACGGCGGCGAACTCGGATGGTTCGCGCCGTCGGACGTCATGGACCAGATCCTGGCCGCGGTAAAACCGCTGAAGCCCGGCGAAGTTTCGGCGCCGGTTCGCACCAGCCACGGCATCCATATCGTCAAGCTCGAAGAACACGAAGTGCCGGGCCTCGTGCCGCTCAGCGAGGTCAAGGCGCCGATTCGCGCTCAATTGATCGATCAGAAGTCCAGCGCGCAGCTCGAGAAGTGGGTTGAATCCGATCTTGTCAAACAGCATTACGTCGAGACCATGTACTGAACGATGACGGCGACGCTCAGAAGAAAGACGCCGCCGCTGCTGGCGATCAGCATGGGCGACCCGGCGGGCGTCGGGCCCGAGGTTATCCTCAGGGCGGTTGCGGCGCTCGCCAACCGCCGCGGCGCGCCGTCGATTGCAGTAGTCGGCGACTTGTCCGCGATGCGCGCGGCTGCCGCTCGCTTGAGCGGTGTGCCCGCGCCTTCCGCGTGGCATCGTGGTCAGCCGCCGATTCGTCTGACCAAGGGACTCGGTGTACTTTCCTTGTCGAGTTTGTCGGCGCGTGCAATTCGCCCGGGGCATCCCACGATCGAGGGCGGCGGCGCCGCGTATGACTACATCGTAACTGGCGCGCGCATGGCGATGAGCGGCGAGGTTGACGCGCTGGTGACCGCACCGATCAGCAAGGACTGGATGAACCGCGCGGGGCACCATTTTCCCGGGCATTCGGAACTGCTCGCGCAGCTGGCGCGAACCCGGCTGTGGCGCATGATGTTCGCGGGCGGCGAGCTGACGGTCGCGCTGGTGACCGCGCACCTGGGATTTGCAAAAGTGCCGTCTGCGCTGACGCAGCGCAGTGTGCTGGACACGATTCGCCTGCTCTCCACTCATCTGCGCGGCGCGCTGGGCGTGGCCCGGCCGCGAATCGCGGTGCTTGGATTGAATCCTCATGCGGGTGAGAGCGGGATGTTCGGCGACGAGGAAATCCGCGTGATCGCGCCCGCGATTCGCCGCGCACAGCGCGACGGCATCGACGCATACGGTCCGCTGGCGCCGGACACCGCGTTCATCCGCAGGGCGGGTTCGTTCGGTTTCGACGCGGCGGTTGCGATGTATCACGACCAGGGCCTGATCGCGCTCAAGACGCTGGAGTTCGATCGCGCGGTGAACGTCACGCTCGGCTTGCCCTTCGTCCGCACCTCGCCCGACCACGGCACGGCGTTTGACATAGCCGGGAAGAGAATTGCAAATCCTTCGAGCATGATTGCCGCGATCGAATATGCATGGCGGGCCGCGGCTAGCCGCGAAAAGACCGCGCGGAGGGCCGCGGCGTAACCAACGATGGCCGATCGAATCGTCATCAAGGGCGCGCGCGAGCACAATCTCAAGAATATCGATCTCGAGATTCCGCGCGATCGCCTGGTCGTGATCACCGGGCTCTCCGGCTCGGGCAAATCGTCGCTCGCCTTCGACACGATTTACGCCGAGGGCCAGCGGCGCTACGTCGAATCGCTGTCGGCGTATGCGCGGCAGTTCCTCGAACAGATGGAAAAGCCCGACGTCGATTCGATCGAGGGACTCTCGCCCGCGATCTCGATCGAGCAGAAGACCAGCTCCCGCAATCCGCGCTCCACCGTCGGCACCATCACCGAAATTTACGACTACCTGCGCCTGCTGTTCGCGCGGGTGGGGCACGCGTTCTGCTACAACTGCGGCCGCGAAATCACGCAGCAGAGCGTGCAGCAGATCGTCGACCGCATCATGGCCTGGCCCGACGGCGCCCGGATTCATGTGCTCGCGCCGATTGTCCGCGATCGCAAGGGCGAGTATCGCAAGGAGCTGTCCGAGATGAAGCGCGCGGGTTTCGTGCGCGTGAAAATCGACGGCAAGCTCTATGAACTGGGCGAGGAGCCGGCGCTCAACAAGAACCAGCGCCACACCATCGAGGTGATGGTCGATCGGCTCGCCATCCGCAAGGGCATCGAGAAGCGCCTGTCGGACTCGCTCGAAGTCGCCTTCAAATACGGGCAGGACCTGCTCAAGGTCGAGCGCCTGGACGGGCCCAAAAACGAAAGCGAGATCTATTTCAGCCAGCGCTTCGCCTGCGTCGATTGCGGGATCTCTTATCCGGAAATCGCGCCGCGGATGTTCTCCTTCAACAGTCCCCACGGCGCCTGCGTGGAATGCTCGGGGATCGGCTCGATTATGTATTTCGATCCCGAGTTGGTCGTGCAGAACGAGGACTTGAGCATCGCCGATGGCGCGATCGCGCCGTGGGCGACCATGAACTACCTGCAGCCGGTGCTCGACGCGCTCGCGAAGCATTACAAGTTCAGCCTCGACCAGCCGTGGAAGGAAATTCCAGCGAAGGTGCGCAAGGCGATCATGTACGGTTCGGGGGTCGAGGAGATCGAGTTCGCCTACCAGCGCGGGCATCATCGCGCCGAGTACTCGAAGGCGTTCGAGGGCGTGCTGCAGTGGCTGGATCGCCGCTACAAGGAAACCGAGTCCGAAGGCGTGCGCGAGTTCCTCGAGGCGTACATGAACATGCGGCCGTGTCCGACCTGCAACGGCGCGCGGCTCAAGAAGGAAAGCCTGTTCGTGCGCTTCAACGGCAAGTCGATTTCGGACGTCACTGCGATGTCGATCAAACAGGCGCTCGCGTTTTTCGCCGCGCCGAAGCTGAGCGTGCAGGAGGCCGAAATCGCGAAGCTCATCCTGAAGGAGATTCGCGAGCGGCTGAATTTTCTCGCCGACGTCGGACTCGACTACCTGACGCTCGACCGCCCGTCTGGCAGCCTCTCCGGCGGCGAGGGCCAGCGCATTCGGCTCGCCACGCAGATCGGATCGAGCCTCGTCGGCGTGCTCTACATCCTCGACGAGCCGTCGATCGGACTTCATCAGCGCGACAATCAGCGCCTGCTGGCGACGCTCAAGCGCCTCAAGGAGCTCGGCAACACCGTGCTGGTGGTCGAGCACGATCGCGAGACGATGCTCGAGGCCGACCATCTCATCGACATGGGCCCGGGCGCCGGCATTCACGGCGGTTACGTCGTCGCGCAGGGCACTCCCGAAGATGTGATGCGCGACGAGAGCTCGCTCACCGGCAAATATCTCTCGGGACAGGTCGAGATTCCCGTGCCGTCGCGGCGTCGCCAGCTCTCTGGCCGCTGGCTGACCGTCAAGGGCGCGCACGAGAACAACCTGCGCGATCTCACGGTCGCGATTCCGCTCGGCGTCTTCACCTGCATCACCGGCGTTTCGGGCTCCGGCAAATCGACGCTCGTGCTCGACACCATGTATCGCGCGCTCTCGCAGAAGCTCAATCACAGTCGCGAACGCGCCGGCGCCTACAAGACGCTCGACGGCGTCGAGCATCTCGACAAGGTCATTCACGTCGATCAAAGCCCCATCGGGCGCACGCCGCGCTCGAATCCCGCGACCTACACCGGCCTCTTCACACATATCCGCGAGCTGTTTGCGCAACTGCCGGAGGCGCGCATGCGCGGTTACGGGCCGGGGCGATTTTCGTTCAACGTCAAAGGCGGGCGCTGCGAGGCGTGCGAAGGCGACGGCATCATCCGCATCGAGATGCACTTTCTGCCGGACGTTTACGTTACCTGCGAGGTCTGCGCAGGCAAGCGCTACAATCGCGACACGCTGGAAATCCAGTACAAGGGCAAGAATATCGCCGAGGTGCTCAACATGACCGTGCTCGACGCGGTCGAATTTCTCGGCTCAGTTCCGCCGATTCGCCAGAAGCTCGAAACGCTGCGCGACGTCGGCCTCGATTACATCCACCTCGGCCAGTCCGCGACGACGCTGTCCGGCGGCGAGGCGCAGCGCATCAAGCTCGCCAAGGAACTCGCGCGGCGCGCGACCGGCCGCACCTTTTACATCCTCGACGAGCCAACCACCGGATTGCACTTCGACGACATCAAGCGGCTGCTCGGCGTGCTCGGCCGTCTCGCCGACGCGGGCAACACCATCGTCGTCATCGAGCACAACCTCGACGTCATCAAGACGGCCGACTACCTGATCGATCTCGGGCCCGAGGGCGGCGACCGCGGCGGCCAGGTCGTCGCCAAAGGCACCCCCGAGGAAGTCGCCGGCGTCAAGGCATCGTACACCGCCGGCTTTCTGCGCCAGGCGCTCAACCATCGCGCCGCCGCATAGCCCGCGCATTCACGATTCCTGAGTCGCTCCGTCGTAGACGATCCGTCCGCCCACGACGCGCGCGAACGGCGCGATCACGTGTGGCGACACTTTCCCCGTCGGCATGATGTGCTCGACCGTCCAGCCGCGAACCACCAGGTTGTCCGAGATGATTCGCCGATGGCATCGCCACCACAGTCCTTCGGAACACATGTACGCAGTCCGCGCGACCGCCGCCGCTTGCGTCAGCTCGCCGATGCCATCTTCGAAATCCGCACTCTCCGTGTAATCCGCGTAAGCTCGGAACGCAGGAAGCTCCCACGCGGTATGCGGCGAGTCGTCGCGCTTCGAATGACGCCGGCCGCCGAGGCGCTCGATCCATCGATAGTCAATTCCCGCGCGCTCGAGCGACGCGGAGAGTTCCGCCTGGTTGAATTGCGGCCATCGCCTTGAGCCGGGGAACGATCGCACGTCGGCGATGGTGGCGATACGATGCATGCCTAGCAATTCGAGGAAACGCTCGATCGGATGCGTCGAGTGTCCGATTGTGAAGATCAGAGCCGCCGGCTCCGGCCCGCTGGGAGCCCTATTGCGCGCTGCTGGCGTCGGCCGCCTTCTCCATCTGCGATGTTTTGATTTTAGCCTCGCTCTGGTTGGCGACCGCGACGACGATCATCGAATCGGGATGCAGATATTTTTTCGCAACCGCCAGCACGTCATCCTTGCTGACCGATCCGATCAGCTTCGGATACTGCTCGGCGTAGTCGAGTCCCAGCCCGTAGAACTCGACCTGCACCATGAACGACGCGATCGCGCTCTGCCGCTCGAGCCCCAGCGGGAAGCTGCCGATGAGAAACTTCTTCGCCCCATCCAGTTCGGCGTCGCTGACCGGTTTTTCCTGGATCTCGCGCAGTTGCTGCAGGATCAAATCGATTGCCTCGTTCGAACTCTGGTTCTTGGTTTGCAAGCTGACGGTGAACGCGCCCTGGAATTTGCCCGGCTCGAAACCGCTGTTCACCGTGTAGGCGAGTCCGTGCTCGCTGCGCACGACCTTCACCAGGCGCGAGGAAAATCCGCCGCCGCCCAGGATGTAGTTCATCACTTTGAGCCGGTAAAAATCAGGATTCGAGCGCGCCACGCCGCCGGAACCCATGATGATGTTGGCCTGCACGACGCTTCGATCGATCAGTTTCACGTGCAGGCCGGCCGCGACCTGGATTGGCGGCGGTTCAACTTGCGGCGGGACGGTGCCGGAGAGGCCCGCCAGCGCTTTCTCAAGTGATGCTTTAACTTCGTCGGCGGCCACATCGCCCGCCACCGCGATGATCGCGCTGCCGAGCTTGTAATAGTCGCGATAGAAGCCGCGCACGTCGTCGTTGGTGAGCTTGGCGACCGACTCGGACGAGCCCGCGCCCGGGTGTCCATATGGCGCATCGCCGAACAGGTCTTTTATGAATTCCACATCCGCGGTGTAGCCCGGCTGTTCTTCCGCCGATTTGATTTCGGCGACCTGCTCGGCGCGTTTGCGTTCGATGTCGGCGTCGCGCAGTCCGGGCTCCGTGAGGATTCCCGCCAGCAGCTGCAGCGTCTCGCCCTGGTACTTCTTCAGCGACGTCATGTCGGCGGTCGAATAGTCGCGGCCCGCCGACACTCCGACCTCGCTGCCCATGAAATCAACTTTCTGATCGAATTCCGGCGCGGTGAGTTCTTTGGTGCCCTGTGACAGGCATCGCGCCGTCAACTCGGCCAACCCTTCCTTGCCCTTGGGATCGCGCCGCGTTCCCGAGTCGAACTCGATCATCATTGTCACCATCGGCAATCGATGCTCTTCCGAGACGAGCAGGGTCGCGCCGTTGCTGAGCGTCATCTTCTTGATGTCGAGCGCATGCGACGGCGTGGCCGCGCAGACCAGCGCCGCAACTGCCGCGAGCCCAACGGCGACAAGCATCCTCATCCGCTTTGCCGCGACGCTCATCGCACCACCTCGGCGCTCTCGCCCATCTCCGCGGCGTGCCGCAGCTCTCCGCCGCTGAGTCCGCCGCCACCATGCGGCAATACTCCGGTCGGCACCAGCACGCCTTCGGTCATGTTGGAGGCGACCAGGTAAGTTTTCGCGACGCGCTGCACGTCGGCCGCCGTCACCTTGTCGATTCCATCGAGATATTTATCCACCAGGTGGTAGTCGCCGAGCATTTCGTAAATGCCGAGCATCTCGGCCTCGCGCATGATCGAGTCCTGCCCGAACACGTATTGCGCCTGCTCGAGATTCTTGGCCTTCTGCAATTCCTCCGCGCCCACCGGCTCGTCGCGCATCGCGCCGAGTTCCTTCTCGACCTCGGCCTGGGTGTCCGACGCCTTGACCCCGGGCCGCATCTGCGCCGACACGATGAACAATCCAGGGTCGAACGAAGTCAACTCGTAGCCGGCCCCGATATCGACCACCATCTGCTTTTCGACGACCAGCTTCTTGTAGAGTCGCGAGCTCTGCCCGTCGCTCAGAATTTCCGACGCCACCTCGAGCGCGTAACTGTCGGGGCTGAAAATATTGGGCACGTGATACGCCTCTTCGAACGCCGGAAGATTGGCCGCGTGCTGCAGCTCGACGCGCCGGGTTCCCTCCTGCGGCGGCTCGAGCTCGGTCACCGGCGGCGCCTTGGGACCGTTCTTGATTCCCGCGAATGCCTCGCTGATTTGCTTGAGCACCTGCTCGGCGTTGAAGTCGCCGACCGCGACGATCAGCGCGTTTTGCGGCGAGTAATAGATCTTGTGATACGCCATCGCATCCGCCAGCGTCAGCCCGTCCACGTCGTGGAACCAGCCGATCACCGGCCAGTGGTACGGATGCGCCAGGTACGCCTGCGCGCGGACCATCTCATCGAGCGCGTCCTCCGGATTGTCATCGGTGCGCAGCCGCCGCTCTTCGAGCACGACGTGCTTCTCTTTGTCGAAATCCTTGGGCTCGAAGTTGGCCATCCGATCGGCTTCGAGCGAGATCGGCACGTCGAGGTGATCCTTGTTGATGGTCTCGAAGTAATCCGTGAAGTCCGACTCGGTGAACGCGTTATCCTCGCCGCCGTTTTGCTGGATGATTTGCGAGAACTCTTCGGGCCCCAGCTTCTTGGTGCCCTTGAACATCAGGTGCTCGCACAGATGCGACAGTCCCGTCTTGCCGAACTGCTCGTTGCGCGAGCCGACGCGGTAGAAGACGTTGAACGTCGCCAGCGGCGCCTTGTGATTTTCCAGAACCAGCACTTTGAGCCCGTTGGGCAGCGTCTGGGTCTTGACCGCGTCCGCGATTCCCGCGTGCGCGGGCGTCGCAGCGGTCAGGCATAGAAGGATACCGAGCGCCGCCACAGGAACGAGGCGGCGATGATTGCCAAAGATCGTGATGCGCATAGCTTACGATCATCTAAGTCAGCCGCTCACAGCGCTGTCAAGAAAGAAGTTCTAAGCGCACGTTTCTTAAATCCGGTTCCCCTTCCCGCGCGAAGGCGTTTCTTTAATCTGGTTCCCCTTCCCAAAAGGGGAAGGGGTTAGGGGTTAGGTCGCAGAATCAAATTTGATCGAGGCACCCGTTCTTGCCACAATCACTGGACGACGATGCCCGAAGTAACCGAGAAAGCGCAGGACCTGTTCGAAATCAAAGGCGTGCTGACCAAGTTCATGCGGATGCTGTTTCCGCTTGAGTTCCGCATCGACTCGCTCGCCAACAGCGGCCCGATGCTGCCGTTTCACTACCCGCTGCTGCCCGGCGAGATGATCTATCTGCCCGAGCGGCTCGAACCGTTCGGCACTCGCGGCGACGCCTACATATATTATTTCGTCACCACCGCGCATCTGGCGGCGCGCCACGACTTCGGCACCTTCAAGCTGAAGCTCGCGGATATCGCAGGCTTCGAAGAGCGCGGCGAGACCGGCGTCGAGGCCATCGACAGCTTCGTCGCGTCGTTCGACGACCCCGGCCTGGCCGGCGCCTTGATGCGGCTGGCGGAGTCGGCGCGCATCGACGCCGAACTCGCGCGCCGCTATCGCGGACTCGCACCGCGCATCGCGGGCCTCAATCGCTCGCTGCTGGACCGCCTCCATCCCGAGTCCTTGAGCACGATGCTGGTGCGCGCGGCGCTCGATCTCGAGGCGACGGGCGAGGTGCTCGATTCTCCGCTGGTGCGGATGGCGTCGCATCACTTTGCCCCCGTCCGCGCGCGCGGTGCCGACGTCATGACCAGCGTTCGCCAGGTCGGCGCCCTCTACAGTTGGCTCCAGGAGCTGATTCGGCAGGCGCGCGAACGTGGCGAGGGCGATCCGCTCAGCGAAGAAGAAGCGGAGCGGATGCGCAACGACCTGATCAAGGGAATGAAGGGCTCGGAATCGCAAACCGCCGGCGAAGGCGAAGACGCCGAGAATGGCGACGGCGGCGGCGAGCCTGATCAGAACATTCAGATGGACGTCTCGGGCAAGCAATCCAAAGGCGGACAGGGCAGGGCGCTCTCGCCCGAGGAATTGCGCAAGCTCATCGAACAGGGCGCCGAGATCAAACCGTCGCAGGGCGACGGCAGCGCCGACGGCGACGGCATGTACCTGACCCAGCTCACCGGCAAGCAGCTCAGCGAGCTCGAGCAGATGCGCGAGCAGCTCGGCGAAGTCGGCTCCGTCTCCGGGCAGGGCCGTTTGATGATCGGCCGCGGGCGCCAGGACTCCTACTACACCTACGACGAGTGGGATTACGTGCTGAACGACTATCGCCGCAACTGGTGCCGGCTGCGTGAAATCCCGCTGACCGGCGACGAGGGCGATTTCTTCGAGAACACACTCATTCGCTATGCCGAAATGCTGCCCGGCGTGCGGCGCAACTTCCAGCGCATCCGCCCGGCCTCGTACCGGATGGTCCGCGGACTCGAGGACGGCGAGGAAATCGACCTCGACCGCACTATCGAGGCTCGCGTCGCGCGCCTGATGGGCGAGACGCCCGACGGTCGATTCTACAAGGCCCGCAAGAAGGAGGCGCGCGACGTCGCCACCCTGTTCCTGCTCGACATGTCGGCCTCCACCGACGAGCCCGTTCATCGCGAGCCGCGCAAGCATACCGACGATGACGACACCGACGACTGGATGAAGGCGTGGCAGCGCCGCCCGCAAACCGCCAATCGCCCGCGCCGCATCATCGACGTCAACAAGGAAGCGCTCGTCATCATGGCGCAGGCGCTCGAGGAAATCGGCGACGCGTACGCGATCATGGGCTTCTCCGGCCACGGCCGCGACAACGTCGAGTTCTACGTCATCAAGGAATTCGATCAGGAACTCAGCGACGAGGTGAAGGCCCGCGTCGGCGCCGTCGAGCCCAAGCGCTCAACCCGGATGGGCGCCGCCATTCGCCACGTGCGCGAGAAATTCAAGGACGTATCCTCGCGCGCCAAGCACATGATTCTGCTGAGCGACGGCTTCCCGCAGGATTTCGACTACGGCCACGACCGCCGCTCCAACGCCTACGGCATCCAGGACACCATGGTCGCGCTCAAGGAACTCGAGCTCGCCGGCGTGCTGCCGTTCTGCATCACGGTCGACAAGACCGGCCACGACTACCTGCGCCAGATGTGCCAGTCGTCGCGCTACCTGGTCATCGAAGACATCGCGTCACTGCCGCGCCAGCTCCCGAAAATCTACGAACAAGTAATCCGCTGGTAGCCGTTTTGCGAAGGGGCAAGCGATGATCGTCGGAACGCAATTCAAGCCTCCGCCTTTTTTCTAACCTCCCCTTGTCCGAGGGGAGGTCACAGCGCACCGAAGGCGCGCTGTGGGAGAGGTGCAACGCCCGCCATCGCACATAACCAACTCGTCTGGTCGACGAATCACGCACCGATCTCCGAGACTGCCAATAAAGTTCAGGGATGAACAGTTCATCCTTATGGAGCCGATCGACGTTCGCTATCTATAGACTATGAGCATCGCTCACAACGCCGTTCGCTTGCCCGCACGCCTGAAAGGTGCGCCGCGATCTTCTCTCTCCCAAAAACAAATTTTGACGGAACGAAACTACCGATGGGGCTCCGTCGGTAGCCGAACCACAACTAATGGTAGAGATCGCCGATCTCGAGAGTTCGCAGCTCCCCGGATCAGCGCGCAATATCGACCCTCAAATCGCGCCCCGTCATCTCGGCCGGCGCCTTCACCGCGAGCATCGCCAGAATCGTCGGCGCCACGTCCGCCAGCGTACCGCCGTCCTTGAGCCGCCCCTTGAACTTGGGATCGAAGAGAATCAGCGGCACCGGATTCGTCGTATGCGCGGTGTGCGCCTGCCCGGTCGCGGGGTCGGCCATGAATTCCGCGTTGCCGTGGTCCGCCGTGATTAGCGCGACGCCGCCGCGTTTCTCGAGCGCGCCGATCACGACCCCCAGCGCCGCATCCGTCGCCTCCACCGCCGCCACCGTCGCCTCGAACTTGCCAGTATGCCCGACCATGTCGGGATTGGCGAAGTTCATCACGATCACGTCGAACTTACCGCCTTCGATTTCCTCCGCGACTCGGGTCGCGATTGCCGCCGCCTTCATCGCCGGCTCCAGGTCGTAGGTCGCGACCTTCGAGGACGGAATCAGCGCGCGCTCTTCGAGCGGGAACGGCTTCTCGACGCCGCCGTTGAGAAAATAGGTGACATGCGCATACTTCTCGGTCTCCGCGACGCGCAAGTTTCTGAGCCCCGCATGCGCCAGCACCTCGGCCAGCGTGTTGCGCACGTCTTCAGGGCCGAACGCCAGCGGGATCGCAAACGAGCGATCGTACTCGGTCATGCACACGTAGCCGACGCGCGGGATGCGCGCGCGCCGGAAGCCGGAGAATCCGTCGAGCGCGATTGCGGCCGTCAGTTCGCGCGCCCGGTCCGCGCGAAAGTTGAAGCAGATGACCTGGTCGCCGTCCGCCATCGGCGAACCCTCGCCGACCACGTGCGGCTCGACGAATTCGTCGCTCTTGCCGGCGGCGTACGAGTTCTCGACCGCCTCGCGCGCGCTCGCCGCCGCGATACCTTCCCCCTCGACGATTGCGCGCCACGCACGCTCGATTCGCTCCCATCGATTGTCGCGATCCATCGCGTAATAGCGCCCCGTGACCGCCGCGATTCGCCCGCGCCCAAGCTGCTTCAGCTTCGCTTCGAGCCGATCGACAAATGCCAGCGCCGATCGCGGCGGCTTGTCGCGCCCGTCGAGCACCGCGTGCACTGCAATCCGCCGCGCGCCGTTCGCCGCGGCGAGGTCGAGCAACGCCATCAGGTGCTCGATATGACTGTGCACGCTGCCGTCCGACAGCAGTCCCCAGATATGCAGCGTCGTGCCGGGACCGACGGTCTTTTTTACCGCGTCCAGCAGCGTCGGGTTGCGCGCGAACGCTCCGCTCTGGATCGCCTTGCTGATTCGCATCAGGTCCTGGTAGATGACGCGGCCCGCGCCGATGGTGAGATGCCCGACTTCGGAATTGCCCATCACGCCCGCCGGCAATCCCACCGCCTCGCCCGACGCATCGAGTTGGGTGTGAGCCTGCGTCGCGTAGAGCCGGTCCATCACTGGTGTCTTGGCCGCCGCGATCGCATTCGACGCGCCGCTCGTGCTGACTCCCCATCCGTCGAAAATCACCAGCGCTGCCACCGGCGGCCGCGTGGCCATCATGCTTTCCCGCCTGCCGCGCCGCGCTTGAATGCCGCCGCGCCGGGGTACTGCGCCTTTGCGCCAAGCTCTTCGGCAATTCGCATCAGCCTGTTGTACTTCGCGGTGCGCTCGGACCGGCTCATCGATCCGGTCTTGATTTGCCCGGCGCCGGTGGCGACCGCCAGGTCTGCGATAGTCGTGTCTTCGGTCTCGCCCGAGCGATGAGAAATCACGCTGCTGTAACCCGCCGCGCGCGCCATCTCGATCGTGGCGAGCGTCTCGCTCAGCGTGCCTATCTGGTTGAGCTTGATCAGGATCGAATTCGCGACGCGTTCGTCGATTCCGCGTTTGAGAAATTTGGGATTGGTGACGAAGATGTCGTCGCCGACCAGTTGCGTCTTCGCGCCGAGCTCGCGCGTCAGAATTTTCCATCCCGCCCAATCTTCTTCGGCCAGCGGGTCTTCGAGCGAGACGATCGGATATTTCTTCAGCCACGCCGCGTAAAACGCGACCATCTGCTCCGCGCTGCGCGCGCTTTTGTCCGATCGCGCGAACACGTACTTGCCGTCTTCGAAGAACTCGCTCGACGCCGGATCGAGTGCGATCGACACGTCGACGCCCGGACGGTAGCCGGCCTTCGCGATCGCTTCGAGGATCACCTCGATCGGCTCTTCGTTGCTCTTGAGGTTGGGCGCGAAGCCGCCCTCATCACCGACGTTGGTCGAATGACCGCGCTGCTTGAGCACCGCCGCCAGCGCGTGAAAGACCTCTGCGCCCATCCTGACTGCCTCGGCGAAGTTCGCCGCTCCCGCCGGCACGATCATGAACTCCTGCATGTCGACGTTCGAGTCGGCATGCCGGCCGCCGTTGACCACGTTCATCATCGGTACCGGCATCACGCGCGCGCCGGGATTGAGGTACCTGTACAGCGGCATGCCGTTGGCCGCGGCCGATGCGTGCGCTGCCGCCAGCGATACGCCGAGCGTCGCGTTGGCGCCCAGCTTCGATTTGTTCGCGGTGCCGTCCAGTTCGATCAGCGTCCGATCGATCGCGCCCTGATTCGCCGCGTCGGCGCCCTTGAGCTTGCGCGCGATCGTCAGGTTGACGTTGGCGACCGCCTTCAGCACTCCCTTGCCGCCGTAGCGTTTCGGGTCGCCGTCGCGAAGCTCGAGCGCTTCGTGAACCCCCGTCGATGCGCCCGACGGCACCGCGGCGCGGCCGAGCGCGCCGCCGCGAAGGCGCACGTCAACTTCGATAGTCGGGTTGCCGCGCGAGTCGAGAATCTCGCGCGCCTTTATCTCGACGATTTCCGTGGATGCCGCCATCGACTCAGCCTCACCGCTTTAAGGTCCCGCATTCTAGAGCAGGCCGGGCCTGCATGTCACGCAGGTCAGCGCGACTTATCTCTTGTGTGGCTGCTCGATCTCAAACGTCAGAGCTCCCGGCCCCTTCACATAAGCGGCGCGCGAGCCGTAAGGTTTGTCCTCGGGCGGGCTCACGGTCTCCGCTCCGCGCGCGACGACGCGGCCGTAGTCGCGATCGCAATCGTCGCTGACAAATCCGATCGTGGCGCGAGAGTCATGCTCCTCCGCGTCCACGAACAGACTGAAGTCGCCGACCGCGAAAATCGCCATCTGAGGAACCTGGAATACCGGCTTGAGCTCCCACACACGCTCGAGCCAGCCGACGGCCGCCGGCAGGTCGCGGACGCCCACATGAACATGATTTGCTCTCATCCCGCGAACCTCCTTTGTCGTTTGACATCAACTGAGGTACCGCACCGCCAGCGCTCTTTCCACTGCGGCGCCGTTACGGAGCTCCACGCGGATCGCGCGCGCTTTCGGCCGCGATGATACGACCTCCGCGAGCCGCGTCCCGACGAAATGCGCGGCGGCGCCGTCATCGAGCGCGAGCGTCGGCGGGAACCCCCGCTTGATCAATCGCATCAACGCCGGCCGCCGCTGCTTTTCGCCGTCGTAATGTGGACAGCACGCGCCGCGCAAGAATCCGAGCCCGTCGTTGAGGCCGCGAAACGGCATGCCGAACGAATCCGTCAGGCCGTCTTCGAACCAGCAAATCGCGCCCGCGCTGATACCCGCCATCACGACGCCCGCGTTCCAGGCCGCGCGCAGCACTTTGTCAAGTCCATGCAGACGCCACACCGCGAGCATGTTCGCACTGCTGCCGCCGCCCACGTAAATGACGTCGTGGTCCATCGCGAACGATTTGAGGTCGCGAACTTTTCGCTCGAAGAAAGTCAGATGGGTCGCGGCGGCGCGCGACGGCGGAAACGCCTCGTGGAAGCGCCTGATATACGAATCGCTGTCGCCGCTCGCGGTTCCCACGAAGCATACGCGCGGACGCCGCCTGCGCCGCGCCAGGCCCAGGACAAAATCGTCGAGCCTTGGATTGCGCGGCTCCATCGAAAATCCGCCACCACCCATCGCCACGATGTGCCGCTCCGCCATCCGCAATTGCTATCCGACATCCAGCGAGCCGTCGGGCTTGAACTTAGACCTCGGCGCCCACGCAACTTCCCAGGGATAACCGTCCGGGTCGGCGAAGTATCCCGACACTCCTCCCCAATCCGCCTTGGCCGCGTGTTTGAGAATTGTTGCATCGGCGTCCTTCGCCGCGTCGAGCCCCGGCTGCACGTCTTCGGGACGCTCGACGTTGGGCGAGCGTCATACCACCAAATCCAGTCGTTCGCACCGCCGGCAGCGCCGCGTCTTTGGCGAGCAAGTCAAACGGATAGAGCGCCAGCACGCCGCCCGCCGTTCAGAAGAAGATGATCTCAGACGACGAACCTTCCGCCAGTTTCCAGCCGAGCGCCTGGTAGAACTTGGTTGAACGCGCGAGATCGCTCACGCCGAGCGTCGCGATAGAGATCCGAGCCGCCAGTGCCATCGCCTTTCCTCCACGATTCGTTCGCAGTCAAGCTACACGGCGCCGCTGTCGCGCAGCGCACCGATCTCTTCCCACGAGTATCCGAGCTCGAGCAGCACTTCCTCGGTATGCTGCCCGTGTTCCGGCGCGGCCGCCGCCACCGTCGTGACTTCGCCGTTGATCGTTATCGGCGTTCCCGACACGAGCACCGTCCCGGCCACCGGATGGTCGAGTTCGAGCAGGTAGCCGTTGACGCGCGCCTGCTCACTCTTCAGCATCGTGCGGTAATCCACGACCTCGGTCGCCAGGATGTCGGCGTCGGTAAGTTCCTTCAGCCATTCCTTGCTCGTCTTGTTCGGGAAGATCTCGTCGAGCACTTTCTGAATCTTGTCGCCATGGAAATTGCGAATCACGTTGTCCGAGTACTCGGGATCTTTCTCCAGGTGCTGAATCCCGACGATCCTGCAGAACGACGGCCACCGCTTCTCGTCCACGCCCGCAATACAGATGTGTCCATCGCGGGTCGGGAACGCGCCCCACACGCCGCGCAGAAACTGGTGCCCGCGGCCGGCGCGCTCGGGCTCGACGCCGGTGATCGAGGTGTAATTGATCTCCATCCCCTGCATCGCGATCATCGTGCCGTAGATCGACGCGTCGACCTTTTGCCCCTTGCCAGTGCGCTCGCGCGCGAACAGCGCCGCCAGCACGCCGCTCGCCAAACTGAGCGCTCCCGAATGATCCGCGACGAACATCCCGGCCGCCAGCGGCGGGTCGGCCGGCATCCCCGTCTTCGCCATCACGCCGCTCGCCGCTTGCGCCAGCGTGTCGCGGCTCGGCCGAGTCACCCAGGGCCCCTGCGGCCCCCACGAGCTGCCCTGCGCGTACACGATGCGCGGATTTATCTTGCGGACTTCCTCGTAACCGAGCCCCAGCCGGTCGAGCACGCCGGGCCGATAGTTGGTGACGAGCACGTCGTACGATTTCACCATCCGGCGCACCATCTCGATCGCGTCGGGTTTCTTCAGGTCGGCGGTGATGCTCCGTTTGCCGCGATTCATCGCGATGAAGTAGTGCGACACCGTCGCGTTCCTGACCTCCGGCCCGCCAATCAGCGCCGCCAGCATCCAGCGGCTCAGGTCTCCCGTTTCTTTGTTCTCGACCTTGACGACGTCGGCGCCCATGTCGGCCAGGATCAGCGACGCAAATGGCCCCTGGATTTCTTGCGCGATCTCGACGACCTTGATTCCCTCGAGCGGCTTGCTCATCGTGGCTTTCCCCTAAACCGTCGTTCAGGAACTCGGATGCGCGGCATTATCCCGCCGTTCGCCGCGAAATCTCAAGTCTCAAATGATCCGCGCATCGCCATTGGCCCGCGCGCGCAGCGCTTGTACGCTCATCGCCGATGGAACCGAGCATCTACGAATATCCCGACATCTTTCGCCGCGCGCATCTGGAAAGTCCCGGCGAAATTCCGGCCGAAGTAATTTTCCTGCAACAGCTATGGAAGCGCCATCGCAAGCGTCCGACGCGGCGCATCCTGGATATCGCGTGCGGCGACTCGCCCCACGGCCGCCTGCTCGCTGGCAACGGCAACGGATTCGAGGTCGTGGGCATCGATCGCTCGCCGACGATGATAGCGGCGGGGCGGCGCAAAGCGGATGCGCTTGCAAATCTTCGCTTCTACCGCCGGTCTATCGAGAAGTTCGCTCTCCCCGAGCGCCCCTTCGACGCCGCAATCTTCATGTCCGAAACATTTCCGGTGATCGTCGAGAACGCCGGCCTGCTCTCGCATCTGAAATCCGTCGGCCGCGCGCTCAAGCGCGGCGGCTTGTACTGCATCGACATCGATCGCCAGGATCCGATTCCGCGCGTGTCGCAGCGTACGATGTGGCGCGAACGGATCGCGGACGCCGCAGGCGTTGCGCTCGACATCCGCGAGTTCCATCGGCCGATTGCGTGGCACTCGCCGCTGCACTCGATCTACGAACTCGAATGCACCATCAGATTTCCGGCCGGCGCAGTGACCACGCGCGATTTGATTCCGGTGCGCTACACGATTCCCGCCACGCTGGAACTCGCCGCGCTGGCGTCGGGGATGTTCAAAATGGCCGGCGCCTACTGCGACCTGTCGTTCACCAAGCCGCTGGACAAGTGCCGTTACCGCTGGACGGGAGTGCTGCGCCGCGTGTGAGTTCAGGAGCCGCGAAGGTGATCGATCAAATCGAGCGCCTCGGCATGCCAGCCGCTATCGAAGCGGAGAATCTGAATCGATCCCAGCTCCACGATCGGTTCATCGCGAGTGAGCTTGCGCACGATTGCGCGAATCACTCCGCGATGCGCAATCAGGATCGCGTCGTCGTCACCGCCTGCATCATCGCGCCGCGTCCACAGCTCCAGCATGCGCTCCAGCCCGCGCTCGACGCGATCGGCGAAGGCGGCCCGGCTCTCGCCCGCGGGATAAGTGTAGCTTGGCGCAAGCCTATCGACGTTCCATCGCGCGAACTCCTCGGGATAACGCTCGCGAATCTCATCCGCGGTCAGTCCTTCGAACAGTCCGAAGTGAACCTCGGCGAACTCATCGATCGTGACGATCCGCGCCAAATCGCCCGCGGCGATCCGCGCGCCTTCGGACGCCCGCACGAGTGGACTCGAAAAAACGCGCGCGAAACCCTCGTCGCCGCGATGCGTCCGAACCGCCCGGCCCGCCAGGCGCATCTGCGCGCGCCCCAGTTCCGACAGCGCCACATCGGTGCGGCCGTGATACCTGATGCTCGACTCGCCCTCGGTCTCGCCGTGGCGAACCAGGATCAACCGCAACTTGCGACTGTGGGGCTTGACCATTTGATCGTCGGATTTCTGCTAACTGTCGAATAGCGGATTCATCACCAGGCCGGTCAGCAGCTTCGGATGGAAGTAGGTCGACTTCTCGGGCATCGTCGCGCCCGCGTCGCTCGCTCGCTCGACATCCTGAATCGACGGTGGATTCATCACGAACGCACCGTCGGCACGGCCCTGCGCAACTGCGCCGAGCGCCGCGCCGATCTCGATCGTGTACTCGATATTTCCACCCTTGCGAATCTCGTCGGCGCCGAGGCCGAATATTCGATCGAACACCAGCGCGTGCAGAACCGACACGTCCAGGCGTCGGACCTCGGCGGCCGCGTCGGGCATCGCGGCCTCCATCGCGCTCTGGCTGCGCAGCCGCAGGAGCAGATAATTTGGTCCCTTAAGCGCCACGCCGATTGCGCCGCTTCCCGAATCGTTCAGGCGCTCGCGAAATTCGTCGCGATGCGCGATTTCCTCGACGTCGAACATTTCGCGCGCGCGCTGCCTGAACGACGCGACCGCGTCGGCGCGCAGCGACTTCACCACCCGATGCGTCGGCAGAATTACCAACCCCGGATCGTCGCACGCCACCAGCGTCATCATCGTGTATTCGTACGGCTCCGGCGCGCTCGACTCGTTCTGATGGCGCCTCGCGCGCCGATAATTCAGCGCGGTCTCGTAGCGATGGTGTCCGTCGGCGATCAAAATGCGCGGCGATTCGAGCTCGCGCTGAATGACGGCGATCTCGTCTTCCGCCTCGATCGGCCGCAGCTCGTTGCGAATTCCCAGGTCGTCGACGAGATCGATCAGGGGCTCGCGCGAGGCGACCTGCTCGCGCAACCGGTCGAGGTCTGGATGGACGCCCGAGTACAGTCCGAAGATCGAGCTGGTGTTGACCCGCAGCGCCGTCAGCAGGCGCAGACGGTCCTCCTTCGCGGCCGGGAAGGTTCGCTCGTGCGGCACGACGCGCCCGCGATCGAATTCCTCGAGCCGCACGCGCGCGATAAATCCCGTGCGATGAAGCAGCCGCCCCTCGACGTCGAAGCTCTGCGTGTACTGAAAGATCGCCGGCCGCGCCCGCCGCTCGACGACGCCCGCCGCCAACCACTCCTTGAGCGTTTTTTCCGCCGCGCCGTAGCGGTCCGCCTCGCGCCCGAGTTCGAGCCGCACGACGTTGTACGGACTGCGTTCGTACAGTTGCCGCTGACGCGCCGCGCCGATCAAATCGTACGGCGGCGCCACGAAGCGCGCCGGCTCGCGGGCAATCTCGCGGTTGTACATCAACGCGCGAAAGGGCTCGAGCCGTTTGCTGAGCCAGCTCATTTCAACGCGTATGCTGAAATCGCCGCCGCGATCTGACTTTCTGAAATCGCTCCCACTCGAATCATTTTCCAAGCGCTGCCGCTGACCGCGACGACCGTGCTCGGCGCCGCCGCCGTCAATTTTCCACCGTCAAGATAAACTTTGACTTTTTCGCCCAGCCCCGCGCGCGCTTCGTCGAGCGTGCTTGCCGGCGCCTCGCCGTTCAGGTTCGCGCTGGTCGCCGTGATCGGCCGCCCCAGGGCCGCGCTGAGCGCGCGTGCGACGGGATTTGGCGACACGCGCACGCCGACGCCCTCGAGCCCGCCCAGCTCGCGCGCCAAGTCGTCGCGCGCCGGCAATACGAGCGTCAGCGGCCCCGGCCAGAACGCGTCCGCGAGCCGTCGCGCGTTGCTCGGTATTTCGCGCGCCAACGAAAACGCCATCGCGGTGTCCGCCGCAATAAGGCCTACCGGCCGTCCCGCCTCGCGCCGCTTCACGCGGAACAGCCGAGCCAGCGCGCTGGATGAAAAGGCGTCGGCGCCGATCGCGTAAAACGTCTCGGTTGGATAAACCACAAGCTCGCCGGCCTGCAACGCCGCTATAGCGTCCTCGATCGAAAACATCGCGGCTAGCCTAGTGCGCGGCGCGCGATGTCGCGCCGGAAATGACGCCCCTCGAACTCGATCATTTCCGCCGCCTGGTACGCTGCATCGACCGCCGTCGCCAGCTCCGGCGCGATCGCGGTCACGGTTAGCACGCGTCCGCCGTCGGTTACTAACTGGCCGTCGTGCATCGCGGTGCCCGCATGGAAAACTTTCACGCGGATTTTTTTCATCGCCCATTTGATCTTGATGTCCGACGGGAGGTTGCCTTCGAGCCGGTCGAGCCCGCTGATCGCGATGCCCTTCTTGTAATCGCCGGGGTATCCGCCCGACGCGAGCACGACCGCCACCGCGCTGCGGGGCGAGAGCCTGATTGCGGCGTTCGCGACTTTTCCTTCAACGGCGGCGAGCAGGTTTTCCGCCAGGTCGCTCTCCAGCCGCATCATCAGCGCTTGGCATTCCGGATCGCCGAAGCGAACGTTGAACTCGAGCACGTTGATTCGTTCGCCGTCGATCATCAAACCGACGAACAGCAGGCCGCGAAACGGAATTCCGCGCGCGTTCATCGCCGCGAGAGTCGGCGCGACCACCTCGCGCATCACACGCGCTTCGAGCTCGGGTCCGAACTGCGGCACCGGCGAATACGCGCCCATCCCGCCGGTGTTGGGTCCGCGGTCGCCGTCGAACACCGCCTTGTGATCCTGAAAGGTGCCGAGCGGGATCGCGTTGTCGCCGTCGCACAGCGCGAAGAAGGAGATTTCCTCGCCTGCAAGAAACTCTTCGACGATGATGCGAGCGCCGGCCGCTCCGAAACGGCGCCGCTCCATCGCGTCTGTGACCGCTTCCAGAGCGGCTTTGGCGTCGCGGCAAACGACGACGCCTTTTCCAAGCGCGAGCCCGTCCGCCTTGACGACCATCGAGCCGGTACGCGCCTTCACGTAGCGCCGCGCGGATTCAGGGTCGTCGAACGCGGCGAAGTCGGCGGTCGGCACGCCGGCTTCGCGCATGATCGTTTTAGCAAACGACTTGCTGCTTTCGAGCTGCGCGGCGGCTGCGGTCGGCCCGAAGATTTTCAGGCCCGCGCGGGTGAACTGATCGACGATTCCCGCCCCGAGCGGATCGTCCGGCCCGACGACCGTGAGATCGACCGATTTCGATTTCGCGAACTCGACCAGCGCCGCGGTATCGGTCGGCGCGATCGGCACCGCTTCCGCGATCTGATCGATCCCGGGATTTCCGCTCGCGCAAAAAATCTTCCACACCGTCTCGCTCTGATGGAGCCGCCAGACCAGCGCGTGCTCGCGGCCGCCTTTGCCTATAACCAGTACTTTCATCGCGCGCCCTGCTAATGCCTGAAGTGGCGCACCCCGGTGAAGACCATCGCGAGCCCGAACTTGTCGGCGGCCGCGATCACTTGCTCGTCGCGCACTGCGCCGCCCGGTTGCGCGATCGCGGTGGCGCCGGCTTCGGCGGCGAGCGTCGGGCCGTCGGGAAACGGAAACAGCGCCTCCGACACCAGCACCGAGCCGTCGAGCGAGACTTTGAGCCGCGCAGCTTTCTCTCGCGCCGCGTACAGCGGATCGATCCGCGAGGTCGCGCCGCCGCCGACCGCCAGCGTGCGATCTTCGGCGACGAACGCGATCGCGTTGGACTTGATATGCTTGCAGACCTTGATTCCGAAGGTGAGCGCGCGCATCTCGGCGTCGGTGGGCGCGCGGCGCGTCACGACTTTGCCCTGGCGCGGATCTTCGACGGCCAGGTCCGGCGTCTGAACCAGCAATCCGCCGAGTACCTTCTTGACGTCGAGCTCGTTGCGATCCACCGCCCTGGAATTGAACGTCATCACGCGCCGATTTTTATTTTTGCGCAGGAACGCGAGCACCTCGTCGGGATACGCGGGACCGATCAGCACCTCGGTGAAGAGTTCGTTGACGGCGCGCGCGAAGTCCATGTCCCACGGCCGGTTCGCGATGATGATGCCGCCGAACGGCGAGTCGGGATCGGTCGCGAACGCCTTGTCCCACGCCCCTTTGAGCGTGTCGGCGACGCCCACGCCGCACGGCGTGTTGTGCTTGAGAATCGCGACCACCGCGCGCTGCTCGTCCTCGAACTCGAGCATCAGGTTCATCGCGGAGCTGATATCGACCACGTTGTTGAACGACAGCTCCTTGCCGTGGAGCTGGCGCGCGATCTCGAGGAAGCGCCCGTACAGGGCGCCGGTCTGATGCGGATTCTCGCCGTAGCGCAGCGCCTGCTCGCGCTCGAGCGCAAGGTTGAAGGTTTCGCCGAGCGACGACTCGTCGCCGGCTCCGGCATGCGCGCCGAGATAGTTCGAGATTGCGGCGTCGTAGGCGGTCACACGCTCGAACGCCTTGCGCGCAAGGCGCCAGCGCGTGTCCGCAGTTATCGCGCCCTGGTTGGCGTCGAGTTCCGCGGCGAGCGCGTCGTAGTCGGCGGCGTCGACGACCACCGCGACGTCGGCATGATTCTTCGCCGCCGCGCGCACCAGGGTCGGTCCGCCGATGTCGATATTTTCGATCGCTTCGTCAAGACTCACGCCAGGCTTCGCAACGGTTTTCTCGAATGGATAAAAATTCACGACCACCAGGTCGATCGGCTCGAGCCGATGCTGCAGCATCTGGCGCCGATGGCTCTCGTCGCCGCGCCGCGCGAGGATTGCGCCGTGAATCTTCGGATGCAGCGTCTTCACCCGTCCGTCGAGCATCTCGGGCGAGCCGGTGAAACTTTCGACCGACCTGACTTTGACGCCGGCCGCTTCCAGAGCCGCCATCGTGCCCCCGGTCGAGACGATCTCGACGCCGTGCCGCAACAGCACTTTGGCAAGATCCGCTAACCCCGCCTTGTCCGCGACGCCGAGCAGCGCGCGCCTGATCACGACCCTGTCATTGCTCATTGCGTTCAGCTCCGAATCACGCGCGGCACTCGTTTGCCGACCGTGCAAAGCATCTCGTACGAAATTGTCTGCGCCAGCCGCGCGACGTCGTTCACGCTGATGAATTCGCCTCCGGACTCGCCCCACAAGATTACCTCATCGCCGACCGCTGCGCTCGCGACGTCGGTGACGTCGATGGTCGTCAGATCCATCGAGACCGCGCCGACCACCGGCGCCCGCACGCCGCGCACAAGCACTTCGCCGCCGTGTTGCAGCCCCCGGCGGTAGCCGTCGGCGTAGCCCACGGGCAGCACGCCTATCAGACTTTGGCGCGGCGCGACGAACGTGTGTCCGTAGCCGACGCCGCTGCCGGCGGGCGCGCGCTTGATCTGCATCAGGCGGGTCTTGAAGGTCATGACCGGGCGCAGCTCGACGCGCTCGCGCACGGCTGCAACCGGCGGCAGTCCGTAGATTGCCAGTCCCGGCCGCGCGAGGTTGAAGTGCGAATCGTAGCGCAACACCAGCGCCGCGGAATTCGCGACGTGGAACACTGACGGCCGCATCCCCGCGTCATTAAGCGTATCGATCGCCGCGTGAAAGACGGCGAGCTGCGCGTCGGTGATTGGGCTCTTCGGATCGCCGGCGTTGGCGAGCAGAGTGCAAACGCCCTCCAGTCGGACTGCCGATGCGTTTCGCACCGCCTCGATGACCGCGGGAAGATCGGCAGGCATCACTCCGAGCCGCGTGGCGCCGCTGTCAATCTTGAGGTGAATCGGGAAGTCGCGGCGGCCGGCGGCCGCCGCGGCACGGTCGAGCAGCCCGAGCAGAGCGCCGTCGAAGACGAACGGCGTCAGGTCCAGCGCCACGATTTCCGCCACCTGCTCGGCGAAGAAGCCCGCCTGCAGGTACACTCGGCAGCGAACCCCCGCCTCGCGCAGCTCGCGCGCCTCGTCGAGCGTGGCGACACCGAAGTGACAACACCCTTCGTCGAGCAAGGTACGCGCTACCGCCACGGCGCCATGCCCGTAAGCGTCAGCCTTGACCACGACCATCAACTCGCCGTGGGCGGCCACGCCGCGCAGCGCGCGGAAGTTGGAGCGGAGCGCGCTGAGATCGATCTCGGCGACGGTCGGGCGTTGCGTTTCAATTGTCATCGGACGCTGAATTTCCAACTTCGCACGCGCGGACGCAAGCTGCCAGCGTCTTTTCCCGGCTGCCGGTGGAAGGGCTCGTTCAGGCCCAATGTTCAGATTTTTGCCGCGAACGTGGGCTGGACGGGTTGGATTCGAGCGGTTTCGATGGTCCGGCTGAAACGGACCCGGGCATTGTGAGCCCTGAATCGCTCCTTCAAGCCAGCATAAGGGTGCTGCGGAATACATATCCAATAGTATTCTCAGTTGATTATATTTCGCCTGACTTGACACTAGTAAATTACCAGCTCAAACTAAAGAAAGCCGGAATCGATATACGAGTTGAGTTCCGACTTGATCCAGTTCGACAGTGGCCCTTCAGCTCGCCTTTGACCACGTTTCGCTAGACCAACGCCATTAGTACGATCGCAAGGCTTGAGGAGGCCCGCATGGCACAACCTCGTGGCCAGCAAGTCCGCGTGAATCCGTCGGCTCAGGTGGAAAAATTGAGTTTGCTTGCCGGATTGACCGCCGGTTTCGCCTACTCGACCTTCGCGAGCTTTGTGGCCGGCGCACTGACGCCGGTCAGCGCACGCTTGGTCGAAGCGGATTCTTTTCGCCGCGCCGTATCCGGCCGCTACCAGGAAGTCTTCAGCCTTAACGGCGCGATTCCCACCGTGCTGGCGTCGTTGATTGTCTTTGTCCTGGTGTGGTTGTCGATGCGCGTGATCTTGGAACAGTGGCAGCGCGAAGATTGGGGCCGCATCGGTGCGACAGACCGCAGTTTGTCAGACGCGCCGCTACTGGCGATAGTCGCGCAGCAAATATCCATTGTGAGTAAGTAGTTGATAACAACTCAAATCTCAGTTCAACGAAAGGAGAAACACTGATGAATGGAACAACCGACAAAGTCAAGGGACGCGTCGAGGAAGCGGCTGGTGTATTGACTAATGACAAGAAGCTGAAGAATCGCGGAAAGATGGATCAAGCTGCCGGCAACGTCAAGGACGTGATCGGGAAAACGATCGACAAGGCGGTGTCGGCGGTCAATCGCGATAACAAGCGCTAGCAGTTAGCCGCGCTCGAAATGTTGAATACAATTCTGCTCGTAGTGATTGTATTGGCACTGTTCGGCACTCTTCCGATTCACTCCTTCAGTAACCAATGGGGTTACATGCCGAGCGCCGTTAGCGGGACTATTCTGCTCGTGTGGCTGGTCCTATTCGCCGTGCGCCAGGCCTGAGCCCGGCACGGCGCGAGCGGCGGCGCGACGCCACACTGTCACGGCGAAAAGCGGGAAGGCGTGGCTCGGAGGAGATTCACAGGCAGCAAATTGGTGCCGGTCTGGCCCTGAAGAAATCTGTAGGCGACGGTTTGAACCTCGTCGATCGCAGGCATGAATGCGTGGAGATCGAGCGCGCCGTAGATTTGTCCCGAGAGGTCCCAGCCGATGTCCTCAGTTGTTATCGCGACCGACGCCACTCCGGGTAGCTGGGCGGAGCCAACCAGCACCACGCTATCGCCGGTATCCTTTCGAGGATTCTGGAAATCGTACCAATTCTCGGGAGGGGGACCGACGACGAGCGTCTGCATGGTCGATTTGGGCTTCGCGCCATAGATTACCAACATCCGATCGGTGCTCAGGCCGTACTTTGGATCGCACGGGTCGGGAAGTGAGCGCAGGAACGAGGCGGCTGCATCCAAGTGCACCTGCTGGACGTCGTAACCGTTGACGTCGGGAACCGCGCTGGTGGTGTTCCGTTGCCAGTTTGATTCCTGGAAGAGATCGAGTTCCAGATTGTCGCGTTCCGCCCACATGACGTGAGTGCCTGGCAGCGGCAGCAGTTCGTACACGGAGGGAAACGTGCGGGCCAGCTTCCGCATCTCCTTCTGCGCGCTCGGCAGCAGACCGTCGCCGGCAATGAGCGCCTGCGCGGCGTTCAGAGAACCATGATGCGGGGTTGCAATGAAAACGACGCGGCCGATCGGGGCGACAGCGCCTCCGTGCGCAGTCATCCAATCAGCAAGAAACGCGCGGAAGATGAGACCGCCCATGCTGTGACAGATGAAGTCGAATTTTCCATCCCACGTGGTCATAGTGGGCATCTTCTTGAGCAGCAATCGCTCGATGTAGCCGGTAAGCAATTTGGCGTTGAGCCCACTGGAGTAACGCCAATCGTACGGGAACAAATAAGCGGGAGCGTCGGTGCGCCCCTGCAAGCCGCCGACCATCTTTGCGTACGCGATGCCGAGCAACGAATCGGGCCGGTTCAGCACGTGCTCGTCGCGATCCACGGTAGCGTCGTCGGAGAGCGCGAGGGAATCAAAGCTCGGAGCTACAAAAGAACTGGAAGCCGCCGCCCACGTTGACCAGGTTGTAGATGGTGAAATCGCGTAAGCGTTCTGCAGGATGGAGCCTTCGATTCCCGGCACAATTACGGTAGGTCTGGTTACATTTGGCATCGCGTGTCCCCTTGCTTCAAAATCCCACCGCCGCTCGCTGTGGAGATTCTGCACACAGATTCATACCGCGCGTCCATCGTTGCGTCTTGATCAGCTCCGCACAACGAGACTCAAAGATCGACCGGCGGGTCGCGCGCATTTTTGACTCTTCGCGGCCACGATCGTATAGTCTAAGTGGGCTGGGGGTGTGCCTGACACGCACTGAGAGCTCCTGCGGGAGAACCCCTCGAACCTGATCCGGGTAATGCCGGCGTAGGGAAGCCGACGGCGCAACGTTCGCTGCTGCGCCTGGGCCGCTTCCCCACACCAGGGAAGCGGCTCAATAATGCCGGACTCGAGCGCAACCTCAATCACACTCAACGGCGACCCGTACCCGCTCGGCGCCGACACGCCGCTGACCGCGCTGCTGGAGCGCCTCAACATGCGCCGCGGCCGCGTGGCCGTCGAGATCAACCGCGCGATCGTGCCCAAGGCGAGCTACGGCCAAACGATCGTAAGGGCGGGCGACCAGGTCGAGATAATCAACTTCGTCGGCGGCGGCTAGGCGCACGCGCAAGGCAAATATGCAAGACACTTCATTTGAGTTGGGCGGCAAGCAGTTCAAGTCGCGCCTGATCGTCGGCACCGGCAAGTATCGCGACTTTGCCGAGACCAGGGCGGCGGTCGAAGCGAGCGGCGCCGAGATAGTGACGGTCGCGGTGCGGCGCGTGAACATCACCGACCGCGGCAAGGAAAATCTGCTCGACTATCTCGACCCTGCGCGCTACCAGATTCTTCCCAACACCGCGGGATGCTTCACCGCCGACGAGGCGATTCGCACCTGCCGCCTCGCGCGCGAGGTCGGCGTCGGCGACCTGGTGAAGCTCGAAGTGATCGGCGACCAGAAGACGCTGTTTCCCGACGTCGCCGCGACGCTGGAAGCGGCCCGAGTGCTGGTCAAGGAGGGATTCAAGGTGATGCCGTACGTCACCGACGACCCGGTGACCTGCCTGCGGCTCCAGGAGCTCGGATGCGTGGCCGTGATGCCGCTGGCGGCTCCGATTGGATCGGGCCTTGGAATCCGCAATCCATTCAACCTCGCCATCATCATCGAACAGGCCAAAGTGCCGGTGATCGTCGACGCGGGCGTCGGCACCGCGTCCGACGCCGCCGAGGCGATGGAACTCGGGTGCGACGGCGTGCTGATGAACACCGCAATTGCGGGCGCCAGAGACCCTATTGCGATGGCGCGCGCGATGAAGCTCGCAGTCGAGGCCGGCCGCCTCGCGTATCGCGCCGGCCGAATTGAGCGCAAGCTCTACGCAACCGCCTCCAGCCCGCTGACCGGCCTGATAGGGTAGGGCGCCTTGTCGTCGCGGCCGCGCGTCAAGTTTCGACTTTATCTCATCACCGATCGGCGCGTCGTGAAGAGTGGCGATCTGGTCTCTGCGTGCGAAGCGGCGCTGACAGCGGCGCAGCCGGGAGCTGTCGCTTTGCAACTCCGCGAAAAGGATCTACCCGCGCGCGAGCTCTACGAACTGGCGCTCCGCCTTCGCGAAATCTGCACGCGCACCGGAGCGCCGCTGATAGTGAACGATCGTGTCGACGTGGCGCTCGCAGCGGGCGCCGACGGTGTTCAGCTCCCCTTCGATTCGGTGGGCGTCAGCATGGCGCGCAAGCTGCTCGGGCCCGGCCGGCTGATAGGAGTGTCGAGTCACTCGCCTCCCGACGTTGCCGGCGCCGCGCGCGAGGGCGCCGACTTCACGGTGTTCGGCCCGGTCTTCGATCCTATATCTAAGCCGGCCACCGGGCCCGCGTGGGGTCCAAGCGGCCTTACGGCCGCGTGCGGCGCCGGCGCGATTCCAATCTTCGCCCTCGGCGGTATCACGCCCGAGCGCGCGCGCGATTTGTTCGCGTCGCCCGATCCGGCCGCGCGCCCCGCGGGAGTCGCATCGATCGGTGCAATATTTGCCGCCGAGTCGCCGGCCCTGGCTACTGCGGCGATGTTGTCGGCGATGGACGCGGCGTCGACTCGCCGGCAATGACTGACTTTGCGGCGTCGAGGAGAGTGTCCGCCCGCGGCAGTTCACGATAGTAGGGCGACGTAAAGATCCATCGCACTACGCCGCTTCGATCGAGGATAAAATACGCCGGTATCGCGTTGTCGGGCTCGCCATTGCGATGGTGTTGCACGAGACCAAGCGGTGCGACGACGGTCTCGCCCGTGTCGCTCAGCAGCGGGATATCGGTGCGGAGAAAGCCCGCGAGCATCTTCGATCGTTCGACCTGGTCGGTGCTGATCGCAATCGTGTCGACGCCCGCGCGCCGGAAATCGCCGGCGCGTGCGGTCAGTTCGGCGAGCTCGAAGCGGGCGAACGGGTCGTAGTCCCCGCGATAGAGGTAGATCAGCGTAGCGGCCGCGTCGGATGGCGCCGGGCTGCGGCGAATCGCGTCGGTCTGATCGGTCAGCGCGAAGCTTGGGAATTGCTGTCCTTCGACCAGCTTCAGCGTGAACGGTGGATTCACCGTCGCGCGCATCGCGTAGCTGAAGAATCGGCCTCCGCCTGCGCCCACGACGATGCATGCCAGGAACGCGAGCAGGCCGAATCCGAGCTTGGCGTGCGGCGAAGCGAGCCCGAGCGCGAGTCGCAACCCCGCGATCGAGATCACGATCGCCGCCAGCGCTAGCGCGAACGCGGGCCACGGCACCCGTTGGTGAATACCCATCCACGGCACCGCCCAGAACGATACCAGCATGTATTCATAGAGACCGAAGCCGGCCGCGATCAGGATGAGAGAGCCGATCGCCCGGATTGGCTGAAACGGCGGGGTGACCCAAAGTTCGTCGAACAACTCCAGCACGCCGTCGTCGTTGACGCGCGCATCATCCGGTCGCGACGTGGCCATCAGTTGAGCATTTGCAGCTTCAACTCGTCGAAGGAGACCAGCTCGACGCCCTCCTGCTGCAATTTTTCGTTGAAGGTTGGAGATTCCTCGCCGACTATCGCTACTGCGTTCCGGACCAGGTGGAGTTTCGGGCCGAGGCCGACCAGCGCGCTGATTTCGCGATCGACGCATGATTCCGTGTACACGCCGTACATCACGATGTCCTGGTAGGGGCGCAGGATCAGCCGCAGGATGGCGCTCAGGTGAGCGCTGCCGGCGAGCTTCTCGAATTGTTGGCGCCGAAAAACGATCTCCCCCTGATGGTCGAGGATCTTCTTGATTTCGTCGGGCGCGTATTCCTTGTTTTTTAACGTCAGTGGATTGAGCGGCGCGGTCTCGGCGATCTTCTCCTGGCCAGGCGTGCCCGCCATGCAATGATCGGGATACGGTCCTCCCCAACTCTTCAGCTGCGGGTCGCCGGGAACGTGGCAGTCAACCGAGCAGACGATTCGCGCTTTCTGATCGCGGGCAAGGTCGGTAAGCGCTTTCCATACCGGCACCATCTTCTCCGCGCCCGCGATGTGGAATTTGCCGTCGGGCAGGATGAAGTCGCGCTGCGTGTTGATGTCGTAGAAAATTGTCGCGTCAGCTTTCATCGGCTTGACTCAGAAATGTTCCGGCTCATGCTCGCGGCGGTTGTCGCGCTCGAGCTGCAAAGTCAGGTGGTGGATGTCGAACTTGGTTTGCAGCAGGTGGCACATCTCGGCCAGCACTCGATCGCGATCCGCGTCCGCCGCGACCACCGCGTGCGCGGAGAGCGCAATCTGGCGGGTGGTCAGACACCAGACGTGCAGGTCGTGAACTTCCTCGGTGCCGCTGACGGCCAGCAGGTCGGTGCGCATTTCGTCGAGGTCGATATGCGACGGCACCGACTCCATCAGCACATCCACGCCGTCGCGCACCAGGCCCCACGAACCGAACAAGACCAGGACTCCGATCAAAATGCTCACGGCAGGATCGGCCCGCATCCATCCGGTGAAATAGTTGAGCGCGCCGGAAGCGAGCACACCGATCGAGCCGGCGAGATCGGAAATAACGTGGACGAACACCGCGCGCATCGCCATCCCCTGCCCGTGACCGCCGTGCGCATGGGTCGAGGTCAACCACGCGGAGAAAGTATTGACGCCGATTCCGACGATCGCGACGGCCATCACGCCCAGCCCCGAAACCGGGCGCGGGTTGCGCAGCCGCCCGACCGCTTCGATCCAGATGAAGACCACCAGCAGCCACAGAAAAAGCCCGTTGAGCAATGCGCCGAGGATTTCCGCGCGAAGATAGCCGTAGGTCTTGGCCGACGACGCGGGCCGCGTCGAAATCCACAGCGTCAGCAGGCCCAGGCACAACGCCGCGATGTCGGTGAGCATGTGAACCGCGTCGGACAGCAGCGCCAGGCTGCCCGTCAAATAGCCGCCAGCGAGTTCGGTGAGGAAATAAACCGAGGTGACGCCAAGAACGACTAGCAGGCGGCGCCGATCCGAATCCGCAGCCGCATGCGGTTCGTGATTGTCCATCGAGGTCCGCATTGCTTAATCATAGTGGATTAGCGAGAAACAGTTGACCGGCGCGAGGCGCTCGCGCCCCTTGAGCGCGTCGAGCTCGACCACGAACGCGCATCCGATCACGTGGCCGCCGAGCTTCCCGACCAGTTGCAGCGCCGCGGCAGCCGTGCCGCCCGTCGCCAGCAGGTCGTCAACCAGCAGCACGCGGGCCGCGCCTTTGAGCGCGTCCTGATGGATCTGCAGCGACGCGCTGCCGTACTCGAGGTCATACGCCTGATCGTAGGTATGGAACGGGAGCTTGCCTGGCTTGCGCGCAATCGCGAGGCCCACACCCAGGCGATACGCCACCGGCGCGCCAACGATAAAGCCGCGCGACTCTATTCCGATCACGGCGTCAACTTTGCCCAGATAAGGCTGCGCCAACTGATCGACGACCGCTGCGAAACCGCGCGCGTCGGCAATCAGCGGCGTGAAGTCGCGGAACATGATTCCGGGCTTGGGGAAGTCGGGGACGTTGCGAATCAGGTTTTTGATTTCTTCGGCAGTCATCGTTGATTCCATCGCACTGGCCGCACGCAATCTCGCTTGCGGTGGTCAACGATACTAGCTGCCGCCGGCTGCGGCAAAGCTGATCCCGCCGGCAGTTGCGGGCTCGGGCAGATAGGCGAGCGGGTCTTTCGCCACGTTGTCGCGGCGCACCTCGAAGTGGAGGTTGGCGCCGGTGGTGCGCCCGGAGCGCCCAAGCTCGCCGATTTGCTGCCCGCGCGCGACCCGGGCGCCCTCGCTTACCAGGTTGCGATCGTTGTGCGCATAAACCGTCGCGTAATCGTCGTCGTGACGAATGATCACAGTATTGCCGTAGCCGTGCAGCGTACCGGCAAAAATTACGACGCCGCTGTCGGCGGCCAGCACCGGTGTGCCGACCGGCGCCGCGATATCGACGCCGTCGTGCATCGCGCCGTTGCGGATACCGAAGCCCGACGACACCACTCCTTGCGCCACCGGCCACTGGAATTGGCGCGATGCCCGCTCGCCGGTGTACGGATGCACGCCGCTCGACGCGACGCCGATCGACGCGCCCCGATACGCGCCCGGAATCGTCAGGACCTGGCCAACGCGCAGCTCGCGCGGATCGCTCAGCCCGTTCGCCGCCATCAGGCGCCCGACGCTGACACCGTATTCGTTCGCGATATGGTAGAGGGTCTCGCCCGGGGTGACGACGTGAGTGACCGGGCGCCCGTAACCGGCAGGAGCGTAGGTTAAAGGCGGCGAGCCGTCACCGCATCCAGCCAGCGCGATCGACGCCGCGAGCGCGAGTGCCACGCTCGCCCGAGCAATCCAGCGCGTCGCTGTCATCCACCGCTCGGTCACATCATCCGCCGTCCGTCACCACCGCTCCGCACCTCGTCCGCGGGCCGCGAAATATCAGCGCGCTAATCCTGGAAGCCGTGCTTGCCGGTCATCTTCACGAAACGGCATTCGCCGAAATATTCCTCGCTCCAGTGCCCGGTCTTGTGGCTGATGCGCACCAGGGTCTGGAGTTCATCTTCGCCGATCGGCGCAATCAAGCGTCCTTGCGGGGTCAACTGATGCAGCAGCGGAAGCGCGATTCCGGGCATCGCCGCCGTCACCATCACGACGTCGAAGGGCGCCTCCTCGGGCCATCCATCTGAACCGTCGGCGCATCGAAGAAAAACGTTGTTGAAGCCCATCGAGTTGAGAATCACGCGGGCGCGATCGTGAAGATGCGCGTTGAGCTCGACGGAATAAACCGCGCGCGCAAGACGCCCGAGCACCGCGGTCTGGTAGCCCGAGCCGGTGCCGACTTCGAGAACTTTCTCAGCGCCGGTAAGCTCGGCGACCTCGCTCATCAGCGCGACCATGTACGGTTGCGAGATAGTCTGAGAGTCGCCGATTGGCAGGGGGCCGTCGTCGTAGGCGTGCTCGTGAAGTTCGGCGGGAAGGAATCGATGACGGGCGACGGTGCGCATCGCAGCGAGCACCCGCGGATCTTTTATGCCGCGGCGTTCGAGTTGCTCGAGCACCATTCGCGCGCGCGCGTTTTCGAGGTCAATCGCCATCGCGGTCGTCATTATACAGATACGCCGGCCAACGATTAAGGTATCCAGAGAGATCGCCAGGACGGGAAATTCCGTCACTTTTGGCGCGTCCGAGACGGGAGAATGCCGTTTTTTCGATTCAGCGGACGTGAGGATTTTTCTTTCATAGCATAAATGCTATGATCGCGCCGTGGCGCAATGGGCGGCTGAGGTTCTCAATCGGAGGGTCGAAGCGGAGTTGCTTGCTCTGCCGAAAGACCTGCAAGCCCGCTTTCTGAGAAATCTCGGAGATGCTACAGAGCTTCGGGCCGCAGCACGTGGGCACGCCACACGTGAGACCGTTGGGCGAGAAGCTTTGGGAAATGCGGCTTACTGGTTCTGCGGGCATCGGTCGCGCCATCTATACGGTTGCGTCAGGACAACGGCTCATTGTGCTCCACGCGTTTGTAAAGAAGACTCAAAAGACTCCTCGCCGCGCGATTGAAACCGCGCGCAGCAGAAGGAGGGAGATCGAACCATGACCAAAAGTCTCGCTTCAGTGAAAAAGAAAATGCTGGCTGACCGTGAAGTTCGGAAGGCCTACGCCGCTCTTGATGAAGAATTCGCTCTCGCTCGCGAACTGATCGCCGCTCGCGTTCGCGCTGGGTTCACGCAGGCCCAATTGGCGCAGCGCATGGGTACCACTCAATCGGCCATCGCGCGGCTTGAAAGCGGCGCTCAGCTACCCAGTGTCAAGACGCTTCTGCGGTTCGCAAAGGCCACAGACTCGCGGCCCGTCCTTAAACTACGTGCAGCATGAAACGCTCAAGGAAAAGGAGCTGAAAGCGGCGCCCCCGGCCCGGGCCGTTGCTGGGCCGGGCGGCTGACGTTTGACAATACTTTCACGATTGCGGGAAAGTCCTGACTTGAGCACGATCGTGAATCTCAAACTCGAGTTGCCTGACGACCTCTTCGACGCCCAGTTCACCGAGTCCGACTTCGCCGCGCGCGTCCGCGAGCTCGCTATCCTCGAACTGGTGCGCGTCAAGCGCCTGCATGAGCACGAGGCGAAGGAGATGCTCGCGCTCGAGCGATACGAACTGGTCGAGCGGATGAAGGCGGCCGGCATCGCGCCGACCGAGGACGTCTTCGCCGAAATCAAAGGCGAGCTCACCAAGGCGATCGACTCCAGGCGCGCCCGGCCGCGCGGCAAACCCGAAAAGCCCGGAGGATAACCGCATGCGCCTGTTGCACACGATGCTCCGCGTCAACAACCTCGACGAGTCGCTCAAGTTCTACTGCGACAAGCTCGGAATGAAACTGCTGCGCAAGCACGACTTTCCCGGCGGCGAGTTCACGCTCGCCTTCGTCGGCTACGGCGACGAGCGCGAAACCGCGGTGATCGAGCTGACCTGGAATTGGGGCACCTCGAAATACGAACTCGGCACTGCCTACGGCCACGTCGCGCTCGGCGTCGACGACATCTACAAGACCTGCGTCGAGCTGAAGCAAAAAGGCGTCAACGTCGTGCGCGAGCCCGGCCCGATGAAGCACGGCACCACGCCGATCGCGTTCATCGAGGATCCCAACGGCTACAAGATCGAGCTGGTCCAGCAAAAGTAAGCGCCGGTCCGCGACTGCATCGAGGTCGGTTCGCCATGAAAGCAGCGGTGTTCAAGAAAAAGGACGAGATGGCTGTCATCGACGTGCCCAATCCCACCGCCGGCGCCGGCGAGGTCGTGCTCAAGGTGCATAACTGCGGAATCTGTGGCTCGGATCTGCACGCCGTCCAGTACGGAATCGGGATGCCACCGGACACCGTGATGGGCCATGAGTTCTGCGGCGAGATCCACGCGCTGGGCCCCGGCGTCGCCGGCTATCGGATCGGCGATCGCGTGACGTCTCTCCCGTACTTCGCGTGCGGCGTATGCGCATGGTGCCAGCGCGACGACGCGATGCATTGTTCGAAGCTCCGCAGCCTCGGGCTCGGCCAGCTCCCCGGCGCGTACGCGGAGTTCGTCGCATGCAGCGCCGCGAGCCTGCTCAAACTCCCGGCCAACGTCAGCTCTCGCGCCGGCGCGCTGGTCGAGCCGCTTTCGGTCGGCCTCCACGGCGTCAACCACTCGTCGATCGAACCGGGCATGGGCGTAATCGTGATGGGCGCGGGTCCCATCGGCCTTTCGACGTTGATATGGGCCAAGGCCAAGGGCGCGAGCGCGGTGGTCGTGTCCGAACTCGCACCGGGGCGCACCGAGCTTGCGATGAAGCTCGGCGCAAGCGCGGTCGTCAACCCGACCAGCGACGATCCTGCCGACGCGGTCAGAGCGATCACCGGGCGGCCGCCCGAGATTGTCTTCGAATGTATCGGCGTCAAGTCCACGCTCGGCGCCGCCATCGGGATGGTCGGACGCCACGGCCAGGTGGTCGTCATCGGGGTCTGCATGGAAGCCGACAGCATCTATCCGCTGGCCTGCGTGATGAAGGAAGTGCGAATCGATTTCGCACTCGCCTACACGCGCGGAGAATTCCAGGAAACCATCGACGCGCTGTCGAAAGGCATAATCGACGCAACCCCGATGATCACCGACGTAATCAACGTCGAGCAGGTGCCCGAAATGTTCACCGCGCTAAAGCGCCCCGGCACCCGCGCCAAAGTAATGGTGGAATTCCCGCACTGAAGTTTGTTCCTGCTCGAAGGCATGACGAATCAACCCAAACGGCCGCCATTCATAATTGCCGCCGCATCAGTTCCCGAGACGCTCCACCGTTACCCCAACAGCGACGAATTCACCGGCCACGAGCGGGCCATCGGCAGAGCCGCGGGTCTGCTCAGGTTCGGCGTGAACCTGATGCGCTTGGCGCCGGGCGAGCGAAGCTCGTGGCCGCATGCCGAGGAGAACGAAGAGGAGTTCGCATACGTGCTCGAGGGAGAGGTCGACGCCTGGATAGATGGCTTTCTTCACCGGATGCGGGCAGGGGAGTTTGCAGCTTTTCCCGCCGGCACCGGCATTTGCCATTGCTTCATTAACAACGGCGCGCAAGACGCCTTGCTGCTGGTTGGCGGCGAGGCCTCGAGACGGGACAACCGGATTTACTATCCGCTTCATCCTCAACGCCGGAACGACATGCCGTGGAGCGAATGGTGGGACGACGTACCGAAACAGCGGACGGGACCGCATGATGGGATGCCCGACGCACTCCGAAAGCGGTCGCGCAAACGAGCGTCGCGCCCGCGCGCCGGGCGCTGATCCCGGCCGAGGCGGGACAACGCGCTACTTCAGCGCGGAAAACCTGGTCGGCGTCAGAATCGAATTGCTGATCGACGCGATTATCGGGCCGCCTTCCTCGCTCTTGTCGCGTGCCGCGATCCAATCCGGGTCGGCCTGGAATGCCGCGAATTTCTTCTGTCGCTCATCGAGCGAATCCCATTTCAGGATGTAGTAAAGGTCCGCGCTCGATTCGCCGATTGCTGCCGTCCAGAAGCCGACTTGCTGGATGCCATGCTTCTCGAACAGCGCAACGGTCGCGTTCTCGAAACGCGCCACCACCGCGGGCAACTTGCCCGGCATGCAATGATAAATTCGCAGTTCGTATAGCATCGGAACCCTCCGCTAGCCGGTTAGCAAGCTTGAGAGTTTAAGGCCAGTCGTCATCGGTGCCAAAGTCGCTGAACTCCGCAGTAGTCAGGTTCGCCGGTGGATTGGGTCGACCCATGCGACGGCCTCGGGCTTCTCCACGGGTTCAATGTCGAGGTTGACAACGACTGCCTCCTGGTCACTGCGCACAACCACGCATTTCAGTGGCTCTTGCGCAAAGGCATTTATTTCCTGATGCGGCACGTAGGGCAAAATATAATGAAGTCTCCCGGCGCAGCCTCCGCGGTGTATTGCAAGTGTTCGCCCCAACGCATGCGTGCGCGCCCGCTTACCACGTAAATGACGCTCTCCAGCGAGCCATGGTGGTGCGGACCCGTTTTGGCATTCGGTTCGATTCTGACGGTCCCGGCCCAGATTTTTTGGGCTCCGACGCGAGCGTAGTTGACAGCCGCCGCGCGGGTCATGCCAGGCGTTTGCGGAGTGTTCTGATCCAACGAATCACCGGGAATGACCCTGACGCCATTGCTCTTCCAATCGATTTTTTCTTTATCTGGCATTGCTGTTACTCGACCATTCAAAAAGGGAGCGGCCTCAGCCCGACCGTTATTCAGAAGACGACCATCAAAGACGCAGCCGAACTATCGCCTCGCGTGCCTGGGGCAACTCTTCAAGCCGCCTTGGCTGGCGCCGGCTGATGGTAATCGCGGATCTCTTTGATCTTGCCTTCCACGATCTCCATCACTTCCGCCCCCATCGCTTCGATCCGTCCTCGTCCAGCACGGGTTCCTGAGAAGAGCGACTCGGCTACTCCGTGCCCGCTGTTGCCGGTGCAAAGGCGTAGCTCGCAGTGCGCATCGGGAAACAGGGCGAATTCCGTTTCGTATGAACGGCGCACTTCCATGATGCCGACCAGTCGCTTGCCATTCGGACCGACCAGAACCGCCTCGTCGTGGAAACACGCCACCACGCCCTCGACATCGTGCCGGTTGAATGCATCAAAATAACGCTTGATGAGTTGCTCTTCCGAAGTCATCTCCCTACTCCTTGTGCATACGTTCTGGAAGTTCGGTCAACACTCTCGGGGAATGGGACAGGAAACGTCTCAGAGCTCGAAAAATTCCTTGATTGCGCCGAGCGCCTCGACTTCCGTCAACGACGGTGCGTGGCCTACGCCCGGCACCTCGACGACTTTTGCGCGCTTGTGCACCGTGCACATCCTGCTGGCCGTCGCACTCGCTAGGATGTCGCTCACTGCGCCGCGCACGATTAGCACCGGGCACGCGATTCGCGCATACGGCACCCACATATCGAGCCGATTCTGCGCGGTTGCGCCCCGCAGCGGACGCCTGACGTTGGGGTCCATCTTCCAAACCAGGCCACCTTCCGGCCCCGGCTTGACCGACCACTTCACTTGTTCCGCGACGACGCTGTCCGCGAGCGCCGCCATCTGCGGATAATGCTCCTTGTAGTACTTCACCACTTCGCCGAGGTCGGCGAACCGCTCCGGCGCCCCGCCGACGTAACCCGCGATTCGCTCCAAGCCCGCGGGATCGATTTCGCAACCGATGTCGTTGAGGACCAGGCGCTCGACGCGCTCGGGCCAGCCGCCCGCGTACATCATCGAAATCATCCCGCCCATCGAGGTGCCAATAAGGCTCGCACGCGCGACGCCCAGCGCCTCGAGCGTCCGCGCCAGGTCGGTCACGTAATTTTGCGGGAGATACTCCGTCGGCGGACCCCATTGGCTGTCGCCGCGGCCGCGAACGTCAACCGAAATGACGTGATACTTCGCCGCCAGATGAGGCGCCAGCGCGTCGAAGTTGTGCGCGTTGGCAGTCAGCCCATGCACGCATACGGCCCACGGCGCGCCGTCGCTACCGTAATCGATGTAGTGAAGCCGAAGTCCGTTCGCAGTAATAAACTTGTCCGACGCCATCTTTTCTTCTCCGCGGAATTACCTCGCCCGTTACTTTACGGGAGAGGCGGCCGGCCGCAACGCGGTCGGCAGGTGAGGGTTCTGCGATCGCATCACCGAGCCGCTCAGCACCTGTCACTTCGGATGCGGCGCCTGTGCAAGCTGCCACAGCTTCTCGGGCACGATTATCAGCCGGCGCCCGTCGCGCGCAATCACGTGCTCGCGCTCGAAGTCGTTGAGTTGCTCGGTCGTTCGCTGCCGCGACGCTCCCACCAGCTCCGCCAGGTCGGCGTGCGTCAGCTTGATCGTCAGCAGCGTGCCGCGGGAGTCGCGCACGCCGAACTTTTCCGCCAGCTCGAGCAGCGCGCCCGCCAGCCGCTCGCGCAGCCCCAGGCCCACGAAGTTCGCGTACCGCACCACCATCCCCCACCAGCGGCCGACCGTCGCGTCCAGGATCAGGCTGAGCCGCTCGAGCGGAACGCCGAGCACCGTATCCACAAAAACTTCGGGCTTCACCACCGCGACCGTGCAGTCGCTGTACGCCTCGCATCGAAACGGCCGCGTGGTCTGCGGCAGCAGGGACGACAGGCCGAAAACCTCGCCCGGTCCCACGAATCCCACCAGCACGCGCTGATCGCGATTCACGTAACACAGCTTGGCCACGCCCGACAGCAGTATATAGACGTGACTCGACGCCTCACCCTCGCTGAAGATGGCGCCTTCGCGCCGCACCTTCAGCGGCGTTGACGCGGCCGCCAGCCGCGCCACCTGCTCCTCGCGCATCCACGCCAGCGACTTGAGCCGGGTGAGCGACTTGGGATCAAGCAGGTGTTCCGTCGCCATAGCAGGCTAGGTAGCACAACCTGTGCAAATTGTCGCGAATGTGACAAGGCGCTCGATTTTTGTCTCCGATTTGGGACTTTTGTCACACCTGCGACAAACGTAAGTGTATCTAATGCTTGACGTAACTGTCATATTACCGCAACTTACATAGCTGAGAATGATGCACGATCACCGAACCCGAGGGGAACACGAGATGGCCAACAACAACGGAACCGACAACACAAGGAGCAAACTGAATTCCACCGACTCCGCTTTTTCCGACGAAATGCTCAAGCTCGCACAATGCCTGATGCCCGAGCCGCCAACCGCCAAGGTAAAGCGGATGGTTGCCGACATCGCTAATAAGGGAATCGATCGCCAGCTGCATGAAATCGGCTGGCAGGCGTACGACACCGTTATCGGCGCCGCCAACAACGTCACCAATCGCGCCTTCACCAGTCCGGCCGTCGGACAGGTGCTCGGCGGCGCAATCGATATCATGCTGCGCTGGCAGCGGCTGAACGCCGCGGTCGCCGGCGCCTTCTTCGCCGCGCTATGGCCCGCGGTGGGACTGCCTTCCGCCACCGAAGTTGAAGCGATTCGGGGCGAGGTGCGCTCGATGCGCGAGGAGCTGCGCGACGCGGTCGCCGAGCGTGATTCGAAGGACGACTTCGCCAGCGAGCTCCACGTCGCCATCCGCGAGTCGATTGTCAACCAGCAGGCGGACGACAAACTTGTCGCTCGCAAGTCGAACGGCCACCAGGCGCCGCTGATCGATCCTGCGGCGGTGGCCGCCGCGGCGCCGACCGCGCGCAAGTCCAGCGTTTACCAGTTCTCGGTGTGGTCGGGATGGCCCGGCGCGGATCCGATGGAGACAGGCGAAGATGTCGGCAATTAACGAGATCGCGTCGCTCTGGATGGAAGGCACGATGCGAACGCTCGACGCGTTTCGCAGCGGCTTCGGCGCGACCATGGACGATCCGCCGCCGGCGACGCGCTCGCGCGTCATCTACGAGTCGGGCCTGGTCCGCCTGCGCCATTACGAGGCGCGCGGCAACGGCAAGCAGCATCGCGTGCCGCTGCTCCTCATCTACTCGCTCATCAAGCGGCCCTTCATCCTCGACCTCCAGCCCGGCCGCAGCGTCGTCGAGTATCTGGTCAAACAAGGCTTCGACGTTTACCTGATCGACTGGATTCCGCCGCGCTCCGCCGACCGCAATCGCGGTTTCGACGCGTACGTAAACACCGACATCGCCAACGCCGTTCGCGCCATCCAGATCTATGCCGGCGTCGAGCAGATTTCGATCCTGGGCTACTGCTTCGGCGCGCTGCTTGGCCTGATCTACAGCGCGCTACACAGCGGCAACGTGAAAAATCTCGTCTCCCTGACGATTCCGCTCGACACCAGCGTGCGCCAGCTGCCGATCGAGCATCTGACGGCCGCGATGACCTCGCGCAGCGCCAAGATGATCGTCGACATGTACGGCAACGCGCCGGCCTGGATGATGTATTCGTTCTTCAACACGCTTGCGCCGACGCACCATCTGCTCGACAAGTTCGTTGGCGCCTACCGCAGCTCGTCGCGCCCGGGCTATATCGACACGTTCCGGCTGTTCGAGCGATGGCTGCATAGCGACGTGCCGATGGCCGGGCAAATCTTCCTCGAGACCAGCGAGATGTGGCGCGAGAACTCCCTGATGAAGGGCACGATGAAAGTGGGCGGCAAGCTGGCGGACCTGACGCGTATCATGTGCCCGCTGCTCAACGTGATCGGCGACCGCGACGATATTGTCAACCCGCTGTCGAGCGAGCCGCTGCCGGACCTCGTGTCGAGCGACGACAAGCAGAACCTGCACTATCCAACCGGCCACATGGGCGCAGCGATCAGTGCCGATTCGCTCAAGCGGCTGTGGCCCCAAATCGCGAATTGGTTGAGTGCGCGCGATGACTGACAACATAAAAACGCCGGTTTCGTCGCGCACGCGACAAAAGAAACGGGCACGATCGGATTCGATGACTAACGTTAGTAAACCAAGCGGCGGGCACGAGTCGCGCCGACAACCAGGAGAAGAGGATATGGCAGAAAAAGAGAACGGTTCCATGTTTGAGGGTTTGTACAGCAACCTGTTGAGCGTCGAGGGCGCCAAGAAGTTCGCCGCGTGGTACATCGACACCACCGAGAAAGTCGCCAAGCAGGCGATAGATTTCCAGGCCTCGGCCACCCAGTGGGCCAAAGAAACACCGCTCGCTCCGATCTTCGATGCGCAGATCGAGTACGGCAAGAAGTTCGTCGAGCGCTCGGCCAGCGCCGCGCGTTCGCTCTGGCGCCTCGAATAGTCGCCGCCGAGACCTGAGCATGCGATCGTAGGGGCGCCCCTATGTGGGCGCCCGCGGGCGACCATAGTAGTGGCCGCCCCTACGGTTCGGATGCCGCCAGCTCCCGAGTTCGCACCCACCAGCCATCGTGATCGCTCACTGCGAATCGGCTATCCTGTGGATTAGTCGTACTCCGAGATCATGGCTTCCGAAGTCAACGCCGCCGCTGTCGCCGATACTTCCGGGACACACGAGATCTCCCGCGAGGAGCTCGTGCGCCGGCTGCACGATTCTTCGCTCACCATCGTAGACGTTCTTCCGCAAGCGTCTTTCGTCGAGGAGCATATCCCGGGCGCGCTCAACCTTCCGCTTGAACAGGTTGCCAGTCGCGCGCGCGAGCTGCTTCCCGACTTCAACGCCGAGATCGCCGTCTACTGCGGCAAGTTCACATGAATGCGCGGCCAGCAGGCGGTCGCCTTGCTGCATGACCTCGGCTACTCGAACGTTCGCGACTATCGCGGCGGAATCGCCGACTGGGTGGAATCGGGGCAACCGACTGAGAGCGCGACTGAGACAGCCGCGCCGGAGCCGGACCCTCGCGCCACGATGCTGGACGGCCCGCCGCTCGCGGCTTCGCAGAGTGGAGTCGCCGGCCGGGGTCCTGCGCGCCTGTCACGGATGGGTCAGTTCGACAAGTCGATGCTGGACCTGGTCCAGCAACGCTCCACTTGGCAACTGTTCGTCATTTGGATCGGGACGATCCTGCTGAGCGGCTTCTGCTACTGGCTGGCTGCTTTTATCGGCAAGCACGGACTGGTCGAGGGGGGCGTGCCGGTTGGCGCAGACCTCAAGGGATTTGCCAGCGCGGTTTATTTCAGCTTCGTGACCGCGACCTCCATCGGCTATGGCGATATCGTGCCGGTCGGGGGCGCGCGCGTGATCGCGGTCGCGGAGGCGATCGCCGCGCTGCTGATTTTTGGCGCGGTTGTCGCCAAGTTCGTCTCGCATCGGCAGGACGAGCTGGTGAGCGAAATCCACCGGATCACCTTCGAAGAACGTCTGGATCGCGTCGAGACCAATTTGCACATGGTGATTTCGGAGATGCTGGCGATCACTGCGATGTGCGAAGCGATGGCGCCGCTGAACCGAATCAGCACCCGCTTGGAAAGCGCCGCGATACTTTTCTCTGGTGAGTTGCGCACGACTCGCGATCTGCTCTATCAGCCACGGCTGGCTGTCGAGGAAGGCGTGCTGGGCGGGATTCTCGCCAGCCTGGCCTCGGCACTGAACGTGCTCTCCGACCTCCTCGCGTGTCTGCCGCCGGGATTCTCGCGCTCGCAGCCAACCGAGATTACGCTCGAACGCCTGACCGTTCTTGCCAAGGAGATTTGCGGCGAATGCGTCCCGCACTCCTACACGCCGCGGCTCGTGTTCTGGATGGACCGCATCCAGGCAGCAGCGCTGCGACTGAAGTGACCGCGGCAAGGCCAACTGGATTTATGTTGACCGCGGTTTACCCTCAGCCCTGATCGCGTTACAGTCTGATCATGCGCACCGCTTCTGTGCGCCGTAATCTTCGATGGCGCTCGAACGCGACAAGCATACTGCCCAGCACGCCCTTCTGACCCTTCACGAGAGCCAGCTCCTCGACATCTACCGCCGCATGACGCTCATTCGCCGCTTCGAGGAAAAGACCGCCGAGATGTATAGCCGCGGCAAGATCACCGGCTTTTGCCATCTCTACGCCGGCGAGGAGGCCGTCGCCGTCGGCGCGATTTACGCTCTCAACGACAAAGACTACGTCGTCTCGACCTATCGCGAGCACGGTCACTGCCTCGCCAAGGGTGCCGAGCCGCGGGTCGTGATGGCCGAGCTGTTCGGCAAGGCGACGGGAATTTCGCACGGCCGCGGCGGCTCGATGCATCTGTTCGACCAGGACCTCCGCTTCATGGGCGGCTATGCGATTGTCGGCGGCGGATTGCCCATCGCATGCGGCTTGGCGCTCGCGGTCAGCTACAATGAGGGCCCCGAGGTGGTCGCCTGCTTTTTCGGCGACGGCGCTTTGCCGCAGGGCGCGTTCCACGAGACGCTTAACATGGCATCGCTGTGGAAGCTGCCGCTGGTTTTCATCTGCGAGAATAATTTCTACGGCATGGGCACGCTCGTCCAGAATGCGATCAGCCAGGAGGAACTCTACCGCTTCGCCGAGCCGTACAAGATGCCGGGCGTGCGCGTGGACGGGATGGACGTGCTCGACGTTTACGGCGCCACGATGGAAGCCGTCGCGCGCGCGCGGGCCGGCGACGGGCCGTCGCTAATCGAGGCAGTCACCTACCGCTTTCGCGGGCACTCGATGTCCGATCCGGCGGAGTATCGCTCCAAGCGCGAGGAAAGAATCTGGCAGGAGCGCGACCCGATCAAGAATTTGCGCCGCCGATTGCTCACCGAGAAGCGCGCCACCGACGCAAAGCTCGACGAAGTCGAGCACGAAGTCGCCGCGGCCGTCGACGAGGCGGTCAAGTTCGCCGACGAAAGCCCCGAGCCCTCGATGGATGAACTCGGCAAGGGCGTCTACGCGTCCGAGGACAAGTGAGACCGTCAGGCGGATCAGCAAAACAATGGCGCAGATCACCTACCGCGAAGCGTTGAACCAGGCCCTGCGCGAAGAACTCGATCGCGACGAGCGGGTCTTCATCATGGGCGAGGAGGTCGGCTACTTCGGCGGCGCGTTCAAGGTCACCGACGGCCTGCTGGCCGTCTACGGCGAGAAGCGCGTCCGCGATACTCCGATCTCCGAACTGAGTATTGTCGGCGCGGGCATCGGCGCTGCGATGGGCGGCCTGAAACCGGTCATCGAACTGATGACTATAAACTTCGCGCTACTGGCTATGGACCAGATAGTCAATAGCGCCGCCAAAATACACTTCATGTTCGGCGGCAAAGCCACTGTGCCTATAGTCATTCGCGCGCCGCAGGGCGGCGGCCATCAGCTCGGCGCGCAGCACAGCCAAAGCCTCGAAGCGTACTTTCTCCACTCCCCCGGCCTCCGCGTCGTCATCCCGGCCACGCCTGCCGACGCAAAAGGACTGCTGAAAACTGCGATCCGCCAGGTCGATCCCGTCATGTTCCTTGAACACGAGTCACTATACGGAATCAAAGGCGAAGTTCCCGAGGATCCCGAGTTCATGGTCCCCTTCGGCAAGGCGAATGTAATTCGCGAGGGTAAGGATGTGACTATAGTCACTTACTCGAAATGCGTATACGACGCGATCGCCGCAGCCGAAACGCTCGAGAACTCGGGAATCGACGCCGAGATAGTCGACCTCAGGACGTTGAACCCGCTCGACATCGCGACCGTCGTCGAGTCGGTGAAAAAGACCGGCCGCGCCATCGTTGCTTACGAAGGATGGCGCACCGGCGGCGCCGGCGCTGAAATCGCCGCGCAGATTCACGAAACTGCCTTCGACTCGCTCGACGCACCCGTCGCCCGCGTCGCCGCGCTCGACACGCCGATGCCGTACAACAAGCATCTCGAGCACGCGTCGCTGCCGAGTGCGGGAGATATCGTCAAGGCGGCGGAGCAGTTGACGTGAGTGTCGCCTAACCCGCCGGGGCAAAACATCATGAGCAATGAAATCACGATGCCCAAGCTCTCCGACACGATGGAGGAAGGCAAGATCCTGCGCTGGCTCAAGCATCCCGGCGACAGAATCGCGCGCGGCGAGGCGATCGCGGAGGTTGAGACTGACAAGGCTGACATGGTGCTCGAGTCATTCGACGAGGGGGTGCTGGACCAGATCAAATTGAATGAAGGGGAGAGCGCGCCGGTCGGCGCTGTGATCGCGACAATGAAATCCGCGGGCCAGAAAGATTCCAAAGCCGATACGAAACCCGCTGCGGCGGCGTCGATGGAAGAACCGGGCGCCGAAGCCGCTGCGACCTCGCAGCCGCCGAAGCCAACTGCGATAAAGCCGAAGACCGCCGAGAGAAAAGAGGCTCCGAGGAAGTCGATCGCGCCGGCCGCCGTCGTCACCGACGGCTCCGCCGGCGATCTTCACGTGCATCCCGCGATGTCCGCGAATCCCTCGGCCGCGCCGACCGCGATCGCCGCGCCTCCTCCGCGCCCCGAGCCGGCGACTCCCGCGGCTGACGCCGACGCGGCCGACGGCCACAAGCTCCGCGCGTCTCCGCTGGCGCGCCGCGCCGCCGAGGAGGCCGGCGTCGACATCTCGCATGTGCGCGGCACAGGGCCCGAAGGCCGCGTGACCAAGCGCGACATCGACAGCTTCGTTCGCGAGCAGCAGCTCTTCAAGTTCCGCCGCCTGGTGTCGCCGCGCGAGGGCGCGCCCGGCTCGCGCGAGGAACTCTCCGCGATGCGCAAGACCATCGCCAAGCGCATGGCCTTGTCGAAGCGCGAAATCCCGCACTTTTACGTCACCGTCGAAGTCGCGATGGAAGACGCGGTCCGTCTCAAGGACTCGCTCGAAGCAACCGAGCTGTTCGAGGAAACCGTCACCTACAACGACATCATCGTAAAGGCCTGCGCGCTCGCACTCGGCCGCTACCCGCGCATCAACGCCAGCTATGAAGATGAAGGCATTGTCATCCATCCCAACATCAACATAGGAGTCGCGGTTGCGGTCGAGGACGGCCTGATCCTGCCGGTGATTCGCGAATGCGAGCGATTGTCGCTGCTCGAAATTTCGCGCGCCGCGCATCGGCTGGTCGCGAAGTCGAGCCGCGGCGGTTTCACCTCGGACGAGCTGTCGGGTGCGACGTTTTCAATTTCCAACATGGGGATGCTCGGCATCGAGCATTTCGCCGCCGTCATTGTTCCGCCGCAAGCCGCGATTCTCGCGGTGAGCGCGATCAAAGACCGCCCGGTGGTGCGCAACGGCAATCTAGCCGTCGGCAAGACCATGATGATCACGGGCTCGTTCGATCATCGTATTGTTGACGGAGTAGTGGCCGGCCGATTCCTGCAGGAACTGAAGCGCTTCCTGGAAAACCCTTCCAGCCTGCTGCTCTGAACCAGTACCACTAGGACTTCACCTCGATGAGCTTGGCGCGCGACGATAGGTCTCGTCGACGTGCTCCGCAATATTCTGAAAGACTTCGCGCCAGTATGGCGGGTCGATTCCGTCCTCGGCCGCCGTTCGTACGATCACGACCTTTGTCCTTGGCGAGATGAAAATGAACTGGCCATAGGTGCCGATACCCATGTAGCTGTACTCACTCGCTCCTTGCGAAACGCCCCACCAAAAGTACTTGTAGTAACCGCCCTTGTCCTGCCATCGCGAGAAAGTCTCCCAAGGACGATGGTCATTCGCATCCCTGGAAGTGGAGTCGACGACCCATTGCTCCGGGACAATCTGCTTGCCGCCCCAGTTGCCGCTATTCAAATACAGTTGTCCGAACTTTGCTAAGTCTATAGCTCTCGCGTTGAGCAGTATGGGCGTCAGCTCGAACCCGTCCTGTTCGCTGTCTATGCTCCAGGTGGCAGGGTACTCCATACCTATAGGCTTCCAGATTTTTTCCTGAAGATATTGGCTGGGTGTACGATGAGTAGTCCGTCCGAGGATCAGGCCGAGAAGTTCGGTGTTGAAGTTGTTGTAGTGAAATGATTGTCCCGGCGGCTCCATGACCTTCAGGTCCGATAAGAGCAGTTGGCGAAGGTTGGGGTAGTAGCCGGCCAGCACAAATTCGTCCCACGGAAAGCACCAAACCGGTATTGAATTCCCGATCCCATCGTCAAAAGATTTCTTATCGTAATTGCGTCGAATCCCCGGTCTTTGAGCTCTGGCAAGTAGCTTGTGATCGGCTCGTCGAGGCTCTTGATATAACCCTCGGCGATTGCGATTCCTACCAGTGCCGAGGTGACGGACTTTGACAGCGACCATGTAGTGCCGAGAGAGTCGCGGGCGAAGCCGTTGAAGTAATCCTCGTATAGCAGCTGGTTATCCCTGATTACTATGAAAGCATGTGTGCCAGTCGAGCGAAGCAACTCAGATAGCCCAACATGCTTCACGCCTTCGCCGTCTTCGTATTGCACCGTATCCGGAACCGAATCGCGCTGGCCTGCTGCAAAGTGAAACGCTTCCGGCGCCGGGTCGATCGTGTGATACCCGTAAAGCCGGTAGTCGTCGGAACGTGATGAGAAGGGACGTTGTGCGCCCCATACGAAATAGCGGTAGAGGTAATCCGGTTGCGTCCAGGCGGCGGCACGCGCCGGCGAGGCGAACAGCAGACCCGCTGCCAGGCCGCCTAACAGTGCTCGCAGAGACCTATAAACCCAACGGATGGTAATTATCGAAACCAAGCTAACTTGCCGCCCGAGAGATAAGCTATTTCGCGCGCTCACGCAGCTGTCGTGCTGCGCCTGCGAAGAAGTTGCGCGCGATGAACGACCGTTCGGCGGCCGCCATCGCCTCCAATAGCTCCGCGTTCAGCGCGAGTGCTTCACCGTCGGACGGATTCGCATTCAGCGCGACCTCCGCGACCGCGAGCGCGCGCCGGAGTTGGGCCGCATCTCTGAGAGCTCGCGCCTTTGCGATGAGCGCGTCGCGGCCGCAGATTGTTACGATGTCGTCGCCGCGTTCCTTCCGCGTCGCTGGAAACATTTGCGAAGGTTCCCCCGACCACCATCCTGCGTAGCGCCGGATTACGTCACGCACCACGAACGGGACGCATCCGTAAATCGGTTGCAGGTACGGTTTCGCCGCGAGGTCGGCCGGAATTGAAATGTCGGCTTCAACTATATCCACCGGCCATTCACCGGCGTTTAGCCGCCGCACGACTTCATCATGGATGAAGCGGAGTGCGCGCGCCGTCTCGCGCAGCACCTCGCTGCATAGCTGCTCGCCGCGATACGCGGGTCCGTGGCCCGGCAGGACGTAGCGCGGCGCGCGCTCCGCGATAGCCTCGAGCGTCTGGGCCCACTCGAGCGTGTAACGCTGCACCTTGTTGGGATTGCCCGTGTTCGGCATCGACGAGACGATCAAATCGCCGACCATCGCCAGCCGCCGCGTCGGCATCCAGACCCACGTCGCGTCCTCCGTCTCGCCCATCGCGTGATGCAACTCGACGGGCTCGCCCACCAGGTCGAGAAATTGTTCATCGCGATAGACCAGGTCGGGGTAGCTGAACGACCTGGGCTCGAAGAGTCCATCCGTCGCGAACATGCCGCCGAACTGCAGGCGATTGATGTGCGCCTGCCATCCGCGGGTCAGGGCGTAGCGCTTGAAGCGTCCGGCGACGTCCTCGTGCGCCCAGATTTTCGGCCGCGCATGCCCGCGCGCGAGCGCGTCGGCGATGAACGCCTCGGTGCCGAACGCGTGATCGCCGTGGCCATGGGTATAGATGAGAAACGCGAACGGCTCCTCGCTGACCGCGCGAATCGCGCGCACCGCCATCGCGCCCATCTGCCGCGAGCTGGTATCGACAACGATCATCTCGCCGCGCCCGTACGCAAACGCGACGTTGGCGAAGCCGTGGAAAATCGCGATGCCCGGCTCGAGCACTTCGAGCTGTCCCATCAGCGGGTCGAAGCCCGGCATGCTGTTGGATTGCGTGAGCTTGGGCGTCGAACTCATGGTCGGTCTCCTGCGGCGGCGGGTCGCTTACGACGAATCTATCGTTTAGACTTCGCACTTGGAAATGAAGGCTGAAACCATCCAATCGAGCGAGCCGCAAGGGCAGCTGGAACGCCTGCTGGCGTTGCAGCATCACGATCCCCATTCGATCCTCGGCGCGCATCCAGACGGCACGCACGTCGTGGTCCGCGCGTTTCGCCCCGGCGCGTCGGGCGTCGAGCTGCTCGTTCCGGGCGACGCGCCGCGGCCAATGCGGCTGCACGATCCGGCGGGGCTGTTCGAGGCCACAGTCGAGGGACGCATCTCGATTTTTCCGTATCAGCTCGCGATTCACTACCCCGACGGCGGGTCGATCACGACTTACGACCCGTACTCGTTCATGCCGACGCTCGGCGAGCTTGACCTCTATCTGTGGGGCGAGCAGAAGGACGACCGCGCCTACAACAAGCTCGGCGCGCACGTCCGCGAGGTGTCGGGCATCGGCGGCGTGTCATTCGCGGTGTGGGCGCCCAACGCGCGCGGCGTCAGCGTGGTCGGCGATTTCAACCGCTGGGACGGGCGGGTCCACATGATGCGCACGCTCGGCAGCTCGGGCGTGTGGGAGCTGTTCATCCCCGGCGCCGGCGCCGGCACCAATTACAAGTACGAAATCCGCACGCGCGACGGCGGCCTGCTGCTCAAGAGCGATCCTTTCGCGCAGCGGATGGAAGCGCCGCCGGCAACGGCCTCGGTCGTTTACCAATCGACGTACGAGTTCCACGACGTAGACTGGCTTGCAGAGCGGGCGCACCGCGAATGGATCAAATGCCCCATCTCGATCTACGAGGTCCATCTCGGCTCCTGGCGCCGCGTGCCGGAGGAGGGCGATCGCCCGCTCACTTACCGCGAGATGGCGCCGATGCTCGGCGACTACGTCACGCGCATGGGCTTCACCCACGTCGAGCTGCTGCCCGTGATGGAGCATCCGTTCACCGGCTCGTGGGGTTACCAGGTCAGCGGTTACTTCGCGCCGACCTCGCGCTACGGCAGCCCCGACGACCTGCGCTACCTCATCGACGAACTGCATCGCCGCGGCATCGGCGTCATCCTCGACTGGGTGCCCGCGCATTTCCCGAAGGACGAATTTAGCCTCGGCCGCTTCGACGGCACCGCGCTGTTCGAGCACGCCGATCCGCGCCAGGGCGATCATCCCGAATGGGGCACGTACATCTTCAACTACGGCCGCGCCGAGGTGCGCAACTTCCTGACCGCCAGCGCGCTCTACTGGCTGGGCGAGTTCCACGCCGACGGCCTGCGCGTCGACGCGGTCGCGTCGATGATCTACCTCGACTACGCGCGGCGCGAGGGTGAATGGATTCCCAACGTCTTCGGCGGGCGCGAGAACCTCGAGGCGATCTCATTCCTCAAGAAGCTCAACCAGGACGTGTACCGCCTCAACCCCGGCATCATGATGGTCGCCGAGGAATCCACCGCGTGGCCCGGTGTCAGCCGCCCGGTCTTCATGGGCGGTCTCGGCTTCGGCTTCAAGTGGGACATGGGCTGGATGCACGACACGCTCGAGTACTTCACGCTCGATCCCATCTACCGCCGCTACCATCATCGCGATCTCACCTTCGGCCTGCTCTACGCGTGGAGCGAGAACTTCATGCTGCCGCTCTCGCACGACGAAGTGGTGCACGGCAAGCGCGCGATGCTGGCCAAGATGCCCGGCGACCGCATGCGCCAGTTCGCAAACCAGCGCGCCCTGTTCGCCTACATGTGGGCGCGCTCTGGCAAGAAGCTCATCTTCATGGGCGAGGAAATCGGCCAGTGGCGCGAATGGGACCACGACTCGAGCCTCGACTGGAACCTGCTCGACTATCCCGACCATCGCGAACTGCAGGTCCTCGTGCGCGACCTCAATCGCATCTACCGCGACGAGCCCGCGCTGTGGGAGGCCGACACCGACCCGGCCGGTTTCCGCTGGCTCGACGCCGACGACGCCGACAGCAACATGATTGCCTTCATGCGGGTGGCGCCGAGCACCGGCCGCCGCGTCATCTGCGTATGCAATTTCTCGCCGGTGCTGCGCAGCCGCTTCCGCGTCGGCGTGCCCGGCCCCGGCTTCTATCGCGAGATCCTCAACACCGACGCGGCTGCGTACGGCGGGTCCAACGTCGGCAACATGGGCGGCGTCGAGGCAGCCGCGATTCCGTGGCGCGGCTTTTCACATTCGATCGCAATCGAGATGCCGCCGCTGGCGGTAATCTGGTTCTCCGTCCCGTAGAGGGCGGGAAGCGAATCTTCTGAGCGCCGATCTCACGCCACGCTGCCTCTTTTAGGCAGCCCGCCCTTCGTGTATTACAATCCGTCAGCGCGTGATCGCCTTAGGCGCTGCTCGCTTAATGGGGTGAAACAGGCGGGCGACCGCCTCAACTGGTTGAGAGGAGAACTCGATGCGGACCCAAAAAGTTGTGGTCTCGAAAATTCGCGAACGGGGATTGCGAATCATTCCGGCGGCGGCCCTGGCAGTGTCGCTGGGGATGCTCGCGCTCGGCGGATGCTCGTCGCAGAGCGCGGACGTGCCTCCCGCACAACCGATCATGGCAAACTTCGCGCTCGACAAATGCGAGCCGATCCAGCCGAACCTGTACAAGTGTCCGGCCATCGATCAGCCGCTCTGTACGCCGGAGTTCACGCGCACCGACGTCAATTGCGTGCGCATCGGGCCCAAAGGCAGCGTCTTCATTATGCGCCAGGGCGGGACTCAGTGAGCCCTGGCTGAGCGCCTTGCGGTTCGGGTGGTTGGGGCGCCCGCCTGAGTATAACGCTCAGGCGCGCGCTCTACTGCCCGAATCGTCGCCGCGTCCGCCGGTGTACGATGACCGTCCGATTTTTACCTGCGATGGCCGCTGCGACGATCGCGGCGCTTGCGATGCTCGCGGTTGCGGGATGCTCCTCGCAAACCACGGAAACGTCGGCCCAGGTAAAGGCCGGCGATTACGCCGAGCTGAATTTCGATCTCGACAAATGCCTGCCCATCGAACCCAACCTCTATAAATGTCCCGCCATCGACAAGCCGCTGTGCACTCCCGAGTTTGCGCGCAACGACGTTATCTGCGTGCATACCGGCCCAAAGGGCGCTGTCTTCATGGAGAAGACCGGCATGTTCTGAGCGCGCTCGTTGCGCCTCGCGCGCCTATCTGACAATTTTCTTGAGATAGGTACTCGCAATGACCTGTCCCCTCTGCAAAAGGCCCGCTGACCTGTCGCCCCGAAATCGCTTCCGTCCGTTTTGCTCTGAGCGATGCCAGATGATCGATCTAGGCACCTGGGCCGCCGGCGACTACAGGGTCGAGGGCTCGAAGCCGGCCGACAACGAGCATCACGACGATCTGAAAAAGCGCAGGCTGCTCAATTGACGCGTGATGCGACGGCGCGCATTCATCCGACTTCGGTGGTGGGTCCCGAGGTCGAGCTGGCCGCCGGCGTCGAGATCGGTCCGCTGTGCCTGCTCGACGGCGAGATTCGCGTCGGCCCGCGCACCCGTCTAATCGGTCACGTCACGATTCTCGGTATCACCGAACTCGGCGCCGACAACGTGCTTCATCCCGGCGCGGTGATTGGCGACGAGCCGCAGGACCTGACCTACAGCGGCGTCGCCCGCTCGGTCAAAATCGGCGACCGCAACGTCTTTCGCGAATACTCCACCGTCCATCGCGGCAGCGAGCGCGGCGACGTCACCATCATGGGCGACGACAACTTCATGATGCAGAATGCGCACGTCGCGCACGATTGCCGAATTGGCAACTCGACTATCATTGCCGGCGGCGCGCTGCTCGCGGGATGGGTCCAGTTGGGCGACGGTGCGCTCGTCTCGGGCAACTGCGTCGTGCATCAGTACACGCGCATCGGGCGGCTCGCGATGATGCGCGGGCTGTCGCGCACCAGCCGCGACGTGCCGCCGTTCTGCATCATGGACGGCACCCACACGCTACGCGGGATCAACGTAGTCGGGCTCAAGCGCGCGGGAGTTTCGTCGAGGTCGATCCATGCGCTCCGGCACGCCTTCTCGGCGCTCTTCGGCGCGCGCCAAAATCTCAAGCTCGCCCTCGCGCGCCTCGAGCAATCCGGTGAGCTCGCGCCCGAAGTAGTCGAGATGGTGGATTTCATCAAAGCCTCGAAACGCGGCGTCGCCTTCGGTCCGCTGGACCCGCGCGCCGATTCCGAATCGTCCGAAGACTAAACTTGCCTCAACTCTCGGCGCTTCATTTCGCGCCGCGGGCGCCGAGAATCGCGTCGGCCGCCCACATTCCCGTTTCCAGCGCCGATTCGAAATGCGGCAGCCCCATGTAGTCTCCCGCCAGCAGCACGCGCCGCGCCGGCGGCCGCGAACTCCTGTACGCCGCTAGGTTGCGGCTGCGTCCCACCGGAGACTTCGGCAACGCGATAGGCCATCGCACGATTTGCGCGAAGCGCCTGCTCGCCGTCGCTCCGGGAAAAAATCGCTCGACATCCGGCAGCACCGCAGCGACAATCTCGTCGTCCGACAGATCCATCATCGCTACCGCCGCCTCACTTTTAACGAACAGATTGAGCAACTCGCCGCTGGGCACCCGCCCGATATCCTTGGTCGATTCTATCGTTGCCGACGCGACCAGCTCGCGGTCCGGGCGCGGGATCAGGAACGCCCACACGTTCTTCAACGCCGGCGTATCGCGCCAGTGGCGGCTGGTGGCCAGGCCAATCTTGATCGTCGACGCGTACTCGGTCGCCATCAGCTTTCGCTCGAGCTCGTCGCCGTCTTTATAGAGACGCGCCGCGACCGGCGCCGTCGCCGCAATCACGACGTGGTCGGCGCGCAGCCGTTCGCCCGGGAGCTGGACGCTTACCCCATCGCCGTCCGCCTCGATCGCCTGCACCGGGGATTCCAGCTTGACGTTGACCTTCGACCCGAGCGTTTCCGGCAGCGACCCCATTCCGCGGCGCAGCGTCATCTCCTTGCTGCGGCCGTTGTCGGTCAGCGCAAGAGTCGCCAGCGTCGCCGCGCGCGAGGTTTCCTCGATCCTCTGAAGCAGTCCGCCCGCGACCAACGGCTCGACCAGGTAGTCGGTGGCGCCGCCCAGCCGCGGCGCGCACCATCGCGCGGTGTCCTCATCGTCGTACTCCGCCCACGCGGCGTAGTTGTCGACCGGCGGCCAGCGCAGCTTCGTCGTATGCCAGATGAAGCGCGCCAGGTCCGCGATACTCACCAGTCCGGTGGCGAGCGCGTAGAGCGGGAACGCCGCGCCCGACGGCAGGCGCCGCGGCCGCCCGTCCTTGACGATCGCCATCCACGGGCTAGTCGGCTTCAGCTCCGACTCCATCTCCAACTCCTTCACCAGGCCGAGCGCGTTGCGGTAGGTGCTCGTGATCAGCTGCGCGCCGCGCTCGATCAGGTAGCCGTCGCGCGAGTCGGTGACGAGTCGGCCGCCGACATGGTCGCTCGATTCGAGCACCGTCACGTCAACTCCGGCTTGTCGCAGCCGAAACGCCGCTGCCAGCCCGGCCATCCCCGCGCCGACCACGATTACTTTCTTGTTTGGCATGGATGAGTTCCCGTTAAGACTGGCCTGCTAAGTCCTATCCATAACAATCTGACCGTCGAAGACACCCCTCATCTTTATCTTAACGCCGGGCGCAGAGCCTGTCCTGAGCGAAGCCGAAGGAGGTCGCTCCTGCCCGGGGAAGTGTGAAACGCACAGTGGGCTTCGCATTGAATTAAGTGCTTGACAAATATGTAACCCTCAGGTTACATATTTTCCGATGACGATCGACGCGACCATCGGAGCACTCGCCGATTCCACCCGCCGGGAATTGCTGCGGCGCCTCGCTGACAAGCCGTGCCGGGCGGGAGAGCTCGCGCGCGGGTTTGCAATCAGCCGTCCCGCGATATGCAAACACACGCGGATGCTGGGGCGGGCCGGCCTCATCAGGGCCAAGAAAGTGGGGCGCGAGCGAATCTACGAGCTCGCGCCGCGCGGCCAACTCGCCGTTCAGGAATTGATCAGAACATTGGAAGAGGTAGGCGCGTTCTGGGATACCGCGCTGACCGCGTTCAAGCGCTACTTGGAGGAAAAACGATGACGATTCGAAAATCAATTCGAGTGGAGCGCTCGCCGGAAGTCGTGTTCCGCGTCTTCACGGAGGAAATCGGCAAATGGTGGCCGCTCAAGGAAGGGTTTTCTTTCGGCGGCGAAAAAGCCAGGGACATCTTTATCGAAGGCCGCGTCGGCGGCCGCTTCTTCGAGCGATTCACTGACGGCACCGAATTCGAAGTCGGCCGCATCACCGCCTATCGGCCCCCGCACACCGTCGCCTTCACCTGGAAGGCTTCCGAGTGGGAGGCGCCTACGGAAGTCGAAGTCAATTTCGCTGCCGACGGCGCGGGCACCCGCATCGAACTGGAGCATCGCGGATGGGACGCGGGCCCCATCATGCAGAAGCAGGGCCAGGGCTACAGCGACGGATGGGGCATCATCCTGGTGCGATTCACCACGCGAGCGAACGCGGCCTGACAACGTCGCCGATCGGATGAGCTCAAGTCCTACGATGGAGGTCATGCTATGAAACCCTGGATCTGGTTGAGGGTAGCCGCCGTCCTTCAGGCCATCGGCACCGTTCTTCACACTGTCGCGACGTCGAGCCCTCCGAGCCTCCGCCCCGGTGGAGAAACCGTGTTCGGACCGATGCAGTCCTTTCACTTCCAGATCATGGGAGTAAGCCGCAGCCATTGGGACTTCTACCGAGGCTACGAGTTATCCATCACAGTGGCCTTTGCGGTCTTAGCGGTGCTGATCTGGCAACTAGGCAATCTCAGCAAGACCGAGCCGCGCGAAGCAGTGCCGCTGATCATGACTATCCTGGTAGCCGAGATTCTGCTGAGCCTGGTCGGCTGGGAATACTTCTTCGCAGGCCCCGGCGGAATGTCCATCCTGATAGCCTCATGCCTGGCAGCCGCGGCGTTCGCGTTAAGAAGGGGCGATCGGCTAGCGCTCGCAACCAGCCGAGCAGCAAAAGCAGGCTGAGGGAGGAACCTTGATCTCAATCCTCTATCCCTCCAACTTCTAAAAGTGACCCTTCGGCTTCGCTCAGGGTAAACTCCGTCCGCATCTTCATCTTAACACTGGGTGCAGGGTCACCCCTGCCCAAAGAAGTGTGAAACCCACGGCGGGTTTCCCTACGATTAAGTTTCTCTCCATCCGCGGGTCGCCCCTGACGCGTCTCGCTCGACTACACTGTGCAGAGAGCCTAGCCTGAGTGAACGGAGTTTAGTCATGGAGCATGAGCATAAGAAGTTTGAAGTCGAACTTGCCGATCTGCGAGCGAAACTCGGTCAAATGGGAGACCTCGTCGTCGCGCAGATCGAGGGCGCGCTTGGGTGTTTGAACGAGCACGATATTGCCGGCACCCGCGCGATCATCGAGCAGGAAACCAACGTGAACCGGATGGATATCAGCATTGAAGAACTGTGTTTGGCGTTCCTGGCCCTTCATCAACCGGTCGCCGGCGACCTTCGGCTCATCACCGCAACGATGAAGATTGCGACCGAATTGGAGCGAATCGGCGATCGAGTGGTCAACATTTGCGAGGCTGTTCACGATCGCGACGAGCGCGAACAGGCAGCGTCCCATGCCGAGGTCCGGCGGATGGGAGCGCTCGCGCTCGCGATGGTCCGAGATGGCCTGACGGCCTTTTCCACGGGGGACAGTTCCGTCGCCAACAGAGTGTTTGAGAAGGACAAGGAGTTTGATGCGCTCTATGGCGAGGAGTTTGCGAAGCTGAAGGCCTCGATCGCGAGCGATTCCGATCGAGTCGCGCACGACACCGACCTGGCCTTCCTGTCGAAGGACCTGAACGAAATCTCGGAACACGCAACCTACATCGCGGAGGCGGTGGTGTTCATGGTTGAAGGCAAACAGATCGCTCATATGGATATTCACGAGCGACGGGCGACTCGGTAGGGTCCGAGGCGGGTAGTAAGTAGCGCGGAACGCCACATCCCAACTAGGGCGAGGTAATACACGGAACCTAACCCCTAACCCCTTCCCCTTTTGGGAAGGGGAACCGGATTTCAGAAAGTTCCTCTCCATCCGGAACTGTCGCGCATTTGCTGCCCCGGGGAAGTGTGAAACCTGCGGCGCGTTCGCTACGATTACGCAGTGACGCCGACCGTCGAACTGATCGAAGTCCGAAAATCGTACGGCGGCTTTCCAGCCGTTGACGGTCTTTCGTTCCAAATTCCTCCCGCACACATCTTCGGCCTGCTCGGACCAAATGGCGCCGGCAAGACCAGCACCATCCGCATGATGATCGGCATCACGTCGCCCGACTCGGGAACCGTGCGGCTGTTTGGCGAGCAGCTGCGCCGCCGCGCGCTGCGCCGGGTCGGCTACCTGCCGGAGGAACGCGGCTTGTATCGCAGGATGACCGTCGGCGACAACCTGGTCTTTCTCGGCAGCCTGGCGGGGCTGTCGGTCGCCACCTCGCGGGAACGAATCGATTCGTGGGCGCGTCGCCTCGGGATTGCGGACTGGGTCGAGCGCCGCGTCGAGGAGTTGTCGAAGGGGATGCAGCAGAAAGTCCAGTTCATCGCAGCGCTGCTGCACGATCCCGACTTGATCGTGATGGACGAGCCGTTCGCCGGGCTCGATCCCCTCAACACGATGCAGCTCAAGGATGTGCTGGTGGGACTGCGGGCGGCGGGAAAGTCGATCCTGTTCTCGACGCATCGGATGGACCAGGTGGAAAAGCTCTGCGACTCGATCTGTCTCATCAATCGCGGCAAGGCGGTGCTGCAGGGCAGCCTCGGCGAAATCAAGAACAGCAACGGGCGGCGCTTCGTGCAAATCGACTACGAGGGCGACGGCGCATGCCTCGCGGGCCATCCGCTGGTCGATTCGATGAATGACTACGGCAATCACGCCGAACTGCGTCTGAAGCCCGGCGCCGACACGCAGGAACTGCTGCGCACCGCGATACGCGGGATGCGCGTGATTCGGTTCCAGGTGATGGACCCGTCGCTCGAACAGATCTTCATCGAGCGCGTGGCGAACCGCGATGACTGAGTTTTCGATACGCAAAGTCTGGATCGTCGCGAAGCGGGAATACCTCGAGCGGGTCAGGACGCGCTCGTTTATCCTCTCGACGTTCGCGACTCCGCTCCTGATGGCAATCTTTCTGATCCTGCCGACGTTGATCACCGCCTCGACCGCCCGCAATATCATGCTCGACAGCTCGCGCCCGGCGCGAGTCGTGATCGCATCCGACAATCGCGCGATGGCCGAACTTGCGCGTGGCGAATTGACGCGCCAGCGCGGCACGCGCTACGAGGCGTCGGTTGTGTCGCCCACCTCGTCGGCCGCGCACGCGCAGCTCGACCAGCGGCTCGACGCAAGCGACCTCGAAGGCTACGTATGGCTCGACGGTCCCGCGCTCGCTTCCCGCCACGTGGTCTTCACCACGCGCCGCATGGGCGATTTCATTCTCCAGCGCCGGCTCGGCGACGCGCTGTCGTACGCGTTCGCCGCGCAGCAAATGGTCAAGCAGGGCAGCAGCGCCAGCGACGTGGCCGCGACGCTACAGCCGGTCGAGCTGACGACGGTCGCGGCGAGCAATTCGTCGGCGGTGTTAAACGAGGTGCGCGGCGCGGTGGTCGTGTTCATTTTCCTGTTCGTGATGCTGTTTTCGCTGCTGTCTTACGGCGTGATGGTGATGCGATCGGTGATGGAAGAGAAGAGCTCGCGTATCACCGAGGTGCTGATGTGCGCGGCGAGCGCGGATGAGCTGATGACCGGCAAAATCCTCGGCACCGGCAGCGTCGGGCTGACGCAGATCGCGATATGGCTTGCAATGGCGGCGTTCGGTGTGTCGCGAAGCCTGTATCTGCGCACGGCGATTACGGCGCTCGATGTGGGCCCGTCGTTGATTGTCTATTTCGTGGTCTTCTACACACTGGGTTACCTGCTCTACAGCGCGATCTTTGCCGGCGTCGGGGCGATCTTCAATTCGATCGACGAGGCGCAGCAGTGGAACTTCGTGGTGATCCTGCCGTTGATCGCGGCGTCGGCGATGATTCTGCCGGTGGCGACGTCGTCGGATTCGGCGATCGCGGTGTCGGCTTCGCTGTTTCCGTTCTGCGCGCCGATCCTGATGTTCGAGCGGCTGGCCGTCCACGAGCCGCCGCTGTGGCAAGTCGCGTTGTCATTGCTCTTGTTGCTGGCGACGATTTACGCGGCGATGTTCATCAGCGGGCGAATCTACCGGACCGGAATTCTGATGTACGGCAAGCGGCCGACGATTCGCGAGCTCTCGCGATGGCTCCGCCAAGCTTGAGTGGCGCTTGCAGCCCGACTGATCGAATAGTGCTGGAAGAACAATACATACTCTCTGTTGTGGTTCGGGGTGCAGGTCGGCCACCATCGGTAGTTTCGTTCCGTCAGAAATTGTTTCTGCCGGCAGCTGGGCTCGCCCGATTTCGGGCGAGGCGTAATATGAGACGTTCTGCCAGTCGTCCATACCCCAGACCTAGCACGGAGAATCGGGACGGGTAAGGATGAACTAGTTCATCCTCTCTTTTCAGTGAGTCCGCTTGCTTGCCACAAGATCGGCGACAATTTCCCTTCCCGCCCAGCGTTTCGCGTCTGGCTGATTGCTTCACAACTCCGGCAAACGCTGCTATCTATCGCACGTTCGGCGGCGGGGTGCGGTTGCGATGAACGGTGCATTCGGCGCGCCGACTTACTTAAGTATTGCTCATTAGCAAGGACACGAATATAAGGTAAGCTTCAGGAAGAAAACGAAGAGGAGTGGGAGCAAAAAGCGTGGCTCGGAAGAAAATTGCGTTCATCGGGGCGGGTAATGTGGGCGCGACGTGCGCCCATCTGTGCTTCCTGCGCAGCCTCGGCGATATCGTGCTTTACGACATTATCGATGGCCTGCCGCAGGGCAAGGCGCTGGACATGCTGGAATCCGCGCCCGTGCTCGGCATCGACGTCAACGTCACCGGCACCACCGACATCAAGCAGATCGAGGGCGCCGATTGCTGCGTCGTCACGTCGGGCTCACCGCGCAAACCCGGGATGAGCCGCGACGACCTGCTGAAGATAAACGCCAAGGTGATGAGCGACGTTGGCGGCGCTATCAAGCGACACGCGCCCGGCGCCTTCGTGATCGCGGTGACCAATCCGCTCGACGCGATGGTTACGCAGCTCAAGCGGGTGACCGGGTTCGCGAAGAATCGGATCGTCGGGCAGGCGGGAGTGCTCGACTCGGCGCGCTACCGCACCTTTCTGGCGTCGGAGCTGGGCGTGTCGGTCGAAAGTGTTTCCGCGATGGTGCTGGGCGGACACGGCGACGACATGGTGCCGATTCGCAGCTACACGACGGTGGGCGGCCAGCCGGTCGAACGTCTGATCGCGGCGAAGCGGCTGGAGGAAATCGAGAAGCGCACGCGCGGCGGCGGCGGCGAGATCGTAGAGCTGATGAAAACGTCGTCGTACTACGCGGCGGGAACCGCGGTTTACAAGATGGTCGAGGCGTACATGCTCGATCGCAAGCAGGTGCTGCCGTGCGCCGCGTACCTTGACGGCGAATACGGCGTGAAGGGGCTGTTTGCGGGAGTGCCGGTCGTGATCGGCGCGGGCGGAATCCAGCGCGTGGTCGAAATCCAGCTCACTCCCGCGGAGAAGGCCGCGTTCGACAGCTCGGTCGCGCACGTGCGCGAGCTGGTCGAGGCGATGGACAAAGTAATCGCGGGCGGGAATTAGGACTCGCGGCTCGGGAAGACTCATGGCTGAAGCAGAAGCAGTTGCGGCGTCGGCTATTGCGGCGGGGATGACGGCGGATGAGAGGCACTGGCTGCTGCGGAGATTGCACTCGCTGTCGGGGATCATTCCGATCGGCGGATTTTTGTTTTTCCATCTGTTCGAAAACGCCTACGTGCTGAAGGGCGGCACGATGTGGTGGAAGGAGACCGAGTTCACGCGCAACCTTCCGTTTCAGATCGCGGTCGAAGCGCTGGTGCTGTGGATTCCGATTCTCTACCACGCGATTTACGGCCTGGTCATCACGGCCACCGCGCAGCCCAACGACTACCCATTCGAGCGCAACTACCAGTACACGATGCAGCGCATCACGGGGATCCTCGCGTTCCTGTTCATCGGCTTTCACGTCCTTTCGACGCGCGCATACTTCTACGCCACGGGCGTCGAGACCAATTACCTGCGGATGCATGACTTCATGATGAATCCGCTGATTCTGACCGCTTACATCGTCGGGACGCTGGCGTGCGTCTATCACCTGGCCAACGGCATTTTCACATTCACGATCACGTGGGGAATCGCGGTCGGCGCTCGGGCGCAAGCGCTGGTCAATCGCGCGTGCGTTGCGCTGTTCGTGGTCCTGGCGATCGTCAGCGTCTCGATCCTGATCGCGTTCCGCGCACCCGCCTGAGGGGAGAAATAACGAATGCCAGGGCATCACATAATCGTAGGCGGCGGGCTGGCGGGTTTGACCGCGGCGATGAAGCTCGCGGAGCAGGGCGAGCAAGTCGATCTGTTCTCGATCGTGCCGGTCAAGCGTTCGCACTCGGTGTGCGCGCAGGGCGGAATCAACGGCGCGGTCAACACCAAGGGCGAAGGCGACTCGCCGATGATCCATTTTGACGACACGATTTACGGCGGCGACTTTCTGGCGCATCAGCCGCCGGTCAAGGCGATGTGCGAAGCGGCGCCGGCAATCATCTACCTGTTCGATCGGATGGGCGTGATGTTCAATCGCACGCCCGAGGGCCTGCTCGACTTCCGCCGCTTCGGCGGCACCAAGCATCATCGGACCGCGTTCGCCGGCGCCACCACCGGCCAGCAGCTCCTGTACGCATTGGACGAGCAGGTGCGCCGCTACGAAGCGGCGGGCCTGGTGCGCAAGTTCGAGGGCTGGGAGATGCTGAGCCTGGTGCAGGACGAGTCGGGAGACTGCCGCGGGATCGTCGCGATCGACACGCGCTCGCTCGAGATGCGCGCGTTTCCGGCCGACACGACGATGATTGCGACCGGCGGCCCGGGGCTGGTCTTCGGCCGTTCGACGCAGTCGCTGGTGAATACGGGATCGGCGGTCAGCGCGTGCTACCAGGCCGGATCGATCTACGCCAACGGCGAGTTCATCCAGGTGCATCCAACCGCCATGCAGGGCGAGGACAAGAATCGGCTCATCTCGGAGTCGATTCGCGGCGAGGGCGGCCGCGTGTGGACCTATCGCGACGGCAAGCCGTGGTACTTTTTGGAAGAGATGTACCCGGCGTACGGGAACCTGGTGCCGCGCGACATCGCGACTCGCGCGATTCACAAGGTCGTGTTCGAGATGAAGCTGGGCGTCGATGGCAATCCGCAGGTCTACCTCGACGTGAGCCATCTCGATCCCGAAGAGCTGAATCGCAAGGTGGCCGGCGTGCTCGAAATCTACGAAAAGTTTGCCGGCCAGGATCCGCGCAAAGTCCCGATGAAGATTTTCCCGGCGATGCACTACTCGATGGGCGGCCTGTGGGTCGATTACCATCAGCAGACCAACGTGCCGGGACTGTTCGCGGCGGGCGAGTGCGAATTTCAATATCACGGGGCGAACCGGCTGGGCGCGAACTCGCTGCTGTCGTGCATGCACGGCGGGAACATCGCCGAGCCGGCCATGATCGGCTACGCCAAGTCGCACAAGAGCGCGGCCAGCTCGCAGGTATACGACCAGGAGCTGAAGCGTCAGCGCGAATCGTTCGACAAGATCTTCAAGATGAGCGGTCCGGAGAACGCGTTTGCGCTGTGGCGCGAGCTCGGCGACATCATGACCGAGAACGTCACCGTGATCCGCCACAACGACAAGCTCAAGGCGACCGACGACAAGCTGCTCGAGTTCAAGGAGCGATGGGGCCGGATCGGGATCAACGACAAGGGCAAGTGGGCGAACCAGGAAGTTTTGTTCGTGCGCCAGCTATGGAACATGCTGGAGCTCGCGCGGCCGATGACGCTGGGCGCGCTCAACCGCAACGAGTCGCGCGGCGCGCACTACAAGCCCGAGTTCCCGGAACGCGACGATGAGAAATTCATGAAGACCACGATGGCGGCGTGGTCGTCCGACGGTCCGCGCTTCAGCTGGGAGCCGGTTGACGTAAGCCTTATCAAGCCGCGGCCGCGGCGCTACGACGTCGATAAATCCGCGATCGAGTCGAAGGCGGCGTAGCCAAGCGGGAGCATCGCAGTGCCGGAACAGACGCAAGTCTTAAGAATCAAGCGGCAGGAAACGCCGAACTCGGAGCCTTACTACGAGGAGTTCGAGATACCGTACCTGCCGTATCACAACATCATCTCGATGCTGATGGAGATTCGGCGCAACCCGGTCACCCGACAGGGCAAGCGCGTCGCGCCGGTGGTCTTCGACGCCAACTGCCTGGAGGAAGTTTGCGGATCGTGCACGATGCTGATCAACGGGCGGGTGCGCCAGGCGTGCTCGCAGCTCGCCGAGGGACTGGGCGGGCCGGTGACGATCGAGCCGATGTCGAAGTTCCCGGTGATCCGCGATCTGTGGGTCGATCGATCCAAAATGTTCGACGCGCTGAAGAAAGCGCACGCGTGGATTCCGATCGACGGGACTTACGACCTCGGCGCGGGTCCGCGAATCGCGCCCGCGGTGCAGGAGTTCGCGTACCTGTTCGCGCGATGCATGACGTGCGGATGCTGCCTGGAGGCATGTCCGCAGGTCAACGCGCATTCGAAGTTCATGGGGGCAGCCGTGATCGGGCAGGTCTTTCTGATGAGCCAGCATCCGACCGGCAAGATGAACCTGGACGAGCGGCTGGATGCGATGATGTCGGAGGGCGGAGTGGCGGACTGCGGCAACGCGCAGAACTGCGTCGAGGTCTGTCCGAAGGAAATTCCGTTGACGACGGCAATTGGCGCGGTCGGCCGGCAGACCTCGATCAAATGGCTCCGCGACCTTTTTATGAAATGAGCGCTTCGCAGGAAACCGAATGAACATCCACGAATATCAGGCAAAACAGATTCTCGGGCGCTTCGGCGTTCCCGTCCCCAAGGGGCAGTTCGCGACCACGCCCGAGGAGGCCGCTGCCGCGTTCACGGCGCTGGGTCAGCCGAAGGCCGTGGTCAAGGCGCAGATCCACGCGGGCGGCCGCGGCAAGGCGGGCGGCGTGAAGCTGCACACTGTGGCTTCCGAAGTGCGCGACTTCGCGGCGCGGCTGCTGGGCAAACCGCTGGTGACTCATCAGACGGGACCCGAAGGCCGGGTGGTGCGCCGCGTTTACGTCGAGGAAGCGAGCGACGTCGCTCGCGAGCTCTACCTTGGGATGCTCGTCGATCGGAAAGCGGGAACCGTTTCCGTGATCGCCAGCACCGAGGGCGGCATGGATATCGAACAGGTTGCCGCCACGACGCCTGAAAAAATTCTCACCGAGCAAATCGACCCTCTGCTCGGGGTCGCGGGCTTCCAGGCGCGCAAAATCGCGTTCGCGCTTGGCCTCAAGGACAAACAAGTCGGCCAGTTCGCAACGCTGCTCGCGGCGCTCTACCGCGCGTTCGTCGAAACCGACGCGTCGCTCATCGAGATCAACCCGCTGGTGGTGACGAAGGACGGGCGCGTCATCTGCCTTGACGCCAAGATGTCATTCGACGACAACGCCCTGTTCCGCCATCCGGATATCCGCGAGATGCGCGACGCCAACGAGGAAGATCCCGCCGAGACCGAGGCGGCGAAGTACGACCTCAGCTACGTGCATCTCGACGGCAACATCGGATGCATGGTCAACGGCGCGGGTCTCGCGATGGCCACGATGGACATCGTCAAGATTTACGGCGCCGAGCCGGCCAACTTCCTCGACGTCGGCGGCGGCGCGAGCACCGAGAAAGTGGCGGCGGCATTTCGGATCCTGCTCGCGGACAAGCGCGTCAAAGGCGTGCTGATCAACATCTTCGGCGGTATCATGCGCTGCGACGTGCTGGCGCAAGGCGTCGTCGAGGCGGCGAGGCAGGTGAAACTCAACGTGCCGCTGGTGGTCAGAATGGAGGGCACCAACGTCGTCGAGGGCAAGAAAATTCTGGCCGAGTCCGGCCTCAAGGTGATTGCCGCCAGCGACATGGCCGATGCCGCCCGGCGCATCGTGAAAGAAATCGGAGCTTGAGAGTTTTCAGATGAGCATTTTAGTCGACAAGAACACCCGCGTGTTGACCCAGGGAATCACCGGTGCGGTGGGCCAGCTCCACACGCGCGCGTGCAAAGAGTACGGCACGAATATGGTCGGCGGGGTGGTGCCGGGCAAGGGCGGCACGGACTTCGAGGGCATCCCGATTTTCGACACCGTCGAGCAGGCGCGCAAAGCGACGGGCTGCAACGCGACCGTGATCTATGTGCCGCCGGCGTTCGCCGCCGACGCGATGCTGGAAGCCGTCGCGGCCGGAATCGAGCTCGTCATCTGCATCACCGAAGGCGTGCCGGTCCTCGACATGGTCAAGGTGAAGGCTTACATGGCGGGCACGAGGTCGCGACTGATTGGCCCCAACTGCCCGGGAATCATCACGCCGGGCGAATGCAAAATCGGCATCATGCCGGGTTACATTCACAAGGCCGGCGATATCGGCGTCGTGTCGCGTTCGGGCACGCTGACCTACGAGGCGGTGTATCAGCTGACCCAGCTCGGAATCGGGCAGTCGAGCTGCATCGGAATCGGCGGCGACCCGATAGTCGGGACGACGCATATCGACGCGCTCAAACTGTTCAACGAAGACCCGAAGACGCGCGCGGTTATCATGATTGGGGAAATCGGCGGAACGGCGGAGGAAGAGGCCGCCGAATACATAAAGCAATACTTTAAGAAACCCGTGGTCGCGTTTATCGCCGGCCAGACCGCGCCAAAAGGACGGCGGATGGGCCACGCGGGCGCAATTATTTCGGGTGGACGCGGCACCGCGGCCGATAAGATCGCGGCGCTCAAGGCGGGGGGCATCACGGTCGCCAGCAGCCCGGCGGACCTGGGCTCGACGATGAAATCAGTACTCGAAGGCAAGAAGTAATTCGATGGAACGAACTCTGGCAATCGTCAAACCCGACGCGGTGCGGCGCGGGCTCACCGGCGACATCCTCAAACGAATTGAAGCGTCGGGGCTGACGATCGCCGCGATGCGCAAGATTCATCTGTCGCGCGCCGACGCTGAGAAGTTCTACGACGTGCACAAGGCGCGGCCGTTCTTCAGCGGGCTGTGCGACTATATGACTTCCGGGGCGGTGGTTGTCGCGGTGTTGCAGGGCGACAACGCAATCGTCAGGTGGCGTCAACTGATGGGCGCGACCGATCCCAAAAAGGCCGACGCCGGCACGATTCGCAAGGACTTCGGAATCGACGTCGAGCAGAACGCCACGCACGGCTCCGACGCGCCCGAAACCGCCGCCCAGGAGATCGCCTTCTTTTTTCCCGCGCGCGAGATTTTGGCCTAGAAAGAAAGAGACCGTCCTGCTTTCACGGCCGCGTTTCGATTAGAATAGTTGGGCTGTGAACGAGAATCGCCAACCCTCGGCTGAGCCGGTGCCCGCGAGCGCCGACTTGCGCGACCTGACGCTCGATGAAGTCGAGCAAATCGTCGCGAGCATCGGCGAACGCTCGTATCGGGCCCGCCAGATTTTGCACTGGGTGCACGCCCGCGGCGCCGAGTCGTTCGACGAGATGCGCGATTTGCCGGCTATGCTGCGCAGTTACTTGAAGCAGCATTTCACGATCGGGCATCCGGGGTCTTCGTTCGTCTCGCGTTCGTCGGACGGCACGCGAAAACTGCTTATCAGCCTCACCGACGGCGAAGAAATCGAAGCGGTGATAATCCCAACCGAAAAACGCGTCACGCTTTGCATGTCGAGCCAGGTGGGATGCGCCATGGCCTGCGAATTCTGCGCGACGGCCCGCATGGGACTGCGTCGCAATCTCACGAGCTCCGAGATGTTGGCGCAGATCCCGGCTGCTCGACGCGAGCTGGCGGCAGGCGAGGAACTCACCAACTTTGTTTTCATGGGGATGGGCGAGCCGCTGGCAAATTACCCGCGCCTAGAGCGCACGCTGGCGATAATGACGTCGGAATGGGGGATGGGTATCTCGCCACGAAGGATCACCGTCTCCACCGTCGGGCTGGTCCCGATGATGGAGCGGCTGCTGAATGAGACGCCGGTTAACCTGGCGGTCTCGTTGCATGCAACGACCAACGAGCTTCGCGATCGCCTCGCGCCGATCAACCAGCGCTATCCGCTGGAAGTGTTGCTCGACGCATGCCGGAATCTGCCAATCAAACGGCGCAGCCGGATCACCTTCGAATACGTCATGCTGGCCGGGGTGAACGATTCGATCGCGGACGCGCGGCGCCTGGCGAAGTTGTTGGCGCCATTGCGCGCGAAAGTGAACCTGATTTTTTACAATCCGATGCCCGATTCGCCGCTGCGAAGCAGCCCGCGCGCTACGGTGGAGGCCTTTCAAGCGATTCTCAAGAACGCTAATTTGACCGCTACAATTCGCGAGAGCCGGGGACTCGATATTGCGGCGGCGTGCGGCCAGCTTTACGCCGAACAGCATCACCCGGCCTGAAGCACCAGAAAAAGATGTCACAGAACGTACTTGGCGTGATCGGCGGCAGCGGCTTCTACCAGATGAAGGGGCTGGACAAGGTCGAGCTGATGGAACTCGAGACGCCGTTCGGCCGGCCGTCGGATCCGTTCTACCAGGGCCGGATGGGAGACATCGAGGTCGTGTTCCTCGCGCGTCACGGCCGTGGCCATCGGTTGTTGCCGTCGGAAATAAATTTCCGGGCCAATGTTTTCGGGATGAAGCAGCTCGGCGTGACCCATCTGGTTTCGGTATCCACGGCGGGCAGCCTGAAAGAGGAAGTTCATCCGGGCGAATTGGTGGTTCCAAATCAGTTTATCGATCGTACATTCAAGCGTCCCGAGACGTTTTTCGGCGACGGCCTGGTGGTGCATGTTTCGCTTGCCGATCCCGTGTGCGCGAATCTCGCCGGCGACCTAGTGGTCGCGGCGCGCGCGGGCGCGGCGAGCGGCACGGTGGTTCACGACAGCGGGACCTACCTCTGCATGGAAGGTCCGCAATTCTCCACGCGCGCCGAGTCGAATCTTTACCGGAGCTTTGGCGCCAGCGTCATCAGCATGACGGCGATGCAGGAAGCGCGGCTCGCTCGCGAGGCGGAGATGTGCTACGCGGCGCTGGTGCTGGTGACGGACTACGATTGCTGGCACGCAACGGTCGCGGCGGTGGACATCGGCGAGATCCTGCGGGTGATGAAGGCCAACGTGGACAAGGCGCAAAGCGCGGTGTCGGCGCTGGCGCACACGCTCGGCAACCGGCCGCGGACCTGCACCTGCCAGGACGCGCTCAAGCACACGATAATTACCGATCGCGCGGCAATTCCGCAGCGCTTGATCGACGACTTGCGTCCGCTGGTAGGCAAGTATCTTTAGGACCGTCGAAGTTCCGCGGCGCTAAGGTGAATAGATGAGTATCGTGGTGGTCGGGTTTCTAGCCTACGACACGGTTGAAACGCCCAATGGAAAAGTCGAGGAAGTGATTGGCGGCGGCGCGAGCTACTTTGCGATAGCCGCCCGATTTTTTTCTCCGGTCAGCATCGTCGCGGTGGTCGGATCGGACTACAGGGCCGAGGACATGCAGATGTTCACGGATCGGAACATCGACGTGCGCGGAGTAGTCAAGCGCGAGGGGCACACTACGCGCTGGCACGGCCGTTATCACGAAGACCTGAACGTGCGCGACACGGTCAAGCTTTCGCTGAACGTGCTTGAGAACTTCACGCCGGAATTGCTGCCTGACCAACGCCGCGCCGACTATCTGTACCTGGCGCCCAACGATCCAGCGCTCCAGGAACACGTGCTGGACCAGGTGCTCAGTCCCAAAGTAGTCGTGGCCGATCTCTACGACTATTGGATCGAGAACATGCGGCCCGGCCTTGCCAAAGTTCTCGAGCGAATCCAGATCCTGCTTTGCAGCGACAACGAGGCGCGCGTGCTCACCGGCGAGCACAACCTGGTTAAGGCGGGGCGCGCGATCCTGAAGATGGGGCCGGCCACCGTGCTGATCAAGCGCGGCGAATACGGCGTGCTTCAGTTCAGCGAGGAAGGAATGTTCGCGGTGCCCGCGTATCCGTTGGAAGACGTCGTCGATCCGACCGGCGCGGGCGACACCTTTGCCGGCGGGATGATGGGATTCCTGGCGCGACACGGCCGAGTAACCGAATCCTCGCTGCGCACGGCGGTCGTGTACGGCAGCGTGATGGCGTCGTTCGTGGTCGAGCGCTTCTCGCTGGAGAGGCTGTTAGATCTGAGCTGGGAAGAGATAGACAATCGCTATCGGGAGTTTATCGATCTAATCGACTCTCATCATTCGAGATGGACTACTCAGTAGTTATTCCGCTCTACAACGAGCGGGATAGCCTCGCCCCGCTGCATGACGAGCTGAGCCGCATGATGCAAAGTCTTGGCCGGGACTACGAACTCATATTCGTGGACGACGGCAGCAGCGACGGCAGCCTCGAGGTGCTGCGGCAGATCAAGTCCGCCGATCCGAACGTGCGCGTGATCTCGCTGGCGCGTAACTCCGGACAGACGGCCGCGCTGGCGTGCGGTTTCACGCACGCGGCCGGCAACGTGGTGATCGCGATGGACGGCGACGGACAAAACGATCCCGCCGACATCCCGCGCCTGCTGGCCAAGATCGACGAGGGCTACGACCTGGCCAGTGGCTGGCGCACCGAACGGTGGCAGCAGGAACGCTTGACGCGGCGGCTCCCTTCAATGGCGGCGAATTCGCTGATCTCGGCGATGACGGGCGTGAAGCTTCACGACTACGGCTGCACCTTCAAGGCGTACCGGCGGGACCTGGCACGTAGCCTGCCGCTCTACGGCGAGATGCATCGATTTGTCCCCGCGATCGCGGCGGAGCAGGGTGCGCGAATCGCGGAAGTCGAAATCGGATTCCGGCCGCGGCGCGCGGGCATCTCGAAATATGGACTGTGGCGCATCGTGCGCACCTTGCTTGACCTCATCACCGTCAAGTTTCTTTCCGGCTATTCCACCGCGCCGATCCAGGTGTTCGGCTTGATCGGAATCGTTCTCGGCGGACTCGGCAGCCTCTGGACCTTCATACTGGTGACGGAGAAGATACTACTGGGTTACGAACTGGCTAATCGGCCTGCGTTGTTGTTGGCGGTCTTGTTAGTAGTCGTCGGAGTACAGTTTGTGAGTATTGGACTGCTCGGCGAGATGCTCGCGCGGACCTATCACGAATCTCAGGGCAAGCCGATTTACATAATCAAGGAAGAATTCTAGAGGCTATCGATGAACATCGCAGTCGTGGGGAGCGGATATGTCGGGCTGGTGAGCGGCACCTGCTATGCCGAAAGCGGCAACGAAGTAGTTTGCGTGGACATCGATCAGGATCGAATCGCCCAGCTTTGCGAGGGCAAGATTCCGATCTACGAGCCGGGTCTCGAGGAACTGGTGCGCCGCAATCTGAAGGAAGGCCGGCTGCGCTTCACCACCGACATTGGCGAAGCGATCAAGCAATCGATGGTTTCGTATATTGCCGTGGGCACTCCGATGAGCGCGTCGGGCGCGGCCGACCTGAGTTCGATTTTCCAGGCCGCCGAGGACATCGCGAAGGCGATAACCGGTTATCACGTTGTGGTGATCAAGAGCACGGTGCCGGTTGGCACCAACGATCGGGTGCGGGAAATCGTGGGCCGCTTCGCCAAACATCGCGTGGATGTGTGCTCGGTGCCGGAGTTTCTCAAGGAAGGCTCCGCGATAGAAGACTTCATGCGGCCCGATCGGGTCGTGATCGGAAGCCTTAGCGAGCAGGCCACCGCCATCCTCAAGGAGATTCACAACCCATTCGTCCGCACCGACAATCCGATCCTCGTGATGGATCCGCGATCGGCGGAGCTGACCAAGTATGCGTCCAACGCGATGCTCGCGATGCGCATCTCGTTCATCAACGAGATGGCGACTCTGTGCGACGCCGTTGGCGCCGACATCAACGCCGTCCGCCGCGGACTCGGCACCGACAAGCGCATCGGTTCGTCGTTTCTGTTTCCGGGCGTCGGCTACGGCGGTTCGTGCTTTCCCAAGGACGTGCAGGCGGTGATCCATACCGCCAGCGAGCACAATCTTGATTTCGCGTTGTTGCGAGCGGCGGAAGCGGTGAATTCGAGGCAGAAGCGGCTGATTCCCGCGCGCGTGAAGCAGCATTTCGGACAAAACCTGAGCGGCCGCACGTTTGCGATCTGGGGGCTGGCCTTCAAGCCGCGCACCGACGACATGCGCGAGGCTCCCGCGCTGGTCGTGATCGAGGAACTGCTGCAGGCGGGTGCGAAATGCCGGCTGCATGATCCTGAAGCGCTGGAAAATGCGCGCAAGATTTTTGGCGATCGCGTGACCTACCACAAGACCAACTACGAGGCGCTCAAGGGCGCCGACGCGCTGCTGATTCTGACCGAGTGGAACGAGTTCCGGCATCCCAACTTTCAGCGGATCAAGGCCGAGCTGAAGGAGCCGGTGATATTCGACGGCCGGAACCTGTATGATCCTGATCTGATGAAGGCGCTCGAAATCCGGTACTACTCGGTCGGGCGCCACCCGGTTTAGGACAAGGACCCTTCAATGAGAATCATGGTGACCGGCGGCGCCGGCTTTATCGGCTCGCACACGGTGGATGCGCTCGTCGCGTCCGGTGCGGGCGAGGTTTCAGTGCTGGACGATTTGTCCACCGGCAAACGCAGCCAGGTGAACGCGAAAGCCACGCTCTATCAGACCGATCTGCGTGACGCGGCGGCGGTTGCGGCGGTGGTCGAGCAGGCCCGTCCCGAGCTTATTTTCCATCTTGCTGCGCAGATGGACGTACGGCGTTCGGTCGCCGATCCCGCCTTCGACGCGCAAGTGAACCTGGTCGGGTTTCTCAACCTGATGGAATCGGCGCGCCAACACGGTCTCAAGCGGGTGGTCTTTTCTTCGACCGGCGGCGCGATTTACGGCGAGCAGGACGAGTTCCCGTGCACCGAGATGCACCCCAAACGGCCGGTCAGTCCGTACGGCGTCGCCAAGCTGGCGACTGAAGCGTATCTCTTTTTTTACAAGGTCGAGTACGGGATCGATTACCTGGCGCTGCGGTTCGGAAACGTCTACGGTCCGCGCCAGGACCCGCACGGCGAGGCGGGAGTCGTCGCAATCTTCTGCGGACGAATCCTTGACGGCAAGCCTGTGACGATTTACGGCGACGGCACCCAGACGCGCGACTACGTTTACGTCGGCGACGTGGTGCGGGCGGTGGTCGCGGCGTCGAAGTCCAATGCGTCGGGGATCGCGCTCAACATCGGCACCGGTATCGAGACCAACGTGAACGACCTCTATTCCACGCTCGCGAGCATCGCCGACTTCCCGACCCAGGCGGAGCACGCGGCGGAGCGGCCCGGCGAACAAAAGCGCTCGGTCATATCGCCGGCGCGCGCGGCGGATGAGCTCGGATGGCGTCCCGAAATGAAGCTCGCCGACGGACTCGAAGAGACCTTCAAGTATTTCAAGCAGCAGCGCGCCCGTTCGAGTTGAAATGACCGAAGCCGCCTCGATTCGCAACTTTTCGATCATCGCGCATATCGATCACGGCAAGTCCACGCTGGCCGATCGAATCCTCGAGCGCACCGGCGCGCTCACGATGCGCGAGTCGAAGGACCAGTTCCTCGACTCGATGGACCTCGAACGCGAGCGCGGAATCACCATCAAGGCGCGCTCGGTGCGCCTGAACTACACGGCCAAGGACGGCAAAGGCTACGTCCTGAACCTGATCGACACGCCCGGCCACGTCGATTTCGCTTACGAAGTTTCGCGCAGCCTGGCCGCGTGCGAGGGCGCGCTGCTGGTGGTCGATGCAAGCCAGGGGGTCGAGGCGCAGACGCTCGCCAACGTTTATCTCGCGCTCGATCACGGGCTGGAAATTATTCCGGTGATCAACAAGATCGATTTGCCCGGAGCCGATATCGAGCGCACCCGTCAGCAAATCGAGGAAATCATCGGGCTCGACGCCTCCGAAGCGATTCTCACCAGCGCCAAGGAAGGCGTGGGCATCGACGACGTCCTGGAGGCGATTGTCGCGCGAATCCCCGCGCCGAAACCCAGCGGCGAGGCCGTCCGCGCGCTCATCTTCGACAGTTGGTACGACGTGTACGAGGGCGTCATCGGCCTGGTCCGCGTCTTCGGCGGCGAGCTGCGCGTCGGCATGAAAGTTCTGCTGATGGGCACCGACAAACGGGGCGAGGTGATGCGCCTGGGACATTTCACGCCGCACGAACGGGCCACCGACGCGCTCGGCCCCGGCGAGGTCGGCTTCGTCGTGGCGGGAATCAAGACGGTCGCGGACATGCGCGTGGGCGACACGATTACGGACGCGGACCATCCGGCGGTGGAGCCGCTGCCGGGCTTCAAGGAACTGAAGCCGATGGTGTTCGCGGGCTTGTATCCGACCGAGGCCAATCAATACGGTGCGCTGCGCGACGCGATCGAGAAGCTGCGGCTCAACGACGCCAGCCTCATCTGCGAACCCGAGACCTCGCAAGCGCTGGGCTTCGGGTTTCGCGCCGGATTCCTGGGCTTGCTGCACATGGAAATCGCGCAGGAGCGGCTGGAGCGCGAATTCGGAATCAGCCTGATCGTGACCGCGCCGACGGTCGCCTACCGGGTGCGCACCGTCTCGGGCGAGCTGACGACGGTGGACAATCCCGCGCATCTGCCCGATGAGAACAGCATCGAGGCGATCGAGGAGCCGTTCATTCTCACATCTATCCACATGCCCGAAGAGTACCTCGGCGCGGTGATGAAGCTGTGCGAGGACCGCCGTGGCCTCCAGCGCGATTTGCGTTTCCTGGGCGAAAAGCGCGTCATCCTGCATTACGAGCTGCCGCTTGCCGAGATCGTCTTCGACTTTTACGATCGGCTGAAATCGGTGAGCCGCGGTTACGCGTCGCTGGACTACGAGTTTCTGGACTTCCGTGCCGGGCCTCTGGTTAAATTGGATATTCGGATTAATGGCGAGGTGGTGGACGCGCTTTCGATTATCGTGCATCGCGACAAGTCCTACGAACGGGGCCGGGCGTTGTGCGAAAAGATGCGCGAGCTGATTCCACGCCAGATGTTCGAGGTCGCGATTCAAGCCGCGATCGGCGCCAAGATTATCGCGCGCGAGTCCGTTAAGGCGCTGCGCAAAAACGTCACCGCCAAGTGTTACGGCGGCGATATCACGCGAAAACGCAAGCTGCTCGAGAAGCAAAAGGAAGGCAAGAAGCGGATGAAACAGGTCGGGCGCGTCGAGATTCCGCAAGAGGCCTTCCTGGCCCTGCTCAAGGTCGGGGAGTAGGGACTGCAGTGGCCGAACCAGCACGCAAGCTTTCCAAAGTACAACCGCTCAACGCCCGCGAGACCGCCGACCGCTTGCCCGCGCAGAAGTCCGTCGTCCGCGAGTATGGCGAGGCGATGTTCATCGCGCTCGTGCTCGCCATCGTCATCCGCACCTTCTTCGTGCAGGCGTACAAGATTCCGTCGGGCTCGATGGAGCCGACGCTGCTCATCGGCGACCACATCCTGGTCAACAAGATTATCTACGGGCTGCGGATGCCGGACTCGATTTTCGGCCTCGAAATTCCCGGCGTCCCGCTCGGCCAATACGTCTTTCATCTCGAGCCGGTGCATCGCGGCGACGTAGTGGTCTTCGTGTTTCCACCCGATCGCACCAAGGATTTCATCAAACGAGTGGTCGGCGTCGCCGGCGACACGATTGCGGTGAAGAACGGCGCCGTGTGGCTCAACGGCTCGCCGATGCCCGATCCGCACGGTCATTTCGAGGTCGCCGCGCAGGATCGATCGCCGGTCTCGCCGCGCGACAACTTCGGACCCGTGACGGTCCCGCCGGGCAAGCTGTTCATGATGGGCGACAATCGTGATCGCAGCTATGACAGCCGTTTTTGGGGTTTCGTCGATCTGAACGACGTCGAGGGACGCGCGACGATCATTTATTTGCCGTGGAATGAGGAGAAGGCGAACGACGCCTCGACGCTGAGCGAGATCTTCCTGTGGTTCGAGTACATCAGATGGGATCGGGTCGGCATGATCGTGCACTAGAGCGATAAACCGAAAAGGAAGCATCAGGTGGCGGACGAACCGGTGAACAGGATTGGCGCGATCCTCGAGGAGCTCGGGGCGCGATTCGATCTTGTGGTGGAGGCGGTCTCGGGCTTCGGCGGCCGCCTGGACACGCTGCGCGACGAGATCTTCGGGCAGTTTGCGGAGGTCGGCGGCCAGATTCGCTTCCTGTCCGAGCAGATTGCCGAGAATCGGCGAGGTATCGTCGCCACGCGCGACGATCTCGGCGCTGAGATCGTGCGGCTTGGCGAAGCGCTCGGCAAAGCGCGCGTCGAGTTCCGCGACCAACTGGTCGCGGCTGAGAAGGGACTGCGCGGCGAAGTTGCGGCACGCGCCGTCGAGTTCCGCGAAGAAGCCGCACGCGCGGTCGCGTCCACCGGCAAGCAGGCGGTTGATTCAGGCGGCGAGACGGCCAGTATTCTGAAGCGCGAAATCGCGGCGTCGGCTGAGATGGCGGCCAAAAAACTGGGCGCTGAACTCAAGCAGACGAGCAAATCGCTGGTCAATCTCGCCCGCAAGTTCGACCGCTTCGACGATCGGATTACAGTTCAGACCCGCGACCAGGATCAACGCCTGCGGAAGCTCGAGCGCAAGCGCGGCGCATAACTCGCGCCGCCTCGCGCGCGCGGGGTTGACGCACATCCATCGCGATCATAAATTCTAGTCACCTTTAACACGCTACTGAGATAGCGCAAAGGTACGACGATGAAAGTGTACATTTCCGGACCCGGCTGTTTTCGCAGCCGGGAATTTTTTTGGGCGGTGCGATGAGCGCCGCGCCCAACGTCGCGCTCGACGCCGCCCAGGTCGGGCGATCGCTCAAGCGGATCGCGATGGAGATCGCCGAGCGCAACGGCGGCGCGGACAACGTCGTGCTGGTCGGAATCGTTCGGCGCGGCGCCACGCTCGCCGAGCGGATCGCCGCCGAGTTGCGCACCAACGGCAAGCGCGAGGTCCCGGTCGGCACGCTGGACATCTCGTCCTACCGCGACGACGGCAAGGGCCTGCCGGGCGATCCCCGGCTGATCGGCCGCGACATTCCGTTTTCGCTCGACGCCAAGAGGGTCGTGCTGGTCGACGACGTTCTGTACACCGGGCGAACCGTGCGCGCCGCGCTCGACGCGATCTCCGACCTCGGCCGCGCGGAATCGGTTCAGCTGGCGGTGCTGGTCGATCGCGGAGAACGCGAGCTGCCGATTCGCGCCGACTACGTGGGCAAGAACATTCAGGCCCCGCGCGGTCAGCGCGTTTACGTTCGGCTCGTCGAGATCGACGGCGCGGACGCGGTCGTGGTTGGCAACGCAAACTCAAAATGAGGTCAGACACCCGCACTCGATGCGGGACGAATACCGCGGTGTCACGACTGGCAAAATTTGACGTCGTTTCGATCGAGGATCTCGACATCTCGGATATCGAACGCGTCTTTGCGCTCGCCGACGGCTTTGCCGCGCAGATGGAGCGCGGCGAACAGATTGCCAGCGCCGCCGGACTGATCATGGCGACGCTGTTCTACGAGCCGTCGACCCGCACGCGGCTTAGCTTCGAGTCCTCGATGCATCGGCTCGGCGGCGCCGTGATCAGCTCGGCCGATATGCACGCCAGCTCGGCCGCCAAGGGCGAGAGTCTCGCCGATACCGTGCGCGTCGTCGCCGGCTATGCCGACCTGATCGTGCTGCGCCATCCGCATGACGGCGCGGCGCGAGTCGCCGCGGAGTACGCCCCATGCCCGGTGCTCAACGCGGGCGATGGCAGCCGCGAGCATCCCACTCAGACGCTTTGCGATCTCTACATCCTGCGCAAGAAAAAGGGCCATCTGAAGGGACTCACCGTCGCGTTATGCGGCGACTTGAAGTTTGGCCGCACGGTGCATTCGCTGATCTACGCGCTCGCGCGTTTCGGCGCGAACATCGTTGCCGTGCCGACCAGCGGCATGGACGTTCCCGATTACGTCCTCGAGCGGCTCGCGGCTGAGCGCAATTACAGCTTCTCGACGGTCACGATGGACGAGCTCAAGTCGTTGGCGGGGGGGCTCGACGCGCTTTACCTGACTCCCAGCGCGCCGCATCAGATGGCGCTCTTTACGGGAGACGAGGCGCTTCGAAAAATTCCCGCCGCTGAGCCGCCGGCCGCACTCGACGCATTTTACGTCACGCGCCTGCAGAAGGAGCGCATGTCGGGCAAGGAGGGCGGCGCCGACGACTACGTCCGCTTCGACGCGCGCGCGCTGCGCACCAGTCGCACGCAGGAAGCCGTCGTGATGCATCCGCTGCCGCGCACCAGCGAGCTGGCGTACGAGCTCGACACCGATCCGCGCGCCGTTTACTTCGAGCAGGCCGCGGCCGGGGTGCCGGTCCGGATGGCCTTGATCGCGTGGCTGATGGAGAAAGCCGCCAGCGCATCCGCCGCTCCGGGCGTGCGCGCCGAGCCGATTCGCTTCAAGGCCGAGACGCCCCCGCGCTGCTCCAATCTGAACTGCATCTCGCGATTCGAGGGTGCCTACCTGGCGCCGCGATTCACGCTCGGCCGCAGCATGGATGCCTCGGTGCTCGCGCTGAAGTGCGGCTTCTGCGAACGCGAACTGAAGATCGAATACGTGGGTCATGCGCGGTCGCATCGCTACTATCGCTTCGACGAAAACCTGCAAGGCTATGTCCGCCAGTGGATCGAAGAAGGCTCACTGGCTGTATTCGACAGCGTGAAGCAGGCCGAGGAAGCCGGCTACGAACCGTATCGGCGCGGGCCGCAGCGCGAAATTATGAACGAAGAGGAAGTCGTTGGCGCTATCGAATCGCTCGCCGACCAGGTGATTGCCGACCTTCACGACATGCCGGGAGTGTCGATTGTGGGCGTCGTCAGTCGCGGCGCGATACTCGCCCTTCGGCTGCGGGACTTGATCGAATTGAAGACCGGCGTTCTTGCGCCGTGCGCGGCGCTCGACGTGTACAAAGCGGCTGACGCGTTGCATCCGATCGATGGCGCCGACCACTTCAACGTCGAAGACCGCACGATAGTCCTGGTCGACGACGTGATTAACAGCGGCTGGACCGTGCAGCGCGCGATGGCGACGATCTGGCAGCGCGGGCGTCCGGCGGCGGTGAAGCTGGCGGTGTTGATCGATCGCGGGCACCGCGCCGTCCCGATTCGGCCAAACTATGTCGGCAAGAACATCCCGACTTCGCGCACCGAGCGCGTGCAGGTGCGCCTCGCAACGGCCGGCACGGATCCCAAGGCCAGGTCGCACGATCGCGTCATGATCTATTCAATCGTAGAACCGCTAAAGGAATCCGAGGCGGCGCATTGAACTCGATCCTGCTGAGTGGTGGACGGGTGATCGACCCCGCCAGCGGACTCGAAGGCGGGTATGACGTGCTGGTGCGCGACGGCAGGATCGCGGCGGTGGAGAGGGCCGAGACTCGGATGAACTCGGAAGACGCGACCGTGGTTGACGCAAAACAATGCTGGATCGTGCCGGGCCTGATAGACCCGCACGTACATTTGCGCGACCCGGGGTTTCCCGAAAAGGAAACGATCCTTACTGGCTTGCGTGCCGCGGCGGCGGGCGGTTTTACGACCGTGGCGGCAATGGCGAACACCTCGCCGGTCAACGACAATCCCGCGACCACGCGCTACATGCTCGAGCGCGCCAGGGAAGCCCGCGCGGCACGGCTGGTGCCGGTTTCCGCTGTCACCCGCGGGCTCCGCGGCGACGAGCTGGTTGATTTCGCCGCTATGGTAGATGCGGGAGCGCGGTTGTTCTCTGATGACGGAATGCCCGTCGACGATGCGATGGTTCTATCGCGCGCGCTGGATGAAGCCGGGCGGCTCGGATACGCGGTCGCGCTGCACGAAGAGGATCGCGCGCTGTCTTGCGACGGTGCCTTGAACGCCGGCGCGGTGGCCGAGCATCTGGGCGTCAGTGGCTACGCGAATGCGGCGGAGTCGCAACGCGTGCGCCGCGATCTGGCAATCGCGATTGGCTCAGGCGCGGCGGTTCATGTCGCTCACGTATCCACGGCCGAATCGCTCGAACTCATCCGCGCTGCGCGCCGGCAGGGAGCGCAGGTCACCTGCGAAGTGACGCCGCATCATTTCACGCTGGACGAAAGCGCCGCGCTGACCTGGGGGACGAACGCGAAGATGAATCCTCCGTTGCGCAGTCGCGACGATGTCGAGGCGCTCCGCACGGCGATCCGCGACGGCACTATCGACATGATCGCGACCGACCACGCTCCGCACGATCCGAAGTCGAAGCGGATGGAGCAGCTCGGCGCCTTCTTCGGTCCGGGGCATTCGGCGGTGCATCTCGAGCACAACGCAGCCGCGATATTCGCCCACGCGGCGAACGGAGTCGTGGGTTTGGAGACCTCGCTCGGACTTGCGCTTGAGTTGGTGCATCGATCGTTGATTGAACCGGCGCGACTGGTCGAGATGATGTCGCTCAAGCCGGCGGCGCTGCTGCGGCTGGAAGCGGGTACGCTGGCCGAGGGCGCGGTTGCGGACGTCACGGTGATCGATCCCAATCTCGAGTGGATCGTTGCCCCGGAAAAATTTCTGTCAAAGAGCCGCAACACTCCGTTCGCGGGGATGCGGCTGAAGGGCAGGGCGGTGCTGACTATCGTTGCGGGTGAAATCGTCTACGATGGGAGGAAGGCGTAGCGGAGCGATGAGCAAGGGACGCGAAGCGATACTGGCGCTGGCCGACGGACGAATTTTCCGCGGGCGCGCATTCGGCGCGCTCGGCGAGGCGGTGGGCGAGGCGGTCTTCAACACCGCGATGACCGGCTACCAGGAAGTGCTGACCGACCCGTCGTACAAGGGGCAGCTGGTCTGCATGACCTATCCGGAAATCGGCAACGTCGGAACCAACGCCGAGGACGCGGAGTCGCGGCGCGTGTACGTCGAGGGTTTTATCGTCAAGGAATATTGGGAGCGGCCGTCGAACTGGCGCTCGGAGATGCCGCTTGGAAAGTACCTCGAGGAGTCGGGCGTGGTGGGTATCGAGGGTCTCGACACGCGTGCGCTGGTCCGCCATTTGCGGACGCGCGGCGCGCAGGAAGCGGTGATATCGAGCGTCGACCTGGACGCCGAGTCGCTGGTGCGCAAGGCGAAGGCGTCGCCGGGACTGGTCGGCCGCGATCTCGTGAAGGAGGTTACTTCGGCCGAGGCATACGATTGGAACTTCGGCGATTGGAAATTGGGCAGCGGCCACGTTCGAGTGAGTCATGAAGCGACGCGCGATGCGCCGGTGATTGTGGCGCTCGACTACGGAATCAAGCTGAACATTCTGCGCCGGCTGGTAGCGACCGGCTTTCGCGTCAAGGTGGTGCCGGCGGCGTCGAGCGCGGAGGAGATACTCGCGCACAACCCCGATGGAGTTTTCCTGTCGAACGGTCCCGGCGACCCCGCGGCGCTGCCGTACGCTTACAGAGCCATCGCGGGCGTGTTGGGCAAGAAGCCGGTGTTCGGCATTTGTCTGGGCCATCAGTTGCTGGGGCTGGCGCTCGGCGGCAAGACCTACAAACTCAATTTCGGCCATCATGGCGCGAATCATCCGGTGATGGATCTGCGCACGCGGCGCGTCGAGATCACGTCGCAGAACCACGGTTTCGCGGTCAACGACGAGTCGTTGAAGGGACGCGCGATTCTTTCGCATCTCAACTTGAACGACAACACCGTCGAAGGATTACAGGGAACCGGGGTGCCGTTTTTCTCCGTGCAGTACCATCCGGAGGCGTCGCCCGGGCCGCATGATTCGAGCTACCTGTTCGCGCGATTTCGAAAACTGGTTGAAACGTTCCCGCGTTACGGCGCGGAAGCGCTGGAGCGAATCATCGCGGCCGAGGCGTCGGCGGAGTGACATGACAGGAAATTCGAGATATCGGGATCAGCAAGTTGCCGCTTCGTAAAGATCTGAAATCGGTGTTGCTGATTGGCTCGGGGCCGATCGTTATAGGGCAGGCGTGCGAGTTCGACTACTCGGGCACGCAGGCGGTCAAGGCGCTGCGCGAGGAAGGGCTGCGGCTGATTCTGGTCAATTCGAATCCAGCGACGATAATGACGGATCCGGAACTGGCGGATCGAACATATGTAGAGCCGATGACGGTCGCCGTGCTGACGAAAATTATCGAGCGCGAGCGTCCGGACGCGCTGCTGCCGACGGTCGGCGGGCAGACCGCGCTGAATCTGGCGATCGAGCTCGCGGAGGCGGGCGTACTCGATCGATTCAAGTGCGAGCTTATCGGGGCGAAGCTCGAGGCGATCAAAAGGGCCGAGGATCGCGACTTGTTCAAGCAGGCGATGCTGAAGATTGGGCTCGCGGTGCCGCGTTCCGCGATCGCGCGCTCGGCGGCGGACGCCGAACGGGTGCTGGGCCAGCTCGGGCTGCCGGTGATCATCCGGCCGTCGCGCACGCTGGGCGGAACAGGCGGCTCGATCGCGCGCGCACTCGGCGACTATCGCAGCAAGGTCGCGTACGGACTCGAACAATCGCCGAGCCACGAAGTGCTGATCGAGCAATCGGTCGAAGGGTGGAAGGAATTCGAGCTCGAGGTGATGCGCGACACGGCGGACAACGTCGTGATCATCTGCTCGATCGAGAACCTGGATCCGATGGGCGTGCACACGGGCGATTCGATAACGGTCGCGCCCGCGCAGACCCTGACCGACAAGGAATACCAGATCATGCGCGACGCGGCGATTCGGATCATCCGCGAGATCGGCGTCGATACCGGCGGATCGAACATCCAGTTTGCGATCGAGCCGGCGACGGGACGGATGGTCGTGATCGAGATGAACCCGCGCGTGTCGCGCAGCTCGGCGCTGGCGTCCAAGGCTACCGGCTTTCCAATAGCAAAGATCGCTGCGCGGCTGGCCGTGGGCTACCGGCTCGATGAGATTCCCAACGACATCACGCGCATGACGCCGTCGTGCTTCGAGCCGACCATCGACTACGTGGTCACCAAGATTCCGCGCTTCGCGTTTGAGAAGTTTCGCGGCGCGGCTGACGAGCTGGGGCCGCAGATGAAGTCGGTCGGCGAGGCGATGGCGATTGGGCGGACCTTCAAGGAGTCGCTGCAAAAGGCGCTGCGCTCGCTGGAGATCGGCTCCCATGGGCTGGAGAGCGGGCTCTCAGAGCCGCCGAGCGCTCTTGCGCTCGCACAAATTCGCGAGCAAGTCGCGACCGCGAGCAGCCATCGCCTGTACCATCTGGCGGATGCGCTCCGGCTCGGGATCACGCGGGCAGAAGTTTACGAGCTGAGCAAGATCGATCCGTGGTTTATCGACGCTGTCGCGGAGCTGGTAGAGGAGGAGAGGCGGATCGCACACCAGCCACTCGGGCCGGCATATTTCCGCGAGTTCAAGCCGATGGGATTTTCCGATCGGCGAATCGCGGACCTGCGCGGGATCGAGGAAGCTGCCGTCGCGTCGGCGCGTCGCGAGGCGGGAGTGACCCCGGTATTCAAATCGGTGGACACCTGCGGCGCGGAGTTCGAAGCGTTCACGCCCTACCTATACTCGACCTATGAAGGCGAGCATGAGGCGGCGCCGACGACGCGCAAAAAGGTGATCATCCTGGGCGGCGGCCCGAACCGGATAGGCCAGGGAATCGAGTTCGACTACTGCTGTGTGCACGCGAGCATGGCGCTGAAGGAAGCCGGCTTCGAAACGATCATGGTCAATTGCAACCCCGAGACCGTTTCGACCGACTACGACATCTCGGATCGCTTGTACTTCGAGCCGCTGACCTTCGAGGACGTGATGGCGATCGCGGAACGGGAGCGGCCGGTCGGAGTAATCGTGCAGTTCGGCGGGCAGACGCCGCTCAAGCTTGCGGTGCCGCTGGCGCGCGCGGGCGTGCCGATTTTGGGAACTAGTCCGGATGCGATTGACCGCGCGGAGGATCGCGAGCGATTCAACGCGATGGTCGCACGGCTTGGTCTTCGGCAGCCCGACGGCGTGCTGGCGCGCGGGCTCGACGATGCGATCGCGGGCGCGTCGAAGGTCGGGTACCCGGTGCTGATTCGGCCGTCGTACGTGCTGGGCGGCCGCGCGATGGAGGTAATTCCGAACGAAGAAGAACTGCGCCGATACGTGACGCAGGCTCTGCAAGCCTCCGAGCGGCATCCGCTGTTGATCGATCGCTACCTGCAAGGCGCGATCGAAGTCGATGTGGACGCCATCGCCGACGGCGAGACCGTCGTCGTCGGCGGAATAATGGAGCACGTCGAGCACGCCGGTATCCATTCGGGGGACAGCGCTTGCGCGATCCCGCCGACGACGCTGAGCGCCGCGATCCAACAGGAGCTGATCGCGCAGACCAGGATGCTGGCGCGTGAACTCGGCGTAATCGGGCTGATCAATATTCAATACGCGATTTATGGCGGCGAGGTTTTTATCCTGGAAGTTAATCCGCGCGGGTCGCGCACGATTCCATTCGTCAGCAAAGCGATCGGCGTGCCGCTGGCGAAGTACGCGGCGCTGGTGATGGCCGGGAAGAAGCTGAGCGAGATTGGGTTCACGACCGAACGCGTGCCGACGCACGTCGCAGTCAAGGAGTCGGTGTTTCCGTTCGGGCGATTCCCGGGCGTCGACACGATTTTGGGACCGGAGATGAAATCGACCGGCGAGGTGATGGGAATCGACACCACGTTCGCGATGGCGTTTGCCAAGGCGTCGCTGGCGGCGTCGTCGAATCTGCCAGACGCGGGGCTGGTGTTTATCAGCGTCCGCGACGAGGATAAGCGATACCTCGAGCCGATAGCGCGTGGCCTGGTGGCGATGGGATTTGACCTGATCGCGACGCGCGGTACCGCGAGTCATATTCGGAATCTCGGGCTTAACTGCGAAAGCATCAACAAGGTGCTCGAAGGCAGCCCGCATATAGTCGATGCGATGAAGGAGGGGCGGGTTGCAATGGTCGTCAACACTCCCGACGCGAGCGGCACCAAGGATTCGTTCTCGATTCGACGCACCGCGCTGGAGCTTCGGCTGCCTTATTTCACGACGATGGCGGGGGCGAAGGCTGCGGTCGACGGAATCTTCGCGCTGAAGCATGAAAGCTTCGAGGTACGCGCGCTGCAGGATTACCATCAGCGAAAATAGCGGTCGCGTTCATCAGACGCAGGGTATCCCCTGCATCTGGTTAGGAATAAGAACAAAAATGCGGCCTGATGGCCTGTTGGAAGAGGTAGAAGGACAGCCGCGGGCCAGTCGCGACGCGCTTCGGATCGAGAGCCCGGTTGCCTCCATGGCGGGTATTGGACCTAAGCGAGCGGCGGCTCTGGAAGCGCGCGGAATCGCTACCGCAAGCGATCTCGTGTTTCATTTGCCGGCGCGTTACCAGGATTGGCGCACGCGTTCGCGGGACGCAGATTTCCGCGCCGGTAACATCGTCGTCGTCGAAGGTGACCTTGGCCGGATTTCCGAGCGACCGATGCGCGGTTCGCGCTGGCGGCGGCTTGCGTCGGGATGGCTCAAGGTTGGCGGCAGGCAGATCAGGGTCGTTTGGTTCAACCTGCCCGCGTACATGCGCGGATATCTTCCGGGTGGCGAGCGCGTGTTGGTGCGCGGGCGAGTCGCGGCAGGGACCGATGGCGCAATGGAGATAGTTCAGCCGGAGTTGCATCCGCTGTCGGAGGGCGCGCCGAAAGCGATTCGCCCGGTTTACCGTTTGCCTTCGATAGTGGGGCAACGGCTGTTCGCCAGTTTGGTGTCGCACGCGCTGGCTGGGACGGGCGACTCGATTCGCGGCGCGATCCCTGACGAAGTGCGCGGCGACGTACCGACGATTCGCGAGGCGCTGAGTTACCTTCACGATCCGCCGCCCGATGCGGACTTTGCTGCTTTGGCCAATGGAGAATCGCGCGGCCATCTTGCGCTCGCGTTCAATGAACTGTTCGCGTTCGAGCTCGCGCTTTCGATTGAGCGCATCCGCGGCGCGCGCCGCGCCGGAATAGCGCTCGATGGCTTGCGGAGGCTCAGCGCGAAGATGACGGATGAGCTGCCTTTCAGGCTGACCGGATCGCAGTCACGCGCGATCGAGGAAATCGGCGCCGACCTTGCGCGCCAGAGCCAGATGAATCGGATGCTGTTGGGTGACGTCGGCAGCGGCAAGACGCTGGTGGCGTTCTGGGCGATGATCCGCGCGATCGAATGCGGGCATCAGGCGGCGATGATGGCGCCGACGGAACTGCTCGCCGAGCAGCACTGGCGCGGATTCACGCGCTACTGCGGGCGCCTGGGGATAAGGAGCGCGTTGCTGACGGGCAGCGCAACCGGAACCGCTCGCAGCCAAATCTTGCGCGGACTCGTGAACGGCGATATCGGCGCTGTGTTTGGAACGCATGCGCTGATCCAGGAGCGGGTGCAGATGCGCGCCCTCGCGCTGGGCGTGATCGACGAGCAGCATCGATTTGGCGTTTTCGATCGGGCGAAGATGAAGTCGCTGGGGCCGAAGGCGAATCTACTCATGATGACGGCGACACCGATTCCGCGAAGTTTGGCGATGAGCTTGTTCGCGAATCTCGACGTGTCGTTTCTCGAGGAGCTGCCGGCGGGGCGGACGCCAATCGCGACGGAGATCTTCACTGAGGACGATATCGATCAGGTCCACGACGAGATGCGCGCCGAGCTCGACAGAGGCGGGCGTGCGTTCTACGTTGTGCCGTTTATCGAGGGCGATCAGGACGAAGCCAAGTCGGTGTCGGCGACGGCGGCGCGCCTGCTGAAGGGCGCGCTCAGCGGCGCGCGAATCGGCACGATGCACGGCAGGATGGGTGCGGCGGAGAAGGATCGCGCGATGCGTGAATTTCGCGACGGTGCGATCGACGTCCTGGTGTGCACGACCGTGGTGGAGGTGGGAATCGACGTGCCAGAGGCGACAATAATCGTGGTGGTCGCGGCGGAGCGTTATGGCCTAGCGCAGTTGCATCAGCTGCGCGGCAGGGTAGGGCGTGGCGAGAAGCCGTCGCGCTGTTGCATTGTGGCGTCGAGCGACGCGGATGAAGCGGCGTTGCAGCGCCTGGCAGTCCTGCGCGAATGCGCGACTGGAGCGGAGGTCGCGGAGGCCGACCTGCGGCTCCGAGGTCCGGGGGATTTACTCGGCGCACGGCAGACCGGAGCACTGCCGCTGCGCTTCGTGCATCTTGTTCGGGATCATCGCATGATCGAACGCGCGCGCAACCTGGCAGACGACTGGATCCGCCGCGATCCGTCGCTGGCGAGCCCTGAATCGGAAGGTGCGCGCGCGGCGGTGCGAAAAATGCTGGCGCTCGGTTTCAGTCTCGGCGATGTAGGATAGCGCCGGCGGTGCGCTCGTGCGCGAGGAATCGAACATCAGCGCAAGTCAGACTGGCCCAACGGAGGGAGATCGCGCGCAGGAAACCCGCGCGATAGGTCTCCGCGGGCTGGTAACTCTTGCGGGTTACCTGGCGTTGTCGATCTTGTTCTTTGGACGGCCGCTGTTCGAAGGACTTTCATCCTTTGTGCTCGGCAAAAGCGTTGACTCCGGAACCTACGTTTGGTCGCTGGTCTGGTGGCCGCATGCTGTGGCCGTCGGGATCAATCCATTCATCACCAAAGTCGTTTGGGCGCCGGTTGGCGTTAACCTCGCATGGGTGGCTGCCGTCCCGCTTGCGAGCTTTCTAGCGTATCCACTGACCGCCTCAATCGGACCCGTGGCATCCTACAACCTGCTCGTATTGCTATGTCCTGCGCTCGCCGCCTGGAGCGCATTCATGCTTTGTCGGTACATATCGGCTAGTTATTGGCCATCGTTCATAGGCGGATACGTATTCGGTTTCTCACCGTATATTCTGCACCATATCGCCATCGGACACTTGAACCTCCTGTTCGTATTTCCAATCCCACTTGCAGTGTACGTTGCATTACTAAGGCTCGACGATCAGATCAGAAACACGACCTTCACCGCCCTACTGGCCACCGCATTCATTACTCAGTTCCTACTCGCAACCGAAACCTTTGCCACTCTCGTGGTATTCGGAGGGATCTGCATCCTGGTCTTCTACTTTTTCGCGCTGCATGAGTTGAGAGAACGGATCGTCCGGTTGATCAAACCTATCGCTATCTGCTTGTTACTTGTCGTGGTCTTGCTGGCGCCGTACTTCTACTACATCTTCGCTGCTGGCGATCCGAACAAAAGGGTAAACTCGCCGGCTGCCTTCTCTATAGACGTTTTGAACTTCTTTATTCCGACCCCTGCGGTTCTGGTTGGCGCAAGTTCCTTGGTCACCAAGGTGTCCGACACCTTTACCCAAACCAGTGAACCGACCGGCTACCTGTGCCTGCCTCTGCTGATCGTTCTGGCTTGGTTTGGCTACCGCAGATGGGGTGATCCGATGAGTAAAGCACTAACCGTATTTGTTGGTGTCACTTGCGTGCTATCCATAGGTCCTCGAATACACCTGGCGGGACACGTCGGGCCCGGGATGCCGTGGAAAGTAGCCACTCACCTTCCGCTGTTGAACAGCGCGCTTCCGGCGCGGTTCTCGATCTTTGTATTCCTCGCGCTGGCTGTGGTTGTGTCTATACTTCTAAGTGCACCAAGTATGTCGACGCGCTGGAAGTATGCCGTAGCTGCTTTGATCGTTCTTTTTCTGTTACCTAACCCGTTGAGCGAGTATTGGGGCAAAACAAACGCGTCGCCTGAGTTCTTCACTACCGGAGTATTCAAACAATATCTGACCATGAACGAAACTGTGGTCGTGCTTCCCTACGGAATGACCGGTAACTCGATGCTCTGGCAGGCTGAGAGCGATATGTACTATCGGATGGCCGGCGGCTACGTATCGGCTAGCACACCGGAGGCTTTTTTGGCGTGGCCGATTACCAATTACTTTCTCCATAGAGATGCTATTCCGGACGCGGAAGATCAGTTGAAAGCGTTTCTTTCGGCTCACGACGTACGCACCGTACTTGTCACCGACGAAGCATGGCCTCTCTGGAAGCCGTTGATGTCCACCCTTGGTGGCAGCTTCCAACATGTCGACGGCGTGTACGTCTGCCGCGCCGCGGCCGAGGAATTGGCGCGCTATCGGACGCTTACCGCAACCGAAATGGAAACCCGGTTCGACACCGCTCGATTCGATGCGCTCTTGATCGCTGCGCAACAATACATTGCCGACGGAGGCGAGCTTTCGAAGGTGACGCCGTTCACGCTACAGTCGCGCCGCCTGCTGCCCTCCGGCTGGGTCAGCGATTGCGACATCAGAACTCGAAATGGACTCTATCTCGCACCTGCTGCTGACGATGGGATAGCCGTGGGCGTCACCGGCTCTTACGAAGCTCTGAAACCGACCATCGAGCGCTATCGCGGCTTTGCCAGAGAGATCTATTTCCCTTACCCCGGCAAACTTTCCGAGCCGCCGCGGGGGAACACGTTCATGCGGCTACTCGTCATGGACTTCAATCGCGACGGCCTTGCGAAGGCTGCCGAAGCGGCAAAGCAGGCGGGCGCCATCTCCGCACAGTAACTACGTGCCTTCGATGCTTTGCCAGATGACTGGCAAGGGCGCGCATCTATTGAACGAATAACGCCTTGGAAGGCTCGATGCGAGCGCGGACGCCGCCGGATTCGATCGTGCTTGTGTTCCAGATGGCGGACGCGAGAGTGTCGAAATAGTTCGCGCCCTGTCCGATGACGACGAGCACCGCGTTGGAGCGCGTGTCGATGCGATGCGGGGTAGAGTCGCCGAGCAGGCGATCGAGCAGAGTCTGATAGACGACCGTGAAGTGGCTGGCGGTTTGTTCGTCGCTGAAGGCGAGCATCCAGATCACGTTCACGTCGCGGCTCTGCTGCAGGATGATCATCCGGTCAGCGCTCCATCGCGAAGCGAGCGCGACCTCGCTGGATTGCTTGCCGAGATTGCGCTCGAGGATCACGCGCAGGAGCAGCTCGCCGTAAGTATCGTCGTCGGCTTTTTTCCAGCCACTCATGATTCCGTCGTAGCCGGCGAGCTCGATGTGCGCCGGGGGTGCGGGGCTGTCAAAGTAAAGCGCGGGATGCAGAATCTGGTGGCTGGACTGCGGCGGGTTGCGATAGAGCGCGTCAACCGCGGTCCATCCGCCGCGGCGATAGGCCTCGGCGACGAAGCGCACGCCGTCGGAATATTGGAACAGCAGCGGCGCGCTGAGACCCTCGGGCGTGTCCGGCGCTTCGGCTCTCAGAGCCTGCGGAAGGCTCTTTAGATTGTTGGCGAGGGTGTCCGCGGTGCTGTCGTCCATGCGCCCGACGGCGTAGGCGAAGCCGGCGATGGTCGCATCGCCCTCGGCGACGGACTTCAGCGCCAGCGCGCGATCGTCGTCGTCCTTGACCTTGTCCAGGCTCGATTCGAGATCGAAATTCTGATCCTGCAGGGCATGCGTCAGCTCATGCGCGAGCAGCATCTCGCCGACGACGTCGCGCTGAATCATGAACTCAGTCGCGCTGTTCCAGATGCCAAGATCGGCGCCACCTTTCACGAGAACCATTTCCTTGCCATGCGGGTCGTAGAAGCCCGCCACCTGGCTCTTGAGCACCTTGAGCGATGCGGACTTGAGATCGAGCTGCGCAGGGTAGAGACCGGTGAGCGCGCCGGCAACAGCGTCAGCTTCGAGCTGATTGTCGGTGTAGTCGCGCATCAGGTCGGCCTCCATCATCGCCTCGGCCTGGTCCGGGGACTTGACGACCAGCGGGACCGGTTGCTTGAAGCGAAGCTGGCGAAAATCCTGGATACCGGTCTCGATTTTGGTGGCTTGCTGCGAATTGACCTGGTCGCCGTTGACCAGCGAGTAGGCGCATCCGCGCAGAAAAATCAGCGCCGCGACAGCGCAGATTGGCCACCAGAGCCGTCGTGCGAAGTGGGTGGCGCGGATAGTCATTCGGTGATGATCACAACTGGCAATCCAAAACGGGTGGCCTCGGACGCGCGCGCCTCAGCCGCAGCGCGAGTCGCGAATGCGCCCATACGTACACGGTAATAGCGGCGGTGGTCAGCATCAAGGACCTCGACGTGCACGTCGGGGTAGGACGAGGCCAGCGCGCGGCGCACATGCTCGGCGTTCTGTTGCTCGGAAAATGAACCGACCTGGACGAAGTAGCGCAGCGGCGCGCCGACGTCGCGAGTTCCGGCGGGTTTGCTGATGAGCGCGATACGAACGCGGGCGGTGCCGTGGTCGAGCATTCCGATCATGCGCGCCGCTTTGTGCGACAGATCGATCTTACGGCCCTTTTTGAACGGCCCACGGTCGGTGATCGTCACTTCAACCGAACGGTCGTTGTCGAGATTCGTGACCATCACGCGGCTGCCCAATGGAAACGCGATCGAGGCGGCGGTAAGATCCTCCTGGTCGTAAACTCCGCCGGCGGCGTTTTTGTGACCGTGAAATCCCGGGCCGTACCACGAGGCCATTCCGACTACCTGCGGCGTTGGACTCGGCTGCGGCACCGCAGCAGGCGGCGGGGGATGGAGCTCGGCCGGACGGGACGTCGCGCAGGCGGCAAACAGCGCGCTCATCGCTATCGCCAAAGCGATTCGGCCAATGGCTCTGCGATTTCGAATGCCAGACACGTTAAGTTCTCAATTCTGATTACAGGAACCCGAGGGTCGCGGCATAGGTTGCACCATGTTGACCGATGTCGAGCGAGGCGCTTCGAGAGCCGTCGCTAGCGTGGTAGCATCTCTGAGGTTCAACGCAACCGCTGGATGAAGGCCGCGATGCTGCGGACGAGGCAGGAGCTGGAGGAAATAGAGGCGCGCACGCTGGCGCCGTATGCGATGGTGTCGCGGGCCAGTCGCGGCCGTCGCTTTCCGGAACCGGAGCATCCGGTGCGCACTGTTTTTGCCCGCGATCGAGACCGCGTCATTCATTCGGCCGCGTTTCGGCGCCTCGAATACAAAACCCAGGTCTTCGTCAATCATGAGGGCGACTACTACCGCACTCGCCTGACTCATACGCTTGAAGCCGCGCAGATAGCGCGCACCGTGGCGCGGGCGCTGGGCCTCAACGAGGAACTCGCGGAGGCGGTGGCGCTGGCGCACGATCTGGGGCATACGCCGTTCGGCCACGCGGGCGAGAAAGTGCTCAACGAGCTGATGACTCCTTACGGCGGCTTCGATCACAACGCGCAGAGCTTGCGCACCGTGGACTGGATCGAAATTCGCTACCCGAATTTCCGCGGACTCAATCTGAGCTTCGAGGTGCGCGAGGGAATCGTCAAGCATTCGCATTTCCAGGATCGTCCGGCGGCGCAGGAGTTCGATGCGAGCACCTATCCGTGCCTCGAAGCGCAAATCGTCGATCTGGCGGACGAGATCGCATACCTGGCGCACGATGTCGACGACGGCTTGAAGGCGCAGATGCTGACCGTCGAAGAGCTCAATCAGTCGGCGTTGTTCAGGGAGTCGGCGGCAGCGGCGCGCGACGCTTCTCCGGCGGCCGATACGCGCGTCCTTCGCTACCAGACGGTCATCAGGATGATCGATGCGATGTCCACCGATCTGATGACCACTCTTGCGAGCGAACTCGAGCGCAACAAAATCCGCGGCGTCGAGGACGTCCACAAGGCGGGGAGGGCGCTGGCCTGCTTCGGTCCCGAGGTCGGCGCGAAGGTCGGCGAGATCAAGCAGGTGATGCGTGAGCGGTTGTATCGGCACTACCGGGTCAGCCGGATGACCGAGAAAGCGGGCAGGGTGCTCGCACAGCTTTTTGAAACTTACATGACCGAGCCGCGCCAGATGCCCGGGCACGTAGTCGCGCGCGCGGAACGCTACGGCGAGCCGATCTCGCGGGCAGTGGCGGACTACATCGCGGGGATGACGGACCGCTTCGCGCTCGACGAATATCGCAAACTCTTCGATCCCAATGAGCGTGTCTGACCGGCAGGCGCCAACTGGCAGGTTACGCGCGCGGCGATCGCTCGTTATCCGGCGAATCGATCACGTTGGCGATCCCGTGGGGCTGGCGTTTCTCGAGTCGCCGGAAACCAACGGCGATGCGCTCTGCGAGCGACTGCGCGAATACCTGGGCGACAAGCTCAAGCTCGTCAAGGCGGAAGTATCGCACGACGAGATCACGGTGGAAGTCGAATCGCGGGGATGGACCGAGGAGGGCGCGCGAATGGCCGCTGCGGCGCGCGACCTATACCGGAAGGGAGCGCGGCGCGCGGCGCTGTCGACGTATCGCGACGCGCTCGAGCTCGACCCGCTGAACGCCGAGGCGATTTTGCGACTCGGCCTGGCGCTGGTCGAGCAGCAGAAATTTGCCGAAGCTCTAGCCGCGCTCAAGTCCGCGCGCGAGTTTGGCGCCAAAGGCGTCGAGCTGCTGGTTGCGATGGGGCAATGCGCGGCAGCGTTGGAGCGGCACGCAACTGCGGTCAGGTACTACGAAGAAGTGCTCGAGATCGAGCCGCGCAATTTCGTGGCGCGCCGGGGGTTGAGCGCGCTGGGCCGACTCCCGGCGACGGCCGGAAAGGAATCGAGCGCTGTACGGAGCCGCCGCGATTAGCTAGAACTGTGCCGGATTTACCTTTCGAGGGAGCGCTCTTTGGCAATGGTCAAGATCGTTTATTGCATCAGCAAGCTGCCGCATCTCGGCAACGAGGAATTTCATCGCTACTGGCGCGAGGTCCACGGTCCGATTGCGGGCCGGATTCCAGGCTGCCGCAAGTACGTCCAGAGCCACACGATTCATCGCGCGCTCAGCGGGCGCGAGCCTTCGTTCGACGGCGTCGCGGAGCTGTGGTTCGATGATTGGGCGGCGCTGGAGACTGCGATGGCGAGCAAGGAAGTCGCCGCTGCGCTCGAAGACGAGCGCAAGTTTATCGACCATTCGCGCGTCGCGTCCTTCATCGCCGAAGAGCATCACGTAATCTGAACCGGAGCGTGTTGGAGACTTAATGATTTCAGGCCTTTTTCGATTTTCAATCGTCGTGCGTAGTTTACATAATACTTCTTATGCGAAGTTCCGCCGCGCTAGAAAGATAGCCGGCGTCTGTGCCGTCGTCGGCGTTGTGGCGCTTTTGTTGTTGGGCGCCGGCCGCACGGCGCTTGCGCAGAACACTCCGCTGGGCGCCCCTGCCGGCGCCGTCACGGTCGCCACCGACCCGGCGCGCGACGCTGCGTTGAAAACTTATCTGCAGAAGCACTTCAAGATTCCCCGGGCCGACCTGCTCAAGCTCGGGCCCGCTTTCAAATCACCGATTGACGGACTGGTCGCCCGCCTGCTGACGGTGACAAATGAACAGGGGCAGAGCGTCGCGACCACGCTGTTCATCGACAGAAGCGGGAGCAAGGCGGTTATAGGGCAGTACGTCGATCTCAGCTCCGAGCCGTGGGGACGGATCAACCTGAGCGGAGTGAGCCTGGACGATCGGCCGACGCTGGGACCGGCTGACGCTCCCGTGACGATCGTCGAGTTTGCCGACTTCGAATGCCCATATTGCGCACAGGCGTTTAGCACGCTCGAGACCCTGGTCAACACGACTTACAAGGGCAAGATCAAGGTGATTTACAAGAGCTTCCCACTAAACGTGCATCCGTGGGCGATCAAAGCCGCGGAGGCCGCGGAGTGCGCGCGGCTGCAGAACCCGGCGGCGTTTTGGGATTTCGCGCGCTACTTCTACGCGAACCAGGGGACGCTCAACGTGGACAATCTGCAGGAGCATGTGGACCAGCTGGCGAACTCGCTCAAGCTCGACGAGCCTTCGCTGAAGGCGTGCATGAACAGTTCGCAGACCGAGGCCCGCGTCAAGCAGGATCAGAGCGACGGCGACTCGATTCAAGTCACCTCGACGCCGACCTTCTTCGTCGATGGAATACCTGTCGTGGGCTTGCCCGACGGGCACATCATGGAGTTCGTGATTAACTCGGAGCTCGCGAAGAAATCGCCGCACGCCTCCGCGACTAATGAATGACGACGGGCTGCGGGCCAGCCGCCGCGGCTGAAGATGGCGGTGGAAGCTCGGCCGGTACGCCGAGCAGCGCGAGCGATTCCACGACTTCCTGGCGCTGTTCTGCGAAAGGATTGGTAGCGAGGAAGCCGCGGTAGGCGGCCACTGCGCCGTCCTTGTCGCCCGCCTTCGCCAGCATCCGCGCCACGCCCAGCTCCGCCCTCGCCTGCTCCGGCCCCGGATCGGCGGCCGCCTGCTGATAAGCGCCGGCTGCTTTCTTCCAGTCCGCCATCCGCTCGTAAACCACCGCGAGGTTGGTCAGCGCGAGGCTGCGGAACAGCGGGTCACGCTCTTCGGCGAGGAACGCCACCAGCGCGTCGCGCGCGTCGGGCAGGTCGCCGTCGGCAAGGTATGCGCTCGCCAAATAGAAGCGCGCCAGGCGTCCGAGCCGGCGGCCCGGCTCTTCATCGGCGAGCTGCTTGAACTGCGTTTCGGCCTGCTTGTTCTGGCCGGCGTTGAGCGCGGTGATCGCGCCGTAGAAGCGGGCCGACGCAATACTGTCGCGATGGCGCTCGTAGTAGTACACGCCGATCACGATTGCGCCGACTGCGACGACCAGCGCGGTCGAGATCAGCACCTGGGTGAGATTGTTGACGAGGAAGTCGCGCGCGTTGTCGACCAGCGTCGTGAGCTCGTCGGGCGCCCTGAGTTCCTTTTGAGTTATTTTTCGGCGACGGGTGGTCGGCGGCATCGAATGCTCCAGCGGGCGCCGCCCGGCAGAGGACCAGAGGAGTCAGCGCGCACGCGCCTTACATCTTGTATTTGAAATCCTCGGGCGACATCCGCTCGAGGATCTCGGACCATTTGTCGCGCGAGACGCCGGCGAGGTTCTGATCCGAAGTCTGCTGCTCGCCCTGCGATTCGTGCAGCTCGCTGGAAGCTTCGAGCACTTTCTTGGCCACGTAGATGGGCGACTTGGTGCGCAGCGCCAGCGCGATCGCGTCGCTTGGCCGCGAGTCTATCTCGACCGCCTTGCCGTCGCGCGTCTTGACCTGGATTCGCGCGAAGTACGTGTTCTCGCGCAGCTCGGTTATCTCGGCCGCCTCGACGGTGGCGCCGAACTCGGCCATCAGGTTGCGCAGCAGGTCATGCGTCATCGGCCGCTGCGGCTTGATCCCTTCGAGCTCGGTGGCCATCGCGGTGGCCTCGAGCGGACCGATCCAGATGTGCAGGTTGAGCTTGTTGTCGGGATCCTTCAGGACGACGATGGGCATCTTGGTGGACGGATCGAGCGTGATCCCGCCCACGATCATCAAAATGAAGTCTTCCCTGTGACCAGCCATAGACGGGCTCTTCAATTTCTCTTCAGGCGCGCGCGGCTTCGAATCGAAATTCCGCGCGGCGCGTGGAGAAAATATCTTGGCCCAAAGACGCCGTGTGGTCAACCGAGCAAGCTGCGCAGCCGCGAGAATGGACTCTGTCAGCCTGCGACCAAGCGATCGACCACCCGATATAGCTGGTTGAGATTGCGGCACTCTTCCACCAGGTCGCAGTGCGGGGCGTAGCGATCCATTTCGCTGTCGCCGAAACCCCAGGTATTGCGGCTTTCAGGATTAAGCCAGATCACTTTTTTGGCGCGCTGGCGGATTTCACGCAAACACCAATCGTGCGGGAGATTGTAATTGTTGCGCGCGTCGCCGAGCACGATGACGGTGGTGCGCTTGTTCACCGCGCCCAGGTGATCGGTGACGAAGTTGCGGAACGCGTAGCCGAAATTCGAGTGGGCATAGACGTTGATGATATCGCCCTTGAGCGCGACGTCGAGCGCCTCCTTGGCGTCGTTGTTGCGAAAGCACTCGGTCACTTCGCCGATGTCGGCGACGAAGATGAAGCTGCGCACGCGCGAATAGAGATCCTGCAGCGAGTACACGAACTGCAGCATGAAGCGCGACGCGTTGCGCACCGAATCCGAAACGTCGCACAGGATTACGACCTGCGGCTTTTCTTTCTTGCGCTTCTCGAAGCGCAGCTTGAACGGAACCCCGCCGTATTCGAGGTTCTGGCGCAGCGTGCGCTTGATGTCGAAGTGGCCCTTCTTGGCGCGCTTGCGGCGCACGGTGATGACGTTCTTGAGGCGCTGCGCGAGGCGCGTCACCGCCTCATTCATTTTCTTGAGCTCTTCCTCGGTCAGGTAGTAGAAACTCTTTTCGCCGATCTGGTTGAGGCGCTGATCCTCCTTCTGCCTGATGTCGCGTTTCTCGCGCTCCATCCGGACGTAACGGCGGATGATGTCTTCGAGCGCCTTGAGCCGGCGCTCGAGGTACTCCTCCATCCGGGCCTTGAGCTCGTCGCCGATGTCCATCTTCTCGAGCTGCTCGCGCAGCTCCTTGATCTCGGCTTCGATCTTGTCCAGTCCGAGCTGACGGGCCAGTGCGCGGGCGAAGTAGTTCTCCTCGATGGTGCGCTCGATGCCCTGCAGCTTGACGGCGCGCGAGGCTTCGCGGATTTTCCGCTCCATCTCGCCCGAGTTGTTCTGCAGCAGCTGCTTGGCCAGCTCGGAGAGATTCTTGCCCTCTTTCTTGAGCATCTTCTCGACCTGGTCGAGAAATTTCTGAAATTCCTGATCGGACATCGAGAGCGCGTTCTGCACGGCCTGGCTCGCCTGCTTGATGATCTCGCCGAGGCCGGAGAAGTAGATGTCGAACAGTTCCTCGAAGACCGGTAATTCGCTGGCCCGCTTGACCATCGTGGCCCGCAGCGCGGCGCGGAACGCATCGCGCTCATTGAGGCCGGTGACTTCGGAAGCGCTGAATGCGTCGAGGGTTTCCGCGAGCGAAACGCGGACGCCGTTCTCGCGCAGCAGATGCGCAAATTCTACGAGCTTCTCTTGCATGGTGTCGTGGTGCCCTGCCCTACTATCCGTCCTAGTCGCGGAGATCCTTCGCCGGGCTCAGGATGACCGCTCGCGTTGCTCGCGGTCAGTTCAAAAGATCCTTGTCGCTGCCGGCCTCGGTGCCGCGACGCGCGCGCACGCGGCGCACGTAGTCCTTGAGCTCTTCCTGCGCCTTGCGAACGTCGCCTTCGTACTTGACGATGGTGTCGAGCGTTTCGGTGACGAGTTCCTGGTCGAGGCTGTTCACGTTGAGCAGGGTCAGCGCCTTGACCCAATCGAGCGTCTCGCTGATGCCGGGCGTTTTCTTGAGGTCGAGCTTGCGCAGCGATTGCACGACGGTGACGACCTCCTCGGCCAGCTTGACGGCGGCCTCGGGCACCTTGAGCTTGACGATCGCGAGTTCCTGGGCGCGATCGGGAAAGTCGATGTACAGATGCAGGCATCGACGCTTGAGCGCGTCGGACATTTCGCGCGCATTGTTCGACGTCAGCACGACCAGCGGAATGTGCTTGGCCTTGAGCGTGCCGAGCTCGGGCACCGTCACCTGGAAGTCGGACAGCAGCTCGAGCAGAAAGGCCTCGAACTCGGCGTCGGCCTTGTCGATCTCGTCGATCAGGAGGACCGACGGCTGTTCGCTGGAAATAGCCTTGAGCAGCGGGCGCGGCAGCACGAAGCGCTCGGAGAAAAAGACTTCGTCCTGCGCGGCGATTCGATCCACGGCCTCGGTCAAGCCCTTGGCGCCGACCAGCACTTCGCTGATCTTGTCCTTGAGAATCTGTGTGTAGAGGAGCTGCTTGGCGTACTCCCACTCATAGAGCGCCTTGCCCTCGTCGAGGCCCTCGTAACACTGCAGGCGGATCATGTCGAAGCCGAGCGACGCGGCCAGCACCTTGGCCAGGTCGGTCTTGCCGACGCCGGCGGGGCCTTCGACCAGGATCGGCTTGCGCAGTTCACTCGCCAGGTAGATGACGGTAGCGATTCGCCGGCTGGCGATATAGTTGTTCTTGGCGAATCGCTCGATTACGTCCTCGATCGATGAAAACATCCATCCTCCTCGACAGCGGAAGCTGAAGGGGCAAGCCCCGCGCGGATTAGATTAAATATCACGCCAAGTTAAGGCGAGGAAACCCACTGTAGACCGCCGCCCGTTCGGGAGTCAGTTCAGATGTGGAGCTCTTCCCAGACCTGCTCGCCGCGGTCGAAGCGCTCACGTGACAGCGCGGATGCGTCGAAGGCACCGTAGCGGCCGTCGGCAATAAGCTCGGCGAGCGCTTGGCCGGCGCCGTAGGATTGCATCACGCCGCGGCCGCTGAACGAATGCGCCTCGTAAACGGGTTTGGTTGGGTCGGCGCGCCCGACGATCGCGCTGCGGTCGGGACTGACTTCGTACAGCCCGGCCCATCCGGTGACGTGGCGCAGGCGTTCCATCGAGGACATGCGCGCGAACAGCCGCGGCCAGATTTCGTACAGGAAGAACGGCTCGCCGTCGTAGTTGAAATGATAGCCGGCCGGCTCGTCGGGCGGCGAGTATCCGGCCAAAATGTGCGGGCCCTCGTTGTGGAAATACACGCCCGAGGTATCGACGATCATCCCGTAGCTCGCGAGGTTGGTCGCGCGATTGTCCACGATACAGACCTGGCGGCGAATCGGTTGGGTCCAGTTGCGGAGGCTGAGCAGTTTCATCGCACTCGGCGACCACGCTCCGCCGGCGACGACGATCGCGTCGGAGGTGAGCTCGAAGACGTGACCGGTCTCGGCTTCGCCGGGGCCGTCCTGCGTCATCATGCGGACCAGGCCCTGGTCGGTATGCGGCAGATCGGATTGCCAGCATTGCAGATGCACGCTCGAGGCGCCGGCGTCGAACGCGATGACGTAGGTGCGATCGAGAAACTGCGCGCCGAGTTTCAGCGCGCGGGCGCGATAGTGCTCCTTGAGCAGGTTCGGGTTGATGAGCCCATCGGCGGGCGAGAACGTGGCGCCGGCAATCCCGTCGAGCTTGTCTATTTCGGGAACGCGGCGATTGACGTCGGCGGGTGTGAGCGCCTCGATCTGATGGCCGAGCTCGCGTTGGAGCGGAATGTGATCGACAGCGCGCGCGAAGGTATCCTGGTCGTAGAGCCACAGATAGCCTTTCTGGCGAAAGCCGACCTCGTCGCGCACGCGCTGGTAGTACTCGATCGACGCGCGGCATAGCGCGATGTTGACGCGCTGCCACCATGTGGCGCGCACTCCGCCCGCGTTTTTTTCGCTGGAGCTGAGGCGTCCGCTGAGATCGATATCGACCGCGAGCGCTTTGAGTCCGCGCGCGGCAAGGCCCATCGCAACCGAGCTGCCGACGACGCCAGCGCCGATCACAATCACGTCGAATCGCTCACCAGCAAACACGCATCGAGTCTATCAAAGTCGCATAGTTGAGGGTCGCGCACATTCAATGGCAGTCGAATCACTTGACGAGTAGTCAGAAATGGCGCTGTTCTGTTGGGGTTTTGGATCAAAATGTTTCACGTGAAACGTTCCTTAGTTCAGGAGAACGAAACACGAATAGTGGCGCTCAGAACTTCTCGGGCCATTTTCTGGCGCCGTGAAAGACGCGCAGGATTTCGATGGTCTCACCGCGTACCCGGTACGGCACGACGTACGACGTCCCGCTTACGACCAGTTCGCGGGTGCCGGGGACCCGGCCGGTGCGGCCCGAGGCTGGATGGATAGCGAGCCGCTCGACGCTGGTCGCGATACGGTCCACCATTTGCGCCGCGGCGCCAGGGTCGTCGCGTGCGATGTACGCGGCCTCTTCATCGAGATTCTTGAGCGCGCGCCTAAGCCATCTTACCCGCACCGCGCCTCCACTTCCGCATCACCGCCCGGACTTCAGCTTCAGTTGCGAAGTCACCCGCGTCGGCCTCCCTGAGCGCGGCTCTGATCTCGGTGATTTGCCATTCGTTCAAATCGACGTAGGCGCGGATGGCCTCGGCCGCGACGTAAGACTTGGTGCGTTCCATCGCCTTGGCGAGTTTTTCGAGCCGGCTCTTGGTCTTGCGGTCGACCCGGATCGTCATTACTTCCGACATGTTTGTATTGTGCTGTATACATCAGCATACGGCAAGAGGAGCGGAATCCTGAATCGCGCGCGAAAAACAGTCGCGCGCTGGACAAGGACCCTCACCTTCATCCTCTCCCTAGCAGGGAGAGGAAACAAAACTCGATCAGAGCTCTCCACAACAGAAGGAGGAAACTAAGGCTCTTGTGCGGGCACCTTGCGGGCTGCCAATTTTGTATGGATGTGCACGCTGGCGATTTATTTTCAGGCTACGCGCGATTGTCCGGTCGTGATCGCCGCCAATCGCGATGAATTTCTCGAGCGGCCCGCAAGCGACCCTACCACCCTGCTCGAGCGGCCGCATGTAATCGGCGGCAAGGACCTCAGGGCGGGCGGTACGTGGCTCGGAATCAGCGAGCACCGGATTGTGGCGGGGCTGCTCAATCGGCGCGCGGAGAATGGCGTTAATCCGCAAGCGCGATCGCGCGGGCTGCTATGCCTCGACGCTCTTCAGCGCCGGACCGCGGCGGAAGCGGCGGAGTTTGCCGCCGGCGAGCGCGGGTCGGACTACAATCCGTTCAACCTGTTGATGGCGTCGCGGACTGAGGCGTTTGTCGCGTACAACCGCGGCGCATCGATCGAAGTGATCGCACTCAAGCCGGGGCTGCATCTGCTGTCCAATCTCGACGTGGATGACTTCGAATGTCCGAAAATAAGCGCGTCGTACGGCAAGTTCGCGGAACTTGGTGAGCGAGCCGATTTCCAGCGCGACCCGATCGGTCAGCGCGCAGCGCTAGGCGCATTGCTGGCCGACCACAATACGCAGCTCGACCCTCGGAGCGGACGGCCCAACGCGTTGTGCCTGCATCTCGAGAACTACGGCACGCGGTCGTCGAGCCTGATCTTCATGCGCGGCGATGGGCATGAAGTGGCGCACTACTTTGCGCCGGGGCCGCCGTGCCAAACGGCGTACCGTCCCGCGATTGTTCCGCGCGTTGCGAGGCAGGCTCACGGGCCGAAGTAAGCGGCGATGCCCGTGAGCACGAAGCATCCGATGGCGATTAGCGCGGAGGCGAGAAAGATCGAGGCGAGAAACGGCGGCTCGAACAGAAAAAACAGGATGAAGCCCGCGACCAGCGCGACGACGCTGGCGATAATCGCGAAGATCATGCTCACGGTGCGCAGTTGCGCCATCGCGAATCTCCCGGGCTCCGGCGCCGAAGCATCTCGCTTGACGCCGGGGCGCTCCTGAGTATACGCCGTGGGTTCATCGAGCGGGACGTAATCCGGGGAGCGATTGGGGGTTTTGAATCGATGCGCATCCGCAGCAGACCGTTTGCCTTTTTGATTGTCGCGACCGGTGTCGCTTTCGTTGTTGCCACGGCGCATCCAGTCCGCGCGCAACTGGGTGAGTCGGGACTCGATTGGCAACAGCGCTTCCTCGGCATCATTCCCCTGGTCAAGCCCGATCCGAAAGATCCGATAGTCGTGACGGTCAACGGCGCGCCGATTACGGCGGCGGAGATCACCGATTACGCGAAGACCGAAGCGCGGATGATCAACGCGACCAGCACCGAAGAATCGAAGGCGGTGTTTCGCGACGCGACCGAGAATCTAATCAACCGGCGGCTGCTCTTGCAGGAAGCAGCGAAACGCAAGATCACAATTCCCGACGGCGAAGTGGCGCAGCGGGCGCGCGACTTCCAGATTGCAGGCGCCGAAGGTCAGACTGTCAGCTCGTCGGGCGCGCCGGATGCGCAGTTGATGAACGCGGTGCGCGGGTCGATGGCGATCGAGAAGATGCTCGACGACGACTTTCGGGCGCATCACGTGCAACCCACCGATGCGCAGATCCAGCAATACTACGACGAGCATCGCGATCTGTTCGTCAAGGACCCCGGCGAAGTGCAGATCGCGCATATCGCCGTGAAGTTCCCGCCCAACGCGACTGACGCGCAGAAGAAAGTGGCGGCCGAAAAAATTCTCAAGCTGTACAAACAGGCGCAAAAGAGCAAGGACTTCGCCGCGCTCGCCAAGCAGAACTCTGAGGACCCCGAATCAGCGGCCAAGGGCGGAGCCCTCGGCTACTTTCGGCCCGGGCAGTTGCCACCGGTGGTGGATAAGGTGGTGTTCGCGACGCCGGTCGGGCACCTGACGGAAATCGTCGAGTCGAATCTCGGCTACAGCTTTATCAAGGTGGTGTCACGGCGCGGCGAAACTATTTCACCGCTGTCCGAGGTGAAGGCGAAGATCGCGCTGTTCATCCTCGACGAAAATGAGGACGCGGTCGTGAAGGCGCTCATCAAGAAGATCGCGAAGGGCGCGAAGATCGAATTCAAGAGCTTGCCGGCCGAGGCCGCAGCCGCGCAGCCTGAGCCCGCGCAACCGGCTGAGCAAACTGAGCCTGAGCAACCTGAGCCTTAGACTTCAGAGTAAGAAGGCAGAATCCTGAATCGCGCACGGAATCTGCACCCTCACCCGCTGAGGCGCGGACTCTCGCGTGACTGAACGGGCGAGGCGAGGATTGAATGTGAAACCCGCGGTGGGTTTCACACTTCCTTCGGCAGGGGTGACCCCTGCACCCAATGTTAAGAGAAAGATGCGGGACTTCGTCCCTGTTAGAAGGGGTGGGAAAAATATCCCGCCGAGAGGCGACGCTCTGTCGTGGGTCGGCAGAACCCTCACCTAACCGCTCCCGTGAAATAACGGGCGAGGGATCATGGCAGTACTCAGACGAGCAGGCGGCCGCCGTCTAGCGTCAGCGTCGCGCCGGTGGCGAAGTCGGTGGCCTCGCAAAAGAACATCACGGCGCGGGCGACGTCTTCCGGCGAGCCCATTTTTTTGGTCAGCGTGCGCTGGACGAGGCGCTTCACTTCTTCGCTGGTGTAGTTTTCGGGCGGCATCACCATGCCGAGCGCGATGCAGTTGACCTGGACCTCGGGCGCGAGTTCTTTGGCGAGCGCCCGCGTCAGTCCAATCAGCGCGCTCTTCGACACCGCGTAAGGCAGGTAGTCCTTGTAGGGGCGGAGGCCGGCCCAGTCGCCGAGGTTGACGATTTTCCCCGCGCCCTGACGGCGCATCGCGGCACCGGCAAACTTCGAGAGAAAAAACGGCGCCTTCAGGTTGGTGTCGAGATTCGCGTCCCAGTCGCGCTCGGTGATTTGCGCAAGCGGCGTCGGCGCGAAGACCGAGGCGGAGTTGGCGAGGACGTCGATTCGGCCGAACGCGTCGAGGACGCCGGCGACCATCTGCTCGATCTCGGCGACGCTCTCGAGGTTGGCGCGGAATGCCTGCGCCTTGCCGCGCATGCCCGCGATCTCGGAGACGACTGCGTTCGCCTCGGCGTGCGAGTTGCGATAGTGAACTGCGACCGACGCGCCGCGGTGGGAGAATTCCAGTGCGATCGCGCGGCCGACGCGGCGGGCCGCGCCGGTTACCAGCGCAACTTTTCCGTTGAGGTCCATGCGAGGTTTGCGCTGTCAGAATTGAAGCAGCCGCACGCGCCTCAGAAACCCAATCCCTAACCCCTTCCGCTTTTGGGAAGGGGGACCAGTTGCTCGCGCTCAGGTTTGGAACGACGCGTGAATTGCTTTGACGAGCGCCAGGTTGTCGGAATGGCCGGTCTTCGACGCGGTGACATGCGCGTGCAGAGGACGGCCGAGCAAGTAGAGATCGCCGATCAGATCGAGCACTTTGTGGCGCGCGAATTCGTCGGGGAAGCGCAGCGTGGTGTTCACGACTTTGTCGTCATCGACGAGGATTGCGTTGTCGAGGCGGGCGCCGCCGCCAAGGCCGAGTTCGTTGAGCTTGCGGAACTCGCGGACGGAGCCGAAGGTGCGCGCCGGTGCGATCTCGCGCGTGAACGCGTCGGGCGAAGTCAGCTCGAAGTGCAACTGCTGAACGCCGATCGGTTTCGGGTATTCGAGCGTGTAGTCAATGATCAGATGGCCGGCGGGTTCGGCCCTTATGAACTCGAGGCCCTCGCCTTCCTCGCCGATCACGATTTTGTGCTTGATCGCGAGCGGCTCGACGGTCGCGTCCTGCACTGTGAGCCCGGCTTCACCAAGCTGCTTGCAAAACTCGAGCGCCGAGCCGTCGAGCGCGGGGACTTCATCGTCGGTTTTAACGAGCAGGTTGGTAATGCCAAACGCGTGGAGAGCGGAAAGCAGATGTTCGACCGTGCGTACCGAGCGGCCGCCGCTGGTCAATGTAGTGTTGTAGCCGGTGTCGGTGACGTTCTCGAAGCGGACGGGAATGGCGGTCTCGTCGGCGAGCGAGGTGAAGACGATGCCAAATCCGGCCGGCGCCGGATGAAGGATGACGCCGGTCTTGAGGCCGGTGTGAAGCCCCTGCCCGCCCATCACGATCGAGCGCGCGACGGTGCGTTGCGGGATCGCGCCGACGCGGATGGCCTCGCGGCGGGCGGCGCGAATTTCCGCGGTCATGCCGCGCGGGTTGGACGAGTCCGGGCCGGCGGAGTCACCCTCCAGCGCACGGGCGATCGACGCGAGCAATCCGCTGACCGAGAACGGCTTTTGAATGAAATCTGCGGCGCCGAGCCTGGTTGCGGCGACAGCGCTCTGGATGTTGGCGTGGCCTGAGATCATGATGACCGGCACGCGGGGCTGCTCGGATTTGATCAGCCGGAGCAACTCGATGCCGTCCATTTCGGGCATCCACACGTCGAGCAGAACGATCGCGGGGCTCTCGCGCGCAATCAGGTCCATCACAGCCGGCGCGTGGCCGGTGTCGACGACCCGGAAACCTTCGTCGCCCAGGATGCCGCGCAATGCCGACCGAATCCGCTCCTCGTCATCCACCACCAGCACGGTCTCATTCACGTCAAATTTTCTCCGGAAATCGCGCTTCGTAGCAGCGCGGTGAGGGTCGCATCAGCCAGCCGCCTTTGCGAATTGTAGGTCTTTTACAGGAAACTCGAGCACGAATCTACTTCCACGCGGCTGGTTGTCGGTCACGCGAACGAAGCCGTGATGGTCGGTCACGACCGCGGAAACAATCGCGAGGCCGAGTCCGGTGCCGCCTTTTTTGCCCGAGTAGTACGGCTCGAAAATGCGGGTGCGCAGGCGCGGGTCGATGCCCGGACCGTTGTCGGCCACTTCGAGGGTTACGATGGAGTTGGCCGGCCGCCGCTGGCTGCGCACCTCGATTTTTGGGCCGGCGCTGTTGTGGTTGATGGCGGTCACGGCGGCGACCGCGTTGTCCAGCAGGTTGACCAGCGCGCGCTTCATCGCGTCGCGATCGATCGGGATGAGCGGAAGCGCGGGATCGAGGGCGAGTGCGAACTCGACGTTGGGATTAGCCTCGCGAAAATTCGCCACGGTCTCGCTGGCAAGCGCGTTGAGGTCGCCGGGCACCGGGTTCAGATGCGGCATCCGCGCGAACGCCGAAAACTCATTCACCAGCCGCTTCAGGTCCTCGACTTCGCCGATGATCGTTCGCGTGCATTCCTCGACCAGCGTGGACTCGATTCCCGGGCGCGCGCCGAGCTGGCGCCGGAGCCGCTCAGCCGAGAGCTGGATGGGCGTCAGCGGATTTTTGATCTCGTGCGCAATCCGGCGCGCGACTTCGCGCCACGCCTCCATCCGCTCGACCTTGGCTATCTGGCTGACGTCCTCGAAGAACAGCACCGTTCCGGCCGGTTCGTTGGGGGCGTCGCCCAGCGGGCTCGCGGTCATCATCAGCTCAGTCTCGCCGCCGGCGATTTCGAGCTTGACGGTCGAGCGGGCTTCGCGCGGGCGCGCGGCGAAGGCGAACAGGTCCTCGAGCACGCGGGCCAGCGCGGGCGGGAATGCGCCTTGGTAGTTGCGGCCTATGAGGGCGGCGGCGTCCAGATCGAGCAGGCGCTCGGCGCATGGATTGATTGTGGTGACGATGCCTTCATGGTCCAGCCCGACGACGCCCGCCGAGACGTTGCGCAGCAGAGTCTCCGTGTACTGGCGCCGGCGCTCGAGCTCGGCGGCGGAAGCGCGCAGATCGGCAGTCATCTGGTTGAAGGAATCGACGAGCTGCCCGATCTCGTCGTCGCCGACGGCGGGGATGCGGAAATTGAGATCGCCGCCGGCGATCGCCTGCGTTCCGCGCGCGAGCAGCTTGATCGGGCCGGTGATTCCGCGCGAAAGAAATATTCCGAACCAGCTCGCCAGCGTCACCACCACCAGCCCGATCAGCACCAGCGTCAGCAGGTAGCTGTTCATGATGGGCTGGCGAAGAATCCGCAGCTGAAAGTAATCCTCGGAGACGCGCGAAATGTTGCTCGCGCGCGTCGCGAGGCTCTGCGGCAGATAGTAATCGACCAGCACCGCGCCGAGCACGTTGTCGGCATCGCTGGAGACGTAGATCGGCGCGGAGCCGCGGACCACATCGGCGCTGCCGAGGCGGTCGGTGCGGGTGAGCGCCTGGCCCTTCAGCGTCTGCGAGATAATCGGCGAATCGGGCGACGCGCCGATGCCGGTGGGCGTCTTGGGACTGATGTCGATGAGCAGCAGTTTGCGATCGGCGGAGAACACCTCGATGGTGCCGAGGTTGTATTCCTGCTGGCGCTTGGCGATGAACGCTTTGAGGTCGCCGCGCTTGTCCGGCGCGAGCAGGCCTTGAGCCGAGATCTCGCCCGCCAGCACGCGCGCGAAATGCGACGCATTGTTGGCTGAGTTCAGATAGTAGGTCTTCGCGATCTCGAGCGAGTCATCAAGAATTTGCTCGTACTCGGGATTGAACCAGCTGTTGATGTCGGCGTGCAGGAACACGCCCGACACGTAGAGCAGAAACGCGCTCGGGATCAGTGCGACTGCGATGAATCCCGCAACCAGACGGACCTGGAACTTCGAACCAATCAGCCCGCGGCGGCGCTCGAAGATGACCTTGGCGAGATTGCGGCCGACCAGGAACAGCATCAGGCCGAGCAACAAGAAGCTCAAGTTGAAGAGCGAGATGACGGCGAGGTTGGAGACCAGCGAGGTGTGACGCGTGAGCGGCGGCAACTCGGTCTGCGCGAGCACGAAGGCGACCAGCGTCGCGCCGGCCACGCCGACGGCGATCAGCTCGCGGCGGCGCCGCTTGCGCTCTGCGAGCCGATGCGGGCTTACGGTTTTTTTCGCCGCCAAATCGTCAATGCCTCGTCAGCGACAGCAGTATCGTTGCAACGATGCTTATAAGAATGCAGGTGGCGAGCGGAAAGTAGAAGGTGAAGTTGCCGCGACGGAGGTAGATGTCGCCGGGCAGCCTGCCGACGTAAGGCACCGACGACAATCCCCACAGCGCCAGTCCCACGATCACTATCGCGATACCGGCGAAGACCAGGCTTTTTCCTATCGGCGCCATCGGATAGCTGACCCTGCACCGATTGTACAAGACGGACGGCGCTGGCAACACCCGGCCGCCATCCCGTTGCACGGCCCTAGGCGTGGGCGTGCGCGTGCGATTTGGCGCCGGCCGCCTCGCGCGCCGCGAGCGTCTCCTTGATAATCTTTTCAGCGACCGGACCCGGAGCCTCTTCATAGTGCGAAAAGTGCTGCTCGAACGAGCCACGGCCCGAGGTTATCGAGCGCAGGTCGGGCGCGTACTTGAGGACCTCGGACATTGGCACCTGCGCCTTGATCACCTGGCCGCTGCCCTTGCTGTCCATCCCGAGCACTTTGCCGCGGCGCGAGTTCAGATCGCCGATCACGTCGCCCATGCATTCATCGGGACACGCGACTTCAATGGCGACGATCGGTTCAAGGATGATCGGCCGGGCTTTTTCCAGCGCCGCTTTGAAACCCATCGAGGCTGCTATTTGAAACGCCATGTCCGACGAATCTACGTCGTGATAGCTACCGTCGAAGACGGTGACCCGGACGTCCACCATCGGATAGCCGGCGAGAAATCCGTCGACCAGCGTGTTGCGCACGCCTTTTTCGACCGACGGAATGAAGTTGCGCGGGATCACGCCGCCCACGATGTTGTCGACGAACTCGAAACCTTTGCCGCGCGGCATCGGCTCGATCTTCAGCCAGCAATCGCCGTATTGCCCGCGGCCGCCCGACTGGCGCTTGTACTTGCCTTGCGCTTCGGCGCGTCCCTTGATGGTTTCCTTGTAGGGAACCTTGGGCGCCTGCAGTTCGACGTCCACGTTGAATTTCCGCCGCAGCTTCTCGACCGTGATTTCGATATGCATCTGGCCGGTGCCGGACAAGATGATGTCGTGGGTCTGCGGATCGCGATGCACCTCGAGAGCGAGATCCTCTTCGATCAGCTTCTGCAGCGCGGCCGACGACTTCTCCTCATCGACCTTGGTCTTGGGACGAATCGCGAAAGACATCACGCCCGCCGGGCGCGTCAGCGGCGGCATCACGAGCACCGGCGCTTTCTCGTCGCATAGAGTGTCACCGGTGGTGGTGTCCCTGAGCTTGGCGACGGCTACGATTTCGCCCGCGATCGCGCTGGCAATCGGCGACTGCTTTTTGCCCTCGAGCCGCAGCAACTGACCGAAGCGCTCCTTCGATTCACGGGTCGAATTCAACACAGCCGCGTCGGTCTGCGCGCGGCCCGAAATAATACGGAAAATTGAGAGCTTGCCGGCGAACGGATCGATCATCGTCTTGAACACCAGCGCGGCGAACGGCGCCGCCGGGTCGGCAGGCCGGCTAACCGGCTCGCCGGTGGCAGGATTCTGGCATTCCACCGGCGGACGCTCGTTGGGCGCTGGCAGAAAGGTCGTCACCGCGTCGAGCAGTGGCCCGATACCGATGTTCTTTGCCCCCGAGCCGCAGAAGACCGGGGTGATCTTGCGGTCGAGCACGGCGGCGTGCAGCGCCGTGAGAACCTCAGCGTCGTCGAGAGTACCCTGGTCGAGATATTTCTCGAGCAGCGCGTCGTCGGTCTCAGCGACGGCCTCGCACAGTGCGGTACGCGCGGCTTCCGCGCGCGCCTTCAGCTCGGCCGACAGTTCCTCTTCCTTGAACTTGCCGCTGGTGTCGGCGTAAGTGAGCGCCTTCCTCGCGAGCACATCGACGATGCCCTTGAAGCCGAGCTCCTCGCCAATAGGGATGGTCAGCGCGACGGCGCGCGCGCCGAGAACTTTCTGGAGGTCCTTCAGCGCGGCGTCGAAGCTGGTGCGCTCGCGATCGAGCCGCGACACGAACGCGATTCGCGGCAGTTTGAGATCGTCGGTGGCGGTCCAGATTTTTTCCGATTCAATCTTGGTGTCGGCGCCGGGACTTATCAGCATCACGACGCCGTCCACCGCGCGCAGAGTGGTCAGCGTTTCCGGCAGAAACGCGGTGTAGCCGGGCGTGTCGGCCAAAATAACTTCAGTCTTTTTCCAGTTGAGGTGATTGAACGCCGAACTGATCGAAATGTGATGCTTGGTTTCTTCGGGCTCGAAGTCCATCGCCGCAGAGCCATCGTCGGGCCTCCCCAGGCGCGGCGCAGCGCCCGCCGTGAAGAGCATCGCATCGGCCGTTTGCGTCTTGCCGGTCCCGCCCTGGCCCACGATTGCGATTGTCCGAAGCCTGCCGATTTCCTCCACAGCCATGGAGTTTACCTCTCAGCTTTGCCCGCCGGGACCAGCGCCGATTGCAGAGCGCCGCGCCCCGATCGATGCAGTTATTTCGCGTTCGTTACATAGCGCCTACTCGTAAGCCCCCTCCACGCTCACCTCACCCGCGACGATTCGCTCGACCCGGTCTCCGATGTCTAGCAGCAGTGCACCCGTCCCGTCGATTCCCTTGACCACTCCGGACCGACGCCGCCCGCCGTCCACTGCTGCGATGCGCTTGCCGGTCAGGGCAGAGAACCGTTCCCACGCGGGGCGAACCGACTCGAAGCCGCGCGTCAGGGTTTCCATATAGCGGGAGTCGAGCCGATTAAAAAGCGAATCGGCGATCGCAATCCGGTCGCATGCGTGCCCGGTCGCGATACGCATCGAGGTCGCCTTGTCGCGCAAGTCGGGCGGAACGTCGTCGGCGGCGAGATTGATGTTGATGCCGATGCCCAGCAGCACGCAGTCGAGGTCCTGGCGCGCGTCGGTGACAGCCTCGGCAATGATGCCGCCCGCTTTGCGGCCGCGCAGCCACACGTCGTTGGGCCACTTGAGCGCGACGATTCCCGGCGCCTCGCGCTCGAGCGCCTCGGCGGCAGCGACGCCGGCCGTCAGGCTCAGGCGCGGGACGTCGGCGAGCGGGATCGATGGGCGGAGGATTATCGTCGTGTAAAGGTTGACCCCGGACGGCGAATGCCACGTGCGGCCCATCCTGCCCCGCCCCGCGGTCTGGCGCTCGGCGATTACCGCTGTGCCCTGCGCGGCGCCGCCGGCGGCAAGCTCGCGCGCGGCCTCCTGCGTGGAGTCGATCTCGTCGAAATAATGGATTCGCCAGCCGATCCGGCCGGGCGCGCCTCGTTCGATTGCAAGATATGGATTTTTTTCAGGAAAGCGCATCGGGCGTGGAGTTCAACGGATCAGAGCGCGTCAATTCTCATGCTGATATCGAGAAATCGCGCCGAATGAGTCAGCGCGCCGACGGAAATCAGGTCGGCGCCCGCCTCCGCAATCGCGCGAACGGTAGCGAGCGTCACGCCGCCGGAAACTTCAAGTAGAACATCAGGTCCCGCGAGCGCGCGCGCCTTGCGGATGTTGTCGAGCGTCATGTTGTCAAGCAGGATCGCGTCGGCGTCCGCCTTGAGTGCTTCTTCAACTTGCGCGAGCGTCTCGCATTCGATCTCGATTTTGAGAGTGTGGGGCGCGATGCGGCGCGCACCCTCGATCGCTTTCGTCACCGTGCCCGCCGCCGCGATATGGTTTTCCTTGATCAGCACGCCGCTGTCCAGGCCCAGGCGATGGTTGTGCCCGCCGCCGACGCGGACCGCGTACTTCTCGACGATGCGCAGGCCGGGATGGGTCTTGCGCGTGTCGATAATCTTCGCACGAGTGCCCGCGACCGCGTCGACAAACGCGCGCGTCGTGGTCGCGATACCCGAGAGCAGCTGCACGAAGTTAAGCGCCGTGCGCTCGCCGATCAGCAATCCCGCGAGCTTGCCCTCGAGTTGCGCGAGCACGTCGCCGGCCTTCAATTCGGCGCCTTCGGGCGCGAGCGCGACCATCCGCGGCTCGGCGCCTGCCTGTCGCATCACCGGTTCAATCAGGATTCCGCCGGCGAGAATCATCCGCGGTTCCTTGACGGTGATTCGCGCGCGGCCAATCCTGCCGGGCGCGACGGTGGCGGCCGTGGTGATATCGCCCTGCCCTACGTCCTCGGCAAGCGCCCGCTTGATGAGTTCGGTGGGATCGAATTGCTTGAACAGTTCCACAAATGCTCAGGAACTACGCGCGCGTGCGATGATGGACGGCTTTCATACCCGTTCTTCCAGTTGGCGTAGTTGTTCGCTCAGCAACTTTCGCTGGGCTTGCAGACCTTCGAATCGTTGTGCAACTTCGACTCGCGTTTCGGGATCTGCTTTGGTCATGAAACGGGAATCGTTCAGCCTGGCTTCATGCTGGGCGGCGTGCCTGCCGATCTCGTCGAGCTGCTTCTGCAATTTCTGACGCGCGACTTGGAAGTCGTAACCGTCGGGCGCCTCGACACCAACGTCTGCCCACGCCAGATGCGCGAAAACTGCACGATCTCCCGACGCATCGACATTGAACGCTTCGAGTTTCGCCAGCGTCATCGCGTAGGGCCGCCACGTCTCCAACTCTTTTGCATCTCTAGCTTTGATCACTGCCGTGACGCGCTGGCCTGGGTGCCAGCCGAGCAGCGAGCGGAGCGAGTTGATCGCCTCGGTTGCTTCGATGCAGTGATTCATCGCGTTTTCTTCCGCCGGTGAAAGCGGATTTTTCGCTGACGGCTCCGGATATTTCGCGATCGGCAGATGTGCCGCCAGGTTCGGCTCATCGAGATACGGGCGAATCACCTGCCAGATTTCTTCCGACACGAAGGGCATGAACGGATGCAGCAGGCGCAGCATCTTATCGAATACGTTGATTAGCACCCATCGCGCCGCCGCCTGGCGCTCGCCGCCAGCCTTGAGCGGCTCCTTTGAGAGCTCGATGTACCAGTCGCAGAACTCGTGCCAGATGAACTGGTAGAGCTTCATCGCCGCGACGTTGAATTCATAGGCGTCGATCGAGCGGGTGACTTCGCGAATCGTGTCGTCAAGGCGCGACAGAATCCATCGCTCGGCCAATCCCAGCTTCGCGACTTCGACCTTCGGGATTGGCTGCCCTGCGCCGTCCAGATTCATCATCACGAAGCGCGCCGCGTTCCAGATTTTGTTCGCGAACGCGCGCGACGCCGCAAACCGGTCGTGCGACAGGATTACGTCGCGCCCCTGCACGGCCAGTTGCGCCAGCGTGAAGCGGACTGCGTCCGTCCCGTACTGTTCCATCAAATCGAGCGGGTCAACGACGTTGCCCTTCGACTTGGTCATCTTCTTGCCGAGTTCGTCGCGGACCAGCGGCGTGATGTACACGTCCTTGAACGGCACCTTGCCGGTGAGCTCCAGTCCGAACATCATCATCCGCGCGACCCAGAAAAAAATTATGTCGAAGCCCGTCAGCAGCAGGCTGGTCGGGTAGTAGCGGCGAAACTCCGGCGTGTCGTCCGGCCAGCCGAGCGTGGACATCGGCCACAGGCCCGAACTGAACCAGGTGTCGAGCACGTCGTCGTCCTGGATGATGTCGGAGCCGTCGCACTCGGGGCATCGCGGCGGGCGCTCGGCCGCGACGATCAGATGGTCGCATCGCACGCATCGGTATGCGGGAATCCGATGGCCCCACCATAGCTGGCGCGAGATACACCAGTCGTGGATGTTCTCCAGCCAGTTGAAAAACGTGTTCTCCCAGAACTTGGGATGAAAGGTCGTGTCGCCCTTGCGCACCGCCTCGATCGCGCGATCGGCCATCGCCCGCATCCGCATGAACCACTGTTCGGAGAGCATCGGCTCGACGACCGTGTCGCATCGCGAGCAGACGCCGACCGCGTGCGAATGCGGCTCGATTTTTTCGAGCAGTCCGGCCTTTTCGAGATCCTTGACGATTTGCTTGCGGGCCTCCTCGCGCGAAAGCCCGCGATATGGCCCGGCGTTCTCGTTCATATGCGCCTGGCCGCCGAGCACCGAAATCTGCTCGAGGCCGTGGCGCTTGCCGAGTTCGAAGTCCACCGGGTCGTGGGCGGGTGTGACTTTCAACGCGCCGGTGCCGAATTCGCGATCGATGGCGGCGTCGGCAACGATCTTTATCTCGCGCCCGACCAGCGGCAGACGAATCGTCTTGCCGACGTACGATTTGTATCGCTCGTCGTCAGGATTCACGGCGACGGCGGTATCACCGAGCATCGTCTCGGGCCGCGTTGTTGCGATGGTCAGCGCGCCCGTGCCGTCGGCGAGCGGGTAGCGGATGTACCAGAGGCTGCCCTGGACCTCTTTGTGATCGACTTCGAGATCGGAGAGCGCTGTTTCGCATCGCGGGCACCAGTTGATGAGCCGCTTGGCTCGGTAGATGAGGCCCTGGTTGTAAAGATCGACGAAGACTTTGCTCACGGCGCGCGACAGACCCGGGTCCAGGGTGAAGCGCTCGCGGCTCCAGTCGCACGACGCGCCCAGTCGGCGCAACTGGTGCAGGATTCGGTCGCCGTAGGTCTCCCGCCATTGCCAGACGCGGTCGACGAACGCCTCGCGGCCGAGCAGATGACGGTCCTTACCCTCTTTCGCGAGATCCTTCTCAACCGCGTTCTGCGTCGCGATTCCTGCGTGGTCGGTGCCGGGCAGCCACAGCGTGTTGTACCCCTGCATACGGCGCGTACGCACGATGATGTCCTGCAGCGAGACGTTGAGCGCATGGCCGAGGTGGAGCTGGCCGGTGACGTTGGGCGGCGGAATCACCACCGAGAAGACTTTGCCCTCGCGCGCAGGATCGGCCTTGAAGTAGCCGAGGTCGATCCACAGCTGAAACCATTTTTCCTCAGCCGATTTGGAATCAAATGTCTTGGGCAAATCCACCGGAATCGCTCCGTCGAAAAAAGGGCGCGGCGCTGTGTCGAAAAAGGGGCGCCGCGCGCCCTAGGCTCAAATCATATTGTCCCGCCGGTCGCCTCTCAAGCACGGGGACGCGCCGCGCCGATCGAACAGCTTGTAAAAACGAGGCGGTTAATAATATCGTGCGCATGCTTGGGCGCTTGGGGACCGGCCGAATTCGACTCCGGAGGGACAGTCGCGATGGTTGACGCGTTTCGCAAACTGGGGATTGCCGCGCTTGGAACGTTGCTGGTTGTCGGCGGAATGTCGGGATGCAGCTCGATATCTTCTGACCACGTCGATTGCAACGTGGTCAAGCTGCAGGCGGAATCGGGCCGCTCCGATGCCGAGATCGCGTCGGCGGTCGGTGGCAGCGAAGCGGACGTCGCAAAGTGCCACGGAGCTGAAACCTCGGGCAACAAGACGACCGGCGCCCCACAATCCGGCAACTATTGAGGTTCGCGGCGGACTCAACGCGCGATCGAACTGGTGCGAGAGAGGGGACTTGAACCCCTACGAGCTTGCGCTCACAAGGTCCTGAGCCTTGCGCGTCTGCCATTCCGCCACTCTCGCGAGCGAAGACAAGAGTATAGGATTTAACCGGCTGATGATTCCAATTCAAGACCGGATTCCATCAGCCGCGCAGCCTGCTTGAATGCTCGGCGCCAGTGAAAAAGTGAAAAACAGTCTGCCGTTACGATGAGTGAGCGGGTCCGCGGCGCGATCGCGCTGGCGCCGGCGCCGGGGCCGTCATCGCTGGCGCTGGACTTGAGCGCGGGCGACGGCCTTTCGAGCCGTCTCCTTGCGGAGCGTGGATGGCGCGTCATTTCGACCGAGTATCGGACGCGCAAGCCGGGCTGGCTGGCAGTCAATCTCGATCGCGATCTTCCGTTTCGGCCGGCGTGCTTCGACCTGGTGATGATGCTCGAGGTGATCGAGCATCTCGCCGACATCCCGCACGCGCTCGGTGAAATAGCGCGCGTGATGCGGCCGGGAGCCGTGGCGATCGTCACGACGCCCAATCGCCTGAACGTCAGCTCACGGATACATTACCTGCTGAGCGGCTACTACAAGGGACGGCGTGCTCCGCTGGCGTATCGCTATCGCGTCGCGGACGGACGCAACTGGCACGTGATGGGCCTCAACGACCTGCATTGGATCGCGTGGGGGGCGGGGCTGCGGATGGAGGCGCTAGGGCGCAGCCGGCGCAAGTTGCGATCGCGAATCTTTGCGCCGATTCTGTGGCCGTTGATCGCGGGGTTCTCGTGGATGCTTTATGGCCGGGGCGTAAAAGATCCGGAGCAACGCAGAATCAATCGCGAGTTGCTCGGTTTCATGACCAGCGCGAGTCTGCTGATGGATGAAAACATCATCATGCGTTTTCGCAAAATCGAAGGGCGTTGAAGACCTCGGTCATTGTCGCAACTCACAACCGGCCCGACTCGCTCCGGCGGCTGATCACGAGCCTCGCGCCCGAAATCGCGACCGGTGCCCGCGAGATAATCGTTGCCGAAAACGGCACGCCGTCGCCACTGGAGCTTTCGGTCGAAGGCTTCCCGCTGAAGCATCTGCACGAACCTCGCGCCGGAAAATGCCGCATTCAGAATCGCGCAATCGCGCAGGCGGCCGAAAGCGAAATCCTCGTCTTTCTCGACGACGATCTGGTCGTCGCGCCGGGCTATCTCGATGCCGTCGAGGAGTTCTTTGACGTCCATCGCGAGTTTGCCGCGATGAAGGGGCGAATCATCCCGGCTGAAGATCCCGAAAAAATCGCGGGACCGATCGCCGTATACCTGGACCTGCCGATCGCCGACCATGGCGAGCAAGTCGTCGAGGTGCGCGGAGTGCTCGGCGCGAACATGGCCTTTCGTGCCGACGCGCTCAGGCAAGTGGGACCGTTCGACGAGCGCCTCGGTCCGGGCGCGGGCGGGCACGAGGAGGAGACCGAGATGTCGGGACGAATCCGGCGCGCGGGCTTTCGAATCGGATACGCGCCCAAGGCGCTGGTCTATCACGACGTCGATGCCGCGCGTGCGAATCGCGAGCGGTTCATCAGAGTCTCGCGCGAGCGCGGGCGCTGCCGGATGCTGCATGAGAAGCATTCCGCGGTCGACGTGATTGTGAAGAACGCGATCGCGATGACGCGGCTGCGAATTGCGAAGTTGACGGCCGCCGGCCTGCCGCGAATCGCGCGCGAGGAACGCAGGCTGGCAATCGCGCGTGGAATGTTCGACGGTCTCGGCCGTTGAAAGGTCACTTTATTTAATGCGAAACCCACCGTGGGTTTCTCACTTCCTTGGGCAGGGGTGACCCCTGCACCCGGTGAATCAACGTACTGATTCGATCAGAGCGTTCAATTCGTTCGCGTATCTGGTCCAGGTAAATCTTTCGGCCGTCGCGCGCGCTTCACGGCCAAAACTTGCGGGCGCGTCGAACAAGGCGCCGAGACGAAGCGCGACTTCGCCCACATCGTCGGGATTCTCGACTCGAAGCCCGCGCATCGAGAGCGGGAGCAACTCCGCGACACCCGAGAACGCGCTGGTCATCGCGGGCAGTCCGCAGGCCATCGCTTCCATCACGACGTTGCCGAACGGCTCGAACAGCGAGGGCATCGCAAACACGTCCGCGGCGTGGAAGATCGCCTCGACGTTGGGTTGCGGACCCGTGAAGACTACTCGCGCGCCGACGTTGAGGGCGCGAGCGCGCCGCGCGAACTTGTCGGTCTGTCGATCGGCGCCGGCCACCAGCAGAAACGCGCCGCCCGCGACCAGCGGCCATGCTTCGATGAGGAATCCCAATCCCTTGCGCGCGAAGCCATTGCCAACAAAGGCCGCGACGCGAGCGGTGGCCGGAACCACAAACTTCTGGCGGATAGCCGCGCGCTCGGACGGATCGGCGGCGAGCCGGAAGCGCTCGAGATCGACGCCATTGTAAATCGTGGCCGTTCTTTCAGGCGCGAGGCCGAATTCCCGAATGAGGTCGTCACGAACGAAATTCGACACCGCGATCACGTGCTTCAGGCCGGGACTTCGGAAGGCCTGGCGCTCGACGAGCATCTGCACCTGATGATACGGGCTGATACGCATCGCGGACGCACCGAGCGCGCCGCGCCACTTTCGGGCCGCGCGAAGATAACTGGCATGCGCGCCGCCGCCGGAGCGCATCACGTCCGCGCCGACGCATCGCGCGAAGCTCAGCACCAGGTCGGCTCCTGCGCGGCGCGCCGCGGGGGCGGCCGTCCATGCAAATCGCATCAGCGACAGCGTCCGCCCCAGCCGCAGGCCCGCGCCGACGCGACGAACGTCCCAGTCGCCGCCAGCGCCGCGAATCTCGTCCGCGAAAATCGTAATTTGATGCCCCGCCGCGCGCAGGGCTTGCGCCGTAACGATCAAATCGCGCTCAGTGCCGCCACCGGCGCTATCGAAACGGCGCGCCAGGAGCGCTACCCGCATGGCACGACGCTCAACGGCGTTGCCGTCGATAGGGTTTGGCGTGCTGCGCACAAAAGATGCACGACCCCGTCGCGTGTGATAATTTCCTGCGCGGGACGTGAGGTGGGGGAATGATCGAAATTCAATGCACGAGCTGCCACACCCGCTACCGGATTGACGAGCGGGTTCTGCCCGACGATACGCCGACTTTCAAGTGCTCGCGATGCGGCCACGTATTCAACGCCGACCCGGTGCCGGCCAGAGTGCGCAAACCGGCTCCACAAGCGGCCGAGGGTGAATCGCAGCCGGCGCGCACCATCCGCCCCGCGCGGCCGCGGCCAGGCGCCCTTAGGTCTCAAGTCGAAAGCGACATCGTCAAGCGCGAGCATGGCGCGCAGTTGCGGCCGGCGATAGCGCCGGAGCCGGAGGTCCGGGTCGAACGACCGGACTCGGAGCAGAGCGCGTCTGGGGAGCTTAGGATCACCGCGGCGACGCCCGTTCAGCCGCAAGATCAGCACGAGGAAGATCGGCATAAAGCAGAAGCCGACGATCCGCTGAGTCGCCCCTTCGCCGATCGCGAACAGAAAGCCGACACCGGAGAAAATCTGAAATTCGATTTCAGCAACGAGGCCAGTCAAATCGGCGACGCGCCGCCTGAGCACAAGCTCGAGCGCCCCGAGCTCGATGACGACGCCGGATGGCAGGTGGGGGAGACGCCGGCTGAGTTCGAATCCGCACCGATTCGCCGGGCGCCGACGATGATGGCGGAGCCGGAGCCGGGCCCGCACCCGGCGCCAACGCCGGTGCGTAGTGCGGCTGCGCCGCTCCGATCGCCGTCGCCTCGCTTCGCACCGCGGCGAGTGCCGGAGAACCCCGCGGGGTTCCAACTCGGCCAGGCCGACGACGACAGCGCGGATTCGGCGGCGGCCGGCGGAACTCATGCGTCGGGATTGTTTCTCGCGACATTTTTCCTGCTGGCGATCGTTTTCCTCGCTGCGAGCGCGCTCATCTGCGACGAGCCCGCCGCCAGCGCGCGGATTCTCAGCCAGGCTCCGCATATCGGCGATTACTTCGCACGCCCAATTGTACCCGCGATGCTGGTGGCGCTGCACGACATCCGCCCGGAGTATTACACGCTCAAGGGTGGCCATGTCGCGTTGGTGATAGCCGGGAATGCGCAGAACGTCGGAACGCGCCCGTTGCATCTCATCGAGATCGACGCCGATCTGATTGGCAATGGCGCCCGTGCGATCGCCAGCGAGAGCGTCTATTGCGGCAACGAGCTCTCGGCGAAGATGCTCGGGGAGATGACGCCGCGCGAAATCGAATTCTCTCAGGGCTTGAGTCCGCAGAAGGCGTTTGCGATGGAGCCATCGGCGTCGGCTCCGTTCCTGATGGTGTTCATCGATCCTCCTGCGGGGGCGAGCAAGATTAGAATCGCGGTGTCGAAGGCGGCGGCGACATCTCCCGATCCCAGCGCGAGCTCCGAGCCGCCCGCCTGAAGCCGAAATCGTCGCGATTATTCCTTCTCGCGCGCGAGCAGTTCCGCGTATTCGTCGGCGTCCATCAAGTCTTCGAGATCGCTCATGTCGGTAATCTTCACCTTGATCAGCCAACCGTCGCCGTACGGATCTTCGTTGACGGTTTCGGGGCTCTCGGGCAGGTCTTCGTTGATCTCGATGACGGTTCCGGTAACGGGCGCGTAAATATCCGAGACGGCCTTGACCGACTCGACCACGCCGAACGGATCGTCCTTGCTGATCTTGTCGCCGACCGCGGGCAATTCGATGTAAACGATCTCGCCCATCTGGTCCTGCGCGTGATCGGTGATTCCAACGGTCGCGACGGTATCTTCGGTCGCGACCCACTCATGCTCTTTCGAATATTTGAGCCCCTGCGGGATCTCCATGACTCCTCCGTAAATCGTGAGCGGTGCGCATTTTGCGGACGTCGCGCGCCAGACCGATCGCGATCACACCAATTCTCATGAAGCGCAGTGCAGTCAGTCTTGTCAAGTTCCGATTCGCTCCGCCGCCGGCATCGATCATGCGCGCGACTCTTGACTGTTGCGCGTCGATGGCGTTAGCGGGCGCACGCTCCGCGATTGCCAGCTACTCCGCGCGCACCGTATCGTCGAAGCGATGCGCGAGGAATAGACCGATCGCGCGCGCGGAGGAACTAGCTGCATGAATGTCGGAATTCCCGCCGAAATCAAATCCGACGAACAGCGCGTATCGCTGACCCCGGCGGGGGTGGCCGCGTTGCGCGCGCATGGCCATCACGTGATGGTCCAGGCGGGGGCGGGAGTCGGCAGCGGATTTGCCGACGGCGAATATCGCAAAGCTGGCGCATCGATCGTCACCGGCGCGGCGGGCGTCTGGCTCCGCGCCGACCTGATCCTGAAGGTCAAGGAACCGCAGCCGCCGGAATATCCGCTGATGCGCCCCGGGCTGATTCTTTTTACCTATCTGCATCTCGCCGCGGACCCGCGTCTGTCGCGCGAGCTGCTGCGCCGGCGCGTCGCGGCGGTCGGCTACGAAACGATCCAGCTCGAGGACTCGAGCCTACCGCTACTCGCGCCGATGAGCGAAGTCGCCGGCCGGCTCGCAATCCAGGCCGGCTCCTGGTGTCTGCAGGCGCGCAGCGGCGGCCGCGGCGTGTTGCTCAGCGGAGCGTCAGGCGTGCGGCCCGGCAAGGTGGTCGTGCTGGGCGGCGGGATCTCGGGACTCAATGCATGCCGGGTGGCTGCGGGCATCGGCGCTGAAGTGACGATCATGGATATCAATCCAACCAGGCTGCGCTATTTGAGCGACCTGCTGGGCGGGCGCGTGACCACCGTGATGTCGAATCGAGCGACGCTGGACGAGGAAGTTACCAACTGCGATCTCGTGATTGGCGCGGTGCTGGTCCCGGGCGCACGCGCGCCGCGGCTGCTCAGCGCAAAGATGGTCGCGCGGATGCGTCCGGGTGCGGCGATCGTGGATTTATCGATCGATCAAGGTGGAATCGCGGAGACCTCCGCACCGACCACGCACGCGCGGCCGACGTTCATCCGCAACGGCGTCGTACACTACTGCGTGACGAACATGCCCGCGATGGTGCCGCACACATCGACCTACGCGCTCACCAACGCGACGCTGACCTATGCGCTGGAGATCGCGGATCGCGGGATGCTCGAGGCCGGACTGCACAACCCCGCAATTCGCCACGGACTCAACACCTACGACGGCCATGTCGTGCATCCCGCGGTCGCGCGAGCGCTCAAGATGAAGGCGCACTCGCCGTGGGCGTAGCGCGTCCTAGTAGATTCCCTGCGGGCCGGTGTTGTAGCGCTGCTGTCCGGACTTGAGCTCGCCGTAGCTGCCGGTTTCGAAGCGCTTGACGTTTTGCGACAGGTTGAGATCGCCGTGAAGATCGGCGACCGCTTCCTTCACGCCTTCCTGCGCGATTTCGTGAGCGCGCACCCAGCGCCCGGAGCGCTGGACGAAATTGGCGAGGTCGAAAAGATTCTGGCTCAACGCCGCTTGCGACTTGGCAAACTTCGCGGTCCAGACGACTTGTCTGCTCTTCATATCGACGAACTTGAGCGAGAACGCCACCGAAGCCGGGCTGGCCGCCGAGTAATCCATCCCGACGCGCTCCTTGTATCTTTCGACCGTCCCGTAGATCACGCCGTCGGCCGACACGTCATGGCCAAGCTGGAGCGCATTCTGATCGAGGTTGGCGGCCGTGGTCGGCGGCATCTTCTGCATTGCATCCGCGACATCCTGCTGCGGGATCGGATCCCATCCACCGGCAATCGCTACCTGGCTATACAGCTCGGCGCTAATCGCCTCTGCGGCTCCTGGAGCCAGCTCCTCGCCGCTGCCCGGGGCGGCCTCTGCCAGCGGCATCACCGCGATACGACTGATTGCGATGGTCTTGATCGAGCGCACTGCATGCGTCTTTACGTCGCGCTGGTTGATGGCGTCGCTCACCGCGCCGGTGGTGGAGTTGACCGCGTCCGCCGCGATCGTGGTGCATCCCGGCGCCAGCCACAGCGCCGCCCCCACGAGCGCCAGCCGGGCGGACGCCGACGCGCAGGTGGCTTTCATGAGGTCACCTTGATCGAAAGTTCCTTGAGCTGGCGCGGATCGACTTCCGACGGCGCGCCGCTCATCGGGTCAACCGCCTTTTGCGTCTTCGGGAACGCGATCACGTCGCGCAGCGAGTCCGTGCCGCAAAGCATCATGCAAATCCGATCGACTCCAAAAGCGATTCCGCCATGGGGCGGCGCTCCGTACTTGAGCGCGTCGAGCAGGAAGCCGAAACGGTCAATCGCCTCCTCGCGCGTCAGCCCCAACAATTCAAATACCTTCAATTGCAGCTCGCGGCTATGGATACGAATCGAGCCACCGCCGAGCTCCTGGCCGTTGAGCACCATGTCGTACGCGAGTGCGCGCGCTTTGAGCGGCGCGGAGTCGAGCAGCGCGAGATCGTCCGGATTGGGCGCGGTGAAGGGATGGTTCACGGACACCATGCGCTTGTCGTCGGCGCTGTAGTCGAACAGGGGGAAATCGACGACCCACAGAAATCTGAGATCGCCGGATTTGTCGAGACCGAATTTCGCAGCGAGCTGCGCACGGATGTCGCCGAGGACCGGGCGCACTTTGTCGGGCGGTCCCGCAACCATCAACAGCGTGTCGCCGGCTTGCAGAGCCGACGTGGCAGTAGCCGCAGCCCGCTCGCCGTCGCTCAAATATTTTGCGATCGGTCCCTGCCATCCGCCCTCGCCTGCTTTTATCCACGCCAATCCCATCGCATGGCGCGACTTCACCGACTCGGTGAGCTCGTCGAGTTCGCGGCGGCTGAGCGCGTGATCGCCGGTGACGTTGATTCCGTACACGGATTCGCCGCGCGCGAGAATTTCCGCGAACACCTTGAACGAAGTGCCGGCGAATGCGGCCGTGAGATTTTTCAGCTCGAGGCCGAAGCGCAGGTCGGGCTTGTCGATGCCGAACCGTTCCATCGCCTCGGCATACGTCATCCGCGGGAAGGGCGGCTTCACGTCGATGCCGAGCACGTTGCGATAAACTGACGCAATCATTCCCTCCGCGATCGACTGGATGTCTTCGGGTCGCGGGCAGGTCATCTCGATATCGATCTGGCTGAACTCGGGCTGCCGATTTGCGCGCAGATCCTCGTCGCGGAAACAACGGGCGATCTGGTAATAGCGGTCGAAGCCGCCGATCATCAGGATCTGCTTCAGCAACTGCGGCGATTGCGGCAGCGCGTAGAATTTTCCGGGGTTCACGCGGCTCGGCACCAGGTAGTCGCGCGCGCCCTCGGGCGTCGATTTGAAAAGGATCGGCGTCTCGACGTCGATGAACCCGTTTTGATCGAGATGACCGCGGATCGCCTGCAACGCCTGATGACGCCGGCGTAAATTGCGCTGCATCTCGGGGCGGCGCAGATCGAGATAGCGGTACTTGAGGCGGATTTCTTCGGCGGTCGCGTCGCCGTCGGCGATCTGAAACGGAAGAGGCGCCGATCCGCTCAGAATCTCGAACTCACTGACAATTACTTCGACTTCACCGCTCGGCAGCTCCGCGTTGACGGTCCCCTCGGCGCGGCGCACGACCTTGCCCTTGACGGCAACGTAGAACTCGGAGCGCGTCGCGCCGGCGGCCTCGTGCGCGGCGGCATTGTGAACGGGATTCATCACGAGCTGCACGATTCCCTCGCGGTCGCGAAGATCGATGAAGATAAGGCCGCCGTGATCGCGCCGGGTCTGCACCCATCCCCACAGCGCAACCTCGCGGCCAACGTGGGTGGCGCGAATCGCGCCGCAGTAATCGGTTCGCGGCCACGGCGGCAGTGGAGAATATTGCTCAGTTTTCGGCATCACCCATCACGGTTAAATTCCGGTTGTCATCGAAGAATACCTGTGCCCGTGCAGGCAATAAACAGTCACTCTTTGCGAGCGTCCACGATGGCGCGCGCCGCGTCTGCCACGGCGACTTCGCGCTGTGTGCTCTGCTTCAAGTCGCGCAGTTGGACGACGCCGCGCGCGAGTTCGTCGTCGCCGATTATCACCGCGAAGCGGGCGTCAAGCTTCGACGCGCGCGCCAGCAGCGTCTTCATCTTACGCTCCGGCGAAAGCAGCTCGACAACCAGGTTAGCCTCGCGCAGATTGCGCGCTACGACGATCGCCTGGCGCGTCGCCGCCGACCCCATCGCGATTATCGCCGCGTCCGGCGAATCCGTGGGCGCCAATCCAGCGGCTTGCAGAGCCAGCGCCATCCGATCGACGCCGATCGCGAAACCGATTCCCGCAACCGCCGCACCGCCCATCGTCTCGACCAGCCCGTCGTAGCGCCCTCCCGCCACGACGGTGCTCTGCGCGCCGAGACCGCCCGCCATCACCTCGAACGCGGTGCGCGTGTAGTAATCCAAGCCTCGCACCATGCGCGGGTTGACGACGAACTGGACCTCAGCGGCGGCGAGCAGTTCCTTGACGGTTTCGAAATGCGTCCGGCATTCGTCGCATAGGTAGTCGAGACTGTTGGGCGCGGACTCGGCGAGCTTCGCGTCAATTTTGCAGTCGAGCAGGCGCAGCGGATTGCGATCGATGCGATTGTGGCAGTCGTCGCAGAGTTGGTCCCAGTGCGCGCGACCCCATTGCACGAGCGCGTCTCGAAAAGCGGGCCGACATTTCTGATCGCCGATGGAATTGATTTCCATGGTGAACGGAACTTTGAGATCGCGACAAAGCTCGTCGATCATTATCAGCAGCTCGGCATCGCAGGCCGCATCGGGCCGGCCGAAGACTTCGACGCCAAATTGAAAGAACTGGCGATACCGGCCCTTCTGTGGGCGTTCGCGACGGAACATCGGGCCCGAGTAGAACAGACGCTGCTCCGGATCGGTGCGGTCGAGCCCGGCCTCGATGTAGGCGCGCACCACGCCAGGCGTGCCCTCGGGCCGAAGCGCGACGACCGTTTCACCTTCGTCGCGATCGGTGAACGTGTACATCTGCTTCTCTACGATGTCCGAGGTTTCGCCGGTCGAACGCAGGTAGAGCTGCGTGCGCTCCAGGACTGGGATGCGCACCTCCTTCATCGAATAGCGCCCGGCGAGCGCACGCGCCCGTTCCTCGACGAGACTCATCGCCCGCGCGTCCGCGCCAATCAGATCGCGGAATCCTCTGAGTCGTGTCAGTTCCACGGAACTTAACCCTAACTCCTTCCCGAGCGGGAAGGGGAACCAGATGTAGAATTCTGGCGCATCAGGTCGCTCAGCTGGCGGAAGCCGAGCAGCTCGATGCCTTCACCCTTGACCAGTTGGCGCGTCTTGTCCGAGGTGAAGTACCGGAAGTCGGCTTCGCGCTGAAAGGCGTCGCGCGCGCAGCTCTTGAGCTCGTCGCGTGCGAGCGCGGGATGACACAAAATCTCGGTCAGGCCCGGCTTCAGCGTGCAAATGAGGTTCGTCCAGTAGGCCTCAGTCTCGCCGACCGAGGGCGGCCCGTTGAACACCAGATGATCGGGTGTGACGACGCCGAACGTGTCGATTTGATCGAGAATCGAACCCATCCCTTCGCTTCTCATGCGGCGGCGCGACGCCAGCCTGATCGGCACGCGATAGTCATTGGCCAGGCGCGCGTAAATCTCGTGATAGTCGGCGCGCAGTTGCAGCGTTCCCATGTGCGAATCGAAATGCGTCACGTCGATTCCCGCCGCGAACGCCTTCTCAATTTGCGCGCGCAGCTCGGCCTCCGCTTCGTCGAGGCGAGCGTGCTCGTAAACCTGCGCGACGGTCTGCCACAGGTACCCGCGCTCATCTGCCAGGGACGGCACCGCATGCCGCCCCAATACGGGACCCCACTTGTAGTGGTCCCACTCGGCGGTGAGAGTGAGATGCACGCCCAAATCGGCCGTGGGATTGGCCCGCGCGAAGTCCGCCGCCTCCTCGAACCATGGGCACGTCACCAGGATCGTCGATGAGGTAAACAGGCCGTCCCTCAGTCCCGTCATGACGCCTTCGTTCTGGTCGTGGCACATCCCGAAGTCATCGGCGTTGACGATGAGAGCGCGCGCGTCCGCTGCGTAGCCGAGGCGTTGAGCCGTCGATTTTTCCTGGTTCGGCATTATGTTGGTCTCGTCAATCGGTATCCTTTCCGCGCAACTCCGAGCATCAGATCTATCGGCCCATCAAGGAAAGAAAAAGGGCCGCCTGTTTGGGCGGCCCTCTTTCGAAGTGCCGATTAGGCGTTGCTTCCTGAATTATACCGTCAGGATATGAATCGTGCAGGCGGAACCCAGCCCGATTACGTGGGCCTGGCCCGCCTTGGCGTTAGGCACCAGGCGATCCTTGGCGCGATCGTCCTGCGTCAGGTGCCAAACCACCTCGCAAATATTCGCGACGCCGGTCGCGCCGAGAGGGTGCCCCTTCGAGAGCAATCCGCCGGAGACGTTGACCGGATCGTGACCGCCGAGACTCGGATGCACGCCGCCGCCCGAGTCGATGAACTTGCCGGCTTCGCCGTCGCCGCATAGTCCGAGGTTCTCGTAGTGCACGAGCTCAGCCGTGGCAAAGCAGTCATGCAACTCGGTCAGCGCGATGTCCTTGGGCCCGAGGCCGGCCTTCTCGTAGGCCTGCTTCGACGCGCGCCGCGTCAGCGTGCTGACGTCGGGCAGCGTGAGGTCGCGATCGGTCCACGGATCAGAGGTGAGCACGGAAGCGGCCACCTTGGCCCGTTTGCGTCCGCCGGCCAACTGTTTCAGCTTGTCCTCGCTGACCAGGATCGCAGCCGCCGCGCCGTCTCCGGTCGGGCAACACATATAAAGAGTGTTGGGATAGGCGACCATGCGCGCATTCATCACGTCTTCGAGCGAGACTTCGTTGCGATACTGCGAGAACGGATTCTTGGTCGCATGCTTGTGCGACTTCACCGAGATTTTCGCGAAGTGCTCCAGCTTGGTGCCGTACTTGCGCATGTGCTCGATACCGGCCTGGCCGAATACCGCGGGCATCAGGCCCGAGCCCACCTTGCCCTCGGTCGAGTACGCGGGATCTCCGCCGCCGGCGCCGCCGAGCAAGCCCTGCTTGCCCATCTGCTCGACGCCCACCGCCATCGAGATGTCGTACATCCCGGCCGCGACCGACATGTACGCCTCGCGGAATGCGGTCGAGCCGGTGGCGCATGCGTTGGAGACGTTGATCACCGGGATTCCGGTCTGGCCGATCTGCTGCAGGATTCTCTGCCCGACCATCGCGTTGGACTGGTAAAGATTTCCGCAGGCGAACATCTCGACATCCTTGATTCCGATTCCGGCGTCCTTGAGCGCGAGGATCGCCGCCTGGCCGCCGAGCTCCGGAACGGTCTTTTCGGGATAGCGGCCGAATTTGATCATCCCGGTTCCCAGAACATAAACGTTTCGCATCTTGATTCCTCCTGGCGGCCCGGCCCAAAGCTCAGGTCCGTCGTAATGTTGTTCGCCGCGCTTGCGCTTGCTGGGCGCCCTAATTTTTGCTCGGCCGGTACGAAAAAGCTACTACGTCGTGCCCTTCGCGATCCTTGGCCGCAACGCCGGTCACCAACTCAACCGGCAGATTGAAAATCTTGTTGGGTTCTTTCTGCGCCTGCTCGGGATCGACGTCGGTCAGATTGGCGCGGACGCTGATGCCCTCGGGCAGGTCGACGATCGCCGTTACATACGGCGTCTTGATGCCGGGAAACGACTGGTGCACGACCGAAAACACGTACACCTTGCCCTTGTCGGACAAGCTCAGCGGTTTGAACTTGTCAGTCTCGCCGCACTTCGAGCATGCGACGCGTTTTGGATCGAGATAGATTGCTCCGCACGCGCACTTGATACCTTCGAGATGGGGCTTGGGCGCCAATTTCAGCCATGGAACGATCGGGCGCGGTCCCGTGTCAGTAGCTTGAGCCTGCTCAGCCATGAAGATCCTCCGAACGATTACTGTTCAATGATGGTGCTGTCAGAATGACCAGCGCCGCCCGTGCGGCGGCGCGGTCGTTCTCTCTTTTGCCGAAGTTTCCCACAGGGCCGACAGGTCGTCAAGCAGGGCTGACCCCTGCACCCAGAATTAGGAAAAGATCCGGGCGGGGTATACCCTGAGTACTGGTAAAGTCCTTGCTAGAATGAGACGCGCTACTTGTGCTGCCACTTGGGCGGGCGTTTCTCGACGAAGGCGCTCGTCCCCTCGACGCGATCCGCGCTACCGAAGGTCACGCCGAACGCCTCCTGCTCGAAGCGCAGCCCCGCGTCCTCTTCCATCGTGAACGCCGCTCGCAGTGCGGCCTTCGCCTGGCGTAGCGCGACGGCGGATTTGCCCGCGAGTTTCTCGGCCAGCTTGCGCGCGGTCTCGATTAGGTCGCCGGCGGCCACGACCTGGTTGACGAGGCCGAGTTCCAGCGCCGTGTTCGCGTCGAACATCTCGCCCGTCATGATCAGCTCGCGCGCCTTGTTGTGCCCGATTCGATGCGGCAGGCGCTGCGTACCGCCAAAGCCCGGGATGAGCCCCAGGTTTATCTCGGGCTGCCCGAAGCGCGCCTTGTCGCTCGCGACAATCAGATCGCACGCGAGCGCAAGCTCCAGCCCGCCGCCCAGCGCAAATCCGTTGACCGCCGCAATGACCGGGATCGGCAGATCCTCGAAGCTCTCCATCACGCGATGGCCCAGGCGCGAGAAATCGAGTCCATCGACCGCCGACATTTTTGCCATCGCCGCGATATCCGCGCCCGCGACGAACGCCTTGTCGCCGCCGCCCGTGACGATCAGCACGCGCACCGACGCGTCGTGGCGCACCTCGCGAATCACGCGCGCCATTTCCTCGAGCACCTCGCGATTCAAGGCGTTGAGGGCGGCCGGGCGGTTCACGGTCAGCGTCGCAATCGCGGCTTTTTCGAAAATGATATTTTTAAGGTCCATGCTTCTAGTTCCGCCCTGCGCGCTTTGACTGTCAACCCCGGCGCGCACGCCGGCGCTTGCGTGAGGCTCGCCGCGCGCGAAACAATGCGCACGTGCCAGCCAGGTCCAGAGCGCGTGCCGCCGCGAGCGCCCTCGCAATCGCGCTCGTCGCCGCTTCGGGATGCACTCCGCAGGCGCAGCTATTTGTCGACAAGATTCGCGCCGAGTCGACCGAGAAATGCAACGAAGGCAACCAGGCCGCATGTCATACGATCGTGCAGGCGCTCAGCGATACCAAGGTTGCCATTGAATCCACCGCGCCGATCGAGATGCAAACGCCCGCCTGTAACGCCGGCAAACAGGACGCATGCCAGCAGCTCGCCGTGCTGCACGGTGAGTTGAGCTCATGGTGCGCGATGGGCAACAGCCAGGCATGCAGCGCCGTCAACACCGGTCCGTGGCCGGCGAAATGGGACGAACCCGCGCTGATCGACGCCGCCAAGCTCTCGTGTCTCAGCGGCCAGTTCAAAGCCGACTCGAGCACCTGTCAGGCTTTGCAGATGATGTAGCGACCCCGCTCAGGACGCGACGCGCTCGGCCACGATCACCATGCGCTTGCCGTAGAGCAGCGCCGGCGAGAGCACGTGGCCGATGATCTCGCGTGTGACCTCGTCGCGCGGCGGCCGATGGCCGGGACGGCGCGCGTTGCGGGCCGACGTCGCCGCCGAAAACTTCATCGCCATCCACAGGATCGGCACTATTGGCGACATCGCCACCGACGTGGGACTCCAGCGGTCCGTGTAAACTTCCAGATGGTCGAAGCCCGCCAGGCGCATCATGTAGCGCGCGCGATAGTAGTCGAGCATGAACGCGTGGCCGTGATAAATTCGCGCCTGGCCAGGATTGGGGCTGCGCGGCGTCTGAACCTCGTTGATCAAGCCGCGCCGCAGATTGCGCTGCCCGGTCAGAAAGCCGCTTGCCCGCGCCGACAGATGCATCAGGTTGGGCGTGGTCAGCACGATCTTCCCGCCCGGCCGGATCACGCGCGCACAGTCGCGGAGAAAGCCCATCTGATCTTCGAGATGCTCGATCCCTTCGCGCGACAGCACGTAGTCAAACGCCGCGTCGCGAAACGGCAGCACGTCGTTGGCATCCGCGCAGATCCATGCGCCCGCCGGATGCCGCTGCGCCGGCGCAAAAAGGTCGACCGACACGACGCGGTAGCCCAGCTCCGACAGCGCGCGCGACTGGATCGCTCCGCCTGCCGGGATATCGAGCACACTGCCCGGCGCCATCGCGCCGAACAGTCCGTCGATGCGCCCGCTGCGGCGAACGACTACGTCACCTTCCATCGGCCCCGATTGCGAGCCTGGCACGGACTACTGCCGATCTTCGAAGCCGAGCGAAATCATCATCTCGCGCAGCGACTGATCGACGACCAGGTACTCGGTGAGCGAGAGATATACGTGGCATCCGCGGCGCCCCTTGCCGTCCGGGATCTCCACGATTTTCACCACCCGGTCGCCGTTGATCATCACCGGCTTGTTATCCATCGTCACGCGCAGCCACATTGCTCAATACTCGGGCTTGAAGTCGAAATGATGAATCGCCTCGATGAAGCGGACGGTGCGCGTCTTCGAGCGCATCACAACGCTGTTGGTGTTCGCGCCGCCGGAGAAAAACCGCACGCCGCGGAGGTAGTCGCCGGTGGTTATACCCGTCGCCGCGAACATCACGTTCTCTCCCGCCAGCTCCCCCAGCGTGTAGCGATGCTTCAAATCCATGATCCCCATCGCCAGGCATGCCTCGGCTTCCTCTCCGTTGCGCGGCACGAACCGGCATTGCATCTCGCCGCCGGCGGAGCGAATCGCCGCGCCAGCCAGCACGCCCTGATGCGCTCCGCCGATTCCGATCAGCATGTCGATTTCGCTCTCCGGGCGAGTGGTGGCGATCGCGGCGGACAAGTCACCGGCCGAGATCATCTTGATCCCGGCGCCGGCGCGGCGGACTTCGTTGATGAGCTTTTCGTGCCGCGGGCGATCGAGGATCGCGACCCGCAAGTCCTCGACGTAGACTTTCTTGGCTTCGGCCAGCGCCTTGAGATTGTCGGTCGGCGACCGGTCGATGTCGATCACGCCGCGCCCCGCCGGGCCGCACGCGACCTTGTCCATGTAGGTATCGGGGCAGCGCAGAATTCGCCCGCGCTCGGCCAGCGCGACGCACGACAGGGCGTTGGGGCCGCCGGTCGCGCAGATGAGAGAACCTTCGATCGCGTCGAGCGCGACGTCGATTTCAGTGCCCGCGCCGGTGCCGACTATTTCGCCCTCGTAAAGAAACTCGGCGTCGCCCTCTTTGCCCTCGCCGATCACTATTTTGCCGTCCATCGCGACCGAGTTCAGCGTCTTGCGCATCGCGTCGCACGCCGCCCGATCCGCCATCCGCTCGTCGCCCTTGCCGATGAAACGCGCCGCCGCGAGCGCCGCGGCTTCTGTCGCGCGCACCACTTCGAGGGCAAGATTCCGCTCCATCAAGGGCCTCCCGGGTCAGTTCGACGCGGTATTCAACGGCCGTCCGAACAACGACTCTATCAGGTGATAACCGTCGCCGACGAGCAGTCCCGTCGCGGTCCCGTCCACTTCGGTATAGCGGCGCGGCACGCCGCTGCCCGACTTGAACTGCGCCGAGGTCATCAACGCGAACGGCACGGGTTCCGGCGAATGAGTCTTGAGCTGGCTCGGCGTCGCATGATCCGGCATCAGCAGGATCGCAAAATCACCCAACGTGCCCAGCTCCGCCAGCATCGGCCCGATGATCAACTCGTCGATCCGCTCGATCGCTTCCTTCTTCAGATCGGCGCGGCCCATGTGGCCGGCCTCGTCGGGCGCCTCGATATGCAGCAGCAGGAAGTCGCGCGACTTGAGCGATTCGAGGCCGTAACGCGCCTTCGCTGCGTAATCGGTGTCGAGAAATCCCGTGGCGCCCGGAACCTTGATCAAGTTCAGTCCGGCCAGCCGGCCCAGCCCGTTGACCAGATCGACTGCCGATATCACCGAGCCCTCGACGCCGAAGCGCTCCTTCAATGTCGGCACTGAGGGCCGCGTGCCCTGCCCCCAGAACCACACCGAGGTTGCCTCGGCCTTGCCGGCGGCGCGGCGCGCCTTGTTCACCGGATGCTCGCGTAAAATCTCCGCCGAACGCCGCGTGAGGTCGCGCAGCAAGTCCGCACCCGCGCCCTTGGGCAGATGCGGTTCGACGGGCTTGCCCGTGATGTCGTGCGGGGGTGTGAGGTGCGTCGTCGCGACTCCGCCGCGCCACATCATCAGATGCCGGTAGCTGACGCCGTTGAAGAACTCGATTCCGCCGCCGGCCAGTTCCGCCCGCAGGTCGGCGACGATCTGCGCGGCTTCTTCGCTGGTAATATGGCCCGACGTAAAATCGTTCATGATCATCGCGCCGTCGCTCGGCTTCAACGACACAAGATTCATTCGAAACACCACGTCGCGCGGCCCCATCTCGATTCCCTGGCTCGCCGCTTCGATCGGCGCGCGCCCGGTGTGATACCGCGCCGGGTCATAGCCGAGCATCGTCATTGTGCCGACGTCGCTCCCCGACGGCATGCCCTTGGGAATCGTCGCGACCATGCCAAGCGTCCCGCGCGTCGCGAGCAGGTCCATGTTGGGCTTGTGCGCGGCCCCAAGCGGCGTCTTCCCGCCGAGCTCCTCGCACGCCCAATCAGCCATCCCGTCGCCGTGTATGATAATGTACTTCATCCGGAAATTCTCGCTTCGCGGAAAAACGCGAGCATCGCATCAAGGAGAGCGCGCGGATTATCGCCCTGCACGTTGTGGCCCGACTTCTCGACCCGTACCCATCGGCCATCGGGCAGCGAGCGCGCGAATTTCTCGGCGGCAGCGTCGGTGAGCACATCGCTCAACGCTCCGCGCACTACCAGCGTTGGGCATCTGATCCTGGAAAGGTCCGACACTAGCCGCGCGCGTTCCTCAGCGAAGGAGCGCGTTGCATCATCGGACCGGCGCCGCTGGTCGTGCTTGAAAGTCCATTTGCCTGCCGGCGTTTGGCGGAGGTTGTAGTGAAGGCTGCGGCGCAACACAGCGGGATCGCGAATTGGATTGAATCTGACCGCGCGTTCGAGGAATGCCTGTGGCGAATCGAGCTCGGGAATCGAGGAGAATTCGCGAATGCGCTCCGCGCCCGACGCGCTGATCTCCGGCGCCACATCGACAATCACCATCGCGCGCATTTGATCGCTGTGGCGCGTCGCATACGCGATCGAATTGAGACCGCCCATCGATTGCCCGACCACTATCGGGCGTTGCAGCCCAGTCGTCTCAATAAACCCCTCGATATCCCCAACATGCGCCGCGATCCGGTAATCGACCACCGGTGACCATTCGCTGTCGCCGTGGCCGCGCTGATCGAGCGCGATACATCGATGGCGTTCGCCGAGCATTACCGCCACGCAATCCCAGGTGTGCGCGTTGATGCCGCCGCCGTGCAGGAAAAGTATCGGCGTGCCCGAGCCGCCCCAATCGAGGTAGTGAAAGCGCATCGCGCCGATGATCAACTGGTGGTCGTCCGGCAACCTGACCGCGGCAGGATGAAGATCGGCGATTTCGAGCGCGGTCCGGAACATCGCGAGTTCTTCGGTTCGTTCCATGTTCATAGCGCCGCCTACTCGCGCTCCAGGATTTTCAGCACTTTCGCGATGTCGGGTTCGACCACGATCGTGTTACTTAAGTTTTTCAGCGCCGTGTCCGGATCCTTCAGGCCGTGGCCGGTGAGCGTGCACACGACGACTGAGCCCGGCTTGAGCAGTCCCGCGCCCGCGTACTTGAGCAGTCCCGCCACCGACGCGGCCGACGCCGGCTCCGCGAATACGCCGCCGCTCGCGATCAGCCGATACGCCGCCAGGATCTCCGAATCGGTCACCATGTCGATGATCCCGCCCGACTCGTCACGCGCGCTGGTCGCGCCCTTCCAGCTCGCGGGATTGCCGATTTTGATCGCCGTCGCAACCGTATGCGGATCGTCGATCGGATGGCCGACGACAATTGGCGCCGACTCGGCCGCCTGATAGCCCATCATCTTCGGGACTCGCTGGCTGAGTCCGACCGACTTGTATTCCTGGTAACCCGCCCAGTAGGCGGTAATGTTCCCGGCGTTCCCGACCGGCAGAAAATGATGGGTCGGCGCGTCGCCCAGTTGATCGCAAATCTCGAACGCCGCCGTCTTCTGCCCAGCAATTCGATCGGGATTGATGCTGTTGACCAGCCGAATCTTGACCGGATCGCGCTCCGCCAGGTCGCGCACGACTTTCAGGCAGATGTCGAAGTTGCCGATCACCTCGAGCACGCGCGCGCCATGCATCACGCTTTGCGACAGCTTGCCAAGCGCCACCGCGCCCTTGGGAATCAGCACGTACGCCTTCAGCCCGGCGCGGCCCGCGTAGGCCGCCGCGGACGCCGCCGTGTTGCCGGTCGAGGCGCAGATTACGGCGCGAGCGCCCTCGCCCAGCGCTTTGGAAATCGCCAGCGTCATGCCCCGGTCCTTGAACGACCCCGTGGGATTGGCGCCCTCGAACTTAAAGTAGACCTTGATATTTATCCCGAGCCGTTCAGCGATCGCGGGCGCCTCGATAAGCGGCGTGTTGCCCTCGTTCAGGGTGACGATCGGCGTCGAATCGGTCACCGGCAGGAAGCGCCGGTAGTGCTCGATAAGGCCTGGCCAGTGAAACAGCCGCCGATTTTTCGATCCGCTCTTCGCCTCCGACGCCATCGCTTAAAGTCTCTCCTCGATTCGGATAAACGCGGGGTTCGACTGCACGATTTTCTTCCTTCGAATCTCTGCCAGCGCGCGTTTCAAGCTGCGCTCGGGCGCGTCATGCGTCCGCATGATGACCGGCACCGTCCGCGCCGCCGCGCGCTCCTTCTGGATTACCGACGCGATCGACAGCCCGTGCTTGCCGAGCACCGACGCGATTGCGCCGAGCACCCCGGGTATATCCCGCGCCGTGAACCGCAGGTAATACTCGCATACCACGTCGTCCATCGGCTTGACACTGGCGCCTTTCATCAGCTGGATCGGAAACCCAAACGCGTGAGTTCGCGCCGAACCCTCGGCCAACCGGTGCCGCGCAATTTCAAGTATATCGGCCATCACCGCCGTCGCCGACGGCATCTCGCCCGCGCCGAGTCCCGAATACATTGTCGCGCCAAGCGCGTCGCCGTGGATATAGATCGCGTTGAACGCGCCGCCGACGCCCGCCAGCAGATGGCGAACCGGAATCATCGTCGGATGCACCCGCGCCTCGATTGCGCCGTCGTCATCCTTGCCTATCGCGAGCAGTTTGATCGCGTAGCCGAGCTCGCGCGCATACCCGATATCCGCCTGCGTGATTTGCGTGATCCCTTCCGTGTAAATCTGCGCCGGCTTCACCAACACGCCAAACGCCAGCGTCACCAGCAGGCAAAGTTTGTGGGCTGAGTCATGCCCCTCGACATCGACCGCGGGATTCGCCTCGGCCAGGCCCTTCGCCTGCGCGTCGGCGAGCGCGGAGCCGAACTCGACGCCGTTCTCCGTCATCGTAGTGAGGATGGAATTGCAGGTGCCGTTGACGATTCCATAAACGGCGCGCTGGCGATCGCCTGCCAGCGCCTCGCGCAGCGTGCGGATGATCGGGACGCCGCCGCCGACGCTCGCCTCGAAGCCGACCGCCAGGCCGTGCTTGCCCGCCAGGCGAAAAATCTCGCCGCCATGCTCCGCGAGCAGAGCCTTGTTGCCGGTCACGACGTCCTTGCCCGCCGCCAGCGCCTTCATGATCAGCGCGCGCGCCGGCTCGTGACCGCCAAACAGCTCGACGACAATATCGATATCGGGACGCGTGACAAGCGCCGCGGCGTCGCGAGTGATCAGCATGGCCGGCAAGCCGGGCACGTCGTCGGGCTTGAGGCTTCGATCCGCCACCGCCGCCAGCTCCAGCGGCGCGCCCAGGATGCGCTCGTATTTGCCGGGATTGCGCAGCAGCAGCTTCACCACGCCGCCGCCCACGGTACCGCATCCGAGCAGCGCAATCCGTACCGGTTTCACCGAGAAATGCCCCCGGCTTTAGACAGCTTCACTGCTTGCTCGCGGAAGTCGGCGCAACTCATCAACCTATGGCGACCGTTCAAAAGTGTTCAAAAGCGGACGGTCCAGGATTGGTGCTGTTCGCCCATCTTATCGCGTCGCTCATCCCGGCGTTCTTCGAGATATCCAGAAAGTGCTCGATCTTCACAGCTTCTGCTTTCAAACAATCCAGATCTCTTGGACCCGACGCCACTGCCATCTGCTTTTTCAGAGATGCAAGCTCGCGCTCGTAATATTTGGGATATTGAGAACTTACGTCGGTATATCCGCTTCCCGTCCAACCATATACCCGCGGCCAATACTCGTAGCATGCAACACAAGCTGAGCAAGTCGAGTACGTTCCGCTCCTGTTCTCGGATCCTTCGTATTCGACGCCCGCTATCTCATCCACGACCACTTCGAAGTGTCCGTCACCATTGATGTCTTCTACACCAGGAGTACCGATATACGCGTCAAGGAAGTACTCATCAGTTTTCCCAGCGTTTTTGTCAAAGATCTCGGTGTAATTGCAATCGGCGGTACCACCACCGTCGTCACCCAACACCAGTGATAACGTGCCGTCATGCTTCAAATCGGCAAACTGAACATCGCACACTTGATTCGTAATGCTTCCGACAGAATTCGCCAGGTTTCGCATAAAGCTCCTCACGGCTCCCTCTGATGGCGGGTTGTGCGCGAGATCGTGGGGCGCGTTCACCGACCAGTCTGCTTTAGTCAAATCCTCATCGGAGCCTGCCGCCCCCGTTATAATTGGCAATGCGATGAGACACGCCAACAACAGCGCACAAATCAGGCCGAGCCCTCGATGACCCCGCGCTAAAGAGTTCAACCTATCCCCTATACTTCGCGGTTTTACTACGAGGCGCTGGCGGCGCGAATCGGAATCGGGGGCTGGCCGGCGCGCAGCGCGTGACGAATTCCGCGGAGCGCCTGGCGCGTTCGATGCTCGTTCTCGATCAGCGCGAAGCGCACGAAGCCGTCGCCGTCCTGGCCGAAACCGATCCCGGGCGAGACCGCGACCTTGGCCTCGGCGAGCAGAAACTTGGCGAACTCCAGCGAGCCCATCGGGCGGAACGGCTCGGGAATCGGCGCCCATACAAACATGGTCGCCTTGGGCTTCTCCACCGGCCACCCTGCCCGGTTGAGTCCTTCGACCAGCACGTCGCGCCGCCGCTTGTACGTCGCGTTGATCTCGGCGACGCACTCCTGCGGTCCGTTCAACGCCGCGATCGCCGCGACCTGCACCGGCGCGAACATCCCGTAGTCGAAGTACGACTTCAGCCGCGCCAGCGCCGCGATCATCTCGCGGTTGCCGACCGCGAAGCCGACCCGCCAGCCCGGCATGTTGTAACTCTTCGACAGCGTGAAGAACTCGACGCCGATGTCCTTCGCGCCCGCCACCTGCATCATCGACGGCGCCTTGTAGCCGTCGAAGCACAGGTCCGCGTACGCGAAGTCCTGTGCGACCATGATGTCGTTCTCGCGCGCGAACTCGACCACCCGATTCATGAAGTGCAAATCTACGGTCGCGGTGGTCGGGTTATGCGGGAAGTTCATGATGAGGAACTTGGGCCGCGGCCAGCATCGATTCACCGTCGCCATCAACTCGTCGAAAAATTCCTCGCCGCGGCGAATAGGCACGCCCTGCACCTGCGCGCCCGCTATGATGCATCCGTACTGATGGATCGGATAGGTCGGCGTCGGCGCGAGCACCACGTCGCCCTGGTCGAGAATCGCCAGCGCCAGGTGTGCGATGCCTTCCTTCGATCCAATAGTAACGATCGCTTCCGAATCAGGATCCAGCTCGACGCCGTAGCGCCGCTTGTACCAGTCGCAGATCGCAAGCCGCAGCTTGTACACGCCGCGCGAGACCGAGTAGCGATGGTTGGCGTTCTTGGAGGCCGCCTCTATAAGCTTCGCGACGATGTGCGGCGGGGTCGCTTCGTCGGGATTTCCCATCCCGAAGTCGATTATGTCCTCGCCGGCGCGCCGCGCCTTCAGACACAATTCTCCGATCGCGTTGAAGACGTAGGGCGGCAGCCGTTTGATTCGTGGAAAATCCATTTTGCTCTGGCGGTTGGCGATTGGATGCGTGCGCCAAAATCGCGAGCTATAAGTTTTAACGGACCCCCGCCGACGCCGCTAGTAGGCGTTATTCTGTCATCCTTCCCTCCGCTTGCGTCGCTCGCTACGGTCAGGATGACAAACTCTCGCGCGACATTTTGATAGCGGGAGATGCGGGTTGCGTTAGTCCAGCGTCGGCTCGCGAGGAGAACAAGCCTGGCCAATGATGCGCAAGTGCCCGGGCTCACGGGTGGCGGAGTCGTAATCACCGGCGCTTCCAGCGGCATCGGCAAAGCATGTGCGCTATATCTAGACCAACGCGGCTACCGGGTCTTCGCCGGCGTGCGCAAAGTGTCCGACGGTGAGGCGCTGACCAAGGCAGCGTCGTCGCGCCTGAGCCCCGTGATATTGGACGTGACTGACGCAAAGGCCGTCTCCGACGCTGCCGCGCAGGTGGAGCGGGCTTTGGGAGAACTTCCGCTGATCGGGCTCGTCAACAACGCTGGCGTCGGGGTCGGCGGCCCGATCGAGTTTCTTGCGCCGTCCGAGCTTCGCCGACAAATGGAAATAAACCTGGTGGGACCTTTGGCGGTGATCCAGGCGTTCATGCCGATGCTCCGCCGAAGCCGCGGGCGGATCGTGAATGTCTCGTCGATCGGCGGCAAGGTCGCCTCTCCACTGCTGGGCCCCTACGCTGCTTCGAAGTTCGCGCTGGAGGCGCTCTCGGACAGCCTGCGCGCGGAACTCAAGCCGTTCGGTATCGACGTTTCGATTGTCGAACCCGGCTCAATCAAGACGCAAATGTTCGAGAAGGCCCAGGACTACGTTGACGAACTCTCGCGCGGGCTCCCTGCCGACGCCATTCGGTACTACGGGCAGCAGATTGATATGACTCGCAATCTGATCGCGATGCAGGATCGCTCTGCGATACCTGCCGAGCGCGTGGCCGCGGTCATTGAACACGCGCTTACGGCGCGGCGGCCGCGCACACGGTACCTGGTGGGCACCGACGCAAAGCTGATGGCGTTCTTTCACTGGCTGCTTCCAGATCGCGCTTTCGACGGACTCCTGGCGATGGCCATGCGCCCCCTCGCGGGCGGCGAAGCAGGTTCGCGCGATGCAAGCCCGCGCGAACCGCAAGATCGCCCGAGCGGCGCGGCGCGCTAGTTGCCCGCGCGCAGGTGTACACCGCCCGCAAGGGAACAGACTCGGAAAGCGCGTATCGGTATTCCACGGCGGCTTACTCCATCGCAGCGACCGTGTTGGTCAGCACGCCGATTTGTTCGATCTCGATTTCGATTACATCGCCGGGCTTGATTTGACCGACTCCCGGCGGCGTGCCGGTCGAAATGACGTCACCGGGCAGCAGCGTCATGATGTGCGAAATGAAGCTGACCAGGAAATCGGACTTAAAAATCAGATCCGACGTGCGGGTATTCTGACGAAGCTTTCCGTTGTGCCTCGTCATGAGCGCAAGGTCGTCGGGATTCTCGATCGCGGTCTCGATGACCGGACCCAGCGGCGCGAACGTGTCGAAACTCTTGCTGCGGGTGAATTCGCGATCGCGATTTTGCAGGTCGGCCGCGGTGACGTCATTCATGCAGGTGTAACCGAGCACGTATCGTCGTGCTTCGGACAGCGGAACCTGCCACGCTCTGCGCGCGATCACGATTGCCAGTTCGCCTTCGTAATACAGCTCCTGCGTCTGCGGCGGATAGACGATCGCGTCATCGGGTCCAATCACCGCGGTTGACGGTTTGATGAACAGCAGCGGTTCTCTGGGCGGCTCGATTTTCAGGTCTCGCACGAATTCGCCGTAGTTCAATCCGGCAGCGACAATCTTGCTCGGTGCAACGGGCGCGCGCAGGCGGACCGTGTCGAGCGGAATCGATTTGGCCCGCGGCGTTCTCTTCAGCGCGTCGAGCGCACCTTCCAGCGGCGCAATCCGGTCGCCTTCGAGCGCACCGTATCGCTCGCCGCCGTCGGCGCCATATCGGACAATTTTCATCCGGTTTCTTCCATCTCTCCCCGACCTTCGATCACTTCGCCGGGCTTGCCAGCGCGACCTCGGCGTCCTCGCGCCGGCGCATCGCCCAATACACCGGCGCCGCGCAAATCGAGATCAGCGCCGCGATCTGCCATTCGAACGGAATGCCCTCCGCGTCGGCAATTCGCCCGGCAAACAGCAGGCCTATCGAGCCGCCCATCGTCTCGAACGTGGTGCGGAACGACAGCAACGTCGCGCGATTGACCGATTCGAGCTGCTCGTTGAACCAGCTCTGCACCAGCGGCATCATCGCGCCCGTGAACAAGTTCATGATGAACAGCATCACGAGCGCAACCACCGGCCGCCCGCCGAACAGGCCAGCCAGGAACAGCATCGCGCTCGCGCCGACAACCAGCATGCTGACCCGCGCCGCGCGCTGCGCTTCGTCCGCCGCCACGCGCGCGCTTACCTCCGCGCCGAGCAGGCGCGCGGCCGACAGCCCGCAATAGATCCAGCCGATGATCCACACGCCCACCGCGAAGCGCTCGTTGAACATCAGCGGCCACGAGATCCAGTACGGCACCCACGCGGCCACTGTGATTGCGCTCGCGACGCTCAGCATGAGGACGGTGTTCGCGCCGAGTCCGGCGCGGATGCCGCCGCCGACCTCGGTGGCGACTCGCCGCGGGATCGCCGCAATCCTGACGGTCGTGCTGCGCGGCCGCTCGTCGTGCATCAGCAATGCGCCCACCACTCCGCTGACAAGGTAGCCGCCCGCGCCGAGCAGCCACGGCCACGCGATATTGATGTCGGCCACGTACGCGCCGATCATCGCCGAACCCATGAAGCCAAGCGTCGTCAGTTGCGAGATGCGGGAGAACAGCCGGTCCTTGAGGCCGTCGTAGCCGGCGTCGTCGAGCGCGTCGACGCCCCAGGCATCAATCGCGCCGTTGCCGAAGGTCGTGCCGATACCGTCGATACTCTCGGCGATCAGGAACACATAGTAATGATGCGCCACGAAATACAGGAGGAAGGCGCAGACCCGCAGCGACGCGCCGAGCACGTAGGAGCGGCGCCTGCCGAGCAGGTCGGCGAAGGCGCCGGTGGGCACGTCGGTCAGAAAGAGGACGACGAAGTACGTCGCCAGCACGCTGTTTATCTGGAACTGGTTGAGTCCGCGCGAGTGCAGGAAGATCGGATAAACGCCGAACAGAAATCCGCCGGCAAACGAGTACAGACCCCATACCGTGTAGTAGCGGCGAGTGATATCGCGAATTGTCGGAGCATGCGGTCGTGCGATTTCCACGGAAAGTTCCCCACCCGGTCTGACGCGCCAAAAGAAAAAGCCCCGGGGCTCGCAAGCGCCCGGGGCTTTTTTGAGCCAAATATCGATGTCCGTCTCAATTCAGGAGGACCCTCATTGAATTGGGGACTCGACGTACATCACCACTCGGCTTCATGGCGGAATAATGTAGTCGAATAGATGATATTCAGTCAAGCCGCCCGCACTAGTGTCGCCGCCCGACCTCTCCCGAGGGGCGAGGTGATTTCCCCCACAGCCCTTCTAACAGGGACCCTTCGGCTTCGCTCAGGGTAAACTCCGCCCGCAGCTTTTCTTATCGGTGGGTGCAGGGGTCACCCCTGCCGAAGGAAGTGTGAAACCCACCGCGGGTTTCACATTAGAATGACGTGCACTCTTGCCGTCTGTCCTGACGCGCACGCATCACGTAGCATTTGATGGTTAAGACTCCGCGCATGACCAACTCGAGCCTCGACCGCAGCTTCGATTTTCCCGCCGACGTGCCGGAGCCGGGACTGGCGACGCGCGCGTGGCGTTTTTCCAACGTGGTGTGGCTCGCGGCGTACGTGTACGTGGGCTACAAAGGCGCCCAGCTCTGGACCCGCTTTATCAGCGATCGCAACAAGCGCGAACTCTACCGCCGCCAGGATCTGCGCGCCGCGCAAGCTCTCAACCGCACCGCGCTCCGGCTGGAGGGCTTGCTCATCAAGGCATGCCAGTTCATCGCGACGCGGGCCGACGTGCTGCCCGACGAATGGGTCTCAACGCTCTCCGGATTGCACGACCGCGTACCGCCGCGGCCGTTTGCGATGATCCGCGAGCAGATCGAGCGTGAACTCCGCCGGCCGCTCGCGGCCGTTTACGCCGAGTTCGATCCGGCGCCGCTGGCGTCCGCCTCGCTCGCGCAGGTGCATCGGGCGCGGCTCCACGACGGCCGCCGATGCGCGGTCAAGGTGCAGTATCCCGGCATCGACGGCATCGTCCGCGCCGACCTTCGCAACATGACGCTGGTGCTGAGCTGGCTGGCGAAGCTCGAGCGCGACTTCGACTATCGGGTCCTGATGCGCGAGGCGCTCAAGTACATCCCGATGGAGCTGGACTTCATCCACGAGGCCGACAACTCCGCGACGATGCGCCGCAACTTCGCCGCGGACTCGAGCGTGATCGTTCCCGAGGTCTACCGCGATTTCACCACGCGGCGCGTGCTGACGATGGAACTGCTCGAAGGGGTCAAGGTTACCGATGTCGACGGGCTCGAGCGTGCGGGGATCGACAAGCACCTGGTCGCGCAGAAGCTGATCGAGATTTTCTGCGACCAGGTCCTGCGCGACGGCTTTTTCCACGCCGATCCGCACCCGGGTAACATCCTGGTTCAGCCGGGCCCCAAAATCGTGCTGCTCGATTTCGGCCTGGCCAAGGATTTCCCGCCGGCGTTTCGCGACGGCATCGTGCGGCTGACGTTTTCGATCCTGACCGCGAATCGCGAGGGCGTGATCGCGGCCTTCCAGGAGCTCGGCTTTCGCACCCGCTCGGGCAATCCCGATACGCTGCTGGCGTTTGCCGACTTGTTTCTCGGCAGCACCATCAAGTCGAAGAAGGCGTACGCGGACAAGGACCTGATCGAGCAGTTCTCCGAAGAGCTGCCGCGCGCGATACGCGCCAATCCGGTGGTCGAAGTCCCCGCCGACGTATTGCTGGTCGGCCGCATGATGGGTCTGCTGAGCGGACTCGGCAAAACGCTGGACTCGCAAGTCGATCTGTTCACGACCATCATGCCGTACGCGCAGCGCCTGATGACAGCGCTGCCGACGCCCGCGTCACCTGATGCGTCGGCTATCGCTGCGGCAGACACTCCGGCGGGCAAGTAGGCCGGTTTCGTCGCGCGCCCTTTCGTGGCAGTGTTTCCCGGTGCGATTTTTTGTTTCGCGGATGTCGCCGGTTGACGGCGCCACTTTGACGATGCGGAGTCCAACCGATGTCTGATCGACGCAATCAACTTGTGCCGCTCGCCGCCGAGCTGGCGGCCGACTTTGCCACTCGCGCCGCGGAGCACGATCGCGCCAATTCATTCCCGGTCGAAAACGTCGACAAGATGAAAGCGGCCGGTTACACCGCGCTGGTCATTCCCGAAAAATTCGGCGGACTGGGCGCCGACCTCGAGGATTTTGCGCTCTGCCAGGAGCAGCTCGCGCAAGGCTGCGCCGCGACGACCATCGCCATCAACATGCATCTGTTCGGCATCGGCAGCATGGTCGAGCGCGCCACCGGGCGCCCGCAGGAGAAATTGTTCTTCGACGTTGTCGGGCGCGGGCATCAAATCCTCGGCGGCGGCATCAGCGAGCCCGAGACCGGCGGCGATTGGGGCTACTTCGCGACGCGGGCGCGCCGCGACGGCGAGACTTACGTCCTCAACGGACGCAAAACCTTCACCAGCCTCTCGCCCGTGATCGATCTGTTCATGGTGATGGCGACGATCGAGGATTCGAGTCCGCCGGCGTCGGCCACTTTCGTCGTGCCGCGCGGCACGCCCGGCTTCGAGCTGGTCGAAACCTGGGACGCGATGGGGATGCGGGCGACGGCCAGCCACGACCTGGTAATCAAGGACGTTCGGGTGCCCGCGATCGCGATGGCGGAATCGCGGCCCATCGGCCCCGTCAACGACCAGGCGATTTCGCTGTTCGCGTGGTTCGGCATCTCGGTCGCCGCGACTTATACCGGCGTGGCGATTGCGGCGCTGAAGTTCGCCAAGGAGTTTGCCGGCCGCCTCAAGCCGCTGACGCAGCCGCGCACGATCAAATACCTGCCCGGCATCCAGTTCGCTATCGCCGAGGCCGAAGCGCTGATCGCGCAGTCGCGCGCGCTCTACCTCGGCGTCGCCCGCGACTACATCGGCGAGCGCGAGTCGTTCAAGGGCGAGCCGGGACTGGCGCGGGTCGTGATGCCGAAGTATGTCGCGACCAACAACGCGATCCGCGCGGTCGACTACTGCATGGAGGTCGTCGGCGCGCACGGGATGCTGAAGAAATTCCCGATGGAGCGCTACTACCGCGACGTTCGCGCCGGTACGAACCATCCGCTGTCCAACGCGCGCGCCCGCGAGCTGCTCGGCAAGGTCGCGCTCGGCGTGGGCCTGGCGGAGACGCCGCGCTGGTAGATGCGGATTCGCATCGCGCGTCGATTTGTCGTGCGACTTGTCGATTGATCTGACGCGCGGCGCTGGACGCTTCTCGCGGCGAGTAATACTTTGCTTTACCGTGACAAATGAAATCGAACAGGTTGCGCTCCGCGCTGCGCGTGCCGCCGGCCGAATCCACCTCAAACGGCTCAGCAGAATAACAATCAGCCGCAAGTCCAACTCGATCGATCTCGTCACCGAAGCCGATCGCGAGTCGGAGGCGGCGATCATCGAAGTTATCCATCGCGCCTTTCCCACCCATGCGATCCTCGCAGAAGAAAGCGGCGCCAGCGCGCATCAAAGCGACCATCGATGGATCATCGATCCGCTCGACGGCACCACCAACTTCGCGCACGGCTATCCGCAGTTCTGCGTGTCGATCGCGTACCAGCGGCGCGGGCGCGTGCAGTTCGGCGTGGTCTTCGACGCGCTGAAGAAAGAATGCTTCATCGCGCATCGCGGACAGGGCGCGCGGCTCAACGGCAAGCCGATTCGCGTCAGCACCACGCCCAACCTCGGCGCCGCCCTGCTCTGCACGGGGTTCGCGTACGATCGGCGCGAGCGCCGGCGCTTCTATCTGTGCTTCTGGGAGGAATTCATGACGCGCACGCAGGGCGTGCGCCGCACCGGCTCGGCCGCGCTCGATCTCGCCTACGTCGCCGCGGGGCGTACCGACGGCTTCTGGGAATTCGGGCTGCGGCCATGGGACGTGGCGGCAGGCGCGATCCTGGTCGAGGAAGCGCGCGGGCGCGTGACCAACATGGACGGCTCCGAGCTCGACCTTGGCGGCGCGAACATCGTGGCGACCAACGGGCGGCTGCACGATGCGCTGATCGAGACGATTGCGCAGACGCGGCCCGAGGCGGATCGGCGCCACGCCGAGATGCTGCGCGAGACCAAGGCTTCGGCATAAGCAGTTGTCGATTTTTGGAGGACGCCGCAGATGAACGCGCAGATTAGACGCGCGACCCGCGAGGACATCGAGGTTTGCGGCGAGATCTGTTACCGCGCGTTCTGCGGAATCGCCGACCAGCACAACTTTCCGCACGAGTTTCCGTCGCTCGACAACGCCGTCGGTACAATCCGCGGCATGATTTCGAATCCCGGCTTTTACGGAATCGTCGCCGAGCTGAACGGACGAATCGCCGGCAGCAACTTCATGGACGAGCGCGCGCCGATGGGCGGAATCGGTCCTATCAGCGTCGATCCCGACATGCAGAACAGCGGCGCCGGCCGCGCGATGATGCAACACATGCTCGATCGCGTCGCGGCCAATCGATTGCCCGGCGTCCGGCTGGTGCAGACCGCCTATCACAATCGCTCGTTCAGCTTGTATGCCAAGCTCGGCTTCGAGATCCGCGAGCCGCTGTCCGCGATGGTGGGATCGCCGATCAAAGAGTCAGTCCCCGGCTACCCGGTTCGTGCCGCCACCGACGCCGACCTCGCCGCTTGCAACCGGCTGTGCGCCCTCGTCCATGGACACGATCGCGGCGGCGAACTGCGCGACGCGATCAAGAGCGGCACGGCCGCGGTCGTCGAGCATCTCGGGCGCATCACCGGCTACGCGACCGCGATCGGATACGCGGGCCACGCCGTCGGTGAATCGAACGAGGAGCTCAAGGCCCTGATTTCCGCGGCGCCGGCCTTTCTCGGCGTGGGCCCGCTGGTGCCGTCGCGCAATGGCGAACTGCTCAGGTGGTGCTACAGCAGGGGACTGCGCCTGTTCCAGCAGATGACGCTGATGACCGTCGGCCTCTACAACGAACCGCGATTCCGATTCATTCCGTCGATCCTGTTCTGACTAGCGCCGCGCGATGAACAAGCCTGAGTCCTTGGTGATTCGAATTTCGCCGTGCGCCGCGATTTCGTCGTCGAGATGCCGCCTTAGCGCCGCGATCTGTTCGTCGCTGATTCTGCTGCGCACGCGCATCGAGCAGATATAGTCCATCAGCGGCGCAGCTTCGGTCACCAACAGCGAGTCTGGGTAGCGTTCGAGCTTCACGTCGCTGAAGGCCCGGCGCATGTAAGCCTCGCCGCTCTCGAGGCCAAAGCGGGCGGTCGACTCCGTCATTCGCGGAATCGAAAAAAAGCGCGCCGCAAGTTGGTCCAGCTCCCGCATGTTAGCGAGGCCCATCGTGGCCGCGTAGCAGGAACCCGCGGGCTTGAGCACGCGCCGAACCTCGCCGAGCGCGCGCGGAATGTCGGGCACGTGATAGAGCATGTGATTGGCGATCACCGCGTCGAACGATGCGTCGCAAAACGGGATCGCCTGCGCGTCGGCCTGCGAGTAGCTGAACGAACGGCCGAGACGAACGAGACTGGCGCGCGTCTCGCGGATCATCCCGTCCGACATGTCGGTTAGAATCACGCGCCATCCGCGTGGAACCTGCGTCGAGCCGCGCCACAACAAGCCGGTGCCGCAGCCCAGCTCGAGCACGCGCGCGTCTTCAGGAACCTGGATCCGATCGAGCATCCAGCGCGTCTGCCCGTAGCGATTGGTGCTGAAGCGCTGATGAAGCCGGATGCGCGACGACAGCTTGGAGCCGTCCTTGTATTGCTCGCGCAGGACCTGCGCGGAATCGATACCGGTGTTCGTCGCCATCGGGACTATGTTGCCGCCGGCCCGGCGCGGCAATCAACTCTCGCTCGGCTTGTCCGCCACGCATCGCTGATATAATTCTGTCCTTTGCCGAATGGTTTCGCCCCGGTAGTGAAAAGGACATCACGGAGGTCTCCGGAACCTCAAGTCCGGGTTCGATTCCCGGCCGGGGCACCAAAAACTGTCGACAACATGCGGATAATTTTTCGGGGCACGCCGGCAAAAGGCCGAAACCGTGCCCCGACCGTGCCCCTTTTTGTTTGGGTTGGCGCTTATCCACCGATGGCGACCACTTTTTTTGCCGCGCGCACTGCCCTTTGTTCAGCCACATGCGGGGCGAGTTTCGCGACGCCTCGTTTTAGGGTTTCATCATCGATGATCGCGTAGCGCTTGAGCATGCCGATATCTTCCCAACCGACCAGCTGCATCGTGGTCAATGGATCGACTCCGGCGTTGATCAAGTTGCGGGCAGCGGTTCTCCGGAAATCGTGCGGGATTCGACCAGCGCACCCGGCCGCCTTACACGCCGCACGCCACGCGGGCTGATAATCGACTATCTGATTGCCGTAACGGCCGGGGAACAGCCACGGAATCACGCGCCCGCTCTCAACCTCGATCTTCCGCGTCGCCGCGAGTTGTGCCTCGATGGTCTCGCGCAATTCGGGAATTATGTCGAGCGGAAACTTTCGGGGCTGCTCGTTTTTGCTTTCACCGGCTTCAAGCACCAGCATTCCGTCGATAATGTGCTTCGACTGCAGTGTGCAAATTTCCGACGGGGCGCGCCAACCCGTATAGAACGCGACCGTCATGACGGGCTTTAAGTAGTCGGGTAGATGTTTTCGGACCTTGACGAACTGATCCCACTCGAAAAATCCAGTCCGCCGATTCCGCTCCTTGCTCAACTTGATATACGGCACCGCAACAGCCATCGGCGGGGTTTGGTGAGTCGCCAAGACGAACGCATGCCGCAGCGACGCTAGTTCCCGGTTGACGGTCGCGACGGTAGCCGATTCGCGGTGGAAGTTTGTACGGGTGTCCGTCTTTGCGTTTTAACGATCGGCGGTCGGGCTGCTGCCGGCGCCAAACTTTATAGTCCGGAATTCTCGGGGCGATATCGTCCGCGAGGCAATCGCCGCCGAAGAATTCCCGCAAATGGGTGAAGGCGTCCTCTTGGCGCGCGAGCGTGTCGAATTGATTGTCTACGTAGTCGGTAGACACCAGCTCGATCAAGTCGTCGAGCGTAATGCGGCGAATCGCTGCGGTCACCGGCTTGCCGATTCCTGCCTGCCCGATCCTTTCAGGCGTGGGCGCCTCAGGGAGCTGCTGGTGGAAGGCCATATCTTCTCCGTACTAACGAGGCATGCGCATGTGGCGCGCGACCATCGTCGCCTCGTGATCCTCGCTACCGTTGTCGGCGCTCGCCTGCGCGAGCAGCCGGTCGAGGTTGTCGGATGCCTGCTCGAGCGACCCGGCGAGCACGTTGAGGTCGTTGTCTCGCCTCAGATCGCGCAACGCAGCAGACAGATCGCCAACTATTGTCTCCAGCTGCTGCTCGCAGGTGGCAGCATCGCCGCCGCTTTCCTGCTGCATCCGTGCGATCCTAGCGCGACGAAAATCGTCGCGGCGGAGGCCGAACGCTCTGCGGATCTGTTCATCAGACTGGTTCATGTTTGTCTCTCCTTCTTTTGCGAAAATCTGAATCAAGATCACGTTGAGTGCGAGTTGGTCCATTATTTCGGCTCGTCTGGAATCGGCGGAAACTGCGCCGGCCAGTCGTCGATCCGCGTCCAGGAGTCGGGCCGGTACTTTTCGCGCAGCTCCTGGCGGTCGATGATCCGCCCGGTGCTAGTGATTGCCCGCCAGGCATCGAAGCTGGCGAGCGTCTCGCCGACCTTCAGCTGCGCCGCCAGAGCCTCTTGCTCAAGTCCATTCCACCCGGCGGCGTGGGTCCGGCGCGCCTCGGCCTCCGGCGACGGCGGCGGGACAGGCTGCGAGAGCGCATACCGACGATAACTGAAGGCAGTCAGTTTTCGCCCAAGCCCTTCGAAGTCGGCGGCCTCCAGCAGCGAGAGGGCGTCGGTCATGAACTTCCGCAGCGCGGTCATCGCCTCGTCTTCGCGACTGGGCACGATCGCCACGCTAAAGACTTTGAGAGCCTGGCAAACCTTCGCGACGTTCTGATCGAAGAGATCGCTGGCGATTCGCTGCTCGGCGGCGTCGCAGCCGCGCGCCTCGCGGTGATTGCGGGCGACGAAGTGGAGTAGCCGGTCGCGTCCCTCGCCGGTCAGCCTGATTCGATCCAGGCGACTAAGTGCCTCGCGCGTCGCAGCAGCGAGAGGCCGGTCGGCGGCGAGGTTTTCTTCGCAAGGCTGGAGCGCGTCGTTGCTGTTCGCGTCGCCGCTATCGCGGGCCGCATCGATCGCGTGCGCCGTGGTGGCGAGCAGGTTATCCGGTTTGCGGGTTTCGATCGCTGATTGCTGATTCTTTTGATCTTTCATTTAATGCTCCTCGACAATCTGTGTATGCTCGACGACAATTTGCCTACCTGAGTAGTCACACAAAATCCGCGCCGCCGCCCGTTCGCTAAACAAGCGTCGCTAAATCGGCCGGCCCGGATTCCTTCATCGCGTTCATCGCCATCGAAGCCACCTCCGTCGTTCCAGAAAATAAAAAAACGGACCCGCACATGACCTGATTTTTCAAGTCACGTTCGGGCCCGCTCCATCGAGCAAACCGCTTGTCCGCGAATCAGCGGACCGTCAAGCGATCAGGCCGCCGCCGGTTCGCCGCTTCAGGTCGCGCGCCGAAGCGCTGAAACGGAATCGAACACTCGTGGCCGGCAACCTTTCGAATCGCCGCGCAATCGGCGCGCTTTACTAACGCCGCGGGGAACACGATTCGTCAGCGGATCGGGGGGCCCGGTCGTCGCGACAACAACCTAGCGGGCCCACGGCCTGGTCCCCAGGCTCACCACTGCTTACGCCAAAATCGGTCACCTAATCCGCGTACGTGGCGCACTAAAACTTAGTCTAGTCTGTAATAACCTTCCATGGGCGCCCGGATCACCGACGCCAAGCGGCCCCTGTTGGACGCCATCATCAAGATACTAGACGGGGTTCTCAACGATTACTGGCCGGTCTCGCTACGGCAGATTCACTACAACCTGCTGAACGATCCACCGCTCAGGCATGCATCGAGACCCGCCACACGATACGCCAACAAGATCCAAAGTTATCGGGAACTTTCAAAGGTCGCCACCACGGCTAGGATTCAAGGGATCATCCCGATGGATGCGATCGCCGACGACACACGTCCGGAGTTTGTTTGGAAGATCCTCAAGCAGGTGGCCGCGGATTTTTGTGTGCCGATGAGGTCAGGCCGCGGCTACTCATCGCTGCCACCCAGGTACAAGATGCATCAGCGTTTTATCGAAAGCGGCAAGGAAAAATTGGTCCTGCTGATCGTAAGCGACTTCGATCCTAGCGGCGAGGATATTGCAGAGAGTTTTGCGCGCTCGATGCGCGATGACTTCGAGATCGGGTCAGAGAGGTTGGTGCCAATCAAGGTCGCGATTACGCAGGAGCAGATTCGCTCCCTGCGTCTGCCAAAATCTTTTACTAAACCCGGCAAAGATGACACAAAGGCCAAGCGCTTCAAAAAGATCCATGGCCCAGACCAGACGGTCTATGAGGTAGAGGCGCTGGCGCCCGAGAATTTGCAAAAACTGGTGCGCGATGCGATGGACAGCGTGCTCAACATCAAGGCCTTCAACCGCGAGGTGCGGCAGGAGAAGAGCGACGCGGCAAAGCTCATGGGCTACCGCAAAGCTATGATCGCGGCGTTTAACGAGGTCCGAGAGCGCAACTAGTTGCGCTCTTGGGTGCTCGGTAGCAAGCGCGAGGAGGCGGCCCGCTGGGGAACCCTATCTGCGGTCCTACTAATTGCGATTGCTACTTTGGACCAGCATACGGCAATCGCCGCCGCCGACAGAGCGCCATCTACTCTGGATGACGCACTTGATGCCGGTTACTCGATGCCGAATCCGCCGGTGCCGCAGGTACACACTCCCTGGCCGCTGCCCGTCTCTACGGCGAAAGCGCACGCGGACGGCAAACTAGTGAGGTCGCCGGCGGCCTCGGGAGTGGGAGTGGTCTGGAACACCGCTTCGGTGATCTGGGTATTTTGCACGTGGTTTGCCCATGCGGCCAGCTCAAGCTGGGGAACCAGCGGTTTGGCGCCGCCCTCCGCGGTAGGATCGCAGCACGCGCCGGTGACCGCGTCGCAATTCACGCCCCTGGGCAGCGTCAGCCCGGTGATAGCGGAATTGATAGCGGTCGAGAGGATACGGATCGAGCCGTCATGGAGAATCCTGCCTGAAGCCACCGGGTTCGGCGCCAAATTGCCGCTGATGCTCAGGGTCAGCAGACCGTCGGCGGTGATCGGACATCCGCAGCAGGCCTCCACAGCCTGGTCGGTGTTCAACACGTAAATCATCGCGCACATCTCACCCTCTTGAACCACGGGGTTGGTGGCCGTTTGATTGCCCTCGAAGGGAGAAGTGATATTGACGAAGCCCTGGCCTCCGGTAGTGTTGGCGTTGCTGAAATAATCCTGCAGCTCGATGCCGGCCCCGCTTGCCGGGGGCAAAAACGAGGCGCAGGGGCTTGTAGCAACCGGGCCGCAGATGCCCGCGGGACTAACGACTACAGCGTCATCGCCTACGCAACTGGGGGCGTTCACGTCGCTGCCGGTTGCGGTCGATGAGGCGTCGCCGGCAAATGTACAGACAGTCGTACCTGGGGTGCTATCGGTCGACGTTGCGGTGCCTGCGTCGGCGGCGGTAGCGATAGCGGTGCTGTCGGTGGCCGTGGCGGTTGCCGTGCTGTCAATACCGGTGGCTGACGAAGTGGCCGAGCCATCAGTAGTCGCGGTCGACGTCGCCGTATTGCCCCCGCCAGACGCGGTGGACGTAGCAGTGCTGTCGGTAGTCGCGGCCGACGTCGCCGCGTTTCCGGTGCCAGTCGCGTTTGCCGTAGCAGTGCTGTCGGTAGTCGCGGTTGACGCAGCGTTATTATCCGAGCCAGCCGCTTCGGAGGTAGCAGTGCTGTCGGTAGTCGCGGTTGACGTCGCTGTATTGTCAAGGCCACCCGCGCTTGCCGTAGCCGTACTCGCGGTTGTTTGAGTTGCGGAACAAGAGTTTCCGAGAATGTCGGTTTGAGTAACGACTGTACCAGGAGGAACTGTACAACTCGCAGCATCCGCAGTTCGGACGTGACTTCCCAGACAGAACAGGATGGAAAATGCGAACAACGCGAGACGGAACAGGCCCTTAGCAAAGTAGTCCATAGCGTCCCCCGTGGCGAGGCGAGGTGGCTAGCCTGCCCACCGATGGCAGATTAGCGCAGTTCTTTGAACCGGAATTTCCTTTTTCAATCCTAAATCGGACTAGCACCGACAGCGAGTCTCTGCAAATGCAGAGTTCGAGCCCGCAAACCGGCCGAGACTCGCGCGCGTCGCGCCGCGCCGCGCATTCGGCCGGGTGCGGGGGTGTTAGCGCCTTGGGCGGGGTGGCGCGGCCTGTGGGCACATAAAACCCCATCAGGCTCGCGCCGTCCTTGTACCCTTTAAATGAAGAGACACAAAACAGGCACAGAGGGGTGGTTTCGTAACGAAATCGGGCGCTTTGCGCGGTACACAGGATGTGTAATCCGGTGCGGTTGAGGTGGCGACGCAGGGCTTCGCGGCATGATCCCCGAGGCGGCGATCTACGGCAGACAGACTGCGTGCGGCGGCTTTTGGTTGAGGCAGGCCATCAGCGGCGTCAGGACCGGGCGCGCCGCGCCTACGATCTCGGCCACACTGCCGGCGCCGTCTCCGTTCGTTACCCAGACGTCGCCCGCGGCGTCGATTGCCAAGCCTTGCGGGCCGTCGAAGGTGGCGCTGGTAGAGACGGCGTCGTCGGCAGCGAAGTTGCCGGCCAGGGCGCCGCTGGAGGTCAACTCGGTCACGCTATTGCCTTGAAAGTTCGGCACCCAGGCGTTGCCGGCGGAATCGATTGCCACGCCGTACGGGCCGTCGAAGTTGGCACCTTTGATCGAGTTGTTGAAATTACCGGCCAAGGCGCCGCTGGAGGTCAACTCGGTCACGCTGTTGCTAAGATTCGTCACCCAGGCATTGCCGGCGGCGTCGATTGCCACGCCGTCCGGGCGGTCGAAGTTGGCGCCTTTGGGAGCGAAGTTACCGGCCAGGGCACCGCCGGAGGTCAACTCGGTCACGCTGTTGCCGTCAAAGTTCGGCACCCAGACGTCGCCGGCAGCGTCGATTGCTACGCCTTGCGGGCCGTCGAAGTTGGCTCCGCTGATCGAGTTGGTGAAGTTACCGGCCAACCCGCCGCCGGAGGTCAACTCAGTCACGCTATTGCTGCCAAGGTTCGGCACCCAGACGTCGCCGGCGGAATCGATTGCCACGCTGGACGGCTCGCTGATCGAGTTGTTGAAGTTACCGGCCAGAGCGCCGCTGGAGGTCAACTCGGTGACGCTGGTACCGCCTTCGTTCGCCACCCAAGCGTCGCCCAAGGCGTCGATTGCCACAACTACCGGAGAGTTGAAGTTGGCGCCTCCGAGGAAGTTACCCACCAAGGCGCCGCTGGAGGTCAACTCGGTCACGCTATTGCCGGCAAGGTTCGCCACCCAGGCGTTGCCGCCGGCGTCGATTGCCACGCCGAAGGGAGAATTGAAGCTGGCGCCGCTCGGTGCGAAATTGAGCACGATCTCCCAGCCGTCGGGCTGAAGGCCCAGAACGGGGGTGAACGGAGAACCGCTTAGAAGGCCGAACAGCGTAGCTACATGCGCGACCGGCTTGGTCGCCATTACGTGCGCCGCCGCGAGCGTGGTGCTGCCGCCCGTGTTGCTCAGCAGCGTGCTGCATGCGTTCGACGACGCTCCCGAACTCTCCACGCACGCGGCCAGGATGTTGGCGATCGTGTCGAGCCGGTCCAGGCCGTCGCAGTTGATCGGCCCTGTACTGCCAATGCAGCTTGCCGCAGTCGCGCCCTCGCTACTCCAGAAGCTCGCCGGCCCGCCGCTCACGATGTCAGCCAGATTTGCCTGCGCCTGCGCGGCCGCATTGCGAATGCCGGTGGCGTTGCTCGAGGGCGCACCGATAAACTGGCCCGTCGAGTCGGTGAACTGCGCCAGCCCCCACTCGGCTGCCACCGTCGTCAGCTCGTTGATCGTGACCGACGCGGGAATGGCGTTGGACTTTCCCGCTACGCCGATCAGCCCGATCGCCGTGTTGCTCCCGGACCCGGCATTCCCGCCGAGCGCGACGAGGTAGAGGACCGTGGGTGTAGCCGGCGGATCGAAGCCTATCGTAAAGTTGCCACTGGAATTGGTGGTTGTGCTTGCCAGAGCTCCGGCACCGGCGCCGTAAGCTGTTCCTGCCTCATAGATCGTCACCGCTGCGCCCGAGACCGGGATGCCTGTGCCGGGCCCGCTTTGCACCGTCCCCGAAAGAAAGTTCGTAGGGCTGCCGGTGGCCGTCGGCGTCGGAGTGAGGGTTGGAGTAGGCGTCGCGGTTGCGGTCGCGGTGGCTGTCGCGGTCGCCGTGGCAGTCGCGGTCGCCGTGGCAGTCGCGGTCGCCGTGGCTGTCGATGTCGCCGTGGCAGTCGTGGTCGCCGTGGCTGTCGATGTCGCCGTGGCTGTCGATGTCGCCGTGGCAGTCGATGTTGCTGTGGCGGTTGCGGTCGCCGTCTGAGTAGCCGTCGCGGTGGCTGTCGCCGTCGCAGTGGCCGTCGCTGTGGCAGTCGGCGTCGCGGTTGCGGTTGTCGTCGCGGTCGCCGTGGCAGTCGTGGTCGCCGTGGCTGTCGATGTCGCCGTGGCAGTCGATGTTGCTGTGGCGGTTGCGGTCGCCGTCTGAGTAGCCGTCGCGGTGGCTGTCGCTGTGGCAGTCGAAGTCGCTGTAGCAGTCGGCGTCGCGGTTGCGGTTGTCGTCGCGGTCGCCGTGGCAGTCGTGGTCGCCGTGGCTGTCGATGTCGCCGTGGCTGTCGATGTCGCCGTGGCAGTCGATGTTGCTGTGGCGGTTGCGGTCGCCGTCTGAGTAGCCGTCGCGGTGGCTGTCGCCGTCGCAGTGGCCGTCGCTGTGGCAGTCGAAGTCGCTGTAGCGGTTGTCGTCGCGGTTGCGGTTGTCGTCGCGGTCGCCGTTGCGGTCGCCGTCTGAGTAACCGTCGCGGTGGCTGTCGCCGTCGCAGTGGCCGTCGCTGTGGCAGTCGAAGTCGCTGTAGCAGGCGTCGCGGTTGCGGTTGTCGTCGCGGTCGCAGTTGCCGTCGCCGTTGCAGTCGGGGTCGGCTTCTTCTGCGTGGCGTTCCCGTGCAAATTGACGGTCGCCGAGTTTGGCCCGCTCGTAGCGTTACTGCCGACGGCGATAGTCCCGTCTACGTTCTTGCCGGGTCCGTGGGGGATGAACTCAACCTCCACCTGCTGGCTTTTCGAACCCGGAATCGTGAGCGTTCCGCCCACGGGTGAAATCGCGGACGGGAATATAATCACGTAATTTTCAGCGTCGCTGGGCGCGCCGACGGTTACGAGCAACGGCAGCGTCCCGTTGTTCTTGATAGTGAAATGCTGGGTCTCGCTGAATTGACCCTTGTCGATATTGACGTTGTAGGTCAGCGTTTTGGGCGAGACAGAAAGTTTACTTACGGCCGTCTTGTTATGAGCTGACGAATCGTCGTTCGACTGCGACAGCGCGGGACGCGTAGACGCGGCCAACACAAACGAGAGCAACAAGCTCAGGATGGCTATGAACCGCGCGAACGACTTGAAACGCATCCAACGTCGCAATTGCCGACCTTAACTCCGCGATTACTAAGCAAGTAGCGTATATCCATTTTCTTCCGCAAGTCCAAACCGGTTCCCACGAGACCGACTTGGTACTCCGCCTATCATCTCGCACTTTCCAGCTGATAGAAAAGCGACAGGTGCCGGTCGTCGCCCTCAAGCGGCGGGTCGCCTTTCCCGCGATGCGCGAAGCTTCTAAGCTGACCCGCGATGCTATTGCGCAACTGTGGCGCCGGACGCGGCACCAGGCGGTTTGCAAGCACACAGTTTGAGTTCAGAGTCCAACGTGCTAGCACCAACCTCGCACGGATGCCGGCGAAACAGGGGCAATCCGACGAACCGCGGCGCGATGCTCACGTAAATCCACAACTGGTTCATCGAAGGCACCCCGACCTGAAAAGACGCCAAGGCGCTGCTCGACGAGCTGAGCGAGTAGCAGTTAGCCCACACAAGCGGATCGGGTTTTAACTAGGCTCGACATTGAGGATTAAAGATGAACTGGCCGGGCACGAGTTCATCTCGCCTGCCCTACTTCTTCCTCCGATGGACTGCTACCGGCGGCCGCGGCGCGATCTCTTCGTCGAGCACAAGCACGCCGGACTCGCGCAGCATATCGGCGGTATCCGGATCAAGCAACCCATCGTCCTTGCCGAGCACGCGGCAACTGTCAATATACTGGCCAAGCTTGCGGAAAAAAGCCGCGTCGCGCGGCGACAGCTTCGGCATATCCTCGATGCGGGTCAGCTGGCCCTGCGAATCGAGCCGCTCCTGTCGTTCATCCTTCTTGGTTTTCATTCCAACCAGCCCTGTAGCGCAAAACGCCCCTGTGGTGGGCGCCGGCCCGTCGCCCGCAAACGCGCCGACAACCCGCGCGTCGCGCCGCGTGCGCCGCTTTCAGGGCTCGATGCGGGGTGCGTCGGGCGCGACACGGGGCGGGTCGCCGAGCCTTTAGCGTTACGCCCGATGGAGACTATCTGTTAGAAAAAATATTCCGTGAGTAAGAAACCGTGCCCCGACCGTGCCCGAACTGGTGTGGACAGGGGCCGAAGATCGCCACTATCGTAACCTGCGGCGGCGGAAAAGCCTTTATGAAAGGCCGATAACGGCTTTTGGTGATCCAGTCGTGCAGCACTCCGGAATTTCAAGTCCGGGTTCGACTCCCGGCCGGGGCATTGTTTAAAGGTGCGCCACTCACGCGCAGCTTGATTCGAATGACGAATGCCGTGCCACTGGCCGGGTAAAGGTTTTCGAGAGCTGCCAGGCGGATCTGTATCCGATCGCACCAGCGAGCAAATTTTGAATGCAGGCTAACGGGCACGATAAACGCGTCAGCCTGATGGCAAGCGAATTGCAGTCTGATCAAGTTGACCGCCACGGAGAACAAAACCATGCAGATTGTTAATTTTATGACTTCGGACCCGGTAACGATCCATCCGCACGATAATTTGTCGAGGGCAAAAAGCATCATGGACGCCGGTCACTTCAGGCGTGTGCCGGTGGTCGAGGACGGGCGACTCGTCGGCATCCTGACTGAACGCGACCTGCACAAATACTCGGGCTTTCTGGAATCGACGCGCGTGAACGCGGCTATGCGCACAGCGCTTGTCACCGTCACGCCGCATGATACGGCGGAAGACGCGGCGCGCCTGATGCTGAAACACAAGATCGGCGGACTGCCGATCGTCGCCGACGGAAAGCTGGTCGGCATCGTCACTACAACCGATCTGCTCAGAGCATTTTTAATCGTCGTCGCCGACGCCAGCCAGATCATGAACCCCTAAGGGCTCCGCGACGGTGAGGGAATCCGCCGGCCAAACGTGCCGGGGCTACAGGCGATATCCAGCATCCAGTGGTGATTGTGTATCCGGTCGCGCCATTCGATATGCGGAAGCACAATGAGCGCAGGCGCCACGGCGAGGGCGCCCCGAAGGACAACCGTCAAGGCAGCAGACTATGCAGATTATGATGTAGAGTGCAGAGTCGCCGAAACCTTCAAGGGAAAGCTGCTGCCTCCATCGGGATGACCCCAACTCGCAGATTCGCGCTCGCGGTCTTTTTGGTCGCCCTGATGACCGTGATAGGCGCCGCCGGCTACATGCTGATCGAGCACTGGTCAGTTCTCGACGCCTTCTACATGTCCGTCATCACCATCTCGACGGTCGGTTTTGGTGAGGTAAAACCGCTCAGCCCGGCCGGTCGTCTTTTCACAATCGGGCTGATAGTCACAGGTGTAGGCAGCGCGATTTACCTGTTTTCGGTAATCGGGGAACTGGTGGTTGAGGGGCGCCTTAGAGAGTTTCTCGGGAAGAGCGCAATGAATCGCAAAATTCACAATCTCCAGGGGCATGTCATCGTGTGCGGCTTCGGCCGTTTCGGCCGCGCGGTTGTCGAAGAGCTTGCTCGCAACACGGTGCCGATGGTGGTGATCGAGGCGGATCCCGCCAAGCAAGCCGACCTGGACAGCGTCGGCGCGTTGCACATTATTGGATCGGCGCTGGCGGATTCAGTGCTCGAGGACGCCGGGACCAATTCCGCCCGCGCGATAATCGTCGCCACCGGATCTGATGCGGACAACGTGTACATCACGCTTTCAGCGCGCGAGAAAAATCCGAAGATTCTAATCTATGCCCGTGGCGACTCAGATGCGGGGTTGCGGCGGTTGAAGTTAGCGGGAGCGGACCAGGTAGTCGCGGCCTATCAATGGGCCGGGATGAGAATCGCGGCGAGCATCCTGCGTCCGTCGGTCGTCGATTTTCTGCAACTGTCGGTACCAGGCCGTGAGTCTGAGGTCGATCTGGAGGAAATCAGGATCTCGCCGGAAAGCCCAGCGGCCGGCAAGACAATCGCGGCAGTGGAACGCGAGAATCCGCGGCTTCGGATCGTGGCGATGAAGCGCAACGACGAAAAGCTCGAAATGATTCCTGCTCCCGAAACGCGGATTGAGCCCGACGACTTGCTCGTCGCGATTGGCGAATCCGACAGCCTGAAACGCCTGGCTGCCGTTTAAGTCCATATCATCTGTAAGCGCCGATCGCTGCGGTAGAGTTCACCGATGGAGCCGCGATGCCGGCCGCGCCCACTCCATGCCATACGAAAAGTAGAGTTTCGTTACTGTTTCGCCCGCTGAAACATACAGTAGGTAGATAAGTCGTACTGTTTGCTTTATCTATTGCTTCTTTTCTCGTCTCTTATAGATGTTCTAATATCCTATATATCTCATGTCTCCTTTAGTCTTGCTTTATGCGGTGCTCCAGCGTAAAAATTCGACCCCATGAAAGGCGAACTCCAGGGCCATTCGATCCCCGCCCCGCGGGAAGAACAAGCGATCCTCGATCAGATTCGAAACGATCGCGAACTGATCGAGCGTCTCAGGATTACCCCTAAGGAACTCGAGGCGCTGTCGAAATGCGCGCTGTTGGGAACCCTGACTTGCAAGCAGGATATGCTTTTCATCCTGCGCCAGATTCGCGAGGCTGGCGACCCCGGTCATGCGCCCCGCGTCCCTCGGCCGGCCGCGCCTCCCGCCGATCACTCGGAAGCCCCGACCCCGGATTTCCGCCGCGTCGCGGCTCCTATCGCACCCGCGATTGTGACCGAACCGGCTTCGCTTGAGGGCATCGTGCGCCGCCGCATGCCCGAGCAGTTCGGTATTCTGTTCTGGTCGATGGTGCTGGTCGCGGGCCTGATCTGGAATGGTGTGATCGCGATGTCCCGATGGCGTGACAACTTCATGAGCACCATCGGCTCGCCTGCCGCACAGGCGCCTCCCGCGAATACGTGGTACAGCCATCTCGACCAGGCCAATGTGCTGCTCTGGTGGGAAATTCTGTTCATCGGATTCGTAGCAGTTGTCATGTACGTCAAGTCCCGCAGAAGCACCCGCCACCTCAAAGTCAGACCGGCGCGACGCGTGCGCTAAGCCGTCCGCCTCCGCTGCGGCTGCTCAACTCAATCGTGCCGCGCGCTTGATGCGCTCCCGTCCGTTACCTTAAGATTCGTCCGTCGTACTTATCTTGAGGCAAGGACGGGCCGGATGGGGGATAACGACAAAGTCGGACTCCGGCACATGATGCCGACCCTGTTCAGCGGGCTGGCGACCGCGCTCACCGCCGCCGCAGGCTTGATCGGCGTGCTCCACGAGACGGGGTATCTCGGAAACCACTCGCGCCTGAGAGCGGGCATCGAAGCAAGAGCTCGCGCCCCGATGCGTCTGCGTGACGAGACCGGCCAACTGGCGGCGATAGATACTCGTGCCGCCGCGGACCTGCCGGCGAGCGGCGGGGATGCTCGCGCCATCGTCGTCGCCGCCGTGCCAGGGCCCAGGAATTTAACCGGCGCGTGGCGCGACCACTTGTCGAATTGCCATCTGATAAAACAGACCGGCCACGAGCTGACCGTCACCACCTACGCAGCGGCGACTGGCCGGCTGAGGGCCGTTGGAACCGGAACCGCCAAAGGAAGGGTCATTGCGCTGCGAATGAACTCCGCGAATCCGGCTTCCCCCGAAGCCGACTTGATCCTCTCCGACGACGGCCGCGAATTGTCCGGCATGATGAAGGGGGTGAACGGCGCACACGTCGCGAATTGGCGATTCGTCGGCCCCTCCTGCAGCTAGGCTCCACTTCGCGCGGATACGCAGCGCCAGAATTCCTGCAGCAGTACTCTCATCAGTTTGGGATGCTACTCGGGGAAGCACAGCTCGGTCGGACTTGCGCGAAAAGACTGATTTGAGCTAATTAGGCTCGGGTCTGCGAGAATTAACGTCGTCGGCTGAGTGAGGGTTATGATGCGCATTAAGTTGTTCGCGCGGCCGATCGGCACGCTTAGTTTCTCGCTCCTGTTCCTGTTGACCGCATTTGCGCTTCCGGCGTTGGCGCAATCGGGTGACGACGCGTCGCCCGACATCAAGACGGCCGTAAGCAAACTTTCCGTTTCACCCACGACGCTGAGCTACAGCGTCGATATCGACAAGGGCATATTCTCCGAGAGCAAGCATTTCACCATCACGAACGCTGGGACGTTAGCGCTGGACGTAACCGTCAATTCGCCCTCAAACTCCGACTACGTCATCACGTCGGGCGGCGGCGAGACCGCGATTTCTGGCAAAGCCAAGGGCAGCAACAACATCCTCATCGTGGACGTTGTGTTCACCCCCCACGGACCCGGCAAGAACGTAGACGGGACCATATCCATCACCAGCGACGCGACCAGCGGGAAGAGCTCGGCAACCGTCAATCTGCATGGCAGCGCCACGCAGAAGAAGCCGACCCCCACCCTGACTGCCACGCCGACAGCGACTGTCACGGCGACGCCGACGACGGGTGCCACGGCCACGCCGACGACGACTGCCACGGCGACCGCGACTGCCACGGCGACCACGAATGCCACGGCGACCGCGACTGCCACAGCGACTGCAACCGCGACGCCTACGCCAAGCATCACTCCGACGCCGACGGCCACCGGCAGCCCTACCAACTTTCTTTCGGGGACAGTGCAAGGAGGGCTCGGCCCAGTCTCGGGCGCAGCGGTGACGATCTATGAAGCAGGAACAGCTTATGGCGCCGGTGCCGGAGCTCTGGCGAGCACAACCACCAATTCCAGTGGCAACTTTACGATAGGCTTCGACCCGCCGGCTACGCCCACCGTCCTCTACCTCGTCGCGCTTGGCGGGAACGGCGGGTCCGGGAGCAACACGGCAATCGGTCTGATGGGTGTCGCCGGGATGTCCAACGCCATTCCCGCGTCGGTGACGATCAACGAGTTGACCACAGTGGCCGCCGAGTGGGCGCTGGCACAGTTCACCGACTCGACGGGCCAGTTCATCGGTGCGCCGGTGAGCAACGCGACCGGCATTGGCAATGCGGCCGCGCAGGCGCAGGCCAATCTGGCAGACATCGTGAGCGGCGGGCCGGCGAACTTCTGGAGTAGCGAGGGCGCGACTGCGGCGACCTGCACTGGCAGTCTAGGGCCGGTGAACTGCGACGGCCTGGACCGGCTCGACACGATCGCCGACATCCTGGCCGCGTGCGTGGAGAGTTCGGGACCGTCGTCGAACGCGTGTAGCACGCTGCTGAGCAACACGGGCGGCAGCACCACGCTGGCGGCGGCGCACGCAATGGCGACCAAGCCCGTCGCGCATGTAACTGCGCTATTTGCGCTTAACAGCGGTTCTCCTTTCACCCCCGATCTGGGCCTTCAGCCCGACGGTTTTGAGATCGTGCTCAATTTCAATCAGATGGGCGCCAGCTTCAACTCACCCTTCGGCGTGGCAATCGACGCCGCCGGCAACGCCTGGGTGGCGAACATTGCCGGCAATAGCGTGACCGAGTTGACCTCCAGCGGCGCCTTGGTGGGTAACTTCATCGGAGGCGGCAACTTCGACGCTCCGATAATTGTGGCCATCGACGCCGACGGCAACGCCTGGGTGGCGAACTCTAACGGTACCAGCGTCACCGAATTGACCTCCAGCGGCTCCCTGGCCGGTAACTTCACCAGTTCGATCGATGAGCCGTCCAGCGTGGCAATCGACGCCGCCGGCGACGTCTGGGTGCCGAACTTTGGCAGCAATAGCGTGACCGAGTTGACCTCCGCCGGCACGCTTGCCGGTAACTTCGCTCCCGGAAGCGCCAACTTCGACGGCCCGCAAGGCGTAGCAATCGACGCTGCCGGGAACGTCTGGGTGCCGAACTTTGGCGGCAAGAGCGTGACCGAGTTGACCTCCAGCGGCGCCTTTGCGGGTAACTTCAACAACTCGATCAGCGGCGCCAACTTCGACCGCCCAGACGGAGTGGCAATCGACGCCACCGGCAACGCCTGGGTGACGAATCTTAGCGACGGCGTGACCGAGTTGACCTCCGGCGGCGCCTCGGCCAGCAACTTCACTCCCATTGGCGCCAACTTCGACGGCCCGTACAGCCTCGCAATCGATTCCGCCGGCAACGTCTGGGTGGCGAATCACGAAGGCGGTCCTGGCAGTACAGGCACTGTGACCGAGTTGACCTCCAGCGGCGCCCTGGCCGCCAACTTCGCTGCCGACGACGCCGTCTCTACCAGCGCCACCTTCGACGGCCCGCAAGGCGTGGCAATCGACGCCGCCGGCGACGTCTGGGTGACGAACGGAAACGGCAGCAGCTTGGCCGAGATCGTCGGCGCGGCGCGCCCGGTCCTGACACCGCTGATGGCATGCCTCAAACAAAAGCCGCCGCACGCGGTCTGTCTGCCCTAGATCGTGATGGAATATCGAACCGCGTCGGCAGATTGGATGCGAGTGTGAACCCGGATTCAAAATGGAGGTCAATGGCTGCTCTGAGTTTCTCCGTGCTGTTTTTCCTGGGCCCGTTTGTGCGCCCGGCGTCGGTTCAAGCTGCGTCGTCCGACAGCAAGCCAGCAGTAAGCAAACTTTCTGTCTCGCCCAAGTCGTTGAGCTACAGCGTCGATATCGACAAGGGAAAATTCAACGAGACCCAGCATTTCAGTATCAGTAACAAAGGCACGCTGCCGTTGGAGGTAACCGTCGGCGCACCCACCGACGCCAAAAACTACGTGATCCTATCCCCGCCCGCGATTTCTCCCGCGGGCGGCACGCTCACGATTGCGGGCTCGATGAGCCAGCAGGTTAACGTTGAGTTCATCCCTCAGGGACCCGGCAAGAACGAAGACGGGACCATCGGCATCACCAGTAACGCGACCAGCGGTGCGAGCTCGGCTACCGTCGGTCTAAAAGGGAGCGCCACGCAGAAGAACCCGACCCCGACGGCGACTGCGACCGCTACGCCGACCGTAACACCAACGCCCAAAGCGTTGCTCTCCGGGCAGGTAACAAGCGGCGGCAATCCCGTATCCAACTCCAGCGTGGCGATGTGGTTGGCAGGCACGGGCTATGGAACGGGTGCGATCCAGTTGGGCGCGACGACCAGCGCTGATGACGGCCGCTTCACTATCCAAGCGGTCTGTCCTGCACAGAGCTCCCAGGACGAGGTTTATCTGACCGCTCAGGGCGGCAACGCCGGCCAGGGCAGCAACAGCAGCCTGATGATGATGGCGACGGTAGGCAAATGCAGCAGTATCTTCACCATTGTCACGAGCACCATCGTCAACGAGCAGACGACAGTTGCGGGCGAGTGGGCGCTGGCCCAGTTCACCGACTCGACCGGCCAGGTCATCGGTGCGCCCGCGAGCAACGCGACCGGCCTTGCCAATGCGTTCAACCAGGCGGAGGTGAATCTGGTTGACACCGTGAGCGGCGCGCCAGCGAGCTTCTGGAGCAATCAGGGCGCAACCGAGGCGAGCTGCACCGGCCTTTCACCGCCGGTCAACTGCGACGGCCTGGAGCGGCTGGATACGATTGCCAACATCCTGGCGGCCTGCGTGGAGAGTTCGGGACCGTCGTCGAGCGCGTGCACCACGCTGCTGAGCAACACCGGCGGCAGCGCCACCACGCTTGGGGCGGCACACGCAATGGCGACCGAGCCCGTCGCGAATGTCGCTACGCTGTTTGCCCTTCAAGGCGTTTCTCCGCCGTACACGCCCAATCTGAGCAAAGCGCCCGACGGCTGGGAGATAGCGCTCAATTTCGATCCCAGCGGCGCCAACTTCAACGGGTTGAGCTTCCTGGCAATCGACGCCGCCGGCAACGTTTGGGTGACCAACTACCACGGCGATACCGTGACCGAGTTGAACTCCAGCGGCGGCCTGGTCGGCAACTTCGCTCCCAGCGGCGCCAACTTCAGCGGACCCAACGGCGTGGCGATCGACGCCGACGGCAACGTTTGGGTGACCAACTACTCCGGCGATACCGTGACCGAGTTGAACTCCAGCGGCGGTCTGGTTGGCAACTTCGCTCCGAGCGGCGCCAACTTCGAGTCCCCGATCCAGGTGGCAATCGACGCCGCCAACAACGCCTGGGTGACGAACCTGGGCGGCAGAAGCGTAACCGAGTTGACCTCCAGCGGAAGCCTGGCCGGCAATTTCGTTCCCGGCAACTTCCAGGCGCCGCAGTTCGTGGCAATCGACGCCTTCGGCAACGTCTGGGTGACGGACATCCTCGCCAACAGCCTGACCATTTTGAGCTCCAGCGGCGGCATCGTAGGCGAACCTTTCTCCACGGACTTAGACGGGCCGGGCGGCGTGGCCATCGATGCGGGAGGGAATGCCTGGGTGGCGAACGAAGGCGGCAACACGGTGACAGAGGTGACCTCCAGCGGCGACCTCGCCGGCAATTTCGCTCCCGCTGGCGCTGGGTTCGACAGTCCGGGCTTCGTGGCAATCGACGCCGAGGGCAACGCCTGGGTGACGAACTCCGAAGACAGCGTGACGGAGCTGACTTCCAGCGGCGGCCTGGCCGGCAATTTCGCTCCGATCGGAGCCTTCAACTTCCCCGACGGCGTAGCAATCGACGCTGCCGGCAACGTCTGGGTGGCGAATGCCTACACCGTGGCCGAGATCGTCGGCGCGGCGCGCCCGGTCCTGACTCCGCTGGTCGCCTGCCTCAAGCAAAAGCCTGCGCACGCCGTCTGTCTGCCATAACGGTTTGCACTCCCCTTCTCGCCCGGCTACGACTACCAGTTGCACGTCCGGCCGCAGGGGAATCGCGATGGAATATCGAATCACGCCCGGCAGATTGGAAATCGGCAAGTTCTCGCTCTACTACGAACGTGTCGGCGGCGGCGCGCCGATAGTCTTCCTCCACGGCCTCGGCGGCAACCATCTCTCATGGTGGCAGCAGGTCCCCTACTTCATGCGATCGTTCGAGTGCGTCACGGTTGACCAGCGCGGCTTCGGCCTCTCGCCCGACCCCGACGGCCTGTTCAATCGCGCGCACGCAAGCGATCTCGGCGCCCTGCTCGACCATCTGAAGATCGACCAGGCCGTGCTGGTGGGGCAATCGATGGGCGGCTGGACGATCGTCGGCTGTGCACTCGAGCATCCCGAACGCGTCGCCGCGATGGTGATGGCGGATACGCCGGGCGGAATCTTCACGCCCGAGATGAAGTTCGCGCCGAGTCGGGCGCCGCTGCCGGTCGACGCGACTCCGCCGATCGGCTCGCTGCCGACCTATGCCGCCGATTATTTTTCGCGGCGGCCCGAGCTGGCTTTTCTGTACGATGAAATCCGGATTCACGGCGCGCGGCCTCCCGCCGACGCGGGCGCACGGATAATCGGACTGCGCTACGATCTCGCCGCCGTGAAGCGGCGCTTGACGATGCCCGTCCTGTGCATGGTGGGCGAGCAGGACACGCTGATCACGCCCGACGTCGTCAAGGCGCTCGCGTCAGCGCTGCCAAATTCACGGCTGCGCACGGTGCCCGGCTGCGGCCATTCGATCTATTTCGAGAACGCCGCCGTCTTCAATCAGTTGGTGCGCGATTTCATGCTCGAGATCGGATACGCGAAATAGCCGGCCGGCGCGTTGACCTCAGGCCGCTACCGAACTGCTGGATTGCGCGAACAGGCTCCGCTGGATCATCGGAAACAAGTCGCGCTCTTCGCCGTCGATCACGTCGTCGAGACAGACCGCGAACGCCGTCAGCGCGGTCCCCGCTTGCGCGACTTCCTCATCCGACCCCGTGATGAACGATACGGCGTCGACCGTTCGTGACAGCGCACGCAGCCGCCGACGCTGCTCGCAGGCGCGCAAGATCAGGTCAGGCGGGAAATTCCCCCGCGACTTCAGCCACGGAAGAACGATATCCTCTTCGCTGGCAAGGTGATGCGCGATCACCAGCCTGATCGAGTTCCACGCTTCCGCCGCTTCAGCCCGCAGAATGGTGTCCGCCGGTTGCCGCGCCACCACCGCACCCGCAACCGCCGCGTCGAGCACTCGCGCGCCCAGTTTTGAATCTTCACGGCTCAACCGCTCGAGCGTGGCTTCGACCTGTGCCGCGCTTACATGCTTCTCAACCGGATCGCGATTCGACTTATCGACTTGCATCGCCATTCCTCAACCTGCCAGCTAGCTGTGCATCGAGCGTGCCATCGAAAAGCACAGATTAGGCGCAAGCCCCTCTCGCACAATGAGTAACGCATTCTCGCAACGCGAAGAGTCATCGCAAAATGAAACGAAACTGCTCAAAATTCGTCGATTTGTTAGGTGGCTGGTGCAGGACTATAATCCGATCTATATGAGTCGCATTGTAAATGCCGTGGCAGCTTTCGGGCTGGCGCTGGCTCTGGCGGGATTGGCCTCATGCGAGCCCGTGCAGAATCCGTTTGGAACGGGTGCGACCAAAGCTGCGCCGCTTGGAACCAGCTTGCCGCCGCCCTCGAGCGCAGGCACTGTCGCCGGCGGCACGATCGATTCGCCGCAAAGCCAGGGCCTCTCCGATTACTTGAAGCATCACTCTCTGCCGCTGGTTGGTGCGCAAGTCGTCACCAGTCCCAGCGGCGGCAAGCAGGTGATCCTGTTCGGCTTCGTGGCGAGCGATTTTGGCAAGACCGACGCCGAGCAGAAGGCTCGCCACTATCTTAAGGATCCGTCGCTGGTGGTGGACAACCGGATCAAGATCAGCCCTGAACTGGCTGGCAGCGGTGGCATCCCGGGATCGACCGTCAACGGCGTCCCGTCCGCCAATGCGATGCCGTCCGATGGCTCCGATCCGTACGCGTCGTCCGGTTCGATCCAGGACTACCAGAACAACGAGCCGCCCGGGGCGCAGGCTTACCAGGCGCAGGGGCAGTATCAGCAATATCAGCAGTACAACAGCGCACCGCCAAGCATGCTGACGACTATCCTTCCACTGCTGCTCGGCGGCGGCATGACGGTCGGCGGCGGTGGCGGCGGCTTCGGCGGAGGCATGGGCGGATTCAGTTCGGGTGGATTCAGTTCCGGCTACGCGCCGACCTATCCCAGTTACGGCTATCCGTCCTATCCGTCGCCGATGCCCAGTGCTCCGTATGGCTCGTCGCCCGGATTGCCTTACTGATCGAACCGCGCCCTATCTCGCCAGCTTGAAGCGCTCGCCCAGGAACACCTGGCGCACTGCCTCGCTGGCGACGATGTCGCGCGGTTTGCCTTCGAACAAAATCTTGCCCGAGTGAATGATATAGGCGCGATCGATGATCGACAGCGTCGCGTGCACGTTGTGATCCGACATCAGCACCCCGATGCCGCGCTCCTTGAGATACGACACGACGCGCTGAATCTCGACGACGGTGATCGGGTCGATTCCCGCAAACGGCTCGTCAAGGCACAGGTACACCGGATCGAGCACCAGCGCCCGCGTGATTTCCACGCGCCGGCGCTCGCCGCCTGACAGCACCCCTGCCTTGGACTTCGCCAGCTTCGCGATTCCGAGCTCGTCGAGCAGCGATTGCAGGCGCGCGTAGCGCTCCTCTTCGGTGAGCGGCAGCGTTTCGAGCACCGCCAGCAGATTCTGCTCGACCGTCAGCTTGCGAAAGACGCTCGGCTCTTGCGGCAGGTAGGAAATCCCGCGGCGCGCGCGCTGGTACAGCGGCAGCGTCGTGATGTCCTCGCCGCTGAACATGATTCGTCCCTGGTCGGGCTTCAGCAGTCCCACCAGCATGTAGAAGGTCGTCGTCTTGCCCGCGCCGTTGGGACCGAGGAAGCCCACCACCTCGCCCGGCTTGACGAGCACGTTGACGTTGTCGACGACCGCGCGCCCGCCGTAAACCTTAACCAAGCCTTCGCCGCGGAGTTCCAGTGATTCGGCGTTGTCGGCCGCACCGTTGAGCTCCCCGGGATTAATGCTTTCAACTTTGGACATGCTCGAAGTGCCGCTCAGGCAGCCGTCTTAGAACTTATCGGCTTTGACCGGGATTTGGAACGCTCCGCCCTTGTTGTCGATGCGCTCCAGAGGCGGCTGTGGTAAATTGCGGCGCGATGGCTGACGGGGTCCGAAAGATTTATCTCTGCGGTCCAATCATGGATGCGGAGTCCGAGCGCTCGGCCAAAGACTGGCGCACGCGCGCAAAGGAACGGCTGGCCGGAAGATTCATTTTGCTCGATCCGATGCGGCGCAATTTTCGCGACCGCGAGATCGATTCCGCCAATGAAATCGTCGAGTTCGATCTGCAGGACGTTCGCGAGGCCGACCTGCTGCTCGTCAACTACTGCAAGCCCTCGCTCGGCACCGCGATGGAAGTGTTTTACGCGGGGCACGACCTCGGCAAGTTCGTGATCGCCTTCAGCCCGTTCAGCTTCGCGGAGTGCTCGCCGTGGATGGTCCGTTTCTGCACCAAGATACTGCCTGACCTCGAGTCCGCGATTACTTACATCGATCGCCATTTCCCCTGACAGGAGTACTGCGATGGTCAAAGTACTGTGTTTCGCCAGCGGCGTTATCTTCGGGGTTTTCCTAGCCTGCGCCGCGTGCTCGCAGGGGCCGGCGTACAGCAGCGGTCCTTACGGTCCGCCCGAAGGCACTGGCTATTACGGTCCTCCTCCCGGACCTCCGCCCGGCAGCCATCCTGCAATCTCACAAGCGCTGAACGAGCTACAGCACGCACGCTACGTGCTGAAGGCCGAAGCCGCGAGTGACTATCACGGGCACAAGGCCAACGCGATCGGATACATCGACAACGCGGTCAACGAATTGCAAATCTGCATGTCGATGCCGTAGCGATTGACTAGTCAGTCGAAAGCCGCCCAATCAGCATCGTTACCGCGAGATCTGATCCGCGAAGAGTCGCAAGATTCCAGAGGACGCCGCAAGCTGGCAGCATCACGCCCTCGCCTGGTTCGAGGATGACGCGAACCTGCGCGGACTCCGCGCCCAGAACGATCCTAAGGTTCTCATCGCCGAGGTTGATAACCGCGAGCAGCGTGCCGATTCCGCGGCTGAACCGCGTCGCGCGACTAGGTTGCGGCGCCGCGGTTGCATCGTCGGAGACCGCGACCTCCATCAGGGCATCAGTCGGCAACGGCCAGCTCTTGTAATTGAAATATTCGGCAATCTCGCGCGCGTAGCTCTCAAACCCCGGCTTTATATGGATCGGATCACCGTCGCCCGACTCAGCCAGACTCCACCATCGCCTCAACAAATGCTTGGGTATCGCGATCACCGACACATCGCCAGCCGTCCGCCCTTGCTCGTCGATGCATGCCGCCGCCATCTCGTCCGCGCTGGCGCGCCGCCATCCGGTCGAGTCGAGCACCTGCACTCGATCAGCCATCGTCAGCTGGCTGCGGTACCGCGCCGCGTGGCAAACTCGGCAACCCGGCGATGTCTTCACTGAATTTGTTTGCGCGCGGCGTCAGGCGACGGATGTCGGCGCGCCCATCGGGTGTTGCAGCTTCGCGACAATCACATCGATGATCGCCTTGCGATTCAATCGGCAGAACATGGTCTCGGTCGAATCGAAAGAGCCATTCTCAAAGTACTTATTCACCGGCGCGCCGCCTCCGCACAAACTATAATACTCACACGTCGCGCGACATTTACTCAATCCGTGCGCGATATCACTACTCATACGGCGAAACTTTTCGCCGTTGATCGCCGAAGCGAGCGTGTCGGTATTCACATTGCCTATAGCAAAATCACCGTAATGACTACTCTTGAGGCCGAGCAGTTCCGGCGAGTATGAAGTGAAGTTGCCTTCGCAGTCGATACTGACTATCGCGCCGGGCGCATTTTCCTGGATCAGCGCAATGTCGTCGCGGTCGCTGCCAGGAATCATCGGCACCATCGAGTCGAACTCGCGCACACTTATAGCCGACTCGTCGCGCGCGACGAGGTCGAAAAATCTGCCGATGAAGCGCCGAAAGCGATCCTCGATGCTCGCGTCGTCGAGCGTCGACGCGGCGTGCGGTCCTTCGATCTCCTCGATATTGAACGCGACCTCCCGGAGCTCGTTCTCGACGTAGAAATCGTACAGTTCGTCGGCGTAGTCGAGCGACTCTGCGGTGAGCACGGAGATCACGTGAAACGGCACGTTGCGGCTTTGCAGCTTTCGGATCCCTTGCATGACTCGATGATGAGTCGCGGCGCCCTTGCGCGTTTTCCGATTGCGATCGTGAAGAAACGCCGGCCCGTCAACGCTCACGCCGACGTTGACGCGACGGCGCTTGAAAAAATCGCACCAGGCGTCGTCGATGAGCACGCCGTTGGTCTGGAACGAATGACCAACCTGCACGCCCCCCGGGTTATGCGCGGCCGCAATTTCAATCGCGCGTTCGTAATAGGCCACCGGCAGGACCATCGGCTCGCCCGCGTGCCATACCACGGTGAAGCCCCGCTCCACGATTCCGCTTGAAAAGACGAATTGAAAGACACGATTCAGAGTCGCGTCGGACATCCTGCGCTTCGAGTCGCGGTCCGGAAGATAGCAATACGCGCAGTCGAGATTGCAGAACGGAGTAGCCTGCAGGACGAGAAGCTCGAGCGGCCCGGCGATTCGCCATCTATAGCCCGCAGCCATCTTGAATATTGCTCGAGGCCGCGCCGCACGCCGGCTCACAGCGAATCGCGCCCCTGAGATTTTACCAATTACGCCAGTTGCGCCAGTTGTGCCAGTTCGGCCAACCCCATCCGCGCCATCCGCCGTTGCGCCAATTGCGCCACCACGCCAACTGGATTTTCGAATCACCCTGCTGCAGATTTGCGTTCGCGTCCTCGGCCTGCGGGCGGACTTTCTCGACGCGCTGGCGGAGAGTCTCCGCCGGATTGCTGTCCGCAACGTTGGCGTCGGCGGGAATCGCACTCAGTATCGTGGTCGCGAGCACGATAGTGCCGGCGCTCGTGCCGACGATCGCGCGAAGCCGTTCCTTAAGCTTGTTCCGGATGGCGGGCTTGTCGGATTCCACCGGTTCCTCCTGCAAGGGAACTCACTCCCGGTTGTATCGGTTAGTCGTCGAAATCCTTCAGTCAAGTATTCCGATCTAACGATTCCTAAACTCCATTGTCAACCGAGCGCGGCACCTACCTTAGACTACGCGCCCGAATCCTGTAGGTTACGGTTGACATCGACAATTTTCTTTCAGTAGGATCTCGGCGTAGTTTGAGTATAGCTCTTTCCTGCTTCCACCTACTTCACTCGGGAGGTCCTACACCATGAACTTGCGCCCGACACTTTACGCGGCAATCGTGGGTTCCAGTCTGCTGGGCGCAAGTCTCTTCCTTATGGCCGCTGACGATTCGCATCCTCCGCAGCCGGCCAACCCGGAATACCAGCAATGGTCTCACTTCAAACCCGGCACCTATGTCACCCTCGAGCGAAAAGTTTTTGAACATCGCGAGAACAATGTCGGCGTGGTGGAAGCCATGGCGCATCCGCCCGGCGCCGCGGTCATGCGCATCAACACCAAGCTGGTCGATTTCAACCAGGACAAGGCCGTGCTCGAGGAAACCAGGGTCGATCTCGGCGAGGGTAGCGAAACCGAGATGCCGCCTGACAAGGTGACGCTCTTTGCCAACGGCGAAATCAGCAACGCCAGCGAGTCGCTGATGGAAAAGCCTCCGAAGCAGGAAGTCGTGAAGCAGACTGAAGGCGACGAGGAGGTGACGGTGATGGGCAACAAGATCAAGACTCATTGGGTCGAGACCTCGGTCAAGACCGGCCCGGAGCTATCGACCTCGAAAGACTGGTTGTCGGATGACGTCCCCGGCGGCCTGGTCAAGGAAGAAACCAGGAAGACCTGGAATGGAAAGCTGCTGGTCGAATCAGTGACCAAGGTGATCGATTACAAGCTGGGCACCTGATCATTCTCCTACCCAAATCGCTTTCCCGCGCCGCCCTGGGATGCTACTTCACTGGGATAGTGGCCAACGATAACGAAGACGAATACGACAGCGAACGCTTTCCCGGAAATTTTTACCAGGGGATGATCCTCAAGCTCGACCGCGCGCGCGGACGCGGCGTGGTGCGCTCGCATAGCGGCAAGGAGATCTTCTTTGAGTTTCCATTCGTGACCGTCGTCGGCGCGCGAATTGGCGGCACGATGCCGGGTATCGACCTGATTCGCGAAGGCGACATCGTCGGCTTCGACGTTGGGTGGACCTCCAAGGGACTTCGCGTCACAACTATCCATCCGCGCACCGCCGCTGCATGACTAGCGCTTGCGCTGGTACATCCGCCACGTCCTGACGCCTAACGGGTACAACTCGCCCAGGATTTCGTAGCCCCTGGAACTGTAGAACGCGACGTTGGCCTCGGTCATGGTCTCCAGGTAAACGCCGGCTATCTCCGGCCGCGCTTTCGCCTCGAGCGCGAGCCGATCGACCAAAGCCTTGCCATAGCCCTTCCCCTGAAACGGCGGATCGCATCCTAGCACTTGCAGGTACAGATGCGGCTCCTTGGGATGGTTGTCTGCCAGCACGCTTACCAGATTCAGCCCGCGCCAGAGGCCGCCCATTCCGATCGCCCGGATGAGCCGTGGCATCTGTCCAAGCCCGGTGCCGATTAAGCCGAGCGCGCCTGGATGTCCGATGCCTTCGGTCATCGCGGCGGCGACGACGCGTCCATTGTCGTCGATCACGCCGAACACCGGCTGTCCTGTGCGGCGCTCTATCGCCAGCATCCCGCGGAACAGGTCCGCCAGATGCGTGGCGCGCTCGCCCGGGTCGGTGATATCCGGAATTATCGCCTTGAAGGTCGGGTCGTTGATGAACGCGCGGCCGAGCGAGTCCGCAGCCTGGTCGTGCTGTTCGGGGTAAAGGGCGGTAACGTACGGTTTTCCATTGTCAGGCATTGGTGATGAAACCTCGATTCAGTTCGACAGCTTGGTGACTACGCGCGAGACCGCGTCGCGCCATCCGGCGAGCAAATGTTCGCGCTCAGCAGTCTGCATCTTCGGCTTGAAGACATCCGGTTCTCCGACGAGCGCGTCCAATTCCCGTGGCGACTTCCACACTCCCGTGGCTAGTCCCGCGAGCATCGCCGCGCCCATCGCCGTGGTCTCGGCGATCTTCGCGCGCCGCACCGGCCTGCCTAGGATATCCGCCTGGAACTGCATGAGGTAGCGATTCGCGGTGGCGCCGCCGTCGGCGCGCAGCTCGCTCATCGGAGTGCCGGTGTCGGATTCCATCGCAAGGATGACGTCGCGCACCTGGTAGGCGATACTGTCGAGCGTCGCGCGCACTATATCGGCGCGGGTCGTGCCGCGCGTGATTCCAATGATAGCGCCGCGGGCGGCCGCGTCCCAATGCGGCGCGCCGAGTCCGACGAAAGCCGGCACCACGTAGGGCTGCGACCGATCTTTATTTTTCGCGAGACTGGCGCGCGCCTCGCGCTCCGTATCCGCGGCCGTGCGCACCAGCTTAAGGCCATCGCGCAGCCATTGCACGGCCGCGCCCGCGATAAACACCGAGCCTTCCAGCGCGTAGGCGGGCTGGCCGGCGGGACCGAGCGCGGCGGTCGCGAGCAGCCGATTCCTCGACGGCACGATTTTATCGCCGGTGTTCATCAGCAGGAACGCTCCCGTCCCGTAAGTAGCCTTCGAGTGGCCGGGTTCGACCGCGCCCTGCCCGTACAGGGCAGACTGCTGATCGCCGATCACGGCGGCTATCGGAATCGCGCGCGGCGCGATCGTTCCGGGCGCCGTCTCGGCCAGCGGACCTCGCGAGCTCACGGCTGTGGGCAACATCTCGCGCGGAACTCCCAGCATCGCGAGCATCTCGTCGTCCCATTCGCGGCGCGCCAGGTTGAACATCATCGTGCGCGAGGCGTTGGTGTAGTCGGTGACGAACGCCGCGCCGCGCGACAGCTTATGCACCAGCCAGGTGTCGATGGTGCCGAAGCACAGATCGCCGCGCGCGCCGCGCGCGCGCAGATCGGGCTTGTGGTCGAGCAGCCACTTGAGCTTGGTGCCGGAGAAGTAAGGATCGACGAGCAATCCGGTGCGCTGCACGACCTCCGGTTCGCGCTCACGCAGCGCGTCGCAGATAGCGGCGCTGCGCCGGCATTGCCATACGATTGCGCGATAGACTGGGCGGCCGCTACGCCGATCCCACACGACGAACGTCTCGCGCTGATTGGTGATGCCGATTCCCGCGAGCGCGGCCGGCGTCACCTTCGCGGCGGCGATCGCTTTCTTCGAGAGCGCGACGACCGAGCGGTAGATTTCCTCCGGATCATGCTCGACCCATCCGGGCTTCGGATAGAACTGCCGGATCTCGGCGTAGGCGCGGCCGCGGATACGACCGCGCGCATCGACGACGAAGACGGTGGTGCCAGTGGTTCCCTGGTCGATGGCAAGTATCAGCTGAGGCATCGCGATTAACTTATGCTCGATGAAGAAGCGCGAAGGCAAAGTAACATTGTTCTAAAATCGAGAAAATGGCCGATCGGTGAGTTTTCACTTTTTCCTCGATCTCTTCCGTCCGGTGGGGTCGTGCGATTGAGGGAGCGCGCTGGCAGAGCGATGCGATCGAAAGATCGCATGGGGGAAGTTGGCGGCAGAGATGAGCTTAGATGGGTTGGATTGGTTTGATCGTATTCTGAGTGGGCCGGAGGGAGCGGTTGAGGAAGTCATGCTTTGTATTATTGCAGAGCGTGATGACAACGGTTGTCAGGCAGGAAGTCGTCCATTCTATCAATATCAGGGAGAGGTTTGCGTAATTGACGCCGAACGCCGGAGCGTCCGTCGAGGTTCTTCGCTACAGCAGCTTTCGCTCAGAACGACACCTGAAGGCGCTCGCGCTTTTGCCTCATCTTGAGCGCAGCGAAAAGATTTTTTGCGAGCGACAAGAGGCGGGTTTGGCTAAGCTCGTGCTCGCCTCTATGTCGCCGGGTCAATCCCTCCAAATCTCGGCTTCGGTCCAGCCTAGCTCTTTTAACTCGGTTGCGCGGAGCGGAGCCTCGGCGAGAGGGAAGAACTCGTCGAGCTGCGGCGGTGGAATCGTGGTGCCGGAAAGCATCGCGTGGGCCTGGCCACGATGATGAATCTGGTGCTGGAACAGATGCAGCAGCAGTCTGTCGGCGCGCTCGGTCTGCACGCGCGTCTCACGCTTTACGCGGATCGTCTGATTCGCTCCGTTCTCGCCCATCGAGATGCACCATGCAATCAGCCGCCGGTCAACAGCCGTCTGCGCAGGGCGCAATTCCGCCACCGTTGGGCACGGCACCGGGTTGGCCCACGCCGCGGGTCCCAGTTCCCCACCTTCGAGCGCATCAACGCAGAAGCGATCAATGACGAGAATGTGATTGAGAGTTGCCTGGATCGACGGAAAAAAACTCGTTCGAGGTGCTTCGAATTCCGCTTGCGACAACGCGGCACAGGCCGATAGAAGGCGATGATTCGCCCAGGCATTGTTGTAGGCCATGGCACGCAGCGTCAGCGAGTTCGAAGGCATTGGATTGCTCCTGGTTGAGTGTTTCTCAATTGGTGAAACGTAGCATCTTAGCGTGATCGAATGTGCGCTGCACGGGATTTTGGGTGCGGGGCAACTACGGTGGAAGGGGGACCGGATTGCGTATAGCTCTGGGCAGGCTCTGCGCGCGGCGTTTGGAGCGGAGGCGGAATCCTGAATCGCGCGCAGAATAGCGGGCTGCACAAGGACCCTCACCTTCATCCTCGCCCTAACAGGGCGAGGAAACAGAATTACGCAAGGACCTCGGGTGGCGGGGACTTTGGCCTGTCCTGGTCGTGCTTGCCTCGTGGATTTGGCGGGGCCATTATATGGCCGCTTGCGCGTAGGGGTTTTTCGGGGAGTCGCCTTTGGATTTGATTCATGAGTGAGTTGCTTGAAAAGAAAGACGACCTGATTCGCTACTTCGAGGAGGGTGGCAAGCCGCGCGCGGATTGGCGTATCGGCACCGAGTACGAGAAGGTCGTCGTCCGATCCGCCGATGCGACTGCTATCCCCTACTCCGGCGCCGGCGGCGTCGAGGATCTGCTGCGCCGGATGGCGGCCAACTACGGCTTCGAGCCCGAAGACGAGCACGGCCACGTCCTCGCGCTCAAAGGCGAGCGCGCCGCGATCACGCTCGAGCCCGGCGGCCAGATCGAGTTGTCCGGCGAGCAGTGCGAGACGATCCACTGCGCTCATGCGGAGTTCGGCACCCACGTACAACAACTGATCGACGTCACCAGCCAGATCGGCGCGACGGTGCTGGGCCTCGGGATGCAGCCCGTCAGCCGCATCGAGCAGATCGAGCTGCTGCCGAAGGCACGCTATCGGATCATGTACCCGTACATGGCGCGGATGGGTACGCTCGGCCAGCGCATGATGAAGCAGACCGCGGGCGTGCAGGCCAACCTGGACTACAGCGACGAGGCGGACGCGATTCGCAAGCTGCGGGTCAGCATGGGTATCGTGCCTCTGTTGTACGCGATCTTCGCCAACTCGCCGCTGAGCGACGGCGGCCTCAACGGCTATAACAGCTTCCGCGGACACATCTGGACCGACACCGACAACCAGCGCAGCGGCGTTCCGGAGTTCGTGTTTCGCGACGATTGTTCGTTCGAGGATTACGCCGAGTTCGCGCTCGACGTGCCGATGTACTTCCTGATTCGCAACCACGAGTATATCGATCTGACCCAGCCGCCGGGTCTGACGTTTCGCCAGTATCTCGCGCGCGGTTACGGCCGCGAGCGCGCCACGGTTGACGACTGGACCAATCACCTGACCACGATTTTTACCGAGGTCCGGCTCAAGCGATACGTCGAGGTGCGCACGGCAGACAGCCAGCCGCCGCACTTGATGCTCGCGTTGCCCGCGCTGCTGAAGGGCATCCTTTACACCGACGATTGCATCGCGGCGGCGTGGGACCTGGTCAAGGGCTGGAGCTATCGCGAGCGGCTTAAGATCGCCGACGCCGCGCACAAAAACGGGCTCGACGCGCGCGCGGGAAAAATCAAGCTGCAGGAGCTGGGCTACGAATTGATGCGGATAGCGGCCAAGGGACTCGAGCGCCAGCGGGCGTTGAACAATCTCGGTCAGGATGAGAGCATCTACCTGTTGCGGCTGATGGACCTAGTCCGCGGCGGGCACAGCCAGGCGAGCCTCGCGATCAGCCGCTGGAAGGGTGAATGGAACTACGACGTTGGCCGTCTAGTCAGAGGATGCGCTTACGAGGCTGAATCGATCCTGTAAATGCAGCTCAGGTTCTCACAGATTCACGTCACGATTTTAAACTTCGTGCTGGTTGCGGCCCTGGCGATCGTTTCGGCGATGTGCGTGCGCGACATCATTACCCGATCCGTTTCAAATGAACCCGACGCTCCGGCCGAGTCGCCGGCCTTGCGCAAGGCCAGCAGTGGGTTACGGTCGCGCGCCTTCTACAACGCGATCGTCAAGCGTGACATCTTTAACGAGGCCCCGCAGGTGACTGCGCCCGCGCCGGTGGTGGAAGAGAATCTGAACATCAAGCTGATCGGCACTTCTCTGCTGAGCAGGTCGAAGCCATACGCGATAATCGAAGATCCATCCGGCAACGAATCGCTGTACCAGGTGGGAGAAAACATCCCGGATGCGGGCCGGCTGGTAAGCGTCGAAACCAACCGAGCGATCATCGACCGCGGCGGCCATCGCGTCGCGATAGAGATTCCGTCTTCCGACATGCCCGAAGCGGCGGCGGCACCGTCTCTGGCTTTGGGCAGGTTCAGAGGCCTTAGCCCTGCCATTCTACGCGAGAGACAACTGCGCCTGCTTCGTGATCGTGGTCGTCATGGTCGCCCTGTGCCGGCGGCCAGCGATGACACCGACAACAGCAACGGCGACAACAACGACAACGGCAGCAGCGACGACAACAACAACAGCAAGCTCGAGCTCGAGAAACTTGGCCCCGGAAAGTTCGCGGTGAGCCGCGCCGAAGTTCAGCAGACGATGGAAAATCCGAGCCAGTTTTTCTCGCAGATGCGCGCCATGCCCCATTTCGTCGACGGCAAGACCGACGGCTTCTCGATCTCCCAGGTCGTGCCGGGCTCCGTCTTCGACCAAATCGGCCTGCAGAACGGCGACTTGCTGACCTCGATCGACGGACAGCCCGTGACCAATCCGATGCAGGCGATGGGCCTGATGCAAGCGATGAAAACCGCCTCCGCAATCGATCTCATAGTCAGTCGCGGCGGCCAGCCAACCACCGTTCATCTCGACCTCCGCTGACAGCCGCTCCCCCTGGAAAAGGACGCTTTCGCTGTTGAGCCGTCGTATAGTTTCATCGTCTATGAATCTCTCAAGCCCGCGCTGACGACGCGAATACCTGGTCAAGCCGGTCGTAGCCCTCGGCCAAGCCATGCTCCATGCCGGCGGCAAGGCTCGCGTCGCGGGCCTCCTTTGACGGGAACAGCACGGTAAGCGTGAGCGTCGTCCGGCCGCCCTGCTCGGCGAGGACCATTGTCGCCAATTGCTCGCCTCGGGCCTGGCCTCCGAACACGAACGACTCCACGCGGACTACCCGCTCGGGCGGGACGACCTCGCGATAGACTCCGTGCATCGCCATTTCAGTTCCGTCGGGGCCGCGCCACGCGTAGCGAAACGCGCCGCCCACGCGCCAATCCTGCTCACAGAGCACCATCGACCAGCCGGGCGGTCCTGGCAGCCAGCGCTTGAGCAACTCGGGCATGCACATGGCATCCCAGACAAGCCGGCGCGGCGCGTCGAAGACGCGCGCGATCACGACCTCCCGGTCGGTGGGGGTTGACAGCCGCAGCGTGTTCTTCATCGGGGTTTTCTCCTGGCGCGTGGCGCACCGCCTTTTTTGTGCTGAGTCTTCATTTCATCGAGCAGGGCGTCGAGGCGCCGGAAGCCGCCCTCCCAGAACCGACGGTAACCCTCGAGCCAGCCGGTGGCCTCGGCCAGCGGCTGGCCCACCAGCCGGCGCGGCCGCCGCTGCGCGTCGCGGCCGCGCGAAATCAAGCCGGCCCGCTCCAGCACGCGCAGGTGCTTGGAGACAGCCGGCTGACTCATCGCGAACGGCTTGCACAGCCCGCTCACCGACAGCTGGCCATTGGTGAGGCGCGCGAGGATCGCGCGCCGGGTGGGATCGGCGAGGGCGGCGAAGGTTGCATCGAGGCGATCGGACGCTTTCATTGCATAACCTGTCAGTTCTAGAACTATACGGTTATCAATGACGCCGGTCAAGCGCCGAGGGCCGCGCGAGCGGTGGCTCCCGCGCGCGCGGTGTGCGAGGATGCACGCGTGAGTGCGAAAATTGCCTTGCTCACCGACCGGCAAATACCCGTCTCTGTAAACAACAGGAGAAAGTCATCGTGAAGATTTCGCTTTACGCCATGGCGATCGAAACGTTCGCGCCCATGCTGCGCTCGCTGTCCAATATTCTCGACAAAGGCGCCGAGCACGCGAAGGCCAAGTCGCTCGATTCCGCCGCTCTGGTGAAGGCACGGCTGGCGCCCGACATGTACACGCTCGCGCAGCAGGTGCAGCTGGCATGCGATCACGCCAAGGACTCAACCGCGCGCCTGATCGGCCAGGAAGCGCCACGCTTCGAGAACAACGAGCAGACCCTCGACGAGCTGAAGGCTCGAATCGCGCGGACGATCGACTATCTGCAGAAGGTGCGCGCGACCGCGTTCGAGGGCGCGGACGATCGCGTCATCACGATTCCGATCCCCGCCAACGACATGGAGTTCGAGATGAACGGCGTTCAGTTTCTGAGGGATTGGGCAATGCCTCATTTCTACTTCCACGTCGTCACTGCATACGACATCCTACGCCACAGCGGCGTCGAGATCGGCAAGCGCGACTATATGAGCCACGTGGGCGGCTACATCCGTCAGCGCGGCAATCGGGAGTGAACAGCGCCGGTGAGTGAGCGGACGAGGATGCACGCGTGAGTGCGAATCTTGTAAGGCTCAACGACGCGCAGATACCCGCGGCGGCGGCCACGCTCGCGCGCGCGTTTCACGACGATCCGCTGATGCTCTACGCCATTCCCGACCCGGCCGAGCGCGCGCGGCTGCTGCCCGAGGTGTACGCGCGGATGGTCCGCTTCGGCACTCTCGCGGGCGAAGTCTATGTGACGGCGGGCGCGCTAGACGGCGTCGCGCTGTGGCTCCCGCCGAACGCGAAATGGACGCGCGAGAATATCGAAGCGTCGGGGATGCATCAGATGTCGAGCCTCATCGGCGACGACGCGTACCAGCGCTATCGCGAAGTCGTCGGGCGCGAGTGGCAGGCGCGCGAGCGCGACATGACCGGCGCCTGCTGGTATCTGTTTCTGCTGGGCGTCGAGCCGAGCAGTCAGCGTCGCGGCCTCGGCGGCGCGATGATGCGTCCGGTGCTCGAGCGCGCCCGCGTCGAGCAGGTCGCGTGCTACCTCGAGACCGAGAACCAGCGCAACGTCGCGTTCTATCTGAAACAGGGCTTCGAGATGATCGTGAACGGCGAAGAGGCCGGCGCCAGCGGCGTCCGCTTCTGGACTTTCCGCCGCCAGCCAAAACGCGTCGAGTCCTGTGACTAGCTCGAACGAAAGCCTCCCGGTCGTGGACATCGCGTCGCTTCGCGGCGGCTCTGGCGACATGCCCCGCGTGGGCGCGGCTCTCGACCGCGCGTGCTGCGAGTTCGGGTTCTTCTATGTGACGGGTCATGGAATCGACCCGGCGCTGCCGGCGCGGCTGATGACGCTCGCGGTCGAGTTCTTCGCCCTCCCGCTGGAAGAGAAGCTCGCGATCGCAATGGCGCACGGCGGGCGGGCGTGGCGCGGCTACTTCCCAGTGGAGGGCGAGTTGACCTCGGGCCGGCCCGATCGCAAGGAAGGGATTTACTTCGGTACCGAGTTGGGGCCGGACGATGCGCGGGTTCGGACCGGCGTGCCGCTGCGTGGCATGAACCTCTATCCCGCGCTGCCCGGATTCCGCGACGCGCTGCTGACGTACATGGATGAAGTCACGGCAGTAGGCCAGCTGGTGCTGGGCGGAATTGCCGCCGGTCTCGGGCTTGGGCCGGACTACTTTCTCGATCGCTACACACGCGACCCGACCGTGCTCTTCCGCATCTTCAACTATCCGCCCGCGACGGCAGGCGCCGATGAAAGCGAAACAGCGCTGGGCGTGGGTGAGCACACCGACTACGGACTGCTGACCCTCCTGCGCCAGGACAAAATCGGAGGCCTCGAGGTTTGGCACCGGGACCGATGGGTGGCGGCGCCGCCGGTGCACGACTCTTTCGTCTGCAATGTCGGCGACATGCTCGAGCGGTTGACCGCAGGGCGGTACGTGTCGGCATTGCATCGCGTGCGAAACTTCTCGACTCAGGAGCGCATCTCGATGCCGCTCTTTCTTGACCCAAGCTTCGACGCAGTGCTGTCGCCAATCACAGCGCTCACGCCAGACCCGTCGGCCGCCGGTCGGCGCAGAGGCGCGCGTCGATGGGATGGCGCGGACCTGGCCGCGGTCAGCGGGACCTACGGCGACTACCTGCTGAACAAGGTCTCGAAAGTGTTCCCGCAACTGCGGGCGGAAGTGCTTACTGAACGAGGAACAGACGCCACTGGCCGGGCACGCCCTTGAGGCCATGCATGCCGCGGTCGGCGAAGCGCAGGCCCGAGCCGGCGACGATGTCTCGCACGGTGCTGGAGACCAGCACTTCATCGGGTTCGGCAGTTGACGCGACGCGCGCCGCAATGTGCACGGCGATACCGCCGACATCATCGCCGATTAACTCGCACTCGCCGGTGTGGAGCCCGCTGCGAACCTGCAATCCCAATGGACGCAGTCTTTCGCGCATCGCGCAGGCGCATCGTATTGCCCGATTCGGCCCGTCGAAGGTGGCGAGCAGGCCGTCGCCGGCGGTGTTTACCTCGCGGCCGCGGAAAACGCTCAGCTCTTTTCGTACCGCCGCATAGTAGTCAGTAAGCAGCGCGCGCCATCTCGAGTCGCCCATCTCGGCAGCGCGCTCGGTCGAGCGCACTATGTCGGTGAACATCACGGTGGCGAGCACCCGGTCCGGTTCCGGGCGATGGCGTGTGCCGGTGATGAACTCCTCGACCTCGTCGAAAAGACGATCCAGCAAATCTGGTTCCAGGGCCTGGAGCAGATGATCCTCACCGGGGAGCTCGACATACTTCGCCCCAGGAATCTTCTGAGTCATGTCGTGCCCGCATGCGGCGGGGATCGTCGAATCATCTTTGCGATGGAGAATCAGGGTCGGCACCTGGATCGAAGACAGGAGGTGGCGGGCATCATTTTCGTAGTCAGCTCGAAACAGTGCGAGGATACCCCCCGGACTCGATGCGGCGCGCTCCAGCCGTCCAAACCACTGGACGAAGGCTTTGTCCCCACGCCTGCTCGGCGCATTGATGGGGACGAGGACGCCCTCGCCCCAGTGCGCGTCCACTACGGCCAGGAATTGGTCGAATCGCTCCTGGCTCAAGGCCCAGGGTTCGGCTTTCATCGAAGCAAAGCAGCCGAACAGCGCTAGAGCCGAGGTTCGCTCGGGGTAGGTGGCGGCGAACATCAAAGACATCGGGCCGCCTTCCGACCACCCAAAGATGGCCACGCTCTTCGAGCCGGCCGCATCCAAGACCGCCCGCACATCGCCGATTCGCTCTTCGAGGCTCTGCTCGGCAACGCGGTCGGAGAGCCCCTGGCCGCGCTTGTCGAAGACGATTACGCGAGCGAAAGAGGTGAGTCGCTTCAGGATGTACTCGTTGGCCGGCAGTTCCCAGTAGAGTTCGACATGCGAAAGCGTGCCCGGCACCAGCAAGATGTCGCGCGGGCCGTCGCCGAAGATGCGGTAAGCGATGTGAACATCGCCACTCTTGGCGTACTTGGTTGGAGCTTCCATGGACTCCACGCTTTCAGGCTATCATTAGCACATCAGCACTGAATTGTCTGGAAGGCCAGCGGCTCTGTAGCGGCGTTCGCTGATGTGAGTTACAAAATCTGAGGCTATGGAAGTCCGGGCTGCGCATTACCGCGAGCGTGACGAGGTGCTCGACCTGCTCGCGCGATGGTACGACGACCGCGAATTTTTCGCCCGCTACAACCATAACGACCCGCGCTTTCGCGATGCGCTCTGCCTCGTGGCGCGCGACGGTGGACGGCTCGTTTCGACCGTCCAGATTTTCGATCGCGCGATCAATCTCGATGGCGTTTCAGTCCCGATGGGCGGCATCGGCTCCGTCTTCACGCTCGACGACTACCGGCACAAGGGCGTCGCCTCGGCGCTGATGCGTCTCGCGGTCGAGACGATGGTGAGCGAGGGCTTCGAGGTATCCTTGCTGTTCGCGGAGCGCCTTACCTTCTACAACCAGTTCGGATGGCGCGAGGTCGAGCGCAAGTTCAGCGTGCTGGCGGGCGCGGCCGGACTCACCGCGCCCGATCGTTTCGTGATCGACAGTTTCGACAGCGTGCGCGACCTCGGCGAGATCGCCGCGATTCATCGCGGCTACAGCGGCCGTTTCAACGTCACCGCGGTCCGCGACGACGCCGCCTGGCACGCGAACCTCAAGTTCGCCGGCAATCAGCCGCTCGATCCCGGCGAAGGCTCCGAGGAGTATTTCGTGCTATGCCGCGACGGCGCGCGAATCGCGGCGTACGCGCGGGTCATGCGCTTCCACGGCGTCTCGATGGTGATGGAATACGGCTACGTAGCCGGCGCGGCCGGGACAGACGCGATGCTCGCGACGTTCAAGTACCTCGGCCAGGCGGCGGCCGGCGCGCCGATCGCCGTACGGCGCGTCGGAGACCATCGGCGCACCGCGCTGCTGCAGAGCGCCGCCACGCCCGCCGCGCCGCCGGTTCTCGTCACGCACAGCGCGCACGATCCCGGACTCGAAAAAGCGCTGGCCGACGCAGGCTGCCCCGTCGCGCATCACATCGACAACAATTACATGTGGCTAGTTCTCGCGCCCGATAAACTCGCGCATCGGTTCGCGATGGCTCCGGAAGCCGCCTCGGCGCGCGCATTCGAAATCTTCGCCGATTCGCGATCGGTGTTCTGGACCGCCGACCGCTTCTAATCATTGTCTCGTACGCTCGCCGCGACGCGAGTTGTTGGTTAGTATTTTCCAAGTGGGTCGATGTGTTGCGGAGGTGGTGCGTGATGAAAGCTGTTACATCCGGTGAATCGCTCGCCGGAATTCCTGTAAGTCGAAAGTCTGGATTTATCGCGTTGACGGTCGCGCTCGCCGCGCTGATGTTGTCGTCGGCTACTGCCTTCGCCGCGCGCCGCCATCATGGCGCCGCGAGTGCAGCGCCCGCCGAAGAAGAAAGTGCCGCCAGCGCGTCAAACACCAGCCTAGGTCCTTACACCGCCGCCTGCGTGCTGGAGCCCGTCAGCGGCACCGTCATCTTCGAGGCCAACGACCACACGCCGTGGCCAACCGCGTCGCTGGCCAAGATGATGCTGATGCTGATCGTCGCCGAAAAAATCCACGACGGCTCGCTCAAGCTCAGCGACAGTATAACCACCTCGCGCAAAGCGGCCGCGATGGGCGGTTCGCAAGTCTATCTCAAGGAGGGCGAGACCTTTTCCCTCGACGACATGATGAAGGCGGTGGTCGTGCACTCGGCCAACGACGCGTCAGTGGCGGTAGCGGAGTATATCGCGGGCTCGACGGAAGCTTTCGTGGTGATGATGAACCAGCAAGCCGCCGCGCTCGGGATGAAGGACTCGCACTACTACTCGGTGCACGGCCTGCCGCCCACGCAGGGACAATCGGCCGATGTAGCCAGCGCCTACGACCAGGCAATTCTCGCGCGCGAGCTGCTGAAATATCCCGACGTGACCCGCTGGTCGTCGATCGACACCGCGCCGTTTCGCGCCGGGACCTTCATCCTGCGCAACACCAATCACCTGGTGCGGACGTTTCCCGGATGCGACGGTCTCAAGACCGGATTCTATGACAAGGCGGGGTTCAACGTGGTCGCGACCGCAAAACGCGGCGACCTGAGACTCGTCGCGGTGGTGCTCGGCAGTCAGCACAAGCTGACCAATTTCAAGGATGCGTCCGAGATGCTCTCGCAGGGGTTCCTCAACTACGAGATGCATCCGGTCGCGAAGAAGGGAGCGCCGATCGCGCAATCCGTCGCGGTGACCGACGCCGAAATCACCAGCCTCAAGCCGGTCTGGGGCGACGACGCAGGCGTTTTCGTCAAATGTGGCGACGCAAGCAACGCGATCAAGGTCGATTACAACCTGCCGCCGTCGATCGAGGCGCCGCTCAAGGCGGGCCAGCAGATCGGCACCGCCAACGTGACCGCGGGCGGCAAGCCGGTCACCACGATCGCATTGCTCGCACCGTCCGACATCGCCAGGAAAGCCTCGCTAACTAAACGGCTTTTGGGGATATTCTGACTCCGCCGCGCGCGAATGGTGCTCCAGGGAACCATCCTGACTAGTTTTCGGAGGTTCGTAGATGGTAACCTTGCCTGCGTTGCCGACGTACCTCTCTTGATGACCGCAAAAGACAAGTTCTATCGCGCCTACATGGATTTTTTCGAGATTGCGGAGCGCAAGCGCCGCTGGAATCTTTTCGACGATGTGCCGTGGGACAAGCTTTCGTCGGACTCCAACACCGAGGAGCGCGCCATTCGCATCGAGACCTACTGCGCCGAGGAGATGTACCTGCCGGACTACACCGCGGCCGGCAACGAGTTGCTGCGCGGGGTGTTCGGGCTGGCCTGGTTTCAGAACGCCTGGAGCTACGAGGAATCGCGCCACGGACTGGTGTTCCGCGAGTATCTGATCCGCTCCGGGCTGCGCACGCAGGCGCAATTCGACAGGTTCGAGACCGACGTGTTCTCGCGCTCGTGGCAGGTGCCGTTCGCGACGCGGCGACAGATGAGTTGCTACGGCGCGCTGCAGGAATCAGCGACCTATCTCGCCTATCGCGCGCAGAAGGATCGCGCGGAAGTCGAAAACGATCCGACGCTCGAGGCAATTTTCTTCCTCGTCAGCCGCGACGAGGCGGCCCACGCCGGCTTCTACCGCGAGATGATTGCGATCGAGATGGACGACGACCGAATCGGCACGCTGGCGGATCTCGCGTACGTGATCGCGAATTTCAAGATGCCGGGTGACGGCCTGATTCCGAATTATCACGCGAACCTTCGCATCGGCGGCGGCGGCATCAGCGCCCGCCTGTTTCTCACGCGCGCTGTGCTTCCGATGCTCAAGCAGTTGGGCACCAGCCGCGACGAACTCAAGAGCGCCACCGCCGCAGCACTTCTACTGCGCGCGGCATCGTAGCAATCGTGATATAGTTCGACCCGGCGAAATCGCCGCTTGACGCCAACTCCGTAGCGATGAACCGGCACCGACTTCTGTATGGGGCTGCGGCCCTACTTCTCGTTTGGATCGGCGGCAACCTAGCGCTGCATTTTGGTCAGAAGTATCACGATCGGCTCGACTACAATATCGACCAGCTTTTTCCACCCGACAAACCGACGGTGCCGGGCGAGATCTACGCGTCAACGCTGGCCGCGATCATGGACCATGAGCTGCACACGGGCTTCGGCTGGCGGCCCAACGATTTCTTTCTGTGGGGCCCGAAAGTCGCGGCCGACAACAACTCCGATCGCCAGCTCGGGATCATCCAGGCCGTGCGCGAAACCACGCGTGTCTTCAAGGATCACCTGACCAAGGTTTCCTCGAATCAGTACGATCCGAACCTTGTGATCGCCGACACCGATTTTCGAAACGACGCCGAGAAATGGATACTGCCATCAGCCGAAAGCAAGTACGACGACGGCGTCGACCATCTGCGAATGTACGTCGCCGGGCTGCATAGCACGCCGCCGTCGTCGCGGGAACTCAACACCCGCGCCGTAGAGCTGGTCCGCCTGGTCCAGACCTGGACCGATCTGCTCGGCGACGCGCATGCGAACCTGTATCGCTCCACCAAGGACGACGGCAGCCCGGTTCACAGCTGGGACTGCGACCATTACTTCTATCACTCGCAGGGTTACGCGCACGTGATGTATCACATGATGCAGGCGCTCGAGCGCGAATACGCGGGGCAGATCAAGGACGACCCGGTCCTGAAGACGCTGTTCGACGATTCGATCGACGCGCTCGGCAAGGCCGCCGTCATGAAACCGCTGATCATCATGAACGGCGCGCCGGATGGACTGTTCGCGAATCATCGCCGCAACCTCGACGGCTATATCACCGAGGCGCGCCAGAAGATGTACTCGATACGCGAAGAGCTGGAACGGTCGCCGCTGTAGCGGCCCGGCTCACAGCTCGAAAAACGGACAGAGCAGCATCACGCCGCCGCGCACGAGCAGCTCGAGCATCGCGGGCGCCCAGCGGCCTGGAATGCCGAGCGCGCCAGCGGCAGCGCGAATCGCCCACGGCGTCGACGCGTCCGCGCTGCCGAATCGAAAATCCAGCCATCTGCGCTCAGCGCGGTAGGTCACCAGCTGGTGGCGCTGATGCTCGGCGATATGCGCGCGCTTGCGCGCAATCGCGATCGCCGTCGACAGGCCGCCGACTTCGTCGACCAGTCCGCGCTCTTTCGCCGCCAGACCGCTCCAGACGCGCCCCTTGGCGACCGCCTCCGCCTGTTCGGCGCTGAGCCGGCGGCCTTGCGCGACCTTGGCGGTGAACGCGGAATAGAGATGACCGATCGTTTCATTGAGCTGCGCGAGCTCGCCGTCGGTCATCGCCCGCGCAATCGACATCGCGTCGCTGATGGGCGCGCTTTTCACGAAATCAAAATGGACGCCGAGCTCGTTGAGCAAACTGCCGAGATTGAATTTCGCGTAGACGACTCCGATGGAGCCGGTGATCGTCGCCGCTTCCGCTACGATCGCGTCGGCGCCCGCCGCGACATAGTAGCCGCCCGAGCCCGCCACATCGCCCATCGAGACGACGACCGGCTTGCCGCGCCCCTGCGCCTCGCGCACCGCCCGCCACACCAGGTCGGAGCCGACCGGCGAGCCGCCCGGCGAATTTACGCGAAACACTATCGCGCTGACTCGTTCGTCGCGCGACGCGCGCTCGATTTGCGCCGCGGTCGCGACGCCGCTGATAAATTCGCCGGTGGCCGGCGCCTCGCCCGAAATTACCGGTCCGCTGGCGTGCACGAGTGCGATCCGCGCGCGCCGTCCGCGCTCGCGGGTAAAGATTGCGTGGCGCCGGTATCGCGCCAGGCTGACGAACACCTTGCGACTGCCCTCGGGATCGAGCTCAGCACGGATGTCTTCGATGTAGCCTTCGCGGTCGATCAGTTTATTTTCGACGGCAAACTTCGCACTGACGAATCCCGCCGCGATCAGCTCGCGCGCGCGCTCCGCCGTCATCTTCCGCGCCGCCGCGATCGCCTCGACCAGGATTTTCTCCCAGTCCGCGACGATCGCCTCCATGCTCTCGCGCACCGCCGGCGACATCGCGTCGCGCCCGAGCGTCTCGGCGGCGCCCTTGTACTCTTTCCATTGCAGCGTTTGCGCCTGGATCTTCAGCTTGTCGAGCGCGTTCTTCAGAAAAACGCCGCCGGTCGCGACGCCGAGCATCGTGAGCATCGTGTCGGGATTGGCGGCGATCTCTCCCGCTCCCGCCGCGACCAGGTACTCGCGCAGGCCCGCGCCGTCGCCTCGCAGCAGCGCGATCACCCGCTTGCCGCCGGCCTGCGCGGCGCGCATCAGGCGGTGGATTTCGTGCGCGGTGGCAAGGCCCGCGCCGAAGCTCGCGATCTCGACCACGATCGCACGAACGTCGGCGTCAACGGCGGCCGCCTCCAACGCGTAGCGTAGATGGTCGAGGCTATTCGCGCCGCGGCGCATGAGCTGATCGAGCGGCGAGCGAGTCGTCTCCTCTTCGATCGGACCCGCCAGGCGAACTACCACGACGGCGCCATGCGGGATTCGCGCGGGTCTGACGACCGCCAACCAGAACGCCGCGACAATAGCCGCCGCGGCTCCGAGGCAGGTGATTCCCGCCTTCCAGTCGCCGGCCGCGCACGCAACCGCGCCAATCGCGCTCAAGACCGCGACAATGATCGCGAGCCGAGCCTCGCGGCTTATCCACCATCGTTCAAAAAACGGGTTCTTCATCGGATGAATCGGTCGCCTTTTTTGGCCGCTCCAAATACACTACATACACTACCGCTTTTCGATGCCCAGGTCTGTCTTCATCTTGATTCTTGCGTTCAGTGTCGTGAGCGTTGCGTCATGCTCGACCGCGACCGCGCCCAAGCCCGGGCCGCCTCCGTTCGTCGCGCATTCGACTACCATCGACGTCACCAACGGCATCAAGGTGCTGACCAACGTCGAGATGCCCGATGGCTTCGCGCCGATTGCGACGCGCCCCCCCATCTGGCTCGAGGAAGGCGAAGAGATTGGCGTCGTCGGAACCCAGGCTGGGCACACGATTATGTACGGCCTCGGAGGTACCGGGTGGCGGACCGGGCGAATCCTCGCTGCGGAGGCGGGGCCGGGCGCAGCCGAGGAGGGAACTATCGCGGATCTCGCCGCGAGCCCCAACGGACTGACGCTCGCGACCGCAATGATCGCGCCGGGTGGCAATCGCGTCGATGTGATCGTTCGCGACCTGATCGCCACCGGCCCCGGCAACGTGATTCAGAGCTTCAACGGCCGCTACGATTCCATCTCGATGAGCTGGCTGAACAACGCAACGATCGCGCTCGCGCTGCGGCAGCATCCCGAACCACCCGGGGATTCCACCGTCAACGAAACTCCGAAATCCGATCCAGATCAGGCTGACGTCGAGCCGCCGCCGACTCCGGCGGACGGCTTGCAGTTGATCGTCATCACCGGCGCCAGTTCCGTCGCGCCGCTGAAGCTCTCATGCCCGATGTCGGCGCTCAGTTGGAGCGCGCACGGTGTCTACGCAGTCGGCCAGGGCGACGCGGGCGCTCCGCCGGTAATTATCGATCGGCGCAACTCCACCTGCACCAGGTTTCACGTGCGCCAGCCGATTCACGTACTCGATTGGGACGCGGACGACGAAGGCTCATTCCTGTACGTGGGGCCCGACCCCTCGCGCCGCACGATCGGCGTATTCAAGTACAACATCGCGACTGGCGCAGAACACCTTATGGGCGTATCGACGGGCGCAGCCTCGTTCGCGGCCGGCAGCGACACGGTCACGCTCGGCAATCGGGAGCTCTCATTCAAGCAGGCGATCGATCGTCCCGAAGCGACGGTGCCCGCGCAAGTCGCAATAGCGCAATCCGAACAGGACCGGACTGACGTGAAAGCGCTCGGCTTTGACACCTGGCCGGAAATGCTCGCGCAGAGCACGATGGCCTATTCGAAGGGTGCGGACGAAGCCGCGATGCAAATCTATGCGCCGAGCATGGCGGTGCCGTGGCGCAAAATCGTCACCTATTCGCTGCGCTACGATAGTGCCTTTCTGTTGGCCGAAGGTCCGGCGCGCGGCACCGTCACGATGAGTTGGTCGCTGAGGGGGCGATGGCTGGCGTTTCTGGATGGCGAGGCGACGACGCGCACGGTGATGACGGTGCTCGCGCCGCCGCGATAGGGCCGCTAACTGCCCAGCTGCGCGCGATTCCCCCAGTAGTCCGCCGCGGTCCGAAATGCCGCCGCGGCGCACTCGAAACTGTCGAACACGACGAGTCCCCGCGCGCGCGCAAGCTCCTTGCCGCGCGTCACGATCGCCTCGACGTGGGCAGGATGCATCACGACCGCAAATGGCTTCGTCGAGCGTCCGGCAAAATCCGCCAGCTTGTCGAGCAGGCCTGTGATTTCGTCCTCGTGCGCGGCCCAGCGCGCCGCACGCAGCCCGGTGCCAACCTCCAGCACGATTGCGTCGATCGCCGGATCGCGCTCGAGAATCTCAAGGATGCGATCGAGGTTGCCCTGATGATGCCCGGCGCCGATCGTTCCGCCAGCGTCGAGCGGATTGCGGTAGCTGCCGCCGATTATGTTGAAGAAGCTCTTCAGCTCGTCGTACGACGACTCCGACAGCGCGGGAATTTCAAGCCCCGCCGTCGCGAACGTGTCGGTGATTACCACCGATTGCCCGCCGGTCATCGCAACCAGGCCCATCCGCCTGCCCGCCAGACGCTTGGCGCGCGCAAACAACTCGACCGCGTCGAGCATCGCGTCCAGGCTCGATACTTCGACCGCGCCGCTCTGCCGCACTACAGTGCGCCACGTCGCCTCGGCCGTCGCGAGCGAGCCGGTGTGCGAGAACGTCGCACGCGCGCCCGCCTCGGTCACCCCGCCCTTCCAGATAACGACCGGATGACGCTCGGCCGCGTGCCGGACGCTGTCGAAGAAGCGGCGCCCGTCGCGCACGCCTTCGATATACATCCCGACGACGCGGGTCGCCGGATCAGCGGACATCAAGTCGAGGTAGTCGGCCGCCTCGAGCACCAGCACGTTGCCGATCGACGCCGCCTTGTTGACCTTGATCCCGTGGGTCGGCGCTTGCAGGCAAAAGTTGATCGTGTGGGTGCCGCTTTGCGAGATGAAGCAGACGTCGCCGGCCTCGCCGACTTTTTCTTCGGGGAAATTACGCAGCCCGGCGCCGGCGCTGTACAGCCCCATGCAATTCGGTCCGACCAGCGCGATTTCCGAGTTGATCGCAATCTCACGCAGCTCGGCCTCGAGCCTGATGCCCAACTCCTCCGAGGTCTCCGAAAATCCCGACGTGAAAAATCCGATCGAGCCCACGTGGTTGGCGACGCAATCCTTCAAAATCCGCGGCGCAATCTGGCGCGGGACGGCGCTGACCGCGTAATCGATTGGCTCGGTGATTTCGGCCAGGCTCTTGCGGTTCTCAACGCCCAGCGCTTCGATTCCAGGTATCTCGTTGGGATCGATTTGGACCGAGTAGAGCTTGCCCTTGAGATGCGCCATCGCGCGCAGCCACATGTACCCGCCCATTCGCTTGTCGCCGATCACCGCAACCGCGCGCGGGTTGAACGCGCGCTCGAGATTTTTCAGCCGCGCCGCACGATGCGGGTCCGGCGTCGCCGCCGCGGTCCCGGTGTCGGCGAGCACGATTCGCGCGTCGAGGATTGCCAGGCCGTCCTCGTACGCGGCCACCGGATTGAGATCCATCTCGGCAATTTCCGGATGCGTCGCGGCGATTCCCGAAATAGTTTCGAGCAACGACACGATCGCATCGATATCAACCCCGGGCTGACCGCGGACCCCGCGCAGCATCTGAGCGCCGCGCAGCCCCGCGGTCATCGCCGACGCCTCACGCCCGCCAATCGGCGCCAGCGCCAGCGCGGTATCCTTCATCACTTCGACGAATATGCCGCCGAGCCCAACCATCACCATCGCACCGAATCGATCGTCGCGGTACGTCCCGGCCAGCAGCTCGACACCCTTCTTCGCCATCGGCTGCACGGCCACGCCTTCGAAGCGCGCGTCGCGGGCGCGTGCGGCGAGGTTGGCGCGAATCCGCTCGAACGCATCGCGCACGGCAGGCTCGTTGTCGAGATTCAACTCGACACCGCCGACGTCGCTCTTGTGACTCACCTGCGGCGACAGCACCTTAAGCACGACCGGAAATCCCATCCGCGTCGCCGCCCGCACAGCGTCGTCAGCCGTCAGCGCGGCCTCCGGCACTTCGACCGGCAGGCCGAGCGAATGCAGGATTCGCTTGCTCTCGATTTCGGTGAGAACCGACCGCCCACTGGAACGAGCCGAGGAGATTACCGATGAAACGACGGAGTCAGTCACGCCTGTCGCGTATAGCAGAGGCAGAGAAGAAATTGGAAGCGCCGGCATCGCGGCGCGCGCGAACGGGGCGATAGTTGCGGGAATGCACAGGTCAGGTTGCGTCCGCTAAGGCCCGCAACCTGACCTGATATCTAACGATGGAGCTATAGTCTGTCGGCGCGTAACTACAGGCTGGTGTCTACGCTGCTTAGCAGCGATGTAATCGTCGTACCCATCGTCTCGTAGCCGGCAAAAACGACGACCGCGACCGCCGCGAGAATCAGCGCATACTCGGCCATCGTCTGGCCGCGCGCGAACACATCAGCGCTGGCATACAGTTTCCTTATTGCGTCCATTTTCGTGCCCTTCCGCCCTTTTGTGAATCTTGCCGATTTGCCTCGCAGGTCAGACCAGCCGCGAAGCTCGGCTCGTGCGACTAGAGCTTGCCGTCCACGTTGCTTAGCAGACTTGTGATCGTCGTGCCCATCGTCTGGTAGCCGGCGAAAACGATCACCGCGACCGCCGCGAGAATCAGCGCATACTCAGCCATCGTCTGCCCGCGCGCAAACGCATCGCCCTTTACGTACAGTTTCCTGATCAGGTCCATTTCGCGTCCCTCCGTCCCGTTTTGTTTCGTTCGACCAACTCACGCGCGGGAATCCATTTACTCCCGAGCTCTCTAAGACCCTACTAATTGTAGAAGAAATTTACTGGTTAACTAAATCTTACTCAATCGGTGCTTGCTCTTGATTGGTTACGCAAGCTTGAGGTTGTGAATTCATGTCTATATCCAGTTTCAGCATTCTGTATATGCGTGATGCCTATGTCAACCGCACTATGTGCACCTGGCTCCTACTGCTAGCTATAAGAGCTAGCCCTAGGTCCCTCCTAAGCATCTCTAAGAGAGATGTCGCAATGAGATTCCTATCCAGAAGAGCTATAAGTTGACTGTGACTCCCACCAAAGAATTTAAAAGATAGATAGGGCCGGTTAAGAACCTTAAGCAGCCTCAGACAGTTATAGCTACAATAGCCTTCGAGCAGCTAGCTTCCATCTGCCGCCAAAGCGTCGCTGAGCGTGAAGTTCCCCTCGTACAGCGCACGTCCGACCACCACGCCCACGACTCCGGCGTCGAATCGCGTCCGAACAGCGCGAATGTCCTCGATACTCGCGACCCCGCCCGACGCTACGATCGGGATACGAACCGCCCTGGCGATTTCTTCCATCCGGGCCGCATCGACGCCCGCCTGTGCTCCATCGCGGGCGATGTCCGTCACGATTGCCGCCGCGACCCCCGCCGTGCGAAACCGGTCCGCGGCGTCAGCTACCGTGAGCCGGCTGGTCTCGACCCAGCCTTTGACCGCGAGCCGTCCGTCGCGGATGTCGATCGACCCGAAAACTCTGCCGGGGAACTCGGCGCAGGCGCGCCGGACCAGCTCGGGGTCCAGCAACGCGGCGGAGCCAATCGAGACCCGGTCTGCCCCGCCCGCGAACATCGCGCGAACCGCCTCGATTGTGCGCAGACCGCCGCTCACGTCGATTGCGCATTTCACCGCCGCTCGAATCTGCGCGATCGCCTCGACATTTCGCGGCGCCCCGGCAATCGCGCCGTCAAGATCGACGATATGTATCAGCTGCGCGCCCTCCTCTTCGAACCGACGCGCCGTCCGGCCGGGCTCTGCTCCGTAGACCGTCGCCTGGCTCATATCGCCGTGAAGCAGGCGCACGACTTGGCCGCCCTTCAGGTCGATCGAGGGAATAACGGTGAACTTCTCGAACAAGCGAACTAGCTGAGCGTGCCCTTGGTCGAAAGCACGCCTGAGAGCCGCGGCTCGCGCGCCGTAGCATGGTCCATCGCGCGCGCCAGCGCCTTGAACGTAGCTTCAATGATGTGATGCGGGTTGCGGCCGCTCACCAGGTTGAGGTGCAGGTTCATCCCGACCTCGTCCGTCAGCGCCTTCATAAAGTCGTGCACCAGCTCGGTCTGGAAGTTGCCGACCCGCTCCTGTCTGATCGGGACGTTGTAGCCCAGGTACGCGCGCCCGCTGATATCCACAATCGCCGTGCAGACCGCCTCGTCGAGCGGCACCGTCGCCTCGCCAAAGCGCTTGATTCCCGCGCGGTCGCCCAGCGCCTGCCGAAACGCCCGGCCCACCACCATCCCGACATCCTCGACAGTGTGATGGTCATCTATATGCAAATCGCCCGTGGCCTCGACCTTCAAGTCGAAGAAGCCATGGCGCGCGAAGCTCTCCAGCATGTGATCGAGGAACGGAACTCCCGTCTTTGCGTCGCCGCGCCCTGCCCCGTCGAGTTTGAGCGCCACCGTGACCGAAGTCTCGCGCGTCTTTCGCTCGACCTCCGCGCTGCGCTTCGCCTTGGCCGGCGCCAGCCGCGCAACCACCGCCCGCGCGGTCTTACTTTTATTTTGCAAGCTGACCTTTGATTTGTTTTGCATTTTGATTTCCGCCTGATTTCCGCATGCCCCCTGCCACCCCAGATCGAAGTTCCATCGCCCGCGCGTGACCCTCGAATCCTTCCATCCGCGCCAGGTGCGCAACCACGGGCCCAAGCGATTCAACCGCGCCCATCGACGCCTCGATTATACTGGTTCGTTTCAGGAAATCGTATGCACCCAAAGGCGACGCGAAACGCGCGGCGCCCCCGGTCGGCAAAACGTGATTGGGACCCGCAAGGTAGTCACCAAGCGGCGCCGGAGTAAGCGGCCCGAGAAAGACCGCACCCGCCGCCTTGATCTTTGCCAGCCATCGTGACGGATTGCGCACGTCGAGCTCCAGATGCTCCGGGCCGATCTCATTGGCCAGCTCGAACGCTTCGTTGAGATCGCGAACGATCACCATCGCGCCCCGCCTGACCAGCGCAGTCTCGACCTGGCGCGCGCGCGGCAGGCTCACGAGCGCAACTTCCACCGCCTCGGCGACGCGCCGCGCGATACTCGCCGACGGCGTCAGCAGCACGGCCGCCTCGTCGCCCGAACCATGCTCCGCCTGCGCGATCAGGTCGGCGGCGATCCACTCGGGATGCGCACGGTCGTCGGCTATCACCAGCACCTCGCTCGGTCCCGCCATCTTGTCGATATCGGCGACGCCGTAGACCATCCGCTTGGCGGCCTGCACGAACGCGTTGCCGGGTCCGACGATCTTGTCCACCGGCTTGATGCTCTCCGTGCCGTACGCGAGCGCCGCGACCGCCTGCGCTCCGCCGACGCGGTAGAACTCGTCCACCCCGGCAATCTCCGCGGCCGCCAGCACCGCGAGTCGCTCGCCATCCGCCGACGGCGGCGAGACCATCACGATCTCGGCGACCCCCGCGACCTTTGCCGGAATCGCGTTCATCAGCACCGTGGACGGATATGCGCCCAGCCCGCCGGGCACGTAAATTCCCACCCGGCGCATCGGTTGTACCAGCTGGCCGAGCCGCATCCCGGACTTGTCGCGATAGGTGAACGACTTCTCCATCGTGCGCCGATGGAAATCCGCGATTCTATTCGCCGCTAGCTCCAGCGCGCGCCGATCCTGGGCGGCAATTCGACTGGTCGCCGAATGGCGTTCTGCGGGCGTCACCCGAAGAGTGGCCGGAGTAAGCTTCACGCCGTCGAATTTGGCCGTCAGCTCGATCAGCGCGCGATCCCCGCGCTTTCGCACGTCGGCGATTATCTTCGACACGGCGCGGTCGACACCGGCGCTGTCGCCGCCGCGGCGCGCGAGTATCGCGGCCAGAAATTTTCTGAACTCGGGAGTCCGAGACTTGAGAACCCGGGGCCTCATGCGGATGCAAACCCTGTGGACCGACCGGTCGAATTATTCTTGCGCGCGCTCGATTCGCGCGCCGAGCTGCGCCAGTTTCGCATCGAGCGCCTCGTACCCGCGATCCAGGTGATAGATGCGGCTGAGCTCGGTGGTGTGTTCCGCGGCCAGCCCCGCGATTATCAAGCCCATGCTCGCGCGCAGGTCGGTGGCCATGACCGGAGCGCCGCTCAGCTTCGACGGCCCGCGGATTACCGCAGTCGGACCTTTCATCAGGATGTCGGCGCCCATCCGCGCCAGTTCCTGCGCGTGCATGAATCGGTTTTCGAAAATCGTCTCGGTGATGACCGAGGTGCCGTCGGCCTGCGTCAGCATCGCCATCATCTGCGCTTGCAGGTCGGTCGGAAACCCCGGGTACGGCAGCGTGCGCAGCTCGACCGACTTGAGCCTGTCGCCGCGCGCGACGCGCAGCCCGTTGCCGTTCGCCTCCACCACGACTCCCGCCTCGCGCAGCTTGGCCGTGACGGCGTCGAGATGCTCGATCGGCGCGTTGGCAATCGTGACGTCGCCGCCGGTGATCGCCGCCGCCGCCATCATCGACCCGGCCTCGATTCTGTCCGGTATCACTTCGTGCTCGACGCCATGCAGCCGCTCGACGCCCTCGATTTCCAGCACGTGCGTGCCGGCCCCGCTGATTTTCGCGCCCATCTTGACCAGCACCCGCACGAGATCCTGCACCTCGGGCTCGCGCGCGGCATTTTCAATTACGGTGCGGCCGCGAGCCGTGACCGCCGCCATCAGAATATTTTCAGTCGCGCCGACCGAGGGAGAATCGAGCCAAATCCGCCCGCCCGTCAGTTTCTCCGCGTGCGCCTCGACGTAACCGTGACGAAACTGGATCTTGCTTCCGAGCGCGCGAATTCCCGCGATATGCAGATTCACCGGCCGCGCCCCGATCGCGCATCCGCCCGGCGTCGACACCCGCGCGCGCCCCGTCCGCGCCAGCAGCGGGCCGAGCACGACGAACGACGCGCGCATCGTCTTGACCAGGTCGTACGACGCCTCGTGCGAGGTGACGTTGGCGGCGTGCAGCTCGACGCGATGCTCATCCGTCCAGCGCGCTGCGACGCCAAGCTGCATCAGCAACTGCATCGCGGTTTTCACGTCGCGCAGCCGCGGCACGTTGCTGAGATGAATCGGCTCCGCGGTCAGCAGCGACGCCATCATAATCGGCAGCGTCGCGTTCTTGCTGCCGCTAAGCCGGACGGTGCCGCGCAGCGGAGCCCCGCCATGAATGATCATTTTTCCCATCGCGACCTACGCCGGTGGATGCCTTCGCGCGCGCACGACGCGCGGATGCCCCGCGAAATCGTTTATCACACTGACAACCCGCAAGCCCGCTTGCTCGACAAGTCTCGCGACCGCCGCCGCCTGCCCCGCCGCGACCTCCGCGATCAGCTCGCCGTCGCGCGCAAGATGCCGCGGCGCGCATTCCACAATCCTGCGCAAGATATCGAGCCCGCCGGCGCCCGCGCGCATCGCAACCTGCGGCTCGTAGCCGCGCACGTCGGGCTCCAACGCGCCAATCTCCGCGTCGTCCAGATAAGGCGGATTGGAGACTATCACCTCGAAAGTTCCGAGCGCCGCCGCCGCGTCCAGCACCTCGAAGCAGTCGGCGCGCCGCACTGTCACGCGATCCTCGAGCCGATGTCGCCGCGCGTTTCGCGCCGCCACCGGGAGCGCGTCGGCGGAAATGTCCACGGCCGTGACGCGCGCGTGCGGTGCGTTGACCGCAATCGCAATCGCGATCGCGCCGGAGCCCGTGCCGATGTCGAGCACGCGCGCGTGCGGCCGCCCGGCGACATACTCCAGCGCCGCTGCAACCACGATCTCGCTCTCCGGCCGCGGAATCAGCACCGCCGGGCTGACCTCCAGCTCCAGCGAATAGAATTCCTTGAGCCCCAGGATGTACGCGATCGGCTCGCGTTTTCCACGCCGCGCGATCATCGCCCCGAATTTTTTTACTGTCTCATCTGACAGCTCGATCGAACCGGTGACGGCCGCCTCGCGCGTGACGCCCGCCGCGTCCGCCATCAGCAGTTCCGCGTCGAGCATCGCCGACTCAATGCCGGCGGCCGCGAAGTCGTTCGCGGCCGCTTCGATCAGCGCGCGCGTGCCCCCCGAAGTGTGAATGCCGCTCCGCACTGCGCTACGCGCTGAGCGCCTGCTCCTGATCGTAGGCCGCCAGCGCGTCGATGATCGGATCGATCTCGCCGTCGAGAAAATTGTCGAGCTGATGAATCGTCACGTTGACGCGATGGTCCGTCACCCGCGATTGCGGAAAATTGTACGTGCGGATTCGCTCGGAACGGTCGCCGGTCCCCACCATCGAGCGCCGCGTCTGCGCGATTTTCGCCTGCTGCTCCGCTTGCGCCGCCTCCAGCAGCCGCGCCCGCAGGATCTTGAGCGCCCGCGCCTTGTTCTTGTGCTGCGATTTCTCGTCGCGGCAAATTATCACCATGCCGCTCGGGATATGCGTGATTCGCACCGCCGAGTCCGTCGTGTTGACGCTCTGGCCGCCCGGCCCCGACGCGCGCATCACGTCGATTCGCAGGTCCTTCGCCTCATTGATATTCACCTCGACGTCGTCCGCCTCGGGCATCACCGCCACCGTGACCGCCGACGTGTGGATGCGCCCCGACCCTTCCGTCTCCGGCACCCGCTGCACGCGATGCACTCCGCCTTCGTACTTGAGCCTCGAGTAGGCGCCGCGTCCGCTCACCAGCGCGATCACTTCCTTGATTCCGCCAAGCCCGGTGTCGCTCAGGCTGAGTGCCTCGATCTTGAATCCATGGCGCTCGGCGTAGCGCGTGTACATCCGGTACAGATCCCCGGCAAACAGCGACGCCTCTTCGCCGCCCGTGCCGGCTCGGATTTCGAGAATCACGTTCTTCTCGTCGTTGGGATCGCGCGGCGTCAGCAGCTCTTTGAGTTTCTCCTCGAGCGCGCCGAGATTTTTCTGCAGCGTCGGCATCTCGGCCTTTGCCAGCTCGCGCAGGTCGGCGTCGTCGCCGTCGAGAATCGCCTTGTGCCCCGCGATCTCGTCCGCGACGCGGATATATTCGCGCGCGCAATGCGCCGCCTCGGAGAGCTGCGATCGCTCCCTGGCCAGCCTCGCGTACTCGCGCTGATTGCCGAGCGTGGCCGGATCGCTGAGCTTGCGCTCGAGTTCCGCGACCCGTTCCTCTATTGCGCTCGCCTTATCCAGCATCGCCGCTCACGCCCCGTGAAAAGTGAAAGCGAAAAGTGAAAAACGAAAATCGCCTTGAAACAAAAACGGCGCGGCCCTTACGACCGTGCCGATGGATTCTCCCCCGCACACCCGGGTGCGTCGAGCACCGCAGGCGGCGGGAGTTGCTATGCTACTTCTCTGCGGCGCTTTCTGCCGTCTTTTCCGCCGGCTTCTTGATCCCGTACTTGCGATTGAAGCGCTCAACGCGTCCCGCTGTATCGACCAGCCGCTGCGTGCCAGTGTAAAAGGGATGGCACTTCGAGCAAACCTCGACGTGCAGCTCTTTGAGCGTCGATCGCGTTTCGAAGGTGTTGCCGCACGCACAGATCACCGTGCAGCGACGATATTCGGGATGGATTCCAGGTTTCATTTTTATTTCTCGAGCTCTACCTATTGTTTTGCAGGATACCATCGCAAGGTAGCGCACACAATTCGCCACTTTTGGCTGCCATTTCGGACTTTTCGGATCGCTGTCGCCGCCTCGCTGGCAGCAATTCTAATCACGATCTGCGCGATTGCCACCGCCGCCGCATCTGCGCCCTCGCCCGCCCAGCCGCAATCTTCCCGCCCCTCGAAACCGCCCGCGTCCGCGCGCCCTTCCGCCAGCGCCGGCTTCACCCCCGACAGCCGGACGCTCTTCGCGCCCATCATTTATCTCGCGCCTCCGGGTCCCGCGCGCGCGTCGCGTGCGATCGCCGTCCTCGATCGTCAGCTCGATTTCCAGCGCAAAATTTCGTTCCATCCCAAGCTCGCTCCCGCGCTCCAGGATGTCCTCAACGAGCTTCCGCCGCGCCAATCGACCATGATCCGCGCCGCCGCACTCTACTCGAAGCCCGCAATCCCGTGGCGCGACCAGCCCGACGGCACGCACGAGATTTGCGTCGCGGGACGGCCCGCTGACTCCGACTATCTGTACACGCTGGCGCGCGAGTTCCGCAGTCCGGAAGAGCCCGCGCTCTTCTCCGGCGTCTTCGCCTTGAAGCCAGCGCCCGAGTCGACGCCCGACGACATTTCGAGCGTCACCGGCACGCTCGCCGGCGAGTTGATGCTCGACACCTTCGGCATCGGCGCGCTGGTCGACGCGTTCGCCGACGCGCTCCGCGAGCTTCACGGCGACCTGAAACCGCCGTGGGATTCCGCGCCCGGCGCGTTCAACCACCATGACCGCGCCGCACTCGACCGCTTCCATCGCGAGATGCCGCGGCTCGCGGCGAAGTTCGACCACTATTTCAAATTCAACAACCTGCTCGACGAATTCAACTCGCCCGCCGGTCCCATCGTGCTCTTCAACGTCGATGCTGAAGTTCGCCAGGACGCGCTCAAAAAATATCCGTTGCTCTACGATTTCTATCGCAAACTGGTGCCTGCCGTGACGGCGAAATCCGACATTCTCGATTCGCGCAGCAACTACTGGATGCGCGAGGCTTTCGACCACGGCCACATCCGCTGGACGATCATGCTTCGCGGCGGCCTGCTGACGCCCTTTAACGCCGCGATGCAACCGGCCGGCGACAGCATTGCACTCGGCGAAATCGCGCGCGGCAGCTACCGCACTATCGCCTCGGGGCAAATCACCAGTCTCAAGATGAATTTCGGCCTGGCTGATATCGGCTTCACGACCGACTACCGCCGCGACCCCGGCGCCGTGACCTTCGTCAACCGGATGGACGCGGTCCCGCAACTCATCGCGCCGCCCGGCGTACATCAGATGATGGACTTGATTGCTGGTGACTTTCTGCGCGTGCTGGCGACCGGCAACGGCGGCCTGAACACAAAGTTCAGCTCGCGCATCCTCCCCAACGGGACTTACGATTTCTCCGGCGGCGTCACCGCGCAGTTGAACTACTCGCCCACGCTCGAGCTGCTCGCGCGAATCTTTGATGCGATCGCGAGCGAACACAACGATCGGGTTCGCGCCGAGGAACGAGCCTTCGGCGAGGAACTTTTCGACGCGTTCGTCGCCGACTACAATGATGCGCGTCCGGCGGTCCTCGCTTTGGATTTGGACAAAGGGAGCGCGCCGGAAAAACGCAAATGAGCCGCGCACCACGCAAACGCTTTTTCACGATTGCGCTCTTTGCCGCCGCACTCCTCGCCGCGGGATGCGCCGCGGAGGACAAGCCGCCGCCGCCGAGTCCCGACGCCGGCCCGCAGCCGAAGTTGTTGAGCAATTTGAATGACGTCGCTTCCGTCCCCGTCAATCCGCTCGCGATCGACACGGTTCCCGCTCGCGGCGAAGGACTGCTGCGCGATTCGGGCCCCGTCTCGGCCGGGCCCCGCACCTATGAGACCGAGCCCGGCATCGAGCGCGAGGTCGGTACCGACAAAAATCCAGGCACCGTCCGCCTGCTCAACAACAAGGCCGCCCAGTTTGGAAGTTTTTCGGCTGTGATTCTAGATCGCATCTACGCGCGCCTCGCCATCGCCGAGAGGTCCGAAGAAATCTCGCAAACCAAGCTACCCGAAGAACTCAAAGCCGTGGTCATCACCGCCATCCTCGACAAGAGCGGCAAGCTCACAGAACTGATCGTCGAGCAACACTCCGGCAAGGCCAGGATCGATCAGATGATGCTCGACGTCTGCAGAAAGAGCATCTGGTATGAAAATCCTCCGCCCGAGGCCCTGTCCGGCGACGGTGTCTACAAGCTCACGATTAAAATGAAGCTCGAGAACTTCGCCTCCCTCGACGAGCACCATTGGAGCTTCATCACCGATCTCGCGCTCGGCATCGGCTAGCCTCCCCCCGATGACCTCCGGGCAGCAGCCGTCCCCTCCTTCTGCTAGAATCGCCGCCGTGCATTCGCTCGACGATTACCTCCCACGCCCGGGCCTCTCCGTCCCCGTCGTCACGATACTCGACGCCCGCGGCCGCCTGCTCGAAGACCAGCAGCGCGCGGTCGTCCGCTTCGCGCTGCAGGACGGCGCCGGCGCCGACATCGTCTTTGCCGCCGGCACCACCGGCGAGTGGGATCGCATCGACAACAATCGCCGCCAGGCTGTCGCCCGAATCGCGATCGAAGAATGCCGCCGTGCACGGACGTCTGCCGCCAAGAAGATCGAAGCCTGGGCCGGTATCACCGCCCACACCCGCGCCGAAACCCTCGACAATCTCACCCATGCACTTCACGCCGGCGCCGACGCGGTCGTCGTCGCGCCCCTCTCCATCAACGACATCGAGCATCCCGCCGATTTCGTCGAGCGCGACATCGGCGCGGTCTTCAACCGCACGGGCCGCATGCTCCCGCTGTTCCTCTACGAAAATCCCGACATCGCCGCGCCCGGCAAGTCGCCCCACCTGCACACCCGCGAGGTCAAGGCGATGGCCCGGCTGCCGTACGTGCGCGGGATAAAAGTCACCGCCAGCAAAACCGTCATCGGCAACTACGCGCGCGCCGCCTCGAACTTCAAAGCCGGTCACGAATTCGCCATCTACGCCGGCAACGCGCACCTCATCTTTGATTTGTTCGCCCCGCCCGACGGCGTCGCCGATCGCATGCGCCACTACTGGAACCGCTACCTGACCCAGCGCACGCGCCCCTACGGCGTCGTCGCCGGCCCGGCCAACGCGATGCCGCGCGAATGGCAGCGCGCGTGGCAGGTCTGCCGCTCGGGCGACGTCGAGCTGATGCGGTTGTACGCCTCCGCCATCGACGAATTTCGCGTCGCCGGCGCGTTCAAGCGCGGCGCCCGGGCTTACCGCCCGACCATTGCAACGCTCAAGGCCTCGCTAAAGGATATGGGCGTCATCGACAGCGACGCAGTCGGCGCGGGCACGCCGGCGCTCAGCGACGCGGAGCGTCGCGAATTCTCCGCGCGCTTCGCCGTGCTGCGCGAGCGCAACGCCGAGATGCTCGAGCCCGGATGGGTCAGTGAACTCGAGGCGTCCGCCGGCCATGCGCCGATATCGAAACGAAAGTCGGCGGGGCGCAATGGCTGAAGAAAAACTAGACGTCGTCGGATGCGGCAGCATGGTCGTCGACCTGTTCTACCGCACCCCGCGCATCATCCGCGCCGACGAGAAAATCCTGCTCCGCGCCCACACCGCCAGCGCCGCCATCGAACGCACGCAGGTCGGCGGCCTCGTCCTCAACCATCTCGGATGGGGCCGAATCCTCGGCCTCAAAACCGGCATCTTCGGCAAGATGGGCGACGACCGCAACGGCGAGTTCCTCCGCGACGGCATGGATCGCCTCGGCATCCGCCATCACCTGACCTTCGACGGCAGCGCTAGCGCGTTCGCAACCATCTTCGTCGACGCCGCCGGCGATCGCGCCATCTACATGGCCCGCGGCGCAACCGGCGAGCTCACTCCCGCCGAGGTCCGCAGCCGCCACGGCGCGTTCATCCGCCGCGCCAACCTCGTCTCGACCGAGATTTCGCAACTTCCGCTTCGCACCGTGCTCGCGCTCCTGCTCTTCGCGCGCACTCACTCGATCCCGACCGTCCTCGACGTTGACGTGCCGCCCTCCGACGCCATCGGCTCGCTCGGCACCCGCGCCGAGCTCGAGCGCGCGCTGAAACTGGCGACCTGGCTTAAGCCCTCCAAAGCCGCGGCGCGCGAAATCGCCAACGGCAACGGCCGCGATCCCCTCAAGCTCGCCGACGCTATCCGCGCCCGCTACGGAAATCGCGCCGTCATCATCACCGAAGGCGACAAGGGATGTTCCATCGCGGCGCGCGACACTTCGGTTCGCGTGCCCGCATTCAAGGTCAAGCAAATCGATTCCACCGGCGCCGGCGACGCGTTCCTCGCCGGCGTTTTCGCCGGCCTGCGCCTCGGCTTGCCATGGGACAAGATCGGACGGCTCGCCAACGCCGCCGGCGCAGTCGCGGTCACCCGCCTCGGCGCGTTTCCGTCGGGCTTCGAGGTCCGCGAGGAAATCCTCGACCTTTACGGCGAAGCGCTCGCCCTGCCCGCGCCGCGCCTTGCCGATCCGCGCAACGCCGCCATCGGCGGCTCGACCAACGAAAGCGAAGTCGAAAAATTTTTCGACCTCGCCCTCGCCGAGCTCGCCGCGCTTCGCGGCGGCTTGAACATCGCCGCCATCTCGCGCACCGTCGAGATCATCCGCACCGCGCTCGGCCGCGGCGGCCGCGTCCACGTGACCGGGGTCGGCAAGCCCGAGCACGTCGCCCGCTATGCGGCCAGCCTGTTCTGCTCGATCGGCACGCCCGCGACTTTTCTGCACGCGACCGAAACCCTGCACGGCAGTCTCGGCCAGGTCCATCCGCGCGACGTCGTCATCGCGATTTCCAACAGCGGCAACACCGACGAATTGCTCTCCACCGCCACCGCCATTCGCGAGCAGGGCGCGCAACTCATCGCCATCACCGGCAACAAGGACTCCGGCCTCGCCCAACTCGCCGACCTCGTCATCCACGTCCCCGTCCCCAACGAAGGCGGCGGCCTCGGCCTCGCCCCGCGCATCAGCGTGCTCGGCGAAGTCTTCGTGCTTGCAGGATTGTCGGTCGCCCTCGAACTCGCCCACGGCCTGACCGTCGAGGAGTACTCGCGATGGCATCGCGCGGGCGCGATCGGCGAAGCCGCCCGCCGTCTCGCCGAAACCCGCACCTCGCGACGGCGCGCTTAGCGCGGCAGATCAAGCGCGGCGCTATTTCCGCGAAGCGGGTTTCAGCGCTACCGCGGCTTCCGCCGTCAACAGCATGAAGGTCAGCGTTTCCTGCAAGTACAGGCTTACGCTCTTGTCGTTGTGGCTCGCATAGCCAATCGAGACGTCCTGGCCCAAATGCAGCTCGAAGTCGCCCCCGCGCGTCGTCAACACGAACGCTCCGGCGAACGCGCCCGCGAAGATGATGTCCTCGTTGACCAGCCGCTGGATGTGCTGAATGACCGGATAGCCGTGATCGCTCGCCTCGCTCAGCGCCGTGTATGCGTCGGCGCCCATCAGCACCGAGTATGGTCCGTTGACGCCCGCCAGGCGCAGCTGGCTCAGCGCCTCTGCCACAGCGTCGGGGTAATGAGCCGGGTCGCCGGGCAGCGACGCCACTTTGTTGCTCGTCCCCTGCCGGATACCTTCGATTCCGCCGGCGGCGTACCCTTCGAAAATCGCGCGGTCTTCGGCGAACGCGATCCGCTTCGCCGCGTCTTTCAGCGCCTGCCAGTCCGAATCATTTGCACCGCGCTCCACGTCGTCGATCGCCTGGCGATCAAGCTGGAATGGCACGCGCAGCTCGACCAGCGCCTGGACCTCGCGTTGCCGCGCGATGATGCCGGCGCCAGGCGCCTCGAGATTGCCTAGATGGCCGGTGCCGACCGCCGACAGCATCGCGCCGCCCGGGCCTTTGACATCCACGACTCGCCGCCCTGCCAGATATCGTTTCAGGGTGCGCTCAGCCTCTTCTTCGATTTGAGCCCACGCGAGGTCAGAGATCGGGGCAAGCTCGCGGTGCAGATTATTCATCGCGCGATTCTCCTTTCAGGGAGCCGATGCCGAGCGAGCCGTCGCTCGCGCGCCCGGCGTCTGGTGAAGAGCCTTTCTGAGCGGGACCCGAGGCAGCCGCGGCCGCCGCGGTCTTCGCCGGCGTCACGCTGTCGAGGAACGAAGCCGCCGGTGCGAAAAACAACGAGCCCGTGACGGCGCGGCTGAAGTCCAGCAGTCGATCGTAGTTGCCCGGCGGCAGCCCCACGAACATGTTCTGGATCATCTGCTCGATCAAGCGCGGCGTGCGCGCATAGCCGATGAAGTAGGTGCCGAACTCGGCCTGCCCCGGCCGGCCAAAGACGCCGTTGGCGCGGTAGATCTTCTTCTCGACCCCATCTTCGACGATTGTTGTAAGCGCGTTGTGCGCCGACGTCGGCTTGACGGCGTCGTCCAATTCGATGTCCGAGACCTTGGTGCGCCCGATAATCCGCTCCTGCGCCTCCGTCGGCAGCGCGTTCCAACCCGGCAGATCGTGCAGATACTTCTGAACGATTACATAGCTGCCGTTCGCGAACGCCGGATCGTCGTCGCGGACCAGCACCGCCGCGAGCGCCTCGTCGTCGACCGGGTTCTCCGTGCCGTCCACGAAGCCCAGCAGGTCGCGGTTGTCGAAATAGCTGAAGGCGTGAACTTCGTCTTCGACGGAAACCGCGTCGCCCAGCGCCGACAGGATCTGCGTCGCGAGCTCGAAGCATAGATCGGTCCGCGCCGCGCGGATGTGGAAGAGCACATCGCCCGGCGTGGATACCGCATGCCGCGAGCCCGCGCTGATCTCGCGGAACGGATGCAGTTCCGCGGGCCGCGGCTCGCCGAACAGCCGCTCCCATGCCTCCGATCCAAAGCTCATCACGCAGGTCAGGCCGGCCGTCGTGTCGCGGAACCCAACTGCGCGCAGCAGGTTGGCCAGGTCCGGGCACAGCGATCGGACCGCCGTCGCGCTTTCCGGGCGCGGGTCAATCGTGACGACCAGAAAGAGCGACGCGCGCGTCGGCCCCATCACCACGGCCTGTGGCGCGAGAGGCTGTGCGATGGGCGCGCTCTTCATCGAGTCCGCAATGGCCACAGCGCAGCATTTGAGCATGATCGCGAGCCTTTAAGAAACCGCTCGGGCCACCCTGCGCGCTCGCTTTGCGACGACAAAAATCCTGTACTTCTTTCCCGTCCCGGTCTATGACTGTTCGTAAGCCTGCCGATTCACCTCAGGAGGATCGCGCTTATGCATGTCGGTTACGGAGCAGTATTTCAAAATCCCGGCAACGCACTCCCCGACGCCGAGGTCTATCGCAACGAGCTGCGCCTGGCCGAGATGGCCGAGCCGCTCGGCTTCGACTCGATCTGGTCCGTCGAGCATCACTTCGACGACTACACGATGTGCCCTGACGTGCTCCAATTCCTCTCCTACATGGCCGGCCGCACCACCCACGTGAAGCTCGGCTCCGGCGTCGTCGTTCTGCCCTGGCACGATCCCATCCGCGTGGCCGAGCAGGTCGCGCTGCTCGATCACGTCTCCAACGGCCGCGTCATCCTCGGTCTGGGCCGCGGCCTCGCGCGCATCGAGTACGACGGTTTCCGCATCGACCAGAACGAAGGCCGCAACCTGTTCGTCGAATACGCGGAGCTGGTTTTGAACGCGCTCGAAAACGGTTACATGGAAGGCGGCAGATTCACCCGCCAGCCGCGCCGCGAGATCCGCCCGCGCCCCGCCCGCTCGTTCAAGGGCCGCACCTACGCCGCCGCAGTCTCGCCGGAATCGATGCCGATAATGGCAAAGCTGGGAGTCGGCTTGCTGGTGATTCCGCAAAAACCGTGGGACGCCGTCAAAAAAGATTTCGAGGTTTATCACAAGGTCTGGCGCGAGGTTAACGGCGACGCTCCCGCGCCCAAGCCCATCTCCGGCGGCTTCTGCTTCGTCGACGAAAACAAGGACCGCGCCGAAGAACTCGCGCTCAAGTGGATCGGCGCCAACTACCACACCGTCATGAAACACTACGAGATGTCCTCGCCGGAGTTCGGCACCAAGAAAAGCTACGAGTTCTACAGCAACGTCGGCAAGTTCATCAAAAAAACCGGCGCCGACGTCGCCGCGCGGGACTTCGCGATGCTGATGCCGTGGGGCACGCCCGACCAGGTGCTCGAGAAGTGCGCCTTCATCCGCGACACCATCGACGCTAACGGCGTGATGTTCAATTTCAGCTTCGCCGGGATGCCGTACGAAGACGCCGAGCGCAGCATCAAGTGCTTCGCCAAACACGTATTGCCCGAGCTGAAAAAATGGAACACCGCGCCGCTCGCCGACCCGGCGCCAATCCCGTCCTCAGCCGCCGCCGGCTAATCCCCGCTTTTCATGCTCAAGGTCGCACACGATTCAGAGCAGAGGCAGAATCCTGAATCGCGCGCAAAATAGCGCGCTGTAATAGGAGGACCCTCACCTTCATCCTCTCCCTAGCAGGGAGAGGAAACAGAGCACCGTGCGCCTGCGCGGCCAGCTGCTTCTGCCCGTACCCTTCTAACAGGGACGAAGTCCCGCATCTTCTCCTGGTACCGGGTGCAGGGGTCACCCCTGCCGAGGGAAGTGTGAAACCCACCGCGGGTTTCACTACAATCAAGTCATCCAACTCCCCCCGCTGCCCCCGCCCACGCCGACGACGCCCCGCGCGCGAGGTCATCGCGTACGCGCAACCCCTCCGATAAAACGATGGGGGTGCGTCTTTCTTCGTCAAAATATTTCACCGCCGCCGCCACTATCCTCTGCGCGATTCTCGCGTCGTCGCCTGCCCTTGCCCAAATCGACTACGAGTCCGGCAACGACACCGTCTTCGCCCATTCTCAAACGCTCCCGTGGTGGCTATCCGCGCAAGGCAACTTCGTCTTCCAATGGCACCCGCGCTTTCCGGCCAACTACAGCGGCCCAAACAGCCTCGAACATGCTTCCGAGCAGGCCGCTTCCGAAGTCACCACGCTCTACACCGGTCTCGAATTGAACCCCACCACCGAGGCGATAGTGGATTTTGAGCAGGCCGGAGGCAGCGGCCTCAGCGGCACTCTGGGCCTGGGCGGCCCGACCGATCTGGACGCGGTAAGAAATCTGGACGCGAAGCCGTACGTCGCCCGGCTCTGGTACCGCGAGGTGATCGCGCTCAGCAGCGAAAGCGCAAAAGTCGATCGGACTCCGCTCTCGATCCTGACCGAGATGCCGGTGCGGCGGCTCGATATCCACCTCGGCAAATTCGACATGGTGGATTTTCTGGATCTCAACAGCGTCGCCAACGACGACCACTTGCAGTTTCTGAACTGGACCGTCGTCAACAATGGCGCCTACGACTACGCCGCCGACACTCGCGGCTACACCTACGGCGGCGTGATCGACTACGAGGATCGGCTATGGGGTTTTCGCTTCGCCGAGGCCCTGCTATCCAAGCGCGCCAACGGCTTGAACCTTCAAAAGAACCTGCAGGACGCGCACTCGGAAAATTACGAGCTCGAATTTCGCCCCGGATTGGTCAAGGACCGCTTCACCGCCGTTCGCCTTCTGGCGTTCACCAACTTCGCCAACATGGGCAATTATCACGAGGCGATCGATCTTTTCGAGCAGGGCAAAACTCCGACGCCGGAGATCACCGACCATCCGATGCAGGTTAAACTTAAGTACGGCTTCGGCATTAACGCCGAGAGTGAATTCACCGACTATCTTAGGGGCTTCGTTCGCGCCGGAAGGAACGAAGGACAGCACGAATCGTGGAGCTACACGGAGGTGAACGATACGGTCGCGTTCGGCGGCGACCTCCGCGGCACTCTTTGGAATCGCCCCGACGACAAGTTCGGCGTCGCATTTGTCGGCAATGGACTCTCGCGCAGGCACCGCCAGTACCTCGGCCTGGGCGGACTCGGCTTCGAGCTGGGCGACGGCGCGCTCAACTACGGTCCCGAGAAGATCATGGAATGCTACTACAACTTTCCAATCCCGCTACACGCCGGCTTTTACGGCGCCGTCGATCTCCAGTACATCGACAACCCGGGCTACAACCGCGACCGCGGCCCGGTAGTAGTCCCCGGCCTACGCCTGCACGTAGAACTATGACCGTCCCGCCTCTCCTACACCTCTATCAGGAGACCTTTGCATAACCTCGGCGGACGCGTTCGGAGCAGTGGCAGAATCCCAGATCGCGCGCGAAATAGCGCGCTGTATAAGGACCCTCACCTTCATCCTCTCCCCGACAGGGAGAGGAGACAAAACCTCGAGGTCTCCTCCCAGCGGCGAGGTAATTCTCCCTTTAAGTTCTAACAGGGACGAAGTCCCGCATCTTCTCCTGGTACTGGGTGCAGGGGTCACCCCTGCCGAAGGAAGTGTGAAACCCACCGCGGGTTTCACTACAATCAAGTCATTCCAACTCCCCCCGCTGCCCCGCCTACCCCAACTGCGCGCGCGACCTCGGCCGTACTGCCTCAGTCAAATCGGCGGCAAATCTGCGCGCGTCCTCGGGCGTCAGCGTTGACACGGTCACGCGGATTCCGGGCGCGCTTTTGATTCGATAGCATTCGCCCGCGCGAATCGCCCATCCTTTCGCCGCCATCGCGTTCACCACCGCCGCTTCTTCGGCGACGGCGATCCACACGTTCAGGCCCGAGCGTCCGCGCGCCTCGATTCCGTGCGCCGCCAGCGCTTCAATCAGCGCGCGCCGCCGATTCGCGTAAGCAGTCGCCGCCCGATTCAGGAGCGCGGGCGTCTGGGCGTCCGCCCAAATCGCCGCAACCAGATCCTGCAGGATATGACTGACCCATCGCGGCCCCAGGCTCTGCCGCCCCTGCACGCGCGCCACCGTCAGCGCGTCACCGGCAATCACGCTCACGCGCAAATCCGGACCCAGCGATTTCGACACCGACCGCACGGTCGCCCAATGCGCGCGGCCTCCGGACAAAGTAAGCGCGGGCGCCCCGGCCACCGGACCGGCGTGGTCGTCCTCTATAAGCACGACCTCGGGAAACGCGGCGAGCACGCGGCGCAACTCGGCCGCGCGCTTGCGGTCGAGCGCGGCGCCGGTTGGATTTTGCGCGCGCGGCGTCAGGATCAAGGCCTTGGCGCCGAGTTTGAGCGCGCGATTCAAATCCGCGGCGATCGGCCCCGAGTCGTCGGTCGCGACCGGCTCCGCCACCAGCGCCAACGCCGAAACCAGGTCGAGCACGCCGGTGTAGCTGGGGTCTTCGACCGCCACCAGGTCACCCGGCCGCAGATAGGCCTGCAGCACGCGCTCGACAGCGTCGAGCGCTCCGCTTAAGACCGCAATCGATTCCGCCGCGACCGCGTCGCGCTTGAATTGCCGCGCGGCGAGCTTGACCAGCGCGGCGCGATTCTCCGCGTCGCTGTATCTGCCCGGGATTCCATCCAGCCGCGCGAGATACGGCTTCAGCGGCAGGAGCATCGCCGGGTCGGGACCGCCGTCCGCCAGGTTGCGCAGCCCGGGCGCCGGCGGCGGAAAGACCGCGCGCGTGAGCAGCGGCGGCCGCCGATTGACGACGGTGCCGCGGCGCCCCGCGCCATGCACCAGGCCGCGCGCGCGCAGCGCGTTGTAGGCCGCCGCAACGGTGGCGGGGCTGACGCGCAGCAGCGCCGCCAGCGCCCGTACGGTGGGCAGCCGCTCGCCGGCGCGCAGCCGGCCGCCGCGAACTGCGTTTTCGATACTGGCCGCAATCTGGTTGCCCGAATGTCCGCGGATTTGATATTGTACCGATACGTTCATAGTTACGTACTGTAACACATAGGCGGGAGAAATGGAAGAAAAGAGCCGGCGTTTCGCACCAGCGCAGCCCCCCAACCAATCCGGCGCGATCGCGCCGACCGCCCGCACCCGCGTCAAGCGCATCCCCAAGCGCGCCGCTTACGACCGCGACGCCATCTACTCCGTGCTCGACACCGCGCTGGTATGCCACGTGGGCTTCGCGATCGACGGCCAGCCTTACGTGATTCCCACGCTGCACGTCCGCATCGCCGACCGGCTCTATATTCACGGCTCGGCCGCCAGCCGGATGCTTGGCGCAGCGGCCGAGGGAACGCCGCTGGCCGTCACGGTGACGCATATCGACGGCCTGGTGCTCGCGCGATCCGCGTTCCATCATTCGGTCAACTACCGATCGGCGGTGATTCTGGGCGCGGCGCACTTGGTCGCCGACCCGGCCGAAAAGTTCGCCGTGATGAAGGGGCTGATCGATCACGTGGCGCCCGGGCGATGGGATCATATTCGGCAGCCCAACGACAAGGAGCTGGCCGCCACTTCGGTTCTGTCGATTCCAATCGTGGAGGCGTCGGCGAAGCTGCGAAGCGGCGACCCGCTCGACGACGAAGCCGACTACGCGCTGCGGATTTGGGCCGGACAGATTCCTTTTTCGACGAGAACGCTGACGCCGGTCGCCGACGCGCGCGTCGATGCGTCAATTCCGGTTCCGGCGCATGTGACTGAATACCGGTTGCCGGCGAATCGAGGAGCACGAGTCACATGACGTCGATGGTCGTGATGCAAACAGGGAGATTTCTGATCAGCACGGATCGGTCGAAACTCGATGTGGATGTCGTTCACCGATTTTTGGCGCGCTCGTACTGGGCGGCGGGAATCCCGCGCGAGACGGTGGCTCGATCGATTGAGAATTCGCTGTGCTTCGGCGTTTACGACGGCGCCAGCCAGATCGGCTTCGCGCGCGTCATCTCCGACTTCGCGACCTACGCGTATGTCGCCGACGTGTTCATCCTCGAGCCGTACCGCGAGCGCGGGCTCGGCAAAGAGTTGATGGCGTCGATCATGGCGCATCCGGATTTGCAGGGACTGCGGCGCTGGAGCCTCGGCACGCGCGACGCGCAAGGGCTGTACGCGCAGTTCGGCTTCAAGCCGGTCGCGAACAGCCGTTCGCGGACGGTCATGGAAATCGTGGACCCGGAGATCTATTCGCGTTCTTGAATGGGCGGCGCCGGCTGTTCTATATAACAAGTGTTAGGGACCGCAGCCGCCGGCTGACGCCCGTCGTGGGCGCGGCCAGGATGGGCATCACGCGGTTACCTGGGAGGCACCAATGGATTTCAAATTCAGCGCCGAGGACGAGGCGTTTCGCGAGGAGTTTCGCAGCTGGCTCAAGGCCAACCTGCCCTCGGCAGGCAAGAGCGAAGAGGGCGCCGACTTCATGCGCGAGAGCAGCGCCGAGGACTGGAAGCGGCGGCTCGAGTGGCACAAGAAGATGCACGCCGGCGGATGGGTCGGAATAAGCTGGCCCAAGGAGTATGGCGGACGCGGCGCGACGCTCACGCAGCAGATCATCTACAACGAGGAGCTCGCGAAAGTTAACTCGCCGATGCTGGTCAACGGCCTCGGTATCATGCTGGTCGGTCCGACGATCATTCATTGGGGCACCGAGGAGCAGAAGAAGCGCCACGTGCCGAAAATTCTCTCGGCTGACGAGCTCTGGTGCCAGGGATATTCCGAGCCCGGCGCCGGCTCCGACGTGGCCGGCCTGCAGACGCGCGCCGTCGAGGAAGGCGACTACTTCATCGTCAACGGCCAGAAGGTCTGGACCTCGGACGCGCATCACGCGGACATGTGCATCCTGCTGGTCCGCACCGACCCCGAAGCGCCGAAGCACAAGGGAATCAGCTATATCCTGGTCGATATGCACAGCCCTGGCGTGACCGTGCGCCCGCTGGTGCAGATCACCGGCGACGCCAATTTCAACGAAGTCTTCTTCGAGGACGTCAAGGTGCCGAAGAAGAACCTGATCGGCGAGAAGAACCAGGGCTGGCAGGTCGCGATCACGACGCTGATGTTCGAACGGTCGGGTATCGGCGGCGGACGCGACATGATGGGCCAGGTCAAGGAGCTGGTCGAGCTGGCCAGGACGATCCGCAGCAACGGACACACCGCGTGGGAAGATACCAGCGTGCGCCAGCGGCTCGGCGGCTTCGCGTGCGAGGCGGCCGCGTTGCGCTACACGGGCTTCCGGCAATTGACGCGGCGGCTCAAGGGATTGCCGCCGGGGCCCGAGGGCTCGCTGCTCAAGCTATGCACCAGCGAACTCAACTTGCGCATGAACAAGTTCGCGATGGAGATGCTGGGGCCGTACAGCCAGATGGAATTCAAGGCGCCGCACGCGCTGGACAAAGGCAAGTGGTCGTACCGGATGCTCGCGTCGCGGGCGCTGACTATTGCGGGCGGCACCAGCGAAATCCAGCACAACATCATCGGCGAGCGGGTGCTCGGATTGCCCAAGGGCTAGTCGCTTCCAACTGAGTAATCGATGAAGGGCGGCCCGGCGGGTCGCCCTTCGTTTTTTGGAGAGGCAGGGAGACCGACATGGAAGGCAAAAGTGTCCGGCTGAGAGCTTACGAGAAATCCGATCTCGACGCGGTGATGAAATGGATCAACGACGAGGAGGTAACCGATCTGCTCGGCGGGGAGATGCTCGCCTACCCGGTCTCGTCGCTGGCCGAGGAAAAGTTTATCGAGGCCGCCGCCGGTTCATCCGATCGACAGAAGAACTTTGCGATCGAGACGCTCGTCGAGCGAAGATACATCGGTGCGATTTCGTTCAACGTGATCGACTGGCGCAATCGCAGCGCCGGTCTGGGAGTCGTGATCGGCGACAAGTCATTGTGGGGTAAAGGCTATGGCACGGACGCGATGCGCGTGATGATGCGGCTGGCCTTCGACAAGATGAACTTGCACCGGCTCTGGCTGCATGTCCACGACTACAATCGGCGCGCGATCGCGTCGTACGAGAAATGCGGCTTCAAGCGCGAGGGAGTGCTGCGCGACTACCACTTCGCGCGCGGCCGATATCACGACACGATCGTCATGGCGATTTTAGAAAGCGAGTACCGCGCCAGCTTGTAGCGTGCGTGGCTACTGTCCGGTTCCGGAGAGGCTGACAGTTCGCGGCCCGCTCGAGCCGTTGTTGTCGATCGTGAGACTGCCGGTGCTCACTCCCTTTGCGGCTGGAACGAAGACCACCGAGTAAGTGCATTTCTTGTTCGGGCTAAGCGCGCCGCCGCAGGCCTTCGAGAGCTGAAAGTTGCCCGTCACCCGCGCACCAGTCAGGTTTATCGCCGTCTTGCCCTGGTTGGCCGCGATTATGTTTACCTCCCTGCTCTTCCCGCCCAGCTTCGCGGTGAAAGTCGCGGCGCCTGGCGAGACCGCCAGCACGGCCGCCACGGTGGGCATCGGTGTCGGCGTAAATGTGGCTGTTGCAGTCTGTGCGGCGGGTAGCCGTCGTAGTTGCGGTCGCGGTCGGGGTCGCGGACTGAGAAGTGGGTACCAGCAGAATGGCTTGCGCAGTCATGACCGGGCTGCCGCCAGTCAGAGTCCCGGTTGCGGTATAGGTGGCGGACGCGGTCCCGGCTGACGGGGCAGCAAGGTCCCCGAACCCCACCGTGAAGCCTTCTTTCGCAGAGATGATATCCAGGCGCCGCGTTATGGCGGCTGGCAGCGTGATTGTCGGACCGCTTCCGCTCTGCGAACCGTAGAAATAGACTTGCAGCTCGTTGCTGTTGGCCGGGGTCAACGACGGCGCAGCGTCCGAAACCGGACTGGCGCCGGCCGCGACCGCTCCTGCCGCCTTATCGAGCGGCGAGACCGAAGCACCTCGCCATGCGCCCATCACGCCAGCCGCCCATTGCGAGCTGATAGTCCATCCGTACGAGGCGGGTTCGTCCGTGCCGGCCACATGGTAGTACAGCCATGAGGTTATCCGATTTCCGTCGCTTACCGCGTCATGACGAATGCTGGTCCAGCCGCTCGGCGGCGCAGGTACATCAGTGCCGCTGGCATCAAACACTACGATCTGGGCGAGCAAGGTATCGCCTGCCTCAACTCCCGCCGGTAAGCCGATGCTTACGGTCGTGACCGGAGCGCTATAGTCAGCCAACGCACTCGATCCCACGAAAGTGATCGACCCGGCAGCCGGTGTCGCCGTTGCGGTTGCGGTCGCCGTCGCGGTGGGAGTCGCGGTGCTGGTCGCAGTGGTCGTCGGCGCGTTAGTGCCGATCGCCGTGGCGGTACTAGTTACACTGACCGTCGCGGTTGGCGTCGCGGTTAGCGTCGCGGTCGGGGTAGCCGTAGGTGTCGCGGTTTGAGTAGTTGTCGGCGTCGCGCTCTGAGTGGCGGTCGCTGTTGTAGTTGCCGTCGCGCTGGCCGTTGAAGTTGGAGTGGCTGTAACTGTCGCTGTCTGAGTGGCTGTCACCGTCGCAGTTGCGGTCGTCGTCGCGGTTGCGGTCTGAGTGGCGGTTGCTGTTGTAGTTGCCGTCGCGGTTGTCGTTGATGTTGCAGTGGCAGTCGGCGTGGCGGTAGCCGACGTAGTTGCCGTGGCTGTCGCGGTAGCCGTGACCGTTGCGGTCAGTGTTGCCGTTGCCGTCGCAGTCTGCGTGGCGGTAGGTGTCGCGGTCTGAGTGGCTGTCGGCGTCGCGGTCGCGGTTGATGTCGCAGTTGGAGTCTGCGTCACGGTCGCCGTGGCAGTTGCGGTCTGCGTGGCAGTACTCGTTGCGGTGACGGTTACAGTTACTGTCGCAGTCGGCGTGGCTGTCGGTGTCGCGGATTGAGTAGCGGTCGAGGTTGCAGTTGCGGTCGCGGTCGCCGACGCAGTAGCTGTCGGCGTCGCGGTCGCGGTTGATGTCGCAGTTGGAGTCTGCGTCACGGTCGCCGTGGCAGTTGCGGTCTGCATGGCAGTACTCGTTGCGGTGACGGTTACAGTTACTGTCGCAGTCGGCGTGGCTGTCGGTGTCGCGGATTGAGTAGCGGTCGAGGTTGCAGTTGCGGTCGCGGTCGCCGACGCAGTAGCTGTCGGAGTCGCGGTCGCGGTTGATGTTGCAGTTGGAGTCTGCGTCACGGTCGCCGTGGCAGTTGCGGTCTGCGTGGCAGTACTCGTTGCGGTGACGGTTGCAGTTACTGTCGCAGTCGGCGTGGCTGTCGGTGTCGCGGATTGAGTAGCGGTCGAGGTTGCAGTTGCGGTCGCGGTCGGCGACGCAGTAGATGTCGGCGTCGCGGACGGCGTATGGGTTGCCGTGGACGACGCCGTGGCAGTTGCGGTTGCGGTGGTCGTCGGAGTCGGGGTGGCGGAACTGGTCGAAGCCGGGGTTGCCGACGGGGTTGGCGTCATGCCGGGTGAGCCCTCGCCGGACAATTGGAATATCCCGCGGCCGTGGGTTGCGGCGAACACCACGCCGCTGAGATTCTGCTCGATATCGAAAACTGCGACGGCAGGAATCACACCAAGATTGAATGGCGCCCAGGTCGAGCCGCCGTCGGTCGTCCTGAAGATGCCGATGTCGGTCGCGGCCAGCACGGTGTTGGCCGTGGGGTCATTGCGATCGACCAGCAAGCGCAGCACCGGAACGTCGGGCAGCGCATCTGCGGGAGGCGGACTCAGGAGGTTCGGATTGCCGTCGGCCTGCGTCCATGAGCCGCCGAAGTCAGTCGTCACGAAAACGTGACCGATACCGGTCGCCGACGTGAACCCTGAAAGGCTCAGGTAGGCGACGCTGTAATTGAACGGGTCAACGGCAATTCCGGTTGCCTGCGTGGAAGCTGGAAACACGATCGGCGGCAGTTGCGCGGTCTTGTCGATCCATTCGGCGCCGTTGGGCTGGCCGGCGCTGACGTCGAGGTTGGCCTGGTCGGTGGTGAAGATTTTGAAGGGCGTTGGACGAAAGGTCGTGTTGGTTTCCATCGAGAGCGCGTAGGCCTTGGTATCGTCGGAAGGCGCGATCTCGAGGTCCTGGAGCGCGCACGCGCCACTGTTGCATCCGCCGGTCAAATCCTGAGTCGTTTGCGGCGCCCAGGTCGCCATCGCGTCATTCGACACGTACACCGAGTGCGCGCCAAACAACACGCGCTCGGCGACGGCCGGATCGCTCGCGAGCGGCGGATAGTAGGCCGCGCCGTCGTCGCCGCCCGCCGCCATCGCGGTCTGCAGCGCCGCGCTCGAAGAGGCGGCACTGAAATTGACGCCGCCGTCGCTCGAGCACGAGACCCATGGTCCGGCCGCGGTGGTAGCAAACGTATGGTAGGCGAACTGCGGATTGACAATGTCGAAAAACGCGAAGCCGCCGTCGAGGTTATCCATATCGATCCAGCTCGACGCCGGCGGCTGCGCGGCGTTGAAGAGCGCGGTGCCATTGTCCTGAAATCCCGCGAGCGCCACGGTGCTGTTGGTTGGATTTGGACCGACCGACTGCGCCTGCGCGGCGCTGATGCTCGCGTTGAGCGGCGCCCAGGTGAGACTGCCGACGTCGTAGCGATAGAGCCCGCCGTCGTTGCCGAGGAAGAAGCTGTGGGCGCTTGCGGGATCGAACGCGATCGCGTGCTGATCCGAATGCGTGCCACCGGCCGGCACGAGCCAAGTCCAATTGCTGCCGGCGTTGATCGAGCGGTAGATTCCGACGCCGCCGAAGACCACGGTTGCGCCGCTTGAGTCGGCGGGATCGATCGCCAGCGTCTGATCGAAGTATGACTCCGAAAAGTTGCTGGATTCGGACCCGTCGACCGTCGCGCCGCCGAACGTCGCGCTCGGCACCGACGCCTGCGTCCAGCTGACGCCGTCGTCGGCGGATTTGTAGAACCCCGCGAACTCGATACCGTCGGCCGCGCCGACGATCGCATACGCCACGCCGTTGGCGGCGGCGACGCTCGCACGGCCGACACCGCCGCTCAGGTTGGGCAGGCTGGCTTGAGTCCAGCTGAATCCCGAATTCGACGAGCGGAACACGCCGGCGCCGAGGATCGTGACCAGCACGGCGGCCGGTGCCGCGGGATCGATCACGACTGACTCAGCGGGACAGGGGTCGTTGGTGAAGTACGGGCAGGCGCCGAAGGTTCCCGCGGGATACGGAATCCAGGACTCGCCGCCGTCGGCCGACCGCCACAGCCCGTTTTGGCTAAAATCGCCCTCGACCCACGACGCGTCCGCGCGATTCGCGCTCGAGCCGTAGGTCACCGCCGCGTAGATTGTTCGCGGCGTCTGAGTGGTGTCGACGGCGATTGAGGCGATCGACGCGCGGGCGAATTTGCGCGCGCCCAGTTGCATCCAGCTGGCCCCGAGATTGCTCGAGACGAACAATCCCTCGCCATAGAATGAATCGGCGGAGCCGTTGCCTTCGCCGCTGCCGACGTAAAGCGTTGGGTTTGGACTGGTGGTGGTGTCGAGCGCGAGCGCGCCGATCGACAGGGTAGGCTCGAGATCGAATATCGGTACGAATGCCGCGGTTGCATTCGCGCGCATCCAGACTCCGCCGTCGCCGGTGCCGACGAACATCCGTCCGGACACCGTCGGGTCTGCGACGAGCGCGGTAACCCGGCCCGTCACGCCGGCCAGTGGGGGGTCCATCGCCACTCCGCCAAAGCTGGGAGTCTCATTAGTCAATGGCTGGGGACCCAGCGCGCTCCACGCGAAGGAAGCGGCAGCTTGCTCCGAGTCGGCCGTATCCAGTGCAGCGCTTGCGGCTGCATCGCGCTCCTGTCGGCGCATCTGGGCGATCGCCGCGCGATAGGCGCCGGGCGGCACTCCAAAGCTCAGTCCACGGCGGCTAAGAAAGTACGCCTCGCGCGCCACGCGTTCGCGCGCGTGCAGAGCTCCGGGCGCGTTGATGTTGGCGCGGGCCGATCGCGACGTCGCGCGCATCGGAGAAAACAGAATTACACCGAGGCCGGCCAGCAGCAGCAAGCCACCCGCGGTGGCGAGAAGCCATGGCGAGAAAACTCTGGACAACGCGCAGACCCCCCTTTGGCCCCACGTCCAGCAGTCACTTTACTCTCGCTATATATATGAACGAAATATATAATGATTATCTAATCGATTACCTATTCAGTATTGTCGCGGTCTATCTGAGTATTCCTTTGCCCACGATGGGCAGCACTCTGCCATACCGTTGTATGCGGAACGGCCGCAATGCTCGAGCAAGGAATCCGGGCTACGGCGGTCAGGCTGCTGCGATTCGGAAGCCAATCTTAGGGAAGTGATTCACGATCCTGCCCAATTCGGGAACGTTGCGTTCGATTGCGATCTCCTGAATCGTGCTGACGACCACAGTTCCGGTCACCGGATCGAAGCCGTAGTCGTCGGGGGTCACCGACACGCGGGCTCCGGCCTTGAGTCCGTTTGGATCGCTCGCGTCAACGTTCCCGGCAGTGGCTGGAGCGCTGTCCTTTGCCACCTTCAGGGCGTCGTCGGGATCCATCGGCCGCACGTCGCCGTAACCCATCGCGTCGATTCGATCGAACCACCGCATGAGATGCCGGAACTTTTGCGCGAGGGCGAAAGAGGTCGGTTCCGCGCGCAGGAACCACACCGGATGGAAGCAGGCGGCGTCGGCGAGGCTGAACGAGTCGCCGAGCAAAAACGCGCGGCTCGCGAGTTGACGATCCAGGATTTCAAGGAAGGCGCGCAGCTGGTTTCGCGAATCAGGGGCTGATCGCGCGATTTCACCGAAGTTCGCACCCTGCATCATTTTGGAACGGTCCTCGATGAATTCCTTGGGCACCACCGCGGCGAGCTTTTCAAAAATTACGGGCGTCGTGGACCAGAACAGCCGGCGGTCGACCCATTGATTCATCGTATCGGCGGCCGCGCTGAGACCGTCGGGATAGATCGTCGGCGCGGGATTCAGCTCCTCGATTTTCCTGACGATGATGCCGGTGTCGCACCATATTTCGGCGCCGATTTGGAGCACCGGGATTCGCCGGTAGCCTCCGGTGAGCGGCACCAGCTTGGGCTTCGGCATGATCACGGGCTGCTCGACCGACCGCCAGCTGATTTTCTTGTGCGCGAAAATTTTGCGGATTTTCTCGGAGAATGGCGAGGTTGCATATTGATGCAGAATTATCTCGGGCACGATTTCCTCCAGCGGGCGGCGGTTGGTCGATTCTTAGCGCATTGAATTTCCGCTCGCCACCCGAAAACTGATAGGTTCGCGTCCATGTACGGTCATCACGAATTCGATTTGTATGAGGCAATCTACACCACGCGCTCGATGCGGCGGCTGAAGCCCGACCCGGTCGCGCCGAGTCTTATCGTCAAGGTGATCGAGGCGGCCACGATGGGTCCGAGCGGGCATAATCGGCAGCCGTGGGTTTTCATCGTCGTCACCGAACGCGAAGCGAAACATTTCGTCGCGGAACGTTGTCGTCACCGAACGCGAAGCGAAACATTTCGTCGCGGAACGTTATCGCAAGGCGTGGGAGGCCGTCTTCACGCCGGTGGAGCGCGAAGTTGTCGCCAACGATCCTGCCAGCCAGCGCGGACGAAATCTGCGCTCGGCAAAGTACCTCGCCGAGCATATCGAAGACGTGCCCGTGATGATCTTCGCGTGCGTGAAAAAATACACCGATCGCGCGCGCGCCGGGCAGCCGATGTTGGGCGCGATTTACCCGGCGGTTCAGAATCTGTGCCTGGCGGCGCGCGGCTATGGACTCGGCACCTCGATCACCGGGATGCATACGATGTTCGCCCGCGAGATCGACGCGATGCTCGGCGTGCCGCCCGAGTACGCCAACATCGCTCTGATCCCGATGGGCTACCCGAAGGGACGATGGGCGCGGCCCGATCGCAAGCCGGCGCTGCAGGTGACGTTCTGGGAGAAATGGGGAACCCGGCGCGAGAGCGTCCCCGATTGAATCGAGCCGCGCGCCGACGCGTCACGCGTCGAGCACGGCGAGCACAAGGTTGCGCTGAATCTGATCGCCGGGCTTGACACGAAACTCCACGATGCTCCCGCCGGCAGGCGCCTTGATCGGTATCTCGACCTTCATCGATTCGATCACCATCACCTCGTCACCGCGCGCGACTTGCGCGCCGCTCTCGACCGAGAGACGCAGCACCTTGCCCACGGCGGGGCTCTTTATGTCCATGGCTCAGCGTTCCTCGTCGAGGCTTGGCGGCTTCCGGCCTCTTAGCAGGCACGGCGCGCGCGCACCAGATGCCCGAAGAATGCACCTTGTGTTTTCGGCCCCCTTGGTTGTAGACAAACTTAGTTAACGCGCTTGTCTGTCTAATAGGGAAACGGCATGAACAGGTTCGTCGCGACTCGAACGCTCACCGAATATCCGCGCGGGGCCCATCGATGGTCCCTCCTGATCCTCACCGTGCTGGCGTCGATTCTGGGCGCGTACGACTTTCAGCTCGCGCCGTTGCTGCCAATCCTGCTGCCGTACCTGCACATGAGCCACGTCGCCTACGGCGCGTTCGTCACGTTCGCCGTGCTGATTTCCGGAATCTCGGCGTTTTTCGGCGGTCCGCTGGCAGACCGTTACGGCCGCGTCCTCATTGTCGACGCGTGCCTTGGCGCAGTCACCTGCCTGTTGTTCCTGAACGTGTTGATCACGGGGATTGTGTCGTTCGTGATTCTGCGCACCTTGATGGGAATCGTGGCCGGCTTGACGGCCGGCGCGCTGGCGGCGCTGGTCCGTGACATGTCGCCGCGGCTCAGCCGGGCGCTGGCGTTCGGATTGCTGACGATCGGTCCGGTCGGCGCGAACTTCCTCGCCAACTACGTCGCGGGCGCGACGCTGCCGATTTATCACACCTGGCAATCGCAGATTTGGATTATGGGCTGCTTCGCGGTCGCGATGTACGTCCCGATCGTGTGGTGGCTGTGCGATCTAAGCCCCGCATTGCGCCTGCAGATCATGAAGACCGAAATCCAGGCGCTCGCCGCCGAAGGACGCCTGCCGTCCGCTTCCGAACTTCCGTCCAGCGCCGGAGACGCCTTCAGGCGCCTGCTCGGTCATCTCGAGGTTTGGTTGCTGGTCATCGGGATCACCGCGAATCTGACGTTGTATTTCGCGATCCAGGGTTTCGGGCCGTTGATGTTCACCGAGGCGTTTCACTACTCGCCTGCCGAAGCCGCGAAGATGAACGAATACTTCTGGCTGGCGAACCTTGCTGCGCTTGTCTTGACCGGCCTCGTCTCCGACCGCCTGCAAACGCGCAAGCCGATCGCAATTTTCGGCGGGGTGCTCGCCTGCCTCCTGATGGCCTGGTGGATTCCGACCTTCGGCCGCGAACTTCCGCGCTCGACGATGGCGATGGTGGCGTCGCTGATGGGATGCTTCCTGGCAATCGCCTACGTGCCGTGGGCTGCGCAATTCTCTGAAACTCTCGAGGATGTCTCCCCCGCTCTGCAAGCCACCGGCTGGGCCTTCTTCGGACTGGTCGCCCGCGGATGGGTCGCTATCTCGGCGCCGCTGTCGCTCTACGTCGCGGTCCATTACGGATGGGGCCAGTGGGTAAAGGTCGCGCTCGCGGGAATGATAGTCTACATCGTCGCGATGGCGTTCTCGCGCGGCCATGCTGCCGTCGAAGAGCACGCTCACGCCGCCCCGGCCGCCGGCAGCGCGACCGCTGGCCGATGATCTCCTGACTACGGACGCATCGTGCGCGTACGAATCCCCAACTGCGTGGGAACTATCTCGTACGCCTGATGCACCCAGTCGACGAGGAGCGGCCGCGTGTCGCGCGGGTCGATGATTTCCTCGATGCCGAAAGCTTCCGCAGTGCGAATCGGCGATCGCACGGCGTTGAACTTGTCCTCCAACTCCTTTCGCAACTTTTCCGGGTCGCTCGACGCCGCCAGATCCCGCTTGTACGCCGCCTCGATTCCGCCCTCTATTGGAAGCGACCCCCAATCCGCCGACGGCCACGCGTAGCGAAGATTCAGCCCCGTCGTGATTCCATGGCCCGCGCCCGCGACGCCAAACGCCTTGCGCACTATGATGGCGACCAACGGCGTCGTCGTCTGGAATATCGCGTACAGCGCGCGCACGCCGCGCCGAATCGTTCCCGCCATCTCGGCTTCGCGCCCAATCAGGAATCCCGGTTGATCGACGAAGTTCACCACCGGCAAATGAAACGTGTCGCAAAGGTCGACGAACTTGACCATCTTGTCCGACGCCGGTCCGTCCAGCGAGCCGCCAATCGAAAACGGATCGTTCGCCATCACGCCGACCGGGAATCCGTCGAGCCGCGCAAATCCCGTCACCAGCGACGGCCCGAAGAACGGCGTCATCTCGAAAAGCGATTCGCGGTCCATCACGAGTTCTAGGATTCGCCGTACGTCGTAGCCGTGGCGGCGATTGCGCGGCACGATACTGATTAGCTCCTGCTCGCGGCGGCCGGGGTCGTCGTCGGGTGTTATCCGCGGCGGCGCCTGCCACACGCTCTGGGGCAAGTACGACAGGAAGCGGCGAATCTGCGCGAACGCGTCGTCTTCGCTCTCGGCCTCATTGTCCACCGCGCCGCTCATGTGCGCGTGGATCTCGGAGCCGCCTAGTTCCTCCTTGGTCAGATCCTCGCCGACGCCCCATTTGACGACCGGCGGTCCCGCGACAAACAGCTGACTCGTCCCGCGCACCATCACCGAGAAATGCGACGCCGCCACGCGCGCCGCGCCGATTCCCGCGACCGAGCCCATGCATCCCGCGACTACAGGCACCTCGCCGATCAGCTTCACCAGCACGTCGAAGTCCGGGTTGGCAGGAACGTACGTTCGCTTGATTGTCTCGAACGAGCGGACGCTGCCACCGCCGCCGGTTCCATCCACCAGCCGGATTATCGGGATACGGAGTTCATGCGCGATCAGTTCCGCGTAACTCCGCTTGTTGCCAATATTTGCGTCCGCCGCACCGCCGCGCACGGTGAAGTCGTCGCCGCCGACTACCACGCGTCGCCCGTTGATTCGTCCGGTGCCGCCGACGAAGTTGGCCGGCATGATCGACGCGAGCGTATCCCCCTCGTATTTCGGCGCTCCGGCCAGCGCTCCGTACTCGTGAAACGTGTCGGCGTCGAGCAGCCGCTCGATCCGCTCGCGCACCGTGAGCTTGCCGCCGTCATGCTGGCGCTTGATGTTGTCAGCCCCGCCCATCGCTTTCGCGAGCTCGACGCGGCGGCGTATTTCTTCGACTTCCTTCTCCCACGACATACGATTCTCCTCACAGATCTATAGACCACGATGATGCCCTCTACAAAAGCGAATTCACTTTATTGAATGTGAAAACCGCGGTGGGTTTCACGCTTCCTTCGGCAGGGGTGACCCCTGCACCCATTGTTAAGAACAGGATGCGGGACTTCGTCCCTGTTAGAATTACTTCCAACATCAGTCTCTCGCTCTGGCTACGACTGGTTCACCTTCCTATGTGGGAAGGGGAACAATCGTCGAAAGATGCCGATCCCCGTTAACCCTTTCTAGCAGGGCGAAGCCCGCATCTCTTCTTTACTAAGGGCAGGGGCTACCCCTGCCCAGGGATGCGCGAAACACACGGTGGGTTTCGCATACAAATTAAGTTCTGCCTTTTTGCTCCGCGCTATCCACCCGCGGGCGTTTTCTCGGTTGCGGTCTTCCTGTTAGCCTCAATGCGTATTTGCGATTTCATCTACCATGACGGCTGCGGCTACAGACTCGACCGATCGGCGCGAATCCGGCGCTGTACCCAATCCGCGCCACGCTTTGCTTTCCGGGTGGGGGCGTTATCCGCTCTGTGAAAGCGACGTCTACCGGCCTGACAAGATCGCCGAGTTGCAGACGGTTGTTACTGCCGACGCGACTTCGCTAATCCCGCGCGGGGCCGGGCGGGCTTACGGCGATGCGGCACTTAACGATCAGAATCGCGTCGTCGATCTTACGCGGCTTAATCGTATGCTCTCGTTCGACGCCTCCACCGGTCTTTTGCGGTGCGAGGCGGGCGTCACGATCGCGGAGTTGATCGACGTTTTTCTGCCACGCGGTTTTTTTCCGCCGGTCACGCCGGGCACCCGCTTCGTTACACTCGGCGGATCGATCGCCGCCGACGTGCACGGCAAGAATCACCATCGCGACTCCTCGCTCGCCTCGCATGTGACCAGCTTCGACCTGATGATCGCGTCGGGCGACGTGCTGCGATGCTCGCGCGAGGAAAACCCCGAGCTGTTCTGGGCGACGGTCGGCGGGATGGGCCTGACCGGCGTGATCCTCGAGCTCGAGCTCAGGATGCGGCGCGTCGAGAGCGCCTATCTCGAGGGCCGGTTGATCCGCGCCGGCAATATCGACGCAGCGATCGAGGCCTTCGAGCGCACCGACTCGCAGTACGGCTATTCGGTGGCGTGGATTGACTGCAACAGCGGCAAGTCCGCGCTGGGCCGCTCAATCCTCAACGTCGGCAACTTTGCAACGCTCGACGCGCTGCCGCGAAATCTCGCGCAGGATCCGCTGAGCACGATGCCGCGGCTGAGTCCGATCGTTCCGTTCGACCTGCCGGGATTTACGCTGAATTCGCTGAGCGTCAAGGCGTTCAACGCGGCTATCTACGCGTTCCATCGCGAAAGCGGCGTGGAGACATTCTTCGACTGGGACAGTTTTTTCTATCCGCTCGACTCTATCCGCAACTGGAATCGAATCTATGGCAAGCGCGGCTTCGTGCAGTATCAATGCGTGTGGCCGCCCGACGAGAGCCGCGCGGGGCTGGTCGAAGTGCTCGAGGCGATCGCGCGCAGCCGGCGAGGCTCCTTTCTCGCCGTGCTCAAGAAGTTCGGCGCGCAGGACGGCCTGCTTTCCTTCCCGATGCCCGGTTACACGCTGGCGCTGGACTTCCCGATGACCGACGGGCTGCTCGAATTTCTCGACGCGATCGACGCGATGGTGTTGAAGCGCGGCGGGCGCGTGTACCTGGCCAAGGATGCACGCATGTCGCCCGAGACCTTTCGCGCGATGTATCCGAATCTCGCCAAGTGGCAGGCAGCGAAGGCCGTCGCTGATCCCGACAACCGCTTCTCGTCGAGCCTGTCGCGCAGGCTCGGGATGTATCCCGCCTGACGGGCGGCGTACGCGCTTCGACGATGATTAAGGTTCTGATTCTTGGCGCGACCAGCCCGATCGCACGCGCGCTCGCGCTACGCTTCGCGTCCGACGGCGCGCGCTTGTACCTCGCAGCCCGCAACGCGGACGAGGCGCGGCGCGTAGCCGAGGACGTCGGCGTTCGCGCCGGCATCCCGGCTCTGTCGGGCACCTTCGACGCGTCGGACTTCGCCTCGCACGACGAGTTCGTCCGCCGCGCCGCGGGCCAGCTTGGCGGACTCGACGGCGTCGTCGTATGCTTCGGCACGCTCGGCGACGAGGACGCCGCGCAGACCGAACCCGGCGCCGCGCTCGCCACGATTCATCAGAACTTCACCGGGGCGGTATCGTTGATCACTCTGGCCGCGCGCCATCTCGAACAGCAACGCTCCGGCTTTATCATCGTGATCGGCTCGGTGGCCGGCGAGCGCGGCCGCGCGCGCAACTACATATACGGCTCGGCCAAGGGCGCGCTCGCGCTGTTTGCGCAAGGCCTGCGCGGGCGCCTAGCCCGCAGCGGAGTGCACGTGATGACGGTGAAGCTCGGCACGGTGGATACGCGGATGACCTGGGGACGCGACGGCGCGCTGCTCACGATAGCGCCCACCAAGGCCGCCGACCTGATTTACGCGGCGTATCGCAACCGCGCCGAAGTCGTTTACGTGCCGTGGTTCTGGCGCTTGATTATGGGCGCGGTCCGGCTAATCCCGGAAAGCCGCTTCAAACGACTGAGCTTCTAGCACTACAATTCGATCATCCCGTGTGAAGTCGAGAACCAAAATGAAAATCAAGCTTGCAGCGGTTGCGGTGGTTGCGCTGGCAGGTCTGTTGGTTACCGGTTCGCCGGGCGCCGGGGTGAGTCCGGGAGATACGATCACGAAGGATCAGGCCGACAAGGTCGCGGACCTCGTGAGTCCGGGAAATCTGATCCTGGTGAAGCAGGGCATGACGATGACGATCGTGCCGACCGAGCGGCTCGAATGGCCGCCGCCGTACAAAGCCGCGACGGAGAAATATTCGGCGCAGGTACAGCTCGCGCCGGACGGAACGCTGAAGAACTACGCGGCCGGGCTGCCGTTCCCGCTGGTCGATGCGAACGATCCGCAGGCGGCGCTGAAAGTGATGTGGAATTTCAGCTACCGGCCGCTGTACACCGACGACGCGATCTCCAAGAACGTCGAAATAGCGAGCTACCGGCCGGGTTCGACAGCGGCCGATCCTGTCGAGCATTTCACAATTGGCAACGTGGGATTCTACAACAACACGGGCCGCACCGAGGTGAGTCCCATCCCGACCAATCCGGATGCGACGACGGGTGGAATCCGGTATCGCTTCGGCGCGTACCCGTTTCTGGAGCCGTCCGAGATGCGCGGCTTCGGATTTATCCGCTACCGCAGCGTCGATCCGAAAATCGAGGACAACAGCTGGATGTTCAATCCGCGCACGCGCCATGCGTACCGGGCGTCCGCCACCGAACTTTCAGACGTCTTCGGTCTGCTCGACGCCGCGGCGGGCGGTGGTGCAACGGGCGCGGGGGCCGGAACCTACGCGAGCAACCTGGATCCGGATTCGTTCTTCGGCTTCGCGGCAAAAATCGAGGACTTCAACTACAAGTTGCTCGGCGAGAAGCCCATGCTCGCGGTTGTGAATGCGGCCAACTCGCCGGCCAAGGCGTGCCCGAACGACGGTGGACGAACAATCTGCCCGGAAAACTGGGAAATGCGCCGCCTCTATGTAATCGAAGCGGATGCGAAGCAGACGTCGGTCCTGGGCGGCGGCGTTTCGATTCCGAAGCGGATTTTTTATATCGACTCCGAAGGGTGGTTCATCACGGCGTCAGATCAGTACGAGCGCGACGGTAAGCTGTGGAAGACGGTGGCGACGTTTAACGCGTACCGCGACCGGCCGATTCCGGACGCGACGACCGCGATCTGGCCGTTCAAGCGGATGTTCCAAACGGCGCTGGTCGATGAAGACGTCGTGACCGGCTTCTCAACCGTGGCGCTGTCGCCGGGATTCGAGACCGACGAACACGAAAGCTGGTACATCAATATGGGAATCGCGACGGATGATTTTTTCAACCCGACGACGATGTCCAACGCGGCGCATTAGGAATCGAATGTGAAACCGTTGGCTGGTCATCCTGACTGAAGCGAGCGACGCGAGCGCAATGGAAGGATCTCGGACACAGCTTCGCGCCAGCGAAGCCGGTTCCGGTTTTGGGTCGCTGCATCCAATCAGAATGGCCGACGCTCGCGCGAGGGCAACAGCAGAGGACCGCTTCGCGATTTCAGAACCGGTACCGGCGGCGCTTGCGCGCCGCTGTCCGAGATCCTTCCACTCCGCTCGCGTTGCTCGCTTCGGTCAGGATGACAAAGATCGCGTTGATCGTTCGCCCAGGACAGGCTTTGCATCCGGTGCTTTGCTTTGCGCGCATCGCTTGGTGAACTATAACTGAGAAATCTCGTAAGTATGCGGAGTCATAATCAATGTCGAATCCTCGCGAAGAAATCCAGAAACTGAATTTCACCGGCGCCGTCGATGCCGACGGGCACATCCTCGAGGACGCCGGTTTGTGGGACCGCTATATCGAAGCGAAGTACAGGGACCACGCGGTCAGAGTTCGCACCGACGACAAGGGACTCGAATACCTCGAGGTGGCCGGGCGCAAGTCGAAGGTCTTCAGCGGCGGCCGGCTTGGCGGGCTGTCCGCGATGGGTGCGACGCGCGACGACAAGTGGTCGAGCCCGCCGACCTACGGCGGCCTGGCCCCATTCGGCGCGATGGACGCGAAGGAACGTATCCAACGGATCGAGGCCGAAGGTCTCGCCGCCGCATTCATCTATCCCACCATGAGCCTGCTTTGGGAAACCGAGACCGAAGACCCCGATCTCGCGCAGGCGTGCACGCGCGCCTACAACCGCTACATCGTGGACTTCTGCTCTGAGAGCGGCGGCAAGCTGATTCCGATCGCGCACCTGTCGCTCGGCGATCCGGCCGCGGCGGCGGCCGAGCTCGAACGCGCGGTCAAGGCGGGATGCAAAGGCGGATGGGTTGCGCAATTCGTCATGACGCGCAAGCCGCACGCGCATCCCGATCACGACGTGCTGTTCGCGAAGGCCCAGGAGCTGGACGTGCCGCTTGGAATTCATCCGTCGCTCGAGCCGGTGTGGGCGGCGCCGGGGCGCTACGATCGCAAATTCATGCGCGGGAATTATTATTTTCTGAACATCGTCGCGGCCGACGCGATTCGTCACGCGTTCACGAGCTTCTTCCAGTACGGCACCTTCGACAAATTCCCAAAGATGCGCCTGGTGCTGCTCGAGGCCGGCGCGGGCTGGATCGACTACTGGCTCGGCCGGCTCGACGCGGTTTACGCCAGCGCGATGGGCCGCACGGTGCAGCTCAAGGAGAGGCCGAGCTTCTACTTCAATCGCAACTGCTGGATCTCGGCGGATCCCGACGAGCGCTCGCTGCCGGCGATGGTCGAGCTATGCGGCGCCGACAAATTTTTCTGGGCGTCGGATTTTCCCCATCCCGATCACGTCGGCAACTATATCGAGGAGGTCGAGGAGTTGGCGCAGAAGCTGCCGCCGAGCGCGCGGGCGAAAGTGATGGGCGAGAACGTGATGAAGGTATACAAGTGCTCGATGCCGCGGTGAAGCGCGACTCGCGAAAATCCGCGCCGACGAAACCGACTCGCCGGGTCTTCGCGACCGACGTCGACACGCTGCGGCGCATCGCGCTGAGCTTTCCCGGCGTCGAGGAAGGGACTTCGTACGGCACGCTCGCGTATCGCGTCAGCAAGAAACTCATTTGCCGAATGAAGGAAGACGGCGAGTCGATTGCGATTCGGATGGAGTTCGGCGAACGCGAGATATTGGTCGAGGGCGAGCCCGAGACGTTCTACTTCACCGAGCACTATCGCAACTATCCGATGGTGCTGGTGCGGCTGCCGAAGGTGCATCCCGAGGAGTTGAAGCGAATCTTCGGCAACGCGTGGCGGCGGTTCGCGAGCAAGCGGCTCGTCGAATCGCTGGGACGTTAGCGCGTCCGATCTCTTGCGTCATTTCGAGTATTTTCGGGACAAAAAAAGGCCCGCGAGATTGCGCTCGCGGGCCTTCGTGTACTCGCTAGGTTCGCGGCTTAGCTCACCGTCCAGGTATCGCCCCTGCCGAGCAGGGTCTTCAAGTCGCCTGCGCCCTGCTTCGCCTTCGCATCCTCGAGCTGTTTGTTGACCGCGCCGTCGTAGGTCGGCCGCGACGTCGCGAAGAACACGCCGACCGGAGTCGGCAGCGGCGGCTCGAAGTTGCCGAGCATGAACGCCAAAGAGAGATTGGTCTCGTCGTGCACGACGAGATCTTTTTCAGTGACACTGGCGCCGAGGTGTACTGCTTCCGGACGCATGCCGTTCATCCTGATTCCCATGTCGCGATTCTTGCCGAAGATGAGCGGCTTGCCGTGCTCGAGAACCAGCTGATGGTCCGCTTTCAGAGCCTTGTCGCTGACGTCGTTGAACGCGCCGTCGTTGAAGATGTTGCAGTTCTGCAGGATCTCCAGGAACGACGCGCCGCGATGCGCATGCGCGCGCTTGAGCATCTCGCCGAGGTGCTTCTGTTCGACGTCGATCGTGCGCGCGACGAAGGTCGCGTGCGTGCCGAGCGCCACCGTGATCGGGTTGAACGGAAAATCCACCGAACCGGCCGGCGTGGACTTGGTAACCTTGCCAACTTCCGAAGTGGGCGAGTACTGCCCCTTGGTCAGTCCGTAGATTTTATTATTGAAGAGCAGAATTTTCAGATCGACGTTGCGCCTGAGCACGTGGATCAGGTGATTGCCGCCGATCGACAGCCCGTCGCCGTCGCCGGTGACCACCCACACGTCGAGATCCGGGCGCGAAATCTTGAGCCCCGTGGCGAACGCGGGCGCGCGGCCGTGAATGGTGTGAAAGCCGTACGTGTTCATGTAATAGGGAAACCGGCTCGAGCAGCCGATCCCCGAGATAAAGACCGTGTTCTCCGGCGCGATGCCGAACTCGGGCATCGTTTTTTGGACCGCGGCCAGGATTGCGTAGTCGCCGCATCCGGGGCACCAGCGCACTTCCTGGTCGGAAACGAAATCCTTGCGAGTCAGAGCGGTTGCCATTTTCGATCAGCCCTCCAGGGCCCGGTTGATGCGGTTTTCGATCTCGCTGACTTTGAACGGACGGCCCTGGATCTTGTTGAACCCGAAGGCGTCGATCAGGTAGTCGGCGCGCACCATCTTGAGCAGTTGTCCCATGTTCATTTCGGGGATCATGACCTGCTTGAAACGCTTGAGCGTCTCGCCCAAATCGCGCGGCAGAGGATTCAGATAGCGCAGATGCACCTGCGAGACCTTCTTGCCCTTCGCGCGCACATGCTTGACGGCCTCGCGAATCGGGCCGTAGGTCGAGCCCCAGCCGAGCACGACCAGGTCGCCGCCGTCGGCATCGCCGAACACTTCGGTCGGCGGTATCTCGCGCGCGATGCCCGCGATCTTGCGCGCCCGCGTCCGCACCATCAGCTCGTTGTTGGCCGGCGAGTAGCTCACGTTGCCGGTCAGATTCTCGCTCGACAGTCCGCCGACGCGATGCTCGAGACCCTTGGTCCCCGGCACCGCCCACGGCCGGGAAAGCGTCTCCGGCTCGCGATTGTACGGCAAAAAGCCCTCGGGATTCGTGGCGAACTCAACTTTGATCTCCGCCAGCTTGTCAGCGTCGGGCAGCAGCCACGGCTCCGCGCCGTTGGCCAACTGGCCGTCGGTGAGCAGGATAACCGGCGTCATGTACTTGACCGCGATTCGCACCGCCTCGTACGCGCAATCGAAGCAGTCGGCCGGCGTTGACGCGGCGATAATCGGAATCGGCGACTCGCCATGACGTCCGTACATCGACTGCAGCAGATCGGCCTGCTCGGGCTTGGTCGGCATTCCAGTCGAAGGTCCCGCGCGCTGGATGTCGGTAATTACCAGCGGCAGCTCCACTTTCACCGCCAGCCCGACCGCCTCGGCCTTCAGGTTCATGCCGGGGCCGGAAGTCGTGGTGATTGCAATCGATCCGCCGAATGACGCGCCAATCGCCGCGCACACGCCGGCAATCTCGTCCTCGGCCTGGAAAGTATAGACCGGGAAATTCTTGTAGCCCGAGAGTTCGTGCAAAATGTCGCTGGCAGGGGTGATCGGATATGAACCCAGGAATAGCGGACGCCCCGATTTTACCGCCGCTGCCACGAATCCCAGCGCTGTCGCGCTGTTGCCGGTGATGTTGCGATACAGCCCCGGAGCGATTCGCGCCGCCGGCACTTCGTAGGAGCTCGCGAACATCTCGGTGGTCTCGCCGTAGTTGAAGCCGGCCTTTAGCACGCGAACGTTGGCCTCGAGAATCTCAGGCGTCTTCTTGAAACGGCTCTCCAGGTAGCTGAGCGTGCTCTCGATTGGCCGCTGATACAGCCACGACAGCATCCCGAGCACGAACATGTTGCGGCATCGGAACACCGCGCGATTGTTCAGCCCCATGCCGTGCACGGCAAGAGACGTAAGCTTGGTCACATCGACTTCGATCACCTGGAATTTGTCCAGTGAATGGTCGGTGAGCGGGTTGCTCTTGTAGCCGGCGCGCTTGATGTTGGCGTCGGTGAACGCTTCGCGATCGACAATTATTACGGCGTTGGGCGGGACGTCCTCGATGTTCGCCTGCAGCGCCGCGGGATTCATCGCTACCAGCACGCTGGGCTCGTCGCCGGCGGTGAAGATCTCGTTGCTTGAAAAATTCAGCTGAAAGCCGCTGACCCCGGCGAGCGTTCCCTGGGGCGCGCGGATTTCTGCGGGAAAGTCGGGCAGCGTTGCGATATCGTTACCGGCCAGCGCCGATTCGGCCGTGAACTGCATCCCCGTCAACTGCATCCCATCGCCCGAGTCGCCTGCGAATCGGATAACGACGTGGTCTTGCTTCAGATGCGGTTTGGGCGCAGACCCGACGGAAGCATGCGACTCGGCAGCTTGTCCAGCCGCCTCAGGTGGTACAGCCATCTCAGTCCAATCTCCTTGTGGTTAGAGCCTGATTGAAAAACTACTCCGATAATCCGAAGCCCTGCAAATACTCCAACACGCGGATTTGAAGCATAGCTAATCCAAGCGATCCATTAAAGGCCCACCTTTCGGTGTGCCTGATCAGCGAATCCGAAACTCGGTAAATTCCCCTGTAAAATTGAGCCAGTCTTCGCGTACCGCAGTTACGTGCGCCGACGGCGGGCCCAGATGTGCCCACGCCGCCAGCATCTGCAAGTTCTCGCGGCTGCCTTCCGCCACGATTTCGACCTCGCCGCCCGCCAGATTGCGCACCCATCCGGCAAGTGCAAGTTCTTTGGCCTCGTCGTACGCCGAGAATCGAAAGCCAACTCCCTGCACTCGCCCGCTGACGATCAGTTGTAACCTCGCGCGCTCCGCTTTGCTTTGACTCGTCAACTCGCTCCCGCCAGAACCGAAGCGAGCCCCTTCTCGTCGAGCACGCGCACTCCGAGGTCCTGTGCCTTCTTCAGCTTCGAACCCGGCTCTGCGCCCGCGACCACGAAGTCCGTTTTGCGGCTGACCGACGACGTGACCCGCCCTCCGGCCGCCATGATTTTGCGCTCGGCCTCCTCCCGCGTCATCGATTCGAGCGTGCCCGTCAGCACAAAGGTCTTGTCGCGCAACGCGCCCCGCCCTTCGACCTCGGTTGGTGCCTTCACATCTAAAACTTTGATCAGCCGCTTGACGGTCTTTAGATTTCGCGGCTCGTCAAAGTACTCGCGGATACTGTGCGCAACCTCCTTCCCGATATCGCGCACGCCGAGCAAGTCGTCCTCCGACGCCGCCGTCAGCGCGTCCATCGTCTTGAACTTCAACGCGAGTTGACGCGCGGTATGCTCGCCGACGTGCCGTATCCCAAGGCCGTTGATAAACCTTTCGAGCGCGGTCTTGCGCGCGGCCGCGATTGCATCGAGCACGTTCTGGGCGCTCTTGTCCGCCATCCTGTCGAGCCCCGCGAGTTGCTCTTTGGTCAGCCCGAATAGATCGTCCAGCTCCTTCACCAGGCCCTTCTCGACGAGCTGGCCGACCAGCTTGTCGCCCAGCCCTTCAATATCGAGGCATCCCTTCGACGCGAAATGGCGAATCGATTCGCGCATTCGCGCCGGGCAATTTGCATTGACGCAGAAGTAGCCGACCTCGCCCTCTTCGTGGACGATCGCGGCGCCGCATTCCGGGCAATGCGTGGGCATCTCGAACGGATTCGCGCGCGGATGCCCTTCCTTGGTGACTCGAATGACGTACGGAATCACGTCGCCCGCGCGCTCGATGAGCACGGTGTCGCGCTCGCGGATATCCTTGCGCTGGATCTCGTCGAGGTTGTGCAGTGAAGTATTCGAAATCGTCACGCCGGCGAGCTGCACGGGTCGGAGCTTGCCGACCGGCGTGAGCGATCCGATTCTTCCCACCTGCACGTCGATCTTCTCGACCACCGTCTCCGCCTGCTGCGCCTTGAACTTGTACGCGATTGCCCAGCGCGGCGATCGCGACACCTCGCCGAGCTGCTCCTGGAGCGCGTACGAGTTGACCTTGGCCACCACGCCGTCGGCCTCGTAGTCCAAGGCGTGGCGTTTTTCGGTGATTTCGTTCCAGTAGTCGAGCACCGCGTCGATCCCGTTGCACACGCGCGAGAGCGGATTCACGCGCAGCCCCAGCGCCTTGATGCCCTGCAGAAATTCCCATTGCGACTTGAACGCGACGCCCTCGATCACGCCCGGCGCGTACAGGAAAATGTCGAGCGGGCGCGACGCGGTGATCTTCGGATCGAGCTGGCGCAGCGCGCCGGCTGCGGCGTTGCGCGGATTGGCGAAGGCCGGCTCGCCGGCCTCGTCGCGCTCCTGGTTCAACCTGGCAAATCCCGTCCGCGGGATGATCACTTCGCCGCGCACTTCGAGCAGCCGCGGGATTTTGCTTTTGTTTTGCTCGGGATGCTGCAATCGGAGCGGCACGCTCTTGATGGTGCGGATATTCTGCGTGACATCTTCGCCATTGATTCCGTCGCCGCGCGTCGAGCCGACCGCCAGCCGCCCCTCTTCGTAAACGAGCTCGATACCCAGCCCGTCGAGCTTGACCTCGGCGACGTACTCGATTTCTGCGTCGGATTTCAGCAGGCGCTTGACGCGCTTATCGAACTCGCGCATTTCCTCGGCGTCCATCGCGTTGCCGAGCGACATCATCGGACGGCGATGCACCACGACGCCGAATTTTTCGCTCGGCGCCGCACCCACGCGCTGCGTGGGCGAGTCCGGCGTGGCGAGCTCGGGATGCTCGTGCTCGAGCGTCTCGAGCCGGCGCATCAGCTTGTCATATTCGGCGTCGGAAATTTCGGGATCGTCGAGGACGTAGTAGCGGTAGTTGGCGCGATTGATCGCGTCGCGCAGCTTTTCGGCCTGCGCCGCGAGCTTGTGCGAATCCTCAGGCATGGCAGCTGTTAACGGCCATCGCGCGACGCGCCCGCTAGCGGCGTGGGTAGCCCATCGCGTCGAGAAAATCGTCCAGCGTCGGAAACCGCATGTACATGTTGTGACGCTTCTGGTCGCCGATCGTAGTGCTCGATTCCGACGAGTACGCATGCCCCGGATACACCACCGTCGCGTCGTCGAGTTTGCGCAGCGTGTCGTTCAGGCTGTGATACATCGCCTCCGGATCCGAGCCCGGCAGGTCCACGCGTCCGCACGAGTTCACGAACAGCGTGTCGCCGGAAATCAGATTGCCTTCGACCAGGAAGCATTGCGAGCCCGGCGTATGCCCGGGGGTGTGCAGGAATTTGATCTCGATCTCGCCGACTTTCACCGTGTCGCCGGCCTCGACCTTGACCAGGTCGGAGTCCGAGAGTCCCGCGACCTGCTTCACGCCGTCGGCCTCGTGCTTGTTGACGTAGACCTTGGCCTTGACGAGTTCGAGCATCTTGGCGGCGCCTTCGATATTCTGGCCCATCATGCGCCCGCCCAGATGATCTGGGTGATAGTGCGTCAGCAGGAGCTTGTCGATCTCGTAGCCTTCGGCTTCCGCGAATTTGCGTATCGCCTCGACGTCCCACGCGGGGTCGACCACCGCGAGCTTGCGTGTGGCCGGATCGCCGATCAGATAAACGAAATTCGACATCGGGCCGATCTGCGCCTGTCGAAGATAGATTTTCGCTTCGCCGGTTTCAGCCATCGCCAGAGATCTCCCGCTCAGGATTTCGCGCCGGTGCCGCCGCGGCCCGCCCGCTTCGCCGCACGCGCCGCCTTCTCGTCCTCTTCGATCCGCAGCGCCCGGTCCCATAAAAATTCGGGCTCGCCGAGCCGCTTCGCAACCCATCGCGACTGCACGAACAGATGGTCGCTCAGCCGGTTCACGTAGATGATTAGACTGTCCGAGATGTCTTCCTCGCGCTTGAGGCGCCAGCACACGCGCTCGGCCCGCCGGCACACCGTGCGCGCCTGATGCAGGAACGCGTTGAGCACGCCGCCGCCCGGCAGGGTGAAAGACTTCAGCGGCTCGAGCTCCTTCTCCATCGCGTCCATTTCTTCTTCGAGCTTCTTGATTTCGCCGGCGCCCATCTTGTGCATCTGTGGATATTCGCCGTCGGGCGGTGTCGCGAGTTCGCTGCCCACGTCGAACAATTCGTTCTGGATCCGGCGCAGGATTTCCGAATACGGCTCGAAGTCGGCGCCGAACCCGGCGCGATATTGGAGCAGGTATGTGCGCACGATTCCGATGATCGAGTTCAGCTCGTCGATTGTCCCGTAGGCCTCCAGCCGCGCGCTCTCCTTGGGCACGCGCCTGCCACCGACCAGCGCAGTCTGCCCCTTGTCTCCGGTGCGCGTGTAGATGCGGCTGAGACGTATCGCCATTAGACTCCCGCCTTGGCCCGCTGCGCCGCGTAGGCGGCCTCGCCCAGCTCCGTCGTCACCGGCAGTCCGGCGTCCTTCCATCCTGCGACGACGACCTTTCCCGACGCGTCACGCTGGCCACCAAAGCCACCGACCACGTTCGTCAGGTCGGTGAACCCAGCTTCTTCGAGCATCTCGCAGGCGCGCTGCGAACGTCCGCCCGCCATGCATCCGACGACGAGCTTCCTGTCGCGGGGAATTACCTTCTCCGCGACTTCGACGAAGTCGAGATTCAACTGCATCTGCCCCGGTCCCTTGGCAACCATCACCGGGATATTGATCGCGCCGGCGGCGTGTCCGGCCGCAAATTCTCCTTCAGTGCGAACGTCGAGGTAAAGCGCACCGGGATTGCCCTTCAAAGTTTCGTAAGCTTCGGGCGGAACTTGCTGTTTTATCGCCATGGCAAAACTTCCTCTTCTATAATCTCTCGAAACTCTATCGCTACGGCTTGGAGTTTCCTACGCGCTCATAATGCACCATCTCGATCCGCGGTTTGAGCGGCTTGGCCTGCGGTGGATTTTTGGGGTCGCTGTAGCCGAACGGCAGAATTGTAAAAATTGCCCATCCGTCCATGACCCCAAGCATCGCGCCGATTTTCGCGCCGTCGAAGTTGCCCACCCAGCACGTGCCGAGTCCCTGCGCCCATCCCGCGTTTGCCATGTTCTGCACGGCCTGCGCGCAATCCACATCGGCCCACCGCGCGTTGGTGACGTCCTTGAGCACGACGACCGCCGACGGCGATTCCGCAACGAAGCGGCCCGTGGAGCAGAGCGCGCCAATCTCTTTCAACGTGTCGCGCTTTTGAATCACGACGAACTGCCACGGCTGGAGGTTGCGCGCGCTCATCGCATGGCGCCCGGCCTCGACGATCTTCGAGAGTTTTTCGCGCTCCACCGGTTTGTCCGCAAAGGTGCGCTGTACCCGGCGTCTGAGAATAGCTTCAAGAGCGTCCATCGATTAGCGCCTCCGTCTGAAATTTCGTTCGTCAAGCAGCCACAAAAACTTGTAGTATCAACCGGCTGTTGAATCCAGTTCGATTGATTCGGGGGAGCGCCGCGCGCGATGCGGTTCGACCGCAAAACCAAAACAGTTGTCGCGCTTCTGATCGCGCTTCTTATTCCCGCTCTCACGCACGCCGCCGAATCGCAATTTAACATCTACTATTCCGGGAGCGAGGACCTCGTCCTCACGCGCCTGCTGCTCGATCCGACCACCCGTCGCGTCGCCAATCTCGACGACGCCGCGACCGCCGTCTACCAGGACAACCTTCCTCCGCCCGGCCCCGAGCTCGAGGCGCTCAAGGCGCGGGTCGTGTCAGGAATGGGCGTCGTGCTGATTCTCGGACGGCATACCGATCCCGCATCGCTCGCATCGTTCACCAACGGCGCGATCAAACAGACCGGCATCGTCGACGTCGCCCGCGGCACGACTCACGGCCGCGAACTCGAGCACATTGCCGCGGTCCTCAACTACGCCGGCCCGCGCGGCGACCCGCTCGCCCGCAATATCAGCTGGCTGTCCGCGGTGCGGGTGCATGAGCGCTCCCTGCTCGATGTGAACGGCGCGGAAGTTCTGGTCAAGACCAATATCCGCGACCCGGTCCGCCCGGCGACGCCCATCCTGCTCCGAATGCATTCCGGCAAGGGCACGATCTACGTGCTCAACGAATGGCTTCGCAACGGCGACCAGCGCGCGCGCATTGCCAGCATGCTGACGATGCTCGCGGGAATCGAGGGCGCGGAGAATTACGACTTCCAGCGCTGGCCGTATTTCAACTGGCTGCTGTACGGGCTGTCGCGCACGGCTGCGGGCGTCCCGGTGGTCGCGTACGGCGACTGGATCGCGTCGCCGGTGCCCGATCGCGCACAAGTAAGGATCCTTGCTGCGATCTTTCTCGCGATGTTCGCGATTTTCCTGATCGCGTACGTATTCGTGCGACGCTACAGCATCCGCCACCCCGAATTGCTCGAGCACTTCTACCGCGCGACGCTGGCCGCAAAGCCGCAGCCCTCCTCGCTTGGCGCCGCAGCCGCCGCCCCGTCGGTGCCTGCTGTTAGGGGAAGTGAGACCGCGCGCGGCGATCCGCGATGGGAGATCGTCGGATTCCATCGTCCGCTCAGCGGCTTTTTCTACAACTACCTGCTCTCGCTGATCATCATGATTCCGCTGAATTTTGCGGTCACGTTTTACATCGAGCGCAACTTCGTCAATCCGTTTCTCGAAGCGCGCGGAGCGTGGGCCGCGGTCACCCAGTTCATGCTGATTTTTTTCACTTTGCTCGACCTCGGCACCAGCCAGGCAATGGTGAAGTATTTCGCCGAGTATCGCCTGACCGACCCCGCCCGCGCGATCACCTTCGCCCAGTTTTTCATCTGGTTTCACGCCCTTGCCGGGATGTTTCAAATCGCCGCGCTGGGATTGGCCGCTGCCGTGTGGCTGCCGCATACTCCCGTCGCCTACCTGACGTGGTTCGTGGTGTTGCACACGCTGGTGCAGTTTCCGGGCTTCATCTCGATTTTCTTCAGCCTGTTCCGCGCGCTGCAACGCTTCGACTACGCGCAGCTCCTCATCGTCCTGACCTACGTGCTCAATCCCGTCGTGCAGATGATTTGCGGCGTCTACATGCGCCACTGGGGCCTGCTGCATCCGGTGTTCGGCGAAGGGATGGGGGTAGTATTCGGTTTCGCGATTGGCGGCGTGATCGCCAACCTCCTGATGGGTCTGTTCTGTTCGATCTTTTACGAAAAGATGGGCTTCAACCTCGTGACCATCTTCCTGGCGCACTTCGACCGCGCGACGATCAGGAAATCAATCGTCTATGGCGCCAAGCTCACGGGTGGACAGGCTGCCGTCGCCGTCAGCTGGGGACTGGTGCCGGTCTTCATGGCGATTCTGCTGCCCGATTTTCTCGAGCTCAACGAGATCTTCCTGCTCACCTACGTCTTCTCGTTCGCCTATCTCGAGACCGGCGCCTACATCTTCACCACCTTGATGCCGTCGATATCGGAAAGCTACTCGCAGGCCAAAATGGCCCTGACGCGACGCTACCTCGACCAGGGTCTGCGTTGGGGCATCATGGTGTCGTCGATGCTGGGCGGGGCGTTCATCGCGTTCTCCGACGTTTTCATCAAGGGCCTGCTGCCGCCGCAGTTCGTGCGCGCGGCAGCCGTCATGTGGCTGATGCATCTGTGGCGGCTCGCCGACTTCAGCACGCGCCTGCCCGATCAAGTCTTCCAGGGAGTAGGCCGCACGGGGACCTACACCTGGACCGCGCTGCTCGAGCACACGAGCCGCGTTGTCCTGACCTGGTACCTGCTCCAACGGTACGGCTTCGAGGGCGTGTTCATTGCCTTCCTTATCTCGTCCGTGCTGCGCGCGATCATCGCGTGGCCGCTGATGGGTTACCTCGTCGCGTGGCCCTCGCTCAGCGTCTGGCAGACGATTGTCAACCCCGCGCTGAGCGCGCTCGGCAACTACGTCATCCTGCGCAGCTTCGCGCTCGCCGTATGGCGCGGACCGGGACACGCCGGCAGCGCGTGGATAGTCGTGCTGTTAAGCCTGATCGGATCGCTGCCTATCTACATGTTCCTGAGCGGTCTGCTGGGATGGGACGACGCCAGCCTGGCCGAGTTCCGCGACGCCGCCGAGCTGGTGCCCGCCCCGTTCGGCACATTTGCGCGGATGGCGCATCGCGTCGTGCAGTTGGGCTCTAGCCTGAGCCCGTTGCACGATCGCTTCCCCGGCCAGCTCGTCACAGAAGCGGCCGCTGACGCCGCCGAGCTGACCGCGCTAAAAGCCGAATTGCACTGATCGTTTGCGGACGCGGCCTCAGCCGCGCCGGTACACCGAAAATTCCTGCTCGAGTTTCGCGACCCGCTCCTGGATCGACGGCAGCCGCTGGACCCCGAGGAAAAACTGCACCAGTTCGTCGTGACCGGCCTGCCCGCCCGGACTCATCACCTCGACCAGCTCCTCGATGAGGCTCGGGAACTTCTCGCTCGGGATGTAGTAGTTGGCCCAGCCGAAGTTGCAATGGCGATGCAGAATCTTCGCGATCGTCTTCTCGAGAAGTTCGCGCCGGCCGCTCGCGTGCTCTTTTTCGTTTTCGTTGTTCAATGAATCCTCTCCTGCTGGCGATGGCTCCGACGCCGCCGCGGTTCAGGCGCCTTTCTTGACCGGCGCCGGTGGTGCGTCGTCGGCCCACAAAATCTTGCGATAGTCGAAGCGCATGTTCTCGATGATATTGAATTTGATGATCTCGAAATAGGGCGACAAGTCGAAATCGCGTGGCGTGACCAGCGTCGGCGAGACCATCCGGAGCGCGCCGTATTGCAGCGCGCCGGTCGCCTGCTTCGTGCCTATCGGCCAGAGCTTGCGCCTGGGCGGCTCCGGCACCGTTTCGGGCGGCAACTGCTCGTAGTTCGGCACGATTGGAAACTTCACCCGATGAAACGACGACGCGATAACGCTCGAACAGATCACGCGCGTCGGCTCACCGCTGCCGAACTGCAACGCCTGCCGGCGAAAGCGCGCGGGCACCAGGCTCACCGGCAGAAAATAGCGCGCGAGATCGATCACGTTGCGCAGATCGTAGGTGTCGCCGACGCTGCGAATCGCTTCGTCCATCACGTCGGCCAGGTCCGCCGCCGACAGGTTGAACGGCCGGCACACGCGGATATTGAAATCGCGATACTTGCTCAGCGGCGAGAGCACCACGCCGGCCTCGACGATCGCCTCGACTATCAGGAAGCTCGCTTCTTCGCCGAACTGCGCGGCCAGCGGCGCCTTCAGCTCGGGATTGCGCCGAATCGGCTCGTCACCGACGTAGAGCGCCGCGTGCGACCACGAGCTTTGCGTCAGGTACTTGATGCATTCGCTGATGCGCTCGTTGCCCTCCACCAGGATGACGTCGCCCTGGCGAATGTGGCGCTTAAGCGCGGCAATGTCGTTGGGGATATGGAGTGCGTAGCTCTTGAGAGGCTTGGTGAGCAGCTCGACGGCCCAATCGCTCATCCGGTCCAGCAACCAGGAAATGATTCCCGATTTCTCGCGCCGAGCCATTTCAGCCTCGCAAAATCAGCGATTTCTGCAAGCCGCGAACCCTCGCCCTACTTGAATATAGGAACCGCAGGCGCTGCGAAACAGCGAGACCAAAGCCTCGCGGCGCGGCTGGATCAGGTCTTGTATTGCCCCACAATCGCGTAGAACGGCACGTTCAGCGTGGCCTGGTCCGGGTCGTCCGTCTTGATCGTCAAACTTCCCCGCAGTTCCCCGTCCGGCGTGCCATGCCTGAGCGTAACCGTCACCTTGTATTCCCTGCCCGGCGCAACCGGCTCGGCGGTCGCGCCTACGGCCGGGCTGCTGCTGGCCACCTCGAGGACCTTTACCGGATGCGTCCCCTGATTGCTCAGCTTGAAAATTCTGACGATATCCTGGCCGCGCGGAACGATGCCGAAGGAGACCTGTGCCGGATCGATATTCAAATCTCCCATCACCGTTCCGAACACGTCAACCTGCAGCGGCACGCGATTGTTGGTGATTTTTATCGTGTCGTCGAACGGCCCGACCGGCATCGTCTTGAGCAGCGACACCTTGAGCAGCACGCCGGGCTTCCCGTCGGGCCGCTTTTCCTGCACGACCTTGATCGAGGAATTCGAGTTGCTCACCGGGCCGACCGAGAACGTCCCGCGCGCCGGATTGAGATCGTTGACCAGCAGCTGCCTGGTGTCTTCGGTCCCTTTTTTCACGTCGCCAAACGAGATCTCATTGGGCTGCGCCTCGACCTGCTTCTTGACCACGCCCTGCAGCGTCATCACGACCTGCGGATTGTTGGGATCGTTGGTGGTCGCGACGATCGTGCGGACGGCGTGCCCTTTCTGGAAGTGGGTGTCGAACGCCACGGCGATGTCGCTCTCTTCGCCCGGCGCTATATGGCTCTTCGAGGGATTTCCGGTCGTGCATCCGCACGAGGTCTTGATGCCGCGAATATCCAGGTAGCCCTGGCCGGTGTTTTTGATCGCGAAGGTATGCGAGACCATGGTGCCTTCGAGCGCGGTGCCGAAATCGTACAGCGGATCCGAGACCACGGCCTTCGGCGCATGCCCCGGGGGCGCGCTATCGCCGCCGGGAATCAGCGGATTCATGCTGTCCTGGGCCGCGGCCGGCAGGCTCGCAATCAACCCGATCATCAGTGCAAGAAATGCTCGTCGTATTTTTTTCAAGTTCATCGTCCGACTCGGCGTCGAGGCATGACGCCTCGCTACTCAACTCTATCAAGCATGGCGTGGAGCGTTGCGGTCAAGAGGCCTTGCTGACCGGAGCGTGATGCGCGGCTTCGGGATGGGCGGGTTCATAGCGGCTTAGAAAGTCGGTCGAGAATTGGCCGCGATTGAAGTCCGGATCCTGCAGAATCTTCAGATGCAACGGGATGTTGGTCTTGATGCCGTCGATTACATACTCGCGCAGCGCCGCCTTGGCCCGCGCGATCACTTCGGCGCGCGTCTCCGCATGCACTATCAGCTTGGCGATCAGCGGATCGTACTGCACCGGCACGCGATAGCCGTCGTATAGCGCCGTCTCGACGCGCACTCCCAGTCCGCCCGGCGGATGATGATTGGTTACCACGCCCGGCGCCGGTATGTGGCGGTCGGGATCTTCCGCATAGATGCGAAACTCCATCGACGCGCCGTCGAACGTCACCTGCCGCTGCTTCAACCCGAGCGGCTCGCCCATCGCCATCCGGATGCTCTCCTTCACCAGGTCGACGCCCGTGACCATTTCGGTCACGCCGTGCTCGACCTGGATCCGGGTGTTCATCTCGATGAAGTAAAACTCGCCGCTGGCTGCCAGCAGAAATTCCACCGTGCCGACGTTCGAGTACCCGACCACCTCGGCCGCGCGCACCGCCGCCTTGCCCATCTTTTCGCGCAGCCGCGGCGTCAGAATCGGGCACGGCGATTCCTCGATTACCTTCTGATGCCGCCGCTGAATCGAACAGTCGCGCTCACCCAGATGAATCGCCTTGCGGTGCAGGTCGGCCAGAATCTGAAACTCCACATGGCGCGCGTGCTCCAGGTATTTCTCCAGGTACATCTTGCGCGAGCTGAACGACGCCTCGGATTCTCCCTGCGCCAGCGGAAACAGCCGCGTCAGCTCGGTCCCGTCGCGAGCGACTCGCATGCCCTTGCCGCCGCCGCCAGCCGCCGCCTTGATCAGCACCGGGTAGCCCAGCCGCTTCGCGTCGGCTTGCGCCTCGCGCAACTCCGTGACACCGGTGCCCTCGCTGCCGGGCAGCACCGGGACGCCCGCGCGCTTCATGATTCGGCGTGCGCGCGGCTTGTCGCCCATCAACCTGATATGACGCGCACGCGGACCCACGAAGTTCAGCCCCGAGCGCTGGCAGGCCTCCGCGAAGTCGCCATTCTCGGATAAGAAACCGTACCCCGGATGCACCGCGTCGGCGCCAAAGGTCGTCGCCGCACTCAGAATCGCGGGGATATTCAAATAGCTGTCTTCAGCCGCCGGCGGCCCGATACATACCGACTCGTCCGCCATCCGCACGTGCAGCGCGTTCTTGTCCGCAGTCGAGAACACCGCGACCGTCGAGATGCCCAGCTCGCGGCAGGCGCGGATTATCCGGATTGCGATTGTGCCGCGATTTGCGACCAGCAGTTTCTTGAACATCGACGAGCGCTCCGCCCTCTCAAATCACTTCGATGATCATCAAGGGTTGACCGTATTCTATCGGATTCCCGTTCTCGGCGAGAATTCTTATCACCCGCCCCGCGGCCGGCGATTCTATCTCGTTCATCATCTTCATCGCCTCGATTATGCACAGCGGCTGGCCCTTGCGCACCGACGATCCTTCCTCGACAAACGGCGCGGCGTCCGGCGACGCAGCCCGGTAAAATGTTCCCACCATCGGGCTTTCGATCAGCTTCTGATTCGGCGCGAGGTCGATTTTGCCGGCCGCCTTGCCGCCTTCTTCCGCTGTTGCCTCGACGTGCCGCGTCGCCATCTTGATTGGCGAGGCCGCCCGCGCCGCCACATGCGCGTCCGAGCCGGCCTCGGTCACGTCCACCGACGCGCGCCCTCCGCCGCGTACCAGCCGCACCTTGCCCTTCTTGTCCTCGATCTCGAGTTCGACCAGGCCGTAATCCCGCATCAAGACCAGCAGGGTTTTCAGTTCGCGTACTTCCATCGCGTCTCCGTGTCTTCCCGAAACGGCGGCTCGCCTGCGCGCTGGATCGTTCTCCGCCATGGCCTCAAACACTCCGCCGGCGCGCTTCCTCGGCAAGCGTGCGCGCCGCTCTCAGCGCCAGGCTGTAGCTTTGGGCGCCAAATCCCATGATTCGACCATGCGCGATATCCGCAATCGTCGAATGATGCCGGAACGCCTCGCGCCGATACACGTTCGACAGATGCACTTCGATCACCGGAATACTCACGGCCTGTATCGCGTCGCGAATCGCAACGCTGGTGTGCGTGTACGCGCCGGGGTTAATCAATAGTACGTCGCACTTGCCGCGCGCCTTCTGAATTCGATCGACGATCCCGCCTTCGCTGTTCGACTGAAACGTCTCAACCTTCATTTCAAGCTCGCGTCCCAGGTTCTTGAGTTCCTTGTTGATATCGGCCAGGCGGGTTCGGCCGTAGACTTCCGGTTCGCGTTCGCCGAGGAGATTCAGGTTGGGTCCATGGACCACCAGCACGGTCACCAGCCCGCTGGCGCCACTCGATGCTGCCGGGCCAGCCGTTTGCTGGGCTTTGGCCATCACCTTCCCCGCTCCGCTCCTCGCTTTCATTGAACCGCACCCTCAACACGACTGCAAGCGCGGGCGTCAAATGCTGTCCACCGGTCAGTCATCACCGGAGTCATCATGGCCCGCCTTGAGCGCATCCTGGTACACTTCGCGACGCGGCAAGCCCGTAAGCCGTGCGACCACCGCGCTCGCCTGCTTGAGCCCAAGGCCCGCCTCACGCAGCACCTCGAGCGCCTCGCGCACGTCAATCGTGACGTCGACCGTATCCGCGGCGCCGCCCGTGCTCGACGTATCCGGCGCACCCGCCACGACGATCGTGATTTCTCCGAGCGCGGGCGTCGTGCGAAATCGCCGCTCCAGCTCACCCAGCGTCCCGCGAATCGTCCTTTCGTAAGTCTTGGTGATCTCGCAGACCAGCGCCGCATCCCGCGACTCGCCGAATGCCGCCGCCATCGCGCCCAGCGTATCCTCTACCCGGCGCGCCGCCTCGTAAAACACCATCGTGCGCGTTTCGCGGCGCAGTTGATCGAGCGCCTTGTGCCGCGCCGCGTCACGCGCCGGGATAAATCCCTCGAACGTGAACCTGTCGGTCGGGATTCCAGCAATCGACAGCGCAGCGATTGCCGCCGACGGTCCGGGCACGGCTATCACCCGCAGGTTTGCCTCCAATGCCGCCCGCACCAGTCGAAAGCCGGGATCGGAAATCGCCGGCGTGCCCGCGTCCGTGACGAGCGCGATGTTTTCACCCGCCTTCAGCCTCGCGACCAACTCCGGGACACGGCGCTCCTCGTTATGCTCGAAATGGCTGACCGCCGTCGTGTGAATCTCATGACGCGCGAGCATATTCCCGGTGCGCCGCGTGTCCTCGCATGCAATCAAACTGACCTCTTCGAGCGTGCGAATCGCGCGCGGTGAAATATCGTCCGGATTGCCGATCGGCGTCGCTACGACGTACAAAATTCCGCCACCCTCGGTTTGTTTATTGGCGCGACCAGACATTAGAATTTGACATTACAATTCAAGGTGATGATTCGCCCGGAGCAATCAGCGTGGCCGCAGGCAAAGCTACTCTTCTCATCTCATGCATCGACCGCCCCGGCATCATAGCCCGCGTCGCCGGCCACCTCTTCACTCTCGGCTGCAATATTATCACTTCCGACCAGTACTCCGACGACGAGGACGGCCATTTCTTCTGGCGCATCCACTTCGAAAGCCTGCAACGGTCAATCGGCGAGCTGTCCAAAGATCTCGACGCGACGATGCCGTCGCTGCTGGCGTGGGAGCGCCTCAAGTGGGCGCTCTTCGACGCCGCCAAGCGGGACAGGATCGTCATCATGGTCTCGCGCCTCCCGCACTGCATGATTGATCTGCTGAGCCGCCATCATGTCGGCGAGCTCGACGGCGACGTGGTCGGAGTGGTCAGCAATCATCCCGACCTGGAATCGCTGGTGCGCCCGTTCGAGGTGCCGTTTACGGTCGTTCCGGTCCCCAAGGACGGCAAGTCGGAGTCTGAGGCCGCCCTGCTCAAGCATCTAAGCGAGCTGCGCGCCGATACCGTCGTCCTCGCGCGCTACATGCAGGTGCTGTCCGGCGAATTTCTGCGCGCGTGGAACAAGCCGATCGTCAACATTCACCACAGCTTCCTGCCCGCCTTTGCCGGCCAGCGGCCGCATAAGCAGGCGCACGACCGCGGCGTTAAGTTAATCGGCGCGACCGCGCACTACGTGACCGAAGAGCTCGACGCCGGTCCGATAATCGCCCAGGCCACCGCCCCAATGACGCATCGCGACACCGTGGCCGACCTCGCCCGCAAGGGCAAGGACCTGGAAGTGATGGTGCTGGCCAAGGCCGTGCGCGCCCACCTGAAAAAACAAGTGCTGCTGCACCACAATCGCACAATAGTTTTCGAGTAACTCGATCTTAGGATTGTTCGCCTTCCCGCGCGGGAAGGAGTTAGGGGCTAGGTTTGCGAGGCGCCCCAACTATGTCGGGCCAGTGAAGAAATTCAGCGATCGGTTCGCAAACGAAATGATCGGCGACCAGTACAGCCCGAACACGATCGTCGCGCAGGCCAGGACTCCCATCAGCCCGTAATTCCACGCCTCGAAGCGCACCGTGCCTTCGTCGCCGCGCGGCTGCTCGAAGAACATCATCCGAATCGGCTTCAAGTAGTAATACAGTGACACTACTGAATTGAGTATTCCGACAATAGCCAGTATATAGAATTGCCCGCGAATCACCGCCGCAAACAAATAGAACTTGCCAATGAATCCCACCGTCAGCGGAATCCCGGTCAATGAGAACAGGAATATAGTCAGTGCGAGCGCCGGTACGATTCCGCCGCGCCACGCCAGCCCGCGGTAGGCCTCCACATCCTCGCGCCCCGTCGAGTTCGCCACGATCATCACCACCAGGAACGCACCCGCATCCATTACGTAGTAGGCAAACAGGTAGAACAGCATCGCCCGGATCCCGTCGTTCGACAGCACGACGAATCCCATCAGCGCGTATCCCGCCTGTGCGATGCTCGAGTACGCCAGCAGCCGCTTCATGTTGGTCTGCTGCAGCGCCGCAAGGTTGCCGAGCGTCATCGTGATGATGCAAACGAACAGCAGCAGTTGCGGCCAATCGACGCCGGCCAAAGCCGTCCAGCTTCCGCCCGCCGCCAGATGTGAAATCGCAGGAAAGAAAAAGCGCGTCAGCAGCGCAAAGCCCGCCGCCTTCGACCCGATCGCCAGGAAAGTCGTGATCGGAATCGGCGCGCCCGTGTAAACGTCCGGCGCCCACATATGAAACGGCACCGACGCGACCTTGTAACCCATCCCGGTCAGGATCAGCACCAGCGCGATGAACACCGCGAGCACCGGGATATGCCCGGGCGCCGAGAGCGCCTTGTTGATCACGCTGAAGTCGAGCGAGCCGGTGATTCCGAAGATCCAGCTCATCCCGTAAATCATCGTGCCCGACGCCACCCCGCCGTAGATCAGGTACTTCAGCGCGGCTTCGAGCGAGCGCCGGTTGTGGCGCAAAAAACCGGTCAGGATGTACGACGTCAGGCTGACGAACTCCAGCGCCAGGTACGCCATCAGCAGGTTCGACGACTCCGCCATCAGGAACATCGCGAAGGTGCTCGCCAACAGTATCGCGTAATATTCGCCCTGGTCGCAGCTCTTCACTTCCTCCGAACCGATCGACATCCAGACCGCCACCACCGCGGCCAGCGCGATCAGCGCGCGAAAGTAAATCGCGAACGAATCGAACACCAGCATCCGATGGAACAGCCACGCGCCGGACAGCGCCGGTTCCAGGCCAATCGCCAGCAACGACGCCGCAGCCGCTATCAGAGCCAACGCGCTGAGACGCGACTTGTCGCGCGCCGCCAGGTCGATGATCACGATCGCCAGAATTCCGGCGACCAGGATCATCTCCGGGATGAAATGCCGCAGGCTCGCGAAGTTTCCGAGGTCCATTCTGCTACTGTCCGGCCGTAGGTCTCAGCGCACCATCGCGACGGCCGCGCCCGAGGTCGACAGCACCACCTGGTTGAGATGCACCAGCGAGGTATTCAGCAACCCCAGAATCGCGTGCGGATAAACACCGAGTATCAGCACGATCACACCGAGCGGCACCAGCGTAAACGCCTCGCGCAACGACAAATCCGGCAGGTCCTTGTACTTCTCGTTCAACGGCCCAAGGTAAATTCGCTGGAAGGTCCAGAGCAAGTAGCCCGCGGTCAGAATCGCCGTCGCCGCGCCGAACGCCACCATCAGCGGATGCGTCTGCCACGCGCCGAGCAGTACCAGCACCTCCGAGATAAACGCCGACATCCCCGGCAGCCCCATGCCCGCGAAAAACGCGAACCCGGTGATCGCGGTGTATATCGGCATCTGCTGCGCGAGACCGCCGAAGCCGTTGATCTCGCGATGGTGCGCGCGATCGTAAATCACGCCCACCAAAATAAAGAGCATCGCCGTGATCGTCCCGTGATTGAACATCTGCAGCACCGCGCCGTTGATTCCCGCCGCAGTGAACGCCGCCAGCCCCAGCATCACGTAACCCATGTGGCTAATCGACGAATAGGCAATCAGCTTCTTGTAGTCAGTCTGCGCCATCGCACACATCGCGCCGTATACTATGTTGATAGTGCCAATCACTCCGAGAAACAGCCACGCAAGCTGGTAGCTGGCTGCCGGCAGCACCGAAAAATTCACGCGCAGAATGCCGTAGGTGCCCATTTTCAGCAGCACGCCCGCAAGAATCACCGAAATCGCCGTTGGCGCTTCAACGTGCGCGTCAGGCAACCAGGTATGGAACGGGAACGCCGGAATCTTGATAGCAAAACCGATGAACAGCGCGATCCATACGATTCGCTGAAATCCAATTGAGTAACGACTCGAATTCGCCGCCAGCTCGGTCAGGTCAAAGGTCGGAGTCGCACCGTAGAAATACAGTCCGAGCATCGCCAGCAGGATCAGGACCGAACCGAGCAGCGTGTAGAGAAAGAACTTGATCGCCGCGTACTCGCGTCGCGGACCGCCCCAGATGCCGATCAGGAAGTACATCGGCAGCAGCATCACTTCCCAGAAAATATAGAACAGGAAGAAGTCGAGCGACACGAACACACCCATCATGCCCGTGTCCAGCATCAACAGCATCGCATAGTAGCCCTTCTCCGCGCGATTGATGCCGAAGCTGGCGAACACCGAGATGAACATGATGAGCGCCGTCAGCAGCACCATCGAGATGCTGATTCCGTCCACGCCGATGAAGTAGCTGATGTGGTACGAGGGCAGCCACGGCGCCTTCTCGGCAAACTGCACCGCGCTGGTGGCCGTATCGAAGCGCTCGTACAGGTACAGCGCAATCGCGAGTTGCGGTATCGTCGCCGCCACCGCGATCCACTTGAATGCGCTCTTCATCGAGTCGGGCAGCGCGAGAATCAGCACCATCCCGGCTATCGGAACAAAAGTTATAAGTGTCAGCGCGTGACTCATTTCAGTCTCTTTTCGTTGCCTTGAATCGGCGCCGCCGCCGAATCGGTCATGCCCTCGCGACCGCGCGCACCAGCAGTATCAGCATCACCGCGGCCAGGATTCCGTAGAGGTATCCGTTGATCGAGCCGGTCTGCAGCCGCCGCAGCCTGCCGCCAACGTCGAGCGTCAGGTTCGAGGCGAAGTTCACCAGTCCATCGACTATGTACTTGTCGAACAGCCCCGACAGCCACGACAGAAATACTACGACGCGCGCCGTGAGATTAACTACTCCGTCGATAATGTTCGAGTCGAACCATGCCAGCGCCCGCGTCGCGAGCAGGTAGGGCTGTATAATCACTCGATCATAGAATTCATCGACGTAGTATTTGTTATATACCCATTCGTACAGCACTCCGCCGAACATCTGGCTAAAGCGCGCGGGATCTATCGTCTGCTGCCGATACATCAGATCTGCCACCAGCCATCCGACTACCACCATCGTGAAAGTGATAAATCCGAATGCTGCTTCGGTCGAATGACTATGTATTCCCGCTTCGGTTATTCGCCGCGTCACTTCGGAGCTGAAGACCGGATCGAGAAATTCCTCGAACGGTTTGAATGTGGCGATAAACTCCGGAATCTTCACAAGTCCGCCGACTACCGACAGCGCGCCCAGCACGACCAGCACGTACGCCATCGACGGCGGCGATTCGTGCAGGTGATGCTCCTGCTCGTGCGTGCCGCGAAACTCGCCGAAGAACGTCATGTATACTTGCCGGAACATATAGAAGACCGTGAGTCCCGCGCCAATCAGCAGCAAAGCCCACACGACCGTGTGCCCGTGGGAGAACGCCTGCCAGATGATCTCGTCCTTCGACATGAATCCCGCGAACGGCGGAACGCCCGAAATCGCCAGCGTCGCCGCCACGAACGTGACGAACGTCACCGGCATCTTGTGCCTCAGCCCGCCCATCTTGCGCATGTCCTGCTCTCCGCCCATCGCATGAATCACCGACCCGCTGCCCAGGAACAGGCAGGCCTTGAAGAACGCATGCGTCATGAGATGGAACACGCCCGCCGCGTATGCGCCGACGCCCACCGCCGCGAACATGTATCCGAGCTGGCTCACCGTCGAGTACGCAAGCACTTTCTTGATGTCGTTTTGCGCGACACCGATGGTCGCCGCGAACAACGCCGTGAGCCCGCCGACGAGCGCGATCACTCCCATCGTGAATGGCGACATCGAAAACAAAAAGTTCAACCGCGCCACCATGTACACGCCCGCCGTCACCATCGTCGCCGCATGGATCAGCGCGCTGACTGGCGTCGGCCCCGCCATCGCGTCCGGCAGCCACACGTACAGCGGAATCTGCGCCGACTTGCCGGTCGCTCCGATGAACATCAGCAGCGTGACGAATCCCACCAGCTGATGCGCCGACTGGTAGCCCGCGAAGTCTATCGGCATCCCCGCCATCAACGGCGCGTATCGCGCGACCTCGCGCGTCACCAGTGTCGCGTGCCCGAGCGACTGCAGTCCCGCGAACAAACTGTACAACGCGACCACGAACGCCAGGTCGCCGACGCGGTTCACGATGAACGCCTTGTTGCCCGCCGTCGTGTTCGCCGTCACCTTGTACCAGAACCCGATCAGCGCGAACGAGCACAGCCCCACGCCTTCCCACCCCACGAACATCAGCCACAGGTTGTCGCCCAACACCAGCACCAGCATCGCGAACGTGAACAGGTTGAGCCACCCGAAAAATCGCCAGTAACCGTCGTCGTCGTGCATGTAGCCGGTCGAATAGATATGGATCAGCCCGCCCACGCCGGTGATTATCAACGTCATCACCATCGACAGCGGATCGAGCCAGAACGCGATGTCGAGATTTAGTCCGCCGACGTCGAACCACTTCCACAGATCGTCGAGCATGAAACGGTTTTCCGGCGGCAACGCGAGCATCGAGAAAAACGCGCGCACAGCCAGGAGGAACGCCGCGATGACGACGCCGCATCCAACTACACTTATCGCACCCTTGCCGAAGGTCTTTTGCAGCCGTGCTCCCGCAAGAAAATTGATCGCCGCGCCAACCAGCGGCAGCACCACGATCAATCGGATGAAGCTAACCGGAATCGGATGATCCATCGCTTAGCAGTTGGTTGAAGAACCGATTCCCAACCCCCGCTCCCTCTCAAACGCTGCGAAAATTAATTCCGTGAAATCAGCCGCGCTGATATAAGCAGAAAACCCCCGAGACGAAAAGCAACTCCGTCTAGCCACGCAGGGTCTCGGTCGCATCGACGTCGATCGTCTTGAAGTTCTGATAAATCGCCAGCACCACGGCCAATCCGATCACCGCTTCCGCGGCTGCCAACATGATTACGAAAATCGCAAAAATCTGCCCGTCGTATTTGCCGCCGCCGTAAAATGCAAATGCCAGGTAGTTGATGTTGGCGGAGTTGAGTATCAGCTCGACGCCCATCAGGATACCGATCGCATTGCGCCGCGTCAGAACGGTGAACAGCCCCAGCGAAAATACAATCAGGCTAAGAACCAGGAAATGATTCAGCGTTATTCCACCGCCCATCCCGATTCTCCCGCTGGCCTACTCTCTCGCTTCGTGGCGTGAAATAACGATCGCGCCGATTAGCGCCGCCAACAGCACCAGCGACGCGACCTCGAACGGCAACACGAAATCGCCCAGGAACGCATTTCCGATCGCATAGGTCGTCGGCGCAGGCGTGAATGCCGCCGCCTGATGCCACTGCGTTCGCATCACTGCATACAACATCACCGCCGCTGCGATCCCCACTGTGAAGATCGCTGGTCCAGTTCCCACCGCGCGATTCGATACCGTGACGTCCCCGATTCCCGCGGTCAGCATCACCGCGAAGATAGTCAGTACCAATATTCCGCCGACGTAAACCAGCAGCTGCACCATCGCGACAAAATCCGCCGCCAGCAGGATGTAAATACCTACTACGCCCATGAAAGCGCCGAGCAGCGCGAATGTCGAATAAACTATGCTGCGCGAGAATGCCACCAGCACCGCCGACCCCACCGTCAACGCGGCTAATGCATAAAAAACTGCCTGAGCGAGCATCTCTTCCCCGCGTTGCAAGCCGCCGAGCGCTAGGCGGGCTCTTCTTCGGCCGGCTTCTCGCCGCCCGGCTGCGCCCATTGATCGAGGTAGGTCATGCCGCGATTCAGGATCGGCGCGATCGTCGAGTCGGTCTCCGGCCCCTTCTTGGGCTTGTACGCCATCACCGGATCCTTGACGAAGCGGCGAATCAGGCTCTCCAGCGAATAGTCAGCGCCCTCGAACTCGGTCGTGTGATGAATCGATCCGGTCGGGCACGGCTCGCTGCAGAGCCCGCAGTACATGCACTTTGCGATGTCGATGTCGAATTGCGAAAGCAGCATCTGCCGCGTTTGCGGATCCTTGTCCACCACGATAACGATGCAATCGATCGGACATGCGCGTTCGCACGCGAGGCATCCGGTGCAGATTTCGAGATCGACTTCGAGTATCCCGCGATACCGGAACGGCAGCGTGTCCTGCACGCGCACCGGCATCCGATCCGGATATTGCACCGTGTACGGCTTGCGCATGAAGTGCGACGCCGTCACGGCCATGCCCTCGAAGATAGTCGAAACCGCGTCCTTTATATTACCTACGTATTCCGAAACCGCGCCCATCAATAGCCTCTAGATAGTCGGATTGAAGTAAACTTCCATCCGCGAACGTCGGAGATAGTATATAACCCGCTGAGTGAACATCGCCGCGAGCGCGAGCGCGCCCGCCAACATGATATAGCCCATCGCGGCGTTGCCGTCGGGCCAAATAGCTACCCACACCGCCGTACCGATCATATCCACAAACGAAATCGGCACAAAATATTTCCAGCAAAGAGTCATTAGCTGATCGATACGCACTCGCGGCAGCGTCGCGCGTATCCACATCGATACGAACACCAGGAATAGTACTTTGACGTTGAACGTGATGACTTCAAGTATATTCATCACGACGATGTTGTTCGTCACGTGGGGGAACTGCCATCCGCCAAGGAACAAGGTCGCGATTATTGCGCCGATGATAAACAGGTTTCCCCATTCCGCCATGAAAAAGAACAGGTAGCGCATCCCGCTATACTCAGTTGCAAAACCCGCCACCAGTTCCGACTCGGCTTCCGGCAGATCGAAGGGCGTGCGATTGCCCTCGGCCAGCGCAGATATATAAAGGATATTGGCCGCCACGAACGTGAATGGATTCGCGAACAAAAACCAGTGCTGCGGCGCCCAGCCCTGCGCCCGAATGATTCCCTGCATCGACAACGTGCCCGTCATCAGCACGACCGGGAAAATCGAAAGTCCCGCCGGGATTTCGTAACTAACTATTTGCGCCGCCGAGCGGATTCCGCCGATCAACGACCACTTGTCATTGGACGCCCAGCCCGCCATCAGCACGCCCACCACTGTGAGCGCCGTCACCGCCGTCATGTAGAGAATGCCCACGTTCAGGTCCGCCAGGATCAGCGACGACGAGAACGGCATCACCGCCCACGGCAGCGTGAACGCCAGCATCACCAGGTACGGCGCCATCTTGAACAGCGGCGCGTCGGATTCGTCGGGAATGATGTCTTCCTTGCAGACGTGTTTTACGCCGTCCGCCAGCCACTGAAGAAAACCCTGCGGCCCGACGCGGTTTGGACCCACCCGCGACTGGATTCGCGCCCACACCCGCCGCTCGGCCCAGCTCACGATTCCCGCAAACGGAAACGCGACGCCCAAAAACACGACCGCGCTCATCACGAACACGACGATCGCGGCGACCAGGTTCGGCGAAGCGTTCTTGCCGAAGACGCCCGACGCGATCAGATTTTGCACCAGCGTCTGCATCGAGGATTAGCGATCGATCTCCGGCGCGATCACATCCAGGCTCGCGATCAAGGTGACCAGGTCCGCGATCATCAATCCCGCGCTCAGCTTCTGGATGATGCCCATCGCCGCGAACGACCCCGTGCGTACGTGCACCCGCCACGGATACCCGGTGCCGTCGCTGACGACGTACCATCCCATGTCGCCGCGTCCGCTCTCGAGCCGAATCTGGCATTCGCCCGCCGGCGGCTTGAAATTGCGCGCGACCTTGGCGAGCACCGGCCCGCCCGGAATCTTTTGCAGCGCCTGGCGCAGAATTTTCGACGACTCCGCCATCTCGCGAATCCGCACCACGTAGCGATCCATCGAGTCGCCCAGCTTGCCCCAATGCCCGTCGCCCACCGGCACGTCGAACTCGAACTCGGGATAGACCGAATACGCGATGTCCTTGCGGATATCCCACTTGATTCCGCACGCGCGCAAGTTCGGCCCGACCAGGTTGTAGTTGATCGCTTCCGCGGCCGTGATCACCCCGACGTTGGCCAGCCGCTCGACATAAATTTTGTTCCACGAGATGAGCGCGTTGTATTCCTCAAGGATCGGATCGAAATGGTCGAGGTACGCGAGCGCCTTCTCGCGCCATCCGGGCGGCAGGTCCCACGCCACGCCGCCGATTCGCATGTAATTGAACGTGAGCCGCGCGCCGCACAGCTCTTCGATCAAATCGTTGATCATCTCGCGCTCGCGAATCGCGTGCGTGAACGGCGTCACAGCGCCGATATCCATCGCCATCGCGCCCACCGACAGCAAATGCGACGCGATTCGGTTGAACTCCGCCGCGATCACCCGGCAGTACTCGCCACGCCTGGGCACTTCGATTCCCGCGAGCTTCTCGCAGGCCATGCCCCAGCCCTGGTTGGTGAACATCGCGCATACGTAATCGACGCGATCGGTGTACGGCATGAAGCCGTGGTAGCCGACCTTCTCGGCAATTTTCTCGATCGATCGATGCAGGTAGCCGACGTCCGGAATCGCCTCGCGCATCACCTCGCCGTCGGCCCGCACCACAAAGCGCAGCACTCCGTGCGTCGACGGATGCTGCGGGCCCATGTTGAGCGTCATTTCCTCGGTGTGCAGCGTGCTCATTTCTTTTTGGTGTCGAGCCGGATTATCGGGCTCTCTCTGACGGTCGAGATTCCGTGGTACTCAGCCGGCTCGACGAAATCCTTGCGCAGCGGATGACCGATCCAGTCCTCCGGCATCAGGATTCGGCGCATGTCGCTATGCCCTTCGAAGTTCACCCCCAGCAGGTCGAATATTTCGCGCTCCATCCAGTTCGCCGACTTCCACACGCCCTCGAGCGTCGCCACGCTCGGATTGTCGCGCGGCAGCTTTACTTTCAACACCGCGCCGTGCCGATGCGCGTACGAGAACAGGTGATAGACCACCTCGACGCGGTCCTTGTAGTCGACGCCGCTCTCGTTCGACAGGCAGTCCATCGCGAGCGCGGGATCCTCGTTCATGAATCGCCCGACCTCGACGATCGCAGTCGGCTCGATCACCGCAAACGGATCCGTCTTCTTGTCCGAGATCTCCAGCACGTGATCGCCGAACTGGTTCTTCACCCGCTCGAGTATTTGCAGGGACTCCATCTGCTCAGGCAGCGGCCACCTGCTTGCCGTTGCCGTTGGGCGAGCGCACCAGCCAGCGCTCGGTCATTATCTTCTCCTGCAATTTCAGCAGGCCCTCGGTCAGCGCCTCGGGCCGCGGCGGGCAGCCGGGAACGTACACATCGACCGGCAGGATCTTGTCGACCCCGTCGCAGACCGAGTAGGCCAGCTGGAACAATCCGCCGCAGCTCGCGCACGAACCCATCGAGATGACGTACTTCGGGTCGGGCATCTGGTCGTAGAGCAGCCGCGTCCTGAGCGCCATTTTCAGCGTCAGCGTGCCCGCCACGATCATAAGATCCGACTGGCGCGCCGACGCGCGCGGCGTCGCGCCGAACCGATCGATATCCGCGCGCGGGCCGCCCGTATGCATCAGCTCGATCGCGCAGCAGGCCAGGCCGAACAGCATGTACCAGATGCTCGATTTGCGCATCCAGTTCAGCAGTTCGTCCGTCTTGGTAGTCAAAACGTAATCCGGGAGCGTGTTGAGCAGGGGCATAAGACTAACCTCAGTCTTCGACCGGTACCTTCTTGATCCATTCGAGGTCGTGCTTGACCCAAACGTAAACCAGGCCCACGAACAGGATCAGCAGAAAAATCAGAATCTCGCTGAGCGCGTAAAGGCGGCGCCCCGAACGCACCCAGTCCAGGTAAACGGCGGCGATCGGATAAACGAACGCGACCTCGACCTCGAACACCACGAAAATCAGGGCGATCAGGTAGAAACGAACGTTGAAATTGATCCACGCACGCCCGGTCGGCGGCTCGCCGCACTCATACGGAATCAGCTTTCGGTCGTACGGATTTTGCGGCGCCAGCAGCTTCTGCAGCCCGAACATCAGCGCCACGAAGCCGATCCCGATAATCGTAAGGGCCAGCGGCACGCCAAAATTAAGATACATTCGATGTTACCGAGTCCTCATTAGTTGGACTGGACCAGACTGTCAAGAAGGATCGCTTCACCTGTGGTCTATTTTACTTAAGCGACGCTTAATTCAAATCGTCGCGCCGCTAACCCTTGGAAATTGAACTGTTTGAGCGGGTTGGTTGCGCGTCACTTTCGAGCCTCGCCGCCGCTGCGCTTGCCTGCGACGGTGTCCAGCCGTTTGCGGACTTCGCGAAGCATGTCCTGATCGATCCACGCGCCGTGCCCGTTGCGACAGGCCATCCCGGCCAGCCCCGTTTCGCCCGGCGCGACCGCCGCTCTGGCGGCAAGCCGTGCACCGCAATCGGGACAGTCTATCTCCTTGGGATGCCGGTGACGCATGTCTTCGACGATCTCCCCGAGCCCGACGAAAACCTTCTCGCCCAGGGAATCGTGATGGATGGCCGCCGCGTTCCCGAGGCGCGCGTGAAACTGCTCGAGCGCTTCAGCGTCAAGCCATGCGCCGTGATGCCTTGGGCAAGCCATTCCGCCCACGCCGATTGCAACCCGGGCGTCGAGTCTGTCGCCGCATAGAGGGCATTTGATCGCCTTGCTGTACTTCAGCCGCAGCTTTTCGAGTATTTCCTCGTCACGCTGGCGGGCCCATTGATTCTCGCGAGCGATCTCAGCGTGATGTAGTTTGTCGCCGAGCCGGTCTTTTTCGTCGCTCATGTTTTTCGCTCCCGCGGTTGACTTGTCATCGGGCCGCAGTCCGGGGGATTGGGCCGCCAGGCACTAATTTGGGCTCCTTCAACACCGACTTCAACGCCGACGAATCGAGCCATGCGCCATGCCCCGCCGGGCACGCATGCATCCGCACTCCGGCCTCGGTCTTTGGAACCAGGAACTGCTTACAATTCGGACAGACCGTGTGCTTCAAGCGCTGTCGCATCTTCTCGAGCAACTCGGCGTCGCGCTGCCGCGCCCACTGATTCTCGCGTGCCGCCTCGACATCGCGCAGCTTGCCGCCCAGCCGGTCCCTGTTGTCACCCGCCATGGTCCCGCCTCAGGTCATCTCCTTGATCAGCTTGCCGCTGCGCGCTTTCTCGACCGTCGCCTCGAATTTGGATCCCAGGTCGACACCCATCTCCTTAGCCCGCTTCTTCGCCCACAAGCCAACGTTGCGCGAGTCGCGGTAGAACGAATCGTCGCGGGGCTTCGACGCGTCGAAACTCGCAAGCCGCGACGCCTCGCTCTCGACCACTGCGAACGACGACATCACGCGCCGCAGCCGCGCCGACCCGCACTCGGGACAGCCGACACGCTCGCGGCGGCGCGACGAACCCATTACCACGTGCGAGCTGACCAGCCCGCATCGCGCGCATTCGTACTCGAAAATCGGCATCGGATCAAAAGAATATCCTGCCCGGGGATTGCCCGCAATTCAGCACGGCGCGAGCAGCAGAGAGAGGAATCGAATGCAAGGCTGCGCGCCCCGCATTTATCTCCGGCGCCAGCTTTCGCGCACGTCGAGCACCGGCGCTGCCAACGGGTTGCCGACCAGCAGCAGCAGTCCGACCGCGCCGACCACCAGCCCGCATCCGAGCCACCATAGAGAGCGGTACTCGACGCCCAGCGCCAGCATCGCCAGCGCCCACAGCGGGATTATGAGCGAGACGCCGAAGCGCATCAGCGCACTTACCGCATGCTCAGCCTGTTCGGCACGATCAGCCATCGACTCCTCTATTTAGCGGCTGCGGGCGAAATTTCAAATAGCGCGGGTGCTCCGCCGCCACCAACCAGGTTGGACTTCGCGACCAGCCTGAGCCGCGCCCGATACTCAGGCGTCATGGCGTCCATCTCGCGCGGCGTCGCGATCAGATAGGCGCATCGAGGATTGCCGATGTCGGGCACTCCCGCGCCGTAGTAGTACGACAACTCATAGTTGATACCGCCCGCAATGCACAACTGATCGCCTTTGACGCGCTCCACGACAATCGGAACGAAAGTCTTCACGCTGCGCGCCGCGGCAACGGCCGGTCGCAATGTCGCGGTCCAGAACAGGCTCTGGGAAAGCGCGAGAAGACCGAAGGCAGTGCCGCTTGCAATCACGCGTCGTCGAACCAGCGCAAATGCTTCGATCGCGCTGGCGGCCAGCCAGACGGCGACTAATTGCAGAAAGGACCGCGACACAGCCTCAACATTGGCGCGGAAGAATGAGTAGAACACCGAGTCGCTCGATTGAAGAGTCAAGGACGGGGCGTGGTCCGGATAAAAAATGAAAAAGAGAACCGCGAAAAACGGCGCCAGCACGAACACCGCGACGATCAAGTCACGCAACTTCGCCGCCCAGCTACGAACGTCAAGCGTGAACACCGACGCGCACAGAATCGCGATTCCCGGAATTGCGGGCAGGATGTAGTCGTCGCGCTTGACGCTGGCGATCGAGAAAAACACCAGCACCGCGAGCGACATGCTGACTTGATACAGCACCGCGCGCCGCTTCTCCGCGGAAATCTCGCCGGTGTAGATGGCCAGCGCGGCCGGCAGGATCAGAAGCGTCATCGGGAAAGCGCCGCCAATCAAACGCGCGGCGATGTAATAGAAGGGGCGGTAGCTCTCGCCCGTTCCGCCCAGCCCGGCTGGCATGAAATGTCCGAAATTCTCCGCAAAAATTATCCTGAGGATTTTGTGCCCGCCGACGGTCGCAGCCGGCACGTACCACACCGCGCCGACTGCCAACGCAATCGCGACGACCTGCCATGGCCATCGCTGGCGCAGGATTGCGAGCGGGTTGCGGCGCTCGATCAGCAGATAGATCGACGCGGCCAGCGCGCACAGCACGATTGCAACCGGGCCCTTGGCCAAAACCCCAAGCCCGAGTATTACGCCGACGAACATTTTCCTGCGCGAAAAGCCCGAAGACGTCGTCGCCGCATCGAGTACGACTAGCGGATAAATCGCGGCGTACGCGGAGAAGAGCAGCAACGTGAGAATCATGTCGGTCAGCGCTTCGGTCGCGCGCGACGCGAACCCGTAGGTGCCGAGCATGAACAGAAACGCGAGCCATCCTTCGGACGCGCCGACGTTGGCGACCGTCCAGGCGAGCACCGCGGTCGCAAGCGCAGTACCTGCCACGACGGACACTGCTCGCGCGCGTGCTTCATCGACGGTGCCGCCCGTGGCGTCGGCCACCAGCGCCGAGAGCCAATAGAAGAGCGGCGGCTTGCGGTCGGTGAAGCCGTACGCGTCGCTGGGTATCAGCCAATGTCCTTCCCGAACGATGCTCTGGATCCACTCAGCGGATTGCGGCTCCGCGTCCTTCTGAAACGGCGCGCTGATTCCCTGCGTGAGCACGATGAAAGCGAACAACGAGGCTAGCGCAAGCGTCACCGGTTGCAGGACCGCGGCGCGACTGGTTGCCGGCGGCGTAGCGCGATGCTCGAGAGTCACGGACGGCGAGCCGTTGCGATCGGCTCGAGCCACAGATGGCGGATTCCGCCCGCGGGATCGTATCTCGCCACCTGCATCGACGCGGCGTTGTGTGCGTAACCGATCCTGCCGCGGCGATCGATCAGGATTACCCCGGCCTCGGCACCCGTCGCGTCGATCATTTCGGCGATCGCCTCGCGCGCGACAGCCTGGGGCAAGCCGTCCGCGAGCGCCAGCACCGCCTCGCGGCAGAGCGCGGTCAGTATGATCGCCTCGCCCTGCCCGGTCGCCGATGCGGCTCCGATCGCGTGGGCGAAAGTGCCGGCGCCTATCAGCGCGGAATCGCCGACGCGTCCAAAGAGTTTTCCGGGCACGCCGCCGGTCGAGGTAGCGGCCGCGATTCCGCCATGCACATCGACGGCGAGCGCGCCTACCGTGCCATGGCCCATCGCGGCCAGCGCGGCGGCTTCGGCCTCGAGCATCCCGGTCTGCTGCTTGCGCACACGCCATCGTTCGCGAGCGCGCGCGGTCACCATTTCCTCGGGGCGCACCAGGCGGATACCGACCTTCCGCGCGAAGTTCTCCGCACCGGCTCCCGCCATCAGGATGTGCGGCGAATGTTCCATCACCGCGCGCGCAAGCATGATCGGGTTTCGCACGCGGCTGACTACAGCAACCGCGCCGGCTGAGACGGTGTAGTCGGGCGCGCTGGCTTGATTGCTAACACCCGGGCGTTTGCCGCGTGCAGCGGCTCCGGATGCCGGCGCAACAGCGACCGGCTCGGCGAACATCACCGATGCGTCCATCTCGACGTTGCCGTCGGAGTTCAGCAACGAGCCGTAGCCGGCATTGAAGAGCGGATGATCTTCGAGCGCGGCGACGGTCGCGACCACGGCGTCGAGCGCGCTGCCGTTGGCGCGGATAATCCTCGCGCCAAGGCGTATCGCAGCCGTCATACCGCGGCGCCGCTCGGGTCGCTCCGCCCCGGGACCGGCGGAGCCGGCGCCACCGTGCGCGACCAGCGCGGGACGATTGCGCGCGCGCGCCATCCTAAGGCCCGGACCGGCGGCCCCAGATGAACAGCCGCTTGAAGTCGAACGTCATCGGCCCGGAAGTGCCGTAAGCCGCGTCGAGCCGCGTCGTCAACTGGGCGAGAAATTCGTCGCGACGTTCTTCCGGCAACGCATCGAGGAAAGGCCGCAGCCCGGTCGAGCAATACCACTGAACGACGTCGGCGGGCCCCTCCATCGGATGATGAAACGTCAGGTGATAGCAGTCGATACGCTCGTAGCCGATCCGCGCCAGCATCGCGGCGTAAAACTCCGGCGGCTCTTCGTGAAACGCCCGCTGGCGCCCGCCCAGCATCGCGTTCCACGGCGCCTCGCGCGCGAGCCGGCCGATTTCCATCTTCGCGGTCTCGGTCTCGTTGGCAGGCATCTGCACGACGATCGTTCCGCCCGGGCGCAGCGCGTCGAAGCACGCCGCGAACAATGCGCGTTGGTCGCGAATCCATTGAAAGGTGGCGTTCGAGAATATCAGCGTGAAGACGCGCTCGGCGCGAAACTCAGTAACGTCCAGCAACTCGAACGAGACGCGGGACTTAAGCTCCGTCGGCTGGGCGTCGAGCAGCTTGCGAGCCGCCTCGACCATCGCGGGCGAGCCGTCGACGCCGAGCACGGTTCCGCGCGGACTGCGCCGCGCCAGCTCGATCGTGTTCTCGCCGGAGCCGCATCCGAGATCGATGATTTTCTCGTGTTCGTGGTTGCTGAGTTTCAGACGGGACAGAATGTGCGCGACGGGTTCCGCGCGGTACCGGCGAAATCGGTTGTACAGTTCGGGATCCCAATCGGACATCTGCGCCGCCTTCCTGTGAGGCAGCATAAGTGTCAGATGCCACGCTCACAAGCGCGCTTGCCGTGTCAGGTGCAATCGTGCACAAGCATAACGGATGGGCGAGCCTGCGGAATCCAGCCCGGCGGCGGCCGCGCACACGCCGCGCCGACACATCCTCGGCATGGGCGCGATTCTGCTTGGCGTCCCGCTGATTCTCTGGATCGGGACGGCCTTCATCGTCGCGCGATCGCTCCGATACCCGGAATTTATCCTGCGCGGTGGCGCTGACGTCTTCGGGCAGCACGTGCCGTCCTTCAAGCGGGGCTCGCTGACCGACGTCGGAGTCGCGCTCGGCGTCGAGCCGGAGCGATTGGACTGCGGCGTGGTCGAAGAGGACGCTTTCCGCCACCACCAGGTCAGCGTGGTCGGATGGTATTTCCCGGGCAAGCGCCGCGAAGTGGTGGTGATCATCCCGGCGGCGGGAGCGGTGGAAACGTCGATGATTCCGTACGTCAAGTTTCTGCTTGGCGCCGGCTACACCGTGGTCGCGACCTACAGCGCCAACAATCCGATCTACGGAATCAACTGGGGTGTGCTGAAACGCAAATTCGCGCTGGCAACCGCACGCACGCTGATGAACGACGGCTTCAAAAAAATCGCCGCGCTCGGAATATCCGAGGGCGCCGCCGGCGCGATCATGGCGCAGGCAGAGCAGCCGGTCTTCACCGCGATAGTCGCCGACAGTTCCTACGCGAATCTCGAGCAGCTCTTCATGCGCAGCCCTTCGATTTCGCGGCTGAATCCGGCCTTCGCCGGCACCGTGTTGTGGGAAGCTCAGCTATGGTTCGGTCGCCCGCTGTACAAGATCTCGCCGATGACAGACGCGGGCAACCTGGGCAATTGCTCATTGCTCATCATTCAGAATCGCGACGACAAAATCACGCCGTTGGCCGACGGTCAGGCGATTCTCGCCGCAGCAGGCTTCGACGCGCAGATGTGGACGGTGCCCTCGGGCGGCCACGCCGATGCGATCTTCGAGGATCCGGCCGGGTACGCGGCGCGAGTCATCAAATTCCTCGACGCCAGTTTCGAGATTGAACCGCCCGCCGCCAGGAGGCACTGACGGCGGGCGTCCAGAAAATCTCCGGCTACATCCGCGGCTGGCTGAGATCGACCAGCAGCGTGTTCTTCAGCCGATCGAAGAGCTCGTCAACGTTCCACGGGCCGTTGTTGTAGAGGACCTTGTCGGGCGCGATGTGCCGATAGCGCATGATCCGAAAGCCCGACGCGCCAAAGCATTGCCCGGTGACGTTCGCGGCGTCGTCGCTCGCCAGAAAAACCACGATCGGCGCGACGTTGGCGGGATCGCGCGGCGTACCCTCGACCTTGTCCGACTGCGGGATTCCGGTCGCGCCCGGCATCCTGCCCGCGGGAATCGTGTCGGTCATGCGCGTCGATGCGCCCGGCATGATCGCGTTCACCGTTATTCCATACTTGTGCAGCGAGTTCGCACTCGAGTACGTCAGGCCAAGGATTCCCGCCTTGGCCGCGGCGTAGTTGGGCTGGCCGGGGCTGCCGAGCGCCGAGTTGGACGAGAAGTTGATGATCCTGCCGTACTTGCGCTCGCGCATGTGCGCCGACGCGGGACGGATCGTGCAGTAGTGCCCCTTCAGGTGCACGCGGATCACGTCGTCCCATTCCTGTTCGGACATGTTGAAGATCATGCGGTCGCGCAGGATGCCGGCGACGTTAACCAGGATATCGAGCTTGCCGAATTCCTTGATGGCCTGGTTGACGAGACCCTCGCCCCCTTCGACGCTCGCGATGTCCATATGATTGGCAACGGCGTTGCCGCCCGCGGCCTTGATTTCCTTCACCACGTCATCGGCGGGCGATTGAGTTTCCTTCTGGCCCGCGACCGTAACGCCAAGATCGTTAACTACCACTGCGCATCCTTGCGCGGCGAATGCCCTCGCGATACCGCGGCCGATGCCGCGACCGCCGCCGGTGATGGCGGCTACCTTTCCGTCGAGCTTGCCCATCGGTCAATTCTCCCTTGCGGCATAATGCCGGAATCCGAACGCGCCCAATGTTTTGGTTCCAATTAGACAGTCCGCTTATAGCGCAAAACTTGGCGAACGGAACAGACGCGTCACCGCCGCCGCCACGCCCGTAGCCCGCGCGCTCACTTGTGCGCATCGTATGGATTCGAAAAGACGAATTCCGTGACGTCGCCCGCGGTCGTGAGGCGGCCCACCTTGCCGTTGGGCTCGGTAAACCACAGAGTGCCGTCGGGACCGGCCGTGATAAACGTCGCCATCGACTTTTCGGGCATCGGGAACGGAGTGAAATCTCCCTTCGGCGTCACGCGATAGATCAGGTGCGCGCGAATCACGGTGACCCAGAAATTTTTATCGGCGCCCGCAGCGATTCCGAGCGGCACGCCGGGATTGGGCAGCGCGAACTCCGTGACGTAGCCGTCGGGCGTGATTCGGCCAATTCTGTTGGCCTCCGGCTGGGTAAACCACACGTTGCCGTCGACGCCGAGCACCATCATCGCGGGACGGCCGTCGGGCACCAGAATCTGGAATTCCTTGACGTTGCCGGAGACGGTGACGCGCGCGATGCGGTCCGCCTTATCCTCCGCGAACCACAGGTTGCCATCGCTGCCGGCCACTATTTCGGCGGGACCGGCGCCCTTGGGCAGCTCGATCTCGGTCAGCGTGCCGGTGGTGCTGAGCCGGCCGATGCGATTGCCCGAATGCTCGCTGAACCAGAGATTGCCATCCGGTCCCGACGTGATCCCCGCGGGTCCGCTGTCCGAGTGAGGCAATTTGACGTACGCGATTTTTCCATCGGAGGCGACGCGCCCGATGCGATTGCCGATGGTATCGGTGAACCACACTGCGCCGTCGGGCCCTGCGGTTATTCGTTCGGCGAATCCGTCGGGATCGATCTGAAAGCGTTTGGTGGCGCCGTACGGGGTTATCCGTCCGATGCCGTCGCCCTGGTACTCGGTAAACCACAGGTTGCCGTCGAGCCCCGCCGTGATTGCGTACGGCGAATGCGTGCCGAGCGGCTCTCCTGTCGGCGTTGGCTGCGCCCTCGGTACGGCAGCGGCCGCTGGCACCGCCTTCGAGGGCGTGGGTTGCTGCGATGCGCATCCCGGCGCGATCGCGATCGCCGCGGCGAAAATAACGAATCTCAGCGCGCGGCTGATCGAGGGCCGGCTCAATTGACGATCCGATTTGCTCTCAGCTCCGAAATCTCGCCGGCGCCGAAGCCGAACTCGCCGAGAATTTCGTCGGTATGCTGGCCCAGGTCGGGTGCGTGGCGCCACAGCTCGGGCTCGGTGCGCGAGAATCGCGCCGGCGACCGCACGGCGCGCACGCGTCCCGCCTTGGGATGCTCGTATTCGAAAAACGTCTCATTCGCGACGAACTGCGGATCGATCCATATCGAGTCGTAGTCGTTGACCGGTCCGCACGGAACGTCGGCGGCCTCGATCCGTTCGAGCCAGTAGGCGGAGGGCTGCGTGGGAAACAGCGTGATCAGGCTCTTGATCGATCGCTTCACGCGGTCGGGCCGCGGCTCCCCGCCTTCGAACCATTCCGGATGCCCGACCGCTTTGAGAATCGCCGTCCAATGCTTGTCGGTCAGCGGCGCGATAGTAATGTAGCCGTCGGCCGTCTGAAACGGCTCGAGCGTGTTCATCGACGGTGGGACGCCGGCGTCGTGCGGAAGATAAGTGTGGCGCGACGCGGTGTCGGGCATCAGGTAGTAGGCGACTGCGTCGATCATCGCAATCTTGAGATGCTGTCCGCGGCCGCTGCGTTGCGTCTCGGTCAGCGCCGCCAGGATCGAGATCGCCGCGGTCATCGCCGTTACCTTGTCGCCCAGGATATTCTTGACGGCCCGCGGCCGGCCCTGCGTGCGCTGCGACGTCATCACTCCCGCCATGCCCTGGATAATCGGATCGTAGGCGGGCTTGTCAACCGACGGCCCCGAGAAACCGTAGCCGGCAATCGAGCAATAGACGATCTTCGGATTGCGCGCCGCAACCGCGTCGTAGCCCACGCCCAGCCTGTCCACCACGCCGGGACGTACGTTTTGCACCACGACGTCCGTCCGCTCGGCCATCTTGAGAAACACCTCGGCGGCGCCGGCGCGCTTGAGGTCGAGCATCATCGCCCGCTTGTTGCGATTCCAATTGAGGATGCTGACCGTCACGCCGCCGCGGTCACGGCCGGTTGGCGTTCGCGACACGTCGCCGTCGGGCGGTTCGATTTTTATCACGTCGGCGCCGAGATCGCCGAGCATCATTGTGCAGAACGGTCCCGACACCACCATGCTCAAATCGAGCACGCGGATTCCTTCCAGTGGTCCCATCGATGCCTCCGCGGGGAAAAATTGCTCCGCGAGCAATGCCAAACAAATTTCGCGGTCAAGTGTTGCTTATAGTTCAAGCCGCAGCCACCCCACAACTTGAGCGGATGACCCACCTCTCCCGAAGGGCGAGGTAGGATCCCCCACAACCCCTCTAACAGGGACGAAGTCCCGCATCTTTTCTTAACACTGGGTGCAGGGGTCACCCCTGCCCAAGGAAGCATGAAACCCACGGTGGGTTTCACATACAATCAAGTTCTTCATCCCCGGTCTTAGGTGAACCTCCCGCTGCCGACTGCGATTTCGCGCAGCCGCGCGACCCCCGACCGTATCGCGCGGCTGCGGCGCATCCGTTCCAGCGTCAGCGGCAGTCGATAGGTCCAGTTGGAATCGCCAACTGTTCCGGGCCGATTGATCCGCGCACTCCATCCAAACAAATCCTGGATCGGAATGATCGCCAGCTGCGACGGCGCCGCGTAGAGCACGGCCAGGATCGCGTAGCGCGCCGATTCTTCGAGCATCCGGCGCGGATTCACCTTGCCTTCGAGGCCCAGCGAGCGAACGAATTTCTCGCGCTCGGCGACCGGCTGCCCGTGCCACCACACGGTAAGCGGTTCGGTGTCATGCGTCCCCGTAGTCGCCAGCGAAAGTTCGGGATACGCCGCCGGTTTGAGAAACGCTTCGTCGGGTTGGCCCCAGTTGACACGCTCCCATTGCATCACCTTGTATCCCGGCACGCCCTGCCGCGTCAGCGATTCGCGCACCCACGGCGGCACAGTCCCTAGGTCTTCGGCAATCAACTCAGTCGCGCCCACTTCCTGCCTGATCGTGCGGATCACTTCTTCGCCCTGCGATCGCTGATCGTTTTCGTTTGCCGGCGTGAAAGTTCCCGCCTCGTTCGGGTCGGAACCGAAATTGAACGTGCGATAAAGCCCGACGACGTGATCGATTCGAATCAAATCGTAAAGCGAGCTGGCATGGCGCGCCCGCGCGCGCAGCACCTTGAATCCCTCCGCCCGCATCTGTATCCAGTTCGGCAGCGGCAGGCCCCATCGCTGCCCCCGGGGATTGAAACCGTCGGGCGGCGCGCCGACCGTGCGCGACAGGTCGAACTCGTTTCGGTTCGCCCACACCTCGGCGCTGTCGCGGCATGGCGAGAACGCGAGGTCTCCGCCGATCAGCGCGCCGTGCGACGACGCGTACGCGCGCATCTGCGCCCACTGCCGATGCGCGACGAACTGCCAGTAGCCGTACATCTCGATCGGGTCGGCCAGCTCGCGGCGCGCGAGCTCCAGTGCGGCGGGCTCACGCTGCGCAATTGGCGCCGGCCACGCTTCCCAGCTGCTCCATTTGAAGCGCTCCTTGAGCGCGCGAAACAGCGCGTAGTCGTGCAGCCAGTACGAGTTTGTCTCGATGAAAGCGTCGAGCTGCGCGGCCTCGTCGCGGCCGCCGCGCGCCCGGCTCGCCCGGTAGGCTCGCTCCAGCAACGTAAATTTTTCCCGCCGCGTGACCGCCCGCGGCACGAAGCGCGCCTTGCCGACCGCCTCGCGCCCCCGCGCCAGCACGACCCGCCCGACTCCCGGCAGCCCGCTGAGCGAGATGTACATCGGATCGATCGCCATCACGCTCATCGCGCTGTACGGGCTGAGGTCCTCAGGACCGGTTTCGTCCAACGGCAGCAGCTGGATTGCGCGATGACCCATCGACAGCGCCAGATCGATCATCGGCGCGAGACCCAGTATTTCCCCGCGCCCGAAATCGTCGCGCGTGCGGATCGAAAACAGTGGAATCAGGATTCCCGCGCACCGCGTCAGCATCGTGGCGACACAGGCGGTCCGCACCGCTCGGAGCTCAAATCACGTACCCGCCGTTGGGGCTGAGCACCTGGCCCACCATGAACTTCGAATCCTCGCAGGCCAGAAACAGCGCCGCCGCCGCGATATCGCCCGGCTCGCCGAAGCGTCCGATCGGCGTAATCGCTTCAATCTGCTTGCGGAGCTCAAGCGTGATCGGCGCCGTCATCGGCGTATCGATAAATCCCGGCGCGATGCAATTGACCAGTATCCCCATCGGCACCACTTCGCGCGCGACCGACTTGGTGAACGCGATAATTCCGCCCTTCGCCGCGCAGTAGTCCGACGCGAAGGCCAGCCCCGTCGTGCCCGCGATCGAGCCGAGATTGATGATGCGTCCCGACTGCTTGGGGATCATCGCCTTGAGCGCCTCGCGGGTGCAGAAAAACGTCGAGTCGAGATGCGTCGCGAGCATCTTGTGCCAGTCCTCGTCGGTTTTCTGGTGAGTCGGGATCACCTCGCTCGACTCCCGAGTGCGTCCTATCCCCGCGTTGTTGATCAGGATATCGATCTTGCCGAACGCGGCGAGGAATTCCGCGAACATCCTGCCGACCGCCGCGCTGCTCGACACGTCCGCTACGAACGGCTGCGCCACTCCGCCCGCGCGCTCGATTTCCGTCACGACATTGTGCGCCGACTCGGGCCTGATGTCGTTAACGCCCACCTTCGCGCCCTCGCGCGCAAACGTCAGACCCATCTCGCTCCCGAGTCCCGATCCGCCGCCGGTGATCAGTACAACTTTATCCTTGAGTTTCATCGCGCCCTACTTCTTGCCTTCCTTGAGTTGTCGCTTCCAGTCCAGCCGCCGCGCCTCGGCGCCGGCCGCCTCCGCCTCCGGCACCATGCCCTTCTTCTGATAAAACATGCTGAGGTTGGTGTGCGCCAGGATATCTTCCGGCTCCTGCGCGATATATTTTTTTGTCAGCTCGATCGCGGCGTCGAGATCTCCCTTGGCCTGGTAGCACATCGTCAGTCCGTGGATCGCGTCGACGTACTTCGGATCGATCTCGAGCGCCTGCTTGTATAGCTCGATCGCTTCGTCGAACTTGTCGTCGGCGTATGCGTCAATCGCGTCGTCGTACAGGTCTTCCTTGTCGGACATATCGCCCTCCGCTGAATGCGCGCGCCGTGCGTTGCGGCACTGCACATATCGCGCACACCCATCCTCTTATATACTAGACCCCGCACCATGGAGAATTCGCCCGCACCGACCGAAGCCGACGTCTACGAAGTCCTGCGCGAGTGCTACGACCCCGAGATTCCCGTCAATCTGGTGGACCTCGGACTCATCTACGGCGTCGCGATCGACAACCGCGTCGTCAACGTCACGATGACGCTGACCGCGCCGGGCTGTCAGATGGGCATGATGATCACGCAGGAGATCCAGGACAAGCTGCTCGGCATCCCCGGCTGCGACGACGCCTGCGTCGAGATCGTATGGGATCCGCCATGGACGCCGCACATGATGAGCGACGCCGCGAAAAAGCAACTCAACCTCGACGATTAGTCTCAGGCGATGAATCAGGCGGCGTCGAATTTGAACAGGATCTTTCCGTTGCGATTGGATTTCAGGGAACGATCGATCGCCTGTTTGAACTGGTCCAGGGGATACGCGTGCTCGACGGCCGCCGACAGTGAGCCATCGGCCACCAGGTCGGCCAGCTTTTGGTAAAGCTCCTGAATCTCAGTGCGGGGCGCGTTGCGCATCCAGTTACCGATCCAGAATCCGTGGAGGCTAAGATTGTTAAATAGGAATTCCGGCAATAGTGCCGGAAATCCGTGTTGAAAAGCGTACATAGCGATCGAGCCTCCGGGTTTGATCGACCGGGCCAGTTCTCCTACGGTTGCTCCTCCCAGGAAATCGAGAACGAGACTGAGCTTTTTACCGCCGAGAGCCTCGTCTATGTCATGGCGCAGGTTATCGCTCTGGACCACCACGCGGTCACCGCCAAACTGGCGAACCTGTTCTGCCGCATCGGGGCGGCGGACTACGTTCAGGGTTTTGACTCCGCCCAGCCTGGCAAGCGCGATAATGTACTGTCCCATGGCTGAATTGGCTGCCGTTTGACCGATCCAGTCGCCGGGCATCAGGGAAACGTAGCGATGGAGCAGAAGGTAGGCGGTCGCCGGGTTGATTCCGATCATCGCAAGCTGCAGGGGATCGGAGTCGTCGGCTACGGGGACAGTATTTCGAACCTGGACGACGACCTCATCGGACCAGGTGCCCTGCTCGTAGTTGGGGACGATCAGGACCCGCTTACCCAGCAATGCGGTATCGACCTTCGATCCCGTCTTCTCCACTCGGCCGACGCCTTCCGCACCGAGCGAGAATGGCAGCGGCGGCCGGACCGCATACATGCCTCGGACGAGCAAAAAGTCCGAGGGATTGAGGGGCGCGGCTTCCATCGAGACCAGCACATCCTCGGGACCGAGGGGCGGTTCGGCAACGGTGTTCAGTTGGATGACATCCGAAGGTTCTCCAAAAGCCATCAGCTGCAACTGCCGCATGAGAAACTCCTGTGAAATTAAGGTACGGAACGGAAACTTCTTCAGGTTGCGGCTCGCCGCCCTTCAATCAGGATCGATCAGCACGCCCGGATTCAGAATCCCGCGCGGATCGAGCGCGCGTTTCGCCGCCTTCAGCGCCCGCGCGAACCCTTCCGGACGTTGGCGGTCGTACCACGGTCGATGATAACGCCCGACCGCGTGATGATGCGTGATCGTGCCGCCCAGCTCGATCAGCCTGTCCGACACCGCCGCCTTTATCTCGTCCCACTGCTCGATCTCGGAACCGCGCCTGCCCGGCGCAAGAACCGTGTAGTACGGCGCCGGCCCGTCGGGATAAACGTGCGTGAACCGGCACGTCACCGTGCCCTTGCCGCACACCCGCGCGATCGCACCGCGCGCGCATTCCATCATCTGCCGGTGAAATTCCGGAAAGCGCTCCCACGTGATCGACGTCTCGAACGTGTCGCTCACCATTCCCATCGCGGCTACCGTGTCCATCAGGTACGGCGCGTTCAGAAACGCGTTGCGCCAGGCGCCCGCCGATCCTTCGTGCGTCGCCTCGGCGTCGGTGCGAGTCTTGGCGGCGTCCGCAGGAATCTTTCCACCGTGATCGGCGCAGCACTCAAGCGCGCGCTTCATCCACGGCTCCAGCGGATGATCCGCGGATTCGAACGCCAGCACCAGCACCGCTTCATCGCCGTTGCCGGCGCCGGAATTGAACGCCTCGCCCTCGTCGAGCACGCGGCAATTCGCCGGATAGATCCCCGCCTGTGAAATCTGGCGCACCGCCTCCGCCGCCTCGAAGATGCTCGGAAACGGCACCGACGCGCCCGCGCGAAACGTCGGCCTATCCTGAAGCCGCATCCACGCCTCGGTGATGATCCCGAGGATTCCTTCGGATCCGATGAACATCCGGTCCGGGCTCGGACCCGCGCCCGATCCAGGCAGGCGGCGCGATTCGACGACGCCGGTCGGAGTCACCACCCGCATCGATTCGACGAAGTCGTCGATATGCGTGTACAGCGTCGCGAAATGCCCGCCCGACCGCGTCGCGATCCATCCGCCCAGCGTCGAGAATTCGAACGATTGCGGAAAATGCCGGATCGTAAGGCCATGCGGCTTCAGCTGCGCGTCGAGTGCGGGGCCGTACACACCGGCCTGAATTCGCGCGGCGCGCGAGACCTTGTCAACTTCCACCACTTTGTCCAGATGCATCAGATCGATCGAGACCGCGCCACGATAGCGGTCGCCTTCGGGCGGCTCGACTCCGCCCACCACGCTCGAGCCGCCGCCATATGGCACCGCGGCGATCTGCGCGCTATCGCACCAATCGAGCACCGCCGTCAGCTCCTTCTCGTCGCGCGGAAACGCGACCAAGTCGATCGGATTCGGAAAGTCCCGCCTGAACGCCCGCCGGATATCGCGCGATCCCTTGCCGTAGGTGTGTCCCGCGCGCTCATGGGTGCTGGTCGCGCAGATCGACTCGAGCGCGGCCGGGGGCTTCACGCGCGGCGCGCGCAGATTCAGCTCGCTCTCTTTGGGCGGCGGCGTCAACTCGAGCGGCCCGAGCCCGAATCGCTTGGCCATCCGCTCGGCCATATGCTTTTGCTGTTCGGGAGTCGGCCCCTGGTCTTCGTAACCCCATCCCCAGAACTTTCGTTTGCGATTCTCGGCCATCGGGTTGGTCCTCGTGACGCGCGAACTTTGACGACTGCCGCGATTCTGCGCCCGCCACGCCCGCGAGGGCAAACAGCGAAACACCGATCGCCGCTTGCGCGGAAACTGGCGCCGTCGTATCAGTCCAATCACCCGCCGCGAGGAGATGCCATCATGAGCGACAGCGACACACAGATTTCCGCAGCGGATCCGCACCCCCGCAAAAAACTCGAACTGATCAACACCTGGATTTCGTACGCCGACACCGGCGCCGGCGATCCGGTCGTCTTCCTCCACGGCAATCCGACCTCGTCGTACCTCTGGCGCAACGTCATTCCGCACCTCGCGCCGCTCGCGCGATGCGTCGCGCCGGACCTCATCGGGATGGGCGCGTCGGGACCGTCTGTGACCGGCGCGTACCGCTTCGTCGATCACGCCCGCCACCTCGACGCCTTCTTCGAAGGCCTCAATCTCAAGCGCAGCGTCACCCTCGTCGTGCACGACTGGGGCTCCGCGCTGGGCTTTCACTGGGCGGCGCGCCATCCCGAGGCCGTCAAGGGCATCGCGTACATGGAGGCGCTGGTGAGGCCGCTGCAATGGTCGGAATGGTCGCAACCGGCCGTCGGCATCTTCAAGGCGCTTCGCAGTCCGGCTGGCGACGACATGATTTTGAAAAATAATATTTTCATCGAGCGCATCCTGCCCGGCAGCATCATTCGCAAGCTCAGCGACGAGGAAATGAACGCCTATCGAAAGCCCTTCGTCCAGCCCGGCGAGTCGCGGCGTCCCACCCTCACCTGGCCGCGCGAAATTCCGCTCGAAGGCGAGCCTGCGGACGTCGTCGCGATCGCCAACGGCTACTCGGCCTGGCTCGAAAAAAGCGCGACGCCGAAGCTGTTCGTCAACGCCGATCCCGGCGCCATCCTGACCGGTGCGCAGCGCGAGTACTGCCGCAAATGGCCGAATCAGCGCGAAGTGACGGTCAAGGGCATCCACTTCATCCAGGAAGATTCGCCGCACGAGCTCGGCCGCGCACTCGCCGGCTGGTACAAATCGCTCTGAAAAATAGCTGCAAGGTAACGCTTGACACAGACCGGCCCCGCGATGTATTTAACTAACAGGTTATTTAACCGAGCGGTTCACAACGACAGATGTCACCCGATCGCCTCAACGCAACCTTCTCGGCTCTCGCCGACCCCACCCGCCGCGCGATCCTCGCGCGCCTCGCCTCGGGCGAGAGTTCCGTCTCCGAGCTGGCCGAGCCCTTCGCGATGAGCCTGCCCGCCATCTCCAAGCACCTCAAAGTGTTGCAGCGCGCCGGCCTCATCGCGCGCGGGCGCGAGGCGCAGTGGCGCCCGTGCAGGCTGGCCGCGGGTCCGCTCAAGGATGCCTCCGACTGGCTCGAGCACTATCGCCGTTTCTGGGAAGAGAGCTTCGATCGCCTCGAGGACTATCTGCGCGAACTACAAAAGCGCGACTCGCAACAGAAAGGGAACAAAAATGGCCGCAAAAGGTAGCGCCTCCGCCGCGCCCGCCGATCGCCTGGTCGTCATCACGCGGGTCTTCGACGCGCCGCGCAGCCTCGTCTTCAAGGCGTGGACCGATCCCGAACGTCTGATGCAATGGTGGGGGCCGAAAGGCTTCACGACGAGTGTCCTCAAGCTCGATCTCCATCAGGACGGCGCCTGGCGCTTCCGCATGCGCTCGCCCAACGGCACCGACGAGTGGCAGCGCGGCGTCTATTGCGAAATCGTAGAGCCGGAGCGGCTGGTCTTCACCTACGCCTTCGAGGATGCGAGCGGCAACCCCGGCCACGAAACAATCGTGACCGTGTCTTTCGCCGACGAGGGCGCCAAGACCAGGCTCACCGTCCATCACGCCGTCTTCGAGTCGGTCGCTGTCCGCGACGATCACGTGCGCGGCTGGAACGAAGCGCTCGACCGTCTCGCCGATTATTCGGCAAGGGTCTGGGTCATCAACATCAACCAGCTAGAGCGGTGAGTCGCAAAAGTAAGGAGAGCCAAAAATGGCCGCAAGAAACAGCGCCGCCGAACCCACGGATCGCGAGCTCGTCATCACCCGCGTTTTCGACGCGCCGCGCGCGCTCGTCTTCGAAGCGTGGACCGAGCCCAAACACCTGACGCGCTGGTTTGCGCCCAACAACTTCACGGTGCCGGTCTGCGAGATGGAGTTCCGCGCCGGCGGCAAGTTTCGTCTGTGCATGCGCGGGTTCGGCAAGGACCATTGGATGAACGGTGTCTTTCGCGAGATCGTCGCGCCGGAGCGAATCGTCTGGACTGCCTTGTTAGATGGCGACCGCAACGAAGTACTCACGACGGTGACGTTCGCCGACCACGAAGGGAAGACCAGGCTCACCGTGCATCAGACCTTCTCGATCGAAACCGACTCGACCCGCGGTGCACGCCAGGGATGGACCGAAACGCTCGAGCATCTCGCCGAATATCTGGCGAGGGCCTGACTAAATCGAATGAAGGAGAAAATCATGGGAGCAGCAGCTAATCTGGTTACCGAGCCCGCCGATCGCGTGCTCAAAATCACGCGCATCTTCGACGCACCGCGCAGCCTTGTGTTCAAAGCCTGGACCGACTCCGAGCACATCGCGCGCTGGTGGGGTCCGCGCGGCTTCAAGAGCGACGTCATTAAGAACGACCTGCGCCCCGGCGGCGCCTATCGAATCCACATGCTCGGACCCGACGGCGATCACTGGACGCAGGGCATCTACCGCGAGGTTCTCCCGCCGGAGCGGCTCGTGATGGTCGGGAGCTGGGCGGACGCGCAGGGAAATCCGACGCGCCCCGAGACCACACTGACGCTGCTCTTCGAGGATCTCGGTGGCAAGACCAAACTCACACTGCACAACGCCGTCTTCGAATCGGTCACTGCCCGCGATTTGCATCAGGGCGGATGGACTAGCGCCCTCGATTGTCTCGCCGAATTCCTGGCGACTGCGTGAAGGCGGAAGCTATGGCCGCAATCAGTACCGAAGCTGGCGAATCAAATGATCGAGTGCTCGTCGTCGAGCGCGTCTTCGATGCGCCGCGATCCCTCGTCTTCAGAGCCTGGATCGAGCCACAGCACTTGTTCCACTGGTTTGGACCGCGTGGTTACACGGTGCCGTCGTACACGCTCGATCCGCGGCCCGGTGGCGGCTGGCGCTGCTGCATGGTCTCGCCGGCGGGCATTGAGAATTGGGTCCGAGGCGTGTTCCGGGAAGTCTCTGAGCCGGAGCGGCTGGCCTTCACCTGGGCGCACGAAAATAAGGACGGCACACTCGGTCACGAAACGCTGATCACGGTTACCTTCTCCGATTTGGGCGGAAAGACCCGGTTGACGCTGCGCCAGGAGACCTTTGAATCGGTCCAGGCCCGCGATGACCATCGTAACGGCTGGAGCAGCGCGATCGAGTGCCTCGCCGAATACCTGGCGAGGCTCTGATCGAGGCTGACACTTTATTCTGGAGGCAACTATGGAGCGCGCTGAGTCAATCGCACCACAAAGCGGCGACCTGATCGTGATTGTCGGGACCGTCAAGGGCGTGTTCATTTTTCGCGCCGATCGCAATCGCCGCCAGTTCCGCATCGCCGGTCCCTACTTCAAGGGTCAGGCGATTTTTTCCGCGGCGTATATTCCGGACAAGAATGCGCCGCGCATCCTCGTCGGCAACTGGAGTGCGCATTGGGGCGCGCTGGTGAGCTGGTCGGACGATTTTGGTGCGAGCTGGCACGAGCCGGCCGACGGCAATGTAAAATTTCCCGTCGGCAGCGGCCTCTCGCTGAATGCGGTGTGGGCGCTCGAGCCCGCGCCGCTCATCGGCGCTGATGTGGTCTTCGCCGGCGCCGATCCCGCCGCGCTCTACCGCTCCGACGATCGCGGCGAGACGTTTCAGCCCGTCGAGTCCCTGCTCAATCATCCCGAGCGTCCGTACTGGCTGCCAGGCGCCGGCGGGCTCTGTCTGCATACCATCCTGCCAGATCCGCTCGATCCGAAGCGCATCATGGTCGGCATTTCGTCGGCAGGCATCTATCGCAGCGATGACGGCGGCGATTCGTGGACGCGCCGCAACAAGGGAGTGCGGATGGATGCGGGTCCGCCGCACGCGCCGCATTTCGGTCCGCAGTGCGCGCACAAGCTGCGTCACGACGCGAAAAATCCCGCGCGCATCTACCTCCAGAACCATCCCGGCGTCTATCGCAGCGACGACGGCGGCGATTCGTGGATCGATATCGCCGCGGGATTGCCGTCGCAGTTCGGTTTTCCCCTCGTCGCCCATCCCAGCCGCGCCGACACCGCCTACCTGATCCCGCTCGAGTCCGACACCTTTCGCGTGCCGCTCGAAGGCGCCGTCAAGGTCTGGCGCACGCGCGACGCCGGCGCATCATGGGAGCCGCTCGGCGCCGGACTCCCCCAGCGCGACGCATACTTCTCGGTGCTGCGCGACGCGTTCACGTCCGACAGCCTCTCTCCCGCGGGACTCTATTTCGGCACCCGCGGCGGTCAACTGTTCGCGTCGCGTGACGAGGGCGAAAGCTGGAGCTCGATCGCGGACTGGCTGCCGGCGGTGCTGTGCGTCAAAGCTGTCGAGGTCGCCTGAGTATCGTGATGCTCTTTCACCTGCCATCTGCGCTTCGTCGATGGGCCGGCGACAACGAGGTGGTCGAGATGCGGCTGCCGCTCGACGTGCGCATGACGATCAGCGAAGCATTCACGATGCTGGGACGCGACTATCCCGCCATCCGGCAGCGCGTGCTCGACGATCAGAACAACATCCGCCGCCACGTCAACGTATTCGTCAACGGCGAGAACGTGCGCTTCGCGCAAGGCGGCGCGACGCAGGTTTCGAACGACTCCGAAGTGTGGATTTATCCCGCGCTTTCAGGCGGATGATTTGTCGATTTCGGGATCCTATGAACGACTATTAGGCAGGATGGCAATTCCTTCAGCGAGGATGAACTCATGCGGATTCGCAAACATCACTTAGGCATCGGTTTCGAAGTATGGAGCGCTCAACAGAGCTGGTTCTGGTTCGTCGAGAATACCGATCGCAACGGTATGATTGGCGCCGCCGCGACCGAATCGGACGCGATGCGCGAGGCCCGCTCGACAATCGAGGAGATCGCCAATTCGACGCTCCTGGCCGGCTGGGCAGGCCCGCTCGCCAATCTCGCGCGGTACCTCGCGTCCGTCGCCGACGCGCCTGCGTAAGCAGGCGACCTGAAGGGAGTCGCAAACATGGAAACCGCGCAAGACTACTACCAGCACACCGGCCCGATGACGGCTCCAGGAGCGCACGAAGCCGAACTCAGCGCGATGCCCACGGACCTCGCCTCGCTGTGCGAGGTCATTCAAGGCGTGCTGATTCATCGCGACATCGCGCCATGGCTCTACGGCCTCAAGCTGTCCGAAAAGGATCGCGACGACGCCCACATCCGTCCCATCGCGCAAATGCTGACGCGGATTCGCGCGCTCGACGCGCGGCCGCTCACGATCGCGCGCGAGCCCGGTCGCCGGATGCCCGGCGTCTGTCGCCACTTCTCGCTGATGCTCGCCTCCGTCCTCCGCCACCAGGGCATTCCGGCGCGCCCGCGATGCGGCTTCGGCACATATTTCGAGCCCGGCAAATTCATCGACCATTGGGTGTGCGAATATTGGAGCGCCCGCGATGCGCGCTGGATAATGGTGGACGCGCAGCTCGACGCGATTCAGCGCAACGCCTTCAAGGTCGATTTCAATCCGCTCGACGTCCCGCGCAACCGCTTCATCATCGCCGGCTACGCATGGCAGCAGTGCCGCGCGGGCCGCGCCGATGCGGCCCGCTTCGGAATTCTCGACATGCACGGATTGTGGTTCATCGCCGGCAACGTGCTGCGCGACCTCGCCTCACTGAATCAAATGGAGATGCTGCCGTGGGACGTGTGGGGCTTGATGGCGATGAACGACGCCAGCCTGACCGACGAGGACAGAACTCTCCTCGACCGAGTCGCCGCGCGAACCCTGGCAGGTGACGAAGCGTTCGCGGAAGTCCGCGCCCTCTACGACTCCGACAATCGCCTGCGCGTCCCCCCAGTAGTCTTCAACGCCCTGCGCAACGCGCAGGAATCGATCGAGGGTTGAGGAACTCCATTGAATGCGGAACCCACCGTGGGTTCCGCACCTCCTTGGGCAGGGGTGACCCCTGCATCCAGTGTCAGGAAGAATGTTAATCACGAAATGGCGCGGGACGCCATTTCGCTCTCTCAGGTTCCTTTGGGAAATTCGAAGGTAGGCGTCAGTTGTGATCTTACGTCGCCCGTCATTTGGCTCACTGGAGCGGCGGCCAGCGACGATCGCCTGCGCGTGCCGCCGGTCATCTTCAACGCGCTGCGCCCCCCGAGAAAATCGCGAGCTCACCCTAACGGCGAACGCTTGAGCTGGTCATTGGCTCATCAAAGGGACACTGCGGGTCCAGGGTTGAATCTCACAATCCTCTGTGTCGAAACCACGAAGGTGCCGTCATCAGCGGGTAGCTTCTGTATGGTCGATTCGACGCGGTAATGTCGGTTTTTCTTGATGAACGTCTGCACCCATGAAGAGTTATCTCGATAAAATATCGTATCTTCAGCACATCGCACGATCAGTCGATTGATCTCAACAAGTTCACTGCGGCTGATTCTCTTGCTGCAGTAGCTGAAATTTCTGAAGGACAGATCGGCGCGGTTTCTGTCAAAGGCTAGATCCGGCCTGATTCTGACCGCTAGATTCGGTGCAAGAGGCACTATTCGGTTCACGACACGCCAGTCAGCCGTCTCCTCGATCGCAACTGGAAAGTCGCTAGTAAAAAACGGACTTTGGTCGAAGCGATTGAGCAAAACATCCCACTTGAAATTTCCGAAAGCCGCAACGAACCGCATTATCGAATTAATGCCGATTGCCTGCGGATACTTTTGATCGACGATGATTTCTATATCACCGTCTGATAGAAGCTCGGCAAGTCGCTTTCCACCGAGCTCCTTCGGCGCAAGCGGTATCAACCCACGGTCGTCTGCGTTGACTGCCAAGGTCTCCACCATGCCCTTTATCGGTGCGGCATTGATGCGCATGCCCGCGAGCGAGCATGTCATGACGTAGGCAACAAACCCTGCGATCGTGAAGATACATTCGTGGTCGATCTTGTCCTCTATCAGCTTCGCGAGAGACGTGTCATATCTCGGTTCAATCTTTTTCAGGAATTCCTCAATTGCTCGATCCTCTCGAAGGTAGGCATTCGTGCTGCCATCGTTTATCCGGCAAACAGATCGTGAATTAGGCGTGAACCACTTCAAATCGCTCTTTCGCATCGCGTACATCCGGTTACGCAGGGCTGGCGAGTAGAACTTCCTGAGATGTACCTGAGAGACGTAGTGGTCGAGCGGCATTTGGCCTCCTCTATGCGATCATGCCATCACTTCACGTGGATGACACCGTTCACCGAACCAGGACCACGAACCCTCGGGTAAGTTGATCGCGCTACTCGCGGGGACTCAGCAAAGCTAACCGAACTATGAAACTCAAAAAAATCAAATATCAGCAACTGAATGCTCGCCAGAAGGAGAACTTCAACTTTCAGAAGGTTTCGGCAATCCTAGCAGACTACGGATTCGTGACGCTTCGACTGTCCGATGATTGGCAAGGCGCCGACTTCATCGCTGTGCACATTAGCGGCGAAGTCGTTCGAGTGCAGCTGAAAAGCCGCTTGGCCTTCCAAAAGGAGTATCGTGGGAAGCGGATCTACGTCGCCTTCGCTGCGGACGGTGCATGGTATCTGTACCCACACGACCGGCTACTCGGCAAGGTGATAGAAGCGAAGAAGATCGGCGGTACCGCGACATGGAAAGGAGATGGGCGGTACTCCTTTCGCAAGGCATCTAAGGAAATACTGAAGCTGCTCGAACCCTACCGGATCAACGGTGACACCAAACCGTTACCTGAATAGCCTAGTGTCCGGTTCAAGCTCCCCATTCTCGATTCGGTCCGCAATTACGCGCAGCGCGAGCGCCTCAACAGCCGCGAGCGCCTTCGCTCGGGTCTTGCCGTACGCGAGCACGCCCGGCAACTCGGGGACCTCGGCGATCCAGCGACCGTCCGTTTCCCGATCGAACTCCACTTTCAACTTCATAGCAGTCTTGGACTGTAGCACTATCCGCCCCGCTATCTCAGCCAACCGCCGCTAATCCCACAACACCGCGCTTTCCCCCTTACCAACTTCTAACAGGAACGAAGTCCCGCATCTTCCTCTTGCCAGCGGGTGCAGAGCCTGTCCTGAGCGAAGCCGAAGGAGGTCACCCCTGCCGAAGGAAGCGTGAAACCCACCGCGGGTTTCACATTCAATTAAGTTCCCCCCGACACTCACCTGCCGCCTGCGGCTGGCGCCGCGGCCGCCGGACGCGACGGCTTCGGCATGTGTATGTACAGCTTGTCGGCTGCCGGACGGCCGTCGGTATGCATCGACGGCGGGCGCATCGCGTACTTCACTTCGCGCGCATGCTCGGCCAGCTGCCGGTCGGGATTGTACACGCTGTTGAACTTCCACAGCATCTTGATGAAGTTGGTTTGCCCCTTGAGCGCCAGCTTGCCCGCGATCGACGCGACTGACTTCAGCGCTGCGAACCCGAGATGCTTGCGGTTGAGCACGTCCTGCGTCTTCACCAGCTCCTGGTAGAACTGGAGCAGCGGCAGCTTGGTCGGCAGCACCGCGTGCTGGATGTCGTACAGCCGGTAGTCGAGCGTTGTCAGCTTGCGCGATTCGGTGAACCACAGCTCCGTGCCGGGATACGGCGTCGCCACCGTCAGGTGCACGATCTCCGGGATACTGATCGCCCATTCGCGAATCACCTCGAAGCGCTTCTCGTCCCATGACGGGTCCGCGATCAGGTTGATCGCCACGGTCAAGCCGATCTCGCGCGCCACTTCGAGCGCCTTGAAGTTGACGCCCATCGACGAGCGCTTGCGATGCAGCTTCAGTCCCTCTTCGTCGATCGCTTCCAGGCCCAGGAACATGTACTCCATGCCGAGCTTGCGCCAGTAGCGAAATACTTCCGGGTTGCGGCAGAGCACGTCGGCGCGAGTCTCGAGGTAGTACTGCTTTTTGATTTTGCGCTTTTCGATTTCGTGCCCGATCGCAAACCCATGCTCGGGATGGATAAACGCGACGTCGTCCACGATAAAGACGTTGGGCTCCTTGATCGACAGCATGTCTTCGGCCGCCGCTTCCGGAGTGGACTTGCGGTAACTGCGGCCGTAAAACGTCCACGCGCTGCAGAACGAGCAGTCCCACGGGCAGCCGCGGGTGAACTCGATCGACGCGCACGGATCGAGCACGCCGATAAAATACTTGTGCCGCCGGCGCCCAAGGTCGCGCGCCGGAAAAAACCGATCGAGATCGTCCAGCATCACCGGCGTCGGCCCCGCCCCATCCGCCGTCAGCACTCCGGGAACCTTGCCGATTGAGCCGGTGCCAATCGCGTCGAGAATCATCGGCGTCGCCGTCTCGCCCTCGCCGCGGATAACCGCGTCGATCGCGCCCTCGGCATGCTCCAGGATTTCGTCGGCGACGAACGAACCGCTGTGCCCGCCGGTGAAGACGAAGCAATCCTTCATCAGCCGCTTCACGTCTTTGGCGAGGTCGATCACTTCGGGCACGTTGGCGAGATAGTTCAGCGAGAAGCCCACCGCATTGGGGCGGAAGCTCTCGAGTTCGGCGAATAAGTCGCGATGCTTGAAAATCTGCAGGTCGATGATTCTCACGTCGTGGCCGGCCGCGCGCGTTGCCGCCGCGACCCGCTCCATCCCCAGCGGTTCGAGCCGCAAATAAATTTCGCTGTACATCAGCGGACTCGGATGTACGAATAGGACCCGCATAGACTCTCCCCGCGCCGCATCTTCAGCGCGTGTGACCGTGAAATACCTTCAGCTCGCTAATCTTCGGTCGCGACAAAGCTCCAGCCTGACCAATCGGCCAGCCCAGATTGGCTGCATCCTAATATGCCTGCCGAGTCAATGAAATAGCATCTTGCGGATCGAACCATGATTTCGTGCTATTAATTGTACTTATGGCCACGCGCGACGCTCCCCGGCCGGGCGGCAACGGCTTCCTGGCCGTCATTTTTATCGCGGTGCTCATCGACGCCTTCCTGTTCGCGATCGTGCGCGCAAACTTTCTTCACGACCACGGCTACGACATCCCCGCGCGCTTCCCCGCCATCGCGAGGCCCGCCCCTCCCTGACCGCGTCCGCATCTGGCGTCCCCTTAGGTAAGCCCGCGACGTCGGGATCAACTCAATCGCGATGCCCTTGCACTCTCCCCCAACCAGTTCCAACAGGGACGAAGTCCCGCATCTTTCTTCTAACATTGGGTGCAGAGCCTGTCCTGAGCGAAGCCGAAGGAGGTCACCCCTGCCGAAGGAAGCGATTGTTTCTCTTCGCCCTTGACACGCGCACGCGAGCGCCGGAGTTTTGGCTCTAAGCCGCAACTCCACAACACCACTCGGAGAAATCATGCAGTACTCGAAATTAGGCAAGACCGGAATCACCGTCTCACGCATCTGCCTCGGATGCATGAGTTATGGCGACAAGAAATGGCGCGACTGGGTGCTGACGATGGACGAGGCGCGCGAGCACTTCGCCACCGCGGTCGAGTCGGGGATCAACTTCTTCGACACGGCTAACGTCTACTCGATCGGCGCGAGCGAGGAGGTCACCGGGCGATGGCTTGGCGAGATGGCCAGGCGCGACGAGATCGTCGTCGCGACCAAGGTGCACGGTCCGATGGCGTCGGGCCTCAATCGCGCGGGCCTCAGCCGCAAAAATATTCTCGAAGCCTGCGACGCGTCGCTGCGGCGCCTCAAGATGGATTTCATCGACCTCTATCAAATCCACCGCTGGGACTACACCACGCCGCTCGAGGAAACTCTCGAGGCGCTCGACTCGCTGGTGCACGCGGGCAAGGTGCGCTACCTCGGCGCGAGCTCGATGGCCGCGTGGCAGTTCGCCAAGGCGCTCCATCTGCAGAAAGAAAACGGATGGCACCGGTTTGTCTCGATGCAAAACCATTACAACCTCGTCTATCGCGAGGAGGAGCGCGAGATGAATCCGCTATGCATCGACAGCGGCGTCGGTTTGATTCCATGGAGCCCGCTCGCGCGCGGATTTCTGGCCGGCAATCGGGACAAGGCCGGCAGCGGTCCAACCGCGCGCGCGAAGACCGACGACTTCGCCAAGAATATGTACTTCCGCGAGTACGACTTCGAAGTGCTGAGCGTCGTCGAGCAGATCGCCAAAGAGCGCAGCGTCACGCCGTCGCAGGTCGCGTGCGCGTGGATCCTGCAGGCGCCCGGCGTCAGCGCACCGATCATCGGCGCGACCAAACTCGCGCATCTCAAGGAGGCAATCGCGGCCGTCGACGTGAAGCTCACCGCTGACGAAGTCGCCGCGCTCGAAAAGCCGTACCGGCCGCATCCGATTCTCGGCCACGAACAACCGCGGCCCTCGCGGATGGTCCAGGCGCGGTGAGCGTCAAACGTCCGATAATCTCAAGTAACGCTTTAGGTTACGGTTTGGCGTTGTTCGCGTTTCGTTCTCCTGAACTCCGAACGTTTCACGTGAAACGTTTTGCGACAAAAGATGTTGATCGGCTTGTGTTATCGGCGATTGCCGCCTCGTTTCACGTGAAACACTGCCGCGCGCTCAGCGCGCCTGGGCGATTCTCTCCAACGAAAAGGGAGCAATGAAATGGAAATCAACGGCGTCGCGCATGTGATGCTCACGGTCAGCAATTTCGAGGCGTGCCTTCCATTCTACGAAAAGCTGCTCATGTATCTCGGACTCAAGCCTGTCATTCGCAGCGAGCAGACGCTGTATTGCGTGGGCGGCAGGACCGCGGTTGGAATCGTGCGGGGTGACGACGCGTATCGCACGGAAAAGTTCGAGCAGCGCCGCGTCGGGTTGCATCATGTCTGCCTGCGCGTGCGTCAGCGCGGCGACGTCGACGAGATTTACGGCTTCCTCAAGACGATCGGCGCCAGGATTGTGCATCCGCCGGAGGACGGCCCGTGGGCGCCCGGATACTACTCGGTGCTGTTCGAAGATCCCGACGGCATCCGCCTCGAAGTCAACCACGTCCCCGGCAAGGGTTTGCTCGCGTGAAGTCCGCTAGGTCGGACGGTCGAGCTTCGCGCGCAGGCGCGCGGCGAGGTCGGGCGCGGAGGTCTCGTGTTTGAAATAGACGAAGACTTCCTCGGCGCCTGACGCGAGGCGATCCAGATTCTTCACCCATTGGTCGAGGCCCGCGTCGTCGTAGGCCTCCTTGCGCAATCGAACGTAAACGTACGGCGCCGTTCGCTCGAGCGGCGACGCGAGCTTCTCTGTTTCCGCGATACACAGCGCGACGCCATGGTCGGCCAGCGCGGTCATCACGGATTGGTCGAACCAGCTTCGATTTCTGAATTCGAACGCCGCGCGAATTTTTCCAGTGATGATCGTGAGGAAGTCGCGCAGGAGCGGAAGGTCCATCTTCAAGTCGGGCGGGAGCTGGAACAGCGCCGGCGCGAGCCGCTCGCCCATGACCGACGCGCGCTCGATGAACGTGTCGGTGGTTTCTTTGACGTCGCGCAGCTTGGCGAAATGCGTGATGCGCTGGGGAGCCTTCAGCGCGAAGCGAAACGTCGCCGGCGTGCGCGCCGCCCATCCTTCCAGCATCGCCGCCTTCGGCATCGCGCGGAAGGTGTAGTTGATTTCGACCGTCGGCATCCGCTCGGCGTAGTACTCGAGCATCTTGCCGCCGGGAAGTTTCTCCGGATAAAAACCGCCGAGCCATTCCTTGTACGAAAAGCCCGAGGTGCCGATCAGGATGTCCGCCCTGGCCATCGCAGATTTGCCGCGAGTCGAAACCTGGCGCCGGCGCGCCGCCGGCTCATCCTTTGAGCGTCGCGCGCAGGTTCTTGCCTTCGCGTTTGCGGAAGCCGACTGCCACGCCGAGCCGCTCGAGGTGCTGATCGATTATCTTGCCGCCGAGGCGCACGCGATGCTTGCCGAAGAACTTCTTGACCTCGTCCTCGCGATCGAGCAGCGCGACGACGGCCTCGCACATTCGCGGCAGCGCGTTGTCGGGATACTTGTGCGTCATCTCGTCCCAATGCGCGCGCGCAAAATCCCACGCCTGGTAGCGGCACGCGGGGTTGATCAGCAGCGAATGCATCAGGTACGGCGAATTCTGGGTCCGCACCTGCCCGTCGAGCGTCATCTCCATGGTCTTCTTCAGCAGGTCCTGATCGCGGAAATTCGCCAGCGCAAACAGGAAGCGCTGCTCTTCCTGCGGCGTGCGCGGCGCCTTGAACTTGCGCTTGAACTCCTCGTAGCGCGCGGCATCGCCGGAGTGCGCGAGAATGTTGACCAGCGCCGGCATCAGGTCGCGGTCCGCGGAATTGGGATTGTCCTCGAACCGCGCATACAGATCGCGCGCGCGCTTCTGCACCTCGAGATCGTCGCCGAGCGTGCCGAGCGCGCCGATGAGCGTCCCGCGCAACTGGCGAACGAGCTCGCTTTCGCCGAGCTTTGGCTCCCAGCCGAGCCGCATCGCGGCGGGACCGACGATCTCGCGCACCGTTGCCGCGAGCGCGGGCCGGTCGGCGTCGGCCGCGATCATGTCGAGGTACGCGAACGCGCCGATCAACGCGCGCCACACGTTGATGTCGGTCTCGTTGGTGAACAGCCGCGCCATCTTGAGGAACTCGCTGAGCGGGCCGAGTCCGGCGACGGTCGCCGCCCACGTATCGCTGACCAGTCCGAAGCGCTCGATCGGCTGCAGCGCGTTGCGATTGCTGGTGATCGCCTCGAGCAGCGCCGGCGCGTAATGCACGCGATAGAAGCCGTGGCCGCCCTCGTTCAACAGCGCCCATTCGACCTCGCCCGGCAACTCGACGGTCGTCTCGCGCGCGGTGAGCAGCACCTTGTGCGACGCGACGCCCCGGTCGGTCTTCGCGCGAATCATCACGGGCACATGCCAGAGCTGACTGTTATCCTCGGGCAGGTAGAAGAAGCGGCGCTGCGAGAGCTTGAGCCCGCGGCCGCGGGCGGCCGGCGCCACTTCGACTATCGGAAAACCGGGCTGGAAGATCCACGAGTCCATCATTTTGCGGACGGGCTCGCGCGACGCCGCCTCGAGTGCGTCCCACAGATCGCTGGTCTCGGTGTTGCCGAATTGATGCTTCTTCAGGTAGAGGCGAATCCCGTCACGAAAGACGTCGGCGCCCAAAAACTGCTCGAGCATGCGCAGCACCGCCGCGCCCTTCTCGTAGGTCAGTATGTCGAACATTGCGCGGCAGTCTTCGGGACTTCGCACCGGGTACTCAATCGGGCGGGTGCTGCGCAGCCCGTCGATCGCCATCGCGGCCGCGCGCGAGACGCTGAAGCTTTCCCAGCGCTTCCACGCCGGCTTCCACGCATCGACCGCCAGCATCTCCATGAAGGTGGCGAAGGCCTCGTTGAGCCAGATCCCGTTCCACCATCGCATCGTGACGAGGTCGCCGAACCACATGTGCGCGTTTTCGTGCGACACCACGTCGGCAACGCGCTCGAGCTCGGCGCGCGAGGCGGATTTTTCGTCGGCCAGCAGCGCGGTCTCGCGAAACGTGATCGCGCCGAGATTTTCCATCGCGCCCGAAGCGAAATCAGGAATCGCGATCAGGTCGAGCTTGTCGCCGGGATACTTGAGCCCGTAGTAGTCGGCGAAGTATTTCAGCGAGAACGCGCCGATCTGCTGCGCCCAACCGGTCAATGACTCCTTGCCGGGAACGTGCACGACGCGTAGCGGCGTGCCCGCATCGACCGGCGCGGTCGCGTCGAACTCGCCGATGATGAATGCGACCAGGTAGGTCGACATCGGGATCGTCTCCTTGAAGACGACCTCCTTCTTCGCGCCCGCCAGCTTGCGCTCGCTCTCCTGCCCGCCGTTGGAAATGGCGGCGAGCTGCTCATCGACCACCAGCGCAACCTTGAAGCTCGCCTTGAGCTCGGGCTCGTCCCAGCACGGAAACGCGCGGCGCGCGTCGGTGGATTCGAATTGCGTCGTCGCGACGACGTGGGTCTTGCCCGCCGGGTCCTGGTACTGGCTGCGATAGAAACCGTGCAGCTTGTCACCCAGGATTCCGCGAAACGCAATCGTCAGGGTCCATTCACCCGCCGAAAGTTTTTCGGCGAAGCGAAGATGCGCGCGTTCCTTGGCGCCTTCCAGATCGGCCTTTGCAGCGAGAGACTTCCCGCCGCGCTCCGCGCTGACCTTGTCGATCTTAAGCCCGAGCGCGTTCAGCACGACGTCATCGGTAGCGGCGTTGACGACCACGGCGATATTCACCTCGCCCTGAAACGTGAACGCCTTGAGATCGGGCGTCAGACGAATGTCGTAGCGCCTGGGCGTGACGTTTTTCGGCAGCCGGTAGTCCTGCGAAGCATCGGCGAGGGGAGCTCCATCCTGATCGCGCATCTGGTCTCTCTTCCTTATATATGCGGTTGAGTCTGAGTCGGCGGGCTGCCCCCGCATATGTCCAGCCTAGTTCAAACCGCGGGGCGCGAGCAATTCACTCGCCGGCGAGCCGGAGCGGGCGCTCCATCCATACGACGTCCCAGTAGCGGTCGAACTTGCGGCCGCATTCGCTGAAGACGCCGACCTCGGTGAAGCCGAACTTACGATGCAGTGCGAGCGACGCCTCGTTCGGAATCGTGATTCCGGCAAACAGGCGATGGATGTCCTCGTTCTTGAGCGCGTCGAAGAGCGCGCGATACAGCATCGAACCGATTCCGCGACCCTTCGCGCCGTGCGCACAGTAGATCGACGTCGCGACGCTCGTGTCGTACGCCGCTCGCTCGTGAAACTGCCCCGCGTACGCATAGCCGACCACCTGCCCGGCGTCTTCGGCGACCAACATGCGGTGCCGCTCTGTGCCGGCGTGCTCATCGAACCATCCCACGCGCTGCTCGACCGTCCATGGAACGAGGTCGAACGTGATCGGCGTATTGACGATGTAGTAGTTGTAGATTTCCGTCAGGCACGGCAGGTCGCCGCGCACCGCAGGCCGAATCTTTACCTCCGCCATCGCACTTGTCTCCTGCGCGGGAAGTTTTCCCGATTCACAGGCAACGCCAGATGCAGAGTTGAATCAAGCGGCGAGCCTGGCCTTTGCGAGATCGCCGAAGGTGATCAGTTCGATTCCGTTCCGATCGATCGCGTCGCGCACGCGCGGGCTGGTGAGAATCTCGACCTCGAGTTGCGCCGCGACTGCGGGCGGGACTCCGCCGATATCGGCGGCGGGATGAAAATACAATTCCGTGGCGCCATCGCGGATACGATCGATCACGCCGACCACGTAGTCCTCGCTCAGATGACCGCTCTGATGAAGCCCGAACAGCGCGTCGGTCGAGGTGAGGCCGCGCTCCGTCATCATGCGGCGCGTGCGGCGCGACAGGGTGCGAAAAATGATCGCCTCGACGAGCTTACGTGGCGCATTGTCGCGGCGCAGCCGGAGCGTCGTCAGCACGCGCTCGCGCGGGAGCCTGATGCACGGCACTTTGTATTCCACGGCCAGGTTGACCAGAATATCGGCGAACAACGGATGGACGTGGAAGTTCAAGTGCCCGTCGATATGGTTGAGGTAGCCGACCAGCTCGAGATGCCGCTCGACTTGCGCGCGCAGTTCGTCCGTCATCGCGGCGCGCATCGAGCGATCGAAGAAATATCGCATCCCCGCAGCCAGGGGATTGCCGACGAACTCGCCCGACGCACGCACCGCGGGGCCGAGACGCGAGGCGTCGAGCAGGCTGCGTCCGCGACAGACGACGACATGCAGGCCAACGTCGAGCGCGGGGTTTTCGCGCGCCAACTCGGCGGCGGCCCGCGCGGCCGGCTCCGCGACCATCAAGCTCGCATTGCGCAAAATGCCGGCTCGACCCGCCCGCATGATTCCGGCATTGACCTCGGGCGACAAGCCGAAGTCGTCGGCGTTAACCAGCAGGCGCTTCAAACTGCGCTACCGGAAACGGTGAGACTGAGCAGTGAAAAAGTGAAAAGCACCGGCTCGATTCTGCTAGCATCGGACGGTTCGCTCAAGCGGGCGCTCCCGGAAATCAAAATGAGAACCCGCGATTGATTCTTCTCTTCTACGCGTTCGCGCGCGAGATCGCGCCCTTCAAGCGCCGGCTGCGCAATCGCGCTCCGCTCGCTCTTGACGGCTTGCACGGCTTTCGCGCGGAGATCGGCGGCAGGAAGTTTGCCGTCGTTGGTCACGGAATCGGCCGTCGCCGCGCAGCCGAAACCGCGCGCCGCGCGTTCGATCTTATACCCGGGGCGGAGTTGGTAATCGGGACCGGCGTCGTCGGCGCGCTTTCCAGCGGACTGAAGCCGGGCGACCTCGTCCTCTCGGACCGCGCTCTGACGATTCATGCCGACGGCCGGGTCGACGAGCAGGTGACGGCCGTGGGCGACGCGCAAATCCGCGCGGTCGGCCGCTCGCTTGCGCTTGCGGGTCTGGCGTACTCGACCGGCGCGATTCTGACATCGCATCGCGTGCTCGCCACCAGCGCCGAAAAACGACGCGCCAAGGAAAGCACCGGGGCGATCGCCGTGGACATGGAAACCGCCGCGATAGCCGCGGAAGCCGCCGTGCGCGGACTCCCGTTCGTCGCGATCCGCGCCGTGCTCGACGAAGTTGACGACGAAATCGTGGGTGCCGCGATGGCTGACGAGGACGGCAACGTCCAGCCGCTGACCGCGACGGCGTACCTGCTGCGCAATCCGGGCACGATGCTCAAAATCCCGCGAATGCTACGAAACCTCTCGCGCGCAACCGCCGCGATCGCCAACGCACTCACGGCGATCGCGCACGAGGGCGCGGTTCCCGCGGCTACGAATCGCGCTCGCGACGCGGTGGCGCGAAAGCGCCGGCGCTGAAACCGCCGTCGATCGGCACCGCGACCCCGGTGATAAAGCCCGCCTCGTCCGACGCGAGGAACGCTGCCAGCGCACCGACCTCTTCCGGTTTCCCGTTGCGGCCGAGCGGATGCGCGTTGCCGGTGCGCGCCCACGCCAACTGCGCCGCGCCGGGGGGAACGACGTTGCAGTTCTCGGCGATCGGCGTCTCGATCACGCCCGGGCAAATCGACACGCATCGAATCTTGTAGCGCGCGAAGTCGAGCGCGATTCCCTTCGACATGATCACGACGCCGCCCTTGGCTGCCTGGTAGGCGCCGAGATTCGGCACGCCCTCGATTCCGGCACCGCTGGCGGTGTTGATTATCACGCCGCCACCCTGCTTGATCATTAGCGGGATCGCGTACTTGCAGCCGAAAAATACTCCCTTCAGGCATACGTCCACGACCCAGTCCCATTCTTCCTCGCTCGTGTCGACCACGGTCTTCGGTACGAAGACGCCGGCGTTGTTGAACAGGATGTCGAGCCGGCCGAACGCGGCGATCGTTTCGTTGACCATGCGCTCGACCTCGGCGCCGACGCGCACGTCCACCGATAACGATTTCGCGACGCCGCCGGCCTTCTCGATCTCAGCCGCAGTATTGCTCGCCGACTCCGCGCGCAGGTCGGCCACCACCACCTTCGCGCCTTCATGAGCAAACCGAATTGCGCTCGCGCGCCCGATTCCTGAACCCGCGCCAGTGATCAACGCAACTTTATCCTTGAGCAACATGCTGTTTCTCCTGTCGCGACTTCGTCGCGGCTCGATGACCGACGCTTGCCACAATCGGCGCGAATTTGGAAGCGCGCGGCTACGCGGTGACGCGGCGCAGCTCGGGCTTGGGCGCGCTCGACGGCTTCCAGACTGGAAGATCGCGCTCGTAGGGAAAGTCCGCGAGATGCCGTTCGATTGCCGCGTCGTCGCCGTACGATTCGCGGCGGGTCAGAATGTGAATCGCCAGGACGGTGAACGGCAGGTAGATGAACACCGCCGCCCAGCCGATATTGGGCGCGTCGATCCGGAACAGCATCGCGATTCCGAACATCACGATTCCCGCGTAGAGCGCCGGCCCGAACAGCGCACGCGAGCGCAGCGCGGGAAGCGCGCCCGCCGGCTTCGCGAAGCCGCGATTCAGCGCCGCGTCGAGCCGCTGGAAAATCGCAATCGTGATCGCCGCGACGAAGTACCAGCCGAGATAATTGCTGATCGGCACGCCGAAGTGCGACCCCGGTGGATCGTACCAGAAAATTTTGCCGAGGAACCATCGGTCGCCGAGCACGCTCAGTGGATCGACGACCATGTCCACCATCACCATAAACAGCGCCGCCATCAGCCATACGCGCGGCGCACTGCGAATTTTCCAGGTGTCGAGAATTCGAAAGTCCGCGCCGCGCCGATACAACGGCGAACTCAGCAGGAGCGCGACCGTGTAGCTGGCGAACGCGAGGAACGTGAACGAGAGCGAGTCCATGAACGGAACGCCGAACACCCAAATCTCGCGCGCGCGGGTCGCGTCTATATAGTGATACAGCCCGAAGGGGAAGCCGTTGTGGACGGAAGACCACTCGCACGCGAGCGACACGGCGTAGGTCAACAGCGTGAACAACAGCGTCGTGCGCAGACCGAAGTTCACGATCGCAATAAACAGAAAACTCGCCAGGAAGATGAACACGTACGGGCGTAGCGCCATGGTGGAAAGCAGCAAATGCATCGCCTGGCTTACGCGGCGCTTTTCGCCGCCCCCCTGGATTTGAAAAATTCCATCGCCGATGCCATCGCCGCGTCTATCGGCCGCGGCGCATAGCCCAACTCCGCGCGCGCCTTCGACGAGTCGAAGAACATCCGCTTTCGCGCCATCCGCACTTCGGTCAAGCTGGCCCGCGGCGCGCGGCGAGTGACGGTTCGAGCAAACGCCTCGGCGCCAAGCGCGTAGCCGAACGCCACTGCGTACGGAATTCTCATCTTCGGCGCGGGCAGCCCGGAAAGCATGGCGAGTCGCCCGAGAAATTCCTTGAGCGTGAGATTTTCACCGCCCAAAATGTATTTCTCGCCGATACGCCCGCGCTCCGCCGCCAGCAGATGTCCGCGCGCGACATCTTCGACGTCGACGATATTCAGTCCGGTATCTACGTACGCAGGCATGCGCCGATTCAGAAAGTCCACGATGATTCTGCCGGTCGGCGTCGGCTTGAAGTCGAGCGCACCAATCGGCGTCGACGGATTCACGATCACCACTGGCGCGCCGGCGCGCGCGGCCTCCAGCGCCGCCTGCTCCGCCATGTATTTCGAGCGCTTGTAATGTCCCGTCATCGCGGCGAGCGACGAGGGCGTGTCTTCGCGCCCGGCTCCGCCATGCGGAATCCCCAGCGCTCCCACCGTGCTGGTGTGAACGATTCGCGAAACACCCGCACTCGCCGCGGCCCGTATGACATGCTCGGAGCCGCCAACGTTGGTCGCATACATGGGCGCCGGGTCCGTCAGCCACAGCCGGTAGTCGGCCGCGACATGATAAACCTCGTCGCATCCCTTCACCGCGCGCTCGACCGAGTCGAAGTGCCGGAGGTCGCCGCGCACGATTTCGACCGTCAGACCAACGAGCGCACTCAAGTCAGCATTCTCGCGCGCCAGCACTCGCACGCGATCGCCGCGGGCAAGCAGCGCGCGCACGACGTGGCATCCCACGAATCCGTTACCGCCCGTCACCAGCGCTAACTTGCTAGTCATCGAATTAGTCAGTAGCTATTCGGACGTCCGCGCGACGACCGCAGCCGCCGCGGCCCGTCCCGAAATCACCGCGCTCTCGATCGTTGCCGGCAACCCGGTCTGGATCCAGTCGCCGGCCAAAAAGAAATTCGGGATCGGCGTCCTGGCCATCGGCCGCAGTTCATGCGATCGAAGGTCGGGCGCCATGGTTGCGTTTTTCTCCTTGAGCACCAGCGACTTCACGACTTTAGCCCCGCGAGACGCGGGAATCATCGAATGAAGATCGTTCGTCACGATATCGAGAATTTCCTGATTGCCGCGATCGACCAGCTTTCGCGCGCCGCTGATTACGAAGCTCAGGTAACCCGGATGCGCCTCGCCGCGCTGCGCAAATATCCGGCGTTTGTTGAATAGCCATTGAGTAGTAGTGCCGATAAAACCGATGAACGAAGAATTAGTCACTTCGCGATCGAGCCAGAGGTGGACGCAGATGATTGGCGAGCTCGAAAGACCCGTCAGGCGCGAGAAAAATGGATCGGCAACCGCGCTTTCCGGCAGGAGCCGGAGTAGCTGCGGCGCCGGGACAGCACTGATGAAGTCAGACGCCGCGATTCGCCGCCCGTCGCGCAGCCGCACGCTGGCGACGTGGCCGCCCGCGCCGGGTTCCAGCATCTCGACGATCGAATGTGAAACAACCGTCCCACCGGCGCGCTCGATCAACCGCTTCGCGCCCGTGCAGTAGAGGTCGCTCAACCCGACGCGCGAATAGACGAACGCGGAGTCGCGGCGGCGCGAAAAGAACGCGCGCTTCAGGACTTCGGCCAGCAGCTGCGCCGACGACGACTGCGGCTCGTCGTTCAGCGTCGCGATCGACAGCGGATACCAGAAGCACCGGCGCGCTTGCTCTGATTGTCCGATGCGATCCATCAACTGCGCGACGGTGAGACGACGCAACTCGCCAGCGCCGGACCGTCTCATCGCGAGCATGCGAAGGCCGCCGCGCATAACGCCGATCCGCTCCGCGATGCGCAAATGCCTGTAACCGAGCAAGGCGGCCGTCATGTGCAGAGGTCCGGGCAGCCGCGCGGTTTTCAGCGTCGCACTCTGCCCGGGACCTGCGAGCATCTCGATTTCCAAATCCTCGTGAAATACCAACTGGTCGTAGGCGCCGATCCGTTTGAGAAAGTCGAGCGTCTCGCCGTAACAACCCATCAGGACGTGCTGCCCGTTGTCGACGAAGTCGCCGGTGTCGGGATCGGCGAACGAATACGCACGCCCGCCGAGCGCGGGTTTTCCTTCGAGCACGGTGACTCGCACGCCACGCTCCGCGAGCGCGACCGCGGCGCTCAGTCCCGCGAAGCCGGCGCCGATCACGACCGCGTCTTTGATCGTCGCGTCCGTCGGATTCGCCACGCGCATCCGAGTTATCCGCGCAGCGCGCCCAGGCGGCCCTCCGCCCACGCGCGGCCGACCAGGTAAAGCTTGTGCGCCGCAGACAGACTCTGGCGGCGGTCAAGCACCTTATAATTCGACCTGATGATTCGTTCGAGCAACGCCGCATAGATAAGCCGCATCGCCTCGGCCGTCAGCAGCGTCGCGCGATCTTCCGGCGCGAGCGCGCTCTGCGCCATCGCGTAAAGCTCCCGTGCGCGTCGCGCCTCGAAGTCCATCAGGCTGACGAAGTTCGGCGAGTACACAGCGCCGAGAATTTCCTCCTCGCGCACGTGGAACCGCGCCAGGTCTTCCAGCGGCAGATAGATACGGCCGCGCGCCGCGTCCTCGCGCACGTCGCGGATGATATTGGTCAACTGAAGCGCGAGTCCCAGGTTCTCCGCGTAGGACTTCGCCGAAGGATTGCGGTAGCCGAATATCTCGATGCAGATGAGGCCCAGCGCCGACGCGACGCGATAACAATACGGCCGCAGCTCTTCAAACGTTTGATAGCGATTGCGCGAGAGATCCATCTCGACGCCCGCGATGATTTCCTCGAAGAGATCGCGCGGAATCGCAAATCGCCGCGCGCTGTCGGCGAGCGCACGAGAAAGCGCGCGGGTCGGCGCCCCCGCATAAACACGCTCGAGTTCCTCGCGCCAGCGCTTGAGCAGCAGCGCCGGCTCGCGATTTGATTCATCGTCGGCGATGTCGTCGATGAAGCGGCAGAAAGCGTAAACTGCGTGAAGCGCCCGGCGCCGCTCCGGCGGCAGCAGAGCGAACGCGTAGTAAAAGCTCGACCGCGAGCGCCGCGTGATTTCCGCGCAGCGTTCGTAGTCGGCGTCGAGCGACGCGGCGTCGCGGCCGGCCGCTGTTTCGAGGCCGGCGGCGCCGCCGTCAGGCTTCAAGGCGTCCACGGATCGCGCTCCATCCGAGTTTCAGGTAGTCAAGTTTGGCGAGTTCCGGGCGGCTCCGGAACACGTCGTAGTTGACGCGATCGAGCGCGCGCAATATCGCCAGCCCCCCGCCCGCGAACATCACGATGTCGCGCCGCAGCCGCTTGTCCACGCGCTCGTGCAGTTCTCCGCCCGCGACCAGCATCGCGCGCGCGACGCCCGCCTCATGACGCATCAAATCCACGAACTCGCGCGACGACCGATGCGCGGCCAGGTCCGCCGGCGTCACTCCGAATCGTTCCATGTCGCGGCGCGGAAGATAAATCCGCCCCTTGCCGAGATCGACCGCGACGTCCTGCCAGAAGTTGGCGAGCTGCAATCCACTGCAGACCAGGTCCGACAGATGCTGCCGTTCCGCGTCGCGGTAGCCGAACAGATAGAGCACCAGCCGCCCGACCGGATTCGCCGAGCAGCGCGAATAGCCGAACAGATCGTCGAGCGTGTCGAAGCCCTTGAAGTTCACGTCAGAGCGAAACGCCGTCAGCAGATCTTTGAACGGCTCGCGCGGAATTTCGAAACGGCGCACCGTTTCCGCGAGCGCGATAAACACCGGATGGCGCGGCGAGCCGGCGTAGGCCAAATCGAGCTCGCGCTCCCATTCGTCGAGCATCGCGGCGTCATGATGCTCGTCGGCGAAATCGTCGGCCATCCGCGCGTACGCATAAATCGCGTACATGTGCGGCCGCATCTCGCGCGGCATCAGCCACGACGCGACGGTGAAATTTTCGTAGTGCGACTTCGCCAGCCGCGCGCAAAATTCGTACGCGCTGGCGACGTCGAATGTGCCCGCCGGCATCGACGCGTCGCGCACCGCATTCGCTCCGTACGGCGCTGCTTCGCGTTGGACGTTGGCCCGCGCGCTTGCCATCGTTTCAGGCCGCGACCGGACGCGCTCCGATAAGTTCGCGCACCGCGGCTCGCGCCCATCCGTCGGTCTCGAGCAAATCCTCGATGGTTCGCGCCGCCGCATTAGGATGCCGCTGCATCACCGTCTCGATATGGCGCGGGATGTCCATGAAACGCACCCGCCCCGCAAGGAAGCCTGCGACCAGTTCCTCGTTGGCGGCGTTGAGGCACGCCGTCATCGTGTTCCCCGCCGCCAGCGCCTCGTACGCCAGCCGCAGACACGGGAAGCGCCGGAGATCGGGTTCTTCAAATGTGAGCCGCGAATTTTCCGCCAGTGACAGCGGCTTCAGATGCGTCATCGGCAGCCGCTCCGGATACGCCAGCGCGTACGCCACCGGAATCGCCATGTCGGGAATCGCCATCTCCGCGATTACCGAGCCGTCGATCATTTCGACCATCGAATGGATCACGCTTTGCGGATGAATCACCACCGCGACTTCTTCCGCCTTGAGGTCGAACAGCCAGCGCGCCTCGATCACCTCGAGCCCCTTGTTCATCAGCGTCGCCGAGTCGATCGTAATCTTGCTGCCCATCACCCAGGTCGGATGCTTCAGCGCCTGCTCGACGGTGATCGATTCAAACCCGGCGGCCGGCAGCTCGCGAAACGGGCCGCCCGAGGCGGTCAGGACGATGCGCTTCAACGACTCGCGCCCGCGCCCTTCCAGGCATTGAAAAACCGCGTTGTGTTCGCTGTCCACCGGCAGCAGCCGCACGCGATTCTCGCGCACCGCGGCCGTGATCAGCTCGCCGGCAATGACCAGCACTTCCTTGTTGGCGAACGCAATATCCTTGCCGGCCTTGATCGCCGCCAGCGTCGGCCGCAATCCCATCGCACCGACCAGCGCCGACATCACCAGCTGCGCTTCGGGATGCGTCGCGACAGCTATGGCGCCTTCGAGTCCGTGCACGACCTTCACGCGCTGCGCGCCGACGCGCGTCGCCAGCTCGCGCGCGAGTTCGGGCGTCGCCACCGACACGAGTTCGGGCTGGAAGCGCTTCACCTGCTCCGTCAGCAGATCCAGATTGCGTCCCGCCGCCATCGCGGCGACGCGAAAGCGGTCGCTGAAGCGCCCCACCACGTCCAGCGTCGTGACGCCGACCGATCCGGTCGAGCCGAGAATTGAAATCGCCTTCATCGCAACTCGCTCAGTGCGGCGCGGCCTCCGCCAGCCGCTTTCGGAAACGCCCGAGCGCCATCAGCGGAAAGCAATGCGGGTACAAGTAGTAGCGAAGATAAAAATGATTCGGAAATCCGCTGCCGGTCGACTCTCTCTCGTCCCAGGCGCCTTCATCGTTCTGCCGTTCAGAGAGCCACTGCGCGCCGCGCATCGCAGCTTCGCCGACTCCCGGCTCGCCCGCGATCAATCCGATCAGCGCCCACGCTGTCTGCGACGCGGTGCTGGTCCCGCGCCCGTGCCACGCGGGATCTTTGTCCGACAGCGGGCTCTCGCCCCAGCCGCCGTCGGGATTCTGCTTCGACTTGAGCCACGCGACCGCCCGCTTGATCCACTGCTCGTTGATATCCACGCCGATGGCGCGCAGGCCCGCCAGCGCCGCGTGCGTGCCGTAGAGGTAGTTGATGCCCCAGCGTCCCCACCATCCGCCCGCCGGCGACTGATTTCGCTTGAGCCATTCGATCGCGCGCCTGGCGACCGGATGGTCGGCGCGATAGCCGACCGACGCCATCATCTCGAGCACATGACCGGTGAGATCGGGACACGACGGATCGGTCACCGCCTCCACGTCGGCGAGCGGCAGGTGATTGAGCCAGGTCGAAGTATTGTCGGTGTCGAACGCCGCGAAGCCGCCGTCGCTCGACTGCATTCCCATTACCCAGTTCGCGCCGGCCCGGATGGCGCGCTCCCTGGCCGCGCCATCGTCGGCCGCCGAATCCGCCATCACCGACAGAATCACCGCCGAATCGTCCACGTCGGGATACCAATCGTTGTAAAACTCGAACGCCCATCCGCCGGGTTCCAGCGCGGGCCGCTTTATCGACCAATCGCCCTTTTTGAAAATCTGGTGATCGATGAACCATTGCGCAGTCCGCTTCAGCGCCGGATCGTCGCCCGGCATTCCCGAGTCCAGCAGCGCGCGGCCCGCGAGCGCCGTGTCCCAGTTGACCGACACGCACGGCATGTACATGTCGTAGTCGCTGAAATGCCAAATGAGTTCGTGCGACGCCTCGAGCGCCTTCTTTAGCACCGGATGGTCGTTGCGGTAGCCGTTGGCTTTCAGAGCCATCGCGCTCAGCAGGTAACACGGCTCGATTCCGCCCCACGAGCCGTTGGCCTCCTGATGCTCCAGCAGCCAGTTTTCCGTGTGGCGCAGCGCGCGCGCGCGCAAGGACTTGATTTGATGCCGATCGTAGAAGCGCAGCGCCTTGTCGGCGACGTTCAACGCGTTGCGCAGCGACAGCATCCGCTGGCCGCGCGGCTGTTTGAATTTCGTGAAGTGCGGCGGCTCGATGAACAGCTCCAGCACGCCGCGCTGGTAATCGATCTTTTTCTCGGGCCGCGCTGCCTGCAGCATCATCAATCCCATCAGCGTGCCGCGCGCCCATGAGCCGAGCTCGTAAATGTTGAACGGGAACCAGTTCGGAAAAAGTGCGAGTTCGACCGGCAGCGCGGCCGTCGCCTCCCACGTTATCTGCCCCATCGACGCGAGGTAAAAACGCGCCAGCGTCCCGCAGTTCACGATGCCGCCCTTGGACAGGATCCAGCGCCGCGCGGCCGCCATCGGCTCGTCACCCGCGCGCATGCCGGTGAGTTTCAGCGCAAAATAACTTTCGATCGCTGTCGACAGATGCCCTTCGCCGCCCTGGTAGAGCGCCCAGCTTCCGTCCGGACTCTGTGTGTCGAGCAGATGCTTCTTCAGCCGCGCTTCAAGCTCGACGTCAACCGTGTCCATGAAATGGTTGAAGATGATGAACTCCGCGTTCATCTCCGCGTTGGCCTCCAGCGGCGCGTGCCAGTAGCCCTCGGGCTTCTGCATCGCGAGCAGCGCTCGCCGGGCGCGATCGACGGTGTAATCGACCTTCGCGACGAATTCGTCATGCGGCGATAGCGCAGCCGCCGGGTTTCCAATTTCAATTGCCTGAGTCATATTTCATCCTTGCCTGGACTTCGCCCGCACCCCGCCGCAACCCGCTGCAAGCCGTTCATGGAATCACCGCGCACTTCAGAACCGCGCCGCGCTCCAGCATCTCAAACACTTGCGCCAAATCCCCGAGCGGCATTCGCGCGTTGACGATCGCGCCCGCGTTCAGCGCGCGCCCCGCCAGCAATTCGCGGGCGCGCCGCACGTCGCGCGGCCGATAGTGGAACGGCGCCATCAAGGTCAGGTTGTCGTAGTGCATCAGGCGCGTGTCGACGCTCAGCGCCGTGCCCGCCGGACATCCGCCGAAAAAAACCACCCGCCCTCCGCGCCGCACGCGCGCCAGCGCATCCTGCCATCCCGCGACCTGCCCGGTGCACTCGATCACCAGGTCGGGACCGAAGCCGCCGTTGAGCCGCGCAATTTCCGCGGCCGCATCGGCGCCGCGCGCATCGACGACGCGGTCCGCGCCCATCTCCTCCGCCCACCGCAGCCGCTGGGCGCCGCGCCCCACGACCACGACCTCGCGCACGCCCGCCGCCTTCAGCACCAGCATGTGCAACAGGCCGAACGCGCCGCCGCCGATAATTGCAACGCTCTCGTTTTTCTCGGGACGCGCCATTTCGTTGGCATGAACGACGCACGCAAGCGGCTCCAGCAGCGCCGCTTCTTCGAACGGCAAGTCCGCGGGTTTGATAAAAGTGCTCCGCGCGACGACGTGCGCCGGCAACAGCAGCAGGTCAGCGTACGCGCCGTGCACCATGCGCCCGACCGCGTCGTCGCAAAGATTTTCCTGCCCGTGCTGGCAGTAGAAACAAATTCCGCACGGCGCGGTCGGCGCCGCCATGATTTCGTCGCCGGCCTTGAACGCCGTCACGCCCTCGCCCGCTTGCGCCACCACGCCGGAAAACTCGTGCCCGAAAGCAAGAGGCAGCCTCCACAGCGGATGGCCGCGCCGAAATGTTTTCAGATCGGTGCCGCAACTGAGCGCGCAGCGGATTTGAATGAGCAACTCGCCCGGCCCCGGATGCGGCGCGACGTAATCGCGCAGCTCGAGGCGCCCTGGCTCCACCAGCATCGCCTGGCGCGAATGCGTCCCGGCAATTTCCACCGGCGCCGCAAGCGCGCTCACAGCTTGCGCTCCACGACGAAGGTTGCGATTTGCCGCAGCGCTTCGGCGCTGCTGCCGAGGCTCGCAATCGCGCGATGCGCCCGCGTCTCCAGCTCGCGCGCCAGGTCCATCGAACGCTCGATTCCGAGTATCGCCGGGTAGGTTGCCTTGCCGCGCTCGAAGTCCTTTTGTGTGCGCTTGCCCATCTGCTCGGGCGTGCCTTGAACGTCGAGCAGGTCGTCGACGACCTGGAACGCCAGCCCGAGCGCGCGCGCGTAGGTGTCGAGCGACTCGATTTGCGACTCACTCGCACCGCCCAGACGCGCGCCGCCACGCACCGACACCAGGAACAACGCACCGGTTTTCTTGCCGTGCAGTTCTTCGAGCTCCTCGACCGTCTTCGACTTGCCCTCGCCAAGCAGATCGATCACCTGCCCCGCGACCATCCCGCTCGATCCCGCCGCCGCCGCAAGCTCCGCGACCGTTTCGAGCACGAGCGCCGGCGATACGCTCCGGTCCGCCGACAGCGCGAGCACCTTGAAGGCGTCTGTCAGCAGCGCGTCGCCAGCCAGCGTCGCGATCGCTTCGCCATAGACTTTGTGATTGGTCGGGCGGCCGCGGCGCAGATCGTCGTCGTCCATGCAAGGCAGGTCGTCGTGTATCAGCGAGTAGGTGTGAATCATCTCAACCGCGCACGCGAGGCCCATCGCCGCCGCGACGCGGCCCCCTACCGCCTCGCACGAAGCCAGCACCAGCACCGGCCGCAGCCGCTTGCCACCCGCCAGCAAAGAGTAGCGCATGGCCTCATGCAATCGCGCCGACGCACCCGCGCCTTCCTGGACGCTTTGCGCGAGCGCCCGCTCGATAAGTTGCGCGCGCTCCTTCAAATAGCTGTGCAAGTCGAACACGTCTGGTCTCTTATCCGGATGCCCGGTGACGCCTGACAGAAGCCGGGATTTCTGCGTAATGCGAAGGTCCCCGCGTCGCCAGCGGTCGCGAGTCAGCCGCGCGCGAGCGCTCTGAGCATCGGCCGCCCCCGCAATTCCTCACCCCACGTAATGCCGCACCATACGCCACGAGTCCTTGAGATTCTTGCCGAACTCGAGCGCTACGGTGCCCTCAAATCCCGAATGCAGCTTGCAGTCGCGGCAGCGGAAGTCCTGCTTGGTTCTATAGTACTCCCAATCCGTCGCCGCATGCATCTCGTCGAGGGTCCGGTAGTGACCGTTCGTGATCAGGTAGCAGGGACCTTTCCATCCTTGCGGGTTGCGCGTCACGGTCGTCCACGGGCTGCACTGCATGTCGCGTTTGCCGATCAGGTAATCGAGGTAAATCGGCGTGTTGATGATCTTGTAATCGTCCGCCATGTCGCGGACCTTGACGAACTTGGCCGGCATCTCCTCTTTCTTGAGGTACTCGTCGCCGTTCTGCAGCACCTGGTAATGGTAGCCCGGGCTCAGCAGCATCCCGTCGACGCCCAGGCTGGTCAGGTACTTGACCATGTCCTCGAGCTCTTCCGCGCTGGTCTCGCGGAATACCGTTGTGTTGGTCTGCACGCGGTAGCCCTTCTCCTTCAGCATCTTGATCATCTTCACCACGATGTCGAAATGCCCCTGCCGGTCGGTCACGCGATCGTTGGTCTCGCGCATCCCGTCCAGGTGCAGGTTGAAGCTCAGGTACGGACTGGGGGCCACCTGCTTGACGAATCGCTCGAGCAGGATCGCATTGGTGCAGATCATCACGTGACGCTTCTGCTCTTCGATCAAGCCGCGCGTCAGCGCCGCGATATGCTTGTACATCAGCGGCTCGCCGCCGCAAATCGAGACGATCGGCGCGTCCGCCTCCTCCGCCGAATGCAGCGCCTCGTCGAGCGACATCATGTCGCGAATGGTGTCCTTGTACTCGACGATTCGGCCGCATCCGATACACGCCAGATTGCACGCATGCAGCGGTTCGAGCATCAGCACCAGTGGAAAATATTTTTCGCCCGCCCGCTTCTTCGCTCTGATGTAGCGGCCCAGGTCGATCATCTGTCTCAGCGGAATGCGCATGCTAGTGCGTTCTCCTGGCCAGTTGAAGTAAGTTGAAGAGTCAGGCGGACGGCGCGCCGCCACCCTCCGATGTAGATGTCCCCGGCGGTCCGAACAGCCACTCGCCCACCATCGCCACCGCCCCTTCAGGATCGATCGCATTTGCGCCCATAAACAAATATTCGATCAGCAATCCGTTCAGCGCCGACAGCAGAAACGCCGCAGCCGACTCCGGGGCTGTCCGCCGCGTGCAGATTCCCTTTTGCTGCGCGCTCCCGATCAGTTCGACCAGCATCGCGCGATATCCGCTGTAGAGCTTCAGCACCTGGTCGTTGAGACTCTCCGACAGCCGCTGGTCGTGGAGCATCTGCGCCAGGAAAAACCGCACGGAGCTCGCGTTGTCGCGCACAAATGACAGATACGACTCGACCAGCTTCTCGATCTGCGCGCGCTCGTCCATCACCGCCGCCTCTTCGGCGAAATCGATAAAATACGGCTCGAGCAGCCGGTTCAGCACCGCCACGAACAGCTCTTCCTTGGTCTTGAAATGCCAGAAAATCAGCGCCTTGCTGACGCGCGCCTCGCGCGCCACTTCCGACATCGACGTCTCATGGAAGCCGCGATTGGCAAATAGCTGCATCGCCGCCTTCAGGATCTCGTCGCGCGAGTCCTGTGACCCCGTGCGCGGCTCCGACGTGCCGACTTTTACCTGCGATGCGCCCATGTCGCGGCTCTGATGCCCCGCCCTACTCCTGTCGTCGCCCGTGCCCACAAAAAACTTCTAATGTCCGCTAATTCGAGCCGTCGTAATCTCTTCGTCTCGAAATTGCGGCTAACCATTCGGTCAATCGTAACGCCGGTAACTTTACCGTCACAATCTTGAAAGTCAAGAGAGACAGTCCGAGCGGTCAGTCGGTCTGCGCCAGCGAAATGTTCCGCGCGAAACCGTTTCGCTCTAACCAGCTGATTTTACGGTGAAAAAGGAATAGCGGTCTCGACGCCGTTGTTCATAGCCGATTGTCGAGCTGTATCGATGAACGCCAGCGCAACGCGCGCCTCGGCCAAGTTGCGCCTTGCGAGCGGGGAATCGGTTCCTTCGGTTACCGCTCGCTCGAACTCCTCTGCCACTCCCCCGAACCACGCCGAATGGTACGAGTCGTCGGCCAGCTGGGCGACTGACAGGTCCTCAATCTTCCCCGACCGATCAGTCAGCGTCACCCTATCCCCCTCAATCTCGATACCGGCGCGCTCTCCATATATCAGCGCGGGAGTTCTGCGCACCGGCGCGCGCCAGGAAAGATGTGCTCTAGCAAACGCACCGTTGCCGAAACTGATTCGCACGTCAGCCACATCGTCAACCTCTACACCGGCCGGCGAGTCGAGCCGCGCCGAAATTGACACCGGTTTTTCGCCGCCCAGCAGCCAATACATAAGGTAGAAGACGTGCCATCCGTGATCGATCAGGATTCCCCCGCCGGACGCCGCCGTCGCCCGCCACTTCCCGCCGCTGCCATCGGCGCCGGCAGGTTCCGTTCTGAAGCGATCGATCGACATGAAGCGAATCGCACCAAGTCTCCCGCTCTCGATCGCCTGGCGCGCAGCCGCATACGCGGGCGCATACTTCCAGTTGTGCACGCACATCAAAACCCGCCGCTTCGACGCCGCTAGCGCCGCCAGTTCATCGAACTCGCCCAGCGAGAGCGCAAGCGGCTTCTCGACGATCACGTGAGCCCCCGCACCAAGCGCCGCGCGCGCCGCCTGATGATGCGATCCGGGCGGACTAGCAACATCGACAAAATCCGGAGCCTCACCATCGAGCATGAGCCCGAGGTCGTCATAGACGCGGACTTTTTTGATTAGCCGAAGGGCCTCGTGACGGCGCTGCGAAATCGGATCGTGGATCGCGCCGACGACTACGTTCTCGCGCGAGCGCCAGCCGGGCAGATGCGCCCGTGCGGCAACCTCGCCGAAGCCCGAGATAGCCCCGCGCAATTTTGGTCGAGCCGACACCGCGGCGATCAGTCTTAGCTAAACCGATCGCGCGAGCAACCCGCTACTTGCAGCAAAGGATGCGCACATTAATGGTCGATCCCTGACAAGTTCCGTTGATATCCTGCGGAGTAAAATTGCAGTTCCACGTGGTCCCTTGTTTACTTACACTGTTACTTTCCATAGGCCCACAACCTGAGCAACTGCATCCTCCTCCCGTCAGGGAGTAGCCTTTAGGACAGCTTGCGGAATCGGTACTGACTCCCGCGCAATTGCCATCGACATCGCTACTATCCGGAAATGTGAACGATTGGCCAATCTCCTTGCAGGTCAGAGCGTGACCTGCGTTACTAGAGGCCAGCAGCGCGAACGCGCAAAGACCTAAGATCGCCAAGGCTCGCCGTTTGTACATTGTCGCCCTCCTTCCCTCTGAGGTCGTGGATTAGGAGGCGGATACCGCAACTCAGCCCGTAGGGCAAGTCCGTACCGCGCCGATAAGTCTCAGCTAAGCCAACGGCGCGAGCAACTGAGTTTCACACCGCTCATCGGGAAGGCCGCGCCTGTGCGCCGGTGCGTGCAGCTAACGGTTGCTATTCCTTTTCCAGATCGAAGGTTCCGCTACCCTTGCAATGCTTCTTATCGCCCTTGACCAGGAACGTGCCCGACATGGTTTGCGGCATCGCGTCAGGATCAACCGTCGCCAGGACGGCGGCGGTGCAAGCGTGGTTGGTCCCGCTCGTAGCATGAAATGTGAGCGTGAGGTCGTCGTTGGAAATCTTTCCAGTGACGGTCCCGGCCGGAGTCTCACCATCGGTCGTCACGCTGAATGTGCCCCCGATACTTTTCTTATTCTGAGTGAGCACCAGGGTCATGGGACCCGAAACCCCGTCCTGAGTGTCCGTGCCAGTCCAGGTACCCGCGACTTGCGTAATCGGCGGAGTCGTCTTGGCGTCCGTGCCGGATTCGTCCGCATCTTGCGCATGCGCTGCGGGCAAGCAAAGCAAAGCCAGCAGCATCCACGACGCAGTGAAGGCGGCAGTGGCACGTCCGATTGAAAACTTCATTCAGTTCCCCTTGGTCTTGCAGCGATCTATCGCGAAGACCTGTTGTTCGAGACCCAATCGCGGGTCTGGCGCGTCAGTGTACAGGCTGAGATCCGGCGCCGCCAGCCGTGCCCGCAGCCGCAAATCTGCACCGCAGTGGAAACACGGCATGTTCACGGCCGCATCTCGACAGGATTAACCCGACAACCCCATTGATAAACGGTGGCAGCGCTCTTGCTATCTCCTCAACCAGGCCGCACAGGGAGGACAGACCAATAATGTTCGCATGGATTCTAATCGGACTGATCTCGGGATGGCTGGCGGGCAAGATCCTGAATGGCAACGGCTACGGCATGATGGCCGATATAGGGCTGGGGCTGCTCGGCGGAGTAATCGGAGGAATGATCTTCGCGGTGCTGGGCGTCAGCGCGCACAACTTCATCGGCGCAATCCTGATGTCCACGGCGGGCGCCACTGCACTGGTAATTGCGACAAGAATAATCCGCGACGAGATCTGAGGCGCAGTACCCACTCAAGCTTCGTCCTCGGGTCGTCTCTGAGCGGAGGCTGCCGTAGCGAAGAATCACGACAGGGGTGCAGAGGCGAGAACGCTATCCGGGATTCTTCGCCGCAAGCGGCTCAGAATGACAAAAGGCGCGCGAGGAGGGTTGTGCACATGGAGTGGACGCATCGGAACGAAGATAGATGCTATGGGTTCACAGCTAGCCTATTTCACTAAGGTCAATAGGACCATCTAGCTTGGGTGGACTGGGGTGCGATTTCAGCCAACTGCAGCCAGCGTCGCTGATCTCCCACAGATTCCTTGGACTGTCTCTCTTCAGAAATCCGCGTTTGACCAGATCATCTCGCGCCCAAGCAATTTCGTTTTCCCAAGTAAGCTCGCCGGTCGCCACCGGCTCAAAATCGCTTGGCCTGAGTTGCGGTTTTAATCGGGGAAAAATCCACTTGCATACGGCTTGTTTGGAGCCCTTACCGCCTAACTCCGCCAATGCCTTGAGAACCCACCACCGATGAGCCTCACGCCCGCCACGCCTTTTTGGTCTCTTCATCGGTCAGGAAATCTCTGAGGGCTTTCTCTGGTAACGTCGTTAGCTGCGCAGAGGATAACGAAAAAGAGAATCGTCTACCTCCCCTACACGTACAACGCTGCGACCTTCTTCAGCGTCCCCTCCGAGGTCTCGAACGTGAGATCGCCCAAACCCGCGACGAAGCGGGCGGCTCCCGCCGCGGCGTATTCTTTTAATCCGTCCTGCACCTGCGCGCGGTCACCGCGGATGCCACCCATAATCGTGATATCCAACTCCGCGAAGTTCCGCCCGACCGCCGCGCATTCGCGCTTGAGTTCATCGACGCGCGTCTTCAATTGCGCCGCGTCCAACCGGATCGGACACCATCCGTCGGCCCACTTCGCAACCCGCTTGAGCGCATTCTTATCGAGGCTGCCGATCAGCACCGGCGGCCCCGACTTCTGCGCGGGCTTGGGCAGCGACTTCACCGGCGGGAACTTGACGTACTTGCCATCGGCCGACGACTCGTCCTCGGTCCACAGCTTGCGCATCGCGGCGACAATCTCCGCCGTCTCGCTCCATCGACGCGGGAAATCGACGCCGAACAGATCGCTCTCCTCGCGCAGCCATCCCGCGCCAATCCCGAACAGCACGCGGCCGCCCGAGTAGGCGTCCAGAGTCGCGATCTGTTTGGCAAGAGCGAGCGGCTCATGCTCCGGGACGAGGCAGATTCCGGTGGCGAGTTTCAGATTGCGGGTCACGGCGGCCGCCATGCTGAGCGCGACGATCTGATCGGCCATAGTAAAGTAGGTTGGAGGAATCGGACCGCCGGTAGGAAACTGGGTCTTGGGATGGGCGGGCATAGCAGGATGCTCGGGCACCCAGAGCGACTCGAACCCCAGCGACTCGGCGATGCGCGCAAATTCCCCCGGATGAGCATTCTTGCCGGTAAACGGCGTCAGCAATCCAATTTTCATTTCTGTCTCTCCTGGTTAGCGTCCCATCCAAAGAAATCTTTCGCTTCGACGAATCTTGCGACGCCGGCCGCTTCGGCGGCGAGCCTGTCGACCTGCTGATCGCCCACCATCGTCGACGATGCCAAATCCACGCCGTACAAATCGGCGAGCTCCGCGATCATTCCGCCCTTTGGCTTGCGGCATTCGCAGTTGTCGGCGTCCGTATGCGGGCAGATTTGCCAACCGGTCAGGATGTCGCCGAGCTGACGGTCCAGATGTTTGAGCGCGGCTTCGACTTTCTCGGCTTTGAGGCGGCCGCGCGTGATTCCGGCCTGGTTGGTGACGACGAACATCAGATGGTTATGCAAGGGGCGAAGCTTTTCAGCCACGCCGGGCAGCAGTTCGATTACGATATTGCCGGCGGCGTCGAGCGGAAGCTCGCGCGTATCGTTGAGCTTGACGAGAGTGCCGCCGAGATCGAAAAACAGCGCCGCGTTGCCATTCGGATTGGCCATCGAAAAAAGACTTCGCTTACGCGTGGCGCCAGTCAACGTGGTCGCGGACATGCGCGAACACTTCGTCCATGATCTCGATGCCGGCCTCGGCCTGCGCTTCGGTAATCACGAGCGCGGGATTAATCCGAATCTTGGGGAAGTAGCCCATGACGACCAATCCGCGCTTGAGGCATTCGGCGAAGATCAGCTCGGTGACTTTTTTGCCGAGCAGTTCTTTGGTCTCGAGATCGCGCACCAGCTCGACGCCGATGAGCAGGCCCTTGCCGCGGACGTCGCCGATGAACTCGTACTTTTCCTTGAGCTGCACCAGCCGCGACAGCATCATCGCGCCGACCTTGCGCGAGTTCTCGACCAGATGCTGCTTCTGGATTGCGCCGATCGTTTCCGCCACCGCCACCGCCGCCAGCGGATTTCCGCCGTAGCTCGACGACGACGCGCTCGGCTTGCCGAACGGCTCAGCCTTGCCCAGCTCGTCGCTCAGCAGCACGCCCGAAACCGGGAATCCCGAGCCCATCCCCTTGCCGACGGTGACGATATCGGGATGGACGCCGCTATGCTCGACGCCCCACCATTTTCCAGTCCGTCCGAAGCCGGTGATCATTTCGTCGGCAATCAGCAGCGCGCCGAAGTCTTTGGCCACGGACTTGACCGCGGGCATCCAGTCGTCGGGCGGAATCACGTTGCCGGCGGTGCCCTGCATCGGCTCGGCGACAATCGCGGCGAGCGCGCCCGAGGAGCTCATCTTGATCTGCTGGCGCGCGAAGTCGACGCAGTAGAGCCCGCAGTCGGGATACTTCAGCTTGAACGGGCATCGATAGCAGTCGGCGTACGGCACCGTGTATTGCCCGCCCTGCAACGGCCCGTAGCCTTGCTTCGACTCGTCGCCGATAAGTCCAAGAACGCCGCCGGTCTTGCCATGGAAGCCGCCCCAGAAGCTTACGGCTTCGTGCTTGCCGGTAGCGGAACGCGCCAGGCGCAGCGCGGCTTCGACCGCCTCCGCGCCGCCGCTATATAGATGTGCGCGGTTGAGTCCGGCGGGCGCGACTTCGGCCAGCGCCTTGAACGCAGCCGCGCGCTCCTTGGTCGCGAAGGTGCCGACTATCAGCCGCGACGCCTGGCGGGCCAGCGCATCCGCCATCCCCGGATGCGCGTGACCGAGGCTGGCGACAGCGACGCCGGCGAAAAAATCCAGGTAGGTGTTGCCGTCGGCGTCGGTGAGCGTCGCGCCTTCGCCGTGGTCGAAGGCGAGGCCGGCGAGCAGGGAGATACGCTGGCGGCCGGGCGCGATATATTTTTGTTCGAGGGCGAAGATCTCCTTCGACCTGGGTCCGGGCACTGACGTTTTGATTGCGGGAAGTTTTCCGTTGGCGGTTGTCATCAAATGGCGGCGAATCCGATTCCTCGTTTTAATTTCCGGCGCGCGCATTGCGCGGGCGGCTAAGCAGACTTATCGCACGGCGCGCGATCGCGCGAGCGGCAGGTCCGCGCACCCGGCTATAGCTGGGCCAGTCGTTAAAATCGATAATCGCAAAACGATCGCCACTCAAGACCGCATCTCCGCCCCACGCCTCGAGCCCTAGCGCGGCGGCCGCGGCCGAGGCCGCCTCCGACAGCGCGCGCACGGCGGCTTCGGCGACTTCCTCGCCCTCGGGATGTACGCTGAAGTGCGCGCCGCCGCTGACCCCGTAAAACTTTACGACCCGGCCGACGACTTCCTGCTGCAGGTAGGCGTAGCGGATGCCGCGCCGGGCGAAGTCGGCGAGAATCGACTCGGCCGCCGCGCGATCCGACGCGCGCTGCACGTCCTCAGGGGCGAGCGCGTGCAGGTCACCGCGCTTGACGAACACACCCGCCGACAAATCCAGTCCGGCAAGCTTGCGCGCGTCGAGCGGCTCGTCGGCCGCGACCAGCGCGCCCGGCGGAGTCGGCACGCCGGCGCGCTCGAGGCCGGGGGCGAGCAAGTCGCGGTAGCAGTTGCGAATCGAGAGCGCGGAGTTGATCGGGATCGCACCCGCCTGCTCGACTGCGGCCAGCCGCTTGAGCGCGCGCGGCCCCTGGCACATCGGCAGCACGAGGTCGGCGTGCGGCAGTGCGCCCGACGCGAAGCTGACCGCATCGATCGCCTGGATTGCGAGGCCTTCTCGATTCAGCTCCGCCAGGGTGGCGTCGAGAATCGCGGCGTCGGCCTCGACCTTGCCCGGTGAAAACTCGGGCTCCCGATAAATTCCTAAAGCTCGATTACTCATGGCTGCTTCCGTATCGCCAGGCGCGCGGCGTCGAGGTCCGACGCTTCATCGACGTCGATCGATCCTTCGATCTCGACAGCCTCCAGCCGCATCCCGCGTTCAATCAGCAGCGCGAGGAAGCGGCGGAGTGCGTCGAGCCCCGCGCGGCGCGCGTCGGCGGCATAGTCAAAGACCCGGGTGGACAGGAAATAGAGCCCCGCCGTCACCATAAAAGTGTGACGGTTGCCCAGCTGTCGGATCAAGCCGTTTTCTGTTACATCGGCGAAAAGCGGTTTGGCCTCGCCGCGCCAGCGCGTGACGGCCAGCACGCCGGCAAGATTTTTGTCGCGGCACTCCTCGATTTTCCGCCGCGACTCATTAACAAAACGCACGAGTTCCACCAGCGGAATTACGGCGTCAACGGTGGCCGCGAGAAACCATCCCGGTTCCAGCATCTCGCCAAGCGCCAGCATCGTTTCCATCGAGTTGGCGGTATCGCGCACCACGAGCCGCATCGACGGCGGAAGCTCGAGCGCCAGCCGGTTTTCGTTTTCGTTGGCAACCCGCGCGGTCTCGGAGTTGATAACCGCGACGACCGACGACGCGCCCGCCGCCAGCAGCGCACGGGCCTGGCGGGAGAGCATCGCCTCGCCGCCGAGCTTGACGAGGGGCTTGGGAATGTCGTCGCGGGTCGAGACGCGCAGGCGATCGCCGCGGCCGGCGGCAATTATCGCTCCCTGTAACTCCGTCACCATCGAATTTGCGCAACTTCGTCGAGTGATTGGATCGTGATGTCAGCCGCCGCCTCGCGCCCGGAAGCATCATCGCTGCGCTGCGGCCCGGTGCGCAGCCAGACCGTGCGCATCCCGAGTTTGTGGGCGGGGGCGCAATCCTTGTCGGGCGAGTCGCCGATCATCGCGGCGGATGCGGGCGCGCACCGCATTTTTTTCAGCGCGGCTTCGAAGATGCCGGCCTCGGGCTTGAAAATTCCAAGGCGCGCTGAATCAGCGACCGCGGCAAAGAATCGATCCAGCTTCGCGTCGGCGAGAATGCGATCGAGGTTTCCATAGAAGTTCGACACGATGCCCATCTGGAAGCGGCTCTCGAGCGGGGCAATGACTTCCCGGCTGTGCGCCAGGCCCGCGGAAGTCTCGCGGACGAAGGAGTTCGTGACGCGCTCGACGAAGCGATGGCGTCCGGCGGCGCCGGAATCGTCGAGTATCGCGCGCAGCGGCTCAGGCCCGCTTTTCCGCAGATACTCGAATTGATGGCCGACGAGGAATCGCACCAGGTCCGTCAATCCGAAGCGCGTCACGACCCGAGTCGCGCCGTAGCCGATTCGGGTAGCGTGCTCGAAGGCCGGGTCGAGATCGGCGCGCGAGATTTCGATTCCCGCGGCGCGGTAGCTGGCGAGAAATCGATCGAGCCAATGCGCGGGCCCGTCGAGCGTGCCGCCGAAATCGAATAGCAAAGTGGTGACCGTGGTCATGAAACGGTCAGTTTACCAGCCACAATCAGCGGCCTCTAGCTCCATTTCAACGGACGTGAATTAATCGGGCGGCGGGAGCTGTCTCGACGGTCAATGTGCTCTATAGAACCCTTGAAAAACGCTCATGACAGCAGCCGAACTCATATTTCGCAATTGAAATTAGTAGCGGGGCTACTTCCGCTGCGATTAACGCTGTGTTACCGTGGCGCCCATTGCTGAAGACGGGGGAAACCGGGTTTTAAAGGACGTTAGTGATTGAAACTGCTCTAATTGCCGCACCCGACCGCGCGAGTAACGCGGTCTTCGGCCGCCCGCTGTTAGAGCGGCTGATGATCATTTGCGAGCGTGCCGGGATCAAACGGTTCGTCGTGGCCGCGCCGCGCGCGCAGTATGCCGAGGTCGCGCGCGCGATGGGCCAGTATCAAGACAGCGACGCGGTCTCGATGGTCGAATCGTTCAGCGAGATTCTGAGTGATCGGAATGCGCAGGGATTGGGCATCGACGCGTCGTCGCCGTGCGTGTCCTTTTCGGGAAATTTGGTGTTTGCCAAGTCGCAACTGGCACGGATCCTCGAGGCGCACGCCGCCAATCCGCAAGCGGTCCATCGAGCGGTAAGCACGGACGTTGACCGTGGCGGCGAAATCGCGACGGGTGCGCTAGGCGAGATTCTCGCGCGCGGAGGAATTTCAACTGCGGTCGCGGCGCCGGCGGCGAGTCTGCTGCCGTTTGCGCTGAACGGGCGCCCCGAGGATCGCGAGGAAGCGGAACTGCGGCTGGCAAAATCGATTCGCGAGGAATCGGCGCACAAAGACGCGCCGATGGCGCGATGGGTGGACCGGCGAGTTTCGTGGCGCATCAGCTACTGGCTGGCGCAAACCCGCGTCACGCCCAACATGGTCACGGTGGCCAACACGGCGTTCGGGCTTTTGTGCGCGTGGATGTTCTCGGTGCCGAATTACTGGATGCGGCTGTTCGCGGCGATTTTCTTTTTGATCTCGATCACGATCGATGGCGTCGATGGCGAGTTGGCGCGCCTGAAGATGGTCGAGAGCGAGTTCGGTGGCGCGCTCGACGTAGTCACTGACAATATTGTGCATGCGGCGGTGTTCGTCGGCCTGCTGGTCGGATGCTACCGGGTCGAGCACAGCCGCGCCTACCTTTACCTGATTCCGATACTGCTCGGCGGATTCGCGATGTGCGCCGTCGCGACCTGGCGGGCGTTTAGAATAAAAGGCGCGCAGGCGGCCGAGTGGCTGGACAAGGTCGATCGGTGGAGCGGGCGCGATTTCGCGTACCTGCTCGTGGTGTTGGCCTTAATAAATCGGCTAGAGTACTTCGCCTGGGGCACCGCATTCGGCACTTACGTGTTTGCTGTGGCCCTGATATGGATTACCGGCCGGACCGCATCGTCATCGTCAATAAAGGCTGAAAGCCTGTAGGAAGGGAATCGAGGCCTGCAGGCGGAGGAAGTATGAACGGCAAGAAGCCCAGGATCCTGTTGGTGCAACCCACGACCGTCCATCTTGACGGCACACCGCACAAGACGCGCTGGCGGTTGATCATGGGGCTGATGATTCCGCTGATGGCGGGGCTGACGCCCGACGAATACGACGTAACGCTGTGCGACGAGCGGCTCGAGGAAATCGATTTCGACGGCGGCTGGGACCTGGTCGGGATGACGACCACGATTGGCGCGTCGCTGCGGGCGTACCAGTTGGGCGACGAATTCCGCAAACGCGGCATCCCGGTGGTGTTCGGCGGCTTCCATGCGACGCTGCAGACCGAAGAGGCGCTGCATCATTGCGACGCGGTGGTGCAGGGCGAGGCCGACCTGGTGTGGCCCGAGCTGCTGCAGGACTGGCGCGACGGCAAGCTCAAGCAGATCTACAAGGCCGACAAGATGCACGATCTGAAGAACCTGCCGCGCCCGCGCCACGAGCTGCTCAAGCTCAATCGCTACCTGTTCAAGGCGGTGCCGGTGCAGGCGAGCCGCGGCTGCCCGTACCGATGTTCGTTCTGCGAGATTCCGGTGTTCTACGACGGCGCGTATCGGACGCGGCCGATCGAGGACATCGTCGAGGAGATCAAGCAGGTCGTCAAGATCACCGGGTTCAAGCGCTTTCAGTTTATCGACGATCAAATTACCGGCAAGCACAAGTTCGCACGCGAACTGTTCAGGGCGCTGGAGCCGCTCAATATCCGGTTCTCGTGTCTGTGGACGATCAACTCGAATCACGACGACGATTTGCTGGACCTCGCGGCGAAAGCGGGAATCTTCCACGTCAACATCGGGGTCGAATCGATCAGCCAGGAGAGCCTGCTGTCGATGAACAAGATTCAGAATCACGCGGGGCAGTACAAGAAGCTGCTCAAGAAGCTCGAAAAGTACGGGATTTACTACTCCCTCAACTTCCTGTTCGGGCTGGAAGAGGATCATCCGGGAATTTTCGACGACACGCTGAAGTTCCTGCACGAGGTCAAGGCGCCCGAGGCGTTTTTCAACACTGTGACGCCGCGCGTCGGCACGCCGATGCGCACGCAGCTCGAGAACGAAGGCCGCGTGATAATCCCCGACGCCGACCTCTACACCAACAACTTCCGCTGCATGTTCGTGCCCAAGAACATGTCGCCGCAGGAAGTCGAGGAAGGCGTGTGGCGATGCACCAAGGAGTTCTACTCGCTGAAGTCGATGTTCAAGCGGCTGCTGTTGCCGCCGGGAAAGTTCACCTGGCAGGGACTGACCGAGAACATGCTCTTCTACTGGGGCGCGAAGCGGCAGATCGACCCGGTTGATTATTATTAGGCCATAGGCCGCCCCGGCTTTGATCCTGAAGACTCTCGCGGTCCTGGTGCTCGCTGCAGTGCTTGAGGTGGGCGGCGATGCGCTGGTCAGGATAGGACTTCACAGCTACGGCTACTCGCTTGCGGCGGGCGCGTTCGCGCTGTTCGCCTACGGAATCCTGGTCAACCAGAGCGGCGTCGATTTCAATCGCCTGATGGGAATCTACATCGCGGTCTTCTTCGTGGTGTCGCAAGCGATTTCGCTGATTCTCTTCAAGCAGTTGCCCGACGACAGGCTCATCCTCGGCGGCGGCTTCATAGTAGCCGGCGGCCTGCTGATTCTGCTGATGACGTGACTGCGTCCTAGCCTCACCCGATCAGAGAGAAGCTGCGACTCCGGCGCGGGTGAGGGTCCGAATTCCAAGATGCCCTTCCTATGGTTTCCCGAAGTTGTTCAGTTAGTTACCTCCACACGGCGACCGCGTAGTATACTTGCAAAGCAGATGCGGACTCTCACACCCAGCGAATTAGAGGCTTGGTGCATCGGCCAAAGTATCGAGCTCGATGATCGCAAAGTGCCGGTCCATCCTTATAGCGGCTCCGTCGCAGTGCGATATGACTTCCCAAAGGACATTGCGAGACTCACTTGGTTCTGCCGCTTCATCGAGCGGTCGCTACAGCCTCGGGAGCACTGCCTTCTCTGGGTCACCTCTTGGGGCGTGTGGCCCAGCTCGGAGAATTGGCATCTCTATTATCGCCTTCGACAGAGTCACGGTGACCAACGGCTGATTCATGAAGCACCAGGTCATTTGTTCTTGGAGTTCGAGGCAGCGGATCTCGTCAGCTTCGTCGAGATCGGGCTGATAGCCGGATGGGATATGCATCTGATTCCGACGATCGGTTATGGACGTGCGTTCGTCTCTCACGATGAATGGGTTGAATTCGCTATGGACAACCCTTCCGAGACCGAAAGGATAAAGACCGAGTTAGGCAAAGCCGGATTGAACTTACATTCCAGCTAATAGAATTGCAGCGAAAGGAGCGGTAGCCGCGGCTTCGATTTCAATCGGCTGATGGGAATCTACATCGCGATCTTCTTCGTGGTGTCGCAAACGATCTCGCTGATTCTCTTCAAGCAGCTGCCCGACGACAGGCTCATCCTCGGCGGTGGCTTCATAGTAGCCGGCGGCCTGCTGATTCTGCTGATGACCTGACTCCGGCCGCGCGGATCGTTCGTGTCCAACCAGCCTTTGCTCATTCACCCAGGAAGCAGCCGAAAAAGCTGATTGATCCGCCTATCCCAATTGTGGGATAATTTGGCGAATGGGCGAGCCGCAGAAACGAAAGCCGGTGAGGTTCGTGAGCAGTTCGCAATCAGATCTCCAGAGATTTCCGAAGGAAGTCAGGCTTATAGTCGGAACCGCTCTGAACGCTGCGCAGCTAGGTGGAAAGCACAAAGACGCGAGGCCAATGAAAGGATTTGGCGGTGCGAGCGTGGTCGAGATCGTTGATGACTTCGATGGGTGCACGTTTCGAGCCGTTTGTACGGTGCGATTTGCCGAGGTGGTTTATGTCCTCCACGCATTCCAAAAGAAGTCCAAAAGGGGAATCGAGACCCCGAAGAGCGACATCGATTTAATCAAGCAAAGGCTCAAAGTTGCAGAGCAGGACTATATGTCCGGAAAGAAGTAAAGGAGCAGATTTGTGAAAATGGTAGCCAGAGGCAGCGGCAATGTGTTTCGCGATCTCGGACTAGCGGATGCCGACGTTCTTCAGGCAAAAACCGACCTGGTTTTCAAGATCTCCGCGATTATCGAGAAGCGAGAACTCAGCCAGGTCGAAGCTGCGCGGATCCTCGGCGTAACTCAGCCTAAAATATCCGCCCTGCTCCGAGGTCATCTCGACGGATTCTCACTTGAAAGAATCATGCGGTTTCTGGCCGCACTTGACCAAAGGGTCGAGATCAAGGTTCGACCGAAGTCCCGGCGCGATCGAGCAGTGGCAGTGGGGTGACCGGCGGCCTGCTGATCCTGCTGATGACGTGACTGTGCTGCGCGGCGCGGTCACGGCTCGAGCACGACGTTGTCTATCAGCCGGGTCTTGCCTACGCGGGCTGCTATGGCGATCAGGATTGGACGGTCGAGCGGCGGATGACGCGTTAGCGTTTCGGCGTCCACCGCTTCGACGTATTCTATCTCGACGTTTTTCATGCGCTTGAGCACGCGGGTTGCCGCGAACACGATTTCTTCGGCGCAGCATGGGCCGGCGCGATGCTTCTCGCGGGCGGCGCGGAGCGCGAGGCTTAGCGCGAGTGCGTCTTCGCGCTCGGCGGCGGACAGGTAGGCGTTGCGCGAGCTCATCGCGAGCCCGTCTTTTTCGCGCACGATCGGCACCGGGACAATTTCGACGTCGAAGTTCAGGTCGCGGACCATTTTCTGGATCGCGCGCAGTTGCTGAAAGTCTTTCTCGCCGAAAACCGCCACACGCGGTTTGACGATGTTGAACAGCTTGGCGACCACCGTCGTCACGCCGCGGAAATGGCCGGGGCGATGCGCGCCGCACAGACCGATTGTGATGTCGCCGGCGTCGACACAGGTCTGTGCGTCGAGCGAGTACATCGCACCCGGCTCGGGCGCGAAGACGACGTCCACCGGCACGGTCTGCAGCATCGCACAGTCGCGCTCGAAGTTGCGTGGATAGCGCGCGAAGTCCTCGCCGGGGCCGAACTGGGTGGGATTGACGAAGATCGACGCGACCAGGACCGAGCACTGGCGGCGACCTTCGCGCATCAGGGTCAGATGGCCGTCGTGCAGATAGCCCATCGTGGGCACGAGCCCGATACGTTCACTGCGTTGGAGCGCGTCACTGGAAAAACGGGTCATCTCGTCGGGCGAGGTAATCACGATCATCGCGGGGCGCTCCTGGATTCGGCGTAACAATGTTCCGGCGCGGGGAAAGCGCGCTCCTTAACTTCGCGCAGGTAGGCTGTAGCGGCGGCCGCGGCCTCATCCCACAGATGCGCGAACGGCTTGGCGAAGCGTGGCGCGCACGACTCGCCAAGGCCAAGCATGTCGTGCATCACGAGCACCTGGCCGTCGCAATCGGGGCCGGCGCCGATGCCGATTGTCGGGATGGCGACGCGGGCGGTTATCTCGCGCGCCAACGACGGCGGCACGCCCTCGACCACGATCGCGAATGCGCCCGCGGCCTCCAGAGCGGCAGCGTCTTCGAGCAGGCGTTCGCGGCATCCGGGCGCGCGGCCGGATTTGCGGCCCTGCACACGATGCCCGCCCATCCGATGAATCGACTGCGGCGTCAGGCCGACGTGGCCCATCACGGGAATGTCGGCGGCCGCGATTCTGGCGACCGCCTCGGCGATCGCGACGCCGCCTTCGAGCTTCACCGCTTCGGCGCCGCCCTCCTTGACGAGACGGCCGGCGTTGCGCAGCGCGTCTTCGGGACTCACCTGATACGAGAGGAACGGCATGTCGGCGATGATCAACGCGCGGCGGCGCGCGCGGGCGACCGCACGGCTGTGGTAGATGACCTCGTCGATAGTGACGGCGAGGGTGTTGTCCTCGCCGCGCACCGCCATCGCGAGACTATCGCCGACCAGGAGCAGGTCGACGCCGCAGTTGTCGAAGATTCTCGCGAACGGAAAATCGTACGCTGTCAGCATCGTGATCGGCTGGCGCGCAGCCTTCATGCGGGCGAGATCGGGCACGCGAACTTTGTCTTGCGTCATCTTCACTCCGAAGCGCTTCGGTCACTCCAAAAAAATCGGGACTGCCGCTTACCGGCAACCCCGCATCAGAGCATCCTCGAATGAACGAGCGCTCGAATCACTCGGAGTCCCAGTCCAAACATCGGATCCAGGCGCGAGCAGACGCCAAAAATGTCATCGCCTCCGCGCGGAGGCATTCAACTCAACACCGTCTCGCCGGGAAAAATCCTCGACGGACCAATTCAACTATATAGATAAAGCGGGCGGACGCGTAAAGGAGAAAAGATGAAAACCTCCAAGTCCCGCGCCTTCACCGCGAAGATGCGCGCCGTGCTCTCGATAATTCTGAAGCAAGCGAGCTGCTCCCGGCGCATACAAAACGAAGGCGATCAGCCGCTGAGCGCTTCCCCGATGGCCTCGCGTATGATGTCGACGACGAGGCCAGGCGCAGTAACGATCGGCGCGTGATCCACCGGATGCGACCGCACCCGCGCGTGCATCCGCTCCGCCATAAAGCGCTGCGTGTCGTGGACGATCATGCGGTCCTGCTCCGCAATGAGAAACCAGGTCGGGCGGTCTTTCCAGAGTGGACGATTCACAGGCACCGTAATGCATGCAGGCGAAAGCGGCCGCTGCACCGCGCGGAGCAGCGCCAATTCATCAGCGGAGGCATTCTGCGCGAACGCCGCGGCGAATGCCTCGTCCGGCAGATAGATCAGCCCATGATTGTCCGGCGCCAACTTCGGAGCCAGCGGATGAGGCTTGGTGTGGTAGAAAACATCGGCGACAGTCTCGCCTTCATCAGGAGCAAGCGCGGCGACGTAAACCAGCGCCTTCACCTTCTCACTCCTCGCAGCCGCGATCACGGCTCCGGCGTATGCGTGACCCACAAGAACGATCGGCCCCGGAGCTCGCTCCAGCGTGCGCTCGACCGCCGCCGTATCCTCAGCAAACGACGTCAGGGGCAACGGAGCCGCGAGCACCGCGACGCCTTCGGCCGCCAACGGCCCGATTACTTTGGCCCAGCTCGATCCGTCAGCCCAAGCGCCGTGCACCAGTACAACAGTCACATTCTCACGCGACATTGGTTCTCTCCTGGTGCTGCGCGATCAACTGATCGGCGACGTCTTCAAGTCCGCACCGACGATCTTCGGCTGCGGCCCGACTCCCAGGACGTTGTTGCCCACCCGCTTGATAAAAGCAGCCTTCCAGCCGCAGCGACCCGCATCGGCTTTACGCAAGGCGAAATCAGCCGCCGAGAAAATCGCGGATCGCCGCCGCGATTTCGGCGGCGTGCGTCTCCAGCGCGAAGTGCCCGGTATCGAAGAAACGCACGAGTGCGCCGGGAACATCCCGCTTGAAGGCCTCCGCGCCGGCGGGCAGGAAGAACGGGTCGTTCTTTCCCCACACCGCCAGCAGTGGCGGCTTGTGGTCTCGGAAATATTTCTGGAAAGTCGGGTAAAGCGCGACGTTAGTCTTGTAGTCACCGAATAAGTCGAGCTGCGCCTCGTCTGCGCCCGGCCGTGCCAGGTAGAAACTATCGAGCGAGTAGCCGTCGGGCGAAACCCTTGTCGCGTCGGAGACGCCGTGAGTGTATTGCCAGATGGTGGTCTCGGGCTTGAGGAAGGTGCGGAGTGCGTCGCGGTTCGCCTGCGACGGGTCTTCCCAATATTTCCGGATCGGGTTCCAGCCGTCGCTCAACCCTTCCTCGTAGGCGTTGCCGTTTTGGGAGACGATCGCGGATATGCGTTCCGGATGCCTTAGAGCAATCCTCAAGCCCACGGGAGCGCCGTAATCAAAGATGTAGATCGCGAAGCGTTTCATCCCGATGATTTCGGTGAAGCGGTCGATCGTCTCCGCAAGATTCTCGAACGTGTATTTGAACGTCTGGCGGGGAGGCAGGTCCGACTGACCGAAGCCCGGCAAATCAGGCGCTACCAGGTGAAAGCTGTCGGCGAGAAGTGGAATCAAATCGCGGAACATATGCCCGGCGGTCGGAAACCCATGCAACAAGAGCAAAGTCGGGGCATCCGTCCGACCGGCTTCGCGATAGGAAATCTTCAGCCCATTAACATCGGCAGCGCGGTAGTGGATCGTTTGCATGAGAATGTTCCTCTTCAAATGACAGTCGTAACCTGACGGGAACTTTCTCTAAGTTTACCATCGCTGCATTTTGAGGCGAACGACCACGAACGACACTCGACCTGCTTCTTTAGTGAGCGATATCGGCGCCAATTCAGCCGGTCCGAATTATTCTGGATGCTCCAGGTCGGCGATCAGCCCGGTCTGCGTTGGACGCCATCCGAGGCGTTCCTGCGTTTTTGCGCTCGAGGCCGGCGCGTCGTTGCCCACGAAGAACGCGAGCCAGCCGAAATGCTCGGGTGCCTCCTCGGCGGTTTTGGAGACGACAGACACGTTGATGCGCCGGCCGACCGCTTCGGCGATGTCCCGCAGCGGCACGCCTTCTTCGGCGACGGCGTTAAACCGTTCTCCCGCAACGCCCTTTTCAAGGGCCAGCCGGTAGAGCCGCGCGGTATCGATCAGGTGCGCCGCGGGCCATCGGTTGCGCCCATCGCCGACGTACGCCGACACACCCTTCGCGCGAGCTATCTCGATCAGGGGCGTGATGAGACCCTGCTTGAGGCGGTTGTGGACCTGCGGCAGGCGCATCGCAGTCGCGCGCACGCCTCGCGACACCATCTCGGTTGTAGCCTCCTCCGACGCGCTGCGCGGCATCACCGAGCTCGGAACGGGCGGATCGTCTTCGGTCGCGACGCGGCCCGGCATGAAGGCCACCGCGGTCCCCGAGGTGACGACCAGCGGCCTGTCTGATCCAACGAGCACCGATCCGAGCGCCTCGATAGCTCGCCGGTCTGCCTGACAGTTATCCATGTACTTCGAGAAGTCGTGATTGAATGCCAGATGAATCACGCCATCCGACATGGCCGCTCCACTGCGCAGGCTTTCTAGGTCTTTAAGATCGCCGCGATGCACCTGCGCACCAGCCGCGACCAGCGACTTGGCGCCCGCTTCTGAGCGCGCAAGTCCGATCACCTTATGGCCGGCGTTGATAAGCTCCGGAATAAGTGCGGTACCGATAAACCCTGTAGCACCGGTTACGAAAACACGCATTTCGAATTCTCCTTCACTTCATTTTACGACGATCACCACATTCGCAGCCCCGTTATGAGCAAGATAAGTATTTGAGGGAATACAATCTATGCTGTAAAGTCCGTATTACCTTCGCGATCGTCCCGGATGTCTTATGGACCCGCTCTCAGATGTGCTGTCGCTGCTGAAACCGCGCAGTTATTCGGCCGGCGGCTTCGATGTGGGTGGAGAGCTGTCCATCCAGTTCCCCCGCCATGAAGGCATCAAATGCTACGCTCTGGTTTCGGGCCGGTGCTGGCTGTCTGTGGAGGGCGTTCCTGACCCGGTGCGCCTGACGACGGGAGACTGCATCCTGCTGCCGCCTGGGTGGCCTTTCCGCCTTGCGACCGATCTAACTCTGACGCCTATCGACTACCGAACAATTTTATCGGCCAAGCGAGATAATAATGGCACCGCCTCGTTCAATGGCGGTGGGGATTGCTTTATTGTCGGCGGGCACTTCGCTCTTACCGGTAAGCATGCCGGCATCCTGTTGGGATGCTGCCGCCGATTGTGCATATCCGCAAAGAATCGGACAAGGCCGCGATGCGCTGGTCTTTGGAGCGGATGAGGCAGGAGCTTAGTGAGCCGCAGCCGGGCGGCTTTCTGGTCGCACAACACCTCGCCTACATGATGCTGGTGCAGGCCTTGCGGCTGCACTTGGCCGAAGGAATGAAAGGCGGCGTCGGGTGGCTCTTCGCTCTGGCGGATAAACAGATGAGCGCGGCGATCAACTCTATCCACGACGAACCGGCGTATCGATGGACATTACAGGAGCTCGCGAAGCGCGCCGGCATGTCGCGATCGACCTTTGCCCTGAAATTCAAAGAGACGGTTGGCGCGTCACCCATGGAATACCTGACGCGCTGGCGAATGCTGCTGGCCGGGGACCGGCTGGTGAATTCCAGCGATCCCATTTCCCTCATCGCCCTCTCGCTCGGCTACGAATCCGAAAGCGCCTTCAGCACAGCCTTCAAGCGGGTCATGGGCTGTTCACCACGGCAATACAGCCGGGGGATGAGTCCGGATTCTGCTTCACGTGGCGAGCAGGAAGCCGCCCGCGCCAATCGGCTCGAATCTGTCGCAGGTTGAATCTACGCGATTCCTGCCTTAGCGCTTACGGCGAGCCCCCCTGATGAGCCGGGCACTGGTTCAGTTTTGATGAAGGGGCTTGGGGATGAACTAATTCAGCCTGCCCCTCTGCCGATTTGACGTGCTAAGCCTACGGGATGGCTGACCGTCTAAGCGCCCCCTATTCGCCCGAAAATCGGCCGACCTCCCCTTCCGGCGAAAATTAGTTTTGACGGAACGAAACGACCGATGGTGGTCGGTCCGTCACATAACCACAACATATGGTATGAGTTAAAGGATGATTTACGGCAGCTGCTACTTCCCGGGCAGACTATCAGTTGTTGGCTTGCAGGGTGTTGGCTGTCACCGGCAGCGTGACCTGGAGGCGTTTGCCGTCGCGCACCACGCTCAAGTAAACAAGCTCGCCCGGCTGCAGGTCGCGCATGCGGTCCTGGAAGTCGAGAAAGTTGGTGACGCGCGAGCCGTCGACGCCGATGATCATGTCGTAGCTCTCGCCGACCTGCATGTAGTCCAACGCCGGAATGACCGCCACTGACAAGCCGCCCGAGAAGAACGCTCCGAGGATCGCGGCCGCCGCAATCGCGTCATGGACAGTGTGAGTGTAGGGGCGCAGGCCGACGGCGGCGGCAGGACTGCCTTTCTCGACCCCCGTAATCAGCAAGCCGTCAGCATCCTCGCCCGATTTGAGCGAGCGCTTTGCCTCGCGCAGTTGCAGTCCGAAGGGAGCCGAAAGCTCGCCCTCGCTGTCGAATTGCTGCAAGGACCTGAGCTGCTCGGGCGGCATCCCGCTCTGCTCCTCCTGATAGCGCGCGATCTCGCCGCCGTCGTTCTGTGGTTGCGAGTCCGCGGACGTCGGCGAATCGGGCGCACGGCCCGGCGACTGCGGCTGCGACGCGCCGGCGGAATTCGCGGCTGGAATCTCTGTGGTGCCGGGCTGCGTCGCCTCTATCTCGGGAGGCGTCGGGACCAGGTTCGTGGGAGCGGCAGTTGCAGAAGCGGCAGACGGGGCGGCGCGCGGAGGCGTCGGCGGAGCGGCTTCGGCAATCGGGGCGCCGGCGCCGGATGCTGCAGTTGGAGCAGCCGCGGATGCGGCGGCGGTCTTCCAGGTTTCAGACGCTGCCGGATCGGGGCCAGACTGTGCGGCAGCGAGCGCGCTCGCGAACACGGCGAGCAGGATCGCGGCGAGCGACGCGCCAAAAGCGTGAGGCTCGCGCGCTTTGCTAATTGGCACTCCAGCGCTTTTCATGCTCCACCACGCGGCCTTCCCGCTCGAGCTTGCGCAGATGAGAGCGGATCGAGCTCGCCGCCGCAGGATGCAGGTACTCCGGAACGTCAGTGTAGATCTTCTTCACGATCGCCATCGCGTCGAGCGGTCCCACGCCGCCGGCCAGCACCTCGAGGACCTGGCGCTCGCGCAATTCGCGATGAGCAATGTACTCGCCGATCTTTTCTTTGGGATTGCGGATGACCGGGCCGTGGGCCGGATAGATCGTCTCGAGGTCGAGCTCGAGCAGGCGCCTGAGCGAATCCATGTACTCGCCCAAGTCTCCCGTATCGTCAGGAATGACGGTAGTACCTGCGCCCAGCACGACATCCCCCGTGAACAGTGCGCGCTCTTCCTCGAGATAGTAGCACAAGTGGTCGGGTGCGTGGCCAGGAGTAAATACCGCGCGCAGGGTGGCGCCCTCAGTGTGAACGACGGCGTCGTGGCCGATCGCCGAGATGGCGCCGGCGGGAGCGTCGTGACCTTCCCACGGCATCTTCAATACTTCCATCTCGCCGAATCGCTCGGTGACCTGCTTGACGCCTCCGAGGTGATCGACGTGCGCATGAGTCAGGACAATTCGTTCGAGCCCGCTTGCGCCGGAGAGTTCCTTGAGCGCGGCTTCGAGCAAGTCGGGGTAGATCGCGACGCCCTGGCCCGTGTCGAGCAACAAAGGCAGCTTCGAGGTGCCGACGATATATGTGTTCGTGCCGGGTCCTGTAAACGGACTCGGATTCTGGCCGAGCACGGTCGCGACGCGCGGCGTGATGCGCGAGTAATCCGGCATCTTGAGACCGATCATCGAATCGGTCACGACTCGGCCCTGCTTGCTCATCAAAACGTCCCCCAACTAGCGCCGGTTGCGCTCAAAGATCAGCCGCAGCCCCTTTAATGTCAGAAACTCGTCCACCTCTTCGATCGTTTCACTCTCCGGCGCAATCAGATCGGCGAGACCGCCGGTCGCGATGATACGCGCCTTTTCGCCGCGCTCTTTGAGGATGCGTGCGACGAGACCGTCCACCAGCGCGGTGTAGCCGAAGATAAGGCCGGACTGAATCGAGCCGACGGTGGTGCGGCCGACCGCCTCGCGCGGGCGAACCAGCTCGACGCGATAGAGCTTGGCGGCGTGCTCGATCAACGCGTTCATCGAGACGCCGAGGCCGGGCGCGATCGCGCCGCCGGCGTACTCGCCCTTGCCGGTCACGTAGTCGAACGTGGTGGCGGTGCCGAAATCGACGACGATTGACGCGCAGGCGTAGCGCTCGTAGGCGGCGACCGCGTTGACGATTCGGTCGGCGCCCACCTCCTTGGGATTCTCGTACAGGATCGGCATGCCGGTTTTGATTCCGGGGCCCACCATCAGCGGAGCGCAATGGAAATAGCGCTCGGCGAGTTGCTCCATCACCTGGTTGAGCGGGGGAACCACGCACGCGATCGCAACCCCTTCGGGTTTGAGGCCGCCCGCGAGGCCGGCGCCGGCCAGCAGAGTGTTGAGCAGCGCGCCATGCTCGTCGGTGGTGCGATCGGGAACGGTCGAGATGCGCCAGTGATTGCGCAAGCGCTCGCCCTCGTAGATTCCAATCACGGTATGGCTGTTGCCAACGTCAACCGTTATCAGCATCGAAAGTCCCCGTCCGAACGCGGCAGTCGATAGCCCACGCGATCGGGCTCAGATAATAGCGCGCGAACTCAGTGAGAAAGAAACGGCGTAAAGGAGCGGTCAGCGATGGAATGCGAACGGATGCGACATCGACATCCCCATCATCGGATTGCCCGCCGGATGGTTGAAGGTGGACATCGACGGGCGCAGAATCCACGGGCCTGGATTCAGCGGCGGGAGCGCCGCCTGCGTCAGCGGGGTGCTCGGCACGAAGCCCGACGTGGGAAGCGGCGACGGGCCTCGGTTCATCGGCACCGCCGCGACCGCAATCGGGTACGGATACACCGCGTACGGGACCGCGTACGTCTCCTCGTTCTCGTAGTCGTCGAGGGTGCCCCAATCCTGATTGGGCACGGCGGCGTCGGCGGTGTCGGCCGAGTCGTCATCGCGATTTGGCGGCGCGGTGGACGACGGCGCGTTGACAGCCTGGGTGCCGTCGTCGTCGCTATCGGCGGTGGCGTCGTCGCACGCAACGGGAGCGCCGTCTTTGGAACACACCACCCGGGGAAGCTCCAGCACTTTGTCGGCGGTCGCCGCGTCCTCATCGATGGCCGGGCCGGTCGCCGCCCAATTGGCATCGGGACCCGTGCCTGCGCCAACGTCCGCGCTCAGGCTGTCGGCATCCTGCGAGAACGCAGGGCGCGCGTTCACCAGCACGGTCATCGCGAGCGCTGCGAACATTGCGACGATCAATCGCGTGAGCCGCGGGCTGCTCATGCCTGGAGACTACCACCGGATTCACAGAGTGCCAAGTTGAATTCCGCGATGTGGTCACATTAGAGGTTTGCACGCGGTCCGCCAGCGGCTAAGATTTCGCGCTATGTCGGAAGCAAAAGTCGCATTGGTAACCGGCGCAGGCCGCGGCATCGGCCGCGACATCGCGCTTCGAATGGCAAAAGAAGGCTACGCGGTCGGGCTGATCGCGCGCACCAAGTCGCAGCTCGAGGAAACCGCGGAGTTGATTCGCGCGCAGGGCGGCAAGGCAGTCGTGACGCCAACCGACGTCGCGCGCCGCGATCAGGTCGTCGCCGCGGTTGAGACCGTCGAACGCGAGCTCGGCCCGATCTCCGTGCTGATCAACAACGCGGGCGCGTATCTGCGCAAGCGATTCACCGAAATCACCGAGGAGGATTTCGACTTCCAGCTCAAGGTGAACGCCTACGGGCCGTTCTTCTGCACGCAGGCCGTGATCGGCAAGATGGCGGAGCGCAAGGCAGGCACCGTGATTTTCGTGCTGGGGTCGGAGTCGCGCAGCGGACCGGCGCAATACTCCGCCTACAACGCCTCGAAGCTGGCGCAGCGCGCGATTGCGGAGTCCGTCGCCTACGAGTTCATGCATCTCGGCGTGCATGCCGCCGCGCTCGACGTGGACGGCGCCGTGGACAGTGCGCGAGTGCGCGAGTCGATGCCCGAGGTGGATCCGGCGCAGTTCGTTCCGCCCGCGGCTATATGCGACGAGATCGTGCACCTAATCGATCAATCGAAGAGCGCGTGGACGTTCCAGGTCGATATGCGGTCGTTCGCGCAGTGGCGTCCGCGCGTCGCGCCGAAGAAAAAAGCCTGATCGAGAGAGCGGTCGAAGCCGAGGCGGGCCTTCACGCAGCGGCGGGTGTGGTCTTGCCGAGGGCGGATATATAATGTTCCTCGCGTCGGGGTGTGGCGCAGACTGGTAGCGCACACGCTTGGGGTGCGTGTGGTCGCCGGTTCAAATCCGGCCACCCCGACCAACTCGGAATTCCTCCACCTGGCATTTACGCCTTTCGTTCCGGCTGGCGGGTGTTTTCGAGCGACCACTTTAGCAGGGCCGCCGACCGGTAGATGCCGTGCACAAACTTGCCGTAGGGCATCGTCAGGAACAATGTCATGACGAAGGCGAGATGAACCACCAGCATCGTGCCCATAGCCGCGCTCTCGCGCAGCAACAGCAGGAGCAGTCCGCTCATGCTGATCGCAACTAGAAGCACGAGAAAGGACAGGTCCATCCCGTTCTGCCTCTGATCGACGAGGTCCTCATTGCGTTTGCGCTTGAGCGTGAGCAGGCCAATCGGTCCGATCACCAGGCCGATCCCGCCGAGCGTGCCGAAGAATACCGGCAAACTGGTGAAGGCCGGAGGGCCGTGCCAGCCGAACACGTAGTAGTAGATCGCACCCAGTGTGGTAGCCACGAAGCACGAAAGAAATCCATAGAACGTCGCGTGATGGAACAATCGCCGCGACTGCGAACTCGTTTCACCGGGATAGGCGCAGCCCACGCCACCGTTGTCCAAGTCCTTGAGGCGGAAAATCTCCTTCACGGCTCGGACCAACGCGGCGGGTTTGGCGAATCCGGAATAAGGCTCGCCCACGTCGCGCCAGAACCGCAAAAATCCGATCGCCAAGGCAAGCACGGAGAATCCAAACACGGCCCCGAACGTCAGCGTCATGACTTCGTGAGAGATGAGCTGATAGAAATTTCCGCCGCGAGCCGGCTCCCAAAGACGGCTGCCGACGGCCATGTTCGCGGTCAGGATGAATCCTATCAGGACTGCCGCTGCGAGGATTGAAACCACCAAGCCGTTGCTGCGGAAGGCCCTGGCCAGCGGACCCGGCCAGCCATAAAGTTCGTAGGTATAGGCGCGAATCGTGGCGAATGTCTTAGGCGCATTGATATTGAATTCGTGCGGCGGCGCGTACTGGCAGGCGTAATAGCACTCGCCGCAGTCGTGGCAGAGGTTGGCAAGGTAACTCAGGTCGCTCTGCGTGAAAACCGTCCGCCTCTCCATGGCCGTCCACACGTCACAAAAGCCTTCACAGTAGCGGCAGGAGTTACACACCGTGAGCAGATGCTCGCCCTCGCGCACCAAGTCAGCGGGCATCCTCTCAGTGGGTGTCATGCGCGACGGCCACCTCTCCTGGTTGATTGCGCGTTTCAGTCCTACCCAGGGCTTGCATAGCTGCCTCGCGTCCGGCGATGCGGCCAAAGACTGTACCGATAGTCAGGCCTAAGCCGGCCGCATAGCCCTTGCCAAGAATGTTACCCGCCATGATCTCTCCGGCGGCAAAGATGTTGCGCGAGCGCTGGCCTCCCTTCATCAGCACCATGGCGCGCTCATTGACCTTCGCTCCCAGGTAGGTAAACGTCAGGCCGGGCCGCAATCCATACGCGTAGAAGGGCGGCCGGTCGATCTTCAACGCCCAATGCGTCTTCTCCGGTTGCAGACCCGAGGTCTTGCAGTCGTCCAGAGTCTCGCGGTTAAACGTTCCGGGCCGGACCGCGTCGTTGTAGGCCTTGACGGTGGCCACCACCTTTTCCACCGGCAACTTCACCAGCTTGGCCAACTCGCCGATGCTGTTAGCCTGTGCCGGCGGGAAAACCGAGGGCATGAACTTTCCCATCGCCCTGGAATCGAGGAGGCAGTGGCCGATCTGGTCCGGCTGTTGCGCGACCAGCCGACCCCAGATGGCGTAACGCTTAGGCCAGAAGTCCTCGCCTTCATCGTAGAAGCGATCTCCGTTCTTGTTCACCACGATGCCGAGCGAGACGCAGTCGAGCCTGGTGACAGTGCCGCCGTCGAACTTCGGCGCGCGTGCGTCGATGGCCACAAAGTGTCCTTCACTGGGATCGCCGATGAATTCCACGCCCAATTCGAGCAAGCGCTTCAAGACCTTGCCTTTGTTGTAAGGAGTGCCGCGAATCAGAAAATTATCGGCGGCCGGACCCCAAACTTCCTTGAGCCACTCCAGGTTCGCTTCGAAACCGCCGCAAGCGGCTACCATGACCTTGGCGCTCACCTGCGCGGGGTTGCCTTCCACCAGCACGCTGGCGCCTTGAAACTCGCCGTCGGTCACATCCAAGTCCACCACTTCGGCGTTGTAAATCACGCGGACGCCGGCGCGCTCCGCCGCGGCGTAATAAGCGTTCATCATGGATTTTCCGCCGCCCAAAAGGAACGCGTTGGTGCGGCCCAGTTGAAGCGTGCCGCCCAAGGCTTGTTGGAAGCGGACTCCGCGGCGCTTCATCCACTCGATACACCCGGCTGAAGCCCGCACCGTCATGCGCGCCAATTTCTCGTTGGTCTGGCCTCCGGTGACGCTAAGAATGTCTTTGTAGAACTCGTCTTCCGAATAGATGCCAACCATCAGCGCGGTCGGCGCGTCGTGCATACAGCGCAGGTCCCTGGTGTGCCGGCTGTTGCCGGCGCGCATCTCCTTCGGCGCGGCCTCCAGCACCAGTACGCTGGCGCCGATTTCGCGAGCGCTCAAAGCCGCCGTCAAAGCCGCGTTGCCCCCGCCGATCACCAAAACGTCAAAGCCTGCCAAGCCATCAATCATTTTCCATCTCAAAATTGCTTTGCCATCTGCATGCGCAGCTTGGACACGTTAGATAGTCGGTCCTCCTAAAGGGCGATCGTCGCACGGCGAGAACCAGAGTGTCGCTGATCAGGCCACCGGTGCCATTAGGTCAGGGACCCGTTGATCTACCAGAACAAGATAAATGCCTATAAGAGCGGTTTCATGTTTCGGGAGACACCTTCGGCGAACTCAGGCGGTTTTGCAACCCCCGAGCCGCGATCGCTACACAGAGCTGTACAGCCAGGAAGCGCATCCCGGTCGTGGGAAGGCACCCGCGGCTCGGTCCATAGCGCTCAACGAACTCAGCGGCGAAAACTTTTGTTGCTGCTTGTGTTTGCTATCGGCGAGACATCGCTTCGACCGCTGGCCGGTTATGCGTTCTGCGACGCGATCGCAATCGGCCGGCGATGTTGACCGGAGAACGCCGAATCATCCGCTGCTTCTCACCAGAGCGCCTGTTTCTCTGCCAGCGAACAATCCAATTCCTCAAGCCATGCGGATCGATCTCCAACGAGTCGCACACGCTCTGAAAAGAGAACGGCCCATTTCCCCTATCGTCGAAAATCCAGAACTGAGCTTCCCTGAATTCCAAGCGTCTGCTCGGATGAGGCGCTTCGAAATTACGCTGGAAACATCGCACCGCATCGATAAGGATGCCGGCCATCAGCCGCATGATCGGCTCGACCGAAGCCGAGCCGCGCCGCGCGGGGTAAAATTGTGTGGGCAAAACGGCGTCAGCGAGATACGAAAGCTCATCGCCTGCCCGGCCTATCGCATCGATTCGCGTACCTGAATCGTCCATGACTCACCTGCCTTTACGTCTCGCCGAAGAAAGGACACGGCCCACACGGCGGAACAAGTTTCTGCGGGGGAGGCGGACAGAAAGCTGTGCTCCGACCGTGTGAGCAATTCTTTTTCACCGATTTAGGCCTAAAACCCTCCGCTGATGCAGGCGTGAAAAAGGCTCGCGGCAGATGTGAAAAGTGACTGCACAAAAATCTGGATGCACGCGCTGGCGATTGCGAGGCTGGTCGTCCTCGGCGGACAAGCGCAAGCTGCACAGCTTTAGCTCGTGAATTGATCGAGCGGAAACGCGCAGGACGGTTCCTGTCGTAACGCGCCACCGGTAGCGTCAATCGCGCACACCTAATACATAAGAACTGTCGACTCTCCCCCGAGCCGAAGGCACGCTTGGCCACATGCCCTGATGGTGAAGTCAATGCGTGCCTTTGTTTTGATGGATTCATTTCTTCAGCATAATCAACAGCTTGAGCGTCTTGTTCTGCGGACCGTCTCACGCAGTCGCTAGGCAATTGAGCCGCCCGGCCAACGCGAGGCACCGGTCTTGTTGCACCAGTGCAAATTTGAATTCGGAATCTTTCAATTTTGAACGGGCGTGGTGACGGTCCTCAAAGAGAACAAGGATTTTCCGGGACTTCCATTGTGGCACGTTTAATGCTCACATAAGAGGAGTGGAAACAACAAAGAGTGCAAACGCGCTACAGGAGCATCAGACAATGCAAATTTCACACTTGACGGCGTTTAAAGGCGAGGAGGGAGTGCGCCGCCTCGTCAAAGCTCTGCAATTGCAGCCACTGGTCCGCGACGAGGAGCTGGCGGTCGAGCTCGCCAAGCGCGTCAAGCTCGAAGATGTGCCGGCAGGCGCGACGCTTATCACCGAGGGCGCGACCGACACCGACCTGTTCTTGATCCTGGCCGGCGAGTTTTCGATCGTCGCAAATCGACGAGTCGTTGCTCGAAAGATTGCCGGCGAACAGGTCGGCGAGATGGCAGTCGTCGATCCCGACGCGCGCCGATCCGCGTCGGCGATTGCGGCCGCCGACTCGGTAGTCGCAAGGATTTCGGAAGCTGAATTCTCCGCGCTGGCCGATAGATTCCCGCGTCTATGGCGGAGAATCGCTATGGCCTTGGCGAGCCGGCTTCGCTACGAAAGTGAGCCGCAGCCGGTTCACCGGAACGGGCGAGCAGCGTAAGCCGTCCGCGCGGTCCTCGAATGGCGCCTTTGAGCGCTCAGCGCGGCCTCGCGCTGGGGCGGCTGCATTCGTGTGCTGCAAAATCTCGAAAAATGCGGTGCGATCGGTTTTCAGCTGAGGATTCGTCGGCTGCAACGGATCGCGCTCGCGACAGCTGGGAAAAGTTAGTCTAAGGTACCAGCAGAACGGCTTGCGCGGTCATGACCGGGCTGCCGCCGGCCAGAGTCGCGGTTGCAGTATAGGTAGCGGACGCGGTCCCGGCTGACGGGGCAGCAAGGTCCCCGAACCCCAGCGTGAAGCCTTCTTTCGCAGAGACGATGTCCAGGCGCCGCGTTATGGCGGCCGGCAACGTGATCGTCGGACCGCTTCCGCTCTGCGAACCGTAGAAATAGACTTGCAGCTCGTTGGTGTTGGCCGGGGTCAACGACGGCGCAGCGTCCGAAACCGGACTGGCGCCGGCCGCGACCGCTCCCGCCGCCTTATCGAGCGGCGAGACCGAAGCACCTCGCCATGCGCCCATCACGCCAGCCGCCCATTGCGAGCTGATAGTCCATCCGTACGAAGCCGGTTCGTTGCTGCCGGCCACCTTGTAGTACAGCCATGAGGTTATCCGATTTCCGTCGCTTACCGCGTCATGACGAATGCTGGTCCAGCCGCTCGGCGGCGCAGGTACATCAGTGCCGCTGGCATCAAACACTACGATCTGGGCGAGCAAGGTATCGCCTGCCTCAACTCCCGCCGGTAAGCCGACGCTTACGGTCGTGACCGGAGCGCTATAGTCGGCCAACGCACTCGATCCCACGAAAGTGATTGACACGGCAGCCGGTGTCGCCGTTGCGGTTGCGGTCGCCGTCGCGGTGGGAGTTGCGGTTGCGGTGGACGTTGAGGTTGTCGTCGCCGTAGGTGTCGCCGTCTGAGTAGTTGTCGCCGTCTGAGTAGCTGTCGGCGTCGCCGTTGCGCTTGATGTCGCGGTGGCAGTCGGCGTCGCGGTAGCCGACGTAGTTGCCGTCGCAGTCGCGGTGGTCGTTGCTGTCGGCGTGGCGGTCGCGGTCGCCGTGACGGTTGAGGTTGCCGTTGAAGTTGCGGTGGCCGTAGGTGTCGCCGTCTGAGTAGCTGTCGGCGTCGCAGTTGCGCTTGATGTTGCCGTCGCAGTCTGCGTGGCGGTAGCTGTCGTAGTTGCCGTCGCGGTCTGCGTAGCGGTAGCCGTGGCGGTCGCGGTCACCGTGGGAGTTGCAGTAGCAGTCGCCGTTGAAGTCGCGGTCGCTGTCTGAGTAGCTGTCGCTGTCTGAGTAGCTGTTGGCGTCGAAGTTGTAGTTGATGTTGCGGTCTGAGTGGCGGTGGCCGTCGCGGTCGGGGTTGCTGTAGTCGTGGCGGTCGCAGTCACTGTGGGAGTTGCGGTTGCGGTCTGCGTGGCCGTAGCCGTCGCGGTCGGGGTTGCTGTAGTCGTGGCGGTCGCAGTCACTGTGGGAGTTGCGGTTGCGGTTTGCGTGGCGGTAGCCGTCTCAGTCGGGGTTGCTGTAGTCGTGGCGGTCGCGCTCACCGTGGGAGTTGCGGTTGCGGTCTGCGTGGCGGTAGCCGTTATCGTTGCAGTCGCGGTCGGGGTCGCGGACTGAGATGCGGGTACCAGCAGAATGGCTTGCGCGGTCATGACCGGCCTGCCGCCGGCCAGAGTCGCGCTTGCGGTGTAGGTGGCGGACGCGGTCCCGGCTGTCGGGGCGGCAAGATCTCCGAACCCCACCGAGAAGCCTTCTTTCGCTGAGATGATGTCCAGGCGCGGAGTTATGGCGGCTGGCAGCGTGATGGTGGGTCCGCTGCCGCTCTGCGAACCGTAGAAATAGACTTGCAGCTCGTTGCTGTTGGCCGGGGTCAACGACGGCGCAGCGTCCAAAACCGGACTGGCGCCCGCCGCGGTCGCTCCGGCAGCATTGTCGACAGGCGAGATCGAAGCACCGCGCCATGCGCCCATCACGCCGGCCGCCCATTGCGAGCTGATAGTCCATCCGTACGAAGCAGGTTCGTCGCTGCCGGCCACCTTATAGTACAGCCACGACGTTATCTGATTTCCGTCGCTTACCGCATCATGACGAATGCTGGTCCAGCCACTCGGCGGCGTAGGCACATCCCTGCCGGCGGCATCAAAGACCACGACTTGAGCGAGCAGGGTATCGCCCGCCTCAACGCCTGCCGGTAAGCCGATGCTTACCGTCGTGACCGGAGCGCTATAGTCGGCCAACGCTCCCGCTCCCACGAAGCTGATCGACCCGGGAACTGGCGTCGGCGTTTCCGTTGCAGTCGCCGTGACGGTTGCCGTCGGCGTCGCAGTCGCGGTCGGCGTCGCGGTCGCAACGGCAGTGGGCGCAATAGTACTGGTCGCCGTGGCGGTAATGGTTGCGGTGGCCGTCGCAGTCGGTGTCGCGGTGCGCGTCGCAGTCTGCGTGGCCGTAGCCGTCGTAGTTGCCGTTGCCGTCGCCGTAGCGGTCCTCGTAACGGTCGCGGTAGCCGTTGAACTTGCAGTCGCTGTGGAAGTCGCCGTTGCGGTCGCGCTGCGCGTCGCAGTTGCGGTTGCAGTAGCAGTGCGCGTCGCAGTCGCCGTAGGTGTCGGAGTCACCGTCGCCGTGGCAGTGGCGGTCGGACCCGTCGGCGCTCCAAACGCCATCACGAGGTTGTTGGCGTTGACGGTGCCGATTCCGGTCGCAAAGTCCCATCCGGCTCCGGCCGCGAATGCAGGCTGAAGCGTGGAATCAGATGTCGACAGGCCCCCGTAGGTGCCCGAAGGCGTGTAGCAGTTATCGCTGCCGGTGCAATCGACGTCCATGTCGCCCAGCGTGACATCATAGAAAATACACGATGGATTGGCTGACTTTCCCAGGCTCGAATTGCAACCTGAATTGCCGCTGGCTCCGTATTCTGCGGCGCCGAGAGAATAGTACGTTGGATTCGGGTTTCCCTGACGGCTCCCGGTGTGCTGATTGATGAGCGCCTGGATCCCCGCCATTATCGGTGCGGAAACCGACGTTCCGCCGAAGCCGGACCAGGTATCAGGCGCTCCCGAGCATGAGCTGCCGCCATAGTTCGGATCCGAATAACAGGCCACGTAGTAGTGTCCCCACAAGCCGTTCGCCGCGAACAGTGCGACGTCTGGAATGTCTCTCACTCCATCCGCCGGATTGCCAAAAATCGATTGCCACGAGGGCTTGCTATAACCGGCGCAGCTTCCGCTCACGACCCCGCCGGTGGACGGGGCTCCCGAAGCGCATCCGCTCGGTCCTCCGCTTCCCGACACGTCGGTTAGATATGAGCTTCCCTGCGAGCTGTTGCAGAATCCCTCGGTCCCAAACGGCGAGGAATAGCCGGCATAGGCTGAGAGTAACTCCCCCGCGCACGAATCATTCCACGGAATTTCGGGAACATAGGACAGCGCCGACCCATACGTCGAGCTGTTCGTCGATCTCCAATAGCTGCTCGAGGTGCCCGCGTAGGTGTCGCCGAAATCCGTGCCACCCACCGACACGTTGTACTTTGTCGAGGTGAATCCGCTCACCGCTACGCCATGCGTCGCCTCTGATGCATCGTAGTCTGTGCTTGCCCCGCCCTCGTCGCCCGACGATACGAACACCGACACGCCCTCGGCCACCGCCTGCTGATAGAGGCCGCTGATGTAGGCGTTCCCGCTTGCGCCCAACTCCGCCTCGGATTCACCGTAGCTGATGCTCACGATCGCAGGCGGCGTGCCGGATTCACTGAGCAGATTCTGCAACGCGATAAATCCGCCGAAGTTCGTGGTGTCCGCGCATGACGCCAGTTCGATCGTCGCGTTGGGCGCCGCGGCACTGGCCCACTCCACATCGATCGCCGCTTCGGCGTCATCACCGTTGACTCCGGGGTCCTCGCAGGTGCCTCCTGTTCCCGGCACCGGATGAATCTGCGCCAGCGAGCCCGACCCATAGCCGGAAAGGCCCAGAACGCTGCGAAATGTCGTCCAGTTTGCGGTGCTGTAAAGATCGGTGTCCTCGACCGTTACGATCGTCTGCCCGGTGCCTGAGTATCCCGCGGCGAACAGCGGATTGAAGTCATAGATCGTGGCAAGGTCGGCTGGCACCACCAACTCATAATTGCTGCCGAGCGTGTAGTCCGCGAGCCGCCGATACAGCGGGTGTGGCCGGAAATCATTGAGCGACACCACTCCCTCCAGGGCCGGTGCGAGCGCGGCCGGGATACTGGGGTCGCTCATATTGGCGAAATGGTTTTTGCCGTTTACAGAGAGCGAATGAATTTCGGTGTGGAAAGCGTCGCGCACCGATCCCGCAGTCCCCGAAAAATCGATCAGCGTGGCGCTCGGATAGATATAGTTCACCCGGAACCCGTGCGCTCGAAGCCACGTGGCAATTGTGTCGATGTCCCGCGGCCTTGCGCCGAACCGCTGTCCAAACTGCTGGGCGGTCAGCCAGTGGTGGTAGTTGGGCGAATTTGGATCCTCCAGCTGATCTATCAATTGCTCGAGCTTGCGCTCCCGTTGTGGCGAGCGCCGCAGCAGAAGCAGCAGATGATTCAGAGGAAAACCGTCGGGCACCTGCCCGCGATCGTTGGCCGCCGTTGCTTCGGGCCGGATATTACCCGGCACCGCGACAACGTCGTTGTCGTTGATCGGGTCGGTAATCTGGGGCGTCGCGGACGCTGCGCTGGACGGCGCGCGCGCCAAGGTCGCTGGGATGTATACGGTCAACCCGCATAGCGCGAGGACGATCGCTACGACCCAAATCCGTTTCCCCATAATCCGATCCGACCATGCTTCAACAAAGAGTACAAGGCCAGCGGCGTCTTATAACACAATGTATATGTTCACGCCTCCATGTACAACCGGGCTTTAGCCCGCAAACCTGCGCGTTAATGTGGAATCGCTTGCCTAGCAAGTCATTCTCGCACCCGTTCCTGCCGCCACTATTAGAATTATTCTCGCGACAGAGTCCGACGTTTTCGCACGGATCGCTTGGACGACGCAGGTATTCCGAGCGCGTGTTCGATTTTGGGTTACCAGGAATTCGTCAGCGCCGGCATGATCGAACGATGCGCCGGTGGCCTCGCGGCGAAGCTCTCGAATCGGCTCTATGGTGACTGATTGTTCTCACTTTCCTTTTACTCTGAGTTAATTTTTAAGAAGTAAGCTATATCTAAAATATGACTTGACACGTAATTTACTCAATAATAGTGTACAGCATGTATTGACAAGTTATACAATGTTTGATTCACTCTAGACACTTCTATTCGTATAGAACGCCGAAAAAGCATGGGGAGCAAAAAGAGGGCAGCGCCGTTCAAGACCATCGAGAGAACAGAGTTGGGTACGCATTAACAACAAGTTTCAAAAAAGGATTAACCAGTGAACCTTTGCGCTGCAGGCGGAGTCTTTCGCGCCCCGGGTTCCCGCAACTGACAGCTACGGAGTTTAAGTGACCGCGAAACCAATGAGTTCAATTATGAAACGATCGAGGCCTTTGGCTTCGTTTCTCGTCGTCGTCGCCACCCTCATCGCGCTGGCGGCCAACGCTCGCGCTGCCACTTTCACCGAGACGTTTTCAGGCTCGGGTACGGCGCCCGACGACTCAGATCAAATCGCCTTCACTGCGCAGTTCACGCTGAACACAACAGCGCAAACGCTCACTATCGTTCTGAGCGACACCGGAGCCCCTGCGACAGATCAGGCCGACGTCCTGACGGCGCTGCTCTTTAACGGGCCAAGCTTCACCAGCGGTGTGGCGACACTAACGGGCGAAAGCTCCCTGGTTCATGCGGGCGACACTTCCGGAACTATCGGTTCGAACTGGCAATATATTCCTGGGAATGGCCTGGGCTCGACAGGTGTTTTCAACTTTGGCCCGTCCGGAAATCTTGATGGCAGCAACCACACGCAGCTCGACGGCTCGGGCTTCGGAATTCTGTCGGCGGCAACCACTTCGGCCGACGCCCTTTTGGACGGTCTTGCCTCGCGCGAGTATGTACAGAATTCCATCACTTTTACCCTCAGCGGCGTAACACTGCCGAACCTCAGCAGCATTACGTCGGTGATTGCTAACTACGGAACGAGCAACTGCGAGGGCGGATGTATCAATTCGCCCTTATCGACGCCGACTGCGACAGCGACGCCGACCCGGACCGCAACCGCTACGGCTACCCCGACCGCGACGGCAACTCCGACCGCCACGGCAACCCGCACTGCAACCGCAACTGTGACGGCGACGCCGACCGCCACTGCGACCGTGACCGCGACTCCGACCGCAACCTCAACAGCCAGCGCCACGCCGACCGCAACCGCGACGCCAACTCGCACCGCGACTGCCACAGCCACGCCGACCGTCACCGCTACGGCGACGCCGACTGTGACTGCGACCCCAACGGCAACCGCGACGCCGACCGTCACTGCTACGGCCACGCCGACGCCTACTGTGACTGCGACTCCGACCGCAACCGCCACCCCGACCGTCACTGCCACTGCGACGCCAACGCCTACTGTGACCGCAACTCCGACGGCAACCGCCACCCCGACCGTCACCGCCACGGCCACGCCGACGCCTACTGTGACCGCAACTCCGACGGCAACCGCCACGCCGACCGTCACTGCTACGGCCACGCCGACGCCTACTGTGACCGCAACTCCGACGGCAACCGCCACCCCGACCGTCACCGCCACGGCCACGCCGACGCCTACTGTGACTGCGACTCCGACGGCAACCGCCACGCCGACCGTCACCGCTACGGCCACGCCGACGCCTACTGTGACCGCAACTCCGACGGCCACCGCGACGCCGACTGTCACTGCTACGGCCACGCCGACGCCTACTGTGACCGCAACTCCGACGGCAACCGCCACCCCGACCGTCACCGCCACGGCCACGCCGACGCCTACTGTGACCGCAACTCCAACGGCAACCGCCACGCCGACTGTGACCGCGACGGCCACGCCGACGCCTACTGTGACTGCGACCCAAACGGCGACAGCGACGCCGACTGTCACTGCTACGGCGACGCCGACGCCTACTGTGACCGCAACTCCGACGGCCACCGCCACGCCGACCGTCACTGCTACTGCGACGCCGACGCCGACTGTGACTGCGACTCCCACGGCGACAGCGACGCCGACTGTAAGCGCGACGCCGAGGGCCACCGCCACGCCGACCGTCACTGCTACTGCGACGCCGACGCCGACTGTGACTGCGACTCCCACGGCGACAGCGACGCCGACTGTAAGCGCGACGCCGAGGGCAACTGCGAGCGCAACACCGACACCGACCCCTACGGCCACTCCGACGGTGTCAGCGGTTCAGCACGGAGATTCGAATAACATCAGCAGCGGAACGACCAGCATCACAGTTCCGGCTGGAGGCGGTGCGCCGCAGGAGAATCAACTGGTCATTCTCTCGATTGGCGTGCTCGACCCGCCGGCTGGCCTGACTGTGACTCCGCCGTTATCGACAAACTCGTGGAGCCTGATTGATACCCATTCGTCAGGCACCGATTATGCGCAGTACATCTTCTGGCACGCGATCAGTGGCTCAGAGACCGGGTCAGCGCCCAGGTTCACGTTCACGTTCAATTTCTCAGTCAGTGCAACCGCAGTAGCGGTCATCTATCAGAACACGTGCACCCAGTCTGAGAGCCCATGCTCAACAAATAACGAATCCCCGATCCTCGACCTGACGACCGGAACGGAGACTGCGAGTGAAAGCGTTTCGGAGACTTCCGTCATCAACGTTCAGTCCGGCGGCGTCGCCACTTGCGCCTTCGGCACGTCGAATGACGAGATCGGATTCGAGGATGCGCCTGCTTCGCCGACCATGCTGAACTTCCAGACCGGTAATGACGGTACCAATGCCGGCCTAAATTTGTACGACAGGCGCGAAACAACCACGACCACCGACGGACCGTGGCAGGCGACGCTTCCTGAGGGCGCCACCGGCGACAACGTCGCCCAGTGCGTCTCCGTACTGCCGGTAGGGTTCTAACGCTTCTGGCTAACGGCCGCCGCCCGCAGAAAGCTGCGGGCGGCGGCATCCTCTTCGGACAATGTACGCAACTCCGTCACTTTCTAGTATCGTGGTTGTGTTGTGGCACATCTTGAAACATCCGCTGGTCCGGCCGTCGGCATCTTCCCCCTCAATTCCCGAATCCTCGTCCGCGTGACCGGCGACGATCGCGCCTCCTTCCTGCACGGGATGTGCACCGCCGACGTAAACGGCGCCCGGCCCGGAACCATCCTGCCCGCACTGTTTCTGACCGAGCACGCACACGTGATCGCCGACGCTTTCATCTGGGTAACCGGCGATGCGCTCCTGCTCGACGTCGACGCCGATGCGTGGACGCGTACGCGCGCGCATCTCGAAAAATTGCTGGTCGCCGACGATGTGGAATTCGAAGACGCCGCCGATCGCGCCATCATCGACGTTGAGGGACCCGCCGCTCTCGACGCCACAGCCGCATCGTCGCTACCCGCGTGGCATTTCATCGAGCATGGCGGCTCGCTCGTCGGCAACCTGCCGCGCTACGGCGGACCCGCCGCATCCGTGATCGTTGCGCGCGATTCGATTGACTCGACGATCGCCGCAATTCTGGCCAAGGCGCCGGGTTCGCGCCGCGTCGATTCCTCGCTGCTCGAAACCATCCGCGTCGAACACGGCGTCGCACTGGTCGGCGTGGACACCAGTGACAAGACCATCGCCCTCGAGGCCCGGCTCAATCGCGCGATCTCTTTCAACAAAGGATGCTACCTTGGGCAGGAAACGATCGAGCGGGCGACCGCGCGCGGCGGTTTGAAAAAACGGATGTTCGGACTTAAGTTCAATACTGCGGACGTTCCCGCTCCCGGCGCGGTCCTTACTCTCGCCGGCAGGGAAGTCGGCCGCGTGACGAGTGCCGTCCGCTCGCCACGCTTCGGCGCGATCGGGCTGGCGATCCTGCATCACAGCGCATGGACGCCCGGCACGGAGCTGAAAGTTGGCGAGGACGGCGCCGCGATCGTGGCTGATTTGCCGTTCGCGCAGAGTTGAGGAATTGAATCGATACTCAGGTTTACGACGCGGGCCACGCACGGCCCCGATTTAAGGAGTACATCAGATGGCTAACGTGCTCGGTAAGCGTTACATGTGCGAAAAGTGCGGCACCGAGGTGCTCTGCAACAAGGCCGGCCCCGGCGGCCTCGAGTGTTGCGACGTCGAGATGAAGATCAAGGAAGCAAAGCCGCTTCCAAGTTCCGACTAGAACCTCAACGCGCCGCCGCGCCCGGTCGCTGGCGACGGAGGCAATAAGTTCCAACGTGGGATTCGCATCCGGGACAGACGACCTGGTTCTGCACGAGGGTCTCGTCCTCGGCCACCCCGGCAGCGACTCGGTCGCCATCTCGGGAGGCTTGATCGCCGCGCATGGTCCGTTTGCGGAACTGAAGCCGCTGGTCGGTCCGCGAACTCATCTGATCAAGCTCGCCGGCCGCACCGTCGCCCCCGGCTTTATCGATTCGCACCTCCATTTCCGCGAGGCTGCCGCCGCCGCCACCGGGATCTCCGTTCAGCGATGTCCCACGATTGGCGATCTGCTCGGTGACTTGCGGCTTGCCGCCGGCAAAACTCCGCCCGGCAACTGGCTGCGCGCATTCGGATGCGACGAAGCTCTGATGCTCGACCGGCGCGGGCCCACGCGCGCCGAACTCGACAGCTCGCTGCCCAAAAATCCCCTGCGCCTGCGCCATCAGACGTTGCACGCGTCCTGGCTCAACTCGCGCGCAATCGCACTGCTCGGCCTCGAAGCTCCCGGCTTCACTCCGCCTGACGGCGCCAACATGATTCGCGACGCCGCCGGCAAGCTCACGGGCCTCGTGGTAGGAATGGAAACGTGGCTGTCGAATCATCTACCGCCCGTGACCGCCGCCGAATCCGAATCGCGCGCGCGCATCATGAGCCGCGAACTCGCCGCCGCCGGCGTCACGGCATTCACCGACGCCACCACGCGCAACGGCCCCGTCGAATTCGAGCAGTTCGCCAAGCTCGCGCAAGCGGGCGCAATTTGCCAGCGCGTCGGCGTGATGATCGGCGGCCAGCATCTTGACGCCGCCGATCGATGCGAACAGCTCGCACGCGCGGCCGCAATCCGTTTGGCCGCCGCCAAGTTCATGCCCGGCTATCAGTACGACGCCGCCGGCCTCTCACGCCCCGTGCTGCGCGCACTCAACCGCGGGCTCGATTGCGCCTTTCATGTGACCGAGATCGAAGAGCTGGAAGAGGCGGTCGCCGCAATCGAATCCGCAAAGTCGCAGTTCGCCGGTGCGCACGCGATGCCGCGCTTTCGCATCGAGCACGGCGGCCTCATTCCGCCCAACTACATCGACCGGCTCATGGCGCTGGGCGTATGGGTCGTAACCAACCCCGGTTTCGTCTATTTCCGCGGTCCCAAGTACGCCGCCGAGCCCGGCCTTGTCGCTCATCTGTATCGCGCGCACAGTCTCAAGTTCGCCGGCGTTCGTCTGGTGGGTGCGACTGACGCCCCCGTGACGCCTGCCAGGCCGCTCGCCGCGATTGCGGCCGCGGTCTCCCGCACGACCATCGATGGCGTCGAGCTGGCGCCTGCCGAAGCGCTGCCAGTACAAGATGCTTTCGCGCTATTCACCTCCGACGCCGCCCGCCTCGCCCGCCTCGAGGCCGGCGCCATCGAGCCTGGCCGTCTTGCCGATCTTATCGTTCTGCCGCGCGACCCGTTCTCTCTCAATCCCGCTGACCTGATGAACCTCACCGTCGATATGACCGTCGTTGGCGGCCGCGTTGTCTATGAGCGCGGCCGCCCCGCCATCGCCAGCAGCGACAGCGCCGACCTGCGCTCCACCTGATGGCGAACGGTTCGAGCGCAGCGCTCTACGCCAGGCGCGGGCCCGTCGCGGTGGTCACGCTCAATCGCCCCGCTCAATTCAACGCCTACAACATGGCGATGCGCGACGAGCTGTTTCAAATCCTCAGCGCCATTCACGACGATCGCGAGGTTCGCGCGATGGTCTTGCGAGGCGCCGGCCAGGCCTTCTCGACCGGCGGCGACCTGGCCGAGTTCGGGATGGCGCCGTCGCCGATCGTCGCGCGATGGGTCCGCTTTCGCCGCGACGTGTGGGGGATGCTCCGCGGGATGCCCATCCCGACTCTCGCCGCCATCCACGGCTATACCGTCGGCGGAGGACTCGAGATGGCGCTCCTCTGTGATCTCGCCATCGCCGCCGACGACACCCGGCTCTCGCTGCCCGAGACCGGCGCCGGCATGATTCCGGGCGTCGCCGGCACCCAGACGGCCGCGCGCCGCCTCGGCCTGGGCCGCGCGCTGGACCTTTGCCTCACGGGCCGTTGGATTGACGCCCAAGACGCGTTACTTGTAGGTTTGGTCGCCGAAGTGGTTCCCTTGGCGCGATTGGATCGCCGCGCTCTGACGATCGCCCGCGCGCTGGGACGCGTCGCCCGCGAGCGGTCGGCGATGCTCAAGCTGGCGGTCTGGGGAGGCCTCGATTTGCCGCTGCGACAGGGACTCGAACTCGAACGTCGGCTTGGGAAGCGGCTTGCCAAGGTTTGATTTGCATCTGAGCTGGAGGAATCGCGTGCTGTGAACACGGTCAACTTCGTCACGATCCCCGCCTCGATCGTGCCCGACCAGGAAATCCTGGTCTTCGGCGCCCGACGCCTGACCTATGCGGATCTGAACGACCAGGTCGCCCGCCTGTGCGCGGTCTTCAAACAGTTGGGCCTGGCCCACGGCGACGTGGTTGCCGTACTCGACACCAACTCCGATCTCTACATCGAATGCTACTACGCGGCCGCCAAGGCCGGGCTCACATTCCTGCCGCTCAACTATCGGGCTAAGGATGCCGAGCTCGAATACATGATCAACACCGCCAACGCGAAGGCGTTGCTGGTCGGCGATCGCTATCTCGAGTTGATTGCCAAAATTCAAACGCGGCTCAGCGCGAGCAAACTCGTCGCTCTGGGCGCAGCCAACAATACCCGCGGATTGCCGCGGCTGGCCGATCTAACCGCCAAAGCCGACCCCGACGAATCCGAGGCTGAGGTCGAAGACGAGGACATCTCCATCCTGATGTACACCAGCGGCACCACCTCGTTGCCCAAGGGTGTGCAGTTGCGCTTTCGCGATTTCGCTGCGTACGTGACGGCCAACGTCGAGATGGCCGACGGTAGCAACCGCGGCGTCGCGCTGGTGTGCGTGCCGTTTTACCACATCGCCGGAACCACCGCGTACATGACCAACATCTGGACCGGCCGCAAGGTGATCGTGATGCCGCAGTTCGACGCCAAGTCGTGGCTCGATCTGGTCGGGCGCGAGCGGGTCACCCACGCCTTCGTCGTGCCCACGATGATGAAGCAGATCATCGACGAGCCGTCGTTCGCGAACTCCGATCTCTCCAGCCTGACCAACCTCGCCTACGGCGGCGCGCCGATGCCGGTGCAGGTCATCCGCCGCGCGATCGAAGTCTTCCCGAAAAAAGTCGGCTTCGTGAACGCCTACGGGCAGACCGAAACGACTTCGTCTCTGACCGTGCTCGGCCCCGACGACCATCGAATCGAAGGCACGCCTGAGCAGGTCGAACTGAAACTCAAACGCCTCAATTCGATCGGCAAGCCGCTCCCCGACGTCGAGATTCGGGTTCGCGACGAGGACGGCAAGTTCCTCCCAAGCGGCCAGGTCGGCGAGATAATCATCCGCACTCCGCGCATCATGAAAGGCTACGCCGGCCGCGAGGACGACGCGCGCTTGCCCGACGGATGGCGCGCGACGGGCGACCTTGGATGGCTGGACGCCGATGGCTATGTGTTCTTCGCCGGGCGCAAGGACGACATGATCATCCGCGGCGGCGAAAATATCGCGCCCGCCGAAATTGAAACCGTCCTGATGAGCCATCCGGCGGTGGACGAATGCGCCGTTATCGGCGTGCCGTCGGTCGAATGGGGCCAGACCGTCAAGGCCTTCGTCGTCCCCCGCCAGGGCGCTACGGTCAGCGAGCCCGAGCTCGAGGAGTTCTGCCGCTCGCGGCTGGCCAGCTTCAAGCGTCCCGAGCGCATCGAGTTCATCGACGCGCTGCCCAAGAATCCGCTCGGCAAAATCCTGCGCAAGGATCTGCGCGCGCCCGCCGGAGGCGTCTGACGCCGCGCTCCGCCAAAAAATCCCGACCGCGGCGCGCCACCCGCCGCGCGCTTGGCGGCGCGATCGACGTTTCCTTCGCGAGCGGATGCGTCAGCGCGACGCTTCGCTACCCCGGCGCGCGCGCGATTCTCACGCCCGCGATGGCCGTCCGGCTGCTCGAGCTTTTCGAGCACGTCGAAGACGACGATGCCGCGCGCATGCTCGCCATCACCGGCGCCGGTAAGTCGTTCTGCGCCGGCTTCGACGCCGCGGTCGATCCGCGGCTGGTCGAATCGCTCGCCGTTCTTTCCAAGCCGACCGTCGCCATCTTAAACGGCGACGCCTTCGACGAAGGACTGGAACTCGCGATGGCCGCCGACATTCGAATCGCGATTTCCTCGGCTCGTTTCGCCATCACGCAGATGAAACGCGGCGCGATGCCGCATTTCGGCGCGACCCAGCGCCTCCCGCGGCTCATCGGGGCCGCCAACGCTCTTCGCCTGATGCTCACCGGGACCGCTCTGGGAGCCGACGACGCCATGCGCAGCGGCCTCGTTGCTTATCTCGCCAACAGCTCGGCCGAGCTCGCTGCCTTGAGCGGCCGGGTGGCGGAGGCAATCCTGAGCCGCGCTCCGCTGGCCGCGCGACTGGTCAAGGACGCGGTGCTCAAGGGTTACGACATGACTTTGGAGCAGGGCATCAGGCTTGAGGAGGATCTGTACGCCCTGCTACAAACGACTTCCGACCGCGCCGAAGGCGTGCGCGCTTTTCTGGAGAAGCGGAAACCGCTGTTCAGGGGCGCGTAAATTTTTCGGCGCAAAAACTCAAGCGATAAATCGACCGAAGGGATCAGGATCCACGAATGGCAAATCAGCTCGGCAAAGTTTACATCTGCAGCAATTGTAAATCGCAGGTCATCGTCACCAAGGCCGGCTCCGGACAGCTAAAGTGCTGCGGCGTTCCGATGGAACAGAAAAAGTAGCGGTCACGCTCCGTCGTTCGAGCGTTCTCGCGACAACCTCAACGAGGTCCCTACGATGATAGGCGCGATCATAGTCGGAATAATCGCAGGCTGGCTGGCCGGCAAGCTCGTGGACGGCGTAGGCTTCGGACTAATCGGCGATCTCGTGCTCGGCCTGATCGGCGGCCTCATCGGCGGCGCGATCTTCGGCTCGCCCAACGGCATGATCGGCGCGATCCTCGTCGCCACCGTCGGCGCAGTCATCCTGGTGTGGATCTCTCACATTATTAAACGCGTCTGAGACAGCCATCGGGAGCGCCCGAAACCGCGCTCCCTTCCCTTAAACGCTTCCAACAGGGACGAAGTCCCGCATCTTTTTCCTATCTTGATGCCGGGTGCAGGGGTCATCCAAGGAAGCGTGAAACCCAGGCGGGTCATTAGGTGTATTCGCTCCGCACCTCACCCGAGCGCGCGGATGCGCAAGCCCTCGGCCTGCTTGCGAATCGGCTCGGGCAGCTTCACTTCGTGCGCGTCGATCCAGTTGCGCTCGAGCCGATAGAACTCCCGCGCGGGTTCGTAGAACAGGTGGATGACGACGTCGTCGTAGTCGAGCACCACCCAGTGCGCATGATGCAGCCCTTCGACGGCCAGCGCGCGCTCGCCCGCCTTGCCCATCGCTTCCTCGATTCCGCGCGCGATGGCCTGCACCTGCACGTCGGAGCGCCCGGTCGCCACCAGGAAATAGTCCGCCACCGGTTTCAGATGCTCGGCTTCGAGCACGACCAGGTCGTAGGCCTTTTTTTCCAGCGCCGCTTCGGCAGCGGCGATTGCCTTCTTCAGCGCCGTCAAGAAATCTGACCGCGATTCGGCAACTGGCGCGCCGGCTGTTGATGGTTCGATCGAAATAGGAATGAACGCGGAAGTTTAAGCAGAGCGACCCTCAATACAGCGCGTGGCGCTGGATGTAATCGACGACGTCGATCGGCACCAGGTACCTGATCGATTCACCGTGTTGCAATTTGGCGCGAATTTCAGTGGCTGAAATAGGCAGGAACGTGGTCTCGACGAAAGATAGCGTTTGTCCGCTCGGATGCACGTAGTGATCGTCTGCCTGAGTGTAGCCAAACCGACTGAGCGCGGCAACTGAAATTCGCGGCAAACCCTGTTCGCCTTCGGTTAACCTTGTATGAACGGCGAAGTTGCACAGCCGCGCCAGTTCCTCCGGCTGCTTCCACGATTCGAGCTCGGCAAACTGATCCGCGCCCATCATCAGGAAGAGCGTTGCCGGCTGTCGCAGGGTCGCCAGGAAGTAGCGCACCGTGTCGATCGTGTAGGAACGCCCGGCGCGCCGAATCTCGACGTCCGAGGTCATGAAATGGCGATTCCCCTTGGTCGCCAGCCGCACCATCGCGAGGCGATGATCCGCCGGCGCCAACTCGTCCTCCTCCTTGTGCGGCGGCGACGCGGCCGGGATGAAGTACACGAGGTCGAGCTGCAGGGCCTCGCGAACTTCCTCGGCTGCGCGCAGATGGCCGAAATGAATCGGATTGAAACTGCCGCCTAACAATCCTACCCGCATGCGAGTTAGCTTCGCGCCGCCGCTCAGGTGCGGACTTGTCCGGTCCCGCGAAGGACGTATTTATATGTAGTCAACTCATTGAGTCCCATCGGTCCGCGCGCGTGCAGCCGATTGGTCGAGATGCCGGTTTCCGCGCCGAAGCCGAATTCAAAACCGTCGGTGAAACGCGTCGACGCGTTGACGTAAACCGTAGCCGAATCGACTTCGCGTTCAAAGCGCGCCGCCGTTTCCGGGTCGCCGGTGACGATCGCGTCAGCCAGATGAGAGCCGTGACGCGCGATGAATTCGAGCGCGTCGTCGAGCGAATCCACCACTTTCACCGCCAGGATCAGGTCGAGGTATTCGGTGTCCCAGTCCGCGTCGGTCGCCGCGCGCGCGTCAGGGACGATTTTGCGCGTCGCGCCGTCGCCGCGAATCTCGACGCCGGCCGCCGCCATCCGCGCGGCAATCGCCGGCAGAAATTTCTCCGCCACCGCGCGATGCACCAGCAGGTTTTCCATCGAATTGCACACCGACGGCCGCGAGCATTTCGCGTTCACGCAGATTTCCTCGGCCATCTTCAGATCCGCCGCCCGATCGACGTAGGTGTGGCAGATACCGTCAAAATGCGGCAGTACTGCAATCGCCGAGCCTTCCAGCGCGTCCTTCAACGACTTGCCGCCGCGCGGAATTATCAGGTCGATCAGATCGCGGCTGCGCTTCATCACCTGGATTACTTCGCGATCCGGAGCGCGGATAAAAGTCGCCGCGTCGGGAGGCAGCCCCGCGTCCTCCAAAGCGCGCGCGACGAGTCCCGCCAGGAATCCATTGCTGCTGAGCGCTTCGCTGCCGCCGCGCAGGACCACGGCGTTGCCCGCCTTGAGCGTCAGCACGGCCGCGTCGACGGTGACATTGGGGCGGGATTCGTAAATCATCGCGATCACGCCGATCGGCACCCTGATCTTTTCGATCTTCAGCCCGTTGGGCCTCGTCCACTTCTCGATCGCGGTCCCGATCGGATCTGCGAGCGCCTCGACCTGAAGCACGCCCGCGGCCATCGCCTCGATTCGCTTGTCGTCGAGTGTGAGCCGCTCGACGAACGCTCCGCCCCGTCCGCTCTTGCGCGCGCGCTCGAGGTCGAGCGCGTTGGCGCGCATGATTTCCGCGCGCGAACCGCGGATCGCGCTTGCCAGCCGGCGCAGAAAATCGTTCTTCTCCGCCGTCGTCGCAATCGCCATCCGCGGAGTCGCGGCCCGCGCCCGCCCCAGCGCGGCGATAGTGTCCGCTTCAACCGTCATCCGATTACGCTGATTATCCTCGCTAACACGGCTACCAATCGAGGATATATTTCGAGCCCGCGCAAATAAACTGCGCGCTACTGCGTCGGCTGTTACCTTCGGCCACGCGCGCGTCTTCGCCGTAACACCGGGTGCAGGGTCACCCCTGCCCAAGGAGGTGCGGAACCCACGGTGGGTTCCGCATCAAATAAAATGATTTACCCTTCCCCCCGCGACGCTACGCGATTTCCTTCATCAGCACGAAGTTGTCGCGATGGATAATCTCGTCGGCCACTTTGTAGCCCAGCAGCGTCGGTATCTCAGTCGAGCGCCGGCCCGCGACTTTCAGCACGTCCGACGCCGGATAGTTCACCAACCCGCGCCCGAACTCGACGCCGTCGGGATCGAGCAGGCTCACGCAGTCGCCGCCGCCGAAATCTCCGCGCACTTCGCGCACGCCCGAGGGCAGCAGCGACCGTCCCCGGTTGCGGAGCGCGTCGGCCGCGCCCTTGTCGACCGCGAGCGACCCCGCCGGCCGCAGCGCGAACGCTATCCAATGCTTGCGGCTCTTGAGCCGCACCCCGGCCGGCACGATCAGCGTGCCCGCCTCGCGCGCCGGATCCAGCGCGGCGGTGACGACGCCGGCGTCGCGCCCGCGCGCGATAATCACGGCGATTCCGGCTCGCGCCGCCTGCCGCGCCGCTTTCAACTTGGTCGCCATCCCGCCGACGCCGAGCGGGCCCGCGTTCTCGGCCACCAGCCCGCGCATCTCACCCTCCGGATCGTTGATCACGGGAATCAGCCGCGTGTCGATTCGCGCGCGCGGGTCGCCGGTCAGAACGCCGTCGACGTCGCTCAAGATGATCAAGAGCTGCGCCTGCACGAGGCTCGCGACCAGCGACGACAGCACGTCGTTGTCGCCGAGGCGAATTTCCTCGACCGCGACCGTGTCGTTCTCGTTGACGATTGGAATCACGCCGGCGCCGAGCAGTTCAGTGACGGTTTGATTGGCGTTCTGCCGGCGCCGGCGCTCGGCCAAATCCTGATGGGTCAGCAAGATCTGCGCGACGCTCCGCTCGTGGCCCGCGAAGGCGCGCGCCCACGCCGACATCAGCTCGATTTGCCCGGTGGCTGCCGCCGCTTGCCGCGCTGCGATCGTCGCGCCGTGAAGTTTCGACAGGCGCGCGCGCCCGGCCGCCACCGCGCCCGACGTGACGATCACAATCTCGCGGCCCGCCCGCACCGCCGGCTCGATCTGCGCCGCGAGCTGCTCGATCACGTCGATACGCAAGCCGTCGACGTCGGACAGCACCGCGCTGCCGACCTTGATCACGATTCGGCGCGCGCGCGCGACCGTCGATTGTTTGTAGTTCAGCTGGGACATGCGGCAGGCTGATCCATCGTATGAAGCATCCGCGCAATCGCCGCGACCATCGGCGCCAGGTTTTCACTCTTATCCGCCGAGATCGGAAATACTTCGAGACCGGTGAGCTTGCGCAGCTTGCGCGCTTTTTTCGGTACTTCGTCGGCGGCGATCAAATCGATTTTATTCAGCGCGATGACCGCCGGGCGATCCGCCAGCGCGGGATCGAACGCCGCGATCTCGCCGCGCACAGTCGCGAACGCCGCCTCGGGATCGTCGGCGCCGTCGAGCACGTAAACCAGCAGCCGCGTGCGCGCCAGATGCCGCAGAAAACGAATCCCAAGTCCAAGCCCGCGATGCGCTCCTTCGATCAGCCCGGGGATATCGGCTAGCGTGAAACTCTCGTCGGCGGAAATCGATACGCGCCCGATATTGGGCGCGAGCGTCGTGAACGGGTAGGCCGCGATCTTCGGCCGCGCCGCGCTGAGCGCGGTCAGCAGCGTCGATTTGCCCGCGTTGGGAAGTCCAACCAGCCCGGCCTCCGCGACCAGCCGCAGCTCGATCCGGACCCATCGATTCTCGCCCGCGGTTCCCGGCGTCGCGATTCGCGGCGAGCGCCGCGTCGACGACGCGAAGTGCATATTGCCGCGGCCGCCCTCGCCGCCCTGCGCGATAACCGCCGTGTCACCCGGCATCACCAGGTCCGCGAGCGTGGCACCGCTTTCCTCGTCGAAGACGATCGTGCCGGGGGGCACTCGCACCACGACGTCGTCGGCGCCGTGCCCGTATTGTTCCTTGCCCCGGCCGGGCTCGCCGTCCTGCGCGACTAATCGCGGCTGATATTTGAAATCGAGCAGCGTTGAGAGGCCTTCATCGACCTGGAAGATTACGCTGCCGCCGCGCCCGCCGTTGCCGCCCGCCGGTCCGCCGAACGGCCGGAACTTCTCGCGCAGAAATGCGATAGCGCCGTCGCCGCCCTTCCCGGCGTGCACGAATACCCTGGCTTCATCGATAAATCGCATGGCGGCTCTCTTGAACACAATATACTGAAACCGTTGTTTACCAACACGATGCGGGATATTAGACCGGTTGAGAAATGAGTTCTGTAATCACATCGAAGGTCTATACCTGCCGGTGGCAGCGGTTATGAGCCGTGCTGTCGCGGAGTGGCTGGAATGGCCCAAGCCCCGCAGAGGCAAAGTACCAGCCTCGTTCGCGCGCTATCAGGAAAGGCTCAAACGCATCCTTGGACCATCAAAGCCGGGGAAGAAGGTGCACAGGCTGCCCCCAACGGCTGTGCAGCTTGCGCGAGAAGGACATGAAACACCGGAATTCAAAAAGCTCGTTAGCGACCTCTTCGGCAACAGGCTCGAGGAGGGTCTGCTGTACGAGCCGACCAATACCCTTGCGTTGCTTCTCTACAGGTCTGGCTATTACCACGCCTTTATTGCGGGAGAATCCACACGGCCATATCGCCAGCGGATTGCCGACAGGATTCAGTTCGGAGAACGAGAGCGCCTCAGCATGTGGCTTCTTGGAGGATGTGAGTTCCCTCGCAGCTTTCGAATACTTGATTTTTCGGTGGAATCGTTCACTGACGAGCAGCTCATGCGTAGCGGACCGGATCGAAGAATCTACAAGGACGCCTCCATTTTGCGGTCGGGCGACCAAGAGGGCAAGAAGAAGAGATGGTGGCTCGTTTTGCGTGACGAAGTGGCGAATGGATGGGTTGGCAAGCAAGAGTGGGACGAAGTGGAGAAAGCAAAATGGGAAGAAGCCGCTCCAGAACGCGAAAAGGAAAAAGCGGAAATCGATGCGTTATTGCATAAGTATGAGCTGCGGAAAAAAACAAGAACCACTGCGGGCGAGAAGGATCGGTAAGTAGGCGTGCCGCTGGGGAAGATCAGACCCATGCGCGAGATCGCCGCCGGCCGCGCGGTCCCAGCAGAAGCTTCGACTTCCGGGAGTGGTCTGGAGCAGATCGATCGGCTCAAGGCGACAATTCTGATCCTGTCGCTTTACAACGATAATTTCTTCGACGTGCCGGCGGTGGTTGTTATTCATCCGGGGTGGCGAATCGACTGGATTAAGAGGACAGAAAAAACATCTGAACCAAAATATCAAGTTACTGAGAAGGAATGGTCGAGGTTCGAGCGCTTTTTGCGTGCGGCGGAGCGTGCCATTTGCTCAATTCCAGGTTTGGATTTGTACCCCAGGTTTTACGTTGCTGCGGAGCGTTACCTCCGAGCCACGTTTGCGACTGGGCATAGTTTCTTTTCCGAATTGCGTCTCGATACACATACATGGGACGAAATCACCGGCGAAGAAGTGATAGTCGGAGAAAGGCATCCTGATGAACGTTCCCTGCAAGAGGACGTGCTTCTCAACTACGTCATCGGACTGGAAGTTCTCGTGGGTACGCAGGACGACAGAACAGCGAGGAACAGAGGCGCCAGGCTTGCGAGGCGCGTCGCCAGTTTGATTGCTAGAGACGGCCCGGAAGAGAATTGGGTCTGCAACTTTGTTACCAACGTATTCGCGGATAGAAACAATCTCGTCCATGAGAGTCAGGGAGCGCAGACGCAAGACCTGCGCGTACTACGCAGGGTCTTTCAACGCGCTCTGGGTATGGCGATCACGCTGAGCGCTGCGGCCAAGAACCTTAACGAATTGGAAGAAATCGTCATTAGCGATCCAAAAAAAGTTCTGTCGCGCCGGAGGCGCGTCGACCATGCCAGAGAAGAACTTTTTCGCCTGATTGCCGACTGCTCAAGACTGGATCAATGGAAAAGCCCGGTGCAAGACTGGCGATAGCGTCTATAGGCATCGAACGCTAACGTCTAAACAGGAACTGAAACAGCAATAACCAGTTTGTCGTTTCCTGAGCCTGAATCATAGCGTCGGCTTGACTGATCGTGGCCTGCACCCCAATTTCCCGCCAATCATAAGTAGAGTCCGCCGGTTATTTCGCCCCTCCTGGGGCGCATCGTTTGTAGTTTTGGTTTCATCTTCATCCCAGTTTTTCCGGCCGCCCTTCACTCTCGGAGGGCGGCCGAAAAACTGTCAGGTTTTGGATCCGAGGTCAGCGCGCCTTGCACCGCGCCGGCCAGCAGCTGTTTTGCTGGCCAAGCGGTGCGCGCGATGGCCGAGCTCCGTTGATTCCTTGCCGCGAACTCCTCCGGCGCCAGGTAGCCGAGACTCGAGTGCGGGCGCAGGTGGTTGTAGTCGTGCCGCCACGCTTCGATGATCGCGCGCGCTTCCCCGAGGCTGCTGAACACGTACTCGTTAAGGCACTCGTCGCGCAACTTGCTATTGAATGATTCGATGAAGGCGTTCTGCACGGGCTTGCCCGGCTCGATGTAGTGCCACGCCACCCTTCTCGTCGCCCAGCGCAACACCGCACCACTAGTCAGTTCGGTTCCATTGTCGCTAACTACCATCTCCGGTGTGGCTCGTTCGATCGTGAGCCGCTCCAGTTCACGCACCACTCGTACTCCGCCTATCGAGGTGTCGACCACCGTGGCCAGGCACTCGCGGCTGAAGTCGTCCACTACGCATAAGATGCGGAAGCGCCGGCCGTCGCTCAGCATGTCCGAGACGAAGTCGAGCGACCAGCGCTGGTTGATTCTGATCGGCAGCATCATCGGCGCTCGCGTACCCAGTGCCCGCTTTCGCCCTCTTCGCCGGCGCACCATGAGCCGCTCTTCCCGGTACAGTCGATAGAGCTTCTTGTGGTTCAGCGCGTGGCCTTCGCGCGCCAACATCCAGCCTAAGCGCCGATACCCGAAGCGCCGCCGCTCCGCGGCCAGCTCCCGCAGTCGTTGCCTCAATGCCGAGTCGTCCGGTCGTCTGCACCGGTAGCGCAGAGTCGAGCGGTCCAACCCCACTAGCTCGCACGCATGCCGCTGACTCAGCCCGTGACGCTCTATTACCCGAATCACTGCTACTCGCCGCGCCGCAGGCTTCAGACGTTTTTTCCGAGCAGGTCCTTGAGCGCCGCGTTGTCCAACAACGAGTCGGCAAGCAACCGCTTCAGGCGGCGGTTCTCATCCTCCAGCGCCTTCAGCCGCCTGGCGTCCGACACCTCCAGCCCGCCGTACTTCGACTTCCACTTGTAAAATGTCGCGCTTGAGATCCCGTGGCGCCGGCAGACCTCTTCGGTCCTGGCCCCGGCCTCCTGCTCCCGCAACACCCCGATAATCTGCTCCTCCGTGAAGCGGCTTCCTTTCATTGCCCGTCTCCTTTTCAGGCGACGGACTCTACCTCATTTCGGCTGAGTTTTCGGGGTGCAGGCCAATCGCTGATATCACTTTTCGGCCACAACGCGGACAAATCGTGTCCTCGTCATTGAAAAAGTATCTTCCGCGACGCAGGACGCCAAAAGCCTTCCAGTGATGACCGCCAAAAAAGCTGCCACAGCGAAGCTCACAGAACTCCCCCGGAGGCTGCGGTGGCGCAATATTAGTTTGAACGTGAGGTGTCAACGGTGGCTTCTTGATTGTTGCTGCCGTTTGCAAATATAGGATTACTTTGCCGCATCGTTTGCAGAAGTAGGTCCCTCGCCCCGAGGTGGAGTTAAAACGGCATCGGTTCAGCGTGCCGCACTGGCGACACTTGACGATTTCCTGCTCCATCTCAGTTGATCCGCTGTTAAGGCTCCCTGCGAACCTTACCAAGTCTCATTACGATATTTCCCCTGCCGCGGTATGCCGAAAAACGATATCGACGCTCGGATTTCTGGAAGGGTCCGTTGCACGTCGCGCTTACAGGCAAATCTCCGCGAGCGCGCGCACCGCGTTGATATCGCCGGTGCCTATCAGCATCGTCTTGACGGGCGACGCTTTCCACGCCTTGAGCCGGTCCGCGATTCGCTCGCGATTGCCGACCAGCGCGACTTCATCCACCAGCTTGTCCGGCACCAGCGCCATCGCCTCCGCCTTCTTGCCGGCCAGGAACAGGTCCTGGATTTTCACCGCGACATCTTCGTAGCCGAGCCGCTTGGCGTAGTCGTTGTAGAAGTTTTTCGCGCGCGCGCCCATCCCGCCGATGTACAGCGCGAGCATGCCCTTCACCGGCATCCGGCACTTCTCGACATCCGGCCCCATATGACACTGGACGAACGGCGCGACGTCGAAATTGTCGAGGCTCTTCTTGCCGCCGGTCTTCGCGAAGCCCTGTTTCAGCGGCGCGTCGTAAATGTCCCATCGCTCCGGATTCATCCAGACCGGGATCACACCGTCGGCAATTTCCCCCGACAGCGCGATTCCCTTCGGGCTGATCGACGCGGTGTAAATCGGCATGTCCACACGTCCGTGCAGGATGCTCTTGAGCGGCTTGCCCAGGCCCGACGCCCCCGGCCCGGTGTATGGAATGTCGAATTCCACCCCGTGATGCTCGACGGGCGCCTCGCGCGCGAGAATCTTGCGCACGATCTCGATGTACTCGCGCGTACGCTGCAGCGGTTTGCCGTACGACACGCCGTGCCAGCCCTCGACCACCTGCGGACCCGACGGCCCGATGCCAAGGATGAAGCGGCCGCCCGACAACGCGTCGAGCGTCATCGCGGTCATCGCGGTAGCGGCGGGTGTTCGCGCCGGCATCTGCATGATAGCGGTGCCGAGCCGGATTTTTTTAGTCAGCGCCCCGATCCACGCCAGCGGCGTGATCGCGTCGGATCCGTAAGCCTCGGCCGTCCACACGGAGTCGAAGCCCGCCCGCTCCGCCTCCAGGATGGTGTCCATCGGCAAGCCCATCTGCGCGCCCGAGTAGCCGGAAACTAAACCTAGTCGCATTGAAATTCCTCCCGTCGCGGAAATCCCGCGTCACGCATCGAAGTTGCAAAAAAAGAAGCCCCACGGCGTACCGCAGGGCTTCGGCTAAATCTCGCTGGATAACGAACTACGCGGACGCGCCTGCGGTATCAGTGCCGGCGGCGAGCGGCTCGACGCTCACCTGCCGCTTCTCACCCTTCGGCTCGTACTTAACCACACCGTCGATGAGCGCGTAAATCGTATAGTCGCGGCCCAGGCCCACGTTGCGACCCGGATGCACGCGGGTGCCCAGCTGGCGGACGATGATATTGCCGGCCTTGACGGTCTGGCCCGCGTAAATCTTGACGCCCCGGCGCTGGCCCGGACTGTCCCGGCCATTGCGCGTCGAACCCTGGCCTTTTTTGTGCGCCACGGATTGTCTCCTTGGATAAGCGGCCTTCGGGGCCGCGGTTCAATTAAAGAATTAAAGATTCGCGCAAGCGACTACGCGCCAGCGGAAATTTCCTCGATCTTGAGTACGGTCAGTTCCTGCCGATGGCCGCGCTTGCGGCGGTAATTCTTGCGGCGCTTTTTCTTGAACACTATCACTTTGGTGCCGCGCGGCTGCTGGACTATTTTGGCCGTCACCGACGCGCCCGCGACGACCGGAGTGCCGACCTTCGGCGCGTCGCCGCCGACCGCCAGCACCTGGTCAAGTGAGATTGCCGCGCCAACCTCGCCGGCGAGCCGCTCGACCGTTATCTGGTCGCCGACGCCGACACGGTACTGTTTTCCGCCTGTCTTTACTATTGCAAACATCGCCATGCCGAACGAACACAATTATCGGACGCAGTCAGGCAAGTCAACGTATCGGGGGCCCGCGGGGTGTCCTGCTCCCCGGTGCTTGAGTCTCAAGCAATCGCGGTTAAACTGCCACTGACTCGGGAAGAATCGATTCAGTCCACAAACAAAAAAATCTCGCAAAAAAGATCGCGCAGGTACAATGGCTGATCGTATGTTTGGTTCCCGGCAAGTCTCACTACTCATCGCCTTGTCGTTCATGTGCCTATCGTCGTGCTCGAATGCGGTTTCGGCCGGCATGTCGCCGCAAGAGCGAGCTAATTTTATCGGGCAGCTGGAAGAGGCACGACAGATGGATCTGAGTAACGCGATGGATACCGGGTTAGGTCCGCTTGCGGCCGAGGACTACATGACGCAGGCCGGGAAAGCTGAAACGGCAATCACAGATCTGCGCCAGCACTCGAACGTCCCCAGATCCGAAATATCCGCCGCGCTATTTGTCCCGCCCAAGCACCTTTCGTCTGCCCAGAGGGCCGAGTTGATCAAGCGGTTGGAGCAGGCCAAAGTGCGTGACGATGAGATATGGCGTAATCATCTGGGTGGTTGGGACCCCATTCTCACGGAGGACTGTACCGTACAGGGGATGCGCGTCGAACGGGTCGTCAACAAGCTCGAAACTGACAGTCCCGTTTCGTGGTCGGAAATCACCGACGCGATGTGGGTTCCGGATGAGAACGCCTGGTAGTTCCGGCCGCCCGCTCGCCGAGCCGACGCGGGTGCCAAGTAAGTTGCTTGACCGTCTATAGTCAACCGTCACGTCGGACGCGCTCGTGGATGCGAGCGATGAGTGCCCAGATCAATCGATGCCGAGGCGCTCGCGGCCTTCGGGCGAGATCATCTGCGGCGTCCACGGCGGATCCCAGACCAGGTCAACGTCCGCCTCCGACACGCCCGGCAGGCTCATGATCTTGTGCCGCGCGTCGGTCGCGATCGAGGCGCCCATGCCGCAGCCCTGCGCCGTCAGCGTCATCTTGACTTCGACCTTCCTGGTCCCGTCGCCGGCGTCCTTCACTTCCATTCCATAGACGAGGCCGAGGTCCACGATGTTGACCGGGATTTCGGGATCGAAGCAGGTCTTGAGCTGCTCCCACACCATCGCTTCGAGATCGCCGCCGCCCGACGCGGGCACTGCGCCGGCCTCTTCGGGCGTTTTGCCCAGCGCGTCGGCGTCCTTGCCGGCGACGCGGAACAGGCCGCCGTACGCGGGAATCTGCAGGGTGAAGGTGCCGCCGAGCGATTGCGTGATAAAGGCTTCGAGGCCTTTCTCCAGCATCATCTTGTTCCCGGCCGGGACCTGGACGCCTTCGCATTCGCGGGTCAATTCAACGCGTTCCATCATCGGCACATACCTTCCTTGTCAGACTCGCCATTGTACCGCGACCGCCGGATGCGAGCCATAGCCGCGGCGCGCCGTGACGCTGTTCCGGCTTTCTGCTTTCTGGTAAACCGCGTCCATGGACCCCCGCCACGCAGCCGCGCTCGCGCTTGTAGGCTGGCATCTGATGTGGCCTCCAGTCGTTGTGATTAAGGGTCCAGGCCTGCATCAACCGCCTACGTATGACGATGTCGCCGCTCCACTGAATAAGTGGCAAGCAGTAGGACCGATTTTGAAATCTGAGGCTGAGTGCCAACAGTACCGAACATCACTTGATTTTTGGAGCGTCAGGTATCTTCCCAGTCAGCGCAAAAGAGCACTCAGCGCATCGAACGTTTCGCCGGAAGAACGGGCGAAGCTCGGAGCGTTAATGGTTGAAATGGCCGATGAATCGAAGTGCGTTGACCTTAACGACCCACGGCTCAAACCAAAATAAGACGCTCGCGATTTCAAATTCAGCCATTCACTCATGAATTAATCCATTTATCCCAAATCGCCAAACTGAGTCTCGACTTGTCGAGACGAAAAAGCCCCGCCAGCGAAATGCCAGCGGGGCCGAATCGACGTGGCGTGCGGGAAGGGTCAGAACGCCTTAGACTTCGATTTCTTCACTTATCCGATTCTCAACAATTGTCGCAACTGGATCGCGGTCGGAGCCTATTTCGGTGACGAATTTCTGCCATTCGGGATCGGCTTGGAGCTTAGCCATATACTCCCCGTATGCTTTCCAACCGCCTGTTTCCGCGACCACCGCGACCGCCGGGGCGCCGCCTGCGACCGTCCGGTAATAGCGGATTCTCGCGCCAGCGCGCTCTCGAATCTTTTTTAACTTACTCGAACGTTTTAGAAACTCGTCGTATCGCCCGGGCGCGACATGGACCACTGTGATGTGGTTGACTGATGCCATTTCATTACCTCTTCGGGAGCGTTAGGGGTGGGGAGAAGTCACGACCGTCGCGACCGTAGCAGTGGGGCGCGCCAACTGCCACAGCCAGCGCCGTTCGGATTCCTCTCGTTCAATCCCTTCGCATGACTTGGGTCCGCGCAGAACTACTTGTACGAACGTGTTTGAGTTTATAGCGGCGGCGCCGCGTTCAGTTAAGACAGTACCCCGCGCTGTGGCCCATTGGCCGGGAACTTTCCGATGTGGGATATTGGCGAAGAAGAAATTTCCGGGAGGTGCTAGTTCCGATGCCAACTTACGTTGTTTTTTTTCATCTGACCCACCAGGGGCTCGACCATCTCAGAGGCTCGCCCGACCGCGTCGATGCGGCGAGGAAGACTTTCAGTCAGCACGGCGCCAAGGTGAAGGACTTCTACTCGATGATGGGACAGTACGATTCGATGTTCATCGTCGACGCGCCCAACGACGACGTGATGGCGCAACTGGCGCTGACGGTCGGCGCGCAGGGAAACGTGCGCACGGAGACCCATCGCGCCTTCAACGAGGACGAGTACCGCAAGATCGTCAAGAACATTCCGTAACGCGCGCCGAATAGGCGTCCGGAATCTGATCTCGCGATGAGCGCCGGGCCCTGATTTAGGGATGAACTATTTCAGCCTGAACGCGCCGCGCGCGACGTGCTAATCTGATTCGTCATGCGACGCACTCGATTCAGTCGCCGGTCTTTTCGCCTTCCTTGCCTCCGTCATCCCTCAACGCCTGGCGACCATCCGCTCGCGAAAATAAATTTGACGGAACGAAACTACCGATTGTGGTACACCTTTCGCCCTGACCCTGACCACTACCGATGGTAGAAGCAGCTCTTCTCGGGCCAGATACGCATTGCGATTTTCTGCCGCTACTGCTAGCGAAGGAACGACGAAGGTGGTGGCCGGTGGAGGAAGCGGGAATACCTGGCGCGAATCAGCGTCATTTCGGCGTCTCGGCCAAGCAGAAGCTCTACCAGTTCCTGTGCTCGCGGCCGGCAGGCGCTGACCCGGGCGAACTGGTTGGGCTGCTGTTCAGCGGAGCCGGCTCGGACCCTGAACTCGGCGCGCGACTCGTTCGCCAGCTGCTCGACGGCGATCCGAATTTCATCTTCGACGCGGACACGGCGCAGTGGAGGCTTGCGCACAGCGACCGCTTGCGCGTCGGCCTCGATCAAGCCGAGTTCACGGTGGTCGATCTCGAAACCACGGGCGGTCGCGCGGGCCCGGGCACGATCATCGAGATCGGCGCGTACCGGATGGTCGGGCGGCGGCTCGATGAAACCTTCTCGACGCTGGTGCGGCCGCATGGCGGCGTCGTGCCGCGCTTCATCACTGGGCTGACGTCGATCACGACTGAGATGATTCGCGAGGCGCCCCCTATCGAGCAGGTGCTGCCGGCGTTTCGCGAGTTCATGGGCGACCGCGTGATGGTCGCGCACAACGCGGCCTTCGATTTCGGGTTCCTCGACTTCGAGTACCGCCGCATCTTCGGCATCGGGCTCGGCAACCCTGTCCTGTGCACGCTGCGGATGTCGCGCCGGTTCATGCCGTCGCTCAAGCGCCGCCGGCTCGATCTGCTCGCGCAGCATTTCGGACTTTCGCTCGAAGGACGGCATCGCGGACTCGGCGACGCGCGGATGGCGGCGGAGCTACTCTCGATTTTTCTCGAGATGGCGCTGCGGATGGGCATCACCCGGCTGGATCGCCTGCTCGACGACCATCATCGCGGACTTGCGGGCCGGAGAATCGAACGTCACGTGCCGCCCGAGGAAATCGCGGCGATTCCGCATGCGCCCGGCGTTTACCTGATGCGCAACGAGCGCGGTGATTTGCTCTACATCGGCAAGGCGCGACGGCTCCGGGAGCGGGTGAGCTCATACTTCACGGCGTCGGTGAAGGCCAGGACGGCGGAGCTGATATCGCACGTTTACAAAATCGAGACGCGCCCGGCGCGCTCGCCGCTGGAGGCGGCGCTCGACGAGGCGCGGCTCATCCGCGAGCTGAAACCGCCGTACAACAGGATGCTGAAGTCGGCGGCGCCCGCGTACTTCATCAAGCTCGACATGATGGACGAGTTTCCGCGCGTGACGCTTTCGACCAGGATGAGCGCGCGGCGCGGCGTGATGCATCTGGGGCCGTTCATCGGGCGCCGCGGCATCGAGCACTCGGTTCGCGCGCTGGCGAGAATCCTCGGCCTGCGCACCTGCGGCGGCAAGCTCGCGCCCAGCCGGGATTTCGCGCCGTGCATCTACGGCCAGATCGGCCACTGCACCGCGCCCTGCAACCTGAGCATCGACGCCGAAAGGTACGCGGAGCGGGTCCGGCGCGCGGTCGGTTTTTTGCGCGGGCGAAACGGCCCGCTCCTTGGTGAGCTCGCGAGAGCGCGCGACCATGCAGCGGCCGCGATGCGCTTTGAGGAGGCGGCGCGCTTTCGGCGCCATCTCGAGGCGCTGACCACGCTGGCCCATCGCGCGACCCGTCTCAGCCAGGTGGTGACGGAAAATAATCTCGTGATCGTGACCGGCGAGGGCAACGATCGCGCAGCGCACGTCGTGCTGTCGCGACGGCTGGCATTGACGCGGCGCCTGGAAAGCGGCGAGGCCGCGGACGAGGTGCGCGAGTTGGTAGCGGGCAACTACGATCGCTACAAGTCGAAGTCCGTCGAGCGCGGCGAGCTGGAGGAGATGGCGATCGTCGCACGATGGCTCCGGGAGCGCACGCCCGACGAAGGCCGGCTGATATACCTCGCCGGCCCCCATCTGGATCCCCTCGCCCTGGCAAGCTGATCGTTTGACGCTCAACTCTTGTCGAAGGACGCCGGTAATCATACAATCAGATAATCATGAAATCAGAAATTTCGGCAACTGACGCGGCTCGGCGATTCTCGGAAGTCGTGAACCGCGTGCGCTATCGCAACGAGACTTTCGTCGTGAAACGGGGCGGCGAACCGGTCTGTGAGATCGTCCCTGTGCGTACCGCCGCCTTCACCGGCCGTGACTTCGTGAAATTGCTCCGCTCGCTGCCGCACCCCGATAAGGAATATCTGGACACGGTCGAAAGGCATGTTCGAAAACAGCCGAAAGCCGAGAAGTCAAAGTGGCCACGCTGATCGATTCCAGCGTCTTCATCGCCGGCGAGCGCTCCACGATTGATCTGGCAGACTTCATGGCATCGTTCGGCGCCGAAACTCTCGCGCTGTCCGCGGTAACCGCGTCGGAACTGCTATACGGCTTGCATCGTGCTCGAACGCCGGTGCAGCGAGAACGCCGCAATGCCTACATCGAAGCAATATTCGGGCAAATGACAGTGCTGGCGTTCGATCTCACCGTTGCGCGAGTCCACGCAGCCGTCTCGGCTGAATTGGACCGCACGGGCCGCCAGGTCGGCGCGCACGATCTGATAATCGCCGCGACTGCGATAGCTCACGACTACCGCGTTGCGACGCGTGACCTCAAAAGCTTTCCGAAAATCCCAGGTCTCGAGACGGTGAGGATTTAGCGATCTCCGAGCCTACCCCTTCAGATTTGCGGCGAACAGCTTGAGCGTCCGCTCCCACGCGTCCTTTGCTTCGGCGGCGCGATAAACGTCGGCGCGGGTGTCGTTGAAGAATCCGTGCGAGCATCCCTTGTAGACCTTGACCTCGCCGCGCTTGTCGAACTTCTTCAGCGCCGCCGCCAGCCGATCGACGTCGGCACGCTGGATCCATCCGTCATTCTCGCCGTAGGCGTAAAAGATCGGGCAGCCGAGATTCTTGAGTTTCTCGTCCGTCGGTATTTCGCCGTAGAACGGCGCCGCCGCCGCTATCTCCCTGCTCTCGCACGGCAACAGAATCGCGTAGCTGCCGCCCATGCAGAATCCCGTGACGCCGATCCGTGCGGACCGCGTCGGCTTCTGCGCGCGCAGCCAGGCCACCGTGGTCTGGAGATCCGCGATGCCGTCCTCCTTCTTCAGCCCGCCCATCAACTGCGCGGCCCCATTGGGCTCGGTCGCGACGCGGTTGCCCTGGCGCGAGTACAGGTCGGGCGCTACTGCGAAATAGCCCTCGCGCGCGAGCCGCCGCGCGACCTCGCGGATGTGCTCGTTCAGCCCCCACCATTCCTGCACGACGATCGCCGACGGCGCGGTCTCGACTCCCGCCGGCTCCGCGACAAACGCCTTGAGCGCGCACGCACGGCCCGCGTAGCTCACTTCACGCGTGACAATATCCGCATTCGCCATTGGACTCACCTCGAAGTTATAGGCGTGAGTACTCGCCGCGCACGCCGCCGCCCGTGCAGCCGGATCATCCGCGGTGCGCAGGAAACTATTTTACGACGTTGACTGGGCGCCCGTCCAGAAATGCGCGCAGGTTGGCTACCACCATGTCGAGCAGCCGCGTCCGCGCTTCCTTCGTTGCCCACGCGATGTGCGGTGTTACGATGCAATTCTTCGCGCGCAACAGTGGATTGTCGGGCGACGGCGGCTCGCTCGACAGCACGTCAAGCGCGGCGCCCGCCAGGCGCCCGTTGTTGAGCGCATCGGCCAGGTCAGCCTCGACGACCAGCGGACCGCGCGACGTGTTGATAAGAAACGCGCTCGGTTTCATCAATGCCAGGGACTTTGCATTGATAACCCCCCGGGTCTGCGGAAGCAGCGGACAGTGCAGGCTCACAACATCGGCTTGCCGCAGCAGTTCGTCGACTTCGCACCATTGAAAACCGGGCCAGTCAGGGACCGGGCTTCTGATCGCGTCGGCGGCAATCACGCGCATCTCGAATGCCACCGCGAGCTCGGCCACGCGCCGGCCAATCTGACCAAGGCCGATCAGACCGATCGTCTTGCCCGCCAGCTCGACCAGCGGCGTTTTCCAGAAGCTGAAATCCGCGGAGCGCGACCACTCTCCGGCGCGGGTCGCCTCACCGTGAAGACCAACGTGATGGCACAGCTCCAGCAGCAGCGCGAACGTGAGTTCCGCCACCGAGGCCGTACCATAGGTCGGGATATTGGTGACCGAGATGTCGAGCTCGCGCGCCGCGTTCACGTCGACGATGTCGTAGCCGGTGGCGAGTACGCCGATATACCGGGTACTCGTGAGCTGCCGCAGGATTTGCACGGGCAGCCGGGTCTTGTTGGTCAGCACGATTTCGGCGTCGTGCGCGCGCGCTACGATCTGATCCTCTGCGCTGCGGTCAAAGACCTGCAGCTCGCCCAGCGCGCCGAGCGCGTCCCAGCTCAAGTCGCCGGGATTCAACGCGTAACCATCAAGAACAACTATCTTCATGAAAGCCCCCTCGAGCTACGACTATATCGCGGCTGCGCTTATGTCACGGGCCTACTCCGCCGCCGCCACCGGGATGAAGCCGATCGTTCCGTTCCTGAGTCTGACCTGCAGGTAGTCACCCGTGATTCCCGTCACGTGAACATATTTCCTGTGGTACACCTGTCCAACGGTGGCGCTGGCGTTGTCGGGATTTTGATATACCGCCGAATCCTTGGTCAGGAGGAAAAGCTTGTTGAGCGGCTTTACCTGCGGCGGCGCGACGGCTTCCGGCGCCGACGCGGTCGTCGTTGCAGCTCCCGCCGGCGCCGCACTGACGGCCGGCGTCGTCGCGGGCGCCGGCATCAGTTTGGCATCGAGTGCTCGCACTTCGTCGAACTCCGCGTTGGCCTCGGCCGCGCGAGCGGGTTCTGCCGCGAGCAGATTCGCCAGCGCCAGGTGGGCCTTGGCGTCTTTGGGGCTGAGCCCGATCGCGGTGCGGATTTGATCCTCCGCCTCGACGATTTTGCCTTCCTGCCTCAGCACCTCGCCCAAATCGAGATGGTAGTTGGAGCGGTCCGGCTCCAGCGCGACGGCCGCCCGGTACTGATTTTCGGCCAATCCGCGCTGGTTCTGATCGTTATAGAGGTTGCCGAGCGCGACGTGGGTCGCGGCGTTTTTCGGGTCGAGCTCGAGGACCTTCATGAACTCTACCTGCGCGTCGCCCGGCTTGTGCTCGAAGATGTAGAGATTGCCCAGCGCGATAGCGACGCGCGGATCGTTGGGCGCGAGCTTCTCCGCCTCCTGGTAGGCTTTTTCCGCGTCGGCGAGCTTGGTCGTCTGCATGTCGGTGTCGCCTTCGGCCAGAAAATCGTCGGCGGTCTTATGATGGCATCCTGCCCCGATCACGATTATCGCGCCTGCCACGAAGATCGCCCCGGTCCGGGCAATTGAGCTTCGCATTTTGTTCATGGCTGAGGTTCCTCCAAGACGAGTGCGCCTTCCGAGTGAGCAATGATCGGACCAGCGACCGAAAAATCTGCACGTCATGTTGAAGCGCGTCTGGAAACAGAGTCAAGCATTCCGACGCCGGCCATGATTCGGCGCGCGTCATCTCCAGCATCCGGTAATTTTTTCCAACTATGCAAAATAGTCTTGGCATTCACTTCCGGCCAATCGTCGGCGTGCGGCGCCGTTCCCGTTGGATGGGCGCGCTTGTTGGGTTATAAAGGTACGCCGTGCGCTTCATCCTGATTGCAGCCAAGCAACTCGAACTCGCCAAGACCCGGTTGGCGCCGGTCCTGCCGCCCGGCGAGCGCCAGGCGTTAGCCGAGGCCATGTTTCGCGACGTGCTGGCCGCCTCGGTCGGCGCCGCCGCTGCCGACCACGTCGCCGTGGTGACGTCCGACGCGAAACTGCTCGCGATGGCGCGCGCGGCCGGCGCTCTGCTCATCGACGAGGAATTTCCGCGCGGCCTCAACGTCGCCATCGCGCTCGCCACCTCCGCGCTGATTGCGCAAGGCGCGCGAACCGTCTGTACCGTGCTGTCTGACATTCCTTTGGTTGCCGCCGAAGATATCGACGCGGTATTTGCCGCGATGCCCCCCGCAGGCGGAGTAGTGCTGGTCCCTTCGCGCGACTTCTCCGGCACCAACATCATATGCCGCTCGCCCGCCGACGCCGTGCCCACTCGCTTCGGTCGAATGAGCCTGGTCCGGCATCTGGACGATTGCCGCACCGCCGGCGTTCCGGCTAGAGTGCTGCGGCTTGCGCGGCCCGCGCTGGATCTCGACGTGATCGCCGATCTCGCCGAGTTCGAGCGCGCCGGGTCCGCCACGCATACTCAAAGCCAGTTGGCCCGGCTCGGGATTGCTCATCACTAAAAATTGAAAAACGGACTGCATGTCGATCCTTGAAATGACTGAGCGGCTCGGCGCGCTTGTGATCGACCGCGTTACGCAGCTCGGCGCGTTCGTGCTTTTTTTGCTGAGCGCGGTGATTTATGTGTTCCTCCCGCCGTTCAAGCCGCGGCTGTGGATTCGGCAGATACGCATCATCGGCGCCGACTCGCTGTTTCTGATCATTCTGATTGGCGCCTTCACCGGGATGGTGCTCGGCCTGCAGGGTTACAACACGCTGCGCCGCTTTGGCTCCGACGGCGCGCTGGGCACCGTCGTAGCTCTTGTGCTGGTGCGCGAGCTCGGCCCCGTGCTGGCCGCCCTGATGATCGCGGCGCGCGCCGGTTCCGCGATGGCGGCCGAGCTCGGCTCGATGCAATCCACCGAACAGATCGACGCCCTCACCGTGATGGCCATCAACCCGGTGCAATACCTGGTCTCGCCGCGCATGCTGGCGGGCGTGATCAGTTTCCCGTTGCTGACTTCAGTGTTCGACGTGGTCGGAATCTACGGCGGCTACATGGTCGGGGTCGGCCTGATGGGCGCGCCGGCGGGTGCGTACTTCAACGGCATCGCCGCCAACATGAGCGGCCACGACATCATGACCGGCCTCTACAAAGCGCTGGTCTTCGGCGTGGTCGTAATGTGGGTCTGTTGCTACAAGGGATATCACGCCGAACGGATGGCGACCGGGGTCAGCCGCGCCACCACCGAAGCGGTGGTGCTGTCGAGCGTCCTGATTCTTGCATTCGACTATTTTCTTACCTCTATACTTCTGTAATAACGCCTAACCACTGACGAATCATGAGCCAACCCGAAATCAACCTTCACCGCGGCGATGCCGCGGCGATTCCCGAGGCAGCCGGCACCGGCAACGCGATCGAAGTGCGCGATCTTCGCAAAAGCTTCGGCCATCAGCTGGTCCTGGCCGGCGTTACGCTGGATTTCCTGGCCGGGCAGATCACGACGATTGTGGGTCCCAGCGGCTCGGGCAAGACCGTTCTGCTCAAGCATCTGAATCTGCTGATGCGGCCGGACTCGGGCACGATCGTGATCGACCGGGTCGAAGTGACACGGCTCAGTGGAAGGGTGCTGGACGCGGTGCGCGAAAAATTCGGGATGCTCTTTCAGGCCGGCGCGCTGTTCGATTCGATGTCGGTGTTCGACAACGTCGCGTTCCCGCTGGTCGAGAAGACCAGGCTCAGCCGCGATGAGCTCGCCGAACGCGTGCACGAAACGCTCAAGGCGGTTGGGCTCGAAGGAATGGAGGGCAAGTATCCGTCGGAACTGAGCGGCGGGATGCAGAAACGGGCGGCGCTCGCGCGCGCACTGGTGCGGCGCCCGAAAATTCTCATGCTCGACGAGCCGACGACCGGCCTCGATCCGTCGCGGACCGGCGCGATTCACGAACTGATCCGGCACACGCAGGAGAATTTTCAGTTGACCGTCGTGATGGTCAGTCATGACGTGCCTGCCGTCTTCCAGGTTTCCGACCGCGTCGCGTTTCTCCACAATGGACGCACTCATCTCAACGGCACAGTGGCCGAGGTGATGGCGACCGACGACGAAGTTTTCAAGCGGTTTTTGGCGGGCAAAGCATCCGGCGAGGAGAATGAGACAGCCGTCGCGGGCTGAAGCAAAGACCTATGTACGCAAGTCGAACGACGCAGCTTATCGTCGGGATTTTCGCGATCCTCGGGATCATCGCGCTGGCGGTTCTCTCGCTTTCGCTGGGCAAGATCTCGCTCTTTCCGTCGCCGGGGTACACCCTCTACGCGAGTTTCGATAATATTTCGGGATTGAAGACCGGAGATCAGGTTCAACTCGACGGCGTGCAGATCGGCAAGGTTGTGCAGATAGGCCTCAAGGACTATCGCGCGCGAGTGGCAATGCGCGTCAACCAGGGCGTGCAGATCGACAAGGATGCGATCGCGGCGATCAAGACCAGCGGAATAATCGGCGACAAGTACGTCTCCATCGCGCTCGGCCCGAGCGATCAGTACCTCGCCAATGGCGATACGATTCGCCAGACCCAGTCCGCCTTCGTGCTCGAGGACGCCATCGGCCAGCTGATCAACAGCTCGGGCAGCGGCGGCGACTCCTCGAAGGATTCAAAATCCGCGGACTCAGACAAGAACCAGAAGCCCGCAAAATCGGAGAAGTAGTCGAGCGAAACATATGATGACGCCCAGTTGCATACGGCGAATTTTACCGCGCCGCGCGATCGCGATGCTCACCTTAACGGTCTCCCTCGTCGGCAGCCTTGCACCGTCGCGCTTGCTGGCGCCGGTTTGGGCCGACGATCCGATGTCCGTGGTGCGGACCACCGTCAATCAGGCGCTGGGTGTGCTGCGCGACACTCAGACGCCGCTGGCTCAGCGCCAGGACCAGCTTCGACAGATCGTCGCCTCGACCTTCGATTTCACCGAGATGGCGAAGTCGGCGCTCGGCTACCACTGGAAACAGATCACGCCCGCTCAGCAGCAGGAGTTCACCAACGCGTTCGTCGCGTTCATCGAGGATTCCTACCTGAGCAAGATCAACGACTACCGCGGTCAGCAAGTCGCGTTCCTCCAGGCCAGGAACGACGGGCCGCAATATGCGCAGGTCAACACCGACATCATCCAGCCGGGCGGCAAGGACTCGATCCACGTGAACTACCGCCTGCTGCAACAGGGCGATACCTGGAAAATCTACGACGTCACGGTGGACGCGATCAGCATCATCGCGAATTACCGCAACCAGTTTAATCGCGTGATGAATAATCAGGGCTACGACGTATTGATCGCCGACCTGAAGAGTAAACAGGCCGCCCTTGCGGCAAGTCTGGCGAACCACTAACGAGTATGGATTCTTTCAGTCCGGACAGGTACGCTTTCGGGGGAAAATCCTACGGCGACTGACTCGATGGAGAGGCAAATGAGACCTGGTTCCAAACAACTCGAAAGGACCACTGCGCGCTGGATGACGCTCGCATCGTCGCTGCTGGCGGTCGTTGCGGTGGCGACGCCGGCGCTGTGCCAGGACGTCGCTCCGCTCTCGCAGAACCCGGCGGCCCAATCCGCAGCCGCCGCGCAGCCGCCGCCAGGCGAGAATCAGGGCGTCTATTCCGATCCGATGTCGGGATTCAACGAGCCGATGTTCACCTTCAACCTCAAGCTCGACGATTGGGTGCTGCGCCCGGTAGCCAGCGGATATTCTGTAATCGCGCCGCAGCCGGTGCGTGAGAGCGTCGGCAGATTCTTCGACAACGTGCGGGTTATCCCGCGTTTCGCGAACAACCTGTTTCAACTCAAGCTGATCGAGGCCACCGGCGAGGTCGCGCGTTTCGGAATCAACACGACGATCGGGATTGCCGGGCTTTTCGATCCCGCCGACAAATGGTTTGGGCTCCAGGAGCATCCCAACGATTTCGGCCTTACCATTCGCTACTACAACATCCCGACTGGTCCATACTTGATGCTGCCGTTCTTTGGACCTTCGACGATCGGCGACACGGTCGGCCTGGTCGCCGACGGCGCGATGGATCCGATGAACTACCTGGTTCCCACCTGGATAACGATCGTTGTGTCCACCGGGCAGCGCGCGGTTGAGGCGGTGAACTACCGCTCGCTGCATCTGAACCAGTTCGAGGAAGCCGATCGCTACGCGATCGATCTTTACGGCGCCGTTCAGGACGCGTACCTGCAGACCCGCGATCATGAGGTCAAGAAGCTCCACGAGGAGCAGTGGTAAACCGGTACGGTTTTCGAAAATTAATCTGACGATTGGCGCGCCGCGGAGTTGATTTTCCGCGGCGCGCTGCTTTGTTCGAGCCGCGCCGGTCTATCTAGTTGACGTGTTCCCAGGCGTGGTAGGAGCTGCGCACCAGCGGTCCTGACTCCACGTGATGAAACCCCATCGCGAGCGCCGCCGTCTTAAGCTCCGCGAACTCCGCCGGCGGCACGTATCTGGCCACGGGAATGTGGTCCGCCGACGGCCGCAGGTACTGGCCGAGCGTCAGGATGTCGCATTCGACGCCGCGCAAATCGCGGATCACGTCGAGCAGCTCGCCGTTGCTCTCGCCCAGCCCAAGCATCACGCCCGCCTTGGTGAACATCGGCTTGCCGAGTTGGCGCGCGCAGTCCTTGGCGTGGCGGATAACGTCGAGCGATCGATCGTAATTCCCGCCCGGCCGCACGCTGCGATAGAGATTCGGCACCGTTTCGATGTTGTGGTTGTAGACATCGATTGGCGAGCGCACCACCGTCTCGACGCTGGCGAACGATCCCTGGAAGTCCGGCACCAGCACTTCAACGCGCGCCGCCGCCGGAGTCGATTTGATTGCATGCGCGGTCGCCGCGAAATGCGCCGCGCCGCCGTCCGGCAGATCGTCGCGATCGACCGACGTCACGACGACGTGCTGCAGTGCCAGGCGCGCCACCGCCGCCGCGATTCGACGCGGTTCGTCGGCATCCAGCGGACGCACCTTCCCGTGCGCGACCGCACAGTACGGGCAATTGCGCGTGCACACGTCGCCCATCAGCATGAAGGTGGCCGTGCGATGCGAGAAGCATTCGCCGATGTTCGGGCAGCATGCCTCCTGGCAAACGGAATGCAGCTTGAGCTCGGCCAGAATCGCCTTGGTGCGAAAGTACTCGGGCGACACCGGCGCGCGAACCTTAATCCAGTCGGGGTGCTTTCGTTCAGCCATCGCCAGCCATCGCTTGCGGCGCCGGCATCATCTGCGCCGCGCCGGCGAGGCGTATTTCATCGTAGTGGAACACGCGGCGGAAACTCTCGCGCATCACGTCGCCGAACTCGCGCACTGACACCGCGCGACTGGTCAGTTCGCAGACCGAAGTCATGCGGCAGCCTTCGATACCGCACGGCACGATCGAATCGAAGAAGCTCAAATCGGTGGAGACGTTCAGCGCGAAGCCGTGCCAGGTGGTCCAGCGCCGGATGCCGACGCCGATCGACGCGATCTTGCGCGACCCGACCCAGACCCCGGTCATCGCGTCGCGGCGGACGGCGTCGATGCCGAACTCTGCCAGCGCGTCGATCATCGCGGCCTCGAGGTCGCGAAGATATTTCGTGACGTCGCGGTCGCGCCCTTCGAGCTTGAGTATCGGATAACCGACCAGTTGTCCGGGACCGTGATAGGTGACCTGCCCGCCGCGCGAGACCCGCCGAATCGGCGCGCCCGCAGGATTGGCGACGATGAAGCGCTCGTCGGCGCCGCGGCCGAGCGTGAAGACGTGCGGATGCTCCATCATCAGAAGCGTATCGCCGACTCTGCCGTCGAGCCGCGCCGCGAGCATCGCGGTCTGCATCGCGAGCGCGGCGTCGTAATCGACCACGCCCAAGTCGGCAACGGTGAGTGCTCCGCGCGGGTCCATCTTCAGAAGTCTATCGCTTCGCCATCGGCGGCCAAAGCCGCTTGCATGATCGCTTCGGACATCGTGGGATGCGGGTGCGCGGTCTTGCCGATTTCGGCGGTGGTGGTCTCGAGCGTTTTGCCGAGCACGACTTCGGAAATGATGTCGGTGGCGGCGTGTCCGATGATCTGGCATCCGATCACTTCGCCGTACTGTTTGGTCGCGACGATCTTCACGAAGCCCGCAGTCTCGCCAATCGCCACCGCCTTGCCCATCGCCCGAAACGGAATCTTGCCGACCTTCACCTCGATGCCGCGCGCCTTGGCGTCGGCTTCGCTGAGTCCCACGGTCGCAACTTCGGGCTCGCAGTAGATGCATCCGGGAATAGCGAGCAGGTCGAAGCCCGGCTCGCGCACGCCCGCCATGATTTCGACCGCGGCGATGCCTTCGGCGCTGGCCTTGTGCGCGAGCAGCGGCGGACGGATGACGTCGCCGATCGAGTAGATACTCGGGACAGTGGTCTGGAACGAGTCGTTTATCTTGATGAAGCCGCCGCGTTCGAGCTCGATGCCGAGTTTTTCCAGGCCGATGTTCTGGCTGAGCGGGGTGCGGCCGACGGCGACCAGCACGACCTCGGCGTCGATGGATTTTTCGGCGCCATCGGCCGAGACCGTGACCGACCACACCTCGCCCTTGCGCGCCATCGATTTGTAGCCATGCCCGAGCATCACGGTGATGCCGCGCTTGACGAACGCGCGGCGCAGCTCCTCGGCGACTTCGGCGTCGATGCCGGGCAGCATCTGCTTTTCCAGCTCGACGATCGTCACCATTGCACCGAACGCGCTGTAGAAGTAGCCGAACTCGAGTCCGATCGCGCCGGCGCCGATTATGACGACGCTCGCGGGCATCGTGTCCAGTACCAGCGCCTCCTTGCTGGTGACGACGCCGTCGCCGACTTTCATTCCGGGGAACAGGCGTTCGCCTGAGCCGGCCGCAATTAGAATGCGCTCGCCCTCGAGCGCGGGGGCGCCCGGCGCGGGCTTGCCTTCCACCTGGGCGAGCGACACGGAATGCGGGCCGGTGATCGTCGCGTCGGCCTCGAAGTAGTCGATTTTGTTTTTCCTGAACAGGTAGAGGACGCCCTTGGAAAGTTTTTCGGCGGCGGCGCGCGAGCGCGCAATCACTTTGGCGAAGTCGAACCGAATCTCGCCGGTCTCGATGCCGTGTTCCTTCGACGCGCCGCGAATCGTGTCCATCGCCGTGGCGGAATTGAGCAGCGCCTTTGACGGGATGCATCCCCAGTTGAGGCATACGCCGCCGGGGCGGTCGCGCTCGATGACGGCGACGCGCATCTTGAGCTGGCTGGCCCGAATCGCGGCAACATATCCGCCGGGTCCGGAGCCGATTACGACAAGGTCATAGCGGGTGTTTGCCAAGGTGAAGTCCTTCCCGGGTTTTAGTCATTATTGTCCGAATTAGAGCATCGAGTAAGGGCAGGCACTCATAAAAAGGCCGACGTCGGGTGCCGTATTCGACACAAAAAGTATTATGTTTCTTGGCGCTAATTTGAATATAATCCGGGCTATCCGGAGGGGCGAAACAATGGGCGCGTTTATCCTCGGTTTGATTATCGGTGCCGGCGGTGCTCTCGCGCTCTTCATCTACGACGAGGGGGAGCTATTCTTGAAGCTCTCTCGTCAGATAAAACAAACAGCCGAGCGCTACCGGCAATCGCCGTAGCCTGACGGGTCAAGCTGCGTGATCGATTTCGTCGCGCATAGAAGCGGCGTACGGGTGCCGCGCCTTCACTCCGCATCCCGGCGGCGGTGGACGATCATTGCGGTGCTCGCGATCGTTGCGGCGGGAATCGGGCCGCGGCAATCCTTCGCACAGGACGCACAGGCGCAAGCTCAGGAACTGAGCGACCACGCGTTTGCGATGCTCAATGCAATAAATGCGGACTCGACCAAAGCCGGTCCGATCCTGGCGCCGGCCGCCAGCCTGGCCGGCGACGCGCAAACGCTATCGACCGCGCTGGGCGCCAATGACAACGCCGGGGCGAGCAGCGCGATGGCGGCGGTGCTCAGCGATCGCGACAAGATAGAAGCCGCGGCGAAAATCGCGGGCGGGCGGTACCCCCAGCAGTGGACCAGCATGAGGGAAAAGATCGCCGCGCTCGAAAAGCAAGTGCCCGCGTCGAAGGAATCGGGATCGGTCGCGGGGAGCGACGCGGCTGGACTCGCGCCGGAGTCGCATGCGTCGGTCGCGCCGCCGGCCGGAGAAAGGATGCCCGATGCGCCGAAGATCGAGATCGCATCGCGGGTCTTCATAGCCGGCACGGTGCGAGTGAAAGGCTACTTGGAAGGCACCGACCTCAAGTCGGCCGGAATTTTCGACGGCGACACGAAACGCAAAGATATCGAGGTCGCGGGTGTGCCCGGCGACCAGCGCGTCAACTTTGATTTCTCGATGGAGCAACCGGCCCCGACGCAATCGATTCGCGTGACCGACTCTTACGGGCGCGAAGCGCAGGCGATCATCGTGCCCGACCCGGCGGCAGTCGGCGCGATGAAGGGCAGCGAAGAGCTCATCGAGGTCGATCCGGGCGCGACCGCGTCGCCGGGCGAGGCGGGTCCGTTGGCGGAAAGTCCGCTGGCATCGGCGGGACCCGCGCGGGGCAACAACACTGCCGAGATTCCGCGGCCGGGCGATGAACTGTCGCCGTCGCGCCGCCATATAGACGCCAACTCGTCGCTCGGGCCGTTGACCAACGTGCAGATCAACGTGATCGACGCGGAAGAGTTGATGTCGGCGCCGGGGATGGTCGAAGTAATCGGGCAAATCGTGGGGTCGGGCGTGCGCCACGCCGGAGTTTACGTCAATGGCCGCCTGGCGAGGCCGATACCGATAAGCACGGGCGGCTACAGCGCTTTCGACCTGACTTTTCCGATGCCGGCGGGCAGCGACGCGAGGATTCGCGCGTACGGCAACGGCAACGACTTCGTGGAAGCGTCGGTGGATACCGTGGGTGGAGGCACTGGCATGACGGTGTATCGCAATCCTCCGCTATACGCGCCGTACGGAGCTTACCCGGGGTACCCGTCGCCGTACTACGCGCCCAATCCGTACGCCTACGCTAATCCGTATGCGCCGGGCTACAATCCATACGCGCCCAACCCGTATCCCTATGGATACCCGCCGCCGTACACCCCGCCTCCGGCGAAGGTGCCGTGGTACACCAGACTGCTTCATTAGCGCGCATGCCCGAGCGCTGGGTAGTGTCTGAATTAAGACACTGAGCGCGGGAAATTAAGACACTCAGGGTACCGGCGGCAGCGGAAGAAAATTCAGGTACGCAGGATAGATGCGCAAATGGCGGCAAGCAGCCAGCGCAATCTCGCGCGTGATCGTCTCATCATCATTGTTATACGCAGTCCAAATTGATATGGCGTTGGGCGCTGACTCGCAAAAGCCGTGAAGCCCCGCCGCACTGTCGCTCTTATGCTGTTCGTACTGGCTATATCGCTAGCCAGTTGCGGCAGCAGCAATAGTTCATCTTCGTGCAGGTCAGCCCCAGCAAGCACAACTTGTCGCGGCTTTGGTGGTGGCGGTCGTGGCGGCGGAACTGCATTGCCAGATAATCCATACGCGCCGCGACAATGAAGCCCCGCCACGCTGCCGCGCTCGCGCTTGTGGGCTTTTTTGCGCTGACCGCTATTGTGGGCTGCTTAGCCCCTGCGACTATCCAATTCGACCCTGATCCGAGTTTGCACGCCGCTGGCTGGAAATGCCCTGCTACCGATACGGTTCATCTTGTCTCGAATCCGGCTTGTTCTTGGGTACCTGGCGGACTGTTCTCAAAGTCCTGTTACGACCAAGTGGTTGCTAACCGAGAACTCGCTCGCGGCTGCGTTCCTGCGAGTCCGACACCGGCAGCGGTTCCTACTTCGACTCCGTAAATTAAGACACTCGCGGTTTGAAATTCAGACACTCAGCCCCGAATTAAGACAGTACCAAGCGCTGCCGCCAACTTGCCGCGCGCCGCGGGCTTGCGTAGAATCCGCTTCTTAACCTTCGTTCTTTATCGAGAGTGCCCACACAATGCTGATTCAAGCGACGCAACTGCGCCCGGGTATGATTGTCGAATACAACAACGACCTGTACCGGATCATGACAATCACGCATATCACGCCGGGCAACTGGCGCGGGATGGTGCAGACCAAGCTGCGCAACGTGAAGACCGGCTCGCAAACCGAGAACCGGTTCCGCTCGGAAGATCGCGTCGAGCGCGTGATCCTGAACCAGAGCAAGATGCAGTTCCTTTACCAGGACGGCGACGATTTCCATTTTATGAACACCGAGAACTACGAGCAGATCACGATTCCGAAGGAGCTGATCGAGGACGTAGTCGGATTCCTGACGCCGAACCTGGAAGTCGAAGTCGAGTTCTATGAAACGACGCCGCTCAACGTGACGCTGCCGAAAACCGTCGCGCTCAAGGTGGTGCAGACCGACCCCGGAATGAAGACGGCGGCGGTGAACAATACGCTCAAGCCTGCCACGCTCGAGACCGGCATGGTGATCAACGTGCCGCATTTCGTGGCCGAGGGCGACACGATCACGATTAACACCGAAACCCACGAGTACCTGTCACGCTCGAAGTAGCGCGCGAGCCGAGAGTTGATTAGCGCGCGCCAGACGTATCGACCGGCCGGGCGCGATCGCAAGGCCAGCAACCAGCGCGCGCGGCCGCATCCGATCCGCTTCGGACCGAACCTCTACATCGCGCATACGCAGCCGGGCTTCGAGGGAATCGCGGCGGACGAGATCGGCGTACGAATCCGCGGCGCGCGCGAGATCGCGCGGCGCGTGGTGCCGGATCGCGCCGGGCTGACGATTTTCTTCGCGCCGGCCGCCGACAGACTCGGCGCGCTCCGAACGGCCGAGGACCTGTTTGGACTGGCCGCCTATCGGGCGGGCGTCGGGCCCGAGCGCGCGGCGCTGGACAAAGTTCGCGCCGCGGCGCGCGAAGCGCCGCTGGTCGAAGCGGCGCTGCAGGCGCGCGTCAAGCTCTCGCCCGGGACCCGCGCCGGCCGCAGGCTCAAGTTCCGCGTCGTCGCCAGGATGGCGGGCGAGCATGAATTCCGCCGCGTCGATTTTCAACGCGCGGTCGAGCGCGGGATTCTCGAGCGCGGCGATCATACCTGGCGGCTCGACGAAGAGGACGCCGAGGTCGAGTTGTGGGCGACGATGATCGACGCGGAGTTTTTTCTGACGGTGCGGCTCAGCGACGACCGGATGCGGCATCGCGAGTACAAGACCGCCCATCGCCCGGCGTCATTGCGCGCGCCGAGCGCGGCGGCGCTCGGGTGGCTCTCGGCTCCGCGCGACGACGATGTCGTGCTCGATCCATTTTGCGGCGCGGGAACGATCCTGATCGAGCGGGCTCATCTGGGGCGCTACGCGATGCTGATGGGCAGCGATCGCGATCCCGCGGCGCTTGCGGCGGCGCGGGTCAACGTCGGCGCGCGCTACAAGCCCATCCGGCTGGAGAACTGGGACGCGGGCGCGCTTCCGCTCGCTGACGCGAGCGTCGATAAAATCATCACCAACCTGCCGTGGGGATTGCGTTACGGCTCGCACGGCGAGAATCGAAAACTCTATCCGCGGTGGTTCCAGGAGTTCGCGCGCGTGCTCAGGAGCGGCGGCGCGATGGTTATGCTGACGGCGGAGTGGCGGCTGATGCGCGAGCTCGAGCGCGCCGGCAAGATCGCCCCGAGCAGGATTATCCGCGTGTCGATCCTCGGCAAGCCGGCGGCAATCTACGTGTGCCGCAAGGAATAGAGAGCGCTATTTGGCCGGGGAGAAGAACGCGAGAACCGCGTTGGAGACCTCGTGCGGCGCGCTGCCGTCAATGGGCACTATCCACGCCGACGGCGGCGGCGAAAAGCCGAGCGACCTTGTCGGCGAGCCCACCAGTCGCACGCCCGCGTAGATGAATGACGATGAATCGGGCGCCCAGATCGTGTGCGAGACGGCCAGCTGATCGAAGTATCGATAGGCGGTCGATTCGTCCGGCGTCGCCAGAAAGTTGCCGAGCGCTTTTTCGGCGCCGGTCTTAACGTCAACCACCGACCAGGAGTAGTACGGTTTCTCCTGCGGGACCCCGATGTACGCGAGATGGCGCGAGTCGGGCGCGAAGAAAAATGCCGTAACGTCGTCCTTGGTCAGCCATTTCGAATGCGCGGTGGCGACGTCGACCAGCTTGATGCCGTTGTAGGTGGGATCCTGCGGCGTGATCGCCGTCGCGTACGCCAGATGCGCCGAGTCGGGCGCCCAGACAAAGCTGTTCTCGCCGACCGGCAGGCTCACGACGGAGCGCGGATGCGTGGCGTCGGCGTCCGCCACCACGATGTTCGACTCGGCGTGATAGTTGACGACGTACGCGAGGTGCTTGCCGTCGGGCGACCAAGCCGGCGTCTTGAACGGTGTGCGTCCGCTCGAGAGCACCTTGACCACGTTCTGGCTGGTGGGCGTCAGGCTCAGCAGCGAAACCTGTTCGGTGCGATCCGAGTCGAGCGCGAGCGTGTGCAGCGCGACCCTGTCGGGCCCCGCACCCCAAGCGAAGTACAGCGGCATCCCGGTGGTGACGATTCTCACGGGCGTCGATTCCTTGACTTCGGCCAGCACCAGGCTGAGTCCGCGCGGCTCGCCGAGCAGAAATGAAAGATGCTGCCCGTCGGGCAGCCAGACCAGGTAGACGATGCGCTCGGACCGGCTCTCGAAGATTTGCGTCGCCTGGCTGCGCGCAAGATCGTAAACCCATACCGCGAAGGAATCTTCCGCTTCCTTCTGAGTCTCGGACGAGTATGCGATGCGCTTGCCGTCGGGCGAGAACGTCGGCCAGCCGTAGTCAGTGCCGTTACCGGACGGTCCCGCTTCGGGACCCGGGTCCGCAACCCGCACGATCGAATCGTCGCGCCGGACGTGAATCGCGGCCGCCTTGCACGTGATGCATTTGGGCTCCGCACAGTCGCCGTTGCAGTAGTAGATGTTGGAATCAGTGCCGACGAAAGTGATCGCGCCCGGTGGCGGCGCACCATGGGCAATCGTCGCGAGGGCGAATAGAAAAAGGACGGCCGCGGCAGTGGGAACTCGGATACGTGCGCGGTCGGAGCGCATCGCTGATGTCGTCATCGCGTTTAGAATTGCGCCCGCCGGGGCGGTAAGGCAAGAACGATGCTGCGCGGGACCCGCCGCCGGTCGGGCGCGGCAGCGGTTGCTCGCGACGTGTTGACGGACGGCACATGATCACGCAAAGTTGACGATATGCGCCGAGTTGCAATTATTTTATCCGCCGCGCTTTTTGTTGCGCTGCCGGCAATTTCGCACGCGCAGTACAACGACACCGACAACCAGAATCCCAAGGAATATCACGACGAGGACTCGCAGCCGCTCGCGATCGTCGGCGACCTGCTCTATCCCTTTGGATATGCGGCCGAATGGCTGATCGCGCGTCCTATGCACTACATCGCGACTGAGAGTCCGGTAGCGCCGGTTTTCAGGCCGGTGGGCGGTAACGACATGTCGCCACCCCCGCCCGTCCCCATTATTCCCGACAACACGATGGACCAGGCGTCGTCGTCCACGACTCCGCAGGATTGGTCTCCGACGCGCGGACCGATCACGACGAACGCCACCGTGGTCAAGCAGGCAGCGCCCTCGGCGCCGCCGCCCGCCTCGGGCAGTCAGCCGGCGCTTCATTGAATTTTCGCGTCTCGCTATAAGACATCGTCAGTGAAACGCAATTTTGCGGAGCCAACCCGCTTTCTTGGCCCTTGAATGTTGCGTATCTTTGGATAATAGAATTTTCGCTAATCGGATACGTCCAATCTGATGTGGACTGGCTAATGCCGGCTCGTCCCAAGCTGGGAGGTTGCGTCACCTAGATGGCTGTTGCACTCAAAGAGAAGGCTCCGACCGATCCCGCCGAACTCAAGAAGTGGCGCGAAGACGAACAGGCCAAAGAACGGGCGAAACGCGACAAGGAAAAATCCGAGCTCGGCACATTGTGGAGCCGGCGCGACTTCCTGGGCGTGCTCGGATGGGCGGGGTTCGGGGCATTCTCGCTGATCGCTCTACTCGCCGCCGTTCGCTCGGCGTTTCCGCGCGTGCTCTTTCTGCCGCCATCGAAGTTCAAGGCCGGCTTGCCCGACGACTACGTGGTCGGCGAAGTGAGCGAAAAGTACAAGCAGGATTTCCGCACCTGGATCATTCGCACCAAGGCAGGGTTCTACGCGATCTTCGCCAAGTGCACTCACCTCGGATGCACGCCGCGATGGTTGAAGACCGAGCAGAAGTTCAAGTGTCCGTGCCACGGCTCGGGCTATTACATCAGCGGTCTCAACTTCGAAGGGCCGGCGCCGCGCCCGATGGATCGTTTCAAGATCTACGTTGGCGACGACGGTCAGCTGGTGGTCGATAAGTCGGTCATCTACACGATGGAACCCGGCGTCGATCCCAACGAACAGCATCCCGAGAGTATCTTGAAGCTCGTCTGACGGAGACCTGGTTTTGCGCATGGCGGACGCAGCTCGGCAAAGAGCCGCGTCCTTTTTTCTTTTCCAGTTTTCTCGACGGGGAGGAATTTTCCGATGCCACTAGTCAAAGCCGGTAACATCAACCTCAACTACGACACTTACGGCGACGGCGAGCCGTTGCTGCTGATAATGGGATTCGGAATGTCGGGCGCGGGATGGATTCCGTCGCTGCCGTTTTTCAACGGCTTCAAGTCCATCTACTTTGACAATCGCGGGACCGGACTCAGCGACAAGCCCGACGGTATCTATACCGTCGAGGGTATGGCCGATGACGCGAGCAACCTGTTGCGGGCGCTCGGAATCGCAAAAGCCAAAGTCTTCGGCGTCTCGATGGGCGGGATGATCGCGCAGGAACTCACGCTGAGGCATCCCGATCAGGTCAGCAAGGTCGTGCTTGGATGCACGATGTCCGGAGGGCCGACCGCGAAGATGGCGTCGCCGGAAATCCTGGAAAGACTGATGACGGCGAACAAGATCATGGCGACCGATCCCGACAAGGGCTTCGACATACTGCTGCCCGCGATCATGCCGCCGGAATTCGTCGCCGAGCATCCCGAGATCAAACAGATGATGGTGGCGGGAGCGAAGATGCTTCCTCCGACGCCGGCGGAAACCGCCGACCGCGCGATGGCGGGAATCCAGCAGTTCAACGCTTACGATCGGCTGGGGCAAATCAAGTGCCCGGTGCTGATCGTGCACGGCGACAAGGACGTGCTGGTGCTGCCGGAGAACGCCAACCTGATTAAGAGCAAAATCCCGCAGGCCGAGTTGTACATCATACCGGGCGCGGGACATGCATTTCAGGCGGCCGATCCGGTGGGGATTCACCTGAAGATCGTCGACTGGCTAAGGAACTGAACGCGGGACGGTACGCCCTGCTCTATTTCCCGGTTCCCATGAGCTGAATGACCTGCGGGTTGTTGCCCGCATTGTCCAGAATCGTAAGTGTGCCCGGCCGCGCGCCGCTGTGGGTTGGCTTGAAGATTAGCCCTATCTTGCAATTCTGGCCAGGGCTCAGGGTCGTAACCGCGCAAGTCGTGGTTTCCTGCGAGACGGAAAAGTCGCCCGTCGCGTTCCAGCTCTCGAGCGCGATTGGCAGGGCCTTCTTCTTGTCCGGGTTTGACAGCTTGACCGTTTTGACGATGCTCGACGCGCCGGTGGCGATCTCGCCAAACTTCACCTTCGCACTTGAGTATTCGAGCGCTGAAGGAGTTGTTGCCGCGGTTGGCGTTGCCGTTGCAGTCGCGGTTGGCGTCGGCGTTGCCGTGGCGGTCGGGGTTGGCGTTGCTTCGAATTGAGCTGCAAAAGCGTTCGCAAATTCCGTCATATCCACGCTGCCCCATCCGGTGACCTGGCTGTACCCCGGGCCTGCCGTGAAGCCGGTCACGCCGTTGAAGCTATTGTTTCCGCTGACTACGTCCTCGACGCCGTCGGCCGCCGGCCCGGCGTTGGCGAGGCTGTAGATGGCCGGGTCGAGGAGACCGAGACGGGCGTTGCCTGAAGCCTCCGCGAGAACGCGCGAATAGCCGGCCCACAGCGGAGTAGAGAGACTGGTGCCTCCCCAGCAGCACTGGATTTCGGCGCTGCCGTCGTCGTCGGCGCCGATAAACACGTACGGCGCCCACGCGATCATCGCAACGTCAGGGATGTCGCGTGCGTTGTCGTCCGGCACTCCTGCTCCGGTCTGCCAGTCGGGTTTGGGGAAAATTGCGCTTTGGCCGCCGCCGCTGCCATTCCATCCGGTCTCGATTCCTCCCGGAGCGACGCCGATCACGCTAATGTCATCGCCGGCGGAGTAGGACGGAGTGAAGGTCGTGCCACCGACTGCGGTGACGTGCGGACTGGCCGCCATCTCGCTCGCGTTCCTGACCGTGCCCGTTACGCAGCTTCGGGTCGTCGCGGAATACTGCAGGCCTGCCGCGCCCCAATCGCCGGAGGCAATGAAAACCGACTGTCCCTGGGTTGCGGCCTCCTGAAACAGCATGTCGAGGCCGGTGTAAAAACTCGGCGACTCGCCGCAGAAGATGAAGCTGATGCTGATTGCGCCGCAGGCGCCGTCGGTCACGCTCTGCTGGATCGCGTCGTAGAGCACGCTGCCAATGTACGGGTGGATCGGAGTGCCCGGCGCCGACGCGTGCGCGTACTCGATGTCGAGCAGTGTTTCGACCTCATCGTCGGTTCTGCCCGGCGTACCGCCGTCCGGATAGACGTTTGTTATAGCCGCTGGTGCGAGTCCGAAAGTGCTGTCGTACAGCGTAACCGCAGAGGGGAGATAGTTGGAGTCTTCGTCGAGCGCGATGCAATCCGGCGAAGGCGAACCGGTGTTTCCCGCGTTGAGAAGAGGCAACTCGTCGTAAAACGTCTCCACGTCGGTTGGTCCAAACGCGGTCGAGCTCGCCTCCTCCGCGGCCGGCGTTGGCAAAGCGCTCTCGGAACTGCTGCCGCCGACATCGGCCAGCGCAAGAGTCTCCAGCTTGCGCCGCGTACTCGCTCGCGGCGGCGGCGCGATTCGATGCAATCCCGCGGGCGCCGCGGCGTGCATGTTGTCGAGGCCCATGATCGAAACGACAAGGCCGTCGAACTGCGCAGGGATGGAGGGGTCCGTCGTGTTGGCAAATGACACGCCGTCGGAAATGAGCGTCGTGGAAAAAGCGCGCTCGGCGGTCTCGGCGTCGCCCCTGGCCTTAATCGTGCGCGCGACAGGATTGACTGACGTGATGTCGAAGCCTTCGCCCTTGAGCCAGTCCGCAACCAGTCCTGCCTGCTTGTCGGTCGGTCCGAAGCGGCTGGCAAATTCCTGGGGTGTGAGCCACTGATGGTAGCGGGGCGAGGCCGGATCCTGCTGATCGGCGAGCAGTTGTTTGAGCGTGGCCTGGTTGCGAAGACCCAATACTATCGTGAGCTCGAGCGGCATCGTGCGCTCCGCGCGCACTGCCCCGGCGAGCGCCGCAGTTTCGGCCGGATGATTACCCCGAATCGAGACAGGACCCGCGGGAATTGCTTGACCCATAACAAAGGCGCAGGCCGTAACCGCGGCAGCGGCCCCAAGTAGTCTCGCCAGGCATTGTCTAAGGGTCATAAACTACTACAATTAGTTAAATCACAAATCGCGATGCTTACGCCAGTGCAAAACTTGCGAAGATCGCGAGCAGGCGTCGGTAGACTTATTGACTATTGTGAGGAGAAGCGCCCAGGCCGGGCAATCTCCCTAGCCGAGCGGCGGCTTGCACAGCGACGCAAACGCTCAGGCGCTGACCAGCCGGGCCGCTCGTTCGATAGATACCGCAGCCGGGTCGAGCAGCGCGGCGGTCGCCTCTTCTTCCCAGCCGGCGGCCGGGACAGCCAGCGGATCTGCGGGGCGCAAGCGATGCTCGACGACCATGCGCGCGAGGATCATGCGCCGCGCGTCGCGTCCGTTGGCGCCGGCGGTCGCTCCTTCCCACGTCATCAGCGCGGCGCTCGCCACATTGTAGAGTGCGTCCGTCGCGAGGCGAGCCAATCGTTCATGCCGGGGCTGGGCTGCGACCTCGCCGGCGAACGCGACCGCGCGATCGATTAGCTGGGCGATTTCCGCGCGAAAAGCGCCGGGCGCCGAGGCTGCCTCCTGGAGTTTCGCTTTCAGAGCTCGCGCCAGCGCCAAGTGACCGCCGGATTTGGCGACCGCGCGATTGATCACGTCGAGCGCGTTGATATTGCTGGTGCCCTCCCACAGCACGCCGATATGCGCGTCGCGGATAAGGCGCGAGTTGACCCAATCCTCGATGTAGCCGTTACCGCCGCGCACCTCCATCGCGCCGGTCGCGACGCGGATGTTGTCGCGGCACGCGCGGAACTTGAGGACCGCGGTCAGGATGCGCATCACGCGCTCGGCTTCCGCATCGCCGGCGCGTGCCCGGTCCATCATTGTCGCGTCGTAAGTGAAGACCGAAAGCGCCTGCTCGGTCGGCACCATCAGTTTCATCAACTGGCGCCGCAGCAGCGAATGCTCGATGATCGGGCGGCCGAATGCCGCGCGATGGCGCGCGACCTCGAGCGACTCGTTAAGACATCGACGCATCATGCCGGCCGCGCGCGCGCCGTGCGACATCCGGCTGAGATTCACCATGTCCATCATCTGGCGCAGTCCGCGGTCTAGCGCGCCGAGCTGGTAGGCGATTGCCCCCTCGAGCACGACTTCGCCGCTCGCCATGGAGCGCGTGCCGAATTTGTCCTTGAGCCTTGCGACTCGATAGTTGTTGCGCTCACCGTTTTCCAATCGCCGTGGCATCAGGAAGAGCCCGAGCCCGCGCGAGCCGGCCACAGCGCCGTCCGGGCGCGCCAGCAGCAGCACAACATCGCCGTCAACCGCGGAACAAAACCACTTGTCGCCGTAGAGCCGCCAGAAATCGCCCTCGCGTTTGGCGACAACGGCGCTGTTGGCAAGGTCGGAGCCGCCCGCGCGCTCGGTCATGTATTGCGCGCCCTTGAAAATCTCGTCCATGTTCTGCGACAGCATCCGCCCGAGGTAACGCGCCTTGAGGTCGTCGGTGCCGTAGTTTTCCAGCAACACCGCGCCGGTATCGGTCACGCTGATCGGGCACATCAGGCCAAACTCGGCCTGCACGAACAGGTACTGGAACGCGTACTTCGCGATGTACGGAAGCGGCTCAGGCCATCCCAGCACGCCGGGCCGATGCGCCATCGCATGCAGACCGAATTCGCCGAAACCGATCCGCTCCATCTCGCGATAGGCGGGATGGAACTCGACCCAGTCTTCGTCGCGGCCGAAACGATCGCGCGAATGGAGCACGGGCGGATGCTTGTCGGCAATTTCGGCGAGCTGGTCGAGCCGCCCGCCCGCGAGCTGGCCGAGGCGGTCGAGATGAGGCTCCATCGCGGCGCGCAGGCGCGGTTCCATGTGCAGATCGAGCAGGTCGCGCAGCGCGCGGTCGATGCGGTAGAAATTCATACCGCGGCAATCCGGCGCGACCAGCGCAGCCGCGGTCTGGTCGCGAACGGTTTCGCGGGGCGTGAGTTTGCCGGAATTTACAGAATCCATTGGAAATTAGAAATAATCTTTTCGCGGCTCATTGGCTACAAACAGGTTCAACGCACGATCGAAACTCGCGCAGCGGTGGGATACCGGTCAAAAAGTGCGAACAGGAACGTCGGGAGAAGCAGCCTACTTCCCAGCGGTGGGATCGATTACGCGCAAGCCGGCAAAATATCGACGGTAGAATCCTCTATCGCGGGTCAGAAGCCGATCGGCGGCGACCAGGGCGTGAGCGCCGATCAGAAAATCAGCCGCGATTCGGTTGCGCGGACCCCCACCTGCTCGGTACCGCCGCCAAGCCTCCGAGGCCTTGATCGCCGCCTCCTCAGTCATCGGCAAAAAAGAGGCGGGCAGCTTGCGCATGACATCCAGAAATCCTCCCGCATTGCCAAACACGGTTGCAGTCTCTGCCCATACCACCTCGGAAGCGACCAGCGCCCCTTCCCTCAGGCAGCGCCGCAATGCCTCGGCAGAGGCCGGGGAAAACCTTGGGTCTGCGCCGAACACGTCCAGCAGGACGTTGGTATCGACGGCGGTGATCACTGTCTGCCGCGAAGCTGTGCCATAACGGCATCGCTGTTGATCCTCTTACCGAGGCATCCGTAGACCTCGGTGACCGGATCCGCGCCGCCGCATTTGACCGCGATCAGACGTCCGCGTTCTTCGCTGAACTCCAGGACCGTTCCGGGCTTCACCCCGAGCCTGTCCCTGAGCCGTTTCGGAATGGTCACCTGGCCGCGCTCCGCAACCCGTGCTTTCATACTTTTCATATATGAAATCATAACAGGTGCTACGAACTATTCCAAAACCGAGCAGGAATTTGGGCGGTCTCTTTCGCTGAAATTTCTATACGCCCAACTTTAGGCGCCGGGCTTTTCGCTGTCGTGCGCGTGGCCGATCGCCCTGCGCAGCCTGCGATCGAGCTTGCCGCAGTTCAGCACGACCTTCTCCGAATGCACCGAATCGACGGCGCTGAGCGGCACCGTGAACTCACCGGCATTCTCGACGTAGATCACCAACTCGGGCCGCCCGCCGGGCGAAACCTGGCGAACGGCGCCGAACTCCTCGCCGCCGTCGGAAACAAAAGCCTGGAATCCAACTTGAATTTTTTCTTGCACGACGTATTTCTCCAAGCGCCAGCGCGCTGACGATATACTAGCTGTCAATTGTGAGTATCCGCCGAATTGCACTCTGGATCGAATCGAACCTTGTCTGAGTGTGGAGATCATTCGCTGCGCTCACGATTGACACAAAAACAGTTCTAACAGGGACGAAGTCCCGTATCTTATCACCGGGTGCAAAGGTCACCCCTGCCCAAGGAAGCGCGAAACCCACGGTGGGTTTCGCATTGAATCAAGTGATTTACCCTTCCCCTACTTCCCCTGGAACCTCGGCGCGCGCTTTTGCTGAAAGGCCGTGATGCCCTCCTTGTAGTCCGCCGTCCGCCCCGCCGCCCCTTGCGCCTGGGCCTCGCATTTCAGAATCGCAAACAGGCCCATCGCCTCTTCATCGATCCTGCGCACCAGCCGCTTCGACTGCATGAACGCCGCGGTAGGCCCTGCCGCCACCTGCGCTGCTATTTTCCGGGTCTCCGCGACCAGCGTATCCCTGGACATGCTGCGATTCACGAGTCCGAGCTGCGCCGCTTCGGCGCCCGAGAGCAATCGTCCCGTGTAAATCAGCTCGAGCGCGCGATGCGCTCCCAGGCGCGACACGAAAAACGAATGGCCGCCCGAGTCGAGCACCGCGCCGATTCGCGCAAACGGCGAACCGATCTTCGCGTCGTCGGCCACGTAGGTTACATCGCATCCCAGCGCCAGCCCCAGCCCGACTCCCAGGCACGCGCCATGAACCGCGGCGAAGGTCGGCGCGGGGAACGCGACGATTCGCTTGATCAGCGGATTAAAGATGCTCTCGATTATCGCTTCGGCGTCTTCGTCGCCCGGATGCGCATCCGCCAGGTCGCGTCCCGCCGAGAACGCCGGCCCTTCTCCGCGAAGCATCATCGCGCGCACGCCCTGGGACGCCGCGCGCTCCAGGCATCCGTTGAGATCGCCCACCATCGCGTCGTTCAACGCGTTCATCTTGTCAGGCCGGTTGAGAACAATTTCCGCAAGACCGCTTTCGACCGACAAATCGACGCTCATATTGATGGCCTCAGAGTTCGCTAGAACACGGGAATAATGTCCTCGGCGGTGATATCGCCGACGTCAACGCCCTCAATATCAAGTTCCGGAATCGCGGGGAACTGAATGTCCCAGCGCTCGACCAGCTTGCGCACGCGCGCAATCGCCAGCCGCCAGTTGTCCGCCTGCTGCTCGTAGGTGAGGATGCCCAGCCCGGCCTCGCGCGCGGTGCGCAACAAAATCCGATGGTTGTGCAGAAAGTAGCCGGGCAGATCCCAGAACTGCGCCGGCGGCTCCCACAGCACCATCGACAGGAACACGAATCCGGCCCGCAGCTGCTTGGTGATGAAGGTCTTGTGCTCGTCGGTGAGCCCCGGCCACTCCTTCTCGAGCAGGTTGATGCAAATCTGCAGATGGCGCGCTTCGTCGCGTCCAATTTTGGTGAAGATATCGCGGAACACCGGATGCGTCGTGGCGTGCGCCATGCCGTGGAACAGCGTCGATGAAGCCACCTCGCCCATCATGAACGAGGTGAAGATCACCGCCAGCGGATAGCGATCGATCGCGCGGTTGTAGCCGGTCCAGTAGCGGCCGCCGTTGTGGTACAGCCAGCCGATATTGTTCAGCGCGACGCGCTGCAGTTCGCTGCTCGGGGTGAAGCCTTGCGGCCCGTTGGGCACCAGGCGCTGGATAACCCGCTGGCAGGTCTCTTCGTGATTGGTTTCGTCGCGGGTTATTGAAAAAAAACATTTGCGAACCGGATCTTCCTCGTGCATCTCCCACGCGTGAATCGTCGCGCGCGCAAACACCGCCGGACCCGACGAATCGAAGTTCGACAGCAGCGCCCACCAGTACATGATCGCGACCTTCTCGTCGTCGCTCCACGCTTCGGGCGAAAGCTCGCTCCAGTTGATGTCCGCGGGATTGAAGCCCTCCCGCTTGGCGCGCTCGTAAATCTCCGCGAGCTTCCGCGTCTCGCATCGCCATTCGATCGGAAAGATGTTCGGCTGCGCGACGGCGGGCGCCTCGAGCAGGCCGCCTTCGGGAATTTCGAATTCGCTCATCGGTATCTGTTCTCCTGATATAATTTACCTACCGTTCGGTTGATTTGTCAAAGCGTTCGGCAGGTGCGCTCGCCGCCGCCCCTCCTTCGCCAGCCCCTCGAACGCGACCCGCGCGATTGCCTCGGCCACTTCCGCGGCGTCCAGCCCGCCGCCCGGCCGGTACCACTCCGTGATCGAGTTGAGCATCCCGAACAGCAGCCGCGTCGCCAGCCGCGGCTCGACGTCCACGCGCAGATCGCCCTGGCGCTGCGCGTTGCGCAGCACCCGCGCGATCAGATGGTCGAACGCGCGGCGCCGCTCCATGATTCGCCGCTCGACTGGAGTGTTGCCCCGCACGCGCAGCAACAGCGCGACCTCGGGCAGTTGGTCAACGGTGATTTCAATCGTGCGATGCACGATATACCGGAGCCGCGCCGCGGCGCGGCCGGTTTTCGCCGGCCGCTCGTCGAGCACTGCGAACAGCGCGTCCAGCGCGCGGCCAACGCCGCGCGCCAGCAGCTCTTCCTTGCTGCGAACGTGATAGTAGATGCTGGCCTTGGTGATGCCCGCCGCCCGCGCGACGTCGTCGAGCGAGCTGCCATCGTAGCCGCGCTCGCGAAACACGCGCACCGCCACGTCGAGGATCGCGTCGAGGTTGTAGGGCTTGCGCTGCTTCGCGGATGGACGGCCCACGCTTTGTCGCCTCCCGTGGCTGGGCGGTAGTTTGACTGGATGCGCCCGCGCTTGCCAGTCTCGGATTCATAGCCGCGCGATAGCGCCCGGAGAATCAGCGATGAAGTTCGCAGTCGCAATCCGCAACATGGGTCCGCAATCCAATCGCGCGACGATTCGCGCCTGCGCTCGGATCGCCGAGCAAGCCGGCTTCGATGCGCTCTTCGTTTCCGATCATTTGTGCATCCCGCCCGACCAGACCGAAGGCTCCGGCGGCCGCTATCTCGACGTGCTCGCCACGCTTGCCTTCATCGCCGGCGCGACCGAGAAAATCCGGCTCGGCGTTTCGGTGCTGGTCGTTCCCTATCGGCCCGCCGTGTTGACCGCGAAGCAGGTCGCAACAATTCACGAACTGTCGGGCGAGCGGATGATCCTGGGCGTCGGCGTCGGCTGGATGAAGCCGGAGTTCGATGCTCTCGGCGCCAATATTCACAAGCGCGGCGCGATCACCGACGAGACATTGAAAGTGCTCCATCATCTCTTCAGCGCCGACGTGCCCGGCGCCTACGACGGCGCGCTCGTGAAGTTTCCATCCTTCGTGTTCCTGCCTCGCCCCCGGCGACCGCCCATTTGGATTGGCGGCAATGGGCCGGCCGCGATGAATCGTGTGTTGAAGTTCGGCGACGGCTGGCATCCGATGCTGCCGGCGCGGGAACTTAAAGCAAAAGTTGAAGAATTAAATACGCGCGCACGCACCGCGGGACGCGCGCTTCCTGAAATCGTCGTGCGGCGCGGATTGAAGCTCGACGACACTGCTGCGGCGCGCGCAAAAGTTCAGGCGGAGCAGGAAGCCGGCGCGACTTATTTCATCCTGGACCTCGGGCGCTACCCGGATGAAAAGGCGTTCGGCAAATCGGTCGAGACGTTTCTATCAACTGTCGCGTAACCTGTTCTTCTCCGCCATGTAGCCAACTGTTCATTACGTTGCATGACGATTGCTCTTAGGCTTTTGCTCTGAAAAGGTTCCTCCGGTAACTAATCGCTGATGGTGTCTGACTGAAAGTGGTGTCAATTTATTTCGGTTATTCCTCGTGAAAGGATGGAAATGAACCAGATGCCGATGTGGGGCTTGACAAACTAACTCAACAGCGTGTCTGAGACTCACCTTACCGATGGTTCTAATAAAGATCAAAAGGACGATACCGTGACTGTATGGCGTGGTGGCTTTGGGTCGCTGTCGCGATAGTTCTGCTAGTCATTGAGGCTGGCGCTACTAGAGAGTTTACTCTTTTCTGCGTCGGATGTAGCGCCCTCGCCGTGGGCCTCATGACCGCACTGGGCATATATAGCGTGCCAGTTCAGTTCGTTAGCTTCGCGTTGTTGTCGGTTGCGGCCGTCTTTTGGGTGCGCGACTGGCTTCGGGAAGCTGCATCACGCACAGGTCTACATGAACACGAGTTCGGCAATGTCATTGGTCAGATCGCATTTCCTCTTGACGATCTGATTCCCTTCGGCTTCGGTAAGGCCGAACTTCGCGGTACTACATGGAGCGCACACAATGCAAGTAACGTCCCGATACCTCGCGGTCGTAGATGCAAGGTCATGACGGTCAAAGGCCTAACACTTTGGATTTTACCCGAGTAAGGAGATCCGGAAAATATGGCCATTTTAATTGTCGTTATTCTGTTCGCTTTGGGTGCGATAGCGGTCATTTCGGCAGCAACCAAAATCGTGCCACAACAACAAGCTTGGGTGGTTGAGCGCCTCGGAAGATATCACACAACCTTGCGCGCTGGATTGAACGTAATCGTTCCCTTTATAGACTCGGTTAGAGAAAGACACAGCTTAAAGGAAACCGTCATAAAGATTGACGAGCAGGACTGCATCACAAGAGATAATGTACTGATCAAAGTGGATGCTGTTCTTTACTACCAAATCATCGACCCGGTAAAGGCATCTTATGGTATTCGAAGCGCCGAAACCGGGATTGTTCAGTTAGCACAGACCACGGTTCGCAGCGAAATTGGCAAAATTGATTTGGATCGCTCGTTTGAAGAGCGACCGGTGATCAACACACATATAGTTGGTGAGATTGACAAAGCCTCAGCTGCGTGGGGTGTGAAAGTATTGCGCTACGAAATCAAGAACATCAAGCCTTCCGAAGATATCAGAGCTGCTATGGAAAGGCAGATGCGCGCGGAACGTAATAAGCGGGCGGCCATTCTGGAATCGGAAGGCACGCGCGACGCACTGATTAACACGGCTGAAGGAAAAAAGCAGGAGGAGATCAAAGCTTCGGAGGCTCAGCAGCAACGGCAGATCAACGAAGCGGAAGGACGGGCCGCAGCTATACGAGCTGTAGCCAGCGCCACGGCCGCTGGAATACGCGAGGTGGCTGAGGCGATCCGGCAGCCCGGCGGCTCGGAAGCAGTCCAATTGAGAGTTGCGGAACAATATCTCCAAGAGTTTGGAAATCTTGCCAAGGAAAGTACCACGATGATCCTGCCGGCCACTGTTTCCGACGTAGCTTCGATGATCGCACTTGCCATGAATGTTGTTAGCAATCCCCACCCTCGACCCTTAAACCAACCGACAGCAACACTTGCACCGCGGTGAGATCGAATCAGTCATTCCCCCTCAAGGTGCTTTTTTTGGACCTCGAGCACTCTACGCTTACCCTACTAACCGAACCCCGCAAAAGTAGGTCTCGCAAGCGGGTTACTTCGCTACCCGCGAAGAGATCCCGCCCGATGGTTCTTCTAGTAACTGACCCGTTGTGGTGCCCGACTGGAGGCGATATCAATTTCGGGAGGAGTTCTGAACGAGAGTCATGCATGAAGGTTAACCCGCAACGCCCGCGCCGCCGGACGAATCGACTGAACGCAAAGAGCGCCGATGGCTTCTATCGCGCGGCCTGACTCGCGTTCGGCCGACGACGTCGCCGCCGCCGCGCGCGGGCGCGATGAGGAGCCCGCGCTGGCAAATCGCCGGCTCGCCCTCTCGATCGCGACCGTGCTGTGCTTCGAAGGCTTCACGATGTCGATCAACGGCACCGGAGCTCCCTGGATCGCGAAGAGCTTTCATCTTGGCGAGTCCGGAATCGCGGGCCTGTTCGCGTGGATTTCGCTCTCGGCAATCGGCGCGCTCGGACTCTCGCGGATGATCGATCGGCTGGGACGCCGCCGGATGCTGCTGGTGTGCATGGCCGGCACGACGGTCAGCGCGCTCGCCGCTGCGTTCGCGACCAACATCGCGGCGTTCGCGCTGTGCGAGATCGCGCTCTACGCCTTCATCGGCGCGACGGTCGCCTGCGGCGTCGTGATCCTGGCCGAGGAGCTCCCGATCGAGGAGCGTGCGCGCGGGCAAAGCTGGGGCGGGCTCGGGATAGGTCTCGGGGGCGGGCTGTGCCTGCTCACGATGCCGATGGTAGCGGGTCGCCACTCGTGGCGATGGATGCTCGCGCTCGCGTCGGCGATGGGCGTCGCCGCGCTGTGGAGGGCGGGTCGGGTCGTCCCGGAGAGCGGCCGCTGGCAACGCGCCGCCGCAACCGGCACCACTTCGGCCAGCAGCTTCTACGATGCGTTTGGACAGCTCTATCGACGCCGCGCGATCACGATCCTGGTCTGCTCGTTGCTGGCCAACGTCACGGCGGTCGCGGTCAGCAGTTGGGCGTACTTCCACCTCGTCTCGGTCGTGGGCCTGGCGCCGGGTGCCGCCAGCGGCATGATGCTGCTCGGCGGCGGCGTGGGGATGCTCGGCTTTCCGCTCGGCGCGCGCAGCTGCGAGCGCTACGGCCGCATCCCCACGATTGTCGTTGCCAGCCTGATGACCAGTCTCGGCGCGCTCGCCTTCTATTGGGGCCCGCCGGCGCATTTGGGCCTTCGCTGGCTTTGGATCGAGGTCGCCTATTGCTGTTTCACCGCTGGCCTGAGCGCGGGGCAGGTGGGCGGCAACTCGCTGGCGACCGAACTTTTTCCGACCGCGATCCGCGGCGCGATGATGGGATGGTACGCGCTGATCAACGCGGCCGCCGCAATCTCCGCGCAGACGCTGATCGCGGTGCTGGCCGCGCGCCTTGGCGGTCTGTCGATCGTGGTCGGCTACCTGAGCCTGCTCACGGTACCGGGCGCGATCATCGTCGCACTCTTCCTTCCCGAAACGCGCGGGCTCTCGCTCGAAGCCGCCGCGATGGAAGACGCGTTCGAGAAATCGCGGTAGCGCCCCGATTTAGCGTCAAGGCCGTCCTGCGCGAAGCACCGAGCTTGGAATCAAATGACCTTGTCGCGGCGCAGCGACTCGAGATCCTCCCGGCTGAGGCCCAGCATCTCGCCATAGACGCGCGGGTTGTCGTGTCCTACTGGCACTGAGCCGCGCACGATTTTTCCCGGCGTGAGCGAAAACTTTGGCGCGACGCCGATGCCCTTGACCGTCCCCACCTGCTCGTCTTCCCATGCAACGTGCATCCCGCGCGCGCGGTACTGCGGGTCCTCGGCCATGTCCTTGCTCGTCATGATCGGTGAGCACGGCACGTTGCCATCAGCCATCGCCGTCACGACGTCCTTCACGGTGCGCTCTGAAATCCATCCGCGCAGGATCGCGTCGAACTCGATTCCTTCGATCGATTCGAGTTGCGTGCGCGCCGTTTCCCATTTCGGGTCGGCGGGATCGAGCCCGATCACGCGCAGCATCCGGCCGTACACGTCGCCGATCGCGCCCATCACGACCCATCCGTCGCTTGCCTGGAACGAGTCGAGCGGCTGGAAGCCCTGGGCGCGATTTCCGGAGCGCTCGCGCACGATGCCGTTCTGGAAATATTCGACCATCGTGCCGCCCAGCGTCTTGTGAACCGCCTCGTACTGCGCGACGTCGATCGACTGGCCCCTCCCGCTCGCGCGGGCGTAAGTCAGCCCGGCGAGCGACGACCACATCGTAAACAGCGCGGTCAGGTAGTCTCCGGTCCACGGCGCGGCGCGCGTCGGCGGAGTCGGGTCGGGAAATCCGGTCTGGTACATCATGCCGCCGACCGCCTGCCCGACCACGTCGTACGACGCGCGATGGACGTAATCGGGGTCGCCGCTTTGCCCGAATCCCGAGACGTGAGTGATCACCAGCTTCGGATTGATCTTCCACATTGCCGCGTCGTCGAGATTCCATTTCTGGCAGGTGCCCGGCTTCGAGCTTTCCATCCAAATGTCGGCGCGCGCGATGAGCTTGACGAAGATTTCGCGGCCCCGCGGCTTCGACAGATCGAGCGAGACGCAAAACACGTTGCGCCGTTCCTGGATCCAGCTGGTTGCGACGGCGGAGTTGCCGTCCCTGGTTTTGAGCTTGACGCCGATAGTGCGCCAGCCGACGTCGCCCTGTCCCGGCCGCTCGATTTGGATCACTTCCGCGCCCATCTCGGCCGCCAGCTCGGCGGCGAATGGCTGCGCGATCAACGTTCCGCTCGAGACGATCTTCACGCCCTGCAACGGGCCGAATTTTTCGCTAACCAGATTTTCGATGTCCATGGTTTTCGCGATGATGCCTGTTTTCATCCGGCGGGAGCAACTCGGCCCCGTCCCTTCAGTGAAGTCGAACTTCTCGGCATTGAAAAAGATCCGGGGTCCCTCGGCTTCGCTCGGGATGACAGAAGGATGGGACGACACAAGAGGCGAAGTACAACACCAAGAATTCACTCTCTCCCCGAAACCCTTCTAACAGGGACGAAGTCCCGCATCTTTCTTGATACTAAGGTGCAGGGGTTACCCCTGCCGAAGGAAGCGTGAAACCCACCGCGGGTTTCACATTAAATTAAGTGGATTAAACGCCGAACCACTCCTCGCAGCCCGCTTCTTGTCTGCCGTTTTGCGGAGAGCGTTTTCCTGCTGCGCGCTGCGGGCTATTATATTCTCAACCCGAATGCGTAGGCCGAGGGCGTCGTGAATTCACCGCTAGCTCTTCTTAAAAGCGATTCTCTGAACCGGCGCGAACTCACCTTCAAGGCTCTTGCGGGCCTGTGCGGCGGCGCGATCGGATGGCTGCCGGTCGAGCTGGCCTCGCACAACTCTCATCTCGGCGAGGCGCAAACGACGGCCGAAATGGTCGGGTACTATCTTTCGGCGGCCTTCGCGGCGGGCGCGATCGGCGCGTTCATCACGGCCGTCGATACCTCGGACGTTCACGTGACGCCAGAGGCCCAGCGCCGCTTCGTCCGCGGCTTCGCGATCTGCGCGGTGCTCTCGCTGCTCTCAACGTGGCTCGGAAATTTTGTGTTCAACTGGGTGCTTCAGGCAGGCGGCGTCGCCTTCAGCCCAAATGGCGAGCTGGTTTCGGGCTCGATTGCAACACTCGTCTTCGCAAGACTGATGGGATGGGCAATCGACGGCGCATTGGTCGGCGCCGGCGTCGGACTGGCGACGCTCACCGCGGAAAACGTTCCCAAGGGAGCGCTGGGCGGACTGGTGGGCGGAGCGGTCGGCGGCATCGGCTTCGATTTGATCGGCGCGATCGTCGGCGGCGGCCTGGCTTCGCGATTCTTTGGCGAAGCGGTCACCGGCCTTGCGATCGGGCTGTTCATCGGGCTGGTGCAGGAGCTGACCAAGGCGGCGTGGGTCACGGTCGAGCAGGGACGGTTGCGCGGACGCCAGTACCGAATCGAAGGCGCGCGCGCGTCTTTAGGGCGGGCCGAGGAAAATCCGGTCGGCCTGTTCGGCGATCCCACGGTGCAGCCGCGCCACGCCGTGATCGAACGGCGCGGCAACGGCTACGCGATCAGAAATCTCGCGGTCCAGGACGGCACCTTCGTCAACGGCAATCGAATCGAAAGCGTTGACCTGCACGACGGCGATCGAATCAGGATTGGCGGCTACGAAATCATGTTTCATCTGCGCGGGACGCCGGCGTCGGCCCGGCCGCAGGCCTCGATTACCGTCGATCCGGTGAATCCCGCGCGCGTCGCCCCGCAGGCAGCGGCGACAAACGCGAAGGTCGCGGGGCCGAGCCTGCTCGACGCGTCGGGGCAGGCCTACCCGCTCCGCGCTGGCGGCGTTACCCGCATCGGGCGCGCGCTCGACAACGAAATCGTGGTCAGCCATTCCTCGATCTCACGCCATCACTCGAGCATCGAAAATTCCGACGGCGTGTTCGCGGTTCGAGACCTCAACAGCCAGAACGGAACGTTCGTCGGCGGCCGGCGCGTGACCGAGCCAACCCGCATCGGCGACGGCGACACGGTGCGGTTCGGCGACGCGCAGTTTACCTTCCGTGCCGGAAATTGAGTTCGAGAAGCCGCGGTTTTGCTCGCGATGCGGTCAGCCGATCGTCGTGGCCGACGCGAGCTTCTGCAAAGCTTGCGGCGCGCCGATAACGCGTTCCCCGCTGATGCGCGGAGCTTCGGGGTTCAGCCCGATGCTGGCGCTCCTGCTCAGCATCGTTCCGGGCGTCGGCCACATTTATCGGGGCAAACCGTTACGAGGGATCATGTGGTTCTTCGGCGTCTCGTTTGCGTACGCGGCGAATCCGCCACTCGGCGTACTGATTCATATCATCTGCGCCGCCAATGCCGCCTTCTCGGATACGGTTCGCGAGGACATGATGGTGCCATAAGCGGTTACGCGGCGGGCTGCCACAAAATTGCAGTAATGGTTAGATTCTGACCGAAGGAATGATTGCGCCCAACACCATTGTCGGCGGCCGCTACCGCGTCACGAAGCCGCTTGGCGGGGGCGGGATGAAACTCGTCTATCTGGCCGAGGACCTGCGGCTTGCCGCGCGGCCGTGTGCGCTCGCCGAGATGGTCGATAGTTTCACCAGCCCCGAAACTCAAAAGCAGGCGGTGGCGGCGTTTCAGCGCGAGGCCGATATGCTCGCGCAACTCAGCAACGAACACATTCCGCGGGTGTTCGATCGCTTCAGCGACCAGAACCATCACTACCTGGTCATGGAGTTCATCGACGGGATCACGCTCGAGCAAAAGCTCAAAGACGCCGGCGGCAAGCTGCCCGAGAGCGAAGTCATCGACGTGGCGCTGCAGGTTCTGGAAACGCTCGAGTACCTGCACAACCTCGAGCCGCCGGTGATCTATCGCGACCTGAAGCCGTCGAACGTGATGCTGACGCCGGCGGGGCAGATCAAGCTGATCGATTTCGGAATCGCCCGCCTGTTCCAGCCGCTCAGCAACGCGACCATGATCGGCACGCAGGGCTACGCGCCGCCCGAGCAATATCGCGGCAAGGTCGAGTTCCGCTCGGACCTGTACGCGCTGGGCGCCACGATGCATCATGCGCTGTCGGGCCGCGACCCGGCGCTCGAGCCGCCTTTCAGCTTTCCGCCGTTGCGCTCCCTATGTCCGGACGCTACGCCCGCGCTTTGCGAGCTGGTCGATCAGGCGCTCAAGTACGACGTGATCTTGCGCGTGGCCGACACCGCGGAATTCAAGCAGCGGCTGATCGCGATCAAGTCGGGAACGCCGATCACGGCGCCGCAGCGCGGTCCGTCAACCGGGCCGGCGTCGCGTCCGCAACTCAAACTGCCGCTTGGCGGCGTCCAGTCGCGAGAGCAGCATGCGTCGGCGCCGACGATGCTGAGCAACCAGATCGATGCGGAATGTCCGCGATGCGGCCGAAATATCCCGGTGGATTCCAATTACTGCTCGTTCTGCGCCGCCGACGTGACGGGACGATTGCCGGCGCTGGAGCGCGGCGCGCCCGAAGCGCAGACGATTGTGCTCGACGACGTTGCTCCGCCGGGGGGATATGTGGGGCCGATCTTCAATGAGCCTCGTCGCAGGCGTCGCCGGCCCGCGCGGATGCTGGCGCTGGTGGTCGGCGGATTTTTTCTCGCCGGGTACCTGATGTTCCATTCCTCGCAGCCGCAACCTTCCGACGGCGACACCGGACCCGACTACGGCTCGGCTCCCGCAGCGCCCAATGGCGGCGCTCCCGAACCACCGGAGCCGGCGCATACCGATCCGCGCGAGATCGCGCTGCGCCGCGCGCTCGACTTGCAGGGCTACTCGTCGGTGCGTTTCAGGATGGTTGGCGACACGATCGTGCTATGGGGCATAGTGCCGACGGAAGCTGATCGTATGATGGTACAGGCGCAGGTTTTCCTGGTCGCGCGAATCTTCTCGATCGAAGACCATATCCAGGTGCGCGACACGTTCTTCGCCGAGCCATAGCATCCACTTCATGATCGCCGATCTGCACGTCCACACCCGTCTTTCCGCGGACTCCAACGTCGCGCCGGATCAGTATCTCGAGTTTGCGCGAAGCTCCTGCCGCGGACTCGGCGCGATTTGCTTCACCGAGCATCGCCTGTTCCCGGGCGAGGCCGAAGTCGGCCGGCTGTACGCGGAACTCGCGGAGCGATTTCAAATCGCGATCTTCAAGGGAATCGAAGCCGACACCGACCTCGGCCACCTGCTGCTGTTCGGCGTGACCGACGAAGTAATACGCCGATTCGATCTGACGGCGCGGATGCTCAAGAGCGACAGCCTGATCGAGGTGCTGCATCATGAAGGCGGCGTCGCAATTCCGGCGCATCCGTTTCGCGACTCCGGCTACGGCCTCCGCCTGGACGCGCTGCTGAGCCGCCATGGCGCGGCGCTCGGCGCGGTCGAAGTGCTGAACGGCCAGAATTCGATCGAGCAGAATCGGCGCGCGGAGGACGCCGCGCTCAAGCTCGGGCTGACGGCGGTCGGCGGCAGCGACGCTCACTTCGCAACCGCGAAATGGTTCATGACGGTGGCGACGGAATTCGAGCGCGACGTGCGGACGGTTGCGGAAATGTGCGCGGAAATCCGCGCCGGCCGCGCCCGCCCCTACGTCTTCGCGGATCCGCCGGATTGAGCCGAGGGCGGCGCGGCGCCGACGGACTGCGCGTTTGCCAGCTCCTGCGTGAATTGCCGGATGTCTTGCGGACGCCCGGCTGCGATCAGCTCGTCGCCTTCTTTGAGCGGGCGATCGGGCGTGATCGGTGCGAATCCGCCGTCGGGATCGCCCGCGTCCTGCACGGCCAGCACCGTGACGCTGAAGCGCGCGCGCGGATCGAGCTGGCGCACGGTCTTTCCCGCGGCGCTGGCCGGGACCGTGACGCGCGTCACCCGGTAGCCGGTCGCCCAATAGATATTCGGGTCCCGCGTGGCGAGCGTCGACAGAGAAACCGACACGCGGTTCAGCGCCTGCGCGATGTGGCGGCCGGTGACGAGCCCGAGAAAGCGGCGGCTGGTGCGCTCGACGACGGGTATCTCGTCCAGACCGTCGTGCTCCATCAGCTGGCTCGCCTCGTCGAGATTCGCGTCGAGCGGCACCGTCGGGCCGTGAGCATTGGAGATGTCGAATGCGTTGACCAGCGGACCGAGCTCCTGGCCGCCGCTGATCATCGACAACAGATCGCGCACCACGATCGTTCCCGCCAGTTCGCCGTCGCTGTTGACCACCGGCAGAGTGGACTGCGCGGTCTCGCCCGCGGTGCGCAGCACCTCCGACAGCGAAGTATTCTCGGTCACGATCGTCACGCTTTTGGTGACGACGGCGCTGACCGGGATCAGCGTGAGCGCAAGGCGCTCGCGCCCGATTTGGAGCTTCTTGCCCGCGCGCGCGAGGCGGAACTCGTCGATCGATTCGGTTTCGATCGCGCGCGCGACGACCAGCGCGGTGATCGTTGCGATCATCGAAGGCAACGCGATCGTGTCGCTATGCGTCATCTCCCAGAGCAGGAACAGCGCGGTCAGCGGAGCGTGCGTGGTGCCGGCCAGGAACGCGCCAAGGCCGACCAGCGCGTACGATCCGCGCGGGCCGGTGAGCGAGGGAATCGCCATCGCCGAGAGGCGCTGGAAAAATCCACCCGCCATCGTGCCGATGAAAAACGTCGGGCCGAAGGAGCCGCCCGGCGCGCCGCATCCCAGCGACACGCTGCTGGCGAACAACTTCGCGCAGGCCAGCGCCGCGAGCATCTCGATGCCGAACTCGCCGGCCATCGCTCGGTTGATCACGGGATAGCCGTCGGACAAATTCTGCGGAAGCCAAATCGCGATCGCACCGACGACCGCGAGTCCCGCTTCGAGCTTGACCCAGACCGGAAGATTCAGCCTGCGAAACCATGCTTCGGTTGCATTGAAGAAGCGGATATAGCCCGCGGCGAGCGCGCCGAGCGCCCCGCCCATGAGCGCATACGTCGCCATCTCCCAGTAACTGCGCAGCACGAATTCGGGCGCGACGAACACCACCGCGTTGCCGACGATCGCGCGCGAGGTGATCACGGCGGTAAAGGTGGCGATGATGAGCAAGGTGAGGTTGGCGATTTCAGTGTGGCCGAGCAGGACGATCTCCTGCGCGAACATCAGGCCGCCGATGGGCGCGTTGAAGGTCGTCGCGATGCCGGCTCCGGCGCCGGCCGCCACTAGCACCTTGGCCCGGTCGGGTGACAACTTTCTGAGTTGCGCAACGGTCGAGCCGATCGCGCCGCCCACCTGCGCGATCGGGCCTTCGCGGCCGACCGATGCGCCGGCGCCCAATGAAATCGCCGCGCCCGCAGCCTTGACGAAGATCCAGCGCCGCTTGAGCCGCGCGGTGCCGAGGTTGACCATCTCGAGAAAATTCGGAAAGCCGTAACCGAGCACGTCTTCGGGAAAGATGCGATCGAGCAGCAGTATCGCGACGCCGCCGCTCATCAGGATCAAGGGAATCAGCGCGCGACGCGCGCCGCCGAGATCGATTCCCAGCGCGTTCCACTCGAGCCCGCGAAACAGCCACGAGAAGAATTCGATCAGCTGGCGAAAGCCGAGATTGCCCAGCGCCGCCAGCACGCCCACGGTCACCGCGAGCAGAATCAGCTGGACGTATTCGAACTGGTCGATGCGCAGCGCAAGTGAAGGTCGTCGCATCAGCAAAACCTGCGCGTGAGCGCGCCGTTGTTACACGCCAAGAAAACGCCGCGTGACCGCCAGGAACTCGTCGAGCCGATCGTGATGCACCCAGTGGCCGGCTTTGTCGATGGTCACCGAGTCCGCGCGCTTGAACGCCTCGATGCGCCCGTCCTTGACCCAATCGCCCGCCCACGATTCGCTGCCGCGAATCAGCAGGGTCGCACACGTGATGCGCCCCCAGATTTCGCGCGCGTCGCGGTTGTTGAACATATAGGGCGAGGTGGCGTGGACGTAGTTGTCGAACTTCCAGGAGTAGGTGCCATTCTCGTTGCGGCGAACTCCCCAAATCGTCAGATGAAGCGCCTGCGCGCGGCTCAGGTGCGGGTTGGCCTCCATCATGCGCGCGAGCGCCTCTTCGATTGACGGATACTCGCGCACCGTGCGCCGCGCGAGCGTCCGCATCTGCTCGATCCAGTTATTCATCCGGTCGTAGGCCGGCACGTCCTTGATCATTCCGGGCGGCGGACCCAGCCCCTCGATCGAAACCACGCGCTCGACCGCGTGAGGACGCGTCCCGGTATATTGCAAAACGATTCCGCCGCCGAGCGAATGGCCGATGAGCGTCGCGGGCTTGTCGGCCACGGCGTTCATGAGCTGCGAGAGATCGAGCACGTAGTCGATCATCGAATAGCCGCTTCCCACGGCCCAGTCGGAGTCGCCATGGCCGCGCAGGTCCGGCGCGATAATGTGATAGTGGCGTCGCAGCTCGAGCGCGACCCAGTCCCAGTTGCGGCAATGGTCGCGCCCGCCATGCACCAGCACCAGCAGCGGCTTGTCGGGATTGCCCCAATCGACGTAGTGCAGTTTCAGGCGTTGCGAATAGAAATAATGCGAAGTCGGCCCGATGATGCTATCGGCCATGTGCCGGTCTCTCCACGATGCTAAGACGTGTCCCGCAAACCTACAGGTTGGGCTGGATCTCGTCGAGAGCAGCGCGCGCCGTGCGAATGATAAACTCGATTTCGGCGTCGCCGATCGTGAACGGCGGCGTGATCATCATCGCGTCGCCGCCGGCCTTGCCCGCCATCCCGGTCGCCGGATAAAAGAACATCCCTTTGCGCACCGACGCGCCGAGCACGCGGTTGGTCACCTTTTTTTCTGGCGCAAACGGCATGCGGGTCGCTTTGTCTTGAACCAGCTCGATCCCCCAGAACATCCCGGCGCCGCGGATGTCGCCGACCATCGGATGCCCCGACAGTTCTTCCTTCAGGCTCGATCCGAGCCGCGCGCCGACTTCCGCCGAGCGCTCCACCAGCCGCTCGCGCTCCATGATCGCGAGCACTTCGTCCGCGACCGCGCACGCGACCGGATGCGAGCTGTAGGTGTAGAACATGAACTCGGCCTTCGCGCGCTCGACTTCCTCGACCAATGATTCCTTGACCGCGATCATTCCCATCGGCATGTAACCGCCGGTGAGTCCTTTGCCGCCGATCAGGATGTCGGGCACGACGTCCCAATGGTCTACGCCGAAGCGCCGTCCGGTGCGGCCGAAGCCGGTCATCACTTCGTCGGCTATCAGCAGCACGTTGTAGCGCGTGCAGATCTCGCGGATTTTCGGCCAGTACTCTTTGACCGGCGGAACCACCCCGCCGCTCGATCCCATCATCGGCTCGGCGATAAACGCGGCGATCGAGTCGGCGCCGTTCTTCAGGATCTCTTTTTCGAGCGCCGCGGCGCACTCGATCTCGCACGACGGATAGGTTTTGCCCCACGGGCATCGGTAGCAGTAGGTCGGATCGATCTTCGGCCAGTCCAGCAGAATATGTTCATAGTCCGCGCGCCGCCCGCTCCCGCCCACCGACAACGCCGCGATCGTGTTGCCGTGATAAGAGAAACGGCGTCCGATGATCTTGCTCTTCGACTGCTGGCCGCGAGCCTTGTGGTAGAGAATCGCGAACTTCAGCGCCGCTTCGACCGACTCCGATCCGCCGCTGGTGAAAAAGAACCGCGTGAGACCTGCCGGCGTCCAGCGCGTAAGACGCTCGACCAGCCGCTCGCGCTCGGGCGTCGTCCAGACCGGCACGATGTAATCGAGCTTGGCGATCGTGCGCGCCGCCACCTCGGCGATTTCGCGGCGCCCCTGCCCGATGTTCACCACCACGGCGCCGGCGCCCGCGTCCAGGATCTTGCGGCCGTCGGAAGAGTAAAGCCATGAACCTTCGGCGCGCTCGATGCGAATTGGCTCGTGCGGACCGCGCATGAACATCGGGGGTGGCTGTGGCATGGAGAAATCTTAACCGTGATTCGATGCGGCGGGCAACGTGGCCGGGCCTCGCGCCGCCGACGACGGCGCGCTACTTGATAGCTCCTGCCGCGCGCCAGCTCGCGAGCTCGTCCTTGCCGTAGCCGAGCTCGCCCAGGATTTCATCGGTATGCTGCCCGAGTTGCGGCGCGAGCGACCTTATCGATCCCGGCGTATCCGAGAACTTCGGCGACACGCCCACCTGCCTGACTTTCTTGCCGCCGGGCCCTTCGACCTCGACGATCATGTTGCGCGCCAGCACCTGCGGATCGTTCGGCACTTCGTCGAGCGTGAGCATCCGGCCTACGCAGATGTCGCTCTTGCTTAGAATCTCGAACCACTCGTCGCGCGTTTTGGTTTTGAAGATCTCGGTAAAGACGCGTGCGATTTCCGCGCGCTTGCTCGAATCGTATTCGTGCGGAATGAAATCTTCCCGGCCGAGCGCGCGGCACAGGTTGGCGAAGAACCACGGCTCGATCGCCGCGATCGTAACGTACTTCTCGTCTTTCGTCAGATAGACGTTGTAGTTCGGAATTCCGCCGTCGTTAATCGTCTCGCCGCGCCGTGGCACCTTGTGGTTCGCAAAGAAAGTCGAGAACGCCTGCGCCAGCAGCGCCAGGCTGCCGTCCATCATCGAGATATCGACGTACTGTCCCCGCCCGGTCTGGTTGCGCGCGACCAGCGCCGCGAGCACCCCGATCGCGCCATGCATCCCGCCACCGGCGTAGTCCGCGACCACGTTGTGCGGAATCGTCGGCGGCTGGCCGGGCCGTCCGAACAGTGACAGCACGCCGGCGGTCGCGATGTAGTTGATGTCGTGGCCGACCAGGTCGCGATACGGCCCGGTCTGCCCGAAGCCGGTGATCGCGCAGTAGATCAGACGCGGGTTGCGCGACGAGAGCTTCTCGTAATCGATACCGAGCCGCTGGGCGACGCCCGGCCGGTATTCCTCCACGATGACGTCGGCGCGCTGGGCGAGCCGGCAGTAGATTTCCTTGCCCGCGCCGCTCTTGAGATTGAGGCCGATCGACTTCTTGTTGCGGCCGAGCGCATTATACGGCGAGCTGCCGAAGCTGTTGATCGGCCCGCGCGCGCCGGCCGCGCCCGCTTGCTGCGCGCGTCTTCCGGTGGGAGGCCCCGGCTCCTCGATCCGGATCACTTCAGCGCCAAGGTCGGCCAGGATCATCGTGCAGAACGGTCCCGGCGCAAGCTTGGTCAGGTCAAGTACTTTGATTCCGTCCAGTGGTGCGGGCATCGTGGGTCTCCTCGATGAACAAGCGCGGGTGCAAGTGAGCGATCCAGCGAGGGTCTGGCCGAGCTATCAAACCGCCGGCGCGAGGCTATTGATACGGCTGCTGCTCCGGAGCCTCGTTCGTTTGCGGTGTACCGTCCGACTCGTTTTCGGGCGGCGGGTCGATGACCTGCGGATTCGCCTCTCCGGTGCCGGTGGCATTTTGCTGCTCGAACTGATTGTTGTCGCCGTTCTGGTCGTTGTCGGCGTTATCGTTCGAGTTGGCGTCGTTGTCGTTGTCGTTATCATTGTCGGCGGTGCCGGTGCCCATCTGACTCTGGGCCACGACGATGCCCACCGGCGATTCATGCGCGTGGAGCGCGGTCGGCGCGGGATTCACAGCGTCGCGAGTCGAGCCGCACGCCATCGCTGGCGCCACCATCAGGAGGAACGCAGCGGTCAGGCTGATTTTCGCGATCATACCGGTCTCCAATTCATCTCCGCGCCGTTGCGCACGTCCGCCTAAAGAACCGCGGCGCGTACGCGCGCCATCCTCTCCGCCAGCGACTTGAGCCCCCGCACCATGTGCACGCCGTACCAGTGCAGGTCCCGGCCGCTGACTATCAGCATGCGCCGGCTGAGCGCGGGCGGCAGCAGCGTCTTCAATTCGGCGACGTCGGACTCGTCGAATTCATACGGCTCGTCGGGAAGTATCACAATATCGGGGCGGCGTTCGACCGCCTCCGCCAGCGTCGTCATCGGATAGCGCTCGCCCGCCGACGCAAAGATGTTGTTGTAGCCCAGCATCCGCAGCACGTCATGCGCATAGGTGTCGGCGTTGAATGACATCCACGGCTTCTTCCATATCGGGCAGAAAACGCGCAGCCGCAGTTTGCTCCACACTCCGAGCGCCGCCTCGATTCCGCTGACGCTGAGCGTGATTTCCTTGGCCAGCGCCGCGGCGGCGGCGTCGCGGCCGAGCACCCGTCCCATCCGCAGGATCGATTCGACCGCACCCGGCACCGTCCGCGGATACGTCGTGAACACCGGGATACCCGCCGCACGCAGCCGCTCGACGTCTTCGCGCCGGTTTTCCTCGGCGTTGGCGATCACCAGCTCGGGCTCGAGCTTCACGATCGCGGCAACGTCAGGGTTCTTGGTCCCGCCGACTTTTGGAATCGAAGCAACCGCCGCGGCCGGCTCGACGCAGAATTTGGTCACGCCCACGACTTCGGAATTGAATCCGAGCGCGAACAGCGTCTCCGTCCAGCTTGGCACCAGCGACACGATTCGCGCCGGCGGCCGCTCCAGCTCGACGCGAAAACCCATGTCGTCCGCCATTTGCATCGAGGCTGCCATCGAATCGTTGCTCACTTCGCCTTGCGCTTCATAATCGCGTCCAGCTCGCTGCGATCGCCGGGCGTCAGATTTTCCGCTCCGCCTTGCGCGCCCGCATTTGACCTCGCGTTCGCCGCCGCCGAGTCATCCGCCTGACCATCCTCTTCCGAAGCGGCGGGCGGATTTGCTTCTCTCATCGGTTGCTGCTGATCGGGCGGCCGATACGCGATGTAGTGTACGGCCGACGGGATCATCATTCGTCTCGCCAAGAAACCCAAAATCAGCGCCGCCAGCGCGGCCAGCACCAGGATTCCCGGCCGCCGCATCCTCTTCCTTTTCGCCGGCCGCCGCGCACCTGCGCGCCTTCGCGCCCGCGCCACTCGTACTCGATCCTCCACCTGGTTCCTCTCCACTGCGAGCGACACAAGAGATGCTACCGCACAGGCTCACCTAATAGAACCGCACGAGCCCATCGCGCGACCAGGCGCCGCGCAGGCACTTCATCCAGATGCCGCGCTCCGTTGTACCAGTCCACGCCGATCTCCCGGGCGCTGCGGCTTACGCGCGCGATCCTGAAGAAGAGCCGGTGATGGGGACCATAAAAATGGCGCGCGGCGAACGCTAGCCTGCCCAGCTTCTTCCCCGTCGCGCCTTGATGCAGCGCGCGATCGTACGCCGCCATCCCGCCGCTGTCGCCGTCGAGAAATTTGCCGATTGCATTCGCCGCCAGCTTGCCGTGCTCGAATGCGCACGAGATGCCCTCGCCCATCAGCGGATCGACGCCCGCCGCGTCGCCGGCGAGCATGACACGTCCCCGTGCGTAGCTGTCGGCGGCGTCGAACCATCGGATCGGGAACGAATGCCATCGCGTCGCGTGCCGCTGCAGGCCCTTGAGCGGAAGTTCGGGAAAGGCTGCGACCAGTTCCGCCATCATCCGCGATTGTTCGCCGCACTTGCCGGCGAATTCGCGTGGACGCTGATCGTAGATGCCCACATTCAGATGCGGCGCGCCGCCGACAAGGCACGGAAACGACCAACTGTAGCCGCTGATCCCGTTGCTCACGCAGCGGAAATCGAAGCGGTACCGCTGCGCGGTAAATTCGGGCGTGCGCTCGGGATCGACCGCAACATCCGTCATCAATGCGCGCCCGATTGTTTCCCTGCCAGCGCCAAATACCGCGCGGCGGACCCGGCTGCCCGATCCGTCGGCGCCGACCAGGATTTGCGTTTCGAAAACTCCGCGGTCGGTGATGACCCGCACGCTGTCCGCGTCCTGAGCCACGTCGAGCACGCGAATCCGTTGCAAGATTTCGATTCCCGCCTCGCCGGCCGCCCGCGCCAGCATCGCGTCGAACCGGTCGCGGCGAATCACCGTGCACAGCACGTCGCCGCCGCGCGACAAATCGACGCCGCCGACTGGAGTTGCCGCCTCGCCTCGAATCACTTCGACGGCCGGCACGTCGAGCGAGACTCCAAGCTCGTCGAGCGCGAGCATCGTCTTGGGAATCAGGCCACCGGCGCACACCTTGAACCTTGGATGCGCCGATTTCTCGATCACGGCGATTCGACCCGCAAGGCCGGGCCGATTCTTCACAAGAAAGAGCGCGGTCGCCAGTCCCGCGGGACCGGCCCCGGCGATCGCCACGTCAAATTTTCGCGCGGGTTCCATCGACCGCTTCAACGCCTAGCATCCGAACTGCCCGCGCGAAAGCGCGCGCGGCGCATCGAGGATCCTCGATACGCCGCGCTTTGAATGCATCTGACTTACGCTTCGATCAACCCTGAGCTTCGCCCGGCTTGATCACGGTGTACAGCGTCGCGCCGCCGCGTTGCACCAGCAGCAGCGCCGGCTTCTTTTTGGTCTGCGCGTCTTTGGCCCGCGCGACGAAATCCGAAACCGCCCCGACCTTGTCGTGATTCACTTCCAGCACTACGTCGCCCGGCTGCAGACCCGCCTCGGCCGAAGGGCTGTCCGGCGCGATCTTCTGAATCACCACGCCCTTGGTGCCCTCGAGATGGAACTGTTGCGCGATTTCGGGCGTGATGTCCCCGACCTGCATCCCCCAGTTGCCGCCCGGCTCCTCGGACTTGGCCGACGCCACCTGCGGTTCCTTGCGCTCGCCGATGATCACCTGCAGCGTCATGTGAGTGCCGTTGCGCACCACCTCGACCGGAACCTTCTGATTGATCGGCGTCTGCGCGACCAGCGCGGGCAGTTCATGCTCGTCGTCGACCGGATGGCCGTTGAAGCTGAGCACGATATCGCCGCGCTCGATTCCGGCCTTGCCTGCCGGTCCATCTTTATCCGCACTGGCGACCAGCGCGCCCTCGGGCTTCGGCAAGCCGAACGACTGCGCGAGGTCCGGCGTCACTTCCTGGATCTCGACGCCCAGCCATCCGCGCACCACCCGCCCATGCGCCTTCAACTGATCCATCACGTTGCGCGCCATGTCGATCGGGATCGCGAAGCCGATGCCGTTGTTGGCGCCGGTGCGGCTGTAGATCGCGGTGTTGATTCCGATCACCTCGCCGCGCGTGTTGATCAGCGGGCCGCCCGAGTTGCCCGGATTGATCGACGCGTCAGTCTGGATGAAATCGTCGTAGTCGCCGCCGAGGATTCGTCCCTTCGCGCTGACGATTCCCGCGGTCACCGTCATGCCGACGTTGAACGGATTGCCGATTGCGATTACCCAGTCGCCGACGTCGGTACTATTGGAATCGCCCAGCGGCGCGACCGGCAGTGCGTCCTTCGTATCGATCTTGATCAGTCCGAGATCGGTCTTCGCGTCCTTGCCGATCACCTTGGCGGTAAACTCGCGCTTGTCCTGCAGCGTCACGTGGATTTCGTCGGCGTTGCCGACCACGTGATTGTTGGTCAGGATGTAGCCGTCGGGAGACACGATCACGCCCGAGCCCAGCCCGTGCTGTTTGTACTCGCGCTGACCGCCCTGCCCGAAGTAGCGCCGCAACTGGTCAAACGGATCGCCAGGCGCCGTGCCGCCGCCGCCCCCGCCACCTTCGCCGCCATTCTCGTCATCGCCGCCATTGTCATCGCCCGGTCCAGCCTGCGGACCAAACGGTATCGACGAAACCTTCACATCCTGAACGACGTTGACGCTGACGACCGCCGGGATCATCTTCTTGACCAGCGGCGCGAACGAGGTGATTACTCCCACCTTTTCGGTCGGCTCCGGCGTATTCGGCGGCGCCGGCGCGACCTGCACCCCCGGCACTGGCGGAGCAGGCAGGGGCTCCATCGGCGCTACCTGAACTTGCTGCGCAGGGGGCGCCTTGGAAGTGTCGGAATCGGAACCCCAGAAGGGGAAGGCGCCAACGCGCGCAAACGCAATCACCAGGCCGATAAAAACGCCGCCGGCCACGGCGGCGATCTTCTTAACCATGCATTCCTCCTGGAATGTAGCGAAAACCTTGAGTCATGAGGCAGGACAAGTTCCGGACCATCTGGTTATCCGACGACAGCTTTCGGCCGAAAATTCAGCCCCCGGCGTAACCGCCTGCCGTCCCCGCCGCCTGCTCAAAGGCCCTCGCCAACAGATCCATCAAATCAAATTCACGGCGATAAGAAAACGCTCCCGATTCGACCCAAAATCGCCGCCGCCCCGCCCTCGACGCCTAGCCCTTCTGCATCGCCTTGATATCCTCGAGCAGCACCTTCTCATGCCCATTGGGATTGACCTTCTCGTAAACCTTGCGCAGATTGCCCTTCGGATCGATCACGAAGCTGGTCCGGTTCCAGTACTTGGTCCCGTTATAGTCCGTCTGCCCGACGCCGGCCGCTTTGAGCAGTTCCGCCTTGGTGTCCGCAAGCAGATCGATCGTGAACGCGAACTTGGTGCTGAAGTTCTTGTGCGACCCGACGTCGTCCGCGCTGACTCCCACCACCTTGATTCCCGCCGCGTCGAAGTCGGCCTTGCTCGCCGTGAACGACTTCCCCTGGATGGTGCATCCCGGCGTGTCGTCCTTGGGATAGACGTACACCACCAGCCACTTGCCGGCGAAATCCCCCAGCTTCATCTGCTTGCCGTCCTGGTTGGGCAGCGCGAAATTCACAAACGGTTTTCCGGTCTCGAGCATGATTGTTTTCCTTTCGTCGCGCACGACGCCTTGAAGATTGCAGAATGCCCACCGGGCCGCGCTCGCGCGGCCCGGGCGATGAGCTTGCTGCACGGCCAAGCCTAGCACGCGCGCGCCCCTTACGCGCGCCAAAATGTCGCCGATTTTACCTTAGCGTCTCGTATCCCGCCGCTTTGCCGATCTTGTCCATCTCATCCGCCGACAGTTCCGCCGTGCGCGTCGTTACGAACCAGCGATGCCCGAACGGGTCCTTCAACGTCCCCGATCGCTGGCCCCACGGCTCTTCCTCGACCGGCGTGATTTGCTCCGCACCGTTGGCTAGCGCCCGGCTGAACGTCGCCTCGGCGTCCTCGACCAGCAGATGGAGTCCCACGCCGGAGCCGCCCAGCGTCTCCGGGCTGATCACGCCAATCGCCGGATGCTCGTCGCTGATGAACACGGGCGTTCCGCTGATCTCGATCTCGGCATGCCCGACTCTGCCGTCCGGCCCCGTCCAGCGCATCAACTCCTTCGCGCCGAAGGCTTTTTTGTAAAACTCGATTCCTTTGGCCGCGCCCTTGATTGTCAGGTACGCCGTGATCGCTCGCGGCCCAACTGGAATTGGATCGATTTTGCCCGCCATAGTTTTTCTCCTTGCGTGAACTGTCAGGCTGGCTCGCCTTCTATCACGCAGACCCTGGCCGGTGTTGCGACAATCCGCGTCAGCTTGAATCCGGACGCGTTGTAGAGGTTGCGGAATTCGGTCTCCGACCGCTGACGGCCGCCGGTGTTCACCAGCATATTGACGTCGTTGGCAGCGGCGCCGCGACTCAGGTCGGATTGATCGATATGCGCGGGATAGACGCCTTCGACGATAAGCAGCTTGCCCTTGGGACCCATCGCGCGATGACAGTTCTTCAGAATCGCGATCGCGCGCTCGTCGTTCCAATCGTGGATGACATGCTTGACCACGGACGCGTCAGCGCCGCTTGGCACTTCCTTGAAGAAGTCCCCGCCGACCGCGTCGCATCGCGATGACAACCCCGCCGCCGCGATCTTTTCGGTCGCGCTTTTGGCGGCATGTGGCTGATCGAACACAATCCCGCACAGATTCGGGCTGGCCTTCAAGATTCCTATCAGCAGCGCGCCGTTGCCACCGCCCACGTCGACGACCGTGCGAAACACGGAGAAGTCGTACGCTGCAGCAACCGCGGCCGAGGTAATAGGCGCGAATGTCGCCATCGCCTTGTCGAAAATTGCTGTAGCAGCGGGATCCTTGGCCATTTGCGAGAACGCGTCCGCGTCAGGGGACTCCTTGCGAAAGGCAGGCTCTCCGGTGCGCACGCAATACTCGAGCTCTTTCCACGAGTCTTGAATAGAGACTCCTGCAAAGAGCATCACTGAGGCGCGCATCGAGCCGGGCACGCCCTCGCGCAGAAATTCGCCGAGGGGCGTCAGCGCGAACTTGCCATCCTCCTGCTCAGCGAAGACCCCCACGCTGGCCAACAGCCGCATCACGCGAGCGAGCGACGGGGCATGCGTCTCGGTTGCCTTGGCCAGGTCGCTACAATCGCGCGGACCGTCTTTGAGCTGATCCGCGACGCCAAGCTTCGCCGCGAGGTAAAGCGCCCGTGAGAAGTAGTGGCCGACCGCCATTTCGTACAGCGAGCGAGCGGTGGCGGCCATGTCCTGGTTTGCGGTAGCCATATTCGTCACCTCCGAAACTACAGCATGAAAGTTATCGGGTTCGACGCCGCGATCAGCCATGCAAACCACAGCGTCTCGAACACCGCGATCAGCACCAGGTTGTGCGACGCGCTGTACGCCGACGCCGCAAATATTTCGATCATCACAAACGCCAGCACGATTATCGGCAGCAGCAGCATCAGCACGAACGGCAGCACGTTCAGCGTCACCCCTACGACCATCAAAACCACGATCAGGATTCGCCCGAGCACCGCCCACATCGTCGAGGCTGCCAGCCCTCCACGCCGCACCAGCAGCTCGAAGCCCATCCAGAACGGGAACATCAGCACTGTCCCCATCGCCATCACCACCAGCCGTTCCGGTGATAGCGCCAGATTGTGCAACGCCACCGACATCGCGACCTGGCACACATAGGCCACCGCGAACCCCGCCACGCCCGCGAGTATCGCGGCGCCAATCCCTTCGCGGACCCGGTACCAATCCGCCAGGCGCCAGAGCGCGAGCACGCCCACGATCATCAGCCCCGCGACCGCCAACCATGAGATCTGTATATCGCCGACCACCACCGGCACGAACTCCGCCGGGTTCGTCGCCGCCAGCGGCATCGCCGCCAACAGCGCGCCGCCCACTATCAGCAGCCCGATCCATGCGCTCGGTCCCGGCCGCTCGTCCGCCCAATTCGGCACCGCCGACCCGCATAGCCTGCCCAGCGGTATCAGCAGAATCTGAAATATCAACAGCGCGAATCGCGCTGCCCCCCGCCGCGCATCGGTAAACTCGATCGCTCCGCTTCTTGCCGTTCCGAACGTGCTGTCGAGCCACTTTACGATCGTGGTCGCGGCCTCCGCCGAATACATGATCGTCAGGTGATTAACGCCCGGTACCCGGATCGCTTCGACCGCGCTGCCATTGGCGAAGTCGCCGTAGGTCTTGCCGAGCTCGATTTGCGGCACGTTCGCCAGATGCGACGCCAGCGCGATGGACGGGTCCTGGATCGGCTCGACCGGATCGTTCTGGGCGAAAATGAACAGCGCGTTCTTCGGACGCTCCGGACCGATCACCCAGCCGCCCGAGATCATCACCGCGCCCTTGAGATTTGGATCCTGCGTCGCGTAATCGAGCGCCGCGCCCGCGCCCATCGAATGCCCCATCACCACGATTCGCGCTCCATCCACCAGCGGGCTGCTGCGCAGATAATCGACCGCCTGCTTCACGTCCTCGCGCAGGCTGCTGCTCTCAACCTCGTCGCCGTTGAACGGATTGCGATTCTCGCCGTGCCCGTTAACATCGATCGCCAGCACCGCGTAACCATTCTCCGCCAGCCGCCGCGCCAGCATGCTCATGATCCTGCGATCGCCGGTGAAGCCGTGAATCAGCACGACCGCCGGCGGCCGCTCGGCAACCGGTTTGGGAAATTGCGTATAGAACGGATTCCCCGGCCCCGGCATATACATAGTCGCCGGTTCCTGCCCGGGCAGCATGACGAACGCGTGCGGCGGGCCGCCATTCTCGAGCCGGTCCAGCCGCACAATCAGCAGTATGAAGATGACTGCGAGGCCAATCGCGACGACGCGGGAAGTGTTCATTTTGATTTTGCCGATTGACTGACGCCCGCGCGATGCTTCACGACTTCCTCGAACGGCACGTCCTTTTTATGAGTCGCGACCATCCAGATATGGCCGAACGGATCGGTCAGCGATCCAATCCTGTCGCCCCAGTCTTTGTCCGTCACCGGCTCCATCGCTTTCGCGCCCGCGGCAATCGCGCGTTTGTAAACCGCGTCCGAGTCCTCGACGTACAGGTAGAAATGCACCGGCGTGCCGCCCAGCGATTGCGGGCTTCGCGACCAGCCCTTTGCCGCCCACTCCGCGACATGCCTGGATCTGTCGTCCGTGAGCCGTACGATCGAATCGCCGATCTTGAGCAGCGCATGGTTAAGTTTCCCGTCAGGCTCCGCCATGCGTTCCAACTCCGTCGCGCCGAACGCCTTGCGATAGAACTCCACCGCGCGCGCCGCGTCCCTGACGGACAGGAAAGGGGTCACACTGTGCCAACCGTCAGGAAGCGTCTTCACTTTGCTCGCCATGATTGTTCTCCTTTTTCACTAATGCGAATCCTTCGGCGGCAGATCCTTTAGCGGCGTTCCGACCCACCACACGTGACCGTACGGATCCTCGATTCCGCCGCAGCGGTCGCCCCAGTCTTTGTCCTCGACCTCGTCGATAACTTTGGCGCCGGCTTCGATCGCGCGCTTGAAGACCTCGTCCACATCCGCGACATAGACATAAAGATGCACCGGCGAACCGCCGTACGAATGCGGCCCGCGATACGATCCTTTCGAACCGCTCTCGATAACATCCTGCGAGGTCGGATCCGAAAGCATGACGGTTGTGTCGCCCATCTTGAGCATCGCATGGCTCACGATCCCGCTCGGCTCCTCGTCGCGCATCAACACGGTCGCGCCGAACACGCGCTGGTAAAATTCCACCGCCGCCCGCGCCGCGCCCTCGATATACAGGAACGGCATGATGCTTCGCGAAACGGCGGGCGCGGGAACTGGCGCGGTTTCCACCGTGGCGGCAGCGACACGAGGATCGTCGGCGAACGAAATCTCACTCGTCTCGGTCGGCGTCCCGTAGAGCATCGACACCGATTTCTCCGCGAGCTGCCGATGCCACAGTCCTTGCGGACACACGAACGCCTCGCCCGCGCGCAACTTCCGCTGCACCGGCCCGTCGTCGGTCAGCACGGTGATATCGAGCTCGCCGTCGAGCGCCAGCAGCAGCTCGTCGCCGTCGGGATGCCGCTCCCACGGCGTGCGACCCGAATAGCTCATCACGCCGAGCGACAGCTTGCCGATTTTCGCAACCTGGCGCACCGCGGCGTCAGCCTCCGCGCCCGTGGTTTCCGCAGTTATCGTAAGATGCGGCACCGTGCGCAGCGCGGCACGCAGGTCGTGCTCGACGAGCTTCGCGGCGCCGCCGCCGCGCGAGCCTTTGCGCCCGCGCCCCCGCTTCATCGCGGTTCGCTCGCTCTTCGGCCGCGGATCCTTCGCATCGGAACTCTCTGTGCGATTCGGCGTCAGGTAGAACGCCGACGCCGACGGCCGCGGCGTCAGCCGATGCCACAGTCCCTCCGGACAGACAAACAACGACCCCGCGTGAACCGTCGAATTCACCGGCCCGTCTTCGGTCAACGTGACGACCTCGGTCTCCCCCTCCATCACGTAGATCATCTCGTCGGCCCCGAAATGGCGCTCCCAATGCGACCGCCGCGTGCCGCGCGAGACGACCAGCGTGTGATCGTTCATCGAGTCGAGGAAACGCATCGACATCTCAGGCAGGTCGCTCAGCGCGGCGCGCACGTCATGTACGATGAAATCCGGCTGCTCGACCATCTCCTTGAGCCGCGCTTCGATATCCGCCTCGGTGAGCAATGGCTTGCCGCCGGCCGCCGCCGCCGGCGATTGAAGTTCGCTGGACTGTGCGGCCAGCTCTACCTTGAGCCGATTCTTGAAATCGGCGCGCGGCAAATCCCGCAACTCGCCCGCGATCCGCAAAATCGCCGCCAGCCGCGGGTCCGATACCGGCTGCGGTGCGTCTGGCTTGGCCACTATCGCCTCCACCGCCTGGTCCAGTTGTTCGATTAGTTTCCCCTTAGCCATTCGTATCACCCAACCGCACCCGCAGACTCTGCAGGCCGCGGAATTGAAGCTGCTTGATGCTGCCTTCGCTGCGCCCAAGCGCGGTTGCGATTTCGCGAATCGATTTATCTTCCGCAAACCGCATCGCGATCACCCGCGATTGATCGCGCGGCAGCCGCTCGACCAGTTTGAACAGCCGCGCCCGCCGCTCGGCCTCGGCAATGCCCGCGGTCGCCTCGGCGCGGTCAGTCGTCTCCTGAATAAGAAAACCCGCCTCGCGTTCATGCACCCGGCGATTGGCAAGGCTCTTCGATCGATCGGCTATCTCGTTGGATGCGATCCGGAACAGCCACGCCGCAAAAGGCACCCCGCGCCATTCGAACCGCGGCAAACTCTTGAGCGCCAGCTGAAAGACGTCGGCGGTAAGATCCTGCGCCTCATCGCGATCGCGCACCCGCCGCGCCACGTACGCGTAAACCCGCTCGAAGTTGGCCTCATACAAATCGGCAAACCGCGCCCGGTCCCGCTGCGCAGCCTCGATCAGCGCCCGCTCCGCCAGCTCGCCGGCACCGCTCTTCGCCGCCGCAGCGCCGCGTGCTTTCAATCCGCCCTCCTGGCTCTCTGCAACGACATGACGAATGCCTCGAGTCGCAGGTCGCGCAGATAAGGATGCAGCTCGCCCGGACACATCAGCCTCTATCTATAGAAACCGCGATGCTGCGAAAAGGTTACGCCCATCCCACCGACCCCTCGCCCGGCCCTCTCCGTCGCACCGCGCCGAACCGCGGCGCCAGCTGTATCGCGAAAGCCCGCGGCAAGCACAACGCCCGCACATTGCACGTTCACTGAAAAGACAACCGTTGTCATCACACCGCGCTAAAGTATGGTCAGTGAGTTCGACGCCGCCGCCGGCGAAGGTTACAATCGACGGCGGATGGCGTGGAGGTGGCTTGGATGGAGTCGGAAATGGTTGTGGCGGCATTGATTCTTCTGAGCGTTGCGTCGATTGCGGGGTTTGTGCTCGTACTCGCGAGGCTGCGCTCGCTCCCGGCCAGCGGTTCCTTCGCGCGCTTGGACGCTCGGCTCGACTCATTCGCGCGCAGTCTCGACGAAAAATTAACCCAGACCCGCACCGATTTCGCCGGACGCCTGCAGCAGGCGCAAGGCGCCCTCAGCCTCGCCACCGCCGACCGCTTGTCGGAAGGATTCCTCAACCTCAACGCCGCCCTCGAACAGCATCTTTCGGCCGGCCGCCAGGAGCAGGCGACTTCGCTCAAGCTCGAGATTTCCGCGCTCACCACCCAGACGAAGCAAAGCATCGAGGCTATCCGCTCCGACGTCGGCGACAAGCTGGCGGCGATTACCAACACTGTCCAGGTAAAGATGGAAGAAAATATCCGGGAGGGCTTTGCCCAGTTCGAAAAAATTCAGACTCATCTAAACGAAGCACAGCTTCAATTAAAGAATCTTGGCGTGATCGGCGCCTCGATCAACGACCTCAACAATCTCCTCAAAATGCCCCATCTGCGCGGACGCTTCGGCGAGCAGGGACTGGAGCGCCTGCTCGAGGATTTTCTCCCGCGTCACATGTACGACCTGCAGGCGTCGCCGGGCGGCGACGGTTCCGGGCGCGCCGACGCGGTAATCAAGTTTCCTGACAGGATGCTGCCCATCGACGCAAAATTTCCGCGCGAACAGGTGCTGGCGCTCTTCGAAACCAACGATCCGGATGCGCTGTCCGAGGCGCGAGTCGAGTTCGAGCGCGTCATGAAGGATCAGGCCAAGCGCATCGCCGGCTATATCAGGCCCGAAAACGGCACCACCGACATGGCGCTGATGTACCTGCCGAGCGAAACCCTCTACATGGAGGCGGTGCTGAACGCCGAACTGAGCGACTGGCTCAACAAGCGGCGGGTGTATCCCGTTTCGCCGAACACGCTGATCGTGACGCTGCAGTCGATCCAGATGGTCTTCAAAATGTACGAGTACGCGAAAGGCCACGAGCGCGCGACCGAGGAACTGAAGAAGGCGCAGCACGCCTTCGGCCATTTCGAAAATCGATTCGACGATCTCGGTAAGTCATTGTCGAAGGCGCAGGACGCGTTCGAAGTCGCCAAGGGGCATCTGAATCGTTACCGCAACAGGGTGACGGGGCTGACCGGCGAGCCCTCTCCGGAACTCGAATTTCCCGCGCCGCCGGGCAACGTGCGCGAAATCGCCTGAGCGCTTCTCACTTACTGCGATTCCTGGTCGGACGGAGGCGGCGGCTTCAGCTGGCTGCGTTCATTGCCGGCCACGATCCATCGCTCGACTTCGTGGCGCTCGCGCTTCAGGAATCCCGCGATCGCGCGCTTGAGCTCCGGGTTGGAGACGTAGTGGATGCTGCGGGTGAGCGCGGGGTCGAAGCCGCGCAGCCATTTGTATTCGCCGCCGGCGCCGGGCTCGTAACGCTGGATGCCGTTCAGAATCGAGTGCTCGATGCCGGCGTAGTAGCAAACGTTGAAGTGCAGGAAGCGGACCTCGCGGAAGCATCCCCAGTAGCGGCCGTACATCACCTTCGCCTTCGCCAGGTTGACCGCGCCGGCGATCAGTTCGCGGCCCGCGTACGCGCCGATGAACACCATGTTGCGCTTGAACGATTTGCGGATCAGGTCGAAAAATTCCTCGCTCAGATAGCGCCGGCCCCAGTAAAGCTTTTCGATCGTCGAGCAATAGATTCGGTACATCTCGGGAAACATCCGATCGGGAATTTCCTCGCCCGCAATCACCCGGATGTGCACGCCCTGCTCTTCCATCGCAGCGCGTTCGTGCCGGACCGCAGTGCGCCGCTTGTGCTTGAGGCGGTTGAGATAATCGTCGAAGGTCGCGAAGCCGGCGTTGTGCCAATGGTACTGATAGCCGAGACGCTCCATGAAACCGATCGGCGCGAGCGCCGCGGCCTCGTCCGGCATGCAAAAGTTGACATGTACCGACGACAGCTTGTTGTCTTCGCAAATAGACGTGAGTGCGAGCCCGAGCAGATTGATCAGGCCGCCTCGATCTGCTCCCGGCGCAGTGAGAAATCGGCGCCCGGTATGCGGCGTGAACGGCACGCCGACCAGAATCTTGGGGAAGTAGCGCAGCCCGGCGCGCTCGGCCGCGTCGGCCCATCCATGGTCGAAGACGAACTCGCCCATGCTGTGGGTCTTCAGGTAAAGCGGGCACGCGGCGACGATTCGCTTTTGCGGACCCTGGCGAACCACGAGATGATACGGCGCCCAGCCGGTCTTGCGCGCGGCCGACCCGGAATGCTCCATCGCGCGCAGCCAATCCCATTCGACGAACGGGGAATCGTCGGGGGCGAGCACGGCGTCCCACGCGTCGCGCGAGATTTTGTCGATTCCCTCGACGACCGCGACTTCAAGCCTTGGCGCGGAATCATTCACGGCAGAGTTTCTGTCCCCTCGCTCGAGCAAATCACAACGATCAAAATATCAGACTTATCGCAACCGAACCGGTTTCGCCGGCTGCTCACTAGGCATCCTCGAATTTGTTATTATATTTATCAGACGGAGCAAGGCGCTCCGAGCGACAGAGGTGTGATGGCGGATTTCGTGCGCAAGGGAACGGTCACGGCGCGAATCACCGATGGCGACGGCAACGGCGACGGCCGCCCGGGCGACAACGATGGCGATATCGTAACCGAGCGCAAGACCCGCACCAAGTCCAAGACCGCCAAACCGCCTCTCTACAAGGTTATTTTGCTCAACGACGATTACACGCCGATGGAGTTCGTGGTCGAAGTGCTGAAGGCGGTGTTTCACAAACCGCATGCCGACGCGACCCGAATCATGCTCCACGTGCATCAGAACGGGATGGGCGTGGCGGGCGTGTATCCATTCGAAGTCGCCGAGACCAAGACCCACACCGTCGAGGAACTCGCGCGGCAGGCCGAGTATCCGCTCAAATGCGTGATGGAAAAGGAGTGACAAGTCATAGCCTCGATGCCCCCGTCGAATAACAACATCATGATCAGCCGCGAACTGCAGGTGACGCTGCAACTCGCGATGACCGAAGCCGTCAACCGGCGTCACGAGTTCGTCTGCCTGGAGCATCTGCTGTTCGCGATGCTGCATGACGTGACGGCGACCACCATTCTCAAGAATTGCGGCGCCGACCTCGACGCTCTGCGGCGCAAGCTCGCGCATTACCTGGACGAGCAGGTCGAGCGGATGCCCAAGGGTGAGGAAGTGTCGCCGCGCTACGCGATCGGCGTGCAGCGGGTGCTGCAGCGCGCGGCGCTGCACGTGCAATCGGCGGGCCGCCAGGAAATCACCGGCGGCAACGTGCTGGTCGCGATGTTCCATGAATCCGAATCGCCCGCGATTTTCTTTCTCCAGGAACAGGGCGTCACCCGCTTCGACGTGATCAATTTTATCTCGCACGGAGTCTCGAAGGCGGGCGCCGAAGACGACGAGGACGCCGACGAGTCCGACAAGGATTCGGTCGATCGCGACGGCCACGAGCATGAAGGCGGCGACGAAGACGGCGAGCGCAAGCTGTCGCCGTCCAAGGCGCTCAACACCTACGCAATCAACCTGGCCAAGCGCGCCGCTGACGGCAAAATCGATCCGCTGGTCGGCCGCAAGAAGGAACTCGAGCGCGCGGTGCACGTGCTGCTGCGCCGGCGCAAGAACAATCCCGTGTTCGTCGGCGAGGCTGGAGTCGGCAAGACCGCGCTGGCCGAGGGACTCGCGCTCGCAATTCATAAGGGCGACGTGCCCGACGCGCTCAAGGGCGTTGAGATCTACGCGCTCGATATGGGCGCGCTGCTGGCCGGTACGCGCTTTCGCGGCGACTTCGAGCAGCGCCTGAAGGCCGTCATCAAGGCGGTGGTCGGCGACTCGAAGCGAATTCTGTTCATCGACGAGATTCACACCATAGTCGGCGCGGGGGCCGCGTCCGGCGGGACGATGGATGCGTCGAACCTGCTCAAGCCGGCGCTCGCCTCGGGCGACTTGCGCTGTATCGGATCGACGACCTACCAGGAATACAAGCGCTCGTTCGACAAGGACAAGGCGCTGGCGCGGCGCTTCCAGCGAATCGACGTGGTCGAGCCGACCCAGGACGAGGCCGTGCAGATTCTCAACGGCATCAAGTCGTACTACGAAAAGCATCACAACGTGCGCTACACGAATTCGGCGATCAGACTGTCGGTCGAGCTGTCCGCGCGCTACGTCAACGACCGGTTCCTGCCCGACAAGGCAATCGACGTGATGGACGAGGCCGGCGTCGCCGGGCATCTGCGCGGCACGGGCACGGCGGAGCCGGTGACGGTGGGCACGCGCGATGTGGAGCGGACAGTCGCGCGGATGGCGAAGATTCCGGAGCGCACAGTGTCGGCCACAGACCGCGGGCGGCTGCAGACGCTCGACGAGGATATGAAGCAGGCGGTCTTCGGCCAGGACGAGGCGATCAACTCGGTTGCACGCGCAATCAAGCTCGCGCGCTCGGGCCTGAGCCATCCCGACAAGCCGGTCGGCGCGTTTCTGTTCGCGGGACCGACCGGCGTAGGCAAGACCGAAGTCGCGCGCCAGCTCGCGAAAGTGATGGGCGTCGAGTTCCTCCGCTTCGACATGAGCGAATACATGGAGCGGCACACGGTCTCGCGGCTGATTGGCGCGCCGCCGGGCTACGTCGGCTTCGACCAGGGCGGCTTGCTCACCGACGCTATCAACAAGACGCCGCATTGCGTGCTGCTGCTCGACGAGATCGAGAAGGCCCATCCCGATTTGTTCAACATCCTGTTGCAGGTGATGGATCACGCCACGCTGACCGACAACAACGGGCGCAAGGCGGATTTCCGCAACGTGATCCTGGTGATGACCACCAACGCCGGCGCGCAGGAACTGTCGCGCGCGATGATCGGCTTCCACGGCGGAGTCGGCCAGGGCAATCCCAAGAGCGTGCTCGAGAAGATGTTCGCGCCGGAGTTTCGTAACCGTTTGTCGGCGACGATCGAATTCGCGCCGCTCAGTCCGCCGGTCATGGAGCGCGTGGTCGACAAGTTTATCGCGGAGCTGCAGGAGCGCCTCGACAAGCAGAAGGTCACGCTCATCGTGACGCCGGCGGCGAAAAAGTGGCTGGCGGAACACGGTCACGATCCGCGCTTCGGCGCGCGCCCGCTCGGGCGGCTCATCGAAAACGAGATCGCGCGCGAACTGGCGGACCAGGTCCTCTTCGGCAAGCTGACGAAGGGCGGCAAAGCAACGGCGGACCTCGAAGGCGACAAGCTCGCGTTCTCATACGAGCCGAATCCCGCAAGACAGTCCGCGCCCGTGGCGTGATTTCGTTAGCGGACGGGTCCGGCTTTGCTGAGTCTCACATGCTCGCCTGAGTGTTGTAGAGTCGCGCATACGCGCCGCCCGACGTGACGAGTTCAGCATGCGTGCCTTCTTCGGCGATTCCGTCTTCGGTCAGCACCACAATTCTGCCCGCGTTCCGCACCGTCGATAGCCGGTGCGCGATGACGAGCGTGGTGCGATTGCGCGCGAGGCGATGCAGGGACTCCTGGACCGATCGTTCGCTTTCATTGTCGAGCGCGCTTGTCGCCTCGTCGAATATCAGGATGGGCGGATTTTTTAGAAAGACACGGGCGATGCTGAGCCTCTGCTTTTGCCCGCCAGAGAGCTTCACGCCGCGTTCGCCGATCTCCGTGTCGTAGGCGTTGGGGAACATCATGATGAAGTCGTGCGCGTGGGCCAGTTTCGCGGCTTTGATGATTTCGTCGCGGCCTGCGTCGGGCCTGCCATATAGAAGATTCTCAGCGACTGTGCCCGCGAACAGGTAAACATCCTGCTGCACGATGCCGATATTTTGCCGCAAGGACTGCGGGCGGATATCCCTGACGTTCCGGCCATCGATTAGGACGTCGCCCTCCGTAGCATCATAGAAGCGCGGGATCAGCGAACAGAGCGTGGTCTTGCCGACACCCGAAGCGCCTACCAGCGCCACAAACTCGCCGGCTTTTATCTCGAGAAATAGGTCCTTCAGCACGACGGGCGAATCAGCGGCGTATCGGAAGCTCACGTTGCGGAACGTGATGTCACCCCGCACCTGTGTCAGCTCGGCAGCGCCAGCCTGGTCCGGCATGCCCGGCTCCGTCTGCAGCATCTCAAAGAACCGGTCAAAACCGGTGCTCCCTTCCTGATAGAGCCGCGCGAAATTCACGAGCCGACGGATCGGGTCAACGAGCACCGCGACGCACATCAGGAAGGTAAGCAGGTCGGCGAGGTCGAGTGCCGCCCGGGCGATGCCCGCTGCGCCGAACACGATCACGGCAATCGTGATGAGCTGCGTGAAAGCGGCCATCCCGCCAGAGAACCAAGCCTCGCTCCGATAGCCCTCGCTCCGGCTCGCGAGAAAGCGATCGTTCTCGTAGTTGAAGCGCGCGGTCTCGAACGCCTCATTGGTGAAGGACTTAACCACCCGTATCCCCGCGAGTGAATCTTCGACGCGCGCATTGATGTCGCCGATGCGATCTTTGCTCAATCTGAGCGCGGCAATCATGCGCCGGCTGAAATACAGCGCGAAGAGGAACATCAGGGGCAGGAAGCACAGCACGATCAGCGTGAGCGTCCTGTCGATATGGGCGAGGATGACGAGCACCCCTATCAGCTCCAGGGCTGCGATCGCGAGATCTTCCGGTCCGTGATGATAGAGCTCAGCGAGCGAAAGGAGATCGTTGGTGATCCGAGCCATGAGCTGGCCGGTCCTCTGCCGGTCGTAAAAGCTGAACGATAGTCTCTGGTAATGCTCGAACAGCTCTCGCCGCATGTCGCGTTCCATCTTCGCGCCCATCACGTGTCCCTCATAATCGACGAACAAGTTGCACACGGCCTGGAGAGCGACGAGAGCGAGCATGGCAGCGCCCAGCGTATAGATCTTATCGAGCGCGCCTGGCGCGCCTTCCTTTGCAAGCAGATTCTTGGTGACGAAATTCGCACAAACCGGCAGCATCAAAGCCGCCGCCGAAATGATGATGGCGCAGAGAAGGTCTGCGAGAAGCAGCCCTCGATACGGCTTGTAATAGGAAAGGAATTTTTTGGCACGCGAGCCCGCGAATCGAGTCGCGTCCCGCTCTGTCAGCCTTGTTTTATCGGCGCCTACGCGCGCCGTACCGCCGGAATCTAGCGTTCGCATGAAACACCATGTCCTTCTGATGGGTTAAAACCGCTCTCTGAATGGACATGGACGTTGTCATTTTCGCTCTCCCGGGTTTGGTAGTTGAATTAAACGGACAATATCACACGCCTAATATTTTGGAATAGCTAATCCCGCCTCGGTGAGGCGATGCTCGAGGACTGGAATTCGGTCGTGGCCCCAGAACGGTTCGCCTTCGAAGAAGAATAGCGGCACGCCGAAGACGTGGTCGACGGCGGCCTCGTCCTGAGCATGCTGGTATGCGACGGCGCCCGCGCCTGACAGATATTTACGATAGTCATCGGCCGACATGCCGAGGCTCGCGATGACGCCCGCGACTGCGTCGGGCTGGTCGGCCTCGAGCTCGCGCTTGAAGAACAGCTCGTACACGCGACGGCTGTAGTCGAGCAGGCGGCCATGTTGTTCCGCGAACAGCCCGCCGATCAGCGCCGGGGTCGTGTCGTAAACCTTGAGCGGGCCGCGAATCACCAGCCCGCGCGGCCTGGCCCATCGGCGCGCGTCGAGATACGAATATCGCGCCTTGTGCTCGGAGTAGAGGCTGCGCTCGCCCTTGCCTTTGATGCGAAGCTGGAACGGTATCCAGCGGAGGCGAATCCGAAAGCGCTGTTCGAGCGCAAACGCGGGATCGAAGGCGAGGTAGGCGAACGGACTCTTGTAGTCCGAGTACATCTTCACGTCCTTCGGCTGCATGACTTTCAGATCTGATCGAGCGGCTTTTGCAGCACGGTCGGATGCACCCATTCGGCGCCGCCCGTTTCGGGATGATCGATGTTGTAGTGCAAGCCGCGCGACTCGCGCCGGCTCATCGCGGAGCGCACCACCAGCTCGGCGACTTTGGCCAGGTTGCGCAACTCGATGGTGTCGGCGTCGAGCAGGTGGTCCCAGTAGTAGCTGTGGATCTCGCCCTTGAGCAACTCGATTCGGCGCAGCGCACGCTCGAGGCGCCGGTCGCTGCGCACGATGCCGACGTAGTTCCACATCAGGCGGCGAATCTCGTCCCAGCTCTGCGTGATCATCACGCGCTCCTCGCTTCGAATCGCGCGCCCGGGATCCCATTCGGGAAACTCGGGCGGCGCGCCACCTCCCGACGCGACGACTTCGCGCGCCGAGGCAAAGCCGCGGCGGCCCATCACTGCCGCCTCGAGCAGCGAGTTCGACGCGAGCCGGTTGGCGCCGTGCAGCCCGGTCATCGCGACCTCGCCGGCCGCGTAGAGGCGCGGAATCGAGGTGCGTCCGTCGAGGTCGGTCTGCACGCCGCCGCACATATAATGCGCGGCCGGCACCACCGGAATCGGTCCCGTGGTAAGGTCATAGCCAAAGCTCAAGCATCGCTTGAAGATATTCGGAAACCGCCGGCGGATGAAATCGGCGTCGCGATGGCTCAAATCGAGGTACACGAAGTCCAGCCCACGGCGCTTCATCTCGGAGTCGATCGCGCGCGCAACCACGTCGCGCGGCGCCAGCTCGGCGTCCGGATGGTAGCGCTTCATGAAGGCGGTGCCGTCGGGCAATTTCAGAATCGCGCCCTCGCCGCGCAACGCCTCGGAAATGAGAAACGACTTGGCGGCGGGATGATACAGGCAGGTGGGATGGAACTGGTAGAACTCGAGATTGGCGACGGACGCGCCCGCCCGGTACGCCATCGCGACGCCGTCGCCCGACGCGATATCGGGATTGGTGGTGTAGAGATAGACCTTCCCGGCGCCGCCCGTCGCGAGCATCGTGGCGCGCGAAATCACTTTGCGGATTTCGTGAGTGCGGCGGTCGAGCGCGTAGACGCCCCAGCACGCGCCGGGCCCGCCGGCGGTGGGTGTCTCGACCAGCAGATTGATCGCGACGTGATTTTCCAACGTGCGGATGTTGGGCTGCGCGGCGGCGGCCGCGGTCAGCGCGCGCATTATTTCGCGGCCGGTCAGGTCCTGCGCGTGCAGCACGCGGCGATGGCTATGCCCGCCTTCCTGGCCGAGGTCGTATTCGAGCTCGCTGTCGTCGGGCCCCCCGGCCTCGACGCGCGTGAAGCGGGTGCCGAGCCGGATCAATTCGCGCACCGCCTCGGGACCCTCGCGCACGATGGTCTCGACCGCGGCGCGATCGCAGAGACCGGCGCCGGCGCGGATGGTGTCCTCGATATGCGATTCGAACGAGTCGTCGACGCTCCACACGCTCGCGATGCCGCCCTGCGCGTACGCGGTATTGGCCTCGGAGCTGCCGGCCTTCGTCAGAACGGTGACGGTGCCGGCCTCGGCCGCCTTGAGGGCGAAGGTCAAGCCTGCGATGCCGCCGCCGATTACCAGGAAGTCGCTGAACAGTTGCGCGTTATGCCTCATCAGGTGGCCTCGGTCGTTTTCCGCGGTTGAAGCGCGCGGAGCGTTCGTTGTGTCAATTTGACGCTACTCGGTCTGCGCGCGGCCAGTCAAGGCGATCGAGCGGCTGCGATTTGCCCCCTCCAGCCGATTCAAATATTCTCGACAGTGCGGATCGCAACGAAAACGCAGAAGATTCGTCTAAAGGCTGAAGGCCAGTTCCGTGCCGATGACGCCGCCAAATATTGTCACGCTGTTCCGCATCGCGACCGCGCCGATCCTGATCTGGATCCTGATGCATAGCGGGCCGGCCGCGTCGTGGCTGGCGGCCGGGGTGTTCTTCATCGCGACGGTCAGCGATTACTTCGACGGCTACCTCGCGCGCAGCTACGACTCGGTCACCACGCTCGGCAAGTTTCTCGATCCGATGGCCGACAAGCTGGTCGTCACTACCGCGCTGATCATGCTCGCCGGGATGACGCGGACGCCGCAGGTGCCGGCCTGGATGGTCGTCGTGCTGGTGTCGCGCGAAATAATGGTGACGGGACTGCGCGCGGTCGCGGCCGCCGAGGGCTTAATCGTCGGCGCCGAGGAGCTCGGCAAATACAAGATGGCGTTGCAGTCGATCGCGATTCACGGCCTCCTGATTCATTACACGTACCTGCACGTCGATTTCTTCGCGGCCGGGATGTTTATCCTGTGGATCGCGATGGCGGTGAGCGTGTGGTCGGGCGTCGATTACTACGTGCGCGTGGTGGCGGCGCTGCGGCCCAAGCCTGTGACTGCCGCGGGCAAGCGCGCGGTGATTTGACAGACGCTCGCGCTCCCGATATTCAAGTGGATTCGATCTACCGTTCCGGAGAGCGGGTGTAGCTCAGTTGGTAGAGCGCGTGCTTGCCAAGCACGAGGTCGTCGGTTCGAAACCGATCACCCGCTCCATGTGAACCAGACAATCAAACGGTTTTCGGCACTGCTTCAGTTTTGATGAAGGGGCTTGGGGATGAACTAATTCAGCCTGCTCCCGGCCGATTTGACGTGCTAAGCCTACGGGAATGGCTAACCGTCTCAGCGCCCCCTATTCGCCCGAAATCGGCCGACGTCCCTTCCAGCGAAAATCAATTTTGACGGAACGAAACGACCGATGGCGGTCGGTCCGTCCCAGAACCACAACATATGGTATGAGTTGCTCAAACACGGGTTTCTTCGAACTTAATCTCCGTGCGAATTGACTTGTGCGAAATTGACTGTGGCAGATCGAACAGGACAGAAGCGCACGCCTCGCCGAGCTGAGCCGGACTTCGGCAATACCATGCTCGAGCGTGTCCGACGGAACACCAGCGTGACGGCCGCGGTAGCGATCACGGCGTTACTTTACGGAATCGTAGTCGTCGGACGTCTCGCGTCGCACAATTGGGACCCCTCGGTCTTCATCGTGGCGGGGCATCTTTTCTGCGACCAGTCGTCGGCGCCGCAGGGACTGACAATTAGCACCCCGTTAGGATACGACGGCCAATTCTATTATCGTCTCGCGCTCGATCCGTTAACTAACGAACAGGTTGAATACGGAATAACCATCGATGACCCGCCGTATCGGCAACAACGAATCCTCTATCCGGTGCTCGCGCGCATCGTGGCGCTTGGTGCAAATTCCTGGGTGCCATGGTCGATGATCATGGTGAACTACCTGGCTGTTTGCGGCTTAGCCTTTAGTGCTGCGCGCTTCGCGGAACTCTTCGCGATACCTGTGATCTATGGATTGGTAATTCCATTCTTCCCCGGTGTCCTTCTGGCATTGGCTCGCGATCTGCCCGACCCGCTCGCGATTTCGCTCATGGTATTCTCGCTGGGACTCCTCCACTCGCGCCGTATCACGTTCGCCGCGTGCATGCTGGCGCTGGCGGTCCTGGCTCGAGAAACCGTTGTCCTGCTCGCCGCGGCGCTCTTCCTGCATTCAGGCTGGCGTGTGCTGCGGAGACAGTCAGCCTGGACCGAGAGCGTCCGACTGGCGATCCCGCTTGTGGCCTATGCTGCCTGGCAGCTATGGATCTTCGCCCGATGGGGAAAACTCGCGGCCGCTGCCACGAGCGGGAATGTGCTCGGCTTTCCGTTTCAAGGCGTAGGCATTTCGCTGATCCAGGCTGTACATTCCGCGCACGGCCTTCATTCCTTCGTACTAATAGAATTCCTGTTCCTTGGCGCGATGATCTTGCTCGCGGCAATCGCTCTCGTCCAATCGGCAGTTGATCCGGGAGTCAAGCTCGCATGGCTTATCTATCTTGCGCTCGCGGCGTCTCTTTCGAGCGCAGTTTGGGTAGACTGGTCCCTCATGCGAGGATGCGAGGAACTAATCGTGCTGGGACTCATCATCGTGATTGGCGCGCGAGAGCGACGCCTGTTGCCTATAACGTTCGCGCCGACACTCGCGATATGGCTGGCTCTCGCCGCATACACGATGATCCTTCAGTAGTGGGGTCCGCGACTCTGCCAACTCAGATATCTCAGACACGCAAGCACGAGGTCGTCGGCTCGAAACCGATCACCCGCTCCATCCAGGTCCGACATGTCACGCCGGAGGATTCCCCAGTGCGGCGGGGCCGCCTGGGGTCAGCTTTGCGTCCGAGCGATCGAGCCATCGCACTGAAAAGTAGGCGCCTATCCACGAGCCGGTCGCTGCAAAGATTACGTAGATCGAGTTGCCCGTATAACTGATGACGGCAAACGCCGACAGCAGATACCATAGCGCGCTCCACGACGCCGCCCGTGACGGCCGCCGGGCCGTCACCGCCGCGTTGAACATGACGTACACCGCGTCGGTCGCCGCCGTCGACGCCACGACGCCCGCCGCGATTAGTGGGTTGAGGTTGAGCGTCATCGGCTCCTCCATCGTGAAAGCATGTGGCCCATCTAACTCTTCTTGCTCGCCTCGGCCGCTTTGAGGCGCGCGCTCGCGAGCGCGAAGATGCCCCAGTTGCCGGTCTGCCACGTAAGCGTCAGCCTGCACGCGCGAATTTTCCATCCCGCGGACGTGCGCACGAATCGATTCGTGTAGTAGCCGAACATGGTTTGCATGCTGTCGCCCATGTCGTTCGGCAGGTAGTGCCGCGCCTGCACGTACGCGACGCAGGTCGCGTTGTCGCCGGCGACGGTGATCACGTGATTTGTGAGAATATGTCGGACCAAATTCACAGCTAATCACGCAGCATATCAGCAGACTTTTTCGTATCGTGCGAGACGCAAAACTACGCTCGACAACCGAGTACTTGCACAATCTTGCACAGTCGAGGGGCATCGCGTCGAGCGCTATTCGCCGCGTCTGTCACTGATCTCAAGCCCGCGCGAGCGCTCGCGCTCGATGACGATTTGGCAGTGCGGCGCGCAGGTATATAGACGCTCGCACGACGATTTAGTATTGCGGGATCTCCGGCTGGGTTGCACCCCGTTACAGAAATCTGAGGAGCAGGAGACGACGATGGGAAGTCAAATGCTTGATCGAGCAAAAATCCAGGCCCAGGTCCTGGTTCCCCTATTACGCGCATTTCGTGAAGAACTGGGCGTGGAGCGCGCCAACCGCATCGCGTGGAAGGGACTCGAAAAGTGGCGCACCGATGCTATCCGCGAGTTGGCAAAATCCTTTCCGGCGGAAGCGACCAACGTTGAGCGATTTGCAGCCCTGAGCGAGTCGTTTGAGCCCGCGATTGGAGATGCAATCGATCGTAAGTGGATCGAGGGTGAATCTGACGCCAAGGAAGGGAAAATTCCTGAACGGGTAGATTTTGACATTACCGGTTGCCGGTTCGCTCAGTTCTTTCGCGAACTTGGAGAGCCTGAGCTGGGGTTCGCACTACTCTGCTCTTTTGACAATACCGTCGCTGACGAAGTCGGGAAAGGCGACGTCGAGTTCAAGCGCACCCAGACCATCATGCAGGGCGGCGACCATTGCGACTTCCGCTACGTGCTCAAAAAGAAAGGGCTGGTCTGACCGGTTTCCGGCGGACGGCGCTATTCGCCGCGTCTGTCGCTGATCTCAAGCCCGCGCGCGCTCGCGCTCGGGCACAGGTTCAGTTTGGATCTGATGGATGGCAGATACCGCAATACGACCACCCATCAGGATTGTCGCCGTACTTTTCGTTGGCCCAGCATTTTGCGTCATGTAGTTCAGAAAAGAAGTATTTCGTGTAGCGATCGGGCCAGCTGGTAATGACGTACGCGCATGTGGCGCGGTGGAGCTTTACGCGGTCGTCGCGCTCATTAATTATGTACCCGCGCTCGGCATCGATAATTGCGTCCAACTCCCCTCTGCTTCGCACGATTTGCATACCGAGGCTGCTCCTATTTTGAATCGAGGAATTAGCTGCGCTTTCAAACTGAACCAGTGCCTGCGCTCGATGACGATTTGACAGTGCAGGAGACACTGTCGGAGCGGGGTCGAAGTCGGGTTGAAGCATCTCGCTCGCGCTCCGGGGGGAGACTCGCTGGAAAAAGGCGCTGACTACGGTGCGTTCTTTTTACTGTCGGTTCGCTGTCGGGTCAAACCCTGCCTGATTTAATTGCGCGCGAAAGGAACCGGTCGTAGCGTGAGTCTCGCAAGGAGGTCGAGATGAATCAGAAAGTCGAAGGAATCAAGGGCGAGTATCGAGAGCTAACCCCGAAGGAGATTGGTGACTTTGTCCGCTTGTGCCGAGGACTCCGCGGGGTCAAGAGACTGAGTTTGGCTCAGAAGGCCGGCATCAGCGAGAAGTCTCTGGAACGTCTGGAGAGCGGCGTGCGCGTCAGCAAGGAAGTTTACCAGAGAGTTGCGGTCGCTCTCGACCAGGGCGAAGACGCGTTCATTGGCGCGCGGCATATTCGCACCACGGAGGAAGCCGCTTTAGCCGTTGCCGACACACTCGAAGTCTGGGACGACAAGCATGTGAAAATCGAAGCGTGTTCGTTCTCGGATGAGCGCGATATGCGGCGGGTGCTCGAATGTTGGGGAGCGCTAGCCTTCGACGAGAGCCAACTCAAAACTGACGCCTTAGATGCGGCAGCGAGCTTCAAGCAGGACTTGAGCGATTGGAAAGACATCTTCGGCGACATCGACGAACCCGGCAGGCTGAACGCTCAGCGCGCCCTGCTGGAAGAAGTGCGCACCATCGAGGGTCTCGGATATGTTGCGCGGTTCGGAACATACGAAGCGGAATTTGCCACAGGTGCAAAATGGACCAAGATGCCCATCGCGGTCATCACCTTCTTTCAGCGAACCGATTGGGAAAAGGTAGCAATGAAGGAGATGGTAGTACCTCGGCGGTTCGCTAACTGGATGCAATGACAGAAGAGCAGCAATTTCGACGATGGGAAAAATGGCTCGATGCCATCTACGCCGATGTTCAGAATCTCGTCATCGGTCACCACGTCTTCGAGGAGGTTCGCGAAATCGTGCAGAGTAATCCGCGATTGCAGAAGCCCAGTTCCTTCTACGACCTATCGACGATGACGTTTGCCGCTTGGGCTGCGATGGCCGTGAGGCGGCAGCAAGATTCCAAGAGCATCTCGGTCACGAAATTGCTCAGCGCGATTCAACGACGACCTGAGATAATTTCGCGAGAGCGGTTCGTTTCTACGTTTGCGGCGAAGATGATGGCGGGCTTTGCTGGTCACACCCAAGATACGCGCGAACCGAACAGTGGTGGAGCATACGCGCCATCGAGGGCTGATGTGGAAGGCTGGGCGAACGAGACGTTCACCAATCTCGTCGGCTCAGGCGCCTCATGCATCGATCCTGCTCGAATTCAAGTCGAGTTGAACGAGCTTCGGTCAAAGGCCGCAAATCTTCAAAGATTCGCGAGCACGATGATAGCCCATCTCGTCGGTGAACCAACTCAGCCCCCAACGATGCCAGAACTTGACTCTTGCGTCCGAGCATTCGAGGTGGTCGTGCTGCGATACACGATGTTGTTTCGAGCGTCGGCACCTTCAGCACTGCTTCCGACTTGGCAGTACGATTGGAAGGCGATTTTCAGGGAGCCTTGGCTGTGACACGTTGCTCGCGCGTTCCTCTTCGATGGATAGATAACCTCTGGTATTCTTGACGCATGGCGGAGAACACTCTTGGCATTCCATACTACAGGGTCTGTTCGCGCGGACATGGGCGGCGTGTTCACTTCGATGTGTGGCGCTGCGTTGACCTCGGCGATAACTTGCCGCTCAAGCTGTCGCACGAAGATTCGTTCGACAACTACGGCGATGCAGCGAATCGCGCGAGGCTCTACAACGAGGAAGAGGAGCGCTCTCGCGAGCGAAGCTCACTCTCCTCAACTCTCAAATGAAATCCTCTGAGTCGTCTACGGCCGCCCTCACGCTTCTGGTGTTCTTTAACCGTTCCCGCCCAAGGTCGGTTAGCTCCCAGCGCTCGGAGTTCGGTTTCAACCATCCCTCCTCGATGAAAAACGCTCGATTAATTTTGTATGCCTCGCGGCCCTTCGCGACTATTTGCCATGTACCGTACACTTTTGATTCTTCGATGAACCCTTTCTCTCGCCACCGTTCAGCTTGACTGCGAGTTTTGGTCCACCATTTTGGCGTCATCTCGCCTGGATATGGGTCGCCTTCGCCTGAAAGGAGGTCTCCGAGTGCGCGCTCGATTGCTCGGCGAATGCTCTCGGTGTCCAGTCTGCCTCCGTTCCTAATGAGAGCGTCGAAAGTTGGGCCGGCGTAAAGAAGGTCGTAACTCTCCCGCCAAATTCCGTCCATAGGTTTTTTCTCCCCCGAAGCGTTAGGCAAAAAATTGTACGCTCGAAGTGCCGCAATGAGAAACCTCCGTTGATTCGACCTGTCGAGACCGTGTTGCGCCGATTTCATCGGTGAAGCATGAGCGGAACAGGGTCCAGTCGCGCGAATCCAATCCGGTGGCGTAGCGCAATTGCACGTCGCCGATCTCGGCGCGGTCGATCAGCAATTGAAGCTTGGCGTCGTCCATGATGGCGGTCTCCCTCGTAACGATCGTTGCGGAACTTTCACTTCCTGCGTCTATCAACAAACCACCGGCAGTGCGAGAATTTTTGAAGCTATCGCAAACCGTAACTCGAGATGGACTCCGGATTAATCCGATGAACGTAAGCCCGCTGGCCGGAAAACCTGTCGACCAATCGCGGCTCGTCGACGTGCCGCGTTTGATCACCGCGTACTACAGCCTCACGCCCGACGCCGACGATCCCGCGCAGCGGGTCGCGTTCGGTACCTCGGGGCATCGCGGCTCCGCGTTCGACAGCGCGTTCAACGAAGCGCACATCCTTGCGATCAGCCAGGCGATTTGCCTCTACCGCAAAAGTCAAAATATCAGCGGCCCGCTCTACCTCGGGATGGACACGCATGCGCTCTCGGTCCCGGCGTTCGCCAGCGCGCTCGAGGTGCTGGCCGCCAACGGCGTCGAGACAATGGTCGACAGCGAGGACGGCTACACGCCGACGCCGGCGATATCGCACGCGATCCTGACGTACAATCGCGGCCGCAAAAGCGGGCTGGCGGACGGAATCGTGATCACGCCGTCGCACAATCCGCCGCCAGAAGGCGGCTTCAAGTACAATCCACCCAACGGCGGACCGGCCGATACCGCCGTCACCGATTGGATTCAGAATACGGCCAACGATTTTCTCAGAAACAAGCTCGCCGGCGTGCAACGCGTTCCGTACCCGCGGGCGCTCGCGGCTGCGACGCTGCACAAACACGATTACATCGGCGCTTACGTCGGCGACCTCGGCAACGTCGTTGACATGGCGGCGATTCGCGGCGCGGACGTGAAGGTCGGAATCGATCCGCTGGGCGGCGCCGCGGTGCATTACTGGCCCGCGGTGATCGAAAAGTACGGAATCAAGGCGACGGTGGTGAGCGACGTGGTCGATCCGACGTTTCGCTTCATGACCGCCGACTGGGACGGGAAAATCAGGATGGATTGCTCGTCGCCATACGCGATGGTGCGTCTGCTGGCGATGCGCGATCGTTTTGACGTCGCGTTTGCCAACGACACCGACGCCGACCGTCACGGAATAGTCACGCGCTCGAGCGGACTGATGAATCCGAATCACTATCTGGCGGTCGCGATCTCGTACCTGTTCCGCAATCGCACCCGCTGGCGCAAAGACGCCGCGGTCGGCAAAACCGTGGTGAGCAGCAGCATGATCGATCGCGTCGCGGCGGGTGTTGAACGCAAGCTCATCGAGACGCCAGTCGGCTTCAAGTGGTTCGTGGACGGGCTGATCGATGGTGCGGTCGGATTTTGCGGAGAGGAAAGCGCGGGCGCGTCATTTCTTCGCATCGACGGAACCGTATGGACCACCGACAAGGACGGGCTAATCCTCGGCTTGCTGGCCGCCGAGATGACCGCACGCGAGGGCCGCGACCCGGGCGCAATCTACGACGACCTCACCAAGAAGTTCGGTGCGCCAGCCTACGAGCGCATCGACGCGCCGGCCACGCTCGCGCAAAAGGAGATTCTGAAAAAGCTGACGCCCGCGCAGCTCAATGAGCGCGAACTCGCGGGCGAGAAAATCCTCAAAACCCTGACCGTTGCGCCCGGTAACGGAGCGGCAATCGGCGGAATTAAGGTGATTGCGGAGAATGGATGGTTCGCGGCGCGTCCGTCGGGCACCGAAGAGGTTTACAAGATATACGCGGAGAGCTTTCGCGGAGCCGACCATCTGCATCGTATTCAGACTGAGGCGCAGGAACTGATCGCACGCGTCTTCAAGCAGGCCGAATCGGGCAGCGGCCACTGACTCGAAGAATAGCTGGTCGCGAGATTGCTCGCGGCGGTATAAGTGAGTTCGACAATTTTTTTGGCTGTGCGCAAGAACATTCCTGAAGAGGCAGAGGGCGATGAAGCTTTATTTCGCACCGCAGACCAGGGCAATACGGCCGCTTATTATGCTCGAAGAACTCGCAGTGCCCTACGAAGTTGTGCTGATTGATTTCAAAGGTGGCGAGCACAAAACCGTCGAATACCGAAAAATTCACCCGCATGGCCAACTGCCCGCCCTGCAGGATGGGAGGCTCACGATGTTCGAGTCGGCGGCCATCTGCGCATACCTTGCGGATAAGTTCCCGGACAAGCGAATGGCGCCGGCGCTCGGCACCGTCGAGCGCGGGATGTACTACCAGTGGATGTTCTATTCGATGGCCGCGCTCGAGGGGTACGCGCTCGATCACGAGAGGATGAGGGAATGTTTCCTGGTGCTCGATCGCGTGCTCACGGACCGGGAATTTATTGTTGGCAACAAGATTACGGCGGCGGACGTGATGATCGGCTCGGGAGTGATTTGGCTCGACGCGCGGCACCATCTGCTGAGTGATTTCCCGTCGCTGGATGCCTACGCAAAGCGCTTGATTGCAAGGCCGTCCTTCCAGCGCGCATTCTCGGCGCCGGGCGAATCCGCGCGAGCGTAGATTCAGAGGATGTGCGGGCGATTCACAATCACGCGGCGCGACGGCAATTCGCTGGCCGCGGAACTCGGCGTCGCGGCGGACTCGTTCGTCGACTATCGGCCGCGCTACAACGTCGCGCCGACGCAGAAACATTTCGTCGTCCGGATCAAATACGAAAATCGCGAAGTGATTCCCGCCACCTGGGGCCTCGTCAGGAGCGGGTCGAAAGACGCGAGCATGGCGGCCAAGTGTATCAACGCGCGGTCGGAGACGATCGAGACGCGGGGCGCATTTCGCGACGCGTTTCACAAGCGCCGATGCGTCGTGCCGGCGGATGGATTCTTCGAATGGACAGGGCCGAGAACCGCGCGGCAGCCGACCTGGTTCCATCGCGAGGATGGCCGGCTGCTGCTGTTCGCCGGCCTTTACGAGGCGTGGCAGAAAGAGCGCGATGTGTGGGAGACGACGTTCACGATCCTTACGACGGCGGCCAACGCCGTGCTCGAGTCATATCACGATCGGATGCCGGTGATACTGGCGGATCGCGACGCCGACGACTGGATGGACCCGCGCGCTCCGGCGCCGCGCGCGCTCAAGCGATTCCTGGTTCCCGCGCCTGACGACCTGCTGATCGCGACCCCGGTCTCGCCGGACGTCAACAATGTCGATAACGATTCTCCCGATCTGTTGGCGCCCGCCGGACAGATGAGCCTGTCGCTGCGAAGCGGCTAGGCGCACGAGTCACTTCTGGCCGTGGGCCGCGCCGAAGTAGTCGCCGCCTTTCAGGTGGGGGTGTTCTGCGCCCCACTTGATGTCGTGATCGAGGCGCTGCATCGGGGGGATGTGCTTGGAGCATTGGACGTAGGCTTCGGCGACTTCGACCATTACCCATCGCTCAAGGTGTCCGCCGTCGCTTTCCATGATGTCTTTGAGGACCGTGTCTCCGAGTATAGCCTGCTCGGCTGGGTGGTCCTTCAAGAATTCCAAAAATTCCTGGTTCTCTACTATTTTTGCGCCGCCGTTTATGTGGAGACCTATCTGATCGCCAAAGTCTATGAACAGCAGGCCTGCGTGAGGATTTTCCGAAATGTTGCCCAAACTCGCCATCACGCCGTTGCCGCGATACTCGGGATAGGCGATGGTGCGCTCATCGAGGACCTTCACAAACCCGGCGTGGCCGCATCGAAAGGCGGAGTCCGCCTGTCCTTTGGCATCAGCGGTGCCGACGAACATCATCTCCTGGCGGGCGAGGAATGCCTGCATCGCCGAATTGAGATGGTCAAGCACCTGGTGTCGATAGAACGCTATCGCATGAGTCGTCCTTCCGTACTTCTGTTGGAGCAGATGCTCGCCGTCGGAGCCCGGAAGCGGATCCCCGCCGATTGCTGCCACGCGTTCTTCGATAGGAACGGCCGGTTTGTCGTTTTCGTTGCCACTCGGGCCCATCAGCAGTCCTCCCGCCAAAGAAGATTTTTCTCAGCGCCGCGCGATCATCTCCGCGTGATCCGAGCGGCGCTCGAATTACCTGGAACCGCGCGGCATCGTCATCGAGCGGTTCGGGCCGTTGGAGAATACAGTACGGGAATGATGAGAGACCAGACGACAGCACGTGCCCTCGCGCACGCTCAATTGATGCACTTTCCCGCGCGTGATAGTTGATTGGGTTCGGTCGCGACTACAACGGAGCCTCCGGGGCGGCGTACCCAAGTGGTTAAGGGAGAGGTCTGCAAAACCTCCATGCATCGGTTCGAATCCGATCGCCGCCTCCAAAATTTCCCGCGCAACAGGTGACAGCCCGCCCTACTTCACTCTGTAGATTTTGCAGAGCCTTCCATACGAATCGCGGCTGACTAAGTCCGCAGATTGCTGATTTTTCGCGATTCTCTATCGCCTGAAACTGGCATCGTCGATGCATCGTATTGATCGAGTGGGGTCGTGTTCCCGACGACTTACCCTTGTTCTCTTCGAGGAGGTACCAGGAATGAAACTTCGAACAATATTTACCGCCGCTGCCCTGACCGCCCTGTTCGCGGCTGCGCCGGTGGTGGCACATGCGGACCATTACGGTGACTGGGACGACCACCACGTCTGGCACGACGCGGGCTGGTGGCATGCACATCACCCCGGCTGGGTCTGGCACCATCATCCCGAATGGGTCGCGGTTTACCCCCAGTGGCGCGTCGTCGATGGCGACTATGACGAATTTCACGTATGGCACAGTCGGGATTGGTGGTACGACCATCATCCGGAATGGATCCGCGAACATCATCATGACTGGGTGCGATGGCGTGACTAACGAGAGTTAGTCCGTTTTCGTTTTATCGGCCTTCAGTTTTGCGCGAGCGCGGTTCAGGCTGAGGCATCCGGGATAAGTCCCGCGATTGCTCCAGCCTCGCGACTCGCGCAATCTTCTAGCCCTAACCGGTTGCGCGCAACTGTCCCCCGATGAGATCGTGACCGGCATGGCTACTGAACGCGCGATGCCAAAGGCGAGCCGGCCCTACATGCCCGGCTACGGAATCCTGGACGCGACCGGCGGCCGCGGATTGCTGCCGTGGGACTGGGCTGTCGAGCGATTGACCAAGTCGCGCAACTACTGGATTGCGACGACCTGCCCCGACGGCCGGCCGCATTGCGTGCCGGTGTGGGGAGTCTGGCTCGACGACGCGTTCTACTTCAGCAGCGGCGCGAAATCGCGCAAGGCGCGCAATCTCGCGGCGAATCCGAATTGCGTGGTTTGCCCCGAAGACGGCATCCAGGCGGTCTCGCTCGAAGGCGTCGCCGACAAACTTGCCGATGCGGAGATGATCCGCCGCTTCGTCGAGGCTTACAATCCCAAGTATCAGTGGGATTTGAAGCCCGAGACGGTGCTCGACATCGGTCCGATATTCGCTGTCCGTCCGCGCAAGGTGATCGCCGTCGATGCAGCGCCCGACCAATTCCAGGGCAGTGCGACTCGATGGCTGTTTGAGCAGGGATGATCCCTGCGTTATGAGCCGTGAGAGTGGGCCGGTCCGCGCTCACGCACGCCGTTCGCGTGCCGCAGGCTCGACAGGGGACGATGCCGGCGCATCTGGTAACGCCGTGACGGCAGATCGGCGATCGTGAGAATCCGCAGTCGCGCGAGCAGGCAGCGCGGCTCGATTCCAAGCGCCGCGCAAAGATTTTCGAAGCTGAAAATATCCGCGCGCCGCGCGCTGGCACTACCCCCGCCTTCAAACCAGGTTCTGACCTCGACGAAGTCGCGACGGCGCTCGCCGTCTTTGGCATTGGCGTTTCGCAGGTAACATCGAATCGCGTCTTCCAGGACCGCCAGCAGCAGTTTCAGTTCGCCCTCGATAACGTGATTTCGCCTGACCAAATCGACGTACTGTCCCGGCAGCAGGAGCCCGGTATCGATTGCTTTTTCGCAGGGGGCGGCGCCGCGGCCGCCGGCTGAATCGATGTTTTTGTGTTGTGAAGTTTCTTCTGACATCCCTTGCCCTCGATGATACAAACTCGAGATCGCGCCAGCGCGAGGCTAAAGTTCGCGCGATGACGAAACTACCAGACCAGTGTTTCGACAGTATGAATTCAGAGGGTGGGGAGCTTTTAGAGCGTGAAGTGGCCGACACTCAGAATCACTTCGAGCAAAATCAGCAGGACGACTACAACCTCGAGCAATACCAGGCGGCGATCGCGGGCGACGTCCAGGACCAGGACCAGCGAGTCCTGGATGCTTTGCAGCTTGCTGGTGAGCGCGGCGTAGCGATCGACGAGATCGAACTCATCGCGCAGGTCGTCGTAGATGAGATCCATCGCGGGGTCTTCCCAGGCCGCGTCGGGCTTGTCGAGCAGATGGAGCACCGCCAGGACTTCGGTGCGCGACGAAATCGCCTCGCCGATGAAGCGATGCAGGGGAGCGATCCGATAAGGCACAGTGCCGCGCGTCGCCATTCGATCGACCAGCTGCGCGGTCCGCGCGAACAGACTGTCCACGATGCGCTCGTAATATTCCATTGCCGCGCTCTGAGCGACCGTCAGCGCCACGATTCCAGCGCGCTGGGGAGTGAGTTCGTCGACGCGCAGCATCCCCGCGGAAATACCGATCGGCGCGGTGCGATCCTCCAGCACGGAATAATCCTCGCGGATGATGCGGGTGGTGAGCTTGGGCAGCACCCGGGTGAGGCGCGCGAATATGCGCTCGCGATGTTCGGCAGGAACGTCGTGCGAGACGATGGCGCCGAAGGGAAAAATGTAGAGGCCGCCGTCGGGCTCGATGGGAAGGAACAGCTCGAGCGGCGAGATCCTTGCCTCTGGAAACACGGGCGCGATCTGGCGAAGCGTGAAGTTCTCCTCAAAAGCCACGGCGTAGAATTGATGAATCCGGCTCGCCATTCGCTCACTCGATTGCCAATAGTCCCAGCCCGCTGCGCGCAATGAAAGCGGCCGTGTGCGTTGCGACGGCTGCTGGAGATTCCTCGTCTGTGGTATATGGATCGGGCTTTGCGCCAGCCCACGAAATTATCCGGGCGCAGGATTTGGAGGAAACAATGAGCGAAGACGCAATCGAGATTCGCACGGCCGATGGGACCGCCGACGGTTTTCTCTATCGGGCAGAAGGCGCGCGCCGATCGCCAGGCGTCATCCATCTTACCGACATCGGCGGCATTCGCCCGTCCCATCGCGAGATGGCGCGGCGGCTGGCCGAGAAAGGTTACACCGTGCTGATGCCCAACGTGTTCTACCGGACGACCAAACCGCCGGTTCTGGACGTCAAGATTGGCATGGGAGACGAGCGAACGATGAAGCGGTTTGGCGAGCTGCGGGCGCCGATGACTCCTGAAGCGGTCGAGCGCGACGCCAAAGCCTACGTCAATTTCCTCGCGGCTAGCGACGCGGTGAGCGCAGGATCGATCGGCGTCGTCGGCTACTGTTTCACCGGCGCTATGGCGATGCGCACGGCGGCTGCGATGCCGGACAAGGTTGCCGCCGCAGCTTCATTCCACGGCGGCGGTCTCTACACCGATGAGCCGAGCAGCCCGCATCTGGTCCTTCCGCGCATCAAGGCGCGACTCTATTTTGGGCACGCGACCAAGGATCGGAGCATGCCGCAAGAGGCGATCGAGAAATTCGATCGCGCGCTCGCCGCGTGGGGCGGAAAGTACGAAAGCGAAGTGTACGAAGGCGCGTTTCACGGTTGGACGACGCCGGACGCCCCGGTTTACAACCAGCCTCAAGCCGACCGCGCGTTTGGAAAGCTCACGGAGTTGTTCGCGGGAACGCTTAAGTAGCGTAGCGGTGAACACCTTTGCCAGTCGGTTTGCCGCCACGGCGGCGACGGGTCCGATAGCCGCAATCGCACTCATCGCTATGGTCGCCACGCCGGCGATGGCGCAAACCTCGCCGGCGGCCGATCGCGCGTTCAGGGCGCAAGTCGCCGAGTTTGTCCAGGCCGAGTTGCAGCTCTATCCCGAACGTGCGACGTGGCTGGGAGATCATCGCTTCGACGATCGAGTGGAGGACCTGAGCGCGAACGGCATCGACGCGGTGATTCGCCACGCGAAAAAGTGGCGCGCGGTGTTTGGCGCCGACAACCCGAAAAATCTTTCGCCGGCGAACGAAGCCGATCGCGAATGGCTGATGGCGCATGCGGACGGCGAACTGCTGTGGACGGAACAAGTCCGCAGCTACCAGCGCGATCCGGGAATGTACTTGCCGACGTCTTCGGTAAACGACCTGATCAAGCGGGAGTTCGCGCCCGCCGACGCCAGGATGCGTTCAGTGACTGCGCGCGAGGTTGCCGCGCTCGGCAATCTCGACTCGGCACGGCGCAATCTGAAGGCTGCGCTGACAGCGAAGGTAACCGTCGATATCGCATTGCAGCAAATGCCGGCGACGATCGCATTTTTCAACAACGACGTCCCGCTCGCATTCGCCAAGGTCGCCGACGGTCCCGACAAGCAAGCGTTCGCAAAGGCCAACGCAAACCTGGCCGCCGCGATCCAGGACTACACGCGGTGGCTCAAGAACGACCTGATGCCGCAGGCGTCGGGCGACTATGCGATCGGCGCCGACGCGTATCGGCGGATGCTCAATGACGACGACATGGTCGAGATTCCGCTCGGTCGGCTCGAACAGATCGGCGTCAAGGAGCTGGCGCGGTTGCGCGAGGAATTCCAGAAGACCGCGTCCCTGATCGACCCGAGCCATCCGCCGTCCGAAGTGATGGAGTCGCTCAGCCGCGTGCATCCCGACGCGGCGCAGGTGTTGCCGACGGTCGCGGCGGGACTCGCGAGCATTCGTGCGTACGTCGTCGCGCATCATATCGTTACCGTCCCGTCGGACGTGCTGCCGATGGTGCGTGAGACGCCGCCGTACGCCCGCGCGACCACCTTCGCGTCGATGGATGCGCCGGGGCCGTTTGAAAAAACGCCGGAGGCATTCTATTACGTCACGCTTCCCGATCCGTCGTGGCCGGACGCCAAGAAGGAGCAGCTGCTCGCGTTCTACTCGGCGCCGGGCATTTCGAACACCTCGGTTCACGAAGTCTACCCGGGGCATTACGTGCAGTTCCTCAACAACAGGTCGAACCCGGATATCGTTCGCCTGGTTTACGGGTCGGGCGCGGACATCGAAGGTTGGGCGTTTTACTGCGAGCAGATGATGATCGACGAGGGATTGCACGATGGCGACCCGAAATACAGGCTGGCGCAGTTGCAGGATGCCCTGATGCGTGCGTGCCGGTACCTGGTCGGAATCAGAATGCATACGCAAGGGATGACGGTGGAGCAGGCGGCGAAGTTTTTTGAAGACAACGCTTACCAGACGCCGCATAACGCGATGGTCGAAGCGCTGCGCGGCACCGACGATCCCGGCTACCTGCGCTACCAGTTGGGGAAGCTGATGATTTTGAAACTGCGCGAGGACGTCCGCAAACAGCAGGGCGCCGCATTCGACCTCGGCAAATTCCATGATGCGTTTCTCAAACAAGGCGCGGTCCCGATCAAGTTGATCAGGCGCGCGATGCTCGGGAACGACAGCCCCGTGCTCTAACGCGCGGCGGACGCACGGAGCAGCGTCAGCACACCGACAACCAGCAATACAGCGCTGAAGTACAGGCGCGTGTGGCGCTCGGAGGGAAGCATCTGTGCAAGGCGGGGACCGATCTGTCCGCCGACCGCGACTCCGGGCAACGCCCACACCGCGATAGCGACTATCTGCGACGAATCGCGCCGCAGCGACGAGATCAGCGACGGACGCATCCGCCCAATCGTCGCGGCGAGACTGGTAAAAAAAATAATCATCACAAGCGAGCCGATCGCCCTGCCTGGCGAACGACTCGATCGATGACGCAGCACGGATGGCATCGCCAGGATTCCAATTCCGATCGAGATGAGCCCGGTCAGCGCTCCACCGCCTAGCGCGATCCAGACCGGGACGCGGTCGTGGCGAGCGCTGTCGCCGCGCATGCCGAGTGTGCGTCCACCAATCAGGATCGCGTACACGATGAGGAACGCGCCGAAGAGCGCAACGATCAACGCCTGATTGACCAGGGACGAAACCCATCCGCCAATGAGCGCCGCTGGAATCGCGAACAGCAGGTAACGGCGTACAATGACGCCGTCGAAGGAGCCGTCGCGAAAGTTGCGAATCACCCCGCTGCCGAATCCGAACAGCATCGTGGACAGCCCGAGCCAAAACGCGACTGGCGCGTCGAGCTTGAGCCACAGCAGATAGACGGGAACCCACAGTGTCGCGCCCGACACGCCCGCGGACATGACCAGCGCGCCGATCGCCAATCCTACCGGCAGCAGATACCAATAGTGGAGCAACGCGATTCCGAACAGGCTGCTCGTTCGCCTGGAGATTTCGCGCGGGGACACTCGCCGCGCGCGTCGGCGGCTTCAGCTAGAGCGCCGCCTTGATTGGACGTCCGGAAATTACTTCGTCGATCAGTCCGTACTCGACTGCCTGCGCCGCGGACATGAAGTTGTCGCGGTCGGTGTCCTTCTCCACTTTCTTGGCATTCTGGCCGGTATGATGAGCGAGAATGTCGTTCAGGATTTCGCGAAGACGCAACGCCTCGCGCGCGTGAATCTCGATGTCGCTTGCCTGTCCCTCGAATCCGCCCGAGACTTGATGGATCAGTATCCGCGAGTGCGGCAGCGCGTATCTCCTGCCCTTGGCTCCCGCGGCCAACAGCAGCGATCCCATGCTGGCGGCCTGCCCCACGCACAGCGTCGAGACCGGAGGCTTCACGAATTGCATCGTGTCGTAGATGGCCAGGCCGGCGGTGACCGATCCGCCCGGCGAGTTGATGTACATATTTATTTCGCGCTCCGGGTCCTCAGACTCGAGGAACAGCAGTTGCGCGGTGACCAGGTTGGCAAGATCGTCGGTCACGGTGCCGCCTAGGAACACGATCCGGTCCTTGAGCAACCGCGAAAAGATGTCGTAAGAACGCTCGCCGCGGCCGGTCTGCTCGACTACGTATGGTACGAGTACACTCATGGTACAAAGCTACTATTTGGATGCTCGGCGGGGAAGTGCCGGCGCCGGACCGCGCTCAACAAAAAGGGCAATGCTATGAATGATGCGGTAAACACGATTTGGCTGGGAGTCCTCGCAGCGGCGACCGCGATACTGGCGGCGCCGATCGGCGTTGCGAGCGCGATGCCCGCGATGGACAAACACTTCTACCTCCCGGACGCGGCGGCGTCGAAGATCGTTTCCATCGCCAAGACCGGGAATGCCGAGGCGGAGGTGATTATTTTGACGGAGGCGGTAGCGGTCAAGGAGACCGGCCCCAAAGAGACCGTCGCTAAATTCGGCGAGGTCTACGCATTCTCGCCGACCTTCATGGCGGTTCGTCGCGAAGTGCCGACCATGCTCACGTTTTGGAATCTGCAATCCGACGACGAGCACGACTTCATGCTCACCGCGCCGGATTCAACCGTCCTGATGCACTTGAAGCTGGAGCCGCTGACGAAGACGTCGTACATATTCACGTTTCACAAGGACGGAATCTTCAACTTCTACTGCGCCGTGCATCAGCCCGAGATGAACGGGCAAATTCTGGTGCTGCCACCCGCCGGCGCGAAGTAGCGAGGCGGTGGTGGCTCAGGCGGGCTGCTCGATTCGGCGGACGGCGGCGTTCAGCCGCTCAACGGTGCGGCGTTTACCGACCACTGCGATCACCTCGTAGATTCCGGGACTGACGGTGCCGCCAGTAAGCGCGACGCGGACTGGCTGCGCGAGCTGCCCGAGCTTGAGCTGGAATCTCGCCAGTACCGATTCGAACACCGCCTGCACCGACGCCTCGGATACCTCGCCCTCGTGCGACTCGAGTTCCGCAGCCAAGGCGCGGAGTGGTTCCGCGATTTCCGGCTTCAGGAATTTCGCCGCCGCCTTCGAGTCGATTTCGATGTCGTCCTTCAGATAGAACGACGCAAAGTCCACCAGCTCGGCAAGCGTTTTGGCACGCTCCTGCAGTGTCGCGACGGCCTTCGCAAGCCACGCGTCGTCGCCCGGAATCGGCCATCCGCGCTGGGCGATGAACGGCTTGATCTCGGCCACCAGCCGCGGGAGCGGCCGTTCCTTCAGGTAATGGAAATTGAGCCACAGCAATTTCTCGGGATTGAAAACGCCGGCGGATTTTCCACACGACTCGAAGCCAAAATAATCGATCAGCTCGTCCTTCGAGAAAATTTCCTGGTCGCCGTGCGACCATCCAAGCCGCGCGAGATAGTTCAGCATCGCCTCGGGGAAATAACCGTTCTCGCGATACGCGATCACCGAAGTCGCGCCGTGGCGCTTTGAAAGTGGCGACCCATCCGGTCCCAGCACCTGCGGCAAATGGGCGAAGGCTGGCGGCGTGAACCCGAGCGCGTATGCCATCTGCATCTGCCGCGGAGTATTCGAGACGTGGTCGTCGCCGCGAACGATGTGCGTGATGCGCATGTCGACGTCGTCGAGAATGCTGGCGAAGTTGTAAATTGGCGAGCCGTCCGAGCGCACGATTATGAAGTCGTCGAGCTCGGCGTTTTGAAAGACCATCCGGCCCTTTACCAGGTCCTCGACGATCGTCTCGCCATCCAGCGGCATCGCGAAGCGGATCGTATAGTTGCGACCCGCGGATTTGTCCGGCAGCGGCAGATCCGCCGGGAAGTCGAGCCCGCGGCATTTGCGATCGTAAACCGGCCGGCGATGCTCGCGCTCGGCCTGCTTGCGCTTGGCGTCGAGCTCTTCCGCCGAGCAGTAGCACGGGTACGCCTTTCGCTCGCGGATTAATTCCAGCGCGGCTTCACGATGCCGCTCGACTCGATTGGTCTGAAAGTATGCCGCGGCCGGCGGACCCTCGTCCCACTCCATGCCGAGCCATTTCAGATCGGCGAGGATTTCTTCGAGCGACTGCTTAGTCGAGCGCTCGCGATCCGTGTCGTCGATGCGCAAGATGAACTGCCCGTGGTGGTGGCGCGCGTACAGGTAGGCGAACAGCCCCGAGCGAACGTTGCCGATGTGCAGCGAGCCGGTCGGACTCGGCGCAAAGCGCGTGCGAACCGTCACCTCACTCCCACTCAATCGTCGCCGGCGGCTTGGACGTGATGTCGTAAACGACGCGGTTGACGCCCTTGACCTCGTTGGTGATTCGGCTCGACACGCGCGCGAGAAACGCCGGCTCCAGGCGCGCCCAGTCAGCCGTCATCCCGTCCATCGACTCGACCGCGCGAATCGCGATCACGCTTTCGTAGCTGCGCCCGTCGCCCATCACGCCGACCGTCTTGAGCGGCAGCAGCACCGCGAACGCCTGCCACAGTTTCAGTCCGAAACCGGCCGCAGCGGTTTCTTCCATCACGATCGCATCCGCGCGCCGCAGCAGATCGAGCCGCTCGCGCGTGACCTCGCCGACGATTCGCACCGCCAGCCCCGGCCCGGGAAAGGGTTCCCGCTCGACGACTTCCGCCGCCAGCCCCAGCCGCCGTCCCACTTCGCGCACTTCGTCCTTGAACAACTCGCGCAACGGCTCGACCAGTTCGAGCCGCATCCGCTCCGGCAATCCGCCGACGTTGTGATGGCTCTTGATCACCGCCGACGGCCCCTTGAACGACACCGATTCGATCACGTCCGGATAAAGCGTTCCCTGGCCGAGAAATTTCGCGCCCTGCACGATTTCCTCGGATTCAAACACGTCGATAAAAGTGTGGCCGATGATGCGCCGCTTTTGCTCGGGGTCCAGCACGCCCGCCAGCCGCGACAGAAAAAGCTCTGACGCATCTGTCACCTTCAGATCGATGCCGAGCTGGCGCGCGAAGGTGTTTTCCATGCGCTCACGCTCACCCGCGCGCAGCAGCCCCGTATCTACGAACACGCAATGCAGCCGCGCGCCGATCGCGCGATGTATCAGCGCCGCCGCCACCGACGAATCGACTCCGCCCGACAGTCCCATCAGCACCTTGTCCGCCGGCCCGACTTGCTGGCGAATCTCCGCGAGCTTGGTCTCGACGAAATTCGCCATCGTCCAGTCGCCGCGCTCGCCGCAAATTTTCAGCACGAAGTTGCGAAGCACCTGCGTGCCGCACGGCGTGTGCACCACCTCGGGATGAAACTGGATGCCGCGGACGCGACCGTCGCGCGTCTTGAACGCCGCGTATGGCGAGTTGTCGCTGTGCGCGATCGCGCACAGCGCGCCCGGAATCGCCTCGACCCGGTCGCCGTGACTCATCCAGACGCGATGCTCGCGCCCGCTCAGCCCCTCGAACAGCACATCGTCGCCGTCGATCACCAGCGTCGCGGGTCCGTATTCGCGCTGCCGCGAGCCCACGCTGCGCGCGCCCAGGTGCTGCGCGATCACGTACAGCCCGTAGCAGATTCCGAGCACCGGGCAGCCGAGATTGAGCACCTCGTCGGCGATATCCGGCGCATTCTCCTCGTAGAGACTGGCTGGTCCGCCGGACAGAATTATCCCGCGCGGATTCATCGCGCGAATTTTGTCGGGCGCGAAGTTGAACGGATGGATTTCGCAATACACGTTGGCTTCGCGCACGCGCCGCGCGATTAGCTGCGTGTACTGGCTGCCGAAATCAAGAATCAGGATCACTGTACATTGAAATATACCGGACGCCGCGCGGAGTCGAAACGCCGTCCCGCTCAACCCTCCACAAGCGGCGTGTCCTACGCCCGCTTCGGTTTGATTCGCGGTGCGGGCCGGCTGCGAGGCTTGCCGCGCGGATGTGTCGGCGGACTGCCTTGCACCCACGAGCGGCCGGTGCGCCGAAAATCCAGCCGCAGCGGCGTGCCGACGAGGCCCAGAGATTTTCGAAATCGTGTTTCGATAAAGCGCACGTAATGCGTCGGGATGCCGCGTTCGACGTTGGTGAAGAATCTGAGCCGCGGCGGCGCGCTGCCGACCTGCGTCACGTACATCAGGTTCAGGCGCCGCCTGTCCACCTGCGGCGGATCCATCGCGGCCGTCGCCTCGGCCAGCGTTCGGTTGAGCCGGGAAGTCTGAAAAACCGCGCGCCACGAGTCTCCCGCCGCAATTGCCGCCGGTATGATCCCGTCCACTCCGTCGCCGGTCGCCGCCGACGTGAACACCATCGACGCATACTCGAGAAACGGGTAGCGCTCGTGCGCGTCGCGGACGAAGGCCGCCACCTTGCGCCCCTGCCTGGCCGCGACGTCCCATTTGTTGGACACGATCACCATCGCGCGATCGCTGCCGTCCACCAGCCGCGCCAACCGCGCGTCCTGGTCGGTGATTCCCTCGCTCGCGTCGATCACCAGCAGCACGACGTTGGCGCGCCGAATGGTCTCGATCGCGCGGCCTACCGAATGATGCTCCAGCTCGCCTTCGACGCGCGGCGGCCTGCGAATTCCCGCGGTGTCGATCAGCAACACGTCCCGGCCATGCGCCGACAGCCGCACGTCGACCGGATCGCGCGTCGTGCCGGGAGTGTCGTCCACGATCGCGCGCTCGAATCCCGACAGGCGATTGAGCAGTGACGACTTCCCGACGTTGGGACGGCCGATCAAAGCCAGCCTTAGATCCGGCGCGGCGGCCGCGGCGCTCTCGCGCTCGGGCAGGCGCGCGACCACCTGATCGAGCAGCTCCTCGACGCCGCGTCCGTGCGCCGCCGAAATGAAAAACAACTCGTCGCCGCCGAGCGCGTAGAACTCGGAGGCCTCGGCCTCCTGCCCGGGCCGATCGATCTTGTTGACCGCCATGATCAGCGGGCATCCGGTTTCGCGCACCAGCGCGAGCGCCTCGGCGTCCGCCTCGCTCAGCCCTCCCCTGCCATCGAGGATGAACACGACGACGTCCGCGACGCCCACAGCAGCGAGCGCCTCGGCGACGATACGTTCCGTCATCCGCTCATGCCCGCCAAGCTCGAGGCCGCCGCTATCGACCACGACGAATTCGCGGTCGCGGTATTTCGCACGCGCGAAATTGAGGTCGCGCGTGGTGCCGGGAATCGCGCTGGTAATCGCGCGCCCGCCCCTGGTGATTCGATTGAACAGCGTGGACTTGCCCGCGTTCGCGCGGCCCACCAGCACCACTGCCGGCAGACCCTCGGCCGCAATCCGCCGCGCCTCGGCGCCCGGCGCTGCGCGGGGATTCGTCACAGCCCGAACTCCGCGAGCTTGCGCGGGTCGCGGGTCCAGTCGCGCTCGACCTTGACGAGGATTTCCAGGAACACGCGCGCGCCGAGGATCTCTTCGAGCTCGAGCCGCGCCGCCGTGCCGATCTCCTTGAGCGTGCGCCCGCCCGCGCCGATCAGCATGCCTTTGCGCGACTCGCGGTCGACCACCACCGTCGCGCCGATTCGCTTGAGCTTGCGCTCCGCGTCGTCTTCGAACTTCTCGACCTTGACGGCGGTCGAGAATGGAATCTCCTGGCGCATCTTGAGAAAGATTTTCTCGCGCACGATCTCTTCCGCCAGCATCCGTTCGGTTTGATCGGTGTACTCATCGGGCGACATGAGCGCGGGACTCACCGGCAGCATCCGCTTCAGCGTCCGCAACAGCTCGTCGATATTTTCGCCGCTAAGCGCGCTGACCGGGACGATCTCCGCTCCCGGAAATCCCTGGTTGATTTCCTCGATCAGCGGCAGCAGTTGCGCACGCGCGACGCGATCGACTTTGTTGATCGCAACCATGGTCGGACGGCCGAGCGCGCGGATATCAACCAGCACCGCGCGATCTCCGGGGTTCAGGCGATCGCCGGCTTCCACCACGGCCAGGATGACTTCGCCCTCCGCGATCGCGCGTCGCGCCACCTGCACCATGCGCTGGTTCAGTTGCTTCTTCGCCTCGTGAAGTCCGGGAGTGTCGATCAACAGGATCTGCGCGTCGGCGTCGCTGCGGATGCCGAGAATTCGCCGCCGCGTGGTCTGCGGACGCGGCGTGACAATCGCGACCTTGTGCCCGACGAGCCGGTTCACCAGCGTCGATTTGCCGACGTTGGTGCGGCCCGCAACCGCCACGAAACCGGCGCGATGCTCACCCATCGCGCTCACCGCGCTCCTCTTCGATTCGGCCCAGGGCGAGGCGCGCGGCTGCCTGTTCGCTCTGTTTCTTGCTGCCGCCCTCGGCCACGCCGAGATCGCGCCCCGCTATTCGGATGCGGGTCGTGAAACGGCGGGCGTGATCGGGCCCGCCGGTTGCGATCAGTTCATAGACGGGCTGCGTGCGAAAATGCCGGTACGCGATTTCCTGCAATTCGGTTTTGTAGTCGCGCTCCGCCGCTGGCCCGCCGATATCGTCGGTGAACAGGCGCTCGACCACTTGCTGTGCCGGCGCCAGTCCGCCGTCGGTATAAATCGCGCCGATCACCGCTTCGAACACGGCGGCAAGAATCGAAGTCTTGTCGCGTCCGCCGCTTTTTTCTTCGCCCTTCCCCAGCCGGATCATTTCGTTCAATTCAATCGTCTGCGCCTTCAGCGCCAGCGTGCGCGCATTTACGATCGACGCGCGCTGCTTGGACAGCGGGCCTTCTTTCGCCGTCGGAAACTTGCGCATCAGCAGGTCGGCTATCGCGAGATCGAGCACCGCGTCGCCGAGAAACTCCAGCCGCTCGTAATGGACGTCGCTGCCGACCGCGGCGCTCGGATGCGTCAGCGCGGTCTCGAGCAGTTCCGCCCGCGCAAACGCGTAGCCGAGTACACGCTCGAGTTTGGTGCGGGGACTTTCAGATGGCTCGGCCGCAGGCGGTTGCGTCCGCCCACGGCCCAACAATCTCCCCAACCAGTCGCGCGCCTTCAACGGTTGACGCCTCCACCTCGACTTCGCGGTTTGTGAGTTCATCGGGACCCTGCGTCGAGACCCGCACGTAGTTGCGGCTGTAACCGCGCAGCTCGCCCGCGGGTCCGCGTTCTTCAAGTAATACCTTAAGTTTCGTTCCGACGAATCGCCCGGCAAATTCCATCCGCTTGCGCTCGCCCAGTTCGCGCATCAGCGCGGCGCGCCGCTTGATCTCCGCCTGCCCCACTTTGCCGGAGAACTTCGCCGCCGTGGTTCCCGCCCTGACCGAATACGGAAACACGTGAAAGTACGCCAGCGGCATCGATTCGACGAAATCAAAGTACGCCTCGAAATGTCTCGCCGTCTCACCCGGAAACCCGACAATCAGATCGGTGCCAATCGCCGCGTCGGGCCACACGCGCAGTATGCGCTCGACGCGATCGCGAAAATAATCGCGCGCATAACGCCGCCGCATGCGCGACAGCGTTTCGTCGTCGCCGGACTGCAGCGGCAGATGCAGATGCGGGCAGAATTTTCCGCTGCGCGAAATTATTTCCACGATCCGATCGCTTAGTTCCTCCGGATCGAGCGAGCTGATCCGCACCCGCTCGACGGGGCAGCGCTCGGCGATCATTTCCAGCAGACCGGCGAGTTCGACCGGCGGCTCGAGATCCTTTCCGTAGCCGCCAAGATGCACCCCGGTAAGCACGACCTCCTTGAGGCCGCGCGCGTGAAGATCGTCCAGCGCCGCCATCACCCGCCGCGGCTCGACGCTGCGCGAGGCGCCGCGCGAAAACGGCACGATACAAAACGTGCAGAACTGATCGCATCCCTCCTGCAGTTTCAGAAACGCGCGCGTATGACCGTCCAGCGTGACCGCGGCCAGCTCGATCGGCGCCTTCTCCTTGCGCAGATTCGTGACCATCACGCGCTCACCGGCTCCTGAAGCCGCTGCACGCTCGAGGTCGTCGAGCCTCCCGAGTCCGATCACCGCATCGACCTCCGCCGCCTTCACCAGCACGTCGGGGCTCGCTTGCGCCAGGCATCCGGTCATGACCACGCGCGCCTTCGGATTGAGCCGCCGCGCCCGCCGCGCGATGCGCAGGCTCTCCGCGTCGGCGCGATCGGTGATTGTGCAGGTGTTGACGATATATACGTCGGCTTGCTCGGTGAACTCGCGGCGTTCCATGCCGCGCGCGCGGAGCCGCGATTCAATTACCGCTGAATCGTACTGATTGACTTTGCATCCGAGCGTTGCGATTGCGAAGCGCGTTGCCACGTCAGTTCGCCTGCCTTTCCGGGAGCGCCCGCTCGATAAATCCGCCGCCGAGCACTTCGTCGCCGTGATAAAAGACGCACGCCTGTCCCGGCGTCACTGCGGGACCACCCGACGCGAAGCGAATCTCCGCGCGGCGGCCGGAGTCGACGCGCATCGTCGCCGGAATCCCGCGATGGCGATAGCGAATCTTCACCTCAACCTTTAGATCGCCCCCCGACGCAATCGAATCATCGACCAGGCTGACCCGATTTGCGATCAGGCCCGACGATTCCAGCTCCTCGCGCCGCCCGGCGACGACCTCGCCCGACTCGGCCCGAATCTCGCGGACGTAGAGCCGCTCGCCACCGGCGATACCCAGCCCGCGGCGCTGCCCAACCGTGAATCGATGCACGCCGGCGTGACCGGCGAGCCGCTTGCCGTCGCCGTCGACGATCGAGCCGGGGCGAAGTTGCGCGGGAGCGCTTCGCCGCTCGACAAAGCTCGCGTAGTCGCCGTCGGGAACGAAGCAAATTTCCTGGCTCTCGGGCTTGTCCGCGGTGGCAAGGCCCAGCGCGTGAGCGCGGGCGCGAACTTCTCTTTTGTTCATCGCACCAAGCGGAAAAAGCGTCCGCGCGAGTTCATCCTGCCCGAGCGTGAAAAGAAAATACGACTGATCCTTGGCGTCGTCGACCGCACGCAGGAGATGAAATCTGCCGTCCGCCCCGCGCTCAATTCGCGCGTAATGCCCGGTCGCGACGTAGCCGGCCTCGAGCGCGCGGGCGCGGCCCCACAGGCGATCGAACTTGATCTCGCGATTGCACATCACGCACGGATTCGGCGTGCGGCCGCCCAGATACTCGGAGACGAAGTTATCGACCACGCGCGCGGCAAAGTCGGCGCGCAAATCAATCACGTAAAATGGAAAATCCATCCGCTCCGCCACCCGGCGCGCATCTTCGAAGTCGTCATGCGAGCAGCAAGTGCCGCGGCGCTTCGCCACTGGCGCCGACGGCTCGGGCGCAAGCCGCATCGCGACGCCTACCACGTCGTAGCCATCCTCGCGCAGGAGGGCAGCCGCAACCGAGCTGTCCACCCCGCCCGACATCGCAACCAGCACTCGCGGCCTCATCGCGCGCTTACCTCCGACAGAGGTTCGGCCGCCGCGACACGCCGCCACACCGCCGGGATTGTCGCCGCGACGGCGTCGATCTCGTCCGCGGCGTTGTTCCATCCGAGGCTGAGTCTTAGCGAGCTGCGCGCGTCGGCAACGCTGCGGCCCATCGCGCGCAACACGTGCGACGGCTCGACCGCTCCTGCGGCGCACGCCGAACCCATCGAAACTTCAACTCCTTCGAGGTCGAGCGCAATCAGCATGCTCTCGCCAAGCACGCCCGGAAACGTAAGGTTGAGCGTGTTCGGCAGCCTGCCAACGGTCGGCCCGTTCAAACGAAGACCGGGAATCGACTCGCGAAGCTGCGTGAGTAGCGACGCGGCAAGTGAGCCGATCCGCTCCGACTCCGGCCGCATCGCATTCATCGAAGCCTCTGCCGCCGCGCCGAACGCCACCGCGCCAAGCAGGTTTGACGTGCCCGCGCGCATGCCGCTCTCGTGCGGCCCGCCAAAAACGACTGGCGCGATGCGCGAAGAGTCGCGCACATACAACGCGCCAACTCCCGCAGGCGCCCCAAGCTTGTGACCGCTGAGCGTCATCAGATCGCATCCCAGCGCTTCAACATCGACCGGAATTCGGCCGGCCGCCTGCGCCGCATCGATATGAAACAGCGCACCAGTCGTGCGGCACGCGGGTGCGAGCGGGGCGAGATCCTGAATCGTTCCGACTTCCGAGTTCGCAAGTCCAAGCGCAACGAGCGCCGTGTCGCCGTCGAGCGTGGCAAGCACACGCGCGGGGTCGATGCGTCCGTCGGAGTCGGGCGCGACTCGCACGATGTCAAAGCCGCGGCGCTCGAGTTCCGCAAGCGGAGCGAGAATCGACGAATGCTCGATCTCGGACGAAATAATTTTGCGCCGGCGAGAAGCGGCGGTGACCGCGCCGAAGATGGCAAGGTTGTTCGACTCGGTGCCGCCGCTGGTGAACACGATCTGCCGCGGCACCGCGCCGACCAGCGCCGCGACCTGCGCGCGCGCAGCCTCGAGCAGCCGGCGCGAGCGCTGGCCCGCGCGATGCACCGACGAGGGATTCCCGCCGCCATCGGCCAGCAGGCGCGCAACCGCGGCGGCAGCCTCGGCGCGAAGAGGAGCGCCCGCGTTATTGTCGAGATAAATCGGCATGGACGGTTTTGTTCGCCACCAGTGCGGCGATTAGCTTATCGTACACCGATCGGCGGAAAAAGACGGGGTTCTCCGCGTGACGCAGACTGCATCGGGCGCGAACATTGTCGTGATTGGCGCGGGCGTGGTCGGATGCTCGCTCGCGTTCCATCTTGCGCGCGGCGGCGCGCGCGTGCGCGTGTTCGATAAAGGCGGAATCTGCGCCGGGATGTCGGCGCGCTCGGGTGCGCTGGTCAGGATGCATTACACGTTCGCGCCGGAAGCCGAGTTGGCCTGGAAGAGCTATCGTTACTTCCGCAACTGGAACGACGTCGTCGGCGGGCAATGCGGTTTCGTCGAGACTGGCTTCGCGGTCGTGGTTGACGAGCGCAACGCGTCGCGAATCCGCGCAAACGTCGCGATGCTCCGGCGCGTGGGCGTCGAGACTGAGATTGTGACCGCTGCGGAGCTGCACAGGCTCGAGCCTCACGCTTTCGTCGATGACGTCGCGCTCGCCGCGATCGAACCGCATAGCGGATACGCCGACCCCGTCGCGACGACGGAAGCACTGGCCGCCGCGGCGGAGCGTCAAGGCGCGGAGTTCTCGACCGATACACTCATCGCGAGAATTGTGAATCGCAGCGGACGAGCCGCAGGAGTCGTGGACGGCGCCGGGCGCATACATGAGGCCGACGCGGTATGCGTCGTGGCCGGACCGTGGACCGACGTGCCACTCGCGCCGTTGGGCGTGAAGATCGGCATCAAGAGCGAGCGCGCGCAGATCGCTTTCTTCAGGCGACCTCCTCAACTCAAGCATCTAACGTACATAGACACGATAGCGGGGAGCTATTTTCGGCCTCATGGCGACGATCTGACGCTGGCCGGGCTGGGTGGATGGAAGCCCGAGGCGGAGGCGAATCCCGACGATTTCCGCGAGAGCAACGATGACGACTTCGTCGCGGCGGTGCGGAGCCGGCTGGCGAAGCGGATTCCCGCGATGGCCGAGGCGCCCTACGCGCGCGGCCACGCCGGAATTTACGACATCAGCCCGGACGCGCGCGCCGTGATGGGGCGGGTGCCCGGAGTCGTGGGGCTGTTTGTCGCGGCCGGCTTCAGCGGGACGGGATTCAAGACCGCGCCCGCGGTTGGCGCGTCGATGGCTGAGCTGATTCTGACCGGCACGAGCACGACGGTCGATCTGACGCCGTTCGGATTCGAGCGAATCCTGAGCGGGCGAATGATCGAGAGTCCGAACGAGTACGAGATGGGCGCGGGCTTCGGACACAAGCTCTGAGGTCGTCGAAAAAAAACGAGGCGACAATATATCTACGGTTTGTTAAGATCGGCCGAACCGCAGTTTAGTACTCTCGACCTCAAAGGAGACAAAAAATGTCGAACCATTTTACCGGTCTCAGTTTGGGCCCTCCTCTCGGCGACCAAAGACTCGACCTCTGCGACCTCTACGCGTTCCAGTCGCCCGCGGATCCGGCGAGGGCCGTGATCATCCTCAATGCAAATCCAAATGCCGACGCGCTCCATCCCGACGCCATCTACCGCCTCAACATCGACAACGACGGAGATTTGCTGACGGACATCGCGATCAGCTACGTGTTTTCGAAGCCGCAAAACGGCAAGCAGACCTTCAACGTATTTCTGGCCAAAGGCGCGGAGTCGCGCTCGGTCGAAGCCGTCGGGAAAAAGATAGTCGCCGATGCGGAGGTCTCGTTCGGCCCCAAGCCCAATGTCGTCAAGGCGGGCGACTACACGTTCTTCGCCGGCAGTCGCAGCGACGCTTTCTTTTTCGATTTCGACGGAATCAAGAATCTGTTCGACATCAGGGGCAAAAGGAACTTCACTGAACCTCACCTCGGCGACCTGGGCGGCAAGTCACCGTGGACCGGAGTGGATTCCAATACGCAAGCCAATGTCTTCTCGACGGTGGTCGAACTGCCGACGAGCGAACTGGGCCCGAAGCCCGAAGTACGTATCTGGGGACGATGCAGCGTGCGCAAAGATGGCAAGCTCCTCCATGTCGATCGCGCCGGCCACCCGAGTGTCAGCAGCTTCTTCAACACCGACGACACCAAGCTGGAATACAACGCGAGCGAGCCGGTTAATGATCGCAAGCGGTGGCTCGATCAGTTCGTGCATCTGCTGGGGCATACGGGAAATTACACGCGCAAAGAAGCAATTGCCGCGATCGACAAGGAGCGCACACTACCCGACGTGCTAAGTTTCGATCCGGCGAAGCCGGCGAAATATCCCAACGGCCGCGTATTCACTGACGACGTGATCGATTACCGTCTCGCGTTCCTGACGAAAGGAGAATGTCCGCCGAGCGGCCTCAAGCCGCATAGCGACACCCTGAAGGAGTTCCCGTACATCGGCACGCCGCATCCGAAGAAGAGCTGACGGCGCGCACGCAGATCGAGATTGGACGGGCATGCGAGGAGAGTTCGAAGATAAGCTTCATTGGGCCCAGCCGTGTCTATTCCTCCTATTCTTTCTGCAAGGTTGCGTCATCCCGGAAACACGGGTCACACATATCAGGTTGGAACCTGGCGCATCTCTTGCGGACTACCATGTTTTCGAGGTGGAAAACGTCACGAATGACACGGGGAAAACTTTCTCCTTCGACGTCAGCAGCTTTTTCACTGACGAGCTGGAGTCGGCCTTGCGCACAAAAGATACGAGATAGCCAAGCAGGGAAAGGCGCCGGCCAAAGCGTTGTTGGTAACGTGCAGCATCGTGTCGTACTCCCCAAGCACTGCCGGGAAGAAGGCCGAGGCGACTGCACTTGGCCTACTCCCCGGCGGGCAATACTATGCGCCCAAAGATACCGCAGTGGTGAAGGCGACCCTCGTTGATCGGCAGACCGGCGGGAAAGTGGCCGACCTTATCAGTAGCGACTCCGAGACCGTTTTTGGCGTGGCTCCGCCCATATCCGTTGGCTCTGGGCATGGCTTCTCGCTCATATCCGCGGAAAAGCTGGTTCTGAGGTATGCTGCCTGGGGCTTAGCCTCGAAGATCGACGAGAAAATCAAGCAGAGCTAGGCCGTATTTGTTTCAGACCAGAAGTAGGCGGCGTAGCCGACAACGGTGGCGATCGAGCTAGCCCTTGTTGGCGAGGATGCGATCGGGCGTCGGCGGGTGATGCTCGCTGACTTTGTCTTCGAGGCAATCCTGGCGCTCCTCGATCTCTTCCATGCGCACGCCCATCCTGTTGAGCCTTTCGATTAGATTGCCCATCGCGCGCGCGACCGGGTCGGGCAGCTTGGCGTGATCGAGCTCCATCACGTCGTGGCGCGCGTTGTCGCCCTCGATCACCTTGCCGGGAATTCCGACGATCGTTGACCACGGCGGCGACGACGACACGACCACCGCGCCGGCGCCGATGCGGCTGCCCTCGCCGATTCGCACCGGCCCGATTACAGACGCGCCCGCGCTGACCATCACGTGATCCTCGAGCGTCGGGTGCCGCTTTTCCTTCTTGAGGCTGGTGCCGCCGAGCGTGACGCCCTGGTAGATAAGAACGTCGTCGCCGATTTCGGTGGTCTCGCCCATCACGATGCCCATCCCATGATCGATGAAGAGGCGACGGCCGATTTTCGCGCCGGGGTGAATCTCGATTCCAGTGAGAAAGCGGGCCGCCTCGCTCACCAACCGGCCCAGGAGCTTGCAGTGATGCTCCCAGAGCCAGTGTGCGACGCGATGGAACCAGATGGCGTGGAGGCCCGGGTACGCGAGCACAACTTCGAGCGTGGTGCGCGCCGCCGGATCGCGGTCGAAGACCGCCTGGATGTCTTCTCTCATTCGGCTCACAACACCCATGGCACTTCCTCTTGTTGCGCCCGCCGCGGCTCAAGCCTTCGAATGGGCGGCGTGACTGTTGTCCCCGGTCCTGGAGCGCGGGCGCGCGCCGTTGTGCTTGCTCGACGCCTTGGCGCGCGGTTTCACGTTATCCTTGTGCAGCTTGTATTCGACCGAGTCAACCAGCGCCTGCCAGCTCGCCTCGACGACGTTACTCGACAATCCGACGGTGCCCCAGCGGCGCTTGCCGTCGGTCGATTCGATCAGCACGCGGACGCGAGCCTCGGTGCCGGCGCCGTTGTCGAGCACGCGGACTTTGTAGTCGACCAGCTGCATCGCCGCGAGATTCGGATAGTACGGCAGCAACGCCTGGCGCAGCGCCGAATCGAGCGCGTTGACGGGGCCGTTGCCAATCGCGGAGTTGCGCGTGCGCACGCCGTCGGGGCCTTCGATCACGACCACCGCCTCGCTGAACGGCGCGCGGTCCTCATGCCATTTGTCGTCGAACACGCGGAAGCTGACGAAGTTGAAATGTTCCTTGGCAAGGCCGAGCGTCCGCAGCATCAGCAGCTCGAACGAAGCGTCAGCGCCGTCGAAGGTATAGCCCGCGCCCTCCAGGCGCTTGAGCTCGTCGAGCAGCGCGGCGATCTTGTCGTTCGCGGTATCGAGCTCGAGGCCGAATTCTTTGGCCTTGTACACGATGTTGGCGCGGCCCGAGAGCTCTGAGAGCAGCACGCGGCGATCGTTGCCGAGCAGCGCGGGATCGACGTGCTCGTAGGTCGCGGTGTTGCGCTGAATTCCCGACACGTGCAACCCGCCCTTGTGCGCGAACGCGCTGCGGCCGACGTAAGGCTGGCGCGCGAACGGCGTGATGTTGGCGAGCTCGTAGACCAGCGTCGAGACCTCGCGCATCGTCTTGAGCTTGGCGGGCGGCACGCAATGGTAGCCGAGCTTGAGCTGCAGATTGGCGACGATCGAGACGAGGTTCGCGTTGCCGCATCGCTCGCCGAAGCCGTTGACGGTCCCCTGCACCTGTACCGCGCCGGCCTGTACGGCGGCCAGCGTGTTGGCGACCGCGACTTCCGAGTCGTTATGACAATGAATTCCGATCGGGCAATTGACCGCGGCGCGGGCTGCCGTTACCGCGGCCTCGATTTCACCGGGCAGGCGCCCGCCGTTGGTGTCGCAGAGAGCGATCAGCGTGACGCCGGCGTCGTCGACGGCCTTCAGGCAGGCGAGCGCGTATTCGGGATTGTGAAAATAGCCGTCGAAGAAATGCTCGGCGTCGAAAATCGCCTCGTCGAAGTTCTTTTTCAGAAACGCGATCGTGTCGTTGAGAATTTCGAGATTTTCGTTGAGCGGGATTCTGAGCGCCTCGCGGACGTGCATGTCCCAGGTCTTGCCGACCACGGTCGCGACCTGAGTCCCGGTGCGCAGCAGCAATTGCAGATTGCGGTCGGCCGCGGCGCGCACGCCGGAGCGGCGCGTCGAGCCGAACGCAGCGATCTTCCCGTGCCGAATCTTGACCTTCCTGATCTCTTTGAAGAACGCCGCGTCGCGATCGTTCGAGCCCGGCCATCCGCCCTCGATGTAATCGAAACCAAGATCGTCGAGGCGCTCCGCGATGGTGACCTTGTCCTCGACCGTCAGCGAGACGTCTTCGGACTGGCATCCGTCGCGCAAAGTGGTGTCGTAAACCTGGATATGTTTTGCATCCGCCATCGGACTCAAACTGACTCCCGCGGCGCGGCGCTGGGGCCGCCGTCGCCGTTGACAAACGCGTCGTGCAGCGCACGCATCGCGAGTTCCCCGTATTTCGAATTGACCACGACCGAGACCTTAATCTCCGAGGTCGAAATCATCTCGATATTAATCCGTTCCGCCGCCAGCACCTGGAACATCGTGGCCGCGACTCCCGAATGGGTGCGCATGCCAACGCCGACCACCGACACCTTGGCGACCTGGTCATTGTGCCGCACGCCCGACGCGCCGATTTCGCCCGCCGTGCGCGTGACGATTTCGAGCGCGCGCGCGAGGTCTTCGCGGCCGATCGTAAACGTCATGTCGGTGCGGCCGTCGGCGCTGGCGTTCTGGATAATCATGTCCACGACGATTCCCGCGTCCGCGATCGGGCTGAAAATTTTCGCCGCGAGTCCGGGCCGATCCTCGACGCCGGCCACCGTTATCTTGCTTTGATTCTGGTCAAGCGTTACGCCCGAAACGAGCACGTCCTCCATCGACTGATCCTCTTGACCGACCCACGTCCCCTCGGCTTCACCGAAGCTGGAGCGGACGACGAGCGGCACGTTGTAGCGGCGGGCGAGTTCAACCGAACGGGTTTGCAGGACCTTGGCGCCGAGTCCCGCCATCTCGAGCATCTCGTCATAAGAGATGCGCCCGAGTTTTTTTGCGCTGGGGCAGACGTTGGGATCGGCGGTATAGACGCCGTCCACGTCGGTGTAGATTTCGCAGGCGTCGGCTTTGAGAGCGGCGGCCAGCGCGACGGCGGTCAGGTCCGACGCGCCGCGTCCAAGCGTCGTGATATCGCCATCGGGGTTGACGCCCTGGTAGCCGGCCACCACGACGATCTGCCCGTCGTCGAGCGCGCGCATCACGCGATCGCATTGCACGGACTTGATTCGTGCGCGGCCGTGATTCGAGTCAGTGGTCAGGTTCATCTGAAACGCGAGAAAAGAAACCGTCGGATGCCCCATCGAGTGGAGCCGGATCGCGAGCAGCGCGGCGGAGACCTGCTCTCCGGTCGCGACCAGCACGTCAGTTTCGCGCGCGCTGGGCGATTCGCTCAGTTCCGAGGCAAGCTTGAACAAGCGGTTGGTCTCGCCGGCCATCGCGGACACGACCACGACAATCCGATCGCCGCCGTCGCGGGCCCTGACGACGCGATCGGCGACAGCCTTGATTCGATCGATCGAGCCGACTGAAGTTCCGCCGTATTTTTGAACGACTAATCCCATCAAGAGAGCCTATCCGCCCTGAAAAGGGGTAATCGGTTATTATGATCGGAAAAAGGGCCGCAAACCAGCCCCCTGAGGTACTGGCTTGGGATCAGCCGTGAAGCGTCGCAACAATGACGCGCCGGACTGCCCGGGCATGCTAGCGTAACTTTTGGCTGAGGCGGCGGTTGTATGGATATACGCCATGAAGCCGCGGCGAACTCAAGCGGAGATAAGAAGATGCCTTTTATCGACACTCGCGAGCTGAAGATCATCGAGCGCCTTCCCGGTTGGAAAGGGCGATACTTTGATTCGGAAAGCATGACCTTCGGGCACTACGTCTTCGAGGCGGGGTCGTCGATCCACGAACACCAGCATGCGAACGAGGAAGTCTGGAACGTCATCGAAGGGCAGCTCGAAGTGACGATCGGCGGCAAGACGCAGGTCGCCGGCCCGGGCTTTGTCGCAATCGTGCCGCCGGACACGCTTCACTTCGTGAGAGCAATCACGGACGGGCGCGCGATCGTAGTGGACTACCCGATCCGCCGCGGGATGAGCGGCGGCAAACCGTAACCCGCTCGGGACTTTCCGGTTTCGTCTGCCTGCCACTTCAGGCGAAGCGGCGCTTCAAGCTGGAAATGATTTGCGCGTGACGCGAGTCGCCCGCGCTGAATTCTATTCGCCGCAGATTCGCGCCGGCGTAGCTGATCCGCACCGCCAGGTATTCCATCTCGGCGCCGCCGCGCAGACGCTCGAACCATTCCACCGCCGCGACGCCTTCGGAAAACAGGTATTCGCGCAGGCCCAGGTCGTCGAGCGTCGCCTCTTCGAGACGATACAGATCGATATGATAGAGGGGGAAGCGCCCGTGATGCTCCTGGATCATCGTAAACGTCGGGCTCAGGATGTCCTCTTCGCGCAGGCTGAGTCCCTGCGCGAGGCCCTTGATGAAGCAGGTCTTGCCGGCGCCGAGGTCGCCAATCAGGCCGAGCAGTTCTCCACCTTCGAGCAGCGTGGCCAAGCGCCGGCCCCACGATTTGGTCTCGTGCGGCGAGCGGCTCTCGATGACCATCGTGACCGTCGTGTGAGTCGCGCCCGATTCTGTTGCGGCATTAGCCATCGCGATTACTCACTTACTAATATAGCGCAATTACTCAGTCAGTGCTTCCCGAGCCGCCGGCAGCTCGTCAATCAGGTCGCCGGCGATATAGCCAACCCGTCCCATCCGCGCCGCCACTCGATCCGCCGCGTAGCCGTGGAGAAAAACCCCGAGCGCCAGCGCGTCGAGCGGGCGCAGGTGCTGTCCGAGCAGCGCGCCGACCATTCCCGACAGCGCATCGCCCATCCCGGGCGTGGACATGCCGGGATTCCCGGTCGAGTTGACATAGATGGCGCCGTCGGGAGAGGCGATAACCGAGCGCGCGCCCTTGATCAGCACGGTCGCGCCGGTCCGCTCGGCCAAAGTGCGCGCGGCCGACACGCGATCGTCGTTGATCAGCGCGGGAGTCACGCCGAGCAGCCGCGCGGCTTCTCCGGGATGCGGGGTCAGGACCGCGGCACCGCGCGCTCGCTTCAAAGCCTCGCAACCGATCGCGGCGAGCGCGTTCAGTCCGTCCGCATCGATCAGCATCGGGCGCTCGCGCTCCGACGCGTCCGAAATCAGCCATTCGATGAGGCGTTTCGTATCGTCGCTTACGCCGATTCCCGGGCCGACGATCAGCGCGTTCTTGCCGTCGAGCAACATCTTCAGAGCGGCGGGCGCGTGAGCGCCGTCAAAGTGGCCGTCGCGATCGGCGATCGGCTCGGTCATCAGTTCGGCCTGCCCGGCCGCGACTATCGGCTGAATCGATTCCGGCACGGCCGCTGTAACCAGTCCCGCGCCCGTCCGCAGCGCGGCGCGCGACGCGAGCAGCACTGCGCCGGACTTGCCGCGGCTGCCGGCGATAACCAGCGGATGCCCGTACATGCCCTTGTGCGCATCCACGGGCCGCGCGCGAATCAAATGCCGCAAGTCAGCGCGCTCGAGAAACCGCCCGCGCGGCGACAGCTCGTCGATCGCGCGCGGAGCGAAACCGATATCGGCGATTTGCAACGCGCCGCATCGCCCGGCGCCCGGATATGAAACGTGGCCGAATTTCGCGAACCCGAATGTCACCGTCAGCGAGGCCTGCACGGCCGCGCCCATGACGGCGCCGGTGTCCGAGTTCACGCCCGACGGGATATCGACGGCGACCGTCGGCACCGCGAACGAATTGACGAGCTCGATAGCGCGCCGCGGTCCGTCTTTCACCTCGGCATTCAGCCCCGTGCCGAAAATCGCGTCGACCACGGCGCCCGGCCGTATCCTAAGCGCGGAGTCGAGGCTGGATTCGCCGGGCGCCTCGATCGCCTTGCCGCCGGATGCGCGAAACTCGGCGTATGCGCGGGCGGCGTCGCCCTTCAAGTCCGCCGCGCGTCCGACCAAGACCGCGCGCACCGCGAAGCCGTCTTGGATCAACCGTCGCGCCGCGACGAATCCGTCGCCGCCGTTGTTGCCCTTGCCCGCGACGACGAGCACGTCTGCGGCCGCGTCGGGAAACCGCTCGACGAGCGCGCTGGCAACGGCCTCGCCCGCGCGCGTCATCAGCGAGTACGACGGGATTCCGTAGTTTTCCTGGCTGATGCGATCGAGTTCGCGGCTCTCGGCGGCGTTGAGCAAAATCATCGTCGGCTATCCCGCTTGAGATATTACTTCGAAAGTCGCCTTGCGCGACTCTGGCGGGAACGAAGTCATTTGATTGGCGCGCGGCGGATGCGAACGCTCCGATACGACACCACCACCACAGCGCCGGCAAGATCGTCGAGCTTGAGCCCATCAAGCGCAATAGCGGCCAGCTCCAGATACGCACGGCGGCTCTCTTCCGGTGCCCGCAACAGGATCACACCGGCGTGACTCCCGGCTGGATGCCGGCGCAAATCGGCGAACCCCTTGTCCGCCGTAATCAACCAGCGTCCCTCATCCTGAACACGGAGCCAGAGCTCATCGTCAGACGCTCCTTGCCAGCCCTGCCCCATCACGGTCGCGGCACCGTAACCCCGAGCGACAACAAGGTCGGCGATCAGCCGCGGGAGGTCCTCGTCGATCTTAACGTGCGCGGTCACCGGCCATTGGTGCGCTGGAGGGGAACGAAGTCCGCGTTGTTTACCGCTTCGGCGGCGAACTTCAGAGCGGCCTTGATGTCGTCGCCGGTCAGCTGCGGCCATGCGTCGATAATCTGCTGGGGCGTATCGCCGTCGGCGACGCTGCCGACGATCACGCTCAACGGCACGCGCGTACCCTTGATGCACGGCTCGCCATGGTGAAGCGCCGGGTCAATGACGATTCTGTCTCTCCAGTTCGCGTTCATCTTCCGCCTCGAAGGTTACAATAAACCGATTTGTGGAGCGAGAACGACGGGATTCGTTACTTGTCCTGGCTGATGAGATCGATCGAAAAGAGCTGGGAGAGAGCGATTCATACCAGGTGTAGTGGTTTCGAGATGGCTCTGCCACAATTGGTAGTTTCGTTCCGTCAGAAAATTAGTTGAGCGGGAAGCGGGAGTGGGACGAAATTGGCGGGCGAGTATGGAGCATTGTGGCGGTTGACCATAAGCACAGGAATAGCACGCTTCGTACACGCTGGGCAGGCTGAAAAGTTCATCCCTTTCACCGAAACCAGCGCCCGAGAATGCGCAGCGGTGGATCGGCTCGCCGGCTCTGGTAGCCTCGGGGCGTGATGATTCGGCTCAGCGTCAACGTCAATAAAATCGCGACGCTGCGAAATGCGCGCGGCGGAAATATTCCCGATGTCGTTGCGGCGGCGCGTACCTGTATCGCCGCGGGATGCCACGGGATAACCGTCCATCCGCGCCCCGACGCGCGGCATATCACGTTTCAGGACGTCTTCGACCTGGCCGCGGTGATGACGGTCGAGTTCAACGTCGAAGGATACCCGGGCGCCGAGTTTCTCGACCTTGTGATGCGGGTGCGGCCGACGCAGGCCACGCTGGTGCCCGACCCGCCCCGCGTGCTGACGTCGAATGCGGGATGGGACCTGAAGAGCGGCGCGGCGGACTGGCTCGGCGACGTGCTGGCGAGGCTCCGCCATGCGGGCATCCGCACAAGCCTTTTTCTCGAGACTGACGCCGAACAGATCAGACTCGCGCGCAAGCTTGGCGCGGACCGAATCGAGCTGTACACCGGGCCGTATGCGCATGCTTTCGGCACGCCGGCCGGCACAGTGATTCTCGCGGCGCATCGCGACGCCGCGCGGCTGGCGCGGGCAATCGGGCTCGGCGTGAATGCCGGGCATGATCTCGATCTAAAGAATATTCCCGCGTATGCCAAAGCGGTGAAAGGCTTGCAGGAAGTCTCGATCGGCCACGCACTGATCGCCGACGCGCTCTACATGGGCCTGACACGCACGGTGAAGGCGTATCTGAAGGCGCTTGGATCGAAGCCGCTGAAGATGAAGCGCACGCGCGCGAAGTGAAAATGAGCGGGTATCACTTTAATGTGAAACCCACCGTGGGTTTCACACTTCCTTGGGCAGGGGTGACCCCTGCACCCAGTGAAAAGACAAAGATGCGGGTTTCGCCCTGTTAGAACTTGTTAGGGTGAAAAGGGCCTTACGCGGACGGCTCGAACAAGTAATCGGTCAGAGTGCGCCGGCGTATTTTTGGATGGCGGCGCCGATTTCCTGCGCGAGCGTTTTGATCTGGACGCCGTCCTCGCCTTCGACCATCACTCGCGCGAGCATCTCGGTGCCCGAATATCGGACGAGCAGCCTGCCGCTGCCGGCCAGGCGCCGTTCGGCGTCGGCGATGATTCGCTGGACGTCGGGCATCTCGGCGAGCGGCATGCGATTGCGCACGCGCACGTTTTCCAGCACCTGCGGCACGCGGCGCATCGCGCGAAGCTCGCCCAGCGTCCGTCCGGTCTCGGCCAGATGCGCGAGCACCAGCAGGGCGCTGATCAGTCCGTCGCCGGTGGTCGAGTGATCCATGAAGATGACGTGCCCCGACTGCTCGCCGCCCAGGTTGTACGAGTTGAGCCGCATCTCGCGCGCCACCGCGGGGTCGCCGACTTCGGTGCGAATCAGGCGCACGCCGGCGTCGCGCAGCGCCAGCTCGAGGCCGAAGTTGCTCATCACGGTCGCGACGACAGCGTTGCCGCTGAGCCGGCCTTCGGCGGCGAGCTTGCGGCCGAGCAGCGCCATCACGTCGTCGCCGTCGAAGACTTCGCCGCGCTCGTCGATCAGCATCACGCGGTCGCCGTCGCCGTCGAGCGCGATACCGACGTCGCAGCGATCGCGCAGAACGGTTTGACGGATCGCGTCGAGATGGACCGCGCCGCAATTGAGATTGATATTTTTCCCGTCGGGCTCGACCCCGAGCGCCACGACCTCGGCGCCGAGTTCTTCGAGCGCCTCGGGACCGACCTTGTAGGCGGCGCCGTTGGCGCAATCGATCGCGACCTTGAGCCCGTCGAAGACGACCGAGCGCGGCAGGCACGACTTCAGAAATACCAGGTAACGGCCGAGCGCGTCGTCGATCCGGGCGGCCTTGCCGATATCGTCGGGGCGCGCGCGATGCCTGCCGATCTCGCCTTCGTCGAATACCAGCGCTTCGATGCGGCGCTCGGTCTCGTCGTCGAGCTTGAATCCTTCGCGCGAAAAAAACTTGATCCCGTTGTCCTGGAAGGGATTGTGCGAGGCGGAGATGACTACGCCGGCGTCGGCGCGCATGCTGCGGGTCAGGAACGCGATCGCCGGCGTCGGCAGCGGACCCACCAGCCACACGTCGACGCCCATCGAGCAGATTCCGGACTCGATTGCGGTCTCGAGCATGTAGCCCGACAGCCGCGTGTCCTTGCCGATCAGAATTTTGCGATGACGGCCCGTGGAATTGCGGAAGACATGCGCGAGCGCGCGGCCGAGCTTCAGCGCGGTCTCCGACGTGATCGGCTCCTCGTTGGCGACTCCGCGCACGCCGTCAGTGCCGAACAGTTTACGATGGGTGTTCATCGGCGGTGGTGGTCAGCTTCTCGTGATACATCCGCAGTTTAACCTTGTCGGGGGACTGGCGCACCAACTGCATCCCGTCGGGCAGCGTCACCTGCAGCGGCAATTCGTGCGAGCCGGGTGCGACGCCCTTGGCGTCAACGTAAGCCAGCCCCTTCGGCGCGAGGCCCGCCAGCTTGACCGCCGGCCCGCGAATCGTAAGCGTAGCCTGCCTGGGCTCGACGCGGTATTTGAAATCGCTGTCCTTCACTTCGACGTTCACCGCGCGAAACTCGCGGTCGGCAATCGCCTCGGCAACGTTGACCCGCGCATCGACATGGCCGGTGGACAATCCCAGCGATGGATCGGGTGGCACGATATTAACCGAACGGTCGGTATCCGAGGTGAGCCCTCTGAGGTCGAAGGGTTCGGTGCTGACCGAGGTAAGCGGCGCCACGTAGCGGCTCGGCCCGACGATGGTCACGCTTGGCGGCGTAATGTCGACCGATGAAATCGTGTAGCCCGAATCCACCCTGCCCTGGACCGCCAGATGGACCGGCACGTCGCGCGTGACCAGGCGATCGATATCGAGCGAGATTTGATCCGGCGAGATGCTCGTCACGGCGGTATTTCGTCCCACGTTGAACATCGAGGGATATATCTTGAACTCGGATTGACCCGCCGCGACGTTGCGCAGATCGATCTTGAGCGTCAGCCGCTCAGGGTCCAGCAGCGACAGCAGCGTGCGCGGTCCCGTGACTTCGATTTTCACCAGCGGCGGCGGATGGTTCACGATCACCATCCCCGCCGGCAGCGAGCTATAGCTGATAGGCACCGTGAGCGGCTCGACCGAGCCGCGCTCGCCCGCGTTGACGAATATCCACAGTCCGATCGCGAGCACCACCGCGAGTACGCGCAGTCCGATGTCGCCGCCGCGAAGCCGACGCGCGCCGCTGACTGCGAACAGAAAATTGAAATCGCCGAGCCTCATCGTACGTCGTCTCGCCGCGCCGCTTGTTTTTGTCCCGCGCTAACCCGGCAGCTTCCTTATTGTGGACAGGACCTCGGCCGGTTCCAATCCACGGCTCAGCACGCCGCCGCGCGCCAGAGAAATCGCCCCGCTCTCCTCCGACACGACCAGCACGACCGCGTCGCTGTCCTCGCTCATCCCAATCGCCGCGCGATGACGCGTGCCGAGCGACAGGCTGACGTTGGGGTTCTGCGACAGGGGCAACAGGCATGCCGCCGCGAGTATCCGGTCGCCGTTTATTATCACGGCGCCATCATGCAGCGGAGAGCCGTTCATGAAGATCGTTTCGAGCAGTTCCGGCGAGACCTTGCCGTCAACGATCCGACCGCTTTCGACGAACTCGCCGAGCCCATCGTCCTGCTCGATGACAATCAGGGCACCAACGCGACGCGCAGAACACCACGCCGCCGCAGTCGCTATTTCCTCCGCAGGCGTGACGGCAGCCGCGCCGCGGCCCAGGAAGGATTGCGCGCCGACGCGGGTCAGCGCGCGCCGAATGTCCGCCTGGAAGATAACCACCAGGATCACGAACAACGATCCGAGGAAGTTGTTCAAGAGCCAGTTGAGCGTGAACAGTCCCAGCACCTGCGACGCCACGAACGCGACGCCCACGATAACCATCCCCAGCACCATCTGCATCGTGCGCGTGCCGCGGATGAGAAGCGCGATCCGATAGATCACGTACGCCACGATCAGGACGTCGACCACGTCCTGCCATCGCGGCTGCGGTATCATGGGTATGTAGCTATGCATTGCGCCTCAACCGCTTGTCCCGTCCCGCCATCGCCGCCGCCATTCGCACCACCGCGACGCCGGCGGCTGCGTCATGGACCCGGACCATCGACGCGCCCGCAGAAATTGCCAGCGCGTTCGCAGCCGCCGTGCCGAATTCCAAATCCCGCTCGGTCGCGCCGTCAATCCGCGCCACAAAGCTCTTGCGCGACGCGCCTACTAATACGGGATAGCCGAGCGCACAGAGGTCGGGCAAGGCGGCCAGCAATTTCAGATTATGCTGGGCGGTCTTGGCGAATCCTAGTCCCGGATCGACGATGATTCGCGAGCGCGCCACTCCGGCGTTGGCGGCAAACCCAGCGCGCGCGGCCAGGTACTCGACGACCTCCCGCACCACGTCGCGGTAGCGCGCGAACTCGATGTGATTGGCGGGACCGCCGCGCATATGCATCAGCACCACCGCGCACCTGCTTCGCACCGCCAGAGGCGCCATTTCGAAGTCGTGCTCGAGCGCGGTGATGTCGTTGATTATCGCCGCCCCCGACTCCAGCGCGACGCGCGCGACCTCCGCCCGCCGCGTGTCGATCGAGATTGGCACTCGCAGCCGCTTGCCTAAGCGCGCGAGCACCGGCGTCACCCGCGCCAGCTCGACTTCGAGCGGAACGTCCACTGCGCCGACGGGGCGCGACGATTCTCCGCCCACGTCGATCACGTCCGCGCCCGCGGCTTCCATCGCGAGCGCATGCTCGACGGCGCGGTCCGCGTCGAGATATCTGCCGCCGTCGGAGAAGGAGTCGGGCGTGACGTTGAGCACGCCCATTACCGCGGGGAACCTGATTACGCGGCCGTCGGCCAGCTTGAGATTAGCGGGCGATGGGCGCGGCGTGAGTTCGTGTCGGCCGCGATCAGTCGATGATTTGGATTGAATCGGCGAGCGTCGCATCGCAGCGGCCCCAACTTCCCCCTCCTCCTCAAACCTACGCCGATCGAATCGCGATGACGAATCCGATCGGAGGGCGTCGCGGCAGCGCGCGCGAGCCGGCTACACGAGCACGGGTTTCGGCGGAAGCCCGGGCACCGCGCTTTCGGTTTCGCTGTCGGCGCGCTTTTCCTTGCCGGCGTCCGGGCCGGGACGCGGCGGGGGATCGTTGCGCACTGCGGCCGGCGACGGCGGCAACTCGCGCCCTTCGCGGAACGCCGTCACCATCGCCTCGACTTCGACCCCGTCGAGCACTTCTTTCTCGAGCAGGCGCGCCGCGATCGCATGGAGCAGCGGCAGATGGTCCGACAGCAGTTGCCGCGCCTTCTGATACGAGTCGTCAATTATGCGGCGCACCTCGCGATCGATCTCGAGCGCGGTCTGCTCGGAGTAATCCTTATGATGCGAGATGTCGCGGCCGAGGAAGATCTGCTCCTCGCGGCGTCCGAAGGTCATCGGGCCGAGCTCCTTGCTCATGCCCCATTCGCAGACCATCTTGCGCGCGAGCTCGGTCGCCTTTTCGATATCGTTGCCGGCGCCGGTCGTCATCTGCCCGAACACGAGTTCTTCCGCCGTGCGCCCGCCAAACATCACGGCCAGCCGCGTCACCAGGTAGTCGCGCGGGTAGGTGTAGCGATCGTCGAGCGGCAATTGCTGCGTCACGCCGAGCGCCATCCCGCGCGCGACAATTGTAACTTTGTGGACCGGGTCCGCACCGGGCTGAAGCACCGCGACCAGCGCGTGGCCGCCTTCGTGATAGGCGATTATCTTGCGCTCCGCGCCCGACATCACCATCGAGCGCCGCTCCGCGCCCATCATGACTTTGTCCTTGGCCAGCTCGAAGTCCGACATCTCGACCTTGTCCTTGTTGCGGCGCGCCGCCAGCAGCGCGGCCTCGTTGACAAGGTTCTCCAGGTCGGCGCCCGCAAAGCCCGGCGTCGAGCGCGCCAGCTTGGTGCCGTCGACGTCGTCCGATAGCGGCACCTTGCGCGTATGCACCTTCAGGATGCCCTCGCGGCCCTTCACGTCGGGGAGCGGAACCACCACGCGACGATCGAAGCGGCCCGGCCGCAGCAGAGCCGGGTCGAGCACGTCGGGACGGTTGGTCGCCGCCACCAGGATTACGCCCTCGTTGGCCTCGAACCCGTCCATCTCGACCAGCAGCTGGTTTAGCGTCTGCTCGCGTTCGTCATGACCGCCGCCGAGGCCGGCCCCGCGATGGCGTCCGACCGCGTCGATCTCATCTATGAAGATGATACATGGCGCGTGCTTCTTGCCCTGCACGAACAGATCGCGCACTCGCGACGCGCCCACGCCAACGAACATCTCGACAAAGTCCGATCCCGAAATCGAAAAGAACGGCACGCCGGCTTCGCCAGCGATCGCGCGCGCGAGCAGCGTCTTGCCGGTTCCCGGCGGCCCGACCAGCAGCACGCCCTTGGGGATTCGGCCGCCGAGCCGCGTAAAGCGCTTGGGGTCGCGCAAGAATTGAATTATCTCTTCGAGCTCGTCCTTCGCCTCGTCGATTCCCGCCACGTCGGCGAAGGTCACCTTGTGCGTATTCTCAGTCAGCAGCTTGGCGCGGCTCTTGCCGAAGGACATCGCCTTGCCGCCGCCGATCTGCATCTGGCGCATGAAGAAAATCCACAGCGCCGCCAGCACGATCACCGGGAACCATTGCACCAGCGCGACCATCCACCACGGATCGCCCTCGGCCGGCTTAGCGGCGATCTTGACACCCTTTTCGCGCAGCGTTTTGACCAGGTCGGGATAGTCGGGCGCGACAGTCTTGAAATGCTCGCCGCTCGTCGTGTCGAATTTGATCAGGTTGCCCTGAATCGTCGCCTGCCCAACCTGGTTTTTGTCGACCTGGTTAAGGAAGTCGGAGAAAATTATTTCGGGTTCTTTGGGCTGCTGCCTGCTGAAGATATTGAACAGCAGCAGGAACATAAGTCCCAGCACTAGCCACAGCGCAATACTGCGTGAAAACTGGTTCATGCTACTAAAAAAGTATCACGCACGCTGATTAGCACGCAACGTGGCAACCGCTACGCGGCGATTTCGCACGCCTCAACGCGCAGTACGGTTTCGGTGGCCTTACTCACCAGCGCGCAATCCGCGCGCGCCAGTCCCGGCAGCCACGCGATCGTGCCGCCGATCGTGACGACCGGAAAGCGCGCGCGGCGCGCACGCGGCAGCTTGCGATCGACAAACACGTCGTGCACCTTCCGCGTGCCACGCATCCCAATCGGATGCAGCCGGTCGCCCCTAATAAAGTTGCGCGCGACCAGCGCACCGTCTGCGATCTTCGCCGCGTCGAACATCGCGACCAACAGGCTGTCCGGCATCGACGCGTGCGCCGCCGCCATCGTCGAAGCCGCGAACCTGAACCGCGCCGCCTCGACCGTCGTGATTCCGTCCGCCGCAATCGCAACTGAGAATTTCGCGCCTGGCGCGTTCCGCTCAGCCCCCGCATTGACCAATCGAAAAAAATTGTTCTCGCGCTCGGCGCGCCACCCGCCCGGAAGATCGATCGAGTCGCTCGGCCCGCCTTCCAGTGCGAGTTGCCGCACTGCCTCGACATGCGCGCGCGAAATTTTGCGCAACGATCCCACCCGCTCGGACAGATAGCGCCGAATCGCGACGGCCTGCACCGCTCGGTTCACCGCGGCGAATCCCGTCACGTCGAGCGCGCCCCCGCGCCCCCGCATCGCATCCAGTTCGCGCGCCGCAATCGCCGCGACCAGCTGGTCGAGCGAGCGCATCTCGTCGGCAAGTTCGACCAGCCGCCCGCCGAGCCCCGGCGCATACTCGCGCTCGAGCATCGGGAGCAGTTCAGCGCGAATCCGGTTGCGCAGAATGTCGCGCGACGAATTCGACGAATCCTCGACGAACGCAATCGCGCGCGCGTCGAGGAACGCGCGAATCTCAGTTCGCGAAATCGAGAGCATCGGCCGAATCAACTTGCCGGGCCCGCGCTCAGCCATCGCCGCCATCCCCGCCGCCCCGGCCCCGCGCATCAGACGCATCAGCACGGTCTCAGCCTGGTCGTCGCGATGGTGCCCCAGCGCGACGAAATCCGCGCCGACCCGATCCGCAGCGCGCAGAAGAAAATCGCGCCGAACCTCACGCGCCCGCTCCTCGAGGTTAGCGCTTGAATTCGAGGCGCGAAGGCCGTCTGCATGTTCAACGATCAATTCAACGCCGAGCCGCGCGCACATATCGCGCACGAACGCTTCATCGCGATCCGACTCGGCCCCACGAATCCGATGGTTCAAATGCGCGGCCGCGACCCTCAACCCCAACCGCTCGCGAAGCGCGATCAGCACGGATGTAAGCGCAACCGAATCTGCACCACCAGAAACCCCAACAAGGATCGACGCGCCGCGCCGCACCCCCGCCCGCGAGAGCGCAGCCTCGATCGCACCGACTACCTTCTTTTCAACATCGCGAACCATCTCGTATGAGATTACTCCGACACCTCGCCGTTACCCAATTCTAACAGGGACGAAGTCCCGCATCCTCTCTTATCACTGCGTGCAGGGGTCACCCCTGCCGAAGGAAGCGTGAAACCCACCGTGGGTTTCACATTCAAAAGGTGATTTACCCTTCCCCTTACCCCATCACCGGCCCATCTGATCGAGCAAATGCAGAATCACGCCGATTCCCGGGATGTTCACTTCGAGTTCCTCGCCGAGTGTGCGAATTACGCGCACGCGGCGCAGGGCGTCGCGATCGTAGAGCGCCTCCAGCCGTCCGCGCACTCGCTCGATTCGAACCGGCGCGATCAAATCCTCGCGCTCCCACGACGCCAGCTCGCGCTCGCTGATTCCGCTGATCGAGCAGAACACGCTCCTGCTCATCAGGATCACTTCGCCGCGAGTCGAGCTTCTGGATGAGGTACGCCGCGCCATCGCATTCAGCTCCGCGTCACTTCGAGGCCATCAACTCCGCCCGCGGATCGGGGACTCCGCGCGCCTTCAGACTATCGGCCAGATTCTGCATGAGCGCGCGCTCCTTGGCGTTCAAGTCGGTCGGCGCGAGCACCTTCAGCTCATACAGCAGGTCGCCCGCCGGCTCCTTGCCGCGGGCCGGCAGACCGCGCCCGCGCAGACGCATCACGCGTCCGGCCTGGCTGCCGGCCGGAATCTTGAGCGACACGCGTCCGTCAACCGTAGGCGCGGTGATTTCGGCGCCGAGCGCCGCCTCGTAGTCCCACACCGGCAGGTTGACGCGGAGGTCGCGGCCGGCCAGCGCGAAGACCGGATTCGGTTCGATTCTTATGGTGAGGAAGAGGTCGCCGTTCTGATCGGGACGCGGGGCGCGCCCGCCCTGCCCCTTCAAGCGCAACTGCGTGCCATCGGTTACGCCCGGCGGAATTGACACCTCCAGCGTGCGCCGCGCATTAACGACGCCCGTGCCGCCGCAGGTTGGACACGGCTCGGCCGAGCGAATCACGCGCGCCTTGCCCTGCTTTTCCTCGCGCGCGATCATGCCGCTGCCGCCGCAGGTCGCGCATTCGTCCTCGGCGACGAGATCGAGCCGCCGCTTGGCGCCCTTGACCGCGTCGAGCAGGGAAATTTCCACGTCGGCGCGAAGGTCGGGCGCGCGCGCCGGCTCGCTGCCGAAGTCGAACCCCGAGAATCCGCGCGAGGCGCCGCCGCGGCTGCGTCCGCCCGCGCGGCGCGCGCTTCCGCCGAAGAACTGCGAGAAGAAATCGCTGAAGTCGCCGCCGCCGAAGTCTGCGCCTGCGCCTCCGCCCGCGCCGGCGCCGGCTGCCGATTGCTGGCGCGCGTAGCGGCGCATCATTTCTTCCTGCGAGACCCCGTGCTCCCAGTCGGCACCGAGCTCGTCATACTTCTTGCGCTTTTCGGGGTCGCTGATGACCTGGTAGGCCTCATTGATCTCCTTGAACTTTCCCTCGGCTTCCTTGTTGTTGGGATTGACATCGGGATGGAATTTGCGGGCGAGTTTGCGGTAGGCGCTTTTGATCTCGGTCTCGCTCGCCTTGCGGTCAACGCCGAGGATTTTGTAGTAGTCGCGAAATTCCATCCCAAATACTCAGGCCGCGAAATCTATATACTCAGTTACTATACTCATTTGGTATGCAGTAGATTAGCAAATCAAGCGTCTGAGCGCGGCGGCGGTGCAACGTCCGCCGCCGAGCCCCCGGTCAGCGCCTCCATCCGCGCCTCCAGCGTGCGCAGCTCCGCATCAAGCGCGAGCTGGCGGCGCCAGATGAACACCACGTACAGGAAAATCACCGCAAAGATGATGCTGTACGCGGCGAACAGGTATCCCAAATGTTCCATCGGCGCAATTCCGCTACTTGCCATCCGACGCAGCCGCGGAGACGAACGCAATTCTGACCGCCAGCGCGTGCAACCGGCTGCGCGTCCGCAACTGCGTGAAGCGGAGCCACAGCAGCCAGGCCCAGAGCGCGGTAAACGCGGCGAGCGACACCAGCAGCGTCGCGACCATCCGCGGATCCTCGAGGCCATGAGCGCCCTGCCTGGTAACCAGCACCGCGGGATGGATCGTGCGCCACAGGCGCACTGACGCTATCACGATCGGCACGTCCAGCGCGGCGACGAGTCCGAGCACGGCGCCGAAGCGCGCCACTTGCGGGGTGTCATCGGCGCTCGCGCGCAGCATAAGGCAGCCGCCGTACATCAGCCACAGGATGAAAGTCGTCGTCAGCCGCGAGTCCCACGTCCACCAGGTGCCCCAAATCGGCTTGGCCCAAATCGAGCCCGCGACAATCATCAGCGTGCAGAAGACCATGCCGGTCTCGGCGGCGGCATAGCCGAGGTCGTCCCAAAGCTGATCGCCGAGCCACAGGTAAAATATTCCCGCTATCGCGACCAGCCCGAACGATGCGAACGCGACCCAGGCAAGCGGCACGTGAAAATAAAAAATCAACTGCGCGATTCCCTGCTCGGCTTCGGGCGGGACGTAGTCGAAGACCATGAACAGCGCCGCCAGCATCAGCGCCAGCGTCGAGAACCCGAGCCAGTTGCGAATTGCGGAGTTGTTCATGCGGCCCGAATCGACCTCACTTCCTTATAGTCAGTAGTCATTTGAAAACTCAGTCATCACCTACCACATGCTCGAACAGCAGGTAACCGGCGGTGACGAACAGCAGGTCGAAGGCGATCATGATCTTCAGCCAGTCGCCCATCGAGGCCAGCGGCGCGCCCGCCAGTGCGGCGGCGCTGGCCTTGACGCCGGCAATCAGCGCGGGCACGAAAATCGGCACGGCGAGAATCGGCAAGAGCAGATCGCCGCCGCGAGTGCGGCCCGTGATCGCGGACAGGAGCGTGGCCAGCGCGGAAAATCCGATCGCACCAAGCGCGAGGATCGGCGCCAGCCGCGCGATCGACGCGTCGAAATCGAGATTGAAAAACAGCACCATCAGGATGACGGCGCCGACCTCGGCGACCGCCATGAAGATCAGCGCGGCGGCCAGTTTGGCCGCGTAGAGCGTGGCGGGATCGAGCGGGCTCAGCAGCAGGCCGCGAATCGCGCCGTTGTCGCGCTCGGCCAGCAGCGCGCGATTGGCGCCGAGCATCCCCGCGAACACCATCGCGACCCACAGCGCGCCGGCCGCGGCGTCGAGGCTGCGCACGCGCGCGGCGTCGAGCGCGAAGACCAGCACCACCAGCACCAGCATCGACAGCGCGAGCAGCGCGAGCGTGCTCTCGCCGCTGCGCAGCTCGAGGCGCAGGTCCTTGCGGAGCACGGCGGCAAAGCCCGACACGATGCTACCTGCCGAGCAGCGAGCGGATTCGCCCGCCGCGCCGGACCTCCTCCTTATGCGCGCGCTGCTCAAGGCGGCCGCGCGAAATTTCGAAGACCGCGAACTCGACGCCGTCTATTTCCGGGATTGCATGCGCCGTCGCCAGCACCGACGCGCCGCGTTCGACCGCGCCGCGAATCAGCGCCGCGACGATTTCGGCGCCGTCATGGTCGAGCGACGCGAACGGCTCGTCGAGCAGCAGCAGCGCGGGCTCGGCAAGCATCGCGCGCGCCGCAGACAGGCGCTGTTCCATGCCGCGCGAGAACGCACGCACGCGGGTATCGGCAACGTCGGCGAGTCCGACCCGGCCGAGCCAAAGGCGGGAGGACGCGCGCGGGTCGGCGAGCGAATAGAGCTCGGCGAAAAATTCGAGGTTCTCGCGCGCGGTCAGATTCGGGTAGAGGAAACTCTGATGCGACAGCAGGCCGATACGGCGCCGGTAGCGCGCCGCGAGCCGGCGCGTGTCCTGGCCGAAGACCAGCGCGCGGCCGGCGCTGGGCGCCTCGAGTCCGGCGAGGATTCGCAGCAGCGTCGATTTTCCAGCTCCGTTGCCGCCGACTATAAACGCGCCGGCGCCCGCGAGCACGCGCAAATCCACTTCGCGCAGGACCGGCGCCAGGCCGTAAGTCTTTGCCAGGCTATGCGTCTCGACGACCGGCGCCGACATCATTCGGTCCAGGCGGCCGTGCCGCCCATCGGTTTGATCGCGACGCCGCATTGCGCGCAAAACTTCGCGTCAACCGCGGTGCGCGTTCCGCACTGGGGACAGAAGCGAATCTTTGCCGACGGCGGCGGCTGCGGCGACGGCGACGGCGGGCGCAACGGTTCGGTGTGCGCGACGCGCGTCGGCACGGCGTCGATGCGGCGGGGGGCTGGTGACGGTCGGCGTGGCGCCTGCGTCAGCGGTGTGACCGAGGGCTTCGAGTTTGCGGGTTTGTCGATAGCGCGGAGCTTCTCGACCGCGGCCATCGCGGTTAGCGCTCGAGCTTCGAGCGCCTGGTGCATCGAGTCGTAGTCCGCGGCAGACAGCTTGCCCATCTCGCGATCGAACTCGAGTTCGCGAAGACCCTGCACCGCCAGCGCGCGTTCATGCTCGTGGCGCTCGACTTGAAGCTCACCGGCCGACCTGGCGCGCGCGCCGACCAGCCCGATGCCGAGCGGGGCCGCGACGAACAGCGCTACTCCTGCGACAATCAGCGCGGCCGCAAGAATGAACACCGGCTATCGGCGCTCCTCGAGTTCTCTTTCGAGTCTGCGTTTGAGTTCGGGATCGAATGACACCGGCTCCGCGGCTGGCTTCGAGCCGGAAGGCGCCGGCAGATGCCATCGTCCAAACGCCACCACCATCAAGCCGCCGCCGAGCGCGAGCGCGATGAACGGCATTGTCCACGCCAGCAGGTTGAAGCCCTCGGTGGTCGGCGCGGACAGGACTTTCTCGCCGTACTGATGGCGATAGAAGGCGATTATCTGTGCGCGAGTCATCCCCTGGGCAATCATGCGGTCGATGTCGCGGCGCAGCGGCACTGCGAATCCGCAAGTCGGCATGTTGCAGTTGGCGACCGTCAAACCGCAGCCGCATTGGCAGGTCAAACCCTCGAAAACCTGCGCGTTCGTTGTGGTTTCCGACGCAAATGTTTCACGTGAAACGTTCCTTAGTTCAGGAGAAAGAAAAGCGAATAGCACGATGGCGATGAACGCGAGCCGTAGCGGCGATGCGAATTTCGAACGCACGATGTCAGTCACCCCCGGGTGCGCCGAGGTCGGCGAGTTCGCGCGGGTCGGTGGACGAGCGGCTGAGCGCGGTCGCGATTGCGGCGCGCTCGCGCACGTTGGGCCACATTACGATCACGGTGCCGAGCACCATCAGGAGGCCTCCCGCCCACAGCCAGAAGACCAGCGGCGTCAGGAACACTTCGAAAGTCGCGGTCTGACCGCTGTCGTCGATTCCGGCGAGGACGACGTAGAGGTCGCTTAGGGGAGTCGAGCGGATCGCGACTTTGGTCGCGGGCTGCTGCGGACGTTTGAAGAACAGTTTGGCCGGCGCCATCGTGGTGATCTCGCGGCCGTCGGGCGCCAGCACCTCGACGCGTGCGGTGGCGCTCTCGAGATGAGGCGTGTCGGTCTCATCCAAACCCTGGTAGCGCAGCGTGTAGGAACCGATCGAAAAGCTCTCGCCGGCGTGTACGCTCTTTTTGACCTCGGTGCGGAAGAACGACGAGCCGACGATTCCAACGAACGCCACGACCACGCCGACGTGGATGATGTAGCCGCCGTAGCGGCGGTTGTTCTTGGCGACGAGGTTGACGAGCGCCTTGGCGCGCGGCTCCGCGACCATGTGGCGGCGCGCGTTCATCCCGCGGCGAAACTCGACGAGCACGGTGCCGAGCACGAACGCGGCCAGCGAGAAGGCGGTCAGCACGTACCATTGGCGCAGCCCCGCGGCGGCCGCGGCGATGCCGGTTGCGACGCCGATTGCGACGGGCGCTGCGAAACTGCGCACGAGATTGCTGGTCGTCGTGCGCCGCCATGCGATCAGCGGCCCGATGCCCATCAGGAATACCAGCCCGAGCGCCAGCGGTCCGTTGACGCGATTGAAGAAGGGCGGTCCGACGGTGATCTTCACGCCGCGCACCGCCTCCGACAGCACCGGAAAGATGGTGCCCCAGAAGACGGCGAACGCGATGCCGACCAGCATCAGGTTGTTGAACAGGAACGCCGCCTCGCGCGACAGGTACGACTCGAACTCGGCGGGACTGCGCAATTGCTTCGACCGAAAGATCAAAAGCGCGCTGTAGGCGAGCGTCACAGTTATCAGGAAGCTCAGGAAATATGGACCGAGGCCGGACTGCGTGAACGAATGTACCGACGAGATGACGCCGCTGCGCGTGATGAAGGTGCCGAACAGCGTGAGGCCGAAGGCGAGCCCGATTAGCGACAGGTTCCAGACCTTCAGCATGTCCTTGCGTTCTTGGATCATCACCGAATGCAGGTACGCGGTCATCACCAGCCACGGCATGAAGGCGGCGTTCTCAACCGGGTCCCACGCCCAGTAACCGCCCCAGCCAAGGACTTCGTAGGCCCATCGCGCGCCGAACATGTTGCCGAGCGTCAGAAAAAACCAGGAAAAAATCGCCCAGCGGCGCGTCGAGCGAATCCATCCGTCGTCGAGCTTGCCGGTAATCAGCGCGGCGGCGCCGAATGCGAACGGCACGGTGGCGCTGACGTAGCCGGTGTAGAGCGACGGCGGATGTATCGCCATCCAGTAGTTCTGCAGCAGTGGATTGAGGTCGGAGCCCTCGGCGGGAACCGTCGCGAGCAGATCGAACGGACGCGTGACGAAGTTCAGCATCAACAGAAAGAAGATCGCGACGCCGGCCAGCACCGCCAGCGCATACGGTGCAATTTCGGGATTGCGGCGGCGATTCTGGAACGCGACTATGGATGTGAAGATCGACAGCAGCCAGGTCCAGAACATCAGCGAGCCCTGCTGCCCGCCCCACAGCGAGGTGATTTTGTAAACCGTCGGGAGCGTGGTGCTGGAATATGCGGCGACGTACTCGAGCGAGAAGTCGCTGCGCAGCAGGGCGACCCACAGCACGACGACCGCGATCGTGACCATCGCGCACATCGCCCACAGCGCGTGGCGGGCGCTGACGACGAAGTCGGGCGCATTGCGTCGTGCGCCGTAGATATTCGCAACGATGGAATAGACGGCGAGTATCAGCGCGATTGCGAGCGCGAGTTTGCCAAGTTGCGGCATCGGAAAAACCCGCTGCTATTGTGCTTGCTTAGGCTTGTACTTGGAAGGGCAACTCGTCATCACCTGGGTCGCGGCGATCGCGCCGTCGGCGCCTAGCCTGCCCTCCACGATAACGTCGCGGCCGGGCGCGAACATGTCGGGCTTGGGCTCGCCGGCGCATACGACGCGGAATGAAACGGGATCCGACGCGACGACGGGCTTCACGGCGCCGGCGGCAGCGTCGGCGTCGGGAATCGGCACGATTTCAAATTTCAGCGTCAGCGTGTCGGGGTTCCAGTTGATCGTGCCGGCTTTGACGCGGCCCGCAACGCGGAGCGCCTGTCCGCCGAGCTCGCTCTGCCGCGCGGCCACTTCGGTGACGGTCAGGTAGTATTCAGAGGTGGTGCGAATCGCGCTGAAGATAAGATAGCCGATGGCGACGGCGATTAATCCCACGCCGATGAAAAATCGCGGACGTATTCGCATTGCGGGGTAATTGTTTCAGGGGTTGAGCGATTGGGCAATCGGTAACAAGAACTAATTTATATGCGAAACCCGCGGTGGGTTTCGCGCTTCCTTCGGCAGGGGTGACCCCTGCACCCGGTATTAAGAAAAGATGCGGGACTTCCTCCCTGATAGAAGGGTTTGATGGAATTTACCTCGCCCCTCGGAAGAGGTCGTGCAGCGACACTTTGTGTCGCGCGCGGGTGAGGGCGCTCGGATCGAGCTAGATGGGGCGCGGGAAGGTCTCCTTCAATTGGCGCTCTTAAGTCAGAGGGCGGTATTCGGGTTTGTAGGTTTGGGATCTGACGAATGTTGGGATGTCTTTAGGGGCTGGAACGGTTGCCAGGTTGCTCGCGAAGATTACCTCTGCTACACGCTCGGCTGCGTACAACTCGGTGTTCAGGATTGTCGATTGCGGCGGGTATATCAGGCCTACGTCCAGCTCGGCCTGGGTCACCTGGTCGGCTACCGCTTGTGCGGCTGCTATGAACATATCGTCGGTTACGCGCTTTGCTTTGGTTGCGTAGACGGCCAGGCCTATTGCCGGAAATATGTAGACGTTGTTACCTTGCCCGGGAAGATAGGTCTTGTCGTTGAAGCGCACTGGCGGGAACGGGCTGCCGCTGGCGAAGATGGCGCGGCCTTCGGACCATCGGTAGGCCTCTTCCGCCGTACATTCGGAGTGCGAGGTGGGATTCGAGTAGGGGAAGATGATTGGGCGCCGGTTGATTCGCGCCATCGCTTCGATCACGTGCTGGTTGAAGGCCTTGGCTACCGTGCTGACGCCGATGATGGCGGCCGGCTTGAGGGACTCGATCGCTTGCACAAAGTCTTTGGACGGTGCGTGAGGATGCGCATAGGGCTGCTGGAAGTCGGCGAGGTCAGCCCGGGTTGATTCCACCAATCCATTTATGTCGAACAGCCAGCTTCTCGCGCGCGCCTGCTCGGGCGTGAGACCTTCCAGCGTCATCGCCTGGGTCAGCAGGTTTGCAATTCCAATGGCGGCAGAACCCGCGCCGAGAAACAGAAAAGTCTGTTCGGAGAGCTTGCCGCCTGTTACGCGAAGCGCGCCAAGAATTCCCGCGAGCGCGACCGCCGCGGTGCCCTGGATGTCATCGTTGAAGCAGCAGATCCGGTCGCGATAGCGGGCCAGCAGGCGGACGGCGTCGACGCCCGCCCAATCCTCGAACTGGATGCAACAGTCCGGGAACTCCTCGTGGACAGCGGTGATGAATTCGTCGACGAACTCGTCCAGTTCCGCAACCGCCGGACGCGGCTGGCGAAGGCCGAGGTAGAGCGGGTCGCGCAGCAGGGACTCATTGCTGGTGCCACAGTCGATCAGCACCGGCAGCGTGAACTGCGGCGGCACCCCGGCGCATGCGGTGTAGAGGGCGAGCTTGCCGATGGGGATGCCCATGCCGTTGGCGCCGAGATCGCCCAGCCCGAGGATTCGCTGCCCGCTGGTGACCACGATGAAGCGCACGTCGCGACCCGGCCAGTTGCGTAGAATCTCGCGGACGCGGCCCTTGCGCTTGATCGAAACGTAGAGGCCCTTGGGCCGGCGCATGATGTGGCCGAACTGGAGGCAGGCCTCGCCGACCGTTGGCGTATAGACGATGGGCAGGAATTGCGCCGGATCCGACATCAGGACGCGAAAGAAGAGTGTCTCGTCGGCGTCCTGCAGTTGCGACAGGTAGATGTACTTCTCCAAGGCGTTGGGCTTTTGGGATAACTGAAGCTGCACGCGCTGGATCTGGGTTTCCTCGGAATCGATGCCTTCGGGCAGGAGGCCGAGCAGCCCCAGCGCCTCGCGCTCGGACTCGGTGAAGGCGGTGGATTTATTCAGTTGCGGGTCGCGCAGCAGCGCCAACCCGCGCGGTGTAGTTGTCATTTTGGGGCTCCACTGAATTTCAGGCTCGTGGTGTGAGTCTAGTTGAATTGCAATCTAATTTCGCGGCCGGATGTTCGTCGAAAAGGGATATAGCATCGTGATAAATATGGGCGACGAGGCGAGCGATCTGGCGGGGTACGCGCATGGACCGTTTCCCGAGGGCATAGATTGGGCGAAAAACCTTATCCCCTGTAACCAAGGGCGGCAATGTGCGTATTAATAAACAGTTATGTTGGGTCTTGCGGCGCGTCGTAGGGCGGGGTGGAGATTGAGCGCCAAACCCGACGAGGTGCTGATAGCCGAAGTCCTCGGCGGGGAAACGGCGTCCTTCACGGAGCTCGCGGCGCGGCATCGGCCACGCGTGGAGCGGTTATGCCGGCGATTTTTTTCAGACGAAGAGATGGCGCGGGATATCACGCAGGAAAGCTTTATCCGCGCCTACACCGCGCTGGCGACCTATCGGGCGGAGATGCCGTTTGGCGGATGGCTGCGAGCGATAGTGGTGAACCTGTGTTACGACGAGTTGCGCCGGCGGCGGAGGCGTCCCGAGGAACTGGTCGGCGACTTCAGCGCGCCGGAAGTGCAATGGATGCAGACGGCGAACGTCGCGTCGCCGGAGGAGATCGTCGGCGAGGCCGAGGAACGGCGCGAAGCTTACGACCTGGCGCATCGCCTGCTCGACACGCTCAAGCCCGAGGACCGCATGGTGATGGTGCTCAAGGAGAGCGAAGAATTGAGCGTCAGCGAAATCGCTGAGACGCTTGGATGGAGTGAAGCAAAGGTAAAAATTCGCGCGTTCCGCGCCCGACAGGCGCTGCGCAAGCAGGCGGAGCGGATGCTGGCGGCGGGACGCAACAGGTAACGGTCATGAATTGTTTCGAAGCACGACAGGAATTTCCCGCACTGTGGCGCAAGACGGCGGCGACCGAGCGTCGGGCCGAGTTGCTGGCGCATCTGAAGGGCTGCGCGAAGTGCGATCATGCGTTTCGCGTCTTCGCGCTGACGGCGCCGGTGCTGTATGGCGAGATGGATCGGCAGGCGGCGCGAGCGCCGCGGCAGGCGCGGCGCGAGTTTTCGCTGGCCGACAGGCCGCGGCGATTCGCGTCGGTCTCGCGCGAGGTGTCGCGGCCGATGCGATGGCTTCCGATGGCGGCGGCTGCGGCGATCTTTGTATTCGCCAGCAGCGCGGCGTATCTTTCGGCGCGGGTGCCGGATGAGTCGATGGGCGACGCCCTGTCGGCGCCCGAGTCGAGCATGAGTTCCGAAACAACAAGCGATCCATTGGCGCCGGAGATGCCGTTGACTGAGAGCGATCTTGCCAGCTAGGTCGAATATCTGGGTCGGCCTGGTGGTGGGAGTCTCGTGCGTTCTGATTGGTTTCGCGCTCAGCACGCTGGCCTACCGGTATCACTACCTGCGCGTGCCAGGGGGCGGGTTGATCGAGCGAATGAATCGCGAGCTCAACCTGACGCCCGCGCAACGCGATCGAATCGGCGACATCCTGCGCGACACACGGTTCAAAGTGATGCAGGCGCGGCGCGATTTCGATCATCAGCGGCATGAACTGTTCTGGCAGGGACTTGGCGAGGTTCGCGGCGTGCTGACGCCCGAGCAGCAGAAGATATTCGATCGCGACTTCAAGCAGCCTGGGGCGCATCGCGGATACGGCGGCGGCGATGGCGGCGATCACATGCCGCCCGAAGAGGGCGCGCCTGCGACGTCACCGGAGCCTGCGCCGCAGAACTAGCAACGGAACAAAAGCCGGACCAAAGCCGGCCGCGCTCAATGCGAGGTGGTGTAGGCCTGCCGGTACTGTTCGCGAAGCTTGTTTTGCGCAGCGGTCGCTTCGTCGGCGCTGGCGTAGGGTCCGATGCGGACGCGGTACCAGGTCTGCCCGTTGAGCGCGACCTTCAATTCCTGCGCGGTGTAGCCGAGCGCCTTCAGCCGCGAGACCATCTCGTCCGCCCCGCTCTTGTCCATCACGGCTTCTATCTGGATGTTGTACGGCTTCGTGCCGGGAGGAAGGGTGCGCGCGGGCGCGGCGGGGGCAGCCGCCGTTTCGGAATCGTCGTCGGATTCTTCATCGGGTGCGGGACGATTCACCGCGGGCTCGGGAGGTGGCTTCAAGCCCGCGACGGTGGCAGGTGAAGTGCGGGCAGCCGGCGGTATCTCGCCAACGTCTGGCGCGGGCGGTTTGATCGGTGCCGATGCGGGCGCCGACGCAGACGCAACCGATGGCGCGGCTCCCGCGGGCGACATCTCGGATACCGGCGCGGGCTTTTCATCGGGCGACGGCGGATTCGGGAGCGGATAGGTCGAGGAGATTTGACTCAAGTCGGGTTGGTTCTGCCGCGCCATCTCATAGCCCGCGACCAGGCCGAGCGCGAAGACTGCGCCCGACAACGCGACCAATCCGAGTAGAATTAGAAACCCGCCGCCCGCCCTGATTTCGAATCGCATCCCGCCCTCACATCCGCTCCGGAGCGTTCACACCGAGCAGCTTAAGTCCGCCCGCAATCGCATCCTTGAGAATCGCCGCCATGAACATCCGCGCCAAACTGAGCTCGCGATCCGGCCCGATTATACGATTCGCGGGCTGGTTGTAGTAGCTGTGGAACTCGCCGGCCAGCTCGAGCAGATAAAACGGAATCCGATGCGGCTCGAGCGCCTGGGCCGCCGCGTACATCACGTCGGGGAGTCCCACCGCGCGCTTGGCGAGGTCGAGTTCCTCGGCGCCGAGCAAGTCGAGATTGATCGGGGACGGGTCCGCGGGGAGCGTCAAGCCTTTGGCGGCGCCCTCGCGAAAGATACTGGCCAGGCGCGCGTGCGCGTACTGAACGTAGAAGACGGGATTTTCGGGCGCCTGCTTTTTCGCGAGCTCGAGATCGAAGTCGAGCTGGCTGTCGGACTTGCGGAACAGAAAGAAAAATCGCACCACGTCGGCGCCGACCTCGTCGATCAACTCGTCGAGCGTGACGTAGGTCGCCTTGCGCGTGGACATCTTGACCTTCTCGCCGCCGCGCGTGAGCGTGACGAACTGGTAGATGATGCCGTTGATGGGCGCGGTGTCGTAGCCGAGCGCCTTGACGGCCGCGACGACCTGCTGGAACTCGGCGATATGATCGGCGCCGAGCACGTCCACGATCAGATCGAAGCCGCGCTTGAGCTTCTCGATATGATAGGCGATGTCGGGCGTGCGGTAGGTGGGCTGGCGGTCGGGGCCCGAGCGCACCAGCACGGTATCCTTAGGAAGTCCCAACGGCTCGGCGCGAAGCCAGATGGCGCCGTCCGCCTCAACGGTGAGGCCGCGCTCACGGAGTGCGTCGAGGACGGCGGCGACCAACCCCGCGTTGATGAGATCGAGTTCGTTGGTAAAGACGTCGAAGCGGATTCCCAGGCGCGTGCAGGTCTGGTTTATGTCGGCGAAGATGGCTTTGACGGCCGCCGCGCGGAAAATCTCGAGGTCGGTCACGGCTACGAGCGCGTCGCCGCGCTCCGCTTTCAGAGCGCGCGCGATGTCGATGATGTACTCGCCCTGGTAGCCCTCTTCGGGCATCGTGGCGTCGATGCCGTGGGCCTGTAGATAGCGCACGCGGACGGACTCGCCGAGCAACTTCATCTGGCGGCCGCCGTCGTTGAAATAGTACTCGCGCGTGACATCGAAGCCGGCGGCCTCGTAGAGGCGCGCGATGGTGTCGCCGAGCACGGCGTTGCGGCCATGGCCGACGGTCAGGGGGCCGGTGGGATTGGCGGAGAGAAACTCGACCTGGACTTTTTTGCCCGCGCCGGGGCGCAGCTCCCATGCGCGCGGCTTCCAGAAGGCGCGTCCGTCGCGCGCGGCGCGGCGCATCTCGGCATGCCAATAGGCGGGTGACATCTTGAAATTGATGAAGCCCGGACCGGCGACCGAGACTTCGCTCACTTCAGCCGGCATCGTGACGTGCGACCGGACAATCTCCGCGATCGCGCGCGGCGGCTTGCGCTCGGCCTTGGCCATCGTGAGCGCGACATTCGAGGCGACGTCGCCATGAGCGGAGTCGCGGGGCGCTTCGATTCCGATCGAAGGAAGCTCGGCGCTCAACTGACCCGCGGCGCGCGCCCGCTCGATTGCGTCGTGAAGGATGGAGACGATCAGTTCTTTCATCGTGGAAGCCGTGGGTGCGTGCAGCAATCGTGTCAGATAGACGCCGCGATGTTAAGGCGCGCGCGGGCCAGCTTGACGATCGCGACGGCGCGATGCGAACGTGATGGCGAGGCAATCGCGATGGAACTGGGACTTGGCGGCAAAGCGGCGATCGTTACCGGTGGCAGCAAGGGAATCGGGCGCGCTACCGCGATAGGCTTCGCAACCGAAGGCGCGTCGGTGTTGGCATGCGCTCGCGGACGCGAGGCGCTGGACGAAACCGTTGCGCTGGCGCGTGGACGAGGCGGCGCGCGCGTCGAGGCGATGCAGGCCGACCTGAACAAGCCCGAAGACATCCGGCGCGTCGCCGCGCGATGCGTCGAGGCGTTCGGCAAAATCGACATCCTGGTGAATAATGCGGGCAGCGCGCGGCCGGGCGATTTTCAGAAGCTCACCGACGAGCAATGGATCGAGGACTGGAATCTCAAGTTCTTCGGCTACGTGCGGATGGCTCGCGAAGTTATCCCGCAGATGCAACGCCAGGGGCACGGCGTGATCGTGAACGTGATCGGCACCGGCGGACTGATTCCGACCGCCGGCTACATGGTCGGCGGTGCGGCGAACGCCGCGCTCAACCATTTCACCAAGGCGCTGGCGAACGAAGGTTCGAAGCACGGCGTGCGAGTGGTGGGGGTGAATCCCGGGCCGATTCTCACCGAGCGGCTGCGGCTGTTTACCGAGCAGCGCGCGGCGGGCCGCGACATGAATGAAGTGTTCAAGCGGATGACGCCGCTGGGACGTCCGGGGAATCCCGAAGAAGTGGCGGACCTGGTGCTGTTCCTCGCGTCGGAGCGGGCGGCCTTCATTCACGGCGCAAACATCACGATCGACGGCGGCGCGAATCCGGGGCTGATCGGGTAGCGACGGCGCCCTAGTCTTTTTTCCCGGACCAGGCGGGATCGTTGGAGAGCGTCGGGTAGCCGGAGCCCAGCTGGATCAGCACACCATGCGCGGCGCGCGGCGAAATGAAGGCCTCGAAACTGGTGGGCGACCACTGGGTCTCGTCGACGATGCGCACGCCCTGCTCCTTCAGCTCGGCGGTTTTGCTTTTGCAGTCGGGAACGTTGAACGTCAGGTGATGCATCCCTTCGCCGCGCTTTTCGAGAAATTTGTGCAGGAACGAATTCGCGCCGAGCGGCTCCAGCAGCTCGATGGTGAGCCCGCACAGATCGAACTCGGCGAGCTTGAAGCCGGCCGCTTCGTTGGCAGCCTCAAACATGAAGCGCGCGCCGAGGACCTCTTCGAAGAATTTGCGCGCCTCCGCGACGCTCTTAACCGCGATGCCGATATGGTCGAGTTTGCCGATTGGTGGATTAGCCATCGCCGGATTCTCCAGTTTGATTGACGTGATGTCGAATATGATCGAATAGAGATGGCTATGCCAGCGACGCGATGGAAGATGCCGCCGATCGTGAAAGTGTACGAAGCGCTCGGCGCGGTTGGCGACGGACGCGTGCGAATCGAGGACGGCCGGCGGGCGACGGTGACGTCGTCGGACGGGTCGAAAACTTACGAAGTGGAGACTTCGGCGGACGGGCGCGAGATCGCGTCGAACGACAACGCGTCGTACTGGCAGGGCTACGTCGGCTATCCGGCGATCGCGGCGCTGCTCGCGCGCGGGTTTTATCGTCCACCGGCAAACGTCACCGACGCGCTAGCGGGAGTGCCGTGGAAGGAACTCAATCGCAAGTACAAAAACGACTGGGCCAAAACGATTGCGCAAGTGGAAAAGGAGCTGGAGCAGGCCGGACACGATCCCGACGCGGTGCGATCGGAAGCCGAGGCCGTGCTGAGTTTTCTTCGCGCGCTGCGACCGGTGCGCGGCAAGCGCAGCCGTCCGCCGGCAGATAAGCCCGCCACCAGGACCCGTTAGCAAGGCCGCGGATGGCTGCGCGCAGCGCCGCGCGCGAGCGCCGGGGCATCATGCTGTTGCATGATCGAGCAAGATGCTAGCGTGGCGAAATTCGCAGCGGGACGGGGGCTTCGATGGCGAACGGGGCTGGCGATTCGATCACACCTTTCTTCACGATCTGGACCGAGCCGCGCGCGACGATGCGGCGCATCGTCGACACCGACCCGACGCGCCATGTAATCGCGCTCGCAGCCATCGGCCCGGCGCTCGGCGCGCTGGCGAGGCAGTGGTCGAAGGCGCTCGGCAATAACGCCAATCTATCGGTCTTGTGGCCGCTGTGGGTGGCGGTGAGCGTTGCATTCCAGGCGGCGCTGGGAGTTCTTTTTCTGTTCATTCTCGGCGCGGTTTTCAGATGGTCGGGTAGCCTGCTGGGCGGGGTCGCAAGCAATGTCGAAGTGCGCGCCGCGCTGGCGTGGTCGCAAGTAATCGGGATCGTCGCTCAGATCTTCCTGCTAATCGCGGTCCTGCTTGGCGTGCCGGTACCGACGCCGCAGGCGACGCCGGCGGGAATGTTGCCGCAAATCGATCCCGCCTTTTACAAGGTCATGGTCGTTGAGGGGGTGCTTGGGATTTGGGGATTGGTCGTCTCGCTCAAGTGTCTCGGTGAAGTGCATCAATTCTCGGCGTGGCGCGCGTTGGCCGCGTTCCTGATACCGCCGCTGATCGTCGTAGTCGTTGTAGGTGTCACAGTGTTAGCCCTCGGTCGTCTAACCGGGCATCACTGAGATCGATCAGTCGACGTGCAGCCGCGCCGCCAGGCGCGAGAAGCGAAGGCGCTCATCCTGGTTGCGCACCGCCTGCTGCAGCGCGCTTCTGGTGCCGACCAGCACGCACACCCGCTCGGCGCGCGTGATAGCGGTGTAGAGCAGATTGCGGCGCAGCATCAGGTAGTGACTCGAGTGTATCGGCATCACGATAGCGGGATACTGGCTGCCCTGGCTCTTGTGCACCGAAATCGCGTAGGCGAGCGCGAGCTCGTCGAGCTCCGACAGGTCATATTCGGCGTGGGTCTCTTCGAACACGACGCTCAGGCGCGCCTTGTTCGCGTCGATCGCTGCGATTCTGCCGATCGAGCCGTTGAAGATGCCCTTGTCGTAGTTGTTGCGCAACTGGATAACGCGGTCGCCCTCGCGAAAGGCGCGATCGCCGGCGCGGATTTCGCGGCCGGCGGGATTCAGCAGGCTTTGCAGCTCGCGATTGAGAAGATGGGTGCCGAGCGGGCCGCGATTCATCGGGGTCAGCACCTGGATTTCACGCGGGTCGTTTATTCCGAAGCGTCCAATCAGCCGCTGTTGCACGAGCTGCTTGATCGTCGCGAGCACGTCCTCGGCGGCGTTGCGCTCGAAGAAAAAAAAGTCGCCTTCGGCGTCGTTGGCGATCTGCGGGAACTCGCCCCGATTCAACCGATGCGCGTTGGCGACTATCAGGCTGCGGCGCGCCTGCCGGTAAACCTCCTGCAATTGCACCACCGGCACCAGGTCGGAGGCGATCACGTCCTTGAGCACGCTGCCGGGGCCAACCGACGGAAGCTGGTCGCGGTCACCGACCAGCAACAGCGAGCAGTTCGGCATCAGCGCGGAGAGCAGGCTCGAGGCGAGCTCGAGATCCATCATCGAGGCTTCGTCGATGATCAGATAGTTGGTGCGGAGCGGGAAATTTTTGCCGCGGAGAAAGCCGCCGCTCTCAGGCGCGTATTCGAGCAGCCGATGAATCGTCTTCGCGTCGCGGCCCGCGGCCTCCTGGAGCCGGCGCGCGGCGCGTCCGGTCGGCGCCGCCAGCGTCGGCTTCAAGCCGACGTCAGCCAGCGCGACCAGCAGCGAGCGCAGCAAAGTCGTTTTGCCGGTGCCGGGACCGCCGGTGATGACGGTGACGCGGCTGGCCAGCGCGCAGCGCAGGGCGCTGATTTGTTCGGCGGAGAGCTCGAGCTCGGATGATTTGACCGCGGCCGCGACCGCGCGATCGACGAGCTCCCGGTTCATCGCACGGCCTGCGTTCAATTCCGCGATCCGCTTTGCGACGTTCACTTCGGCCTCGTGCAGACGTGCGAGATAAACCGCAATGTGATCGTCCGCGGCTTCGGCGATCACCTCGCCGCTAGCGGCGAGCTCGTTGACGGCCTCGTGCGCGAGGTCGGGCTCCATCTCGAGCGCGGTGCGGAACTGGCCTTCGAGATATTCGAACGGCGAATAAACGTGGCCTTCGTCGGACATGCGTTCGAGGATGTACAGGACCGCGGCGCGCGCGCGCTGGATCGAGTTGCGCGGGATGCCGAGTTTTTCGGCGATAGCGTCGGCGGTGCGAAATCCGATGCCGTGAATGGTGCGCGCGAGCACGTACGGATCGCGCCGCACGACGTCGAGGGCGTCCTTACCGTAGAATTTGTGGATGCGCCGGGCGTGCGACGCCGCCAGGCCGTGTCCGCGCAGAAAGACCGTCAGCTCGCGCAGGCCGGACGAGTCGCGCCAGGCGGCCGCGATTGTTCGCGCGACGGCGGCTCCGATGCCGGGAACTTCGCGCATGCGTTCGGGCGCGTTGTCGAGCACTTCGCCGAGCGAATCGCCGAAATGCTCCGCGATTCGCCGCGCGAGCCGGGGGCCGATGCCTTTTATTTCCGAAGCGAGGTAGCGTTCGATCGCGACGGCCCCGGCAGGCCGCAGCATTTCGAAGTCCACCACGTGAAACTGATCGCCGAAGCGCGGATGATTCTCGAAGCCGCCTTGCGCGCGGATGACCGAGCCGACTTCGAGACCGGCGAGATTTCCGACGACAGTTACGCGGCGGAAGTCGCCATGCTCCTGGGGCACGACCACGACGGCGACCGAGTAGCCGTTGTTGTCGTTAACGAACAGGACCCGATCGAGGATGCCCTCCAGCGTCTCGGACGCGTGATGCGCTTGTGCCACGCAAAGAGGATTACGCGCGCCGCGCGCCGCGTCCAGTTGGTTGCGATGCGAGCGTCAACAGGCGCATGTGAAATGACACTTCAGACTTCGATCGTTTCCCAATGGGCGCTCTGGAAGCGCCAGACTTTTACCGTTGAGCGGACGACGTAATCGGCAAGCAGAGACCACCAGATATAGTTGATGCTGCCGCCGTGGTACCAAATGAGAATCGTGAGGAACAGCCTCATTCCGTAAAAGCCCGCCAGCGAACCGTACAGGGGAAATCGCGAATCGCCCGCGCCGCGCAGCGCGCCGGTGATTGTCCAATCGATCGCCATCAACGGCTGCGCGGCCGCGAGCGCGTACATGAATTGAACCGTGAACGCGATGACTTGTTTGTCGTCGATGAAGAGCGCCGCGATCTGATGGGCAAAGGCGATAAACACCAGGCCCATCGCGGTCATCAGCACTATCGCCATCCCGGTCGATTCCCATCCGGCCTTGCGCGAGAACTTCGGGTCGCGCGCGCCGAGGCCCTGACCGACCAGAGTCGCGGAGGCCGCCGAGAAGCCGAAGCCGGGCAGGAACGACAGCGCGAGGATTCGTACGCCGATGAAATATGCGGCGATCTCCTTGGCGCCGTACCGCGCGACGAATCCGACGTAGGCGACGAAGCCGAACTGGATCAACAACTGTTCGATGGCGGCCGGGTTGCCGACGCTGAGGATTCGCCGGCCGAGGCCGAGGTCGGGCCACAGCTTCGTCCAGCGGAAGTTGAGCACCATCCCGTCGATCGACAACGCGTAGAAGAACAAAATTCCGCCAAACGCGATGGCGAGCAAGGTCGCCACGGCCGAGCCGTCAACGCCGAGCGCGGGAAGTCCGAGCTTGCCGAAGATGAGCACGTAGTTGAGGAAGATCGCGAGCACGTCGATGATGCCGCCGATCCACAGCGGCGTGCGCGTATCACCGGCGCCGCGCAGCGCCGACGCGCACATCAGAAAGATTCCCTGGAACGGCTCCGACAGCATCACGACCTGCAGGTATCGCGCACCCATCTCGGCCATCTCGCCCTTGACCTGGAACACCTTGATCAGCGGGTGCGCGAAAACTATCACGGGGATCGCGATGATCGTCGAAACCAGGACGCCGAAGACGACGGACTGCTTCAGCACGTCCTCGGCACTGTCGCGATCGTTCGCACCGATGTAGCGCGCGACCAGCGCGACGGTGCCGGTACCGACCGCCGCGATGCCGGCGCGCACCGCACCCAGGATTTGCGTCGCGAGTCCCACCGCGCCGACCGCGTCCGCGCCGAGCCGTCCCACCATCAGCATCGAGGAGAGACCGAGAATCGAATCGAGGCCGAACGACAGAATCACCGGCCACGCAAGCGCCCAGACCTCGAAGCGGATGCGCCCGATCGGCGGCAGGGTCATCGCGGTCCCGCCATCCGCACCGACTTCGGGAACCGACTCGAGAAACTCGGACATGATTGTGAACAGTTACGCCAGCACGAGGCGTGATAGTCAATGGACTACGCTCGCGGTGGCGGCCGGGCACGCACACAGCGATGAAGATCGTGCGCGCGCGCGAAATCCGCTATATCTCGCGCGGTGGCGGACAAGGAAATTCTCACGGCAGAACCCGGGTCTGCGACAATCAAATCGTTATCGGGCGATAGGTCGGCGCGCCGGCCGCTTGAAATCTTCGCGGCCATCTTCGTCGCCGCCGGGCTGATCTATTCGTTTCATCTCGGCGCCGACGCGCTGGGCGCAAGCGAGGCTTACAGCGCGTGGGCGGCGGCCAAGCCGGGGGTCGGCGCTATTGTTCGCACGCCGGTGCTGCACGATCCGGGCAAGCAGCTTCTTTACTATGTCGTGCTGCACTTCTACACGCGGATTTTCGGGCTGAGCGAAATTTCACTGCGCTCGATGTCGGTGATCTTTTCGCTGACGACGCTCGCGCTGGTATTTGCGCTCGGCTGCGAAATGTTCGACGGGCAAGCGGCGCTGGCGGCGGCTGCGATTTGGGCCTTCAACCCGCTGGCGGTGGTGTTTGCGCACACCGCGCGAATGTATCCGATGTTCAGCGCGATCGCGCTCGCGCATCTGCTGACGCTGTGGCGAGTGCGGTCCCGGCCCGGCGTCATCGGCGCGGTCGGCTGTGGAATCCTCGGCGCCGCGATGCCCTACACGCACCTGGCCGGGCTGCTGATTCTGGGTACGGAGGCCGCGATGCTGGTGCGCGATTTTGCACGCGGCAGGCGCGATACGCTTGCGTGGATGGCGATAGCTCTCGCGATTGGTTTGTTCATCCCCTACATCCCCGTTGCGATTCAACAGAGTCAGGGCCTGATTTACGGTCATTGGCTGGACTACCTAGGTCCGCCGTACAACTATCCGCCGGCGGCCAAAATAGCGGCGGGGCTGGTCGCAGCAGGATTTACCTTGTGGCTGGTGCTCGGCCGTGCGGTGGAACGCGATGCCGACGAACCGATTCGGTTGCTGGTCGCCTGGATCGCATTGCCGGCGCTGGCGTTCATCGTCGGGTCCGTGATCCTGCATCCGATGTTCAATCCACGCTACCTTGCGCCGGGAATGGCGGCGGCGTCGTTGTTGATTGCAGCGTCGATCGGCGCCTGGAGCACGAAGTGGCGCAACCTGCTGGCAGCAGGCTTAGCGCTGGCATGCTTGATCTTGCTGCCGTTCGCCCGCTCCCGGCCGCAGCCGTGGCGAGAGCTGGCCGCGCAAGTGGCGACAGGCGGGTCATCGGATCCGGTCTTCTTTGAGGCGGGGTTCGTTTCGAACGAAGACACCGCCAACGTCGCCAATGGCGGATTTCCATTTGGCTATTACTCAGTTCCATTCGATTACTACTTCGCAGGCGCGAACCCGCGAATAGCTATTCCGGGATTTGATAGTGCGACCGCGCGAATGACTATTGAGGAGCGCGTGTCAGCGGCCGGCGGCGGATGGCTGGTGAGCTGGAAGGATAGCGGCGCTGTGAACGCTGAGCTTCCCGATCCGAAGCGCTTCCGAGTGGTCGAGAGGTACCGCATCGAACACCTCGCGATCTACCGGATCACTCCGGCCGACAAATGATGGGCGCGGCGGCTACGCGGCCTGCGAAGTTTCGGGTATCGCCATCGAGCCCGCGCCGACGCGGATCGGCAGAATTACCAGGCTGTAGCCGTAGAGCTGCAGCCAGTTCTGCATTTCGAGCGAGGTGTGATTGTGTAGGAAGCGGCCGATAAACCCCTCGAGCTCGTCGGAGAAGATGAGCTTGCCGGCGAAGAACACGACGCGGGGAAATTCGTGCGCGACTTCCAGGCATAGCCGGCGCAGCTCGACGACGACGTCGGGCGCCAGCCCGGCGCGCAGTTCGGGATGAAGGCCAAGGTCGGCGGCGAACTGGCAATATTCGTTCAAGTCTTCGCTCAGCCGCTTCTCGAGCTCATGCACTTCTTCGGGACCCTTGAGGAGCGCCGCATCTACCTCACCAACTCCGATGAAGACTACGTTGCGGAATTCGTCCTTGAACAATTGGGTCACCGCGAACAGCGTCGCCAGGCCGAGGCCGTTGTAGCCGCTGATCAGGATGGCGGCCGTCGGCGCGTCCGGATCGCGCTTGGCGGGCTCGAGCTTTTCGCCCGCGTACAGTTTCGGCAGGATGTCGGCCTCAAGCTGCTCGATCGCCTTCGCGACCCGCTCGTAGTGGCGTCGCACAACGTAACACAGCACAATCAGGGCGCCCGTGATGACGACGGTCACCCAGCCACCGTCGTAGAACTTCAGCGTCAGCGTGATCGCCAGGATTGACGCCGTGAAGAATGTGCCGACCCCATTGATGATCAGCTTGCGGATCCATCGCTTCTCGGTTTTGCGCTCGAGCCACCAATGCGTCGTCATACCGAGCTGAGAGAGCGTGAAGGTCACGAAAACGTTGATCGCATACAGCACCACCAGCACGTCAACTTTCGCCCGTGTGCCGATGAGCAGCAGGAGGGCGGCGAGCCCGATAGTCATGACGCCGTCCTGCGTCACCAGCCGCGCGCTCAGGTTTGCGAACCGCCGCGGCAACCATCGGTCGGACGCCATCGTGGCCAGTACGCGCGGTCCGTCCACGAAACCGGTCTGCGCGGCGACGAACAGCAAAGCGCCCTCGGTCAGCAGCGTGAACGTGATGATTCCCGGACCGACGTGCAAGCCGAGTACCTGCCAGTCGGAAGCGAGCCGCTCGAACATGACAGCGTTGAGTGTCTGGCCGGTTTCGGCCTCGACGTTGAGCAGCAGGTAGCCGAGCAGGATTCCGCCGGCGAGGAAGGCGAGCGATATTGCCATGTACATCATCGTGCGCTTGCCGGTCTCGGCGCGCGGCTCGCGCAGAATCGGCAGGCCGTTGCTGACCGCCTCGATTCCCGTGTAAGTACCGCCGCCAAGGCTGTAGGCGCGGAAGAAAATCACCGCGAGCGCCAATATCCCGAGGCTGTGGGAGCTGGCGCGGACCTCGCGCATCGCGTGGCCCACGATTGACGGCAGCTCCGGCGCTCGGCTGAGAATCGCGTAACCGACCAGCCACACGTGCATCACGATGAAGGCGAGATAGATCGGCACCAGCGAGAGCACCGATTCCTTCACCCCGCGCAGATTCATCAAGACCATCAGCACCACGACCAGCAGGCACAACCAGAACTTGAAGGGCAGCCACGAGACAGGCAGGAAGCTGAAGATCGCGTCGGCGCCGCTCGCGATCGAAATCGCAATCGTCAGCACGTAGTCCACGACCAGCGCCGATCCGGAAACCAGTCCGAAGTATTTGCCGAGCAGTTTGGTTGCGACCAGGTAGCCGCCGCCCCCGGTCGGGAAAAGATCGATCGTCTGCGAGTATGACGCAGAGATAATGAAGACCGTCAGCGCCATCAGCATCGCGAGGAACACGGCCAGGTACTGATGGTGCCCCAGCGCGAGGAAGGCCTCCTCGGGACCGTAACACGAGGAGCTCAAGCCGTCGGAGCCCAGGCCGACCCACGCGAGAAACGCCACCAGCGAAAGACGATGGAAGATTTCGGGGTCGCGGACGTCGCGCGGCGGTCCTATCAGCACGTCGCTCAGCGTGCGCTTGCTCGATCGTTCGCCGGTCGAGCCGGTGATCTTCGGACCGATCGGCGGCGGTGATGTCATGCGGCTGCTCTCAGACGGTGTAGGCGGCGCGCTGCAGTCCGAGCTGATACCGCGTCGCGTCGATCAGGTTCTGCATCAGCGCCAGCACAGTCATGGGTCCGGTGCCGCCGGGATTGAGAGTGATCCAGCCCGCGACTTGCTTCACGGCTTCGAAATCGACATCGCCGGTGAATCTGCCCGGACCGATACGCCGAAAGCCCACGTCGATCACACACGCGCCCGGCTTCACCATATCGGCGGTTATCAGATATGGCCGGCCGGTGTCGGCGCCGACGCAGGGGATGAGAATGTCAGCCTCGCGGCAAATAGCGGCAAGATCGCGCGTGTGGCGATGGCACCAGGTAATCGTCGCGTTGCGCAGCCGCCCGCCGAGAATCAGCGCGGTCGGCTTGCCGGCGATATCGCTGCGCCCGATAACCACGGCCCGCGCTCCATCGACAGGAACCTGGTAATGGTCGAGCAAGGTAAGCACGCCGCGCGGCGTGCACGGTATAAAGCGTCCCCACTGACCGCGATAAAAGCCGCCGACGCTGGCCGAGCCGACGGCGTCGAGATCCTTCTCGGGCGCGATCGCGTCGAACAGGCGGAAGCGATCGACGGAATCAGGAATCGGCAGCTGGAGCAGTATCGCATTGACGCGCGCGTCGGCGTTGAGTTCAGCGATCACGCCGAGCAACGCATCGGTGGTCGCGTCTGCGGACTTCATCCGCACCGTACTGCTGGCGCATCCAAGTTCGGCGGCCACGCGCTGCTTGTTCTTTACGTATTGCCGCGAGGCGGGATCGTCGCCGACCAGTATCGCCGCCAGCGACGGGGTGCATCCGAACTGGCTCTTGAGTTCGTCGACGTTGGCGCGCAACTCCGGCATCAGATGCGCGCTCAGCGCCCGGCCATCCATGATGATCGCTGCCATCGGGTACCAGTCGATTATAGCACCGGATCGCGGCGAGCAAGGCGCTGTGGACAGAAGCCGGGCGCTTGTTGGCAGATCGCGCGGGGTCGTCTCGTTCGACTCAACCGGGTCTGTTACGATTTTGCCGTTGATGAACGCGCCCAAGCGCACCGTTCTGTTCGACCTTCACCAGAAACTCGGCGCACGGATGACGGTTTTCGGTGGCTTCGAGATGCCCGTCAGTTACAGCGGGATCATCGAGGAGCATCTCGCGGTGCGCAATTCGGCGGGAATTTTCGACCTGAGTCACATGGGTGAATTCGAGATCAGCGGGCCGCACGCGCTCGCGACGCTCGAGCGGGCCTTCACCAATTCCGCAGCGCGGCTCAAGCAGGGCCACGCGCAATATACGATCATGTGCGCGGAGGACGGCGGGACTCTGGACGATCTGATCGTGTATCGGCTCGGACCGGAACGCTACATGCTCTGCGTCAACGCATCCAACATCGAGACGGATCGCGAATGGATCGCGGAACTCAACGGCGGGCGCGCGAAGTTCGAGGATGTGAGCGACGCCACCGCGCTGATCGCAGTTCAAGGACCGGTGGCCGTCGCGATCCTGGCGACGCTGGCGGATTTTCCCATCGCCGACGTTCCGCGCTTTGGCGTCGCGGACGGACGAGTCGCGGGAATCACCTGCCTCGCGGCGCGTACCGGCTATACCGGCGAAGACGGCTTTGAGCTGTTCGTGGATAACGCCGGCGCGCGCCAGTTGTTCGAAGCGATTCTCGACGCCGGCGCGAGTGCCGATGCCAAGCCGGTCGGGCTGGGCGCGCGCGATACGTTGCGGCTCGAAGCGGGGCTGCCGCTCTACGGTCACGAACTCGATCGCAATTCGTCGCCGCTTGAAGCGGGCCTGGCGACCTTCGTAAAGCTCGGGCGGCCGTTCATCGGTGCGGCGGCACTCGCAGCGCAGCGCGAACGGGGGCTGAAGAAAACATTGGTCGGGCTGCAGACCGACGACGGCCGGATGGTCGCACGTCAGGGCTACCGGGTATTTCGAGACGGCGACGAAGCCGGCATGGTGACGAGCGGGACGTTCGCGCCGTCGATTCAGCGGCCAATTGCGATGGCATATCTCGCGCTCGCGGGCACGGAAAATCCGCCCGTGGTCGGCGAGTCGCTCGAAGTTGAAATTCGCGGGCGCAAAACCCGGGCGACAATCGTGCCGCGGCCGTTCTATCGGCGCGACGAGCCACCTGCGGCGTCAACTGCGCGCGTGTGATTGAATTGCAGATGAAGCGGAAGGCGGAGCCGGCGGAGGACAAGTTGATTCCATGAGATTCATGCCACATACCGACCCCGATGTCGCGGCGATGCTCGAGACGATCGGCGCAAAGCATCTTGACGACTTGATCGCGCATGTGCCGGAGAACCTGCGCGCGAGCGCAGCAATCAATCTCGACCGTGGACGCAGCGAAGCCGACGTGGTCCGCGAGATTTCAACGCTGGCGGCTCGCAACGCGGGCGCGTCGGGCTTCGTGAGCTTTCTCGGCGCCGGCTACTACCGACATTATGTGCCCGCCGCGGTGCGCGCCGTCATCGCACGCGCCGAATTCGCGACCAGCTACACGCCGTACCAGGCCGAGGCGAGCCAGGGAACCACGCAGGCAATTTTCGAGTTTCAGACGCTGATCACGCAGCTCACCGCGATGGAAGTCGCCAACGCCAGCATGTACGACGGCGCGTCGGCTGCGGCCGAGGCGGTTCTGATGGCGCGGCGCCTGCTGCCCGGGCGCCAGGTCGTCGCACTCTCGCGAGCGCTGTGGCCGGAGTATCGCGCCACCATTCGCACCTATCTGAGCGCGCTCAAGGGACTCGAGATCGTCGAGGTTCCGTTTGACGACGCGACTGGCGCGACCGACATCGCCGCGCTCGATCTGGTGGCGAACGATCGCCTGCTGTGCACGGTCACCGGTTATCCCAATGCGCTCGGCGTGATCGAACCGCTCGGCGCGATCGCGCAGATGACGCATCGCGCTGGCGCGCTCGCCATCTCCGCGACTGCCGAAGGCATCGCGCTGGGTCTGCTTCGCGCGCCGGGCGAACTTGGCGTCGACCTTGCCGTCGGCGAGGGTCAAAGTTTCGGGCTGCCGCTTCAATTCGGCGGACCGGGTGTTGGCTTCATGGCCGCGCGGATGACTCATCTGCGCCAGATGCCGGGCCGGTTGGTGGGACAGACACGCGATCGTGACGGGCGCCGCGCCTTTTGTCTGACGCTCAATACCCGCGAGCAGCATATCCGCCGCGAGCGGGCGACCTCGAACATTTGCACCAATCATTCGCTCTGCGCGCTGGCTGCGACGGCCTATCTCTCGCTGATCGGCCGCATTGGACTGCGCGAGCTGGCGGAGCGAAACGTCGAGCTGGCGCATCAGGCAGCCGAGGTGCTGGAGGCCGCGGGCATTCGCCGGCGCTTTTCAGGACCGTTCTTCAACGAGTTCGCGCTGCAGCTCGCGAACACCCCGGGCGCTCTGGAAGCGGCCGAGCGCAAGCAAATCCTTGCCGGTGTCGCGCTCGGCGGCGATTATCCCGAACTTTCCGACTCGATTCTGGTCTCAGTCACCGAAATGAATCGCGGCGACGAGTTCAGCCGGCTTGCGGCGGCAATGGCGGAGGTGCGGTGATGGCAAGTGCGGGCAGAATTACCCCGGCCGCGGTCCTCGAAACTCCTGCGACTCTCGACCGGATCGAGCCGATGGCAGGCGTGCCGCTTATTTTCGAGCTTTCATCCGAAGGCCGCCGCGGCACTGACCTGTCGCCGCGAGCCGCCGGCCAGCGGCGTGGTGCTGAAATCCTCGGCGCGGAGCTTTGCCGCGAGGACCTTCCCGGCTTTCCCGAGCTGAGCGAGCCGCAGGTGTTGCGGCACTTCATGCGTTTGTCGCAGCTCAACTTCGCGCAGGCGCTCCAGTTCTACCCGCTCGGATCGTGCACGATGAAGTACAACCCCGTCGTGAACGACGAGCTGACGGCTCTGCCTGGCCTGGCGGGGCTGCATCCTGCGACCCCGGCGCATCTTGCCCAGGGCGCGCTTGAACTGATCGCGCGGATGGAAGCTGCGCTCGCCGAGATCACGGGCATGGACGCCGTGACGCTGCATCCCGCGGCCGGCGCGCAGGGCGAGTTGACGGGGCTGTTGATGGTCCGCGCGTATCATCGCAAGCGCGGCGAAGTGCGGCACAAGGTGATCATCCCCGACACCGCGCACGGCACCAATCCGGCCAGCTGCACGCTGGCGGGCTTCGAGGTGATCGTCGCGAAATCGAACAGGCGCGGCTACCTGGAGGCGGCCGAAGTTCGCCGGCTGGTGAGCGACGACGTGGCCGCGATGATGGTCACCAACCCGAACACGCTCGGAATCCTCGAGCCGGAAATCCAAGATATCGCGGCTGCGTTGCATGAGCGCGGCGCGATGCTCTACCTGGACGGCGCGAACATGAACGCGCTGCTGGGTGTCGCAAAACCGGGACACATGGGCGCGGACATCGTGCAGCTGAATTTGCACAAGACTTTTTCGACTCCGCACGGCGGTGGCGGCCCGGGCGCGGGACCGGTCGCGGTGAAGAAGCATCTCGAGCCGTTCCTGCCATTGCCCCGCCTGAAGCATTCCGGCGCCGGCTACGAATTCGACGCCGAGCGGCCAGATTCGATCGGACGAATGCGCTCGTTTCACAACAACTTCGGCATGATCGTGCGCGCGTACGCGTATATCCTCGCGCTCGGCGGCGACGGGCTGGGGATGGCGAGCCGGCTGGCGATCCTCGGCGCGAATTACGTGCGCAAACGCCTGCAGCCGCACTTTCCCAGTGCGAGCGGCGAGCCCTCGATGCATGAATGCGTGCTCGCGCACGACCTCGAAAAGCGCGCCGGCGTAAGCACGCTCGAAATCGCCAAGCGCCTGCTCGACTTCGGCATCCATCCGCCGACGATTTATTTCCCGCTGGTGGTGCCCGGCGCGCTGATGATCGAGCCGACCGAGACCGAGAGCAAGGAAATTCTGGACAGCTTCGTCAATGCGATGGAACGGATTTACGACGAAGCATTGACCGATCCCGAGCGCGTCAAAAACGCGCCGCAGACCCTGCCGGTCTCGCGCGTGGATGAAGCGCTGGCAGCGCGCCGCCCGATTCTGCGCTGGGAGAAGAAAGCGTAGCGGCGGCTATCCGGCGAGGCCTGCCATCTCGAGCGCGCGCCGGTAGTCGTCGGGCGTGTTCACGTTGAAAAAACTCCTGAGCTGCGGGTCGATCGTTTTGAGCTCACGCTCATCGACTCTCCGCGTATTGACCGCATCGGCGATCGCGCTCAGGCGCGACTCTCCCCGCGCAGCGAGCGTGTCGAGCGCGCCGGCGCATCGCTTGCGATAGACGGCGTGCAGCGGTTGAAACTTGTCGCCGACGACTGGAATCGCCGCGTCGAAGTCGCCAAGCATCGCTACGATCTCCGCCGCGACATCGGAATCGAGCAGCGGCAGATCGCACGAGCAAGCGAACGCGACCTGATTGGCAACAGCGTCAAGGCCGCGCCGGAGCGCGTCTGCTGGCCCCTGAAACGCGGTCTCATCGCGTACGATTTTTATCTCGCTACGACTTGCCTCAAACAAATCCCGAGACCCGGGGCCTGCAACCACGACGATATCCACAAAGCGCCGTTGCAGCTCGGAGATAATTCTCGTCAGCAGGGGCACGCCGTCAAAATCGAGAGACGCCTTCGGCCGGCCCATCCGCGAACTGCGTCCTCCGGCAACGACGATTGCGCTGGCGGCAAAAATCAAACTCATTGCGCGGAGTCTAACAAAAGAATCCGCGACATGCGTCGCATCGGAACCTATTGCGCCGCGGCCTTGCTCTCGGGCGTGCGACTCGCGCGCAGCTCGGTGCCGATGACCCGCAGCGCCTCGGGATGAAATATAAGTGCTAGATGCCCGACGTCGTGGAGCTTCACGATCCGCGCGAACGCGGCGAGATTCATCAGTACCTCGATCGGCGCCGGCACAATAGGGTCGTCGTCGCCGAAAATCCCGACCTCCCTGGGACTCCATTGGCCGTAAGAATACGGCGAGCCGAGCGTGATGAGCGAGCGCACCGCGCGTTTGGGCGCACTGGCCGCATAACGCCGGGCGACCGTGCCGCCGAGGCTGTGGCCTATAAGGTGAACTCCATTGCCGCCGGATTTTTCCTCCGCGATGCGCCCGAGCTGCGCCGTGGAATCGCCGAGCGTCTGCCATCGCGGGTACTCGAAATATGACACGTTGTCGAATCCCGCCAGCCGAATGTATGCCGCCAGCGCCAGCAGGTTGGAGCGGCTGCCGCCGAAGCCGTGGATAAGGATGACGGGTTCGCTGGAAGGCGCGCAGAAGTATGGCTCGCCTCTTTTGACCAGCCAGTCCAGTGGATACGAGCCGATCAGTGCGCCCGCAGCCGCGATCTCAGTAACGACGGTTCTCGAGTTCACTATTTTTCTTTGCTCCCGCCTCCCGCCGGAAACAAAACTAATCATCCGCTAGCCGCCGGGCAACCCGTCCCAAACGGGTTTGCGCATGCGTATCTGACCGGCGCACAATGTGGAAAACGCGACGCCCCCACCATCAGTTCCGTGCCACGGCGCCCATATCGAGGTGACGGTTATGAGCGAAGCCAAGCGGGAATCCAAAGGACCGGTGCGCGGATACTTCTTCGACAAATCAGTGGTCGTAACCGGCGCGTCGAGCGGCATCGGGCATGATGTCGCGCTCGCGTTCGGCGAACAAGGAGCGCACGTCGCACTGCTCGCACGCCGGCGCGTGCAACTCGAAGAACTGGCGCACAAAATCAACAAGGCTGGCGGCAAAGCCCTCGCGCTCGATTGCGACGTGACCGATCGCGCGCGCGTCTTCTGGGCGATCGAGCAGGTCAAGGAAGCCTTCGGCAAGGTGGACATCCTGATCAACTCCGCGGGACTGCTCATCACGGACCCGGTCGAGCAGATGCGCCCCGAGGACCTCGAAAAGATGATGGGGGTGAACGTCTTCGGCGCGCTCAACGCGATGCAGGCCGTGCTGCCCGTGATGCGCAAGGCGAGGTCGGGCAACATCGTGAACATCTCGTCGCTGGCTGGACGTCGCGGCGTCAGTCCGCTCGGCGGCTACAGCTCGACCAAGTTTGCACTGGTCGGAATGACCGAGGCTCTGCGCGTCGAGCTGTTCAACACCGGAATAAAAGTGTCGCTGGTGATGCCCGGGGTGATCGACACGCCGATGGCGCGCAACGCGCTCAAGCATGATTCGCTCAAAGGCGTGTCCGCCATGATGGCGATGCCGCCGCGCTGGGTGACGTGGGCGGTGCTGGCAGCGGCCGCGTTCGGCCTGACGGAAGTGGACGTTCCGCCCGGCGCCGCAGTCGCGGAGAAACTCGCGTCGCTGTTCCCGGGCGTCACCGACGCGCTGCTGAGCGTCGGCACCAGGATCATGCAGGGCGCGGGAACGCTCATGGGCGGGGCCGGCAAGGCGGAGCGGAAAGCCAAGTCGTAGCTCTATAGTAAAATCCTACATGAAGTACGGCTTCGACAGCTCGTCGAATTTGCCGTACATCAGCCAGACCCGCACGTTGAACGCGTGCGGATGCTCGACGGGCTCGCGGCCCACCGTCTTGAGCCCGAGCTGTTTGTACAGCTCGTAAAGCGGCTCGACCGGATTCGTGATCAGCAGCTTGGGACGGCGCGAAAAAACAAACAGGCGCGCGGTGTCCGACATCATCTTGACCAGCCCCTTGCCCTGGTAGTTCGGGTCGATGACCATCCCGCCGAACTCGAACACTTCCGACGCCAGCATCCCCTTGAACAACTGCGGCGGGTACAGATGGCCGAGCGTCAGCGGCGCGTCAGCCAGGCATCGCGCCCAAAACGCGCCAATCAGCGGCGGCCGCCGCCGTTCGTTGACCTGGCTCACCGCGTAAAGGCCAAAATGGATCGCGAGCGGCCAGAGCAGCACGTGCACGCGCTTCTCCTGCACGTTCAGCGTCTTCCACGTCCGCTTGTGCAGCGCGGCAAGCTCGCGCAAACCCATCGGAGTGCCGATGGGACGAACCTCGAGCCGGCCTTCGAGTTCCGTATGCCTCAGCGGACGGAGCGGCGGAGATTCGGGCTCGCGCGGTTCGGGCCTGGACTTTTCCGACGGAAGTGGCTCTTCGCGAGCCGGTTGCTCGACAGTAGTCTCGGCTGGATTTGCGGGAAGAACGACCTGATGCGCGCGACGAGGCGTTCGCGACGAGATCATCGCCTCGATCGGGTCATCGTTCTTCTCGGCCGCCATCAGTGAACCCCGCCGCGCCGCCGCACCGCCGGCGACGCCGATTTCACACCACCCAGCCTGCTGCCGTCGCTTGCGCGACGGCTCATCCTCACGCCTTAAGACGTGCGCCGGCCGCGATTCGCTTCAGTCCGGCTCGACGCCAACCACTGGCTCACTGCGTCAATCATAGGGAATCGACGGATCAAACGAAACATCGCTACGGCCCGGAAGCGTAAATTTTTTGCTTTCCGGGGACGAGGCCGCCGGGCACTGGAATAAACAAGGGCGCCCCGGTGGGCGCCCTTGCGTGGCTGTTCGAACCGTTTTCGACTACCCGATCTTCGCGTACACCGACTTGATCTGCGTGTAGAGGTCGATCGCGTACTTGCCTAGCTCGCGGCCGAAACCCGACTGCTTGTAGCCGCCAAACGGTGACATCGGATCGATCTGACCGTAGGTGTTGATCCAGACCGTGCCGGCTTTGAGCTTGCGCGCAATCGTGAGTGCTCGATTGATATCCTTGGTCCACACGGCCGCGGCCAACCCATAGGTCGTGTCGTTGCCCTGGAAGATAACGTCAGTCTCGTCCTTGAACGGGATCGCCGAGGCGACCGGTCCAAAAATCTCCTCGCGCGCGATCTTCATCTGGTTGTTCACGCCGGTGAATACCGTCGGCTGGATAAAGTAGCCGGCTTCCTGGTTGCCCGGCTCGCCGCCGGTCTTGGCCTTCGCGCCCTCGGCCTTGCCGGCCTTCAAGTATCCCTTGACGCGATCGTGCTGCTCCTTGGAAACCAGCGGCCCCATGCGGGTGTTCGGGTCCAGCGGATTACCGAGCGTCAGGCCCTTGGCCATCTGCGACAACGAATCGGTGAACTGATCGTACACGCTCTCCTGCACGAACACGCGCGAGCCGGCGCAGCAGACCTGCCCCTGGTTCATGAAGATGCCGAGCGCCGAGCCGAACACCGCCGACGGCATGTCAGCGTCGGGGAAGATGATGTTGGGCGACTTGCCGCCGAGCTCGAGCGAAACCCGCTTCAAGTTGCCGGTGGAGGCCTGCAGGATCAATTTGCCGACTTCGGTCGAGCCGGTGAAGGCAACTTTGTCGATGTCCGGATGCTCGGCGATCGAACTGCCAGCGCCAGGGCCAAAGCCCGTGACGATTTGCACGACGCCTTCGGGCAGGCCGGCCTCGCAGATAAGCTCTCCGAGGCGAATCGCCGTGAGCGGAGTCTGTTCGGCCGGCTTCAGGATGACGACATTGCCGCATGCCAACGCCGGCGCAATCTTCCACGACGCCATCAGCAGCGGGAAATTCCACGGTATGATCTGCCCGCACACGCCGACCGGTTCGCGCAGCGTGTAGTTGAACATGGTGGGGTCGGACGGGTTGGTCTCGCCGTAAATCTTCGTCGCGAAGCCCGCGTAGTAGCGGAAGGTCTCGGCGGCGCCGGGGATGTCAATGTTCCTGGATTCGAACAGGGGCTTGCCGTTGTCGAGCGTCTCGAGCTCGGCCAGCTCGTCGGCATGCTTGTCGATCAGCTCGGCAATCTTCAGCAGGAAGTGGGTGCGCGCATGCGGGCTGAGAGTCGACCACTTGCCTTCTTCGTAGGCTTTGCGCGCGTGCTTGACCGCTTCGTCCACGTCGGCCTTGTCGCCCTCGGCGACGAGGGCCAGGACCTGCTCGTTGGCGGGGTTGAGGGTCTCGAAAGTTTTGCCGGACTTCGACGGCACCCATTTGCCGTTGATGAGAAGTTTCTTGGGCGAGCTCTTGAGGAACTCAAGCGCTGCGCTCGACTTGGCGCCGCGAGTTGCCGATTCCAATGACGCTGATACTGATGCCATTTTCCCTAATCTCCTGTCGGTGATGTGTCGCCATGCGTGGATTGCGAAACTGCGCCGCAACAATCGCATGGCGAGCGGTATAGAGCCTGCTTAACACTCGCACTCTAGTAAATCGAGACCTATTCGGCAAAGCGAAAAGCAGCCGCGTGCCCCTTGCTATTGCGCCCGCGCCGGGCGCGCCACGCACGCTGTTTTGCCCATTTCGCGCGCCGCGGCTATTGTGAGCCGCAATCGCATCAGTGGCAGTCAAGCAAACACCCCTCATCGCGCAGTACCTGAGCGTCAAGCAGCGCGTGCCCGACGCGATCCTGTTTTTCCGCCTCGGCGACTTTTACGAGATGTTTTTCGAGGACGCCGAAGTCGGCGCTCGGGTACTCGACATTCAGCTCACCTCGCGCAACAAAGACGGCGTGCCGCTGTGCGGCGTGCCTTACCATTCCGCGGAACCCTACATCGCCAAGCTGCTGAAGGCCGGCCACAAGGTCGCCATCTGCGAGCAGGGAACGCCCGACGCCAAGTCGCCCAAGCTGATGCCGCGGCAAATCGTCCGCGTGATCACGCCCGGCACCGTGGGCGAGGAGATGGTGCTGACCGCGGCCGAGAAGAGTTACCTGGTCGCGGTCACGGGCGCCGCAGGCGACGGCTTCGCGCTGGCGGCGCTCGACGTCTCGACCGGGGAATTTCTCGCCACCCAGGTCCGCGAGGCCGCGGCGCTGCGCGAGGAAATCGCGCGAATCGCGCCGCGCGAAATTGTCGTGGGCGGCGACAGCGCCGAGCTCGGCGCATTACTGAAAGATTTGAACTGTCCCTTGACGACGCTCGACCAGGAATCGTTCAGCGCCGAGCGCGCGACTGCGGCCTTCTCAAATCGCTTCGCGGACGCCGCCGCGGAGCTCGACGAGTCGATCGCACGCGCGGCGGGAATCGCGCTGCTCTACGTTGAAGACACCTTCGGCCGCGACCTGGCGCATTTGCAGGCGCCCCGTCTTTACCGCATCGCCGAGTACATGCTGGTGGACGAGACCACCCGGCGTCATCTCGAACTTGTCGCCTCGACTGACGGCGCACGCAAGGGCTCGTTGCTGTCGATTCTTGACGAGACGCTGACCGCCGTCGGCGCGCGCACGCTTGCCAACTGGATCACCTATCCGCTCCTGTCGCTCGACGCGATCCGGGCGCGCCACGACGCCGCCGAAGAGCTCTTCGATGCCGACCTGGGCGGCGTGCTGGCGGAATCCTTGAAGCGAATCGGCGACCTGGAGCGTCTGGCGGGACGAATCGGCGCGATGCGGGCGTCGCCGAGGGATTGTCTGCGCCTGGCGGACGCGCTGAAGGCCGGCGAGTTATTGAAAAAGGCTATAGGCGCGCTCAAGAGCCCGCTGGTCCGCGACCAAGCCGCGCGGATCTCGCCGATGCCCGCGCTGGTGGCGCAAATCGCGGCGACGCTTGCCGACGAGCCTCCCGTCAATCCTCGCGACGGCAACGTGATTCGCACCGCGCTGAGCGCCGAGGTCGACGAGTTGCGCAGCCTTGCGTCCGGCGCGCGCGGCGTGATCGCTAAGTTGGAGGCGACGGAACGCGAGCGCACCGCTATCCCCTCGCTCAAGGTGCGGTACAACAATATTTTCGGCTACTACATCGAGGTCACCAGGCCGAATCTCGAGCGCGTGCCCGCCGACTATGAGCGCAAGCAAACGCTGGTCAGCGCCGAACGCTTCACCACGCCCGCACTCAAGGAGCTCGAGCGCAAAATCCTGACCGCGGAATCGGCGCTCAAGGAGCTCGAACTCCAGATCTTCACCAGGCTGCTCCGCGACTTGCAGTCGCACGCCGCCACGATACTCGAAACCGCCCGCGCGGTTGGCGAATTCGACGCGATCATGTCGCTGGCGAAAGTCGCGCGCCGCCGCGGCTATGTGCGTCCCACGATCAACACCGGGCTCCGGATTCGCGTGCGCGACGGACGCCATCCGGTGCTCGAAGCCGGCATGCGCGCGGGCGAGTTTGTGCCCAACGACCTCGACGCCGAGCCCGGCACGCGCCAAATCCTGCTGATCACCGGCCCCAACATGGCCGGCAAATCGACCTATCTCCGCCAGGTCGCGCTGATTGCGATCATGGCGCAAATCGGCAGCTTCGTGCCCGCCGCCGAGGCGACTATCGGGCTGATCGATCGCGTGCTGACGCGAATCGGCGCGCGCGACGAACTTCGCCGCGGCGAGTCCACGTTCATGGTCGAGATGAGCGAGACGGCGCGGCTGCTCAAGGGGCTCTCCGAGCGCAGCCTGCTGCTGCTCGACGAGGTCGGCCGCGGCACCAGCACCTTTGACGGTCTTGCGATCGCGTGGGCGGTCGCCGAATACCTGCACGATCAGACCCGCGCCAAGGTGCTGTTTGCCACGCACTTCCACGAACTCACCGACCTCGCGCGCGAGCGTCCGCGGGTCAAGAACCTGAGCATGGCGGTGCGCGAATGGGGCGCCGAGGTAATTTTCCTGCGCCGCGTTATCGAGCAGCCGTCGTCGCGAAGTTACGGTATCGAGGTGGCGCGCCTGGCGGGACTTCCGGATTCGATTATCAGCCGCGCGCGGGAAATTCTCGCCAACCTCGAGCAGGGCGAACTGGATGAAGCCGGGATGCCGCGAATTGCCCGCGATCGGCGCGCGACCATGCCCGCGCCGCAACTCGGCCTGTTCTCACCGCGGGAGAGCCGCATCGTCGATGAAATCCGCGCGCTCGACGTCGAGCGGATGACCCCGATGGACGCGCTGAACGCCCTCGCCCGCCTAGCCGCGCGCCTCAAGCAGCAGGGGTGAGCAGGGGTGACCCCTGCACCCAGTATTAAGGCCGCCCTTCGTTGGCGGGCGCGGCCCCTGCACAGGGCGTGATACTGCGCCGCCGTCGTATGGCCGGGTAGCCCCCTGGCACCCGGTGGTTAGGCAGACAGTTGCGCAACGGCAGTCAAATTTCGTCAGAAGGGGTCAGAAATGCCCCTGTTCTGCTGGAGTTTTCGATCAAAACGTTTCACGTGAAACGTTCTTTGGTTGGGGATTATGTTTCTGTTGACTCCAATGCTGAAAAAGCGTAGATTCTAGGCCATGAAGACGTTAAGAGCGTTTGAAGCTGACTTCCCCAACGAAGACGCGTGTAAGAAGCTGCTTGCCGAGTGCCGTTGGCCTGATGGTCCAATCTGTCCGCGATGCGGCAACACGCGCGTTATCACGCTCAAAGCGAAGCCGTTTCATTGGGTCTGCAAGAGCGGCAAAGTCACGACCGACGCAGACGGCAATCAGGTTACTTGCGCCAAGAACGGCGGCTATCGTTTCAGCGTCATTACGAAGACGATTTTTCAGGATACCAAAATCCCGCTCGACATTTGGTTTCGTGTTGCCTATCTGATGCTGACCAGCAAAAAGGGAATCAGCGCGCTACAGATTCATCGCACGATCTTCGGTGAAGACTCCGGCTCCGATTACCGGACAAGCTGGTTCATGTGTCATCGACTTCGTTGCGCCATGCGCGGCGGGATAGAGCAGCTTGAGGGAATTGTCGAAGTTGACGAGACGTATGTTGGGGGCGAAGACAAAAACAAACACTGGAACAAGAAGAGTCATTCGCGCGGGGCGTCCGGTTCAGGCAAGCTGACAGTCATCGGCGCAATCTCGCGCAAGGGCAACGTGATCGCTCGCACGGTTGATGAAATGGGATTTACGACGCTGGAAGATTTCGTCGCGGAAGCGGTTTCAACGAAAGCCAAGCTGGTCGTGACCGATGAACATGCTGGCTATCGCCATCTGCGCGGGCATGGTTTTGTTCATCAGACCGTCAACCATTCCAAGCATCAGTACGTCACTGGCTCCGTCCACACGCAGACGATTGAGAGTTTTTGGAGCCTGCTGAAACGCGGCATCATGGGATCATTCCATCACGTCACGCGCGAATACTTGCCGCTCTACGTCAATGAGTTTGCCTTCCGATTCAACGGGCGCAATGACCCCGATATGTTTCGGAAGCTGCTTCAAACTGTGTAGTACTCGCCGCTATTCCAAACCCGTGCTAAAGTCGCGGCATGGTCAGCGAGCAAACGAGGAAAGAAGACGAGCGGTTGCGCGAAGAACTACGCCACGTCGATTTGGAGAAATTGAAGACGGTGATCAAGCCGTTGCTGCGGCCTGATTCAGCCCACAAACAGAAACGGCCAGTCTCGCCAAAGACTAGCCGCTAAACAGTTTACGGTTGCACGTGCGCTGTGAATCTAAAATAGCGCAGGTGCAGTCGTGCGACAAGTACCAACCACACTCTCATGGCAGCGTGGGCCACGATTAAGAAATTCGCGGGGCGTTTCGTCGATTATTTGGTGGCTGTTGTGAGGCATTATGTCTTGCTAGTCAGCGGCGCATTTTTGACGTTCATTCTGCCCCACATCGAGATGGGGTTCTTTACGAGCACGGATGCTCAAGCTGACATCCAGGCTCTTGTGAATCACTTCTCTCTGCCAATCGGCTGCGTGTTGCTATTCTTCGCGACGTTCCTATCTTGGAATGAACAAAAGGACCTCGCTGAAAAAGCCGATCCAGAAAATCTCAAAGCGGAGTTGGAGAAATTGCGGGCGCGAGAATTTAATGCGGGACAAGCTGATATTCTATCGCCTACTCTGGAAGAACTTCGTAGGGAAACGGGATCAATGTATGGATTAGTCGTGACTGCGAATCCGGTTAATAGCGAGGCGGTAAGTTACGGATTGCAGATATGGGAACGCCTACAAGACCTCGTCGGGTATCACCCTTCCAATCTGATCCCCGTAGATCTCCGAGGCGTCTTTATCAGCGTTAAAACTCTGAACCCGATTCCGTCGCGTGCCCGCAAACTATCGGAGGCACTGACGCGAGCGCATATCCCCCACGACTTCCGGGTTCCACAATGGCCTCATGAGACCGTTATGCCAGACAACTACTATGAACTGGTCATAGGCAAAAAGAAGATAGATTGATTTTTCATCCTCTTTCGAGCAATCTGATTCCCGCAAAAAGATAATCTTGTCCGAGAGGCGGAAGGGACTAGAGCACGTCCAACAAGAAATCAAGAAACGTTTCGATCCCGACAAGCCGTCATAATGGCGCGGTAGATCCTCTCAGTCGCTTCTTCCAGCGTTTCAAATTCTCGATCATAAAGAGACAAGGCTAGGGCACCCGCCTCGATCATCTCTGGCGTCATCCGGCCTGTCACGTTATCGTCCAGTTTACCGGAAAGTGGAGTCGTCATCAACATAATCTCCCTTTGGTTTAGGAGAACGAAACACGAATAGTGGCTCGATCGAGAGCCATGCGCTCTAGAGCGCCTCAAGCCAGAAGAAATAGCAATGTAGTGCGTTTGGCCTCAAAAAATCTTCATTGGCCTCCTTTTTCTTTGCGTTGAGCGCAGTCTGTAACCGTTTGCTGATCAGGGCGGGTTTATGCAACAGTTCGTCGCGCGTTCACTTCGAGTTTATCGCTTGCTTTGAGTCCTGAGCCAGGGGGAATCCTACCGATGAAGAAAATTGAGTTTCTGGTCGCGCTCTTTCTCTTGTCTGCGGCAGGAGACTCCTATGCCCAGACCTGTCCTTCGCCCACCCCTGCCTGCACGACCAGTTCTTCCTCCACGTTGGCCGATCTTTACGGCACCTATGTATGCACCGAGATCAGCACCGATTCTTCCAACGTCGTCAGCAGCGCCGTGCAGGTCGTCACGTTAAGCGGTACCGGAGACTTCTCAGTTGCTAAGCAGGCGCAGAACAACAATTCCGGTAGCACAACCACCTATAGCGACTTCGCCCCGGGCGCGTCCGGCACCTACTGCCTCAACGCCGCCGGCTACGGCTATCTGTTCACCACTACCCCAGACGGGGTCTGTCCGCTCGCGATGGTGGTCGATGATTCGAGCAAGGAAATCCGGATCATCGACACCACCGAGAACAACGCTGGAGCGCTCCTTTGCCAGCGATAGTCAGGGGTTTGCGGTCTAACAATCGATTTCGTTGGCCGATGAGTTGGCGAGCGCACGCGGCTCACTCGATCATGCGCACGACTATGCCGATCGCGGTTCTGACGATCATGGCCTCGGCGGCGTTCGCGCGCCCGGCGTTGGCGCAATCGCTGGATGTTTCGCCGGCCATCACGAAGCCCAAAATCCCCACCCTGGGACTCTCACCCAAAGCGCTCAACTTCGGAAAGGTCCTCGTTGGCGCCACCAGTCCTGCGCAGACCGTAACGGTTACCAATGGATCCAGTACGACTGCGATTTCGATCACGAGCATCGTTGCTTCATCGCCGTTCATCAAAGATCCCGGCACTACCTGCGGCACTTCGATAGCACCCAGCGGTAAGTGTACAGTTGATGTCTCGTTCAAACCTACCGCCGCTAGTAAGAAGCCATTGAAAGAGAGTCAGGGCTTGGCGTTCACCGACTCAGCACAAAAGAGCCCTCAGCACGTCCAACTCGAGGGACAGGGCGAAGCTGCGCCAACGCCGACGCCGACCGCAACCGCGACGAAGACGGCAACTCCGACAGGCACTGCCACCGCGACGCCAACATTAACCGCAACGCCGACTATGACCGCGACGTCATCTTCAAGCATCACGCCGACGCCGACGACGACCGCGACGCCATCGGCAAGCCCTTCACCGAATGTCCTCAACCTTTACGGGCCTGTGTTGAACTAGGAGGTGCGGCTAGCCGCGACGGATACAATGCGACACGATTTCAGACCGCAACTCAAAGTTGGGGGAAACTCACGATGAGAATAGCTTGCCTGGTTGCTTGTGCATTGACGATCCTGGCCGGCACCGCCGGCGCGCAGACTAAAACCTGTCCCTCGCCTTCGCCCACCTGCACCACCAAGGGGACGACCACTATTAGTGGATCGTATAGCTGCACCTCGGTCGGCCTGGACGGCTCTGGGTTTCCCAAGGTTGGACTGGTGGTCGTAACTCTCACCAGCACCGGCGACGGCACAGGCACCACAAGTGGGTTCCAGGCGCAAAACACCAACAATCCGAATTCGAGCCCGACATTTAAGGATTTCACCTCACTCAGCGGCACTTATTGTATCAATTCGGACAACACGACAGGCTATCTCAATCCCGGCAGCACCAACGCCAATAGTTGTCCGGTTGCAATCGCCTTTTCCTCCGTTGACGGGGTCACCGACGCTCAATTTCGCACCGTTGACTCCACCGAGAACAGAGTCTCATTCACCGTCTGCAGGGCTCAGTAGCCGACCGCATGGTTTACGGCAGGCGGGTCTTTCCTCCCGCTGGATTTAGATCGAAGTAATAGCCGCCGCGCGCGGCGCCGAGGGGCGTGGCGATTGCTCTCATTGGCGGCTATCCTTGTTATGGGCGGGAGGCTTGTGGGGATGCGGAGGTTGATGACGGTTGCGGTCGCGACGGCGGTGATTTGCGCGATGGTTGCTCGCGCGCGGGCTAGCGTCCCCGCATCAGTGCTAATCTCCGCGCGTATCGAGCATCGCGGGCCGACTCTCGAAATCCATTTCGGATTCAGCGGGCCCGCTCCACCGATCGATCTCAGCACGCACGGTAGCCAACTCTGGATCGAGCTGGCGCGCACTCGCGTCGCGATCCCGCCGCGCCCGCTGTTCGGCCATGAAACGGCGCCGCTCGCGAGCGTCCGCACGATCGAGTCGCCCGGCGGCAGGTCGCGAATCGTCGTCGAGGTAATCGGCCAAGCCGACTATGCGGTCGCGCGGATCCGAGACAGAAATGAAATAGTATTGCGGGTCGCGACCAACGGCGCGGATCCAAATATCGCGGCGCCGATGATCGCGCACAACGAAAACGACGCTCCGGGCCGCCCTGCTCCAACCGTCGCGCGCACTGTCGCATTTGCGCCGGCGGACAACCCTCCTCCTGATTCTGCCGCGCAACCAGTCGCACCCGTGCCATCAAATGCGAATGAAGACAATCGTCAGCCGGGCCGCTTCCTCGTGATGATCGATCCCGGTCATGGCGGGTACGACCCCGGCACTCAGTCGTCGGCGGGCGCGATGGAAAAAAATCTCGCCCTGCAGATCGCGACGCGCCTCAAGGCCGCTCTGGAAGCCCGCGGCATCCGCGCCGAACTCACGCGCTCGAGCGACGTGTTCATCAGCCTCGCCGCGCGCACTCGAATTGCGAATCGCGCGGGTGCGGACCTCTTCGTTTCAATTCACCTCAATTCGAGCCCGGACACCGACACCACGGGAATCGAAGTCTATTACCTGAACAACACCACCGACCGCGCGACGATTCGGCTGGCGCGCATGGAAAACGCCGGCGCCGACGGCTATGGCGCACCGGACGCCTCCAACTTAAACTACATCCTGACCGACTTGCGCCAGAACTATAAAGCGTCGGAAGCGGCCTCGCTGGCCAGAATGATCGACGCGCAGACGGTCGCCGATCTCGACGCCGGACTTGGACTGAACGTGCACGCGCTGGGAGCGAAGATGGGACCATTTTACGTGCTGGTCGGCGCGCATATGCCGGCCGTGCTGGTTGAATGCGGCTTCATGTCGAACGCAGGCGAAGCGGCGCGGCTGGAATCGGCGCAGTACCAGGACGTGCTGGCCGGCGCGATCGCGAAGGCGGTAGCGCACTACCTCGACGCCGATCTGGCGGCGGGAAATCTGTGAGCCTCGTCACGGGCGCGAGTGGCGCGGGCTCCGCGCCGACTGCTGCGCCTTCGCCGCGTGGCCAGGAGGCGCTGCTCGCGCAGTTCGCCGCGAGCCGGACCCCCGGCGTCAATGCCCGCGCTTATCTCGAATCGGTCCGCGCCGAGCTCGCCGAGCGCCACTTCGCCGGCGCCAGCGGCGGCGAGATCGTGGCCGCGATGACGGCGGCGATGGACGATCTGCTGCGCGCGCTGTTTTACTATGCGGACGCGGATCACGGCCGGCGATTTCCCAAGCTCAACCAGAAAATCACGGTGGTCGCGCGCGGCGGTTACGGACGCGGTGAACTGAATCCGCAATCCGACGTCGATCTCTTGTTCCTGCACGACTACAAGCGCGGTCCGTACGCCGAAATTGTCACCGAGATAATTTTGCACGCGCTGTGGGACGCGGGGCTCACGGTCGGACACGGCGTGCGCACGGCCAAGGAATGCGTGCGGCTCGCCAACGACGACCTGAAGGAAAAAACCGCGATCCTCGACGCGCGCTACCTCTGCGGCGACGAGAAGCTGTACGCCGAGCTCGACAAGCTGCTCATCGCCGAGGTCCTCAACCGCAACCAGGACAAGTTCTTCGCCACCAAACTCGAGGAAAGCCGCAAACGCCACGCCCAGTACGGCGATTCGATCTACCTGCTCGAGCCTCAGATCAAGGAGGGCGAAGGCGGCCTGCGCGATCTACACACCGCGATGTGGCTGGCCAAGGTCAAGTACAAAGTTCATTCGCTCGAAGAGCTGGTGCAGAAGGCCGTCATCACCGAACCCGAAGCGGCCGAAGTGATCGAGGCACGCGACTTTCTCTGGCGGGTGCGCAATTCGCTGCATTTTCTGAGCGGGCGCCACTTCGATCAGATCACCTTCGAGATGCAGGAGCGGATCGAACCTTTGCTGGGCTTCAAGCCCGAGGACGGACAGGCCGCCGGTTCCGCCTTGATGCGCGCGTACTACCAGCACGCGTCGACGGTCCATCGCTTCGCCGAGGGCTTGATCGCGCGCGTGACCGAGAACAGTCCTGGCGGGCGGTTTTTTCGCCGCACGCCGACCCGCAGGATTCGCCCCGGTGTAATCGTTCAGGGCAATCTGCTGAGTATCGCCGCAGCTGATTTCTTCAAGCGCGATCCGATCAACCTGATTGCGATCTATGCCGACTGCCAGGCGCAGGACGTGAGCCTTTCGGGCAGCGCGTACCAGTTGGTGCGCGACAATGTTGGACTAATCGACGACGACCTGCGCAAAGACCCGCGCGTCACCGCAGTCCTGATGACGATTTTATCGGCGCGCCAGCGGGTCGCCGAGACGCTCGAGGCGATGCATCTGTCGGGCGTGCTCGGCGCGATCATCCCCGAGTTCGGCAACCTCTACGCGCGCGTGCTGCACGACCTTTACCACATCTACACCGTTGACCGGCATTCGCTGGTGGCCGTGCGCGAACTCGAACGCCTGCGCACGGGCGAGTTCAAGGATCCCACTCCCCTGCTCACCGAGGTCGCGCGCGAGCTCGACCATCTGCCGCTGGTCTTCCTTGCGCTGCTGCTCCACGACATCGGCAAGGGGCACGGCCACGACCATCATGAGCGCGGAGCCAGCCTGGCCGCGGAAGTGTCGCAGCGGCTGGGACTGAACAGCGAGGAAATCGACCTGGTCGTGTTCCTGGTCCGCAACCACCTGATGATGTCGCAGGTCGCGCAGAAGGGTGACCTTGACGATCACACCACCGTCGAGGAATTTGCCCGCACCGTCGGCTCGATCGATCGTCTGAAGGCGCTTTACCTGCTGACCTATGCCGACATGCGCGCGGTTGCGCCCAAGGTTTACAACAACTGGCGCGACATGCTGCTGAGCGACCTCTACATGCGCGCGCTGAAGGTTCTCGAACAGGGCGGGCGCGAGGCGGTCGATCCCGCGCGCCGACTGGCCACCGTTAAGGCGGCGGTCCGCGCGACCCTGCTCGCCGCGTCCGCTCCCGAGGCGGACGTGACCGCGTTCCTCGACGAGATGCCCGACCGTTACTTCTTCACGGTGCCCGAAAACGACATTCCGCTGCACTTCGAGTCGATGCGCGCGCTCGCGGACCGGCCGCTGGTCTGCCGCATCAGGCATTTCCCCGAACTCGAGTTCAGCGAGTTTATCGTCGTGACGTGCGACCGGCCGGGACTGTTTTCGATGATCGCGGGCGCCCTGACCGCCAACAATCTCAACATCCTGTCGGCCCGAATCACCACGCGCACCAACGGCATCGCGATGGACGTGTTCCGCGTCTCGCATCAGACGGGCGCGGGCTCGATGGCGATGGAAGACGACCGCTGGCTGCGCGTCGAGCACGACCTCGAGCGCGTGATCACCGGCCAGCAGGACATCGCGGCCTTGGTCGCCGCGGCGCATCACGTGCAGAACGCGGGCCGCAAGTTTGTGCGCCACGTGCCGACCGAAGTCACCGTCGACAATCGCACCTCCGAGCAGTTCACTGTCATCGACGTATTCACGCAGGACCGCGTCGGCCTGCTGTTCGCGATCACCCACACGCTCTACCGCCTCGGCCTGCGGATTCACCTCGCGCGCATTTCGACCAACGCCGATCAGGCGCTCGATGTATTTTACGTGAGCGATCGCGAGGGCGGAAAACTCGAGGATCTCGATCGGATGCGGGAGCTTCGCGCCGCCTTGCTCGAAAAGGTCGAACAGAATCCCACCAGCGGAGCGCAGCCGTGAGCGCTGCCGGCTGGGACGAGCTCATCGATCGGCACTTGTCGCGCCAGGCTGTCGAGCGCGGACTCAGCCGTCATTCGATGGAAGCGTACGCGCATGACCTCAGCGTTTTTCAAGCGTGGTGCCACGAGGCCGGCGTGCAGCCTGCGCAGCTCGACGCCGCCGCGCTGACCGCGTACCTCGAAGCGCTCGCGGACCATGGCTTCGCCGTCAGTTCGCAGCGCCGCCATCTGGCCAGCCTGCGCGGGCTCGCGCGCGAACTGGTGGACGAGAAGATCATCGAGCGCGATCCCGCGCCCGCCGTGAAACTCAGGCCCCATCCGCGCAAACTGCCGCGCACCCTGTCGCCGGGCGACGTTGAAAATCTCATCGCCGCGATCGACGCGCGCGACGCGCGCGGAATGCGCGATCGCGCGATGCTCGAAATGGCTTACGGATGCGGGCTGCGCGTTTCGGAGCTGGTCGGCTTGCAAGTGCACCAGGTGAATCTGGCGGCCGGCTCCGTCGTCGTGCTCGGCAAGGGCGGCAAGGAGCGGATGGTGCCGATGGGTGGCGCCGCGATTCGCGCGCTTAAGGCTTACCTCGAGCGGCGCGACGAGATCCTCAACCGGGCCGGCGACACTAAGCGCGGCGAAAAAAAAATCCCGCGTCGCATATCGGCGGTATTCATCACGAGGCTCGGCCGCGCGATGACCCGGCAGGGGTTTTTCAAGGCGCTCAAAGGATGGGCCGCCGGCGAGCCGCGCCTCGCTTGGGTCAGCCCGCATACCTTGCGGCATTGCTTCGCCACGCATCTGCTCGAAGGCGGCGCCGATCTGCGCGCCGTGCAGGAGATGCTCGGCCACAGCGACATCTCGACCACGCAGATTTACACTCATCTCTCAAGGAGCCACTTGCGCAAGGTTCATCGCACGTTTCATCCGCGCGCGACTCGAATCGCCTCCGCCGGGGAACCTCGCTCTTGAACAACTCAGGCGAGTTCCTGGCTACGCTGTCGATTTGGGCGCTGCCGACGATCTTCGCGATCATTCTGCACGAGGTGATGCACGGCTTCGTCGCGCTGCGCTTCGGCGACGATACTGCGCTGCGGGCCGGGCGCCTGACCCTGAATCCGATTTCGCACGTCGATCTGTTCGGCACCATCATCATGCCCGCTATGCTGCTGTTCCTGCATCTGCCGGTTTTCGGTTATGCCAAGCCGGTCCCGGTCAATTTCCATCATCTGCGCAGCCCGCGCCTCGGCATGCTGCTGGTCGCGGCGGCCGGACCGGGGACCAATATCGCGCTGGCAATTCTGAGCGCGCTTGCGATGCGCGTGGTGGCGGGGTTCGTCAATGCGCCGTACGGCCCGTCGATCGCGGTGCCGCTCTACCTGATGCTGCAGGCGTCGGTGTGGATCAACATCGTGCTGGCGGTCTTCAATCTTTTTCCGCTGCTGCCGCTCGACGGCGGCCGCGTGCTCTTCACGTTGCTGCCGCAGACCCTCGCGCGGCCTTACGCGCAACTCGAGCCGTTCGGCTTTTTCATCCTTTTGCTGCTGCTGTATACAAATTCGGTCGAGCGAGTGATTAACCCTATCATCAGCGCAATCGCGTCGGTGCTGCTGTGAGCGACGGCACCAGCCCGCGCCGCATCGATACCGAGGCCGGCGTCCGCTTCCGGCTCCCGATTTACGAAGGCCCGCTCGACCTGCTGCTGCATCTGCTCAAGCGCGCCGAGCTCGACCCTCACGAAGTCACCGCCAGCGTGATCACGGAACAGTACCTGGCGTGGCTCGAGTTGCTCGACCAGCTGAATCTTGACGTGGCGGGCGAGTACCTGGTGATGGCGGCGACGCTGCTCCTGATCAAGTCGTTCGCGATGCTGCCGCATCCGGAGCTCGCCGACACCGAGGAAGCCGAGGAGCTCAAGCGCGATCTGGTCGAACGCCTGCTTGAATATCAGCGCTATCGCGAGGCGGCCGAAAAACTCGCGGAGCGAGCATTGCTCGGCCGCGACGTGTTCACCACGCCCGGCGAGAGCGCGCCCGAAGACGCGGACGCGAAGCGCTATACGGTTACGATTTTCGACCTGGTCGAGGCGATCGGCGCGGTGCTCAAGCGCGTCGCCGACAAGACTCCGCGCGCAATCGAGCTGCGCGACATCCCGGTGGCGGAATGTATCCCGCGGATTATGCGCGCGCTGGAAGCCGGGGGACGAATCCCGTTCGCCGCGCTGTTCGAGGACGCAAACGATCGGTCGCTGGTAGTCGCGACCTTCATGGCGCTGCTCGAGTTGATCCGCCGGCGGGAAGTTCGCGCCTTTCAGGAAGTGCGCTTCGGCCCGATCGTGCTGGAGCGCGGCGCCGCGTGAGCAATGGAGGTTGAGTGGAAGAAGAGCGGCTGAAATCAATTCTCGCGAGCCTGCTGTTCGCGGCCGGCGAACCGGTCTCAGTGGCGCGGCTGGCCGCGGTCTTCGACGACGTTCCGCGCGCCACGGTGCAAAAGGCGCTGGCCGCGATGGCCGCGGAGTACACCGCCGAAAACCGCGGCATCGTCATCGACGAAGTCGCCGGCGGCTACCAGATGCGCACGCCGAAGGGCCACGCCGGCTACGTTCGCAAGCTGCTGGCCGCCAGGCCGCCGCGTCTCAGCCGCCCGCTGATGGAGACGGTAGCGATAATCGCCTACCGGCAGCCGATCACGCGCCCGGAGATCGAACAGCTGCGCGGCGTTGACACGGGCGGCGTGCTCGAAACACTGCTCGAAAAACGGCTGGTCAAGATTGCCGGGCGCAAGGACGCGCCGGGTCGTCCGATGGTCTATGAGACCACCAGTGAGTTCCTCGAATTGTTCGGGCTGAAAGACCTGGAGAGCCTGCCCGACCTTTCGGAGTTCCGCGAAATCGAGCGCGCCGTCGAGCAGGCCAACACCGGGCCGGTGGAAGGTATCGAGACTCATCCCGAGGATTCCGCCGCGAATCCGGAGACGCCGGCAGGTGACGCCACCCCGTCGAACGCGCCAGAAGAACCAGCCGAGCCCGGGCCGGTGTCATCCAGCGACGACGACGAGACCTCGCACTGAAGTTGCGCCGCTCCCCACTGCATGTTGTCATCCTTCCACTCCGCTCGCGTTGCTCGCTTCGGTCAGGATGACAAACAGGAATCCTTCTAGACGCCGGTATCTTCGAAGACGCCCGTCTCCGGCGTGTAGTTCTCGAAGCGTGTGTAGTTGCTGATGTAGGTCAGCTTGGCGGTGTCGGTGGGACCGTTGCGCTGCTTGGCGACGATCACCTCGGCGACGCCCGGCTCCTTGCTCTCTTTGCCCTTGTACATTTCCTCGCGGTAGATGAACGCGATAACGTCGGCGTCCTGCTCCAGCGCGCCCGACTCGCGCAGGTCGGCGAGCATGGGGCGGCGATTCTCGCGCGACTCGACCTGCCGGTTGAGCTGCGAGAGCGCGATCACCGGGACCTTGAGCTCTTTGGCCAGCGCCTTGAGCGAGCGCGAGATTTCCGCGATTTCCTTTTCGCGCGACTCGCCGGGCCGCGCCGATCTCATCAGCTGCAGATAGTCGACGATTATCAGGCCCAGGTTCTTGGCGCGCTCGCGCTTGAGCCGCCGGCATTTGGCCTTCAGCGTGATCGAGGTCGTGTCCGACGAGTCGTCTATATAGATGTTCGACTCCGACAGCCGTGCCGCCGCCTGCGCGAGCTTGGGAAAATCGCGCTCGCCCAAAAATCCCTGCCGCGCCCGCGCGCTGTCCACCCGCGCCTCCGAACACAGCATGCGCAGCACCAACTGCTCTTTCGACATCTCCAGCGAAAAAAACGCGACTCCCACGGGCGGGTCCGCTTCCATCGCCGCGTAGGCCGCAATGTTCAGCGCGAGCGCCGTTTTGCCCATGCTGGGGCGCGCCGCGATGATGACCAAATCCGACGGCTGAAAGCCCGCCGTGATTCGATCGAGATCGATGAACCCGCTCGGCACGCCGGTGATCATCTCGCGGTTTTCGTACAGCCGTTCGAGGATCTTCAACGACTCGCGCGTCAGCTCGGGCATCGTGTGGAACGACGGCTTGATCCGCTTCTCGGAAATCTCGAAGATGCGATGCTCGGCTTCATCGACGAAACCGTCGACGTCCGCCGGTGCTTCGTACGACGAACTTGCGATGTCGGTCGCGATCGATGCGAGGCTGCGCAGCACCGCCTTCTCGTGCACGATACGCGCGTAGTGCGCGACGTTGGCGGCGGTCGGCACGATCGACGCCAGCTCCGCGATATAGGCCGGGCCACCGATCTGCTCGAGCGCGCCCCTGGTGCGCAGCGCGTCCGTCAGTGTGATCGCATCGACCGGCTGGCTGTGATCGGTAAGCTCAGCCATCGCGCGGAAGATCTCGCGATGCGACTCGCGGTAAAAGTCTTCCGCCGCAAGGATTTCGAGCGCGTGGTTAATCGCGTCGTTGTCGAGCAGAATCGCGCCCAGCACCGACTGCTCTGCTTCGAGATTCTGCGGAGGAACGCGCTTTAGAATATCGTCCGACGAAACCGCCACCTGACCACCACCTCCCCCAACCGCGCGCGCTGAATTCCAGGAGCGCAAATTATTTCCCATGCGATGACCGCTTACAACTACTTACTCCCGCCGCAAGCCAACGGTTGTCACCACGCCGTCCACAGTCTATGCACAAAACGCCTGGCGCTATCGCCGCCGGCGCGGACGATTCATCGCGAGCATCGGCGCCAGCGCGACGCCGAACATGAAGCCGCCGACGTGCGCCCACCATGCGACTCCCCCCATCGCGCCTGCGCGACCGCCTTGTTCGAGTCCCGCGTAGAGCTGTATTGCAAACCAGAACAGCAGGTAGATGACGGCCGGAATCTCGATGAACTGCACGAAAATGAAAATCGGGAGAATCGTCAGGATGCGCCCGCGCGGGTAGAGGATGAAATACGCGCCGAGCACGCCGGCAATCGCGCCGCTGGCGCCGATCACCGGGACCGCCGACTCCGGCGTGATCCATACCGTCGCGAGCGCGGCCGCGACTCCCGCGGCGAGATAAAAAATCAGGTATCGCGATGCGCCCATCCGATACTCGACGGCCGCGCCGAAGATGAACAGGTACAGCATGTTGCCCGCGACGTGCAGGAGGCCGCCGTGGACAAACATCGACGTGACCGTCGTCATCAACGGCGCGAGCGCGCCGCCGATGCGATGTGCCGGCTCGCGCGATGCGAGCGCGATGTTCGCGAGCGCTTGCGTCACCGCCGCCGGCACCATCGCGAATCTGCCGACGAAGGCCGTTATCCGCGCGCCGAGCGAAAGTTCGTAGACGAACACCGCGATGTTCGCGGCAATCAGCGCAATGTTGATTGGAGTCAGGCGGCGCGGCGCGGCGTTATCGCGAAGCGGGATCATCGGGACGTCAGGCCGGGCACGCGCGGTGATCGACCGCCGGGTATACTAGCGGCGTATGGCGGGTCGGCGCGAGATGCCGCGGTCATCGCGGGCGAAACTTTCTTATGCGAGCGCCACGTCGAATTTTCTCACTTGAGCCGAACCTCGTTGTGTGCGAGAAGGATCGGTGGATCGCGACCCGTAAGACGCGATCCTTGGTTTGCGACGCGCTCGTCAGTGGACGCGAATCTTTTTCATGGAGGTTTCAATCATGGAAGTTGTTTCGAGTGAAGTATCCGTGCGCACCGGCGCCGAGAAGATGCCCGCGCATCTCGCGCGCCCCGCGTCCGGAGGTCCGTATCCCGCGCTGGTCGTCGTGATGGAAGCGTTCGGCCTCAACGATCAGATCCGGCGCATCACCAATCAATTCGCGGCCGAAGGCTTCGTCGCGATCGCTCCAAATCTATATTTTCGCCGACCCAACAACGTCGTCGGCTACAACGATCTGCCGGGCGCCTTTCGCCTGATGGGATCGATCAACGACGATCAAGTCGTCGCCGACATGGGCGCCTCGATCGATCACCTCAAGGCCCTGAAGGAAGTAAAGCCGGCGTTCGGCACCGTTGGCTTCTGCATGGGCGGACGCGTCGCCTTTATGACCGCATGTCGCAATCCCGCGGTCAGAGCCACCGCGCCGTACTACGGCGGCAGGATGATGAAGTCGACGCAGCCCGGAGTGAAGGCGCCGATCGATTACGTGAGCGGTCTCGATGCCCCGGTGCTGGCCTTTTTCGGCGGCAAGGACGCGTTCATTCCGATCACCGAAGTGGACGAATTTCGCGACGCGCTCAAGAAGGCGGGCAAGCCGGCCGAGGTGGTCTTTTACCCCGACGCCGACCACGGCTTCATGTGCGACGATCGTCCGTCGTTCCATCCCGTGCATTCCAAGGAGGCGTGGGCCCGCACCATCGCGTTCTTCAAAGAGTACCTCGGCTGAAATTGCGTGGTCGCGTTTTGTTGAAATCAATTCGGCGGACCGCTGTTTGGCGGCCCGTCTTTTTTTTCGCGATTGCGATCTTTGCGGCGAGCGCCTGCTATTCGTCCGACTACCGCCGCACGATGACGGCCAACGTGTCGCTGCTTTCCGATCTGTCAGACAAGCTCGCCGACTACTGCCGCGCCTACTTCAAGCTCGACGATCGCCAACTGTCGTCCGAGGAAATGGGCGAGTTCTACTATGCCTTCAACAAGGCCAGCGCGTTCTCATCGTCGACCCCGCGCGAGTCGTCGCGCCCGTCGCATCAGGATTTTGTGCGGCTGCTCAACGCCTACGAGAAATTCGCGCATGCCGCCGACGCGTACCGGCTCGGCGGCAAGCCCGACCCCGCCATGCTCGCGTCATTGCTCTCGCAACACGACCAGGTCCGCCACCTCGCCGGCAAAGTCACCGAAGACCTTCGCGACGAACCCGATTAGTGCTGCGCCCAATCCTTCGCGCTCAGCTCTTCCAGTGGTTGCCGTACTTGTCCAGGTACGCGACCTCGTTCACCGGCCGCCGCTTGATCGGGCCGAACTTTCCAGCCGGATATCCGATCGGCATCAGCGCGTAGGTCTGCACCTCGGGCGGCAGCCCCAGGATCGCCTTCACCTCGTCCTCGAAAAACGTGTGAATCGTCGTGAGCACCGTGCCGAGGCCCAATCCGCGGCACGCGAGAATAATGTTCTGCACGGCGGGGTAGATGCTCGAGCCCGACGTCCGCGCCAGGCTCTTCATCGCGGCGGCCACCTCGGGCGGAAGCTTGGGCGGCGCTCCCGCCGGCGCGGTCTGCTTCAGGCATGCGAGCAACAGCACCGGCGCGTCCGCCATGTGATCGATCAGGTAGGTCGCCGACGCCATCAGCTTCCGGTAGGTCTCCTCGCTCATGTGCGCGGGCTTGACGCGATTGGCGTACAGCGCCATCAGAATTCCACCGCCCTTGCGATACACGTCACCGATCTTCTTGCGCTGCGCGGCGTCCTTGATGACGATGAACTCCCAACTCTGTTCGTTGCTGCCCGACGGCGCGCGAATCGCCGCGTCGAGCACCTTGGTGATTACCTCGTCGGGAACCGGGTCGGGCTTGAATCGCCGGAGCGATCGCGCCGAGTGAATTGCCTCGAAAAGTCCTATCTCTGCCATAGCTGAACTCCTGCTGCGGATTGCGGATTGTCGTCAGTCGGAGAATGCATCGGGCGGCGCAAAAAGAAAAGCGGCCAACGCGATCGCAATCGATCGCCGGCCGCTCTTTATGTCGTCAATCAGCCGCGCGCTGAGGTCCGCTCACACCGGCGTGCGATTCGCCTTCGGCGCCGATCGCGGCCCCGCCAGCATCTTGTAAACTTTCTTCGCGTCCGCCGGATCGGTCACCATCGGCCCCGGCTGATCGTGATGCTTCATCACCTTGTCTTCTTCCGTGAACGCGCGAACGGTCGTGCAGTATTCGAGCAGCAGCCCGTTGGGATCGCGGAAGTAGATCGAGCGGCACCATTCGTGATCGACCACCGGCGTCACCTCGACGCCGCGCCCGATCAGCTCCGCGCGCTTGGCCTCGAGCGCCGGCACGTCGTCGCAATGAAACGCGAAATGGTAGAACGCGCCCGGCAGCCCCTGCGCGCTGTTGATATCGGTCGCCCACTCCGCCGGCACGCCCGGCACTTTTTCCGGACACATGAACGCCACCATGCTGCCGTCGCCCGTGTTCAGGAAGACGTGCTTGATCCTGCCGCCCTCGGCCGGCTCGATGATATCCGACCACGCGACCTCCCAGCCCAACTTCGTGGTGTAGAACTCGACCGTGCGATCGAGGTCGAGAGTCGCCAGCCCCAGATGATGAACGCCCGTGCGCTTCATAGCCTTGCCTCCTGGCCGTCGTTGGAAGACCGTCTTCGCCTCACTACTAACACGGCTCAATTCAGAGTCAAAGCCTCCAGAACGATCGTTCAAGACTCGCGTTCAGCGCGCTTCAGTCGAGACGAATCAATTTGTGCTTGATCGCATAGCGCACCATCGCCGCCGTCGAGCGCAGCTCGAGCTTCTGCTTGAGATTGTCGCGATGCGCCTGCGCGGTCTTCACGCTGATGCCGAGTCGCTGCGCGACCTCCTTGGTGGTCGCGCCCTCACCTACCAGCTTGAGCACCTCGCGCTCGCGCCGGGTCGGAGTCGCCGCGCGCGACGCGATCGCGGGCGCGCCCTTGCGCAGCCGCGCGAGCACGATCGGCGCGATCGTCGGGCTGAGATAGCGGCGCCCCGAATGCACCGCGCGCACCGCGCTCAGCAATTCCGCCGCCGCGTCGGTCTTGACCACGTAGCCCGCGCAGCCCGCCTCGCCGAGCGCCTCGATCACGTATTCTTCGTCGTCATATTGGCTCAGCACCAGCACTTTGCACGCCGGCGTTTCTTTGGCGATTCGACGCGCCGCCGACAGACCCCCGATTCCCGGCATCCCGAGGTCCATCACCACCACATCCGGCTTCAGTTGCGCGGCAAGCGCGACCGCCTGCTCGCCATCCGCCGCTTCCGCGACCACTTCGCACTCGGTCGCGAGCACCATCGTGAGCGCTTCGCGCACGATCCGATGGTCATCGGCAAGCACCACGCGAATCCGCCCGTGACCTTCCATCACGCTGACTCCGCCTCCGGAATTTCGGCGACGACGGTTGTGCGGCCCGCGCGCGATTCCACCGTCAGTCTCCCGCCCATCAACTCCAGCCGCTCCCGCACGCCCGCGAGGCCCACGCCCTCGCCCGGGTCGGCGCCGATACCGGAGCCGTCGTCGCTGACCGACACGCGCGCGGCGGCCTCGATTCTTTCGATCGCGATTTCGACCGACTTCGCGCGCGCGTGCCGAATCACGTTGGACAGCGTCTCGCGAACGACCTGGAAGCATACCTGCTGCACCGGGCGCGAAATTTTCGCCGCCGCGCCGCCGCCACTCAACTTCGCCGCCACGCCCGCGCGATTCAACTGCGCGAACTCGTGCTGGATTGCCTCGTCGAGTGAAACGATTCCAAGAGTGGCCGGGCGAAGTTCGCGCGTCTTGCGGCGCAACTCCTCCTCGACTTGCTTGAAGATCGCGCGCGCCGCCTCGCGCCGGCCGTCGAGCGCGATTTTCGCCGCCGCTAGCAACTGCGCCTGATCGTCGTGCAGGTCGCGCGCGATTCTGGCGCGCTCCTCATCGATCGCGGCGAACATCCTGAGCGCAAGCTGACGCACCAGCGCGCTGCGCCGCGCCGCCTCGCGCTCCATCACCCAGCTCGCGACGAACGGCGCCAGCCGCTCGACAATCGCCTCCGCCCTGGCCGCGGATGCGTCCCCGTTGCGCGAGCCGAGCGCGATCGCGCCGGCCTCGAACGGGATACAGACGTACGCGCCGCCGAAAATTTTGTCTTCGGGAAATCGTTTGTCGCGATCCGCGGCGCCCGCGTCGCGATCGCGCCAGCGCGCAATCACGATCCGGCGGCGGAAACTTTCCGCCAGCGCGCTGCCGGTCTCGCCCAAATCGAATTGCTTTTGCCCGGACGACGATGCGGCCACTATGAACGAGCCGCCGTCCTCGACTGCGATCAGCCACTGGTCGAAGCCGGCGCCGCCCGCGACCAGCTCGCCGAAGCGGCTGAACCGCTCGATCGGGCGCGCACTTCGCGCGGCCGCAACCGCCGCGTCCAGATGGTTCGTCGCCGCCCGCTCGCGCCCCAGTTCCCGCTTTGCCCCGACGGCCTGGCGCCCGCTCTCAGCGCCGTGCGTCCGCCAGAAATCAAGCGAGGTGCGCGCGGCGGCCAGCGCGATCTCGGCGAAAACGGCGCGCGCCATGAGCTCAAGCGATGCTTCAAGCTCACCGCGCCCTCGATCCGCCCAGGTGACCATCGCGATCCGCACCGCGCTCACGCCGTCGATAAACGCCGCTGCGGCCAACTGGCGTCCGTCGTCGATCTTTTCACCGCGCGCAATTGCCTCGACTTCCCGAGTGCTCAACGCAACTCTTTCAATCGATTCAACGGGACCCGCCGCCGCGCGCCTGCGCTTCAACCCGGTGGCCGCAACCGCATCGCCAAGCCGATTGCCGAGCGCGCCGAGGGTCGCATTCACAACTAGGTCCCATCGCGGGTCTCCCCGCGGCGCCCACACGACTTCGTCGGCCCCCGCACCATTCGATTGAAGCGCGATCGCGCATCGCTCAGCCGCCAGCGCGCGAGCGCCAACCTCGGCGATAGCGGCAATCCGCTCGCTGAAGACTTTTTGACGCGAGGCAGGCAGCGGCGCGTCAACTGCCAGTGGTTCGCGATGTTTGAGAGGGTTCCCCAAAATTCCCCTGCCCTAGAGAATGACAGAGGAAACAGAATGTTCTAAGCGAGTGCAAGCGGAAGGAACGCGCGGCGAGTCACCCAAAGAACAATTTGTGTGGAGTAAGCGGTTTCGTCAGCGATGCGCGAGCCAGCCTCTAAGGCAACCGCCGTGTTCCGAGCGGGTCACGCCCTTTCCTGCTTCAGACCGGTCCGCATGTTTTCGGCCGGGAACAGCGCGCGATTGCGGTCGATCTCGCCGATTGCCCACTCGCACCATCGGATGTTCTCCTCCATCCAGTCGATGCCGCGCCTGAGCGTGAACATCGAGAACATCCTGTTCACGTCGCGATAGCCCTTGCCGTCGGCGAAGTAGTTCTGCTCGAGCTCCCGGTAGCGCTTGAGATGAATCGCCCACGACCGCCGCTCTTCTTCGAGAATCGCGATTGCGCCGTCGGCCCCGAGATGTCCGAGGAACCGGCATCGCAGCAGCGGCGGATGCTTCAGGTTGATTCCCTCGAACGGGCTCTCGAGCCATTCGATCAGCAGCCGCTCGCCGGCCGGCGTGATCGTGTACAGTCGCTTGTTCGGCCGGTTGCGCTGCACGACGTTGCGGCGCTTGATCAACCCGGACTCCTCCATCCGCTCCAGCGTCGGATAGATCTGCGTGGGATGCGCGTGCCAGTAGTGCTTCATCGACAGGTCGAAGATCTTCATGATGTCGTAGCCGGACACGCCCGGCACTTCCGCGATCAAGCCGAGCAGCGCGAGGTCCAGTGACGCCTTTTTGTAGGGCCGAAAAGGGGTGAAGCCGCGGACTTCGTTCGGAGCCTCGCGGGGCGAGTCGCGAGGCGGACGCGCCGGGCGTTTCGACGCGCCGCTCTTCAGCCGGCGGGCGGCGCTGTCGCCCGCCTTCTTCATTGCGCGGGCACCCAGTTGCCGTGAAAGCCCCACGGCACGCGATGCTGCAACTTGATCCGCGCGACGGGCGCGCCGGCGAAGTTCCGCGCGTCGAGCACGACCATCTCGCTGCGATTGCGCTCCGCGTCATACCAGACCGCGAGCACCCAGCCGTCGTCTTCGGATGACTGCGTGTTGCGAGGCACGAACACCGGCTCTCCGGCGGCGAAATTTTTGCCAAGGTCCTGAACTTCCACCCGGTCCGTCTGATAGTCGCGCTTGAGCAGTCCGTTGCGGCTCGGTGAATTCTCGGGCGAGCCGGGATTGGCATTGGTGAAGTAGCCGTACCGATGCATCCGGCCGGCGAGCCGCTCGTCGAAGCGCGGAAACTCGGTCGAGCGGTCGTCGATCTGCCGCTGCCGCATCGTGCCGTCCTTCAAATTCAGAGTCCATCGCCAGGACATCGGCGGGTTGCCGCCGAACGAAGTGCCGCTCATGTCGAGCGAGGCCATCCTGCATCCGTCGACAATCAGCGAGCCGTTCTCCTCGTACGCGTTGAGGAAGTGAAACACGAAAAACGCCTCGTCGTGGAACCATTGCACGGCGCCGGTCTTGCGGTTCATGACGCCGATCCTGGTGCCGTGATTCGGCTCCCAGATGAAGAGCGGCTTTCCAGCCGCGGCATTCTCGAGATGGAACACCGAGGGGCAGACAAAGAAGATGGCGTAGTTATCGGTCGCGATGAAATCGTGCATCATCACCGGCAGCCCGGTGTCGATGGGGCGCGACTCGATGAGCTGGCCGTCGCGACCGGCGCGGTACCAGGTCGCGTGCGGCGGGAACGGCTGGTAGCCGAAGAACAGCAGGTCGCCGTTGACCGGGTCGAACTTGGGATGCGCGGTCACGGGGCCGGTGAGCTTGCCGCCGAAATCGAACAGGCCGACCGTCTCGAGCGTCAGCGGCTTGAGCTCGTGCGGCGACCCGGCTTCGAACAGCGCGAGCATGCGATTGGCGTAGCCGACGATGTTGGTGTTGGCGGCGTTCTTGAAGGGCGGCAACTCCGGCGGCATCTCGCGCGCGTGCTCGAGCAAGCCGCCGAACAGCGCGCGCCCCTGCTTCATCTCGGCCTTGAGGGCGTCGGTGCGGACGTAGCGGTTGCGGTAGGCGGCGCGGCCGTCGCGCAGGATGAACGCATGGACCATCCCGTCGCCGTCGAACCAGTGGTAAGCGCCGAGCGGCTTGAAGTGCGGGTTGGGTCCGATGCGGTAGAGCGCGCCGTTGAGCTCGCGCGGCAGCTCGCCTTCGATCTCGAGATCGAACGCGTCGCCCTCTTCGCGCCACGGTGCGTAGTTGCCGTTCAGGAATGGATTAGCCGAGTTGTACATTCGTCTCCCTGTGCCTCTTTCTCTGATTAGAGGATTGGACTATTCCATTCCTTGAGTATGCAGTCAAGGGCTCGTTTTCCGCCCGGTGCAAGCCGGACGCTGCGTTGCCAAGCGGCACGTCACGACCTACGATCAGAAGCGATGCTGCTCGATGCGCTTGTATTCGCGGCCGGACTGTTTGCGTGGACGCTGGCCGAGTACGTAATCCACGGCGTGCTGGCGCATGCGCATCGCACGTTCGTGACGCGGCTGCATGACGTGCACCATCGCGATCCCCGCGCGGTGTTCGCGATGCGCTCGTGGATTCCCACGGCGGCGGTGCTGGCCGGTGCGTGGTCGATGTTCGGGCTGGCGCCGGCGGTGGTTTTCATCGCGGGAGTTGTCAGCGGATTCGCGGCGTATGAATTCGTGCATTACCGGATTCATTTCGCGAGGCCGTGGTGCGCGCTTGAAGCGCGCCTGCGCGCGCGCCACCTGGCCCATCATGCGTGCGAGCCGGACGCGATTTTCGGGGTGACGACGCGGCTCTGGGACGTGGTGTTGGGCACGGAGCCCGACGCCGAGCGGATGCGGGCGCTGGCGGCGGCGGGGGCGCGGGTCGCGCCGCTTTCGGGTGCGAGCAATCTTGGCCAACTGATCCGAAGCCGCTTTGCTGCATCGTGATTCGCGCCAACTTGTTGACTCATAGCTCAAGTCGAGCTATTGGCTCGATAGGTATGCATGAGGTGTCGTTGAATCACCGGCGCAATGGCGTCCGGAGCTATCGCTCCGGCGCGCCGCTGTTTCCGGCCAAGTCGGCGTTCCTGGAATTCAACCAGACGCCGCCGCGGATGGATGTGAAGTTTCCTATCCTGGGGTTTCTGACCGAGGCGGAGGCGACCGGCTACGACCTGAAGAATCGCTTCCAGGACCCGGTCGGGTTTTTCTACCGGGTCAGTGACGGGTCTATTTATCCGGCGCTGAAGAAGCTGGCGCGCGACGGGCTGGTCAAGCTGCGACTGGAACGGCGCGGGCGGCGCGCGCGCAAGGTCTATGCGATCACGCCGCGCGGCCGGGCGTATTTCATGCGCATCCTGCGCGCGCCGGCGCAGCCGCTGTTCGTGTTCGACGAATCGCAGGTGAAGATTTACTTCGCGGACCGGGAGCCGGAGATTGCGCTCGAGCATATGGAGCGGTCGCGGCGCGACGACGAAGAGCGGACGGCTATTCTGACGCAGATGGTGGCCGATATGCGCCGCGCGGGCGCGAGCCCGGTGCGCAGGATAATGGTCGAGCTGGGCTGCGAGATCACCAACGCCAAGGCGCGGGTGCTGGCGAAGCTATGCGCGCAGTTGAAGCGTGAAATACAAAGCAGGCGGCGGGCCGCGCCGCGGGCGAGGGTCGCGCGGGCTGTATAGGTCGACGACTTTGAACGAGCAGCTAAAGAGTGGGAGGAACTTGATTGTAGTGAAACCCCGCCTGGGTTTCACGCTTCCCTGGGCAGGGGTGACCCCTGCACCCAGTGAGAGGAGAAGATGCGGGACTTCGTCCCTGTTAGGACTGGTTAAGGGGGGAAGGGTCCGGTTCTCATGTTCGGTTATTAGGGAGAGGAAACAGACGGGCGAGGGATGAGATAACTGGGAATTCAGGAGGCAGGGAGTCATGGACGAAAAGTTCGCAATCGATCTCGAACACGTTACCCGGATCTACAAGCGCGACGAGTTCGAGGTGCGCGCGCTCGACGACGTGACCGTCCAGATTCCGGCCGCGCGCTTCGTCGCGATCATGGGGCCGTCGGGCTCGGGCAAGACCACCATGCTCAACCTGATCGCGGGTATCGACCACGCGACCAGCGGCCGGGTCGCGGTCGGCGGCGAGGAAATCACCGGGATGAAGGAGCGCGATCTGGCGGGCTGGCGCGCGCGCCATATCGGGCTCGTGTTCCAGTTCTACAACCTGATCCCGGTGCTGACGGCGTTCGAGAACGTCGAGTTGCCGCTGCTATTGACGCATCTGAACAAAGCCGAGCGCCGAGAGCATGTCGAGACCGCGCTCAAGGTCGTGGGCCTGGCCGACAGAATGGACCATTACCCGCGCCAGCTTTCCGGCGGGCAGGAACAGCGCGTGGCGATTGCGCGGGCGATAGTCGCCGACCCGACGATTATCGTCGCCGATGAGCCGACCGGAGACCTCGACGCCAAGTCGGCGGAGGAGATCCTCGGCTTGCTGGTCGATATGAATCGGCAGTTTCAGAAGACGATCGTCATGGTCACGCACGATCCGCGCGCGGAGCGATACGTCGATACGGTCTATCGGCTGGATAAGGGCGTGCTGGCGGGGGTCGAGCCGGGGAAGAGAGGAGCGCCGACGGAGGCGGCGGCGCATGGGTAATAGGAGGGGAAGAGGAACGGGATTGCATGTGAAACCCAGGAGGGGTTTCACATATGAGACAGGAGTCGCGCTATGAAGTATTGGGCGCTGGTTTTTAAAAATCTTTTTCGCAGCAAGCGGCGTACTTTTCTTACCGTGCTGTCGATCGCGGTTTCGCTGTTTATTTTTTCGGCGCTGGTCAGTATTCCCACGGTGGCGAACCAGATTCTGGGCAACACCGCTTCGTCCACCCGGATCGCGACGCATAACAAGGCCGGGCTCGCCTACTCGATTCCAATCGCCTACAAGCAGCGGATCGTGACGATACCGCATGTCGAGGTGGTGGTGCCGGAGAGCTGGTTCGGCGGAGTGTACCACGAGGTTTACGACCAGTTTCCCAACCTGGCGGCCGATCCCGAGGATGTCGATCGGATGTGGCCCGACTGGGGAATCAGCCCGGAGCAGTTCGCGCAGTTCAAGAAAATCCGCACCGCGGCGCTGGTCGGCGGCGATACGATGAAGCGGTTTAATCTGCGGATCGGACAGCAGATCCAACTGCGCGGGACGCTGTATCCGTTCAACGTGACGCTGCAGATTGTGGGCACGATTGGCGGCAAGGCGCCGCCGGATTTCCTGTTGTTCAGGAGAGACTATCTCGAAGAGGCGGCTGGGCGGCCGGGAATCGTCGATAATATCTGGGTCAAGGTCGATAAGCCGGAGTCCGTGCCGCAGGTGATCGCGGCTATAGATGAGGGCTTTGCCAACTCGTCGGCGGAGACCTTGTCGGAGTCGGAGGCGTCGTTTATCGGCGGATTCCTCGATCAGTACCGGACGTTTTTCCGGATGGCGGAGCTGCTGGGATTTATCGTGGTGCTGACGATAGGACTGGTGGCGGCCAACACGGCGGCGATGTCGATTCGCGAGCGGCGCGGGGAAATCGCGGTGATGCGCTCGATGGGATTTCCGGTGCGCACGATTTTGTCGATGCTGCTGGCCGAGTCGATCCTGATAGGGCTGATTGGCGGACTTATCGGATGCGGCTCGGCGTATGTCCTGCTGAAGGTTTTTTCGGTGGGCAACGTCGGCGGACCGCTCGGCTCGATCCGGATGCCGCCGGCGGTGCTGGCCGAGACGCTGGTGGTGGCCGTATTGATTGGACTGTTCAGCGCGCTGGCGCCGGCGAGCTCGGCGGCGCGGAGGAATATTGTCGATGCGCTGAGGACGGTTGCGTGAGACCGTGCGGCAAGCTTGCGCCGGTTGTGAAACCCCTCCTGGGTTTCACACTTCCCTGGGCAGGGGTGACCCCTGCACCCAGTATTAGGAGAAGATGCGGGACTTCGTCCCTGTTAGAAGGGGGTTATGGGGGATGGGTCCCACTCTTACCTCGCCCGGAGAGAAGCGGAATCTCGAATCGCGCTTTTTTGTGTCATCCTGACCGCAGCGAGCGTCGCGAGCGCAGGGAAGGATCTCGGACAGCGGGGCGTAAGCGCGGCCGGTTCCGGTTTTGCGTTGCTGAGTCCAATGATAGTCCGGGGATTTACTGCGAGCGACGGCAGAATAAGGAGCGCTTCGCGATTTCAAGACCGGTACCGGCTTCGCTTGCGCGAAGCTGTCCGAGATCCTTCCTGCCGCTCGCGTTGCTCGCTTCGTCAGGATGACGGAGGGTGCGCGCGGGTTGATCGCTTCGGTGAAGGTCACAGAGATTACGTTCGTGGGACCTGCTTTGGTCAGGATGACGGAGGGTGCGCTCGCGGCGCTTGAGGTGAGTAAGAACCTAACCCCTAACCCCTTCCCCTTTAGGGAAGGGGGACCGGAAAGTGGGCGGGAAGGGAAATTGCCGTAGGTTTTACAAGTAGCAGACGGATTCACTGAAAAAAGATGGCTATTCCGCTTAAATACAATGTGCGGTCGCTGCTGGTGCGGCGGGTCTCTACGGCGATGACCGGCGGCGGTATCGCGCTGGTGGTGTGCGTGTTCGTGATCGTGATGGCGCTGGTGGCGGGGCTCAACTCGGCGATTTCCGACACCGGCGACCCCGACAACGTGATCGTGCTGCGTAAGGGCGCGACCACGGAGACCTATTCTTCGATTCAGCTCGATCAGTTCGACGCGATGAAATTCCTGCCGCAAATCCGGCGCGAGGCGGACGGCGAGGTTGACGCGTCGCCGGAACTGCCGGTGCAGGCGCTGATGGAGCGGACCGGCGGCGGGCGCGACAATATAGTGGTACGCGGAGTGCTGCCGATCGCCCTCAAGGTGCATCCGAAGGTGAAAATTATCGAAGGACGGATGTTCAACCCTTCGGTCAACGAGGTGATCGTCGGCAAAGGCCTGCAGGGGCATTACGCGAACATGCAGCTCGGCTCTACGCTCCGCTTCGGGCGCGGCAACTGGAAGGTGGTCGGGATAATGGCGGCCGATGGCGGCTCGTTCGAGTCGGAGGTGTGGGGCGATATCCATAATGTGCAGGACGACGCGCAGCGCGGGGCGTACTACGCCGACGTGCGGCTCAAGCTTGCGCCGGGGGCGGACAGCGATGCGCTGATTCGGCGGCTGGCGGACGATCCGCGAATCAATCTGCAGGCGGAGACCGAGGCGCATTACTACCGCGACCAGGCGGTGGTCGCCAGCCAGATGCGGGTGCTGGGGATGATCGTGGCGGTGATAATGGCGGTGGGCGCGATTTTCGGCGCGATGAATACGATGTACGCGGCGGTCTCGTCGCGGACCACGGAGATTGGCACGCTGCGCGCGCTCGGCTTCGCACCGAGCGCGGTGATGACGTCGTTCCTTATAGAGTCGATGGTGCTGGCGGTGGCGGGCGGCGCGATCGGAATCGTGCTGGCGATGCCGATCAACGGGCTGTCGACGACGTTCGGCAACTTCGTCACGTTCTCGACGCTGGCATTCAGCTTCCGCGTCACCTTCGCAATCGTGATCGAGGCGCTGATCTTCGCCGCCGTGATGGGTATGGTAGGAGGCTGGCTGCCGGCGCGGCAGGCGATGAAGATGCCGGTGGTCGATGCGCTGAGGAGCGTGTGACGTTGTCCACCGAAGCCCCGAGAGGACCGAATATCCGCGAGCTCGAGTCGCTCCGGATTGCGCGCGCGGCGCCTGCGGGCAAGCCGAGCCGGATTGTCCCGGCTGCGATCGCGATCGCGGTGCTCGGCGTCGTGGGCGTGGCGGGCTACGTCGTCTATCAGCGGACGCTGGGGCGTCCGCCCGAAGTGCAGACCGCGATCGTCGCGGTGAAGCAGGCGGGACAGGCAGGCACGGTGCTGACCGGCAGCGGGTATATCGTCACGCAGCACAAATATATCGTGATCGGCACCAAGATTCTCGGGCAAATAGTCGCCGAGCCGATTGAGGAAGGGCAGCGGGTCAGGGTCGGCGACCTCCTGGCGCGGATCGACGATCGCGACTACCAGGCGCAATTGAAGCAGGCTTACGCGGATCGCGACCTGGCGGCGGCCAACCTGGTGCTGAAACGGGCGCGGGTCGAGCGAATCCGCGAGCTCTACAAGCAGGGCGTGCAATCGAAGGACTCGCTCGACGACGCGGAGAATCAGCTGTCGGTGGCGGAGGCGGACCTGAAGAAGTCGGACGGCGAGATCGAGTTCGCGAAGTTCAACGTGAGCCAGACCGTGATCACGTCGCCAATCAACGGCGTGGTGCTGCAGAAGTACCGCGAACTCGGCGACACGATCAACTTCGGCGGCGAAATCCAGGCCGGCGGCGGCGCGACCGATATCGCGCAGCTCGCGGACTTGAGCGACCTGCGCTGCGAAGTCGATATCAACGAAAGCGATATCGCCAAGGTCAAGATGGGGACGCCGGCGACCGTGATCCCGGACGCGTATCCCGACAACCCGTTCCCGGCGCAGGTGGTGAAGATTTATCCGGAGGCCGACCGGCAGAAAGGCACGGTCAAGGTCGAGGTCAAAATCCTGCAGCCGGACCTCAGGATTATCAAACCGGAAATGAGCGCCAAGGTCACGTTCCAATCGATCATGACGCAGACCGCGGCGGCGCCGATGGTGCTGGTGCCGAAGAAGGCGATCGTCACGGACGGAGCGGCCAGCTCGGTGTGGATAGTGCGCGGCGACACGGCGCATCAGGCGTCGATCGTGGTCGGGCGCGAGTTCCAGGACGGCGTCGAGGTGCGGCAGGGACTGAGCGGGGGCGAGATGGTGATCGTCGTGCCGGCGGCTACGATCAAGGAAGGACAGGCGGTCACGCCGGTTAGTTCGTAGAGAGGGGAAGGGTAAATCACTTTATTTTAGTGCGAAACCCGCCTGGGTTTCACGCTTCCTTGGGCAGGGGTGACCCCTGCACCCGGTACTAAGACGGAGACAGAAAATGGCGGAGACTTTTGTTCTGGTGCATGGCGCGTGGCATGGCGGGTGGTGCTGGGCGGCGGTTATCAATCAGCTCGAGAAGCTGGGCGACCGGGCATATGCGGTTGACTTGCCGGGGCATGGGATGAACCGGGCGGATCGCTCGAAGGTGACGCTCGAGAGCTACGTCGACAGCGTCGTGGAGTTTATCGAGCGGCGCGAGCTTAAAGGCGTCGTGCTCGCGGGGCATAGCCTGGGCGGGCTGACGATTCCCGGGGTCGCGGCCAAGATTCCGTCGCGGATAAAGCGGGTGGTGTGGGTGACGGCGCTGGTCGCGCTCGACGGGCAGGCGATCATCGATCCGGCGACGTCGCCGCTGGCGGCGGGGGCGGAGACGATGCCGGAGCGATCGGTCACGATCGAGATGATGGGCAAGGAGTTTCTCGACGGGCTCAGCAACGACATGGCGCCGGCGTTCAAGGAATATGTTTTGTCGGCGCTGGGTCCGCAGCCGATCGGTCCGATGATCGCGCCGGTGCCGATGGCGCCCTACTTCGCCACCGGAATCCCGAGCAGCTATATCGTTTGCGAAGACGACCAGACGCCGGTCGCGGGCGCACCGAACTGGCATCCGCACTTTTCGAGCCGGCTTAAGAATCCGACGCTCAAGTTCGTGAAGAGCGGGCATGAGGTGATGTTTACGCATCCGGTGGAATGCGCGCGGGCGCTGCACGAGTTGGCGGAAGGGTGAGCAGCCAGGGCCGGCGGACGTCGTCATCCGACGATATGAATAGTCCGGTAAGGGGAAATCACTTATTTTAATGTGAAACCCGCCTGGGTTTCATGCTTCCTTGGGCAGGGGTGACCCCTGCACCCAGTATTAGGAAAAGATGCGGGACTTCGTCGCTGTTAGAAGTCACTGATTGCGATCGGGCGGGTTCGCATTTTGTCCACGCTTTGCGTCCTGTTAAACTTGTCGCGGAAAGACGCGCGGCTGGGCTCCTTTGTCAAAGAAAAAGAAAACTATCGATGCTGCGGGCGGGAAAGCCGAAGCGCCGCGCGTCGTTGTGGATTTCGAATTGCTGCGCGGATACGCCGCGCAGAATTTCCGCGACCTGGGCGGGCATCCGGCAGCAAATCGCCGCCGAGTCCGCGTCGGGATGATATTCCGGTCGTCGCATCTCGCTGAAGTCCCGCCGGAAAGTCCTATCAGCCAGCTTGAGCTTCGCACTTTGGTCACGCTCCAGAGCCGCGCCGAGGTGAAGCATCTTGGCGCGCCCGTGCCGGCGTCGCGCCGGGGCGTCCGCTGGGAACATATCCCGATGGGCGACGAATGGTTCAACGACCGCGGCTACACGCGAATTGCGGCGCCGCAGCCCGGCCACGACCATCTGGCGCTGGTGACGCAGTTCCGACACGACTGGCGCCGCTTCTTCAAGCTGCTCGCCGAGCGCGACGTTTACCCGTTGCTGTTCCATTGCTCGGCCGGGCGCGACCGCACGGGCGTCGGCGCAGCGATGCTGCTGTCGATGCTGGGGGTCGAGCGCGAGCGAATCGTGGCCGACTTCCTGGAGAGCAACCAAGTCTATCCCAAGCTTCCGCTGGCCGCCGCGCAACTGGATCCGGTGTTCGAACTGATCGACGAGAACGGCGGGATCGAGGGCTTCACGCGCGAGGTAATCGGGCTTGCGCCCGCCGAGCTGGCCGTGATCCGCGAAGACCTGCTGGAAGACTGACCCCCTCGGTCATGACCCGCGGCGGCTCCGCCTTCGGTTGTACTTCAGTCTTGACTTATTTAAGCAGCTAGTTAAATATGGCCCATGCTTGGTTTTACGGCGCTGGCAGATCCGACCCGCCGGCAAATCGTCGAGATGCTGGCCGGCCGTGAGCTGGCAGCCGGCGAGATCGCGGGCCGCTTCGACTTGAGCCCGCCTGCTATCTCGCAACATCTGAGGGTCCTGCGCGAAGCCCGGCTGGTGCGGGTGCGCATCGACGGGCAACGCCGTATGTATGCGCTCGATCCCGTCGGCCTGGGCGAGATCGACGACTGGCTGGCGCACTTCAGGCGATACTGGAGCGGGCGCCTTGACCGGCTCGAAGCGCAGCTAAACCGCGCTGTCGATTCGAAGCCTCGGAGGAAAAGAAAGTGAGCGAGCTGGGGAAAATTATCGATCGAAAGACGATTCGCTTCGAGCGCGTCGTGGCCGGACCAATCGAGCGTGTCTGGGATTATCTGACCAGGCCCGAACTTATCGCCACGTGGCTGGCGACCGGCGAAATCGAGCTGAGAGTCGGCGGCCGCGTCGAGTTGCAGACGATGGGAGGAGTGGTGCGCGGCGTTGTCACGCGATGCGACCCGCCGCGCGCGCTTGCCTACACCTGGATCGCCGATGGGTCCGAGGCGATGCGCCCTGCGGGCGAGGATCTGGAAAGCATCCTGAGCTTCGAGCTGACGGCGCACGGCGTCGATCAGGTCGTGCTGGTGCTGACGCATCGCCCAATCTGGGACGGATTCATGGGACGGACCGGCAGCGGCTGGCATACGATTCTGGAACGGCTCGGTAGCGCGATGCGCGGCGAAGAGCCGGCGCCGTTCATGGAGATTTTCAATCGTGTAATCCCGGACTACGAACGGCTGGCCTCTTCGACAAAAGAGTCAGGGTGAGCGATCAGGCAGGCAGGTGGCCGTCGCGGAGCAGAGACTTGGCGATGATCATGCGCTGCCGTCATCCGCGAAGACCGGCGTAGGCTGGCGGGGACGTTGACAGGGCCGGTTCAAAATAGCGAAAGGCCGGAAACTCTTGCGAGTGCGGCCTTTTAAGATGCGTGAGATGCGCGTCTATTCCTTGGCTTTAGCGAGGAGAGCGTCTATTTCTAGATTGACTCCATCCATGGTTTGCCGAACCGCGTCAAATTGGCGTGCCAGCGGCTACCGCAAGTCACTTGGTTTGATGAATCTGACCAGGCTAGAGCTGGGTGGTTTCAGAATTTATAGGTGACGCCTACGTTTGAGTAAGCCACGTCACCTGCGGGGCCGGTGTCTTTGAGGAAACCGCCGGTGATAAAGCCCGCCAGATTTGGAAGTCACCCTGGTCCTCATCGATATTCGGCCGGGGACCAGCGTTGTTGCCCATCTCCTTCTCGTATTGAAAAGAGGAATACAGGCGAACGTGCGTACCCAAGGTCAGACCGACGGCCGGAATCACGCGCTGAAGCCAATAGCCGCTGATGGTTTGCGGACCCTGGCCCCACATTTCGTTCTGGAACCATTCAAACTCGGAACGGTCTTCGAACCAAAAAGTGAGGTAGTACGTTCCAGACGAGTCGAGCGGAATGTACTTGAGGGGATCCCACAAATCCGTGCGGTTGGCGGGGTTCCTGAGGAAGGACCAATTTTCGTCGGCCTGGCCGACCGGCGCCAGCAGCGGCCGCAGGGGATTCTCCGGCGGTCCGGGAGGCGGCGGCTGAGGCGTCTGAGCCAGCGACGCCGCTGACGACATCAATAATATCAGGAGCGCGACAACGATCGTCAGAATCGTCTTCTGCCTGGTCCACCGATCCATTCCCGGGCCAGCGAGGGAAAATCGGGTTTCAGGGCGACAGGACGAACCGCCCGCGAATCTGGCCTCGGCCCACCTCCTCATAAGCCTTGACACCATCGGTCAAAGGAAAAACCCGGTCAACCGCGGGTGGGCCGAAAGTGCCCTGCTCGAAGAATGGCGTCAAGGCGTCGAGCAGCGCGCTCGACGCGACGGCGTCGCGGCCGCGAGTGTCGACCCCAAAGAGCCGGCTCTCGTTATTGTAGAAGTCGATAAGATCGAAGCTGACGCGACGGTCGGCGACTGACGAGATCTCGAGGAGCCTGCCGCGTTTCGCCATCGACTTCAGCGCCGGCTCGAACATCGGTCCGCCGACGGTGTCGAAAACCACGTCGGCTCCGCGACCCTTGGTCAGTTCGCGGACACCGATCTCCAAAGGCCGATCTTCCATGAAGAAGTCGTCGAAAGCGCGCGCGGCAGGTGTCGCTTGAGCCAGTGGGCGACGGTCCGCGCCGATCACTCGCGCGTCTTTCCATTTGCCGAGCTGTGCAACCGCGCTGCCGACGCCTCCGGTGGCGCCAATAACGAGTAGCGTCTCGCCGACGCCGATCTGTGCGTATTCGACCAACCCGAGCCAGGCCGCAAGGTAGGTCACGCCGGCGGCTGCCGCCTGATCCAGCGACAGCGTTCGCGGCTTTGCGCCGAAGACTTGCCCGCGGGACTGCGATCAGCTGGGCGTGGCTGCCGTTGATCGAGTAGCCGATTTCGCCGCCCGTCCCCCAAACCTGCGCATCGATCCATTCGGCGGGCACTTCGACCACCGTGCCGGCCTAATCGTGCCCGGGCACCCGAGACAGGGTGGTTCCTTCCATTTTGCCTTCGACGTTCTTGACGTCGCTCGGCGTGATCGAACCGGCGGCGACCTTGACGATGGCAGTTTTTTCATTCGGTTTGGGATCGGGCAGTTCGATCAGGCGTAGATTAGAGGCTGGACCGAATTTGCTGAATTGCAATGCGCGCATAACTTAACGCTCCGCCGATTTATGAGTGAGTGAGAGGGTGTCAGGCCGCTCGGCTCGCGTGCGCGGCGAAGATCCGGCGTCGTTCATGGAATTTTTCAATCGCGCGATCCCGGATTATGAACGGCGGGCCGCTTTGACGAAAGAGTCCGGGTGAGCGATCAGGCGGGGAGGTAGCCGTCGCGCAGGAGGGATTTGGCGATGATCATGCGCTGGACTTCGCTGGTGCCTTCGCCGATTTCGGAGAGCTTGGCGTCGCGCATGTAGCGCTCGACCGGGAAGTCGGTCACGTAGCCGTAGCCGCCGTGGATCTGGACGGCCTTGATGGTAGACCACATCGCGGTTTCCGAGGCGAACAGCTTGGCCATCGCGGCTTCGCGGGCGAACGGCTTGCCGGCATCCTTGAGGGCGGCGGCGCGGCAGATGAGCAGCCACGACGCGTCGATGCGGGTGGCCATGTCGGCGAACATCCACTGGATGGCCTGGAACTCGGCGATTTTTTTGCCGAACTGTCCGCGTTCGAGCGCGTAGGCGCGCGCTTCCTCGAAGCCACCGCGGGCGATTCCGGCGGCGAAGCCGGCGATGCCGATGCGGCCCGCCTCGAGCACCTTGAGCGTATCGCGGTAGCCGGCGCCGAGATCGCCGACGAGGTTGCGGGCGGGCACGGTGACGTTGTCGAAGATGACTTCGGCGGTATCGGACGCGCGCAGCCCGAGCTTTTCGATTTTCCTGCCGTTGGAGAGTCCCGCCGCGCCGCGATCGACGATGAATGCCGAGATGCCGTCGCGCCCGCGCGCCTGGTCGGTGATCGCCATGACGACGTACACGTCGGCGACGGTGCCGTTGGTGATGAACATCTTGGAGCCGGCGATCGAATAGTTGTCGCCGACGCGGGTGGCCTTGGTGCGCATCGCGGCTGCGTCGGAGCCCGAGCTCGGCTCGGTCAGGCACCACGCGCCGAGCTTTTTCGCCTGGAGCATGGCGGGAACGTAGCGTTCGCGCTGATCGTCGGACGCGAAGCCGGCGATGTGGCCGGTCGCGAGCGACATGTGCGCGGCGCAGGTGAGTCCGATCGACGCGTCGTAGCGCGAGAGGCCTTCGACGACGAGCACCTGGGAGAGGGTGTCCGCGCCGCCGCCGCCAAGCTTTTCGGGAAATGAAACGCCGAGGAACCCGAGCTGGCCGAGCTGATCGACGATGTGGCGGGGGAAGGTCTCTTCTTTGTCCCAGCGAGTCGAGTGCGGCTTGATTTCGCGCTCGGCGAAGTCGGTCAGCGTTTCGCGGATGCGCCGCTGCTCTTCGGTGAGGTCGAAATCCATATCGATCAGGTGCGCGGGGCGACGTTCTCGCGCACCCACTTGACGATGTCTTCGGTGGACGCGCCGGGGGTGAAGATCTGGCGCACGCCCAGCGCCTTGAGCTTGACGACGTCGTCGTCGGGGATGATGCCGCCGCCGAAAACGACGATCTCGCCGGCGCCGCGCTCTTTGAGCAGGCGCATCACCTCGGGGAACAGTGTCATGTGCGCCCCCGACAGCACGCTGAGCCCGACGGCGTCGGCGTCTTCCTGCACGGCGGCCTCGGCGATCATGTCGGGGGTCTGATGAAGGCCGGTGTAGATGACCTCGAAGCCGCCGTCGCGGAGGGCACGAGCGATAATTTTCGCGCCGCGGTCGTGGCCGTCGAGTCCGGGCTTCGCAACGAGGATTCTGAGTCTCTTTTCCGCCATCGCTTAAATCCAGCCTGGGTCAGTGTACACGCCGAACTCGGCGCGAAAGATGTCCGAGACCTCGCCGACAGTCGCGTCGCGGCGCACGGCCTCGCAAATCGGTTCCATCAGGTTTTCGCCGGAGCGGCAGGCCTCGGCGACGCGGGCGAGCGCTTCCTTGACGGCGACGGAGTTGCGTTCGCGCTTGACCTTGCGCACGCGCTGAATCTGGCGCTCTTCGATAGCGGGGTCGATTTTGAGGGTCGCGATCGGAATTTCCTCGGGGATGGAATACTTGTTGACGCCGACCACGGTCTTGATGCCCTGCTCGAGCTGACGCTGAAAGTGAAACGCGGCCTCGGCGATCTCGCGCTGCGGATAGCCGGTCTCGATTGCCTTAACCATCCCGCCCAGATCGTCGATGCGGCGGATATAATCGTTGGCCTCGCGTTCCATCCGGTCGGTGAGCGCTTCGACCGCGTAGCTGCCGCCGAAGGGATCGATGGTGTTGGTTACGCCGGTCTCCTCGGCGATGACTTGCTGGGTACGGAGCGCGACCATGACGGCCTGCTCGGTCGGCAGCGCGAGCGTCTCGTCCATCGAATTGGTGTGCAGCGACTGGACGCCGCCGAGCACTCCGGCCAGCGCCTGGATGGCGACGCGCACGACGTTGTTGAGCGGCTGCTGCGCGGTGAGCGACGCGCCGGCGGTCTGGGCGTGGGTGCGCAGCATCATTGATTTCGGATTTTTGGCGCCGAAGCGGTCTTTCATGATGCGCGCCCACATCCGGCGCGCGGCGCGGAGCTTGGCGACCTCTTCGAGAAAATCGTTGTGCAGATTCCAGAAGAACGAGAGCCTATCCGCGAAGTCGTCCACGGCGATGCCGCGCTTGACGGCTTCTTCGACGTAGCAGATGCCGTCGGCAATGGTGAACGCCAGCTCCTGCACGGCGGTCGAGCCGGCCTCGCGGATGTGGTAGCCGGAGATCGACACGGCGTGCCAGCGAGGAACCTTGCGCGCGCAGAACTCGATCATGTCGGTGACGATTCTGAGCGCGGGGCGCGGCGGGCAAATCCATTCCTTCTGCGCGATGTACTCCTTGAGCATGTCGTTCTGAATGGTGCCGCCGACGCGATCCCACGGAATGCCGTTGCGCTCGGCCACCACCAGGTACATCGCGAGCAGGACCGACGCGGAACAGTTCACGGTCATCGAGGTGCTGACGCGGTCGAGCGGAATTCGATCGAACAGCGTGGCCATGTCGTAAACGGTCGAGACCGACACGCCCTCGCGTCCGACTTCGCCGAGCGCGCGTTCGTGGTCGGCGTCGTAGCCCATCAGGGTGGGCATGTCGAAAGCGGTGGAGAGGCCGTCCTGGCCCTGGCCGAGCAGGAAGTGGAAGCGCGCGTTGGTGTCCTCGGCGAGGCCGAAGCCGGCGAACTGGCGCATCGTCCACAGCCGCCCGCGATACATCGAGCCGTACACGCCGCGGGTGTAGGGGAACTCGCCCGGGTTGCCGAGGGCGTCGTCGTAGGCGGCGGGCGCGTCGTTGGGGGTGTAGAGCGGGTCGAGCACCATGTCGGAGACGGTCGAGAAGCGGATGGGGCGCTCGCTGGCCTGCTTGTAGGTCGTCTGGAGCCATTGCTTTTTGTTGCTCACGGGATGGGCCTCGGATTTTGCCTCAACGATTTTTATTTCACCGGTTTTCGAGCACGCTGCCTGCGATTACGAGGCGCTGAATCTCGGAGGTGCCTTCGTAGATCTCGGTGATCTTGGCGTCGCGGAAAAAGCGCTCGACCTTGAACTCCCTGGTGTAGCCGTAGCCGCCATGAATCTGCACGGCTTCGGTCGCGGCCTTCATCGCGGTTTCAGCGGCGAACAATTTCGCCATCGCCGATTCCTTGGTGCATGACTCGCCGCGATCTTTCAGCGTCGCGGCGCGATGGGTTAGCAGGCGGGCGGCGTCGAGGGCGAGCGCCATGTCGGCCAGCTTCCATTGAATGGCCTGGTAATCGGCGAGCGGCTTGCCGAACGTCATGCGATCCTGCGCGTACTTCAACGACGCCTCGAGCGACGCGCGCGCGATGCCGAGCGCCTGTGAGGCGATGCCGATGCGGCCGCCGTCGAGCGTTTTCATCGCGACCTTGAAGCCATCCCCCTCTTCGAGCAGCAGGTTCTCGCGCGGCACGCGCATATCGGAAAAACTGAGCTGCGCGGAATGCGCGCCGTGGATTCCCATCTTGTCTTCGACGCGCGTGACCGCCCATCCGGGCGTTTCAGTCTCGACGGCGAACGCGCTGATCCCGTGATGGCCCTTTTCGGGCTGCGTCATCGCAAAGACGATCGCCACCTTCGACTGCGGCGCGTTGGTAATGAAATTCTTGGTCCCGTTGATGACGTACGAGTCGCCGTCGCGCACGGCGCGCGTCTTCTGACCCGCGGCGTCGGAGCCGGCCTGCGGCTCGGTCAAGGCAAAGCATCCGAGCCAGCCGCCGGTCGCCATCCTCGGCAGAAAATGATTTTTCTGCTGCGCGGTGCCGAGTCCGAGAATCGGCCACGACGCGAGCGAGCAATGCGCCGACATGATTACGGCGGTCGAAGCGCATTCGACGGCGAGTTCCTCGAGCACGAGGGAGTAGGCGACGTGATCGAGGCCGGCGCCGCCGTATTGTTCGGGGAGGAAGATGCCGAGCATGCCGAGGCGGGCGAGCTCGTCGATGGCTGCGGCGGGATAGCGATGCGAGCGGTCGGCCTCGACACCGATTGGGCCGAGCTTGTCGCGGGCGAAGCGGCGGGCGACGTCGCGGGCGCCGCGTTGCGCATCGGTGAGTTCGAGATCCATCGCGATCCATATGTAGCTCAGAGTGACGGGCGGGGTCGATAGAACGGCGTGGGGATTTTACGGTGCGCTCTGAGCGGGCGTTCTGATTGACCGCTCCAGGATAATCGCGGATGTGGCGACTCGGAACCGGTACCGGCTTCGCTGGCGCGAAGCTGTCCGAGGTCCTTCCTCCCCTCGCGTTGCTCGGGTCGTCAGGATGACGGATGGGCTCTCGTTGCTTGCTTCGTTCGGGATGACGGATAGGCTCTCGTTGCTTGCTTCGTCGGGATGACGGATGGGCTCTCGTTGCCTGCTTCGTCGGGATGACGAATGGCTCGCATCGTTTGTCCAGGGGGCTCACAGAGCCAGCGCGAGCTTCCCGCGGCGTTCGCTAGTGCCGGCCGGCGGGAACGGCCGCGGGTACTATCAGGATTGGAGCGGCGCGGCGGTTGCGGAAAGTTCGCACGGTCATGCGATCCGGGGTGGCGTCTACCGTCACGGCGCCGTCGAGGTCGGTGCGCATCAGGATTGTGTCGGCTTCGACGTAACGTTCGACGACGGCGGGAGACGGGAAGTGGAAATTATTCAAGTAGCCGTCCGAGATGACCGCGGCCGCCGGATGCACCGCCGCGATGAAGGCCGCCGTCGAGGAAGTCGCGCTGCCGTGATGCGGCACCTTGAGGATCGTTGCGCGAAGGTCGCCGTGGTTCGCGAGCATCGCGCGCTCGCCGGCCGACTCGATATCGCCGGTGAACAGCAATGACGCGTCGCCGAAACCGAAGCGCAACACCATCGAGCTGTTGTTGTGCGACGTCGCGACGCCGGTGTTGCCGTTGAGCGACGCAATGGCGACGCCGCCGAGCGACGCGACCGGCGCGGTCGCGCGGACCTGCACCATCGGAATTTTGGCGCGCGCGAGGTCGTCGATGAAGCGTGCGTAGCTTACGTCGGGGCTCGGCACGCCGGTCGTCCAGAAGGCGCGCGGCGCGAAGTTCTTCGCGATAAAATCCAGGCCGCCGAAGTGGTCGAGGTCGGGATGACTCAGCGCGATGTAATCGACGGTCATGATTTTCTGCGACCACAAGTACGGCGCGACAATCCGCTCGCCGGCGTCGAAGCCGCCGTAGGAGCCACCGCCATCGATCACCATCACGCGCGAGCCGGGGAATCGGACCACCGCGCCGTCACCCTCCCCCACCGACAGAAACGTCACGCGCAGATCGGGATTGAAGAAGCGGTCGTAGGTCCAGCATCCGGCGTCGACGATCAGCACGGCGGCGAGCGCGATGGCGCATCGCGCATGCCAGCCGAAGCGGAAGCTGCGCGCGGGCCTATCCAGGTCGTTCCCGATTATCGGCGCGGCGACCGGCGCGAGCAGCCAGGTAATCAGCAGCCCATAGACGATGGCGAGTTCGAGGATTGTCGGGGTGAAGATGCGGAACCACGCCAGCGGCCAGTCGACGAACCATGCCGCCAGCCAGTTGCCGGCCGCGAGCGCGCTCGCGCCGAGCAGCAAAATCGGGCGTGCGGCCGCCTCCGAAAAAAAACTCAATGCGGCTGCGACCAGTCCGCTGAATGTCGCGCCGAACGCCATGATTGGCACGACCGCGGCGTTTGCGACGAGGCCGACAATCGCAAACTGGTTGAAGTGGTACGCGGTCAGAGGCGCGGTGCCGGCCATGGCCCAGAACGAGACCGCGAGATAGCCGGTCGTGGCTTCCAGAAATCGCCAGCGGGGCGACGGAGGTTCGCCGCGAAGCGTTCCGACGCGTTGGCGGCGCGCGAACCATGCGGCGAATCGTCGCATGCCGAGCACGATCGCGATCACCGACGCGAACGAGAGCTGGAAGCCGATGTCGGCGGTCGAACCGGGGAGCGCGACGCAAATCACGATCGCGGCCAACGCCAACGCCGCGAGCGCTTCGCGCGAACGGTCGATCGCGACGGCGAGCATGTACGCAAGCACCATCACGAGCGCGCGCACGGTGGACACGTGATGCCCGGCGATAGACGCGTAGGCGCACACGGCCAGCATCGCGGCCAGCGCGGCGAACTTGTTCGCATAACCGCGGTTGGCCAGCGCCGGAAAGAGCATCATCGCAAGCCGCGCGACAGCAAACATGGCAGCGGCGACGATGCTCAAGTGCAGTCCCGAGATGACCAGCAGATGCGCCATCCCGGTGCGCGCGAAGGTTTGCCGCAGAGGATCGCCTATTTCGCCCTGATCGCCGATCACCAGCGCGCGCATCTCGGCGTTTTCGGGATAGGCAAGGTTGCGATCGAAGAACGCGCCGATGTGCGTTCTGATCGATTCAATCCGGCTGGCGGGAAACCGCGAACGATGCCCGATGATTTGAAACTTCGCGGAACCGCGCGATTTGTCGGGCGCGGTCATGGTCGCGTCGATGCCGTCGCGCGCCATCAGGCCCGCGTAATCGAATTCGCCGGGATTGCCGTAGTTGCGGGGAAAATGAATTCGCGCGGTCAGCCGGATTTCGTCGCCCAGCTTGAAATCTCCGCCGCCGAGCACTGCGACGCGGACATTGCCGCGCGACGGCAGCATGGTTGCGTCATTCGCGGCGGCGCGATCGACCGCGACGTACAGCCTATCGCCGTAAGCTTCGTGCTCGGCCTCGCGATACAGATGTCCTTCGATCGTGACGCGCGAGCCGTCGGTCATCGCGGCGATGCCATGTGTCGCGCGCGGCTCGAGCAGGTTCGCAGCGGCAGCGCTCGCGGCAAATGCAAGCGCCAGGTACGCGGCGGTGAGACCAAGCGTCGGTCGAGCGGCAAGAAACGAGCCGAGCGCGAGCGCGGCGAGAGCCAATGCGAGCGGCAGTGAAATCGCGAGGTGAAAGTTGCCGAGGGCGTCGCCGGCGACGCATGCGATTGCGACCGCGTAGATCGGCGCAATCCTCTGGACCGGGCCGAGCGCCGGGAGCGGAGGCAGGATTTCGCGGGCCCTGATCGAGGCCAGCCGGACAGGCCGCAAGGCGGCGCGTCTTAGGGAAAGTGCTCCCGCAGCGATAGGTACGCACTCCTTTGCTCATCATTAGCGGCGTGCGGTCAATGTTGACGCGAAGATTATGCGCCGACACAAGCAGCTAGCGCGACCAACGATGTGTGCTCTGGAGAACTTTTGCGTCAGTCGCGCGCCGGCGTGGCATTGACTCGCGCGACGGAGGTATCGGCGGAAACAGCGGACGAATCGGGCGGGGAAGCCGGCTCGCCGCCGGCGTCGGCGGATTCCTCGACGTCGAGCAGCGCGGTCATTTCGTCGAGATGGCGGCGAATCTCGGCGGCGAGTTCGCGGTTGAGTCCCTTGACCTCGGCAATCTCGTCGGCCGTCGCCTCGCGAATGCGCTTGAGGCTGCCGAAATGGCGGAGCAAGGCGCGCCGCCGCACCGGGCCGACGCCCTCGATGTCGTCGAGCACCGAGCGGAGGCGTGCGCGACGGCGCAGTTCACGGTTGTAGGTGATCGCGAAGCGATGGGCCTCGTCGCGAATCCTGACGAGGAGGAACAGCGCGGTGGAGTTTTTCGGCAGGACGATCGGGTCCTTGCGCCTGGGAACGAAGACGCGCTCTTCGGACTTGGTGACTTCCTTTGCGCGCCGGTCGTTCAGCACGTGCTGCTTGGCGAGCGAGACGCAATCGATCTGATCGAGCAGCTTGAACTCGCGCAGCACTTCGAGGGCGACGTTCAATTGTCCCTTGCCGCCGTCGATGACCCACAGATCGGGGTACTCGTTTTCGCGCACGGCGCGCTCGAGGCGGCGCTTCAAGACTTCGTACATGCTGGCAAAGTCGTCCTGGCCCTGGAAGCTGCGAATCCGGTAGCGGCGGTAGAGATTTTTTTGCGGCTCGCCTTCGTCGAAGGTCACCTGCGAGCCGACCACCATCGAGCCCTGCAGATTGGAGATGTCGTAGCACTCCATGCGCTTGGGGGTGTTGCGCAGGCCGAGCTTGACCCGGAGATCCTCGAGCATCCGCTCGCGGGTTTTTTCGTTGTCGCGGCGCGAGGCGAAGCTCTGGCGCGCGTTGTCCATCGCCATTTCGAGCAGGCGCAGCTTCTCGCCGCGCTGCGGCTGGAAGACTTCGCATTTCTTTCCGCGCCGCTCTGAGAGCAGCTCCGCGCGCACGGCGGCATCCTCGAGATCGACCGGGACGATCACCTCGTCGGGAATATTGCGCGCGCCCGAATAGTATTGAGTGAGCAAATCGGAAAGAATTTCGTGCACTGGAAATTCGAGATCCTGGAAGCTCCAGCCCTGGGTGCTGGTGAGCTTGCCGCCGCGCACCATCAGCACGATGGCCTCGATGAAGCCGCCCTCGCGGTAGATGCCGAAGACGTCCTGGTCGATGCCCCAGTGATGGAGGACGGTCTGGCGCTCGACGGTTTTTTCGATCGCGCGGACGCGGTCGCGAATGCGCGCGGCCTGCTCGAATTCGAGGCGCGACGCGTGATCCTTCATGAGGTCGCGCATCTCGCGGAGCAGCTCGAGATTTTTTCCCTCGAGCAGCATCTGGGCCGCGTGCAGATGGCGGCCGTACTCCTCGCGGTCGACGGGCAGACAGCACGGCCCGAGGCATCGCTTGATCTGATATTCGAGGCACGGGCGCGAGCGATTGCGGAACACGGCGTCGGTGCAGGTGCGCAGCGGAAAGACCTTGCGGATGACGTCGATGGTCTCGCGCAGACCGTCGGCCGAGCCGAACGGGCCGAAGTAGCGGCCGCCGTCCTTGACGATCTTGCGGGTGACGGTGATGCGCGGCCACGGGTGACTGGTGATCTTGGCGCTCAGGTAGGATTTGTCGTCTTTGAGGCGGATGTTGTACCGGGGCTTGTACTGCTTGATGAGGTTGTTTTCGAGGATCAGCGCTTCTTTCTCGCTTGCGGTGACGATGGTGTCGAAGTCGCGCACGCGGCGCATCAGGAAACGCACCTGGTAGCGGCCGTCGCCGCCCTCGCGGAAGTAGGCGCGCACGCGCGAGCGGAGCGATTTCGCCTTGCCGACGTAGAGCACTTTGCCGGCGCGGTCGCGGAGCAGATAGACGCCGGGATCGGTTGGGGCGGTCTCCAACTTTTGATCGAGCGAGGCGGATTCGTCCTGGACTGCGGGCGGGTCGGAGGGCGCGGGTTGATCGGGCTGCAGCGGTGCGTCTTTGGGATAGTCGATCAGGGAGCTGTAATCGGGACCGGTACGCTCGGCGCTGCTGGCAAGGTCGCGCGGAGCTTCGTTCGCGGCGCGGGTTTTTTTTTCGTTGTTGTCCTCTGCGGGGGGCATGGCCATGGGTAGTATATCATCGTGGAGGTGGGATGGGTTTGTTTGGGGAGCAGCTGTCGGCGGCTCGGAAACTAACCCCTAACCCCTTCCCCTTTTGGGAAGGGGAACCAGATCGTGTGTGCGGGCAAACCTGACCTCTGAACCGGTGCCGATCATCTTTGGGCGCTACCCTACTCGGCGGAATCATTGCTATTGAGATTTTTACGATTCACATCAAAACACCGCGCGGCTGAGAGCGCGCAGGAGAAAGGCTATGGGCAGAATCCAGGGAAAAGTTGCAGTGATCACCGGCGCGGCAAGCGGGATGGGCCGGGCGACGGCGCTCCGCTTCGCCAAGGAAGGCGCGAGCGTGGTGCTGACCGATTTGAATGCGCAGGGCGGGGAGACGGCGGTGGCGGAATGCGCCGCGGCAGGCGGGCGCGCGGTCTTTCAGCGCACCGACGTGACCAGCGAGGCGGATATCAAGGCGGCGGTCGAGCGCGCGGTCAAGGAATACGGGCGGCTCGATATCATGTTCAACAACGCGGGAATCGCGGGCGCGGTCGGGCCGATCGAGAAAGTGAGTTCGGCCGACTGGGACCGCACGATCGCGGTGCTGCTGCGCGCGGCGTTCCTCGGCATGAAGTATTCGATCCCCGAGATGCGCAAGGCGGGCGGCGGATCGATCATCTCGACGGCGTCGGTCGCGGGCCTGCGCGGCGTCGGCTACCTGGCGCCGTACAGCGCGGCCAAGGCGGCGATCGTCAACCTGACGCAGGCGGTGGCGGTGGAAGTCGGGCACGACAGGATTCGCGTCAACTGCATCTGCCCCGGCGGCGTCAACACGCCGCTGATCCATCGCGGGCGACCTGGCGCCGAGGAACGCTCGGAGAAGTCGATGGCGAAAATGCAGCCGATACCGCGCGCGGGCAAGCCTGACGATATCGCGACGATGGCGCTGTTCCTGGCCAGCGACGAAGCGGACTGGATAACAGGGACGGCGATGGTCGTCGACGGCGGGGTCAACACCGGCAACGCGCGGTTTCGGCTGGCGGGTCTGCCGGACAGCGGCTTCTCGGGGCCGTCGTTCGAGATGTAATCAGCGGGTTCGCGACGAATCGTACGAATCGAAGGCCGCCTAACCGGACGACTGTAAGCGTGAAGTTGTTGGAGCCGAACGCCGTCGAGGAGAACCGCGATGCAAATTCGAATTCGTCCACTCGAAGAGCGTGACCTGGCTGAAGCTGATCGAATTATCCGGCTGGCGTTCGGCACTTTTATGGGTCTGCCGGATCCGACGAAAATGTTCGGCGATAGCGACTTCGCCTTCACTCGTTTCCGGGCAGCCCCTGACTCGGCATTCGGGGCGGAAGCTGACGGCAAGCTGGTGGGTTCGAACTTTGTAACCGGTTGGGGAAGTTTCGGATTTTTCGGACCACTCTCGGTCGAGCCGCGGCTGTGGGAGCAAAAGGTGGCGCAGCGGCTGCTGGAGCGGACCATGGAGCTTTTCAATAGCTGGGGATGCCGCCACACCGGTCTTTTCACCTTCAGTCACAGCCCCAAGCACGCGGCGCTTTATCAAAAGTTCGGTTTCTGGTCACGGTTTCTTACGCCTGTGATGTCGAAGCAGGTTGCTGCTTCAACTGCTCAACAGCGGTACACGCGATTCTCGGAGCTGTCCGCCGCTCAGAAGGAGGAATTGCTAGCGGCGTGCCGCGAAACGACCGGCGAAGTCTACGAGGGCCTGGATGTTTCGCGAGAGGTTCTAGCGGTTGATGCTCAACGGCTTGGCGATACGATCCTGTTGCTCGACGGCTCGAAAGTCTCAGCCTTCGGTGTTTGTCATATCGGTCCGAAGACCGAAGCGGGAGGCGACACCTGTTACGTAAAATTCGGCGCCGTACCGCCGGGAGTTTCGGCGCAGAGCAACTTCGAGAACTTGCTCAACTCATGCGAGGCATACGCCGCAGCGCGGGGGATGGGCAGGCTGACAGCTGGCGTCAACATGGGCCGACATGAGGCCTATAAGATCATGGTCGGGCGCGGTTTCCGCACGGACCTGATGGGGGTGGCGATGCAAAGCGCAAATGACCCGGGTTTCAATCGACCCGGAATCTATGTGCTGGACGACTGGCGATGAGGTGCGCCGTTAACCGCTTCGAGGCGGGGTCTGATAGTTAGACCGATGCGGGTCACGCGCGTTGCGTGCGGTCGTAATCTTACAAGCAGAGGAAATGTTAATGGACAGGCTCAAGGGCAAAGTGGCGGTTATCACGGGCGCGGCGAGCGGGATTGGGCGCGCGACGGCAATCAAGTTTGCGGGCGAAGGCGCGGCGGTGGTGATCGCCGACCTCAACCTCGAGGGCGGCGAAGCGGCGGTGCGCGATTGCAAGGAGAACGGCGGGCGGGCGGTCTTTCAAAAGACCGACGTTTCAGCCGAAACGGAAGTCAAGGCGCTGGTCGCACGCGCCGTCAAGGAGTTCGGGCGTCTCGACATCATCTACAACAACGCGGGGATCGGCGGCGCGGTCGGACCGCTTGAACAAATCTCCGTCGAAGACTGGGACCGAAGCCAGGCGGTGTTGCTGCGCGGAGTGTTCCTCGGGATGAAGCATGCCGCGCCCGAGATGCGCAAAGCGGGCGGCGGATCGATAATCTCGACGGCGTCGGTCGCGGGCATCCGCGGTTTCAACGGGTTACATGCCTACTGCGCGGCGAAGGCGGGCGTGGTCAACCTGACGCGTTCAGCGGCATTGGAATTCGCCAAGGACAAGATCCGCGTCAACTGCATCTGCCCCGGCGGAATCAACACGCCTATTCTGCATCGCAACCAGCCCGGCGTGAAAGAAGCGATGGAACAATTGATGGCGAAGGCTCAGCCGATTGCGCGCGCGGGCCATCCGGAGGATATCGCCGGGATGGCGCTCTACCTAGCAAGCGACGATTCGGAATTCGTCACCGGGCAGGCGATGATTGTTGACGGCGGATTGACGATGGGCGCCAATTTTTCGGCGCTGGGCGCGGATAGCGCGCCTGCATCGGCGGTGATGCCGCCGCGCAGTTTCATTGGGCCGTCGTTTCAGGGATGACGGGTTTTTCTGCGTGGCGGCGTCGTAGTCACCTAACCCCTAACCCCTTCCCCTTTTGGGAAGGGGATTAGTCGGGAGTTGACAGTCAACATAATCTGCGCTACTTTAGCACCATGCAGACGCTAGACGCTTTCGACAAACAGTTCCGCACCGAAGATGACTGCAAGAATTTCCTGATGGAAATGCGCTGGCCGGATGGCGTGCGATGCCCGCGCTGCAAGAGCGCAGAGCGCATCTACGCACTGAAGGCGCGGCCTTTCCATTGGGTGTGCTGCAACAAGGGATGCGGTGAGCGGCGCGGCTATCGTTTCAGCGTTATCACGAAAACCATTTTCGAGAATACCAAAATCCCGCTCAAGCTTTGGTACAAAGTTGCGTTCCTGATTCTGACCGCGAAGAAGGGAATCAGCGCTCTACAGGTGCATCGCGTCATCTTCGGAGAGGAATCGACGCACGCCTATCACACAAGCTGGTATCTCTGCATGCGCTGGCGCTGCGCGATGAAAGGCGACGTTCTGCCGCTCGATGGAATCGTCGAAGTTGACGAAACCTTTGTCGGCGGAAAAGCACAGAACATGCACGCCAGCAAGCGCAAAGCGCTTGGATTGGTCGGAACCAAAAACAAGGTCGCTGTCATCGGCGCGATTGCCCGCAAGGGAATGGTCGTAGCGAAAGTGATCGAGAATACCGACACCGCAACGCTCGATAGTTTCGTTCGGCAGACGGTCTCAAAAGACGTGAAACTGGTCGCCACGGATGAGCATTCAGGATACCGGCTCTTGGGCGCGGACATGGATCATCGCGTCGTGCGCCACGGTCAGGGCGAATACGTAGTCGGCACCACGCACGTCAATTCCATCGAATCGTTCTGGTCGCTGTTCAAGCGCGGAATCATCGGTTCGTACCACAAAGTCAGCAAAGAGTATCTTCCGCTCTACGTGAACGAATTCGCGTGGCGCTTCAACAACCGGAAGAATCCTGCGATGTTTGCTGACTTGATCCAAAGCGTCAGCCGCTAGCCGCGCGAATCTGGAAGCGCTAAAGTATCGCGGTGGCTTCCACCCGCGCTCGCAAATCTATCACCCCAAAAACCCGCGCCGAAGACGATCGGCTAAGAGAGGCGCTAAAACACGCCGACATCGGCAAACTGAAAAAGCTGATGGCTCCGTTGATCGAAAGAGGCGAGCCAAAGCAACCGCGCAAGAAATGAAAAGAGCGGTTAACCCTGCCAGGGGCTGACCGCTCAACAATTTCACGAAGGGTATTCGTGCGTTACGGATTTATCGTAGCGCAGGTGTACTCATGCCGCAATCCCAGACCGAACGCTGCGCTGTACGCCCGCGATGGCCGCTGGCGTATCGGATCGGCTATGGTCGATGGAGGATCTGTTGGGAGCGGTTCAGTGACCGAAAGACAAGCGTTCGGAATAGTCGTTCGAGGGCTGGGCTTAGTTTCGGTTCTGTACGGCTTCACCCAATGGTTGGTTATCGTTGCCAGATTGATCGATCCGAAAAACGTCCCGACTCGCTTTCCTATCACAGAAGACGTGTTGTTTGGTGTTTTCTGGATTGTCCTAGGAACGCTGTTGATTCGGGGCGGTTGGTTGGTGCGATTCGCCTACGGGCCAGATTCAAATTAGATCACTACCTATCCGTTGGCTCAACAGTCAGACGAAAGAGCCGTTCCAGGAGCTGACAGCGCGAGTCAACCGAAGAACGCCGCGATTGGCGAACTCTACTAGGGTCAGCGGCAGATCATAATTTTTCTGTGTTTCAGTGTCTTGAATCGTCACATGTGTCGGCGAATCGTCCACGTATGTGAACCGCTTCAAATGCCACTTAATGCGCTGATCCGGTCCCGTAGGCGTCGGATAAATCGCGAATGGTTCCGCTTTTAGAATATCTATGAATTTCAGAAACTCTTTGTGTTCCATGCAGCGTTGATTTTCCGCGCACCGCGATCCGCGATCAAGATACTGGCCATTATCTCGACCGACGAACTCTCATTTCCTAGCGCCTGCCCGCCGTTCGTTATTCAAAGCGACAAGTCCAACCTTGAACTCACGCAATTCCTTTTCACCTAAATATAGCCCGATTCCATGGATGTCCGTTCGCAACGCTGTCCAAGTTGCCGACTCCCATCGTCTGTGATTGTTCAACTGTTCTACATAGTCACGTCGGACATTCCACGCGAACAAGTCAGCGGCCTGTAGCGGCAAGTTCCGTTTGTCATCTTCAAAGCGCGGTCTGCCTACTAATAAATCCATCGCATCTTTTGGTATTCCCTCTTTCATGCCTATGTAGGCATCAGTAATTTCTCTCTCCCGCGCGAGAACTCCCTGATCGAAAATCATCTCGATTTCTTCACGCTCCGCTTTTACGTGTGCGGAGTGCAGCAGCCAAGTGGCGATATGTGCGAAGGCGATCCCATAAGGGTTTTTGAATACCCCTTTCTGCCTGCCAAGAATCCGATTGAAAAGCCGATAGTTGACTGCCAGAGAGAACGCGATCAGTTTGTTTCGCCGAATCGAACCAATCAGTCTTTCAAGCTTGGCGTCACGCTGCTCTGCCGTCCAACCCCTAAAGTGTCCGACCAGCGCATTCGCCTCTTTGCCCTTCAGATACGGCAGCGCTGGTTCTTCGCGCATGATCGTCTGCCAATCGTCCGACAGGTCTTTGAAGTTCTGAACCCAACCAGCGTATCCAGCCAGAACGAAAACAAGACTGTCCGCTTCATTTCCTCGACCGCTGTCATCGATCCAAGCCTGCAACACGACTAGATACCGTCGATTACGCTGGTCGCTCGGCAGCCCTGAAAACAATCGCTGTATCCAGAAGCAAGCCTTATCATCGCCGTGCTGGTCGTGATCGCAGACATGCGATAGATTCTGCCGCGTCTGCGGCTTGACTGTCAACATCCGACTAATCCCCTTTTGGGAAGGGGAACCAGACTAGAAGCTAGGATGACGGTCTTTTTTCTGTGTGGCGGCGTCGTATTCGGTCCGGGACAACCTAACCCCTAACCCCTTCCCCTGGTGGAAGGGGAAACCAAAATGACAAGCGAGGCGCGGCCTGGTGGACGCGCCTCGTTGAGTTTTCGGCTAGGTTTGCAGCTTGACTTACTGTCTTACGGGCGCGGGTAGCCGGGTAATCGCGCCTGCATCGCGCCCGGATACTCCGGCGGCAGCGCGCTTGCCTTGTCGAGCGCCGCGAGTTCCGCCGCCTCGAGCCGGAACCCGATCGCGCCGAGGTTCTGCTCGTTCTGCTCTTCGGTCCGCGCGCCGTAAATCACCGAGCTGACGCCGGGCTGCTGATTGACCCACGCCAGCGCTACCTGCGCGATAGGACGACCTCGTTCTTTGGCGATCTGTTCGACCGCTTCGAGGGTCCGGTAATTGCGCTCGTCGGCGAGCCGATTCCAGAGATCCATTTTGGCCAGCCGGCTATCCTCGGGCGGGCGCTGACCCGAACGGTACTTGCCGGTCAGGAAGCCACCGCCGAGCGGACTCCATGGAATCACGCCGACGCTCTCGTAGCGGCATAGCGGCAGTAGCTCACGCTCGATCTCGCGCGAAATGAGGCTGTATTGGGGCTGCAGGCAGTCAAAACGGGCCAAATCGTGTTTATCGCTGACCCACAGACTTTTCATCAGTTGCCATGCGGTGAAATTCGACGCGCCGATATATCTGACTTTGCCGTGACGCACGAGGTCGTCGAGCGCGCGCATGGTCTCTTCGATGGGCGTTTCGAAGTCCCACGAATGGACCTGGTAAAGATCGATGTAATCCATTTTCAGGCGGCGCAGACTGGCCTCGACCTCCGACATGATATGCCCGCGCGAGAGGCCGATTTGATTGGGCGCGACGGTCTTGCCGAGGAAAATGTTCGCGTTGAAGCGGACTTTTGTCGCGACAATCAGATCTTTTCGGCGCTCGCCGAGAATGCGCCCGAGAATTTCCTCCGACGCGCCCGCCGCGTAAACGTTTGCGGTGTCGAGGAAATTGCCGCCAACCTCAATGAATCGGTCGAGAATCTTTCCGGCTGTGGCTTGATCCGTTTCGCGCCCGAACGTCATGCATCCAAGGCAAAGTTCCGAAACTTTCAGCCCGGTGCCGCCCAATCGCCGATATTCCATGGCTTTTTCGAACCTCCGCAGCCGAGTCTAGTACGGCCTTCGGCGCGAGCAAATAAAAACTTTTCGGGTTTGAATAATCACCGGAATGAATCGTCTCAATAATTGGGTGCAAACGGCTCTGGCACCCTCCGGTTGGTGGTTCCTCCCAACCAATCGGATTCCGTCCGTGGCGTACGCGGACGGCCGCTACGAACAGGCGGGCATTGGAGAGTCCCCCCCCTCTTCACATGCCCGCCATTTTTTTATTCAGCTCCACTTCGGCGCGAAACTTCGGAGACAGCACTCGAGCAGGGCGAGATCGACTCGCCAAATTTCGTAGGCTGAGCGCGCGGCAACTTGACAGCGCGTGATCGCATCGTCATAGCTCATCACTTGATGTTGTCGCGGTGGCTTAGATGGCTGGTGGTCGCGCCGGTTGTATTGTTCGTCTTCGGAGCGATCATGCTCAGTTGCGGCGGCGGCGGCGGGAGCACAACCACCACCTCGGGTCCGGGCTTTGCGCTGGAAACGATCACTCTCTCCAATGGCCCCGCGCCCACGCCCACGTTCTTTCCGACCTCGACCAAGAGTGTAACTCCAGCGCCGACGAAGACGCCGACATTGACGCCGCGTCCCGCGGCAACCAGCACGACCGTGCCGACCAGTGTGCCGACGGGAGGGACGGTAGCATTCAATGCGATCGGCACGTTCATGATGGGAACGAACACGACTAATCTCGAGTTCCAGGACATCACGACGGCGACGGGAACGATTTGGACTACCTTCAACAGCGCGCCGGGGCTGGTGCTCCTGTCGCCGCCGTCGGGGCCTGACGGCGGTATGTACACGACGGTGAATGCGGGATGCGCCTGCATCCAGGCGAGCAGTGTTTCTGGAATTACCAGTCAGCCGGTGGGCGTCGGCGTCTATGTGGACGTCGATACCTGTCCGCTATGCCCGACACCTATCCCCCCTACCCCGACGGCGACCAAGACGCCGAAGGGGGCGCAGGAGCCCGCGGCTTCGAGCACGCCTGCGCCGGGGGGGCGCAGTGCGGGCGTGCTGATGTGGATCTTCGACGCGGGTGAAGAGTTGCGCGGGCGAATCGCAGTCGGCGCCGACGGATCGATATTCTTCATCACGCGTGACGGTGTGCTGCATGGGCTGAATTCCAGCGGCAAGGAAACGATGCGTCGCAATGCCGCTGGTTCGTCGCCGGCGGTGTTGCCCGACGGGACGGTGATCGCGATGTCGTCGGCGAAGGAGCTTGCGGTGATCGGTCCCGACGGCGCGACTCTGTGGAATCTCGAAATTGGCGCGAGCGCGGGGCCGCTTGCGACGACTGACCGCGCGATCTACGCGTCGGCGGGATCCGACCTGGTGTCGGTCAGCGCCACCGGCACTCTCAACTGGCGCGTGAGTGTTGGAGCGGCGACGAGCGCCGCGACGACTCCGGACGGAGTGGTGGTGGGAACGCCGCTCGGTGCGGTCACGGCGTTGGCTGGGGATGGCGCCGTCCTTTGGACATTTGAGCCTGACGGCGGATTTTCGGGATCGGTCGCCTACGCGGACGACGTGGTCTATGCGGGCTCGGCCGGTGGCGGCGTGTATGCGATCGATTTGCAAAGCGGCAATCCGCTATGGCACGTCAACTCCGCGCACGCGGTGTCAGCGGGGCCGGCGGTCGCTCCGTCGGGAGCTATTTTCGCGGGCGCTGACTCGACCTACGGCGTTTCGGCCGACGGGCAGCTCAGATGGACGGATTCGGAGCTGAAGCCGGGCGACGCTGGACTGACCGTGCTTGGCTACGACGGCGTCTTCGACGCGGCGGCGGGAGATTTGGGCGCGGTGCTCGCGGACGACGGCAAGTACGTGTGGACGTCGCGAAGTTTCGGCAAGATCACGACGGCGGCGGCGTCGGCGTCGGGGATGCTGTACATCGGCACCTCGACCGGCCGCATCTTCGCGGTGAGGTAAGAGTTCACCCTTCCCCGGCGAGGATCAAAAGTGCGGCGCGGCTTTAGTGCTTGGACTGCGGTGATTCGCTCAATTCGAGATAGCCGCCGCATGGCAGGCGGGCGTTGCGGGAGCTGGCCCCTCCTACGAGGCAGCCGTATCGGTCACCCCTATCTCATGAAAGTTGCGGTCGGGATCCCCGGCGGGTTAACTTGGCGTACTATTTTGCGAAAGCCAGGACCGGGATCCTCTCCCAAAGAAGCCGTTTCTTTGGCAATACCCGCCACCCGCGAATCCGCGTCGTTGCTCAGCGTCTTCAGATCCTGCTCGGCTTCCTGGGTCCCGAGGTAGGAAAAAATGACGGCCGCGACTATCCGATCATTTGGATTGTCGCTTTCCGAACCCCTGATCGCAGCGCTCATGGTTGAGTCCGAATGGATGCCGAGAAATGCTTCGGTCTTTGCCGCCTCAATTTCCGTACACGGATAGTTGCGGTCAGCCTCATTATGAGCAGCCCAGGCAGGTATTGCAGCACCTCCAGGCGTTGGAGCGGGAGTGACATGGACGGGACCCCCTACTAGTCCAGGATTTTCCCCACCAGCATCGGAAGATTGCTCAGCAAAATGCCCCGCAATCTTGGCGCTACCAATGTCTGGCGCAGAGTTGGCCGTCTGAGCGCCTGGTGGCGCCAATAGCGAGGAATATGCAGCTAGTTGCGCCTCCACAGACTTCAGGTAGTTCCGGTAATAATCTTTGTACTGATCACCTACCTCCGAATAACCGTTGCCCGTCCAGATGAAAATAAGAGGCCATTGCGCGCCGCATCCGATCTTGTCGAAGCTGGACCCTGTGGCGAACGGTGCCAGATCGGCCCAGAGAACCAACTCGTGCCCGCCGTCATGATTGATATCCAGCACGCTGTTGGCAAGATCGTGTCCAACAATACAGTGGTCGTGTGGTAAAGTTCGAACCCTGTTGGCGCCCTGTCGAAAATGTAGAGTTGGGTACATCCGAACCTCGAGTTCCTTGACCCAACCGACACGATCAAAGAGAGATTCCCGGAGCTGCGCAAGTCCGCGAAACGAAACTCACACACGTCATCCCCAAACTCTTTCGCATCCTCTTCGCTAGCGCCCCAGAAACGATTCTCGAAATCCTTTACAGCGTCCAGCTTAGGCGGATTCGAGGCGAGATTGTGGGTGGCGTTCACGGACCAATCGGCCGACACAAGGGCGGGCGAAGCGCTTTTGACCGACCCATCCGCAGACGCGAGATCAGGCTGCGCAGCCCACGGCGACTGCGGGTGGACACAGAACAGAACGAAGCAGAGAATCCCCGAGGCTAACTTTTGCATATTCGAGTCTCGACTAGTTACTACAGGATCAAGTGATCACTCTTCCAGCGAGGTGCTTGACCGGGCGCTGCGAATTGGCGTGACTATAGAAGCATGAGCGCCATCGACATCATCAAGCGCCGGCTCAAGGAAGACCGCATCCCGGAGACTCCCGAAGAAGTCGGACAAAAGAAAAAGCGCCCGCGCGAAGTCGCGTTCATGGACGTGAACCTGTGCTTCCCGTGCGGCAAGTGCCCGGAGTTCTGCCCCGTGCAATGTATCGAGTACCTGGCGGCGGGATCGGTTCCGGGGCGCGGGGTGCAGCCGGTGCAGGACCGCTTCCAGGAATGCATCGGATGCTACATCTGCGTCGAGGTCTGCGCGCTGCTGACGGACTACGACGCGATCAGGATGTACGACAGCAGCCTGGTCGAGGATGTGTTGGGCGTGAAGATCACGGACACGCCGCCGGCGGAACCGGTCCCGGCGCAGCCATACGAAGAATACTTTTCGGAAGGCGGGCTGTACCGGCATATCGGCAAAGGATCGCGCATCCGCGAGAAGATGACGGCCGAAGAGCGGGCCATCTTCGCGCGCGAGCGCGTGCGCGGGTGAAGCCAACTTAACGCCTGACGCCTTCCCTGGAGGGAAGGGGCACAGTCGCGAAGTAAAAGTTCAGTCGGGCGGGATGCGTTTTTCGTATTCATGCTCGACCCCGGTGACCGTGGACCAGAACGGGCCGTCCTTGCGACCGCTCAGATTGTTGACGAGGACGTCGAGATGCGCGTGCCAGCCGCCCGCGGCACCCAGCATCTCGGCCCGGTCGCGCAGGCGGCGATGCGTTAGGACCAGCAGCACGTCGGCGCCGCGTGGCGTCAGCTCGAAGGTGACCTCGGAATCGTTCGTGTCGCCCCAGGTGAAGCTCAGCAGACGCGGCGGATCGCATCGCGTGATGCGGCCGACGGAGGTGTGCCCTGCTTCGTATTGCTTGAAGCGCTCGGGCGTCGGCCCGACGTTGGCGGACAGCTCCGCGTGATGGAATTTCAGCTCGACGCGCCCGCCGACGCGAAGTTCCATGTGGCCGGAGGCGAGCCACCTCCCGCGCTTGTCCGACTCCGTGAGATACGACCACACGCGCTCGATCGGACCCGGCATTACGCGCTCGAAGCGGACGGTGCGGGCCTCGGTGACGACTCCGTAATCACTCATCGCTTTTTCCTCTTTTGATTTTTGTGATTTCGTTGCGGTTTGCGCAGTTCGTGCTCGAGAGCGTCGAGCCGAGCGGGCCAGAAGCGCTCGTAATAGCGCAGCCATTCGACGGCGTCGGCCAGGCGGACGGCGTCGAGACTGCATAGATGGCGGCGGCCCTGCACCAGCCGGTGGACGAGACCGGCGCGTTCGAGCGACTTGACGTGCTTGGACGCGCCGGCGAACGACATGCGCAGCGGCGCGGCCAGCTCTCCGATGCTGAGTTCGCGGCCGGCCAGGCTGCGCAGCATCCCGCGCCGGGTCGGGTCGGCAAGCGCGTGGAAGACAGCGTCGAGGTGCGCGGACTGTTGTTCAACCATCTGGTTGAACGTTTACAGGAGCGGCGTGCGATTGTCAACCGTTTGGTTTAATGATTAGGAATGGCTGCGCGATGCCATGATAACCTAACCCCTAACCCCTTCCCCTCCTGGGAAGGGGAACCTGTGTCGCGCTGCCTGCTTGCGCGATGCGCGGGGCCGTCACTTGCGCGGGGTGCGCCAGATTTCGGGTTTTTTGCCGGCGGTCATTTCTGCCAGCGAAGTCAGCTCGACGCGTTCGGGCGTTATCAGCATCAGGCCGAAGTCCTTCGACTCGGGACCGCCGGGCCAGAACTGCGCGAGGTCGTAGTCGAAGACCTTGCCATCCCAGATTCGCTTTTTTTCAGCTAAATCCTCAACGAACTTGGCTTTGCCGGTGACCGTCAGATGAACCATATCGGCGCCGATTTGGTAGAAGAGCTCGACGCGGGGGTTGTTGGCGACGTGGCGGGCCTTGGCCGACGAACGCCCGGTGGCGAGCCACACGCGCTCGCCCTCGATGGCGGGATGCACGACGCGGACACGCGGCTGAGTTCCGTCGGCGGTGGCGAGATATGCCCAGGTCGCCTTGGCGGCGACGGTGCGGGCCTTGTCCCAGAATTTTGAATCGCTCATCTGAATACCTCCCGGCAGTTTCACTGTCGTAACACGGCCGTAACTGGTTTGACACTACGTGCCATCTCGAACTACGTTTAGGGTTCCGCACGGAGAGACGCGATGGAACGCCACGCCCGACGCGCGCAGGTGCTGCGCCACGCCAAGCGCATCTTTGCCCGCAAGGGATATCACAGGACCAATGTCGCGGACATCATTGCCCGCGCCCGCATCGCGCGCGGCACGTTCTACCTTTATTTCCAGAACAAGAAAGACCTGTTCGAAGAATTGCTCGAGCAGGTGGTCAACGAGCTGACCAACAGGATTCAACGGCTGCGGGTTGGACCGGACGAGGCGGACCCGGTCGATCAATTGCGCGCGAACCTGACGCGGGTGCTCAGCTACGTGCTGGCCGAGCGCGAACTCACCGACATCCTGCTCAACCATTCGACCGGTTTCGACCATGAGCTCGACGACAAGATCCAGGATTTCTACGATCGGATCGCGGCGCTGATAAAACGATCGCTCGATCTCGGAATCGAGATGAGCTTGGTGCGCAACTCCGACACGCGCGCGGTCTCGTACGCAATCCTGGGCGGAATCAAGGAAGTGATCGGGATGCTCTCGCGCAGCCATGATGCGGACATCTCGGCGCTGGTCGAGGAAATCCTGCAGTTCGGCCTGAGCGGGGTCGCGCGGCCGGAGCTGCTGAAATTCGTGCGGGCGGGAGCTGATGCAGGCCGTGAGCCTGGTCCGGAGGAGCGCTCTTTTTTTGGGCGCAAGCTAGACTGACATGTCAGTTTACGGTCAGAAGAAAACGTCCAACTCACACGCCGCCAAGGCCCCGAAGCGGCGCGCGGCGTTCTACGATCTCGACGGCACGCTCGTCGACTTGAACCTGGTGCATGCGGCGATTTTCACGCTCGCCAACGTCGGCGAATGGAGCGGGCGGGTCGCGTACCTGTTCGGCTTCGCGGCGCGAATCCCGCGCCTGTACGTCGCCGAGCAGCGCGACCGCCGCTTGCTGAACACCGTGCTGTTCGAGGCCTTCAAGGGTGTCTCGCGCGACCGGCTGTTTTCGCTCGGCGAGGAATACTGCGAGCGCATCCTGAGCGCGCATCTTTTTCCGCGCGCCGTGGACTTGATCGAGGCTAATCGCGCGGCCGGGATCGAGCCGGTGCTGGTGACGGGATCGCCGGACTTCATCGTCGCGCCGCTGGCGCGTCAACTTGGAATCGCGGACTTCGCGGCCAACCGCTTCGTCTTCAGCCGCGGCCGCGCGACCGGACGGCTGGCCGAGCCGGTGATGGCGGCCGACGAGAAGGCACTGTGGTGCGAGGGCTGGGCCGCCGCGCGCGATATCGACTTGGCGGATTGCTGGGGCTACGCCGACTCGCATTACGACACCGCGTTTCTCGCCGCGTTCGGGCATCCGGTGGCCGTCAACCCCGACCGCCGCTTGCGCGCAGCCGCGCTCAGCCGGCAATGGCCGGTGATCCATTTCGAGACGGCGGCGTATTCCGAGCCGGCTCACGATTTCGACGACGAGCAAACTCTCAAAGACGAAGAACTCAACCACGGCGACGAAGAACCGACGCGAGGATCGGATGGCGCGGCCTGAAGGAAAACTCAAGGAACTGAAGACGGCCGAGCTGCGGCACGAAGTCGGCGCGCGCAGCGAGCTGGTGGTCAAGGTGAATCGGCGCTCCGAGCGCCGCATCATCCCGTACGGCGAGGAATTTCTGTTCGAGAAGCTGCCGGTCGGCACGCGCGTCATCTACCCGCCGCCGCCGCTGGACCCGCTGGCCGACGCCGACCAGGCGATTCGCTACGCGCTGCTGCATCCCGAGAACCAGGACCCGCTGTTCGCACAGCTGAGCCCCAATATGCGCGTGACGATCGCGATCGACGACCTCAGCCTGCCGCTGCCGCAGATGCGCCGGCCCGACATCCGCGAGCGGCTGCTCAACCAGGTGCTGCAGACGCTGGCCGATTACGGGGTTGACGACGTGCACCTGGTGATTGCGACGTCGCTGCATCGGCGGATGACGGAAGCGGAAATCCGGCGCGTAGTGGGCGAGCGCGCGTTCAAACAATACTGGCCGGACCGGCTCTACAACTTCGACGCGGAAAATCGCGCCGAGCTTCAGATGCTCGGCAAGACCGAGCATGGCGAGGAAGTCTGGCTATCGCGGCGCGCGGCCGAGTCGGACCTGCTGATTTATTTGAACATCAACCTGGTGCCGATGGACGGCGGGCACAAGTCGGTCGCGGTGGGACTCGCGCCGTACCAGAGCCTGCGGCATCACCACAACGTCGCGACGCTGCGCGATTCGCACTCGTACATGGACCCGGCGCGATCGGCGCTGCATCGATCGTCGGACCGGATGGGCAAGCTGATTCACAAGTCGCTCAACATTTTTCAAATCGAGACCGCGGTGAACACGCGGATGTACGGCGGGATGCTCGACTTCCTGCACAAGAACGAGGACCAGTTCACGGACTGGGATCGCACGCGGCTGAAAGGCTTTCAGTGGACGATGCGCAACATGTCAAACGAGTTGCGGCGCAGCGTGCTGCACAACTACGCGGCGCCGTACGGAATGATCGGCGTGTGGGCGGGAGATACCGAAGCGGTGCATCAGAAGGCGCTGGCGCGGGTGTTCCAGCAATACGCGGTGCCGGTCAAGGGCCAGGCCGACATACTGATTGTCGGGGTTCCATACATCTGTCCATACAACGTGAAGTCGATCATGAATCCGGTGCTGGTGCAGTGCACCGGGCTGGGCTACCTGTTCAACATGTATCGGAACAAGCCGCTGGTGCGCGAAGGCGGCACGATGATCGTCTGTCATCCGCTGCGCGACGAATTCCATCCCGAGCATCATCCGAGTTACATCGAGTTTTTCCATCGATGCCTGGCCGAAACGACCGACGCCGTCGAGCTCGAGAAAACCTTCGAGCGCGAGTTCGCGCGCAACCCGACGTACATCCATATGTACCGCTACGGCAACGCGTACCACGGCGTGCATCCGTTCTACATGTGGTACTGGGGCGAGCCGGCGCGCCAGCACGTCGGGCGCGTGATCGCGGCGGGATGCGAGGAGCCGGAAGTCGCGGCGCGGCTGGGATGGGACGCGGCCGACACGCTCGACGAGGCGATCGCGATGGCGACGTCGGAGCTGGGGCGATCGGCGTCGATAACCTACCTGCATCTGCCGCCGCTGGTGATTGCGGATGTCGAGTAGCAACGGCAAGCGAAACGGGGCGGCGCCGCGCGGGGCGTCGTCGATGCCGGCGCTCGAGCAGGTGCTGCGCGGTCGTCGCATCCTGCTGACCGGCGCGACGGGATTTCTCGGGAAGGTCTTCCTGGCGATCCTGCTGCGATGGCATCCCGAGCTCGAGCGCGTCTACCTGTTGATTCGCGGCGACCGGCGCAGCAGCGTCGGCCGCTTTCGGCGCGAGATTCTCGACTCGCCGGTGTTTGCACCGCTGCGTGAGCATCTCGGCGATCGGTTCGATCGCTACATCGAAGAAAAAGTCGTGGTCGTGCCCGGCGACATCACCAACGACGGCCTGCTCGGCGAAGAGGCCAGGCCGTTCAAGCCGGGCAGCCTGGACGCGGTGGTGCATAGCGCGGGGCTGGTGAACTTCGAGGCGTCGCTCGAGAAGGCGATCGAGGTCAACACGACCGGCGTCGCCAACGTGATCGAGTTCTGCCGCAAGCTCGGCGCCGCGATGCTGCATGTCTCGACCTGCTACGTCGCGGGCAGCGCCGACGGGCATCGCTACGAAGACGACATCCCGAATGACTGGTGCCCCGACGGGCGCAAGTCGTTTCGGCTCGAGCGGGAGATTCGCGACGCGCTGGCGGCGGTCGAGCGGGTGCAGGCCGAGTCGCGCGATCAACTGCGTCACGCGGAGTTTCGCGGCGACGACGGCGAGGGCGACGCTGTGCGCGAGTCGGGCGTCGAGCATCGGCGCAAGCAGTGGGTCGAGGAGCGGCTCAAGCAGGTCGGGCGCAAGCGCGCGCAAAGTTGGGGATGGCCCAACACTTACAGTTACACCAAGAGTCTGGGCGAGCAGCTGGTGCTGGCGCATCGCGACACGCTCAACGTCACGGTGGTGCGCCCGGCGGTGATAGAAAGCGCGCTGCGCGATCCGTTCCCCGGCTGGAACCAGGGCGTCAACACCAGCGCGCCGCTGACTTACCTAGCCGGCCGGGGCTACCGATTCTATCCGGCGCAGGCGGAGTTGGTGCTCGACGTGATCCCGGTCGATCTTGCGGCGCACGCGATGATTCCGATCCTGGCGGCGCTGATCTCGCGCAGGCACAAGCCGGTCTACCAGCTTTGCACTTCGGATCGGAATCCGCTCCCGATGCGGCGGCTGGTCGAGCTGACGGCGCTAAGCAATCGCCGTGAGCATCGCAAGGACGGCGGCGCGATGCGCTGGCTGGCGCCGCATCTGGAAGCCGTCGTGGTGTCGCAAAACACTTACGACCTCGCCAGCGACACGATCCCGCAAATTCTCAAACAGGCGGCGGCGTTCGCGCGCAGCGTGCTGGGCGAGGAAAATCAGCGCGCGAAAAAGCTCGAGAGCGGGATCGACAGATTCCGGGAGAACACCGACCTCGCGCGGGAACTGGTCGAGGTCTATCGACCCTACATCCAGCAACTGGTCTATACTTTTCACGCGAGCAATATTCGCGCGCTCTACGCGACGCTGCGGCCGGCCGACGCCGAGCGGCATCCGTTCCGTCCCGACCTGATCGATTGGCGCGACTACTGGATCAACATTCATCTGCCGGGCCTGCGCCGCCATATTTTTCCGCAGCTCGATCTGCACGCGCGCGGGCGGCCCAAGTCGCTGCCGCGGCATCGCAGCCTGGTCGATATGCTCGAACGCGCCGCGGATCGCTATGGCTCGCGGGCCGCGATGATTGCGCGGAGGCCGTCGGGCGAGCAGACGCAGACCACCTATCGCGAGCTGCGCGACAAGGCGCATCGGGCGGCGCTGCTGCTGGCGACGCGCGGAATCAAGCCAGGCGACCGCGTGCTGCTGATCGGCGAGAACTCGCCCGATTGGGTGCTGGGCTATTTCGCGATTTTGTGCGCAGGTGCGATTGCGGTGCCGCTCGACCAGTTGATTTCGGCCGAGGAGCTGGCGCCGATCTGCAAGATCGCCGAGCCCGCGGCCGTGCTGCGCTCCAGCGCCGTTCACAAGCGCCTCGGCTCCGCGCTGGGCGACGCGCATCCGAAACTCATCGAGCTGGACCTCGCCGAGCTCGCGCGTCCATTCATTCTGCGCGGCGACGCCAAGACTCCGCTCGTGCCGCCCGAGCGGAAAGCGCTCGCGTCTATCCTGTTCACCTCCGGCAGCACCGGCGCGCCCAAGGGCGTGATGCTGTCGCACGGCAACTTCGCCGCCGAAATCGCGATGCTCTCGCGGGTGTTCGTGCTTGGCGCCGACGACGTGGTGCTGTCGCTGCTGCCGCTGCATCACGCGTTCGAGTTCACCTGCGGGATGCTGCTGCCACTTGCCAGCGGCGCGACGATTGTCTATCCGCTCGAGATCGATGCGAAGACGCTGTCGCGCACGCTCGCCGACGTTCGTCCGACGGCGCTGATAGGAGTGCCGGCGGTGTGGGAGGCGGTCCATCGGCGGATCGTCGATGAAGTCGAGGCGCGCGGTCCATTTTTCCACGCCGCGTTCGACAACCTGCGCGATCTGAATCGCCGACTCGACGCGAACTCCGGGCTTAACTTCGGATCGATCGTTTTTCGGCAGGTTCACTCCGCGCTCGGCGGACGGCTGCGACTCGCCGTCAGCGGCGGCTCGGCGCTGCCGCATCGCGTCGCGGAGTTTTTCAACGACATCGGAATCCCACTGCTCGAAGGTTACGGCTTGACCGAGGCGGCGCCAGTTCTGGCGGTCGCGCGGCCTGACGAGCCGCTACAGGCCGGCGCGGTGGGAAGACCGCTGAACGGCGTCGAGATCAAGCTGATGCCGGCGACGGGATCGATAGGCGAGATCGTCGCGCACGGGCCGAACGTGATGGCGGGTTATTATCGCAACGAGGCGGCGACCGCCGAAGTTCTGACCGACGGATGGCTGCACACCGGCGACCTCGGTCGCTTCGACGACGACGGGCGCTTGTACATCGTGGGCCGCGCCAAGGAAGTGATCGTCGATTCCGGCGGCAACAATATCTACATCGAGGAGCTGGAGGAGATTTACGGCCGTTCGCAGTACGTCAAGGAGATGGCGGTCGTCGGCTTGAAGGTTGGACAAAGCGAGCAGGTCGCGTCGCTGGTGGCGCCCGCTTACGCGCGCGGAGAGAGCCGGCGCGCGGTGGAAGATCGGCTGCGCAGCGACTTCGACAAAGTCGCGCGCGAGCTCAGCTCGCACAAACGAATCCGAATCCTGCGCTTCACCGACGCCGAACTGCCGCGCACGCGCACCCGCAAAATCAAACGCGCCGACGTGGCCGCGATGCTGCGGCGGATGCTCGACGTTCGCGCCACCGCCACCGACGCCGATGCCAACTCCGAGGTCGAGACCTGGCTGGCCGAGGCGCTCGCGTCAATCGCCACCGAGCCGGTCAACATCACGCCGGCAACGCGGCTGATCGAGGACCTGGGCCTCGACTCGCTGGCGCTGGCGGAAATCGGCGAGCTGATCGGCGAGCGCGCGAGCCGCGAGATCGCGCCGGAGGAAATCGCGGACCTGCGCACCGTCGCGGACCTGCAACTTCTCGCGACCCAGCCCGGCGGCAACGCACGTCCGCGCATGCCGTCGTACGCGAAGTTCGCCGAACCACACACACCACGCCTGCCGGCGCCGCTGAAATGGCTCGGCCGCTTCGCGGTGCGCGGGGCGGAGCGCGCGATTTTCGACGGATGGCTGAAGCCGAAAATTCTGGGGCGCGGAAACGTCCCGGCCAATCGCAACTTCATCGTGGTCGCCAATCATTCGAGTCATCTCGACTTCAGCCTGGTCGGTTACGCGCTCGGCGCGGTGGGCGACGATATCCGCGTGCTGGCGGCCAAGGATTATTTCTTCAACACGCCGGCGCGGCGTTTTCTCGCCGCGAACTTCACCTCGCTGATGCCATTCGATCGCGAACGCGCGCAGCTCGAATCGCTCGAAGACGCGCTGGCCGAGCTGGCGCAGGGACGCTGCGTCCTGATGTTTCCGGAGGGCACGCGCTCAGCCGACGGCGAAATACACGAGTTCAAGAGCGGCGCGGGATTCCTGGCGTTGCGCAGCCGATGCGACGTGATCCCGGTGCTGATTCGCGGCACTCATGACGTGATGGGCAAGGGCAGCCTGATCCCGCGGCTCCGTCCGGTGGAAGTCCGAATCGGCCGCGCGATCACCGCCGCCGAGCTCCACGAACTGGCGGCGAGTTCCGAGGGCGCGGGCGCCTATCGCAAAATCGCAGACATGATGCGCGCGGCGGTCATCGCGCTGGCCGGCCCACGCTCGAGATTGACGCGCGCCGCCGATGCGCCTACCGCAATCGCTAACGGCGCTGAGCCCGTCAAGCACGCGCGCGCGAGGACCGAGCGCTCGCCCGAGCTGCCGCGAGGCCACGCGAAGGCGTGATGCCTGGCAGTTTATGCTTACGGCTGGAATACCTGGCCACCGGATGGTTAGATTTGGATCGTGGTTGATTGGTTCAGCAAACGGCCCGAGCATCACCCGCGCCCGACTCGCGGCGAGCGGCGGCCGTCGGTCAGCGTGATCTCGGATGAGTTGCTGGTCGGCGAATATCCAAGTCAAGCAGATATCGGTTGGCTCAAGGACACCTACGGAATTACCGCGGTTCACAATCTGCAGGACGACGACGATCTGCGCATGAACGGGTTGGACGCGCGCGGGCTGAGCGCGGAGTACACCGCGCACGGGATCGACTACGTGCGGACGCCGATCCAGGATGGCAGCGCGGACGCGATGGCCGAGCGGCTTGAAGTAGCGCTGCACGATCTTCGCGAGCTGGTCGGAGCGGGTTCGCGCGTTTATGTCCATTGCAACGCGGGGATGAACCGCGCGCCGACGCTGGCGATTGCGTTTTTGCGCGCTTATCGGCAAATGTCACTCGAAGAAGCGATGATGCTCGTGAAGAAACAGCGCGCGTGCGGACCGTTCATGACGGTGCTGGAAGAGTACTTCGGGCCACGCGACTACAAGCCGGAAAAATGACTTGAGCTCGTCAGGCGCAGCGGGAAGTCTGCCGGGGGTGTTCCCGCGGCAGAAATTTCTCACGGCGTGCGCGTGGGGCGTACATCTATATACCGCGCTGGGCGCGGCGCTCGGGCTGCTCGCGATCTTCTTCGCCGCGCAACACGACTTCCGCGCGTCGTTCCTCGCGATGGGCGCGGCGACGATCATCGATTCCAGCGACGGTCCGCTGGCCCGCTGGCTGAAGGTCAAGATTCGCGTGCCCACCTTCGACGGCGCGCTGCTCGACAACATCGTCGACTACCTGACTTACACCGTTGCGCCGGTGTTTCTGATGCTTGAAGCCGGCATCATCTCGACTTCGCGATGGGGCCTTGGGCTGGCGTGCTTCATCATGCTCGCGAGCGTTTACGGATTCTGCCAGACGCGCGCCAAGACCGAGGACAACTACTTTCTCGGCTTCCCGAATTACTGGAACCTGGTGGCGTTCTATCTCTACTGTCTCGGGGCCGGCGCGGTCTTCAATGTCGCGGTGCTGCTGATCCTCGCCGTGATGGTGTTCATGCCGCTGAAGTACATCTATCCCAATCGAACTGTGGCGCTGCGCCCGGTCACGCTCACGCTGGGAATAATCTGGGCGTTTGTGACTGTCGCGTCGCTGCTGATGCTGCCGGCGGTGAATCGCGCCATGTTGTGGGCCGGGCTGAGTTTCATCGCGTACTACTTCATCGCGTCGTTCGTGCTTCAGGCGCGCGCCGCACTCAAGTCCGATCGAGCCGCGTCGATCTGAATGCCAGGGACTGAGCCTCATAGCGCCAGCGCCGTCTGCGAGTCATGGCTCGAGGTTATCGATTGCGATTCTCCCATCCTCCTGATCGCCCCGCACGGTGGACGCGCGGAGCCGCGCACGCGCTCGATGCTGAATCCCAAGGTCAACGACCTTCATACCGCGGACATCACGCGCGGACTGGCGGCGCGGATGGGTGCGTCGGCGCTGATCAACGTCGCGATGGATCGCAACCGGATCGACTGCAACCGTCTTTCGCAAATAATCGAGCGCGCGCCGTGGCTGCTCGAAAAGATCGCGCAACGGGTGGACGCAATCGTCGCGCGCCATGGTCGGGTCACGGTGCTGCTGATCCACGGATGGAACATTATCGAGCCGCGCGTCGATTTCGGACTCGGACTGCGACATTCAGGCGGTGAACTGCGGCCGCCCGGTTCCGCTTGCGTCTCCGCCAGCGACGATTTTATCAACTGCCAGCTCGCGGGGCTCGCAGACAGGCTGCATCGGCACGGAATCAAGCCGACCTACGGCATGCGTTACCCGGGCGGCGGACTCCAGAACCTGCTGCAGGCGTTCACCGCGCGTCACTGCCAAAGTTCGAACGCGCCGCTCAGATCGATTTCCGAGACTGCGACGCGCGGTGTCGTCGATGCAGCGCAACTCGAACTGTCGGTCGCGCTCAGAATGCCCGGCGAGTTGCGTGCGCGCTGCGAAGACGCGATCGCGGAAGTGTTCGCGGGCAACCGCGCCGATGCGCATGATCCTCGCGCGCCGATCGTCGTGAATCGCGCGCCGCGCCCGCCAGTCGCCAAATCCGAAATCGGTGCGGCCGCGACGGTCGCGGCGCCCGGACGCGTCGGCGTCGAGTTCTACGACCCCGCGGCGCGTATCGGCGCGATGGCCAGCTTCGACGTCGGCGGCGCGGGCATGGGCGCGCGGATCATGATGTTGTTCGATGGCCATCGCGCGGCATTGTTCACCGCCGAAGGCCGGCCGATGCGCTCGAGTAACGCAGTCACTCACGGCCCGCTCGCTCTCCGGCGCGAGGACGAATCGATCGTGCTCGCGTTTCGCGGACCAGCCGTGATCGTGCCCGACGCTGCCGCATATCTAAGCATCGAGCGGGCACTGGCGTCGGGCCGGCTGGACGGCGACGCAGAAGTTAACCTGCGTTTCGAAATCGATCGTGCGGGCGGCGAATTCGATTTCGACCGGATTTTGTCGGCGGCCGGCGGAGCGCAGGATGGCGCGGGGTCGAGCGCTTCATTCGGGCGAATGGGGGGACAGATCTGCATCGACGGCAGCGCGCGGGCGGTCAACGGATTTGCGCGCGCGGGAATGTCGTTCACCGGACTGGGACCGCAGAGGTTCACCGCTCGCCGGATGCTTTGGGCGTGCTTCGAAGATGGAGAGGCGCTGCACGCGATCGAAGCGCGCGCGGTCGCCATGGGAGACGCGCCGCCAATCGAAAGCGCCAGGATTCTCGGCGTCGGCGGCTGGTCGCCGTGCGAGCTGCGCGAGCTGTCGATCGAGACGCCCTCGGTCGAGGAACCGCCGCATCGGATTTTCGCCCGATTGGCGGGCTCAGACGGATCGTCGCGCGAACTCGAGGGCAGCGTCGAATGCTTTATTCCGCTGTCGCGTCCGGGTCCCGAGCAGTCGCGCATCTACACGTCGCTCGGATTCGCGAGCTTCCGCAGTGGGACTCATCGCGGGGCCGGGATGTTTGAATATTCGCGCGTCGCCGACTCGGTGCTGCGCGCGGCGGACGACAACCACGAAAACGATTCCGATTCAGATTGAGCGGTGCTAGGCGGGCGTATCGGCTGCGCGGGAGCGCGCGGCGGCCATCGCGTCAACGCGGTTGGCAACATCCGCGAGCACTTTGCCAGTGGGCGTCGACGCGTAATCGCGCACGAACGGCGCGCCGCGATCGGTGCTGTCCGCGAGCCGCGGTTCAAACGCGAGCCGCGCCAGGATTGGCACCGCAGCCTCGCGCGCGACTGCGTTGAGATCGCCGTCGGGCCATAGCGGCCGCACCGAGCGGCATCCGTCGCAGTTGAAGCCGACCATATTCTCCACGATGCCGACGATTGGCGCGCCGAGCGCGCGGCCAACTTGCATCGCATGACGCGCGGCGCCGGTGTCATGCGCGGACGGATGAGTCAGCAGCAGAACGCCGTCGAGGGTTACCATCGACGCCAGCGAATACAATCGATCGAGGCCGGTCGCGAGATCGATGATCAACAAATCCAGGTTCCCGAACTGCGACTGCGCGAGGATTCGAGTCAGCGCTTCGCGATAACCGAGTTCCGCGGGACGCGCCGGGGCGGGCGCGGCCGGCTCGCCGTCGTTGTTGCCGTCTGCTTGATCGTGATCCTGCACGAAACTGATCGGCGGCGCCTCGCCGCCGGGCAGCTGATCGCTCGAAACCACGCGCAAGCCGTGCGGCCCCGCAGCTGGCTCGATTCCTTCGATCATCGGAAGGCGGCGCTGCGGTTTCATCCCGAGCATCGCGGTGACACTGGGTGAATTCAGGTCGGCGTCGATGATAGCGACCTTGCGCCCCTTGATTGCCAACGCCACCGCGATATTGACAGCGAGCATGCTCTTGCCGACTCCTCCGCGGGCGCTCGCGAGAGCGAGCGTCGCACCGACGCCGGCAAGATTGGCGCGAATGCGCTCGCGGGCGCCGGAGCCATCGCTTTCACTATCGGAAAATATTCTCATCAACCGGTTGCCGAAAACCCGGCACAGCGATCCTAACGATCGTTCAGCCTCAAGTCGTTCTGCCTAGGATGACTGTTTTGGGCGGCGCGGTAAACATGGGCCGCCGAGACGCGCGCGCCAAGTCTAGGCGCTTTCGTCGTCGGCGTCGGTCGAACCGATTTTGCGGTAGGTATTGCGCTCGTCGTCAAAGCGGCGCTGCGACTTCGCCTCGCGCTCCTGGTCCTGCTGGCAATCGCGACACAGGCGCGAAAACGGCATCGCTTCGAGCCGCTCCTCGGCGATCTCCAGCCCGCACGACTCGCAGACGCCGTAGGTGCCTTCGTCCAGACGCTCGAGCGCGTCGTCTATTTGCTTGAGCTTGAGGCGCTCGCGGTCCGACAGGATGAAGTGGATCTCGCGATCGCGCTCCTCGGAGGCGAGGTCGTAGGTGTCCATGCCCTCGTCCTTGTTGCCTTCGCGTTCGGCGCGCAACTCGGAATCGATCTCGCCGAGCAGTTTGCTTTTGGTGTCGAGCAGTTGTTCGCGCGCTCTGGCAAGGAACTTCTTTCGGTTCGCGGCAACTGGTTTCTTGGCCATCGGATTTGCGACTCCCGGTATATTAGGCGGCCGCGCCGGCGACCGTAGCATGCAGATCGTAGCTGAGCGCCTTGTCGATGCGGGCGCGGACGAACTCACCCGGCTCCGCGTCGCCGGCCAGAAAAACGGAGCCGTCGATTTCCGGCGCCTGGCCCGCGGTGCGCGCGCGCAGCCGCGTCGAGCGTCCGGGCATCGGGCCCTCGACCAGCACGTCCATCTCGCGCCCGACCAGGCCGCGATTTTTAGCCAGCGAAATTTCCGACTGGGTTGCCATCAGGCTTGCCCGCCGCGCGCGCTTGACGCGCTCGGGAACCTGGCCCGGCAAATCGTAAGCGGCGGTATTCTCTTCGCGCGAGTAGGTAAACACGCCCACGCGATCGAACTGCTCGGCGCGGACAAAATCCACCAGGCGTTCGAAGGCGGCGTCGGTCTCGCCGGGGAAGCCGACGATGAACGACGTGCGCAGCACGACACCCGGGATACGCGCGCGCACGCGGTCGAGCAGCTTGACGAGCGCCGCGCCCGAGCGCTCGCGGCGCATCGCACGCAGGACAGCGTCGTCGGCGTGTTGCAGAGGCATATCGATGTACTTGACGACCTTGGGCAGATCCGCGATTGCGTCGAGCAGCTCGGCGGTGACGAAATTCGGATAGCAGTAGAGCAGCCGTATCCAGCGGAGCTCGTCGATGGTCGAGAGTTCGCGGAGCAAGGCGGCCAGCGACGACGGCCGAGCGAGGTCGCGGCCGTAGGCGGTCAAATCCTGCGCGATCAGATTGATCTCGCGGACGCCGCCGGCAGCCAGGTTGCGCGCCTCGGCGACGAGGTCGGCGAGCGGGCGGCTTTCATGCAGGCCGCGAATCTTCGGGATAATGCAGAAGGCGCACTGGTGATTGCAGCCTTCGGAAATCTTCAAGTAAGACGAGAAGAAATCGCCGGTCTTGACGCGCGGGATTGCGGAGGTGGGCAGCAGATGCGCCGCGCCGGCGTACGGTATCGGCCGCGTCTCGGGCGCCTCGGTGCGCCGCAGCAGCTCGGGCAGGTCGAGGAAGTTGCCGGTGCCGACGAACACGTCCACCTCGGGCATCGTGGCGGCGAGCTCAGTGGCGTAGCGCTGCGACAAACATCCGGCGACCACGAGCCGCTTGCCGAAGCCGCGCTTTTTGACCTCTGCCGCTTCGAGGATCGCGTCGATCGATTCTTTCTTCGCGGCCTCGATAAACGCGCAGGTATTCACAAGCAGCACCTGCGCCTCTTCGGGATCGAGCGTGATCTCGAATCCCGCGGAGGTCAGCGCGCCGAGCATCAGCTCGCTGTCGGCGAGATTCTTGGGGCATCCAAGCGTGAGCAGGTGAACTTTTTCCATTCGCAGAACCGGGAAGACTACGGGGACTTTATAAATACCCGCCGCATACGGGCGAGGCAATCGCGGTTGCGAGCTTCGCGGCCGCGATCGTGTTTCTGACAGTCTCTAAAGCATCACGGCGAGGCTGGCGCCGTCACCACATCCGCACCCGGCGGCGTCTTGAATGCGAAAATCGAATCGGGCAGGTCCACATTATCATGAACGTCGCTGAAATCGATGCTGGTCACGTCGCCGAGCTGGTCGGTAAGCGTCAACCGCACAAGATTATAGCTCTTTGGATCGAGTCCGACCTCAATTTTGTAGCCGCCGGTCTTCGCGTCGAGGATCAAATCGATCAGGCCTGTGGGCGCGGGGGGACTTGCGAATGCGGCCTTGAAGTCGCGGTTGATATTCCCGATTCCGAGCAGGAATGAGGTCGCGCTGCTCGATTTGAGGGCCTGCCTGAGAGGAGTTTCGACGACTTGGTTGAGATCGGGATCGTAGCTGTAGAGGGTCTCGCCGTCGCTAACGATCGTTTGCTTTTCCGGGGTCTCGAACTCCCAGCGCATGCGGCCGGGCTTGCGAAATGAAACGGTGCCCTGACGGTTGCGCTTGGGCGCACCGACCGTCGCGATCTCCTCGCTGAATTTCGCCGAGAATGAATTGGAGTCGCGGTAATGACGCTGCAGGCGGGCCAGCACCTGCTTAAGGTCTTTGTCGGCGGGGGCGCCGGCCGGAGCGATGGTCTCGGCGCGAACGGATGCGGCGGTGGCGAGAAGCATCGCGATTACCGGCAAGATCGCTTTCCACATATTTTCAGGAGGGTCGCCGAACGCTCAGCGCGCGCTGCGGAGGCGAACCTCACGCGGCTTGGCGCCGTCCGCGGGCATCACGATTCCTTCGCGTTCCATCTGCTCGACCATCCGGGCCGCGCGGTTGTAGCCGATTCGAAGCCGCCGCTGGATCATCGAGATCGACGCCTGGTTGGTCTCCATCACGATCCGCACCGCCTCATCATACATGTCGTCCTGCACCTCGGCGCCGAGTCCGTCACCGTCTTCGTCGCCCAGCGCCTTGGTGTCGAGGATTTCCATGCGGTACTCGGGCGCGCCCTGCTCGCGCAGGAAATCGGTGAGCCTGCGGATCTCATGCTCGCCGACGAACGGTCCGTGCAGGCGGCGAAGCTTCGCGCTGCCCGGCGGCATGAAGAGCATGTCGCCGGCACCGAGCAGGCGTTCGGCCCCAATGGAATCGAGAATCGTGCGCGAATCGACGCGCGACGTCACCTGCAACGAGATGCGCGCGGGCAGGTTGGCCTTGATGAGTCCGGTGATCACATCCACCGAAGGGCGCTGCGTGGCTAGGATGAGATGAATACCCGCGGCGCGCGCCTTTTGCGCAAGGCGGGTGATATCGCGCTCGACGGTCTTGCCCTCGCTCAGCAGCAGATCGGCGAGCTCGTCGATGACGATCACGATCTTCGGCAGCTTGCGATGCTCGATCGCGCCGACCGCCGGCTGATTGGGATCGTCGGACGCCGGAGCGCTCTGCCCCGCCATCTTGAGCTGCGCGAGCGACACGCCCGACGCCAGCGCGTGATTGTAGCCGTCGATATTGCGCACGCCCAGCTCGCGCATGCGCAGGTACCTGCCCTCCATCTCCTGCGTCGCCCACAGCAGCGCGGAGGCGGCCTTCTGCGGATCGACGACGACCGGAACGAGCAGATGCGGAATATTTTCGTAGACCGACAATTCGAGCATCTTGGGATCGACGAGAATCAGGCGCACATCATCGGCGGTCGCGTTGAACAGAATCGACGCAATCATGGTGTGGAGCGAAACCGATTTGCCAGTTCCGGTCGCACCGGCGATCAGCAGATGAGGCATCTTGGCGAGGTCGGCAGCAACCGGACGTCCGGCGATATCTTTGCCGAGCGCGATGGTGAGCTGGCTCTGCGCGGCCGAAAATTCCTCGGCCTCGAGAATCTCGCGGAGAAAAACGCGCTCGCGCTTGCGGTTCGGCACCTCGATGCCGACCACCGCCTCGCCGGGCACCGGGGCTTGTATTCGCACGGCGGCCGCTCTCAGAGCCATCGAGAGATCGTCGGCGAGATTGACGATCTGGCTCACCTTGATTCCCGACCCCGGCTCGAATTTGTACATCGTGACGACCGGGCCGGGCTGGACTTCGACCACCCGCCCCGCGACGCCGAAGTCCGCGAGTTTCTGCTCGAGCACGCGGGCGCTGCGCTCGAGCTGGCTCTCGTCCACCTGCGCATGCTCGGCGGGCGGCGAATCGAGCAGCGATTGCGGCGGCAGCTTGAAAGCGCCTTTCTCGCGAGGCTTCGACGCCGCCGCCCGGTCACGCTTCTCGCGAATTTCGAGCAGCCTGACCTTCAGCGGTGTTGGCTTGCCGTTGGCGCCGTCGGCGCCCGTCTCGACCTCGTCGCTCGAGCTGAGCGAGAAGGGGATTCGCGCGCCGTCGGCAGGCTCGAACTGCTCGCCGCGGGGTCGAAATTTGTTGGCGACTCCCGCCAGCAGCTCGGTCGGCGCCCGCTTGAGCATCAGCGCCAGCCCGCAGATGAAACCGAGCGCGACCGCGATCAATCCGCCGGCCACGTTGAGCGAATCGCTGAGCAGAGTGGCGAGGTTCGCGCCAACTTCACCGCCCATCCTTGCGTCGTGCAGATCCCACAAAGCGCCGGCGGTCGCGAGCGCCAGAATCAACAGCACGCCGCCGCCAACCTCGCGCGCGATCGCTACGATTCCCGCGCCCGTCCATACGCGCTGCGCCAGCCACGCGACCAGTATCATCGCGGTGTACGACTGATACCCGACGAGGCCGCCCAGCGTCGCCGCGATTGCCGCGCCCACCGGGCCGCCGAGGTTGGGACTGCGTGCGATATCGACGCTCACGAGGCTGACCGTGCCGAATGCCGCGAATCCGAGCAGCGCTAGCGCGCACAGCTCGCGCGCAATTCTGCCGCCCGGCGACGGCGCGATCGAAAGCTCCTCGACGGCCAGCGTCGGAGGCAACTCGAGCGGCGTTTTCTCCTTGCGCGCGATGGCGGTCAGACCTCCGTCACGTAAGGAATGACCAGCGGCCGCTTGCCGAGCTCGTCGCTAAAGTAGCGCCGAATGGCGCGAACGATTTCTTCTTTGACGCGGGGATCGTTGGCATGCAGCGAGCCGCCGAGCGCGCCGAGCCGCCGCGTCAACTCCTCTTTCGCGCGGCGCATGTGCGCCGAAGTTCCGTCGCCGCTGACAAGTCCCCGCGAAAGGAGATCGGGGCCCGCAACGATCCGCCCGGTCTTCGACGAGAGCACCACTACCGCCGTCACCGTGCCGTCGCGCGCGAGCACCCGGCGCTCGCCGACGACAGCCGGATCGCCGCCGTCCGCGCCTTCGAGCATCACGCGGCCCGCCTCGACCGCAGGTCCGCGACGCGCCGCACCGCCGCTGAGCACCAGCGACTCGCCGTCCTCGAGCAGGAAGCAGTTGTGCTCGGCAATGCCCGCGGCAATCGCGAGCGCGACGTGACGGCTCAGGTGACGATACTCGCCATGAATCGGGACGAAATGCCGCGGCCGCGTGAGCGCGATCAGCTCTGCCAGCTCGTCCTGGCTGGCGTGGCCCGACACGTGAACAGGCGCGACCGCGTCGTAAACAACGTCGGCGCCCTGCCGGTAGAGACGATTGACGAGCGTGTTGATAGTGCGTTCGTTGCCGGGGATGAACCGCGACGACAGCACGACCACGTCGCCGTGCTCGATGCGCACGCGCGGGTGCGCGTCGGCGGCGAGTTTCGCCAGCGCCGAGAGCGGCTCGCCCTGGCTTCCGCTAGTTAGATAGCTCAGCCGATTTCCGTCGAGGAACTCGGCCTCGCCCGGCTCGACAAACATCGCGTGCGCAAACGGAAGCTGGCCGGTCTCGAGACCGAGCCGCACGCTCTCCGCCATCGCGCGTCCGAGCGGAACGACGCGGCGTCCGAACTCGCGCGAGACCTCGACGACCTGGCGAATCCGATGCAGATGCGACGAAAACGCCGACAGGAAGAACCTGCCGCGCGCGCGCGAGGTGAGCTCGCGCAGCACCGGCTTGAGCGAACTTTCCGAACCCGAACGGCCGGGGCGCTCGACGTTGGTCGAATCCGAGAGCAACAGCGCCACGCCTTCCGCGCCGAGCTCCGCGAAGCGTTCGCGATCGAACATCGCGCCGTCCACCGGCGCATCGTCGATCTTGAAGTCGCCGCTGTGAACGATAATCCCCGCGGGAGTCCGAATCGCGAGCGCGATCGAGTGCGGCGTCGAGTGCGTAACGCGAATCGGCTCGACCGTGAAGGGCCCCGCCTCGAATGCATGGCGCGGCTCAACCGTCCGCAGATCTACCGGCTCGTCGAACTCCGCATCGGCGAGGCGCCGCCGCGTGAACGCGAGCGTGATGTCGGTTCCATAAACGGGAACGTTGAAGCGGCGCAGCAGATGCGGCAGCGCGCCGATGTGATCCTCGTGGGCGTGCGTCAGCACCACCGCCTCGAGCGTGACGCGGCCGCGGTCCAGCCACGCCATCTCGGGGATAAAGGTGCCCAGCCCGAGCGCGGGCTCGTCGGGGAACATCACGCCGCAATCGATCACGATTGCGCGCCCGGCGCATTCGATCGCCATCAAGTTGAGGCCGATCTCGCCGAGCCCGCCGAGGGCCACGATTCGGACCGGCGCGGTTGTGGAAGTGCTTGCCGCCATCGCCCTATCCTGCCTCCGCACCGAGGCGAATTATATCGGTCAGAAAACCGCTGCGAAAGCCGACGTTGCCGCTGGCTTGCCTTGAGAACGGGGCGGGACTAACTTTTCGGATGGTGAGGTGGCGAAGATGGCGGCGTCGGTAAACAAGGTAATTCTCATCGGTAATCTCGGACGCGATCCCGAAACCCGGTTCACCAACTCGGGCACGTCGGTCACCAACTTTTCGATTGCGACCAAGGAGTCGTTCGCCGACAAGAGCGGGACGCGTCAGGACCGCACCGACTGGCACAACATCATCGTGTGGGGCAAACAGGGCGAGACCTGCGCGCAGTACTTGAAGAAGGGCAGCCCGGTCTACATCGAGGGGCGAATTTCCTACCGCGAATACGAAGCCAAGGACGGCAGCGGCAAGCGCAAGGTCACCGAGATCGTCGCGATGCGCGTGCAGTTCCTGAGCTCGCGCGGCGGCGCTCCGATGGGCGACGACGCGGGCGAGTTCGCGGGCGGCGCGGCTCGCACTCGTGCGCCGGCAGGCGGCGCCGGCGGTGGCGACGACGTCGCGCCGATGGACGACGAGGACATTCCTTTCTAGATTTCCGCCGAAGCTGCATTCACTTGCGAATCACCGGTGTCGGCTACGACTACACTCGAATTTTCGCATTGGTTATCGCGCTGGCGATCGCGATCAGCGCAAGCGACGCGTCCTCGACGACGCTCCTGCTCCTGCCACCAGGCTCATCGAGCACGACGTGGTCAATCGCGAGCGATCGCAAGACCATCCTCCTGTCAGTGAACGGCGGCGCGCCGCAGCCGTTCGTAATCAAGGGCGTCGACTACTCCCCGCGCCCGATCAACGACGCCGCGCTGACAACTCCGGGCTCGGACTATTTCTGGGGAGATCCCGCTCACCTCACCTACGCCCCAATCTGGACGCGTGATGTGTGGGGCGCGACCTACAACAGCTCGCGCGTCAAGCGGCCTGAGGGGTTCGTGCGTCAACTGGGCGCCAACAGCATCCGCACCTACGCCTGGTGGAAATGGGTTCCGATGACGCCGGCCGACTATTCAAAATGGCGCACGCTTGACTGGAGCGTAACGCCGAGAGTCCGCTTCGGCGCGACTGCGGCGCCTGCCGGTTTCGCGGCTTGGCCGGCGCACGACGGCGGCGATCAGTTTCTCGACCTATGCTGGAATCATGGCGTCAACCCAATTTATGTAGTCATCGGTATCTCAATCGATCCGTGGCTCGCGTTTCCCGGCGCCAATCCCGATTCCGCGCTGGCGCGCGACGAGCGGATGTATATCCAGCGCACTACTCAGTGGCTGGCGCAGCGTTATGGCTATCATCCCGCCGTGATCGGATTTGCTATTGGCAACGAAACCAATCTGCCATTCGCGCGCGGCACCGACAGGTACATTGACTATTGGAAATATCTCAATCAGCTCGGCGCCGACGCCAAGCGATACGCACCGGGCAAACTGACCATGACGGCGTTCGCCGACTATCCAGCCGGCGAGACTCCAATGCTCCTCACGCCATTAGTCACTTTCAAAGATGCCGCCGATGCCCATCCGGGCGCGCCGACGGTTCCGGTCTGCGTCGATCCAAGCGGCGGCAACCCGGGCCCTGACTGCTCGTCGGCGCATCGGCGGCGCGCCTATCCCGCCGACATCTACGCGCTCGACGTCTGGGGATTCAACGCCTATCGCAGACCCGAGACTGAGGACGTGGCAAACTTCAAGCGCTGGATAGTTGACGGCCGCTACACCAACGGCGCTGACGCGGGGGCTCAAGCGCCCAATCCCGCTCCCAAGCCGATCGTTCTGACCGAATGGGGCGCGCCCGCTTCTATTCGAACCCGCTCCGGACAGCCGCCGCCGCCGCCGAACCCGCAATGGGTAAGCGCGAGTCCCGCTGTAGCGGGCGAATTCCAAGGCGCGCCGGGATACCGCGCGGCCAGGCTGATACAGGAGATCGCAGCCGACATCTACGGACCTCATTCGACGCTTGCGACAACTGGCGGCGGCCTGCTCTCGGGCGGCTACCTGTTTGAGTTCCAGGATGAATGGTGGAAGGAAGCGCAGCGCCGGCCTGAGACCTGGTCGTCGCACGACACGACGACACTCAAAAGCAAGTTTCCGTTTGGCGAGCCCGGCAGCGGCGGCTTCTCGTCCTACTGGGACGAGGAATGGTTCGGGTTGATGTCGGTCGCGGCAAATCCCGGCCGCCGTCCCGATGATCCGGTCCTGACGGCCGACGACGGCGCCGGATGGTTGAATGGCGGCGCGGACGTGCTGACGCCGCGCGCGGGATTCTACGCACTGCAGGCCGCGTTCAGAAGTAGTGCTCGTTCGCCCGCGCCAATAGTCAATCGCCCGAACGTCACTTCGATATCATTTCCGCCGAGCGCCAATAGTCACTGAGTATAGTTACTGACTATTTGCTTTTAACCGAGCCACTTCAGATTTCTCGACGTTCCGTCGAACGTGTCGCGCGTCTTGTAGTATTCGAACTGGCCGTCCTTCGCGACTTGCACCGTCTTCGCGAGGATCGCCGCGGTCTGCGCCTCGGTCAGCGGCCGAAATGTCCGAACCGCGTCAAGCGCCTGCTGCAGATACCCGATCCATTCGCATCCTGTGACCAGCGTGCTGATCGGCAGGTTCATCGTGTAGTGGAGCGCCTCTACGGGCGTGACAGTTTTACTCTGCAGGATGAAATTGTCGCCGAAACACTTCATCGCGATCACGCCCATGTTCCTGGCAAGCGCGACCGGCAGCACCTGATGCTGGAAGCTGTCGTAATGCGCATCCATCACGTTGAGCGGCATCTGCACCGTGTCGAAGGTGACGCCATGCTGATCGGCGAGCCGGATCATCTTGAGCAGCATCGCCGGAGTCTTGTGCCCCGAGAATCCGAAGAAGCGAATCTTGCCGGATTTTTTGGCCGCGATCAGCGCTTCGATCGCACCGTCGCGCCCGAATACCCGGTCGGGATCGTCGTCGCGGATGACTTCGTGAATCTGCAGCAGATCGACGTGGTCGGTCTGCAGCCGCTTCAATGACTCGTCGAGCTGCCAGTCCACCGTCCAGCGCGTGCGGCCGTCAACCTTGGTCATCAGGAAGACCTTGTCCCGGTAGCCGTCGCGCAGCGCCTTACCCATTCTCAGTTCGCTCTCGCCGAGATGGTAATCCCACGAGTTGTCCATGAAGGTCACGCCGTTGTCGATTGCGGTGCGGACGATCGCAATCCCGTCGCGGGCGTCCTTTGGCTGTCCAATATGGTAGCCGCCGATTCCGATAAGCGAGACCTTGGCTTCGGTCCGCCCCAGCGTCCGATATTGCATCCCGCCGGTGCGCGCTATCGCCGCCAGCGCTTTGCCGGAAGTCATCGACACGACCGCTCCCACGCGCGCCGCAATCGCAAGAAGTCGTCGCCTGGTCAGCATCACTTTCTCAGCAAGGCAAGAAACTCGCCCGGACTTAGTTCAACGCTTCGGAGAATAGCCCGGAGTGTCCCTCGATCTAGTTCTTGATGAAGTGGCACCGTGACCGGCTTTCGACTGGGGCACGCCAGGCGCGCGTGGCTCCCCTTCTGACGAGTTTGTCGATACCCAATCTTCATCAGAGCGGCGATGCACTCTCCGCCGGAGATGACGGGTAGTCGGATCACTGCTTGGGTCTTGCGTTACGACTTATGCTTTGGGAGACCGCAACGTCCTGCGCGGGGCGACCCGGCGGGGTCTCGCGAGTCTCTCCGATCTGCTTGCGTCGGCAATCTTGACGCGTGCGACATCGTAGTGGGATGCCAGTTCCCATCCTTCCTCCGTGCGGCTTTCCAGACACAACTCGATCGCTTCCCGCACATTGCGGAGTGCTTCTCTTCGCGTGCGCCCCTGGCTGATGCAGCCGGGAATCACAGGACATTCAGCAACTATGTATCCGTCTTGTCCTGCATTAAGTATGACCGGCAACTCCATATCTGGAGAATATCATCTGTAGCGGCTACTCGAAAACGCCGCGCTGGCAGGCGGTCAGAGGCGCAAAGTTTGAGAGGCACACGTGAAATTTGAGTTAAGCACCGGATTTTGAAATTCGTCGCAAGCGCGGCGGGGCTGGAAGCGGGCTTCCGTCCGCGCGGCTTGCGATTTGGATAAATCGGCCGAGCTCGGCACGCAGCTCGCCGACTGCCAAACCCATGTGCTCGTGCGGAATCGGGTCGAGTTTGGCCGACGCTTTCTCGTACAGCGACCGCGCGCCCTCGAGGTTTCCGCGCTGGGCGTGCAGAATCGCGACCGCAGCCTGGATCAGTCCCTGGTAGAAGAGTTTCGCCTCGCCGTCAGAGCGCTTCCAGATTTCCTCCCACACTTCATGACATTCGAAGAACCGCCCCTCGTTGAAGAGGTCGATACCAGTCTCGTAAAAATCGGGATGCGGCCGCGGCGTCATCGATCGACCATAGCGCGCCGGCGTGCCTGAGCGTCACACGATCCGATGTTCGGACGCGATGATGAATGGAAACGGCAGGGTGAGGAATTTAGGCTCGTCGATTTTTACTTCGGCGTACTCGCCGGTGTTGCCAGAGTCACGCACCGCTTGAAAATCGTCGAACCACAGCTCGGCCACACCGTCGTAGCGCGGCGCGCGTCCGTCCGCGTATGCCGACGGCCGCACATGGCATTGCACGTAGCGCAGCACCTGCGGAATTTTCGCGGCCAGCGGCCCATGACTCGTTCGCCAATACGCCTGGAACGCTGCCACGCCGGAGCCGGGCTTGCGCGTCAGCAGAGAGAACATTTTCACCCCGCCGTCGCCGGGCGTCCCCTCTTTCTGGATGATCTCGTCGGTAATAATCGATGCCGCCTTCGACATATCGACAAACTTGGTGTCGTCGGCGGACGCCGCGCGCCGCGGCGGCGAATCGGCGCCAGAGCGGATCGCGTCTTCATCGTCGAACCAGGCCTCGGAAACTCCGTCGTACAGCGGCTCGCGATTGCGATAGGCCGACGGCAGCGTGATCGACGCGACGTACATCCGCAACTCCAGTATCGCACGAATGATCGCGGCGTGTTCGTTCAGCCAGTATTTGCGGAAATCGTCAACGCCAAGTCCGGGCCTGCGTTTGAAGAAGTTGAACGCCTTGACCATCCGCGGACGCGCTTGCCTCAGGCGCCTGTCCCGTGGCGCAGCAATCGTCCCGCCGATGCGCCAGTCTGCTCGCCGTCGCGCATCGTGATCTCGCCGTTGACCATGATGCATCGGTAGCCGTCGGCCTTGCGCACGCGACGCCATTCTCCGCCCGGCAAGTCGCGCGCGATCTCCATCGGGCGCACCGCGAGCTTTTCGTAGTCGTAGATGACGATGTCCGCGGGCGCGCCCTCGCGGATGAAGCCGCGATCGGTGAATCCGGCGCACATCGCGGGCAGCGCACTCAGCCGCCAGTGCGCGTCCTCGAGACTCAACATCTTGTACTCGCGCACCAGCCCGGCGAGGAATTCGGTCGGGTACTGCCCGCCGGTGAAAAACTTCGTATGCGCGCCGCCGTCGGAAACACCCGGAATCAGGTACGGATAGTCGATCAGCTCCTTCATGTAATCCATGTTCTGGTTGGGTCCCGGCGCGTAAAACTCGGTGCGCAGATCGTCGGCGACCGCCAGATCGAGCATCGCGTCCACCGGATGCTTTCCGGTACGCTCGCCGAACTCGCGCAGCGTGAGTCCTTCGTGTTGCTTCATGTCTTCGCGCGTAACCCCGGTGACGAAAATCTGATCGAACTCCTCGGTGATGACGCGCGGCAGGCGGCTGCGGAGCGCCTCGCGTCGCGCCGGGTCCGCAAGCTTCAGCTTGCGCTCCGCGGCGGTGCCGGTGGTGGCGTCGCACCAGGCCTGGCATTCGTCAAACAGGTTCCAATCGACAAACGTGAACGCCATCCCGGTGTCGCTGGTCACCGCCTGCCCATAGACGGGCAGCCCGCGCTGGCGACAACTCTCGAGCCACTGGATCTGCCCGCGATGCACATACGGATGCGAATCGCGCGGCTGCACGACGTTGTATAGCACCGGCCGTCCGCTGAGCTCGGCCAGCTGCTCGAAGTGCTTGAGGTCGTGCATCGGATCGGCGCTGACCAGCGTCATCTGGATGAAACCCTCGTTGCGCCGTCCGAGGACGCGCGCCAGCGCGAGGCAGGTTTCATCGGCCATCAGGTCGGACACCATCGGCGTGCCGTCAAAGTCGCGCTGCACACACGCGGGGCCGTTCGGATCCAGGCGCTGCGCGGACCATCCGCACGCGCCGGCGTCCATCGCCTCGTCGAGCAGCCTGCAAATCTCGCGCGTCTCCTGCTCGGTGGGCGGCCGCGTCTTGGCCGCTTCCAGACCCATCACCCACGTCAGCAGGGGCGAGACCGGAACGTACGGCAGGATGTTCACCGCTTTCGGGCGGCGATCGATGCTGTCGAGAAATTGGGGGAACGTGGTCCAATCCCATGGCATGCCCGCTTTCATCGAGGCGTACGGAATCGCTTCGACGCGTGTCATCGTGAGCATCGCGCGCTCGCGGCTCTCGGGATGCACCGGGGCGAAGCCGAATCCGCAGTTGCCGATCACGACCGACGTAACGCCGTGCCAGCTCGAGATGGAGCAATACGGATCCCAGAAGAGTTGAGCGTCGTAATGGGTATGCAGATCGACGAAGCCGGGCGCGACGATCAATCCTGAGGCGTCGATCGTTTGAGCGCCGTCGGTGGAGCGCAGCCGCCCGATTTTCGCGATGCGGCCGTCCTTGACGCCGACGTCGCCGCGAAAACGCGGCATCCGCGTTCCGTCCACCACCATTCCATCGCGAATGACCAGATCGAACTCCGCCATGGCTCAACCTCCGTACGGCTGATGCGCACAATCAGCGCGCCTTATCACAAGTCGCACCGCGCGACCGATCTGTCAATGAAGCGGCGCTATTGCCTGATCGTGCCGGGTTCGAGCTCTACGCCGACCGGGACCAGCACGCGCACGACCATGTTGTAGAAGGCGACGTTCTGCACCAGTTCCATCAGGCGGCGCGTGTCGAGAAACGCCTTCAAGGCATTCCAGGTCGCGTCGGTCACGCGCACGTTGTCGGTCGCCTCGACCGCATAACGGATCACCGCGCGCTCGTTGTCGGTGAAATTCGGGGATTTCTCCCAGTCGGCGAGCGACTCGAGCTGCTCGCGTGAGACGCCGACGCGCCGCGCGAGGTTCCAGTGATGCACGAACTCGTACTGCGCATCGGTCAGGCGTCCGACCGTGACGATCGCGAGTTCGCGAAGCTTGGGGTCGAGCGCGGTCGCGTTGCGAAGGTCGCTGCCAAGTTGACAGAACCGGCGCAACAGGTTCGGGGTGTGCGCGAGCGCGCGGAAGATGTTGCCGACTGTGCCGCCGCGCTCGGCGGCGAGGTTGTCGAAGATCACGCGGTCGGCTTCGGGAAGGTCTTCGCGATTCAAATACGGTACGCGCGCCGCCATCAGTGCACCTCCATCCGCGGTTCAGGCAAACAGCATCTCGGACATCGCGCCGCCGGGCGGAATCATCGGCATCACGGCCTCTTCCTTGGGGATCACGACGTCGATCAGCACTGGGCCGGGCGTCGCGAATGCTTCCTTCATCGTCGCGACGAGATCCTTCGATTTTTCAATCCGGAAGCCGCGCGCGCCGTACGCATCGGCCAGCTTGACGAAGTTCGGCACCGACATCGCGGAGTAGGAATAGCGCTCGGCGTAGAACTTCTCCTGCCATTGGCGAACCATTCCGAGGAAGTAGTTATTCAGAATGATTACTTTGATATCGACGTTGTATTGGACCGCGGTACCCAGTTCCTGAATGTTCATCTGGATCGAGCCGTCGCCCGACACCACTACTACTTTCTTGTCGGGCGCGGCGAACGTGGCGCCGATTCCGGCCGGCAGTCCGTAGCCCATGGTGCCCAGTCCGCCCGAGGTCAGCCACGAGCGTGGATGCTCGAAGGGGAACATCTGCGCTACCCACATCTGATGCTGTCCGACGTCAGTGGCGACGATGCAGTCGCCCTTGGTGAGATTGTGCATCTCGGCGATGACGTCGAGCGGTGAGACGCTTTCGCCGCGATGATTGTTCTCGTAGAGCGGCTTCTCCTTCTTCCACTGGAGGATCTGCTGATGCCACTTCGTCCAGTCGGCGTGGCGCTTCGCGATACTCTCGCGCCCTTTGATCGTGGTCAGCATGTCAGTGAGTACCGACTTGATATCGCCGACAATCGGAATATCAACCTTGACGTTCTTCGAAATGGACGACGGGTCGATGTCGATGTGGATAATCGTCTCGGCCTTCGGTGCGAACTCAGAAATCTTGCCGGTGACCCGATCGTCGAAGCGCGCGCCGACCGCAATCAGGCAGTCGGTGTTGCACACCGCGGTGTTGGTGCCGTACGAACCATGCATCCCGAGCATCCCGAGCCGCAGTGAATCCGAGGCGGGGTACGATCCGAGTCCCATCAGCGTCTCGGTAATTGGAATGCCCAGTCCTTTAACCAGTTCGCGCAGCTCGGGCGCAGCGCCGGACCATTGCACGCCGCCGCCGACGTAGAACAGCGGCGTCGAACTTTTTTCGATCGCTTCGATGGCGCGCTCTATCTGGCGGGGATTGCCGCGAATCGTGGGCTTGTAGCCGCGCAGCTCAACCTTCTCGGAAAGGTGAAAAACATGCTCGGCCTGCTGCACGTCCTTGGGAAGATCGACGACGACCGGTCCGGGACGTCCGCTGCCGGCGATGTAGAACGCTTCCTTGACGATGCGCGCGATGTCCTTGACGTTCTTGACCAGAAAATTGTGCTTGGTGCACGGTCGAGTGATGCCGACGAAGTCCGCCTCCTGGAAAGCGTCGTTGCCGATCATCGTGGTCGGAACCTGGCCCGACAACACCACCAGCGGAGTGGAGTCCATGTAAGCGTCGACTATTCCGGTGACGGTGTTGGTGGCGCCCGGCCCCGAGGTAACGAGCACGACGCCAGGGCGTCCGCTGACGCGCGCATAGCCTTCGGCCATGTGGGTAGCGCCCTGTTCATGGCGGACCAGCACGTGCTTGATCTTAGAGTCGAGTAGCGCGTCGTACGTGGGCAGGATCGCGCCGCCGGGATAGCCGAAGATGACATCGACGCCTTCGGCAATCAGGCTCTCGATAACGATTTGTGCTCCAGTAAGTTTTTTCATCTACCGATTTTCTGCCGCATTTCCCTGATGTGAGCCTCCAAAGTTACACTAGGCGCGGATACCGGCACAACTTGTGCTGTTCTGCGCTGCTTGGCCGGTGCCTCGGAGTCGCGATTCCAATACGCTCGATCGCATGAAGGTCCGCACGCTCGAACGCATCCAGATTGTGCGGTGGCCACTCGCCGAGACTTTCAAATTTTTCTGCGACCCGCGCAATCTGGAGCGGTTGACGCCGGCGTTTCTCAATTTTAAATTCCTCGCGCCGCCGCCCGAGGAACTTCGGGCTGGAAGCGTAATTGACTACCGGATTCGGCTGTACGGCGTGCCGGTGCATTGGCGGACGCGGATCGAAGTCGTCGAGGCGCCGAACCGGTTTGTCGACGTGCAGGAGAAAGGTCTGTACGCGTTATGGCGCCATAGCCACATCTTCAGCGACATCGGCGGCGGACAGACCGAGGTGAAGGACCGCGTCGAGTACGCGATGCCGCTGGGTCCGCTCGGCGAGATTGCGTATCACTTGTTCGTCGCACGAAGCCTCGCGCAGATTTTCGAATTCCGTCAGCGCGAACTCGCCGCGATTATGAGCTAGATTGCGCGAACGCCGCCGCAGTAATGCTCGAAAGGTATCTGTCGAATTGACCGCATACCGGGATTCGGTATATCATTTGAGTTCGTGATCCGATCTTTCGGCGACAAGGAGACGGAGGAATTGTTCGCCGATCACTTCGTGCGCGCGTTTCAAGGTGTGGCCCGACGTGCGAAACGCAAGTTAGAGGCCATCAACGCAGCGCGCCGGCTGGAGGATCTAAGGGTGCCACCTTCGAATCGGCTCGAAAAACTAGGGGGCGGCCTGAAAGATTTCCACTCAATCCGAGTGAACGATCAGTGGCGTGTAATTTTCAAATGGCGCGAGGGAGACGCCGAGGAGGTCCGAATCGTTGACTACCACTAAGAGAGTCTCGATGAAGGATGAGTTTGCGCCGGTCACCCCCGGTGAGATGCTGAAGGAGGAATTCCTGGCCGAATACCGCCTGTCGCAGAACCGGCTCGCGAAGGCGATTGGTATTTCTCCGAACCGGATCGCTGAGATTGTGAACAACCGTCGGCGGATCACTGCGGACACGGCGCTGCGCTTGGGCCTGTATTTCGGAAACAGCGCTGAGTTCTGGCTGAATCTCCAGACGCACTATGATCTCAAGATGGCGCGCAAGAATCTCGTGCCCGAAGCCGTAGCGCGGATCAAAAAGCAGCGGGCCGCTTGAATAATCGACCGCAAACGCGAACTCCGCGGCGATTATGAACGGCTAGGGGAACAATATTACCCAGTTCTAACAGGGACGAAGTCCCGCATCTTTTCTTATCACTGGGTGCAGGGGTCACCCCTGCCCAGGGAAGCGTGAAACCCACGGCGGGTTTCACATTAAATTAGTTAATGCATCCGCGCCGGCTAATAATGCTGCGCGGGGGCGAAGCGGCCGCCGCCCGGCTCGGTGCCCATCACCTCGTATGTCTGATTGTTCCCGGAGAACATGCCACGCACTGTCAGGGTCTCGCCGGGCTGCATTTTGGCGAACGTGTCCTCGCCCATACCGGTGACATTGAAGTTCGGCCTATACTGGCGGACCAACTCCCAGACGTCCGGCCAATGGATTATGCCTCTGGGGTCGTCGACGTAGGCGTCGTTCAGCAGGAATTTGTAGGTCTTCCCGTTTACGCCCATGGTGACCACCTGCTTGTCACCGTAGATCGTCCCGGGTGCGGGCTTGGTGATGACCATCGTAGTGGTAAGCGGAATCATCATCGGGCGCATCTGAGCGTCGGCGCGGGCGGCAAAACACACGACCGCCGACAGCGCAACCGCGAACAGCGCGAGCCTGGAAATGATTTGTTTCATGCGAGTGACCTCGCTCCTGGCTAAATCATAGGGAGCGTCTCGCCGAACAATCAAGCAAGACATTTTCGACGCGAGCGTGACTGCTGTAAGATGGTCTTCGCTGCGCCCGAACTGGCGCCGACCCACAAAGGGGGACTCATGCGACTGTTATCCTTCGGAATAGTAGCCGGAACCTTGCTGGCGACAATGCTCTGCTGGATGCCGCCCGCGCAAGCCGTGGTCAAACCCGGCGACGTTATCACCAAAGACAACGCATACAAGGTGGCCGAGCTGCTGAGCCCCGGCAACTACCAGCTGGTCCGCGAGGGCATGCAGCTCAGGATCGTGCCGAGCGACAAGCTCGATTGGCCGCCGCCCTTCAAAACCGCAACCGAGAAGTACTCGCCCCAGGTCCAGCTCGGGCCGGACGGCAGCCTCAAAGGGTACGTCGCCGGGCAACCGTTTCCGCTGGTCGATCCGAACGATCCGCAAGTGGCGACCAAGGTGATGTGGAACTACAGCTACCGGCCGCTGTACAGCGACGACATCGACATGCGCTATCCGGAAGTTGCGACCTTCGCCAGGAACTCCATCGGATGGCCGCTCAGCTACTACACGGTGGGGCACTTCGCGTTTTACAACAATATCGGCCGCATCGAGGTGCCGCCGATACCGACCGATCCCGACGCGACGCGAAGCGGCCTTCGTTATCGCTTCGGCTTCTACCCGTTTTTGGAGCCGGCTGCGCTCAGGGGCTACGGGATGGTGCGACAGCGGCATATCGATCCGAACGTCGATGACAATGCCTGGGTGTACAGTCCGCAGACCCGCAAGCTGAGTCGAGAATCGGCGGGAACACTCTCGGACAGTACCGGCGCGCTGTCGGCATTCGGCGTCGGCGGAGGGAGCGGCTTCGGCGCCGGTATGGGAGGAACCAGCGGAGCCACCGCTTACGCGAACACGCTCGATCCGGATTCGTATTTTGGCTTCTCGGCGAAGATCGAAAATTTCAACTACCGGTTCCTGGGTGAGCGGGACATGCTCGCGTCGGTGCATGCGGTGCATTCGCCCGAGCCGCAGTGTCCGAACGACGGCGGCAGAACCATTTGCCCCGAAAACTGGGAGATGCGCCATCTGTACGTGATCGAAGCGGACGCCAAGAGCCGAGACCAGACGATCCCGCGGCGCATCTTCTACATCGATTCAGAAGGATGGTTTATCACGGCGTCGGATCAGTACGATCGCGGCGGCAAGCTGTGGAAGACTATCGCGACCTTCAATACTTACCGCGACCGACCGGTGCCGGACGCGCGGATTGCGATCTATCCGTACAAGCGGATGTTCCAGCTCGGCCTGGTGGACGAGGATTTCAACACCGGCTACAGCTCGGTGGTTTATATGCCCGGAAAGACCGCGCCCGATCGCGAATGCTGGTATATCGACATGGGAACGGTCGACAACGCCTTTCTGACGCCGCAGGCGATGGTGCAAGCCGGCCACTGATCGGGAAGAGTCGGGCTAAAGTTGCAGCACGAAGCGGATGTCGCCCAGGCGGAGGCGGCTGCCGGCGCTGAGAAACGCCGAGCCGTGGATCTGGCGATCGTCCACGTAGCTGCCGTTGGTCGAATTCAGATCCATCAGCTCGAAGCCGCCGTCGCGGCGCATCAGGCGCGCGTGCTGTCGCGACACGCTGGCGTGCGGAATGACGACGTCGTTGTTCTCGCCGCGGCCGATGGAGATTTCGTCTTTCATCAGCGTGTACTCGGCAGGAACGGGATCGATGCGATCGACCGCCACCAGGCGCGCGCCCTGCGTACTGCCCGCGCCACGGGGCGCGGTGATCGGCGACGATTGCGGCGGTCGCGAAGGCGCGCGCTGCACCGGGCGCGCCGCTGGCGGCGGTGCGGACATCCGGATTGATGGCGCGCCCTGCGCCTCGACAATTGCCTTCAGTTCGTCGGCCGGGAGCCCGAACCTCATTCGCGACAGCCCGAACAGCCCGATGATCGCGATCAACGGTACAGCGCCGTTCCACCAGCTGAACGAGAATTGCTTAAGCCCGGTGCCGGTCGAGTTTCCTTCGGCGGCCGTGCCTGCGTCCTCGGGCACGTTGATCGCGGCGCCGCCGAGCCCGCGCACCTGGTAGGAGGTCTCAGCGTCGCCCGCCTCGCTGTTGTAGTCGATCTTCAGTTCGACACTGCGATTGGTGCCGTCCTCGATCGGCCGCGGTGTGCGATAGGTCAGCGAATACTCGGTCGCGATTGAATGGCCGATTTCGCGCACCAGCGACGGGAAGCGCCCTTCCTCCGTGATGATGTTGTACGAACGGCCGTGCGTCGCATCGACGATTTCCTGGTACTCGGGCGCGATGAAGGGCGGCGGAACCACCGCGTACAGCGTCAGCCCGTTCTTCTTGAGCAGATCGGCGACCTTGGTGCCGGTCAGATCCGTCACCTGCACGCCGCGCGTGTGATGGTCCCAGAAGGCCTGGTCGTGCGCCGTGTCGGCCGAGCCATCGCCGTCATGATGGGGGCGAGCGTCGGTGACGATAATGATGATGCCTTCGGCCGCGGGGCGAAACGGAAACTTAGCCGCATAGGCGAGCGCGTCGAGCTGATCCTCGGGGATGTCGCCGCCGCCGCCGGCGTGCAGGCTGCCGACCCAGTCGGTGAACTGCTTGACGTCCGAGGTAAACGAGTTGCGATAGGCGCAGTTGCAGTCGGGGTACGCCGAGACCACGTAATCCTCGAAGGTCACCAGTCCGAGGCGGTAGTCGCGGCTGTTGGACTGCAGGTCCTGGGCAAACTGAATCACGTTCTGCTTGACGGCGTCGATATAGGGCTGCATCGATTCCGTCACGTCCAGCACGAATATGATATCGACGGGACGGCCCTGACCGACACCGCGGAAATCGATGATCTTGGCCTCCTTGCCGTCCTCAAGAACTTTCACGTTGTCGGGACGAAGGTTGCCGACCGGATTGCCGTTCTCATCGGTCAGACCGAAGTCGAGCTGCACACCGCCGTCGGTGTCGAAATGCTCGAGGCCGGGATTACCCGTGGTGACTTTCAAGCTGGCATTCGCCGCGGGCGCTGGAAACGCAAAGCAGATAATTAAAAAAAGCGCACACAGACCGCGGCGGGCGTTTCGACTCGAGAAGTTCATCGATGCCAATAATTCTCCGGATCGGGAAGGCAATCAGCAAGCTCCGTGATCGATATGACGTACACGCAAGCTATTGTATTCTTGCCTTCGCACACCGGTTAGGTTATCCCAAACGCTGGCCCAATTCTTCATCGATGGATTCTGAGTGACAAATTTTTTGGTGTCTCGAACTATCCGCGGCCTGATAATACCAGTCGTCGTCGTGATTTGCGTGCTGCTGGCCGGCTTCGGGCAGGCCCATGCGACCAAAAACGCGATGGTCGAGGTTGGATTCGTGGGCGTCCCGCCGCCGGGTTTTCAGAACGTTCTCCTCAACGTTCAGCAGGTCCGCATCAATAAGAATGCCACGGCGGCCCCGGACAATGGCGCATGGCAGGTCATCCCGGTGCCTCCTGGGATCGGAAACTCCGAACAAAAGGCTGAATTGCAGATCGACCTCAACACCTCTCAGAACCTGCCCCAGCTCTTTAACACCGCCGGGGTACAGCCCAACACCTACTTAGTTGCGGAGCTCGATCTCGATCCGAACAATCCGGGCACGCTGGTCCCCAACTGTCCGCTGGCGCCGCCGCTGGGCAGCACGGCCGACGGATGTATCAATTACCCGATCCAATTGACGGTCGGCACCAACGTCATTAGCACGCTGATCTCAGGGGTCGCGCCGAAAAAAAACACCGTGGCGGTGCTGGTCCTTCAAGTGTCGCTGGCAATCAATTCGGCGCCGACGGTGCCCGGCGGTCCGTACACGGCAACGGTCACTATCGCGCCGCTGCCAAATTCCGTGCTGGGCACAGTCACGGGCTCCCTGAAAGTCACGACCGGTTCGGGGACTGGGACGCCGACACATCTCCTCCCGTTGTCGGTGACAGCTGAAACGATCGGAACCAATACTCCGATTTCGACCGCCCTGGTGACAAACAATAACTATACCTTGATACTTCCGGCGGCCGGCGGCCCGGCGGCGCCTGGGTTTGGGACCCTCTACGATCTAGCGGTGTCGGGAGGAGCGGACAGCTACGCCGCACAACGATTGCAGCCGCTATACCCGGGCCAATCGATCACGGTGGATCCGCTGGATGTCACCTCGGCTCAGACGCTCGGCAATATCACCGGTACGGTCACCGACGGGTGTGTTGCGACAAAGCCCATTGCCGGCGCGACGCTGCAGTTGCTGATGCCGCCCGCCAGCAACCCGTCCGCCGTTTGCACCATCGCACCGCCCGCCCCAAATCCATGCGTCACGGTCGCGACCGCCAATACCGACAACGCAGGCAACTTTCCGCTGCCCGGTACAGTCATTACTCCGGCTGCGTTCGACCAGGTTCCGATTCTGCCCAAGAAGGGCAGCTACGTGATGGAGGTCACGGCGCCGGGATACGACCCCTTATTCGTCCAGGCAATTCCAAGCTCGAACGGCAGCAGTAAAGATGGCACTTGCAGCGTCAACGGCGGCGCTTTCCTCACGTGCGACCTCACGATGAACACGGGATACATCACCGGCAGTATCCCGATTACACCGCCAAATCCGGGTCAGAGCACTCTGGTGCAGGTTTTCGCCGAAGACGCCGGAACCAACAATATTGAGAGCGCGCTACCGATGCCGATAAGCGTCAACAGCTCGAACACCGGCATGGTCAATTTTACGCTCAACGTTCCGCCCTCGGTTCCGATTTTCGATCTGTTCGCTACGACGATCGATAACTACCAGGGTGTTTCCGATCCGTTTCAGGGCCACACGATCGCGGTGGAGTCGGGCGTTACGGGGCCGGCGGAACCCTCGATGCCGGGAGCGTGCAGTACAGTGACCGCGGCTCCATTCGAGGATCAGATCGAATGCGTCGGTCACGGCAGCGTGTCGGGCAGCGTCGCCAACGCAGACCTGGGCACCACGGTGGAGTTGTCGAAACAGGACCCGGAATCCGGCGATTTCGTGCAGATTACCAATAGTCAGGTGCAGAATCAGTCGCCAAATCCGAACGCGAGCAACAACTATTCCTTTTGCGCTCCTGCCGACACCTATGGGCTGCAAAGGGTGCAACTGCCGATGCCCACCGAAAGTGAAACGCCGGTGGTGGCGCCAACACCTGAGCCTGAGGGCACCCCCTCGATTATCGTCACGATTCCGCCGCCTCCGATAATCAACGGTCAGACGCCGACTCCGTCCACGACCCCGACGGGAGGCCCGACTCCGACTGCGACGCCGACGCAAAAGGTAACCTGCCCGACTACCTGCTCGGTCCCCGACGGCGGATGCCCCGGTATCTGCAATCCCGTCATCAAGGGGATTCCGTGAACGCGATGGCACACCAGGCGACGCGGTATCTCGCGCGAACTTTGTCGATGAGCGCGCTTGGCGCCGCGCTCGCCTTTTCGATCGCGGCCTGCAACAACCAGACTGGATTTTCCGGGAGCGTCGGCAATACGCCCAACGGCCCGCCGCTGCCTTCTTACGAAATTCTCGGCACCCTGGGCACGCCATTTACCGCGGAAGTCTCGGACACGCAATCGTCATGGTCGTTTCAGGGCAACACGCCGCTCAGCGTCATAATTTGCAACAACCCGTCGTCGACCGCTCGAATCGTCGCGACCAAGACCACGACCAACAACAACCTGCTGAGTCTGGAAACAATCAGCGGCGGCACCGTGCAGGAGCTCCAGTCCACCAGCGCGCCTTTCGGCACCGTGTCGGTGCAGGCTGGAGGTACGCTCAATACGATTGCAGGGCCAGCGGACCCGGACCTGCGCATTTTCGTCAGCGGTCCCCTCGCTCTGCAATACACGGCGCTGGTCGAGGACTCGACGACCGGATTCATAGTCAGCTCGCGCGCGCCGACGTTGATCCTGTTCGACACCCCGGACGGAAAGGTGGACGCCACCTTTTTCGGAACTCCGTCATTCCCCACTTTTACAGTCGACATGACGCTCAACGGCGTGGTGGTGGCAACCGATAAGCAGGGACCCAACGCAACGATTCGCGAGCCATGACTGGCGCGGTGCGTTGAGTCAGCGCTGACGCAGGCTGCGCAATGCGCTCGCCGACCGGTTCGTTTGACAGCATCCCCCATTCGTCATACTTAGCCTCTGTAGCAAGTGAGCGAACAATTCGATAACGCACCTAGACCTTCCCGCCCCTGAAATCATCCTATGAAGTCGCAGCTCGTACGCCGGGTCCTGTTCGTAGTGGCGATCGTGGTGGCCGCGGCCGTCGCGATTCCCGGCTATCACTACTACCGCTTTATCGAAAGCCACGTCAGCACCGACGACGCCTACGTTGACGGCACCGTCGCATTGGTCTCCTCGCGCGTCGCCGGCACCGTCACCAACGTTTATGTCGAGGACAACTGGACGGTGAAGGAAGGACAGTTGCTGCTGACGCTGGATCCGCGCGACTTCGACGTCAAGGTCGACCAGGCGCAGGCACAGCTCGAGCGCGCCCGGCAATCCGTCGACGAGCTCTACGCCGGGGTGCAAGCGGCGAAGGCTGGCGTGTCGCTCACCGTGTCGCAGCTCAAGCAAGCGCAAATCGATTTCGCGCGCGCCAAGTCGTTGAAGGACCAGGGCGTCGTCTCCTCCGAGCAATACGATCAGGCCAACACCGGACTGCGCATCGCGATGGCCGACGAGGCGCTTGCCGAGCATCAGTTAGCGCAAGCCGCGGCCGCGCTCGGATCGGAGAACGACGACCATTCGCGCTACGCACGCCCGGTCGTGAAGCAGGCCGAGGCCGCTCTGGAAGCCGCCAAGCTCGATCTCGGCTACACCAGGCTGACGGCGCCGTTCGCCGGCGTCGTGACTCACAAAACCGCCCACGTCGGCAATCGTGTGCAGGTCGGCGAGCCCCTGCTGGCGATCGTGCCGCTGAGCAAGCTCTACCTCACGGCGAACTTCAAGGAGACTCAGCTCACCGACGTGCGCGTCGGTCAAAAGGCGGAGATCGTCGCCGACATCTATCCCGGCTACACCTACCAGGGACACGTCGATTCGATCAGTATGGGCACCGGCGCCGCTTTCTCGCTGCTGCCGCCCGAGAACGCGACCGGCAACTGGGTCAAGGTGGTGCAACGCGTGCCGGTCAAGATTGTGATCGACGGGCCGGTGCCTGAAGACAAGCCGCTGCGGCTGGGACTGTCGGTCGAAGTCGCGATCGATCTCGCCGATCGCAGCGGACCCTTGCTCTCGTCAATCGTGCAGCAACGTTTCCAGAAAAACGGCGAGACGCTGCCCAACGAGACGCTGCAGATGGCGCCGATGCCGCCGTCGCCGACCGAACCGCCGAACACTGGAACCCAGCAGCATTTTCTGCAACCGCCGCACTAGATGCACAGAACCTGACACGCGTGTCAGGTCAATTGCGAGTTTTCCCGGCGTGTACTACGCTGCGGTTCGCGCGGATTTTCCGCCCGCGCTCTTCTAATGCTCGACTCTCACGACATTGAGCAACGACTCTCGAACTACCTCGGCGCGCCGGTCGCGCGTCTGAGCATCCTTGCTAGCGGATGGGAAACGACGGTCTTCGAGTTCACGATCGCAGCGGCGTCGAAGCGGTTCGCGTCGATCCCGGTCGGCGAACCGATGGTTTTGCGCTTCTATCAAGGCTCCGCCGCCGACGCCAAAGGCGCCCGCGAACACATCACCATCGATCGCCTGTTCGCCGCCGGCTATCCAGTCCCGCGCCCCTACGCCTTCGAGGCCGACCATCGCGCCCTGGGCGCGCCGTTTCTGATAATGCAGCGGCTGGCGGGCGGACCGCTGTTTGCCGTGCGCAGCTTTCCAAATGCGTTCAAAACTTTCTCGATGGCATTTTTTTCTTTCGTGCGCACGCAGTCGAGACTCCACAAATTCGATCCCTCAAGCCCGGGCCTGCGCGAGATTCCGCACGGCTATGCGCCAATTGCAGGCGCGAGCGCGGACTCTGCGTTGCTCGATCGCGTGCTCGCGATTATCGCCAACCGGGTCGAGACCGGCCCGCTGCCCGGCCTTCGCGAGGCGCTCAATCTGGTCACCGAACGCGCGCCCAAATTTCGCCGCAGCCCCGGCTCGCTCGTGCACATGGACTACCATCCGCTGAACGTGATGGTGCAGGGGCTGCGTGTGACCGGCGTGATCGATTGGGTGAATACCGACGCCGGTGATCGCCATCTCGACGCCGCGATGACCGCCGTGATTCTGTCGTCGTCCGCGCTCGAGAAGCCGCGCTGGATGCGCGACAACGTGGTCGGCAACGGGCTGCGCGCGAGCTTCGCGGCGTTGTACATGCCGCTCTACCATGCGATGGCGCCGATGGACTTCGAGCGCTTCCGCTACTGCCAGGCGGTCGCGGCCCTGCTGCGGCTCTCGATGCTCGGGATGATGCGGGCCCGCGGTCCGGAAGTGATGGGCTTTCGCCGCGAGGCTATCGACGAAGTCACGCCCGCGGTCGTCAGGCTGCTGAGCCGCTACGCCACCCGCAAGAGCGGCGCCGCCGTCAGGCTCGACGCGCCCGCGCCGCAGCCGGCCTGAGCCGGCGCTCCCGGCCTATGCTCGCGGTGGCAGGCAGCGTTTGGTTCCCTGCTTAGGTCTCATCTTCTTGAAAGCGTTAGTACGATCTGAGCGACGCTCGCGAAGATCAGTGCGGCGCTTGCAATCGCAACCGCCCAAGTCGCCTTGACAAGGTTGCCGTAAACCGCGTCAGAGCCTCTGTATTCGACAAGGCGCGTTCCTCGCGCTCGTCGCGCATCACATCAAGGAGGCGTTCCTGCATGGCGGCCTCGAACGGCTGATAGTTGGCATTCTTCTGCAAGCCGTCGATTGAGATTCCTCGATCGGCCATCGCCTTTTTCAGTTCATTGCCCTGCGGAAGTTTGGGCACACATCCCTCCTCGCGGTTCATTTCAATAATCTCCAGTCATCGACCGGACGAACGGGCGCTTCGAGTTCGCCTTCTTCAACCATGATCCGCACCGCATCGCGAACAAGAGCGTCACTCTCGTCAGTCGTGATCTGGCCCGCACCCATGGCCCTCAGCAGCACAGGAGCCACATCCATTTGAACGCTGTGAATGAAAGCTCGTTTTCCGGGCGTCGCAGAAAGCTGCTTAACAGCCTTGCGTACAGCTTCCCGCGCGAGCACGATTTTTTCGTCTTGAGTCATATAGTCGCTCTCTTACCAGGTCAGCTTCTCGCTTTTTTCGAAATGTCGTATCCTGATTTTACGCCGGATGGCGCGATCGTACGAGGCGGGGTGTCGTTACTTCCGGATTTCTACTCGCCCGGCTCGGAGAACAAATTTATGATTTCAATCTGTTCTCTTGTCTGAGGCGCTCATCGTGCAGCCAAACTTCAAAGGACTGCGAATTCACCGCGCGATCAGGGTTGCGAAGGACTGCATCTTCGATCCGCCGCCTTTGCGTCGGCGAGAGATCGTTTATTTTCTTGAAAATCGTGTCGGCGCGATTCATCAGGAACTCACCTACCGCCCCATCCTTCATGATCTGGTTTTTGGCGCGAATGATTCCATGCGCTGCAATCCGGGTCCCTATCCACCCTCCAGGATCGGGCGGGACTATCGAGGTCCAGAAGAACATACACGGTAATTTCGCGTATACCGCCGCGCTGGTTCTGGAATATACGGGAGTCATATCGGCCTCGCGAAGATACCAGTTTAAGCCATCAGGGAGCCGGGCATCAGACTTAGGGCCGAGCGGTGTGAAAAAGAGGTTTAAGCGATAGGGACCAACCCGCTCACTCCGGCCGAGCAAGAACTCAGTCCAAGCATCGCATGCAAGATCAACCGGCGCGGCGTGTTGCGGGTGATCTTGGAGCCCCTCGCGTTTTGAAGCCGTCAGACAACGCCAGGCCAGTGAGACGGCAAAGTACAACAGCCAATCTTCGTAAGAGAAACGAATCCGACCCTCATGAAACGGGACAAATATCAATTCAGCGAACCTTTTCTCGGCCGCGGAGAAACGCTGTTCACAATCCGCACAAAGGAACGGCACCGTCGGAAAATCTTGTTTGCGTTGATTCGGTGCATGAAAGCCTCTGAGAAAACGGGTTGCGGAAGTCTGTTTGATCCACCGTGACACGAACGCAGGCATAAGATGACTCTCGACTAGCGCGGCTTCGTTCCCACAAAGCCGACATGCCGCGGTCGATGAAACTCCCACTTCCGTCCTCTGGGCCATGCAGCAGGCGCGGGCGCTCAGGCGCGAATCAATTCGCGCAGCACGAACGGCAGGATTCCGCCGTGCCGGATGTACTCGACCTCTTCGGGCGTGTCCACGCGCAGCGTCGCCTCGAACTCGATCGTCTTGGCGCCGGCTTCCGCGCGCACCTTGACAGTCTGGCGCGGCTTGATTCCCGCCTTCAGCCCCGTGATCGAAAATATTTCCTGCCCGGTCAGTCCGAGCTTCACCCGATTCTCGCCCGCCTTGAACTCCAGCGCCAGCACGCCCATCCCAATCAGGTTGCTGCGATGGATTCGCTCGAAGGTCTCTGCGATCACCGCGCGCACGCCGAGCAGTTGCACCCCCTTGGCGGCCCAATCGCGCGACGAGCCCGAGCCGTATTCCTTGCCCGCGATGACGATCAGCGGAACCCCTTCTATCCGGTAACGCTCCGACGCGTCGAAAATAGTCATCCGCTGGCCGTCCGGCAGATGCGCGGTGAAGCCGCCCTCGACGCCGGGCACCATCAGGTTCTTGAGCCGGATATTCGCGAGCGTGCCGCGCATCATCACTTCATGATTTCCGCGCCGCGCCCCGTACGAGTTGAAATCCCGGGGCTGCACGCCATGCTCGATCAGATATTTGCCCGCCGGACTGTCAGCCGCGATCGAGCCGGCCGGCGAGATGTGATCGGTCGTCACGCTGTCGCCGAGCACCGCCAGCGCGCGCGCACCGCTGATGTCCGAGAACTCGCCCACCTTGGCGGTCACGCCGTCGAAAAACGGCGGCGCTTTCACGTACAGCGAATCCTTCTCCCAGCGGAACAGGTTGCCCTCCGGAACTGCGAGGCTCTTCCAGCGCTCGTCGCCCTCGAACACCTGGCCATACTCGCTCTTGAACATCGCGGCGTGAACCGAGCCCGCCACCGCCGCCGCGACTTCCTCCTGCGACGGCCAGATGTCGCGCAGATACACCGGGCGCCCGTCGGCGCCAGTGCCGAGCGGCTGGTGCTCGACGTCGATATCCATCGTCCCCGCAATTGCGTATGCGACCACCAGCGGCGGCGACGCCAGGTAGTTGAAGCGCACGGCAGGATTGATGCGCCCCTCGAAATTGCGATTGCCGCTCAGTATCGCGCACGCCACCAGGTTGCCCTCCTTCACCGCGCCGGCGATCGCCTCCGCAATCGGCCCGCTGTTGCCGATACAAGTCGTGCATCCGTAACCGACCAGGTTGAAGCGCAGCTTCTCGAGCGACTCCGTCAGCCCCGCGCGCTTCAGGTATTGCGTGACGACCTTGGAACCGGGCGCGAGGCTGGTCTTCACCCACGGCTTGACCGTCAACCCGCGCGCGACCGCCTTTTGCGCGAGAATTCCCGCCGCGAGCATCACCGATGGATTTGAGGTGTTCGTGCAGCTCGTGATCGCCGCGATCACGATCGAGCCATGCGTCAATGGAAACCGCCCACCCTCGGAATGCACTTCGACCTTGTGGGCGATATGGCCGAGCTTCGACTCAAGGATTGTCACTTCGCCCGCGACTGCACCGTTGCCGCCCTCGGCGACCCACTTCGCCAGCTCCGCGCGATCGACGCTCGGATGTTCCTCGAATTCCTTGGCCAGCTCGCGCCGGAAATCACCCTTCGCCGCCGTCAGCGCGACTCGATCCTGCGGACGGCGCGGCCCCGCCATGCTAGGCACCACGCTGCCGAGATCGAGTTCCAGCGTGTCGGAAAATTTCGGCTCGGGCGCATCGGCGGAATTGAAGAGTCCCTGCGCCTTGCAGTACGCCTCGATCAGCTTGACCTGGCTCTCGCTCCGCCCGGTCAGGCGCAGGTAAGTGAGCGTTTGAGCGTCGACCGGGAAAAATCCCATCGTCGCGCCGTACTCGGGCGACATGTTGCCGAGCGTCGCGCGATCCGCGACCGGCAGCGACGCAAGCCCCGGCCCGAAGTATTCGACGAATTTGCCGACCACGCCCTTGCGGCGCAGCATCTGCGTGACCGTCAGCACCAGGTCGGTAGCGGTCGCGCCCGGACGCAGGCTGCCCGCCAGCCGGAACCCGATCACTTCGGGAATCAGCATCGGCATCGAGCGCCCGAGCATCGCGGCTTCGGCTTCGATTCCGCCGACACCCCACCCGACGACGCCCAGCCCGTTGATCATCGTGGTATGCGAATCGGTGCCGATCACGGTGTCCGGATACGCTTCGCCGTTGCGCGACGAGAAGACCACCGGCGCCAGATATTCGAGATTCACCTGGTGAACGATTCCGGTGTCGGGCGGCACGACGCGGAAATTGTCGAAGGCGCCCTGCCCCCAGCGCAGAAAGAGATAGCGCTCGCGGTTGCGCTCGAACTCCAGCCGCGCGTTGGCCGCAAACGCGTCGGCGGTGCCGTAAGCATCGACCTGCACCGAGTGATCGATCACCAGGTCAACCGGTTGCAGCGGATTTACCTTGGCCGGATCGCCGCCGAGCCGCTTGACCGCGTCGCGCATCACCGCCAAATCCGCCACCACCGGCACGCCGGTGAAATCCTGCAGCAGCACCCGCGCCGGCATGAAGGAGACTTCGTGCTCGCCTCCCTTGCCGTTCCATCGCGCCAGCGCCTCGATCTGCGCGGTCGTCACGATCACGCCGTCCTCGCGCCGGACTGCGTTCTCGAGCATCACCTTGATCGAATACGGCATCCGCGCCAGCGAAAAGCCGCGCTTCTCGAGCGCTTCGAGCTGGTAGATCGTGTAGCTGTTGCCTTCGACCGAAAGCGTCGAGCGAGCACCGAAACTGTTGGTAGTCATGCGTTCAGAATAGCGCGCGAGCGCGCCCAATCAACTGACTGACCGGAATCCCGGCGATTCAGTCTTCTGCGATTGTTCCCCTTCCCGCCCCCGGCAAATTCTATTGCGCCTGCTCGTTCTCGATCAGCCGATCGATCGCGCGACGGGCGTGAATCCGTGCCGCATCTCCGTGGATTTCGACCAGCGGACCGTCGGGAAGCTCCAGCAGCCGCAGTTGCTGGGCTTCGAGAACCGCCTTGTCCTGCTCGAAAGTCCTGGCAATTTCATCGAATAACTGCCCTGTCGCACTGGGGTCATTCTGGTTGTAGCCATTCGCGGAGGACCAGAAATAATGGGTGCTGTTCTCAGTTTCAGGGGTTATGCCGTGGAACAGCCTGAACGAGAAGCAATCTTCACGCGCGCTGTTGTATTTCCAATCGCGCAACACGCCGGTTCCAGCGTCGATCGCGCCGTTCCATTGGATCACCGCGTTTGGCGCGACGAACTCGATCTCCTGCCATCGATCCACCTTTCCTTTGAATCCGACCGCCTTGACGTAAGTCGGTGGCGGCACCGAGTCGAGCATCCAGCGCTCGAATCTCACTCCGTCGGGCGTGCGCACCGTGCGCATTCTGGCTTCCACGTGAGTATTGGCGTCGCCGCCTACGGTGCCTTTGTGCACGTAGCCCAGGTGCGAGAGATCCATCAGGTTGTCCAACACCAGCAAGTAGCTGCTGCGCAAATGCAACGTCGTATGCTGATGCGGCCAATTGCGCGAATCGCCGTGGTAAGGGTAATCGATCAGCCGCGAACGATCCGCCTTTTCCGGACCGCCCATCCATAACCATACGAACCCGTCTCGTTCGACGGCCAGATAAGTTCGGACCTGCGCGCCGGGCGGCACCCTATGATCTCCCGGCACCAACACGCATTGCCCTGCGGAGTCGAAGACCAGGCCGTGATACCCGCACTGGATTCCGCGTGGAACGACATCGCCCAACGATAAGGGCGCGCCGCGATGGCAACAGCGGTCCTGGAGCGCGGCGACTGCTCCCGAGGAATCCCTGAACATCACTACCGGCTCCCCAAGGATTCGTCGGCCAAGCGGCCGCTCTCCGACTTCGTCAGACCAGGCCGCTATGTACCAGGCGTTGCGAACAAACATCGGCGTCCTCTCCGAGCCGTCAAAATGAATTCGCGCCATCGGACATTCAGGTTTTTCGGGGGATTAAGTCAAGCGCCTGTCCAAACGCGTTAGCTGGCAACAAACTGGCGTCAGCGCAGCATCTTCATGTGTCACTTTAAATTCGCGTGGCGCGGCGAGACCGAGCGCGCCGGCGCCGGGCCATGCAACCCGTCGAAGACCAGCGCGCGTCCGTCGGAATGGAATCGCATCGCGGCCAGAATTCCAACCCGCGGCGATTCGAGCGCCGGCACGCCGTCGATTGAGTCGATCGTAATCCGCGGCTTCAGCGCCGTAAGCGCGGCCAGCGCCGCGCCAAAACTCTCGTCATCGACTCCGGCGTCAACCGCCGAGACCATCGCGCGTCCCTGCAATCCCGCGACCACCCGGCCCGCGCGAATTACCACCACGTTGCCGGCCTCACGCGCGATACCACAACCCGGAATCACGGCGCCATACGGATTTGCGGGATCGACCGCGCTCAGCGCAAGCGGTTTCTCCCGCGCGGGGATAAGATTGCGCGCCGCCCGCAGCATCTCGACCGCCTCCGGCAGCGCATACTGCTCGCCCGAAAGCGATCTCACGAACCATCCGCGCCGAATCGTGCCGCCATATTCCAGCCGCCGCAGCTCGAACGCGATCTCGCTCCACGAGATATGCGTCGATTCGATTCCAAGCATCTCCCGGGCGAGAATCCCGTGGCGCTCGAGCAATTTGAGCGCAAGCTCGCGCGTGTCATCCGCGCCCGCCTCACGATCTTCACGCGCGCGGACCAGCGACCAGCGGCCCGCGAGGCTCGACTTCAGCCGCGCGCGAACCGCCGCGTCATGCCGACTCGTCGGCCGGCGCGCGACCGACTCCAGCGCCCGCTCGGCGCCGCGGTCGTCGGCAAACATCCTGAGCGGCGCAAAGTTGTCGTTGCTCACGCGCCCCGCCGCCGCCATCCGCCACAACGCCGACAATGCGTCGCGCTCGGAAACACTCGCGCGCTCGGCGACCTCGTCGAGATACTGCGCACCAGCGGCGCGTAGGGCATCGAGCACCGCTTCCTCCTTCGCGTCCGCGGCCGCGGGCTCCTCGCGCGGTACAAAAAGACTGGCCTTGCGCGCGATGAAGGTAACCCGCGCCGGCGTGTTCGCCGGATGCGCACCTTCGACATTTTCTCCCGCAATGGCAACCCACTTCAGCTGGCCGCTCATGCAGACGAGGTCGAGCATCTCCGGGCGGTATCCCGCGATTCGCGCCGGCAGAATCGCATGCTCCCAAAGCTCGGGCGTCAGCGCGACGCCGGATAGCTGTTCGAGCACCGCCGCGACGCCGCTCTGATCGGGCGTCAGCTCAGCGCCGCCGACATGCATCCATCGCAGCCGGAACGCTGCGTACTCGTGATCCGCACACGGCTCGATTTCCGCGCGTACGCGGGCCAGCGTCATCCGATGAATCCGTTCGAGGTTGTAGCGGTCGCACCACTGAATCGCGTCGGCGCGCGTGAAATGACCGCGAAAGATTGCGCCATCCCCTTCCAGCGCCGCGAGACTCTGCTCGACTTCCGACTCCTTGGTATGCAATCGCGCCGCGACTTCACCCGCGGTCGTGGGTCCGGATGTCTTCAGCGCGCGGCGCACGAGTTCGGCGCGTGCGGCGTCGCCGTCGCCGATGCTCGACTCGAAAGAGCCATCAACCGATGCGCCGGGATACGCGGCGGCGAAAATCGCCCGGTCTTCGCTCGCGATGATCCGTTCATGCGCTTCGCCGCTCAGGCCCCGCGCGAGTCGCCGCTCGGCGTCCAGCTCCGCAATCATCGCGCGTGCATCCTCGCCCGCGCGTTCTTCGACCTCGGCCTGCGTCATCGAGCCGTGCGCCCGAATCAATTCGTACAGCTCGTCGCGCGAGCGCGGCCTGCGCCCTGCCGCGCGGCCCGTCGCCTCCGCAACCACCGCGTCGACCGCCTCCGCCGAGAGCAGCTCGGACAGGTCTTCCTTGCGGAACACGTCCTCGGCCATGCCGCGGTTCATCGTGACGGTCCGCGAGCGGCGATTGGCGCGCTCGCCGTCGTCGAGGAACGAATAGTCCCAGGCCAGCAGCAGGCGATGGGCAAACACCGACGGCGCGATCGCATCCACAGCGACCGTGCGAATCGCGCCGCTCTCGATACCCTCGAGCATCCGCACCGTGCGCGGCAGGTCGGTGGATTCTTCGAGGCATTCGCGAATCGTTTCTCCGATCACAAAATGGCGGGGCAACTCGATCGTCACCGGCCGGTTCTCGAAGCAGGCTTGCTGGCCGGGAAAAATCGCCGACAGCAGCTCCTGCGAGCGCATGCGTTGAATCCAGGCTGGCACCTTCTTGCCGCGCGACGATCGCATGACGGCCAGCGCGCGCGTCGCGACGTGGCGGAAGCGCACTTCGAACATCGGCGCGGCCAGCAGCGCCTGGACGAGCACGTCGCGGGCGTTGCGCGCCTTCAGCATGCTGAACAGCGTGTCGAGCGGAAAACTGTGGCGCGAATTCAGCGCGAGCAGCACGCCGTCGTCGATCGCCGACGCTTGGATCTCGAAATCGAACGACTGGCACAGGCGCTTTCGAAGCGCGAGGCCGAGTCCGCGATTGAGGCGGATTCCGAATGGCGTGTGAATGACGATTTGGGTGCCGCCCAGGCCGTCGAAGAAGCGCTCGACCACCACGGTCTTCTCGTCGGGGATCGCGCCGAGCGCCTCGACGCCGCGGCGCACATAATCGACGGCCTGCGTGGCCGCGCGCTCCGACATCGCGCATTCGCTCGTCAACCAGTCGGCGGCCGATTCCTGCCGTTCGAGGCGGCGCCAGATCTCGCGGCGCAAATCGCAAATTTCCGCCGACAGCGCCTGCGAGCGGCCGCCCGCCTCGGTCAGCCAGAACGGCAGCGTCGGCGCCATCCCAGGCGCCGGCTCGACCATCAGGCGGCCGCGCGAGATGCGTTGAATCTGCCACGGCATCGAGCCGAGCGAGAACACGTCGCCGCGCGACGACTCCTGCGCAAAGTCCTCCTCGACGTCGCCGACCTTGCGCCCCTCCGACTCGATCACCACGTCGTAATTGCCCGCCTCTGGAATAGTTCCGCCCGAGGTGATGGCTGACAGGCGGGCCGACCGGCGCGGGCGGACGCGCGCGTTGATCCGATCGAAAAAGATCTTCGGCGCCGCGCCCATGATCCGCTCGGGCAACTCGGCGGAGAGCTGTTCGAGCAGATGGCGCAGCCCGGCGCCGTCGAGCTCGGCGAAGTTGTACGCGCCGCGCAGCACGCGCAGCAGCTCGGCTTCGGAGATTTCCTCTTCCTCGGCGGCGATTGCGACGATTTGCTGCGCCGCGACATCCGCGCATCCCATCGGGATTTCCACTTCGTCGAGATGGCCGCGGCGAATCGCGCGCACCGCCGCGCCGCATTCGAGTAAATCGTCGATGGTCAGGGCGAACAGGCGTCCCTTGGGAATCGCGCCGAGGCTGTGGCCCGATCGGCCGATCCGTTGAATCGCGGCCGCGATGGATTTGGGCGAATCGAGCTGGCAGACCAGCTCGACCGCGCCGACGTCGATCCCGAGTTCGAGCGACGCGGTCGCGACGATCGCCTTCAGCTCGCCACGCTTGAGGCGCTGCTCGGCGAGCAACCGCTCGGCGCGCGCGAGGCTGCCATGATGCGCCATCACGGCGTCGGCGCCGAGCCGCTTCTGCAGATTCAGCGCGACGCGCTCCGCTGTCCGCCGGCTCAGCGCGAACACCAGGGTCGTGCGATGCGCGCCGATGAGCCGCGCGACCTCATCGTACATCGCCTCCCAATGCGGATGCGTCGCGAGCGGTCCAAGCTCGGGGCCGGGCGCGATAACCTGCAGGTCCATCGCGCGGACGCGGTCGTCGGCGCGGACTACTTTGATCGGACGCGGTGAACGCGCGTGGTCGTGCGCCACATCGTAGCCGGCCAGAAATCCCGCCAGCTTTTCAATTGGATTCAACGTCGCCGACAAGCCGATTCGATTCGGCCGCGCATTCCCGCGACTGGTCACGAACCGTTCGAGGCGTTCGAGCGTCAACGCAAGATGCGCGCCGCGCTTGTTGCCGGCCAGCGCGTGGAGTTCATCGACGATCACGTGGCGCACGGCGGCCAGCTTTTCGCGGAACTTTGGCGAGGTCAGCAGGATGAACAACGACTCGGGCGTGGTGACGAGAATATGCGGCGGCCGCCGGAGCATCGCAGTGCGCTCACTGGCCGACGTGTCGCCGGTGCGAAGCCCGGCGCGAATGCGCGAAAGATCGAGGCCCGTTTCAGCGCCGGCGGCGCGCACGCCCTGGAGCGGCTCCTCGAGGTTCAGCCGGATGTCGTTGGCGAGCGCCTTGAGCGGAGAAACGTACAGCACCGCGACTTCATCGCGCAGCCGGTCGCGCGCCGCCTCGATCACGAGTCCGTTGATCGCCCACATGAAGGCGGCCAGAGTCTTGCCGCTGCCGGTCGGCGCGCAGAGCAGCACGTCGAAGCCCGGCGTTCCGTTGTCGTTGGCAGCACCGATAACCGGCCAGCCGAGCTCCTGCGCGCGCGAGGGCGCCGTGAAGCGCCGCTCGAACCAGGCGCGAACCGCAGGATGGAAGTCGTCGAGCACCGTGGGCATGAGGGGAAATATATCACCGGCGTGCGACCCAGAAAAAACGACAAGCCGTCAAAGCAACGGAAGGGAAGGGTTCACTTGATTGAAAAGTGAAACCCACCGTGGGTTTCACACTTCCCTGGGCAGGGGTGACCCCTGCACCCGGTACTACGCATCAGACAATCGCGCCGCTCCAAACGTCCCTCATCCTCACGCCTCCCGAAAAACGGGCGAGAGGGTTAATGAGGCGTCCAGCACGGCCCCGGGTTCCTTCAGCTGCGCTCAGGATGACAAAAAAAAGGTTCTAACAGGGACGAAGTCCCGCATCTTCTCCCTCGCTACTGGGTGCAGGGTCACCCCTGCCGAAGGAAGCGTGAAACCCAACGCGGGTTTCACATACAATTAAGTATCCCTTCCGCTACCATCCTCCGCTGCCCATCCGCGCTTTTGTACCGGCGCCTTCAAGCCTGCTAATGTTCTCGTCGAAATTCGCCTAACCATCGACACCGCAAAGGAGACCGCGACCATGACCATCAAAGAGCGAATCGGGTTTGTATCCCTGACTCTAGCGGCCGCGCTCGTCGGAGGAGCAGTGTCCGGCCACATCTTTGCCGCTCGCGCCGTGGACGCCGCCGCCTCCGCCCCCAGAATGATCACCGCGCAGAAGTTCATGCTCGTCGACGCCCACGGCACCACTCGCGGCGAGTTCAACGTCACCCACAAAGGCGTCGCGCAACTTGCCGTCTTCGACGGCTCCGGCACCCTGCGCGCCGGGCTCGGCGTCGGCACCGACGGCGCACCCGCGCTCGGCATCTACGGTCACGACGGCAAGCCGCGAATCGAAGTCGGACTCACCAACAGCGTGGCGCGCGTGGTGCTCTTCGACGCGAACACGACTGCACAAGCCACTCTCGGCGTAGCTCCCGACGGCCAGTCCGGTCTGGGCCTGATGGACAAGGACGGCAACCCGCGCGCGTCGATCATCGTGAACCCCAACGGCTCGCCAACGCTGCGCCTGGCCGACGCGCACCGCTCGCGCGTCGGTCTCGACGTGACGCCCGACGGATTGCCCGGGCTCGCGCTGCTCGGCGCTGACGGCAAGACCCGCGCCTCGGTGACCCTCAACGCCGACGGCGCCGGCGCGCTGACGTTGTTCGACGCCAATGGCAACGCGAACAGCTCCGTTCCCTGATTGACTCTTCACCGGGGGCGGTCGGCGACGGCCGCCCCTTTTTTCCGCCGCATCAACCGAAGGAACCAATGCCGAGACGCCCTTCCACTTCACTCGTGCTCGTCTCCTTGATTGCCGCGTTGTCGGCCGCGCTCGCAGGATGCGGTTCGCTACAGCCACCGCCGCCTTCTCCCGAGCAGCAGGCCGAGCAGGTCGAGCCGATGCTCGCGGCGGCCGGCTTCAGGATGCTTCCCGCCGACACCCCCAAGCGTCAGGATCAACTCGAGAGCCTGCTGCCGCTCCAGGTGCAGTACTACGTCGGCAAGACCGGCAACCTGCACTATTGGATGGCCGATCCCTACTATTGCAAATGTATGTATATCGGCACCGAGGAGGACTATCAGAAGTACGAGCAGATGAAACTCAACGAGCAGTTCGAGGCCAAGGAAGGCGAGATCTCCGAGCAAAACCTCGAAGCCATCCAGATGGAAGAGATGGACGAGCAGGAAGAAGCGTTCAATCCGTACGGCATGGGCCTCGTCGGTCCGATGGGCCTAGGGATGAACTGGTGACAACTCCAGCCACTGTGCAACCCGGCAATCGTCGTCGAATTTGTCTCGCAGCTCGATCAACCAATCCAAAAGATGCACTTTGACGCGTTCCTCGAGCGATGCCGCGGGCAGTGGCCTGAGTTTGCCGACGCGCGGCGCCTTGCTCGCTCCACGCATCCCGCCGATCGCGCGCTCTCGCACATCCTGGGCGAAATTCCCGGCATGGCTACCGAGAACAAGCTGCGGCTGCTCAATTGCGCCGTCGCCTCGCTCGCAGCTGGCGAAGTTTACGTCGAGGTCGGCTGCTACAAAGGCGCGAGCCTGGTCGGCGCCGCAGCCTCCAATCCGCACGCGCGCATTTTCGCCTGCGACAATTTCTCGCAGTTCGACGGCGCCGCCGACGCGCTCCGCCGCACGCTCGACGCGCGCACCGCGTCGGGCCAGGTCACCTTCTGCGATATGGACTTCCGCGACTTTCTCGCCACCGCGCCATGGCGTCCCGCGCACATCGGCGCCTACTTCTACGACGGCGGCCACTCCTTCCGCGATCAGTACGACGGCGTCGCGCTGGCCATCGGGCATCTCGCCGACGACGCCGTCGTGATCGTCGACGACACCAACAAACGCGCCGCCCGCTCCGCCAACGAGCTCGTCGCGCGCGCTCTGCCCGGCTTCGAGCTGGTTCTCGATTTGCGCACGCCCCGCAATCATTCGCCAACCTGGTGGAACGGCGTACAAGTCTTTCGTTATCGCCGCCATCCGGGCGACGCCGCGATCAAATTTCCCAGCGCGGGCTTCGCCATCCGCAAACTGATCTACGACGACATCTTTCTCGAGATGAAACACCGCCGCCGCGCGCTGCGCAAAACGATCAAGGACCGCCTGCGCACCAAGAGCTAATCGCCTCTCCGCGGAGAGCGTTGCGTAACCTCCCCCCTTTCCACTTCTAACAGGGCGAAGCCCGCATCTTTTCTTCTCCTGATACCGGGTGCAGGGGTCACCCCTGCCCAAGGAAGCGTGAAACCCACGGCGGGTTTCACTAAGATAACGTTCCGCCATCCCCTCCTCCACGCAGTGCCCCAAGCACCGCCTCCCCCTCCCCCGCCGCCGCGATCCCGAGCTTGTCCAGAATTGTCTGCTGGCCAACTCTCAGTCCGCGATCCGCAAGCATCCCGACGATCTCCGCGAACACTTTCACATCGCTGTCGTCAGGCAGCCCCAACTGGATCTTCGGATAGTGCGCCTGGGGCCCCATATTCAGCTCGACGATCGGCCGCACCAAATCGCGCGCGAGCGTCGCCGCCAGGCGCCTCGCATCCGCACTCAGGATGTCCCGCCGGACCCCCTCATGGACTTGCGCTGCGGCCCGCGATCCTCCAGACCTGGGCATCTCAGTAGTCAATGTCTGCCCCAGCACCGCTTTACTCACTTGCGCATCTAGGTATTGGCAAAAGCTCTGATACAATTCCGAACTGCCATTCTGATGCGCCTCGATAAACTCCACTACCATCGACTCCGGCATGATCGCGGCCGCATCAGTGCCTATTCGAGATACTGCAGTGAGTAATGCCTGTTTATCATGTTCTGACGCCCCCGGATGGTATTTGCCTAGTCGGAGCGGCTGCCCGAATACCTCGGTGAAGGTTATCCAGTCCTTTAGCACGTAGTTTTTGAACAGGTATGCCCACCCGGCTGCCCGCGCGAGGCCGCCGCGGATCGGCAGGCCGGCTTTCGCTTTCGCGAAATGAGTCACAAACTTGAAGGGCGCCAGCGGCGCCGTCATCGGTTGTATTCCGATCCCGGGGCGCATCGACGAGTACAGTCCTTCGCCGCCGAAATGCGTCGGGCGGGTCTGCGCCGCGTCGCTCTCGACCGGGATTATTTCGCCCTTCAGCGTGCGCACCAGTAACTCCTCGCCCGAGATCCAGTCGAACGCGAACCAGCGCGGGTCGCGCCATTTCAATTGCGCAGGAAACCATTCGCGCCCAGAGGTATTCCAGATTATTTCACTCGCCGAAAATCCTTTTCCCACCGCGTCGAGCACGTCGAACAGCACACTGTCCAGCTGCAGAGGTCCGTCCAGCAGCATCTCCCGCACCATCGCCGCCGCGCGTTGATCTTCAGCGCCGCTGGACGCCGCTCCCACGACCAGGTCCAGTTGCGCGACCGCATTCTTGCGGGTGCTGAGCACGGCCAGATAATGCAGGTCCTTTTCCTCGATCTCCTCGGCCAATTCGAGATAGAGAAACGGGTCTCCGAACTCAGCCTGGCGCAGGATTCCCGACAGTCGTTCCGGAGTTAGCCCGATCGACGGATGCATCACCGAATATATATTTCTCACGCCGGCCATGGTCGGCGCGGCCTGCTCTTCGCGCAACAATCCGGTATCAACTTCGCGCCCGTAAGCATCATAGAGTGTCATTGGAGTCTCTCCAGCGGAACGATATTCAACTAGTCAGTTCTGTATTCTTTGGACGCGGCCTCACCGATTTTCAAAAACCATTCACCCTCGCAGCGATGACAAGGATCCGGAAGGCGAATCAGCGCAAGTATGAACTCATACCCACACTCCTCGCATTTCCATCTCCAGTAGCTATTCATCTGCGTATAGTGAGTTGCTCAAAAACCACGCATCCTCCCGCCCGCCGAATCCTCCTCCACCGGCGGCGCGCCGAACCAATCGACGCGCCCCTCGAACCCCTCCCTATGCTCCGACCCACGCGCCGGGATGTACGCGATGGCGCCCGCATCGACGCGCGACGCGAAAAACGCCAGCGCCGCCGCCATCGCCGAGTCGCCATGGCGTCCCTTGCCGTCGCTGCCCGCGCGCCGCTCGGAAATCTTGGCGACGCCGTGCTCGAGCACGATCGCGCGATGGTCCGCGAGCACGTCGGCGTCCTTCGGAATCTCGATCGTGCCGTCCTCGAACGCCGCCTTGTAGCGCGGCATATTCTCGCGGTACCACGACTCCGAGAGCATCACCTGCACGATTCGCGCGCCGTAGCGCTGCGCGGCGGTCTCGGCCAGATATTGCCCGTTGCCGCGCGCGTCCATCGCGCCGGTGGTGAAGCGCGGCAGGCGGTCGGTGACATAAAAGAGCACCTGCTCCTGGTTGCGAAACGGGATGTTGCGGAGCTCGACCACGAACGGCGTCCGCCGCATCAGGTTGGGCGTGATCTGCAGCGGCCAGATCACGGTCAGGTCTCCCGAGCGCCCGAAGTCTTCGCCGAAAAAGCTGGCGCGCGACGGATCGAGCGCCGCGATCGCAGGCGCCAGGTTGTCCTCGCACCACGCCTGGGTTTCCGAGCAGCGCTCCGCTTCGGGACGCCCCGAGAATTCGGCCGGCATTTCCCAGCGCAGGATCGGGATGCCGGCTTTCATCCGCGCTTCGATCAACACCGAGCTGAGGTACGCGCCGGACGCGGCGCGCGGGATGCAAAACAATTCTTCACCGACGTTGTCGGCGTAAAAATCGATGATCTGCTGGCGCCATTCGCGCTGTTTTTCCTCGTTCCACTCGGTTTCGCTTTCCTCGCAGATCTTTTTGTACAGTCCGTCGGCCAGCGCGTCGTCGAAAGTAGTACGATGAAGTGAGTATGGACGGCGGCCGGCGCGAATCTCACTGACTAGTTCATTGAAGGGATTGCTGGCGCCGTTGTGAGTAGAGATTATGCGCACCAGTCCGCCCCACATGGTAAACGCGAGCGCCGCCTTGAGCAGGCCGCCGAGGTCTTCGTGGAATGCGGCCTCGTCGATAACGGCGCATCCGTCCTTGCCGCGCAGGTTCGACGGGCGCGACGACAGCGCGACGATTTTGTGGCCGGAGGCGAAGCGGATGCGGTAGGCGAGGATGTCGTTGCGCTCGTCTTCGAGCACAATTTCCTCGACCGCCTCCGCCGCCCGGTTGAACCGCCGCGCCCATCGGGCGGCGGCCTCGATGAACTCCAGCGCCATGTCCTTGTTGTAGCCGATGTACCAGCCGTCGATGCCGGCGCGTCCTCCCGTGGCCGCGCCCAGCGCGCGGTCGGCGGCCTCGGTCCAGGTGATGCCGATGCGGCGGGATTTTTCGCTGACCTTGACCTGCGACTGATCGGCCAGCCATCGACGCTGATACGGAAGTAGTATTGAGAGAGGTTCGTTCATTAGCTAATGGCTACTCCGGTTGATTACCTCTCCCCTCGGGAGAGGTCGCGCCCCTGGCGCGGGTGAGGGCGCGCGCATCCGGCTCGATGCGGTCGTCGGACGACCTCTCCCGGTTTGCGGCTGGCGACGGTCGTCAGCCGCGGGAGAAAGAGGTGAATTTGGGAAGAAGTCGCTGTTCTCCGCATCGCTAGATCTCCAGCAGCACCGCTTTGATTTGTTGCGCCACGTCCTTGCTTAGCCCTTTCGCGGTTGCCTCCTCGACCTTCTTCTTTGCTGCCGCCACTCCCTCGCGCGCCCGCTCCGCCCACTTGCGATGCTCCGTTTCCGCCCTTGCCAGCCCCGACACGCTGCGCGCCAGCGCCGTGATATTCACCGGCGCGATCGTCGCGCCGCCGTCCTCCGCGCTCCCCTGCTCCCGTTCGTTGGCCGCCGTTAGCACTTCGAACAACCGCGTCTGCACCAACTTCAGCAAAGCACCTTGCATCTGCGCGTCGTCGTCCTTGAATTGCTCGCAAACGATTCGCGCCTGCTCGGTCGCCAGCCGGATCGCCTCCAGCCGCCGCTCGAACTTCTGCCCATACTTGTGGATAGCGGCGTGCGATATCTCGAACCCATTGTCCCCCAGCCACTTCGCCAATTGCCGGCAGCTGTGGAACGTGCCGTCGCTGAGCAGCTTGTCGAGCTGTTCCTTCAAATCCGCCGGCATCCTCTTAATCTTCCACGACCCCGCCGGCACTTCCTTGAGCGGCACCCGTTTTGGTTTGACCTCGGCATCGCTTTGCGCTGCGCCTTTCTTTTTGTTCATCGCTAAGCTCACCAGTGCTTGCGCGGGCGCGCGACGCCTGCCGGCGACGGGAAGTTGTACTCGACCACGTCGACCCCGCTGGCGGTGAGTTTGGCGAACCAGGTCTCTCCCCCCTCGCCTTCGAGTTCGAGCAAGCCCAGGTCGCGCAGGTAGGCGAGTTCGCGGCGCACGGTGTTGAGCGACAGCGAGAGCTTGATATCGGCGAGCACGCGCCAGATGATCTGCTCGGAGACGGCGATGGGACGGCCGGCGTCGACGACGCGCAGCATCCGCCATCGCGCCTCCTCGCGCTGCTTTTGTTCGAGATCAATTGCGTCCGGCATAGAGCCTTTCCTTTACCTCTGCGATTTCTTCGCGCATCTCTTCCCGCATCGCGTCCAGCTTGGCGTCGAGCGTGCCGCTGAACCTGATCCAATCCTCGCGGCGGACGTATTCGAGCGGCAGATTGACGCGCAGGTCGGTGACCTGCCGCTCGAGATCGTCGACCCGGCTGGAGTCGCGCTGCAGCTTTTCGTCGCGGCGCTTGAGCAAAAATTGAATGGTGCTGGCGTTCACCGCGACGAACGCGATGAAGGCCGCGGCCCATCCGGCTGCGCTGCCCAGTTCCATCAGGCGGTTGCTCCGTCGCCGAACGCGACGCGTTCATAACTGTTGTCGGCCGCGACGAACTCCGCGATGCCGATGTAAGGCGCGGCGCGGCTGGGCGCGATCGAGCGCGCGCCGTCGGGGCCGAGCCGCAGCCCGATCTCGTTGTAGGAGAGGCTTGCGAGCATCGAGCAGATCGGGCATCCCCTGACCTGCGGCAGCTTTTCGGTGAAGAGGTTGGTGTTGAAGACCGCGTCGAGCCCCTGCTCGAGGATTTTGCCGTAGCCGTAATCCTCGGCGCTGTAGAGGCAGGCGGCCGCGACGATGGCCCATCGTTGGTAGTCGGCGAGGGTTTTGTTCGACCAGATTTCCCAGTAGCTCGCGCCGAGCACGGAGAGATGCAGCGGGCGGGTGACGACGCGCGGCATCAGCGCCTCGATGACGATGGCGTCGTCGGGGGCCGACGGCGCCATCGCGCATACGACGACGCCAGCGTGGGAGAAGCGGCCGCCGGTGGCGCGCATGATTTCCAGCGAGAGCGGGCTGGTGCCGCGGATCAACATCAGATCTCCGGGTTTCATCTTTTTTCAGTATTAGGGCCGCACTCAGTTGTCGCGCGCGGACCGATTGTTCGCCGCTCTGCTGGTCAACATCGGGTCACTCGGTCTTTGCCTCTCCCTGTCAGGGAGAGGCCGCGCCTCCGGCGCGGGTGAGGGTCCGCCTTCCAGGTTGCCTTCTTCGACACTCTCGTCTTTCACTGATGGGCGGGGGTGCCGAGGCCGATTGCTATAGCGGCGGCGGCGCTGGCGTTGACCTGGATCTGCGCGGCGCCGCTGAGCGCGCCGGCCGTTACCGTTACTTGCGCAGCCTGGGTCACGGTCAACTTGCCGGTCGCCTTGATAACGCACGTGCTGCCGTCCGCGCTGGGAGCCAGCGACAGCGTGCCGTCGGGATCGGCGGCGGACCATGCGGGGGTGACGCCGGCCGACGCGGCCGCCGGATTGCCCTCGTCGTCCACGTAAGACACGGTCGCGGTGACGAGCTGGTCGTCGAGCAGAATGAAAGGTGACGGTGCGGGAGTGGTGCTTGCCATGATGCTACCTCAGTTTTTTTGGCTCGGCGTGCCGAGCGTGATGATCAGTTTGACGGCCTTCGATCGGTTGGGGCGCCGCCGTTTGCGTTTTCTCAGCGCGCGCCGTTTTTGTTTTTCGCTGAACCGCATTCAATGCCGCGCTCTCTCTTGGCTGGTCCCCCGAATCAACATCAGATCTCCAGGTTTCATGATCTTAATACTGGGTGCAGGGGTCACCCCTGCACGCTTAGCGCTTTCGCGCCGACGCCGGCGCGGTACAACTCGACGCCGGAGAGAATCATCTGCCAGTAAGTGCTGGCGGGGATTTGGGTTGGATCGAGTCCTTCGGCGGCGATGCCGGCGCTGGCCTCGGCGGCGATATCAACCCACGCGACTTGCGACTCGAGCGGGTCGCCGGGATGCTCGGTGGCGTAGATCGCGACGGCGGCGCCGAGCTTGTTTTTGATGGCGGCGAAGATCGCGGCAGTGACCGCCGGCATCGCGCGGGCGAGATTGGCGGCGACTGCCACTTCGACGTCGGAGTTGGGCGCGGCGGCGACGAGTCCGGGAGGCAGGGAGCTGAACAGTTTCGCAACTTCCGGCGCCATCGCGTCGATAATCACCGGCGCGAGCTTCTCGACGACTCCTATGGCTAGTGCGCTGGCCACGGCGTCAGCTCTTTGCGGCCGGCGACGAAGCGCCACTGGGCGCGGTCACGGGTGCGGGCGCGGCGCCCGTCGGGCAATTACCGAGCGTCACGGTCTGCGGGACGATGAGCTGGTTGCTCGAATTGGTGTAGCCGTAGACCTGGCAGGAGAACTCGTTGGCCTCGGTCTGATAGGTGGTGCTGATGGAGAGCGGCAGCGTGGGAGTCTTGCCCTCGCAATACAGCACGAGGGCGGCGTAGTCGACCTGGGCCTGCGCGTTGCAGAAGTTGGTGGCCTCCATGCTGAGCGCGGCGGCGCTCGGCACGATGGTGTTCTTGCCACTGATGATCTGTTTCGGGGTCGGCTGGAGCAGGCCGCCGGCCTGCTGGGCGCATCCGGGGAGCGCGAGGGCGAGCATCAGCGCGAGCGTCGCGTTCAGGAAGGTGACGGGCGATTTTCGAATCTGCAAGCTCATATCAATCTTTCCTCATCGTTGTAGTTGGCGGCTGAATTGCCGCGATTCTATTTTCATGGCGTGTAGACCACGTGGCTGGCGGCGGCGCTTAACGGGGTCGAGAGCTGGCTCAGGCCGGTATCGAGCGGCGCTTCGATCTGGAAGGTCACGATGCCGGCGTTGTCGCATCGGGCGAGCGCGCGATGGGGAGGGAGCAGCAGCGGTATCGGGCTGGTCGAAACGTCGATAGCCATCGCGGTGCCGGGCGCAAGCTCGCCCGGCAGCGGCAAGCGGCCGAGCGCGCAGTCGAGCGTGAACAGCTGCTCGTGCACCTGCGCGCATCCGGCGAACGCCGCGGCAATCAGCGCGAGCGTCGGCAGCAGCGCGGAAAATCGTCTACTGAGAGACACGATTCACCGCCCTGTCGTAGGCGTCGCGGCAGTAGTCGCGATCGTCGTGAAGAAGCTTGAAGCGTAACTGGCGCACGGCGTCCTGGTCGCGGGTGAAACACGCGGCCAGCCCGGAGCCGGCAGGACACGGCGACTGCGCGGCGTCGGGGAGATGCGGGCGCGGGTCGAGTTTTTCAGTCTTTTCAGTGAACGTGCATTGCGTCGTGCGCGATGGATCCAGTGCGGGCATCGCGGGGGCGTCCAGGTGCAAGGTCGGCGCGCATCCAGCGAGCAGGCATGCCAGGGCCAGGGCTGAGCCCTGGACCCAGTATTTTTGCGTTATGCACTTGCTCGCACGACGTTGTCGTGCTGCGTTGGGGCTAATCGCCATGATCGGCGTTGACAGTGTTGTCACTGTTGCTCACGTCCTTTTTTGCTTGCGCTACGTCGGCGTCGGATTGGTCGGTGATTCCTAGCGGCGTGTCGCCGACTACCCGGCCGTAAACGGCGAGCGCGCCGGTCGCAATCGCGAGCATCGCGTCGGTCGAGACGCGGCCGGTGGTGAAAATGATCGAGAGTCCGGTGAGGATCGAGCCGAGCCCACCCCAGAAACCTTTGCTTTTCCAGAATGCTTTTTTGGTCATTTTTTCGTCACCTGAGAAACCGCTGGTCTCGTGCTACGCGTAGGCGCGCGTCAGCCAGCCGTTGATGAAGTTGGCGCCGCATTTCTGATTCGCGGCGACGAGCCGGTAATGCGCGGCGAGCTCGGAGCGCAGCGCGGCCATCAGCGCGGCAGGATCGGCGTGCGCGGCTTGGGCGGCCGTCGCGGGACCGAGCACGCCGTCTTCGGTCACGGGCAGGCCGCATGCGCGCAGCGCACGCTGGAGGCATTCGATGGCGTTGGCGGCGCCGATGTTGACGGCGAGATCGAAGGTCTTGGCGGCGATCGCGGCGGGCAGTTGCGCGAAGCCGAAGCGCAGCCACCATTCGCGCCAGTAGATTTTCACCGCCGCGTCGCGCGTGAGGGCGGCGATGTCGAGGCCGGGATGCGAGTGCGCCGAAATGCCGAAGCGGGTGACGCCGCCGGGGTCGGCGGGATTCGAGGAGTCGCCGCCCTCGTAGGCGAGCACGCGTTGGACGGCGGTTAAAAATTCGGGGCTGTAGGCGTCAGGAGCGCTGATTGATGGGTCCACGTTTCAATCGCTCGGCGATCGGCGCGGACGTTGGGACTGATTTGGCGGCGGGTGTGTCAGTAAGTTTCGCGCAACCTGACCCCCGGCCCCTGCCCTTGAGGGAAGGGGCGCAATCGTAGGAAAGAGGCTCGGGAGCGCGCTGCAGCGCGAGGACCTTGTAAACGTAACGCTCGGAGCATCTGAGTTCGTGGGCGATGTGCGAGATGCTGAGGCGGTCAGCGCGCATCGCGAGGATGCGGGCGCGGCGGCGCGCATGACTGCTGGTGGCCGGAATCAGTATCCGGTCGCCGCCGAACACGTGCGCCATCGCCATCGCGGCCGAAAGGCCAATCGAGCGGGTGATGAGATCGCCGGGCGCGGGCGCCATCGGGATATACAAGCGGCGACCGCCGAAGTCGGCGATCAGCTTGTCGGCGGCGTCGGCACCGATCGAATGATCGATCTGATCGTACAGCGTGGTGCGCACGGCGGCCGCGAACGGATTGAGCCGCGGCGGCGGCGGCGATGGCACGCGAGCGAAAGCGGGCAGCCGGCTGGGGACAGCGTTCATAAGCCGTAGGCAATGCGCAGATTGAGCGGAATCGCGCCCATATTGCGATCGCGGTCGTAAACCAGCCGCCAGCAGATCTCGCCGTTGTCGTGGGCGCATTGTTGGCAGAGGCCGCGGTTGCGAATTGCGTCGGCGTGGGTCGTGGGTCCGTGACACCACAGACAAGCAACGACGCGATTAGAAACTGCGGGACGAACGAGAGAGGTCGCGGGTTCCATAAAACCTCCGCGCGAGTTGGGGGAGCGTCAGACGCTGCGGCATTGCGGGGAACGAGCAGGAGTTGACGGGTGGGAGAGTCGAAGTGAAAAGAAAAGTCGTCGGCACAGCGGGCGCGAAGTCGCGAAGTAGGCTAAAAATGTGTAGGCGGGAGGCAAGACCGGCGGCGAGCAGTGGGGAGTCAGCGGTCAGAGCCATGGTGCGGCGATCGCAGGAGAGCGAACACGCTGTGGGGGGCGGAGGCTTGGGCTTGAGTTGAGAGTGATTTGCTTGTGGCAAGAGCATGCGCTTTATGAATCTTATTACACGCTAGGAGATTTATGTCAACTACAGTGGTTGACGCCGCATTTCGCTCCCGGCTCACGCAGGTGATCCACTCGTTCGGATCGGTGGTCGCGCTGGCGACGGCGGTCGGGGTCTCGGACAACGCGATCTACAAATGGTTGTCCGGACGGGGACAGCCGAGCGTTGCGAACCTGGTGGCGCTGGCGCGCGCGGGGCGGGTGTCGATCGAATGGCTGGCGACGGGAGACGAGCCGGCGCAAGGCGCGCAGGCGATCACGCGCGCGGCCGCGCACGGTGACTTTATCTTCATGCCGCGCAACCGGATTCGATTCTCGAGCCGACGCGACGGGACAATCCGCAGCGAGCAGGTGGTTGATTCGATCGCGTTTCGCGCGGCGTGGGTGAAGCGGGTGCTCAACGCGGAGCCGCGCGACTTGATTTTGATCGAGGTGGTGGGCGATTCGATGGCGCCGACGGTCGAGGATTCGGATTTGATCCTGGCCAATCTTGCGGAGCCGCGCTTTCGACAGGACGGGATCTACCTGTTGCGCCATGACAGCGGGCTGGCGGTGAAGCGAATCCAGCGGCGTCCCGACGGCAAGCTGCTGGTGCGCAGCGACAATCCGAAATACGAAGCGATGGTGGTGGCGAGTGTGAGTATTATCGGGCGGGTGATTTGGATTGGCGGGTGCGTCTGATTCGGCGGGCTGAGAGTCAGCGGCGGTTGGGGTTGGGGGTTACGCCGAATTGGGTTATGAAGAGCGCGCATGCGATCATGGCGAGGCCTTTGAGGAACATCGAGACGTTGACGGCGCGCATTATGGGATCGGGAAGGGTGAGCATCGCGGTGCCGTGCACTACGATAGTGACCGGGACGAGAAACAGCACGATGAGCCATGCGCCGAGGCGCGGGCGATAGTTGAAGAGGATCATCGGGGCGCCGACGAGCTCGACGACGGCGGAAATTGCGACCCAGAACGCGCGAAATGGAATCGGCGCGGGCATCAGATCGATGTAATTGCGCATCGAGGTGAAGTGGGTGATGCCCGAGAGAAAGAAAATCAGGGTGAAGAGGATGCGGGCGGTGAGGCCGACGGCGGGACTGATGATTTTCAGATCGCTTTCGATTTTTTCCATATTGCCGCGAACGATAGTGGATGATTCTCTCGAATAGAAGAGTTTTTGTCTTTTCGCGTTTCCGGACTATGCTGCCCGCGTGGGGTCGCGAACCAAAGACACCGAAACCGTGCGAGCCGATCTGGCGGAGGTGCTCGAGCGGCACGAGGTCGGCCTCGACGCGGCGCGCCCGGACGCCGTAGCGCGCCGGCGCAAGACGGGTCAGCGGACGGCGCGCGAGAATATCGACGAGCTGTGCGACCCGGGGACGTTTGTCGAGTACGGACCGATCGTGGTCGCCGCGCAGCGCCGCCGGCGCGAGATGGACGACCTGATCAGGAACACGCCGGCCGACGGGCTGGTCACCGGCCTGGCGACGATCAATGGAAAACTGTTCGGCGCCGACAAGGCGCGCGCGGTCGTGATGTCGTACGACTACACGGTGCTAGCCGGCACGCAGGGCCATCAGAACCATCGCAAAAAAGATCGGATGTTTCAGATCGCGCGCGAGTTGCGGCTGCCGCTGGTGTTGTTTGCGGAAGGCGGCGGCGGGCGGCCGGGCGACACCGACGGCGGCTTTCATAATTCGCGATCGTTCCACGATTTTCCGAAACTGAGCGGGCTGGTGCCGCTGGTCGGAATCACGTCGGGGCGATGCTTCGCGGGCAACGCGTCGCTGCTCGGATGCTGCGACGTCGTGATCGCGACGATGCGATCGAACATCGGGATGGGCGGTCCCGCGATGATCGAAGGCGGCGGGCTGGGCATCTTTCGTCCCGAAGAAATCGGGCCGATGGAGGTGCAGGCGCCCAACGGCGTGGTCGATATCGCGGTCGCCGACGAGTCGGAAGCGATCCAGGTCGCCCGCAAATATCTTGCGTACTTCCAGGGCGCGGTTAGCGAATGGCAGTGCGGGGATCAGCGGCGGTTGCGCAGCATCATTCCCGAGAACCGGCTGCGGGTTTACGACGTGCGCGAGGTGATCGAGACGATGGCGGATACGGGATCGGTGCTCGAGATTCGGCACGACTTCGGGCTCACGATGATCGCGGCGTTCATCAGGATCGAGGGGCATCCGTTCGGCGTGGTCGCGAACAACCCGAAGCATCTGGCGGGCGCGATCGACAGCGACGGGGCCGACAAGGGCGCGCGCTTTATCCAGTTGTGCGACGCGTTCGACGTTCCGATTCTGTTCCTGTGCGACACTCCGGGCATCATGGTCGGTCCGGAAATCGAGAAGACCGCGCTGGTGCGGCACTCGTCGCGGATGTTTCTGACGGCGGCGAACGCGACCGTGCCATTTTTTACGATCGTGCTGCGCAAGGCCTACGGGCTGGGCGGAATCGCGATGGCCGGCGGGAGTTACGACGCTCCTTTATTCACGGTGGCGTGGCCGACGGGCGAGTTCGGTCCGATGGGACTCGAAGGCGCGGTGAAGCTGGGCTACCGCAACGAGCTCGCGGCGATCGCGGAGCCGGCGGCGCGCAAGAAACATTTCGACGAGATGGTGGCGACGATGTATCAGCGCGGGAAGGCGCTGAACAACGCGTCGCACTTCGGGATTGACGACGTGATCGATCCGGCGGATTCGCGGAGATGGATTGCGACGGGGCTGCGTGCGAGCGCACCGGCGCGGCCGCGCACGGGCAAGAAGCATCCTTACATCGATAGCTGGTAGGTGGCTGCAACGAGGGCCGCTTCGCGATTTTCAAAACCGGTACCGGCTTCTCGCTGGCGCGAAGCTGTCCGAGGTCCCTTCGGCAGGCTCAGGGCAGGCTCTTCCTCCCCTCGCCTTGCTCGGGTCGTCAGGATGACGAGCGAGGACTCAGGTGCTCGCTTTGTTGAGGATGACATGCGAGGACTCAGTTGCTTGCTTCGTTGAGAATGACCCGGAAGACAGGGACTTCTTGTACTCGTGATACTCACTGAGGTATCCAATCGGTAGTCGCATGGGATTCGAAGGAGAAATGTTGTGATCAAGCCGTCCGAGGAAACGGTTAACGTTGCGGGCGTCAGGCTGGCGATGGTCAAAGGAGGATCGGGCAGGCCGCTGCTCATCTTCCACGACGAGCTTGGCTATCCGGGCTGGATGACCTGGAACGAGACGCTGGCGCATGAGCGCACGCTGTTGATCCCGCTGCAGCCCGGATTCGGCAAGACGCCGCGGCTGGAATGGGTGCGGAACTATCGCGACCTGGCCGGCTTCTATTCGCAGGCGGTGCGCGAGCTGGGGTTGGCGCCGGTCGATGTGATCGGATATTCGGCGGGCGGATTCATCGCGGCCGAAATGGTGGCGGCCGACCCGCGGATTTTTTCAAAGATGATCCTGGTCGCGCCGATGGGGATTAAACCCGCCGCCGGCGAGATCATGGACATCTTTCCGATCACCATGCGCACGCATCTGCGCGCGACGGTCGCGGACCCGGCGGGCACGCCGGAGTTTCTCAAGCTGTATGGCGGCGAGATGACCCCGGAGCAATTCGAGGCGTTCGAAGACGCGCGGGCGGAAACGGCGCGAATCGGGTGGGAACCTTACATGCACAATCCCGCGCTGCCGCATCTGCTGCGCGGGACCAAAACTCCGACGTTGATTGTGTGGGGGACGCGCGACCGCGTGGTGCCCCGCGGATGTATCGACGCGTATCGGGAGGCAATCGCAGGAGCGCAAGTCGCAACGATCGAAAACGCCGGCCATCGGCCCGAAATCGAAGACTCGACCGAGTTCGTCAGAGTAGTCAGTCGTTTTCTGACTGAGTAGTACAATCCAGGAGTAACTATGAAGATAGGGTATTTCACCGAACGTCCGGCGCGCTGGGTTCCCGAGGAAGTGATACTGCGCAATGGCGGACATTTCGCAGTCTCGAATAGCTACTTCGATCGCGAGCGGGCGGCCGAGGACTATAACTACTTCATCGACGAGAACTTGTACGCCGAAGAACTGGGATTCGACATCGTCGCGCTGAACGAGCATCACGGCAATCCGTTCTGCATGGGAAGCGTGATGAACGTCGAGGCGGGAATCCTGGCGCGGCTGACCAAGAAGGCGAGGATCCTGCTGATCGGCAACCCGCTGCCCGTGATCAAGCATCCGCTGCGGATGGCCGAGGAGCTGGCAGAGATCGATTTAATCTCGCGTGGGCGCCTGATTACGGGATGGGTGCGCGGGGCGGGCAGCGAGCAGTTCTTCAACAACGCGAATCCTGCGTACAATCGCGAGCTGTTCGAGGAGGCCCACGATTTTATAGTGCAGGCGTGGACGCGGCCGGGGCCGTGGCGCTACGAAGGCAAACATTTTCACTACCGGCACGTGAATCCGTGGGCGCTGCCGTATCAGAAACCTCATCCGCCGATGTGGATACCGGGAGTGATTAGTCCGGAGACTGTGAAGTGGTGCGCGCAACATGGCTATCCGTATTTCGGACTTGGTACCTCACTCGGTCCGACCTGCGATCTGTGGGACTACTATGCGGACGAGGCGGCGCGGAATGGCTATCAGGCTGGCCCCGAAAATTTCGGCTATGTGATGCCGACCTTCGTCGCCGAGACCGAGGAACGCGCGCAGGAGCTCGGCAAGGGGTTCCTGTTTGGCGGAGGCCAGAACTCCTTCGCGCGGGTCGAGCATACGCTGCCGCCGGGCTACAACTCGAAGGACGCGATCCGCAGGATGGCGAAGCAGCCGCAAGGGAGCTGGCTCGGCATCAGCGGGGACAAATTGCGCGGCCATGCCGAAGAGGTGGAAATCAATCCCGAAGCGATCCGGCAGAAGCTGATTCCCGGCTACCAGAAGGCGCAGAAACAGCTTCAGCTAATCATCGGGAATCCGAAGTCGGTGACCGCTAAGCTGAAAAGCATCCTGAGCGTGCTGCGTCCCGGAGCGCTCGTCATATTCAGCGTGCAGGGCCCGGTGCCCAACCAGGACCGCCAGACCAGCATGCGGCTGATCGCGCAGGAAATAATTCCGGCGCTGCGCGAGCATGCCAAAGCGATCGATTTGCCCGACGCGCTGGAGCGCACGCCGGGAGCGATCAAGCTGACGACGGGCACGGCGCGGATTCCGGTCGCCGATCGCGGGCCATTGAAAGAATTGGGATTGGTGTAGCCTTTCGATCGCCATGAAGAAGGTGCTGATGATCTGTACCGGCAACAAGGATCGCGGTCCGACGGCCGCGATGGTGCTGGCGGAGATGTGCGCGCCGATGTGGGTTACCTCGGCAGGCACGGAGCCGTGGGCGAAGAATACGGTCAGCCTCGAGCTGGTCGAGGAAGCGGACGTGATTTGCGTCATGGAGGAGGCGCATCGGCGCCATATCCGAGATCGCTTCGGCGAAGTGCACGCGGAAAAGGTGAAGGTGCTCGACGTTCCCGACAACTACGTCTGCTGGGAAGACAAGCTGATCCATCTGCTCAAGGCTAAGCTGCGCGCCGCGTTGGGACTGAGTCGGATTGATGGAGGAACTTGATTGTATGTGAAACCTGCCGTGGGTTTCACGCTTCCTTGGGCAGGGGCGACCCCTGCACCCGGTATTGGGGGCTAGCGGCTAGATCTACAGGCCGTATTCGTCGAGCAGGGCCTGGCGCAACCTGATGAAGTGGACGATGCCGCCCTCGTACTGGAGGCGTTTTTGGATGGGCACGCTTTCCAGATCGAGGCCGTAGCGGCGCGCCGTGCGGACGACGGTCTGCGTGGCGTCGGACGCCGGGAGCCGTGGGTTCGCGCTCGCCGCAGCTTTGCGCGCCGACGCTTCGTCAAACAATTTCGCGGCCATCTCGCGCGGATAGATGCCGAAACTCACGAGCACGTCGGCGGCGAGCTCGCGCGGATCGCACAGATGCGCCTCGTAGCCGGTTTGCCGCGAGAGCTGGACGGTGTCGTTGCGCATCGAAAAGAGCTTCGCGGTGATGTGATGCCCCACTTCGTGGATGAACGCGGAGCCGACGGCGGCCGGGTGATGGGCGCCGTTGATGCAGATGAGCGGGCGCTTCTCCAAGCCGGAGTCGCTGCCGAGATAGAAGCCGAAGACCGCCAGGCCCGACGGCCAGGGCATGCTGGCGAGTCGAAAATCGGCGCCGAGAGCGGCGGCGCGCTCGGCAAATTCTTTCATCGAGCCCATGCGCACCGGATCGTCGTTCAGATGCGGCCAGGCCTTGCGCTTGGCCTCGGCGACTATTTCGCGCACTTCGGCGCGGCTTAGGCAGCTGCGCAGCGCGCGCCCGTAATCACGGCTCCAAAGACGCGTAATTTCGTCGCGAGTGGTCGTAAGAGCAGGAACGCGCCGTGTGGTGGCGGTATCAGCACTAGCGACAATGTCCGCAGTCAGTCCGACGATGCGCGGGATTCGCTTCTTCACGCTCATAAATCAAATCGCCCCAGTGGCAAATTATAACCAAAAGTACGGTTTTAATGCTAGATAGGCAACAAGCCAGCCGTTTCAGCCCGTCCTGCGCGTAAATCACGTTGCGTTCTGAAGCTCTTCCTGTGTATTAACCGCTAGCACTACAAATTGACGCATTTATAACCTTGGTGTTTGGGTTTGACGGCGAATTTTCAACCACCTCGAGCAGTCCACGCGTCGATTTATCGGCAGCATCGGCATTTCAGCATGGCCCGTTCGCCACCCCCGCAGCACGAAGCTTCAGAAGCCGCCTCTCCAAATCAAGAAGTCAATCGCGACGAATTCGTACTCAAAGCAAGGAGTTACTCATGGAACTGCGTTTACTGTCAACGGCAAGCGAACGAAGGATTTTCGCCGCGCGCACCGAGCAGATTCGTGCCAAGCATGGAGTCGGCTTCAAGGAACGCCCGCGCTCGCGCCTGGCCACGATTCATCTGACCTTCGGCAATCTGTACGCGTTGTTTGAGCACGACGGCGACCCGGCCGAGCGGATGATCGCCGGGCTGGTGATGCACGATCTCGAAATGTTTCCGCAGACCTGCGCCAAGCCCGACCTCTCGCATCTGCCGCCGCGGTCGGTGCTGGAGGTCAGCGAACTGTGGTCGTGCGCAGTCGGGGCGGGCGCGCTGGCGCGGGCGGGTGCGGCAATCCTGGCCGGGCTGCTCGACGCACGCGCCATTCTCGCGTACCTCGGGGTCAAGCCGTTTGACGGGACTCCATTTTACCGAGCGGTGGGCTTCGTCGAGGCGGGCGAACCGGTCGAGTATCCCTATCTCGAAACGCTGAGCGGAGAAGCGATTTGGGCGCAACCGATGATCCTGGGGGGCGAATCGCTGGCGAAGCTGACCCGCGTGTTTTCGCAACTGATAATCGAGACGTGCGACGAAGGCCGCGTGCTGCGTTTCAGAAATTTCCTGAAGGGAAGATCGGCCGGCGGCCGTACGGTGTTCGTCGACGGCGACACGCCGATGGCAAGCGCCCGGTCAGTTCACGAAGAACAAGCGGCGCCGATGCAATGACGCCAATTACATTCGAAGGTCGGAACCGGATCGGTTCAAACAGCGCTCGAGGGGAACAATGAATTACGGATCAGCAGTAGAGTCGGCGCCCGAGCCGGGTTGCTTCGGCGATAGCGGCGCGAATACTCCAGTCAAACTCAACAAGGAAGAACTGCGGCAGTTGTCCACGGTGAATCCGATCCTCGCCTGCGTCCACGTGGGCGTCGAGTGGGGATTGATCGTGGCCACGATTTGCATTTGCCAGCGGTTCTGGCATCCGATGCTGTACGTTTTCGCAGTCGCGTTCATCGCCAGCCGCCAGCATGCGCTGCTGGTGCTGATGCATGATGGCGTTCATTACCGGCTGCTGCGCAATCGGCGGCTGAACGACTGGATGTCGGAGGTAGTGTTGGCGTGGCCGCATCTGGTCGCGGCGCGCCAGTACCGCAAAAATCACTTTGCGCATCATCGACACCTGAACACCGCGCAGGATCCCGACCTCAAGCGCAGGAAAGGGGACCCGGCGTGGGTATTTCCGCAAGCTATTCCCGACCTGGCGAAAATGCTGTTTCGCGACGTGACCGGGTTGAACGCGCCCGCGATGCTCAAGCTGGCGGCGTCGCTGGCGTCGGCGGACACGGTGCCGATGGGATTCCTGGCAGTGCGCTACGGATTTTACGCGGCTAGCATGGGCGTCATCATATATGCGGGCGCGCTCGAGGGTTTCGCGCTGTACTGGCTGGTCCCGATGTTCACGTGGCTGGTATTGATTATGCGCATTCGGGGTATCGCCGAGCATCACGCGATCGAGGGCCCGGACAGCGCGTACCCGCTGACCCGGACTACGCGCGCGACCTGGCTCGAGCGGATTTTTCTCGCGCCGAAAAACGTCAACTATCACATCGAGCATCACTTTTTTCCGAGCGTGCCGTTCTATCGCCTGCCGAAGCTCCACGCGATCCTGATGTCGAAGCCGGAGTTCCGCGAAGGCGCTCACCTGACGCGCACCTACTGGGGAGTGCTTGAAGAATCGGTCGGCCGCACGCGGTCCCATCGCGCCAAGGCTCGCGGCGAGGGCGGCTCGGAGATCGGACGCATCCGGCGCGTCGCGGAGGCAACAGGATGAGCTGAGTCGGCAAAAACATGACTGCTTGTGACGCGGCTGTGCCCCGCCGCTGATTGCGCACCGCAGGCGCGGACTTGTAGAGTTGCGCCGGGCGCGAGAACCGGCCAGTTGGACAGCCAGGACAGGGGATAACTCCGTCCGGCGGCGGATATCGACCCGCTCCGTGAATGGCTGTTATTCCGATAACCTACAATCTTCGAAGCCTGATGGTCCGGCGGACGACCTCGCTGATGACCGCCCTTGGCATCGCGCTGGTCGTGATGGTGGTGGTGATTCTGCTGAGCTTCGTTAGCGGTCTGCGGCGCAGCCTGGAACTGGTGGGAGAACCGGGCCACTGGATTGTGCTGAGCCGCGGCACGGTGTCCGAGGGCGAGAGCTACATACCGCGCGAGCAAGCGGACATCCTGCGGAGCCGGTCCGAGATAGCGACTGACGCGTCGGGCACGGTGCTGTTTTCTCCCGAGATGGTGGTGCCATTCAACGCCGCGATGAAGCGGCCGGCGAAACAGTTTCGGCCGGCGTCGCTGCGGGGAGTGTCGCCGATCGCGTATCGGCTGCGACGCGGGCTCACACTGGTGGCGGGACGATGGCCCGCGCCGGGCCGCGACGAGATGGCGATCGGACAAAAGCAGGCGGCGCGATTTCCCGAACTCGGGGTCGGCGCGAGCTTCAGATACGGGCGTCGCATGTGGACGATCGTCGGAATTTTTGCCGATCGGGGCAGCGCACTCGAGTCCGAGTTCTGGACGGACATCGACGTGCTGCAGCAGGATGCTCGATTCGAGAACGGGTATTCGTCATTTCACGTCGTGCTGAAGCCCGGCTCCGAGGACAGCTTTCGAAAAGCGCTCACCGACGATGCGCGGCTGACGGTCGACGCGCTGAGCGAGCGCCAGTTCTTTGCCGAGCAGGCCAGCGTGGCGGACAGGCTGCGCGAGCTGGTGCTGATCGTCGGGTTTATCGTGGGCACGGGCGCCGCCTTCGGCGGGATGAACACGATGTATGCCGCGGTCGCGCGCCGCACGCGGGAAGTGGGAGTGCTGCGCACGCTGGGTTTCAGCCGGGGCTCGGTGCTGACGAGCTTCATGGTCGAAAGCGTGATTCTGGCGGTGGCCGGCGGCGTGATCGGCGATCTGTTGGCGATAATCCTGGGAGTGGCGGCGGGTCTCAATCAGCGGCTGATGAGTGTCGGGACGGTGGTCTTTTCGTCGGCCTTTACGGTGGAGGCCCTGTCGGGCGGAATCGTTGCTGCGATTCTGATTGGAATTGCGGGCGGGCTGCTGCCGGCCTGGCGCGCGGCGCATATCCCGATCGTCGAGTCGCTGCGCGAGGCGTAACGCGATGCAAACGCTCAACCTGGTCCTGCGCTATGTCATTCGGCAGCCGCGGCGTTCGATTTTGACGATGCTCACGTTCGCGGTCGCGACCTTCATCTTCACGGTGCTGGCCGCGATACCCGGCTCGATCGACATGATTCTCAAAAAGACCGCGGAGACTCTGCGGGTGTATTCATACAACGCCGACGGACGCTACCTTGGGGTGCCGGCGCGCGATTGCCGGACGGTCGAAAAAATACCGGGCGTGGTCGGCTGCGTGCCGATGGTCGTGCTGCGCGCGACTTATCAGAACGCGTCGGAAATCGTGCAGGCGTTCGCGCTGGACGCGGACAAAGTCGCGCTGATGTATCCCGATTACAATCTTCCGCCCGAGGTGCTCGAGCAGTTCTCGCACAACCGGACGGCCGCGGTGGCGGGCCGCCTGCTAATGCGCAAGCATGGCTGGAAGGTCGGCGATGTAGTCACGCTGCGCGGCGATTCCAACCGGCTGGACATCAAGTTCACGATGGTCGGCGCACTGCCGGGGGATAATTATCCAAATTTTTTCATGTTGCGGCGCGACTACCTGGTCGAAGCGGAAAAGGCGATCGGCATTCCCGAAGAAAAGCATCCCGCCGGATTCCTGGTGACCCGCGTCGACTCGGCCGCCCACGTTCCGTCGGTCATCCACGAAATCGACGATGCATTTCACAACTCGGATTTCGAAACCGCGTCGATGACCGAGAGCGAGGCGGTTTCCGGCCTGATGTCCACGGTCGGCGACATCCGCGGCATCGTCTCGGCAGTCTCCGCGGTGATCGCGCTGACGATTTTTCTAATCGCCGCCAACTCGATGTCGATGATAGTGCGCGACCGCTTGCGCGACGTGGCGGTGTTGCGCGCGCTCGGCTTCAACCAGCCCTACGTGGCGCGCCTGCTGCTGGGCGAGTGCGCGCTGATTGGCACGGCCGGCGGCGCGCTGGGCTGCGGGCTGGCGCTGTGGCAGTTCGGCAGCGGCACGACGCTGCGCTCGGTGCTGGAGAGCGCGGGCTACCTGACGGTGAGCTACGGCGCCGCGCTCGAGGCGATGCTGGCCGCGACTGCGATCAGTATCCTGAGCGCCGCGATTCCGGTGTTGGGCGCGATGCGGGTGACGCCGGCCGACGCGTTTCGGAAGACGATCTGAACTTTATCTGCCGACCGCGTGACGAACCGTGTTGAGTATATAGATGAAGTCGCGCGGCGAGCGCACCTCACCGAGCAGCGCCACGCGCGACAGCATTTCCATCTCGTCGCCGGTGATGTTGTGGATGCGCCTGAGTTGATCGTCCTTGCGAAAATCCTCCCACGCCGACTTCGCGTCGACATCCGGCGCAGGGGTGAGGAGCGCCTGCGCGCGCGGATTGGCGAGGAAGAACAGCTCCCGCCGATCGAGCCCGAGCACTTCGGCCAGCCGGGTTACGATTTTGTCGGAGGGGTGGCGCTTGGCCGATTCGAGGTGTCCGATGTACGGCGTCGAGGTCTTGATGCGGCGCGCGACCTCTTCCTGGGTCAGGTCGAGCTGCCGGCGGCGATCGCGAAGTACTTGACCGAAAGTGCGTTCCTTGGTCCGTGCCATTGATGGTGTCCCCTTGAGAAGTCATACGCGGCGTGGGCGCAACCGCGTTCCCCAATCAATTGGGTGAGATTCGACGCTGCCAGTTTGTAGCACCCAGCCGCCAATAAGGCAAATTCGGCGTTGGAGCCGGATTTACCGCGGCTTCCTCGAGATCGCCGCCCTTGACCAGGGTCGACCACAGGTCCTTCGGATTGCTGAAAATCAGGTCGGACTTGGCCGGAACCACGTACCACGCGCCCGCCATGACTTCGCTGTAGAGCTGATCGCGCAACCACTGAGCCTTGCCCAGGATGACGCGGAGATCGGCGATGCGCGGGTCTTTGACGACCGCGGCGATGGCTTCGTGGCCGGTCGCGACGTAAGTGTCGCCGAAAACTTTGGTCGCCGACGCGATGGCCGACGACGCGCGAAAGATCACTGACGCCTGGTCCGGTTCCACCGGTCCGCCCATGTAGACGGCTTCATCCGCGCCGTTCAAATTGCGCGCTTGCGGGAAGATATCGCGAACCCGCTGTTTGGCGGGATTGTTTATGATGACGCCGGCGAGCAGCGGCGGCTCGGTGGTCGGCACCATCAGGATTACGGCGTGTTGAAAAAACGGATCCTGCAAATCGCGGGTGGCAACCAGAAAGGACGGCGTCGTCAGGTCCGTGCTGTCCGCCTTTCGCGCCGTCGCCAGGGTCGCAATCAGCGCGGCGGATACAGCCAACACACCGACTGCCACGCGTCCCCGGAGCTTGATGCCGAATCGCCGCATACAGCATGTACATACCGTCAACTGGAAGCGGGGTTCAACGCTGGTGCGGAGATACTCGCGCCCGCTCAGGAAATCATCGCGACGATCACGACGCCCCAAATCGTGAGCAGCGTGTTTCCGATCGCGTAGGTGACCGTGTAGCCGAGCGCAGGGACCTTGCTGCGTGCCACGTCCTGGATCGCGGCGAGCGCGGGGGTCGCCGTCCGCGTGCCCGCGCAAGCGCCAAGCACGATCGCGGGATGCATCCTGAACAGGTACTTGCCCATCAGGATTCCGACGATCATTGGAAACAGAGTTACCACGACGCCGGCGGCAAAAAGATCCACGCCGGATTTTTTCAGCCCCTCGACAAACATCGGACCCGAGGTAATCGCGATCGACGCGATGAAGGTGTTGAGGCCGACCGAATCCAGAATCCAGAGGGCAGCCTCGGGCACGCGCCCGAACGTCCGATACACCGAGCGCAGCCAGCCGAACAACAGCCCCGCGATCAGCGCGCCGCCGCTGGTGCTGAGGCTCAATGGAATCCTGCCCGCGCGGACCGACAGCGCGCCGAGCATCCCGCCCAGCACGATACCCGCGCCGACGAAAACCATGTCGGTCATGTTGGTCGGCCGGTCGGCATAGCCGAGCCTGCCGGCAGCGCGCTCGACGTCGCGCTTCGCGCCGAGAATTTGCAGCACGTCGCCGCGGTCAAGGATAGTGCCGGCGATGAAGGGCATCTCGTGCCCGCTGCGAATCAGCTTCCTGAGCACGGTGCCGTGCGTGAAAGGGAGCGCGCCCAGGTCGCCGATGCTTTTGCCCGCGAGCGCCTTGCTGGTGATCACGACGTCGAGAGTTTCGACCGGAAAATCGAGCAGCCCGGCGTCGTCAATCTCGGGACCGATGCGCGGGCCGCCGGCCAGCAGGGCGCCGGTGCGTCCGGAGATCGCAAGCAGGTCGCCGTAGCGGATGCCAATCGACGGTCCGGGCTCGAGCAGGCTTCCTTCGCGTCGAATCCTCTCGACTACAATTCGATCGGTTTTGAAGCGCGCCTCGAAGTCGGCAATCGTGTCGTTGGCAAATTCCCGGTTCTCCATCCGATACGCGCGCGTCGAAAATCTGCGGTAAGCTGAGGTGACGCCGGCCTCGTACTCCTCGTCCTCGCCCATCTCTGCTTCGAGTTTTCTGCATTCCTCGGCCAGGTCCACGCCGAGCATCCGGGGTCCAATCGCCGAGAGAAACCATGCGGTGCCGGCCGTTCCAAAGATGAAAGTCACCGCGAACGCAATAGTAACTTGATTAATCAATTGCGCTTTCTGGTCAGGCGATATCGAGAGCTGGTTCAGTGAATCCGCCGAGACCCCGATGGCCGCGGAGATCGTGCACGCGCCGGATAGAAGGCCCGCCGCCGAACCGGCGTCGAAGCCGGCGGCGAGCGCGACGCCGTACGCAGTCAGCAGGCAAACGACTGCCAGGATCACGGCGAACAGGGCCTGGCGCCAACCGTCGTTCTTGAGACCCCGGAAAAACTGCGGGCCGACCTTATAGCCGGTCGCGAACAGGAACATCAGAAAAAATACCGCCTCGACGTTTGGCGAAATGCCGATGCGCATCTGCCCGATCAGCAGACCTACAAGTAAGACGCCGGTGACCGGTCCGACGCTGAACGATCCGATCCTCAGCGCTCCAATCCAGTAGCCCAGCGCAAGCGTGAGAAAAACCGCCAGTTCGGGATGATGCCGGAGCGTGACCGCGAGCCATTCCATCCCAATGCCCGTATCTCATCCCGCGCGGCTGCGTCCAGCGGGCAGACGCGCGCCACCGCTCCTCTCGGGTAAGGAGCGGCGGCGCCTGGGTTGTGGCGAATGGTTACCGATCAATCGTGCGACTAGTGACTGATCTGCGGGCCGAAGTTGTCGCCGGCAGGCGCGTTGAGCGTCGTATTGTTGCCGACAATGAAGTTGAACGGCTTGATCAGGCCGCCGCTCACCTGCTGCTTGGCGTCATACCTCGCGATGCCAAAGGGTGACGCGGAGCTGACTGCCTCGAGGTTGTTGCCGCTTTCGTCGAACGCGATTCCATTGGGCGCAGCCAGGGTCGCGTCCGTACTTTGGCCGACCTTTTCATTGACCGGGCCGATCGTGGTCTTAGGCGTCGGATCGCCCGAGGTCGCGATTTGCGAGGGCGTAAACTTGACCAGCGTGTTCGGAGCATTTGCGTTGCTGGACCACAGATCGCCCGCCTTGTCGAAGACCAGAGCCCACGGAGCGCTAATCGACATAAAGCCGTCGTCCTCGAGGATCACGTCGGGGACGAGCACCTTGGTGCCGCTGCCGAGCGTGGGCAGATGATTGGAGTTGAACTCGAAGATAGTGGTACTCGCGTTGTTCGCGATGTACAGGTTGCCGTCGTGCAGCACGATTCCCAGCGGTCCCTCGAATGTGGGGTCGGACTCGATCGTGGTGCTGAACGAAGGGATATTGTCGACGCCGACGGCGGCCGCGAGCTGGGCCGCGGTTATCACGAACACCTTGTCGGCTCCATTATCGCTGACCCACATGTTGCCCGACGCGTCAAACACGGCCTGCTGCGGAAACACCAGGTCGCCCGACGTGATCTGTACGTTCGGCGTCGGCGTCGGAACTTTCTTGAGATTCTTGAGCTGCGCCTCGGTGAACTCTTCGAGCGACGGCGCGATCGTGCCTCCCGCTGACGTGGTGCCGCCATCAATGACCCACAGATCGTTCTTTGCGTCGAAGACCACGCCTTGCGGCGCACCGAACACGGTGCTGTTGAGTTCCACCATCGGCTTCGTGTCGTGGGTGCCGCTGCTGAACGACCCGAACTCCAGGACGTTGGTGCCGTTAGCCACCCACAGCGCCTGGCTTGCCGCCATTGCGGTACCGGCGGCCGCGACCGCGATAGCCGATGCGACCAGCAGGGCACGGATTCCGGTCAGTAGGTACCTAAAGCCCGACTCGTGGGCGCGACGTGCGCCGGATCTCCCCGGCGTCGCGGGGACGTTCTCGACCAAGCTTGATGCGTACATGGGTTCCTCTCCTAATTGAATTAATGAGCTCTGTTTCGGTGACCGATTTAGATTTGCCATTGTCCTCCAAACCTCCCGTTGTTTCTCTCGCTGACAAACGGAAGGTTAGCGGCGAATGCTTCGAAAGGCCACGCGCACTGCGTTAGACATGCGTTAGGGCGAGCGTATGATTTGCATTCAGAGTTCAGACGAGACCGACAGCTAATGACGTAATGATTTTTCGCACACTTTTCGCGTCTCGTGTGACGCTCGACTACGCAAAACTGCCGAGTAGTCGCAATTTTGCACAAACGAGCGACACGTGAGAAAGTCGCCTAGTTGTCAGGTGCGGAAAATGTCGGCCTCAGCATCATGTCCAACGAATCAGCGGGATCGGGGAGGAGTGTTCGTTGAAAATAAGTGCTTGTGTACTAGCGATCCTCATCATCGGCGCCACCATCAGGGCTTCCGCTTTTGCGCAGCCCGCCAGTTCCCCGGCCGCCTCGGCACAAGGCGAAACCCCGGAGCTTCGTGTGGCCGGGTTCATTGCTCCACCGAGCGTTATGGAACAGAACGGCACCCTGACCGGATTCAGCGTCGATCTTTGGAACGCGATTGCCGCTCGGCTGAAGCTAAAGACGAGCTATCAGATCGTGCCTGACGTGGGCGCGTTGGAGGAGGCGATGCGATCCAAAAGTGCCGACATCAGCCTGGGCCTCTTTATAACGTCAGCGCGTGACCAGGATTTCGATTTTTCGGTCCCAACACTGCAAGCAGGACAGCAAATCATGGTGCGCGATACGGGCGAGACGGCGCAGACCGCAAACCCCTTGTCGGACCTGCTCCGTCTGCTGTTTTCGCGAACAACCGTATTGTGGCTCGGCATGGCTCTGCTGATCGTCGTGATCCCGGCTCATGTGATTTGGCTGCTGGACCGGCGGGACCCGGACACCATGCTTTCGAACCGGAACTACTTCCCGGGTATCTTCGAGGTGATCTATTGGGGAATAGCGTCACTGACGTCACAGGCGCAGACGATGCCGCATCAATGGGCGGCTCGCACGCTCTCAATCTTCTGGATGTTCGTCGGCGTGGTTTTCGTTGCGCTCTATACCGCCCAGCTAACGACCGCCTTGACGGTCGAGCAGATCCGCGGCGCTATCGAGGGGCCGAGCGATTTGCCGGGTAAGCAGGTAGCCACGCTAGCGCACAGTACCGCCGCCGATTATCTTCGTCAGCAGAACGCCCAAGTGCAGGAGTTCGCGACGACTGATCAAATGTTTAAAGCTCTCCTGGACAAGAAGGTGGATGCCGTGGTCACGGCCGCGCCAGTACTCCTTTACTATGCGGCTCATGAGGGAAAGGGACGGGTGAAGACGGTCGGGCCCGAATTCAACACTGCGCCGGCCGCCATCATGGTGCAGCTGGACAGTCCGCTCCGCAGAAAGATCAATCTTGCGTTGATCGCGCTTCGTGAGAATGGCACCTATCAGCAGATCTATGACAAGTGGTTCGGCGCCCCTTAGCACCGAGCCAACTTGAAGTTGCGGCGATTGCAATTTGTACATTCCGCCATGGGGTTGGGCTTGCTGCTCAGCGCGGTTCTGGCGTTGCCGGCGCGCGCGCAACAGGCGTCGACGCCTCCACCGTCGCCGCCGAGCGTCATGACCGACCAGGAGCTGGCAATCAGCGTCCATAATCCGTTCGAGGATTTCGTCAAAGTTCCGATTCAGTCCACCACCGGATTTCAACTGGGTCGAGATCATAAAGTCGGCGACGCTTTGAACGTCGAGCCGTTACTGCCGTTCTCGCTAAATGCGGATTGGGACCTGATCGCACGGCCGAGTCTGACCTTCACTTACGCACCCACTCCGCACGAACAATCCGGGCTGGAAGACCTGGAGACTTCCTTTTTTCTAACACCGCATAGAGAGACCACATGGATCTGGGGTGCGGGTCCGATTTTTGATTTCCCCACTGCCAGCAGCTCGGAATTGGGAACCGGCCGCTGGTCGGCCGGACCAACCGCGGCGTTGGTGTACTCGGAGGGCCCGTGGCTCAACGCCATCCTCACCGACCAACTGATGTCGTTTGCCGGAAATCGCGAGCGCGGGAGCGTCAATCAGACCTACATCGAGCCTATGATCAGTTACAACTTCGAGAGCGGATGGTACGCCGACGTCGATCCCGCCATCACCTACGACTGGACCGCCGATACCGCCAACGCGTGGACTATTCCGATGGGCGCAGATATCGGTAAGGCGTTCAAGATGGGTTCCCAGGATCTGAGTCTCCAGCTTGGCGGGTATGACCTTCTGAAGCGTCCGGATGGCGCCCCGGAATGGATAATGCGGGTGAGCGTAACGTTCCTCTTTCCTCAGGTACACTAAATGACGAGCGAAGGCATAACAGGATCCTTTGGACATGCGATGAGCTCGAATCGAAAAGCCGACGTGGCGGTCGTGGGCGCCGGCATCCTCGGCCTCGCCCATGCTTACTTCGCAGCGAAGCGCGGACGATCGGTGGTCGTCTTCGAGCGCACTCCGAGGGCGCAGGGTGCGTCGGTGCGCAACTTCGGCATGATCTGGCCGATTGGGCAAAGAGCCGGCGCGGCGCATCAGCTGGCGCTGCGCAGTCGTCAAATCTGGCAGGAGGTTCTCGACGAATCCGGATTGCCGTATCGTCCGACCGGATCGCTTCACGTCGTTTACCATCGCGACGAGGCCGACGTGGCACGCGAGTTCGCCGAGCGCGCGCCCGGCGCCGGCTACACCTGCACGTGGCTTTCGCCGGCCGAGGTACTGAGCAAGAGTCGGTCGGTTAATCCCGCAGGACTGCTGGGCGGCATCTGGAGTCCTACCGAGCTGACCGTCGATCCGCGCCAGGTTCTTGCGAAGTTGCCGGCGTTTCTCACTGAGAAGTTTGGCGTTCAGTTCCGCTTCGGCACCGCCGTGCGAGCGATTCAGCTGCCGCGCATCGAAGCCGGCGCGGAGGTCTGGACGGCAGCGCACGCAGTTGTGTGCGGCGGCGACGATTTCGAAACACTTTTTCCAGAATCATTTGCAGCTAGCGGTATCGATCGGTGCAAGTTGCAGATGATGCGAACCGCGCCGCAGAAAAACGGCTGGGAGCTTGGCCCGGCCCTCGCCGCCGGTCTCACGCTGCGCTTCTATCCCGCCTTTGAACTCTGCACGGCGACGTTGCCGAAATACAAAGCGCGCGTCGCGCGCGAACTGGCCGACTACGATCGCTACGCAATTCACACTCTCGTCTCGCAGACCGCGGACGGCGCGCTGACGTTGGGCGATTCGCACGAGTACGGCCTCGCCGTCGATGTCTTCAACAAAACCGAGATCGACGAGCTCGTGCTGCGCAACGTGCGCACCTTTCTGATAGCGCCCGACCTCTCGATCGCGCAGCGCTGGTACGGCGTGTACGCGAAGCACCCGGACAAAGCCTGGGTCGCGATCGACGCCGCGCCCGGAGTTCGCATCGTCACGGCGGTCGGCGGCTCCGGGATGACGCTGTCGTTCGGCTTGGCCGAGCAGATGATTCGCGAGATGAATATATAATGACGCAGTCGTATTCGGGGCCGGTGAAGGCGGTCATTCTCGATTGGGCGGGAACGACGGTCGATCACGGGAGCCTGGCGCCGGTCCGCGTGCTGCAGCAGGTGTTCGCGAAGCGCGGCGTGCCTATCTCGGAAGAAGACGCGCGGCGCGACATGGGCGTCCTCAAAAAGGATCACATCAGGAAGATACTGTTTGCGCCGAAGGTCGCGGCGCAATGGCGCGACGCGGTGGGGCACGAGCCGACCGAGGCGGACGTCGAGAGTCTGTTCGCGGACTTCGTGCCGCTTCAGCTCGAATGCATTGGCAAGTACTCAGCGGTGATCGATGGAGTCGCGGCGACGGTCGCGCGCATCCGCAAACGCGGAATCAAGATCGGGAGCACCACCGGATACACGCGCGCGATGCTCGAGATAATATTGCGGCCTGCCGCCGAGCAGGGCTACCAGCCTGACTGCGCGATCACTCCCGACGAGGTTGGAGGCGGGCGCCCGCATCCGTGGATGATCTTCGCCAACGCCATCCGACTCCAGGTCGAGCCGCTCGAAGCTATCGTGAAGGTTGGCGACACACCGGTCGATATCGAGGAAGGACTACGCGCCGGCGTGTGGACGATTGGCCTCGCGCGCACCGGCAACATGATCGGCCTGTCCGCGGAAGACTTTGCGGCGCTTGCACCCGCCGAGCAGGCGACTCGGCTCGAGCACGCGCGGATTGCGTTGGCTGCAAGCGGCGCGCATGAAGTGATCGACGCTGTCGCCGACTGCGAGGCAGCCCTCGACGCGATCGAGGCGCGCATCCGCAGAGGCGAGCGCCCGTAGCAGCCGCAATTCTCAGTAGCGCGCGGCGCGCCGCACGATGGGGCCGTCGTCGCTGAGCATGATGTGGGTCAAGGTCTGCTCGTCATGGTTCATGCGCCATGAAAGGAGCTTTTGCGCGTACTCGAGTACCAGCGGCCCGTAGGACGCGACGCCGGCGAGGTTCACGAACTCGCCCGGGTCGGTCTGCAAATCGAAGAACAGCGGCGGCAGATTCGTGAAATGAACGTATTTGTATCGCTCGCCGCGAATAATGTTCATCGTGCATTGATGCATCGTGAGTCCGAGCTCGCGCTCCGCCGAGTCGTCGCCTGGATCGCGGAAGTCGAACTCCCAATGCGCTTCGGTCCGCCATTTGTGCGGACGCCCCGCGCCTTGAAGGAACGGCGCCAGTGAGCGCCCGTCGCATTGCACCGGAATTTCGGCGCCGATCGCTTCCAGCAGCGTCGGCGTGATATCGACGTTTTCGGTGAACGACGAAACTACCGCGCCGCGTGCGGAATCGGCTTGCGGCCGCGGATCGCGAACGATTAGCGGTATGTGGTAGGAGCCGTCGAAATAGCCGCACTTGCCGATGAGCCAGTGGTCGCCAATCTGCTCGCCGTGATCCGTGGTAAAGATGATCAGCGTCGAATCCCAGCGCCCGGACTCCTTGAGAAAGCGAACCAGCCTCCCAATCTCCGCGTCAACCCGGCTCATGAGTCCGTAGTAAACGGCCTTCAGCCGCCGAAGCTTCTTCTCGTTGTCGGTCGCCCTGAAGACCCGGCGGTTCAACTGATGCGCAAGCCACGGATGCTGACGTGCCTCATCTTCGGGCGTGGCCAGACGCGTGAAACCCGGCATCAGCGCCGGATCGTACATCGCGTTGTAGGGCTCGGGCGCGACGAACGGTGGATGAGGCCGCAGGAGCGACAAGTGCGCGATGAAAGGACCGCGCGCGCTCCTGATGTAGTCGATCGTTTGGCCAACCAGAAACGCGGTGTCGTCGAATTCCGCCGGATACTTCAGCGGCTTGGGATGCGCCGCGCCGTCTTCATAGTCCGGACCGTCGGCACGATAGCCATACGCGAAGCGGATATCCGCAGGCACATCAAAACCGCGCGCGCGCAGCCAATCGGTCCACGGCGTCGGCGCGCCAATCATCAGGCACACGGGGCGGATGCCGGGCAGAGGACCTTCGTACGATTTGAGCCACGGATCGCCCGCGTCGAGTCCGCGAGGATCCTGGCTCGTGTCGGTGTACCCGAACAGCACCGGATCGTAACCGTGCGAGGCGGCCTCCTTGGCCCAGTTGGTGTGCCGCGCATCGAGCGGAGTGCCGTTGGTGCCGGAACGATGATTCTGCAGATACATCCCGGTGTGAAGCGAGGCGCGGCTCGGACCGCACGGGACGGCGTTGGCGAAGTGACGCCGGAAAAGAACGCCATCGGCCGCGAGCGCGTCGAGATTCGGGGTCCGAACTACCGGATGATCGAGCGCTGAGAGGCAGTCGCCACGCCATTGGTCGGCGGTGATGAACAATACATTGAGCGGCGATCCCATTTGGCCAAGGCTACGTCGCGAATTTTAGCCGCGGCCAGCACCCGGCGTCCAGCGTCACGGCGTCAGACGTGAAGGCCGCCGCCAACCAACCAGACGATCAACACGACGACCAGCACCAGCATCAGCAGGCCGCCCGGGTCCCTGGCGCCATGATGATAGGTCCTATAACCGCCGCTGCCGCCGAATAGAATCAGCAAGATGATCAGAATCAATAACATCGGGATCTAACTCTTTCGCTGCTGGCGACGGTCGGCTAATGCCACGTCAGCTGATTTTTCACACCGGTGACGCCCTGTGCTGCCGCCGCAATTTCGCCGGCATGCTTTGCGTCGCGGGCCGACTTGACCACGCCGCTCAACAAGACTTTGCCATGATCGCAATCGACTGCCACGACATGGTTGTCAGCTACGCCGGCGTCGGCCAGCGCGCTCTTGACCTCGGTGATCAGCATCGCGTCGTTCGCGCGTTCGGCCGGCGAGTTGTAATGGTGCTCCGCCGTGACGTTTACGTTGTCGTGCTCGCGAGACAGCGAGTTGAAGGAGTCGGCAGTGGCCGGATCGGCACGCACATTGGCGGTGAGCACTGAAATCGCGGTGCCGATCGCGAACATGGTCAAAGCTGTTCTTATTCGATTGGTTAGCACTCGGTAACTCTCCTGCAGCCGCGCTCAGTTGCTGGGAGTCACAGTTGTCGATTCACTGTGATGAGAACTCGAGCTATCGACGGTCCCGCCAGTGCTCGACTCACTTGAATCGCGCGACTTGTCCACCGACGTGCTGGTGGTCGTCGTAGGTGGAACCACCTGTACAGGCGGAGCTTGCACGACGACTTGAGCCGGCGCCGCGGCCGGAACATAAGTAGTGCGGTCGACTTCCTTGGTGCTGCTGCCGCATCCGACAAGGCAGGTTAAGGCTGCAATGCTCACGACGCTAACGGCAAATCGCTGAATTGAATTCATTTCTGTATCTTCTCCGTCGGTTGTGATGGCGACCAGGGTCTTCCCGGTCCATCAATTGTTGTACTGAGCACGACGCGCGGCGCCGGAGCCGCAGTCGCCTCGGCAGGCCATCCGCTAGTAGGCGCCGGTCTGTGTGACCGTGGTCCTCTGCGTCGTCACGGCCGGATCGGGGACGTTGGTCTGGGTCGTAGTAGTGGTCCGCGAGACCTCCGTCGCGGGAGCCGGCTCATCCACCGGCACGAACACGGCGCACGCGCTGGCGCACATACTACCAAGTAGGATTATAGTTGAGATATACACTGCTGTAGTCATTTTTCTATTTCTCACACCATTACCGTAGCACGACTAGTAATATAAAGTTTATTTTGATCGCTGCTTAAGGTTACTAATATAACCAAAGAATCGTATATTGCGGCCGGTGGCTTCCGAACACCGCGAAGGCGGCGAAAAAGTCCGGAGGCTTTGATCGGCGGCCGCCGTGGCTCCGGCACTAGAGCGAACAGTTGGAGTCTATCGCGCTAATCGATTATCCTTCAGAGCGGTTTTGAGGGGATATGCGTAATCGGAGCGACGACGTAATAGTAGTCGAGGGGCTCTGCAAGTCTTATGGCGCGCGCAACCTCGCGCGGCAGGCGATGGTCGAGAACGCACTGCGCTGGATGCTGGGGTTCGCGGTGCGCCGCCAGGAAATCCGCACCCTGCATAACGTTTCTTTCCGGGTCGCGCGCGGTGAATCGCTCGGAATTGTCGGCAGCAATGGCGCAGGCAAGAGCACCCTGCTGAAGATCCTGGCGGGAATCGCGGCGCCTTCGTCGGGAAAGGTCGAAGTTCGCGCGCGAGTATCAACCCAGCTTGGGCTGGGTTCAGGATTTCATCCCTATCTCACTGGTCGCGAGAACATCTTTCTGCAGGGAACAATTCTCGGCATGACCAATCGCCAAATCCGCGGTCTGATGCCTGAGATCATCGAATTCGCAGGAATTGAAGACGCGCTGGATCGCCAACTTTGGACCTATTCCAGCGGCATGATTTCGCGGCTGGGTTTTGCTGTCGCAGCTCACGTTCAATTCGAGCTGTTGCTGCTCGACGAAGCGCTGAGCGCCGGCGATCGCGCGTTTCGCGATCGGTGCACCAAGACGTTGCAGGGATTCCGCTCCTCGGGCGCCACCATGATCATCGTCTCGCACGGCTCCGAGAATCTGCGCATGCTCTGCGACCGTGCCATATGGCTGGACCGCGGGGAAATCCGCGCGGCCGGACCCGCCGTCGAAATCGTCGACCGGTATGAAGAGGCCATCGGGGGGCGAACTGAATTTGAAGACACCCGGGGTGCTCAGAGTTTGTGATTCGCGCGCAGCGCGCGTGACGGCGCACCACTCGGATAACCTGCGCGAAGACAATAGATTGCGATCGCGCCGATCGGCGCGAATCAAGGTGGAAACCGGTTCAGGCGGAAGGAGACTTCGTCGAGGGTCGAGAAGCCGTTGGTGCGCGTCGGCCTGTAGCCGAGCAGATGCGAGTTGCGATCGAGAAATTCGACCAGCGCCTTCTTGACGTAATACTTCCTCTTGTGCCCCGTTTCGAGCGCGAGGTTTTCGAGGCGCCGGATCGCTTCCTTCCTGGTCATCTGGGCGGCGATCATAGATCATGGACCCTCGACTGCGAAGTTCTGAAGGCCTCGTTTTGTGGAGAAACCAACCGATCTGTGGATAAACGAAATCCTCGCCGTTCCTGCGGCTCATTTGACGGTTGCCGCGGTTGGGGTTAGTTTTCCGCTCGCGGGAACAGCGGCCCGCGCATTCCACGAATCCTCACGGAGGCAACCCCTTCATGGATATCAGCAAGGAAAAGCTGCTCGAGATGTACCGCTCGATGCAGAAGATCCGGCATTTCGAGTCCAAGGCGCGCGACCTGGCGATGGCCAACGAGATTCCCGGCTTCGTCCACGTCTCGATCGGCGAAGAAGCCTCCGCCACCGGCGTCTGCGCCGCGCTGCGTAAGACCGATCGGATCACGTCAACCCATCGCGGGCACGGACATCTGATCGCCAAGGGCGGACGCCTCGATCGCATGATGGCGGAGATTTTCGGCAAGCGCACCGGCTACTGCAAAGGCAAAGGCGGCTCGATGCACATCGTGGACTACTCGCTCGGCATCCTGGGCGCCAACGGGATCGTCGGCGCTGGACTGCCGATCGCCACGGGCTCGGCGCTGGGGGCGGTGATCGCCGGCAAAGACGATGTCACGGTGGCGTTCTTCGGCGACGGCGCGTCCAACGAGGGCACCTTCCACGAGTCGCTGAACCTCGCGGCAGTGTGGAAGTTGCCGGTCGTCTTCGTCTGCGAGAACAACGGCTTCGGCGAGTTCACGCCGATGGCGACGGTGACCTCGGTCAAAGACATCGCGGTGCGCGCGCAGGCCTACGGCATCCCCGGCCATATCGTGGACGGCAACGACGTGCTCGAAGTCTTTCGCTACACCAGCGAGGCGGTGGCGCGCGCCCGCGCGGGCGAAGGTCCGACACTGCTCGAATGCAAGACCTATCGATGGGAGGGGCACGTCGTCGGCGAGCAGGCGTTCCTTGGCGAGGGCGCGTATCGCGAGAAATCCGAAGTCGAGGAATGGAAGCGCAAGTGCCCGCTGATTCGATTCGAGAAGTGGTGCGCGGAGAGCGGCAAGATAAATTCGGCCGAACTCAGGAAGATCATCAAGGAGACCGAAAAGGAACTCGCCGACGCGGTCGAATTCGCCCGCTCGAGCGAACTGCCGTCGGCGTCGGAAGTGACCGATGACGTTTACGCCTGAGCGGGCGGCGGCGGAGGAATGATCATGGCGCAAACCAATTTTATCCAGGCGATCAACCAGGCTATTGCCGAAGAGATGGAGCGCGACCCGCTTACCTTCCTGATGGGCGAGGACGTCGTGCTCGGCGCGTTCGGCGCGACCAAGGGGCTTATCGACAAGTTCGGCGCCAAGCGGGTGCGCAACACGCCGATTTCGGAGGCCGGCTTCGTCGGCGCTGCGGTCGGGGCCGCGATGGCGGGGACGCGGCCGATTTGCGAAGTCGAATTCGCCAGCTTCTTCTATTGCGCCTTCGACCAGGTGTGTAACCAGGCCGCCAAGCTGCGCTACATGTCCGGCGGACAGGCCACCATGCCGATCACGTTTCGCGCCGTGTTCGGAGCGATGGGCGGCGCGGCCGCGCAGCACTCCGAGACGGTGTACGCGCAATTTCTGAGCGTCCCGGGCCTCAAGCTGGTCGTCCCGTCGGGGCCGTCGGACATGAAGGGCCTGCTGAAGAGCGCCATTCGGGACAACAATCCCGTGATTGTTTTCGAGCACGGCGCGCTCGGCCGTCTCAAGGAGGAGATTCCCGCGGGCGAGCACCTGGTGCCGCTCGGCAAGGCCGCCGTGAAGCGGCCCGGCGAGAACGTGACGGTGGTCGCGATCGGCGCGATGGTGCCGAAGGCGATGAAGGTCGCGGCCAAGCTGGAGCAGGAAAAAATCTCGGTTGAAGTGATCGATCCGCGCACGCTGATACCGCTCGACGAAGACGCGATCCTTGCGTCGGTCGAGAAAACGAATCGAATCGTGATCGCCGACGAAGGCCATCTGCGCGGAGGCGCCGCCGCGGATATCTCTGCGATCGTGGCCGACAAGGGCTTCGACTTCCTCGACGCGCCGATTCGCCGCGTGACGACCCTCGACGTGCCGATTCCGTTCAGTCCGCCGCTCGAAAAGGCGGCCATCGCAGACGAGGCTCGCATCGAAGCCGCGATCCGCGACGTGGTCGGACGATAGGCAGACGAGGCGATCGCGGAACTGACTGTGGCAGTTGAAGTCACGATGCCCAAGTTCGGGCTGACGATGCATGAAGGAACCATCCAGCGTTTCTTCAAGGCCGCGGGCGAGCGAGTCAACGCGGGCGAGCCGCTTTACGAAGTCGAGACCGAGAAAGTTCTTTACGAGGTCGAAGCGCCCGCGTCCGGTTCTCTCGCGAGCATCCTGTTCGATGAAGGCGCGACGGTTGAATGCGGCGTGGCGGTGGCCGTGATCGCGGAAGCGGGCGAGGATGTCGCGACGATCGCGGCTCGCTACCGCAAGTCCGCGTCGGGGCAGGCCGATCGCGATTTGCCCTCGACATCGCCGCAGCCAGCCAGTCCCAGCGCCACGGCCAACGCCGGCGCGCGGCGCGCCGCGAGTCCGGTTGCCCGCAAGCTGGCGTCCGAGCTTGGCGTCAATCTCGACAAAGTCGAAGGCACCGGTCCCGGTGGACGGATTACTCGCGAAGACGTCGAGCGCAGCGCGAGATCAGGTGCGAAAACTCAGCCGGCCAGCATCGCTGCTGCGCCGTCCGGCGAACGGGTCGCGATTCGCGGCGTGCGCAAGGTGATTGCCGAGCGGATGCACCAGAGTCTTCATTCCAGCGCGCAGATCACTATCGCCGCCGAAGCCGATGTGACGCCGGCAACCGAGTTTCGCGCCCGCCGCTCCCGCGAATTCGATTTTTCATACACCGATATGATGATTCATTCGGTTGCGCGCGCGCTGATGCGCCATCCGCGAATGAATGCGCGCCTCGAAGGCGCGGAGATCGTCTGCTGCGCAAGCGCGAACATCGGAGTAGCCGTCGCACTCGAGGAGGGACTGATCGTTCCGGTCGTGCAGCGCGCCGAGAGCAAGTCGCTGCGGGAGATCGCGGTCGAAAGTCGCGCGCTCAGCGAAAAGGCGCGGGCGGGTCATCTCAAACTGGAAGACGTAACCGGAGGCACTTTCACAATCACCAACCTCGGCATGTTCGGAGTCGACGCTTTCACGCCGATTCTGAATCCCGGCGAGACCGGAATCCTCGGCGTCGGGCGAATCGTCGAAAAGCCGGCGGTGTATGGCGGCGAGATCGCCAAGCGCGCGATGCTTTGGCTCAGCCTCACGTTCGACCATCGCGTGGTTGATGGTGCGCCCGCCGCGGAGTTCCTTCAAAGCGTGATCGAATACTTCAACGATAGCGCGAGTTGACGAGCAATCGATTAGTTCCTCGATGCGCGCAGCACAAGCGCAAGCTCGCCGCGGGCGCCGGCCGGGTAAACGACGTGGCCGTTCGGCCCCATCCTGGCGTCGCCGTTCTTCAGCCTGTACGCGCAGAGACAATTCTCGGCGGCTTCTCGCAGGGTGCAGGCATCGTATTCTTCCGACCGTCCTGTTCTGGCGCCGGACGCGATGTTCATTTCGTAGAAGATGAAGATCATAGGCTTAGGTTTCCTCCGTTTATGCCTGACAGAAGCATTGAGCATTGCGCGTGCCAACATTTAGTAACCGCAATTGCCTAAGCAGACGGAAGCAAGTCAGGTAAGAATCGCGGGTCGCGATAAATCTTACCGATTTGCGAATTGATGCGACGAAAGTTTGGCAAAAATGGACGCTGAAACCGTCATTGACAGTCTCGTGAAAGATAGTTACAAAATTGTAAGTAAGTGCAGCGACCCAACCGCAAAGAGGAAGTCACCCGCGATGGATACTCCCGAGTTGTGGCAGTTCACGAGCTCTCACTTCAACGAGAAGGCGCGCTGGGCGCTGGACTACAAGCGGGTGCCGCATATCCGCCATTCGCTGGTTCCCGGCTTCCACGTCCCCATCGTCAAGCGGATGACGGGCAAGACGAACGTCCCCGTACTGAAGTTGGACGGCAAAACGATCTCCGATTCGAGCAGAATCATCGAGGCGCTCGAGCGTGCGTACCCCGAAGCGCCGCTCTATCCCGCGGACCCGGATGAGCGACGGCGGGCGCTCGAACTGGAAGAGTACTTCGACGAGGAACTCGGGCCATACATCCGGCGGTGGATTTTTCATGTGATCCTGCCATACCCGGAGTTTGTGCGCGCGCTCTTCGTATCTCACGCGAGCGCGGCTGCTCAACTTGCACATCGTGCGATGAGTCCTCTCATCGGCGTCATCATGCGGCGGCAGATGAACATCAACCCCGCCAGCGCAGAGGCCGCGCGCGGCAAAACGCTCGCGGCTGGATCGGCTTGCGAGCGATCTGCGGCCGTCAGGTTACCTGGTGGGCGAGCGCTTCACGGTCGCCGACCTTACGGCGGCTGCACTGCTGTCGCCGCTGGTCAGACCGCCGGAGTTTCCATACGAGGCGGCGATTCCGTTTCCAGAGCCTTTCGCGAAAATCAGGGAGTCTGCTTCGACGCATCCCGCGTTCGGATGGACTCTTCAGACCTATCGGCAGCATCGCGGCGAATCAGCGGAAGTCGCAACTGACGCAAGTGTCTCTCGGATCAAGGTGGATGCGGGCCGGACTGCGACCATCGGGCGGCAGTAGATCCTCGCGCGACCCTGAGACGGCGGCGGCGCGGGACCGCCTCGCGACTCGACGGCGTCGAAGCGCGGCGGAGACTCGCAGCGCGATCCTTGAGGCCGCCGAGCTCCGCTTTTTGAGCGGGGGTCCGGAAGCTATCCGGCTTCAGGAAATCGCCGCCGACGCCGGCATCTCCCATCCCGCGATCCTCCATCATTTTGGCAGCCGCGAGGGTTTGGTTGAGGCGATGGTCTCGCGGGGCATCGCAAGGCTTCAGGCGCAATTCCTCGAGGGCTGGCCGAGCGCGAAAGAACCCGACATCGAGGGCGTTCTCGAACGCTTCCACAAGGTTGCTTCACACCGGGGGATGGCGCGCTTGCTGGCCTGGCTGATTCTTTCCGGACAGAGTTACAGGGCAATGAAGCCAGGCGTCCTTAAGCCTGCCGCCGAAAGAATGCATGCGGGCAGGGTCAGGAGAGCTCGGAATGAAGGACGAAGGACCCCGAAGTTGCAAGAGACGCTGTTCGCCGCATCCCATCTCGTTATTCTCGTGCTCGGCGATTCCTTGTTCGGGCCCGGCGTTCGACGAGCGATAGGACTCGGTTCGAGCGCCTACAGCACCCGGCAATATCGTCGATGGCTGATCAAAGTTGTCGAGCGAATGGAATCGCGCCGTCCAGCTTCCGCCGGTCCTCTTCCGTGAAAAGTGCGATGGGTGCGCGCTGTTGAAGGGCGGCGCCGACCGTCATTTGAGTCGGAACTGTTTCAACAGCGCGACGGCTATGTGACCTGCTGACATCGGCGGACTTTTGCAGTTCACACTTTTCTCCTGCACTCTTCAAAGCCCCGTCAAACCCCCGCAACGATCTTCGTGTAGCCACAGATAGAACTTGGATCTAACCTGATCTTTTGACCGGTCGGGCGTGTGGTGAGGGCTGTATGGAAGAGGACCGGCTCCGCGACGGCGACCTTTCGGAAGTCGCAGGCGGCCAAGCGCTCTTAGGTTTCTTCGGTGCTGGCGAAGCCTGCCCGCCGGTGCAACCCGCATTGGAGTCACTTTCACATTGCGCCGCCTCGAATCCGCAACACTTTTGTGTCGTTACTGAGACCTATCCTCCCGAAGTAAACGGTGTCGCTTTGACCTTGGCCCATCTGGTGATGGGATTGCTGGCGCGCGGCCATACGGTGTCGGTCGTACATCCAGAACCGCGGAACCGGCGAACGTCCGGCGGTTCCGAACGTGGCATTTATTCTAAAGCTACATTGATTCGCGGTCTGCCGCTGCCGGGCTATCATGACTTGCAGTTCGGAGTGCCCGCGGGACGGCTCTTGCGGCGCTCCTGGAGACATCACCCTCCCGCTGCGGTGTACGTCGCAACCGAAGGGCCGTTGGGATGGTCGGCGGTGCGCGCTGCCCGAAGACTGGGTATTCCGGCTGTCAGCGGCTTCCATACCAACTTCCACCACTACTGCAAGCACTATGGCGTAGGTTGGCTGCAGAGTTTGGCGCTTCGGTACCTGCGTTGGTTTCACAATCAGACCGACTGCACACTGGTTGCCAACGAAGACCTGCGGACCGGGCTGCAGCGCGCCGGCTTCAACAATGTAAGTATCCTTGAGCGAGGCGTCGACAGTGAGCTGTTTACTCCGCAACGCCGCTGTGCCGAGTTACGGCGCGAATGGGGATCGTCCGACAAAGATCTTGTCCTGATCTACGTGGGGCGGATAGCAGCGGAGAAGAACCTGGACCTTGCTATCGAAGCGCACCGCGCGATGAGGCGGTTCAATGACGGGATTAAATTCGTAATCGTCGGCGATGGACCGCTCCGCCCGGCCCTGCAAAGGAAAAATACGGACCTGATTTTCGCCGGGATGCTGACCGGCGAGCAGCTTGCCAAATATTATGCTTCCGCCGATGTATTTCTTTTCCCCAGCGAAACGGAAACCTTCGGCAATGTAACGCTCGAAGCTATGGCCAGCGGTCTGGTCGTGATTGCATACGACTACGCTGGCGCAAAACTTCACATCACTCACGGCGAGACCGGTGTCCTGGTTCGATTCGGAGACCTGAAAGCCTTTGTCGAGTCCGCCTGCAGTCTTGTGCGCGACCCTCAGGCCGTCCGAAGGATACGGCGGCAGGCACGTGAGTACATTACTTGCCTTAGCTGGGCGCGCGTAGTGGAACGATTTGAAGCACTGCTGATTAGCGCGGGAGCCCAAGGACTCACGGCGTCCCGTTCTCCGCTGACGCGCAGAGGATTGGCCACTTAACTTAGGCGAGGAGAATATCGAGATGGCGGTGGATGAGACTCTACGAAGGTGGACAGAGTACCTGAACTCGTCGGCGTCAAGTTCCTGGCGAAATGCGGCGATCCTGGCAGGACTGCTGGCAGTGGCTCTTCTGGCAAGTCTTGCTTTCCGCAAGCTCGTAACCATGTTCATGACCTTGAGGGCTCAAGCTCTTGCGCCCATGCTTTCGCGGCGATTGTCCGACTGGGTGAAGTCCCTTAGCTACCCCGAGAACGACGTCTGGGGTGCAGACGGAGCCGGTGAACGATGGGTTCAGCTCCGCAAAGACGCCATTGATCGCCTGGCGAATTTATTTCAGACGCAGTGCGCCAAATCAATTGTCTGGGGTAACAATATCAGAGGCAGCTTCTCCGATTTGCGTTTCACTGACGCCAATCGGGTTCCCTTCCCATTCATGCGGGTGATGCGCGAGAAGTTCAGCCTGTGCTCGGTGGTGACAGAATCGCAGGGTCCAAAACTGCGCGACCTCGACGGCAATTGGAGCCTGGACGTAAGTGGTTCGTACGGCCTCAACGTGGCCGGGTTTGATCGTTACAAGGAGTGGATGGAGAAAGGCTTGGCGAAGGTTAAGGACCTTGGCCCCGTTTTAGGGCCTCTGCATCCGGTCGTCGCGGAAAACATAGCCCTTTTGAAATCCATTTCCAGGCTTGATGAAGTATCCTTTCACATGAGTGGCACCGAAGCCGTCATGGCCGCGGTCCGCCTGGCTCGATTTAACACGCGAAGGAAGTTGATCGTATGCTTCTCTGGCGCCTATCACGGCTGGTGGGATGGCGTGCAGCCGGGTCTGGGCAGCGAGAGACCTATCAGCGACTGCCTAACTCTTAAAGATCTTAACCCGGCGTCGCTTGAGCTGCTTCGGCGCCGCTCGGACGAGGTGGCCGCAGTGCTTATCAACCCGGTTCAGTCCTTCCATCCCAATCTACCGCCGCCGAGCGACACGATTCTGCTTACCAGCGGCGTGCGCAAGACTGAAGACACGACCTCCTCCTATGCACAATGGTTGCGCAAGCTGCGCGAGGTTTGCAGCGAGTGTGGAATACCCATGATCTTCGACGAGGTATTCAGCGGTTTTCGTCTCGCTCCGGGCGGGGCGCAGGAATATTTTGGCGTTCAGGCTGATATGGTGGTGTATGGGAAGACCGTAGCCGGTGGTATGCCTATCGGGGTTGTTTGCGGCACGAAAGAACTGATGCGGCGATTCGATAGCGAACGTCCAATGCGCATCGCCTATGTCATCGGGACGTTTTCAGCTCATCCGGTTGTAATGGGAGCTATGAATGAATTTTTGCGCTGGCTGGTGCAGCCTGCGACGGCCGAGTTGTATGTCGAGGCGAAGCATCGCTGCGAACAATGGGTTCGTTCTGCTAACGAGAGCCTGAGCGAATTGTCTCTGCCGGTCCGAGTTATGAACTTCGCGACCATTTGGACGGTGCTCTTCAAAGCACCCGGCCGTTATAACTGGCTACTGCAGTACTATCTTCGCGCAGAAGGAGTGACGCTGAGCTGGGTCGGAACGGGTCGATGCATGGGCAGCATGGATTTTACTCCAGACAACTATCAGGAATTGCAAGCCAAGCTGCTCAATGCGGCGCAAGCTATGAAGCGCGATGGATGGTGGTTAAACGAAGAACAACAGCCTGGCAGGGAGGGTGCTATGCGAGCTCGTTTAGTTTGGGAAATGGCGAAAAGCATCGTACAGGTTCCAAAACCGCTGATCAGCTTTTACGGTGAAGTGATGCACCGAAAAAAGGATGACCATCAAGCGTCCCATAGCAATTTGGTAAATCAATTCTTTCACCTCTTGAGTTCGAGTACGTTCATTCTTTGTTATTTCCTTATATTCTTCAACTTCGAGCTCGCGATGTTTCTGGGCATGGCCGCGCTCTTTGTCCGACAGATTGGCCACGCGATACTGGAACCACCCTGCCACGATAAGGAAAAGGCGCTCCTGGGATTCAACACTCGAAACAAAACACTTATCGTCGCTGGTTATATCGTGATTCCTTTAGCGCAAACTGTGCATCTGGCGAGAGCCAGCGTCTTGAATTCAGAGTCTATTGCCTCGATCATTCCGACAGTTGCTCAGCAGTGGTTTCTCTTGACGCTGGCGGCAGTCCTGGGACGCGTCATCTATCTCATCTGGGCGCACGACTTCCGAAGTTCGATGATTTGGTTCATCAAACTGATCACCGATCCGTTCACAGACATTGTTGCCTACTATAATAGCGTCGATAAGCTACTGCGTCTGCCGTCGGCACCGAAGAGCGAAGCCACTCAATAGGCAGAGCCGCGCCGGATCGCGCCGGGTTAACCCTGCATTCGCTGGGTCATTCTTTTGCGTCGACCCGCCATCGAATCTCTATTCGCTCTCGTTCAAGAACGTCAAGACTGATTCGACGGACACTTCCGCGAAGAGTCTGACGACGCGCGCCAGAAATTCTGGACACCGCTCCGGACGTCTTCGAGGTTGCTCCGAAGGCAGATACCGCATAAATACTTAATTTCATTGCGCGGAGAGGTGGCCGAGTGGTCGAAGGCACCAGATTGCTAATCTGGCGTACTGGGTAACCGGTACCGAGGGTTCGAATCCCTCCCTCTCCGCCAGTTTTATTGGGTTTTTTCCGATCTGAATCACTGTTTTACGAGCCCGCTTCGGTGCCGGTTTCGGGCCGGGTGGGCACAGGGTGGGCATGATTTGAGGCCAACGGCGTCGCTGCGCTCTCCAGCGAAGACATTTCTTCTGCAGAAAGATCGTCGGTCGGTATCCAGCGCCAGTAATGTTTCAACAACATTTGCAGCGTGCGATGACCCATCTGCCGCTGAATCCAGTTGAGCGGCTTGTGCTGCTTCAGCGCCAGGACCGCGAAGCTGTGGCGGCATTGCCCGATTGGTCTGTGTGGAACTTCAGCTCGCGTGAGAATCCGGCGCCACACCACGTCCGTCGCCCAGCGCACATTTGGCGCAGCGCCGCTCTCGTTAGGGAAGACATACTTGCTGCGTAGCTGAACTCTTTCCCGTTGCTTCAGTAGCTCGGCGTGAACCCTCGGACCGTACTGGATCATGCGTCGGCTGCTCTTCGTCTTCGGCGTCGTGATGCCATATCGGACGCTGAGGCTGCGGTTGATCAGTGCCCGGTCACGATCGAGGTAGACCCTGTCCCAAGTCAGAGCGAGCGCTTCGCCGCGTCGGATTCCGGTAAAGAAATAGAGCGTTACAAGAGCGCGTTCCCAGCCCTCGGCCGCCGCGATGATCGCTTCAATCTGATCCGCGTTATACGGCATCACTTCGGCATCTTCCGGCTCGTCCGAGAGTTCGGAATCGTCGTCGTTCGCTTGGCCGGAATCCTTAAATGGCTTCATCCCGAGCAGGAGGTCTTCGTTGAGCAGTTTTCTGACGCGAGCGAACTCCAGGATTTGATTCAGGACATCCCACGCCATGTTCTTCCGCCGCGTGCTCAGCGGTTCGTTGCCCTTGGTTTGTTTCTCGTCAACTCGTACGCGCCAGCGATCGATGTCGTCCTGACGTAATTCCGAGACCGTTTTCGTCCCGATTGCATCGCGCTGAATGAAGATCCCCGCGACTTCTTTGTAGTAGCCGTGGGTCGATTTCTTGACCTCGCCTTGCTTGCTGAGCAGCCAACTGTCGGCGACCTCAGTGACGCTCATCGATTGGATTTTTTCCGGCGTCTCGATCCCGCGCTGCTTTATCCGGTCGCTGTCCGGGAATCTCTTGGCATAGTCGAAAGTCCTCGCCTTGAGTTCGAGCTGTATCGTCGCGCAAAGCCTCCTCGCCTCGGCGATGGTCTGCTTGTTCGCCGACACCCCGAGCGGCTCTCGACACTTGAGGCCGTCGTAATACTTAAAGCCGATTCTCAGGCGGCCGTGTCTGTCCGTTTCGAGCCACGCCATTTTCAGCTACCTCCGAGAAATCTGGTACCTGGCCGCGGAGTTTTTCGCGAGGCTTGAACTGCTTCGCACGGAAGGTCGGCCAATGGATCAGGAAACGCCCTTGGACAACAAAAAGGCCGTCCGCGTCGCCGATTTCGCCCGTCGCAATCCAGCCATAGACCGTCTTTCGATTACGCCGAACCATCTTCGCAAGTTCGGGTACTGTTAGGTACTCGTTCGGTGCCGATCCACTCTCGGCGTCTTCCCTGCTCATGATGCCCCTCATCGCGGTACTCGGACGCGTTGCTGTCGATGAGTTTCTGTTAACTGTCGGAAAACATTACCGCAAGTTGGATGCCAGACAAAAAATCCGACGAACTATAGGATTCGCGCCATCTTTGCGCCTTCCGAAAGTGTGCTATGTGCAGATTTGGCACGCACACTTTATGAACGGAGTGTTTCAACACGGGCGAACTTAGCTACCCGCTGAGCTGATCGAGCAGCGCCTTGGCGTCTTTCAAGTCGGCGGTGTCGAAGCCCTCGGTGAACCAGTTGTAGATGTCGGCAAGCATCGTGCGCGCTTCATCGCGCTTGCCTTGTTGGTCGAGCAGACGGGCGAGGCTCGTCGTCGCGCGCAATTCCCACGACTTCGCGTGCTGCTGGCGCGCGATGTCGATCGCGGTGCGGAAGGCGGCTTCCGCGTCCTGGCTTTCGCGCGGTCCTCGCTGTGCCAGCAGCTCGCCTTTAAGCCGGTTGACTTCCGCGGAGATGGCTCGTTCCTCGCTCTGCTCAAACTGAACCAGCGCCTTCGACACAACTTCCAGCCCTTCCTGGATTTGTCCGAGGCGCAGATGGCACTCCGCTCGTATAACGGTCGACGCGCCGAGCACCCTGGTTCCTGCCCGGTCCAGTTCCTGGAGCGCGCGACCGATTTCCTCCATTCCCCGGGCTGGGTCGCCTGATTCCGCGATCGCCCAACCTTCCGTCAGTCTGGCAAAACCCGAGGCTTGCAGACTTCCGTATTCAACGGCCATGCGCAGACCAGCCGCTGAGTGCTGCGCGGCCTCATCGGCTTTGCGCAGGAACTGGGAAAGTGTCGCCGCGGATAATTCGGACAGTATACGTGTCAGCGGGTCTGCGCTGCTTCGTAAGGATTCAAGCGCCTCGCGCCGCATGCGGCGCGCCTGGTCCGGATAGCCCAGTACCCATTTGATTGTCGGCGGCCGCAACTGCCATTCGGGAACCGTGAATACCGATCTCGTGAATACCGATCTCCCTGCCGTCGGCTTCGCTGTCGCGAAGTCACCCGCTTGCCGATAGTGGTCCAGCGCCTCGATAAACTCGCCGCGTGAGAATTGGGTCTGTCCAATGCCCCAGTGCGCCTCGACCAGCAAGGCCGCATCGCCGGTCCGCTCCGCTTCGGCAAGCAATTCTTGTCCTGTTGCGAGCGCTCGTTTGAGTTCCGCCCGGAAGTGGTAACACAGCCGCAATCCCGACAGCGCCTGAAACAGGAGTTCGCGATCTCCGGTCGCGAGACAGAGTTCGCGCGCGCGCAGGTAAGCCTCTTCCACTTCCGGCGATGCCGGACCGCCGAAAACCCTACCCAAGGTGACCTGGATCGCCGCCTCGCGCCTCATGCGCTCGACTCCGGGAGGAAGGGCCTCAAGCAACTCCAACGAAGCCTTGAGGCCGTCTCTTCCTTCTGTGAGTGCACCGCGTGAGATGGCCTGCTGAGCCCCGAGCACAAGATAGTCGATGGCTTTCGCCGCATTGCCGCTGCGGCGGTAGTGATGGGCCAGCTCCGCGAGATGATCGTCGAGCTGCGCGGCGCAGGTCCGCTCGACCGCCTGTGCGGTCCGTTCGTGTACCGCTTTGCGGCGTTCGGTGAGCACCGAATTGTACGCGACCTCGTGCGTCAGCGCATGCTTGAACGTGTATTCGACGTCGCCCGCCGACGGCTGCTCGTAGATGAACTCGGCCAGTTGCAGTTCGGCCAGCATCCGGTTGAGCTGATCGTCGTCTCCGCCATCGGTCGCATGAGGCGAATTCAGACGCAGCACCTCCCGGACCAGGCCCAGCTGAAACTCCTTTCCGACGATCGCCAGCGTGTGCAGCAGCTCCCTTTCCGCTGCGGGCAGCCGATCGATTCGGGCGGCGAGGATCGCCTGAACGGTGGGCGGAATCTTCAGGTCGGCCAGCGGACGGGTAAGCTTGAGCGCTGAGCCGTCGCGCACCAACCCGCCGTCGTCCAGCAGCACCTGGACGGTCTCTTCCATGAAGAATGGATTGCCATCAGTCCTCTCGACGATCAGCCGCTTAAGGGGCGCGAGGTCTGTCGCGTCGCCGAGGAGCGCGGAGAGCATCTCGTCGGCACTTTCCTTGCCCAGCGGGTCGAGCCGCAAATGTGTGTAGTAAGTCTTGTTGCTCCAGTGATGGGAATATTCGGGGCGGTAATTTACCAGCATCAGTATCTTCGCGGTCCCGATCGAATCGGCGAGTAAATTGAGGAGTGCCTCGCTTTCCGAGTCGACCCAGTGCAGATCCTCGACGATCATCATCAGCGGCTGATTGAGGCTTTCGCGCAATACGAGCCTCTTGATCGCTTCGAGCATCCTGCGCTGCTTGATTTGGTCTTCCATGCGCGCCAGCGGATCGTCTGCGCCGGTTAGCCCAAGCAACTTGAATAGAAACGGCAGCGTGTCTTCGAGCGTGCGATCGAGCGCGAGGACACGTCCAGTGACTTTCTCGCGGCGGATGCGCGCGTCGTCGGCAGGGCCGATCCGGAAGTAGTTCCACAACAACTCGATCACCGGCAGAAACGCAGTCGCCTTGCCGTGGGAGACGGAAAAGGTCTCGAGCACCATGAAGCGCGACTGTGCCACCGCCTTGAACTCGTAGTACAGTCGCGACTTCCCGACTCCCGCCTCAGCCATCGCGGCGACGATCTGCCCGTGGCTCGAGCTCGCCGCCTCAGCGGCGCGCTTGAGCGCGTCCATCTCGCGCTCGCGTCCGACGAACTTGGTGAACCCGCGCCCAGCTGCTTGCTGAAGCCGCGTGCGCAGCGGCCCGAGCCCCGTTACTTCGTACACGTTGACCGGCTCGCTGACGCCTTTGACCTTGGTCGGGCCCAACGGCTTCAGTACGAAGTAGCCTTCGCAGAACTTGCGAGTCGACTCGCTCGCCACGATCGAGCCGGTGCGCGCGATGCTCTGCAGGCGTGAGGCGAGGTTGGTTGTATGTCCGATTGGCGTGTACTCGACCTGGGTCGCGCCGGTCGCGATCGAGCGGACCACGACTTCGCCCGTATTTGCGCCGACCCGAATTTCGATTGGTGCGCGTCCTTCTCCCTGGAGCTTCGAGCCATAGCGGCGCAGCTCTTCCTGCATGCGCAGCGCCGCATACAATGCCCTCTGCGGATGGTCCTCATGCGCGACCGGCGCGCCAAACAGCGCGAAGATTCCGTCGCCGGTGCTCTGCACGATGTAGCCGTCGTAGCGGCGCACCGCGTCGATCATCAGCTTGAGCGCAGGATCGATGATGGCGCGCGCTTCTTCGGGATCGAGGTCTTGTTCCAGTTCCGTCGAACCCTTGATGTCGGCGAACAGAGCAGTTACCGTCTTGCGCTCGCCCTCGAGCGAGGAGGTTTCGGCTTGCTCCGGTGTGACACGAACCTTGGGAGCGGGCGATGCGGCCGCGGGCTTTGCAGGCGCGGGCTCCGTAGCGATCCGCGTGCCACATTTCTTGCAGAATCTGGCGCCCGGCTGATTAGTGCTGCCACAGGTGGCACATACCGATTCGAGCTTTGCGCCGCATGCGTCGCAGAACGAGGCGTCGACGGAATTGTCGTGGTTGCAGGACGGGCAGCGCATCGGATCTCCTGTGGCTCCGGTTACTACCACGCCGTACGCGGGCGGCGGAAGCAGCATAGCGCTCTTGGAGCGCGCTGCGGAGTGATCGAGCAGCGCTACTCCGCAGCTCCTCACTCACACTTCGTGCCAGCTTGGCAACCTGACCCGGGTGGGGTGGTGGGCGGTTTTGGAGATAGCCCACCCCCTTCCGACTCAGCGGTCTAATTCAGGGGGCCGATTGATCTCGGTATTTTGAAAGACCGCGATTAACCACCGACCGTTCTCTTTGGTCAGAATCATGACCACAAGGGTGTGTCTCGCATTCTTCGTGCGAGCGTCACCGACCAATTCGTTCTGTGCGTGAGCCACCGCGACATCCTTACGCAGAAAACGAACATCGATCTGTTTGTAAGTTAAGTTGCTGGTCTTGAAAATGCCGTAGGCGCTCTTGGGAAGGGTGACACCCGCCGAGTCTGCGGGAATCGCGCCGTGAGTGAACGCGTGGTTCAACTGGATCGATTCGCGGCCCTTCATGTGAGTCCCGGTTACGGGGACGAAATCGGCATCCGGGGTGAAGAGCGCTTCGTACGCATTCATGTCGTGACGATTCCATGCCTCCGGGAATCCATTCACCACTTTTCGCACGGCTTCCTCGTCGATTTGCAATTGCATTGTCTTTTGGTCTCCTTCCAAAATCGCCCACTATCGGGTGGGGTTTGTCACCCAGTTACTAAAATAACGTCTGGTCTACCGCATTTCTGATCCGCACGTGTGCAGATTTTGCACATGTGCAGATTTGGCACACATTTGACCAATGGCGGCTTCGACGAGCCACGACCTTTCAATCATCGCGTCGACTCCGAGCGTAAAACTTGGCCACCCTCATCCGGTTTCCGCATTCAGTCCCGCTACACCATCGCCGCAAACCGTTCTTGCTCGTATCGTAGAAAAAAGCCCCGCATTTTGAATTGTCGCAACGTTTCAGACGCGAAAAATCCCCGCGGCAGAGCAAGTCAGCGGCGGACTCAGCGAGCGGAACCAGAAGTTGTTTGGGCTGATTCAGTTCAAATTCGAATCGTCGTTCGAACTTCCGCGGAGTCTTGACTACCTTTGTGACGCCCGAAGACTCGCCGATCAACGCATTGATCGCATCAATGCTGGCGCGCGGAATCGGCCGGCCTGCGACGATCGCCTCGACCATTCGGCGCATCAACGTACGCAGTGCAAGCGCATCCTTCCAGACGCGCAGGCCGGTTTTCTCTTGTCGCCATTGTTCTAATGCTACTTTCAGTTTATTCCGCTCAAACAACTTGGCTAAAAGGAGCCACGCCACAAAATCCTGATCGTCAGTTATCAGATCTGCGCGACCATCGGCTCCGCTCGCTTCGGTATTTATGAAATCGAGAAAGGAATAGCGGCCAACAAACCTGAACGGCTTGCCGGTATTGGTGAAGACTGACTCGAAAATCGTGCGAGCCATTTTCTTAATGATCTAAAAACTCTTGACGCATTATGGCCGGATGAATTATTTGTCAAGGGCTGCGGGGGTGGAGGAGGTGTCAAGAATCCACAGGTCTGTTGGGGTTCGTCATGATTGGCCATTCGGTTCTGATGCGCCGAATCATGGAAGTGATCGAGCGCGTCGCGCCCGCAAGAGTTTCCGTTTTCATCACTGGTGAAACCGGCACCGGCAAAGAAGAAGCAGCCAAGGCCATCCACGAGCGATCCGGTCGAACGGGTCCTTTCGTGCCGGTCAATTGCGCCGCCATCATCGAGACCCTGATCGAGAGCGAGCTGTTCGGGCATCAGAAGGGCTCCTTCACCGGAGCCGACCGGCGACACCCAGGACTCGTCGAGCGAGCGAACGGCGGAACCCTTTTCCTCGATGAAATCAGCGAGATGCGTAGCGAGGCGCAGGCCAAGCTCCTCCGCGTCATCGAGGAGCGCAGAGTGCTGCCCGTAGGCGCAACGCAGGAAATCCCGATTGATGTTCGATTTCTCGCGGCGTCGAATCGAGCGCCGAAGCAGGCGATCGGCGAGGAGCGGCTGCGCGAGGACCTCTACTATCGTTTATGCGCGGCCACCATTCACCTTCCCCCTCTTCGGGATCGGCTGGAGGATTTACCAGCGCTCATTGATCACTTCCTCACGCAAGCGAACCACGATTATCAGAGGCAAGTCGACAGCATCGATCCAGAATGCCTGTGTGCCCTCAAAACTTATCGATGGCCGGGAAACGTTCGCGAGCTACGTAATGTATTCGATACTGCTGTGCTGATGACGCATTCGACGCGACTCTCGGTGGAGGACCTTCCCGAGGAAATCAGAATCTCCACGAACCGGGAAACTTCTTTCACGGTTTCTCTCGGATCACCGCTCCATGAGATCGAACAGGAATACATCCGGCGCACCATCGAATTCGCTGATGGGAACAAGGCCCGCGCATCGGAAATGTTGGGAGTTCCCCGCCGGACTCTATACGGAAAACTCGAGCGCTACGACGCTCTACACAAATCAAACGGCCGATCTAACGGGAACGGACACCGCGCGCCGCGCGACGGTCGGAACGGCCAAACGTGAAGGGGGGCTCAGGCCACGCGTCGCGCGGCGTAGACCCGAGGCCTCGAAGATCGACTGAGTAGTTCGAGACGTACTGGAGCTCGATGGTCTCGGCGTTGAATGAGAGCGGCGCGTTGGATAAGCCTCTCGACGCGCGGGGTGAGAAGCTCGACGAAGAGGTCGTCGATGCGGAGGTTGTCGAGGTCTCCGCCACGCCGGACGCGAAGCCGTCCGGCTAACCAATCTTCCTTCGAGACAAGTTCAGCCGTGCGGCCTTCCTGCGCTGTTTCTTTACTCTCGATGCGCTTGGTGAGAACTCGCCTGCGCGGAGCCAATGATCGCCGCCCCTGTCGACCCTGCACCCAAGAGCCTCAAGTCGGTTGGCGAACTCGTTTCGCGACTTGTCATCCCCACTGAGGTGCAGGATATGCATGCCACCGATGTCGGTAAAGGGCTTTACTTTACCTACTTGCACGATCAGGGTCTTTTTGTGGTGGGTGCCTATAGCAATTCCGGTTTCGAAGATAACATTCGGTCTGGCCTGCCCTTGTAACCTAGCTTCGGTTGAGCGCTCATCTGCCGTGACGAACTGCGCTTTTAGCTTCACTTCATCATCGGGCGACAGCATTACGACTATCGCCTGCGCCTGCTCCATGATCTTAGTCACGGCATCATTTACGTAGGGATTGCCGCTCCTTGCTGCCCGGATCGCGTGTCCCCACTCTTGAGGCTTGAGCCCGAGCGCACCCAAGAATTCGTACATGTCATCGCGAAGCTTGGAGTCTCGGCCGTGCACGACGAAGACGGTGTTCTCCTTTGTCTTCGGCGGTTTGCCTTTCCGGACGACGCTGCGTAGCGGGTTACTAACAGAAGTAGGCGCTGCCGCTGGAAGAGTGTGCGGGACGCCGCGCATGTCGGCGAGGTCTTGCTCCGTAGCATACTTATCGACGCTGATATGGTTCTTTCCTGCGAGCAATAGTGCACCGAGTCGGCGCCCCACTCGGTTTTCGGCTGAGACCTGTTGGATTAGCGCGTAGACGCGCGCTTTGTTAACTCCGAGCTTCGATGACAGCCTGTCGAGCAGCGCCTGGTTGATCCTAGCCATGAAGTGTTTAGCGGGCTCTCTTCTTCTTGCGGCCGTGATGGTCTGCGACCTTCACGTGGTTTTCCGTTATGCCCAGCATCGCGGCGACCTCGGAGACCTCAAAGCCGACGGCGCGCAAGAGCGGCACCTGATCTGTCTTCTTCTTGATATCTTTGACCAGCAGCATCCCCAGCAAGCGTGCGATCTTCTCCTCCGCCGAAACGCGCTTTCGCACTCCCCCGGTATCATCAGCGGCCTTTCTTTTTGCCGGTGGCATTTTTCGTCTTCCTGTTCTTCTGTTGTCGGTCCAGCTCTCGGACGGAGTGCGCCGAACTTCCAGCCGCAGAGGCCGCATGGTCTCGGCTCAATCCAAGACCTTCGAGGAATTTCACCCGTTTCAGCACAGAGTCGAACCTCTCCGGTTCCTCGCCCTCGGCCTGTCGCAGGCATAGATACGCTAGAGACTTCGCTATTACGGGAAGCCACTTTGACTGCGCGTCATCTGAGTCGGCCACTTCGGTTCCTCCGTGCAGATAAACGTCGCTCGATTGTACACTCGAAGTCGGCGCGCGGAAATGCAGTCCCGTCCATCAGTGGCATCGTTGGGACTCTCTTATGGCGTAAATTGTACCTTGGGCAGGGTCGGGGTTACGCGCAGCAGGTGGTAGGATTATTGCCGCGAGCTATGATTCCTTGGCAGAGCATTCAGGGGACAGTCGACTCAGTCCTGACGTCGGTGCAGCGGCGATGGAAGACTGCGGCAGCCGCGCGTCGTCTCATCGCGGAGCATCTAGATCCGGTGCTCAAGGCTGCCGATGAACTACATGGAAAGTTGCGTTCACTCGCGGAAGAAGATTTCGCCGAATTTCGCAATCTTCCTGCCGGCGATCTTCAGAGTACGGACCTAGTGAATCTGTGCAGCACCTTGTATCTTTTTGCCCAATTCTGGGGACGGCTCGAAATAATGCGGCGTGAAAGCTTTCACGCGGAGTTGGCGCGGAACAAGCAGGGTGGAGCGCTTCTCCGTTTTCTGAGATGTCTTGAATCGAAGCGCGTTCGCTTGGTCGATAGAGCTTGGCAACGCGCAATCGGCGAGTCTGTCGTAGTGATGGGCAAACCGGCGGCTGATCTGATCTCGTTCAAAGCATTCGTCGAACAGTACGAAGCGAACGAAAGCCTCAAACGCTGGACGCAACCTCTTGAAGATCTGATTCGAGAAACGCGATATCGGAGAACGCGCGCGCGCGTGCTGCAGTACGGAATCATCATTCACGCACTTATCGACACTCTGGATCCAGAGCACTATACGACCAAGGACCGTCCCGCTTACCCGAACAAAATCTCGAGAAGAGCGAGACGCGAATTAATTGGGAGGGTATTTGGCGTCTACCTACGTGAAGTGCGACGCACTGAGAAGTATACGGGCCCACCTCGATGAACCATAAAACCGAAGATGCCACCGGCTCGTTGCCGAAGGCACCTTCTAAAGACCCTTGGCCCGCCGGGATCTAGCTATTCTGCGATGCAGATTAGGGTTCACCCATTGGGCACTGGGTTATACTGCTGCCACAAGGGCTGGCATACCCACATAGTAACATTCAGCAGCGCCCAAGCCAACCCCATTGACGCATCCGCGCGGGCACGGGGCGAAGGGATTAGCGGTCGAGGTCCGTTGACCCAGAATGCAGCGGCGTCGCCAGATACCCAGAGACCGAAGGGGAAGGACGAACCCTTCCCCGACGCCGGCGCGCGGTCGCCGCTTTACCAGCGGTTCACCACCGTCGCTTTCACGCTCAAGGTCCTCCGAAAACGGTCCAACTCTCCATCGTGCGTGTGCGTAAGGGATGTTCAGGATCTCTCGGGGTAATATCGCGGGAGACGCCGACGCACTTCTGGTGGTACCAGGCTTTACGCGGCCAGAACTTGAGCCACCAGTAATGCCTGACCACGATTGGCACTCCGCCCGGCCAACCGACTCCGGTAGCAACGTAGATGTCGTACGGGTCCGTGCCGTAAAACAAGATCTCACGACAAATACCGCAGCGCGTGGGCCGGGCTGTTAGCTTATCCCACCAAGTTGGCGGCCTATAGCAATCTCCGACGGTAGACTCCTTCACGGGCTTCACCTCCGCAGGTCGCTTACACCGCATGTCGCCTCCCTTCGTCGCGAGCTAGCACTCGCCAGAGGCGGCAGACTCGCGAGGTTCGCATTCGCGACGATGAGACTCGGATGCCCCGGCATCGTACTTCATCGTCGTCGCTTAAATAAACTAATACAACGCCAATCCCAGCGACCTGTTTATCCGGTGTTTATCCACCCCACCGGATCACGGTGCCACCGACGGCGCAAAAAGCGCCTCAACTCCCGCAGGAAAGCCCAACGCGACCCGTTAAGCATTGGATTTTAAAAACTGAAAATCGTTGTGTCCAGTGTTCGATTCACTCCCTGCCCACCATTGAGGGCTTCACGCGTCTTTTATACCTTGATTAGCCGAGGGGGCACTCCGAGCAGGCATGAACAAGATCGAAACCCGCTGGCTTGACTACGCCCGCGACGTGCTGATGCGGAGCGGCGGCGCGATGAATTGCTGCGTAAGCGGCGACACTGATCGGGTTTCGCGTTGGCCTGGATACCTCGGCCCTGAATACGCGAATGGTCGCGTCTTGTTCGTTGGCGCAGTTCACAATCAGGAAGGAATGGATAGCGCACCCGGAATCCCTGAGATCGGCGCCGCGGCCAAGGAATGGATGCGCGGAGATCGATCAGATTCAGAATATCTCGCGCTATTGCGCGCAGAGTATCCTGCGACGGTCGAATACGGCGGTCGTCACGGCGCAAGCGTGTTTGCGAAATTCGCCTCAATCCGCGCGAACCTCACTATTTCACTTGAGCAGAGCGCGACCACGAACATCGCAAAGTGTACCGCGGTGACAGGAAGCACAAAATATGGCGAATCAATTTTAGCCTGTCCAATGCGATTTCCACTAGCAGACCTGATCTCGCGACTTGATCCGGTTCTGGTGTTCATTGCGTGCAACGACTCGAAAGCAAGATTGACGGATGTCGAGAATACGTCAAGTCGGCGCATATACCGATTCCATCAGCGCAATTCGTTAGAATACGCGACCGGCCGTCGGCTGGAAGTGTGGCTGCCTGAGGCCGCGGCCTTCTACCGCGCGGCCAGGCGCCCGGTAACAACAAATGTGACAGGACAAGCGAAGCCGGCCGTTAAGGTTTGCCGCCCTTAGCTCGAAGCCAATTGTGAAGGATTCGTTCAATAAGCGTGCGCGCCTCCGAACTTGTCATCGGAACAGGTTGAGGATTCGGATGATGAGTAGCCGCTTCATCACCGTGTCTAGCTTCTTTTCCGAGTTCATTGAAGCTGTTGGCCGTGTATCGGAACCGCACAATATCGTCCGAACTCGCCCAGCTTTGGGATACAATAGCTTGGCGTCCGGTTTTTCCACCACCCATATCAGACTCGACAACTTCAAAGATTCGATACAGGCTTACCCAAGATGACCAATCTGCCACACTCAATAGATCTAATACTGTCGCCACTTTCGGGTCAGAACGCGCAAGGGACATCCAAAGGGGGACAGGATCGGCTTGGCTGATTACTTCGACCGTACCATCCGCTCTGAGGACCTCCATACCGATAGTCGCTCTCGCTGCAGTTACGAATTTTCCAGTTAGGTGGGTGACTTTGCTGCCGTCCTCCTTTAACTCATGCAGGGTATAGTTCAGCGGAGTTATAGAGCTGAGTGCGAGCCGACACGCCCCGTTCAACTGGGAGACTATCTCAGTTGCCTTTCCTGAAACGCTCAGCGCGGTATCAGCATCCGTGAGGCCTGACGATTCCAAGAAAAATTCTCCATTTCGTTTCACGACCGAGAGTCCCGGCGTAGTGCAGGTCTTCACGAGCTCCTCTAGGTCGGTGTTATCTCCGCTTAGAGTCACCAGCCATTTGTTTCCCATTGCGATCTCTCTCCGCGCCCGTGCTTGTTTATGCCTCAATTTCTCGGCCTCACGCGGCCGCCCGAGGTAACTGCAACACTCTGCCGACTGACCCGAGCGCTTGTCTTGGAAGGGTTCTAGCCGGCCAAATACGAATCTGTATCCGAACCGGATTAGCGGTCTTTTATTCCAACGACCGGAAGAGGGCCGAGTCTCGAAAGAATACCTACGCGATCACACCAAGGGCATCGAGTCTCTGCGCCAATTATTCCGGTGCTGCAGGCAAGTTTGCCGCACGAACACTTGGTGTAGGAAACCCCCGCGAACTCCTTCCGCGGATCAGATCCACAGTGAGGGCAGCCAGGATAGCTCGATGATAGCGAGGCGGACGACGTTATTTCGTCACCAGAGAACGCTGCATTGCGGACCTGTCGTTCGGAGATGGCGAAGGCCGCGCAAGCTTGCCAGATTCCGAGCGCTCCTACATCGAAGCGGATCGCGAAAGGCATCTTTGTTGCCGTACAGCGCGCCGGAGCGAGGAGAATTCCCTCGCAGGAAGTGCGAACCGAATGACGCGCTGAAGCACCGTCCGGTGACGATTCAAGCGATGCCCCGCATTTCGTGCAAAACCTTGCGTCGCGAACTCGACCATAGCCGCAACGTCCACAAACTAAGGGTCGTTCCTGCGGATCCACTTCGTCACCGGCGTTGAAACGGGTTTAACCTCATGTCCGCCCCGGCCATTGTGCTAGCCTTTTCATTACTCTCTTCCGCGTAAACCCGTCAAGCTTTTGGCGAAAGAAAAGCGAAGTGCTAAGATGCTCGTGTGGCGCTTCGAACTTGCAGGGTGTCGTGTCTCGATGTGAACGGCGCGGAGCATGCGGTCGAAGTGACGGCGCGCAGCCTCTATGAAGCGGTAGCTCGTGGACTCCACGTTCTTCGCCAAAACGACTGGGTCGACCGGATCCATCAAAATTCAACGATCACAATTGCCGTCAAGGAGCCCGAGGTCGAGCACAGGGTTCGAATCAAGGACTTCGAAAACTGGCTTGAATCGCCTGGCAAGTCACCTGCAGAGCAGGCTCTTAAGACCGACTTGCGCGCCCTTGCGAAAAGCCCGATGGAGCAGGGAGGCCAGCGCCGAATGTGAACGCTAGCCTAGCCGCAACTCGCGGCAGGGCATCATCGCGTCTTTTGGCCGATTACATAGAGCGACGAATTTCGAACATGAGCCCACATCGCTCATACGATGCTCGCGCTTATACTTCGGCCTGCATTGGAGAAATGGAACTCCGTGTTTTCCTTTTCTCGGACGCTGGCGCCAAACCGCTGAAAACCGTGAGCCGAACCACGCAAACCGAGGGTCACTTCTGACTAAGCGTGAGGATCTCAGACGAATGGTGCTGAATCACTTATCAGATCAAGCACCTTTTCGCGCGATATGCCCACTATCCGATGTAATTCATCCGAGAGGGGCAACTGACGTAACATCTCCTCAAGATCCTCAGGCTCGTCGTGGTCTAAGATTAGCGAAAGCACTATGCCAAGAAGCCGTTGGCACAGCCGTCGCAGCTTCAACAATTCGATTTCTTTTGCTGGTGCCCTTCCATGAACGATGTCGCTTCGCACGCCGTAAGCCCTCTTAATAAACCGGGCTATCCAGTCTCTCTCCTGGTCGTTCCTACCTACGATCAGTGCGGTGCAGGTCGCGATCTTGTGGCTGATGGCATCTTTCTCGGAGCCCGTAAGCAACCCTTCTAAGCAAAAGACGTAGTGCAGAAGCTCGTCCTCATTCCCGGTCTCGCGCATCTTCGCGTCAAGCCCAACCTCCATCTCATAAAAAGGATCTACGAAAAGCGGATCGCTAGGCGCCCATCCAGGCAAGACATCGCCCGAGTTGAACGTGGACCGAAGGTAGTGACGCACAGCCACTCCAATTGGCCGCCAGAGCGGAATTGCATTAAAGCCAAGACGCCGTGCTGCGGGTCCCGGCAACTTCGTTGCCCAGCATTCGCAGCGCTGAAGAGCCTTCTCACACATTTTGACGAAGGTTTCGAATTGCGGCCAGGAAGCTTGATCCACTGTGTAACCTGTCTGCCGCCTACTCGGACTTGATACCAGCGTCAACAAACGCCAACCCGGCTCCGACAGGAGAACGGATGGAATCTCGAAACGTTCATCGCTGTAAAGTGTGAGAGCCAACAGCGGGAAAAGATAATTGTCGAGTGTGATTCTTGCCGGCGCGGCGCGCTTCGCTGAAAGCTTTGAGCCTTGGTCGGATAGATCACCGGTAGGGCCGGTTAGCGATATGTCTACGCATCCGCTTCGACTGCGGACAAGCTCACGCAAAACCCATGGTTTCGTCAGTCGCAGCACTATTCCCCGCTCGACCGAACGCTCGCCGAGCGCCTCGACTTCAGTGGCTGACAATCGCACAATTGAAAAGCCGCACAGGTCGAATCGATCGCGCGCAAAGTGACAACCTTCAAGCGGACGCAGGTACACAACGTCTCTCTCAAGCACCGGAGCCCGATCAATAACAAGCTCTTGAAGTGCTTCCGTGGGTTGATTGGAGATAACTGCCTGATAAAAGCCAGAACGCCACAATAGGTCCGGCAGAAACTCCGCGGACACCCAGCTAGGCGAAACTGCATCCGGATCATAGTCGAAGTCCGGCGCCTCGAGGCCACAAATATCGGCGACCAGATTTTCGAATTCCGCAGTTTCCTCCGATTGCCGGGCTAACTGGGCGGCCGACATTGGCAAAATGTACAGCCTACGCTGCTTGTCCGCACCGTCAGATCCAGAACTAGAAAAGATTTGTCGTACGCGGCCCTCAAAAGCCGGAAACGACGACTCGAGAGCTCGCCTCCGGTTCTCGGACGTCATCCACTGCTGACGAATGGTTTCATTTCGGACGACTCTCTCGTCTTCCCTCTTTCGTAGTGTCTGCTCCAGTTCTTCGCTGTTGGTGCTCATTTAATCATGCCCCTGCCGCTGCGTCGGTCCGACCATGCTCCGCAAGCGCGCGTACAGCAAACCGCTCGCCCTCGTCGAACTACGCGTCTCCGGCGTTATTGCTCCTGGCCACGAAGGATCGCTGCCATCGTCGTTGCGTTCATGATTCCAAAATTCTGATAGCAGTTGTTGAAGATCGCGTACGCCCGCTTGACGCCTCGTTGCTCCAGATTGCCGAACCCTTTGGCGAGCGATTGGAGCTCCCGTTCCGAATACAAATATTTGAATCGCTCGGCCGCAGTGGAGTTCCGTTTGAACCAGTTGTCGCGGTTCTTGCCATGAAAGCGAACATAGACCTGGTCGCCTGTAGCTTCGATAAACGACGGCACAATCGAATTATCTTCAGGCGCATCGATCGAAGTGTAATACAACCTGCGCGATCGCAGAAAGTTCATGGTTTCGGTGCGTCGAGTTTCGTCGCGAACCCAGCTCGGGTGACGGAACTCGATCGCGATCGAGGCACCCGGCAGCCGTTCGGGAAGGCTCGCGAGATAATCGAAATTGGCAGGCTTCGGAATGAAATACGGCGGGAACTGGAAGGCCAGCATCCCGAGCTTGCCTGCTTCGCGCAGCGGCGCCATCGCGCTCCAGAACATCTGGAACGCCATGTCAACGACCTCCTTCGCTGGTCGCGTCAGCTGGCGATTGTTGCGCTCCGCAGCCGGCACCATGTCACGCAATCGCTTTGGAAGCCGCGACACCTCGGCTGGATGCTGCGTCATCAGCGCGAACGGTTTGATATTGAAGACGAAGCCATCGGGTGTGCGCTCCGCCCAAAGTTTCGCATTGCGTTCGGCGGGCAGGGCGTAATAGGTCGAATCGACTTCGACCGTGTTGAATTGCTCGGCGTAAAAGCGCAACCGCTCCTCGGCGCTACGCACGGACGCCGGATAAAACAGGTCCGAATTTACAAGTGTCGGGTCGGTCCATGAAGCCGTGCCGACCCGGAATTCAACTGCGTCGCTCACCCCTCGGGAGTACTCCCTTTCTATTGTTGGTCATCTTGATCTTTCGAGCCCAAATCGCAAGAGATGTGAAACGGGAATGAAATAGTCCCGCCGTTTCCTCGATTGAACTCTGCGGGTGTTTCAATCCGCGCGCAGAATCCTGTTCGGTTCGCCTGTCTAACCTGAGATTTCGTTGGGGACGTATATGTTCATTGACATGTTAACGTCTATGTGGTAGAAACTACCACGGTAACTTGCACGAGAGAGTTAACTAAATGGAAGAAGACTCTGAAAACAAAGGTTTTCCCAGGTTGCTTCGGCGAGTCGAGGCGCCATTGGCCCTTTACTTTAGACCTGGTCGTAATGATCACCCCGTCTTGGCGCAGACGCTAACGGAAGGCGTGGCGGGCGTGAGAGGTATCATCTTCGATCCCGGCCGGCTGAAGGTCCAGCAGGAGCTACGGGGCGAGGCTGCCCGACGAGGAGCCGAAAGGATCCTCGACACGCGCATGATGGAGTTGGCCAGTCCGACGGCGAAATCACGTGCAGAGCTGACGGGACTAGGATGGGCCTCTGCTGCGCAAAAGCAGCCGGATGAATTGTGTGCATCTGCTGGGAAGGAAGCGGCGAGGGCGATTGCGGCCTTTGTAGTAGAGAACGGGTTTTCTGCCGTGCTTGCTCCGACACGCTATTTGATCAGCTCGGAGAGTCCTTGGCTCCAAGTTGACGCCTTTGTTACTCAAGCTGTGCGCGCTCGTCTCGACGAGTTGGGAGCGAGTAGCATCCCGATATACTATCCGCTGGCTCTCCCCTCTACGGCTTTCCGCGACTCATCGATCAGAAAAGAAATTGTCCGCGTGCTGAGAGAACTGCCGATCGACTCGGTCTGGCTGCGCGTGCACCCATTCGGCACAAGTGCGAGCGGTCCGATTGTGCTCAGGAGCTATATCGAGGCTTGCCAAGACCTTCACCAGCTTGGGATTCCTCTCATCGCGGAAAGATCGGGGACGGTCGGAATAGCACTCCTGGCGTTTGGCGCGGTTGGAGGAATCGAATCTGGTATCACGACTGGCGAGAGCTTCGACGCTGGTAGGCTGACAAGGCCTCCAAAAAAGGGTCGGCCTTTTCTGGCTCCGCCTCGGGTGTATCTCAAAGATCTAGGGGCCTTCTTGCCAGCGAAGGCTGCACGCGACTTCTTTGATCTTCGAGGGACAAAGGCTTTTTTTGGCTGTCGAGAAACGTGCTGCCCAAGAGGCCTGCAGGACATGCTGAGCAACCCACGGAGACACTTCATCATTACGAGAGCTCAGGAGGTTGGCAGAGTCAGTTCCGTTCCCGTTCCGTTGCGCCGGCAGATCTATATGGAAGATTTTCTACGGCCCGCCACCGATTTGGCCCTCCAATTCACTCGCTTATATCCAGGACTAGAAGGTCAAAGACTTAGGCTTGAGTCGTGGCGCGGTACTCTCGGCGCCGTGACACGCGAGAATCCTCTAAAGAGTTGGTCGCAAGCGCCCGACGGGCGGCGCGCACGTAGTCGCTCCAAGGTCTCAGCGTAGCGACAAGGAGGTGATGTTCCCCAAATGGCAGAGGCACTTGCAGCACAGCTGAACCAGCTTAAGCGGCAAGCGGGAATCAAGTTCCGAGAAGTCGCACGGCTCCTCGATACTACGCCGCAGACCGTTTCACGATGGAAATCCGGGAAGGTCGAGCCCCAACCGGAGAGACTCAAGCAGCTTCTGGTTCTTACCTGGCTTGCGGAAGAGCTTTCCGAGTTCTACTCCCCGGAACAGGCTCGTCTATGGCTCTTCAAACCTCACAAGCTGCTGAAGGGTGACACACCGGCGGACAGGATTCGGGCAGGCAAGTTAGACGATGTTCGTGCGCTAATCGCTCAACTAAAGGATGGCGCTTATGTGTGATGTTGTGCGGATGAGGGGACAAAGGTGGCTTACCGCCCGGCGCCGGAGCTCCTGAAGCTCCTCGAGGCACTTGAGAGTCAAGCTTGGGACGGATTGGCGTGGAGGCACATGTTTGCAGACAATCCGCCCACCCGCGCCAATGAATCAGGTGCTCGCTGGAATCCGCCTGGTGTTCCGGCCATCTACTGCAGCCTTGATCGTGCGACCGCTCTGGCCGAAGGAGATTATGCCGCAGCCGTTCAGCCATTGAGGCCGACAGTCAAGCGGACAATCTATAATCTGCGCATCCATCTAGAAAAGGTGCTCGATCTTTCGAGTCGGTCGAGGCTGCTCGAATTGGGGATCGGAGACACCGAGCTCTCGGATGTCGATCACGCGGGCTGTCAGCGGTTAGGCGGTGCAGTCGAATGGCTTGAACATGACGGTCTGCTCGTCCCTTCCGCTCGCAGCTCAGGCGCCAATCTCGTCATCTTCACTCGCAAGCGCGGACCGGGTACAGACCTTGAGATCCTCGGTAGTGACGTTCTGGAACGTTAATGGAGGCACGCGCTCGTCCGAGAGCCGCAACTACATATGCCTGTGGCCAAGTGGACTGATTCTCAGCAGTGGCGATCCGCGCAGGGCGGTCCAATCGTTAATCATGATCAGGAAGATTGTCCCGGCAGCAGGGGACTGAAGATGAACGGTGTCGAGAATTCACCCTCTAATCGCACCGGTGGTCCTGGACCACACGGCGGGTCCGATCCGACGTTCTGGCTGCGTTATTACGCTCCCAGTTTCGATAAGCATGCGGAGGGAGAAATCAGGCGCCTTCTCGCCGAGATAGATCAGGCTCAGCGCCTGCGAAACGAAATTGTGGAGTTACGCGTCGTCCCTAGCAAGCTCACTGGTGACGCGTTCCCGGATCCCGCACATGAAGAAGAAATCTATAAGCGTCATTTTCTGCCGAGAAAAAACGTATTGAAGGCGCGCACAGGCGTGTCCCTACGCGACCAACTTCGCAGCAACAGCGGAAGGTATAATCTCGCGGGCACACTGGCGATCGTTTCGCACTCAGGCATCGAGTGGCTTTGTCCGCCATATGGAAGAACTGCGGAATTTGGCTTGAACGGTGACGCGCGCTTGGATTTCCTTCTGGCGGTGCGCGAGCGCGGAATCGAGTTGCTCGTGCAGCTCTGTCCGCCCGTGACGAAGGGTCAGCCAGAGGCTGACCTCGTTGATTTGTTCCTGTCTCATCGTGTGCTGGACGGCGCCGTTCAACGTGAAGTTCCGATAGGTAACCATCGATTCTCCACCGAGTTCGGAACTTTCGACTGGCGTAAAGCAATCGACCTGGTGATCGAGACTAGGCATGACGTGTGGGTCATCGAGGCGAAGCCCCGGCTCAACTGCGAAGCTTTAGGCCAGGTTCTTTTGTATGGAGACCTCTACGGAGCCGAGCACACAAAAAAACCGGTGAATCTCGGGATAGTCTGTGGCCAGCTTGAAGCCGAGGTGCTGGCGGCCTGTCAGAAACGCGGCGTGACGGTCTTCCATACGGCAGAAAACGTCGTTCACGTTTTCTGATCACGATAGAGTCAAGCGGTCGATCGCCCACTCCTCGTCAATTTTACTTCGGTGATCCACCGCAAAGGTGGGTCAACATTCAACCGGCGTCTAGTCTTTTTTTGGGGATCGGGGCGATGCACTAGCGGTCTTTGATCCAGGGCTCCATGTCGGGCAAGAATGCCGACGCGCTCGCGCCAAGGCACAAAGCCTCGGCCATAGTGCGGCTGGGCGACTGCCTGAATCAAAACCTTGCGATCTTCGCGAAGCTTGCTGAGCCACGCCGCAACATAGGAGATATGCTGCGCCCATTTCCGGGCATAATTCTACTGCTGAGCAGACGGCGGAACCGAAAGAAATATTTGTGGAGAGACTTAGATGAGAGCAGAAGTTAGCGATTTGATTCGTCAACTAGACAAGGATGGAGAGATCACGCCTAGTGATTTGCCTTGGCTCGTAACGCATATCGCGAACGAGTTGGGGAACCTGATTCGGCTGAGCGGAGCAGCGGTTGCGAGTGTGCTACGATCGCGAGGCATCGCGGTTTCAGACGGCGCCTTAGGCAAAATGGCTACCGAGAGCGGTTATAGAGATAGGGTCGCCCTCCGGGTGAAGGAAGCTGCAAAAATGCTCGGTGTCTCTAATTCGGCAATGTACGAGATGATCGGTAAGCGCCAGATAGGTGTCCTCCGCCTAGGTGATCACCGTTCGATTCGAATTCCGAAGACGGAGATCGAGAGACTACTATCGAAGAATCTGGTGCCAGCACTGAGAGTGTGATTGACAGGACAGCGGCGCCCGCGCATCGCGCGGGCGCCGCCGATTCTTCAGACTGAGCGGGGAGCCCGGAGGATATAATCCGCCGCGTGCTGCGCCTGCGCGGCTGCGTGGATCAGGAGCTTGCGATCGTCGCGGAGCTTCTTGAGCCAGCCGGCCACGTACGCGGCCTGATTCTCGATGACTGCGGCTGTAATGCCAGCTTCCGCGCAAAGGTAGGCGGCTCCCATTTCCGCGCACAATTCTTCTTTTGAGTAGACGGCGGAACCGAACGGAGCGACTTCGCAAATGCCTTCTCGCGCAAGGCGCTTCTGATGACCGGTGCTGTGCACGGTCTCATGCAGCGCTGTGGCGTAGTACTCTTCAGCGCTCGCGAAAAGCTCGCGCGGTGGCAGAGTGATTCGATCGGCAATCGGGCTGTAGAACGCCTTTGAGCCTGCGTGCTGAATCTCTGGCGGGTTGGGCATTGCGGCGATGATCCGTTCGGCAGCTTCGATGGGGTCGTGCTCGTGCGTCTCGACTGTCGGAATCTTGTCGAGGACCGCGTGCGGCAGTTCGCATTGTTCTAGGTTGAACACGCGATAATATTTAAGCAAGAACCGTCGGCGCGCCTTCGCGTCGGGCGTCTCGTTGTCGAGGTCTTCCGTGCTCTGCTTCGCATCGTCAACTTTCCAGAACACAACGACCGTGCTTTCCTCGCCTTTGCGGACGTGTCCGCCCAGTTCGTTGGCCTGGCGCATCGTCAGCCAGAACGGTGAAACATATTTCGATGCCGAAAGCAGAAAGTGATTGATGCCTCTATATGGTTTCTTGCTCACAAGGTTGCGCGGCAGTCCGGCCGAGGTCCACGGCCTGCGCCAAGGCACCACGCCTTGTTCAAGTAGATTGATTATCTTGTCGGTCACTATTGCGTAGATGTCCATTTCCGTAATCTCCGAAATTCGATTGTTTGGTTTGAAGGAGAGAGCCGCCCTTGCGGCTCTCTCCTGATCGATGAGAACTAGAAGGGGATGTCGTCAGACGCTTCGACCTTCGCCGCGGCGGTTCCGTTGGCACGATTTCCGAGCAAGCGCATTTGCAGCGCTACGATCTCGGTCCGATAGCGCGTGCCGCTCCCGTCCTTCGCCTCGTACTGGCGAGTTGTCAGCCGTCCCTCGACGTAGACCTGGCGTCCCTTGGAAAGCAGGCGCTGGCAGTTGTCCGCGAGCTTCCCGAAAGCAACGATTCGATGCCATTCGGTACGTTCCTGCTGCTCGCCGTTGCGATCCTTGAATCGTGCCTTGGTTGCGACTGAGAAATTCGCCACGTTCTGACCTGACGGCAGTGCGCGAACCTCGGGATCACGGCCCAGATTTCCGACCACGATTGCTTTGTTGATAGACATGACACTTACCTCCGTTTCCTTTTGCTGTTTGATTTAGAATCCGTCTTCGTCGATCCGGTGTGCGTTGAAGTCGCGTTCGGCCTTCTCGCCATGACCGCAACGAGTGGCGTAGAGCGCCTTATCGCCGGGGTAGTAGAACGCTCGCTCGCCGGAATTGATTTCCGTCGGGCAATTCGGCTCGGCGCATTTCGCCGGATACCTGACGGTGATCCACTTGGGATCGCACTTGAACCTTCGTCTCATTGTCGTTTGCTCCTTTCCGCCCGCTTCCCGTCATCGGGCAGGGCGTGTTTCGTGTTGCTTTCATTCCCGCGCAACATTTTTCGCGGGGACCTCTCAACCCGAACTGGAGGTCCCGGCGCAGATTTCTAGATGCGCGAGCGGAGCGGGCGGCAGGACGTGCCAGAGCGCAGCGGCCCGTCAGGGCTGGCGCGTCGTGCTTGTATGGTGTCCACTGCCGATGCTCCTGCTCGCTCATAGTGAAAGAGGAACTGAACATTTTTTCCCTCGGCCTCTCACACAATCTGGAGGCCGAGGAAAAAATGTGGTGGGGCGTGGGGCGGGGTTTAGACTCCGCAATGCGGAGCCGCGACGATCTGCGGAGGCGGGCCAGGACTCTTTTCCCTGGCCAACGAAGCCGATCGCGGCGAGCCAACCAATGAATGAGATGGGATAAGATGCGGAAGTTTTCCCGGAGAGGTGTCGCCGCCGGCCGTGCTGAAGGTAAATCCTTGTGCGCTAGATTGGCGCCCTCGTCCGGGGCTCAGGGCTCGAACGGTATCCAGAGGCGCAAGCGGCGTCCTCGAATGGACAAGCAAGAGCGTGAGCTTCGGCTCCGAGGCTCCGGGAACGAGTTGAGGAAGGAGGAAGGTTGATGAGGTTTGCGGGAATCGACGTTGGAGGCGAGCGTCATATGGTGGCGATGGTGGGTGAGGACGGCAAAGTGCTATGTCGTTCCAGCCCTTTCAGCGAGGACGCGTCGGGCTATGCGCAGTTGTTCGAGCTGCTCGGCCCGCCTGAGGGTTGTCTGCTGGCCCTAGAAGCGACCGGACACTATTGGCGCAATCTATTTGTCGCTTTGTTAGGAAAGGGCTATGCAGTCGCGGTACTGAATCCCTTGCGTACGCGGCGCTTTGCCGAGGAGGAGCTACAGCGGACCAAGACCGACGCGATCGATGCGTTGGGGATCGCGCGGTTTGCTGCCCAGAAGCGACCGCCTGCAGCGCAACTGCCTGACGTCGCAACGGAAGAGCTGCGCGAATTGTCACGACTGCGCGACCGGCTCCAGGAGGATTTTGCGAGCCGTCTGAGGCAGTTACATCGAGCGGTTGACCTTGGCTTTCCAGAGTTCACCCGGCATGTGCACACGCTCGAGAGCCAGCTCGCCGCCACCATTCTGTCGCGCTACCCAACTGCGGCGTCTTTTGATGGCGCTTCGGTGAAGAAGCTCGCTCGGATTGTTTACGACGGCTCGCACAAGATCGGGGAGGAACTCGCCCGCGCGCTTATCGAGGCAGCCGCAAAATCAGTCGGAAGTTTTCACTCAGAACCGTACCGGTTGCGGATCAAGTACCTTTGTGAGGACCTCGATGTGCTGCGTCGCCGACTGAAAGATCTTGCGCGCGACATCGAGCGCAGGCTCGACAATCACGAGGTGGGTAAACTGATAATGACGATCGATGGGATCGGGCCGTTAACCGCCGCTACACTGATCGCAGAACTCGGAGACCCGGCTCGCTTTCGCAGCGCTGGCGCGATCGCGAGCTATGTCGGCGTCGCGCCGCGGCTGCGGCAATCGGGCAAGAAGCGCTTTTCGGGCAGTCCGACAATCCCGTTCGGAAACGCGCGGCTGCGGAAGGCGCTTTGGATGGTGGTCCTCAACGCCGTGCGGTGCAATCCGTGGCTGCGGCAGTACTACGAACGGCTTCGGGCAGCGGGCAAACCTGGCAAGGTCGCTGTCATCGCGGCCATGCGAAAGCTGCTAGCAGCGGTATGGAGCGTCGCTACGCACCGACGGGCGTTTGTGCCGAGACTTCCGTTCCAAGTTGCCTGAAGCTCTGCAAGCTGAATCTACGGAGCCCGGGTTACGCCGGGAATTGTCCACGTCCCGTCCAACAGCGAGGGCGGAGTCTCCTTGGGCCAGTACAACCGCAGCATAAGGATGAACTTCTCCTCGGGAGCAGGTAGCCAATTGGATTCCTTGCCTTTGCCGGGGGACTCGTGCTGCAGAAGAAGATCGACTGAGCCGTCGGCGTTTTTCTTGAGCTTGTTACGCGCGCTGAGCGTGTAACGGTTGAGCGGATTGTCCACGAAGAAATACTCGGCATTGTACATCGTAAGCGACCAGAATCCGTCTGCGGGAGGTAACTGTCCCTTGCCGAAGTGCATGACGTACTTGTTGGCGCCCGAGTACGGCTTTCCTTCTGCGTCGGCCTCCGAGGTTGGATAGACTGCATCCTGCGGCCGATTCGCTCCCAACCCAATCGCGGTGATAAAAGCGCGGTCGAGATAGTCAGTGCCGTAGATTCCAGTCTTGGTAAAGAACGTCCAACCGTTTTCTGCTTTTCCGCCATCCTTGAAGTAACCCATGATCTTGCCGAATGCGGCCTTCGGCACTGCCTTAACCGCCTGCTGCGCGTCGGGTGAGAGCTTCGTGAGATCGAATGATTGCCCCGGTGCGATTCCGATTTTGGCCATCTGCGCCACCACCGGCGCGTCCTCGGGCGTGGGCGGGTTGTCCTTCATCAACTGCGCCATCAGGTTGAAGTATGCTCCTGCGTCCAGAGCATTTACCTGGTCGCGCACGGCGGTTTTCGTATCGATGCTTGGATCGACGGTGCCGGCGGGAGGCGTGTATGGCTTGCCGTAAGAGCTGAGCGGGACCAAGGTAATTTTGTCCTGCATCTCATGCACAGCCTTGTAGTCCTTCGGCGTGCCGGTGCAGTAGATTCGGCCAAGGATCCACACCATCGCGGTCGGAGACTTGTACTCGGTCACACCGGCGGGAAGGGTACCCGTCCAGCTGGGTCCGGTGATCGCGTAGGTTTGAGGTCCGGTGCCTGTCGTCCGCTTGCCGGGAACCTGGAACACCGTCGTCCACGCGTCGAGCATCGGGAACAGGTAGTAGCGGTCGTGCGCGTCGGGAAGGCTGAGCACGTATGGCTCCTTGCTGAGGTCGAGCCACGCATTCGTATAGAGAGTATCGGCATTGGGTGCGGTAACGCCGCGAAAAGCGGCAGTTGGGTAGCTTCGCGATCGGGCCAATTGCCCCATCGGCGCGTTCAAACCACTAGCCTCCGCAACGTTTGTCAGAACGCGACGAGTGTACTCCATCGTGACCAGCGGATAGCCGTAGATGTAGGCGTCGGTCGCGATCGCCGATGCTTCATCCGCGCCGAGAGGAGTCGCTCCTTGCTGCGCTGAGGCGTGCGGGCTGCCGAAGACGACTAAGAGGAAAGCGAGCGCCAAGACGCGGGCGCCAAAGCCAAGTCCTGATCGAGTGGAATTCTCTTTCATTGCGGCATCCTCCGGACCTGTCCCGGAGGCTCCATCTCGGCGGCCGTCGGAAATCAGGTTTCGGAGATAATGCCTGTGAGATGGCTCATCTGCAAATTGGACTTTGGTCCAAGGTTCTGGCGCCAATGCCGCGGCAGTCTGACTTGGCCGCAAAGCAAAACGATTTTAAGGCTTGCTGAACACCACGGTATCTAGCGCAGCGAACGCCACCACTGAGAGTGGGGCGAAGCGGAGACGCAGGGAGTGTCGGGGCTGAGGCGGGTGGGCCGCAACGCGGAGTTTACGGAGCGCTTGCGGGGCGACTCACAGCGAAGCGCCACGGAGTGATCTCAGTTGAGGGACTCGTGGAACCCAGTCTTCAGAAATTCAAAGAAGCGTCCGATTTCTGTGTTCGAGCCTACTCGTCGGACCGACCAGCCATGAGCAGGGAGATAGAGAAGAGGTAGTGGAGATTCGTGAGGTCATGGATTGAACACTTCTATCGCCCGCGAGAAAGTCATTCCGCCTCAAGCGGGTTTTCCTTGTTCGCGCCGAAGCTGAGTGCCAGCTTGAACCACACGGTATTGCCGCTGAGCCGATTCGTTACGCCGACTTCCGGGAGCCATTTAGCTTCGGCGGCCAAATCCAGACCGCCAAAGCTGTAGGCATAGGAGATTACGGGGCCGATGCCCGCAGTCATGCCTTCGAAGCCACCGAGCCGCGCGCCGCTGCCACCGTCGCCGGTGATTTGCTGATAGAAAAATCCATTCGCGCCGGCGCCGATGAATCCGCCGAACAACGGCAGATGCTCGGCCACTGTGCCGTCGAGGTAAAACTGATCCCCCGTCTGGTAGTTGGTCGTGCCGTTCTCAGTGTTGAAGTCAAAGCCAGTGAATGCCGTCATCTCGAAGCCGTATTTGCTGCTGAGGTAGCTGGCCGCCGCGCCCGGCTCGAAGGTCCAGTAGTTCTTGCCGACGTTGGCGAGAGCGTCTTTTGTGAAGTTGCCTGTGGGCGCGTAGATCCCGAACGTCCCCTGCCATTTCAGGTCATCTTTGATCCAACCGAACATCAGAGGCAGAAGTTCAATGTCTCCGAACCCGTTATCCGTACCGCGCGCCTGGCGACCAAGAGTGAAACGCTTACTACTAAGGAGCAAGCTTGCCTTCACGTCCAACCATACATACGGCACTGCTACTGCGGCCGCATACTGCCCGCCCAGCAAGGTCCAAGGAGCCTGGTAAAGGAAAATGGAAGTGTCGGCGTAGAAGGTAGTTTTGATGTTGGCCGCGACCTGTCCTCCCAGTTGGAGGTCGCGCGACGCGCCCGCCGCCCCGTGGTAGTAGAGGAACGCGTTTGCGTACACAAATGTCGATGTTCCGCGGTCGGGCAGCATGTCGATGAATGACGAAGTCGTTCCGGGCTGATAGTGACCGCTGCCGCCTTCTTCCGCGCACGCCAATCCGCAGAACATTCCAGCCGATGTAATAATCAGCAAAGCCATCGCACATAGTTTCACTTTGTCCTCCGCGTCAGGCGCAACAAACTAAGCGATCGACTCACAGCTCCAGTTGCGGAAACAGCAGGCCTATCTGAAATCTCAATCTGAATTGCTCGGTTTGAGTAGAAAATTGTCGATACGCCATCCATTCATCGGAGACCGACACATTGATTGAGTAGCCCTCACCAAATTTCCACACTTTCCCGAGTCCCGCGCTAAGCGGCATCGTGGTCGAAGTCCTATGACGAAAATTGATGGTCCAGGTCGCGTCACTCGACTTGACGTACCATCCGCGGCCCAGCTGATAGGACAGTATAGGTTGAATGGTGAGCGAGCTGACTGGAACCGAATGCGACGACGTGTACGCAAACGAAGTCGCCTGCTGAAACAGCCCCGCAATGTTCAGTCGCGGAATTTGCCTGAAGGAGAAAGCGCCCGCCGGTCCTGTCTGCCACGCGCCGTGCCCGCTGAATTGAGTCGTCGAGGTCGGGAACACGAAGTATGGTCCGATTCCCCACCGAAAGAGCGTCTCTTTCGAGTTCGGCCACGGCATCACGAACAAGTCTAGAAGCTGCGTATCGCCAAGTGCAGTGGTCGTCGATGCACCTTTGCCGCGAGGTACCGTTACCACGTTGAATGTAGGTCGGATGAGCTGCTCCAGGGGTGTGAACAGTTGCGGACACACCGCTAAGATTGGACGAATCTGGAGCGTGTTCGGCTGTGCGTTCGTGCCGAATTCAGCAGGAGCATATAGATCCTGAACATTGATCTGAGTCAGATTCGCGGTAGGATCGTTTACTTTCTCGGCCAGCGGCTCGTCATTGCTGCTTACAGACGCGCTCTGCTGGGCACGGCTCTCTGAACACGAACCCACTAGCATGAGGAGTCCGGCGACGGCGACGACGATTGCCGACAGCTCGTTGGGCGGAGATGGCATAAAACAACGCCTGCGGACACGACGCATACAGCAGCCAACTACTTCACGCTGTAGCCGCGGCCTTCAAGACATGCTGCCATCGCACGATTGTAAGAGTTCCTTTGGTTCTGTTGGGCGGCTTGAGCGCCCTGTTGCTGTTGACCTTGCTGCTGGATCTTTTCGTCGCGGCGGCGCATCCCGCCCGCTAGTCCTCCCATCGCCGCTCCAGCGGCCGCACCCTTGCCTGCATTGCCCGTAATCGCGCCGCCGACTGCACCGAGAGCTGCGCCTCGCCCGGCACCTTTCAGAACATGAGGCTGCGACGGTTGAGAAGGGTTGTTGGAGGCTGTATTCGACGAGATATTCTGCGGTCGACTTGGGTCGAATCCCGTCTCTTTGGCGGCCCAGGTGTGGCATTCATAACGATCCTTATCCTGCTGCTGCTGGTTCTGTCCTTTGGTCGGGTAGATGAATATGTCATCAGCGGCCGGGGCATTCGCCGCAGGCAAACTGAGTAAAGCTATGATAAGCAGCGTAGTGATTCTCATATTCTTTGACTCCTGAATGTGTTGTCGCAAGCTATGCTTCTCGCATCTAACCCTCAGTTCGAGGAGATTTTCCTTAAGGTGAATATTGCCAACACGGCGCGGTCATGCCGGTTTCGTAGTTCATCTCGCATAGCCCTTGAAGTCCTCGCCGACCTTGATGTTGGGGTATTTCTTAATGCTCTGTTGATATTCTCCAATGAGCTTGAAATCCGGACCAAATATCCAACCGTTGGTCAGATCGGTGTAGGTAAGGTTGTTGTCCTCGTGCGGATCGCTGCTCAGGTCGTAGACCATGGGCAACTGCGGCTGGATGTAGCCACTCTGGATGGCCGGAGAAAGTGTATTATCCGTGTAGCGAAAGATCGTCTTGTAGATCTTCCATTTAATCGACAGTAGCTGGCCGTCGACGCCGAAGAACATGTAGCTGTCACGTCCGGTCGTATCGCTCTTGCCCAGCATGAAGGCCGAGGCGTCGACGCCGTCGATCGGTCGATCCTTGGGCACCAAATTCGATGCACCCACCATCCCGGCGAGCGTGGGCAGCCAATCCACCGCGGCAAGCATTTCATTGGTAACGACACCGGCAGGGACCATGCCCGGACAACGGATAATCGCAGGCGCACGCATGCTTCCCTCGAACGGCGTGTTCATGAAATCACCGCGCCACGGCCCATTGGTACTTCCTCCGATCTGAGGAATCGCGCCACCGCTCGCATTGTCGCTGCTCAGAATCACGATGGTGTTGTCGTCGACACCCGCTTCCTTGATGCCGTCCAGAACTTGACCGACGCGGTAATCTATTTCAGCCATGAGGTCGGCGTAGAGCCCGCCGCGCTGGGTCGACTTGCCGACGAAGTCCGGGTTACCGATGGCCGGCGGATGCATCTCGGAGTAACCAACGTAGACGAAGAACGGCTTTTTCACCGCGGCGTTCCGTTTGATATACTCGACGGTCTTCGGAATGATGTACTGTCCATCCAGGATCGGCCGCACCTTCAGGTCAAGCGGCATCACTGGCTTGGATGGTTCGCCCTTCTTTCCTTCCCAGATCATGGGCGCCGGCTGGCCGCTCTCCTTGAACAGCGGCCATGCCGTATAGCCCGCCTCGTCCAAGCTGTTCTTGACGCCCCACCACTCATCGTAGCCTTGGTCGTTTGGCAGCCGGCCTTGGACGTCGCCCAGATGCCACTTGCCGTACAAAGCGGTGGCGTAGCCGGCATTCGAGAGGAGGTTGGCGATGGTGTATTCCCACGGCGCAATCCCAGAAAGCCCCTCTCCGGGAAAAGGGACCTTGTAGGTCCCCGAGCGCACCGAATGCCGACCGGTATGTATGGCTGAACGCGTCGGCGTGCACTGGACCTCAACGTTGTAGTTATTAAAGCGGATGCCGTCGCTGGCCAGCTTGTCGACGCGCGGAGTCGGTATCGTTCCGCCGTATACGCCAAAAGCCCCCCAGCCGACATTGTCCAGCACCATGAAAACAATGTTGGGGTTTTTTTTCGCTGCCGCCGGCCGGGCGGCTAGCATCATTGCTTGCCCTCGGCGCGGCCTTGCTCTTTGCAGTTTCTTGCCTGGCTTCATCTTGGAGCTCAATTTGTTGCCCTTCCCATTTGTGTCGAACGATCGGCAAGAATGATCAAATCAGTGAGTTGGCCGACGGTTGGGCCATGATGTTTCCCGTTGAACCGGCGCGGTTCGGTCACGGCCGAGCTTGTGAATCTTGCGATTGCGATGTTAGGGCCTCAATCCCGTTGAACCGCGCGGTCATGCCGGTTTCCTAGTTTATCTCGCATAGCCCTTGAAGTCCTCGCCGACTTTGATGTTGGGGTATTTCTTAATGCTCTGTTGATATTCTCCGATGAGCTTGAAATCCGGACCAAATATCCAACCGTTGGTCAGATCAGTGTATGTGAGGTTGTTGTCCTCGTGCGGATCGCTGCTCAGGTCGTACATCATGGGGAACTGCGGCTGGATGTAGGAACTCTGGATGGCGGGAGTCAGTGTATTATCTGTGTAGCGGAAGATCGTCTTGTAGATCTTCCACTTGATCGACATCAGCTGGCCGTCGATGCCGAAGAACATGTAACTGTCGCGGCCGGTCGTATTGCTCTTGCCCAGCATGAAGGCTGAAGCATCGACTCCGTCGATGGGTCGATCTTTGGGCACCAATTTCGACGCACCCACCATTCCGGCGAGCGTGGGCAGCCAATCCACCGCGGCCAGCATCTCATTCGTAACGACGCCGGCAGGGACCTTGCCCGGACAACGGATCATCGCAGGCACACGCATGCTTCCCTCGAATGGCGTGTTCGTGAAATCACCTCGCCACGGTCCATTGGTACTTCCCCCGAGCTGTGGAATCGCGCCGCCGCTCGCGTTATCGCTGCTCAGAATCACGATGGTATTGTCCTCGATACCCGCGTCCTTGATGGCGTCCAGGACTTGACCGACGCGGTAGTCCATCTCGCCGATGACATCGGCGTACAGGCCGCCGCGCCCGGTGGACTTGCCGACGAAGTCCGGGTTGCCGATGATTGGCGGATGCATCTCGGAGTAACCCACGTAGACGAAGAAGGGCTTTTTCGCGGCTGCGTTGCGTTTGATGAACTCGACGGTTTTCGGGATGATGTACTGTCCATCCACGATGGCGCGCACCTTCAGATCAAGCGGCATCACTGGCTTGGACGGCTCGCCCTTCCTTCCTTCCCAGAGCATGGGCACCGGCTGGCCGCTCTCCTTGAACAGCGGCCATGCGGTATAGCCCGCCTCGTCCCAGGTGTTCTTGACACCCCACCACTCATCATAGCCTTGGTCGTTTGGCATGCGGCCTTGGGTATCGCCCAAGTGCCACTTGCCGTATAACGCGGTGGCGTAGCCGGTGTCGGAGAGGAGTTTGGCGATCGTGTATTCCCAAGGCGCCATCCCACCTAGCCCCTCCCCAGGAAGAGGGACCTTGTAGGTGCCCGAGCGTACCGAATATCGCCCGGTCATGATGGCCGAGCGGGTCGGCGTGCACTGGGCCTCGACGTTATAGTTGTTGAAGCGGATTCCTTCACTGGCCAACTTGTCAATCCGCGGAGTGGGTACCGTTCCGCCGTATACGCCAAAAGCCCCCCAGCCGACGTTGTCCACCAGAATGAAAACAATGTTGGGCTTCTGCTGCGCGGCCGCCGGCATGGCAGCTAACATCGCTACACCGAGCAGGGCCAAGCCGAGGGCAAACAGTCTTTTTCTTTGTTTCATAGTGTTTTCTCTAGTCGCAGCCCGGTTCGCGCCACCTCATGGACGCGAGCAAAAATCCTTATCGCTGGGCCTTGTGTTGATTTCGTTCCCGCATCGGACTCTTCCGCGACGGCCTCGTCGTTGGCGCTAAGCTCTTCCATATTGATGTCGCCGAATGCACCCACACCCATGTCCCGAGTCAGCCTTCGTGACTTTCGGACCTCAATGGTCTCTCCCTAGATCGCCATCCACTTTATTCCGAACAGGATTCCTTTTGATTTAATTTCGGAATGACCGGTGTGATGCCAAACTGGAGGTTCCCTGTTTTCTCCTGTCCCTCCCTCTCAGCTCACGAGATCCATCCCCGGTCTTGGAATCTAGTCTTGAGTTCCGCTGCAATTGCGTCGGCCGTCGCCTTGGCTCTCCCCTCGAGTTTGTTCCTGCCGCTGGCCTCGCCATAGACTTTCATACCGCCGACTACAATTAGGCCTATCGGATTGCCGGTGGCGATCGCCACGGCGGCGGGTACGACCATTCCAGGGGTTTTGCTTCCGGAGGAGCTAAGCGTCCCTGACCCCAGTTTGCGCCAGCCTTGGGGCGTCACAGCGAACCCTTCCACCACTGTGTCCATCTCCGAAGTTCCGGCTCCGAATCCGATGACGAAACGCTTGACGGCGCCTCCACCTTGGACCGAGACCAGATAGCCCCGGATTACACCGTCACCGGGTTGCGGCGTCGATCCAGGTCCGGCCTGCACGGCGGTAAGGCCCATCGCGTTGATATCTGCAACCAGATCCGCTGCGATGGACGCGCCGAGCTGACGCCCCTCTGCGAGTTCCGCGGCCGTCGGTGGAGTGCTGGGCGCACTGACGGATCCTCTTATCGAGGAATCGGCCGGCATATCTGCTGGATTGGCGACGAAGTTGTACACCCAGATCCGATTGGGCCGCGCGAGTCCCGGATTGCTCACCGGCGTTTGCTGCGTGACCTGCGTCGAGGCGCACCCGCTTACAACGAGCAGAGCGAGCAGACACAATACGAAACGACTACCAGACCTCATCACGAACCTCCTTACGAGCCGGCGGAGCTTAATCTGTCAATTGATCAACAGGATTGGGGCGCTAACATCGCAATCGCAAGATTCACAAGCTCTTGAATGCGGCCGTGACTGAACCGCGCCGGTTCAACGGGAAACATCATGGCCCAACCGTCAGCCAACGCACTGATTTGATCGGCGAGTAAATCCGCCCGAAAATCCCGCCGTATAACTCCTTCCACTTGTCCCTTTTCGAGCAGCGCTGCAAGTTTGCGGCGGAATTGCGCATACCGTTTCTGGATGACGGAGGCGAGTGCTGGGTCGGTACCGGCGTGAACCAAAAGCTGGAGACTAACAAGCCAGGCGTCCCCTTCGTCGGACTTTGTCCAGTGAATGAAATGGTCGAAAATGGATCGGATATCGATGACCGAAGCGCTACTGAGCCACTCATCAAATTCATCGAACAAGGCTGCTGCAACAGCAGCGACCATGGCTTCCTTGTTGGCAAAGTAATACGTGACCGCGCCCGTCGTGAAGCCAGCGCGCTTCGCTACTTTGCGTAGAGAAGCGCCAGCGTACCCCTCGCGAGCAATTACGTGTCTTGCCGCCGCGAGTAATTCGCCGTTCCTGGCTTGACGATCGCCGACGGGTCGCCCTCTTTTTCGGGCGCGTTTCCGGGGCGGGGCCGAAGCCCGGACAGTTTGCTGGCGCATGCGTTCCAAAATTTCCTTCTATTTTGTGTAACGACTGTTGTGTTAAATCATAGGCCGTGCTATTTGTCAACTTCATCACCGACAAGGAGACCCGGCAACGGATGAATCCAAACAAAAGTTGGCGAAGGACGGAGCCGCCCTGATTGAAGGATTTCTCAACTCCGAGCAGCTGGCCAGATGCAAAGCAGTCTTCGATTGGTGCGTGGAGAATCCCGGTCCCTCGGCCGTTAGCCTTTTTCCTGGACCGCAATGACAACGCCATTCCCCGCGCCACGCTACGACTCAACGGACTGGTTTCGTCTATTCCCTTTTAGTGAAGGGTTATAAGCGTGGCTTCAGCAATGTTCCCTCACAAGATTTCCATTTCGAGGAGGGAAACATAGGACAACATGACGGCTGAACATTTCGATGTACTCGTAGTTGGCGCGGGCCTTTCCGGAATCGGCGCGGGCTATCATTTGCAAGAGGGCTGCCCCGACATGAGCTACGCCATCCTCGAGGCGCGCGATGCGATCGGCGGCACTTGGGACCTTTTCCGCTACCCGGGCGTGCGGTCCGACTCTGACATGTACACTCTCGGCTATGCTTTCCGGCCGTGGCCCGATGCGAAGACGATCGCCGATGGTCCATCGATACTTAACTACGTGCGCGAGACGGCGCGGGAGTACGGCATCGATCGGAAGATTCGCTTCAAGCATCGCGTGGCAAAGGCTTCATGGTCATCCGCCGAGGCACATTGGACGGTCGACGCTGAGCGCGGTCCAGGATGCGAGCCGGCGCGTTTCACGTGCGATTTCCTATATATATGTAGCGGCTACTATCGCTACGATCACGGGTTCGAATCTGCTTTCGAGGGCGCCGACCGTTTCCGTGGACGTATCGTGCATCCGCAACACTGGCCTGAGGACCTCGATTACACCGGCAAGCGCGTCGTCGTTGTCGGGAGCGGTGCGACGGCCATAACGCTGGTGCCCGCGATGACCGACAAAGCCGCGCACGTAACGATGCTGCAGCGCTCGCCCACATATGTAGTCTCGCTTCCGGCCAACGACAGGATCGCCGAGCACCTTCTGAGGATACTTCCGCGAAAGCGCGCCTACGCCATAGCACGATGGAAGAACGTTCTGACGGCGCTGTTCTTCTACCAACTCTGCCGCCGATGGCCGGAGTTCGGAAGGAAGCTCATCCGCAAAGGCACCATCAGCGCGCTGCCGCCCGGATATCCCGTGGACATACACTTCAAGCCGCGCTATCGGCCATGGGATCAGCGATTGTGCGTGGTCCCGGATCGCGACCTGTTCGAAGCGATTAGCCAGGGGCGCGCTTCGGTTGTCACCGATCGCATCGAGACTTTCACCGAGAAAGGTATAAAGCTCGCTTCCGGCGCGGAACTCGAAGCCGAGATCATCGTGACCGCTACTGGTTTGAAGCTGCTGCCGCTGGGAGGCGCGCAGTTCACAGTCGATGGCGAGTCCATCGATCTCTCCAAGACGGTCAGTTACAAGGGCATGATGCTTTCCGGCGTGCCGAATCTGGCGTTGGCGCTCGGCTACATCAATGCATCGTGGACGCTGAAAGCCGCCCTGACCTCGATGTACGTCTGCCGTCTGCTCAACTACATGAAGCGCCGCGGCTTCCGTCAGTGCACCCCGCACCGCGCACCCGGAATGGCCGGCGATCGGCCACTGCTCGATTTGTCTTCGGGCTATGTGCAGCGCTCGATCGACAAATTCCCGAAGCAAGGATCGAAGAAGCCATGGCGGCTATATCAGAACTACCTGCTCGACTTGATCACGCTGAAGTACGGTAGAGTCGACGACAAGGCTATGGAGTTTTCTAATCCGCATGTGTGTTCGGACGAACAGCGTCGGCTAAACCCGGCGGCATGAGCCCCGCGCCACACTAATCCCAAGAGTCTATCTCGGTAACGGCTGCAGTTCTTGCGCTGATGAGCCGCTGCGCATTGAGCGAGAATCCGCCGGGGGAACAGATGCGAGGAAGTCGAGCCGCTCCAATACGTACTTCAGCCGCCATCTTCGAGATCGAATTTGTTGCTGGGGACATTTGCGCCAAATGGATTTGGCGCATTCGACAAAATATTTCCTCCTATTATTCGTAACAACTGTTGTGTTAAATCGTCGACCGTGCTATTTGTACTCCATCACCGCTAAGGAGAACCAACAATGGATCCATCCAAACAAGAGTCGCTGGCTGAGGACGGAGCCGTCCTGGTCGAAGGATTTCTCAACTCCGACCAGCTGGCCAGATGCCGAACCGTCTACGATTGGTGCGTCGAGAACCCCGGTCCTTTCGCCGTTACCCTTTTTCCTGGAACCGAAAAACAGACGCACAATGACAACGCCAATCCGCGCGCCACACAAAAACTTAACGAACTGGTATCGTCGATTCCGTTCGGCGAGTTGTTCGCCAATCTCTGGGGCTCAGCAAACGTCTGGTACTTCGCTGAAGAGGTCTTTCTCAAGACCGGGGGAAAAGGGGGCCGCACGCCCTGGCATCAGGACACGTCGTATCTTCCGTGGGCCGGGATGCATTGGGCCAATGCTTGGATCAGTTTTGAAGGAGTTCCCAAACCTAACTCACTTGAGATGGTTAGAGGCTCACATCGTGGCATCCAATACGACGGCACTAACTTCGCCGATCCGAACGACCCCACCGCGCCTTTGCATGGTGGAACCGCTTTGCCGCGGCTTCCCGACATCGAGGCGAAAAGGAAAGAAGACCCGAAAGCCTATGACATTCTCTCCTGGGCTACTCAGCCGGGAGACATAGTAGTCATGCATCCCGGAACGCTGCACGGAGGAGCGCCGGTCGATACTACTTTCAGGGAACGCCATACCCTGGTGTTGCGCTTCTTCGGTGACGACGCCACATTCCGCTCCCTGCCCAGCCAGAGCGAAGCCATGTACACGCCGGCGGGGGTGCTTTTTCTCGACCAGATCGGACATTTGAAGGATGGAGAGCCATTTCGCTCACCCTTCTTTCCGCAGCTTAAGTGACCATCTCAACGACACCGCTCAGAGTTGATCCTCGATCTATTTGGGCCGAACGAAACACAGAAGGGAAACGTTTTTAAAATGAAGCGAGTTCTAGTCAATCCAAAAGAAACCCAACCGATGTATGACGCCTTCCATTTTTCGCAAGCGAATCGGGTGGGCGATACAATCTGGGTTTCAGGACAAGTCGGCATAGACAGCAACCTGTCGCCCGCCAGCGGAATGGCCGCCCAGGCGCGGCTGGCATTCGAGGGATTAAAACGGACATTGGCCGAAACCGGCGCCTCGCTTGAGGATGTTGTCGAGCTGACCACATTTCATATCGATCTGCGCGGCGAAATGGAGGGGTTCGCGAGCGTCAAGGACGAGTACTTCCCTCGCGACTATCCTGCATGGACCGCGGTGGGTGTGGCCCAGCTAGCTCTTCCCGAATTGCGGATCGAAATCCGGGCCGTAGCGATAGCGGGCTCCGGAAAGAAGTGACAATCGAATGCTCCCGCGCGGAGATCAAGTGATCTGCCTAGCCGTTCAGCCTCATGAAAACGAGCGGCCGGCTCCCGCGGCAACTCACTGAAGAGGAATAATCCAAGTGTCAATGATGCTCTACGGACAAAACGGATCAGCTGGTGTTAGCGGTTGGCTGACATCTGCGCCGGAGCGGCGCGCGTCATTGCAAGAAGACCTTCGCGCGGACGTCGTAATCGTCGGCGGAGGGTACAACGGCCTTTCAACCGCGCTCGAGCTACGGGCTCGCGGAATCGATGCCGTCGTGCTGGAGCGGGATTTTGCCGGTTCCGGAGCCAGCGGGCGCAACGCCGGTTATCTGGCGGGTGCACTCGGCTTGGAGTTCGACCTGATAATCCGGCGGCTCGGACGCGAACGCGCTGCTGCGCTGGTTGGCTTTTACGACCAAGCAGTTCGACACGTCGAGAAGCTTCTCCCCCAGCATCGGATTGACTGCGACTACGAACCGACCGGGCTGCTCATCGCCAGTGTCCATCCCAATCAAGAAGCTCGCGTCCGACATCAGGCTGAAATCGGGCGTGAGCTCGGCACCGCAGCCCGATTCCTTGGGCAGGACGAAATGCGTGAGCGCGGGCTCCCGCCAGCGTTTTTGTGCGGCGCGCTCAGTGAAATAGGTGGAACGCTTGACCCCGGGAAATATGCGCTGGGGTTGCGCAAAGCGGCGATCGATGCCGGCGTGCGCCTGTTCGAAGGTTCACCGGTGCTCGAAATCGACGACAGCGCACCAGTTCGGGTGCGCACTCAACATGGATCAGTGACCGCTGATGTATGCATTCTCGCGACCAATGCCTATGGTCCTGGCCTGGGCTTTCTGGCTCGCACAGTGCTGCCGATTCAGGTCTCGGCGATCGAGACCGCGCCCATGAGCGGCGAGCAGCGCGAGGCGCTGGGTTGGCCGGGCCGCGAAGGTATTGTCACTGCGCATTTTGCGCTGGAGAGTTTTCGCCTTACCAGGCGCAACACAGTCCTCGTTTCGACCAAACGCCTGAACTACTCTTACGGCAGTTGCGCGCCAGAGAGTCGTAACGGCGCCGCTTGCGAGGTATTACAGAATCTGCTGCGCCAGCGCCTGCCGGTGCTGCGCGACATACCCGTCAAGGCCCAGTGGTCCGGTTGGGTAACCTTCTCGGGCGACACTATTCCGGTCATCGGAGTTGAAGGCGCGCGTCGAAACATTTTTTACGCGAGCGGCTGCAGTGGACACGGGGTAGCGACACAGACCCTCATGGGAGTCCTCCTCGCTGAGCGTGCTCAAGGAAAGGAGCATGAATTGGAGTCCGTCTTCCGACGCAAAGTTCCGAAACTGCCGCCGGAACCACTTCGCTGGGCGGTTTGCAAACTACTGCTCTCCGCCGCAAACTTTCTCGATGCTCGAACAGATCGCAAGCTCTCACGAGCCCAAAAGACGCCAAGAAGCTAGCTGTCTCAGGCTGGGCATCGCTTGTAGAGGAGGGCCGAGTGGGCCTGACGGAACAGGCGCCACCTCAAACACCTCACGCAGCCAAATTCGTTGCCCCGGCTTGGCGTTGACCGTCAGCCCGTGGCTCACAGCAATTCCGTAATCCGGCGATAACGAGACAGAAAGCGGTCACCCTCATCCGGCTTCAGAATTGGGTGCTATCAGCCGCCTACCGCGAAGGCAGTGTTTATCACACGTTTATAGCGACCACTAATGCTTGACGGACTCCACGGTATCTAGCGCAGCGAACGCCACCACTGAGAGCGGCGGCGAAGCGGAGAAGCGGGTTGGGTCAGGCGGGTTTAGCGGCTGGGCGCGAGCGGCGCAGCTTGCGGAGCCCGAGCGGGCGTCTCATAGCGGAGCAGCAGCATGGTCTCGAAGTTTTAATTGCGGGCGGAGGTCCTTTGTAACGGGATGAAGCCTGGAGCGGCGAAAGGTGTCGGTTCGTGTGAAAGAGGCTGGTCGAACTCAAGCGATCCCTGAAGGTGGTGCTCTTCGGGCGGACGAGTTTGACAGTAGTATTGGATTCGCAGGATTGAATAAGATGCTCTAAACTGGCTCGGGGGGAGAGATGACTGACGGAGAACACGAAGAAGGGGAAGGCTACGATCAGACGGCGGGAACCTGGCCTCTGGTTTCGAAGGCTGTTGTAGAGATCGAAGGCAAAGACCTGGTGGGCAAGCTTCGGAACGATTTTCCCTCCGGGCCGCAGAGCGCCGAAGATGAAAAGCGATTGGGAAGAGCTTGGGAAGACTTCCTTAAGACGACTCGAATTCATATCGGTACGCTGTTGAAGACGGACAGTGTGTCGTTTCTGTTTGGAGCGGGAGTATCGAAGGCGGCCGGAGGTGTGCTTCTAGGTCAAATACCGAAGGAAATCGAACAGGACATCCTTCTGAGAGGCTCTACGAAGGTCCAGGTTCGGGCGTGGGTGAAGGCGTTCTATCTTGCCGTGGCTCGCGTAGCGCAGACGGCTACTACCGTACCCTTAGCGACGAAAGACATTCTCGAGCGGAAGGGCAAGCTAAATGAAGGGGCTGCTCTGGCTGTAAACTTGGAGAGCGTTCTGTCCGCCCTGCATGCCTGGCGTACAGTAATTGCGGCGAAAAACGAACGGCTTCAGGTAGATGGCCTGCCAACGATAGATGTGTATGGTGGCGACTTGGAGCAGTGCATTGAGAAGGTGCAAGAGGTTTTAGCAAAGCGGTGTGCACTGCCCATCGCAGGCGCAGAGGGCGCTTTGGATCCCTTCGTACAGTTTCTGAAGAAAGTACTTACGAGACCGTTGAATCTGAAGCGCGTGAACATTTTCACACTCAACTACGACACGCTAGTGGAGCAGGCGGCCGATGCAGAAGGAGTTACCGTAGTTGACGGATTCGTAGGTACGATCCGGCGGGTGTTGCGTCCCGAATCGTATGATCAGGATCTGTACTTCCCGGCTGACACAACTGAGGGGAGGGTACATCGCCTGGATAGAGTGGTCCATCTTTATAAGCTTCACGGTTCAATCAATTGGAGATCTGAGGAACCCGATTGGGCGAATCCCTACGGAATTGTTGTATCGAATGAGCGTGTACCGAGCGGTGGGGCACTGATTTACCCGACGCCACTGAAGTACGGTGCGACGCTCGGAATGCCGTATGCCGAGCTATTCAGGAGGTTCGCTACGGCGGTAGTTAGGCCGCAGTCAACGCTGATCGTGGTCGGGTGCAGCTTAGGAGATGAGCATGTCAGCGCAATAGTGCGCCAGGCCCTGGCGATTCCTAGCTTCACCTTGATCTTGGTAGACCCGGTGCTTCCGGCCGGCGATCCTGGTGGGACATTGGTGGCCAGACTCAGGTTTCAAAAAGATCGTCGTGTCTGGTTTATTTCAGGTGTGTCCTTCGCAACTTTCGATTCGTTTGTGAAACTGCTCCTCCCAGATCTACGTGATGAGTTCATTATGCTTAAAGTGATGGAAACGCATCGCGCGCTTGGAGGGGGAGATAAGAGCGACGGTGGGGAGACCTGAGATGATCCCTGATTCTGAAATTGGAAGAGTTATCGCGGTGGACACGGCGGAAGTGACGATTGAATTGGGAGTGGAACTTAAGACTCTAACGCGGACGACCTATGAGGGAACGCATGAGGTCGGACGAATTAACTCCTATGTGATCATGCCAGTCGGAGCGCGACGACTGGTCGGAATTGTGAGCAGAGTGTCGTTGTTGGAATCTGCCGAGCTCGGCAAAGACGCTGCAGCAGTAACGTTGCCAAAAGCGCGCCGGCTTATGAGAGCCACACTAATTGGCACAGTCGACGGAAATAGTTTTACTCAGGGTGTTAGTATTTTCCCCGTCTTGGACAATCCGGTTCACTTGGTAGCTCCCAAGGACCTGGAAGTGATCTTCGATAGCAATCAAGACATTGAGAAGAAGGAAAAAGACAAGGAGGCTGGGTTCTGCGTCTCGATCGGCGAGTCTGCAGTGTTCGAAGGATTTCAGGTTCGAATCAATCCGGACCTGTTCTTCGGCAAACATGCCGGTGTTCTCGGAAGCACCGGCTCAGGCAAGTCATGTACGATTGCGGCCGTCCTACAAGCCATCTTCGACATTGAAGCGGTTAGGCACACACATATTATCATCCTGGATACAAATGGCGAATATGGCGCAGCTTTCCGGACCGGTGGCGGAACAAGTGCATGTCTTTATATACCGACTGATGATCGACAAAAGGCTAATCGTTTGGTGATTCCCTATTGGTTTATGGACTCGGCCGATTTCGTGCGTCTCTTCCGCGCTTCTCAAGGAGTTCAGCGGCCAGTGCTGCTAGAAGCGTTGCGGTTGGCGCGAAACGAGGGAGCAGCTGTGAGTCCAGGCGCGTCGTTGCGCGAGGAACTCATTCTGGAATTGAATCGGCTTTGGTCTCTGGCAGGCAAGGATGAGAAAAGCTCGAAAGACGTGAGAGATTTGGCGGACGGCTTGCTCAAGCGATTAGAGGGAGCGGATTTGGAAGCGGGATGGAAACTATTAGGTTCCGTCGCGCCCGAATTGAAGAAAGACGCAGTGAGGGCGTCGGTTAGTACGATCAAAGCAGAAGCTTCGAAACACGTCGATAGTGGTACGTACCCAAAGGTGATACCTGCGGATAGCCGAAAGGTGATTCGGGATGCCATGGAGCCGGCGTATGTCAAATTGACGGGCGTTGCTCTGGGCGAAGTGGCGCCATCTTCGGGAATTTCGGCTGACAGCCCGGCGTTTTTCGACAAAGTCGGCTTCAGAACCAGGCACCTGGAGCAGGTTCTTCGCCGAGAAGAATCCGGCGGTGCACGCGCTCGCGATTTCTCGGGAACGATGTTATTGCGGATCGATCGACTTCTCGAAGATAGCCGCTTCGAATTTCTCCTCGGTCCGCGTGACAGCCAACTCCCCAACGCTGAGCATGCTTTGGCGAGTTTCATACGAGACGTTTTGGGCTTGGCATCGAGAGACAGCGTGTCACCGCCCCTTTCGAGCAAGAGTGAGGTCGAGGAAGGAGTGATGCCGTTCTATGATCGGCAACGGATGAAAACCAAGGGCGCGAACATAGTGATACTGGATTTGAGCTTATTGGCGTCCGAGGTTCTTGAAAATGTAACAGCCTTGATCGGAAGACTAGTAATCGAATTTCTGCAACGACTAGGTGAGTATGAGAAAGGGCCGGGAAGGGGGGCGTTGCCAGTCGTTATGGTTCTCGAGGAGGCACAGAACTACATTCGACAGACGAGGCCGGGAGATGAGGACTCTATCTCGAAACTCGTGTTTGAACGCATAGCGAGAGAGGGGCGGAAGTTCGGATTGGGGCTCTTGCTTGCCTCTCAACGACCTAGCGAATTATCAAGAACGGTGCTGTCCCAATGCAGTAGCTTCGTAGTGCACCGACTGCAGAATCCAGAGGATCTTCGATACTTCAGGGAGATCGTTCCGGCTATTTATGGTCCGCTACTGGAACAACTTCCGGCGTTAGCCCCGCAGACGGCGCTTGTCCTAGGTGACTGCGTGAGGGCTCCGAGTCTGGTAAAAATTCGAGAGGCTCGTCCGGTACCTCGTAGCCGCGATCCGAAATTCTATTCGCATTGGACAGAGGACGAGGTGGAGGTTATTCCAGTAGAAGAAGTGTGTGCTCTGTGGGAAGGCGACCTTGCTGTCGATTCAGAGGAAAAGGAAAGTTAACTTAGCTCGAAAATCAAGAGCCGCGGGAGATCTGTTGATGCGGCATTTGACGCGGGACTAGTCAGTTTCGCAGATGATGCCAGCGTCCTCGCATCACCACAACTTGGTCACGAGGCCAAACGCCAGCTCGAACTGTCCGCAGGTCTAAAACTTCTAGGATTGAGCTCATTTCATCTACTTAACCTGCGATGGCATCGCACACACTAAGCACCGAAAGACGCGTGGATCTCAGAATGATAAGGTCGCTGCTCGACAGAACTCAGCCCTCGTCCGCTCCTGCGGCAGGGCGTGCTGCGCTTTGTTTTGGTTTCCCGCGCAACATTTTTCGCGGCGACCTCTCACCCAAATCTGGAGGTCGCAGCGGAGATTCCAGATGCGCGAGCGGAGCGGGCGGCAGGAGGTGCCAGAGCGAGAGAGGCCCGAATGGGCCCGGCACGGCGTGCTGGCGCAGCGAACGCCACCAATTAGAGGGGCGGCGAAGCGGAGATCGCAGGCGGAGTCGGGGCGCGGCGTGCGGCTGCGACGCGGAGTTTACGGAGCGCTCGTGGGGTGGCTCACAGCGCAGATGCCGCGAGACCAAAAATGGAGGTTGCGGGTAGTACTGGTTTGATTGCTTTAGGCAATGCGGGCGGGGGGTTCACTTGAGCACTGATATGGACTGTTTTCTGATATTGTTGAGACGGAATAGTCTGGCTTTAGCGTTTTTTTGCGTGGATGGGGGCCGCATTTTCCGTCGTCAAATAGGCTCGGATGGAGAACGGATACGCCGCCTCGGAAGCGTCTGCCTTTGCTCTTCGGGACGACTGTTCGCAGAATTTCTGGGGTGAAGTTTTTTCTACAAGTGCAGGAAGGTAGACTTGGCAGGAGCGTTCGGTCGAATGGAACTTGTGACGACGCGGGAAGCAATTTGAGCGAACGTTAAAAACGAAGATTTAAAACGCGTATGAGGCACAGGAGCGCAAGGGGCGCTCGACCGGCCAGCGGAAAACGGAACTTTGAGAGCGAGGCATGAAAGAAGAAAGCGCTGCAGAGTTGGCGATGCCATCCACGTCCTCTGACCTTACGTTCATTACCAATGAAGAGGGCCGGACCCTCGCCGACCGGTTCGGCTTGCTGCTGGGCAGCAACACGCGCTTGTTCGACTGTCTAGTGGGCTATTTTTTCCTGAGCGGGTTTCGACGACTCGCAAAAGCACTATCTGGGACAGAGAGAATCCGCATCCTGATCGGACTGAAGTTGGACCGACCCAGCTTCGAGTTACTTTCTAGAGCGAATGAGGCGGTTCAACTCGACTTGCGTTCCCATGCTGAGGCTAAGGAGCAGATACCTGGCGAGATCCTGGCTGAGCTGGAAAGCGTTGAGGACAGTGCGGAGGTGGAGTCGGGCGTGCGCCAATTCGTCGAGTGGGTGAAGAGCAGTAAGCTCGAAGTGAGGGTCTTTCCATCAGCGAAGGTCCACGCCAAGGTCTACATAATGACTTTCGTAGACGGCCATATTGACAAGGGCCGGGTGGTCACGGGCTCGAGCAATTTCTCCGAGTCGGGTCTTGTCGAAAATCTCGAATTCAATGTGGAACTTAAGAACCGCGCTGATTACGACTTCGCGCTAGCGAAGTTCAACGAGCTCTGGGAACAAGCCGTCGAAGTCTCTGAAACGTATGTTCAGACAGTCGAACTGCGTTCGCCTTTCGCGCAGTTCACCCCGAACGAACTTTTCCTAAAATTCCTGTACGAGTATTTCAAAGCGGAATTAAGCCGAAGCGAGGATACGGATTCGGCCTACTTGCCTGCGCGGTTTAAGAAACTGAAATATCAGGAAGATGCGGTAACATCGGCGCGCCGCACACTCGACGAATATGGCGGCGTTTTTCTTTCGGACGTAGTGGGTCTCGGCAAGACGTACATGGCAGCTCTGCTTGCTCAGCAACTTCCTGGGCGCACGCTCGTCATCGCCCCGCCCTCGTTGTTAGACGAGAACAACCCGGGTTCGTGGCCGAATGTTTTTCGCGATTTTCGGGTGCCGCAAGCGCGGTTTCAGTCCGGGGGGAAACTTGAGGAGTTAATCCGACAGGGGGTCGATAGTTACGACAACGTATTCATTGATGAGTCGCATCGCTTCCGAACGGAAACCACGCAAACTTACGAGCGCCTCGCTCAGATTTGTCGTGGTAAACGGGTCATCCTTGTGTCCGCGACGCCGCTGAACAACTGGCCGCAGGACATTCTCAGTCAAGTGAAACTTTTCCAAAATGGTAAGGCCAGCACTATTCCGAACGTTCGCGACCTGGAAGCGTTCTTTGCTCGGCTGGTAAAGAAGCTCAAAGGCCTCGATCGCCAGCGCGATCGGGACTCATACTTTGCCGCGGTTCAAGAGAACGCGCGTGAAATTCGGGAGAAGATACTAAAGTATCTAATGGTCCGTCGCACTCGTACGGAAATCGCGCGGTACTATGCTGCCGACCTTGCGGCCCAAGACTTACGCTTCCCTGATGTCGCCGCCCCGGAGGCGCTCTTTTATCAGCTGAACGAGCACGAGGACAACATCTTCACACGCACCATCGAGCGTCTGGCGCGCGAGTTCTCCTACGCTCGTTACCGCCCCCTTACCTACTATATGGGGGAGGGTCGCGAAGGCGAGGTTACGGCGCAGAAGAACCTGGCCAAGTTTATGAAAATTCTGCTGGTGAAGAGGCTGGAGAGTTCCTTTCATGCGTTTCGGCTCACGCTCGCACGCTTCATCCGCACGTACGAGCAATTCCTCGCCTCGTTCGATCGTGGAGCCGTCTACATCAGCAAGAAACACATCGGCAAGGTCTTTGAACTTCTGGAGCAGGACGACATAGAGAGCGTGCAGGAACTGATCGATACCGATCTGGCGGAGGAATTGCCCGCACGAGACTTCGTCCCTGAATTTCGCCAGGACCTCGCCAACGACCTTTCCATTCTCCGGGAAATTCACGCGGATTGGGCGACAATCCACGGCGATCCGAAGTGGGAGCAGCTCGCCGCCGGTCTCCGGGACAAGCCGATCTTACGCGAACAGCGCCTCATAGTCTTCACGGAGTCTAAGGAAACTGCGCTCTATCTTGCGGCGCGCCTGCGCACCGAACTCAAGGAAAAGGTGATCGTCTTTAGTGGCGATTCCGATGCGTCGACGCGAGAAGAGGTCATTCGGAACTTCGACGCTCGCGTGGCGCGACCTGCCGACGACTATCGCATTCTCGTCACGACAGAGGTTCTCGCCGAAGGAGTATCGCTACACGCCGCCAATGTCGTGCTCAACTACGATATCCCGTGGAATCCGACTCGCCTGATTCAGCGCGTAGGCCGTGTGAACCGCGTGGATACTGCGCACGATCGCATACACACGTTCAACTTCTTTCCGACGGAGCAATCAAATGACCTCATTAAGCTCCGCGAGGCCGCTGAGGCGAAGATTCATGCCTTTATCGAAATGCTTGGAGCAGACGCGCAACTCCTCACAGAAGGCGAGGAAATTAAGAGCCACGACCTATTCCATCAGCTTTTTTCCAAGAGCACGCTGACCGGGGAGGACGAGGAGCAGGAAAGCGAACTCGAATATCTGAACCTCATTCGCCGAATCCGCGACGAAGAGCCCCAACTTTTCGACCACATCAAGCGCCTGCCGAAAAAGGCACGTTCCGCAAGGGCCGCGAAGGATGGAGAGCCAGCGGGGGCTCTCCTTAGCTACTTCCGGAAGGGCCGGCTTGAGAAGTTTTTCATAGTCGAGCCGAGCGCCGCAGCGCGTGAACTGGACTTCTTCGTGACCGCACGACTACTCGCCTGTGACGCTGACCTCGCGTCCGCTGTCGTCGGAGCAGATTTCTATCCGCTTCTCGACCGCAACAAAGCAGCCTTCGATGCTGCCACTGCAGAGGACGGCGACGGGCAGGCTGTCCACGCAGCGCGCGACAGAGGGGCGAGACTTTTGCAGCGTCTGCGCACGAAAGAAGTCCGCAGCTTCCCTGGCTACACCGAGGATGACGAGGAATACATCCGACAAGTCATTCGGCTCCTAGAAGATGGCGCGTTGCCGCGGCCGACGCTCAGAAAGCTTGCCGATGCCTTCAAGACTGAATCCCACCCGCTCAAACTTCTCGGAATCATGCGGCGCGATATTCCGATACAATTCTTCCAAGCCACGCGGGCTGAGAGTGTACGGCACAACTACAACCCGCGTGAGGTTATTCTCTCCGAGTATCTCGCTGCTTTCTAAACATGGAACGTAGCCAAGCCATTTCCCTCGTTCGGCAGACTTTCACCGAACGCTTCAACGAAGCTCGGTTCACTTGTTTCGTCAAAAATCTGGTCAATCACCTCGACGAGACGAAAAAGCAGGTCTGGACGTTGAAGAAGGCTGCTTTCCAGGACCACGTCAATCACTTTACGCGGCTAGGGACCTATACCGATCCACGTGGCGAGCGAATGGACATACTTATCATTCACCTGCGTCGTGATACCACACTTGCGCGCGGTCGCGTGACGCTTCGCAACTTCGTCGCAGACTACATGACGACGGGACACGGAAAAGGAAAGGCTGCAGTTGTCGCCGCTTTCGTGTCGCCTGCTGAAGATGACTGGCGGTTCTCCTTCATCAAGCTTGACTACACACTCGAAAAAACGGAACTCGGTTTCTTTACCGAGCGGGCGCTGCTTACACCTGCGCGACGTTACAGCTATCTCGTCGGCACAAACGAGAATTGCCATACGGCACAGAAGCAGTTTCTCGATCTTCTGCAAGCGGACACAGTCGATCCGACCGTTAGCGGAATCGAAGCCGCTTTCAGCGTTGAAAAGGTCACTAAGGAATTCTTCGAACACTACCGCGAGCTGTTCGAAAAAAGTCGAGCGGCCCTGAACACTTTCCTGGCGTCAAAGTCCGCGATTGCGCAGGAATTCGACGAGCTCGGTATCACCAGTGACGACTTCGTCAAGAAACTCCTTGGCCAAATTGTCTTCCTCTACTTTCTGCAAAAGAAAGGCTGGTTCGGCGTCGACCGTGGTCAGGCGTGGGGACGCGGCCGAAAGGACTTCGTCCGACACCTGTTTACGGAGCGAGCGAGCTTTTCATCCTTAGCGGCGAAGAAGAGTCGCCGAGATTCAAACTTTTTCAACGACATACTCGAACCGCTGTTCTATGACGCACTCTCGCGTCCACGTTTAGAAGAGAATCACTACTATCCCGCTTTCGATTGCCGTATCCCATTCCTTAACGGTGGACTCTTTGAGCCACTCTACGGCTATAGATGGGTCGATACCGATATCCTACTTCCCGACGCACTCTTTTCGAATGATGAGATCTCCGATGAGGGAGACGCAGGTACTGGCATTTTAGACGTTTTTGATCGGTACAATTTTACGGTCAACGAGGCCGATCCTCTCGAAAAGGAAGTGGCGGTTGACCCCGAGATGCTCGGCAAGGTTTTTGAGAATCTACTCCCCGAAAACATCCGACATGCTGGCGGCACTTACTACACGCCACGAGTGATCGTTCACTACATGTGCCAGCAGGCACTTTTGCGCTATCTCGTTGGCGGAGCCCCGGACATTCCTGAAGAGGAACTCGTTGTGTTTCTCCGATTCGCCGAGCGGTTTGCCGATTTTGAAGCGACGGAGACAAAGGCACACGCGGACAAGCGCCTCCCAGAAGCGATTGGCCGAAACGCTGCACGGCTCGACGATTTGCTTGGAACGATCGCAGTGTGCGACCCCGCAATTGGCTCAGGCGCTTTTGTAGTGGGCATGATGCACGAAATCGTGCGTGCCCGTATGGCCCTGGCTGCTTCCCTAGATAAAGTGGTGTCCCCGGATCCGTCGCATCGCACTGCGTACGCATTTAAGCGGCATGCTATTCAGCATTCACTCTATGGTGTCGATGAGGACCCCGGCGCAGTCGAAATCGCGAAACTCCGGCTCTGGCTTTCGATGGTGGTGGACGAAACCGATATTGGTGACATCCAACCGCTCCCAAATCTCGACTACAAGATTATGCAGGGAAACTCCCTGCTTGAAGAGTTCGCCGGTATTCGGCTTTTTGATGAAGGTCTTCTTCAGCAAGGGCAAGATGAGCCCGCTAATCCTCGCCTCGCCCACATTGAAGAGCGGCAACGGTGGGTTGAGAGGGAGATTCTACGCCTTCAAGCTGCTGGCAAGCTGACTCGACAAATGTCGGTGGGCTTAAAGGACGAGGCTGCACGGCTCGCTCAGGAACGCAGAACACTCTTAAAGCCGCCGGCAAGCAGTGACGCAAATCGTCCCGAATTTGGGTTTGGTTCCCGAGGCGGCTTGAAGCGTCTCCAACAGCTCCATGCAGAGTTTTTCGACGAAGTTTCGCGAGCGAGGAAGGACAAGCTCCGCCAAGAACTGGAGCGACTCGAATGGGACTTCATGCGCGCCACGTTACGCGAACAGAAAAGCGAGAAAGCACTTATTGATCTGGAAGTTGCTAGCGCCAAGCACCGCAAGCCATTTTTCTTATGGCGTCTTCACTTTGCCGAGGTGTTTCAGCAACGTGGTGGCTTCGATGTAGTGATTGCCAACCCGCCGTACGTCCGACACGAAGAATTGAAACCGTTCAAGGCGGCGTTGGAACGCAGCTTTGAAGTTTACGCCGGGACTGCGGACCTTTATGTCTATTTCTATGAACGAGGTTTCGACATTCTGAACGTGCACGGTGTTCTTACCTTCATCACTTCAAATAAGTATTTTCGGGCAGCGTATGGTCAGAAATTACGGACTTTCTTCGCGACACACGCGGAGATTCTTCAGCTCATCGATTTCGGCGACACCCCAGTTTTCGAAGCGGTTTCCTATCCGAGCATAGTACTGATGAGAAAGCAGGCGGCAAGACTTCCGGCTGCTCCATCGTCTCCCGTTTGTTTACTGACATGGCCGCCCGAGTCATCGCTCGACGATTTGCCGGAACAAGCGCAGCGGCACGGGTTCGCGCTTCCACAAGAAATGCTAAAGCCGTCGGGATGGCTTGTTGAGAGTGCGAGCGCACTTAAGATGCTTGAGAAGCTTAGGCAGGCGGGAACTCCTCTGGGTGAGTTTGTTTCTGGAAGATTCTTTTACGGCATTAAGACTGGTTTGAATGAAGCATTTTTAGTTGATCGGGAGACCCGTGACCAACTAATGGCGGAGGATCCTTCGTCGGCTGAGGTCATTAAACCCTTCATCCGCGGTAGAGATGTAAAACGCTGGCGTATCGACCAGGATTCTCATTGGTTGCTATTTGTGCCATGGCACTTTCCCCTTCACCTCGACAAATCAATCAAAGGAAGTTCAGCTAAGGCCGAGCGCGAGTTCGAAAAGCGGTATCCCGCGATATACGCCCATTTGGCGCGTTTCAAGAAGGATCTTTCTAAGCGTAACCGAGCCGAAACCGGAGTTCGATACGAATGGTATGCTCTGCAACGTTGGGGTGCCGATTACTGGGAAGAGTTCGGTAGGGCGAAAATTGTCTATCCAGACATCTACCAACATCAGAGCTTTGCATGGGATAACTCTGGTCTATTTCCCGGGAATACCTGCTATTTCATTCCCGAAAGCCCGAAGTGGTTGTGCGGTCTCCTCAACAGCAGTGTCGTTGAATATTTTTACTCTGCTATCTGCAATCGAATTCGAGGGGGCTACCTCCGGGCGTTTTCGGACTATATGACTCAGGTGCCGATTCCCCTCGCTGACTCAGTACAGGCGACTGCGATCGAGCGCCTTGTCGACTATCTGCACTGGCTCCACGGCGCAGAATCAAGCATCGACTCAGAAGAAGGTGCGAGCCGTACCCTGTTAGCAGGCTATTTCGAGCAGTGGGTCAACGCGATGGTTTACGAACTCTTCTTTCCAGAGGTCTTCCGGCAGGCCAACTTGGCATTCTTTCGGTTCGCGACCGACGCTATCCTGCCCCCGCTCTCTGAGTTGCCACGAGGCCGCGAGATGGCCGCGCTTCGGGCTAAGTTCGAGGAGATGTATGCGCCTAATCACCCGCTGCGGCAAGGCCTCTATGCGCTCGATAGCATCCCGGAAGTCCGCATCATCGAAGGCAAGGCATGAGCGAGGACGACGCGCCCCCAGAGAAGGCGACCTCTGCATCGCCCGCCCAACTAACCCATCCATCCGCACCGGATAACGCTCCCCTTTCGGCTACCGCAAAGTCTGAGGTGCTTTCAGAATCTGGTTATCAGCGGGTCCTAGATCGGCTCATCAGAATCGAAATCGAGAACTATCGAGGATTCAGAGGGCGGTTTGAGCTCGAATTTCCAGACGGTTGCAATCTCCTTGTCTACGGCGAAAATGGTGCAGGAAAGTCCTCCCTCTTCCACGCACTTAACGATTTCTTTGAGAGTCCGAGTCGCACGTTTTATGACGACAGAACCCAGGTGCGCCGGCAACTAAAGCATGATGACTACAGACACCGCTTCAACGCCGATCCCGCGAGTGTCCAGCTGACTTTTAGTTTGCGCCCTTCAACCGGTGGCATAGCTCAGCAACCTAAAACGTACGAGTGGTCCGCATCCAAGAACGATCCGCAGGCTCCGGAAATGCGGACTTTGGACAAAGGCAAAGGGTGCCTCGACTATAGATCACTGTTGCGCGTTCACCTACTGCCGGTGGGTGAGCGAAACATAAACCTATTCGAATTGTTCGTTACTCTTTTACTCGCGCACTACAAGAACCCGGCGAGCACGCCCAGTCTCACCTTCATAGAGGAGTGGACGAGAATAAAAGCAGCGTTTCGACCTTACGTGCGCAAACCCACCGCACTCGACGATTGGATCAATGAGTTCAACGCAGGTTTCGCGCGCGTTGCCGCAGACACGGTCAGTCTCGCATCCAAACTCTTGAGCGAGTTCGACAAGGAACTTGCATTTTCGGTCGAATTTACGCCCGCGTCTTACGTATGGAGTCCAAAGCGGTTGGTGCCGCCAACGATCGTCGCGAAACCCTCGTTTCTCCGCTTGCTTCACCCTGACTATCACACGTTTCTGAACGAGGCACGATTGTCTGCGCTAGCGATTGCGCTGTACTTCGCAGGCCTTAAGAATTCGCCAATAGCCGACTTCCGGCTACTGGTCCTGGACGACATCTTGATTGGTCTCGATATGGCGAATCGTCTGACGGTGCTTCGTATTATTGAGGAGCAATTTCAAGAGTGGCAGGTGCTGATATTCACCTATCACAAGGCGTGGTTCGAGATTCTGAAGGTGGAGACGAAGGGATGGGGATCGCCATGGAAGAGTGTTGTTCTACATTCTGAAGCTGTTGAGGACGGAGGTGCGCCGCTTATAGTCGTCGAAGGCAGCGGCGACTTGCTGACGATCGCCGCGAATCACTTGCAACACAACGACTACAAGGCGGCGGCCGTATACGCACGAAGTGCTTTGGAGGAACTGTGTCACAAAACATGCGCGAAGGCGCATCTTCAGGTCTTACACGTAGAATCTGCGAAAGAACGAAAACTGGAGCACTACCTTCTAGCGATCGAACACCGTCTCGCGCAACTTTGGGATCATGAACAGCACGATGCCGCTCTTGAGATCGTCGAGCGTTTAAGGCAAGCGCAGGCGTTCGTGCTTAACCGCAAATCACATTTCGACGTGGAAGAGGAGGACACTCTCTCAGCTGAGGTCGGCGCGGCGATTCAGATCGTGAAGGATCTGGAAAATTTGTTCAAACCCGACTTGTGGGAGCCCACTAACTTCAAAGATGGGCAAGTCCTTTCCGCATCGGAACGGCTGAGACTTGACCTCGGTGAGGCTAGGAAGTTAGCTACCTTTGATCAGCATCGTGGGGACGCGATGAAGAAAATGAAGATCGCGCATGAACTAGCTTGGGAAATCTATGGCATGCGAGAGAAGATCTCCCTGCCAATTGGCGAACAACTCTCGGCGAGGGTCATCTGGGATGCAGCGTCGGCGCAAAGGAAGCTTGACATCGGGCTGAACGAGCGGCTCAAAATAGCGAGGCCTTACTTCTTCGGTAGTGCGAAGACAGAACAATTCCACTCAATTAAGTTCGAATCAGCGATACAACTACTTGAAGAACTCGCCGCGCTTCCTGTCTACATTGCGCGCCAACAGAAGGAGAAGTGTTCACTCCTGCGACACCGAATGTTGGGCGGAATACTAAGCAGACTTCAACGAGTGCTGACGGCCGACTCTCGAGCGCGCCCTGTCGAAAGAATCAAGCCTCAATGAATTGTTTGAACTTTCAGGAAGAAACGCGGCGTGGAGGTCACCTTTCAGCCCATTTTACTACATTTTTTTGAAATTCATTTAGCGACGACTTAATGTGTCTGCGCCAGACCTGCCCTTCGTCGCCCGGTAGGAAACGACTGCCAGAGATGATGGCTCGTTTCAGCCATGAATCTGCGGTTCCGAATTCCTCCTTCCGTTCCTTAATCCAGTACGCATCTTCGGCTGCACAAGCCGCTAGTACGATTTCTCGCCGCGTCGCAGGGCCGACGCTGCCATATCGCTGCGTAAGCTCACCCAGATGGTTCAATTTAGGTAAACGACTAAATAGATTAATCAAGACCAGTTGCAGGTATTCGTTCCGTGAAATTATGCCGGTATCCAAGGCACTTAGAATCGAATCGCCGACATCCGGCAGCGATCCATCATAAAAACTCCCCGCTCGGATCAAATATCTCGCTACGTCTCCCAAGATCGGAGTCACCTTAAGAATATTGCCGAGGAGAAATTCAACGGCCGACGGCGTTCCGACTTGGCTGAGCCGTCTGATGAGCCATCCCAGTCTCGAATAGTCTACTACTTCTTGGCTCAGATAAAGCTCGAGAAGCTGCTCGATCGTATCCGGTCGCAGAGCATCCAATTCCTCCCCTGAAAGGTCCTTCAGGGAGATCGGCGCGTATGGATCTCCACCACCGTGTTTTCGAATTATCTTTAGGATCTTTTCTTCGTCATCGTTGAGAGGCCTGTTGATTAAATGCGTGTGCGCTCGTGCGACGAACGTCTCACGATCGACAATTTTGGTCTTTTGCTTTTGTAGCGTGAGACGTCCTTGTTTGTCCAAGATGCCTGCGAGCTCGTAGATTGCGTACTCTGCTTCCTCCTTCGACTTGCAGAAGAAGTGGAAGTCGTCCATGTATCTGCAGAATGGACGGCCTATCTGCTGCAACCGTCGGTCGACTGGATTCAATGCGCACTCAGCGAGGAGACGGGTCGCATGAGGACCGACCGGTATTCCTCGACTCCCTTTTTGCGTTAGAGCCTTTAAGAGGTTCATTAGACTCTGGCAAATCGGCTTCGGAACGTGCGCGGCGCTTAGCTCATTTTGTAGGACATGATGGTAGATCTGATTATAGAAATCAGTAATGTCGGCAACAGCGACATACTCGACCCCAGATAATGAGGAGTGTTTCAGGGAAGCGCTCCAGAACGCATCCCAGTTGCTGCTGTCGCCGTAGAGTCGACCGTCTACTCTCGGATCGAACCTGCAGGAAAATACTATGCCCTCTCCCGCCGGGATCCTGTGCGATTCAATAGCGCTTCCGAACTCGTAGACTAGTGCGGCGAGAACGAGGCTGTCGAATGGATCCAATTGTGTTGCGTTGCGAAAGGCCAAAGCCTCTTTCGGGATCACAAATCGCCGCCCATCGCTCCATTGGTATTGCTCGACGTCGAGCTTGGTGAGAGCTGCCAGGAGGTCCGGCCAACAGTAATCGAATACCTGTATTTCGAATGGGGCAGGAAAGAGATCGCTGTCTCCTTCTTCCGACAGGTGTCTCAATGCCCATGTGTATGATGCTGAATTCAGCTTCAAAGCTGCACCTTATTGCTGCACAACGTCCGGCGAGAGTCGCCGCGAGCGGGACGGACCTGACACAAACGCACCTGGTGGCCCTCCAGGGTCGCATCGGCCCCGACGAAATCTTATCTTATATTGGCGTGCAAGGCGCGCTATTAAAACGCCGTCCAGAGAGTAACCGCGCGCTCAGTAGATCGAGTCGACGGCCCTGAGCGCTTTGGTGGCGGTTCGTTCCGCATAATTGAGCTGGCGCTGAATGTGCCCTTTCTTCGAAAGATCTCGGGCGTTAAGTATTTCATCTCTAATCTGTCGTCTAGAGAGGCCGCGGATCGCTGCGTGCAAAGCCCAAGACATGTCAGCGCGATGCAAATCGCCCTGATACCGCGCACTATTATGAAACTGAGTGATGCACTGAACTGGGTTCGCGTTGGCTTTCGGCCGAAAGGTCATCAGCCTCGCATTTTCAGCAACCCTTTCCGTCAATGACTTCACCTCTTCAAGGAATACGCGAGCTGCGTTGTAGGTCCTGCCCTCGCTCTGACGCAGGCGAACGAACGGTGCCAATCCGTTCGGCAAGAGCCTTTCGGGTTTCCGATTTGTGTAGCCCGCGAGTCGGCCGAAATGTCTCCAGTCAGCACTCGAGAGATCACCACCGAATCGCTTCGCGAGTTCCTTTGCGGCCCAACTGCCCATGTCGTGCTGGAGAATGGACCCGTGATTTAGCCAGATCTGAAAGTTCTGAGGTGACGTCTCGACGACCAAGGCCGGCTGAAATCCGGCTTCCGTCATTCGAGCAATCGCATCAACGCTGAGATCGTCGACCAGGCTCAACGCATGAGGGCCGTGTGGCCGGACGAAGATGTGCGCACCATGCGCGTTCTCGCGTCTGAGCCGATGTATCGCTTCTTCTATCTGGCTGGCCGTCCACGCCTCGCGAAGGAGCATGCGACCGTCCGGTCGCAGAATGCCGATGTCGAATGATTCGCAGGCCATAGCTGCGAGTTGTCTTCTGACCTGGCTACGGGTGATGTTGCTGCTCATTGTTGATCAACCGCATTCGACCCCGGAGGCGGAAAAGCTAGATCTTGGCGGTGCCTCTGTTTCCGGAGGGCAAGGTGCTCGTTGCGTTACCCTTCCCGTTTGCGCCGATGTAGCGGGTGGAACCACCGCCAGCGCTGCCCTTGCCTCCCATCTGCCGAGTGAGCTTGGAGTCTAGGACTTGAGTTCCAGCATTCGGATCGCTAGACGCAGCGGTGCTTGGCGCTGCGCCAACTCGTGCTTCGGGCTGATCCGCGGGCGCTCTAGGCGCCTGTATGACCTCGTTCGCTCTGAACCGAGCTTCGACGCTTCCGTCGCTTCCCCCGAGTGCTCGCACCGCTTTGTTGCCGACGGCCTG
>CAWBLQ010000002.1:0-240303 GCA_963789715.1 Binataceae bacterium (SeqCode) | reverse complement strand
CCGGTCTTCAAAACCGGCTTGGCGGCTAATATTGTTGCCGGAGGGTTCGACTCCCTCCCCCCTCCGCCAGGATCGAGTGAGTCTGCCAGCGTAGCCGAACCACCAGGTTCGATCATCAGGTCTATAGGTCAGTCGGCCAGCGGCGCGTGCGCCGTTTCCTTCAGACTCAGGACAAAGATCGCCGATACGATCGCGGCCGCGATAAGATACAGCGGCGGCACCATCTCATTGTCGGTCTTGTCTATTAGATAGGTCGCAACCATCGGCGCCGTTCCTCCCAACAAAGCCATGCATAGGTTGTGGCTGAGTCCTACTCCGGTGCATCGCACGTTAGCCGGAAAAGCCTCGGCCGCGGTCACTGGCGCGACGCCATCGAACGTTGCTATCAGCAGCGCAAACCCTACCTGTCCCAGCAACGGCACGTGGAACATCGGATGCCACAAAAGATTAAACAGCGGCCACGCGAAAATGACGATCGCGCCCGCCGACAGTAGTAGCATTGGCTTACGCCCGAATCGATCCGACAGCGCGCCCGCCACGGGCAGCATCACCACGGCCGCCGCCATCCCAATGGTGTTGATCGCGAGCGCCCGGCTCTTGGCGATTCCTACAATCTCGGTCAGGTAGGTCGCTGCGTAAACGAACATCAGGTAGAAGCCGACCGACTCCAGCACCTTGAAGCCCGCGACCTGCAGCACGCGCCGCCACTGCGTGCTGAGCACCTCGCCAATCGGCGGCGGCGCGACACGCGGCACGTCGCCGGCGTTCTGGAGCTCGCGGCGGATGTAGTAACCGGCGATTCCGATCGCTATGCCGGCCAGGAACGGCAGCCGCCATCCCCACGAGACCAGCGCATCCGGCGACATCACAGCCGCGACCACCGCGCCAACGGCCGATCCCAGCATCACGCCGGCAAAAGCGGCGGCCGCGCCGAACGCACCGATCAATCCGCGCCGGTGCGTGGCCGATCCTTCGACCATGAACACGACCGAGGTGGTGTACTCGCCGCCGACGGAAAGCCCCTGTATCAAACGCAGCACCACCAGCAGAATCGGCGCCATCACGCCGATTTGGCGGTGAGTCGGGAGCGCGCCGATCAGCACGGTCGGCACTGCCATCGCGACTACCGAGATCGTAAGCGCCCGTTGCCGGCCAAAGCGATCGCCGATCTGCCCGAACAGCAGCGCGCCTAGCGGCCGCATCAGGAAGCCCGCTGCAAAGACCCCGAACGCGTCGATCAGCGATGTGGCCTTGCTGTGCGACGGGAAAAAATTCTCGCCGATGGCGTACGCGAAGAAGCCGTAGATCGAGAAGTCGTACCACTCGAGGATGTTGCCCGCCATGCCGGCGATCGCCAGCCGGCGCTGCGACGTACCCGCCCGCTGTTCCCCCACCGTCATCCTCCCGCGCCGCTAATTTGCCTCGAGCCGGTGCCGGCTATTCAAGCGCAACTTCGTCGCCGATCGCGATTGTTCCGCTGCTTGCGATTGTCGCGTACGCGCCCAGATTCTGCGCCGCGTCGCGCACGATGGTTCGCAGCACCGAAGGATCTTTCCGCAGGTTGGGTTGATCGAGCGTCGGTATTACGCATCGCACGGTCGGCACCTCAAGCTTGATGCGCGCCGCGCCGATTCGCATCGTCCGTCCCGACCATTCGGCTTCGACCAATCCTTCGATGCCGTCCTCCGTCTCGACCACGACGTTGGGACGAAACCGGCGCGTGTCGAAGTCGGCGGCGGGATTACGGCTGGCGAGCGCGCTTAACGACGCGGTCGTAATCACGTGGAAGGGAAACGCGTCGAAGAATGTGCCGAACGGCGATGTGAATTCGAGAATCTGCGCAGGCAGCGTCGAGAAGTCCGGCAGCGGCTCGCTTTCCAGCCGGCCGAAGACCTCGCGCATCTCGGCTCTGATGTCGGGATTGTCGGGAGCGCCGCGGCGCAGGAACTCGCGCTCCGACGGCGGCTGGATCGGCCAGATCGAGACCGGCCGCCCGAGCAATTCGGAGAGCCTCGCATTGGCCTCGGCGGAGTCCGAGCGAAACGTCGTTCCGTCGGGCATCGTGATTTGCGCGGGCTGCCCTTCGTTCTCGGAGGGCTCGCGCAGATACACGGCGATGCAGTGCAGCAGCGCCGGCAACTTGCGCGCGTTGCGTATCTCGCCGGCCTTTTCGTCGCGAATCGCCCATCCGCGGTCGCCGTAGATTCCAAGCGCGCCGACGTTCGCACGCTGCATGCGTTCGCCGGCCATCGACTTTACCGGGTATCGCCAGATTTCCTTGACTGCGCCGATTACTCGCATCGAATATTCCTCAACCTGAGATGCTACGCGCAGTGAGCTCCCCCAAACAGTTCGGGCACACGTGCTGGTTTTCGTCCGCGCAGTCCGGGCAGAAGGTGCACTGGAACGAACAGCACTGAGCGGGTGCCGGGGGCGCCAGCCCCTTGCCGCACTTCTCGCACTTGTCCTTGACGGCGGTCATCGTCTTGAGCAGCGCGGAGTTCTGCTCCTCGCGTTCGGCGCCGGCGAGCAGGGCGGCGCGCGCCTTCGCGTTGCGTTCGTTGGCCGCCAGTGACTGGTAGATGCCGGCGCCGCCGTGCTCGAGCCGCGCGAGGATCGACATGACCTCGCGGCGCGACTTGCCTTCGAGCATCGCTGCGATCACCTGGTCGGGCGTCAATGCTTTGTCAGCCATTTTGTTTCTCCTTGGTCAATTCCAGACTTCGCGGGCTACTTCCACGACCAGTCTCAACTTCGCTTTTTCGTCTTCGATTGACAGCGGATTTCCGCCCACCGTGCTGGCGAAGCCGCATTGCGGTGAGATCCCGAGATTCTCGATCGGCACGAACTTCGCGGCCTCGTCGACGCGTCGCTTCACCGCGTCTTTGTCTTCCAGCGCCGGCGTCTTCGAGCTGATGAGGCCCAGGCGCACGAACTTGTCCTTCGGCATCAATCGCAGCGGCGAGAAATCACCGGCGCGCGGCGAATCGTACTCGAGCAAGAAGCCGTCCACCCGTAGCTCGTTGAACAGCCGCTCCGCGATCGCTTCGTAGCCGCCCGCCGCCATCCATCGCCCGCGCAGATTGCCTCGGCACAGGTGCATCCCAACCGTCATGCCCGGCGGACGCTGCTCGAGAATGCGGTTGACCGCATCGATATACAATCCGAGCAGACGCGCGGGATCTTCGCCGTGCTCGCGAACTTTCGCGCGGACGTTTTCGTCGCAGAGCATCGCCTGCGGGACCTCGTCGAGCTGCACGAAGGTCGCGCCAGCGCGGGCAAGGTCGGCCAGCTCGTCGCGGTAGATTTGGATCAGATCGGTCCAGAATTGATCGAGTTCCGGATAGATTCTTCGATCGGCGCATCCATCGAGCCGGAAAAAATGCAGAAAGCTCGGCGCGGGCATCGTGACCTTGGGCGTGCGGCTGGTGTTGCGCCGGACGAACTCGAATTCCTCGAGCGTGATCGGGCGCGGGCGGCTGAGCCGTCCGGCGGCGAAGCAGGTGTCCCAGCGCCGCGAATTGCCGGCCTCGTCACGAAATTCAAAGATCGATTGGCGCGTATCAAGCCCGTCGAGCGCACTGACAAAACCGGTTGACCACGCGACGCGGCGGAACTCGCCGTCAGTGATCGATTGCAGCCCGGCCGCCTCCTGCAGGCGGATCGCATCGACAATGCATCGCTCGAGAATCTCGCGATAGATTGGCTCCGCGAGATTGCCGCGGATGCGCGCGCCGAACGCATCCTTCAGCTCACGCGGACGGAGCAGACTGCCTATGTGTTCGGCTCGAAACGGGGGATTGAGCTTCAACCCGGTCTATTTGGCACCATTTGCGACTACCCATCAAGCGCGCGGTGTGCGGGGTTCGCCGTCGGCATCGGGGGCGTACTATATTGCTGGCGACGCGCTGGAATCGTGAAAGTAAAAGCAGCAATCGCGAACAAGGCCGGCGAACCGCTCGAAGTCGCCAGCGTTGACCTCGAAGGGCCCCGGGCCGGCGAAGTCCTGGTCGAGATCAAGGCCACCGGAGTCTGCCACACCGACGCCTACACCCTGTCGGGCGCCGATCCCGAAGGCCTGTTCCCTGCCATCCTCGGACATGAAGGCGCGGGCATCGTGGTGGAAACGGGCCGCGACGTGACGACGCTGAAACGCGGCGACCACGTCATCCCGCTCTACATTCCCGAATGCCGCAACTGCCCGGCGTGCCTCTCGGGCAAGACCAATCTGTGCACAGCGATTCGCGAGACGCAGGGCCGCGGCGTGATGCCCGACGGCACCAGCAGATTCTCGCGCGACGGGAAGCCGCTGCATCACTACATGGGCACCTCGACCTTCGCAAATTTTACCGTGGTGCCGGAAATAGCGCTGGCCAAGGTCCGCGAGGACGCGCCGTTCGAAAAGATTTGCTACATCGGATGCGGCGTCACGACCGGCATCGGCGCGGTGCTCAACACCGCGAAGGTGAGTCCCGGTGATCGGGTGGTCGTGTTCGGCCTCGGCGGAATCGGCCTCAACGTCGTGCAGGGGGCAAGGATGGCGGGCGCGTCGATGATCATCGGCGTCGATCTCAATCCCGCGCGCAAGGCTGTCGCCGAGAAGTTCGGTATGACTCATTTCGTCGATCCCGCGCAGCTCGAGGGCGATCTGGTGCCGCACCTCGTCAACCTGACCCGCGGCGGCGCGGATTTTTCGTTCGAATGCGTCGGCAACGTCAAGCTGATGCGCCAGGCGCTGGAATGCTGCCAGCGCGGCTGGGGCACCAGCGTGATTATCGGCGTCGCCGGCGCCGGGCAGGAAATCTCGACGCGGCCGTTTCAGCTCGTGACGGGACGGACGTGGAAGGGCACCGCCTTTGGCGGCGCGCGCGGTCGCCGCGACGTTCCGAAAATCGTCGATTGGTACATGGAAGGCCGGATCAATATCGACGATCTGATCACGCATGTGATGCCGCTCGATAAAATCAACGACGCCTTCCATCTGATGCACGAAGGCAAATCGATTCGAAGCGTGGTGACGTTTTAGCCGGCGATCAGCGGGCAAGATGCCAAAAAAAATCAAGCGCGCGATCGCATTGTCAGTTGCCGCGTGTGCAATCGCGCTCGCGGGATGCTGGCCGTTCTATTCCAATCAGGAAACGCAGCAACAAAAATTCATGGACGCGCTGAATCACGGCAACAGCGCGCAGGCCAGCCAGATCTGGCTCAACATGGACGCCAAAAGCCGCGAAGACTTTGCGCACGGCAATGGAATGCAGCCGAACTTGTCGCCCGATGAAGTGAAGAAGCAGGTCATGCAACACTACCAGGCGGAGATGGGCGATAACGACACCGACGAGTCGGTGGAACGGCCGACGCCGAACGTCCACCTTGGCGGGCTGGAGAGCCTGCCCGGTTATGTCGGCCCGTCGGGCGCACCTCCGGATTCAGCGACGGCGCCGGCGCAGAACGAGCCGTCCAACTGAGGGTGTGACCATGGAATTTGCGCTCACCGCCGAGCAGAACTTGCTGCAGCAAACTTTGCGTGACTTCGCGCGGCGCGAACTGCTGCCCCACTACGCGTCGCGCGACGCGGATCGGGATCTGCCGCCCGCGCTGGCCAGGCAACTCGGCGAGTTGGGCGTGCTGGCGCCGATGGTCGATACGCAGCTCGGCGGCTCGAGGCTCGACTACGTGTCGCTGGGCATCGCGCACGAGGAAATCGCTCGCGGCGATTTCAACGCCGCGTACCTGCTGCTGATTGCGGCGCTCGCCGGCGCAATAATCTCTCGCACCGGTGACGCGCGTCAGCAGGCCGCGTTTCTGCCGCCGATTTGCCGCGGCGAAATAGTCGCAGCGCTGGCCGTGACGGAACCCGGCGGCGGCTCCGACGCCGCACATATAATGATGCAAGCGCGTCGCGACGGCGACGGCTACGTGTTGAGCGGCGAGAAGACTTCCATCTCGTTCTCGTCGTCGGCCGGCGCTGCCCTGGTGCTGGCCCGAACTGGCACGATGGAACAGTCCGCGCGGGGCGTGACCGCATTTTACGTTGACCTCAACTCGCCGGGAGTTTCGCGCACCCGCTTTCGCGATATGGGCTCGCGTGCAATCGGTCGCGGTCAGCTCTTCTTTGACGGCGTCCGCGTGCCCGCCGCTGCTCGCATCGGCGCGGAAGGCGCGGGCTTCGTCGAGGTGATGCAGGGATTCGATTTCAGCCGCCCGCTGATTGGCCTGATGTGCATTGGCGCGGCCGAGCAAAGCGTCGAGGAGACTTGCGCCTACGTCGCCGAGCGCCAGGCGTTTGGCGCGCCGCTCGCGCGGTTCGAGGGCGTGTCGTTTCCGCTCGCCGAGGCGGCGGTGCGGCTGCGCGCCGCGCGCTTGCTCTGTTACGAAGCGCTCTGGCTCAAGGATCGCGGCGAGCCGCACGGATGGCTCGCGGCCGGCGCAAAGTGGCTAGCGCCCGAGCTGGCCGCCGATGTTTTGCATCAGTGCCTGCTGCTCCACGGCCATCTCGGGTTCAGCCTCGACCTGCCGCATCAGCAGCGAATGCGCGACGTGATTGGACTCGAGATCGGTGACGGCACCGCGCAGATCATGAAGACGATTGTCGCGCGTGAGATTATCGGCAAGCCTGCTCGCCCGTATTAGATGGTGGCGTTGGATGGCTGAATCGAAATGGCCGATCACCTGGGAGGCGCGATGGATTTGGGCCGGGCCCGCGCCTCTGCCGGTTTCGCAGATCGCCGCGGCCGGACTTCCCACCAAAGAAACCTGGAATCGATTCTGTTACTTGCGCCGCACGGTTCAACTCGAATCGATGCCGGCGTCAGTTCCCGCGCGGGTCACCGCCGACTCGCGCTTCGTGATCTTCGTCAACGGCGTCGAAGTCGCTCGCGGCCCGGCGCGCTCGATACCCGAGCGCCTGGCGTGGACGGAAGTCGATCTCGCGCCGCATCTTCGTGCAGGCCGAAACGCAATCGCGGCACTGGTGCGTTTTTACGGACTGCCGGGACCGTGGTGGCGGCCGGCGACGCCGAGCTTCATGCTCGGGTTTGGATCGTTCGCGTTTGAATCGCCGGCCATCGGCGTGATTTCGGACGCCACGTGGAAAGGGCGCGCCGCGCCGTATCGGCAGGATGTAGTGCGGACCGCCGCGTTGCCCGTGCCGCCGATCGAAATTCTCGACGGCGCCGCGGTTCCCGCCGGATGGTCCGACGCTACGTTCGATGACTCCGATTGGCAGCCGGCCGTCGAGTTGTCGGCCGGCACTTTTTCGCCCAATCGCACCCGAATCCCGGTCGAGCCTTTCACCGCACCCGGGCCGGAGGAAATAGCACCGCTGACGTCGATTCCGATCGCACTGAATGAACTCTCCCGCCACGGCGTCGCGACTCTCAACAGCGATGATCCGCGCAGCGCGTATCCGACGGCGGAGAATTCCGCCGATGGTCCCGACACCATCGTTAATTTCGACGCAGGAATGATCACGCTCGCGACCCCTTGGGCCGTCGCGCGCGGTCCCTCAGGTTCAACTGTCGACGTCTACTGCGGTGAGGACCTGCGCGCCGATGGCAGCGCGGAGACCAATCCGCGCCAGTTTGCGATGCGCTATATTCTGCGCGGCGGCGCGGCTGAGCGGCTCGAGTCTTACGAGTCGGTCGGCTTTCGCTATCTGTCGATCGTCGCGCGCGGCGGTGCGCAGCTCGAATCGGCGGGCGCAATCGAGCGTCGCTATCCGCGCGGCGACGAGGCGTACTTCGAATGCGACGATCCGGCGCTCAACAAAATCTGGCGGGTCGGCGCGCGCACGCTGGAACTCTGTTCGACCGACGCCTTCATCGACTGTCCCGGCCGCGAGCAGCGCGCGTGGCTCGGCGATTCGTACATACACGCCCTGCTGACTTACGTGACCAACACCGATTGGCGCCTGGTGCGGCGTCATCTGCGAATCTGCGCGCATTCGCGCCGCGGCGACGGTCTGCTGGCGATGGCCGCTGCGTGCGACTTCTCGATTTCTTCCACTACGATTCCCGACTACTCGCTGCACTGGATTCGAGCGCTCGCGCGCTACTTCGAATACTCCGGCGACGCCGCAACGGTTCGCGAACTGATGCCGACCGCGGTCGGCGTGCTGTCTGCGTTCGAACGCTATCGCGCCGCCGACGGACTGGTTCGCGGGATGCCGGGATGGATTTTTATCGACTGGGCGATGACCGAACGATCGGAAGTGACAGGCGCGCTCGACGCGCTGTACGCGGTGGCCCTCGATGATTTCGCGGCGCTCGCCGAAACCGTCATGGCGGATTCGCGTGCTGCCGCCGATGCTCGGACACGCGCTGAGCGGACCCGGCACGCATTCGAGTTGCTGTGGGACGAGGCCGCGGGCGTGTACGTGGACGCCGCCGATCGGCATGGCCCGCGTCGGCGAGTCAGCCAGCAGACTAACGCGATAGCAATCGTCGCGGGATGCGCCCCGCGACATCGATGGCCACGGATCCTCGACTACGTCCTCGACGAATCGCGCGTCGTCATCACACCGACGATTTCCGACAACCTTGCCGCGTACCTGAGACAACGAATGGACCCCGCCGAGCACATGAAATTCGACGTCGAGCGCAACGTCGTCGCGGCGCAACCATTTTTTTCGCACTTCCTTCACGATGCGATTGTGCGCGCCGGCCGCCGCCACCTGATTCATCCGCGATGCATGAAATGGTGGCCGCAGATCGAACGTGGCGACACCGCGTTCGAGGAGTACTGGGACGCGCGCGCCGGCACCGGCAGCAGATGTCACGCATGGTCGGCGACGCCGACCTACGATTTGACGACCTGGGTTCTCGGCGTGAGACCGGCTGCGCCCGGCTATTCACGCGCGGAAATTGCACCGCGGTTCGGATCGCTCAGGCATCTGGAAGGCCGCATCCCGACTCCGCGCGGACTCATCGAGGTGAATCTGGATCGCGAAGACGGCGGCGAGATTGTGATTCCGGACGATGTGTCGGCGCGCGTGCGGTTCGACGACGCGACTCTGATCGGCGGCGAGTTCGGTCCCGGGCGCCATCGCATCTCCCGTTGACGCCTGCCCGTCCGACAGTGGTAAGAATCGGGCGGCGCTGAAGTTACATGTCGATGCTCAGTCCATATCGGGTGCTCGATCTCACTACAGAGCGCGGTCTGCTATGCGGCCAGCTGCTCGGGGATATGGGCGCCGACGTCGTCAAGGTCGAGTCGCCGGGGGGATGCTCCGCGCGCGGCATCGCGCCGTTCTACAAGGACGCGCCGCATCCCGACCGCTCGCTGTATTGGTGGGCGTACAATCGCAACAAGCGCGCGATCACGCTCGATATCGAGCGCGACGGCGGGCGCGCTCTGTTGCGCCGCCTCGTCGAGCGCGCCGATTTTCTGATCGAGTCGCACAATCCCGGCTATCTGTCGCAACAGGGTCTCGGTTTCTCCGATCTTGCCAGGATCAACCCCGCTCTGATTTACGTTTCGATCACGCCGTTCGGCCAGGATGGGCCCAAGGCGAGCTATGCCGACAGCGATCTGATCGTCATGGCCGCGGGCGGACCGCTGATCCTGGCCGGCGACGACGATCGCCCTCCCGTGCGCCTGAGCGTTCCGCAGGCTTACCTGCACGCATCCACCGACGCGGCGGTGGCCGCACTCGCGGCCCATCACGAGCGGGTCCGTTCCGGCTTGGGGCAACACGTCGACGTCGCTGCGCAGCAATCGGTGGCGATGGCGACGCAGTCGAACATACTTGCGGCGGCCCTCGGTTCCGTTGAGCCGCGACGGACGTCAGGGGGTGTGAAACTGGGGCCGCTCGATATCCCGCTGGTCTTTCCCGCCCGCGACGGCTTCGTCGCGATGGTTTTTCTATTCGGCTCGGCGCTCGGCGTCTTCACTGCCAGGCTGATGCACTTCATTTGCGAGCAGGGTTTTTGCGACGAGGCCACGCGTGACAAGGATTGGATCGCATACGGCGAGCAGCTGTTCAGCGGCGTCGAACCGCTTTCGGAATTCGAGCGCGTCAAGGAAATTCTCAGAACCTTCACCCGCAGCCACACCAAGTCCGAGTTGCTCGACATGGCAGTCGAACGCGGATTCCTGATCACCCCGGTGGCGACCATCGACGAGGTGGTCGAAAGCCCGCAATTCGCGTCGCGCGGTTACTTCCACAGCGTCGCGCATCCCGAGCTTGGCGAGTCATTCCGCTACCCGGGACCGTTTGCGAAATTCAGCGCGACGCCGATCGAATGCCCGCTCCGGCCGCCGACGATCGGCGAGCACAATTCCGAAATCTACCGCGACGAACTCGGCTTGAGCGAACGCGAGATCGCCGAACTATCACGCGCCGGGATCATCTGATGCCTAACGACCTACCGCTCAAGGACGTCAAGATTTGCGACTTCATGTGGGTCATGGCCGGCCCTGCCTCGACCCGTATTCTTGCCGACTATGGCGCGACCGTCGTGCGGATCGAGTCGCCAACTCGAATCGACACCGCGCGCACGCTGCAGCCCTTTCTCGGCAACCAGCTCGGCCCTGACAGCTCCGGACTGTTTGCCAACTGCAACGCCGGCAAGTTCGGCATCTCGCTCGATCTCCGCAATCGCGCCGCGCACCCGGTCGTGCACGATCTCGTGCGATGGGCCGACGTCGTCACCGAGTCCTTCTCTCCCAAGGCGATGCGCGCTTGGGGCTTCGACTACGAATCGCTGCGCAAGGTAAATCCGAACCTCATCATGCTGAGTTCGTGCCTGATGGGACAGACGGGGCCGCTGGCGAAAATCGCCGGCTTCGGCAATATGGCGGCCGCGATTTCGGGATTTCACAATCTTACCGGATGGCCCGATCGGCCTCCCGCCGGGGTCTTCGGCGCGTACACCGACTACGTCGCGCCGCGCTTCACCGCGATGGCGATTCTCGCGGCGCTCGACCATCGTCGCCGGACCGGCCAGGGCCAATACATCGATCAGTCGCAGGCTGAATGCTCGATTCACTTTCTCGGGCCGGCGATTCTCGACTACACGGTGAATGGCCGCGTCGAGGGACGGGTCGGAAATTCTGACGCTGCCTTCGCCCCGCACGGCGTCTATCCAGCCGCCGGCGACGACCAATGGGTTGCGATCGTATGCCGCAGCGATGACGAGTGGCGCCGCCTGTGCGCCGCAATGGAAAACGAAAAGCTCGCGCGCGACTCGCGCTACGCGTCCGCGGCGGGACGACTCGAGCATCGCGACGCCATCGACTCGTCCATCGCGGCGTGGAGCCGCGCCCTCGATCGCGGCGCGATCGAATCGCGCCTTCAGTCACAGGGGGTTCCCGCCCACCAGCTGCAGAACAGCGCCGATGCATATGCCGATCCGCAGTTCGCGCATCGCGGCCATTTTGTCGCGCTCGACCACCCCAGCCTCGGCAAATTCACGGTCGAAGGTCCCCGCGCGAAACTCTCGCGCACGCCCGCGACTGTCCGCCGCGCCGCTCCGGCCCTCGGCCAGGACAATCAACACGTGCTCGAGACCATCCTCGGCTACGACGAAACGCGCATCAGCGAATTGGCCGCGTCCGGCGCGCTCGGCTAGCCGCGCCAATCCAGCGCCCGTCGCGCGACGTATTTGAAGTAGAAGCCAAGTGGTGACGGCTGCCGACAAAAGGATTTCCGATGAAGGACTCGTATTTGCTATGGCCACCGGCGATCAGGATGCCTTGGCGACGCTGAACCTACGTTACGGGCGCGCGCTCAGCGCAGTCGCGGATAGAATCCTGCGCGACAAGGCCGACGCCGAGGAAGTTGCGGCGGATGTTTTGTGGCAGCTATGGCGCGAGGCGTCGCGCTTCGATCGCAATCGCGGCTCCGTTGGCGCGTGGATCATGATGACGGCTCGATCCCGCGCGATCGATCGGCTGCGCGCCCGCAAGGCTCGCGAGCATCGCGGAGGCGACCCGGTCGAACCGGCTCGCGCCGACGATCCGTCAAATGAAATTCACAGCGCCGAGCGGCGCCGCAAGGTGGAGGTCGCGCTCGCGACCTTGAACGACGGCGAACGCGACTTGCTGCGGCTGGCGTATTTTTCCGATCTGTCGCAATCGGAGATCGCCGAACGTACCAGCCTGCCGCTCGGCACCGTAAAAAGCAGGATGCGCAGCGGTTTGATCAGGCTTCGGGACGCGCTTCAAGGGAGTGTCGAGTAGCGGGAGATGGACCACGCGGAGATCAAGGACCTGCTGCCGCTCAAGGCGCTCGACCAGCTCGACGGCGACGAGGCGCGCGCGGTTGACGAGCATCTGGCGGCGCGCTGCGACGAATGCGAGCGCGAGCTTGCGTCGTTGACCGAGGCGCTCGCGGCGATGGCTATCGCGGAAGGCGGCGACGGCGATGGCCCCTCCGATCGGATCTGGAGTCTCCTCCAGGCCCGCCTCGACGCCGCGCGCGACGAGCCGCGTGCGGGAGATCGTCCGTCGCGGAGAATTGAGGATCGATCGGCGCGTCAACCCTCGCGCCGGCGCGGCTTCGCGATGCTTGGTTCGGCGGCGGTCGCCGCGGTCGTCGCGATCGTTGTCAGCTCGGTCTTCTTCACTTCCCGGCTGCACACTATCACTGCGGACACTTCAAATGAGATCGCGGCGCTCACCGCGCGCGTCATCGAGGTTCAGCGCAACCTCGACACCACCGGCGACCAGCTCGCCGCCCTTCAGTCCAAAGTGGCGCAGACCACCGACCTGACCCTTGCCAGCCTCGGTCCCGACGCGCGAGTGGTCCATCTGGCCGGCCTGCCTACGGCTCCTTCCGCGGCCGGAACCGTTGCGCTCAATCGCGCCGCGGGCACTGCGATGCTCCACGTGAGCGGCCTTCCGCCAACGCCCGACGACAAGGAGTACGAAGTCTGGTGGATCGGCGAAAAGCAGGGTCCGCTGAAGGCGGGAATGTTTGAACCGTCGAGTCAGGGCGCCACGATCGTTTCGCTCGACCTGCCGCCGCCGGGAGAGGTCGTGCTGGCCAGCGCGATCACGCTCGAGCCACGCGGCGGCGTCGAGAAGCCGAGCGGTGCGATGTACTTGAAAGGCGATTTTCCCCGCCGCTAGCGAAAGTCTCGCGCGCCAATCCGATTCGGCATCGCGCGCGTATATCGGGCATGGAGCCGAACGAAACCGCCTTCGACCTCGACCGTTACCTGCGCATCTGCGGCGCAACCAAGCCGGAGTGTTTCGATTGGACCGCGCCGCAGCCGCAGCTTTGCGACGACGCGCTGTTCACGATTGCCTACATGATGGACATCGAGTCGCACACCATCGTCTATCTGCGCGACCTGCTGTCCACGCGCGTAGTCCGCGAGAACGAGGTCACCGCATTCCTGTCGTGCTGGGCCTACGAGGAACTTTTTCATTCGCTATTGCTCCGCCGCTTTCTCGCGACGCAGGGAGTTGCGGTCGACGATCAGCACTTTGCCGACTTGCGCAGCAGAACCAGTCTCGCCGACCACGTAATCCGGCCCGGCATCGCAATCCTCTCGCGCATCACCCGTCATTTTCCCGCTGTGCATATGACGTTCGGTGCGATTAACGAGATCTCGACGCTGACCGGCTACCAGGCGTTGATCAGCCGCACCGACTTCGCGCCCGACCGTTCTGGCAGCGCTCGGCCGCTGCTGACCACTATTCTAGAGCGAATCATCAAAGACGAACGCCGCCACTTTGCCTTCTACTTCAACCAGGCGCGCCGCCGGCTTCGCGCACCCGCCGCGCGGCGGCTGACCGCATTCCTGGTGCGAAACTTCTGGACCCCGGTCGGCGTCACCGTGCGCGGCGATCCCGCGATGCGGCGCGTGTGCGCCTACTTGTTTCCCGGCGAGAGCGGTGTCGCGCGCATGGCCGCCGTCGACAGATCGATCGCGCGTCTGCCCGGTTTGGAATGGTTCGACCTCGGCGTTCGTTACGCCCGCCGCGTTCAGGCACGCGCGCCGCGACTGTCGTTTGCCACGCAGATTGGATCCACCGGCTGGTCTCACTAGTCGCTTGCCGGCTCGCGCACATTTCCGGTAATTCGGAAGTTCGCGCGTCGCAGCGCAGGCTGGAGGCTCGCATGTTCACCGGCATCGACCATGTCGCGATCGTCGTTGATGAACTCGAATCCGCGATTGCGAGTTTTTCGCGCGTCGGATTCACTGTCGTTCGCGGCGGGAAGCATCCCATCGGCACGCACAACGCGCTTATCGCGTTCGCCGACGGCGCCTATTTCGAGCTTATCGCATTCCTCAAGCCGGACACCGGCCATCGCTGGCAAACGACGCTCGAGAAGGGCAGCGGCATTGTCGACTTTTGCATGCGCACCGACGACCTCGCGGCGGACATCGAATCGATGCGCCGCGCGGGCGCGAAGATTGGCAATCCTTATCCGCTGACTCGCGATCGACCCGACGGCTATCGCCTCAGTTGGCTGCTCGCGGATCCCAAGCCTCCCTTCAACGGCCAGCTGCCGTTTCTCATCAAGGACGACACTCCCCGCGACGAGCGCGTCCCGCGTGAGCGCGCACATCGTAACGGCGCGACCGGCATCCGCACACTCGTCATCGCGGTGAACGATCCCGGCCTGACCAGCCGCTGCTATGCGCGCGTGCTCGGGCGCCCCGGAGCGCCGATCAATTGCCGCGAGCTCGAAGCCTCTGGCGTCAGCTTCGCAATCGGTCCGAACGAATTGCAGTTGCTCGCGTCGAAAACTGAAGATGGACCGCTCGCCCAATGGATTCGCGCTCGCGGCCAATCGCCGTTCGAGGTTGTCCTCGCACATCCAGGCGCCGGCGCGACTGCACTCGATTCCGCGCTTTTGCAAGGCGCGCGTATCAGGCTCGCCTGATCGTGTTGTAGTAGTATCGCACTCGCGATGGTTCCCTCGGGAAAAATTCCTCGCGTCGTCATCGCCGCGACGGCCAGCGGCGTCGGCAAGACCACTGCGACGGTCGCACTGATCGGCGCGATGCGCGCGCGCGGCCTCAAGGTCGCCGCTTTCAAGTGCGGCCCCGACTATCTCGATCCCACCTATCACGAACGCGTCGCTGGCGTTCGCTCACACAACCTCGACGGCTGGATGATGGATCGCGACGCAGTACTAGCGACTTTTACGCGCGTGTCCGCGGGCGCAGATATCGCCGTGATCGAAGGGATGATGGGTCTGTTCGATTCCGCGACGCCGACCGGCGAGGAAGGTTCGACCGCCCAGCTTGCGAAGTGGCTCGCGGCGCCGGTTATCCTCGTCACCGACGCCTCGGGTGTCGCGCGAACGATCGCGGCGGTGGCCGCAGGTTTCGCGCGCTTCGATCCCGCGGTGCGCGTGGCCGGCATGATCTGCAACCGCGTCGGTTCGCGCGGCCATCTCGATCTATTGCGCGCCGCGCAGCCCGAGGTTCCGATTGTCGGTGGATTCCCCGCCAGTTCCGATCTCGCTTTTCCCGAGCGTCATCTCGGCCTGCTGATGGCCGATGAAGCGAGCGTGCCGCAACGGCTGATCGAAGGCTGGAGCCGGCTCGCGGCCGATTGGCTGGACCTCGACGCGATCGTCGAGATTGCGCGCTCGGCGCCCGGCCTCGAAGCCGGCCGCACGGCAAACGCGAGTGTTGATTTGATATCGCGGCCGCAATCCCGAATCGGGATCGCCTACGACGCCGCGTTTCATTTCTACTACGAAGACAATTTGAACCGGCTCCGCTCGCTCGGCGCGCAGCTCGTCAACTTCTCGCCAATCCGCGATCGCGAATTGCCCGAAGTCGACGGACTCTACTTCGGCGGCGGATATCCCGAGGTGTTCGCGCGTGAGCTGTCTTCGAACAGCGCGATGCTCGCGGCCATCGCCGGCTTTGCGGCTCGCGGCGGCGTGATTTACGCTGAATGCGGCGGGCTGATGTACCTGGCGGACGCCATCCGCACGCTCGACGGGGCGCGCTGGCCGATGGCTGCGATCATTCCCGGCATCGCCGTCATGTCCGATCGGCTTCAGGCGCTCGGCTACGTCGAGGTCGAGACCCGCGCCGACTCGATCCTCGGCGCTGTGCAGACGCGATTTCGAGGTCATCAGTTTCGCTACTCGACTCTCGAGGGTGATGAGAGCCGCGGTCGGATCGATCGCATCTACAACGTGGCGCCGCGATGGGGCGGAGCGCCGTTCGCCGAAGGCTATCGCGTTGGAAACGTTCTCGCTTCATACGTTCACGCGCACTGGGCGTCGAACCCCGCGGTCGCGGAGGCGCTGCTCCGCGCGTGCCTGGGTTCGCGCGTATCAAGACAACCGGCTGCGTAGCGTCTAGAATTGCCGCCATGAGGATCGATCGCGCAGAGCAAAGTCGAGGCAAGGAGCGGCTGAAGATTCCCGGCGATTTTCCCGCAGCGCCCCTCACGCTTGAAGGCTACTGCATTCTCCATCAGATGTTTCGCGTGCGACGCCGCGAGTTGCGCGCGCTCGACGCCGCGAAACGCAGCGCGGCTCTCCGGGAGGCCTCGAAGCTGTTCGGCGAGATGTCCCGCCGCGAAGACGGCGAGACCGCGCTCTTCTGCGCGCTGGGGCACAAGGGCGATCTGATGATCGTCCACTTCCGCCGCAGCTTCGAGCAACTCGGCGAAGCCGAACTCGCGGTCGCCGGGTTGGCGCTCAACGACTACCTGGAGCCGGCGACCTCCTACCTTTCAGTGATCGAAATCGGCCTCTACGAAGCGACGGTCGCGCTCTATCGCAAGCTCGTCGAGAATGGCGTCGGACCGCACTCGCCGCAATGGAAATCTGAAATCGAGTCCGAGATTTCCCGGCAGCGGGAGAAAATTTCGCCGCGCCTGTTTCCGAAAATCCCCGCGCGGCCTTACTTGTGCTTCTATCCGATGGACAAGAAGCGCGACGGCGCCGACAACTGGTATCGCCTGCCTCTTGAGGATCGGCAGCGGCTCATGCACGACCACGGCCTGGTCGGGCGGCGTTTCGCCGGCGAAGTGACGCAGATTATTTCGGGCTCGATCGGATTCGACGATTGGGAATGGGGCGTCGATCTTTTCGCCGACGATCCGCTCGTGTTCAAGAAACTCGTCTACGAGATGCGCTTCGACGAAGCCAGCGCATCGTATGCGAGGTTCGGCCCCTTCTACGTCGGCATCCGTCTCGAGGCCGCCGAATTGGGCAAACTCTTCTCGACCTGATCGGCCAACGCATTTCAACTCACGCAGGGAGATGATGATGATCACGCAAGGCGACGACTACCCGATTCATCAGACGCCGGAGCCGGTGCAGCAGGTCTTCACCAGCGACCGCAACTTTTACGATCGATTTTTTTTCAACGGTTACTTTCGCGAGGGCGAGCCGTACTTCGCGGCCGCGATGGGCATTTATCCGAACGTCGGAATTATCGATTGCGCATTCAGCGTCGTCGCCGGCGGCATCCAGCATTGCGTGCGCGCGTCGCGTGTGCTCGGCGCCGAGCGCATGGACACGCGCGCCGGCCCGATCTCGATCGAGATCGTGCGCCCGATGCGGACGCTGCGCGTTCGCGTCGATCATGAAGCTCTAAAGGCGGACCTGACCTTCGAGGCGCGCGCCGCAGCGATTGAGGAGCCGCGCTTTTCGCGCCGCGCCGGCCCACGGCTCATCATGGATCTGACGCGGTTCACCCAGCACGGCGGTTACAGTGGCAGCCTGACGGTCGCTGGCAGAACCTACGATGCTACCCCGTCGCGCGTCTGGGGTTCGCGCGATCGCTCATGGGGAGTGCGAGGAATCGGCCCGCAGGATCCGGCCGGCGTGCCCGCGGCCCCGATGGGCCAGTTCTACTGGCTGTGGTCGCCCACCAACTTCGAGGATCTCTGCACCCATTGCGACGCCAATGAAAATGCCGACGGCTCGCGATGGCACCAGTTCGGCGCCGTCACGCGCGCGGAGCCCGGCGCCCCGCTCGATCTCGCAACCGGCGTCGAGTTCAACATCAACTATGCGCCCGGAACGCGTCACGCCAGAACCGCCGAAATAATCCTGCGCACGCCGCGCGCCGGCGAGAGCCGCATCGAGCTCAAGACGCTATACAACTTCTACATGCAGGGCATCGGCTACTTTCATCCGAAATGGGGCCACGGTATGTACGTCGGTCCCGACGTCTCGACCTACGAGTCGTTCAAAACCGCCGAGGTCAACGAGCGCGACTTGATGCATCAGCACATCCAGGCCGTTTGCCAGGCGAAAATGGGTTCGCGCGCCGGGATGGGGATTCTCGAGATGGCAATCCTGGGGCCGCACGCTCGCAGCGGCTTCAAGGAATTCCTCGACATGCACCCGTAGCGTCGATTCTGTGGCGCGCCCGGGCGGCGATTCGTTCAGTGCTTGAGCTTGCCGAGCATGCGCCCGACGAACCCTTCGGGTTTCTTCTCTTCGACCGGCGCGGGCGGGCGGCCTTCTTTGAGCGCCGCGAAGATCTCTTCGACTTCGCCGTCGACCGGGAATCGGCCGCTGCTCGATTTCGAGAAGACCAGCTGCCCGTTCACGATCACGTCGAACTGACCCGATTTGCCGGCGTTGATTTCCGCCTTCTCGCCGAACCTGGAATCCAATGACGCGGCCAGACTGGCCGCGCGCGGCTTATAGCCTCAAGCAGAGCAGTAGAGAATTTCTGTAGCCATGTTTAGAGCGTACCCGCAGGCCCAGCGCCGTTCAACGCGTTGTCACTTGCTCGCGAACTACTTGCCGTTGGGAATATCGACGAACACCGCCGCGGCGACCACCGACGACCACAGTCCATCGCGATCACCGATCGCCGATTGCGTCACGTTGCGCGTCGTTACGATCTTGTCCGACATGCGCCACAGATCCTTGCGCTCGTCGTAGCTCAGATTTGGATCGAAATCGACTCCCAGGATCGTCGCCAGCATCATCGCCGCCAGATCCTCGGCATAGTCGCCCGCCTTCTGATCGGTCTCGCCCGTGCTGTGATGCTCCGACAGGTATCCGTACTGCGCGGGATTGCTGGGCAGCGCCACGCCCACCGACGACGCGATTAGCCGATGCGGTTCGTTGGTCGCGTTGTCGCTCATCACCGCAAAAACGATCTGCCCCGGCGTCAGGTACTTCAGGCCTTCCTGCTGGCTGAGCAGTTTGCAGTTGGGCGGGAAAATCGACTTGACGCGCACGAGGTTGAACTCGGCGATTCCCGCGGAGCGCAGCGCCAGCTCGAAAGAAGTCAGCTTCTCGCGATGCCGCCCGACACCTTTGGTTAGAAATGTCCCCTTCGGGATCGGCCCCATCTACTTTGTCTCCGATCTATCGCGCGCATCGATCCGGTTACCAGTTGGTTTGCGACGCTCGCGAATTCCCCGCGCGCGCGCCTTTTCAGTTTCGTTTCTTTTATACGAATCCGGCCGCCCAACGCTACACAGTGTTCACTGGCGAGTACTCGCCGAACACCTTGCGCATCGCGTCCGAGATCTCTCCAAGCGTGCACCATCCGCGCACCGCGTCGACTATCGGCGGCATCAGGTTCTGCCCGTCGCGCGCCGCCGCCTCGACCCGCGCGAGCGCCTTCTTTGCCGTCTCCGCGTTTCGTTCCGCCCGCACGCGCGCGACGCCTGCCCGCTGCTTCGCCTCGAGTTCCGGCTTGACCCGCAGAATTTCCCCCGGCGGTTCGCCGCCCTCGGTAAACTGGTTGACCCCTACGATAATTCGCTGGCCGGTTTCAATCTCGCGCTGGTAGATAAACGCCGAGTTCTGAATTTCGCGCTGCATGTAGCCGCGCTCGATCGCGGCGACCGCGCCGCCGAAATCGTCGATCTTCGACAGGTACTCGACCGCCTTCTTTTCGAGCTCCGTGGTCAGCCGCTCGACGTAGTACGAACCGCCGAGCGGATCGATTGTGTCCGCCACGTCCGACTCGTGCGCGATAAGCTGCTGGGTGCGCAGCGCGAGCAGCACCGAGGACTCCGTCGGCAGCGCGAGCGCCTCGTCTTTGGAGTTGGTGTGCAGCGATTGCGCCCCGCCCAGCACCGCCGCCAGCGCCTGCATCGTCACGCGCACCACGTTGTTGTCCACCTGCTGCGCGGTCAGCGTCGAGCCCGCCGTTTGCGCATGAAACCGCATCATCATCGAGCGTTCGTCCTTCGCTCCGAAGCGCTCCTTCATTATTTTCGCCCACAGCCGGCGCGCCGCCCGGAACTTCGCGACTTCCTCGAAGAAGTTGTTGTGCACATTGAAGAAGAACGACAGCCGGCTCGCAAACGCGTCGATTTGCAACCCCGCCTTCAGCGCCGCATCGACGTAAGCGATCCCGTCGGCCAGCGTGAAAGCGAGTTCCTGCGCCGCCGTCGAGCCGGCCTCGCGGATGTGGTAGCCGGAGATCGATATCGTGTTCCAGTTCGGAACTTCCTTCGTCGCAAAACTGAAAATGTCCGTGATGATCCGCATCGAGCCGCGCGGCGGATAGATATAGGTCCCGCGCGCAACGTATTCCTTCAGGACGTCGTTCTGAATGGTGCCGTTGACCTTGTCCCAGCCAACGCCGCGGCGCTCCGCCACCACCAGATACAACGCAAGCAGGATCGACGCGGTCGCGTTGATCGTCATCGAGGTCGAAATCTTGTCGAGCGGCAGCTCGGCGAGCAGTACCTCCATGTCGGCCAGCGAGCAAATCGGCACGCCGACGCGTCCGACCTCGCCCTCGGCCAGCGGATGGTCCGAGTCGCGGCCCATCTGCGTGGGCAGGTCGAACGCAACCGACAGCCCGGTCTGACCCCGCTCGAACAGGTAGCGGTAGCGACGGTTCGACTCCTCCGCGCTGCCGAATCCTGCGTACTGCCGCATCGTCCATAGCCGCCCGCGATACATCGTCGGCTGAACGCCGCGCGTAAACGGATACTCGCCGGGAAAGCCGAGGTCGTTCACGAAATCGAAGTCGTTCAAGTCCTCAGGATCGTAAGCTCGCTTGACTTCGATCCCCGAGCTGGTGACGAACTTCGCCTTGCGCTCGGGCCCTCGCTTCAGCGCAGGATTGAGTTTGCGCTCCTCCCAATCCTTGCGGGCGTCCGCGATTTTGCGATCGTCTTCAGGCATCGTAAATTGCCTCTGCCAGTCGAATCCTGCCGCCTCCGCTACTCGATAACAATCATCAGTTGGCCCTTTTCCACCGCCTGGCCCGCGACCACCTTCACCTCCACGACCTTGCCGGCCTTGGGCGCCTTGATTTCGTTTTCCATCTTCATCGCTTCGACGACGATGATCCCCTGTTCCCGTTTGACTTCGTCACCCGCCGCGACCAGGACGTTGACGACCCGCCCCGGCATCGCGGATTTTATTTCCACGCGGCCGCTGACCTCGCGCCGCTTGCCGGCCGCACGCGCAGTCCGTCGCGCCGCGTCGGCGACCGTGAGCCGCGTCGATCCGCTGCGCGACGCGACGACTGTTTCCTCGCCGTCGCGCGCTACGTCGAAATCGAACGAGCGATTTTCGACGATCACCGAAAACGACACCGGCCCGACCCTGCGCAAATCGGCTTCGAAACTACTCTCGCCGAAGCGAATCGTGAACGAGTCCCCGGCGAGCTCTTCAATCTCGATTTCGTGTTCCTGACCGTCAAGAGTCGCGAGGTATCGCATCGACAGGAGTCCCCGGCTATCTCCGCAGCATGTCAAGCCGCCCGATCATCCGCCATGCCGACGCATTCGGCGCGACCGCCGGCTGCGCGCCGGCGCTGTTGCTGTGATTGGTGTTTTTCTGCGCTGCGATTGCGGCCAGGAAAATCGCCGCCAGCTCCGCATCGCGTGGCGCGGCGCCGTTTTCATTCGGATGGTACTCGTGGGCGATAAAATTGGTGTCGAAATCGCCGCTCAAGAATTTGGGATGCGTCATGATCCAGCGATGAAAGTCGAGGTTGGTGCGCAGATCTCCGGAAATTACGAATTCGCCGAGCGCGCGCCGCATCCGATCGATCGCCTGCTCGCGATTCGCGCCCCACACCGCCAGCTTCGAGATCATAGGGTCGTAATAGACCGGCACTTCGGCGCCCGCGTAAACGCCCGCGTCGTTACGCACGCCCGGACCGTCGGGAAACCTCAGCGTCTCGATCTTTCCCGGCGCCGGCACGAAACCGGCCGCCGGATCTTCCGCATAGATCCGGCATTCGATCGCCCATCCGCGCTGGGCCAGATCCTTTTGCTTGAACGGCAGTTTCGCGCCCGCGGCGATTTCGATTTGCGCGCGGACCAGGTCCACGCCGGTCACCAGCTCGGTGATGGGATGCTCGACCTGGATGCGCGTGTTCATCTCGAGGAAATAAAAATTGCGCTCCGCGTCCACCAGGAACTCGATCGTTCCCGCGCTGACGTAGCTGACCGCCTTGGCCGCGCGCACCGCGACCTCGCCCATCTCCGCCCGCATCTTTGGCGTGATGAACGGCGACGGCGATTCCTCGACGACCTTCTGATGGCGCCGCTGAATCGAGCATTCGCGCTCGAAGAGATGGACAATGTTGCCGTGCGCGTCGGCCAGCACCTGCACTTCGATATGGCGCGGTTGCTTCAGAAATTTTTCGACGTAAAAGCGCCCGTCGCCGAATGACGACTTGGCCTCGCTCGCGACCGTGCGCACTACCGACGCAAGGTCCTTGCCGTTCTCGACAAAGCGCAACCCCTTGCCGCCGCCGCCCGCGGCCGCCTTCACCATGATTGGAAAGCCAATCTTTTTTGCGATCGCGGCTACTTCCGCTTCGGTCTCCAGGGTTCCCGGCGAGCCCGGCACGACCGGCACTCCCGCGGCCGCCATCAACTTGCGCGCCTCGACCTTGTCGCCCATCCGCTCGATCGCGGCCGCCGGCGGCCCTATCCAGACGAGCCCGGCGCTCTCCACCGCGCGTGCAAACGCCGCGCGCTCCGAGAAAAAGCCGTAACCCGGATGAACCGCGTCGGCCCTGGTGCGTTTCGCGGCTTCAAGAATTTTCGCGGTGTTGAGATAACTCTCGGCCGCCGGCGCCGGCCCGACCGCGCAGGCATGATCGGCTTCGCGCACGTGCAGCGCGGTGCGATCGGCGTCCGAGTAGACGGCGATCGATTCGATTCCCAATTCGCGGCAAGCACGGATGATCCGCACCGCAATCTCTCCGCGATTGGCGACTAGAATCCGTTTGAACATCAATCTTCCCTGACTGCCGGCCGTCCTCAGACCCGGCGCATCGCTCTCCAGATTTTATACTGAATCCAGCCTACGCGAGCTAACTGCGGGCGCTGGTCCTCAAAGTGGAATATTGCCGTGCTTGCGCGGCGGATTCTTTTCGCGCTTGTTCGCGAGCGCCTTCAGCGCGGAGATCAGCTTGGGCCGCGTGTCGCGCGGCATGATCACTTCATCGACATAGCCAAGCTCGGCCGCCTTGAACGGATTCGCAAAAGTTTTGCGATAGTCCTCCGCCAGCCGCGCGCGCTCGGCGACCGCGTCTTTGGCTTTGGCGAGCTCGTTGCGAAAAACAATGTTGATCGCCTGCTCGGGTCCCATCACCGCGATCTCGGCGCTCGGATACGCAAAGTTGAAATCGCCGCGAATGTGCTTCGACGACATGACGTCGTACGCGCCGCCGTAAGCCTTGCGCGTTATCACCGTGACCTTGGGCACGGTAGCCTCGCAGAACGCGTAGAGCAGTTTTGCGCCATGCCTGATGATTCCGGCGAACTCCTGCGACGTACCGGGCAGAAAACCCGGCACATCGACGAACGTGACCAGCGGAATGTTGAAAGCGTCGCAGAAGCGCACAAATCGCGCGGCCTTCACTGACGAGTCTATGTCGAGCGATCCCGCCAGGAACGACGGCTGATTCGCGACGATGCCAACCGAGTACCCGCCCATGCGCGCGAACCCGATCAGGATATTGTGCGCGTAGTCCTTTTGCACTTCAAAGAAGTGCCCGTCATCGACGACGCGCCGGACGATCTCGCCCATGTCGTAAGGCTTGGTGGGATTTTCGGGCACGATCGAATCGAGCGCATCGTCGATCCGGGCGGGATCGTCACCGCTGACGACGAACGGCGGATCATCGACGTTGTTCGACGGCATATATGAGATCAGTTCGCGGATCATCGCGAGCGCGCCGGCGTCGTCGTCGGCCTCGAGATGGCACACGCCCGACTTCTGGCTGTGCGTGTCGGCGCCGCCGAGTTCCTGCATCGTGACTTCTTCATGGGTGGTCGCCCTGATCACGTCGGGACCGGTGAGGAACATGTACGAGGTATCGCGAACCATCACGACGAAATCTGTTATCGCCGGCGAATACACGGCGCCGCCGGCGCACGGTCCCATGATCGCGGAAATTTGCGGGATCACCCCGGACGACATTACGTTGCGCAGAAAAATGTCCGCGTAGCCCGCCAGCGACACGACCCCTTCCTGGATTCGCGCGCCGCTGCCGTCGTTGAGCCCGATCACGGGGCATCCGGTCTTCACGGCCAGGTCCATCACCTTGCACACCTTCTCCGCGAATGCGCCCGACAAGCTGCCGCCGAAAACCGTGAAATCGTGGCTGAAGATGCACACCTGCCGGCCGTCGATCGTGCCGTAGCCGGTCACGACTCCGTCGCCGGGAATTTTTTTCTCCGCCATCTCGAAGTCGGTGATTCGATGGGTCTTGAACTTGTCAATCTCGACGAACGATCCGCGGTCCAGCAGAAACTCGACCCGCTCGCGCGCGGTCATGCGGCCCTGTGCGCGTTGCTTCTTGACCCGATCCGGGCCGCCGGCCGCCTCGGCCTCGCGGGTGAGTCGCTTGAGTTGTTCGAGATTTTCTTTAAGACCCATTTTTCACGACCGCGACACAGGCGGATAGACGGCAAACAAAAAGGCGCCCGTCACGCGCCACCGGCAAGATAGATACCGCATGTCAGCAGCCGGTTAAAGCGCCCGGTTATTGCGACGTGTGGGTTGAGAATCCCGAAAAGTCCAGCCGGTCGCCGGCCGTGATTCCGTTCTTCGCGCAGAAACCGCCATTAACTTCGAGCACATACTCCGAGTCGCCGGCGACGCCCACCGGCCTGTCGGAAAACGGCTCCGCGTTCGCGACGATTCCCAGCACCCGGCCCGCCGCGTCCGCGAAAATCATGTCCAGCGAGATCGGCGTATTGTGCATCCAGAAATTCTGCTGCGAAGCTTCCGGGAAGACAAAAATCATCCCCGCATTGTCGTCGAGATGCTTGCGATACATCAGGCCGAGCTCGCGCCGCGCCTCCGTGTTGGCCACTTCGACCGCAACTGTGGCGCGCGCCTTGCCGTCAGAACCAACGATCGTGACGCATGGACCGCGCGCGCATCCGAGCAGTGCCAGCAGGACGGCCACCAGCGCAAACGGACCGACTCCGACAGGCCACTCGCGATGCGATTCTTTTCCCATGGCTCGCGGGAGAATCTAGCGCGTCGATAAGCCGCAAGAAATCAGATCGCCTTCGCTTCCGGTGAGATCGCCTCGAGCTCTCGACCCGAAGTCTCCGGAAAGAACCACATGATCGCCGGCGCGATTATCCAGAAAACCGTCAGGTAACAGACCGCCCGCGCGTTCGAGCCGGTGAGATTGAACAGCACGCCCTCGAAGAACAAGCCCAGCGCGCCGCCCGTCGTGCCCGCGACCGCGAGCGCGCTGCTCGCCGTCGAGCGGTACGAGGTCGGAAACAACTCCGCGCTGTACGCATTGAGGATCATGCCCGCCGCGGTGTCGAAGAATACTTCCAGTATCCAGGCCGGAACGATCGACGACCCCGACGCGGTGTACATCCAGATTGTCATTATGGGTGACAGGAACATGAACGCCGCGCCCATCACGCGCCGCCCATACCGATCGCTCAGCCGGCCCGCGACGATCGAGCCCAATATTCCGAACGCTCCGCCGAAGACGAACAAAGACGAGACGTTGCCCGGCGACCACTGATGCGTCTCCTGCAGAAACTTCGGAAACAGAAAGCCCGCCGCGTTGCCGCCCATCGAGGCCAGGAACGCGATCGACAGCATCATCATCAGCCGCCGCGGATAAGCGCTGTACAGGTGTCCCAGCGGCTCCCAGATCTTCATCGGCCGCAGCCCTTCGAGTTTCTCCTTCTCGAAGCGCGCGCTTTCGGGCAGCACGCGGCGCAGCGGAATGATCAGCACCAGCGGCACCAGCGCGATTCCGTACAGCCCGCGCCATCCGAAAGGAATCACATTGACAAATGCAAACACGACCGCGGCCAGGCCATAGCCCGTCGCCGATATGGCGCTGAGCAGCCCGATGGCCCATCCGCGATGGGCCGCGTCGACCTCCTCCGCCACTATTACCACCGCGACCGCCGCTTCGGCGCCGGCGAACGCGCGCGCGATAATCTGGAACGCGACAAACGTCCGCTCCCCCGGCGCGACCGCGCTCAGCGCCGTGAAGACCGTGTAGCCCATCACCGTGTACAGCAGCAGGCGGCGGCGCCCGAACACGTCGGCAAACGGCGTCATCAACAACGCCAGCAGGTAGCCGAGCCGAATCACCGAGAGAATCGCGCCAAGGTGCGACTCCGCTATCTTGAGGCCCGCCTGGATCTGCTTCAGCGCGAGACTCAGCAGCGCGCGATCGTATTGATCGAAAAATCCCGCCGTGGACGCGATCCAGAATACCCGGCGCTGCCGCCTGGTGAAGGGCGGCGTCCTGCCCAACAGCCCAAGGTGGAGACTCCTGCGGCCGGCTTCCTCAGCCGAAGCCGCGGGTTCGGGTTTCGCATCCAGCGGGACAGCGGGATCGGCCATGGGGATTCAATCGATCGCCAGCGGCAACGATTCGAGGCCGCGCAAAAAGTACGAACCCTTGTAAACCGGTTTTATCGCGGGATCTTTCAGCCGCAGCCGAGGGAACCGCGCCAGCATCGCCTCGAACGCGATCCTTGCCTCCATCCGCGCCAGCGGCGCGCCGATGCAGAAGTGAATTCCCTCGCCGAACGCGACGTGATCGTTCGGATTGCGCGCGATATCGAATTTTTCCGGATCCTCGAATTGCGCGGGGTCGCGGTTTGCCGCCGCTACGATCATCAGTGCGATTGTTTTCGCCGGAATCTCGGTTCCGCCGAGCTGCACCGCCCCGGTCGTGAATCGCACCGTCGATTGCACCGGACCGTCGTAACGCAGCATCTCTTCGATCGCGCGCGGCAGCATCGCGGGACTGCGCTTGAGCGCGTCGAATTGATCGAGATTGCGCCCCAGCGCCAGCATCCCGTTGCCGATCAGATTGGTCGTCGTCTCATTGCCTGCCACCAGCAGCAGGGTAATGAAGCTCAGCAGGTCCGCCGCTGACATCACCTCGCCTTCGTCGTGCGCCGCGACCAGCGCGCTGACCAAATCCTGTCCCGGATTGGCGCGGCGTTTTTCAATTTCAGCCGTGAAGTAGTCGCCGAGTTCATCGATCACGCGCACTATTTCGGGCGATGGCGGATTGCCCGGAACGTTGTTGTCGCCGCCGATGATCCTGTCCGACCAATGCTTGAACCTCGCGTTCAGCTCCGGCGGCACGCCCAGCATCTCCGCGATCACCGTGACCGGCAGCACGTTGGCGAGGTCCGCCATCAGGTCGAACTCGCCTTTCGCCTCGACCTTGTCGAGCAATTGTTTGGCGATCTCGCGGATGCGCGGCTCGAGATCGCGGATTCGCCGCGGCGTGAAATCGCGCGCCACCAGCTGGCGCAGCCGCGAGTGTTGCGGCGGATCGGAGCCCAGCATGTTGCGCGAACCCTCGAAACGGCCCTGGTAGGTTGTACCCGGCGGCGGCGGCGGTTGTACGCTGGACAGATGCTCATGGTCGCGCAGGCCCGCCGTGACATCGGCGTAGCGCGCCACCAGCGCGAACCTTATATCTCCAAACGCCACGATCGGCGGCGCCACCGCCAGCAGCGCGCCATAGTAGGCATAGGGGTTCGCGCGAAACTCGGGATCCCAAATGTTGAAATGTACTTCTTCGGCCATCAATCTCCTTGGTTAGTCAGTCGTCATCGTTTTAGTTGGTCGCCATCGTTAAGGACGCCAACCCGCGCAGGAAGTAAGAACCCTTGTATGTCACCGGCGCGGCGGGATCCTGCAACCGCAAGCGCGGGAAGCGCTCCAGCATCGCGCCGATCGCGATCGCGCCCTCCATCCGCGCCAGCGGCGCGCCGATGCAGAAGTGAATTCCCTCGCCGAACGCGACGTGATCATTCGGATTGCGCGCGATATCGAATTTTTCCGGATCCTTGAATTGCGCCGGGTCGCGATTTGCCGCGGCCAGGATTATGAAGCAGGCCTGGCCGGCCGGCAGAGCGGTGCCGCCCAGGTTCAAATCTTCCGTCGTGAAGCGAACCGTGGATTGCACCGGACCGTCGAAGCGCAGGATTTCCTCCACTGCCCGCGGCATCAGCTCGGGACTTTGCCGGAGCAGGTTCAGCTGCGCGGGATTTTGGCCGAGCGCGAGCATCCCATTGCCGATCAAATTGGTCGTGGTCTCATTGCCGGCCAGCAGCAGGAGCAACACGAACGCCAGCAATTCTTCCGCGTTCATCGCCTCGGCGTCGTCGTGCGCGGCGACCAGCGCGCTCACCAGGTCAGCGCCGGGACTCCGGCGGCGCCGCTCGATCTCTTCGGCGAAATAATCGCGCAGCGCCTTCGTCGCGGTATGAAATTCCTCCGGCTGGGGCGTCCCCGGCAGCGCGTTGTCGCCCGCCACCACCGTGTCGGACCAGTGCTTGAACTGCTGGTAATGGTCGGGCGGCACGCCGAGCATCTCCGCGATGACCATCACCGGCAGCGCGTTGGCAATCCCGCTCATCACTTCGAGCTCGCCCTTGCGCTCGGCCGCGTCGATAACGTCCTTCGCGATCTCGCGGATTCGCGGCTCGAGATCGCGGATTCGCCGCGGCGTGAAATCGCGCGAGACCAGGCGCCGCAGCCGCGTATGCAGCGGCGGATCCGAAAACAGCATCGTGCGCGCGCCCGCAAACGGTCCCTCGTTCGGCGGCTCGGAGGGATCCCGCGGCCGCACGCTCGAAAAATGCGCATGGTCGCGCAGCACCGCGGTCACGTCGGCGTAGCGCGCGATCATCGCGGTCGGCCCGAACAAGTCGAGAATGCGCGGCGGTCCCGCGAGCAACGGTTTGTAATGAGGATACGGATTGGCGCGAAACGCCGGATCCCAGGGGTTGAAATAAATGTTCTCTGCGGCTTGGTTCATCGTGAGTCTTCCTCTTCCGTAAATTTCATCTGCTCGCGCCCCGTCCCATGCACCGCGCGCAAACCTGCTCTGCGCAGCAGAATGCAATCGCAATGCCACCGCGCGTAACTATGCCGCCACGCGTGGTTTCATCCACCGGACATGCATCGATACGACTGCACGCAGTCCAGCGATGTCACTTGAACGCCATTTCGAGACGACTGAGCCCGCGCAGAAAATACGATCCCTTGTAGGTCACCGCGGCGGCGGGATCCTTCAGCCGAAGCCGCGGGAATCGCTCGAGCACGCTGCCAATCGCGATCGAACCTTCCAGCCGCGCCAGCGGTGCGCCGATGCAGAAATGAATTCCCTCGCCGAACGCCATATGCTGGTTTGGTTCGCGCGTGATATCGAACTTCTCGGGATCCTCGAACTGCGCCGGATCCCGATTCGCCGCCGCGACGATCACGAACACGCCCATCCCCGCCGCAATCGGCGTCCCGCCCACCACCGTGTCCTTGGTCGCGGTGCGGAACGTCGACTGCACCGGCCCGTCGTAACGCAGCATCTCCTCGATCGCGCCGCGCATCAGCTCGGGCTTCGCTCGCAGCGCCGCCATCGCGCCGGGATCGCGCCCCAGCGCGAGCATCCCGTTGCCGATCAGATTCGTGGTGGTCTCGTTGCCCGCGAGCAGCAGCAGCACGACGAATTGCAGCAGCTCGTCGGCGCTGAGCGCTTCCGCCTCGTCGTGCGCGGCGACGAGAGCGCTTATCAGGTCGGTCCCGGGATTCTTGCGGCGACGCGCGATCTCCTCGACAAAGTATGCTCTCAGCTCGGTGAAGGCGGCCTTGATCTCGTCGGGCATCGGCATGCCCGGCAAAGTGTTGTCCGCCTCGATAATCTTGTCCGACCAATCCTTGAATTGGCGGTATTCCTCCGGCGGCACGCCGAGCAACTCGCTGATCACCATCACCGGCAGCGGATTGGCGAGATCGGCCATCACCTCGAGCTCGCCCTTGCGCTCCGCGGCGTCGATAAGGCCTTTTGCTATCTCGCGGATGCGCGGTTCCAGCTCGCGGATTCGTCGCGGCGTGAAATCGCGCGAGACCAGCCGTCGCAGCCGCGTTTGCGTCGGCGGATCCGATCCGAGCATCGTCGGCGCGTCGCCAAACACTTTGGCTTGCTCGTCGAATCCCATCCCGGCCGGCTGCACGCTCGAAAACGTCGCATGGTCCATGAGGATCGCGCGCACGTCGGCGTAGCGCGCGGCCAGCACGAATTTGAAACCCATGTCGATAATTCGCGGCGGCCCGGCAAGCAGCGGACGATAATGCGGATATGGATTGGCGCGGAAGTTCTCGTCCCACGGATTGAAGTAGATATCCTGCGCCGCGCCGGTCGCGATTGCCTCGCCCATTGTCAGTTTACCTCCCGCTTCTCGGTTCGTTCCGATCCATCCAGCTCGCGCACTATCGCGGCGCTGACCCGTTTGGCCGTTTCCAGACCACGCACGAACTCCGGCGGATCGATCTCGCCCGGCGCAAACAGCACGCGCTCGAGCGCCAGCGCCTCGAGTTGTCCGAACACGACGCCGATCAAATCCTGGAGCCGGTCTTCCCGCCCGGCCGGCCAATCGAGCAGCGCCCCGAGACCGACGCGAAATCCTTCGCCGAAACGGACGCTCGCCGCACGCACCGCGTCGTTGAGAGCGGAATCGGTGCGGCTGGCGACCACCAGTTCCAGCCACGCATAGAATGTCGGCCCTTTGAACATCGGCCACATCGCGTCGATTAGCACCTCCAGGCGATGCTCCCGGCTGCCCGACGGCGGCTCCGCGATCGCGGCGCTCATTTCGATGAGCCGCAGCTCGAACACGTGCTCCAGCGCATTGACGACGAGTTCGTCTTTCTTGGGAAAATGATGCAGTTGCGCGCCGCGCGAGACTCCCGCGCGGTTGGCTATCTCCGTCGTCGTGGTGCCTGCGTATCCCCGCTCGAAAAGGCACGCAACGGTCGCGTCAAGCAACCGCCGCCGAGTTTCCGCGCTCCGCTCCTCTTGCAGCGATGACATCTATCTCCCTCGCGACTTCTCGCCGCCCCGATTCTGACCTTTGCTTCGCTAGACGACTAACATACAGGCATGATTGTTACAAGCAGACCTGACTGTATCTGGGGCCTGTGAAGAGGACCCTCGGGCAAGCTCGTGATCTGTCCACAGTCCTCGCCGACCCCCAACCCACGGCCAGAGCCAGCGCCAACGGGGCCGTGTCCTTGGCTGTCCGCCGATTGGGTTGGTCCCACAGCCCGCGACTTGCGGTTGAGCCTAATTATATGAGAGACGGTTTACAGTTGTTCGCCAAGGGCTCAACAGGCGCTATTTGTGTGATTCGCCGGTGGCGAGAACGAAAGAACCTCGTGCTTGCGGTGTCGTTGTGTGTGTTCTTCGGTCCAGCAATGATCGTCTGGGCTAGCGGGCGTAATACTCCAGAGAATGGCCAGGCCGCCTTGGCGTTTAAGGTGGACCGAAGGAACGACTTTATCTTCAGCGCGCGTTTGGCCCTTCCCAGAGTTCTCGCGAACCGCGGCCAATACGGAATTTGGATAATGGTTGCAGAGTTGAAAGGAACGTTCGAACAACCGGCAATGGTTCAGAGTGGGCTATTTCGATGGCAACCGAATAACTTTGCCCTGCAGCCGTTCGTCGCCGTCGAGCACTCCGGAGGCAGAATTAATACCCAATTGCTGACGCCGGTGCCAGAAGGTTCATCTGAAGGGCACGACGTCCAGATTTCCAGAAGAGCGGACGCCATCTATGTGAAGTTTGACGGAAATCAAATATTCCACGGTTCTTGGAGTGCGTTTTTCAAAGATGCGAACCACCTTTACCTGAAGATCGCAGCCGAAGTCTCAGACGATGGAGATATGGTTACCGGAACGGTTCGCAACATAGAACTTGTAACTTCCGGAAAAACAATAGCACCGGACATGCCCGCCAGAGCCGACTCAGATAGAGGTGTAACGTTCGTTTGTAGAGATCACGCGTTTGTCGCGACCGGAAGCTTTGATTCAAAACAGCTCTTTGATCCAAAATGGTTTAGAGCGCCACCCTGCGAAGAAAAATAGGCGGAACGCACGCACCCGGGCGGGCGGCATCAGCGTAACCGCCGCCTTTCGTCGTCGTGAGGTGCCGAGCTGCTAACGGGGGCCGCGAATAAGAGTGTGATGCCGGTATTCGGTCTTTTGCGAGACCAGAGGCTAAGCCAAAGTGTGCCCTGCAATCAGGTCATCAGCTACCAAAAAGGTCTTGCCAAGCATTGTTGGCCTGCCTATCGCGCTGTTCTTGCTCGCGGAGCCGATGCCAAGTCGATTCCTCGCGTTCCTAGTGAGTTGGACAAGTCTATCCTGGGTATCGGTATGGGGTATAGTCTTCATAGCCAAAAACGTTGTGGTCCTCGTCTTGATATGCGCCATAGTGCTCGGCTGGGAGCATCAGAACCTCCGCTCCATCGGCCTACGCGCACCATCGACCCTTGATGCCATCAGTGCAATTGGCCTGCACCCCGAAAACTCAGCCGAAATGAGGTAGAGTCCGTCGCCTGATGACCTGCCCCGCAAAAGCATACCAGGTCGAAGTAGAGGAAATGGCGTGCGTGGTCCGGTTAAGGCCGGTCTGGCCGGCGTCTTTTGCACTCAACGGACTCAAGTGAGTATCTCCAGTGAATTGCCCTCCGCGGGCTTTCCCGGTCGAACCGAAACTGCTTCCGGACCGGGCGCCGCGGTCTCAGTCCATTGCGCCGCGAACACTGCGGGTGCGCTATCGCGTAAGGCGCTGTGTGGTCGTACCTGGTTATAATCCCGCCGCCAACGCTCGAGCTTGTCACGCACGTCGATGAGCGCAAAGAATACCTCGACGTTCAAGCACTCATCCCTCAGCCGACCGTTAAACGATTCGATGTAGCAGTTTTCCACCGGCCGACCCGGCCGGATGAAGTTGAGTTGCACGCCGTACTGATACGCCCACGCGTCCATCGCTTTGCTTGCGAACTCGGTCCCATTATCGACCGTGATCGACATCGGCGCACCGCGCTCGGCGATTACCTGCGATAGCGCCAATGCCACCTTGTGACCGTTCAGCGAGCTGTCCGCTAGCAGCAGCACGCATTCGCGGGTGAACTGATCGACCACGGTCAGCACCCGGAACCAGCGCCCATCAATCAGACGGGCGGCGACGAAGTCCATCGACCACCTTTCGTTAGGCCGTGTGGCAGTTAGGGCCGGCACCCGTGCGTGCCGCGCGATCTTCTTGCGCACCTTGGTCCGCACCGCAAGTCCATCCTCGGTATACAGCCGATAGATCCGCTTGGCGTTAGCCGCCCAGCCTTCGCGCCTGAGTAGCACCGTCAACCGTCGGTAGCCGAAACGCACCCGGCTCGCGGCCAGCTCCCGCATCCGCGTTCGCAACGCGCGCTGCGGATCTCTTCGGCTCTGGTAGTTCATCGTCGCTCGATTGAGCGTCATCAGCCCCGACACCCGACGCGTACTAAGTGCGAAGACGGCCTGCGTCCACCGCCCCAGCTCGCGTCGATGGCGAGGCCTTACAGCTTTTTTTGGACGATCTCCTGCAGGATGTGCCGGTCCAGCGAAAGATCTGCGACCAGATGCTTGAGCTTCGAGTTCTCCTCGCGCAACTGCCTGAGCTCACGCAGTTCGCTCAGTCCCAGTCCCGAATACTTCTTCTTCCAGATGTAGTACGTCGCCTCGCTGATCCCGTGCTCGCGGCAGATGTCGGCCACCCTGGTGCCGCTCTCCGCCTGTCGCAACGCCCGCAGGATCTGCTCCTCCGTATGTCCCTTCTTCGCCACCTTCGTGTCCTCCTCGTTCTCGTCCAGAGGACCACGCTTGCCGCTTCTGACTCAACTTGCCCGTGGCTCGCTTTTCGGGTTTTGGGTCACTGAAAAGGAGACGGGCAATGAAAGGAAGCCGCTTCACGGAGGAGCAGATTATCGGGGTGTTGCGGGAGCAGGAGGCCGGGGCCAGGACCGAAGAGGTCTGCCGGCGCCACGGGATCTCAAGCGCGACATTTTACAAGTGGAAGTCGAAGTACGGCGGGCTGGAGGTGTCGGACGCCAGGCGGCTGAAGGCGCTGGAGGATGAGAACCGCCGCCTGAAGCGGTTGCTTGCCGACTCGTTGTTGGACAACGCGGCGCTCAAGGACCTGCTCGGAAAAAACGTCTGAAGCCTGCGGCGCGGCGAGTAGCAGTGATTCGGGTAATAGAGCGTCACGGGCTGAGTCAGCGGCATGCGTGCGAGCTAGTGGGGTTGGACCGCTCGACTCTGCGCTACCGGTGCAGACGACCGGACGACTCGGCATTGAGGCAACGACTGCGGGAGCTGGCCGCGGAGCGGCGGCGCTTCGGGTATCGGCGCTTAGGCTGGATGTTGGCGCGCGAAGGCCACGCGCTGAACCACAAGAAGCTCTATCGACTGTACCGGGAAGAGCGGCTCATGGTGCGCCGGCGAAGAGGGCGAAAGCGGGCACTGGGTACGCGAGCGCCGATGATGCTGCCGATCAGAATCAACCAGCGCTGGTCGCTCGACTTCGTCTCGGACATGCTGAGCGACGGCCGGCGCTTCCGCATCTTATGCGTAGTGGACGACTTCAGCCGCGAGTGCCTGGCCACGGTGGTCGACACCTCGATAGGCGGAGTACGAGTGGTGCGTGAACTGGAGCGGCTCACGATCGAACGAGCCACACCGGAGATGGTAGTTAGCGACAATGGAACCGAACTGACTAGTGGTGCGGTGTTGCGCTGGGCGACGAGAAGGGTGGCGTGGCACTACATCGAGCCGGGCAAGCCCGTGCAGAACGCCTTCATCGAATCATTCAATAGCAAGTTGCGCGACGAGTGCCTTAACGAGTACGTGTTCAGCAGCCTCGGGGAAGCGCGCGCGATCATCGAAGCGTGGCGGCACGACTACAACCACCTGCGCCCGCACTCGAGTCTCGGCTACCTGGCGCCGGAGGAGTTCGCGGCAAGGAATCAACGGAGCTCGGCCATCGCGCGCACCGCTTGGCCAGCAAAACAGCTGCTGGCCGGCGCGGTGCAAGGCGCGCTGACCTCGGATCCAAAACCTGACAGTTTTTCGGCCGCCCTCCGAGAGTGAAGGGCGGCCGGAAAAACTGGGATGAAGATGAAACCAAAACTACAAACGATGCGCCCCAGGAGGGGCGAAATAACCGGCGGACTCTACTTATGATTGGCGGGAAATTGGGGTGCAGGCCACAATCACGACATTCTTTCTTTCGATCTGGCTCCAGGCGACGGTCGAGTCGTTTCATTCGAATGTAGCGCCACCAGATGCGTCTGGCACCAAACTCACCCTCGCGGCATTGCTTTCGCTTCCGTTGTGGTTCCGCATAAGCGGAACGATAGTGAACGGAATCTCGGAGGAAACGATATCTCGCGGCTTTGCTATCGAACGCTTAGAGACGATTACCAACTCTACATGGATTGGGACCAGTATAGCCTACTCTGCTAGCCTCCTGATCCATGTCCCAAGCTATGGAGTGGTCGGCGCCCTGTCACGTGCTCCCGCGCTCTTTGTGTTTGTGTGCTTGTATTTGTGGCGCCGGAATCTACCGGCGTGCATCTTCGCCCACGTCCTCGTTGATGGGTTCTCTCTAGTATTATGGCCAATTCTGCCGAGAGTCCTACAGGTATACTTTTGGCGGCTTGCTTGAGTGGAAAACCCCGTCTCAGGGTCTGAACGGTGTGAAAGCGGATGCATGTCGGTGCAACGGATTCCACGCTTAGTGTATATTCGGCGGCTTGCTAGGCACCAGTTATAGCCTTCACCCGCGTAGCACCCGCGCAGGGCGCCACGCAACTGCCTCGCTCGCTATGCGCGTTGCGTTGGCGACGCCGGCCACTGTCGTCGCTCCGAACGGCGAGTAGGTGTAGTTCGAGGGCAACCGTGCGACGCGACGATCTATCTTACTTAGCGGCCCTTGAAGGTCGGCCGGCGCTTTTCCAGAAACGCGCGCACGCCCTCGCGATAATCCTCGCTGTCGAAGCATCGCGCGACCATCGCAGAAACCGCCTTCGCGTCGCGCTCCTCGCGGTCTTTGAGGCTCTCGCGAATCGCCAGCTTGGCGGCCGCCATCGTCAGCGGCGCATTGCTCGCCATCTTGAGCACATAGTCGCGCACGTTCTCCTCGAGCTTTTCGCCGTCCACCACGCGGTTGACGAGCCCCATCTGCAGCGCCTCTTCCGCGTCGAACAGCCGCGCCGACAGCAGGATGTCGCGCGCGTTGGCGGGGCCCACCGTATCCGCCAGCATGTTGACGCCTTCCAGCGGATACGCCAGTCCCAGCCGCGCGGCTGGAACGCCGAAGCGGGTTCCGCGCGCGGCTATCCGGATGTCGCAGGCCAGCGCGACCTGCACGCCGCCGCCGATGCATACGCCGGAAATCATCGCCACGATCGGCTTGCGGCACTCAACCAGCGCCGCGATTGCGCTGTTGGGCGCGTCGCGATACGCACGCGCCTGCGCCGCGTCGGCGCGCATGGCCGGGAACTCCGAGATATCGGCGCCCGCAATGAACGCTTCCGGCGTGCCGCCGCGCATGACGATCACGCGAATCGCGTCGTCGCTCGCCAGTTCGGCGACGCCTTCCGCAATCCGCTGCCAGGTCCTAAGATTGAGTGCGTTGCGGACTTGCGGCCGGTTAAGCCGCAGCCATCCAATCGGCGCCTCGCGGCTGACGAGCAACGGATCGACTGAAGTTTCATCCTTCACGGAGTTGGCACCTCTGGCGAGATTTATGACGATAATCGAGCGGGCTTCCAGTCAGGATTTTGAGCACATTTGTGCGCTGGACGAAACTGTCCACCGCCAGCCCGCGCGGCGCCGACTTATCGCCGACGCCTGCGCCCACGGACGTGTCGCGGTCGCGCGCGTCGACGACGTCGTCCGCGGCTTCGTCATCTTCGACGAGAGCTTTTTCGACCAGTTCTTCGTGCGCTTGCTACTCGTGCATCCCGAGTTCCGCCGCCGCGGCCTGGCGACCGCGCTGATGCGCGCGGCCGAGCTCGAGTGTCAGACCGGCAAGCTCTTCACTTCGACCAACCAGTCGAACCTCGCGATGCAGCGCCTGTGCGATCGATTGGGCTTCGTCCGCAGCGGATACATAGACAATCTCGACGAGGGCGACCCGGAACTAATCTACGTAAAGCTGCTATCGCCGGCCCCAGGCACAGCGCCCCGCTAACCTAATCCCTAACCCCTTCCCGCGCGGGAAGGGGAACAATCGAGTTGAGCGCATGCGTCAACGAACTCTCGCCCTAACAACAACCAGTTCGAACAGGGACGAAGTCCCGCATCTTGATCTTAGTACCGGGTGCAGGGGTCACCCCTGCCGAAGGAAGTGTGAAACCCACCGCGGGTTTCACTAAAATTAAGTTCCTTCTCGAATTAAGTTCCTTCCCCGCGGCCGCACGCGTTGACAAGAACCTCCGCGCGCCGGACAATTGACCCCTAATGGCACGAATTACCGTTGAAGATTGCCTGGAGAACATCCCCAACCGCTTCGAGCTAGTGCTCGGTGCGGCGCGGCGCGCCAAACAACTGCTCAAGGGCGCGCGCCCACTGGTGGAATCGGACAACAAAGAAGTGGTGACGGCGTTGCGTGAGATCGCCGCCGGCAAGGTTACGATCGAACAACCCGACGCCTGACCGGGCACGATCGATCCGACAACAACCGACCCAGCTCCTGAGCCGCCGACGGCTCGAGCCTCGGTGTCGGCCTTTCGTGCCAGCGTCTGTTGATGCTGGGAGCCAGCCTGTGGCGCGCAAAACCGGCAAACCGATCCGTCGCAAGCACACAACCGGGGCTGCGAAGCCTGCCGCCAAAGCCCGTGCCGTGCGCGCGAATCCCGAGCCGATCGATTCTGAAGACTCCGAATCGGCTCTCGACTCCGACGCTGACGTCAGCGCCGAAGCTGCCGACGAAGCGCCAATCGAAGTCTCCGAGTTTCACCCGGTAGCAAGCGGCGACGACGAACCGGCTGCCGAGTCCGCGCCCGATCCCGCCGAGGCCGAAGCCGATGCCGCCGACAAACGCGGCGCGCTCGTCGCCGCCGATCCTCTCGGCCGCTATCTCGCCGAGATTCGCCGCTTCCCGCTGCTCTCGCGCGAGGAGGAGGCCGTCATCGCGCGCCGCTACATCAAGTACAAGGATCCCGAGGACGCTTACCGCCTCGTCACCGCCAACCTGCGCCTGGTCGTCAAGCTCGCCTACGAGTTCGCCCGCGCGACCAAAAACGTGCTCGACCTCATCCAGGAGGGCAACGTCGGCCTGATGGAGGCGGTCAAGAATTTCGACCCCGAGCACGGCATCCGCTTTCCGTCGTACGCAGTCTGGTGGGTGCGCGCGTACATCTACCGCTACCTGATCAACAACTGGCGCCTGGTCAAAATCGGCACCACCCAAGCGCAGCGCAAGCTCTTCTTCAACCTGCGCAAGGAGACCGAACGCCTCGAGCGCGAAGGCTTCAAGCCGCAGCCGCTCCTGCTGGCGCATCGGATGGGTGTGCGCGAGAGCGACGTGCGCGAGATGCAGGAGCGGATGGGCCAGAGCGAGGTCTCGCTCGATCAGCCGACGGGGGCCAGTGACGATACCCGCCTGCTCGACGTCATCCCCGACACCGGCGCCAACCCGGAGACCGAAACCGCCGACCGCGAATGGCGCGACTTCGCCCACGACAAGATCGAGCAGTTCGCCGCGACGCTCTCCGGCAAGGAGCTCGAGATTTTCAAGGCGCGCCTGCTCGCGGAAGATCCCGAGACCCTGCAGGTGATCGGCGCCCGGTTCGGCATCAGCCGCGAGCGCGTGCGCCAGATCGAAACGCGCCTCAAGCGCCGGCTCAAGGAGTTTATCGAGGCGTCCGCCCCCGACATCGAGGACTCCGGCCCGTCGTGAGCAGCGGGGCTTGGGTAGCGCTCGGATCTTGCGTCGCCCTTAGGCTGAGACTGAGCGAGCAAGGCGACGTTCGTACACCAGCCCAACAACCCCTGTTACAGGCAAAAGGATGAACGTTGAAATGGCTATTGTGTTTGTTGACCACCGAAACACGGGGAACCGTTCCATCGCGGCAAGGTCGAACATCAATCAGCTCAAAACCGCCGCCAAGAAATGCTACTAGGAAGGTTAGTGAACTGGCGATCGCGAGGTGGTCCCTTTTCTTGTCGCGAAAGGCCACACGCTCGGCAAGGGCAAATCCAAATGACGCCCCCAGGAACTGTGCGGCGCACAGGCTTGCCACGAGGATGGTTTCTCCTGCTCCGGTGGTGGACCAGACGTGCCGGCCGATCAGTATGAAACCGGCCGCGAACATGGGAACATCCAGCGCGCAGGAGGCGCAGAGAACGATCAGTGCGAACCACCAGAAACTTTCGGTCTTCACAACTCTCGGCCACCCCTCCACAAAAGAGCACCGCAGGGCCTGATATTCAAACTTGACCCCATTGCCGCTGGTAGTCGCCGCTTGCGATAATGGCGCCTGAGGCGGACCGCGCAAGGAGCCTGCAAGTCGATGCGAGAACGCAGTTGCGCGCTGGTGGTGGTGGGTAACGAAATCCTTTCCGGCAAGGTTCAGGATTCCAACGCGTATTTCGCCGCGCGCGAGCTGCGCCGGCTTGGCGTCGCGCTCGCCCGCATCGCAACCATCCCCGACGATCTCGATCTCATCGCCGGCGAAGTCGCGTATTGCTCGCGCAACTTCGATTTCGTCATCACCTCCGGCGGCGTCGGCCCCACCCATGACGACCTCACGATGGAAGGCGTCGCGCGCGCGTTCAACCGCCGCCTCGTGATCAATCCCGTGCTCGAAAGCCTCATCCGCGAACACTTCCGCGATCGCTCGCTCGACGCCGGCCTCAAGATGGCCGAGGTGCCCGAGGGCGCGATCCTCAGCGAAGCCGGCGACATCCGTTTTCCGACCGTGCAGATCGAAAATGTCTACGTGCTGCCCGGAATCCCGCAACTGTTCGAGGCCAAGCTGCGCGCGCTCAGCAGCCGCTTTGCGACCGACCCGTTTTTCATGCGCGCGATTTACCTGAGCGCCGGCGAGGGCGCCATCGCCGCGCACCTGAACGACTGCATGCGCAATTTTCCGGATCTGATGCTGGGTTCGTATCCGCGCATCGGAGACCCCGACTATCGCGTCAAGTTAACGCTCGAGTCGAAGAATGCCGACTACCTCGAGCGCGCGTTTCGTCATTTGATAGGGCTGCTGCCGGCCGCGGCGGTGGTCAGGACCGAGTAGCAATTTACAACCCGAGGTGGTGGCGGAGGAGAAGTCATGAGGCAGGGAAATTTCAGATTCGCATTCGTTGTGTTCACAATGGCGTCGGCGATGGTACTGGCAACAGCGGCCGGTCCGCTCGTCGAGTACGCCGCGGCGCAGACGCAGCCGGCCGGCGCGGCGACGCCGACCCAGGTCCCGCAGCCCGATGAAGGCGGCGTCAACTGGCCCGGTGCGGGTTACGGAGCGGGCGCCCTGCTCTGCAACGTGCTCTATATTCCCGCCAAGCTCACGTACGCGGTGCTCGGCGGCGTCGTCGGCGGCGGCGCCTACCTGGTGACCGCCGGCAACAAGCAGGCCGCCGACACCGTATGGCGCAGCTCGCTCGGCGGCGACTACGTCGTGACGCCACAGATGTTGCAAGGCCAGCAGCCGATCAACTTCAGCGGCCCAACCGCAACCCCGCCCGACAACACCGCAGCCCCCGGCGGTCCCTCGACCAGTTCCGGGAGTTCGAGTGGGATCGCGCCGATAGCACCGCTGCCGCCATCGGGCTCATCCGCAAGCGCATCGTCATCGGCAGGCAGCCAGCCGCTAGATCACAACAGCGGCCCCGCCGGCAGCTCTGCATCCGGCTCCAACATCGAGTAGCAGCGCAGGCGCCGTCGTCATCCTGACGGACCCGAGTAGCGGGTGGAGAAGAGTGAAGCGTCCTTCGACAAAGTGGCCGGCTGAGGCGCCTTTGTCATCGTGATGAGGCGAGCAGCACCGTCGTCATCCTGACGAAGCGAGCAACGCGAGCGGCAGGAAGGATCTCGGACAGCTTCGCGCAAGCGAAGCCGGTTCCGGTCTCTTAATCGCGCTCCGCGCGCGCTCCCTCAGCCTTGCCGCAAATGTTCGACGATGCTTTCCTAATCTCGGAGAGTCGCCCCATGAAGAAGATCCGCTTCGTCTGGAAATCAACCTGAACGACCTGCCGCAACGCAAGAAGTTTCTTGCGCAACGATCTAGGCCTCGATCTCGACGAGCGCGACTACGCAAAAGTCCCGCTGAGCACAGCCGATCTGAAAGACCTGTTCGCAGGCCGCGACCCGCGCGACTTTCTAAACCCGCGCAGCCCAGCCTACAAAGCGATGGCCCTGGCCGGCAAATCGCTAACACCCGACCAGGCCCTGGCCCTGATGGCAAAGGAACCAAACCTAATCAAGCGCCCAATAATAATCGCGGGCAAAAAAATCCTCGCAGGCTTCGACCGCGACCAGCTCCGCACCGCGCTGAAGTAGCCAGCCCATAGGACGCCTACCTCGGGCTTGCCCCGTGCACGAGTGCTTGCCCCGATGCTGCTCGCGCGCCGTCCTGATCTCGAAACGTACGCCTTCGCGGCGCTGCAGGAAGCTGACGATCTCGAACAGATTGTCGGCGCGCGGGTTGCCCGCCGGCCCCAGCATTCTCATCAGGCTCTTGGACGGAATGCGCGTCGCCTCGGCGAGGTCCGCAAAGCCAAGGGTCGCGTTGATGTAATCGCGCAGGATAGTCTTCGCCGTGGCTACATCGCCGGCCAGCATGGCTTCGATTCCTTCACGCAGAAGCGCTTGTCTGAACTTGGGATCACGCTCGACGCGAGCGCGAACGGTGTCCTTGAAATCGCGAGTCAGCGGCATGGTTGCTCCGTGTCATTCTAGAGGCGCTGCGCCGAAGAATCCCGGATCCGGATTTCCGGGACCCTTCGCTTCGCTCTAGGGTGACACAAAGATTCTCCCTGACCGAGCCGCGCGTGCAATACCTCGCGCGCGATGCTATTTCCTGAGCCGGGCGAGGTGTTTCTTCATGGCATGCTCTGGCGATCTCTTTTTCGCTCCAACTCACCGCCTCGCCGCGCTCGCGCGCGCGGCCTTGACCTCGAAACGCACGCCTTCACGCCCTCTGTCATCCTGAGCGAAGCGAGCATCGCGAGCGCAGAGAAGGATCTCGGACAGCTTCGCGCCAGCGAAGCCGGTACCGGTTTTGAAATCGCGCAGCGGTCCTTTTTTGCTGATGTCGTCGTTAAAGGAGCTGACCCGGATTCAACCGAAAGCGCATCCCCTCAACGCGCAGCTTCCGCAAGACAACGGTTGTCATCAGCGATCTGCCATAATACAAACCATGACTTCCTCAGCCACTCCCTCCGCCGTACTTATCTCTCGGCAAACTAATCCAACCCGTCAGCATTCATCATTCGCCGCCAACTTCACTCCCTCCCATCCTCCAGTCGAATCGCTCTGCCAGTGCGTTCCCTCATTCACAGGCTCCCACCGGACGGGAGAGATCGAAGAGAAAGTGAAATGTCAAAAAAATTCGCCAACCGACAGTTTAGAACAATGTTTCCTTGGCACCGAGCCCACCGATCCGCTTCGCCGTGCGTGCAATACCACGCGCGCGATGCTATTTGCTGAGCGAGGCGAGGTGTTTCTTCATGTCATTCTCTGACGATCTCTTCTTTGCGCCGGCGCACCGGCTGGCCGCGATGCTCCGTGCGCGCGACGTTTCCTCCGTCGAAATGGTCGACGCTTTTATCGAGCGGATCGAGTCGGTCAACCACGGCCTCAACGCCGTCGTCACCCTCGTCGAGGACCGCGCCGCGCGCGAGGCCGAGGACTCCGACAATCGTCTCGGCGGCAAGGGCGAGGTTCGCCCGCTTGAAGGCCTGCCAATCACCATCAAGGATTCGATAATCACCGAGGGCGTGCGCTCGACCTGGGGAATGAAAGCCTTCGAGCATCACGTCGCCACCCACGACGCGCCGACGGTCGCACGACTGCGCGCGGCCGGCGCGATCATCATCGGGAAAACCAACACGCCCGAGATGACGATGGACTACGACTGCGACAATCCCGTCTTCGGCCAGACCAACAATCCGTGGAATCGCGAACGCGTGCCCGGCGGATCCAGCGGCGGCGAGGCGGCGGCCCTGGCGGCGGGAATGTCGCCGCTGGGCATGGGCTCCGACTATCGCGGCTCGATCCGCGTGCCGGCGCATTTCTGCGGTATCGTCGGGCTCAAGCCGACGTGGGGAACGATTCCCGGCAGCGGCCATATGTCCCCGGGCCCCGCCATGCCGCCGCCGCTCGCGCACATGTCGACGATCGGTCCGATGGCGCGCTACGTGGACGATCTCACGCTCGCCTACAACATCGTGAAGGGACCGCATCCGAGCGCGCCCTACACCGTGCCGACTCCCGAGGCGCATCCGGAGAAAGTCGATCTGAAAAAAGTTCGCTGCGCGATCTTCACCGACGCGTGCGACGTGCCGGTCGCGTCGGATATTCGCGCCGCGATCGAGCGCGCCGGCCGCGAGCTGCAAAAGATGGGCCTCGTCGTCGAAGCCGTTAAGCCGCCAGTCGACGAAGGTGAGCGGCTGTGGTGGGAGTACAATGGCGCGGACGGCAATCAGCTGGTGATGGAGGCGCACGGCGAAGGCCTGAAACTCTCGCGCGAACGGCTGCGAAATTTCATGGCTGCGAGCGAGGGAAAGTCGGCGGCCGAGTTCTTCAAGATCGCGATGGAACGCGACGCGTGGCGCGTGCAGTTGGCGGAGTTCATGGAGCGTTACCCGATCATTCTCGGCCCGACGTTCTGCGTCACCGCGTTCAAGCATGGCGCCACCGAAGTCGAAATCAACGGGAAGAACTACCCGTACATCCTTGCGAGCTGGCCGGTGGCGTGGGGCAATTGCGCAGGACTGCCGGGCGCAGTCGTGCCGTGCGGGAAAGATCGCGACGGGCTGCCGATTGGCTTGCAGGTGGTCGGGCGCGCATTCGGCGAGGAGACGGTGCTGGCAGTTGCGAAAGCGGCGGAGTCGGCACTGGGCGGGTATCAGAAACCGCCGCTGTGAGCAGGGCGACGGAGGAACTTAATCTTAGTGAAACCCACCGTGGGTTTCACGCTTCCCCGGCAGGGTGACCCCTGCACCCAATGTTAAGACAATGATGCGGGCTTCGCCCTGTTTGAACTAGCTAAGGGGAGGCCGCCGGAGCGTTCACCTCGCTGCGCTCAGAGTGACACAAAAAGAGTTCCTAGCAGGGACGAAAGTCCCGCATCTTTCTTGATACTGGGTGCAGGGATCACCCCTGCCCAAGGAAGTGTGAAACCCACGGAGGGGTTTCACTACAATCAAGTTGGAGGCGGGGACCGCTATTCTGCCGCGGCTACGCTGTCTTCTCCGCCTTCTCGCTGCTTGCGTCGAGGTTGCGTTCGGCGCGCTCGCCGCGTGGGGGGCGCTCGGTCTTATCGCCAGTCTTGTCGCCACGAGCGCGCGGCACGATATTGCTGGTGGTCAGCACCTCGATAAACTTGCGCACCGCCGGCGAAAGCTCGCGGCCGCGCTTGTAGATGATCGCGAGCGGACGGAGGAAGGTCCCTTCCTGGAACTCCAGCATGCGCAGAGTGCCGCGCGCGACTTCGTTCTCGACCGTCATCCGCGGCACGATCGCGCATCCAAGGCCGATCTCGACGGCGCGCTTGATGGTCTCGATATTGTCGAATTCGAGCACGTAGGTCGGCTTGACGCCGTGCTCGCGCAGGATTCGATCTGAGGCCTTGCGGGTGGGAATGTCACGTTCGTAGCCGACAAATTTCTGCCCCTGCAACTGTCCGACATTCACCTTCGAGTGCTTGGCCAGCGGATTGTCGGGCGGCACGGCGAGCACCAGTTCATCGTGGCGAAACGGCACCGACACTACCTGGCTGCGCTTGGCCGGATACGCGACGACGCCGAGATCGACTTTGCCCTCGATCAGGTCTTCGTAAATTTTGTTTGAGCGCAGATACTCGAGATGCACGTTGACGGCCGGAAAGTTGCGCAGAAATTCGGTCAGATACGGCGGTAATTCGTGCAAGCCAACGCTGTAAACGGTGCCGACCCGAATCGAGCCGGCGACGACCGAGCCGATCTCACGCAGCCGGTTCTCCAGTTCGAGGAAGCGGCGCACGATTTCTTTGCTGGCGGCGTACAGAATCTGTCCGGCCGGCGTGGGTTTGACTCCGGCTCGTCCGCGTTCTATCAATCGGCAGTCGTACTTCTCCTCGAGGCTTCGGACCTGCTGGCTAACTGCGGACTGAGTGACAAAGTTTTGCGACGCGGCATAAGAAAAGCTTCCACTTTCGATTATGTCGCAGAAGACCTTTAGCGTTTCAATGTGCATACTACTGACTCGACGTATAAGCCTACGTGATACCCAAATCTGAGGCAACTAGAAGCCGTGATGGCAGAATTTTCGGCCTCCAATCAGCCTGCGGAAGGATCCGGCGCAGGTCAAGAGCAGGAAATACCGAGGGTATGATTTTAGTTATCAACGCAGCCGCTCGACGCGGCTGAACGTTCGCGGCTGGCGTGCGGAATCTCAGAGTAAAACGTCCTTCAAAAGTCGCATGGAGCGCAAGATGTCGGATTTATTGAGAGACCTCGATTTTTTCCACCTTGACGACCTGCTGACCGACGAAGAGCGGATGGCGCGGGACACGGCCAAACGTTTCGTCGACCGTGAGATTTTGCCTCTGATCGAGCGCAATTTTGCTAGTGAAACCTTCCCAATGCATCTCGTACCGCAAATGGCCGAGCTTGGGATGTTTGGAGCTAATCTCAAAGGCTATGGATGCGCGGGCATGAATAACGTCGCGTACGGCCTGATCATGCAGGAGCTCGAAGCGGGAGACTCGGGGCTGCGGTCATTTGCGTCGGTGCAGAGCGCGCTTTCGATGTACGCGATTTATGCAAACGGCAGCGAGGAACAGAAGCAACGCTACTTGCCGGAAATGGCCAAAGGAAAATTGATCGGCTGCTTCGGACTTACCGAACCGGACCACGGCTCGGACCCGGGCGGGATGGAAACGCGGGCGCGGCGCGATGGCGACGGGTGGATTCTCAACGGGACCAAGCGCTGGATCACGAACGGCTCGATTGCGGACGTCGCGATAGTGTGGGCGAAGGTCGACGAGGGCATAACCGGGTTCCTCGTCGAGAAGGGGACGCCGGGATTCTCCACGCGCGACATCCACGGAAAATTCTCGATGCGCGCGTCGATCACTTCGGAGCTGGTTCTGGAGGACGTGCGAATTCCCCGGACCGCTCACCTGGAAAAAGCGCGCGGGCTGAAGGGTCCGCTCGGATGCCTGACGCAGGCGCGCTACGGAATCGCGTGGGGCGCGATTGGCGCGGCGCGGTCGTGCTTCCATTGCGCGCTGGATTACACGAAATCGCGCAAGCAATTCTCGCGTCCGCTGGCGGGCTATCAACTGGTGCAGGCAAAGCTGGTGAAGATGCTGACCGAGATCACCAAGGCCCAGATGGTTTGCCTTCGCCTGGCGCATCTGAAGGACGAGGGCAAGATGCGCCCGGAGCACGTGTCGTTCGCCAAGCGAAACAACGTCAACGAGGCTTTGAAGATTGCGCGCGACGCGCGCGACATGCTGGGCGCCAACGGAATCGTGAACGAGTACCCGGTTATCCGTCACATGCTGAACCTGGAGACGGTGAACACCTACGAGGGCACCTTCGACGTGCATACGTTGATCCTCGGGCGCGATATCACGGGCGAGAACGCGTTCGAATAAGGGCGTTGCGCTTACCGCGATCGCCGGCCGTCGTGCTAGAACTTCACGGCAGGGAGAACTCACCATGATCAAGTTAAAGGCATTCAATCACGCGGCGTTTCGCGTCAGCGATGTGGACAAGGCGACCAACTTTTACGAAAACGTGATTGGCCTGAAACGGCTGCCGCGTCCGAACTTCGGCTTCGGCGGCGCGTGGTACGGGATCGGCGCCAACGCGCTGCACATCATCTCGAGCGAGAACCGCGGCCAGAAACCCGACCCGCTCGGCGCGCACGTCGCCTTCGACGTCGAAGACTTCGACGAGACCAAGCGCACGCTCAAAAAAATGGGAATCGAGTTCCTCGAGGGGCCAAACATGGGCGCCGGCCGCCAGCTCTGGATCCTCGATCCCGACGGCAACACCGTCGAGCTGCGCACGGAACGGTAAGCCCGCTCAGATTCCACCACGCGCATCGCGCGCCTCGGCGCGCTTAACCTGCTTGACCAGCAGACGCGCAGCGCCTTGTGCAATCGGACTCTTGACCGCGAGCAACACTAGACCCAATCCGGTCATTTGACACGAAACTCGAGAACTATGCCTTCTGGCTCGGGTTCGCGGTCCTCTGACAGTCGGTCGAAGTACATCTGCGTCGCGACATCATCGGGTTTCTCGGAGCGCAGGCTGTCGAGTTTGTTTCTAGCTACTTGAAACGACCCCGCCACAATCTCGGCAACGGCCGAGTTGAATGCTTGAAAGAAAGAAGAATGCAACTGAGGCCAACCTATCTCCCACACCCTCACAGCCTGCTGTTTGCCTTTCACTCGCAGTTGACCCAGGTCACGCGCGACAAGCTCTGCTGTCTTCCCCGCGAATGTTTCTTGATCGACGAGAATCCGAACGTTCAGCTGCCTGGTGAGACTCTCCAATCGGGAAGCAAGATTGACGGTGTCGCCGATGAGGGAATAGTCAAAGCGTTTCTGGCCGCCAAGGTTTCCAACCACTGCATCGCCGGTGGCGACACCTACTCCGATACTGACGTTGGCGAAACGCATGTCTCTCTCTTTGAGACGTTCAAGTTCGTCCAATATAGACAGTGCGCATTCCACAGCGCGCTGGGCTGAGTCGGGTTGCGGAATTGGCGCACCCCAGAATGCCATGATGCTGTCCCCGATTATTTTGTCGACGATACCTCCGGTGCGCATCACCACGTCTGTCATCGCCTCCATATAGGTGTTGAGCATCGCGATCATTTGATCGGGCGGCGTCCTTTCGGTCGTGTTGGTGAAGTCCACGATATCGGCGAACAAGACGGTCACGCGGCGCACCGCCCCGCCAATTCGGAGTCCGTCCGGGTCGCGCAGCACCGCCTCAATTACTTTCGGATCAACGTAGTGACGGAAGGCGCTGCGTAACCGCCGTCTGTCGGCAACGCTGCGCCAAAACAGGATTCCAAAGGCGGGCAGCCCCGAAAATGCCAAGACCAACCAGACAGCAGACCACACAAACGCTTCATTACGCCAAGTCTCGTCGCATAACTCCCAGAGCGCCGTCACTCCAATAACAAACGCCCCATTCAGCACGAAGGTGGTTGTCAGCGCAACAGGCCGGAATCTAGCTGCATACCAAAGGGCGACGAATGAAATTATCGTCGTAACCAAGAATAATACCGATAATTCGGTCGTGGTAGGATCAATTAGAAGTGTACCATTCAAGAGACCGTCAGCGACAAGCGCGTCGAGCATCACCAGCGGAGCAGTCGCGTCATCTCTCGGCCCCATTGTTCTAGTGGGCCCCACCAACACTATCTTACCTGTCAGGTCAGGAGGCGAAGCGCGGCCATTTAGAATTTTGGAAGCCGACCACACCATGACCGCATTATGCTTGGGAGAAATAGCGTTGAATCCGTTCTCCGTGGCCGTGACGGGCTTGCGCTTGCCGAATCGGACAGCTTTGACCTGCGTTCCTGCGACCTCCAACCACGGTTTCTCGCCGAGATAGGAACTAACAACCGCGACTGGTAGTGACGCGGCATAGGTATTGCCAAACCTCATGACCAACAGCGCCAAATAGTAGGCTGACCTCCCGGGCCAAGCAGACTCCCACGCTATTCCGCTGGCCGATTGCATCACAAATGCGGGCGGCAGCAGATCTGCGCCTGCGCCAGAAGCCGCACCGGCGTCAGGCACTTCAACAAGTCCCGTACCGTAAAGTCTATTTAGCGGCCGAGAGAGTAGACCTTCCGGAGCAAACGGCAATTGATGGATCTGATAGTTGATAGCTGTTCCGCTATCGGGGTCCCCAGGAGATTGTGGATTCGTCATAGCAGGTGGATAAGCAAAGTATATTCACCCATGTCGGCGGACCGCTGCCTGAAATGCCAATTCTCCGTCCTGTGAATGGAGGATTGTTATGGTCGGCAAAGTTGGGTGTTCGATGGTGAGCCGCGAGGGTTTCTCTTCGACGAATGCGTCGAAACCAATCACCGACGCTCCATATTCTGTTAGTCGATTAATCAGCTCGGCGTAGCGAAACGCTGACCATGGAAGCGGGCCAACTTCCAAGATGGATTTCTCGTCGTCTAGGGTAACGACCACGACGTGGTCACTGATCGCGAACGGATGACGCCTCGAGAACCAGTTGTGTATCAGATCAAACTCGCCATCGCGGACGTACTGGGAGCCCCAATACTTTACAGATGGGAAAAGAATACAGAAGCCACAGCCGAAAACCGTACCGACGAAGGCTGCTGCAACGACGACGCGGAGATTGCTGGCTGCGATCCTTTGAAGAACGCCGATTCTTGATTTCAGTTTTGGCCGGTCCTCCATGTCTGGCCGGGGCCCCGCGTTCGCGATCACTCACTTACGGAGTTTGAAATCGTTGCGCTTTCATGGGTGGCGGTTGATAAGTGCCTGAATTTGATTTCAGGTTATAGTCGGTCTGTGTGAGCCATCCAACCGGGGAACGAAGGGCAGACACCTGGTGAATAGGGCCGCATGCCGGCTTTTGCGACGCGATTCGCAGAACCCTCGCCTACCGGCCGCGATGCGGCCGGCCGCCTCTCCCGTAGAAGAACGGGCGAGGTAATTCCCCCGAACCCCATCTAACAGGACGAAGTCCCGCATCTTTCTTAACACTGGGTGCAGGGGTCACCCCTGCCCAAGGAAGTGTGAAACCCACGGTAAGTTTCACATTCAATCTATTCCCGCGAGCTTGCGCGCGTAGGCGGCTACCGTCTTGAAGTCGTACTCGCGGTACGCCTGCAACTTTTCGGCCTCGAAGCCGCCTTCCGCGTGAACCGCCAGCACTTCCTGGTAGCCGCCGAAATCCGAAGAGGTCAAATCGCCAATCAGGTTGAGCAGCCGCAGGCGCTTCTCGGCGTCGAAGCCTTTCGCGCCGCCCAGGTATTTGAGCACGTAGGCGCGCGTCGCCTCGCTGGTGAGATCTTCGGCGGCCGGCGCGGTCACCAGCAGACCGCCGGCGAGGTCCTGCACGATTTGCACAGCCTGATGGTAGTTGTGAGCGAAGTGATACTTCGCCACGTTGGTGAGGAGCGTGTTCGGCACCGCGACGCCGTCCTCGATCGTGCAGGTTCGCGCGGCGTGCTCGATCAGTCCGCGCACGGTGGTGTGATAGGCCGCCAGATGCGTGAGCTTGTCGCGGACGTGGCCGGCGCGCGAGATGCCGTTGGCCTCCGCCACCGCGTGGCCGGCGCCCGCCATCAGTTCTAGCAGCGGAAGTTTGTACGAGACCGCGGTGAAGCGATGGAACCGCACGAAGGTCAGCGCGAGCAACCCGGCAAAATCGATCTCGCCTTGCAGGAACACGCGCTCTTTGGGCACGAACACATCGTCGAAGACCGTCAGCGTCTCCATCATCTTGTGCCGCGCGCTGATCGGATGCTCGAAATCGTTTTTGTGCGAGCTGCCGTGCGGCGACGCGAGCAGCTTCAGCCCCGGCGTGTTGAGCGGCAGCGCGAACGCGACGGCGTAGGCCTGGTCCTCGGCGCGCATCGCACGCGTCGGCAGGACGATCACTTCGTTGGTATTGGTCGAGACGCTGGTGTGGACCTTCGCGCCGCGCACGACGATTCCGTCGGGGCGCTCCTCGACGATTCGCACGTAGTAGTCCGGATGATCCTGCTGGGTGGGGCCGAGCGCGCGATCGCCCTTGACGTCGGTTTGCGCGACGGCGACAGCGAGATCGTTGTCGCGGCAGTGTCGATAGTAGCTGTGAATCCGCTCGCGGTACTCGGGCTTGCCCGCTGCCGCGAGCCGCTCTCCGATGATGCGCAGCGCGAGAATAGCGTCGGTGCCAATTTCCTTGATCAACACCACCAGTGTCGCACCCTCGCGGGTCGCGGCGGCGATCAGCGCGCTGCGCTTCAACAGGTCGTCGCCGTTTCGGGGAATGTGATAGTAGCGGCTGTACTCGTCGGCGCCCTCCTTCACTACGGCGAGCTCGCGATACTTCGGATCGTGCGCCATCCGGTAGTCCAGCGCCGCGTGCTCGACTGCGATTCCGATCACTGGATGCGCGGTTACGTCCACCACCCGTTCGCCCCGGAAGAATACCGCGCGGCCGTCGCGCAGCGAGCTTTTGTACTGTTCAGCCGTCCGTAGTCCCATCGTCGTGATTTTTTCCTCGGCGGAGATTAGTGCCACCGGCACAGCGCCAATCGCACGCGCGCCGCATATATGACGTCCGGTTGCGACGGGTGCGAAACGCCAATATAGAAGCGGTGAGCATTGGCTGTCCATCGGCGAGCGCAGGAGAAGCGCAATGGCGAGTCCGAAGATGTTCGATCTGAGCGGTAAGGTGGCCGTGGTCACGGGCGGCAACGGCGGAATCGGGCGCGCAATCGCGCTTGGCTTGGCCGAGGCGGGCGCGTCGGTCGCAATTCTCGCGCGTAACGAGGAGCGCAATCGCGACACGCTGGGCGAGCTCAAGCGAACGGGTGTCCCGGCGATGGCGCTGAAACTAGACGTTTCGCGGCGCAAGACGCTAAAGCCGGCTCTGGAAGCGGTTGAGCGCGGACTGGGACCGATCGACATCCTGGTGAACAACGCCGCCTTCGCGATTCTGAAGGGAGTGCTCGATCACACCGAAGAGGATTGGGATTCGGTCATGGAGACGAATCTCACTTCCTGTTTCATCCTGTCGAAGTATGCGGTGGCGTCGATGATCGCGCGCAAGGCGGGCAAGATTATCAACGTCGCGAGCGTCGGTGGCTACAAAGGCACGCCGATCTATCCGTCGTACGGCGTCAGCAAGGGCGGACTGCTGCAGCTCACGCGATGCCTCGCGATCGAACTCGCGCCGCACAATATCCAGGTCAATTCGCTGGCGCCCGGTTGGACCACGACCGACATGACCGACTGGATTCGCAACGACTCTCAATACGCGGCGCTGAAGCAGGAGATGATCCTGAGAACCCCGGCGGGCCGTTTCGCCGATCCATCCGAGATGGCAGGCGCGGCAGTGTTCCTGGCTTCGCGCGCGTCGGATTTCGTCACGGGCGCGGATATCATCGTGGACGGCGGTTTCTTCATCCGTTGAAGAAGCGCGAGGTGGCTTGAATCATGGCTGCGCCGAAAATGTTCGACTTGAGCGGAGAGGTCGCCGTGGTGACCGGCGGCAACGGCGGAATCGGGCGCGGAATCGCGCTCGGACTTGCCGAGGCCGGCGCCTCGATCGCAATTCTCGCGCGCAACGAGGAGAAAAGTCGCGCCGTGGTCGACGAGCTCGCCAACGCGGGCGCGACGGCGATCGCCGTGCGGCTCGACGTGACGCGGCGCGACGACCTGCGCCCCGCGATGGAGGAAGTCGAGCGCAAGTTGGGACCAATCTCGATTCTCGTCAACAACGCCGGAATCGCGATCATGCGCAGCGCGCTGAAGTTCAGGGCCGAGGACTGGGATCGTGTGATCGAAACGAACCTGAACTCATGCTTTTTCCTCGCGCAGATCGCGGCGCAATCGATGGTCGCGCGCAAGCGTGGCAAGATTATCAATATCGCGAGCGAGTATTCGCTGTTCGGCGCGCAGAGCGGAATCCCCTACGCGGCCGCGAAAGGCGCGCTGGTGCAGACCACCAAAACGATGGCGATCGAGCTGGCGCAGCACAACGTCCAGGTCAACGCGATCGTGCCGGGATGGATCGAAACCGACATGACCGTGGGCGCGCAGAACGGACCGATGTTCAAGGAAATAATCATGCGTACGCCGGCCGGCCGCTTCGGCAAGCCCGAGGAGATGGCAGGCGCGGCGGTGTTTCTGGCCTCGCACGCGTCTGACTTCGTGACTGGATCGATCGTATACGTGGACGGCGGCTACGCGATCAGGTGAGCAGGCGCGCCCGCGCGCGTTTCCGTGTTTAACGCGGGACGCCCGGCGCGTAAGATGCCGCATCATGGCTCGACGCAAGACGCCCGCTTCCGCTCGAACTGAACCCGCGCGTCACGAGCACGGCCTGCCGCCGCTCAAGCCGTTGCGCGTGCTGGTGGCTGGCGAGGTGATCCTCGACCGCTACCTGTGGGGCGACGTTGCGCGAATTTCGCCCGAAGCGCCCATCCCGATTCTGCGCGTGCAGCGCCGCGAGGAGAAGCCGGGCAACGCGGGCTTCGTGATGGCGAATCTGCGGGCGCTCGGCGCGGAGGTGAGCGCGCTCAGCGTGGTCGGTGCGGATCGCAACGGCGACCTGCTGCGCGAGATTTTCGCCGATCTCGGAATCGACACCCGCTCGATTCTGATCGATCCCGACCGCCCCACTATCGTCAAAGATCGAATGCTCGGTTCCGTGCAGGCGGCCCATCGCGCGACCCAGCAACTGCTGCGCGTCGATGACGAAGACCCCCGTCCGCTCAAGCCGCCGCGCGAACGCGAGCTGATCGCACGCCTCAGGTCGGAACTTCGCAAGTGCGACGGCGTGCTGATCTCGGACATCGATAAGGGGATGCTGACGCCGGCGGTGCTGCGCGCGCTGATCGACGGCGGCCGGGCGCGCGGTATCCCGGTAATAATCGATCCGCGCAGGACGGAGGACTTTTCGATTTATCGCGGCGCCACCGCGCTCACGCCCAATCGTTACGAAACCGAAGTCGCCACCGGCATGCGCCTCACCGACCGCGGCGCGTGGCGGATAGCGGCCGAGACCCTGGTGCGCAAGCTCGGCCTGGAGGCGTGCCTGATAACGCTCGACCGCGACGGGATGTATCTGGCGGAGCGCGGCGGCAAGGACACCTACGTTTCGACGGTGCCGCGCGAGGTCTATGACGTGACCGGCGCGGGCGACGTGGTGCTGAGCGTGTTCGGGATGTTTACGATCGCCGGGCTGGGCTTCTCGTCGGCGGCGACGATCGCGAACCTGGCCGCGAGCATCGAGGTGACCAGGATTGGCACGGAGGTGATCACGCGCGAAGATCTCGCGCGCGCCTTGAGTCCCGCGCACTTGAGCTACGAGCGCAAAATCCATTCGGCCGACGAACTCAAGGCGGCGCTGGAGCGTGAGCGTCGCGCGGGCCGGCGGATCGCGTTCACCAACGGATGCTTCGATCTGATCCACGCCGGGCATGTGCAGGCTCTCGCGTTTGCGCGTGCGCAGGCCGACGTGCTGGTGGTCGGGCTCAACAGCGACCGTAGCGTGCGGCGGCTCAAGGGCGACGCGCGGCCGGTCTATCCGGCGGCGGAGCGGGCGAGAATCCTGGCCGCTCTGGAAGCGGTCGACTACGTGGTGGTCTTCGACGAAACGCGCGCCGAGAAAATCATTCGCGCGGTGCGGCCCGACGTTCTGGTCAAGGGCGAGGATTGGCGCGGCAAGCCGGTTGACGGTCAAGCGTTCGTCGAATCGCACGGCGGAAGAGTGGCACTGGCCCCGCTGCTGGGCGGGCGCTCCACCAGCGCGACTATTGATCGGATGAGTTCGAAGGCGCGCGCGGGAAAAAACGGCGCGTGATCTGGTCGGTGAATTGCTTGAGTTCCGGCATCGCAAGCATCCAGGCGCCGAACAGGTAAAGCCCGCCGTAGGTAGAAATAATCGCCAACCCCTGGATCCGCGGTCCGAATCCCGCCATCCGAAGTTTCAAGATGAACCCGAGCGCGGCGGCTCCGAGAGCCAGCGCCCACAACTTCGCGAGATACGAGCGCTCGAGCCCGGTCCATCCGATGCGGCCGTTCAGCGCCCATCGCAGCAACGCAAACTCGACCCATCCCGCGACGCCGGCCGACACCGTCAGTCCGGCGACGCCCCACTTCTGCGCGATTCCGAGCATCGGCGGCAGTGGAATCGCACACAGGTAGCCGAATACCAGAGTCAGCGCGACGCGGATCAGTGCGAATCGAAGCGGAGTGCGCGTGTCGAACAGCGCGTAAAATGCCGAGTTGTACAAGCGGCCCATCGTGGCCGCGAGCAAGCCTACTCCCGATCCCGCCAGCACCGCCCAAACGTAAACGGCATCGGCGCGCGTGAACGCCCCGGATTGATAGATCATCGCGACGATCACGTCGCCGAGAATCAAAAAAGCCGCTGACGACGGCACGACGAGGAACGCGATTTGGCGCAGTCCCCGGTTCAGCCGCGCGCGCAGTATGGCGCTCATCTGCTCGGGCATCGCACCGGCGGCGCGCGACATCGCGGGCAACTCCGACGCCGCCACCGAATATCCGAACAGGCTGATCGGCACCATGTAGAGCAACTGGCCGTAGTTGAGCGCCGCGACCGCGCCGGTCGGCAGCAGGCTCGCCAGCACGTTGTCGATGTAAGCGCTCAGGTTGACGACGCCGCGGCTGATGACCACGGGCGTCAGGTTGTGAAAGACGGATCGGAGCGGCGCGGCGACGCGCGCGAAGTCGATGCGATTCTTCCTCAAGAGCGCGAGCGTTTGCGGCACCTGCACCGCGATTTGCAGAGCCGAGCCGGCCACCGACGCCCACGAGATCGCGATCGCAAGCCCGTCCTGCGAGCGGCGGGGTCCGTAGTACAGCAGCGCCGCAATCATCGCGACGTTCCACGCCACCGGCGCCGTGTACGAGACAAAAAATTTGTGGTGACTGTTGAGAACGCCGAGAAACCACGCCGACATCACCAGCAATCCCGCGCCGGGAAACAGGATGCGCACGATCTGAATCGTCAAGTCGCGCTTGTCGCCCTCGAAGCCCGGCGCGATCACGTCGATCAGGTACGGTGTCACCAGTACGCCAATCGCCACCAGCACGGAGACGCCCAGGGTAAGAACCGCGCCGACGCCCCACGCCAGCATGTCGGCGGTTTCGTCATCGCCCTCGCCGAGCAGTTTTCCGTAAACCGGGATGAACGACGCGGAGAGCACGCCCTCGCCAAACAGATTCTGCAAAATGTTCGGGATGCGAAAGCCCGCCTTGAACGCGTCGGCGGTGGCCGAGTCGCCGAGGAAATGCGCGAAGATGCTGTCGCGGATGAGGCCCGCAATCCGGCTGAGCAACACGCCCGCGGCAATCGTGCCGGCCTGGCTGGCGCCGGAACCGCTCGCGCTCGCAAGGCCAGGGCGAGGCTTGACGCGCGGTTCGTCACGGCCAGGATTGGGTGCGATTTCGGACAAGTTGCCTCTGACGCAGGGAGTATAGCGACCGCCTCAAGCGCGTAGTAGCGGGCGTTCAAGGCGCGCTACAATCGTCAGGTGAGCTTTTCGCTTTACGTTCATATTCCGTGGTGCCAGTCGAAGTGCCCCTACTGCGACTTCAATTCGCACGCGGCGGAGTCGTGGCCGGAAGCGCAATATACTCGCGCGCTGATTTCGGAGCTCGAGTACCGGGCGAGCACTCCGGCGTATTCGGGCCAGCGCGTCAGGACGATCTTTTTTGGCGGCGGAACGCCGTCGCTATTCGATCCAAAATCGATCGCTGAAATTATCGACGCCGCCGATCGGTTATGCGGAATCGAACACGACGGGGAGATTACGCTCGAAGCGAATCCTGGCACGGTGGACCTGGCGAAACTCCGCGGGATGCAAGCAGCGGGCGTCAACCGAATCAGCTTCGGCGCGCAATCGTTCAATCCCGCGACACTCAAGTTCCTCGGCCGGATTCATTCCGCCGACGAAACCCGCGCGGCAGCCCGGATGGCGCATCGCGCCGGCTTCGCGCGGCTGAATCTCGATTTGATCTTCGCGGTTCCGGGACAGACGGTCGCCGACGTTCTCTTCGACATAGAATCGGCGGCCGCGCTCGAGCCCGATCACGTCTCGGCTTACAACCTGACCTTTGAGGAAGGCACCGCGTTTTTCACCGACCTGAACCGCGGACGAATCAAGCCGCTCGCGACCGACGAGCAGGCCGCGATGTATCAAACCGTGCGCGAGGAAATTCCGCGGCGCGGCTACGCGATGTATGAAATCTCCAACTATGCATCGCCCGGCCACGAGGCGCGGCACAATCTGACCTACTGGCGCGCCCAAACCTACCTCGGAATCGGCGCGGGCGCTCATAGCTACGCGGGCGATGGGCGCGGCGGCGAGCGCAAGCGATGGTGGAACGAAAAACTCCCGGCGCGTTACATTTCGGCGATCGAAGAGCGCGAAAATGCTGAGACCGGCGCTGAGACAATCGATGAAGCCACGGCGCAAAGTGAATTCGTGTTCCTGAATTTACGGCTGCGCAAAGGCTTCGCGCTGGCCGATTTCCACGATCGCTTCGGCCGCAACTTCGAATGCATCTTCGGCGCCGTCGCCACCCCGCTCTTCAACAACGGGCTGCTGACGCTCGACGGCGGCCGAGTCAAACTGACCGATCGCGGCCTGGAGATGGCCGACTCGGTATTCGCCGAATTCGTCTAGTCGGTTCGCGCGATCGTTGCGTCGAGCAACTCGACGATTCGGGCCGGCGTGGCAAGCCGGATGAACGCGCCCAGTCGCGGGCCGCGCTCCTGGCCGAGGATCGATCGATACAGCAGCGGAAATATCTTGCCGGGCTTGTCGTAATTTTCGCGGCCAAGATCGTAAATCTTCTTCTCGATCTCCTCGGCGCTCGCACCCTGGTTTTCGCGCAGGTACGCCGCAAGGCTCCTCAGGTGAGCGCGTTCCGCGTCCGACGGTGTGTAGGGCTGCTTGGTGGGCTCGATGAAATCGCGGTAGAAATTGAGCGCACACTCCATCAGCGCCTGGCCCATCGCCTCCGTTTCCGGATCGCCCGCGATCGATGCGTCGTAGCGAACCAGGTAATTCCAGATGAAATCGCGATCCGAACTGCCGAGCGCCGCGACCAGGTTCATCATCATCCCGAAGCTGAGCGCCGAGTTGAATCGCCGCGGCGTCGTGCTCTGGATGACGAATTCGAGGATGGATTCGCGCCGCTGCTCTTCCGACGCCGCCGCGTATTCGCGCAGCGCGTCAAGGTACTCGTCTACGTATTGCGGAATCGACTCGAGAAACAACTTGCGCGCGCGGCGCGGGTTCCGCAGCAGGAAAAATTTGAGCACCTCGATCGGCGCGTAGCGTGTCCACTGCTCAACCGTCACGCCGCGCCCGACTGACTTCGAGACCTTGTGACCCTCCTCGTCGAGAAACATCTCGAACGGAAATCCCAGCGGCGGCCGCGCGCCCATCACCCGCAGGATTTGTCCCGAGAGCCGCGCCGAATCGGTCAGGTCCTTTCCATATAATTCGTAGTCGACCTTGAGCACGTACCATCTGAGCGCCCAATCGACCTTCCATTGCACCTTCGCCTTGCCGCCGAGCACCGATTGCTCGCCGCGAAAACCGCATCCCGACGTGCCGCCCGCGCTCTTTTCGCAGATGAACTCAATCGAAGCGCGCTCGGGGTGGTACGCCGACACCGTTCGCTCGACGACTTGCCCGCAGTTGGGACAAATCGGCATGAACGGCGACCACCCCGCGCGATTCTCCTCGCGCAGCGTCGGCGCGACGATTGCGATTATCTCCGCATGCTTCTCGAGGATCAGTTTCAGCCCGTCGTCGAAGCGTCCCGACGAATACATCTCGGCCGCGCGCACCAGCTCGTACTCGACCTCGACCGGCGCCAGAAATCCGCCGAGCAGCCCGATCATGTGATCGGCAAAGCTGGCGCAGCATCCGAACGGGTCGGGAATCTTAGAGACCGGAATGCCCAGGTACTGCTCGACGTCCTCGCGCTTGGGCACGTTCTCCGGCACTTTGCGCAGTCCGTCGAGGTCGTCGATGAAGACAATCAGCCGCGACGGCCGTGACGGCTCGATCGAGTGAAACGCCTTGCGCACGAACGATGGACGAAGGATTTCCGCCATCGTGCCCAGGTGCGGCAATCCCGACGGCCCGAAGCCGCTCTCGAAAATTACCGGGCGCGCGGGCTCGTATGCTGCGGCGCGCTCTGCAAGCCGCCGAGCTTCCTCGCGCGGCCACAGTTCCGCGCCGCCCGCGTTGCCGGGTTGGGAATCGGACTTATCCGATCGGCCGGATTTCGATGCGCCCGCCATCGATTGGTTTTCTTCCTTGACCAGCCCGCCTAACTTTCCGGCTTGTCGGGATTCTTGCCGCGCAGCACGGTCGCGACCGCCTCGTGTATCCACGGATCGATCTGCAGGTCGCGATTTTTTTCCGAGGCGAGCCGGAGTTTAACCGCGCAGTTGCCGCAGATAAAGGCCTGCTGGCGAAAGCCCGCCGTATCTTCCACGGAAATACGCAGCAGCCACTCGGCGAATTCGCGGCGGCAAATCGCGCAGTGAAACTTGTTGGAATGGGAATCGGGAGAATCCATAAACGGCTCTTATTCTATATCATTGCTTCAACTCTTTGCGCTGTGGTATTTCCCGACCACCGATGAATTCCACGACCGTTCGCCAGGATCGGGATCGCCGCTCGCATTTTCGGACCGCAAGTCCCGTTATTCGAGCCGCCCGCACGTCCCAGTCGCCCGCATCCGAGTCAGCCGCGAAATAGACCAGTGACCCTCGCCCGCCTCGTTCGAGCGGAGCTGGGATTATTTCATTTTATGGATCAGGCGTTCACCAAACAGAAAATCAAGGAATTGCGCGCGATGGTCGGCGAGGGCGATCGCGTCGCTATCGTGCTGCAGGACGATCCCGATCCCGACGCGATGGCGAGCGCGATGGCGCTGCGCACGCTGCTCGGACGCAACAAGCAGACCACGCCGTTCTTTGCCTTCAAGCCCGTCACGCGGCCGGAAAATCGCACCATGGTGCATCTGCTCGAGATCGAAATCCAGCCGGCCGCAACCAACGAGCTGCGCGCTTTCGACAAGATCGCGATGGTCGATGTTCAACCGCAGTACTTCGGCGACAAAATCCCGCGCTCTGATATCGCGATCGATCATCATCCGGGCTACGCCGGCGGCGCCGCTCCGTTCGAGGACGTGCGGACCAAATATGGCGCGACTGCGACGATCATGACCGAGTACCTGGTCGCCGCCGATGAAAAAATCAGCGAGCGCCTCGCGACTGCGCTGCTCTACGGAATCCGCAGCGACACGCTGGCGTTGTCGCGCCGCGTCACCGACGACGACCTGCAGGCGTTCACCCATCTGGTTCCGCTCGCCAACTACAGCGTGCTCCGGCAGATCGATCGCCCCGAGCTGCCGCTTAGTTTTGCGCAAATCCTGGCGCGCGCGATGAAGCGGCTGGTCGTCAAGGATCGCCTGGTGGTGCTCAATCTCGGCAGCGTCGAGCGCGACGACCTGATCGTGCAGATGGCGGACTTCTGCCTGCAGTTCGAGGGCGTGTCGTGGGTAGCGGTCGCGGGCAAGCTCGGCGGCAAGCTCGTGATAAGCGTCCGCAACCATGGCATGAGCGGCGACAACGCGGGCGAGGCCGTCAAGAGTCTGTTCGCCGATATCGGCAGCGCCGGCGGCCATCGCAACATGTCCAAGGCGGTCATCCCGCTGCGCGCGTGGCGCCGGCGCGAGGGCACAACCCGCGACTCGCAAATCGAATCGCGCCTGCGCGAGTTGTTCAGCGCGCGCATCAAGGGCGAGGCGGCCGACGCTGGCGGGGCTCGCACCGCGTCGGGCCGCAATGGCGGCTGACGCGCGTCGCGCGCCGAGGCGCCGGTTTACCGGTCGCGCCGATTTCCATATCGTAGCTAACATCGATGCTTGATCTGCTGCGATGAGTCCCCGACCCTCCAGAATCTCCGCGCTCGAGTTCCTCGCGCCGATGATCGTCGGCTGCGCGTTGTTCATGGAGATGCTCGACGCGACGGTCATCTCGACCGCCCTGCCCGCGATGGCCAAGTCGCTGGGCGAGGATCCGATCAAGCTCAATCTCGCGATCACTTCCTACCTGCTCAGCCTCGCCGTCTTCATTCCGGTCAGCGGCTGGATGGCGGATCGATTCGGCGCGCGCACGGTCTTTCGCACGGCGATCGTGATCTTCACGACCGGCTCAGTGTTCTGCGGACTGTCGCAATCGCTGCCGGAGCTGATCGCCGCGCGCATCCTGCAAGGCCTCGGCGGTGCCATGATGGTCCCGGTCGGCCGCCTGATCGTGCTGAAGACGATCGCCAAGTCCGACTTGGTCACCGCGATGTCTTATCTGACGGTACCGGCCGTGTTGGGTCCGGTGGTCGGGCCGCCGGTCGGCGGGTTCATCGTGACGTATTATTCGTGGCGCTGGATTTTTTTCATCAACGTGCCCATCGGCGCGATCGGCATCACGCTTGTCACCTGGTACATCCCCAACATCCGCGAGGATGCCATCGTGCCGCTTGACTTCCGAGGCTTTCTGCTCACCGGCCTGGGGTTGGCGGGCCTGGTCCTGGGCTTCGAGTCGATCGGCCGCGGCGTTATTCCCGCGAGCATCACAATGTGCGTGATGGCCGCCGGCGGATTCTGCATGGCGCTGTATATTATGCACGCCCGGCGCATCGACTATCCGATCGTCGACCTGGGGTTGATGAAAATCCCGACCTTCCTGGTGGCTACGCTGGGCGGCGGACTTTATCGCATGGGCATCGGTGCCTTGCCGTTTCTATTGGCGATGCTGCTGCAGGTGGTTTTCGGCTTGTCCCCGTTCGCTTCGGGGATGCTGACGTTCACCAGTGCCGCCGGCGCCTTGTTCATGAAGGCCACGGCGACGCCGATCATTCGCCGCCTGGGTTTTCGCTCGGTGCTGATTTCCAACGGCGTGCTCAGCGCCTTCATCATGATGAGCTACGCGCTGTTCCGTCCGACGACGCCCCACTTCCTGATCGTGGCGGCTCTCTTGTCCGGTGGATTCTTCCGCTCGCTGCAATTCACCGCGCTGGGAACCCTGGCCTATGCCGACGTGCCCAACTCCATGATGAGCAGCGCGAGCACTCTGTCGAGCATGGCGCAGCAACTGTTCTTGAGCCTCGGCGTGGCGCTCGGCGCGATGCTGCTGCACCTGAGCCTGCGCGCGAGCGGCTCCGCTCATCTGTCGACCCATGATTTCACGCCGGCCTTTGTCGTCATGGGAGTTCTGGCGCTGATGTCGTCGCTGCTTTTCATCCCGCTCGAGTATCACGCCGGCGACGAAGTGAGCGGGCACCAGCGCGGCGTCGAGCTTTCTCACACGGCGCAGACAGTTCCGGAAGCCGATTGAGCGCGCGCAGTCGTTTACCGAAGCCGGCGATCCCTTTATCGTAATGCTCGTGAATGTGGCGGAGGCGACTGTGGAGGTTAAGAACCGGCTCGGACTTCATCTGCGGGCGGCATCCGCGCTGGCGCAGACCGCCGCGAAATTCGCCTCGAAAATCATGATCGGTCCCGGCAAGGACCTGGTCAACGCCAAGAGCATGACCAGCCTCATGATGCTGGGCGCCGCCCAAGGCTCAAAGCTCAAAGTCCGTGCCAAAGGCGCCGACGCGCGCGAGGCCCTCAAAGCCGTCCAGACCCTGTTCGACGACCGCTTCGGCGAGGAATGATCGCGCCATGCCAAAAGCGCGATTCGAAACGCTAAGGATGTGGAGTGATCGCGACGATTGTGAGCTCGCCCTTGTCAGGGCCGTAGCACCAGAAAACGCGGAAAGCTGCCGGCGTTCGATTTTCCGCGTAAGCCTCGAAGACCTCTTCTCCGTTCGGTCCCGATAGTTTCGAATATTTGTGGGTATGGAGACTGGGGTGACGTGGGCCGCTTCTCTCCAGCAAACCCAATGTCTTCCGCACGGCTTTCAGACGCTTCCGCGCTCCAGTGTCTCTTCCAAGCGCGATGAGCGCTTCTTGCGCTGATTCGGTAAAGCGAAGTTGAAATTGCCCGGCCGCCACTCCCCGACGTCTCTCGTTATTCGATTTCGTCGTCGGCGTATTTTTCGAACGACCCCAAGTCCTTGAGCCGATCCGATTTGCCGACTTGCTCCAGTCCTCGTACGACCATCGCCAGTGCATCGGGGTTTTTGTAAAGCCAGAGTTCGTGCAACGGCACCGCGATCTCAGGGGACAACAGGATCTGTCCCGCCTCGTTCACGTAGATCGCGAAGCGCACCCCTGCTGCATCGCCCAACGAGGGCTTAAGCGATCCCATAGCCTTGGCGAGAGACACCCGCTTGCGTTCATCAAGCCCGGATTCCCCAATCCGTTGAAACCGCCCGCTCAAAACTGTTGCCGGCTTTGCCATCGAGGCTCCTCAAGGAAATCTTGTTTGACGCCGCAATATGGATAATACCCATTTGTGGCAAACGGCACAATGGGACCATGCCCACAAATGCGCTGCGCAAGGCTCAAAGCTCAAAGTCCGCGCCGAAGGCGCCGACGCGCGCGAGGCCCTCAAAGCCGTCCAGACCCTGTTCGACGACCGCTTCGGCGAGGAATGACCGCGCCGCATCCTGCCTACCTGGGGATGAACTATTCAGCCTGCACCCGGTGGATTTGACGTCTACGTATACTGTATGAACAACACTGAGGAGGCCTCATGCTCGCCGCACTCGCCGGAAAACGCGCGACCCCGCTTGCGCCAGAAAATACTTTTCGACGGAACGAAACTACCCATAGAGCCGGAGCATTGCCAAACCCACCACAGATAGTATGAGTCGCTCCTCTCAGCTCTGTTCGATCACTCAGAATCGCCGCCTGAACCAGTTCACGCAGGAGACTCTATCTTGATTCTGTCCGATTGGTCAGTTATACGTTCACTACTCGAAAATCTTGAGCCGCGCTGCCGCTTTTTTCGCAGCCGGGCAGGCGCTATGCTCACCGTTCTGGAACAGAACAAATTGAACCTCTCAGTCTCGCGCGCCATCCGCATAAGTTGAATCCCGATCTGCGACGGGTCACCCGAGAACGCGCCTTCTAAGGAGCAATCGCGAATAATGCCGCTTAAGGATTTCCTGTTCACTTCCGAGTCGGTCTCCGAAGGCCATCCGGACAAAATGTGCGATCAGATCTCTGACGCAGTCCTCGACGCACTCCTCGCCGAGGATCCCGACTCGCGCGTCGCTCTCGAGTCGCTCGCCAAGACCGGGCTTATCGTGATGGCCGGCGAGATAACCAGCCGCGCGCGCCCCGACTACGTTAAAATCGCGCGGCAGACCGCGGTCGAAATCGGTTACAACAGCACTGACGTCGGCTTCGACGGCAACAGTTGCGCCGTCCTGACCGCCATCGAGCCGCAATCCGCCGATATCTCGCAGGGCGTCACCGAGGGCGAAGGCCTCCACAAGGAACAGGGCGCCGGAGATCAGGGCCTGATGTTTGGGTTCGCGTGCGACGAAACGCCTGAGGTGATGCCGCTGCCGATCGCGATGGCGCATCGGCTGATGGAAAATCTCACCAGGCTCCGCAAAAGCAACCGGCTCGATTTTCTGCGTCCCGACGCCAAGAGCCAGGTCACGGTGCGTTACGTCGACAGCCGCCCGGTCGAAGTGACGGCGGTGGTTGTCTCCGCGCAGCATTCGCCCAATGTCAAATACGAGAAAATCCGCGAGTCGATCATCGAGGAACTGATCAAGAAAACCATTCCCGCGCAGTACCTGACCCGCTCGACCATCTATCACGTCAATCCCACCGGCAGCTTCATCATTGGCGGACCGCATGGCGATTGCGGACTCACCGGCCGCAAGATCATCGTCGATACCTACGGCGGCTACGGCCGTCACGGCGGCGGCGCGTTCTCGGGCAAGGATCCGAGCAAAGTGGATCGCTCGGCGTGCTACATGGCGCGGCACGTGGCTAAAAATGTCGTCGCGGCCGGACTCGCCACCAAATGTGAAATCCAGGTCGCCTACGCCATCGGCGTCGCCGAGCCGGTCTCGCTGCTCGTCGATACTTTCGACACCGGCATCGTGCCCGAGAGCAAGCTCTCGGCGACGCTCCGCGAGCTGTTCGATTTCCGGCCCGCCGGAATCATCAAGACCCTCAACTTGAAGCGCCCGATCTATCAGCCGACCGCCGCCTACGGGCATTTCGGCCGCCACCCGCATGACGGACTGTTCCCGTGGGAGCGCGTCGATATGGCCGGGACCCTGCGCAACGCATTCGGCCTCAACGGCCGCAGCTGATAGTCCCTGCGCGCTTCTCAACCAAGCCAGACAGAAGTTCGGAGTTTGAACACGATGGCCACGACGGCAAGAAAGCTCAAAGCAATCCCCAAATCCCGCGCCAACGGCAACGCCCGCGACTTCGACGTGCATGACCTCGGACTCGCCGAGGCCGGTCGCAAGCGGATCGAATGGGCCGACAAGCAGATGCCCGTGCTGCGCCGCCTGCGCGAGCGGTTCGCCAGGGAAATGCCGCTCAAGGGCCAGCGACTCGGCGCCTGCCTGCATATCACCTGCGAGACCGCCAACCTGCTCCGCACGCTCAAGGCGGGCGGCGCCGAGGTGCTCGCCTGCGCCTCGAATCCGCTCTCGACCCAGGACGACGTCGCGGCGGCGCTCGTCGACCAATATGGCATTCCCACCTTCGCCATCCACGGCGAAGACCGCGACACCTACTACAGCCATCTGCGCGCCGTGCTCGAACGCCGTCCGACGATCACGATGGACGATGGCGCCGACCTGGTCAGCCTGCTTCATACCGAGTTCGCCGGCCAGGCCGACGACGTCAAGGCGAGCATGGAGGAAACCACCACCGGCGTAATCCGGCTACGCGCGATGGCCAAAGATGGCGCGCTCAAGATTCCGGTCGTCGCCGTCAACGACGCGCAGACCAAGCATCTGTTCGACAATCGTTACGGCACCGGCCAGTCCACCCTCGACGGCATCATCCGCGCGACCGGCGTTCTGATCGCGGGTTCCGTCGTGGTCGTGGCGGGCTACGGCTATTGCGGCCGCGGCATCGCGTCACGCGCGCGCGGCCTCGGCGCCGAAGTGATCGTGACGGAAGTGAATCCGATTCGCGCGCTGGAAGCCGCGATGGACGGATTCCGCGTGATGAAGATGGCCGAGGCGGCGAAGGTCGGCGACATTTTCATCACCGCGACCGGCGACAAGCACGTCCTCACTTCCGCGCATTTCGGCCTGATGAAGGACGGCGCGTTCCTGAGCAACTCGGGCCATTTCGATATCGAGATCGACGTCGCCTACCTGAACGACGCCGCGAAGAAGGTCGATCGCGATGTCACCCGCAACATCGACGCCTACCATCTCTCCAACGGCCGCATCGTCTATCTGCTGGGCGAGGGCCGGCTGGTTAACCTCGCATGCGCGGAAGGTCATCCCGCGCAGGTCATGGACATGAGCTTCGCCACGCAGGCGATGGCCTCGGAATGGGTCGCCAGGGGCGCGCAACTGGCAGTAAAGGTTCACGAGGTGCCGGTCGAGATCGAGGAGGAAATCGCCAGCGTCAAGCTCGCCGCCATGAGTCTCAAGATCGACACGCTAACCGCCGAGCAACGCAAATACCTCGCCAGCTGGGAATCCGGCACCTAGCGCGCTGCCGCACGTCGGCGACGCCCGGCACTTACTTTCCTGTCGCCGCAAATATTCGGGGGCTGGGATTGCTCCCAGCCCCCTGCCGTCACCACATCCGCCGCCCCACCACAACCTCTTAGGGCGCGATTTTTGCCGCGCCTGTGTTTAAGTGGGTCCCGGAGAATCCGTCATCCCCACTTTCTCCGAGGGACTGGCTGAAACCTTGCCCCCGCCTCTTGTTCCTGCCTGCCCGTCCGCATCCACCTCATCGCCAGTCTCTCGTGAGCCTCCCCCGCCTGTCCTCCGGGACCCTTGATACTCCTTGCTTATGAGCACCCGCTGGTGGTGCCGCAGTTCATGCATTTGTAGCAGGCGCCGTTGCGCACCATTATGCTGCCGCAGTCCGGACACGGAGGCGCGTCGGCCTGGTTGATGAAGGCCTGGCGGATGCCGCCGTCCTTGCCGTCGCGCAGGCTGGCAACCGGAGCCATCGATGCGGGAGCGGCGTCGGACTTTGCGGACAGGTTCTTTTCCGATTCTATGATTCCGACTTCGCGCTTCGCTTCTTCGTCGAGGAACTTCGACGCCATCCAGCGGAACAGGTAGTCGACGATCGACTTGGCGTACGGAATCTGCGGGTTCTTGGTGAAGCCCGACGGCTCGAAGCGCATGTGCGAGAATTTGTCCACCAGGAACTGGAGCGGGACGCCGTACTGCAGCGCGAACGAAATCGCGGTCGCAAACGAGTCCATCAGGCCCGAGATGGTCGAGCCCTGCTTGGACATCGTGACGAAAATTTCGCCCGGCGTGCCGTCCTCGTACATGCCGACGGTGATGTAGCCTTCGTGGCCGGCGATATCGAATTTGTGGGTAATCGATTTGCGCTCGTCGGGCAGCTTGCGCCGCTGCATCCGATCGTCGGCCGCCGCGATCGCCGCCGCGGCGACGGTCTCCACCGCCTTCTCAGTCTTGCCGGTGTTGAGCGGCTGCGTGCGCTTGGAGCCGTCGCGGTAAATCGCGACCGCCTTGAGGCCGAGCTTCCACGCGGTGACGTAAGCCTCGGCAACTTCGTCCACCGTTGCTTCCGCCGGCATGTTGATGGTCTTGGAAATCGCGCCGGAGATGAACGGCTGCACCGCGCCCATCATCTTGAGGTGGCCGTTGTAGTGAATCGTGCGGGCGCCGGCGCGCGGCTTGAAAGCGCAATCGAAGACCGCCAGATGCGCGTCGGCGAGTTGCGGCGCGCCTTCGATCGTCTCGTTCTCGTCGAGATATTCGACGATCTCCTGGACTTCTTTCGAGTCGTAGCCCAGGCGCTTGAGCGCGCGCGGGACCGTGCCGTTGACAATTTTCAGCATCCCGCCCCCGACCAGCTTCTTGTACTTGATCAGCGCGATGTCGGGCTCGATGCCGGTGGTGTCGCAATCCATCATGAAGGCGATGGTGCCGGTCGGCGCGATGACGGTGGCCTGCGAGTTGCGGTAGCCGGCGGCGCCGCCGAGCTTGAGCGCGTCGTCCCATGAGTCGCGCGCCGCCCGCAGCAGGTCGAGCGGAACGTAAGACGGATCGAGCTTGTAGGCGGCGGCTTTGTGGCGCTCGATCACTTTCAGCATCGGCTCGCGATTGGGCGCGTAGCCGGCGAACGGACCCATCTGCTCGGCTATGCGCGCCGACTGGAGATAGGCTTCGCCCGTCATCAGCGCGGTAATCGCGGCGGCGTAGCTGCGGCCCTGCTCGGAGTCATAAGGCATCCCGAGCGCCATCAGCAGCGCGCCGAGGTTTGCGTAACCAAGCCCGAGCTCGCGGAACGCGCTGGCGTTCTTGGCGATCTCGTCGGTCGGGTACGAGGAGTTGTCGACGACGATATCCTGCGCCGTGATCATCACGTCGACCGCGTGCCGGAATGCGCGCACGTCGAACTCGCCGCGATCGTCGATGAACTTCATCAGGTTGAGCGAGGCGAGATTGCAGGCCGAGTTGTCCAGGTGCATGTACTCGCTGCAGGGATTGGAGGCATTGATGCGTCCGCTGGCGGGGCAGGTGTGCCAGAGGTTAATCGTCGTGTCGAATTGCATCCCGGGGTCGCCGCATGCGTGGGCGGCCTCGGCGATCATGTGGAGCAGCTTGCGCGCGGGACGCGTCTCGGCAACCTCGCTCGACTTGACGAAGTGCGTCTGCCATTCGGCGTCGTCGAGCACCGCCTGCATGAAGCCGTCGGTGGCGCGCACGGAGTTGTTCGCGTTCTGGAAGAACACGGAGCCGTAGGCGGGACCGTCGAGCGAGGAGTCGTAGCCGGCCTCGATCAGCGCCCACGCCTTGCGCTCCTCTTCCACCTTGCACTTGATGAAATCGACGATGTCCGGATGGTCGGCGTTGAGCACGACCATCTTGGCCGCGCGGCGCGTCTTGCCGCCCGACTTGATCACGCCGGCGCTCGCGTCAGCGGCTTTCATGAACGACAACGGTCCCGACGCGGTGCCGCCCGACGAGAGTTTCTCGCGGCAGGAGCGCAGGGCGGACAGGTTGACGCCGGCGCCTGAGCCGCCTTTGAAGATCATGCCCTCGTTGCGGTACCAGCTCAGGATTGAGTCCATGCTGTCATCGACCTTCAGGATGAAGCACGCGGAGCACTGCGGCCTGGCCTCGATGCCGACGTTGAAATAGACAGGACTATTGAACGAAGCCTTCTGGCTCAGCAGCAGGTAGGTGAGCTCGGCGTGGAAGGTCTCGCGCGCGTCCCCGCCGGCAAAATAACCCTGCTTGTCGCCCCATCCGGCGATGGTATCGACGACGCGGGAGATGAGCTGTCGGACGCTGGTCTCGCGACGCGACGTGCCGAGCGGGCCGCGGAAATATTTCGAGACGACGACGTTGGTGGCGGTCTGCGACCACGCGCGCGGCACTTCGACGTCCTTCTGCTCGAAGACCACGCGGCCGTCTTCGCCCGAGATGACGGCGCTGCGAAGATCCCAATCGATCTGCGAATATGGATCGACGCCGGCGGTAGTGAAGAAACGCTCGAGCACGATGCCGCGCCCCGGCGCGGCAGAATTGGCCGGAGCACCGTTGGCGGCTGGTGCGCGGTCGGTTATTTTCGTCTTCGACTCCATCTCTAAATCGGCCGCTTCCCCGCCCATCACCGCATCCTCCCCGCCCCAGTTACATGCGCATTAAGCCGACATTCAGTTTCAATAGCGTCGTCATCGCTGTTGCGACGGCTTCCAGGCAATCTAGAGTTCGCCAAGTGTGTCGTGGGCGACAATATGCGCGCGGCCAGTGCGGTCTGTCAAGCCCCGACCCCCTACAGGTAGTGTAGGACAATCTGTTCACAACCTATATATTAGGTTGTTGATAACTTTTGGTAAATGTTCGCTTACATTAATACTTGTGACTGACCGATGCCTTAAAATTAGCTGCTCTTATGTGAACTGCAACCGGATTGGAGCTGCGGGAGTGCCTGACCATTCAGTCGGTATGCGTGCGACGGCAGCGGCGCTATGGTGGAGTCCTCATGCCGAATCGACGCCACAAGGCTCCGGAACAGATCGGCGTCGCGATGCAGCCGCTCCTCGATCGCATCGACCGCGAAGGTCAGTTCGCGATCGTGCGGCTGGCAAAAGCGTGGCCGGACATCGTCGGTGAGGCGATCGCGCGGCGCACCGAAATCGTCTCGCTGAAATTCCACACCGCGGTCGTGAAAGTCTCGGGTGCGATGTGGATACAAGAACTGAACCTGATGAAGTCGCAGATTCTCGCGCGCGTGACGGAGCGGCTGGGCGACGACGTCGTGCGCGAGCTGCGATTCGTGCAGGGGCGGCTCAGCCGTCGCGACCGGCCGAAACTGCGGACGGTGCCGCGTGCGACGCGGAAATCGATCGAGCTGCCGGAGTTGAAGGATCCCGAGTTGCGCCGCGCATTCGAGCGGCTGATCGAGGCTTGGGGTCGTGCGTCGCGGTGAAGGGGGAACGCACTTGATTTTTAATGAAACCCACCGTGGGTTTCATCCTTCCTTGGGCAGGGGTGACCCCTGCACCCAGTACTAAGAAAAGATGCGGGACTTCGTCCCTGTTAGAACCGGTAAACGGGGAAGGCTCGGGCCGCGTCAAATACAGTGAATCCACCGTCTGGCGGGTTCGTACTAGGTAGGCGAGAGCTCTGTCGTGATTGGCGAAGAATCAAAACAGGACCGGATTCTGCACGTGCTTAACCGGCTCGGGTTCGGGCCGCGGCCCGGCGATTTCGAGCGGGTCAGCGCGATTGGCCCTGAACGCTACGTGCAGGAGCAACTGCGTCCGGAGTCGATAGCGATCCCCGGCGATCTGTCGGATCGGGTGAATGAATATCGCACGCTGCACATGTCCCCGATCGCGCTGTTCGTCGAATACCAGCGGCCGATCATGCAGGCGCGCAAGGACGCCAAGGCCGACAGCGGCGGCGACAAGACGGCGATAAAGGACGCGACCAAAGATCTGAGAATTCAGCAGCGCGTGGTCATGCGCGAGGCGGTCGAGGCGCGGATGATGCGCGCGATCGAAGGGCCCCGGCAGCTGCAGGAAGTGATGACCGCGTTCTGGTTCAACCACTTCAACGTTTTCGCCGGCAAGGGGCTGGATAATATCTGGACCGGTGCGTTCGAGGAGACTGCGATTCGCCCGCATACAATGGGCAAGTTCCGTACGCTCCTCGGCGCGACGGCGCATCATCCGGCGATGCTTTTCTACCTCGACAACTGGCAGAACACCGCGCCCGGCAGCCCCGGCTCGAAGGGCAAGTTCGAGGGCATCAACGAGAACTACGCGCGCGAGCTGATGGAGCTGCATACGCTCGGCGTCAACGGCGGATACTCGCAGGCCGACGTAATCGCGCTGGCGCATATTCTCACCGGGTGGGGACTGCCCAAGGGCGGAGGCGGCGGAGGCGGTGGTGGCGGCGGCAATCGGAGGCCTGACATGCAAGGCGGGGGGATGGGGGAATTTTTTCCATTCATGCGACGCCGGCAGAACTTCAGACGGCCGTATGCGGCGGCGGTCGATCCGAGCGGATTTTACTTCGACCCTGAGCGTCACGATTTTTCGAGCAAGAATTTTCTGGAGCACGAAATCGAAGGCGGCGGAATGGCAGTGGGCGAGCATGCGCTGGACATCCTGGCGCGCAGTCCCGCGACGGCCAGGCATCTGAGCTTCAAGCTGGCGCAATACTTCGTCGCCGACGATCCGCCCAAAGCGCTGGTGAGCCGGATGGCGGAGCGCTACCTCGCCACCGACGGCGAGACCCGCGCGGTGCTCGAGACGATGTTTGCCAGCGCGGAATTCTGGGACCCGCGGCACTACGGCGCCAAGTTCAAAACGCCTTACGAGTACGTGGTTTCATGCGTGCGCGCGACCGGAGTGCCGGTGCGCAACTACCGGCCGCTGTACGGCACGATGCAGATTCTCGGCATGCCGCTGTATGGATGTCAGACGCCCAACGGCTATGCCAACACCCAGGACGCGTGGCTGAATCCAGACGCGATGATGACACGGCTCAGCTTTGCGACGGCGCTCGGCTCGGGGAATCTGCCGCTGGAAAATCCGCCGTTCGAGGAAGACGCGGGCGGCGACGGGATGCGTCGCGAGCCGGCGGTGGTGCCAAGAAACGGCGGCGCCAAAGTGAATATCACGTTCGATCCCGGACCGCATGGGCCGAAGATGACGCCGCCCGATCCCGCGCAGCTCGCGGCCACGCTCGGCGAATATTTTTCACCGGCGACGGCCAACGCCGTGGAGGCGGCGCCGACGCAACTTCGCGCGCCGCTGATTCTCGGCAGTCCCGAGTTCATGAAGCGCTGAGAGTTTACAATGAAGAAAGGTTTTCAAGACATTGATGCCTGCACCGCGTGCAGTCCGGCGACCGTGACTTCTCTCAGCCGGCGCGCGTTTTTGCGGCGCGCCGCGATTCTGTCGGCGTCGGGAATCGTGCTGCTGAGCCCGCATGCGTGGGCGGCGCGCTCGCTCGACTCGAGCAGCAAGAGCAGGCTGATCGTGGTGTTCCTGCGCGGCGCGGTTGACGGCCTGAACGTGGTGGTGCCGCATGGCGAGTCGGCGTACTACGACGCGCGCCCGACTATCGCGATCGGACGCATGGGCGCGAGCGACGGCGTGATCGATCTCGACGGTCATTTCGGGTTGCATCCTGCGCTCGCGCCGATCGAGGGGCAATGGCGCGACGGGACGCTGGCGTTCGTGCACGCGTGCGGCTCGCCGGACCCGACGCGATCGCATTTCGACGCGCAGGATTTCATGGAGAGCGGGACGCCGGGCGTCAAGTCGACGCAGGACGGATGGCTGAATCGGACGCTGGCTGTAATTCCGGGGACGCATGGCCCGACCGAAGCGTTGAGTCTCGGTCCGACGGTGCCCCGCATTCTGAGCGGCAAGGTGCCGGTCGCGAATATCGCGCTCGGGCGCGCGGCTGAGAGGCCGATGCCGATGGACCGGCCGATAATCGAAGCGGCGTTCGACAGGATGTACACCGGCGGCGATTCGATCAGCCGCGCGTATCGCGATGGACGCCAGGCGCGCATGCGCCTGATAAGCGAACTCACGCAGGATATGACGGAGGCCAATGCCGGCGCGCCATCACCGCAGGGTTTCTCCGAGGACACGGACCGGCTGGCGCGCCTGATTGGGCGCGATCCCACGATTCGCGTCGCCTTCATGGCGCTCGGCGGTTGGGATACTCACGTCAGCGAAGGCGCCGCCAACGGCCAGCTCGCGGGACATCTGAAACCGCTGGGCGAGGGGCTGGCGAGCCTCGCGAAGTCGCTGGGGCCGAGCTACCAGGACACCGTCATCCTGGTGATCTCGGAGTTCGGCCGCACGATGCATGAGAACGGCAACGGTGGCACCGATCACGGGCACGGCAACGTCATGTGGGTGATGGGCGGACCGGTGAAAGGGGGAAAAGTTTATGGCCGGTGGCCGGGACTCTCGACAGCGAACCTCTATCAGGAGCGCGATCTGGCGGTAACGACCGATTTTCGCGAGCCGATCGCGACGGTGCTGCGCTCGCACATGCAGTTTTCCGATTCGCAGATCGATCGAGTATTCCCGGGACGCCCACGTTCCAGCGGCAACGTCGACGGCTTGATCAAGGTGTGAAAAGCCCGGACGGGTTTGCGCTGGGCGTCGTCCGTCGCGAATAATCGCGTGCATGGAGTATGACCTAGTTGTTCGTGGCGGCGTCGTGGTCGATGGCAGCGGTGCGCCGCGCTTCCGGGCCGAGGTCGCGATCAAAGATCGCAAGATTGCGGCGCTGATCGATCCGGGTGACGCCGCGAGCGCGTCGGCCGCGCGCGAAATCGATGCGACCGGGCTGGCAGTGGCGCCGGGTTTCATCGATTTGCATTCGCATTCCGACTGGGTCCTGCCGATTGCCGAGCACGGGCAAATTCTGAAACCGTTTCTGCTGCAAGGGGTGACCACCTTCGTCGGCGGCAATTGCGGCTTCTCGGTGGCGCCTGTTATGCGCGCGCGACAGCGGATGCTCGACGAGTCGGGGCGGCTGTGCGCCGAGCGGAAGTTCGATTGGGAGTGGGACGACGTGGCGGGCTTCGCCGCGCATCTCAAGCGCCAGGGGCTCGCGCTCAACGTCGCGCATCTGGCGGGGCATGGCAGTATTCGCCTGAGCGTGATGGGCTCGGACGCGGGCGAGCCGTCGGCGGAGCAGTTGCGTGCGATGCAGGCGATGGTCGAGCAGGCGATGTCCGACGGCGCGGTCGGCCTTTCGACGGGGCTCGGCTATTTTCCGGGGATGATCGCGAAGCCGGCCGAGCTGGCTGCGCTTGCGCGCGTCGCCGCGGCGGCCGGAGGAGTGTTGACCTCGCATCTTCGCGCATACTCGGCGCGCTCGGGGTTCTTCGACAGCGTGGTGCCGCACAACATCCTGGCCGTGCGCGAGATGGCGAACGTCGCGCGTGAAGCGGGCGTGCCGCTCCAAGTCTCGCATCTGATTTTCGTTGGCCGGCGCACCTGGGCGACGGTCGAAGACACGATCGCCGAAGTCGAGCGTCACAGAAACGACGGCGTCGATATCGCGTTCGACACTTTCCCTTACACCTGCGGCAACACGACGATTCGCATCAGTTTTCCCGCGTGGGCGCAAACGGGACTCGAGGGTTTGCTTGATTCACCAGACGGTTGGAAAAGGTTGCGCGCCGAATTGGAGCCGACCGGCCGATATATCGCCGACTCGGTTCAACTGATGTGGGCGGTCAAGCCAGAGCTCAGTCATCTCGAGGGTATGTTTTTCGGTCAGATCGCAGATGAACTGAGACTCGATCCGATCGACGCGTACCTCACGATCGCGCGTGAAAGTGGCACGCGCGCGCGGGTGCTGAACCATCTCTACAGCGGCTACGACTACGGCGACGAGCACGCGCTGCGGGCGGCGATGAAACATCCGCTGAACCTGTTCGAGATGGACACGATTCTGACCTCGCATGGGCATCACAATCCCGCGAGCTTCGGCACCTACCCGCGAATTTTAGGGCATTACGTGCGCGAGTTGAAACTGCTGACGCTCGAAGACGCGGTTCACAAGGCGACCGGGATGGCAGCGAAGCGCATGCGGCTCGGTGCTCGCGGCCTGGTTCGTCCGGGATACGCGGCGGACCTGGCGATATTCAATCCGGAAACGATCGGATGCGGCGCCGATGCGAAAGCGCCGACGGTCGCGCCGGTGGGAATCGAGCACGTGATGGTCAACGGAAGATCGGTGGTCGCGGGCGGCAAGTGGTGCGGCGACGGCGTGATGGCGGGCGAGTGGATCGGGCGGGGATAGGGAGCGGAATGCGCTGCAAAAACCCTCACCTAATCTCGAGGGATCAGAGTCAGCGCTCCAGGTCCTCCATCTTTTTGTCCATCTCGCGCAGTTTGGCCAGTTTCTGATCGGTCGGCTGCTCCATCGGTTTGTTCGCCGCAGCCAAGGTCTTGGCGTGTTCGGTCGGCAACTCACCGCTGACCTTTAGCAGCGCTTCCTTGGCGAGGCGCCGGACCATCTGGCTTTGATCCTGGGCAACCACGGCGTTCAGCAGCGGGACGGCTTTGTCGCTGCCGATCTCGCCAAGCGCAAACACGGCGGTGCCGCGGCCGCGCTCATCTTGATCTTCGCCCAGGTACTGCATAACCGGCACAGCGCCCTGCGCATCGCCGATCCTGCCAAGGGCGGCGACCAGATGGAGCTTGACGATGGGCTCGGTGGAACGCAGAAAGAGCATCGAGGACATGGGCGGCACGCCATCGTTGGCTTCGCGCGCGCCCAGGATGTCGATGGCCTTTACCTTGACGCGCACGTCCGGGTCGGACATCGAGTTGATCAGGATTTGGTTGACTTCGGGATCCTGGAGATAGCGGAGTTTAACCAGTTCGGAGACGCGCACGTTGGGGTCGGCGTCCTTGAGGCCGAGCTTTACGTCCTTGATGATCTTGAACGGGGTCTCTGCCTGCGCGTTTTTCGCAATATCGTCAATCCCGGCTTTTACATCCCCCTGATGCGACATCGGATTGGAGCTGAGCGCGCTGCCCAATCCCTGGCCGCCGTACTGCGCAAAGGCCAGCTGCGGAACGGCAAGCGCGACGCCAAGCGCGAAAGCGGCAAACAAATTTCGCGTGTTAGTCATTTCCCGCACCTCCGCAATCGGCCAAAATTATTCGCGATCATGGAAGACATTGCAAGGAACCGAGCCGCCCGAGCGAGGCGGGTGAGCCCGCGCCGCGACGCGCTCGCGAGCATCGCAGGCGCAGTCTTGGTGTTGATGCTGATTGCTGGCGGATTAGCGGGAGCGCTACCGGCATTGAGCGCATCGGGATCGAATCCGCCGGCCGAGGCTGAGCCGGCGCACGCAAGCAAGCATCGCCATTCACCGACTCCGGCGCCGACGCCGATGGCGCTGCCGCCCGAGGTCAAGGCCAGGGTGCCGGCGTACAGACCGGGGCCGATACCGTTTCACGACGGCGAGCAGTTGATCTACCAGGCGTCATGGGTGGGGATTCCGGCGGCGCAGGCGCGTATCGAGTTCCACAAATCGCCGAAGGATCCTTCGCGATGGATCGGCGAAACCTGGGTCGAGACCAACGCGTTTGTGGATGTCTTCTACAAGATGCGCGACTACGTTCGGGAGAGCGTGGCCGACGACACGCTGCACACCAGCGGGGTCTACATCGTCCAGCACGAAAAATCGCGGCTCAATTACTACGACGTGACGATCGATCGACGCGCGCAGATGGTCACGATGACCAAAAAAAATCACAAAGGTTCGCACAGCAAGGAGTACGTCGCCTCAGATCCGTGGGGACCTGTATCGGGCGCGATGATGGCGCTGACGCAGAATTTCGAGCCGGGCAAGACCTATGCCTTCGACGTGTTCAGCGGCAGCCAGCGCTACGTTTTCGCGTTCGCGGTCGAGAAGCGCGAGAAGATTCACCTCGCGCTTGGCGACTTCGACGCGTGGCGAATCGTGCCCGACGTCTGGTACGTCAGCGACGGCGAGCTGCGCAGCGAGGTTCGCGGGACGGTCTTGTGGATCTCGGCGGACGAGCGCCGCCTGCCGCTGCGAATCGAGGCGCAGGCGTTCATCGGATACGTGCGGGCGGACCTGATCAGGATCGATGGCAAGGACGGAGTCGAGAGTGCGCGCGAGTGATGTCCGCCGCGACTGACTGAGCTACTATAGAGAGGGGAAAGGAACGATGCCCAAGAAGCTGGAATTTTTCTACGACTGTTCGAGCCCGTGGACCTACCTGGCCTTCACGAAGATCGAGGACGTCGCGCGGCGCCATGACGCGGAACTGATCTGGCGGCCGATCCTGGTGGGCGGGCTGTTCAACACGGTCAATCCGTCGGTGTACGAGAGTCGCGCCAAGCCGGTTCCGGTCAAGGCCCGTTACTACGTCAAGGATCTGCGCGACTGGGCGCGCTTTTACGGCCTGAAGATCGGCAACCCCACGGTGTTCCCGGTCAACTCAGTAAAAGCGATGCGCGGCGCGTTCGTCGCCGATGAGCATCGCGTAATCGCGCGTTACTCGAAGCTCGTGTTCGAGAGCTACTGGGGTGACGACAAGGACATCAGCAAGGACGAGGTGCTGCGCGAGATCGTCAAGGAAGCCGGCCTCGACGAAAAGGAATTCTTCACCAAGATCGCGTCCGACGAGTACAAGGCCAGGCTGCGAGCCAACGTTGAGGAGCTGATCGCGCGCGGCGGTTTCGGCTCGCCGACGATGTTCGTCGAGGGCTCGATGTTCTTCGGCAACGATCGGCTGCCGCTCGTCGAGCACGAACTGACAGTCGGAGCCGCCCGCTCCCTCGACGAAGGATCCGGCGGCCGAATTTGATATCAATCAGAGTCGAATGACCCATTGGGCGGAAGGTCAGGCACGCGCGCCTCTGCGCGACGATCTCGGGCAGCACGAAGCCAAGGGAGTCCGCGCGTTCGTCGCGATCCGCTTGAATGAGCAGGTCGAGGAGTCGGTGGCGGAGACGCTCGCCGAGCTGAAGCGTCCGGGCGACGGCCTGCGATGGGTGCCGCGGGCAAATCTGCATATCACGCTCAAGTTTCTTGGACCGGCCGTGGATTCGCATCGATTGCAGCGGCTGACCGGCGGGCTTCATCAGCTCGCGGCCAGGACCGCCCCGTTCGACGTCGCCGCCTCCGGCATCGGCGCGTTCCCCAACCTCGAGCACCCGCGCACGATTTGGGTGGGGTTGGTTAGCGTGGAAGCGGGCGCGCTTGCGGCGCTGGCCGCGCGCTTGGAAACGGTGGCGGCTGAGTATGGCTTCGAGCGCGAGAAGCGCCGCTGGAGCGGGCACCTGACGATTGGCCGGGTGGGCGAGCGACGGCTCGCGGCGAAAACGCGCGAGACGTTGCTCGCGACGCGAGACCGCGAGTTCGGCGTCTCCAGGATTGAATCGATCACGCTTTACCGCAGCCATCTGCGCCCCGACGGCGCCAGCTACGAAGCGCTCGCGACATTTCTGTTCCAGTCGCGCTAGCAGGATGTTAACTTTGTTCTTTCCGTAACACCGCCGCCGTCTTCTCAACAACCCTGTGGACACGAAAGCCGCCGCGCATAGAGCTATCGACGCGAGTTTGTGGCAAGATTCGCACCGCGATAAACAAATCCCCCATGGGCAACAGCGATGGCTATAGAGATCAAAAGTAAAGCGCTCGATCTGGCGCTCAGCCAAATCGAAAAACAGTTCGGCAAGGGCTCGATCATGAAGCTCGGCGAGCAGGCGATTTCCGCCGACATAGCGGTGGTGCCGACCGGCTCGCTCGGCCTCGACGTGGCGCTGGGCGTGGGCGGATTGCCGCGCGGGCGCGTGGTGGAAATCTACGGCCCGGAATCGTCGGGCAAGACGACGCTGGCGCTGGAATGTATCGCGGAGGCGCAGAAGATGGGCGGCACCTGCGCGTTTATCGACGCGGAACACGCGCTAGACGCGGCCTACGCGCGCAAGCTCGGCGTCAAGGTCGAGGACCTGCTCATCTCGCAGCCGGACAACGGCGAGCAGGCGCTGGAAATCACCGAGACGCTGGTGCAATCGGGCGCGATCGACGTGCTGGTGATCGACTCGGTGGCGGCGCTGGTGCCGCGCGCGGAAATCGAAGGCGAGATGGGCGAGCCGCAGATGGGCCTGCAGGCACGCCTGATGTCGCAGGCGCTGCGCAAGCTGACCTCGATCATTTCGCGCTCGCGCACGATCGTAATCTTCATCAACCAGATCCGCATGAAAATTGGCGTGATGTTCGGCAATCCGGAAACGACCACCGGCGGCAACGCGCTGAAGTTTTATTCGTCGGTGCGAATCGACATCCGGCGCATCGGCACGATCAAAAACGCGACCGAAGTAATCGGCTCGCGAACCAAGGTCAAAGTGGTGAAGAACAAGGTCGCGCCGCCGTTTCGCGAGGCCGAATTCGACATCCTCTACGGCACCGGCATCTCGAAAGAAGGCGAGCTGGTCGATATGGCGAGCGAGCACAACATCATCGAGAAGCTCGGCGCATGGTACTCGTACAACGGCGAGCGAATCGGCCAGGGACGCGAGAACGCGCGCGATTTGCTCAAGGCCAATCCCAGGCTGGCCGACGAGATCGAAGGCAAGGTGCGCGAAAAGCTGGCGGCCAAGCCGGTCGCGCCGCCACCAGAGCCCGCCGTCGAGGAACCGGAACCGACGCCGGCACCATCGCCAAAGAAAAAGGGCTAACGCCTCACATCCCTATGTGAAAATGCGCGAGGATGGCCGGGCCGTTGTGCGAGAGGATTCGCGACAGCGCGAAGAGTAGGCCGAAGAAGGCGCCGAACAGGCCGCCATTGACGCGAATCCAGTCCAGGTGCGTGCGGGTCTTCGATTCAATCTGAATCCTGATCTGGTCGTCCGAGAGCCGCGCCAGGTTCTCGCGGACCATCTGCGTTATCTGCCCGCGACTCGATTCGACCGTCCGGCGCACAAGGTTGTCGATTAGTCGCTGCGCAAATTGATTCGCGTAGCTGTCGGGATCGTGCAGCTGAATTCCAAACTCGTGAATAGCGCTTTCGATTGTTCCGCGCAGCTCGGGATCGTTCTGCAACTCGGGCAGCCGTTTACGCAGATTGGCCGCGATACGCGCGCCAATCGACTCCGCGCCGAGCCGATTCATCACCGCGTAGATTCGCGTGACCGTCTTCGGCAGCATCCGCTTGAGGACTTTTTCCAGGCGATCGCGTTTCTCCGGCGAGTCCAGGTAGTCGATCGCCTGGCTCAGCATCCGCTCGAGCCCCGCCTGCCCCAGCACGTCGTTCAGCTTCAGTTCCTGCAGGTACGTGCCTAAGCGGCCAACGAGATCCATCTCACTGAGCTTGCGCCCGATCATCTGCGGCGTGAGCCATTCGTTCTCGATAGTGGCGGCGATGCCGTCGATCAGCTTCGCGCGATTGCGCGGCAGCACGCCGGAATTGGGCAGGTACCATCGCCGCTCGAAGATCATCTTGAGCGCGATATAGTCGCACAGGCCGCCGATGAGCGCCGCTTCCGCCATCGAGACCGCAATTTCGGACGAGGTTCTCCAATGCGTGAACATCAGGGCAGCCAGGCTCACGAGGTAAACCAACGCCGAAAAGGCCAGCGTCAGATCGCCCTTGTGGGAAAGGAAAAAACTGCCGAAGGAGAAATTCTCCCGGCTGCGGGTCGGCGCGTCGATACTGATGTCCATCAATCCAGTTTGTCCGACGCGCCGCGTCGGGCCAACCGCCCGCCGCAGTCCGAACGCTGCTCTCCTACCTTATCACTGGGTGCAGGGGTCACCCCTGCCGAAGGAAGCGTGAAACCCACCGCGGGTTTCACATTCAATGAAGTGATTTACCCTTCCCCCAACACTCAATAGAATCAAAACACATGCGCTGGAGCACCGCAAAAATTCGCCAATCCTTTCTCGATTTCTTCGCCGCGCACGGTCATACGATCGTGCCGTCGGCGTCGCTGATTCCCAAGGGCGACCCTACGCTGCTCTTCACCAACGCCGGGATGGTGCCGTTTAAGGATTATTTCCTCGGCGTGCGCACGCCGCAGCACCTACGCGTCGTGGATTGTCAGAAATGTCTGCGTATCTCGGGCAAGCATAACGATCTCGAAGCGGTGGGCCGTGACACCTACCATCACACTTTTTTCGAGATGCTCGGCAACTGGTCGTTCGGCGACTACTACAAGGAGGAAGCGATTCGGTGGCATTGGGAACTGATCACCAGCGCCAAGTGGTGGGGCATCGATCCAAAGCTGCTTTACGCGACGGTTCACAAGGACGACCAAGAGTCCAAGGACATCTGGCTTAAGATGCAGGTGTTGCCTCCAGAGCGCATTCTAGAGTTTGGAGACAAGGACAATTTCTGGGAGATGGGCGAGACGGGCCCGTGCGGCCCCAACTCGGAAATCAGCATCGACCGTGGCGAGGCTGCTTGTAGCCCGGAAAAGAATCACGCGGGCCAGAAATGCTTCGTGAATGTCGACGGATGCGAGCGATTCATCGAGATCGGCAACCTGGTTTTCATCCAATACAATCGCGACGCAAGCGGCGTACTGACGCCGCTGCCGAAAAAGCACGTCGATACGGGCACTGGCCTTGAGCGCGTGACGGCCGCGATGCAATCGATCGAGACGGGCAGGATCCTCGGCAACTACGACATCGATCTCTTCCAGACGATCATCAAGAAAATCGAGCTCGTCGTAAAGGAGGTCGGCAACGGCGGGCCGTACGGCAAGAGCGAGGAAAGCGACGTCTCTTATCGGGCGATCGCCGATCACGCGCGCACGATGACGTTCCTGATCGCGGACGGCATCACGCCCGGCAACACCGATCGCGAGTACGTGCTGCGGCGGATCATTCGGCGCGCGGCGCGTCACGGACGCTATCTTGGAATCCATCGCCCATTCCTGGCGATGGCGCACGCCGGCGTCGTCGAGGCGATGGGCGACGCCTATCCGGAAATCAAAACCGCTGCCGTGAAGATTGCGGAAGTGATCACCCAGGAGGAGTCGCGCTTCGGCGAGACGCTCGATCGCGGGCTGGAACTGATCGATGCTGAGCTCGCGCGAATCAAGCAGAGCGGCGGTCACACGCTGCCCGGCGAGGTCGCGTTCAAGCTGTACGACACGTACGGGTTTCCGCTCGACCTGACCGAAGACGTGCTGCGCAATCACTCGATCGACGTTGACCTCGCGGGCTTCAACCGCATGATGGACGAGCAGAAAGAGCGCGGGCGCGCGGCGCGCAAAAATGACGCGGTTGCGCCGGACATCAGTCTCGGCGCGGGAACTGCGTCGCGCTTCGTCGGATATCAGCGTTACGAGGGCGAGTCCGAAGTGATCGCGGCGGGCGGCAAGGACCCCGAGCACGTCGCAATCGTCGTCGCGGAGACACCCTTCTATCCCGAAGGCGGCGGGCAGGTCGGAGACCGCGGCGTGATGGAGACCGCGTCCGGCGCGATTCTCGAAGTCTCCGACACGCTCAAGGCTGAAGGCGCTATCGTCCATCTCGGGCGGATTCTGCGCGGCGAGGCCGGCGACTTCGCACGCGGCAAGCGCGTCAAGCTCAAGGTCGACAGGCTCAGGCGCGACGCCGCGATGCTGAATCATTCCGCGACGCACATTTTGCACTACGCGTTGCGCGACATCCTGGGCGAGACCGTGCATCAGGCGGGCTCGCTCGTCGATCCCGACAGGCTGCGCTTCGACTTTGCGCACAGCGGGCCGGTCAAGGACGAGGCGCTCGCGACGATCGAGGAAGAAATCAACGCGCGCATCCGCGAGAACGCCGAAGTGACGACCGAGGAGATGGCGTACGACGACGCGATCAAGGCGGGCGCGCTCGCATTTTTCGGTGACAAGTACGGCGACCGCGTCCGCGTGGTCAGGATGGGCGATTTTTCGGTCGAGCTGTGCGGCGGCACGCACATCTCGCGCACCGGCGATGTCGGCGTTTTCAAACTCGAAGCGGAATCGGGCGTCGCCGCGGGAGTGAGGCGAATCGAGGCGGTGACGGGACAGGGCGCCCTCGAGACCATCCGCAAGCGCGAAAAGATTCTCGAAGAGATTGGCGCGCAGCTCGGCGCGCGCGACGGCGCGGCGATCGAGCGGCTCGAAAAGCTGCTGGCGCGCGAAAAGGAGCTGGAGAAAAAGCTGCGCGCGATGGAGCAGAAGCTGGCCGCGGGCTCCGGCGGCGCGGCGGATGAAGAACAGGTGCGCGAGGCCGGCGGCGTCAAAATCGTCACGCGCAAGCTCGACGGAGTCGATCCGCGCACGATGCGCGAGATGGCGGATCGGATGCGTCAGAAGCACGGCTCGGCGGTGGTCGCGCTCGGCTCCGACCTCGGCGACGGCAAGGTGGCGCTGCTGGTCGCGGTGACGCCCGACCTGACCGCGAAGATCAAGGCGGGCGACATCATCAAGAATATCGCGCCGATTGTCGGCGGCACCGGCGGCGGGCGGCCGGAGCTGGCGCAGGCGGGCGGCCGCGACCCGTCGAAGCTCGACGAGGCGCTGGCCAAAGTCGCCGCGCTGGTGCAATAGCTTTCGAGCACTTTCATACAGCCGGCGAAATGATTACGATTAGCGTCGCCGGTGCTTGAACGACTGTTGACCGGCGGGCGACCGAGACGAAATCAGTACCTCAAGAGGCCCCGGCGATTTCCCAGTTAGCCACCGAAGACTCGCTCGAACTCCATTTCGACGATCCGCGCCTGTTCACCGATTTGCTCGGCCAGCATGACGCGCACGTGCGCACGATCGAAGCGGCGCTGGGCGTGCGCATCGGCGTGACCGGAACCTCGCTGCGGATTTCGGGCGCGCACGCTGAGCAGGCGCTCGCGGGCAAGGTGATCGGCGAGATTTACGATCTGCTGAAGCACGGCTACCCGATCTATCCGAGCGACGTTGAGTACGCGATTCGAATCATTCGCGGCGACCGCAACGCCGAGCTGAAGGACATTTTCCTCGACACGATTTACGTCTCGGCGAACAAGCGGGTGATCTCGCCCAAGAGCATCAACCAGAAAATCTATATCGACTCGATTCGCAGCCACGATATCGTTTTCGGAATCGGTCCCGCGGGCACCGGCAAGACGTACCTGGCGATGGCGATGGCGCTGGCGGCGTTGATGAAGAACCAGGTCACGCGGATGGTGCTGTGCCGGCCGGCGGTCGAAGCGGGCGAGAAGCTGGGCTTCCTGCCGGGCGACCTCGCGGAGAAAGTGAATCCGTACCTGCGGCCGCTCTACGACGCGCTGCATGACATGGTGGATTTCGATCGGGCGCGGCGCATGCTCGAGCGTGGGACGATCGAGGTCGCGCCGCTCGCGTTCATGCGCGGGCGCACGCTCAACGACTCGTTCATCATTCTCGACGAGGCGCAGAACACGACCTCCGAGCAGATGAAGATGTTCCTGACGCGGCTCGGCTACAACTCCAAGGCCGTCATCACCGGCGACGTCACGCAGATCGACCTGCCGAGCGGCAAGCTGTCGGGCCTCAAGGAAGCGAGCATCGTGCTGGGCAACACGCCGGGAATTTCATTCGTCAGGTTCAACGACCGCGACGTCGTACGGCATCGGCTGGTGCAGTCGATCATCAAGGCGTACGAGTCGTTCAACGTCGAGGGGCCGGCGCCGGCGCCGCAAACTGACGGCAACCATCGGGATTGACGCGCGTGGCGGTGGAGTTCCGATGCGCGACGGCGCGCGGACGTGGCTACGCGCCCCGGTTGCGCGCCGATGCGGACCGGCTCATGCGCGCCGCGGGCCTTGCGGAGTGCGAATTGTCGCTCACGCTCACGACCGATCGCGCGCTGCGCCGGCTGAATCGCGATTTTCGCGGAATCGACGCGGCCACCGACGTTCTTTCCTTCTCGCAAATCGAGCAGGCGGGCGACGCGCCTCCGGATCCTCGCAGCATAAGCAATAGTCCGGGACTTCCGGTCGGCGATGTAGTTATCTCGATCGATACGGCCATCCGGCAGGCGCGCGAACTTCGCGTGAGTGCCGCGTCTCGATTGCGGCATCTGCTGATTCACGGATTTCTGCATTTGATCGGCTACGACCACGAACGCTCGGCGGCCGATGCACGGCGGATGTTCGCGCGCGAGCGAACGCTGGCCGCGAAGATCGACGAACGACGAGTCCCCACGCCGCGGCGCAAGGCCGGCACGCGGCGCATCGCCGCCGGCCGGCGCGTATCGTCGCGATGAAGCGCGAACCGGCCAGGATTCCCGCGGTCGCGATGCTGACGCACTTCACGCGCGCCTCGACGGCCGCGACGGCGCTGGACAACCTGGTGGCGATTCTCACCGATGGCGTCATTCGCGGCGGAAGCCGGATGATCCGCGGCGCGCGTCCGGCGGTCTGCATGTTCGACGTCCCGATCGCCGAACTGCGCACGATCCTCGACCGGCGCAACCGCCGGCGCTATGAGCCGTTCGGGATCGCGGTGGACAAGCGGTATGCTTTCACGATGGGTGCGCGGCCAGTCATCTACCTGCCGTGGCGCGAGGCGGAAAAAATCCTCGCTCCGGAAGAAAGTTGGCGCGTGGTGTCTCTTGAGATCGACAAGAGTCCGCCCGTCGATTGGAGCTTCGAACGCGAATGGCGCGCCGCGGGCGACCTTAAGTTCGAGCCGCCGCTGGCGGCTGCGCTGGTAGAGACCTGGAAGGACGTGGACGAGATCTTCGAGCGCTTCAACGGCCGGCCGCCGTGCGCCGGCGTGATTCCTATTGCCGAGATGTTTGCGTCGCCCGCCTGACGATGTCGTCGAATAACGCATCGCGCGCGGCGCTCGCCGTCGCCAGCGGTCTTGCGCTGGGACTGGCGTTTCCGAAGTTCGACTACGGACTGCTGGCGTGGGTGGCGCTCGTGCCGCTGTTCTATGTGATCGAAGGCGAGAGCATGCGGCGCGTATTCGCGTGGGCGTACCTGCAAGGATTCGCCTGTTACCTCGTCGAGCTCTATTGGATTCCGATTCCGCTGCACGATTTCGCCGACGTGCGAATGAGGTACGCGATTTTTCCGATGCTGGCGCTGGCGGGCATAGTCGCGATCAACACCGCCGCCGCGATCTGGGCGGGTGAATTCGTCGCGAGGCGGATGCGAATCCCGGCCGTGCTCACGATGCCGGTTGCGTGGGCGACGGTCGAATGGATTCGCACCTACTTCCCAGTCGGTTTCCCGTGGAATCTGCTCGGCTACGCGGCGTATCGCAACCTGGAATTGATCCAGTTCGCAGAATTCACCGGCGTTTACGGCGTTTCGGCGCTGATCGTGTTTTTCAACGCGGTGGTGTACGTCGTGATTTTCCGCCGCGGCGTGTATCGCCTGCAGACCGTCAGCCTGAGCGCGTTGACCGCGTTGATGATTGCGCTGGTCGGGTTCGGCGCGTGGCGAATCAGCAATCTCAAGAACGCGCCGTGCGCGGGGAGCTTCAAGGTCGCGATGGTGCAGGGCAATATCCCGCAATCGCTCAAGTGGGATCCGAAGTTCCTGCCCGAGAGTTACAACGTCTATCAGGACGAAACAGTGACCGCGGCGAAACGCGGCGCTGACCTTATCGTGTGGCCCGAGGCCGCGGCGGCGTTCCTGTTCCAGCCCGACGATCGATATCCCGCCGAACTTGCCAATGACGCAGCGTATCGCGCCGCGCTGCTCACGCTCGCGCGCAACATCGGCGAGCCGCTGCTGTTCGGCGCGCCGGCGCTGGCGCTACAAGACGGGCTCGTGGGATTTTACAATCGCGCGTACCTGGTGTCGGACAAGGGCGACGTGGCCGCGCATTACGACAAAATCGAGCTGGTGCCGTTTGGCGAGTACGTTCCCGCTCGCGCTGTTCTCGGCTTCTTCGTCAACAAGGTCGTGCAGGGCTTCGGCGACCTGGTTCCCGGCAGAGAGCAGACGCTGTTCGACGTCAAGGGCGCGCGGCTCGGAATTTTGATCTGTTACGAGAGTATCTTTCCCGACCTGACCCGGCGCGAGGTTGAGCGCGGCGCCGACGTGCTCGTGAACATCACCAACGACGCATGGTACGGCGAGAGTTCGGCGCCGTACCAGGTGCTTGCGATGGCGGCGATGCGCTCCGTCGAGACCAAGGTCCCGATGGTGCGGGTGGCGAATACGGGGATCAGCGCGCTGATCGAGCCGTCGGGGCGAATCACCGATCGCACGCCGTTGTTCACACGCGGCACGGTGATGGCCAACGTATCGTGGCGGCCGGTGCGGACGGTCTACACGATCGTCGGTGATTTGTTTGCGGAGATTTGCTGCGTGCTGACTGCGATTGGATTGATCGTGGCGTGGCGATGGCCGCGTCCGGCAACGCTTGAAGTTGAGACAGTTCGATCGCGGCGGCTCGCCACCAATGGCCGGCCCCATTAATGCGCGCCAGCATTCGTGGCATAATACTGCGATTGGTCGGCGGACAGCGCCGGCGTGAGGTGTGATTTCAGATGCTCAGCGACATGAAACAGCAGCTTTCCGAGTTTGACGACCGCGCCGAAAAGCTCGGGAGGCGTCTTTGACGTCCCCGCGCTGACCGTCCGCCAGAACCAACTCGTCGAACAATCCGCCAAGCCCGACTTCTGGGATCGGCAGGAAACCGCGCAGGCGGCGCTCAAGGAGCAGGAACAGATTCGCGCCCAGCTCGCGGGCTACAAGATGCTCCGCGACAAGCTCGACGAGGCGCGCGTGTTCCTGCAGATGGCCGAAGAGGAAGGCGCCGACGACTCCGAAGCCGCGCGCGAGACTGCGGCGGCGCTCGACGCGTCGCGGGCCGAGCTCGAGCGCCAGGAACTGCGGCTGATGCTGGGCGGCGAGCACGATCGCCTCGGCGCGATCGTTTCGATACATCCCGGCGCCGGCGGCATGGAGGCGCAGGACTGGGCCGAGATGCTGCTGCGCCTGTATCTGCGCTGGGCCGAGCGGCGCGGCTTCAAAACCGAGATCGCGGACCTGCAGCCGGGCGACGGCGCCGGAATCAAGAGCGCAACCGTGACGGTCGAAGGAGACTTCGCCTACGGATACTTGAAGGCCGAGGCCGGGATCCATCGGCTGGTGCGAATCTCGCCTTACGACTCCAACGCGCGGCGCCATACGTCGTTTGCGTCGGTCTTTGTTTTTCCGGCGATTGACGACACGATCGAGATAACTATCAATCCGGCGGACTTGAGGATCGATACGTTCCGCGCGTCCGGCGCGGGCGGCCAGCATGTCAACAAGACCGACTCGGCCGTGCGCTTCACGCATCTCCCGACCAACATCGTCGTGACCTGTCAGAATGAACGCTCGCAGCACAAGAACCGCGCGATGGCGATGAAGATACTGCGCGCGCGGCTGTTCGAGCTCGAGCAGCGCAAGAAAAAAGAAGAGCTCGAGAAATTCAGCAAGGACAAAAAAGATATCGCGTGGGGCAGTCAGATTCGTTCGTACGTGCTGCAGCCGTACCAGATGGTCAAGGACCATCGCACGGGCGTTGAGGTCGGCAACACCGGCGCGGTACTCGACGGCGCGATCGACGAGTTCATCCAGGCCTACCTGATGGGCGTGCGCAAGGGCGACAACGAAACAGACTCCGTTCCCAGTTAGGCTTGCGCGCAACCATGTTGCCTCGCGCGGCGGACTGATCCAAGTTGCAATATGAAACGAGCGTTCCGATTCAACTGATCGCACAAGGAGTTGCGGATGATCGACTTATATTTCTGGCCTACGCCCAACGGCTACAAGATCACCTGGATGCTCGAGGAAGTCGGCCTCGAGTACAATGTGATCCCGGTCAATATCGGCGCGGGCGATCAGTTCAAGCCCGAGTTTTTGAAAATCAGCCCGAACAACCGGATGCCGGCGCTCACCGATCCCGACGGTCCCGGCGGAAAACCGATTTCGATTTTCGAGTCGGGCGCTATCCTGATGTACCTGGCGGAGAAGACCGGCAAGCTGATGCCGCCGGACACGCGCGGAAAATACAACGTGATCCAGTGGCTCATGTTCCAGATGGCGAGCGTCGGCCCGATGCTGGGCCAGGCGCATCATTTCCGCCGCTACGCGCCGGAGAAACTCGAGTACGCAATCAATCGCTACACCAACGAGGCGAAACGCATCTATGGGGTGATCGACAAGCGGCTAGGCGAAGCTAAGTACCTGGCGGGCGAGTACTCGATCGCCGATATCGCGACCTACCCGTGGCTGGTGCCGCATTCGATGCAGGGACAGGCGCTCGAAGATTTCCCGAATCTGAAGAAATGGTACGACGAGCTGCGCGCGCGGCCGGCGACCCAGCGGGGCTTCGCCGTGATGAGCGAGGTAGTAGAGAGGATGCGTGCGGCGGCGCAGGCGCAGCAGCCGGCTCACGATCAAAAATCGTGGGAGATACTGTTCGGCAACAAGCAGTTCGAGAAGCGGTAGAACACCGAGCGATCGGGCAGGCACTTCGCTAGGCCTGCGGCTTTTGGGCGCCATCCAGTAGTCGCAATAGCGCGTAGATAGCTTCGACCGCCGGGACGTTGATGTCGTGGCGGCGTGCCGCGCGTACGACGGCGCCGCTCAGCGCCTCGTACTCCAGCGCCTTGCCGCGCTCGAGGTCCTGCTGAGTCGAGGTCTTGAGCGCGCGCAGGTTTTTCTGCGAGTGGGCGATGTACTCTTCGATGCGGTCGTCCGAGATGTTCGCGCCCTCTGCGCGCGCGACGTTCACGATCTCCTGCATCAGCGTGCGCAGGAGTTTCAGCCCCTCGGGGTCGTCGATAATTTCGCCGACGCGCCGGCGCGTCAGCGTCGCCACGGTGTTGAGCGCGCCATTCCAGACGAGCTTGTCCCATCGCGCGGTCATGATGTCGGCGGAGATTTGGCCGAGAATCCCGGCGCGACGAAACACGTCGGCGATTTTCCGGGCGCGATCCGACACGCGGCCGTCGAGTTCGCCGAAGTCGATGTGGCCGGTGCTCAGATGAACAATTTTGCCGGGCGCAACCATCTCGACTCCGACCCGCGCGTTGCCGCCCATGACTGCCGCACGGCCGAAGATCGCGACGAGCTTTGCCTCATTTTCGACGCCGTTCTGAAGCGTCAGAATCGCACCGCCTGGCGCGAGGCATCCTGAGACAGCCTTCGCGGCGGCTTCGGTATCGTAGGCCTTCACGCAGAACAGAATCAGATAGTACGGTGCGAAGTCGCGCGGCGTATCCGTAGCGGTGACCTCGATGTGTAAATCGTCGCGAATGCTTGTGATGTCGAGTCCGCGCTCGCGAATCGCGCGCAAATTTTCGCCGCGTGCACACAATACGACGTCCTCGCCGGCGGCACGCAGACGCGCACCGAAGTAGGCGCCAACCGCGCCCGCGCCCATCACGAGAATTTTCATGGCGCGGCGCGGTTCCGATCTCTGTTCCGAGTAATCACTTTTTTCACCGCCTATCGTAGCGCCGCCGCGATCTGTTGTAATCAACCATTCAACCGGGGTCACGATGGAGTCGGCGAGCGATACGAGTCTTCCAAGCGCGCGCGAACTGACGTTCGAAGCCGTGCTGGCAGTCGCGACGCTCACGTTGTGGCCAATCCTGGACGAGCGATCGCAGGGCACCCCCGCACAGCGCTCGCGCGCGACGATCTATTTTCCGATTGTCGGATTTGTTCTCGGCGTCGTTCTCGCGATGGTGGATCGAAGCGCCGGCCTGGTGTTCGGTCCGGCCGGGCGCTCGCTCGTCGCGCTGATCGCGGGAGCGGGACTCTCGCTGGGGCTGGCGAATCGCGGGGTCGCCGATACGGTCGAGGTGCTTCGGCGGGGGATGCGGCCAGCCTCGACCGGACTCGCGCGCATCGGACCGGTTGGTGCGGGCGCGTCGATCGCGGCGTTTGCGTTGGAGGTCTGGTGCTTGTCGCGAGTCACCGACGACGCGGGGCGGGCGGCGGCGATGGTGATGGCGATGACGCTGTCGCGATGGGCGATCGTACCAATCGGCTACGGGCTGAAGCCGCTGGAGCATTGGGGCCTCGGCGTCCCGTACGAAGGCGGCATTTCGTTTCGCGAGTTCGCCATCTCGAGCGCGATCGCGCTGGGACTCACGATGGGGCTCTATCAAAACGTCGGGCTGGCGGCGATCGTCGCGCTTGCGCTGACCATACTTGCGATGCGGCTGGTGCTCAGCCGCCGGATGGGCGGGGCCTCGGGCTACATGCTGGCGGGCGGATGTGCGGTGGCCGAGGTGGTTACGTTTGCGGTGCTGGCGGCGCTTCGCGGCTAGCCGTTTCGCTTGAGCGCATCGGCCCACACCGTTTTCAGCAGGTCGCGCAATTCGTCGATCGAGCCGTTGTTCTCGATCACGCGGCTCGCATGCTTCGTCCGATCCTCGTCGGACAACTGCGCGCGGATTCGCGCCTCGGTCTCGGCCGGTTTGAGCCCGCGCTGGCTCTCGATTCGGGCGATCACTTGTTCGCGCGGGGCGCGCACCAGCCAGATTTCGTCGAATAGCGGCTGCCAGTTTGCCTCGATCAGAATCGCGGCCTCGACGACGATCGGCAGTTTCGCGCCGCTCGCGCGCAATGCGGCGACGTTGCGGCGTATGCTCTCGAAGGTGGCGGGCCATACGATCGATGTCAGCCTGCTCAGCTGCTCGGGATTTCCAAACACGATAGCTCCGAGCTTCCTGCGATCGATCGTGCGATCGGGAGCAACAACCTGCGCGCCGAAGGCCGCGATGACCTGGTCGTAGGCGGCACCACCGGGCGCATAGGTGGTGTGCGCGACTTTGTCCGCGTCGAGAATCGGCGCACCGAATTCGCCGAGGATCTGCGCGACCGTGCTCTTGCCCGAACCGATTCCGCCAGTGAGGCCGATTGTAAGCATTTGAAAATCTCTAGCCCGCGGCTTCGCGGCTCCACGCCTGGATGTTGTAGAGGTAGCTGAAGAAACCGCCGCGAGCCAGCAACTCCTCGAACGATCCATGCTCGACGATCACGCCGTCGCGCAGCACCAGGATTCGATCGGCGTGCTGAACCGTCGAGAGCCGGTGCGCGATCACGAGCGTGGTCCGTCCACGCATCGCCTCGCGCACGGCGGCGAGCACCATCGATTCGGTCTCGGCGTCCAGCGCGCTGGTGGGTTCATCCATGATTAGAATCGGCGCGTCCTTCAGCAACGCGCGGGCGATCGTCACGCGCTGCGCCTCGCCCTCGGAAAGGCTGTGACCGCCCTGCCCCAACACTTCGTCCAGGCCGGCCGGCAACCTGGCGAGCACGGGGCCGAGGCGCGCCATCTCGATCGCGCGGAGCACCTGCGCGTCGTCAACGGCAGGCTTGCCGAACGCGACGTTGACGCGCATCGTGTCGCCGAGCACCAGCGGCGGCTGCAGGACCATCGCGATGTTGCCGCGGATCGAATCGAGGGTGAGGTAGCGGGTGTCGTTGCCGTCAATCCTGATCGCGCCCGCTTGGGGCTCATAAAAGCGCGCGAGCAGCGTGGCCATCGTGGTTTTTCCGGAACCACTGGGACCGACGATCGCGATAGTCTCGCCGGGCGAAGCCTTGAAGCTGACTTCCTTGAGCACCGTGCGGCCCTGTTCGTAGCCGAACACGACGTTGTCGAACTCGATCTCGCCGCGCGCGCGGCCGAGTGTTTGCGCGCCGGCGCGGTCCTTGATTTCGGGATCGATCGCGAGCAGCTCGAGGCACCGCCTGAGCCCGGCCTTCGCGCCTTCGATCTGTCCGTAGGTTTGCGAAATCTGGTTCACCGGCGCGTAGAGCGAGGCGAGGTAGGTGGTGAAAACGATCAGGTCGCCAATCGTGAGCCGCCCGTCGAGGACGTGTTCTGCGCCGAGATAGATCACGATGGCCGTGCCGCACGCGATCAACACGCCGACCGCGCCGGCGTAGAGCGTTTGCAGAGTGTAGAGGCGCAGAGTCGCGTCGAGGCTCGCGCTGCTAGACTCGACGAACTCGCGGTACGACTCGCCCTCGCGCGTGAAAGCCTGCACGACGTGAATCGCGGCAAGCGCGCTTTGCGCGACGGTGAACAAGCGGCTCTCCTTGATGCGCGCGCCGCCAGCGATCGCGTCGATGCGACCGCTGATCGACATGATCAGCAGAATCAGCAGCGGGATTATGGCGAGCGCCACGAAGGTCAGCGTCGCGTCCATCCTGATCATCACAAAGAACATCCCGCCGAGCAGAATCAGCGACGACAGCACCGGGAAGAAGCCGTTCATCGCGATCGTTTGAATCGAGTAGGTGTCGTAGGTGATGCGCACCATCAGGTCGCCGACTTCGCGGCGGCGATGGAATGAGAGCGAGAGGCGCTGCAGGTGGTCGAACAGGCGGGCGCGCAACTCGTTGACCATCCGCTGGCCGATCGAGATGGTAACGTAGTTGGTCATGACGTTGAGCAGGCCGAGCAGCGCGTACAGGATGACGAGGCTGACGCACGCGGCGATGAGAAGCTCGGCGCGCGGCGTCGGCGGAATCCACGCGCTCACGAGGGGCGCGCCGCGCAGCACGTTGTCGATTACAATTTTGAGCGGCCACGGCTTGAGCACCTCGGTCGCGGAGGCAAGCAGCACACCGGCGATCGCGATCGCGAGCCGGCCTAGATGTGGACGCATCCGGCGCAGCGCGTGGCCGTAAAGTTCCAGCGTGCCCATCAGGTTTCGCCATCCGGGCGCGCCGCGAGCGAGACTCCAAGCGAACCGGCGACTTCGGTTGCGCAGGCTTTGATCACCGCAGGGATGCGTCGCGCGCGATTGATCGCGAACACCGCTACTGCGATAGCGGCGCACGCGACGCCGAGGATTCCGGCGCGCAGCGAGAATCCAGCGGCCAGCAATGCGAGCAGGGCGACTGCCGCGGCGATTAGTGCGCGTCGTGGGACGGGTCGAATGCGCCAGAGCAGCGCGATACGGGAGTCGGTGCGCAGGGCGTTCATCGGCACACGAATCATCGGCGCAACCACGAGCTCGAGGTCGTAGGACTGGAAGCCGTCGGTCTCGGCGACTGCGACGCCGCGGCGAACCAGTGCGTCGCGGACGGCGGCGAGGACCGTCGCGGAATCGATGCGCTCGGCGCCGTCTGACGCAACGAATTCGACTTGCCCGCTTAACTTTACGGGGCCGTCGCGAGCGTCGGCGGCAGAGGCGGGTTCGAATTGCCATTTGACGCGCTCGCGCGCGAAACTGCGAATGGCAGGGCCGAGAAGATTGACGAGCCAGAGATAGATTCGCGCCGCCGGACCGGAATGCGCGCGCGGCAAAGTGGCCGATGCCGCGCTCGCCGCCGCCGCCAACACTGAGAGCGCGAGTCCGCCGGCGCCCAGCACTCCCAGCAGACGATTGACGCCGCCGAGGAGCAGAAAAATCAGCGACAGTGCGAGCCATTGAATGGTCAGCGGCAAATCAGCGTACGAGTTGTCCGCAGAATAGACGGTCTGAAAGAGGCCGCGGCCGAAAGCGCCGTAGTAGACGCGCGCGCCGCCGAAGAGCGAACCGAGCCGCGACCGCGCGGCGTAGATTCCGTCCTGGTCGGCGTCGCGCAGCGGATATTTGCGGAACAGCAGCCCTTCGCCGGCGCCGTAGCCGCGTTGCTGGCGGAGGTACGCAGCCAGAGTCGCGCGCCGTTCGTGAATCACGACAGCTCCAGGAGCGTACGCGAGCGTTTCATCCGCCGCCGCAAGGCGCCAGGAGAGATCGACGTCGTCGCCAGCGGCGGTGAACATCGGATCGAAGCCGCCGACCTTCTGCAGCGCGCCCCTGGTAATCGCCATGTTGCATCCGCACAGCTGCGCGAGGCGATCGTCGCCGGCGCGCACCTCGCGCGGCAGTCCGGGCGCGGCCGCCATCGCGGCGGTGCGAGCAGAGCCCGCATCGGGAGCGAAATTTGGGCCGGCCGCCGCGGCCGCATCGCGGCGCTCGATCGTCTCGACCAGATGATACAGCCAGTCGCGATCGGCGCTCGCGTCGGCGTCGATGAACGCGACGATCTCGCTTTCGTTGGATGCGGCGGCGATGCCCGTGTTGCGCGCCGCGGCCAGACCGTTGTGGTCAACGCGAATGGCGCGGACTCCGGCGCGAGCGGCGATTTCAGAAGTCGAATCAGTCGAGCCGTCATCGACGACGACGGTTTCGTAGTCCGGATAGTTGAGCTCGCGAAGCGAGGAGAGACATTCGCCCAGCGTCGAAGCCGCGTTGTAGGCAGCCACCACCACAGTGGTTTTGGGAGCGGCCGTGAGTCGAGGCGGTAGATCGTCGCCGAAGACTTTGGCGACGGCGTCGAAGGCGAGTTTCGGCGAGCGATCGCGCCGGGTCAGTCCAAATGCCCAATCGGTAATCTCGGATCCGCCGGTGTGCCATTCGTCGGTGAACGCGAACACGATGAAGCCGGACAAGCCGAGTTCGAACGCCGCGCGGCACTGCCATGAAAGGAGTTCGGCCTGATGCTGCTCGCCCTCGCGAATCGTATCCATGCCGGTTTCGCTGAGCACCAGTGGCAGCTCGCCGGCTTGTCCCATCAGGTGCGTCAGGTAACGTCGGAAGTCTTCCTCGCGATGCAGATACACGTTGAACGAAATAAAATCGAGAAAACTCAAATCGAGATATTCAGCGGACGGATAGTTGGAATAAGTGAAAAGCGCGCCGGGGTCGATCTGTTTTCCGAGGTCACGCAGCTCGGCCAGGAACCGGCTGACGGCGCGCGGCCCGTGCCAGCGCACGATGTCCGAGCGAATCTCGTTGCCGATGCTGTAGGCCGCGATCGTCTCGCCGAATTGGCGGGTGTCGAGAACCGTCTTGCGGATGGCGGCGCGGATCTCGCTCATCATATTGCGTGAATCCAGAAATGCCATGTGGAAGGGCCACGGGATGCCGAGCATCAGGCGCAGGCCGGCCTGCTGCGCCTCCTCGACCAGCCACGACGGCGGAGGAACGTAAAGCCGAATCACGTTGGCGCCCAGCCGGTTCATCAGGGCGAAGTCGGCGGCGGCGCGCTCGCGCTCAGGATATCTTTCGCCGCGGGAGTTCGGCGCAAACGGCCCGTACGAAACGCCGCGGAGGTAGAACTTTTGCGCGCCGTCGAGGAGGTACTTGCCGTGAGGTGCGAGCCGAGCCATGAACGATGAGCTAATCGCAAAGGGGATGGGCGCGCAACGCGCGACGCGGACGGACACTTGACATCCCCCAACTCATGCCCTGACAATCGGTTGGTGAAGCGCGAGCAAATCGGCGTCGGCGCAATCCTGTAGTCTGACGTGGCGCGGCACACTCCCAGCTGGCTCGAGAGCAAGACGCTGGACCTCGAAGCCAGGGCCGCACAGCACACGTTCGCGCTGCGCGTCTGGCACGTGCTGAACCGCGCGGTCGAAGGCTTCATCAACAACAGCGATCTGTTGCGCGCGTCGGCGCTGACTTTCACGGTCGCGCTGTCGATCGTGCCAATTCTCGCGCTCGCATTTTCCGCGGTGAAGGGATTCGGCGGCGCGGAGCGATTGCGCCCGCTGGTCGAGCAATACCTGGCGCTCGGTTCATCGTCGTCGCAGTTGATGGGCTACGTCGAGAACGTAAATGCTGCGGCGCTGGGTTCGGCCGGCGGCGCGTTCCTGCTGATCACGGTTATCTCGACGATGGGCACGGTCGAGCAGGCGCTCAACACGATCTTCAACGTGCCGCAGAGCCGCAGTTATTTTCGCAAGTTCTCCGACTACCTGAGCGTGCTGTTCACGGTGCCGTTTCTGATCGTCGCGGCGCTCGGCGTGACCGCGGTTTTTTCCGTGCGAATTTCGCAATTCCCGTTCGTCACTCAGTTGTTGCCGTACTTGTTCGTATGGGCCGGATTCTTTTTCCTGTTCGTTTTTTTTCCCTACACCAAGGTCCATTATGTCCCGGCGCTGATCGGTTCGTTCGTGACCGCGGTGCTTTTTCAACTGGCGCAGTGGGGCTACGTGCGCTTCCAGGTGGGTGTCGCCAACTACCGGGCAATCTACGGCGCGCTGGCGACGCTGCCGATTTTCCTGGTCTGGATCTACATCGCGTGGGCGGTGATTCTGTTCGGCGCCGAGCTGACGGCGTCGGTGCAGCGCGGCGACGTCCCGCCGACGCCGGGGCCGACGTCGCCGGATTTTCTGTTTTCGGCGACGATGCATATCCTGATTCGCCTGGCGGATCGCGCCTATCGCGGCGGTGACGACGTCACCTCGTGGACGCTCGCCCGCGAACTCTACGTCGCGGAAGCCGCAATCACGCCAATTCTCGACGGGCTCAAAGCCGGCGGCTTTGTAATCGAAGCCGACCCGAGCACAGGCTCCCTGAATCAGGGGCTGTTCCTGGCGCGCCAGTCTTCAACGATCGTCCTGGCGGACGCCTTCAAATCCGTCGATTTCGATCAAGGCGCCAGCGATGGCGATCCGCGCGTCGACCGTGTACTGGCGAAGATAAGCGCCGTGCGCAACGACCTGCTCAAGACGATTACGCTCGAAGACATCCGCTCGCCGGAAGCGAAGGCGGTCGATCAGGAGACGGCGGCGATAGAGGACAAAGCCAACCACTGAATCTGGATACTCGCACCCTTAAGACATGGAAAAAATCGAACCTCGCAACATCAACGCGAACTTCAGCGAGCCGGCGTCGAGCTTGGTCCACGTCAATGGCGTCCGGTTCCATACGCTGGATTGGGGCGGCGAGGGCGCGCCGATCGTGATTCTGCACGCGACCGGATTTCTCGGCCGCATCTACCGGCCGCTCGCAGAGCGGCTGCGCGCGATCGGCGCGTGGTGCGCGAACTGGACCGGCTAACAGTCTGAGCGCGCACTGCCACGGATGGTGATTAGCGACAACGGGACCGAGCTCACCAGTTGCGCAGTGCTCCGTTGGGCCACCGGGCGGCTGGAGTGGCACTACATCGAACCCGGCAAGCCGGTGCAGAGCGCTTTCGTCGAATCGTTCAACAGCCTGCTGCGGGACGAGTGCCTCAACGAACACGTTTTCCTCACCCTGGCGGAGTCGCGTCGAGACCATCGAAGCGTGGCGTTTACGACTACAATCTCCTGCGACCACACAGCAGCCTCGGGGCATTGACACCAATCGAGTTCGCCATGCTTAAAAGACAGCAACAGCAACCGCCCCTGGAGGGCCAAAACCACGACCGACTCTACTTATGATCTGACGGGCATCGGAGGGCAGGCCAAGAGATCAGCCATGGGAGGTAGAGAAGTGCGATAAGCAGACTCGGCACAGCATGAAGTGTCACGCGAGTCGCCGCTGATCGCTGCGGTTTAATAAGAACACCAGCCAGACTGCCACGGTGATCGCCAGCCCCGGCAGGTAATGCGCATATAGAAGTGCGACCGAAGCGCAGCTGTACGCCAGTAGCCAGCGTCCGCTTTGCGGCCGCTCTATCCATTTGAAAGCGGCGTAAATCGTCAGCAGCGCCACCGCCAATTGCATACTGTATGACCTCGCCATGCGCGCGTAGAGCAGCAGGCAAGGCGAGAGTACCCACAGCGCCAACACCATTCGCCGCACCCGTGGATACAGCTTCCGCAGCCACAGCTAGTCGAAAACTACGGTTGCCAGCAACGTCCACTCTCTGCGAAAGGCCTTCGCCCGCTGCAGCAAAGAGTGCTCGTCAGGCCGGCCAGCGGACTTGAGGCGGACAAGGCTTTCTACGACGAGCTAAGCGGTAACACCTGATGTTCGTCGATGCCTCTGCCATCGTTGCTATTCTCGCTCGTGAGCCGGAAGCTGCCGCACTGGCCGATCTGTTGGAATATTCTCATCCGCTTTCCGGTTCACCGGGTTGCCAGTCCGACTTGTGGGGTCGATGCCCCGGTCCTGCTCCGCAGGCAGAGGGGAATTGTCGGCTAAGTCACCTGGAAAAAGGACATTTACCTCCAGCTCGGTGTCTGTGACGTGCTTCCTGTCCCTGTTTGGGCCTGCGGGAAAGATGTCGGCTTCAAGTCCGGGGCGAACGTTGTGTCGAAACCCCGGAAAAGATCGTCAGTGATCGTCAGTGGTAATAGCTGCCCAACAGCCATCGCCGAATCGCTGACGTTCCCCATATTTTCCGAGGAAAACCCTCGTCAAACCCGTTCAGAACTCGGCTTTCCTGATGTGCTGCTGACAGGGTTACTGACGGTCACTGACGATCTTTTCGGAGGCTCGGAAGCGTAGACCAGCGATACTATGCGTCTGCCGCCTATATTGGCACGGCTGAACTGGATCTCAAGTCCAACAGCGCGGAGGTTGCTCGCCATGCGGCGCAGCGCGTTGCTCAGCGCATTGGGCGCTTTGGGCCAGTGTACCGAGCGGCGCATGCTTTCGCTCATCATGCAGGTGAGCCGCGCATGCAGTTCTGTGACCGTACCGCTAAAACCCTCCCGGGCCAGTTCGGCCACAGGTTCGTAGAGCGGTGAGGACTCCAGCGCCAGGTTGTGCGTCTCGGTGCGGTTGGACTGGTAAGCGGCCAGGGCCTCGCCGGGTTTCATTCCGAGGCTTTCCTCGCACGCATTTACCCAAAGCGCGAAGTCGGCCATCCGCGGCGGCTGATCGAGCCTGACGTTGGGCAGGTTCCTGAGTCCCGCAGCGGCGGCATCGAGCAGTGCACCCAGGATTCGCGGTCGTACCTCTTCGAATTGGCGCCAGAACTGCGCTTCGTCGCGGCGCATTTCGGGCTTCAGGTCCAGGAACTCGACGATCAGCGCGCGATCGAGAAAGTCGGGCCGCGCGGCACCCAGGTCAGGAATCGCATTGAACACCAGCGGACGTGTCGCATCGAAGACTGCCTCATCATGATCGCTATAGAGTTCCCGGCCACCGAAACCGCCGCCGGTGGCCAGTCGGCAAGCTGCGTCGGCGAGCTCCTCTGGCAGGTGGCTCAAGTTGTCGAAGCATACGAGCCAGGAGTTTCTCGCCGCCGCGGTAAGATCGCGAACTTCACGGGGTACGCCCCGCAGTGCCCCGTTGCGCGGGTCGATCAGCGCGCTGATTATTCTGCACGCGGTGGTCTTTCCCGCTCCCTGCTCTCCCTTGGCGACAAGGATCGGGCAGGGCACGCCGGGACGCAGTGCCGCGACCAGAAAGGCCTTGATGAGCGTCCAACCCTGGTGGTCGACGTTGAGGAAAGGCCGGAGTTCATCCAGGCTCCCGCCGGGCTCGGGAGCGGGCAGCGGCCGGGAGCCACGGGTGCGATGAAATCTCGGCGGCGGTCGATTTACTATCCGCCAATCTTCAGCGTCGATCTCGACCGCCCGCCATGCGCGGTCGCCAAGGTCGAGATAGAGTTTGCAGCGGTGATTTGCGACCCGCAGATTGATCGGAGATTCCTCACCGTCGAACAAAGCTTTCGCCTCGAACAGCTCCTGCGTGGCACGGATGGCTTGTGCGCCGGGGCTATTGCCGGTCTCCCGGTAATAGGTACGCAGCAGGAAGAGCTGGAACGGGCGGGAGCGAATGGGGTGATTCTCGAAGTGACCATCGACCCGAACGGATGCCCAGCCGTGCTGGTCGGGATCGTGAAAGAACTCGATTCCAGTCTCGAGCACAAGTCCGATCAGTCGGTCCGCAGCGGACCCGCCGTCGCCGTGATCCAGGGGCAGCGGCTCGCCGAGCATATGTTCGATGAGGTCCGATTTTTCGTATTTCTCGAGAATCCCGCGCCAGCGTTGCCACGTGAGCGGATCGCCGCGCCTGATTGCTGCAAAGGAGAGTATCGCCTCGGTCGAGACCAGCCGCTCCGGGTCTTCTGCGACTACTGGCTCAAGTTCGCGCAGGAACAGCAGGGCCAGCTCGACCGCGATGCTGCGCGATGATTCGCCTGCCGCACTCATCTCTTCAGAACCCTGGAATCAGCTTCCTGGACTTGCCCCGGTTACAGCGTCGGCACAGGGTCTGCAGGTTCGATTCCTCGGTCCTGCCCCCCTTGCTGACCGGAACAATGTGATCCATCTCCAGCTTGATTGCCCTCCTGCATTTCCGACATCGCCCTCCGTCGCGCACCAGCACCGCCGCGCGCATGCTGTCGGGCACACGGCGGTTAGCAACGCGGTCCTGCCAGGTCGGCTTTTCCATCGCTGCGAAGTCGAAGAAGTCCGCGAACGCGGTCAGGTCCAGGGGCTCGGTCGCCCCGATCATCCGCTCCAGCTTCACCGGACTGTTGGGCAGGAGATTGTTCATGCGGGCCGAGAGCAGCAGCAGGCATATCAGGTGGGCCTTGCGGGCGTCGGGAAGCTGACGGAACCGTAGGTCGTTCAACAGATCGTAGGGCAGCTTAATCTCTCTGCGGGTGCGCTCGAACTGGCGGAAGTTGCGAAATCCGAAAAACTCCTGCATGACGGTCTATCGTTGGTCGGGCCCGATGAAATTGATCTTCACGACTGGGACCTGTGGTTTGCGGTAGGGTTCCAGGTTGACTCCGCGCAGCTCAGGAACCGCAGAGTAGTCGACCACGCCTTTGCGCGAGCTCTTCAAGACCTCGACGCCACAGCCGTACGTCCGCCTCGCTGTTGACATACGCTTAAGCGTTGCGCGCAACTGGTGCTCCTCCGATGCCGCGGTTTCCAGCCGGAGCCTGACTTCGCGGTAACGCAGCGCGGCGCGACGCCAGTTTGGATCTGGGCCTAGATCCAGTTCCTCGTTGGCCAATTCGGGCCAGCGGTTTTCCTTCACCAGCCTCCAGAAGGCGGCCTCCGCCTCTACCAGTCTCTTCGCGTATTCTCTGTCGGGGCGTATGTCGATCAGGATTCCGTTGGTCCCGTGGAAGGACCAGTAGTGCGCCTGCTCCGCTCCGGAGACCTCCAGTTGATGCTGCAGCTGTGCATAATACTGGGAAGGGATACGACCTTCCTTTGCTGATGCGCGGTCGCGCGGGCTGAGCGGGCATTTAATCTCCAGGAGCGTGGAACCGTCGAAGCTCAGTCCGTCCAGCGACGCCCGCATCCAATCGAACTGTGCGTGGACCAGGCACAGCGGCTCCACCTGGATGCCGGTTCGTCGCTCGTATGCGCGACGCGCGAAACGCTCCAGTTCAAGACCGCGTCGCGCTGCCGGACCCGCCGGACCTTCCTGCGCGCGCCCGGTTTTTATCGACCAGAGCGTCCTCGGGGTCTTGAATGGTGTCTCGCCCATGATCACCGGTGCGTCGCTGGCCCCGATCCCTTGCCTGCGCCAGCGGTGCCATTCGGCGGTGTTCTGCTGCAGCCGCTCAATCCTGGGCATTAACGGTCTCGTGATTGCTGCGTTTGGCCAGTTTGCGGGTCAGCACTTCGACCGCGCGCCGGTAGTTGGTTTCGGTCATTTCGCCCAGTGAAGCGACCTTGTAGTACGCCAGTACCCGTTCGAGTTCGGTCCCGGTCTCGGCGATCAGTTTCTCCAGTTCACGAATCTCGTCGGCGCTGATCAGGCGTTCGGGATTTCTCGCCGAATAACGAGCATCCGCCCGTTCCTCTTCCGGGTCGTCGCCGGTGGCCAGCAGGAAGGACTGAAGCAGGGCGTACTTCAGCGCCCCGGTCATCGCCTTGTATGGCGCCTTGTCGCCGGGGTCGAGCCCCTGGCCTGCCACTTTCGCGATGATTTCCTCGCCGCTGTCGACGTCGGCGAAGGTGTACGCCATTACCACGCGCGCCATCCGGGTGGCCTCGCCCCGCCCCACTGCCGATTCGTAGGAGATCTCTTCCAGTCGCGGGATGATGACCACCCCCAGCTCGGCGAGTATGTCCCCAACCGAGCCGGCGATGTCGGCGGCGGTAACATACGAGTAGTTCGAACGCTCGTTGTGGCCGCGCTTCTGGACGTAGCCAATGCGCCGGCGCACTTCTGCCAGCTTCTGCCGGAGGTTCAGCCGCACCGGATCTTCGGCGGCGGCACCGTTGAAAGCCGAGGCGCTCGTCTTGACGGCAGGAGCTGCTTCCGCAGGGCGCGCCTCCGGCTTTGCGGTCACCATCTGCAACGCTTGCTGCTTACGACCGCTGCCCCGATTCTTTTTCAAGAGCCGCTTGACGCCGCTGTCCTTTCCGTTCGCCTGCCCTCCCTTCAGCGAAGCCGCCAGCTGCACCTCGAGTTCGGTTTTCTCCGTCCCGCCGAGGAGATGCTCGACCTCGATTGGCTTTGTCTCGCCCTTGTCCAACAACTGAAAAACGGTTCCTTCTTCGTCCACGTAAATGCCCTCCTGCAGGTTGGTGCTTGCGACCGGTCGGCCAAGCAGCGTCTGAACTTCCGCATGGTCTGTTCTGCTGACCGGGTACCACTTCTTTGGCTCGATGCCGTTCTCGACGAGCACACAAAGAAATCTATCGCGATAGTCTAGGCTGGCTCTCACTTTGGCCTCCTGTGCGTGGTGCTTTCTTTCACGATTGTCGCTAGATTCATTTGGATTCTGGGTCATCGCGCTTACGCTTTAGTATATTACTAAAAGGTACACTACGAAGCAATACCTAAAAGGAATACGTTGTGATGAGGGTCGGTGGAGGGGGACAGCGTGGCCAAGGTTAAATTGTCCGGTTATCGTTGCGAGCGATGCGGACACGAATGGCTGCCGCGAGAAGCCGGACAAGAACCACGAGTCTGCCCCCGCTGCAAATCTCCGTATTGGAACAGGCCTAGGAGGAAGCCGAGGCCCTTGGCCAAATGACACGCTTGGGATGAAACGCAGCGTATATTTTCAATCGACGCTCGTTGAATCTCAGCTGTCCCAGCGTAGTTCGGAGTTCGCCGGCAGTCCGTCTATTGGTGGATTAAAGAATGGAAGGTGGAGAGGCTTATCGATGCGCTAAAGCTGTCGCGTGCTTCCGGCATTCCGATTGAGAAGCTGGCTGGCGAGTCATTGGATGAGTCTTACCACGAACCGCGACGCCGAACTGACCCGGCAAAGCAATCATGAAAAGAGCCGGAAGCGGGCACAGGGAAGCTTATTGCTTTGACCCTTCCAAAGCTCGAGTCCTGCTAGATTCTTCCGCCTCGAAAAATCACCCTCCCGACAAGCAATCGATCAATGTCAATCGGTCCCAGCTCTTCCGAGATCCCTGGCCCGGTAACCACGAATCCCCGCTTGAGACTCACCTCGACCCGCTTAACGGCAAGTCCCGTAGGTACGGAGAAAGCATAGAGACCTTCGCCGCGCGGGCGCTTGTTGCCTGCAGACCGGTCCACCAATAACAGATCCATCTTCCTGACCTCCGGCCAGCAGGTCCTGGTCTGCTTCGAGCAGCATCAGTTCCTTTGGCTCGCTGATACCGAGCCGACGCTCGAGCCTCTCCAATCGCTCGGAAAGCGCCGGAGCTGATACTATGAACCTTGGCATCCGATCGAAGGCAAACGGCGCACGGCGTGGTGAATGAGATGCAAATATCCGTTCGAATGGCTGACGGTCGAATCGAAATCAGAAGCGACCAGTATGCCGTTGACTGGGTTGCCCTCTCTTTCCGGTCGGCGTTCGGGCTGGCGTGCTGAGACTGGACTCCTCGTCGCTGGCTGGTCGGTTAATCCTGTCGGCGCTTTTCTAGAGCAAAGGGTCGACTTTGGCCAGCAGCCCTGTGATCGTCGTACCCATCGTCTGGTAGCCCGCAAAAGCGATGACCGCGATCGCCGTGAGAATCAGCGCATACTCAGCCATAGTCTGGCCGCGCGCGAACGCATCAGCCTTCACACGCAGTTTCCTGATCAGATTCATTTCCGTGACCCTCCGTCAGGTTTACCTAGCTCAAACAATCATTCCTCGGGGCTCCGGGCTCCATTTTGGTTTGGAGCTGGCCCGCCAATCTTCCATCGAACCCGTTAGTTGCCGCTCTCTGTACTCATTTTCGACACTTTTCGCGTGCGCGGACATGTCGAACCCTACCCTATGCTCTTAGTTTTACTATAGCTACAACCAGTAGTCCGTCGCCGCTGCTGCTTTAGCTCGTACGGCGTCGGGAACGATTCGCGGCACAGTTGGGGCAATGCGCCGGGGAAGCGTGCCGGGCTTCATGACGGTCAGTTCTAGAGCGGCGCGCGAGCGACAACTCAATGACCGCGCCACAGGGTAGTGCCCTGTCATAGGCTCGTGATCCCAAACGCCGCCTGTTGCCGGGAGACAGCAGTCAACGGCGGAGCCCGCGGCGATCACGAGGAGCCGAATATCCTAAGTGCAGGCTGCGATTGTCACAAAAGGAAAAGGGCCGTTGACACAGCAACGACCCCGTTTCCCGGCAGATGCTTGGAGTCAAAGCAGCATTGCCTACCCATTTTTACCGTATTTTTTTGTTTCTTCTCTTTCAAGGCAGCGTTTTAGGTTCTGGCATCTTTTGAAACGCGAAGTGGGCACATCTTTTGGTTGCCAGGAGCAAGGAACACTTGTAGAGTGCCAACGCAGTTTCTTGGCGCCAGTGGGGATCATTTACATCTATTTTGGGCCCTGCTGGCGCCTCCTTTTCCCAGTCGGTCCTCGGGCTGGCAAGATGAACCTCACGCTGGCCCGTTCCTTAGTGCACGGCCGTCCACCAGAAGCCCAGCACAACAAGCGCGAGTACGACAAATGCGAGCGCGACAGCGTGGCCGGGCTTCATTGAGGCATGAATTTCCGGTACCGCGCGATCACGGTCGCGCTCGGTAAACGCTTCCCGCTCTCCAAGTAGGTCACATGTGTGGCGCTGATTCTGATGCGCGCGGCCATCTCGCGCTGAGTCAGGCCGGCATCTAATCGCCAACGCCTAAACTCTCTGGGTGTCGGAACGATTCGCGCGCCACAGCTTGGGCAATGCGTCGGCGGGATAATGCGGCGGGGTTTCATCGCCCGAATCAACTATCACGCCGATCAGTTGATGTCGTCAGCGCCACTCGCGGCGGTCTTGGATTTCGAGCCCTCGAGCCCGTTCGCGAGCAATCACTACCTGAGCATGGCGATCGCACAGCTCGATTTGTCGAACCGGCCGGCCGGTTGCATCGATCTTCCGCAGAACTATCGTAACTCTGCGATCCGTGCATCGCGGTACTCGGCACGGCACCGGACATCCGCATCGCCCGATCTGAACGGCCGTCGGGGCGGGATCGAAGTCGGGTTCGAGCATCGTCTGGTTTCTCGAAGATTGTAAATCGCAAGACTGCCAGAACGCTTGCGCTCCATTCGGCGATGTGGCGTAGCGATCAGCAACTACTATCTAGCCCTTTTGGAGAGTGTAGTCACCCGTTGCTTAGTCGGGGGCGAGATCTTTCGGCACGAAGCCCGGAACCCATTTGACGTACTGCTGAAGATTGTTGTTCAGTTCCACCCACGGCGCTTTATATGCGGTGAACACATGCATACTTGGGCGAACTCCCGGATCGTCGTCGAGCAGTCCCGCTGGAACGCTGACCATGCCGGTTGCCTGGACAAACTTGGGTGCCGAAGAACCGCAGCGTTCGCAAAAACTGCGCGAGTGGCGCGCAGTCCATTCGTATCCCGAATTAATCAAGTTCTCGCCACTAAGAAATCTGAACCGCTCAGAACGTACATGGGCGAACGTCGCGTATGAGGCTCCAGTACTTTTGCGACAAACGGAGCAGTGACAATGAGTCAGCGCGCGCACCTTTTCGATTTCAAACTTAATCGCGCCGCACAAGCAGCTTCCTTTGATCGGCATTTCGCTTCTTCACCTTCCTACTGGCGGCGCACCGCATGGAGTCCAAGTCTACCGCCTGATGTTTGTTTGATCATCTGATACTTACGCGTTTAGTTAAAGAGCCGCTCCGGTTGGGTACTGGCGTATGACACCTTCGGTTGAACTCGATAATCGGTTCTTCGTGCGAGCTCATCGCCGCGGTGCCGAATGCCCCTTGAAAATAGCCAGAGTTCAGCCAAAGTCGACCGCGAGTCTACGCGGAAGACTTCCCTGCGGGGAAGGTGCCTGTTTTGTCTTGTTCGCTTCAGTTTCTATCACGATCCGCTTAGCCCCAGCGTCGTCATCGAAATTCGTTTCCCTGTACGCTCGCCTCATCCCGCCGGACAAGGTTCAGGATCTCGTCAATTGTAAGAAGGTCTATCTGACGAACTGGCCGGCCAGGCTGCATCGATCTTCCGGAGAGCTATAGTTGCCTGGCTTGCGGCGCATCGCGGTGCTCGGCAAGGCACTGGACAGCCACATCGCCCTGGGAACAGCAGTCGGCACCGGATCAATATCAGTATCGAGCATCGTCCTCGTGAAAATCTGCGTAGTCCAGGGATTAGGTCCTATTCCCGCTATTTCCCCGTGCCGCTCAAAGCCACCGTCTGCGAATTACCGTTCGCGTTGTCGGTAATCGTCAGCGTGCCGGTCTGCTCCGTGGCCGCGCTGGGAGTAAACGTCACCGCGATAGTACAAGAGGAGCCCGCCGGCAGACTCGCCGGACAGCCGTTGGTCTCGGTGAATATGCCCGGATCGGAAATCGCCTCGATCAATACCGCAATTCCTGGATGCTTCTTGTTGCCCCTGGGATTGGACACCTTAACTGTTTTCGGTTTGCTCCGTGTCCCGAGCGGGGTCTTGGGGAACTTAAGCGCGTTCGGCGTGATCTTGAGCGTCACCGGCGCCGGGGTCGGCGTGGCGGTTGCGGTGGCGGTGGCATTTGCAGTCGCAGTAGCTGTGGCAGTTGCCGTCGTGGTCGCGGCCGCTGTCGGAGTCGGACTTGGGGTAGCAGTTCCCGTAGCGGTCTTGGTCGGCGTCGCAGTCGTCGTCGGAGTCGCCGAAGCTGTCGCGGTTACGGTCGCAGCCGGCGTAGCCGTGGCGGTCGCAGTGAGGGTCGAGGTTGCGGTCGCCGTCAACGTTGCGCTCGCGGTTTGAGTGGCAGTCGCGGTCGTGGTTGCGGTCGCTGTCGGAGTTGGGGTAGCAGTTCCCGTAGCAGTCTTGGTCGGCGTCGGAGTCGCAGTCGGCGTCGGAGTCGCAGTCGTCGTCGGAGTCGCCGAGGCGGTCGCGGTTACGGTTGCAGTCGGCGTAGCCGTGGCGGTCGCGGTGAGGGTCGAGGTTGCGGTCGCCGTCGACGTTGCGCTCGCGGTTTGAGTGGCAGTTGCCGTCGTGGTTGCGGTCGCTGTCGGAGTCGGGCTTGGGGTAGCAGTTCCCGTAGCGGTCTTGGTCGGCGTCGCAGTCGGCGTCGGAGTCGCCGACGCTGTCGCGGTTACGGTTGCAGTCGGCGTAGCCGTGGCGGTCGCGGTGAGGGTCGAGGTTGCGGTCGCCGTCGACGTTGCGCTCGCGGTTTGAGTGGCAGTCGCCGTCGTGGTTGCGGTCGCTGTCGGAGTCGGACTTGGGGTAGCAGTTGCCGTAGCGGTCTTGGTCGGAGTCGCAGTCGCAGTCGTCGTCGGAGTCGCCGAGGCGGTCGCGGTTACGGTTGCAGTCGGCGTAGCCGTGGCGGTCGCGGTGAGGGTCGAGGTTGCGGTCGCCGTCGACGTTGCGCTCGCGGTTTGAGTGGCAGTTGCCGTCGTGGTCGCGGCCGCTGTCGGAGTCGGACTTGGGGTAGCAGTTCCCGTAGCGGTCTTGGTCGGCGTCGCAGTCGTCGTCGGAGTCGCCGAAGCTGTCGCGGTTACGGTCGCAGTCGGCGTAGCCGTGGCGGTCGCAGTGAGGGTCGAGGTTGCGGTCGCTGTCGGAGTCGGACTTGGGGTAGCAGTTGCCGTAGCGGTCTTGGTCGGAGTCGCAGTCGTCGTCGGAGTCGGTGTCGGGAGCACGTCGCCGTACTCGAATGCGCCGATGTCGCAGTAAGAGCTGGAGCCTGAAGGATCGGGACGCGGGGCGCCGCGCTGGTCGATGACCGGACATTGGCCGATTGGGATCGCGTCGATCGCCGGACTGGTCGCTTGAAGCCCGATAGTCCCGGTAGGACCGCCGTTGTTCTGCAGACCGGCCGTAGCGAGCAGGGGATTGACGCCGTTTCCTATTGTCTTACCGTTGCCGCCTGTGCTGGTACCGAAACCACACGTACTGTCATTGGAGATATTGTAGCCGCCATTTGTAATCGCGCCGGCGCAGTTTCCGCCCGAGCTGCTGTTGGCGACGATGCTGTTGGTGACGGTCAGAGTCGAAGCGCCGCTATCGATGTCGCCGCCATCAGTGGCGCTGTTGCCCGCGAAGGTGCTGTTGATGATTGTCAGACTTTCGGCGCCGCTGTATATGCCGCCGCCATCGGTGGCGCTGTTGCCCGAGAAGGTGCTGTTGACGATTGTGTCGTCGCCGTCATAGTCACTGATGCCGCCGCCGTCGCTTCCGGTGGCGCTGTTGCCCGAGAACGTGCTCCTGGCCACGGTTAGTTGAGCGTCGTAATTATAGATACCCCCTCCGCCTTCGCTGCCAGAGGCACTGTTGCCTGAGAACGTGCTGGTGGTGACGCCGAGAACGCCCTCGCCGTTAAAGATGCCGCCGCCATTTTCGGCGCTGTTATTGGAGAAGATGCTGTCGGTGATCCCCACCGATCCAAGGCTGTTAAAGATGCCGCCCCCCTCGCCGCCGTCGGTGGCGCTGTTGCCGGAGAAGGTGCAGTTGGTAACCGTCAGTTGCGCATAGTTGAAAATGCCACCGCCATAGACAGCGCTGTTACCGGAGAAGGTGCTGTCGGTGACCGTCAACTGTCCCTCGTTGGTGATTCCGCTTGGATTGCAGTTGGCTATCGTCAGATTATTCAGCGTGAGCGGGCCTGCAGTGTTGGTCCAGCTATAGAGGTTGTTGCCGTCGATAGTAATTGTCTGCCCGCTGCCGTCGACTGTCAGAGGGTTGGAGACAATATAGGGAAGGTCGGCGGTCAGAGTGATCGTACCACTGACACTGAAAACAATCGTGGCGTTGCCGGCGCCCACCGCGCAGTCGCCGCCCGTCGTATCGGTGCTGCTTTGCGCGTTGTTGATCGCTTCGCGCAAGTCGCAGAAACCGTTCCCTGAAGTGCTTGTCGGGTCGGTAAGGTTGTTGACCGTTATCGTGTTAGTGCTTGCGTGTAGCCGGGATTGAGTCATGACCAGGGAAACCGGCGCGAGCAGGGCGAGTAATACCACGACGAACTTTAGCGTCGCACGCGCCGCCGATACACCCTTTAACCGGGCGATCGCTTCGATGCCGAGCAGACGGAGATTGAGCGAGCGCACCTACCCTCCCGGGTGCTTCATGCAGTCGCGATGCGTCTCCCCTTGCGCTCGCATCGCAGCCCGAAACGAATTCAATCAGCGTGACGCGGCGCCGCTGTCCGCCACCGTCACCGCACTTCCCCCACAGCCACTACGCAAGACTCAGACCGTGCGCCGAAATAGATGGATAACTTTTAGCCGCATTCGTCGAAACCGGCTGATCGATATTCATTTTCCTCTTCAGATTGGCGGATTTTTCTCCAATGTTTGGGTCCGTCGGCCTTGATCGTAATGTTATCAAAGTTCTTCATTTTGTAGCGCTAGCGCAAACGCAGGTTGCGGCGATGCTGTCTGTGTCGAATTCCAACTCACGCCGCGGCTGGGTCTGAAAGAATCCATTGCAATGCTGTTGCCACCGATTAGGCCGACACACTCGCTCCGGTATCCGTTGGAAAGTTAACATCTTCATCCCTCGAAAGGCCTTGCTCGCCTACATGAACGTATGTAGGCGCTTTGAATTCGTCAACGCTCTACCGCCAGAGCAGACTCAAGCTCGCATGCCACCCAAGTCCCACATGAGCAAGCACGGCAAGCCGATCAAGTGATCTCAGGGTTCGATGGGAGGCGAGCCCCCTAGCGCGCGGTAATTCGGGTGTGTGTGGCGAATTACTGATTTCCCCAGAATCACCAATTCGCCACACACAGGTGTGGCCCAGAAGCCGGCGGACGGCACGCGCTGGCCGCCCGCCGAGGCAGACTGCGTAAGGAATTGAATTCGAAACGGCGTGCCGAAGTAGGCGGCGTTGTACCACAGTTGAAACAGCAGCGGCGGGATCGCGGTCGCCATGAACATCCAAATCTCGCGGCGGTAGCTCACGAGCACGTACAGGCCGAGCGGCGCCGCGATGAGCGCGTCGACGGGACGGGTAATCACCTGGAATGCCAGCGGCAGTCCCGCGTATCCGGCCCACCGCGGATCTCGCGGGCACGCACCAGGCAATAGATCGCCGCGGCGAGCGCGAGCTGAGCCGGACCGTGTTGCCATAGCGCCTGGCTGCTGACGCTGAAACTGGTGGTGCCCAACGCGTAGATGAGCGTCAGCAGGAGAGCCATCCAGTTGGCGGTCACCCGCGCGGCGGCCAGGTAGAGCAGCCACGCAGAGAGCGCGACGATGGTGGCGGCCGAGACTTTTTCGAGCTCGGAAAAAATGCGGCTGCTCGGGCTGACGCGGCACACGATCGACGGCGCATAGAATGGCAACGCCATCAGCGCGGCGCCGACCGGATAGTCGGACACGTAGTGACCACCGTTCTCACGCAGGTAGTAGGGGATCTTTTTCTCGCCGGCGGTCTTCAGTTGATCGAGGTAGAAGTTTCCATGCTCCAGGATACTCAGTGGCAAATTCTTCGCGGGCACCGAGTCGCCCCCGGAAATCGTGCGGCCGTTGGCGAGAAATACGATCAGCACAGTCGAGAAAATCATGAATCCCGGACTCGCTCTCAGCGCGCCTTCGATCGAGCCGTGTCGAAAAACCTCCTCGATGAGCGCGAATCCGAGCGTCGCTACGATCGCCGGCCACAGCTTGTTGGCGTCGAACCTGACGCCGGCGAAATTGACCGGATAGCCGCCCGTCACGAGGATCGAGAGCAGGTAGATCGCGGCAATCGCACAGGCCGCGGCCGCGAGCTTTTGAAGCAACCGAAGATTCACGATTGTCGCGGCACAACTGTATATCACGCGCGCCGCAGGCGTCTAAGACGGCGCTTCGGGCAGTGCGTTACTGCTATTGTGCGGCGCGCCGACGAGTGCCGGATTTCGCCCTCAGGTAGTTCGGCCAAACAACCGCTGACTTATTCGTACCTGTAACGCCAAGCACAGAATTCCTGCAACATCTCTCCCTTTAGAGGAGACAGGAGAGAGGGAGCAGGCGTTGAAAATTACTTTTTCAAACAGCCTGCTAGAAGCCAGCACACTGGCCTTGCAACGACTTGGCTGAGTCTCCGCCTCCCGCCGGGATCGGAGAGTTGTTCTGACACTGCAAGTTGCCTCCGACCGCATCCTCGTAGACCTGGACCGCCGCTGTGTTGTTGTTGACCTGCAGGTCACCGCTGATCGTGTTGCCGGCGCACGATATCGAGGGGTTGCCGATTGCGATGGCGGTTCCGTTGTTTTGAACCTGGAGGTTGCCTCTAACCTTCGTTCCGCAGATCCGGTTTTGTGCCGAGCCGGTCGGGATGTTCTGGATTTGGAGGTTGCCGTCAATGGTGGTGCTCGCGATTGAGAAGGTACTGCCACCGGTAATCTGCAGGTTGCCTCTGATAGTCGCCGCACTGGTGAGCAGCGTTCCGCCCGTTTGTGTCACATTTCCGGTTACGGTGCCGCCGTCGATGAAGACAGTGCCACTGGTGACGTTGAGATTGCCACTGAAGGTTCCGCTGTAGGTGATGATGCCGGGTGTAGCCGTGGCGGTCGCAGTTGCTGTCGCCGTTAGCGTTGCAGTTGCCGTAGCTGTCGCGGGCCGACGTCGTCTGACGGGTGGTTTTCGAAGAGAATCTCAACCTTCAAGCAGCGTTGGTGACGAGATAACCCATTTCTAGAATGGCCAGCCTGCGGGAGCCGGACTTTTTGGGCCGTACCATTCGGTCATCGTTAAAACCATCTATTTTATACACTTGAGCAATGCTTTACTATTGTTTCACTATTCTAGCCACTGTCTAACCAGTTTTATTCAGCAGGGGCGACCCAAATGCTGAAGATACGACGATAATAGGCGTTTCAGCGTGCAGATTTAGTTAGAGGTGGTTGCCAGAATCAATGCTAGCTTTGAGGCGCTTGACATATGCACGACGTATGAAGAGAATGTTAGGCGTTTTCAAGATGATGAGGAGCTCTTCAATAGTCAGTAAAATCTCAGAGAGCGCGCGGGAGTATAGGAATTCCTGCGGATACTTGATTGAACGAGACAGAACAGAACGGGACGGAGGGACGCGAAATGGACCTGATCAGGAAACTGTACGCAAAAGGGGAGGTGTTTGCGCGCGGGCAGACGATGGCTGAATATGCGCTGATTCTCGCGGCGGTCGCGGTGATCGTTTTCGCCGGCTATCAGACGATGGGGACGACGATCACAAGTCTTTTGAGCAACGTGGATGGCAAGCTCTAGGGACCGAGCGCTCTAAGCCGGCGCGGATCCTGCCGCGTCGCGGGTCCAAGGCAATCTGGCGATGGTTTGCGCCTTATCGACCCAATCTGCAGGCGGCTTCACGGACCAGCTTTCCGCGTGATTTGGCTCGGCGTTATTATGTCGGGTATGCCCAAAGAGTTGAGCTACCGTGCGTGCATCGCCCGGTAGCCGGGAAGAATCACGGCCGGCCGGAATGTCGCGCGGCTGCCATTTGACGTAGCAGCGAAGCAATTTGGGCAATTGCTCTGCAAAAAAAGACCATAAAAATGATCAGATACTTGCTGGTACAGCTTATGCGTGTCAGATTTGACACTTGGCCGAGAGCATATGGGGAAGTTTGACCGTCGCTCATTAGGGCAGGCTGGCGCGATACTGACCAAGTCGGGAGTGGCGAGATTCGGATCGACGAAGGGTCAGTCCACCGTCGAATTCGCCATGGTCGCGTCGCTTTTTCTGTTGTTGCTCCTGGCGGTGGTGGATTACGGGTGGATTTTGTTCGCGCAAATGAACGTGCAACAAGCCGTGGATGACGGAGGACGGTATGCGTCAACGGGGCAAGGATCGGGAGCTCCCGGGGGCAACACGCGCATAACCTCGATCATTGCGGCGGTTCAAAGCGAAATAAGCGTGCCCGGCGTGGACGCCTCGCAACTTCAAATTTGCAGCGTTCCACCGGGGGGAACGACATCCTCGTGCTATAGCTCTGCGAACCCCGATGGCACCGGTGGTGCGGCGGGCGGCCCGGGATACACCGTGACGCTCAAGCTCACGACCACTCTGCCGCTGTTGGCGCCACTAAACTTGTTAGGGCAGTTTTTTCCCTCAGCGGGTTACACTTTCACCGCCAGCTCCACGTTCCAGAATTACTCTTTTGATCCAAGCGACACGGACTAGCAAGTGTAGAATATGTCACTGTTTCATCCCTCAGCTCGCGGCACGCTCATAGCTGACGAGCCTGGTCAAGCGACCGTGGAGTTAGCATTGGCGGTGACGCTGCTCCTCATTGTCGTGTGCTCAGTGATCGATTTCGCTCGCGCCCTGAATGACATGCAGATCCTTTCAGAACTGACTCGGCAAGGCTCGAACATCGCGTTGGTCGGCACCGGTACGACATCATGCGACACTTCGTGCACTGCCGTCGCAGACCTTTTGGCCGGAGACTCCGGTTTGGGTCTGGCTAGTAACGGCCGGGTAATCATCACCTCATTCACTCAGGCAAGCCCCGCCGCTGGCGGTCCTTATACGGTTGCCGAGCAAGTGAAATCGGCTTCGGGTATTGCGGCAACAAGTAAAGTCGCGCCGGCTGGTAGCGGTACTGCCAATATAGCCGGAGCACCAGCGCTCCAGACGAACCAGACGATGTACGTTACAGAGATCTTCTACACATTCACGGCCGCCACTCCAATCGGAGCTTTGACGAATAACGCCGTCGGCATGCCGTCGACGTTGTATGACGTCGCATACTTCTAAAGACCGGGGATAAAGCGAATCTCTTGCATCAGGGGGAAAACAGAAAAACCGAGCGTGGGCAAACCTGGGTGTTGCTGGTTATGTCCCTGACTATTCTGCTCGCGTTCGTCGGTCTCGGGATTGATTTTGGTCTCGCATACGTCACCAAGACGACCCTGTCCAAAGCAGTGGACGCCGCCGCACTTACGGCGATGCAGAACGTAAACCTGGGGACGGACAGTGCTACGTGTTCAAGCAGTGCAGCAGCCACAGCCGGCATAAAAGCGTTCAACATCAACTATGCGTCCGTGCCCGGTCTCGGTGCTGCAACGCCGTGCGTGAATTTCAGCGTGGACGCCAACAACAACACGCTGGTCAATGTTAGTGCCTCGACCTCGAGCACCACTTACTTCATCCGCATCCTGGGATCCCAATACGACACGCTGAACGTCAGCGCGTCTGCCACCGCTCAACGCAACCCGATGGTTATGTCGCTGGTGCTGGATGTGTCGTATTCCATGGAAAACAATGGCGGCTCCTCAAAGCTCCCAGGCGCGGTCGAGAACTTCGTCGCGGACTTCGACCCGAACAATGACGATATGATCGATTGGGTCTCAGTGGTCACTTTTGGAACGTCCGCGGTAGTGACGGTTCCCAATTCGCAGCCCTTCAAGGACACGGTTGACACTGCGATGGCCACAAATTTCTGGGGCAATGGAGTCATCAATTTCACCAATTCACAACAGGGGCTGAAGGATGGACAGAGCGAGATCCTGAAGATTCCTAAAACGTCGAATTTGCTGAGAGTGCTGGTATTTTTCACCGACGGCTGGCCAAATATACAAGAGGACACGTTGACCTGTCCGGCGCACGGCACAACCAAAGCAACTACGGCCGACCTCATGTATTGCGGCTGCGATCCGGGCGATGAATCGCTGGGGTTGTGCCAAAGCACACCATGCGCCACTCAATCCGGCAATCCAGTTTGTTTCTTTAATCCGAGCAGTTGCGGCTCAAATCATACCTGTAACGCACCGACAAGCGGCTGTGGGTCAAACTCTTCGGATCTTCCGACGGTTTTTCCGGATCTACAGTTAAACGCCAGCGAATCGCTTGGCAATGTGACCTATTGTGGCGGCGCAGCTCCCGGACAGACACCTTCCAGTGATGCAATGTATCGCTCGGTTCTGATCGCCAACGACCCAAACACGAACCCTTACACCGGCCAGGTCGGCATGCTGTACCAGAATACGTATATCTACGCGATCGGCATGGGAACGGCGATAACCGGCCAACCGGCCGCCGAGGAATTCCTCCGGGAAGTCGCCAACGATCCCGAGGCCAGCACCTACAATCCCAGCCTGCCGATAGGAGAGGCGGATTTTACTGACGCTGCGGACCTGGATACGATTTTCCAGAAGATCGCTTCGAAGATTCTTCTGCGGCTTGCAAAATGATCAGGGATCGGCAGATATCGCTTACAACAGCAGGTCACGTTGCGTTATTTGGCGGCCGACGCGTCCGTGGTGAACAAGGCGTCGCGTCGCCAATCTTGAAGCGCTTCGCCAACGCCTGGAAACCGCCGGCGTCGAAATAGTCCGCGGGCAATCGATTTCCCGGACAGGAGCGCTCCTTCGGGCGCGATCCATGGGAGAACCGGCTCGAGCCCGTCTTCATGGTAAAGCAGAAAGACTGCGCGTAGAACTGCGCAAAAACCGCCGAGGTGCTGAAGTTGATTAAGATTCTCCCGGGCAAATTAAGACCTTGGCGATTTGAAATTCAGGCACTCAGCCTGGAATTAAGACGCCCAGCCCTTTCATGACGCCGGTAAGTGATAAGACGCTGACACCTCAAACCTAATCAGCGACCCTACGAGCAGCGCACGCGGACTCTTTCTGCCCCGTTCGGCCGGATTGGGTTTTGACGCCCAGGTGGTGGAGAAGTGTCCGCTCTGGCGGCATCGCGAACGTCATAAGGCGCCCGACCAGATTCTGCGGCACGGCAAGAAAGAAGGTGTCGGGCTCTGCTCACATGCTGGCGTAAGCGGCCCGTGCTCTTCGTCGGAAGGGGATTCCGTCGGTCACGGCGTCAGATCTTGGCGGCGCCAATGGATCGTAAGATTCGCCATCGGATTCGGTAGATGAGCAGCGCCAATCCGCTCTTGGGTACGCCCCACATCCACGGTGAGCTGCTCAAGCTCAGCATCCAGGTCAGCCAAGCGACCGTCGCGGAATACGTGGTGCGAAGCGGAGGTACACCTGCCGCGGCAATTTCTATCGAATTGGTGCGAGGGACAGTCGGTCTTCCACTGATTGAACTTCCAAGTCTGGAAAGCCGACCATTCCCCTGGCAGGTCGGTGATCCGGCGCATCACCGTACCAAACGCCGCAACAATTGAACCCGGATTCTCACAGCACCTGATGCTGGTCGAAATATTTTCCAGGTCCAACGACGCGTGCCTTGAGCCCCTCCCTGATCTGAGCGCTGCAGGGTTTGCAGAATTCGTGACCATTGCGGTCGATGTGATATAGTGAGATTACTGGGCCGACTCGATGGGGAAGCGCTAGCGTACGTGCGGACAGCGCATGCCGCGCTGATCTGCGAAGAGGCTCGAGGTTGGGGCTCGCGCGGCGGGCCCCTTTTTTGAACACCATCAGATGCTCTCGCTCAAAGATGGAGAAATCGGAAACATACCGAGACCGAAGACTGGACCGGAACAGACTATCTGCCTCTTTTGAGTGGCACAGGGATCAGCCCGAGCCACTTGGCCAGGGCGGTGAGTGCAGGCCCTTTGTCCACGAACCTCACTCGCACCGACCGCACCTTGCGCCGGCCTTTTGCCGAGTCCTGGACATTGAGGCTTTCGAGCATCCGGTACGCGTCTTTCGGCCATTTGTCGGGCGGCAGCAGGTTCCACTTGCGGTCGAAGATTCGCCCCGTGTCGGCGAACGCGACCGCTTCAAGTTCGCGCAAAGTCTTGTCGCGCAAGACCTCGTCGCTCTGCTCGAGATGATTTTGCTGCGCTTTGATTTTTTCGACCACGAGTTCATTCTCAAGCAACCGGCAAGCGTGCACCGCGGCCGAAGAGCTGGCGTAACCCGCGCGGATAGCGGCCTGCGTCCCATTGCCGTCTTTCAGGTATTCGAGGGCGAAGCGCTCCTGACGGGGATTCAAATATTCGCGGTGAATGACGACCCGGACGATCTCGCCGGTGGGAGTAATGGACCACGGTTCAACTTTGCAAGGTCGGAACGGTCGAGATTTTTTTGGACTTATCATTTCTTATCATTTTCTAGCACAGGATCCGTCGAAAGAACAGGAGGATCGTGCTGGAAGCTTTTCTCCGATGCCTCGAGACCGCCAACAATCGCGGGCAATCGATTTACCGGACATCGGCGCTTCTTCGTGCGCGCTCCATCGGGGAACCGGCTCGAATTCGTCGAACGAACCGGCGGCGAGTTTCATACGACCGGCCCCGGCCCCGGGCATCTATTAGAGGATAGTGCAGGTGGGCTATATTTGGCGTGGCAGCCGTGCCCGCCATGGTTGAAGACAGGCCGGCCTGTCGCGGTGTCTAAGCTCCGCTGGAACGATGCCCCAAACCATTTCGAATTCCGCTAATTGCTCGACTTCGAGTCCATTGCCGCGCGCGGAAGACGCCGACGGCGCAGCCGGGAAGGCCGCGCTGCATCGCGACCAGCGAATTGCGTACTGGAACAGTTACACCCGCCGCGGTTCGAGCAATTACTATCATCGCCGACTCACCGAGATATATCAGTTCCTGATTCCGCCGGGGCAACGCATTCTGGAGCTCGGCTGCGGCGAAGGGGATCTTATCGCGTCGCTTAAGCCATCGAGCGGCATCGGAGTCGATTTTTCGCCGGAGATGATGGCGCGCGCTCGCACGAGACACCCCGAACTCGAGTTCGTGCTCCAGGACGTTCAGGAATTGGATTTGCGCGGAACCTTCGACTACATCGTGATTTCCGATCTCGTCAATGAGTTGTGGGACGTCGCCGCGGTATTCGAGTGGATGGCCGGGGTAAGCGGATTGCAGACCCGGATCGTGATCAATACCTACAGCCGCCTGTGGGAAATTCCGCTCGCCGCGGTCAGGCGAATCGGTCTCGCCAATCCAACCATCGCGCAAAACTGGCTGACACCGCGGGACCTCGAGAACATGCTCTACCTGAGCGGGTTCGAGACGATTCGGCGCTGGCAGGAAATTCTGTTTCCGCTGCGAGTCCCCGGGATTGATGCGCTCTGCAACCGATACCTCGTAAAGATTGCGCCCTTTCGAGCGGCTGCGCTCACGAATTTCCTGATCGCGCGTCCTGCATGGCAGCGCGAAATCGCGCGCGATCGAAAACCGCTGGTGAGCGTGGTGGTTCCCGCCCGCAACGAAGCCGGCAACGTCGAGAATATTTTCCGCCGGGTCCCTGAGATGGGCGCCGGCACGGAACTGATCTTCGTCGAAGGTCATTCCACTGACGACACCTATGGCGCCATCGAGCGGACGGCGGCTAACTATCCGGCCAGGCGCGCAAAGATCATTCGCCAGACCGGGCGCGGGAAGGGCGATGCGGTTCGCACCGGATTCGCGGCGGCCGAGGGTGACGTGCTGATGATACTCGACGCCGACCTGACGATGCCGCCTGAGGACCTGCCGCGGTTCTATGAAGTATTGCGCTCGGGCAAGGGCGAGTTCGTCAACGGCGTGAGGTTGGTTTACCCGATGGAGGCGCAGGCGATGCGCTTCTTCAACCTGATCGGAAACAAGTTTTTCGCGTTCGCGTTTTCGTGGCTGCTGGGGCAGACAATCAGGGACACGCTTTGCGGCACCAAGGTGCTGAGCCGAAAGAACTACGACTTGATAGCACAGAATCGAGTCTACTTCGGGGAGTTCGATCCGTTTGGCGATTTCGATCTCATCTTCGGCGCTGCCAAGCTCAATTTGAAGATCGTTGACGTGCCGATTCGCTACGCGGAACGCACTTACGGCGAGACCAACATCTCGCGCTGGAAACACGGCTGGCTGCTAGTCCGAATGGTGATGTTCGCCTGCACACGGATCAAGTTCGTCTAAACCGCGGCAGTGATTTGAGTGCTGGATCGAGGTCAATTGCGCTAAGTTTCCGCCGCCTGGGAGGAAGTCATGGCTGAGAAGGCGGGAGACCGTCTGGCTGCAAAACGGGTGGTCGTCACGGGAGGCGCTGGATTCCTGGGCAGCCACGTGGTTGCGGAACTGCGGCGGGCCGGATGCGCGGAGGTGTTCGTGCCGCGTTCGCGCGACTACGATCTGCGCCGCGCGGACGCGGTCGCGCGGATGTACGCCGACGCGCGTCCCGAGGTCGTGATTCACCTGGCAGCGGTGGTGGGCGGCATCGGCGCCAATCGCGAAAATCCGGGACGGTTCTTTTACGACAACCTGACGATGGGCGTCGAACTGATGGAACAGGCGCGGCTGCGGGGCGTTGCGAAATTCGTCGCGGTCGGCACGGTCTGCGCCTATCCCAAGTTTACCCCGGTGCCGTTCAGGGAAGACGACCTGTGGAATGGCTATCCGGAAGAGACCAACGCGCCGTATGGATTGGCAAAGAAGATGCTGTTGGTACAGGCGCAGGCGTATCGTGAGCAATATGGCTTCAATGCGATCTATCTGCTGCCGGTGAATTTGTACGGTCCGCGCGATTCATTCGATCCGGCGAAGTCGCACGTGATTCCCGCGCTGATCAAGAAATGTCTCGACGCGGTGGCAACCGGCGAATCGCGCGTCGAGGTATGGGGCACGGGCGCTGCTAGCCGCGAGTTCCTGTTCGTCGAGGACTGCGCGCGGGCGATCGTGCTGGCGACTCAAAGATACGACCGGCCGGAGCCGGTGAACCTGGGCGCCGGAACGGAAATCCGGATCCGTGACCTGGTCACGCTGATCGCGAAGATGACGGGCTTCGAGGGTGAGCTCGCGTGGGATGCGAGCAAGCCCGACGGACAGCCGCGGCGCTGCCTGGATGTATCCCGCGCCGAGCGCGAATTCGGCTTCAAGGCGTCGACGGAGTTCGAGGTCGGGCTGCGGCGAACCATCGAATGGTACCGGCGCGAGTCCGCGGCAAAGACCGCCTCATGACGGCCCGCCGGTGGCTGACAGCGTCAGGCCGGCAGGATAGCGTCTCAGTACCGAAGATGGCTGTGGACTCGTCCACGACTTCCGGAGCTGCGATCCAGCGCGACTCGCATTTACGCTTCGCCCGATCCGATCGGCTCGCGCGTCTCGCCCTGGTGGTCATCGCCGGCTTGCTCGCCTGGCATTCGTGGGCGCGATGGGGAGACCTTCAAGTAGATTGCGGAAAGGAAGTATACGTCCCGATCGCCATCTTGCACGGGAAACTCCTCTACCGCGACCTCTGGTACCCCTACGGACCGCTCGCTCCCTACGTTCAGGCGCTGCTACTTCTCATTTTCGGTGTCCATCTCAACGTGCTCTATGCTTTCGGTTCCGTGCTTGCCGTAGTCGGAGCGCTATTGCTGTTCGATATCGGCCAACGCTTGATGCCGGCCCTGGGCGCATTCATCGTGTCGTTCGCGTACCTGATGCGGGGGTTCGCACCTTACATATTCAATCTCAGCTTTCCATACAGCTACGCCACCGTGCTCGGATCGGTGTTGGGATTTGCGTGCGTATACCTTCTGGTACGAGATGCGCTCGATGAACCCGGTCGAAACCTTCTTTGGGCGGGAACGGCGGCCGCCCTTGCGCTGACTGCTAAACAGGAATTCGGGATCGCCGCTTACATCGCGATTGGGGCAGCGATGGTGTGGCGTCTGACCGGAACGCGGAAGCTTTCTGTTGTCGCCAGCGAGTCTCTAGCGTTGTTGCCGGGAGTGACCTTAGCTGCAGCGGTATATGGATGGTTCTTGTGGCGGCTTTCACCGTCGTTCATTCTCAAAGAGAATTTTCAATATACGCCTGGCGCCTACTTCATGCGGACCTATGGCCCGCGATGGATGGAGCAGATCGGCCTCCGCTTCATCCCGTCAGAGATCATGTGGCTCCTGGCGGGCGCCGTGTTCTCTTTGGCCGTCTGGTATGGAATCGCCCAAACGCTTGACTGGGCGACACAACGACCTTTCACCGTCGTCTGCTGTGGTGCGGGAACGGTGCTTGTGGGCGCTCTCATCTACCACTATTTTGTGCCGCCGACCTTTACCGATCTGTGTAGCGCAGTTGCCTTTCCTCGAGGGATGTTCGCTTTTGGAATCGTTACTCTGGTCGGATCGATAGCTGGGTTTCCGCGCGACCTTGGACAAGCCGGTCGCTCAGCACTCATGGTAGTTGCCGTGTATGCGCTGACAACAGGCGTTCGGGTCTACGCGGATGACAACCTTCGTGGGTTCCCGATTTATTATGACTCGCTCGTTTTCGCTTTGTTTATTTTCGTGGGTACGCGGGTGGCCGCCGCGGCCGCCCGCAATGCTGAGGCGTTGTGGCGGTCGTCGATAATTTCGGCCGTCCTGGTAGCAGAAGGCGTCGCGCTATTCACATTGTTGTCTAGGAGCAACTGGTGGCCGCAGAGTCTTCTGGAAACCTCTATCGGGCACATCTATACCACTCAGATCGAATCCTACGAGGTACCGCGAGTAATCGCCTTTATGAAGCATGAGTCTGCGGCCGGCAAGCACGTGCTGGTGCTTCCCGAAGATTCAATCCTTTATGCTTTCGCCGGAAGCGAGTCGCCTACAAGGTGGTACGAGGCGGTTCCAGGGATACTCAGCCCCGATGATGAGCGGGAGTTTATCAACCGGGCGAAGTCTTACGGCGTCGACTATGTGCTGATTTCCAGTCGCTCCTATCCCGAATACGGGGCAACCTATTTTGGACGATCCTACTGTCGGGAGATATATAGCTGGATTCTGAACGACTACAAGTTGGTAGGGCAGTTCGGTGAGTTCAGGCCATGGTCGGGACAATTCGCAATGCTGGTTTACCAGAAGCGTGGCCAGAGTTCTGCTAACACGGAACAAATGATGTTTGACCGGCTCGATGGCTACTCATTGCGAATGGCCAAACAGTACGAAGCTCTACGATCGCTCCAGGGACGAGATCCCTCTCAGTGAGGTCGAGCCGATCAGGATTTGATGGTTAGGCGAGCGCGAAGACAGAAAGAATTCAGAGAGCGGGCGTCAGTGGCGCGATCGCTTTGCGGCGTTCCACAAACCACAAGACCAGCGACACAACAAGCGTAATCAAAGTGATCGCGGTTCCTGCGATCACTGACGCAGGTCGGTAGCGGAGTTCTAACAACTGGTGGCCGGCGGGAAGATTAACGGTCAGCAGCCCGGGAAGGTCGGGAAATCCCCGGATCTGACCTGTAGAAAGAGCGCCGAAGCCGAATACTTGACCAGTTCCCCCGGTGAGCCGCCACGATGGGTCGTAGTTTTGATTTATCGTCAACAGATCGCCGGGTGACGCCGCATCGACATCGTATTCGAGGGCATTCGGGGTCCACTTCTCGAGCCGCACGGTACCCGGCCCGCTGAATATGGACTGCTCGCCTTGGTAATAGAGTTGGTCGTAGCCCTTGATTGCGGTCGGCCATCTGTACGTGAGATTCTCGTAGCAATACTTTACGCCTGCGTTGTGCCGGGCGTAGTTGAGTTCGTGATCGGGCACCGCGTGAGACACCTGTCGGAAGCTGTCGCCGGGCGGCACTTGGACTTCTAACTCCGGTTTGCTGACGACGTACCAATAGTTCGGGGTTCCCACCAGGAAGCAATCTAGAGTCGCAACCGCGATCAAGATGAGCGCGATCGCGGGACCGAACCGTCGCCCGCGCTTCCTTATCCAGTCAAGCCCGAACCCCGCCATCACGGCCAACGTGAGCGTGAATGGTATGATCGCGCGTGAAGGAACGCGCATAGCGGAAAAAACCGGTAGATGATGCAGTATCTCCCAGGGCGACAACGGACCTTGAGAACCCATCCAGATGAGCAGCATGCTCGCGCCTGCAAACAGCCACGCTAGTGCGGCGCCGCCTCCGATAAGCGCACCGATGATCGCGGGCACGATGAAGAGGCCCACATAAGCGCCTGACTCCCAGAAACCCCACGTCCATAGTGCCCCCGGCCAAAGCCGGGAGTCCTGCTTGCGCGACAAAAGCAGCTGACCGAGCACGCGGTAGTCGTTTACCTCGGGGTGCAGAATCAGGCGGGGATGGGCGCGCATGAAATCGATCGCGGGCAGCAACTTCACCGCCATGAATCCCGCGCCGAAAACGAGCGCGAGCCCGAAGACCAGAAGCGGCCACACGCTTCGTCGGTAGAGCGCCCATGCCGGTAAGACAGTGGCCATCAAGAGGAACGCATAAATGGTCGGATAAGGGCTGCCATCGAAGAACGTGAGCGCCAGCGCCGCGGCGCTTAGCGAGCTGTAAGAAAGACGGCGGCGCTCAGCGGCGAGGATCGCGGGCGCCAGGACCCAAGGCAGAAATGCGAACGCCAGGAGATCAGCATGTCCCTGAGTCGCGTGAAGCGCGTACCAGGAGCTCGCGGGGAAGACCGTCGCAGCGCCACTAGCCGCAAGCCGGCTCATCCCGAGCACGCGCGCGAGCACGTAACCGCCCGCCCAGGCTATCGCGAAGTGCAGGGGCACCTCGAGATAAAGACCCGCTATTGGTCCGGCCAGGAGGTGTACCAGGGTAAACGGCGTCAGCAGGCGATCCTGCGGATTCCCCAGCTCCGGCATCCCGCCGCACTTGAAAGGATTCCACAACGGGATCTGATGAAAATGCCATATGGTGTCGTACTGCACCCATGAGAAAGCCAGATGCTGGTCCCAATCCGGGGAGAAGCCACTCGGTACCCATAGAGCAGTGAGGAGCGGGTAGCTGAAGAGGAAGCCGAGCGCGAGTGACACCGTCGCAACAGCGGCCGGCTCTTTCCAGCCGCTTTGGCGCTGTATCCAGCCTAAGGAAGACAAGCGCATCTAACCGGAATTTCTCTTTTGATCTTCCAAACCCCAGATTCGTAGCCCTTCACTGAACTGAGCGTCAAGTCGGAGCCCGGCTGACGGTCGTGCAATGCGAAGCTCTACGAAATGCACACAACACCAGGTCTCTTTCGATGAGGTCGAGGCGACTGAAGCAGCCGGACTCGTTCAACGAAAAATCTTCAGACCCTGCCTCTCCAGAATGCCTGGAATGATCCTTACCGCTGGCCGGTCGTAGTCCTTCACTCCTTCGAGGCAGAGTTCGTCCCACTCAGGAATGGCGAGGTCCGCTTGATGACGTCCTGGGGCCCCTTGGCAAAGGTCCAGCCCGCTATTATCCGTTCCGCCATCCAGCGCTGATGCTCGATCTCCGCCATCAACTCTACGTCAGGGTGTGAAAATTCCGTGATCGCATCCTGCGATCCGCCTCTCGCGGCCGTGGCAGCATAGCAGCCGATCGCGCGCAACTTGACGTCGATATGTTCGGCCAACTGGCACTCCCGGTGGAAAAACTCCAGCAGCAATACCGTGGCGGTGGCGACGAAGGCGATAGCCGCAAGGAGTCTCGCGATGGGAGAACGAGACGTTGGTTCGCGGCGGGCTGAACAAACATTGTTCTGAAACCGCAAGCGGAGAATTTTTTGACACTTTTACTTTCTCTTAGGTTCCTTCCCGTGGGGATCGTGAATACCGCTCTCGTCGCCAAAGAAGGTTACCTCAAGCATGAGGATGACCCTCTCGCGCAAGGATGCCGCGAAGATGATCGAGGCTCACGGCAGCCTCCTTTTTTGACGCATAAGACAGGGATGACTCGTCTGTTGGTGAATAGCAACATAATCACCTTGGGTATTGGGGCTTTTTTCGCTTCGCTTGGGATGACGGAGGAACCTAACCCCTAACCCTTTCCCGCGCGGGAAGGGGACCGGAAGAAGGGATTTTTCGGGCTGGCGACTTCGATGACAGGATGTCAGTTCGCGGTGGCGGAGCGTTCGGCTGTCATTATCCGCTGACGGATCGATCTCATTCGGAGGCGGCGAGGCGAAACCGGAACCGGCGGCGCTTGCGCGCCGCTGTCCGAGATCCCTCTCTGCGCTCGCGTTGTTCGCTTCGGTCAGGATGACGAGGCTGATATGCCGGCGTCCTCGAGCGTCTTGCAGATGGCGTTGGCGTAGGGCGCGTCGGGCGACGAATAGCTGATGAAGACAGCATGCGCCATGGTTGCGAAGGCGGAACCGCCGACACGGCGGCCGGCCAGAGTCGCGCGCCCTCAGTATCCTGCGTTAGCCGGGATTTCCATCGTCGACGGCGAGGCGGCCGCCACCGGCGTAGCCTCGCCGAGCGGCGTGTTTGCAGGCGCGGGTGTTCCCGGCGCCCCCATCGGGGCAATCGCCTCGTGACCGTATCTCATCGCCGCAATGGCTCGTCCTGACGTCACGTTCGCGGTGGCAGGCGCGGGGCTGTCGACGAGTGTTTCCGCCACGCCTTGACGCTCGAACGGGCGGCGCAGGTCCAGCGGCGCGGGTTCAACGACATGACCGATGTCGACGTCTGCGGTATCGACGCGGATATTGCTCGCCAGAATGACTCCCCGCTCGGCGCGGAGATCGTAAACTCCGGGCGGCAGATCCGCCGTGAACGAGCCGTCGGGCTTGGTCGGTGCGACGTAGATATCGCCGGTCACGCGGTTCTCGTAATGAAGCTGGCGCTTGTCCGCCGGTTTGCCGTCGCGGTACATCATCGAACCGCTCACGTTCGCCGCGCCGGCAAGCCGCGCGCTGGCAGCCAGACCCGCGGCGACTGCAATCGATAGCACCGCAGCCGCGAACCGAAGATGGCGGCCCGACCTGCGATTGGAAATGTTCTTCACAACGACTCCATGGCTGTTGGTTTCGCGCCGGGTGAATTGTAGCCGCTCACGGCATTTCCATCAAAGCCCGCGTATCGCCCGTGGGGTTTGATAGCGCCCCGGGACGAAGCCTATGCTTTCCGAAAAGTGCCCGGCGAGGAAACGATGGAACGAATAACCCTGTTTCACAATCCCGGATGAGGGAACTCACGCGGCGCGCTCGAGATGCTTCGCGCGCGCGATGTCGAGTTCGACATCATCGAATATCTCAAGGATCATCCGACGCGCGAGCGGCTGGGAAAAATCATCGACATGCTCGACGGTCCCGTCGCCGACCTCGTCCGCAAGGACAAGCGCTTCAAGGAGCTTAAGTTGAATCCGGCCGACTACGTCGAGAAGCAGGCGGTGGTCGCCCTCCTGCTCGAGCATCCGGAGCTGATGCAGCGCCCAATCGTGATTCGCGGCCAGCGCGCGATCATCGCGCGTCCGCCGGAAAAGCTCGCGGCGTTGCTGTGAAGGGTCAGCGTCGAGCCGGCGGAGTCAGGCGCTCTTCTTGACCTTGCCCGCGCGGATGCATCGCGTGCAGACCAGGATTCGCTGCACGTTGCCGTTTATCTCGGCGCGCACTTCCTGCAGGTTGGGATTCCAGCGCCGCTTGGTCTTGTTGTTGGCGTGGCTGACGTTGTTGCCGACTGACGGATGCTTCTTGCAGTATGCGCAATGTCTCATGAGTCTTCCGTTCGAACCAGGATAATCCTGTTAGGGTAGCCCGACCTGCGGCCGCTTGAAAGAGGGCGAATACTTCGCCTTGAGCAGCGCCTCGCCGGCCGCTTCGCCCTCCAGCACCGCGTCCGCGTCGCATCCGCACTTGAGGCTCATCAACCACGCGCTGCGCCCGAGCGCGCCGGCATAGCTGTCGAGCTGTTCCTTGAGGCCCTGCGGTGCGTCTTTGTCCTCGATGGTGACGTCCCTGGCGCCGACGATCACGTCGTTGGGGACGGAGCCGGTCTGCTCGATGAAAAGCTGCTTGACCATCGCGACGAACGCCTGGTGATCCAGCGCCGGCACGTCGCTGCGGATTACGCCGTCGTAGATCGACTCGGCGCGATGGTCGGGCACATCCGCCAGCACCTGCCGAATTGAATCCGCGCGCGAGCTCTCGGCCGCCGGCGCCTTCTCGTAGTCGGCCAGCATGACCCGCGCCCGGCCCGCGTTCCCGCCCGCCATCGCTCCGAGCGTGCGTCCGAGCAGCGCATTCGCGGTACTGCGCCGCAACTGACCCTGCGCGCTCGCGATCATCCGCTGCACCTCGGGATTGTTGATTCCCGCCGATTTGAAAACCGCCATCGCGTCCTCGCCGTCGCCGCGATCGAGCAGGGCCTTCGCCGTGTCGAGCGGATTCAGCGGACCGGTGTCGCGGATCGACGCGCTCGCCAAGTAGAGCTTGGTCGCGGCGACCAGTTTCGCCTCGACGCGCGTCTGCACCGCCTCGAACGCCTGCCATTGATCGCTCGAGATGAGTTTCTTGCCGGTCGCGCGCTCGGCGAACACCTGCGCCGGCAGCGCCAGGAAAGCGGCCGTTCCGCCGATCACCGGCTCGCTGTCGGTGAAGGTGAAGCGATGGCGGTCCTCGGCCAGGGTGGAGAGATTCAGCGTCCAGATTTCGTAAGCGCCGGTGAACCTGGCCTCGTTCGAGTCGCGCTGCGATTGAAACGACTCGGTCGGCAGGCTCACGACCATCACCGCGTCGAGCCGGTCGTCCGCCTCGCCCGCGACGAACCGCTTGACGCAGGCATCGACTCCGCCCGGCGGCTGAATCGGCACCGCCTTCACGTTCGGCAGCTTGCCGACGATGGTGTCGATGTCGGTCTCGGTCTGCGGCGAGATAGGTCCAATCACACCGACCCCAATTTTGATGGGTTCTGCATGGGCACCCGCCGCGGCTGCGGCTACGATGATCGCCGCGCCCAGCAGCATTACTCTAATTTTTCTCATCGCTTGAATGCTGCGGCGAGTTCGCCGCGCCGAGAGCTTTTCAAAACCCGCCCCAATCTTCAACCGGTACAACGGAATCCCCCAGTTTTGACGCTGCGGCGGCGAGTTGCTTGAGTATCCGGTCCGAAAGCTACAATGTCTAGTTAGGTTGCGCCTGAGATTATGCCCGAGCACATAGTCCACATCCTGCCCGAGCAGGTCGCCAGCCAGATCGCAGCGGGCGAAGTCGTCGAGCGCCCGGCCTCCGCGGTCAAGGAGCTCGTCGAGAACTCGCTCGACGCGGGCGCCCGCTCGGTCAGCGTCGAGATTCTCGGCGGCGGCTCGGCGCTCATCGCGGTCGCCGACGACGGCTCGGGCATGACGCGCGCCGACGCGATCCTTTCGCTCCGGCGTCATGCAACCTCCAAGATTCGAAGCGCCGCCGACCTGACCGCCATTCGTACGCTCGGATTTCGCGGCGAGGCGCTGGCCTCGATTGCCAGCGTGTCGCATCTTCGGATGCAGACGCGTCGCGCCGCCGACGAGCACGGCGTCGAGGTCGCAGCCGAGGCCGGCAATATCGAGGATACCCGCGCGTGCGCGATGGCGGCGGGAACCCGCATCGAAGTCCGCCAGTTGTTCTTCAACACTCCGGCGCGCCTCAAGTTCCTGAAGACGCTGGCGACCGAGCAGGGCGCCATCGCCGAGGCGTTCCAGCGCGTCGCGCTCGCCAATCATCAGGTCGCTTTCCGTCTGACCGCCGACGGACGCACCGTCTTCGATTTGCCACGCGCCAACTCGGCGCTCGAGCGAATCCGCCAGGTGTTCGGTCCGAAAATCGCGGCCACGATGCTCGCGTTCGACCTCGATCGCCCAGGCATTCGCGCCCGAGGGCTGGCCGCATCCAGCCACGAGTCGTTCGCCACCGGCCGGATGATCTTCACGTTCGTCAACGGACGCTCGGTTCGCGATCGAATGCTGATTCGCGCAATCGAGCAGGCGTACCAGACGCTGATCCCGCGCGGGCGCCATCCGGCGACGCTGCTGTTCGTCGATATGCGGCCCGAAGACCTCGACGTCAACGTGCATCCCATGAAGACCGAAGTGCGGTTTCGCAATGGCGGCGCAGTGTTTGAGGTCGTTTATCACGCGATCCGCGAGCGCTTGGCGGACCAGACCGAAAATGCGCCCGTCGCAACGCTGGCCGCATCCGCAACGCCGCCGCCATCCGCCGATGACGCCGCGATGGGCCTCATCACGATGTCGTCGATCGGCGGGGAGGTGCGCGCCGGCAACTCGGCCAGCGACCCGGTTGCGAATCTGCGCAGCGAGGCGCCGCTGCGGCTGGTGCCCGATGCGCCCAGCCAGTCGGCGTTTCAGCGCCCGCTCAGCCTCGCCTACGATCGCGACGCGCGCGGCGGCGGCGCCGAGATGGCGCGTCCCGCGGCGCCAATCCCGATGTATTCGAAGCTCCGGGTGATCGGACAAATCTTCGCCGGGTATATAGCGCTCGAGACCGAGGAGGGCTTGCTCCTCATCGATCAGCACGCGGCGCACGAGCGCGTCACGTTCGAAAAGCTGCGTCGCGAACTCCGCGACGGCGGCATTCGCACGCAGGCGATGCTCGCGCCGGTCTCGGTCGAGCTTAGTCCCGCGCGCGCGTCGCAGGTGCACGGCGCGTTGAGCGAGCTTCGCGCGATGGGCTTCGAGGTCGAGCCGTTCGGGCCGACTACCCTGCTGCTCAAGGGTGCGCCCGCTGTGTTCGGGCCGGAAGGCGGCGCCAAACTGCTGGGCGATATGATCGAGAGCATGGGCGATGCCGGCTTTCGCGGCGGCGGCGAGGCCGCGTTCGAGAATTGGTTGAAGCAGCTCGCATGTCACGGCTCGGTTCGAGTCGGGCGAGTGCTCGAGCTGGCGGAAATCCATTCGCTGCTCGCGGAACTGGATCGCACCGAGTTCAAGACCAACTGCCCGCACGGACGGCCGGTGCATATTCAGTTCGGCCGCGGGCAAATCGAGCGATTGTTCCGCCGATGAGCGTCTTGCCGGAGATGGAGGAGGCCGCGGAAATCGCCGCGCGGACGCATCCGGCACGGATCGCGGTCGGCTTCATCGTCGGGCCGACCGGAGCAGGGAAGTCCGCGCTCGCGATGGCGGTGGCGGAGCGCTCGAACTGCGAGATAGTCAACGCAGACTCGCGGCAGTTCTATCGCGGGATGGATCTCGGCACGGCGAAACCGCCGCCGGAGGACCGCCGGCGCGTGCTGCATCATCTTATAGATGTGCGCAATCCCGACGAGTCGCTCGACGTGGCGGAGTTCGCGCAACTAGCGCGCGCGGCTATCGAGGAGATCGCGGCGCGCGGGCGAAATCCGCTGGTGGTGGGCGGCAGCGGGCTTTATCTGCGCGTGATCCGCGGCGGAATCTTTCGCGGTCCGGCCGCGTCGGCGGGAATTCGCGGCCGCCTGGCTAAGATCGCCGCGGAGCACGGCGTTGCGCATCTGCATCGGCGTTTGCGTGAGCTCGATCCCGACGCGGCGAATCGAATCGGCGTCAATGACCTGTACAGAATCGTGCGTGCTATCGAAGTTTACGAGCTGACTGGCGAGACAATTTCGGCGCATCAGCGGCGGCATCGATTCGCCGACATCGGCTACGACACGTTGACGGTCGGCGTCGAAGTCGAACGGAAAAAGCTGTACGAGGCTATCGACCGGCGCTTCGATGCGATGGTCGCGGCCGGGCTGGCCGCGGAAGTGCGCGCGCTGGTCGAAGCGGGATACTCGCCCGAGAGGCCGCCGCTCAGTACGATCGGGTATAAGCAGATTGCGGCGTATCTGCGCGGCGAGATCGCGCTGGCCGATGCGGTAGCCCTGGCCAAGCAGGAATCGCGGCGGCTGGCCAAGCGGCAACTGACATGGTTTCGCCGCGAGCCGGAGATCGTATGGCTTGACCCGGAGCGCGGCGCTCAGGATGCTCCAGGATTGTTCGAGAAATTTTTTGCGACGGGCAGGCATGGAGATTGAAGGCTAATTCGAACGGACATAAGGCGCGCGGCGCGAAAAATAGGCCGATTGAAATCGCGACAGTCGATGGGTCGGGGTCGGTACCGCGCAGCGCGATCGAGCGCGTGCGCCTGGCGCGGCATGCGAATCGGCCGCAGACGCTTGATTACATCGACTTGCTGATGCGCGACTTTGTCGAGATCCACGGCGACCGCCGCTTCGCAGACGACGGTGCGATCGTCGCGGGCCTTGCCTATTTCGGACGGCGCGCGGTCGCCGTCGTGGGCCATCAGCGGGGCCGCTCCACCACCGAAAGGATCAAGCGCAATTTCGGCAAGCCGCTGCCCGAGGGCTATCGCAAGGCGGCCCGCGTCTACCAGCTGGCAGAGCGGTTCGGGCTGCCGATAATCACGCTGATCGACACGCAGGGCGGCGAGTCGGGAGTTGGCGCGGAAGAGCGCGGGCAGATCGAGGCGATCGCGCGCAACCTGGAACTGATGGCGCGGCTGACGGTGCCAATCGTCGCATGCGTTATCGGCGAGGGCGGCTCGGGCGGCGCGCTGGCGCTCGGAGTGGCGAACGTGGTGCTGATGCAGGAGAACGCCTGCTACTCGGTGATCACGCCGGAAGGATGCGCGGCGATTTTGTGGCGGGCGGGTGGCGAGGAGAACGTCGCGGCTGCGGCGTCGGCGCTGAAGTTGTCGGCGCCCGACTTGCTGGAGCTGGGATTGATCGACGAGATCGTTCCCGAGCCCGCCGGCGGAGCCCATACCGCGCCGGCAGAAGCGGCGCACCTGATCGGCGCGGCAGTCGCGCGACATCTCGAGCGCCTGGTCAAGCTGAAGCCCGCCGAGTTGCGCCGCGCGCGCGAGCGGAAGTTCGCCACTATGGGCTCGGCGTACCTGACGCGCGGCCGCGTCGAGAGCGAAGTGATCGAAAAGCCGTAGAGCGTAACCTTTTCGCGGCGCCGTGGTTTAGATGGTTAGGGAGCAATCGCGGGAGGTCGCGACTATGGACATGCAGAGCAGGTGCGCGAGAATTATCCCGACCATGCGCTACCGAAACGCGCCGGCAGCTATCGAATGGCTGTGCAAGGCGTTCGGCTTTCAGAAGCATCTCGTGGTGCCCGCGCAGGACGGCGGGATCGCTCATGCCCAGCTGACCTTCGACAATGGGATGATCATGCTGTCATCAGCCGGGGGCGGCGGCATGTTCGACCGCCTGATGAAGCTTCCGGAGGAAATCGGAGGCGCCGAGACGCAGAGCGCCTACGTCATCGTCGCCGATTGCGACGCGCATTACGCACGGGCCAAAGCCGCCGGTGCCACGATGCTGAGAGATGTCCAGGATGAGGACTACGGCGGCCGAGGATATACCTGCCGTGATTTGGAGGGTCATATCTGGAGCTTTGGAAGCTACGATCCCTGGGAATCCAGTTCTTAGCTGCTTCGCGAAAAATAATCGTGCAGCCAGCCCAACCTGGGCGTTCGCGCACCGACTCTGCCACTCTATTTCGCCGCGACGAGCGGCATCCTTCAGCGCCGGAGGATAGGGATCACTTCTTTGGCGAACTGCTCGTGCTGCGCGTCGCGCTCGGCAGGCGCTGAAATAATATCTACATTGACGTCGCGAATTCCCGCCTTGACGAACTCGTCGATGCGCGCAGCGACATCGGCGGGCTTCCCGACGGCGGCGTAGCGCTTGGCGGGTTCGCGGAAATCCATCGCGTAGCGCTTGCTCAGATGCGTTGCCGCGACATCGAGCGCAGCTTCGTAGCTCGATCCAAGCGTCACGAACAAATGCAGCGCCGTGCCGAAGCTCTCGAACTTGCGCCCGGCCTTCTCCGCCTCGCGCGCGATGAACTCGAGTCCCTCGCCGACCCGCTTGGGCGTCACCACGTACGGCATCCATCCGTCGCCCAGCCGCGCCGCACGCTTGAGCGCGGGCTCGGCGCGTCCTCCCACCCAGACCGGCGGTCCGCCGGGAGTGCGAGGTTTCGGCAGCATCGTGATTTTCGCGAAGCTGAAATATTTGCCGTGGTACTCGACTGGTTCCCCGCTCCACAGGCGCTTGATTATTTCGATGGCCTCGTTGGCGCGCCCGCCTCGTTGTTTGAGCGGCACGCCGCACGCCTCGTACTCGCGCGGAAATTCACCGCCGACCCCGACGCCGAAAATGAAATGTCCCGCGCCCATGAGGCGGTCCACCGTCGCGACCATCTTGGCCACCGTCGTCGGATGACGCAGCGGCAACAGGTAGATGCTGGTGCCAAAAATCAGGCTCGGATTGAGCGCGGACAAGTAGGTCAGCTGGGTCAGCGAATCGTCGATCGGCCCTGTGAACGCAACATGATCCCCCGTCCAGATACCTTCATAACCCCACTGCGACAGCGTGCCGACGGTCTTCAGCGCATGCTCGCGATCTGCAGCCGTCGCCATCGCACCAAACCGGATTTTGGAATTCAGCGGCAGCACGTCTCTCATGTCCGCACCTCCGTGCGCGTTCTCAAACCGATCGAAGCGCGCCGCCGTCCACGCGGATCAGCGAACCCGTCACGTAGGCGGCTAGCGGGCTCGCCAGGAACGCCGCGACTGCGCCGAATTCCGCGGGCGTGCCGAGCCGTCCGACCGGAATCGATTGCGCGCTTCGCTGGATCGCTTCCTCGACGGAAATTTTCTGGCGTTCCGCCGCCGCTCGGCTGAGCTGTACCGTGCGATCTGTCGTAATCGCCCCGGGCAGAAGAGTGTTGACCGTTATTCCGTCGCGGGCCGTCTCGGTCGCCAGCGTCTTGGCCCAGCCGACGATTGCGCTGCGCAGCGTATTCGACACTCCGATCGCGGCGATCGGCTCGACCACGCTGGTCGAGGCCACGTTCAGGATGCGTCCCCACTTGCGCGCGCGCATGTCTCCGATCAACAAGTCCGTTATGCGAAACAGCGGCAGCACCATCGCGTTAAACTGCTCCTCCCAGACTTTGGCCGACACGCCGGCCACGCCGGACGGCGGCGGGCCGCCGGAATTGTTGAGCAGGATGTCGATCGCTCCGAGCTGTTTGCGCGCCGCGTTGGCCGCATCTTCGAGGCTCGGCCAATTCGCGAGGTCCACCGCGAATCCCACTGCCTTGCCGCCGCGCGACGTGATTTCGGAGACCGCGCGATCGAGCGCTTCCTGGCCGCGCGCCACCAGCGCGACCGCGACGCCTTCCGCCGCGAGCGCGTCGGCGACGCTGCGCCCGAGTCCCTTGCTGCCGCCGAGAACCAGCGCCGTTTTCCCCTTGAGTTGAAGATCCATTTTTTTACTTCACCGGTCTTTGGCCGTTACACATTCCGCTTGTTCGCGCCCGGCAGGTAGTCGTCGAGCGGCACGCCGAAGCTGTTGAGCGCCCACGAGACCAGGTTGTACTGCCCGATCGTGAAAACCGCGTCCATCATCTGCTCGATGCTGTAGCGCTCGGACAATTGCTTCCAGCTCTCGTCCGAGACCACCGACTTCTCGCGCAAGTCGTCGGCCGCCTGGAGCAGCGCGGCCTCATGCTTGTCCCAGCCCGCCTTGGGACCCTTGCTGATGCGATCGATCTCGTCGTCGGTGAGACCGGCGCTCTTGCCGATTCGCACATGCTGCTCCCACTCGTACGGGGCCTGGTTCAGCCAGCCGATCCGCAGAATCAAAATCTCGCGGTCGCGCGCCGGCAGCGATTGCCCCGACAAAATGTAACCGGCGAAGCGCGACCAGCTGCGCGCCAGCTTCGGATTTTGCATCAACACTTTGAAAATGTTGACGACCTCGCCGTTGACCTTGTTCCGTTCGCCCATCTCGCGGTCCTCGGCGCTGAGGGTCGAAAAGTCGCGGAATGGGATTCGTTGTTTTCTCGAAGTCACGGGTACTCCTCCGTCGTCGTTATCGATCGCCGAACAACTGCTTCGCGCGATCAGCTTTAATCCACAATCCGGATTTTCTCCAGCCGATTTGCATCGCGATTCGGCTGGAATCGTTGTATCGAATCTCGCGCGGTTTGGCATGTGGCCGCCGGCCTTGCACGGCCGCGTCGCGTCGCGCCTTAATCACCTCGGCGATGGAATCGTTTGACGTGGTGATCGTGGGCGCCGGAGCGGCCGGGCTGATGTGCGCGATTACGGCCGGGAATCGCGGGCGCCGCGTCCTGCTGCTCGAGCACAACGATCAGCCGGGCGCCAAGATTCTCATCTCGGGCGGTGGCCGCTGCAATTTCACCAATCTTGAAATCGCGCCGGATCGTTTTATTTCCGCCAACCCGCATTTCTGCAAGTCCGCGCTCAGCCGCTACACGCAGCATGACTTCATCGCGCTTGTCGAGCGTCATCGCATCCGCTACCGCGAGAAGACCCTCGGCCAACTCTTCTGCGACGGCTCGGCGCGCGAGATCCTCACGATGCTGCTGGCGGAGTGCGCGGCCGCCCGCGTCGATTTGCGCACCGGCCAGAGCGTCACGGAAATAACCCGCGCCGATCGGTTTCGCATCGAGACCAGCAAGGCCAGCTTCGTCGCACCGGCGCTGGTGCTCGCGACCGGCGGCCTTTCAATTCCAAAGATGGGCGCGACCGGCTTCGCCTACGAGACGGCGCGGCGCTTCAATCTCGCGGTCATCGAGCCGCGGCCCGGCCTCGTGCCGTTGCGAGTCGCGGGCGAGACGCTCGAACTTTGCCAGACGCTGGCCGGCGTTTCGGTGGACGCAGTGGCCTCATGCGGTCGCGAAAGTTTTCGCGAAAATATTCTATTCACGCATCGCGGTCTGTCAGGTCCCGCGATTTTGCAGATCTCGTCGTACTGGCGGGAAGGCGACACGCTGTCGCTCAACCTCGCGCCCTCATTAGAAGTTGAACGCTTCCTCGCGGACCGAAAACGCGCGCGGCCCAAGGCTGAACTGAAAACCATACTGGCCGAGGTTATTCCGGCTCGCCTCGCGCACGCTCTCGCCAGTGCGACCGCGTCCAACCTTCCGATCGCGAATATTTCAGACCGCGCCCTTTTGGAACTCGCGGATCGGCTCAAACGATGGCGACTCAAACCATCCGGCTCCGAGGGATGGCCCAAAGCCGAGGTGACCGTAGGCGGGATCGACACCGCCGCGCTGTCTTCGAAGACCATGGAGACGCGCAGCGTACCGGGTCTGTTTGCGATCGGCGAAGCGGTGGACGTCACGGGATGGCTCGGCGGCTACAATTTCCAGTGGGCGTGGTCGAGCGGATGGTGCGCGGGTAATGCAGTCTAAGCGTCGGCTCGGAGAATTCCGCTGGCGAAGTGTTCTGCCTGCCTCTTCAATTTCGCCTGCCCGCGGCTTCTTCGAGGACGCCTTCCGCGACGAGCTTCGACACTTCCGCGTCTTCCATCCGGAGAATCGCGCGGCAGATTTCGCGCGTGTGCTCGCCCAGCGCAGGAGCCGGCGCAACGATCGCTTCGGGAATCGAGGTCGCATGAAACGCCGGCCCTTCGAACATCATCGCGCCCACGCCGGGTTGACTCACTTGTTGAGGGTAGCCGCGAGCGAGCAGCTGCGGGTCAGCGGGCATCTCGCTCGCATACATCATGAAGCCGGCCGGCACGCCGGCCCGCTGCAGTATCTCCGTCACTTCGCGATCCGTGCGCGCAGATGTCCACTCGGTCACGCGTCGATCGAGTTCCGCGCGAGCTTCGATTCGCCCGCGGGCAGTTTCGTATTGGCCCTCGCGCGCCCAGTCCGGCTCGCCCAGCGCCGCGCGAAATCGTCGCCAGTCGTCGTCGTTGCGGACGGTGACCACGCACCAGCGCTCGCTTCCAGCGCAGGGATAAACTCCCCACGGCGCACCTCGATCGCTTTGATTGCCCTGCGGCCCGACGGACCCCGGTTCGAGCGCCGCCTTAAGCATCAGATCGGCGAGCAGCCCGATGATCACTTCGACCTGCGCCACCTCGAGATGGCCGCCGCCACGGCGCTCGCGCGCCAATAGCGTAGCTGTCGCACCAAGCGCGAGCATCCGGCCGGCCAGGTGATCGGGATGAATCGCACCCGACCCGGGCGGCATCCCGCCTTCGGGAAAGTTCCACAGGTAGGTCATCGCGCCCGCGGTGCGGCTGTTCGGGCCGAATCCGATCCAGTCCTTCCATGGACCGGTCGCGCCCATCAGCTGGCTCGAGACGATCACGATCCGCGGATTGATTTCATGCATCTGCTCGAACCCGAGCCCGATCTTTTCCATCGTGCCAACGGAACTGTTCTCGATAACCACATCGGACGCCGCGACCATCCGCTTCATGATCTCCAGCCCCCGCGCGGTCCGCAGGTTGACGCCAAAGCTCCGTTTGCATCGGCTCGACGAGGCGAACGACGGGCTCATCTCCGACCCGGCAACCATGCGGATGAAGTCGGGGTACGCGCGGCTCTCGATCTTGATCACCTCCGCGCCGTATTCGGCCAGCAGCCGCCCCGCTTCGACGCCGACGCCGCCGATCCCGAAGTCCAGCACGCGCAAGCCGGTGAACGGATATGCGCGTTGGGCACTGTTCGCGGCCGGTGCGTTGCGTGCGACGGGCGCGAGCGTTTCTCGATCGTGCTCGCCAACCGCGGGAGCGCGGCGGGTGAAGCCGAGCCGGCGTCCGCCGAGCACGAAGACTCCGTCGGCGACTCGCCCGTTCACGCCGTCGGCCACTTCGGCTTCGCGGAAAGTCTTGCGCGCGGCGAAATGATCCGCCGCCAGCACTTCGTCGGGACTCAACACCGGCGTCATCGCGAGGCCGCGCCGCTGCGCCTCGCGCGCCAGCTCGAGCTTGGTCTTGTCCTTGAAAAATTCCGCGTACAGCGGATCGAGAATGTCCGCCTGGATCGACATGCGCCCGAGCAGGTGATCAAAATGCTCGGGCTGCAGAACCTCCGGCTCGCCGAGCCACGCGCGCATCGCGCGCCACTGCCGCGGATGCAGAATGATCAGGCGCACGTAGCCGTCGGCGCACGGATACATCGTGTAAACCGGCGCCGAGCCGGATCGAATTTCGTAATATGAGCCGCCGCGGAATTTCGTCGCGGTGAAATTGGGCAGCGCCCAATCCGACGTCTGCGCCGCCGCCTCCATCACGGACACATCGAGATGCTGGCCGCGTCCGGTCTTCGTGCGATCCCACAGCGCCGCAACCGTGGCGAACCCCGCGGTCGTGCCCGCGATGTCGTAGGTGATCGCGCCCGGCGCCAACAGCGGCGGCTTGCCCGGCATGCCCGAGCGAAACAGCAGTCCCGACATCGCAACGAGGACTGCGTCGGTCGCGGCGTAGTCGCGATACGGCCCCGTCAGTCCGAAGCTTGTAATCGACGTGATGACGAGTCCGGGATGACGCTCGAGCACCTCGCGGCGATTGACGCCGAGCGCTTCGAGACGGCCCGGCCGATGCGATTCGATCCATACGTCGGCGGCGTCCAGCAGACTGTCGAGTAGCCGGCGCCCTTCAGCAGAATCCATGTCGAGCGTGACGCTCTTCTTGCCGAGGTTGCGGACTGTGAAATACAGGCTGGTCTCGCCGTGAAACGGCGGGATGAGGCGCGACGCGGCGCCGCCCGGCGGCTCGACGCGGATGACTTCCGCGCCGAGGTCGGCGAGCAGCCGGCCGCATAGCTCACCGTTTTCGTCGGCCTGATCGACGACGCGAATGCCCGCCAGCGGACGCTCGGAATCCGACGCCATTTTGCGCCTCGCCGGATTCTGCTCAGGCAGCTTTGCGCGCGCCTGGCGTCAGGCGCACCGGCAGATGCTTGAGCCCGTTGATGAAGTTCGATCGCAGGCGCTTGACCGGTCCCGTGCGCTCGACCGACGCAACCCGCTTCACCAGTTCCTCGAACAGGATGCTCATTTCCAGCCGCGCCAGGCTGGCGCCGAGGCAGAAGTGTGGGCCGCCGCCGCCGAACGCGACGTGCTGATTGGGCGTGCGCCTGATGTCGAAGGTGAACGGGTCGGGAAAGATTTCTTCGTCGCGATTAGCCGAGATGTACCAGATGCTGACCTTGTCGCCCGCCTTGATCTTTTGTCCGCGCAGCTCCGTGTCCCGCGTGACGTTGCGCCGGAAGTACATCACCGGCGACGCCCAGCGCAGAATTTCCTCCGTGGCGGACGGCATCAGCGCCGGATTTTCCGCGAGCATCGCGAACTGCGCCGGATGCTCGATCAGGGCGTGCATCCCGTGCGACATCGCGTTGCGGGTCGTCTCGTTGCCGGCCACCGCGAGCAGCAGAAAGAACACGTTGAAGTCCATCTCCGAGAGCCGGTCCCCGTCGAGGTCCGCGTTCAGCAGCGCGGTGACGATGTCGTCGCGCGGCTCCTCGCGCCGCTGCTTGGCGAGCTCGTTCGAGTACATGTACATCTCGATCGCCGCCTGCTGGACCTTCTCCTGGCTGACGGCGTACTCGGGATCCTTGCTGCCGATCATCCTATTGCTCCATTCGAAGAGCTTGTGCCGATCCTCGAACGGCACCCCCAGCATCTCGGCGATTACCTGCAGCGGCAGCTCGGCAGCGACGTCGGTTACGAAGTCGCAATCGCGCTTTTCGATCGCCGGCTCGAGAATCTCCGTCACCATCTGGCGGATGTGAGTGCTGAGCGCGTTTATCATGCGCGGCGTGAAGCCGCGATTTACCAGCGAGCGGTAGCGCGTGTGATCGGGCGCGTCCATCGAGAGCATCATGCGGCCCTGCGCCGACAGGTCGGCCGCGGCCGCTACATCTTCAAGCGCAACCACGCCGCCGCGCGACTGCTCGGACGAATAGGTGACCCCGTCGCGGCCCACTTCGACCACGTCGTCGTAGCGCGTGATCACCCAGAAGCCCGGACCGCCCGGCTCGGAATGTCTGAAGATGGGCGCGTTATGGCGCAGGTAGGTGAACCATTCGTGTGGAACCTTGTCTTCGAAAATGCGTTCGTCGAGCAGATTTATCGCGCCAACGTCCACGGTGGTTCCTCCCGAAAATAAGACAGCCCTAAAATTCGTTCTACTCTCCGACAGTGCCGGCGCGTGCGTCAATGGCGCTTGAGGAACTTCATTTAATGTGAAACCCGCGGTGGTTTCACGCTTCCTTCGGCAGGGGTGCCCCCTGCACCCGATGTCGGGAAGAGATAGGATGCGGGACTTCGTCCCTGTTAAAAAGGTTTAGGTGTGGAAGTGTTCCTGCGCGAAGACGGCCGCCGGCCGCAGTTACTCGGGGCACGCATGCAGCGGATGCACTGCATTTGATCGTTCCCTACAAGCCACTAAGTAATCTAACATCGCACTGGAATTGTACTTCGACCAGGTCCGGAGGTCTTGATGGATTCAGCGGAAGCTAAAATCGCCATTGGAGGCTCACCCAATCCCGCGCGCACTGCCGAGCCGCTGACTCTCAGAATCAAGCTTCTTTACGGCGCACCGAGTTTCGCCGGCGCCGCCATGATCATCCCGATCTTCATCCACATGCCAAAGTTCTACGCGGACGTGGTGCTGGTGCCGCTCGGCTACCTGGCGATGGCAATCGCGATCGCGCGTTCGCTCGACGCGCTGAGCGATCCCCTGATGGGCTGGATCTCCGATCACACGCACACGCGGCTTGGCCGGCGCCGGCCCTACATGCTGATCGGCGCTCCGCTTTGCGGCGTGGCGTTTTTCTGCCTGCTGAATCCGCCGCATTCGCTGACCGGAGGCCGCGCGGCGATTTGGTTCGGCGTGACGTTCATCCTCTATTTCATATTTCACACCGTCTATGTTCTGCCGCATTACGCGCTCGGCCCCGAGCTCACGCAGAACTATCACGATCGCTCGACGCTGTTCGCGTGGCGCGAGTCTTTCACGATCCTCGGCACGATTGTAGCCGCGGCAGCGCCCGGCATCATGATGCAGGCCTTCCACATGACCGAGCGACAGGTGTTCTTCCGGCTCGGCATCTTCTTCGGCGTCATGCTCAGCGTGCTCTACGGCTTGCTCGTACTGAATATAAAGGAGCGTGCGGATTTCGTCGCCCGCGAGTCGAATCCGCTGGTGCCCGGCGTGCGACGCGCGCTGCGCAACCGCCCGTTCGGGATTCTGCTCGCCAGCTACGTCGTGGGGAGTATCTCCGGCGCGATTCCGGCCACGATGATGCCGTTCTTCAACGCTTACGTGATCCGGCCGGCTAATCCCACCTTCTGGCTCTCGATGCTGCTGCTTGGCTATTTCGCATTCGGATTCATGTCGCTGCCGATGTGGGTTGCGATTGCGCGCCGGGTCGGCAAGCTCAACGCGTATCTCGCGAGCTTTTTCCTGGGCATCACCGGCGGCGGTGCGATGTTCCTGCTCGGGCCCGGCGACACCTGGTGGCTGCTGGTGCTGATCTGCTGGGCCGGCATCGGATTCGGCGCCGGCTTGTTTCTGACGCCCTCGATGCAGGCCGACGTGATCGACTACGACGAGCTCTACACCGGCAAACGGCGCGAGGCGCAGTACACCGCGTTCTGGTCGATGCTGCCGAAGTTCGTCGCGATTCCCAGCGCCGCGATTCCAATCGCGGTGCTCGCCTCGCTCGGCTACATACCCAACGCCGTGCAGGCGCCGCGGGTCGTCTTCGCGATTCGCGCGATCTTCGCGCTGGGGCCGGCGATCTGCTCCGCACTGTCGTTCCTGATCGCGCGCCGGTTTCCAATCACGGAAACGATCCACAACCAGATCCTGGACGGCGTCAGGCTGCACGAGCGCGGCGAGGTGGCCGTCGATCCAATGACCGGCGCGCTCGTGCCGCCGCCGACGCCCGGCCACGACGAGGATGTCGGCTGGTTCCTCGACTACTTCTCCAGCGGCGAGCTGAAGCGTTATCTCGCCAGAGGCGCCTCGCAGCCGGTGCGCGACGTGCTGACCGTGGCCGCGCTCTCGATTGGCGTGTCGGTCCTCTCGATCGCCTACGTGCTGCATCGCATCAGCTCGCTCAGCACCGATCCCGGCGCGACGATTTCGCTGATAGTAGTCGCGGCGGGGCTCGCGTTGGCAATCTTCGTGTTTCACCTGATGCGCCTTGGGCCTGCGCGCCGGCTGGCGGCGGGCGAAGTGCCGGCCGACGTCGTCCGCGCCCATCTCGGCCAGGTCGTCGAAGCTGTCAGCGGGGGAACACCCGCGCCGGCGGTCGCAGCCAGTGTCGCGGGCCGCAACTAGTTGCTAAGAAATTAGACGGGACGCGAGTCCAGGCGCGCGCGGCCGCGCGAGCTGCTTTAGACCGGAGGACTTATCGATGCCGTCAATCCCTGCACTGAGCGCCAACGAATCTCCCGCACAGGTCGTCGCATGCCTGGAGCGCGACGGCGCCGTGGTCGTCACCGGCGTGATCGATAGCGCGGCGCGCGACGCGGTTGTGCGCGAACTCGCGCCGCACCTCGAAGTGGCGGATCCGAACGCCAGCCTCAACAAAAAATACGAAGCCGACGGTGGCACTCCGAACTTCTACCCGGGGAATACCAAACGCGTGACCGCGCTGGTCGCCAGGTCGGAGACCTTCCGCACCTTCGTGACGCATCCGCTGATGCTGTCCGCTTGCGACGCGATCCTGAAACCCAACTGCACGCATTACCAGGTGCACGCGACCGCCGCGCTCAAGATCGGCCCCGGCGCGACCGAGCAAGTGCTCCATCGCGAGGAAGATCCGTTTCAATTTTTCAAAGTGCCGCGCCCGCGGATGATCCTCGCCAGCATGTGGGTGATAACCGATTTCACCGAATCCAACGGCGGGACAAATATCGTTCCCTGCAGCCATCTGTGGCCGCGCGAACGCAAAGCGCGCCCCGATGAGGTCGTCGCGGCCGCGATGCCGGCGGGCTCAGTCCTGCTCTGGATGGGCGGTACGCTGCATGGCGCCGGCGCGAATCGAACCGACAGTTGGCGCTACGGCGTCTTCCTCTCGTACTCGCTGGGATGGCTGCGGCAGGAAGAGAATCAGTACATCGACGTGCCGCGCGACGTTGCGCGCACGCTCGACAAGCCGGTGCGCGATCTCGTCGGCTACCGAATGCACCTGGGACTCGGCTACGCCGACGCGCAGCCGAAAGATCGTCGCGAAGAGAATAGCTAGATGCCCAAGATTTCCTATCGCGTGCGGCCGGAGACCGCCGTGCTGACGCGCGGCTTCGACCCGGAGTTGTCGGTCGGATCGGCCCGTCCGCCGGTTTATCGCAGTTCAACTTTCGTCTTTCCAAGTCCGGAGGCGGCCGAGCGCGCCTTTGGAATCGTGCTCGGGAAAATCCGTCCGCTCGGCGACGATCGTCCCGATCTGATCTACGCGCGGCTGAATCATCCCAACGCCGAAATCCTCGAGGAGCAGCTCGTGCCGCTCGAGCGCGGCGCCAACTCCGCCGCCATCTTCAATTCCGGCATGGCCGCGATTTTCACCGTGATGCTCGCGTTCCTGGAACGGGGCGGCTCGCTCGTTTACACGCAGCCCCTGTACGGCGGCAGCCAGCACCTGATCCATCAGGTAATCGAGCCGCTAGGTTTCGACGCGCGCCCGGTGCCCGCGGGTGATACGAAGGCGCTGACCGAGGCGATCGAGCAGGCGAATAATCTAAGCCTCGTGCTGATCGAGACTCCCGCCAATCCCACCCTGGTGATGACCGATATCGCGGAAGCGTCCGCCGCAATCCGCCGCAAGCAGAAGCGCGCGCTGCTCGCCATCGACAACACTCTGCTCGGTCCCACGTTTCAGCATCCGCTGATTCACGGCGCGGACCTCGCGATTTATTCGGCGACCAAGTTCCTCGGCGGATTCAGCGACCTGCTGGCCGGCGCGGTGCTCGCGTCGGATCCTGAATTGATCCAGGCACTGACCGGAGTTCGCGCGCTGTTGGGCAACATCCTGCAAGCTGACGAATGCTGGATGCTCGACTCGCGCCTGTCGACCGTCGCGCTGCGGATGAATCGGCAAAGCAAGAACGCACAGCGAATCGCCGAGCAGCTGGCCAAACATCCGCGCGTCAAACGCGTCATCTATCCTTCGCTGTTCACCGACGCCGCGCAGATAAAGATTCGAGACGCGCAAACCGACTACCCCGGCTCGCTGCTGTCGTTGGAGGTTGACGGCGGCAAGACCGGCGCCTTCGAGTTCCTGCGCCGCCTGAAGATCGCGAAGAACGCTGTCAGCCTCGGCGGTGTCGAGACTCTCGTATGCCATCCGATGACCACCACGCACAGCGAGCTGTCGCCCGAGGAATTGTCCGCCGCCGGAATCAACGACGCGCTGGTCCGCATTTCGGTCGGCACCGAGCATTGGCGCGACCTGCTCGACGAATTCACCCGCGCGCTGGGCTGACCCTGCCCCTCAACTCAATTTGATTCCGGTCGCGGCTTCGAGCTCGGCAATCGCCTGCGGCCCGCTCTCGACCTTGATGGTTGTCATCCCCATGCCGCGCGCGGGTTTGAGATTGCCGCCGAGGTCGTCGAGGTAGACGCACGCGTCCGGCCTCACGCCGAGCTTCTCGCACATCATCAAGTAGATGCGCGGATCGGGTTTGCGGATTCCGACCTTTGACGATTCGATCAGCTCGTCGAACAGTTCCATGACTTCGCGCGAATAGATCGAGCGGCTCGTGGCGACGGCGCCGGCCGCATCCGGCGGCATGTTGTTGGTGATGCAACCGGTCTTGAACCGGGTCTTGATGCGGCGCAGCGCCTCGATCATCTCGGGCCGGAAGTCGCCCGCCAGCAGCGCGACGACGTCGCGGCCGGGAATCTCGTAGCCGAGCGCCCTCGCTTCCGCCGCGAAGGCCGCGTCGAAGCCGGCAAAGTCGATGGCGGCGCGCTCGAACATCGCCCACGCATTGTTCTCGTGATTGGTGGAGTTGATCTTGCGGATCACGCCGACCGGGATGCCGCGTTCGCGCTCGTAGCGCGCGAAGGCCTCGAACGGCGAGGTGGTAAACACGCCGCCGAAATCCCATATCACAGCTTTGATCACGTCAATCCCCGATGCGCGACTGCCTTTGGCGCTGTTCGGCATTCGCTGCGCTGAACATCATCGGGAAGGATTTGAACTATTACAAGCGATCGCCCGTCTGATGCGCATTCTGTTGGAAATTGAGGCATCCTGCGCCGCTCCGCCGATCGGAATCTGCCGCAATTGCTTCAACTTTCGATTCGGGTGCTTAGGGCGCAGTCCTTGCAGTGCCTGACAGGTTGATCTCGTGAAGGTCGAGTAGACCGGCCGAGATAATCCAAACTTCGGAGGATACGATTTTGAGCGGAAGCTCGGCGCGCTTACAGGCTATCGAGGCCGTCACGACCTACCATCCCACCTCAGCACCCCTGTCATTCGCGAACGTTTCGGCCAGTGAGTTGTTCGGCTCGAACGTCTTCAACAAGTCGGTGATGAAGGAGCGGCTCCCCAAGCCCGTCTTCAAATCGCTGATGAAGACCATCGAGACCGGATCGCACCTCGACCCGGCCATCGCCGACATCGTCGCGTCGGCGATGAAGGACTGGGCCATGTCCAAAGGCGCGACCCACTATTCGCACGTGTTCTATCCGCTGACCGGGTTCACCGCCGAGAAGCACGACAGCTTCCTGTCGCCCGACGGTGACGGCGGCGCGCTCGCCGAGTTCTCGGGCAAGACGCTCACCCAGGGCGAGCCCGACGCGTCGAGCTTTCCCAACGGCGGCATCCGCAACACCTTCGAGGCGCGCGGCTACACGATGTGGGACGTCACCAGCCCGGCCTACATCCTCGAGAACCCCAACGGCACGACGCTGTGCATTCCGACCGCCTTCGTCTCGTGGACCGGCGAGGCGCTCGACAAGAAGACGCCGCTGCTGCGCTCTATGCAGGCGCTGAACAACCAGGCGCAGCGAATTCTGAAACTGTTCGGACACGTGAACCCAGCCCACGTCGTCTCCTACGCCGGCTGCGAGCAGGAATATTTCCTGATCGACCGGCATTTCTACTTCTCGCGGCCGGATCTGCTCGCCACCGGGCGAACGTTGTTCGGAGCTTTGCCGCCCAAGGGACAGGAGTTCGAGGATCATTACCTGGGCGCCATTCCCGAGCGGGTGCTCGCCTTCATGCTCGAGAGCGAGCGCGAGCTGTTCAAGCTCGGGATTCCAGCCAAGACCCGCCACAACGAGGTGGCGCCGGGGCAGTTCGAGCTGGCGCCGATGTTCGAGAACGGGAACGTCGCGGCCGACCATCAGCAGTTGACAATGTTCATGCTGAAGCGGGTGGCCGAGCGGTACGGGATGGCGTGCCTGCTGCACGAAAAGCCGTTCGCGGGCGTCAACGGCTCGGGCAAGCACGTGAACTTCTCGCTGGGCAACGCGACCCAGGGCAACCTGCTCGATCCGGGCGACAACCCGCACGCCAACGCGCAGTTCCTGGTCTTCTGCGCGGCGGTTATCCGCGCGGTCCATCGATGGTCCGGGTTGCTGCGAGCGGTCGTCGCGTCGGCCTCGAACGACCATCGGCTGGGCGCCAACGAAGCGCCGCCGGCGATCATTTCGGTCTTCCTGGGCGAGCAGCTCAACGACATTTTCGAACAGGTGACCAAGGGCGGCGCCAAGAGTTCAAAGGGCGGGGAAACGCTGAAGGTCGGCGTTGACTCCCTGCCCGTAATTCCCAAAGACGCCGGCGACCGCAATCGCACCAGTCCTTTTGCCTTCACCGGCAACCGCTTCGAATTCCGCGCAGTCGGCTCCAGCCAGTCGATCGCGGGCGCGATGATAGCGATGAATACGATCGTGGCCGAGTCGCTCGACTGCATCGCAACCACGCTCGAGAAAGCGGTCGGCGACGATCCTGCGAAGCTCAACGACGCCATCCAGAAGATGCTCGAACAGATCATGGCCGAGAACGGCAGCATCGTCTTCAACGGCAACGGCTACTCGGAGTCCTGGCACAAGGAAGCGGAAAGCCGCGGCCTGCCCAACCTGCGCTCCTGCGTCGAAGCTCTGCCGCTGCTCGGCAGCAAGGAGGCGACTGAGCTCTTCGCCAAGTACGGCGTGCTGACGGAGCGCGAAACCCACGGCCGCATGGACGTGGACCTCGAGCAATACTGCCTCGTGGTGGGGCTCGAAGCGCGCACCGTGATCGAAATGGCCAAGACGATCGTCTTCCCCGCGGCGATTCGCTACCAGGGCGAGCTCGCGTCCACCTGCGCGCATCTGAAGGCGGTCGGCTACGTGTTCGATACCGACACGCTCGACAAAGTCACGGTGCTGGTGAAGGACCTGCAGGATGGAATCGTGAAGCTCGAAGGGATGCTGGCCGAGGGTGGAGGTCATAGCAAGCTCGATCATGCCAGGCATCTGTGCAACGCGGTGCTGCCCGCGATGGCGGCGGTGCGCAAGACTGCGGACACGCTCGAGGGCATCGTCGCCGACGACTTGTGGCCGCTGGCGACCTACCAGGAGATGCTCTTCATCATGTAGGTCGCTATGAAAACCAGGGAGAAGAAGCACAAGAAAAATAAAAAGAAAGAGTCGCCCAACGGCATCGTCGCCGACGGCGTCAGCGCGATCGTCGCTGCGACTCCGGCCAATGGCGCCGCCAACGGCGTGCCGCTGGAAATTCACCATGGAGACGTCAAGGCCGAAGCTCGCAGAATCAAAAACGATGTCTACGAGAAGGAGTTGGCGCGCCTCCAGATCGAGCTCGTCAAGATGCAGAACTGGATCAAGCACAAAGGCCTGCGGGTGCTGGTCCTCTTCGAGGGGCGCGACGCGGCCGGCAAGGGCGGCGTGATCAAGCGGATCACGGAGAGCCTCAATCCGCGGATTTGCAGAGTAGTCGCGCTTGGCACGCCGACCGAACGCGAGAAGACCCAGTGGTATTTTCAGCGCTACGTCGCGCATTTGCCGGCGGCTGGCGAAATGGTCCTGTTCGACCGCAGTTGGTACAACCGCGCCGGCGTTGAGCACGTCATGGGATTCTGCTCCGACGAGCAGTACCAGGAGTTTCTGCGTAGCTGCCCGGAATTCGAGATGATGCTCTGCCGCTCCGGACTGCTCGTCGTCAAGTATTGGTTCTCGGTCAGCGACGATGAGCAGGAGCGGCGCTTCCAGGGCCGCATGAACGATCCCACGCGCAGTTGGAAGCTCAGCCCGATGGATATCGAGTCGCGCTCGAAGTGGGTCGAGTACTCGATGGCCAAGGACGTGATGTTCCGGCACACCGATCACAAGATGGCGCCGCGCCCGGACATGCCGACCGAGTACAAGCGTCCGCCGCTCGAGGACCAGACCTTCGTGCCGGACTACTACTGAAGAGTCTGAGTTTTTTCAAAAGCTCGCGTCTGCACGCTCGTCATCCTGACGCCGCGAGCAACGCGACAATGTTCTGTCATCCCGACGACCCGAGCAACGCGAGGGGAGGAGAAACCTCGGACAACTTCGCGCCAGCGAAGCCGGTACCGGTTTCGAAATCGCGAAGCGCTCCCTGTTCTGTTCCGATAAAATACTGAAAACCCCCATTTTATCTATACATTTTGCTCATTTTCAGGTGACTCTCCACATTTTTCACGATACTCTGAGAACCATCATCGCGATTGCCCTACTGGATTTCGCTCGCCGCGAAATATAAGAAGGCTAGTCCGGGCTAGTTGAGCGCGACGCGCCCGGGAACGGAATTTGCTGTAGGATTTTCGCCCTGAGATCGCGCGGGAGGTTTCAAGTCATGCCGGCTCGTTCCATATCAACCGCCAGTCTGACCTTCGGACTCGTCTCCATTCCGGTGCGACTGTTCCCGGCAACGAGTTCCAAATCGGTTACTTTCCATCTGCTTCATGCAAAAGACCAAAGCCGGATCCAGCAGAAGATTTATTGCCCCAAGGAAGACAAGATCGTCGACCGCAGCGAGCTGGTCCGCGGCTACGAAATCGAGAAGGATCGCTACGTCACCTTTACCGACGAGGAACTGAAAAAACTCGAGGCGCAGGCGGATCGCGCGGTGGAAATAACCGGGTTCATTCCCGCCTCGGAAGTCGATCCGGTTTATTTCGAGAATTCGTATCTGCTCGGATGCGAGCCGACTTCGGCCAAGGCGTATCATCTGCTGCAGGAAGCGATGACCAAGGCCGATCGCGTGGGCGTGGCGAAATTCACGATGCGCGGCAAGGAGCGCGTGGTCCTGATCCGTCCCTACGACGGCGGCCTGATGATGCACACGATGTACTACAACGATGAGATTCGCTCGTTCGGCGAGATCGATCACGGCGCCAACGCTCCCGTGAAGGAATCCGAACTGGGGCTGGCCCAGCGCCTGCTCGACGATCTCACGCAGAAGAAATTCGATCCGTCCGAGTTCAAGGACAATTACCGCGAACGGGTGATCGAGGCGGCCGAGCAAAAGCTCGCGGGCCACGAGCTGACCGAGCCTGCGCCCGAAGCGCGCCAGGGCAAGGTGATCGATCTGATGAGCGCGCTGAAGGAATCGCTCAAAAAGCGCGGCGTCGCAGTCAACGAGGACCGCGGCGAAGAAGCCCCCGCCACGTCGGTACGCGAGGACCGCAAGGTCGCGCAGGGCTCGCAGCGCGCGCCGCGCACCCGCCGCGCCCGCTGATTCCCGAGGCCGGGTTAGGGGATGAACTTGTTCAGCCTGACGCCGGTGCTTTTGGCGTGCTACTCGTACTGCATGGACAATCAGTCACGATGCCCGATACTCGCCGTGTGTGTCCGAAATCGCGTGACTACGAAAGCCCGCTTGCAGCAGAAATAATTTCTGACGGAACGAAACTACCGATGGTAGGCGAACCACCCCAGAACCACCACGGATAGTATGAATTGGCGTCCTTCTCCGGCAGCGAACCATGTCGCTGACTAAGTACCGACGCAAAAGAAGCGCGGCCCGCACCCCGGAACCGTTCGGACGCGAGGGTGCCGAGCGCAGTTCCGCAACCGGCGGCACGTTCGTAGTTCAGAAGCACGCGGCGCGCCGCCTTCACTACGACTTCCGGCTCGAGATGGAAGGCGTGCTGCGCTCGTGGGCGGTGCCGAAAGGCCCTTCCCTCAATCCGGCCGACAAGCATCTTGCTGTCGCCGTCGAGGACCATCCGCTGGAGTACGGCGACTTCGAAGGCGTGATTCCCCCGGGTAACTACGGCGCAGGCTCGGTCATCGTGTGGGACCGCGGCGTGTACGACGTCCTCGATCCGGCTGGCGACGCCGCCGACGCGGTCCGCGCCGGGAAAATCGACATCGGCTTGCATGGCTTCAAGCTCAACGGCGCGTTCACCCTCGTCCGCACCGGCGGCCGGCGCAATGCCGACCCCAGCGACAAGCAGAATTGGCTGCTTATCAAGAAGCGAGACCAATACGCGACGACGGAAAATGTTCTGGAGGCGCATCCGCGCTCGGTCCTGTCGGGATTGACGATCGAGGAATTAGCCGGCGCGCCGGCCGCGGAGCGAAAAGTCGCTGACAACCTCGCGCGCAAGCATCTTCCAGAACTGGGCGCGAAGCTCAAGTATTCGGATTTCCCGTTGACTCTGGCCAAGACCACCGACGATCCTTTCGACAATGACAAGTGGCTATTCGAAATGAAGTACGACGGCGTGCGCGTACTGGCTATTCGTGAAGGTGAGAATACTCACTTGTATGCGCGCAGCGGCACCGACATAACCAATCGGTATCCAGAAGTCGTGCTCGCGCTGAACTCGATCGCGCTCGATCGATTTGTCCTCGACGGCGAGATCGTCGCGCAGGACGAGCGGGGACGCCCGAGCTTTCAGCTGCTGCAGCGAAGAATGCACGTCAACGACGCGCGGCAAATCGCGCGCCTCGGAGTCGCGGTCCCGGTCAGCTACTACGTTTTCGATCTGCTCGGCTTCGATCGTTTCGACACGCGCACGCTGCCGCTCGAGGAACGCAAGCAGTTGCTCGGCGAACTGATCCACAGCGAGGGACCGGTTCGCTATTGCGACCATGTGCTCGGGCGCGGCAAGGACTTTTACGCCGCGATATCGGAACATGAGCTGGAAGGAATAGTCGCCAAGTTGCGCGACGCGCCTTATCGCGGGACGCGCACCGGCGATTGGCTGAAGATCAAGCGTCCGCTGACCCGGCAATTCGTGATCGGCGGCTACAGCGACCCCGACGGCACGCGGACTCATTTCGGCGCGCTGCTGCTGGGACAATACGAATCCGGCGGCGCACTGCGCTACACCGACAAGGTCGGCACCGGCTTCAATCAGGAGACGCTGCGCAAGATCTACTCGATGCTCGAGGCTCGCGCGCAATCGGCATCTCCGTTTCGCAAGCCTGCCGCCGGGGAACCAACGCCCGGCAAGAACGCGCATTTCGTTCGGCCGGAGCTGGTTTGCAACGTTCGCTTCACCGAATGGACCGACGCCGGCGGCATCCGCCAGCCGAGCTTTCTGGGCCTTGCCCCGGACGTCGATCCTCGCGAATGTATCTACGATGGACCCGGTGCGGAGTCGCCGTCGCTGGCTGACGCGGTGAATGGCGACGGCCCAGATCAAAGCGGAGGCGCCGACGTGAAGGCATCCAAAGGCCGCAGTAAGGTCGCACCCGCAGCGGCGCCGAAGGCGACCGTGACCAATCCCGAAAAAGTCTTCTGGCCGAAAGACGGCTACACCAAGGGCGACCTGGTCGCATACTATCGTGCGATTTCGAAATGGATGCTGCCGTATCTGAAGGATCGGCCGGTGATGCTGACACGGTATCCGGACGGCATCGAAGGCAAAATGTTTTATCAAAAGGACGCGCCCGCTTTCGTGCCGTCGTGGATTCGCACCGAGAAGGTTTACTCCGAGGACTCGCAGCGCGAAATTTCCTATTTCATCCTCGACAGCGAGGAAGCGCTTGCCTACGTGGCGAACCTCGCAGCCGTCACGATTCACATCTGGTCGTCGCGCATCCCCCATCTCGAACGCCCCGACTGGCTCCTGTTCGACATCGATCCCAAGGGCACCACGACCCGGCGTGCGGTCGAAGTTGCCCGCGAGGTAGCCGCGGTGCTGCGCGAGGTCGCGCTCGAGCCGTGCCTGAAGACTTCAGGGCAGATGGGTCTGCACGTAGTAGTCGGTTTGGCGCCGAAATATACTTACGAACAAGCGAAGATGTTCTCCGAGTTGGTAGCGCAAGTAGTAGTCAATCGGATTCCGAAAATCGCCACCATCAATCGCAATCCCCGCTCGCGCGACGGACGCGTTTACATCGACTACCTGCAGCTCGGTCACGGCAAGACTATCGCGGCGCCGTTTTCGGTACGCCCGATGCCGGGCGCGCCCGTCTCCGCGCCGATGACGTGGAAGGAACTGAAGCCAACGCTCGATCCGGCGGTCTATAACATTGAAACCGTGCCGCCCAGGATGTCACGCATGAAACGCGATCCCTTCCTTGACGCGATCGAAAAGCATGCCAGCCTGGAGGACGCGCTGCCCCATCTCGAATCGCTGCTAAGCCGCTCTGAGAGCCGCCCTGCAGTGACTTCGTAGCGAATTCACGATTGGACCTTCTAGAAGAACCAGCTCGTGTCGGCTGACGAGCCGAAGATCGCGCCGACGAACCGCTCCAACTCTACGTTGAATTTCACAATCACATGGTCGGAGCCGCGCGTCAGGCCGAACCCGGGGCCGACGTTGTATTCGATCCCATGGGGCAACTCGCCCCAGATCACGGGAAAGATGTAGTGCTGCTGTGTGGACAGAGGATCGTTATCGTCGATATCGCCGACCGCGCCGTAAAACTCGACCCCCGGCGACAAGTAGCGCATCCATCGGTAGTAGACGCCGTTAGCATAACCGAACTCGAAGCCCTTGTTCTTGTTCGGCCCGGTGAATATGGGCTTTTCAAATTGTGGATCAAGCTCGATCGAGAAACGTCCAATGTCCTTCTCGATTATGGGGCGCAGTTCAAGTTCGAGTTCGTTATCGTCGAACTGAGGCGTCTTGTGCCATTCCAGTTCGACGTACCAGCCAAGATCGACGGGCAGCGTGCCCTCGTCGAACAGTCTGCCGCGCAGCCGATACTTGGAACCGGCGTACCAGTAACCGTGGCCGCTGGGCTGCGCCATGTTGAGGTAGGCGGCGGCCTCGATTCGATCCGTGAGCCCGTAGGTAAGTTCGTACTGGTTATACCAGATTCCCTGGCTCGGAAAGGTGCCCGCAGCGGTTCCATCCGGGCCCTGACTGTGCCCGTTGGCCACGACCGCGTTGTCCACCTCGAGCTCGGCCACTCCCCGTTGTTCCGTCGCATACGGGTAGACTTCGAACTCCCACGGGTCGACCTGCGCGGCGGCGAGATGCGGAAACAGAAGCGCGCCGAGCGCCAGCAATGAACCAAGCAGTGTTGTTCTCAAATAAATTCTCGCCTCGATTCCTTACTTACTCGGTGATTCCGGTGACAGACCGGAAATTTCCACGTCGATCCATCGTTCCAGCACCTCACGGTCTTCTGAGCTCAGTCGGGCGTCTGGATGGCCGATTCGGTACAACCACGGCGGCATTGTCTCCTGCCGCAGCGCTCTGCCCATCCACTGAAGCTTTCGTTTTCGCGTGATCGGGTAGTAGGAACCCCACTCGGAGAAGTTGACTTGCCTGCGTCCCAGTTCCACGTCGCGCGCGGCCAGCCAGGAGATCGGAGCGACTCGGCTGAGCCGGCGCCATTGCGTTTCGTTGGAGTGGCAGTCGTAGCAGGCACGTCTCAACGTCGCCTCGACCGTGGGCGGAGCGGAAACATCGCCTGTGACCGGCGGGTTGGTGCGTTGCACCGGAACAAACTGGACGAGCAGAAGACCTCCAGCGATTCCAAGCAGTGCAATGGTTGCGACATTCCCGAGGTTCATCGTGCATACCGCCTTCGATCTTTGTCACTTCGCGATGATGCTTCCCTGGGGTACGTCTTGGTTGAAATCGTCATAGAAGTCGTAGCTTCCCGGGCTAAGCGCGGGCAGACGCACGGTGATCGTTTCACCGGGCTCGATGGCCTTCTCGCGGTTGAGCTTGAAGCTCTCGAACTCGATTGTCTCCTTGCTTGCATTTACAACCTTGATCATGAGTGGCTGCCCGGCTGGTACGGTGAGCGTCTGCGGTGTGAAATGGTGGTTGTCGAAGCGGATCTCGATGACGCTGTCCTCGGCTCCCGCGGTAGCCGCCACTCCCGCGACTGCGGCGATGATGAAAAGACCAGCGATCAGGAATCTGAGTGGAGTGGACATGGAAATAGTGCTCCGAGGGAAATTGAGAATGATTCTCAATATCCTGAACGGCGCACCCTTGTCAACCGCCGACGCGAGGCCCGCGTCGATGCTGTGGGTCCGAACTCAGCCCCGAAAACTTACCGCGCTTGGCGCCCGGCTCACGCGGGCTTGGCCGGAGTGGTCACCTCGTTGAACGCGCGAATCGCTTCGATCGCGGTCGGCACGCCGCTGTACTGCGAGACGTGGACGATCACTTCCTTGATTTCCTCGGCTGGGATGCCGAGGTTCAACGCTCCGCGCATGTGCAGTCGAAGCTCGGGACCGCGCCCCAGCGCCATCAACGCCGTCAGCGTGAGCATCGAGCGCAACTTGACGGGCAAGCCGGGGCGATTCCAGATCGTTCCGAACAGTTGTTCGTTGAGAAAGGTGGCGAACCCTTCATCGAAGCTTCTCAGAAATGCGTCGCCGTCCTTGGCGGCTTTCTCGCCCCACAACCTGGCGCGCAACTCCATTCCTTTCTTTGCAGAATCATCGGCCATTGGAAAATCCTCCGCGGTGATCTTGTGACTGTTTATGCGTTGCGAATCATCAGGCCTCCGTCAACCGGAATGATCGCGCCGGTGATGTACGAAGCGGCGGGAAGGCAGAGACTGAATGTGATATGCGCGACTTCTTCCGGGTAGCCGTACCGCTTCAGCGCGGTGCGGCGCTTGGCGAAAATCGTCTTGTGCTCTTCCGGAATCGCGTCGGTAAGCGCGGTGCGAATCGGTCCGGGACAGATGCAGTTGACTGTAATTCCTTCGGGGCCGAGATCGACCGCCAGCGCGCGCGTCAGCCCGATGACGCCAGTCTTGGCAACTGCGTAAGGGCTGTCACCGGGAGTCGCGCCGAGGCCCTCGGTCGAGGCGATGTTGACGATGCGCGCGGCGTCCGACTTGCGCAGATGCACGAGCGCGGCGCGGACCATCCGCTGTTGCGCCGTCAGCAGGCCGGCGATCGTGCGATCCCAGATGCGATCGTAGTCGTCGTCGCCCAGCGGAGAGAAGCCGCCGAAGCCGGCGTTGTTGATGAGTATATCGAGACGGCCGAACCGGCCGGCGACTTCCGCGACGACGCGCTTGATCTCGGCGGCGTCGGATACGTCGAGGCGCCATCCGTGCGCGCTTCCGCCGCCGGCGGTGACCTCTTCGACGACGCGCGCGACGCCCGCTTCGTTGATGTCGGTGACCGCGACGAGCGCGCCTTCATCCGCAAACAAGTGAGCGGTGGCGCGGCCCATCCCGCTGGCGGCGCCGGTGACGAGCACGGCGCGGCCCTTCACCGAACGGTCGAGTCTCTTGACTGGATCCATTGCAATTCTCCGTCGAGCGAACAGCCTGACGATTGTCGAGCTATCACACCCGGTGATAGTTGGGGTAGTGAAGCAGACTGAGCGTCTCGGCGAAGCAGGAGAGAACCATGCAATTTGAACGCGCGAAACTCGATATCGAAGGACCAGTCGGCATCCTGACTCTCGACCATCCCGAAGTCTTGAACGCCGTCTCGGCCGAGATGCTCGGCGGGCTTATGAAGGCGCTCGACCAGGTCGAGGATCCCCGCAACGGCGTGCGATGCCTGCTGATGACGGGCGCGGGCCGCGGCTTCTGCGCCGGCGCCAACCTACAGCCGCGCTCAGGCGGTCCCGGCGCTTCGAGAGACGCGGGCGCAGTGCTGGAAACGCTGTACCATCCGTTCCTGCGCCGTCTTCGCGAATTGCCGGTTCCGTTCGTCACGGCGGTGAATGGGGCGGCGGCCGGGGTCGGGATGAGCTTTGCGCTGATGGGTGATCTCGTGCTGTGTGCGCGCTCGGCGTATTTCCTGCAAGCGTTCCGGCGCATCGGTCTGATCCCCGACGGCGGCTCGACGTGGATTCTGCCGCGGCTGATCGGCAAGGCGCGCGCGATGGAACTTTCGCTGTTGGGCGAGAAATTGCCGGCTGAGAAAGCCCTAGAATGGGGTCTCATCAACCGAGTCTTCGACGATGCGGACCTGATCGGAAAGGCGAAGGAGCTGGCGCGCGACCTGGCGAACGGACCCACCGTATCGCTCAGCCTGATTCGGCGCCTGTACTGGGAGAGCGCCGACAATACCTATGAAGAGCAGTTGAACCTGGAACGTCAGATGCAGCGCAAGGCCGGCAATTCAGCGGATTCCCAGGAGGGCGTGCGCGCCTTTCTCGAGAAGCGTCCCGCGAAGTTCAGAGGCGAATGATATGGCAGACAGCGAAAAGGAACGCGACGCGCGGCTCGCGCAAGTCAATGAGGCGGCGCTCGAACCGGACCTGCCGATTGTCGATCCGCATCATCACCTGTGGGACCATCCGGGCAGCCGCTACACGCTCGACGAAATTATCCGCGACACGTCGTCGGGGCATCGCGTGCTGGCGACGGTATTCGTCGAATGCCTTTCGATGTATCGCGCGGACGGCCCGGAATCGATGCGGCCGGTGGGCGAGACCGAGTTTGTCAACGGCATAGCGGCTCAAAGCGCAAGCGGGCAATACGGCGAGACTCGAGTTGCGGCCGGTATCGTGGGCTTTGCGGATTTGGCGCTGGGCGCCGCGGTCGAACCGGTATTGCGAGCGCATATCGCCGCGGCGCCGGCACGCTTTCGTGGCATCCGGCACGCAGGCGGCTTCGACGCGAGCCCCGACGTTCGTAATTCGCACACCAACCCGCCCGCCGATTTGTACGAGTCGAAGAGTTTTCGCGAGGGCTTGGGCAAGTTGCGTGGCTTTAATCTCGTCTTCGAGGCGTGGCAGTACCATCCGCAGATGCCTGCGCTAATTGATCTCGCCAGAGCGTTTCCGGAAACGACGATCGTGCTCGATCATTTCGGCGGACCGCTGGGGATCGGCCCGTACGAAGGCCGCCGCGCGGAAGTATTCGGCGAATGGAAGAAGGGCATCGCGGAACTCGCGCGATGTCCAAACGTCACCGCCAAGCTCGGCGGAATCAACATGACGGTCAACGGCTTCGGCTGGCACCGGCGGCCGCTGCCGCCGACCTCGGATGAACTGGTCGCGGCGACGCGCGACTACTATCTCCACACCATCGATCAGTTCGGCCCGCGACGATGCATGTTCGAGAGCAACTTCCCGGTGGACCGGGTTTCATGCTCGTACGGCGTGTTGTGGAACGCGTTCAAGAAGATCGCGGCGCGCTTTACCGGCGACGAAAAGGCGCAGCTGTTCCATCGAACCGCCGCGAGGATTTATCGCTTGAGCTTGCCGAATTTGTCGTAGTCTCAGACGTTGACGGTGCTCATGTCGCGGTAGCGTCCGCCGGCGGCAAAGCCCTTGGGCGCGACTTCCTCGATGCGGGCGAGAACGCTCTTCGATAGCTGCACTTTGGCCGCCGCGACATTCTCTTCGAGATAGCTGCGGCGCTTGGTGCCGGGAATCGGGACCATGTCGTCGCCCTGCGCCAGCACCCAGGCAAGCGCAAGCTGGCTCGGCGTGATTCCCTTCTCGGCGGCAATTTCCTTGATGCGATCGACGACCTTCAGATTGCTTGCCATGTTCGCGGCGTCGAAACGCGGCGAGATTACACGCCGCATGTCGTTATCGGCTAACTCGCGAATGTTTCCGCTGAGGAAGCCGCGACCCAGCGGGCTGAACGGGACGAATCCGATTCCGAGTTCGCGCAGCGTCGGAATCACCTCGTCCTCGTAGTCGCGGGTCCAGAGCGAGTACTCGGACTGCAGGGCGCTTATCGGATGCGTGGCGTGCGCGCGCCGAATCGTATTGGCGCCCGCCTCCGACAGGCCCAGGTAGCGGACCTTTCCCTTGCGCACCAGCTCAGCCATCGCGCCCACGGTCTCCTCGATCGGCACCTGCTTGTCGACGCGATGCTGGTAGTACAAATCGATGTGGTCGACACCGAGGCGCTTCAGCGACGCGTCGCAGGCGGAGCGCACGTATTCCGGCTTGCCGTTGATGGCGCGCTTGCCGTCGGGCAAGACCTGGTTGGCGAACTTGGTCGCGATGATCACGCGGTCGCGGTGTTTGCTGAGCGCTTTGCCGACCAGCTCTTCATTGTGGCCGGCGCCGTACACGTCGGCGGTGTCGAAGAAGTTGATGCCGAGCTCGACTGCGCGCTCGAGCGTCGCGATGGATTCGCTGTCGTCGCGCGGGCCGTAAAACTGCGACATCCCCATGCATCCGAGACCCAACTCCGACACTTCGAGTCCCTGCGTCCCAAGTTTTCGCTTTTCCATGATTGATGTACCTCGCGTTCATATGACATAGCGAAATTTGGGCGGTGATCGAAAGCGCTGCTTCACTGTGACTTCATGGCGCGCGTCGCACGCGAATCCGTGAATAGTTTCAAAGTCAAGTTCATTTGATCCCGACGAGCCTGCTAGAGTCGATGACTGTTTGTTTGGACGCAGAGAGGACTCGTGACGATCGTGTGGCGCGGTTTGCGGATGACATCGTCAGACTGCGTGCGGCGCGCGGCGCTTGCGTCAGTCATCATGGTTGCGGCGATTTTGTTCGCGACGAGCGTGCATGCCCAGGGAACCGGGTCGATCACCTTCGTGAACGCGAGTGCGTTGGCCGACTATAGCGCTCCGGTCACGACCGTAACCGTCGGCTTACCGGCAGGAGTTGAGGCAGGCGATGTATTGCTGGCTCAGATCATCGTCTGGGATGCCATCGGCACTGATCTGCCTGCAGCACCGCTTGGCTGGAACAGCATTCGTCATGACTTCGTAACCAACAGCGGAAACCGGATAACCTCGTGGCTCTATTACAAGGTTGCGGGCCCGAGCGAACCCACCTCGTATGCCTGGACTATCAGCTCGCAATGGGCGGCCGGCGTGATGGGCGCATGGCGAGGCGCTGCTGTGCCGCCAATCGACAAGGCTGCGGGAGCGATCGCGGGAGGTGTCAGTCCGATTACAGACGCCGCTCCGTCATTGACTCCGACCAACAGCAACGAGCTTCAAGTTTATTTTTACGGTTCGCAGAGCGGTGCCGGCCCGACAATCACGCTGCCGGCGGCCATAACTCGGCGCCTGGACATCATCTCCGCTAAGGAAGGCTACGGACTCGGGTTCGGAGACCTTGCCGCCCCGTTAGCGGGGACCGCGTCTCCCACCTATATCGCCGTCGCGACCCAGGATAGCAGTACCCTGGTCATGACCGCACAAGCCGTTCTACTGATACCTGCTTCGCAAACCGTAGCTGCGACCGCCACCGCAACTCCAACAGCAACCGGAACTCCTGGCGCAACCTCGACAGCAACCGCGACTGCGACTGTGACGGTCACTGCGACTCAGACCACCATGGCAACTGCCACGGCGACGGTCACCGCCACTGCAACGTCGACTACGACCGCGACGGTTACTCAGACCGCAACTGCAACATCAACCGCGACGCCGACAGCCACCGCCACGGCGACCGCGACGAACACCGCAACGCCAACGGCCACCGCGACTGGCGCGACGGCAACGACGACGCCGACAGCCACCGCGACGGCGACCGCGACGAACACTGCAACGCCAACGGCCACCGCGACCGGCGCGACGGCAACCGCGACGCCGACGCCAAGCGCGATCACCTTCGTGAACGCGAGTGCGTTGGCCGACTATAGCGCTCCGGTCACGACCGTAACCGTCGGCTTACCGGCAGGAGTTGAGGCAGGCGATGTATTGCTGGCTCAGATCATCGTCTGGGATGCCATCGGCACTGATCTGCCTGCAGCACCGCTTGGCTGGAACAGCATTCGTCATGACTTCGTAACCAACAGCGGAAACCGGATAACCTCGTGGCTCTATTACAAGGTTGCGGGCCCGAGCGAACCCACCTCGTATGCCTGGACTATCAGCTCGCAATGGGCGGCCGGCGTGATGGGCGCATGGCGAGGCGCTGCTGTGCCGCCAATCGACAAGGCTGCGGGAGCGATCGCGGGAGGTGTCAGTCCGATTACAGACGCCGCTCCGTCATTGACTCCGACCAACAGCAACGAGCTTCAAGTTTATTTTTACGGTTCGCAGAGCGGTGCCGGCCCGACAATCACGCTGCCGGCGGCCATAACTCGGCGCCTGGACATCATCTCCGCTAAGGAAGGCTACGGACTCGGGTTCGGAGACCTTGCCGCCCCGTTAGCGGGGACCGCGTCTCCCACCTATATCGCCGTCGCGACCCAGGATAGCAGTACCCTGGTCATGACCGCACAAGCCGTTCTACTGATACCTGCTTCGCAAACCGTAGCTGCGACCGCCACCGCAACTCCAACAGCAACCGGAACTCCTGGCGCAACCTCGACAGCAACCGCGACTGCGACTGTGACGGTCACTGCGACTCAGACCACCATGGCAACTGCCACGGCGACGGTCACCGCCACTGCAACGTCGACCCCCGCCGTCTACACCGATGTGCTGACCTATCACAATGACAACGCGCGCACCGGACAAAACCTGACGGAGCAAACGCTGACGACCAGCAATGTCATGACCTCGTTCGGTCAGCTGTTCCAGGATTCGGTTGACGGACTCGTGGACGCGCAACCGCTCATCAAGTCGCAGGTAAGTATCCCGGGCCAGGGCACACACAACGTCCTCTATGTCGTCACCGAGAATGACACCGTGTATGCCTTCGACGCCGACAACGCTGGTCCGCCGCTTTGGCACGTGTCGGTGCTTGGTTCGGGCGAGCTTGCCTCGGATAACCGGGGATGCAGCCAGGTAACGCCCGAGATCGGCATCACCTCGACGCCCGTGATCGATCCCACGGCGGGACCCAACGGCACTATCTACGTAGTCGCGATGTCCAAGACCAAGAGCGGGACGACAACCTACTTCCAGCGTCTCCACGCGCTGGACATGACGACGGGTGCCGAGGAGTTCAACGGCCCGGTTACGATCACAGCGACGTTTCCCCCAGGTCCTGCTTTCGATCCGAAGCAGTACAAGGAGCGGCCGGGATTGCTGCTGCTGAATGGCCAGCTGATCACTACGTGGGCATCGCATTGCGACGACGGCCCGTACAACGGCTGGATCATGGCCTACGATCAGTACAAATTGACGCAGACCTCGGTTCTGGATATCACTCCCAACGGCAGTGAAGGCGCGATTTGGCAGGCGGGCGGAGGACCGGCGGCCGACAGCTCGGGCTATATCTATCTTCTCGACGGCAACGGGACTTTCGACACCACCGTCAACTCCAACGGGTTCCCCACCAAGGGCGACTTCGGAAACGGTTTCCTGAAACTGTCCAACTCCAGCGGATTGCAGGTCGTCGACTTTTTCGAACCCTTCAACACCGTCAACGAGTCGGACAGCGATACGGATTTGGGCTCAGGCGGAGCGATGGTGCTGCCCCCGATGACTGACAGCGGCGGCAATACCAGACAGCTTGCGGTCGGCGCCGGCAAGGACGGCAACATCTACCTCGTCGACCGCACCAACATGGGCAAGTTCAACTCCGCAAACAATACGAACGCATACCAGGTGCTGGCGGGAGCATTGGACAATGGCGAATGGGCGATGCCGGCTTACTTCAACGGCACTCTTTACTATGGTGGAGTGAACGTCCCACTCCAGGCGTTCACGTTTTCGCAGGCCAGGCTCGTGTCGATGCCATCGTCAAGCACCAGCGAGACCTTCGGCTATCCGGGAACGGCACCGAGCATTTCGGCCAACGTAACGAGCAATGCAATCGCGTGGGCGGTCCAGAATGTAGGAGGTGGAGGAGTTCTGCATGCCTACGACGCGACCAACCTGGCGACCGAGTTTTACAACAGCAGCAAGGTGCCTGCGGACAGTTTCTCCGACAACAAGTTCATCACGCCGACGATCGCCAATGGCAAAGTTTACGTCGGCACGCCCAGCAGCGTGGCCGTGTTCGGACTAAAGCCCTGAGGCAGCGGGAGCGGCCGGCTGGTTGGCGGCAAGAAAACGGAGCATCAGCGCCTGCAGCTCGGGGCCATGAGGCCCGAACAGGATCGAAGTGCCGTGAGCGCTGCCCGGGTAAACCTCGATCGACTTCGGCGCCTGGGCCAACCGAAACAGAATTTCCGGCTGCTCTCCGACCAGCGGATCATCGGCCGAGGTGACAAACAGGATTGGCGCGCGAACGTGGCGGATCGCGTCGGTTACGGTAAGTCCACCGAAGCTGGTAGGCGTGGAGATGCAGATGATTCCCGCGACCGGCTCGCGTGCGGCAACCAGGATTGCGGCCTCTGCGCCGAGACTCGCGCCCGCGATGAAGACGCGAGCCACGCGGGGACGGAGGAACCGGTAGGCGGCCAGCAGGTCGTCGCCGGCGAATTCGGTGCCCGAGGTTCCTTCCGATTCCGTGAATCCGCGGAAGTCAAAGGTCAGCGCCTGGTAGCCGTGCGCCGCGAGCACTTGCGCAAAGTCGGTCCAGTCGGACTGATCGGCGGGATACATGTGCGCCAGGATTACGCCGGTCGAGCCGGTGCCGTACAGATGGCCTCGCAGCAGCACACCGTCCGAGGTCGTGAACGATACGTGCTCGCCGCCGAGATCCTGGGGCTTGCGGGGCGGATTCGGCGCGAAGCATCCCGCGGCGAGCGCGAGGACGGCAGCGGCTGCAATCACGCCGCACTTTTTTCTAATACCGGGGGCAGGGGTCACCCCTGCCGCTTGTAAGGAACCCGATTGCTGGTAGTAAGATGCGAGCATCGGAGGAATCAACATGACAAAACTTCACGGAACTTCAAGATCGCGCAGCGCCCGGTCGTTGTGGGCTCTCGAAGAGCTCGGTGTGAACTACGAGCATCTTCCCATTCCGACCACCGAAGCCAAGTCGCCCGGACATCTCAAGCTCAATCCCAACGGGCACGTGCCCGTGTTGGAAGACGACGGCATCGTGGTCTGGGAATCGATGGCGATCAATCTTTATCTGGCCGAAAAGTATGGCAAGAATTCGCTGTGGCCGGCGGAGCCCGCCGCGCGCGCCGACATCTACAAGTGGAGCTTCTTCGCAATGACCGAAGTCGAGCCGCATCTCGTAACGATCTTGCGCAATCGGGTGATGAATCCCCCCGAACAGCGCGACGAGAAAGCCGCGCAGGCCGCGGTCGAAGCCTTGAAGGCGCCGCTGAGCGTGCTCGAGGGGGCGCTCAAGGGCAAGGAGTATTTGCTGGGCAAGAACTTTTCGATCGCCGACCTGAACGTCGCCGCGGTCATGAGCTGGATACCGATGATGAAACTCGACTTGTCTGCGTGGCCAAACGTGAGCGCGTGGCTGCAGAAATGTCTCGGGCGGGAAGCCAACAAGAAAGTTCGCGGGCTGAAGTAGACAGCGACCTGATCGAAAAGGCTAGTGTGAGGTTTGCGCGACGAATCGCGCCGAGCGTGAGGTGAGAATCATGGGAGTGTTGTCAGGCTATCGCGTCATCGAACTGGCCGGGATCGGCCCCGGACCCATGTGTGCGATGCTGCTGTCGGACATGGGCGCCGACGTACTCCGAATCGATCGTGCGGCCGACGCCGGTCTGGGCATCGCGATGCAAACGAAATACAGCCTACTCAATCGCGGCCGGCGCTCGGTCGCGTTCGATCTCAAAAAACCCGAAGCGATCGAGGCCGTGTTGCGGCTCGTCGAGAAAGCCGACGCATTGATCGAAGGCTTCCGTCCAGGCGTGACCGAGCGGCTCGGCCTTGGCCCCCACGATTGTCTCGCGCGCAATCCGCGCCTGATCTACGGACGCATGACGGGATGGGGACAGGAAGGTCCGCTGGCGCACGCGGCCGGCCACGACATCAACTACATCGCGCTGTCGGGCGCGCTGCACAGCATCGGGCGCAAGGGCGAGGCGCCGGTACCGCCGCTGAACCTGGTTGGCGATTTCGGCGGCGGCGCGCTCTACCTGGCTCTGGGAGTGGTCGCGGGACTGCTCGAGGCGCAGAAATCGGGCAAGGGACAGGTGGTGGATGCGGCGATGGTGGATGGAGCGGCGTCGCTGATGACCGCGATTTACGGTCTCCACGGTTCGGGTATATGGAACAACCAGCGCGGCGACAACATCCTCGACACGGGCGCTCATTACTACGAGGTTTATGAAACCAGTGACGGCAAGCACGTCGCGATCGGATCGATCGAAGCGAAGTTTTACGCGGAATTGATCCGGCTGTCGGGCCTCAAGGGCGAGGAGCTGCCGCATCAGCAGGATCGCAAATCGTGGCCCGTGATGAAGGAGCGGCTGAAGACACTGTTCCGGAGCAAGACGCGCGACGAATGGTGCAAGATCATGGAGGGCAGCGACATTTGCTTCGCGCCCGTGCTCAGCATGGATGAAGCGCCGCGCCATCCGCACAACCGGCATCGCGGGACGTTCGTCGAGGATGACGGCGTGACGCAGCCGGGGCCGGCGCCGAGATTCAGCCGAACGCCTAGCGCGATCCAGCGCCCGCCGGCGCGGCCGGGCGAGCATACCGAGGAGGCTCTGCGAGACTGGGGCTTCGCCGGCTCCGACCTGGAGCAGCTCCGCAAATGCGGAGCTATCGCGAATTCAGCGAAGTAGTTTGCCGGCGCTGCATGTAAGCGCATGCTCGGCTTCAAACCATAACTGCGCAGGGGCGGACTGCGTTGGGAGGGGCGCTAGGGCAGATCTATGTCCATGCCGATCTCTCTTTTCACAGCATCGGCAAAGTCCCGATTGCTCTCGATTCCCACCAGGTCCACCCATTGCTCATCGGTCTTCGAGGCGCGGAACTGGAGCAGCCCCTCGGCGTCTAAACCAACGGGGTAGCGCAGTTTCCAGTCCCTGCTCTTCACAATCTCTACGACCTTGTCGGCCACTACCTCGGGCGAGCTCGCTTGCTTCAGCATCGCATCGAACATCGCATAGACGCGGCGTTCGTGCTGGTAGCAAGTGCCAGCGGGAACCTCGCGGAGCTTGTCGAAAATCGGCGTCGTGACTGCTCCTGGCTCCAGAATCGACACACGGATACCCAGCGCCTTTACTTCCGCCGCCAGGGATTCGCTCAAGCATTCAAGTGCGAATTTCGAGGCGCCATAGGGCGCATACGCCGGCAGACAGGTACGGCCTCCCAGCGACGAAACGCTTATGATGTGGCCGGAACGCTGCTCGCGCATGCCAGGAAGGACCGCCTGTATACATCGCAATGCGCCGAAGTAGTTGGTCTCCATCACGCGGCGGAACTCGGCGAGCGGGAGCTCTTCGGTAGAGCCAAATGCCGCGATGCCGGCATTGTTCACCAGAACGTCGATTCGACCACTGACGGCCAGGACGTCCGCGATCGTACTACGAACTGACGCGTCGTTATCTACGTCCATCGCCAGGACCTTGATCGGCAATTTTTCTCTCGCGGCGACCGATGCAAGTTCGGGAGCGCGCGCCGGATTGCGCATCGTTCCGTACACCTGATATCCGGCGCGGCCCAACGCCATTGCGGTTGCTAACCCAATCCCGGTACTGCTTCCCGTCACGAGTGCGGTTGCCATTTGGGCTTCTCCTTTAGTGCGTGCGACCGCTGGCTTCATTGGCAGTGCCAGCGTCAATTTCTCGTGCTGCGGCCATTTAAATTTACTGCTTCGCTCTCGGCAGCAACCGATCGGAGATGATGCGCAGCTGGATTTCGGAAGTGCCCTCGAAAATTTTGGTCAGACGCGCGTCGCGCCAGTAGCGCTCGAGCGGGAAATCCTTGGTGTAGCCGTAGCCGCCGTGAATCTGCAGCGCCTGGCTGGTGACGCGCTCGGCCATTTCGGACGCGAACAGCTTCGCCATCGAGGCTTCCTTGTCGCATCGGCGCTTGCTGTCGGCTTCGGTGGCGACGAAGTAGGTAAGCTGGCGCGCGGCTTCGATCTCGGTCGCCATCTCGGCCAGCTTGAACCGAATCGCCTGGAACTCTCCGATCGGCTGGCCGAACGCGACCCGCTTCTGCGCGTATGCCAATGAATCTTCGAGGCCGCCGCGCGCCAGCCCAATCGCGCGCGCCGCGGTATGCACCCGAGCCACCTCGAGCCCGCTGACGGCGCCGTAAAATCCCTTGCCCTCACCGCGGTCTTCGCGCTCGCGGCCGAGCAATGCGTCGGCGGGCAGCCTGAAGTTGTCGAAGTGCAACTCCCACGTCTTCCAGCCGAAGTAACCGATCTTGCGAATCGGCGAGCCCGTCAGCCCCGGCGGAAACTTGCCGCGCTCCTTCAGCACCAGGAACTGACTGATGCCCTCGTGACGGCGACGCGGATCGCTTGGCTGCCTGGTGCGCGCCAGCACCGAGATGAAGTCGGCGCCGTCGGCAAACGTGCACCAGGTCTTGGTGCCGTTGAGCAGCCAGCCGTCGCCGTCGCGCGTAGCTTTGCACGAGACGTTGGCGAGATCGGAGCCCGCGTCCGGCTCCGACAGCGCAGCCGCGCCAAGGAATTCTCCGCGCGCCATCCGCGGCAGATATTCGCGCCGCTGCTCCGCCGTGAAGCCGCCACCGAGTCCGTTGCCGCGCGCGATGATGCTCGCGACGCTCATCCATGCGCGCGCGAGTTCCTCGGTGATCAGCACGTATTCGAACGCGCCCAGGCCAAGGCCGCCGTATTCCTCCGGGATGACCACGCCGAAGTAACCCATCTCGGCCAGCTTGTCCCGCAGCGCCATCGGGATATCGCCTTGCTCGGGATCGAGCTTGTTCGCGATCGGCAGAACTTCGTTCATCGCGAAGTCGCGCGCCGCATTCTGGATCATCCGCCGCTCTTCGGTCATGTAGCTCATTGTGGCGCTCCTTGAATTCCGGCGGAACTTTTTAATCGATCCGTGCCAGCGGATCGTTTCGCCGTTAACTTACAACTATTCGGCGGCTTCCGGAAAATGGCCGAATCGTGCAAGATGGCGGTGACTCAAACCGTCGGAGACTCACATGAAGACAGAAACAATCGAATACAAGGACGGAGACGTAACCCTGCGCGGCTACCTCGCTTTCGACGAAAAGAAATCCGGCAAGCGCCCCGGCGTTCTCGTGATGCCCGAAGCGTTCGGGCTGGGCGCCCATGCAAAGCAACGCGCCGAGCGGCTCGCAGAGCTGGGCTACGTTGCTTTCGCCGGCGACCCCTACGGCAACGGGATCGAACTTGCAAACTTGCAAGACGCGATGACCCATGCGGGCCCGCTGTTTGCCGACCCCGCAAAACTCCGCAAACGCGGCCGGGCTGCGCTCGATCGGCTCGCGTCAGTCCCGCAGACCGACGCCGGCCAGCTCGCCGCGATCGGCTTTTGCATGGGCGGCACCTTCTCGCTGGAACTCGCTCGCGACGGCGCTCCGCTCAAGGGCATCGTCAGCTTTCACGGCGGCGTCAAAACGCAGCGGCCCGCGGAAGCCGGGAAGGTCAAGGCGAAAATCCTCGTTTGCACCGGCGCCGATGACACCCTTATCCCCGTCGAGGAGGTCAATGCGCTGGCCGCCGAGATGACCAAAGCCGGCGCGGACTGGCAGATCATCACCTATGGAGGCGCCAAGCACAGCTTCACGAATCCGCAGTCGGACAGCCTCGGGATGCCGGGCATCGGCTACAACAAGCTCGTGGATGCGCGCTCGTGGAAGGCGATGGCTGATTTCTTCGAGGAGATATTCGCGGCCTAGAGTCTCGCTGACTGAATCCGCGAAAGACCGCGACCTTACGGGATTAGCAGGACCCGGCCGACTGCCTGGCGGCTTTCGATGTAAGCGTGCGCTGCGCCAGCCTCCGACAGCGGGAAAGTTCGATCGATCACGACCTTCAGTTCGCCTCTGGCGGCCTCGTCGATCAGGCGCTGGATCATGTTGTGCGCGCGGTCGGTGCCGATTTCGGCGCCCAGGAAAACTCCGGTCAAAGATCGGTTGCCCGCCATGAGCGAGGAGACGTCCACCGTCATCGCTTCGCGTCCCGCCGCGCCAACCATCGAGACGCGGCCGCGATAGGCGAGCGACAACAGGCTGCCTTGCAGGGTCGCGCCGCCGACGGGGTCAACAACCAGGTCGACGCCCCTTTTGTTGGTAATCTTCATGACCGACTTTACGACGTCGTCAGTCTTGTAGTTGATCCCGTGGTCGAGACCCAGCGGCTTCAGACGCTCCAGCCGCTCGTCGCTCGAAGCGGTCGCGAGCACCGTCGCTCCTGCCCGCTTGGCAAGCTGAATCGCGGCGACGCCTACGCCGCTCGCGCCCGCCTGTACCAGTACCGTCTCTCCCGCCTTCAGCCTGCCGAACTCGAACAGGCAATCGTCGGCGGTGCCGAACGGCACGGGGATAGCCGCGGCCAGCTTGATGTCGAAGCCGCGCGGCACCGGCCACGCGTTCCGTGCCGGCACCGAGCGCAACGCCGCATGCGAGCCCATCGCGTTAACGGTGGTGACCTTCTGGCCCACCTTCAGGTCCTTCACCTCCGAGCCAACCGCGACGATCTCGCCGCCGGCCTGGTAGCCAACGACGTGCGGCCTGCTCGCCAGCGCCCCGTGCCAACGATTGAGCGTGTCGCCGCCCTCGATACTCACCGCCTCGACGCGAATCACCACGCCCTTCGGATGGCATTCCGGATCGGGAACGTCCTCGTACTTGAGAACCTCGGGACCGCCGTTTTGATAATAGACCGCAGCCTTCATCGCTCACCTCCGATCGCTCGCCGTCAGCGGCGTCAAGTCACTCGACGATCGCCGAGTAGATGATGTTCCTGAGTTGTCCGCGGAAGTTGAAGGTGGCCGACGGCATCAGCTGGGTCATGAACACCACCACCATGTCCTCCTTCTGGTCCACCCAGAAGATCGTCGAGGCCGCGCCGCCCCAGTAGTACTCGCCGCCGCCGAGACCGCCCGCCTCGACCTGGCCAAGCGTCATCGCAAAGCCGAGCCCGAAGCCTACTCCTTCGTAGGCGGTCTCCGAGAACGCGCCAATCGCCATCTGGCTGAGATCCTTGTCGCCAGCCAGATGGTTGCGATGCATCAGCTCGATTGTGCGAGGCCCCAGGATGCGCGCGCCGCCCAACTCGCCGCCGCGCCGCAGCATCTCGCAGAAGCGCAGATAGTCGGCGGTCGTGCCGGTCAATCCTCCGCCGCCCGAAAAGAACGTCGGATGCTTCAGATACGTACTCCGCTCCGGATCATCGATCAGCTTCAGCGTCTTGTCGGCCTCGCGCTGATAGTTCGCCGCAAAGCGATCGACCTTGCGCGGCGCCACCATGAACGAAGTGTCCTTCATGTCGAGCGGATCGAAGATCATCTCCTGCAAATATTGGTCGAAGCGCTTTCCGGAGATCGCTTCGACCAGGTAGCCGCACACGTCGGTCGAGAGCGAGTACATCCATCTCTCCCCCGGGTGATAGCGCAGCGGCACTTTGGCGAGCTTGTCCACGAACCCGCTCAGTGTCTCGCCCGCGCCGCGCCCCACTCCCACCTCGCGATAGACGCGGTCAACGGGATGATTGGTGGCGCCGTAGGTAAGTCCGCCGGTGTGGCTGAGCACGTGACGCATCGTCATCGGCCGCGCTGGCGCCGCGGTCTCCATGCTCGCGCCTTCGCCCGACACCCACACCTTGTGATCGCGCCAGGCCGGGATGAAACGCGAGACCGGATCGTTGAGCTGGAAGTGCCCCTGCTCGAAGAGAGTCATCAGGGCGACCGACGCGATCGGCTTGGTCATCGAATAGAGCCGGAAGATCGTATCGTCCGCGACGGGCTTGCGGCGCTCGCGATCCATCAGGCCGAGCGACTTGAAATAGGCAACGTGCCCGCGCCTCGCGACCAGCGTCTGGCAACCGGCGATTTTGCCGGGCTCAGTGTAGTTCTTGCTGAGGTGTTCGGTAATTCGATTGATTCGTTCGGGCGCAAATCCGGCCCGCTTGGGCGCCAGTTCCATGTGGCCTCTCCTCCTTGGTGTCGATCACTTTTACTCCGAGCCTGCTGTGCGAACCAATCCGCGCGGCCGGCATGATCCTAAAAGTAAATCGGATCCACGTACAGTCCGCGCGCAGCGGCGCCCGGCGGCTCCGGGATGCCGAATGAAATCACGACGAACCGTTCCAGCTCGATTGCCAGCGCGCGCACGCGCTCGTACCCCTGCGACGCCTCCGAGGTGAAGACCGACAGCCTGTCCAAACCGCGACCCGCAAGCCATCCGCATTGCGCGCGCAGAAGCGCAGCAAACTCGTCTTCCGCGCCGGGCAGAAAGCCCCAATCCAGCGCCAGACCGCGCCGCGACTCGACGCGGCTGCCGCTGGACTCGATGATAAACCGCACGCTGTCTCCCGCCGGCCACACTCCCACCACCGCGCGCTCCGTCATCCGCACCCGCTCCCAGCAGTAGTCGCGTGGCGAACGCTCGACGCGCGCCGCGAACGATTCCACCGTGTACGGCAGGTACATCTCGTCGGTTTCGTGCGTCGCATTGAGAATTTCGACGATCCGCGGCGCATCGCGCGGCGTGGCCGGCCGTCCGACTTGCGGACCTGCGAGCGCCGCGCACGGAAGTTGCGCGCGAATCTGATGTGTGCTCCACCTGGGGGCGCCCGCAAACCCTCGCAGCATCGCCGCATTGTCAACCGACGGGTACGCGGTGCTTCCGTCCGACGATCCCTCCGGGTACTTCTCGTCGAAGACGCGGTTTATCGCGCCCCACAATCCTTTCTTCTGATGCTCCGGAAGAATGCGCAGGTGCGCGAAGGCGTGAATGCGATAGTCGCGCCCCCCGACCCGCACCGTATGCAGAGCGGCTACGTTGACTCCCGCCGGTTTTCCATCGACAAAACCCAGCGCGACCAGGAAGTTTTCCATCAGCCGCGTGAACGCAAAGTAGTCGTCGCCGCGCTCGATCGTCATCGTGACGCCATCGCCCAGCACAATCGGGCATCGCCGCTCGATGTCGGCGAGCACGGCCGCGTCCGCCAGCGTCGCCTCGCGTGATATCACCTCGAAATCCAGGATCCGCTCGCGAGTGAGCACGGTTATTCGATGCGGCTCGCGGTCCTCGACCTCGCATGACAGCCGCCACTTCTTGTCGCCGGTGGTTTGGATGACCACCACGTGGAAGTCGGAAACCGGCTCGACCGACGCCAGTCTGAAGTCGCCGTAGCTCTGGCTGCAGCGCTGCCATCCTCCGGTCAGCACTTCGTGCCGATAGGGAAATGGCGCGCGCACGGACATGTTCAAGGCGCATCGAGCGTCGAGCTCAGCCTCGGACGCGCCTTCGCCGGCTGAGGCGACCCGCTCGAGATACCATCTGAGTTGGCGCCCCGCGGGAGTATCGGGAATTTCGGGAAATGTCTGCACGGCGGCCTCGCTGATGATCTAGTACGAATTCGCGCAATTGTCGCGCGTCGGATCGAGGCGCACCGACTCAGCGAGGAAGGATCAATTTCCGGCGCTAGCTTTCCTGAGGCTCGCGAATCATTGTCAGGATAGCCAACAACTGATGTCGCGAAAGGACGTAGCCAAGCAAGCTCAATTCCTTGAACGCCTGGAGTTCGCGCCGGGTGATTCGATGGCGCTTGACAAAAGCACGATCGGTCACCAAACGATGCCAGTCGCCGGCTGACGGTTTGCGAGGTGGGATCCGGTCGCTCCGATTCACGACACCAGCGGCCTCGGGATGCGACAGAAGAAAGATCTGCTGCCTGCTGATTCCCAGCGCGTCTTCGAGCCGAGCCATCAGCGTCAGCGACGGTTTGCGTTTTCCGCCCTCGAGGTACGCCACGTGACTTGCCTCAACCCCGAGCTGGTCTGCCAACGCTCGCTGCGTTAGCGCGAGTTCATGGCGTTTCTGCTTGATCAGCCGCCCCAGACCATTCTTTTGGCTCATATGTCGTACTCGGTAAGCAGGGCGCGTCTTAATTTTGCAAAATGAATCAACCCCGCCAGGTACTGCAGTTTCCTGGTAGATGGAAGCTGCTCGCCGAAGCTGAGGCCATATCGACCCTTGAAGTATCTGAGCACCCTCGCACAAACTGAATCCCGAAGTTCTTCGGCGGGGGATCTCGAGGGTTTCCTTTTTTCGGGTTCCTCAAAAATCTTTCGCGCGATCCCCTCCGGGAAAACGCCGAGGCTCACGAGGATGTCGGCCGCCAGTTCCTCCGGATCGTCCAGATGCTCGCCGTACGCCGTGTAGGTCAAAAACTGAGCGTGCTCTTTGCGCGAGTCGAATAACATTCCGGTCAGGTGATGGCCCATTTCATGAGAAAATGCCGCGCCGACCGCGGCAGGATGATGTGCGGTGTTCACGCAGATCAAAGGCAGCCGCGATCCGCCCATTTTTCGCACGTAAAACCCCAACAGGGCAAGCCCCTCCGCTCCGCTGAGATTTGCCAGCCGGAACTGAACTCCCAACCCTGACCACAGCCGCGTGAATTCCCTGGGCGAAACCAGTTTCACGGATTCGTCGTTCAAATGCGGCCAGACCGCGCTCCTGGCCTCCGCCACGATCTCGCGGACCTCGCTGCGCCCGAGCGATCTTCGCAACGGGGGTCCGTAGTCATGTTCTTCGAGGAACCGGATTTCCGCATGCACGCTTCGGGAAGCCGCCGACAAGCGGTGCGGGGCTTCGCTTGCCGTCACTATGTGGGCAGCCAAGCGGTCGAAAGTCGAGGAACTATTTCTGGTCGCGCTGTTTATCACAAACCTTCCTATAGACCTGACATCGAGTCCATATCATCCAGACAATCTGTCTACAACTCTGCTAACGCCAGTTCACTTAGCACAGCACCGGCTGAAAGAGAAACACGGTGTAATGGAATTGCATCGTGATGTAGGCATGCGACGCTGCGATTTAACCTGGATCTCCCGATGCCGCCTGTTGACTATGTGTTAGCGGATCGCGCTAAAAGTTGACCGACCCGCTGGTGCCGCGATGATAGCATGCACGAAATCCGGGGCGCAAAAGCGTCAAGTTTTTACAATACGGCATCCCCGCCCGATCCTTGAGATGCGTTGGGCGAGGACCCGCGGGCCGCCCCGCGCGGTCCAATCGCACTTTTCCAGTTCATTCCGCAATCACTCAAAAGAAGGAGACATCCAATGGAAATGCGCCTGTTAACCACGGAAGGCGAACGAACAGTTTTCGCCCAGCGGCTCGCCGACGCACGCGCTCGACATGGAGCCAGCTTCAGAGACGTGGGCCGCACGCACGCGGGCAACATGGCCCGGCTGCGGGCCGCAGACCTCTACGCTTTGTTCGAAACCGAATGCGAACGGGCCGAACGCATGACAGCCGGAGTGGCGCTGCATGATCTCGAGACGTTTCCGCAAAGCTGCGACCAGCCCGATCTTTCGCACTTCGCGCCGCGATCGGTGCTGGAATGCAGCGATCATTGGTCGCTGTCGCGAGGCGCGGGCATGCATGCATGGCGCGGCATCGCCGTCCAGGTAGTTCGACGAACCCCTCGCGCGGTCCTCGTATACCTGGCCGTCGGCAGATCCGATCACGGTGGATTTTACTCGGCGATGGGCTTCGTCAATGCGGGCGCGCCGGTCGAATATCCGTATCTCGAGGGTCCCGACCAGGGCCGGCTGTGGGTTCAGCCGATGATCCTCGAGGGAGAAGCGCTGGCGAAACTGACCGCCAACGTGCATCGGCTGAAGATCGAAACCCCGGATAACTATCGCACGATCCGGTTTGACAATTCCGCTCGGTTGAGGCCCGCGCCGAATCGCTTCGTGCCCGCAATCAACGAGATGGCGGCCGCGGCGCACGCCCCGATCTGAAGCTGTCCTCCACGATCAACGGGATTGACTACAAGGTCCTTGCCAAAACGAAGAGGAAACAACATGAACATCGAGTCAACAAATGTATGCCCGCCGCTTGAAAATCGACCGTCGGACGATTTCGTCGGCAATATTCCGATCAAGCTCACCAAGGAGGAACTGCGCGAATTGTCGGAGCTGAGCCAGCTCAGAAGCGCCTTTCACATCGTCGCGGAATGGACCCTGATCCTGACCGCAGCGTATCTCTGCCAGCGGTTCTTTAACCCCGTCGTGTACCTGCTCACTGTTGCATTCATCGGAGCGCGGCAGCACGCGCTCCTCATCCTGATGCACGACGGCGTTCACTATCGGTTGTTCAGAGACCGGCGCCTCAACGACTGGACCGCCGAGATTATTCTGGCCTGGCCGAACCTCATCTCGGCGCGCGCCTACCGCAAGAACCATTTCGCGCATCATCGTTATTTGAACACCGGTCAGGATCCCGACTGGGCCCGCCGCCAGGGTGACGACACCTGGGTATTTCCCAAGCACTGGGCCAGGCTCGCGTTGCTGTTGATCCGCGACGCGTCCGGCCTCGGCTCGATTTACTATCTCAAGCTGGCGCGACGGCTCCTGTCGAAGGACGCGGGAGTCAGCCGCGGCTTCCTGGCCGCTCGATACGGCTTCTACGCAGCGGTCATCGCGGTGTTCGCCTGGTGCGGCGCGCTTCATCTGCTCCTGATGTACTGGTTCGTTCCGTTTTTCACCTGGATGATAATGATCTTCCGCGTCCGCAGTATCGCCGAACATTCCGCCATCGAGGGCCGTGCCAACGCGTACGCACAGACCAGGTCCACGCGCGCGTCAATGCTCGAGCACGTCTTCGTCGCCCCGAAGAACGTGAACTATCACATCGAGCATCACTTCTACCCGAGCGTTCCGTTCTATCGTCTGCCGCAACTCCATCGTGTCCTGATGTCAAAGCAGGAGTTCAAGGATTCCGTTCACGTGACGCGCAGCTACCTGGGGGTGCTCTGCGAATGCGTTCGCAACGCGCAGTCCACGGCGCCGGGCATCAGGCAGATCCTCCGCTTGCGCCCGAGCCGCGCTCAAGTTTGAGCGAGCCTGAAGCAGATGGGTCCCGACGCAAAAGCGGCGGCGGACACGAAAGTCCGCCGCCGCTGAATGGGAGATGCCGTTCTTCCCCGCGCGAGCTAGGACGCGCGCGCTTCGGGAAATATCCGGATAAAATTCTCCGCGTAGAACCGGTCGCGGATCGCCGCGGGGCGACTTCCCAGCGCCGCCTCGAAACGCGCTATCGGGTTCCGGCCGCCCTCGGTGTGCGGGTAGTCCGTCGAGAACAGGTACAGCTCCGGGTTGGACTGATCAATCAAAGCGCCCACGTCCTCGAACACAAACGGCGTGAACGCCATCTGTTGCGTGAGCTGTTCGGACGGCCTGCGCGTGAACCGCGCCAGGTTCGCGTCGGTCTTGCTCCAAATCCTCGCCACCCAATCCAGGCGCACGAGCAACGACGGCACCCATCCCGCGCCGAGCTCGACGCATGCGCCGCGGAGCTTTGGAAATCGCTCGAACACGCCGTCAATCAACATCATCGAAAGAAACGTCTCCGGCCCCTCGTGCAGCACGGCCACGTCCTTGGTGCGAAGATTCTCGCCGCCGCCCATCCAATCTTTTACCGGCGCCCGCCCGTTGTTTGCCCACGCTTTATCCAGTTGCAGCGGCGAGCCGCCGACGTGCAGCACGAACGGAGTGTTCGACTCGACCAGCTTCGCCCAGAAACGATCGAACTCGACGTGCCCGGGCGACCTGCCGCCGCAAGCGTGATGCGGCACCCAAACGGCCTTAGCCCCGCTCTTCAGTGCGAACTCGAGTTCCTCGAGCGCGAGTTCCGGCTCGTCCAGCGGGGCGATCGCCACTCCCATCAGGCGCGAGTCGTGCGCGCAAAACTCCGCCATGTGGCGGTTATGCGCGCGGGCCGCGCCGTAGCGCAGCCTCGGCGCAATCTTCGAGCTCGGCGAAAACGGCATCGCCACGCTATGCGTCGCGAACACGAGTTGTTTTTTGAACCCCAGCAGGTCCACCGCCTTCGACCGTTCGCGCCCGTCAAAAGCACCCAGCGCTTGAATCTCCTTCGAGCTTTCGATCAGACGATCGCCGAGCGCGATCATCTCGGCAACATGCTCCGCCGTATGGCGCCCGCCGCGCGCCATGATCTCCGCGACTTCCTCGTCGGTAACCAGCGACGCGCTGTAACTGACCGCCGGGATGTCGCCGCGCAGCTCCGGGTCCGCATACTTCTGCAGAAAATCCGGCAGCTCCATAATATGGCTGTCGGCGTCGTAAATCGGCCGGTTGTCAGGTGCGTAGGCCATAGGCGTCCCTCGACTGTCCGAAGTCTTGCAGCAGAATTGGCGAAGCCCGATTAAAGCATCAACCGCAGCCCCCGCTCAAGGAAGCTCTGCGGTCTGGACTCGCGCGGCTGTCGGCGTTGTTATGACATAGTACCCGGAGGCGCCAATGTCCGAGCAAGATTTCTATTTCAACCCATTTGATCCCGACTTCCGCGCCAATCCGTATCCGCACTTCCCCGCGCTGCTCGACGGTCCTCCGCGCCAGCTCAAGCTTTTCATGCCGACGACGATCATCGCCCGGTATGCCGACGTGATCACCGTCTTGCACGATCACGAACGCTTCACCGTTCGCCGCCCCGAAATTCCATATCGCGAGCGAATCGATCCGTTCGGCGGCGCGCCCACCATCCTGACCGCCGATCCGCCGGTACATGCGCGCCTTCGAAAACTGGTCAGCAAGGCCTTCACTCCGAGACGCGTGCGCGAGCTCGAGCCGCGAATTCGCGAGATAACCGCCGACCTGCTGAGCCACGCAACCGGCTCGTCCGAAGTCGAAGCGATGGCGACGCTGGCCAATCCTCTGCCGGTGATCGTGATCGCGGAGCTGCTGGGCGTGTCGGCCGCCGATCACGCCCAATTCAAGCAGTGGTCCAACGATATGATCAGCTCATTCGGCCAGGACGTGGCGGCCGGTCCCTCTCCCGCGGGCCTCGCGGCCAAGGATGAGCTTCGCCGCTACCTCGCGGAGGCGATAAAGCAACGCAGCGCGAATCCCGCCGACGATCTGATCAGCGCGCTCATCACCGCGCGCGACGAATCCGACGCGCTCAGCGAAAACGAACTCCTGGCCTTCGTCGTTTTGCTGCTGCTGGCGGGAAACGAAACGACCACCAATCTGATCGGTAACGGTCTGCTCGCGCTATGCCGCAATCCTGAGCAGCAGAATCGCCTGCGTGAGAACCGCGAGATGATCCCCAGGGCGATCGAGGAGATGCTTCGTTACGATCCTCCGGTCCAGATGACGGTGCGGATGCCGACGGCGGCGACCAGCGTCGGCGGCACGGAGATACCTGCCGGCAGCCTGGCCTTCATCCTGCTCGCCGCCGCCAACCGCGACCCCGCACACTTCCCGCATCCTGAACAGTTCGACGTCGCGCGCGATCCCAACGAGCACGTGTCCTTCGGCGAAGGAATCCACTTCTGCCTCGGCGCGCCGCTGGCCCGGCTGGAAGGCGCAATCGCAATCGAGTCGATGCTCGACAGGTTTCCGCACCTGCAACTTTCCAATCCCGAAGCCAAGCTGCAATACCGGGGCTCAATGGCGCTGCGAGGACTGAGCGAACTGCGCATCTCGGCGCGTTAGCACCTCGCGCTCAGGGGGCGATCCGCCCGATTTTCCAGGTACCTTCCTCGGTAAACCACATCGCGCCGTCAGGCCCCGCTGTAATCCCCATCGGCTTTGCGCGACGATCCGGAACTCGGGGAAGCTGGGAATCTGTGATCGCGCCTGCAGTGGTGATTCGACCGATCTTGTCGGCGCCACTCTCGGTGAACCACAAGGCGCCGTCCCGGCCGGCGGCGATTCCCTGCGGCCCGCTGACGGGAATGGGATTGTCCGGGGTTGGCGGCGGCGGCCGAACTGAGAATTCCGTGATCGCGCCTGCGGTCGTGATTCGACCGATCCTGTCGGCGCCGCTTTCGGTGAACCACAATGCACCATCGGGCCCGACCGCGATATTCGGGCCGGCCGCGGCCTCTATCGGTACTCCCCATCCGCTGGTTCCGCCCATGTTCGCAGGGTGTGTCGGGAGAGCATACCTGCTGATTGCGCCCGCGGTGGTGATCCGTCCGATCGCGCCGGACGCGGTGTCGTTGAACCATAACGCCCCGTCAGGACCGGTCACGATTCCCGACGGGTTGCCATGCGCTCGTTCATTTGAAATCGCGTCGAGGTAGTATTTCGCGACGACGCCATCGGTCGTCATCCGGCCGATAACTCCCGCAAGCGGCTCGGTGAACCACATCGCGCCGTCAGGCCCGGCCGCGATTCCCGCGGCGCCGCCAACAGGATCCGAGAGGAGCTGGCTTTCGCTGACAGCGCCGGCGGTCGTGATTCGCACTATCTTTCCCACCCTCAACCCGCTGATCCACATGGCGCGGTCCGGACCGAGCGCGATCGCGCCGGGCGCGGACTTGGGATACTCAGTGATTGCGCCGGCGGTAGTGATTCGCCCGATGCGATGTCCACCGTCTTCAGTGAACCACAGCGCGCCATCCGGTCCGCTGGCAATGCCTTGGGGCTGGATTAGCCGGAATTCGTCGCCGCCCGGGGGGATCGGATATTCGGTTATGCGATCGCCGTATGGCCCAGTCTGCCCTTCGACCTGGCACGCGAGGACGATGCTGAATGCGAGTGCGACGGCGATCGCGTAGATGAACCGCTGCCAACGCGCGCGCCAATCTTCCGGGCGAACAAGCTGCATGGTCAGTAGCATGGCACTGGCGGCATTGGCGGCAGCGGTTGGGAGCAGCAGCAATTGTAGATGCAGCCCGGCGTCGTGCATCGTGTCGAACGCGCCCCCGTTACCGCATCAATGTAGATAAACTGCTCCCATCCTTCCAATGGATCGTTGGATTCGAAAAGGTGTCCCGGTCTCTGCACGAACCGCGCGTGCTCGACGATAGTCCACCATAGCCAGCGGTCACGCGGCGCGGTCGAGGTGAAGAAGCCGTACTGCTCTCTGGTGGGCGCGTCTTGATAATTTGGGAACGCATCACCTTGCCGGCGAAGCCACGCGCGGGCCATCGGCGGGGCAAGGGTGATCTCATAGGCGCCGCCCTCGATTAAGTCGTATTGTCCCGCCCGTACAGGTCACGAAGAGTGTGCTGGTGGGGGAAGGAATCTCTAAGCTCGCGCAACCACGGCTCAGGATCGGGCAGGTCGTCGGCCAGTACATTGGGCATGGCCTTAGGCGGCGCTTGCTGAACAAGCGGACCGACTTCAGTTTCCAGCGAGGACTCCGGGTCTTCGTGCAGCGATGAGTAGCCGATGCGGACACCTACGCTCTCCCAGTTGACCGTTGGGGTGGACCGGGCATATTCGAAGTGCGTATCGTTCAGTCTCACTTTGCTGCCAGGGTTTTCGTGCTCCCCAGGGTCGGACAACTCGAACAGGAGATCGGCGGCGTACAGCTTGAACCCGGCGCCTCGCGTCGCCGCGTTGTGGTCGGCCGCCTGGCGGAACGCGGCGAAATTGTTGTCAGTAGGTAGCTCAGCCGCGGGCGTGCCGGGGTCGGGGTGCGGGAAGTTAGGAGGTGGGACCGATCGATCCTCCGCTGCGACGATGGCACCCGAGGCCGCGTCAACATACTGCGTCAAACTGGTTTGCGCGATTCCAGAACCCTGGCTGAAAGCGATCTTCCATGCTGTCCGCTCCGGCTGCCCTGCGGCGTTCCAGTAGACTCGCAGGTCAGCCTCGCTCACCAGGATGTCGCTCCCGCTGCTCTTACGTACTTGCGCAAGCGCGTCTTCCAGGGACACGAAGTCGGCTGCTATCGGCAGGGTGTATGGGCTGAAGGCCAATTCGTCCGGATGCGGTTGCAACCCATTGGGCGTCGCATCGGCGTGAAACGATCGATGCGTCGAGGGCGAGAAAAAGTAATAAGTCACGATCTGCGGCGGCCCCGATTTCATCACCGGTGGATTGCCCTCTACCATCAGAAAGTTGACCGCCATGGATCTCCACCAATTGAGCGTCGGCTTGCCACTGCTTTGCCTCAGCGCGTGCGTCCTCAATCGATCGCGAGACGCTGCCGCTCGTGCGGCATCCCGATTCTGCCAACAGCAGAAGCGCCAGCAGCTCCACCAGGATGACCTTGTACGAACGCGCCGAAGCGCTGGGCCGCGGCGGCAACGATGACGCTGTGTTGCGCTGGAACTCATGTCTGAGATTCATCGAGAGCACGCGACTAACGCCGAAGTCTCAGGAGACGGGCCGCGAAGCGGGATTCACAGACGAGCTGCGTGCGACCCGGGCAAAACGCACGCCGTAGCCAGCGATCACTCGTTGCGACGCTGGCGCAGGCGCAAACGCGACGGCCTCGATTGAACTCCGAAGGCCTGGCGAGAATAGCGGCGCTACGCCCACTCCTTGGGCACCGCTTGCGCCCGCTGATGGGTAAGCAGCTTGGCGCGCCGCGCCTGCTCCTCGGGCGTAACCGTCGCCGGGTCTTCGCGATACTCGGGGCCCGCCGCCATCGCCTTTTTAACCGCTGGCCGCTCGCCTATCTCATCGAGCCAGCGCTTGACGTTGGAAAATTCGTTGAGGTCGATATTCCGGTTCTGCCAGGTTGTCGCCCACGGATAGCAAATCATATCGGCGATCGTGTACTGGCCCGCCGCCAGGTAGCGTTTCTTATGCAGCCCCAAGTTCATCACTCCGTAGATTCGATGGACTTCGTTATCGAAGCGCAGCAGCGCATAGGCCTGATCGCCGACGCCGCTTTTCGGATTCTGCGAGGCGCGTCGAAAGTGCCCCTGTTCACCCATCTTGGGACCCTGGTTGGCCATCTGCCAATACAGCCATTGCGTGACTTCGTATTTCTGATGGGGTTCCTGCGGCCAGAACTTCCCGCTCTTCTCGGCCAGGTACTCCATGATGGCGCCTGACTCGAAGATGGTGATGGGCGCGCCGCCGCCCATCGGCTGGTGGTCCACAATCGCCGGCATCCGGCCATTGGGCGAGATCCTGAGGAATTCGGGAGTTAGCTGGTCGCCGCGTCCGATATTGATCGCCTTGATATTGTAAGGGATGCCGGTTTCCTCGAGCAGGATAGTAATTTTTTTCCCGTTTGGAGTTGGCCAGAAGTACAGGTCAATCATCTTGTTGCTCCTTTGTGCCTTCGTGACCGTACCAATTTTTCATAAATTTTCCTAGTTGGATCTGCCCGAGCTTTGCGTTTGCACGCCCGATTTTTTGCGTGACCGCATCACTGCGTCATTTCTTCGAGTTTCGTTTGCGATCTGAATGCGAGCGCGCTATCGAACACGTGATCGTTGCGCATAGCACTTTGAGTTGTGCCACGCGCTATGGGAAGACGAACATGAAAGAACGGCCTGTTCACTTGTCCTCCGCTGCGCAGGCGAGACCAACAAGCTGGGAACCTAAGACTAGTTCGAAGCTGATCATCTCGCTGGCGACCGCCAGCTTTCTCTGCATGAGTCTCGCCTTTGGAGCGCCAGCCCCGACGTCACCGGAGGAGGTCAGGCTCGAACGTAACTTTGATTCGCTCATTCGCCCCGACGATCTGCGCGACTGGATGAAGCTGCTAGCCGCCCAGCCTAACCATGTTTCCTCGCCGCACGACAAGGCCAACGCCGACCAAATCCTTGCCTGGTTCAAGAGCTGGGGATGGGACGCGCACATAGAGACCTTCTGGGTGCTCTATCCCAAGCCTATTAGTGAGGCCTTGGAGCTGGTTGCTCCCCAAAAATTCAAAGCTACGCTGCAAGAGCCGCCGATCCCCGGCGATTCCAGCGCGACCGCGACCGATCCCGCGCTTCCAGCCTACGTGGATTACCAGCGCGACGGCGACGTCACCGCCGGCCTTGTCTACGTCAACTATGGAATGCTGGACGACTACAAGATGCTCCAGCGCCTCGGCGTCAGCGTCAAGGGCAAGATCGTCATCGCGCGCTACGGCTCCGGATGGCGCGGATTGAAGCCCAAGCTCGCGCAGGATCACGGCGCGATCGGCTGCATTATCTATTCCGACCCTGCCCAGGACGGCTATTCCGTCGACGAGACTTACCCCGACGGTCCTATGCGCCCGCCGCGCGGCGTGCAGCGCGGCTCGGTACTCGATATGGGTCTCTATCCCGGCGATCCGCTGACGCCTGGCATCGGTGCGACCAAAGACCCCACGCGCCTACAGATGTCCGACGCGCCGACTATCATGAAGATTCCAACCTTGCCTATCTCCTATGCTGACGCCCAGGTCTTCCTCGCTGCCATGACAGGCCCCGTCGCTCCATCCGCCTGGCGCGGCGCGTTGCCGATAACCTATCGCGTTGGACCCGGCTCCGCAGTGGTACATCTTGCGGTTAAGTCTGATTGGCAGCTCCAGCCAATCTATGACGTCATCGCGACCATGAAAGGCTCAACCTTCCCCGACAATTGGGTCGTCCGTGGCAATCACCATGATGGTTGGGTGTTCGGTGCTACCGATCCGCTGTCGGGTCAAGTCGCGCTGCTTGCCGAGGCCAAGGCTTTCGGCGGCCTCGCAAAGCAGGGTTGGCGGCCCAAGCGCACGATCGTTTACACGAGTTGGGACGCCGAGGAGCCGATGCTTCTGGGCTCGACCGAATGGGCTGAACAGCACGCAATCGAACTCAAGAAGAAGGTGGTCCTATACATAAACTCTGACTCCAACGAACGGGGCTTTCTCGAGGTGGGTGGCAGCCACGACTTCCAGCACCTGGCGAACCAAGTCGCCGACGATGTAATCGATCCTGAGACCGGCGTTTCCATAGGCCAGCGGCTGCGCGCGAAGATGCGGATAGCTGCGCTCGCTCCCAGCGCCACCGAGCACGTCAGGGCCGAGGCCAAGGTCGCGGCGGACCCGGACAAGGATTTCCCTATCGAGGCGCTGGGTTCGGGCTCCGACTTTTCAGCTTTTCTCGATCACTTGGGCGTGCCCGCGCTCGACCTTGGCTTTGGCGACGAGGGCCACTCCAGCGGCGTGTACCACTCTCGTTACGACACTTTCGAGCATCACAGCCGCTTCGTCGATCCCGGCTTTGTATATGACGCGATGCTCGCGAAGACCGTCGGGCGCATAGTGCTCCGCGTCGCCGATTCCGATCTTCCCGTCCAGAACGCGAGCGCTTTCGCGGGCGCGGTCTCGGACTACCTCGATCAGGTGAAGAAGCTCTCCGATGACGAACGCGAGCAAGCCGACACGCAAGCTAAGCTGCTGCACGACCGCGCCTTTCAACTCGCCGCCGATCCCACAAAGTCGAGCGGACTGCCCACTGCCCTCGACCGCGTCCCGCACCTCGAGTTCGCCGCCCTCGACGACGCCGTCGATCGTCTAAAGCGCAGCGCCAGGGCTTACGACGACGCGCTCGCGAAGAACGCTTCACGCCTGTCCGCCGCTCAGACCGCGCGCGTGGATGCCTTGATGCTGGACATCGACCAGACTCTCGCGCCCGACTTAGGCCTGCCCGGCAGGAGCTGGTACAAGAATCTCATCTACGCACCCGGTCGTTTCACCGGCTACGAGGCCAAGACCATCCCCGGCGTACGCGAGGCGATCGAAGACCGGCGCTGGGCCGACGCCAACCGCTATGCCAAGCTCACTGCGGACGCGCTCAACGCCTATAGCGACCGGCTCGATGAGGCGACGGCAGTTCTCAATGGGAGCTGAACCTGAATCTTGGCTGGGATCGAATCAAGCCTAATCAATCTCTGCATTCGCGCCTGCGCTTTGCGACAGCGTGACGCCGAATTGCTCGGCCGCGTTGCCGCCCAGCATTCTTGCGATCGTCGGCTCTTCGACGCGCGCTGCCGTCAGCATCGCGATCGCGTCGTGCGCGCTGGTTGTATCCTGGTGCGGATAGCGCGATCCCCACACGATCTTCGCGGCGAAGTCGTTGGGAAGTTTCTGGATTAGCCGCTCTTCGGCGTCGAAGCCGAGCATGATCTTTCCTTCTTCCCACATCGCTTCGGTATCGGTGCGCACCGGATAGTAGTGCAGCAGCGGAATCGTGCGCGTCGACGCCTCCATCTTCTCCAGCACTTCCTCCATCCACGAGGCTTTGCCATGCGCCACCACCATCTTCATGTTTGGGTAGCGCTGCATCACGGTGAATCCGATCAGCGTCGACGCGACGAACATGTGATTGTCGAGCCACGGCGCCAGGATCTGCGCGATCGGATGGCCCAGCGGCGGAGACGCGGTGAAGCCGAACGTGATGTCTGATCCGCCGCCCGCCGCCGGACCGCCGCCGCCCGCGACGGTGAACGCGCGATGGTTGAGCCGGCCTTTTATCTTCTCGAAGAAAGGACCGTGCGAAGTCCACTCCGGATTCCACAGCCCCGTCGCGGGATGCACCGCGGCGGCCATGCCAAGGCTCTCCAGCTCGGCCCATAGCGGATCGTAAACGGGATGCGTGAAGTAGTGGCCCTCGAGGAACATCGGCCGGATAAACGCCGCGCGAAAACAGGGAATCTTCGCTGTGCGGCGAAGCTCCTCGACCGCGTAGTCCATGTTCTGGATAGGAACCATCGACGCCGCGAACAGCCGCTCCGGTGCCGTCTTGCAGAAGTCCGCGATCCAGTCGTTGTAGGCGCGCGCGAGCGCGTACGCGACATCGGGATCCTCCACCAGGTGGAATCCCTCGGCGAACCAGGTCGGATAGAGTAGCGCCTGGTCGATACCCATCGCGTCCATATCCCGCAGGCGCGCCGCTGCGTTGGAGGCGCCCACGGTCGCAGCGTGCCGAGTGTCAGGATCCAGCTCGCCCACCTTGTCCCAGGTCATCCCAGGCCGCCAGATAGCGTGGCGCGGGATGTTGGAGTTCATCGGGTCGCGGAAGACCTTGCCGTTGACCTTTAAATAGGATCCTAGCTTGCCCTCTTCCCGCCAGAGTGCGGATTTCCCCATCGTGCGAAATTCCGGCTCCAGGTACCTGCTCCACAGCTCCGGCGCCTCGACGACGTGTGAGTCGCTATCGAAAACCGCAAACCGCTTGTTCGCCATGGTCGTAAGTCTCCCAGCTCCTACTGACTAACTCGAAGGCATCTAGTGACGGATTTCCACTTTAGCCTGTGAATTACTCTTAGGTTAGTTCTATCTCGCCGGCGACATCTAATAATTCCGCAGTGGCCGCCTCTTATAACCTTTGGGCGGATCAAAGGTGTCAGCCGGCAGATCTTGCGTGGTGACCTTCGAAACGGTCAGATGGGACGTCACCGCGGGACGGCCCCCGGCTTTGGGCGTAAGCGTAGTATCAACCTTGAGCGGGATGCCCGGGGGTGCGTCGGACATCAGAGCGAGCGGCGTACCCTTGGCCTTCTCGGCCATCGCCTTCTGAAAAGCGGTGAAATTGTCCGCGCCTGGAGCCGAAGTGGAAAAACATCCCGATACCGTTACCTCGTCGCTCCCGACTTTGTTGCTGCCAAGATAGTCGTCACAGGCATAGCCTGCGATGATTTGATGGCCTCCGGTCTTCTGGAAGCTCAATGGCTCCGAATTACGGCCCCGCCGCATCATATGTTTGGACGGAAATGGCATCTCGACATAGGCTTTAACCGGGTCGATGATCATCAGGCGCTTGCCTTGGTCGAGGTCCGTGACTTGCTTGCTGTCGCCGACGACATACTTCTGCTTGTTGCCCTGCACTATCACGATGATCTTGTTGCTGGTTGGTGAACCGCTCCCGCGCTCGGTCGTCTGCTGCTCCTCGATCACTACGCCGGCTTGAGCGATGCCGGCGAAAAGGGTGATCGCCAGCAGGGCCGGGGCGAGTTGCCTCATGATACTTCTCCTTCAAACGCGCCGCGCATCTTCACTCGAAAACCTGTTATCGGAAAGCCATTAAGCAGCTTTCCTATGCTCTATTCAAGCATCCACATCTGGGGTAAGACGAGATTACTATTTGTCGACGCACAGGGATTCAGGACCACCAACAGCGTTCCGTTTCGTCCGTTGGTCGCGTCCAACAGAGAAAGTTACTATTCCAGGCTGAGCTTAACTAACGCCGAATCACCGAGGCTTCTGGCTTAAGCGACTGCTTGACCTCTTCTTCGGTCGGCCACCAGTCCGGACGCTCGATTTCGGTGACCCGATCGGCAATGAATTTTCCGGGCGCATCGATCCGGTACAGCTTGCGCGCATTGCCGCCGAGGAACTTCACCTGGTATGCCTCGGGCAGTTCGCACTTCCGCATCGTGTCTATCGCGCGCCACGCGTCGTCGCCATCGTGATGATACACGTCGGATGACCACGCCAGGATGTTCTCGTAAAATTCCGGCAGGCGCGAGGGCGGAGCTTCGTCGCCCTCGAAACCGGTGACGCAGCGCTCGAAGAATGTCTCGCTCGGCAGTTTCTTCAGCGGCCGCAGCTGCCGCTCGTTGCGATAGAGCTTGTAGCTCTTGTCGCATTCATCGAGCACGAAGCTGAGCCATGTCGATGACGCTTCGAAGACCGCGGCCTTCAGTTTCGGAAAGCGCTCGAAGAATCCCGACATCAGGACCATCACCACCCACAGCGACGCTTCCGCCTGGAAATCCTGCACGTTGATCAGAAACGAGTGAGGCAAGCCCGACGTCGTCGCGGTCAGCGAGATCAGCTCGGCGCCCGAATGCTGCTCGGTGTAGCCCGGCGGCTTGAGCGATCCGAAGGCCGGAAACGGATGCATCCCGTAGACCACACCGGTCTCTTCCATCGCGCGCCACACCCGTTCGTATTTCGGCTGAATCGGATAGTTGCCCATCGCATCGATCGGCCGCACCAGCCCGACCCGGCATCCCTTCGCCGCCACGCGATACACTTCCTGCTCGGCGAATTTGGGATCCTGCATCGGCAGCATCGCGGCGAAATAGAGCCGCTCGGGATTCTCCTGGCAGTACTCATGAGCCCAGTCGTTGTACGCCTTGCACATCGCCTTCGCGCCGACGGCGTTCAGCAGCCACGGGTAGGTATCGATGTCGGTCGGAATGATCATCACTTGATCGATACCCTGCACATCCATGTCGCGCAGGCGCGGCTTGGGCTCGTAGGAACCCTTGTGATCGATATACTCAGCCTGTTCGCTGGTGAGCGCGGTCCTGGGATCGAGGTTGCGGACGTTGAGCGCGCGCTGGATATCGTGCTTCAGACCGGGGCCCGCGAGCGACAGCACATTGACCATCCCGGCTGCGCCGCCAATCCGCTGCGAGCCGATTCCCGCGCCGGCCTTGCCGTTGACGATCAGCTGATCGGATTCGGCATCGTACCAGATGGTATTTTTCAGGGCCTCGTATTCGTCCCTGGTCAGCCAGTCTTTCGCGCGCTCCCAGAGCCATGGCGGCTCCGTCACGTGAGCATCGCAATCGAAGGTCGGAAAATTCTTGGTCATCGGTGGAAATTTCTGAACCGGCATAGCGCACCTCTGCCCGCGTATCCGCGGCGCTCAATTGATTAACCAGTGACTACTCAGTCTCGAGCCACTTTTCGGGCATCGTGATCGCGCCGTGGCGGGCGAAGACGGCATCAATCTCCCTCATATCCGCGTCGGTGATTGACCATCCCAGCGCCCCGGCGTTGTCGTCGACTTCGCGCGGATTGCGGCATCCCACCAGCGCCGTGCTGATGACGGGATTCGACAGCGTCCACCGGAGCGCAAGCTGCGGCAGCGATTTGTTGTAGCGCTTGGCGATCGGCTTCAGATCCTCGACGGCGCGTAGATTGTTGAGAAAGTGCTCCGATCCGAACAGATGCTGAAACAAGTTGATGTTGCCGAGCTTGCCGCCGCGCGAGCGCCAGTCGCCCTTCTCGAACGCTGACTCTTCGCTGAGCGTGCCGGTCAGCATCCCGTACGCGAGCGAGCCGTAGGCCATCACACCGATGCCGTTCTCGCGGCAGTACGGAAAAATTTCCTTCTGCATTCGGCGATCGAACATGTTCCAGCAGTACTGGACGACGTCGACGCGCCGCGTGCGCGCGCATCGTTCGATCTCGCTCAGCTTGAAGTTGGACAGGCCAACCGCCCTGACCTTGCCCTGCTTGACCAGCCCGTCAAGCGCCTGCATGGGTTCTTCGAACGGCGTGATCCGATCAGGCCAGTGGATGAGATAGACGTCGACGTAGTCGGTGTTGAGCGCTTTGAGGCTCTTGTCGATCGACTCGACCACGCGCTTGCGGGTGCTGTCGCGATAGTTGGGTGCGTCGGGATAACCGACGCCGAACTTCGTCGTAATGACGGCTTCCTTGCGGCGCGAGCCGAGCGCTTTGGCCAGTGACTTTTCCGACGCGCCGAAGCCGTACGCCTCGGCGGTATCGAAGCAGTTGATGCCGAGATCGAGCGCGCGATTGACCGCCTGGACGAACTCGGACTCTTCGATGCTGCCGTAGCCGCCGCCAATCTCCCAGCATCCGAAGCCGACGGCGGAGATTTGAATACCGGTTCGGCCAAATGGTCGGAATTCCATGCGATCCCTCCGGAGAGAATCAAACGGTCGTCGCCAGTCACGCTAGTTCCGAATCAAGTTTTTTTCAATGAAGGAAGGTTTGACCGGTAGTGGATCGGTTCGATAGTTTCGTCGCAGAAGCTCGAGCGTTTTGCGATCGACAGGAGCTCTGGTGGCGCGCGCATTCGACATCCAACCTCTCAACGCCACGTTTGGCGCCGTGGTGACCGGCGTCAAGCTGGCCGCACTGGACGGCGCGACGTGGCACGATCTCCACGCGGCGTGGCTGGAGTATGCGCTCCTCATCTTTCCCGGCCAGCATCTCAGTCGCGTCGAGCAGATTGCCTTCGCCAAACGATTCGGACCGCTCGAGTTCGAGATGGCGGCGCTCAGCAACGTGAAAGCCGATGGCACGCTCATCGTCGACCCCGACAACGACGTCCTGAAAGTGCTCAAGGGCAACATGGGTTGGCATTGCGACAGCACCTACATGCCGGTGCAGGCCAGGGGCGCGGTGTTCAGCGCCGAGGTAGTGCCAAACTCCGGCGGCGCTACCGGCTGGGCCGATATGCGGGCCGCGTACGACGCCCTCGACCGCGACCTCCGCGCGCAAGTGGAAAACCTCGCGGCGCATCACTCGCTCTACTACAGCCAGTCGAAGCTCGGGCATCAGCCGAAGGCCGGCAGCGCGTATAGCGGCTACGGCTTCCACGACGGTCCCGTGCCGTTGCGTCCACTGGTGAAGGTCCATCCCGAAACCGGCAGAAAGTCGCTGGTGATCGGACGCCACGCGCACAATATTCCGAACATGAACCCGGCCGAGTCCGAGCGGTTCCTGCAGGAGTTGGTCGACTTCGCCTGCCGCCCCCCACGCATCTATCATCACGACTGGACGCCGGGTGACGCGGTGGTTTGGGATAACCGCTGCCTGCTGCATCGGGCCACGCCGTGGGACATGACCGAGCCTCGGGTGATGTGGCACAGCCGTATTGCCGGCGACCCCGTGAGCGAGTCCGCTCTAGCCTGACGACTTCAAATCCAGCTGATCGCTCGGAGAACAAGAGCCGAAGGTCAAAGCCGCGCGCTCAGCTGCAGTCCGAGCAACACGATCATGGCGGCGAGGCAGTATAGATGATCTCGGTAGATCGCACGGGCAAGACGGGTTTGCTCGTCGCGTGAAGCTGCGGCGTTTCCGAGCCGCACTGCGTTTGGAACAGTGCGTGCCAGGGCTAGTCCGATCGCACTTGCGGCGGCAGCAAGTGAGGTCCATTCGATCCACCAACGATCCTCGTGCTGCGCAATTTCAGCGACGATCGCCAGCAGTGTCAGACTCATCACCACCGCGATCAGGCGGTTCATCGGCCACGCTTCCATGGTGACGCGCCGGTAGTAGGCCGAAATTGACGCCAGTACCTCGGTTGGAACTGCGTCGCCGGCGTGCATTCGCGTCTGCACATCGAACATTAGGTCGAACCACAACACAGCGATCAGAAATCCGGCTCCGGACGCGGCGCATGCGTGCATGGCGGAAACAGCGCTTCGATTCCTCTTGACTAACTTCTATTTTGGAAGCTACTGGCTCATTTTGTAAAACACTAGCGGCGTCTTTTTGCGCTTCGAGTCGATACGGATGCGCCGCAGGCGCGCGAGAGGCTGATTGTCATGAATAAGAGCAACCATGAAATATGGATGATCGCGTTCCCGATTGCCGGAACCTTCGGGCAGATGGCGCGAATGGTTGAAGAAAGCGGCTTCGACGGCATCGGGGTTGTCGATACTCAGAATCTGGCAGCGGATCCCTACTCTGAGTTGTGCATTGCGGCTCACGCCACCAAACACCTGAAGCTGCGGACCGCAGTTACCAACCCGGTGACTCGTCATCCGGCGGTAACCGCTTCGGCGATTGCAACAGTGCAGGCGGAGTCCGGTGGACGTGCAGTACTCGGAATTGGCCGGGGCGATTCCGCGGTCGCCAAGATTGGCGAGCGCGCGCCGTCGAGCAAAAATTTCGCGCGCTACATTTCGCAGGTGCAAGGGTTCCTTCGTGGCGAGGAGGTCACGCTCGATAACGGCTACCTCAGCCGCAACGAGTGGATCGCGCGCGGCACTCTGCCGAAGGTACCGGTCGACGTCGCCGCCACCGGGCCTCGAGTGATCGAGGTGGGCGCCAGGCTGGCGGAGTCAGTAACCTTTGCGGTCGGTGCTGATCCCCAACGGCTGGCCTGGGCCGCCGACTACGCCCGGCAGGCCCGTAAGCAGGCCGGACTGGATCCTTCGACGCTGAAGCTTGGCGCATTTCTGAACGTGGTAGTGCATCCCGATTTTGCCCGCGCGCGTGCGATGGCGCGTGGAACAGTGGGGACGATAGCCCACTTTTCCGGTATGTCTCGCGATTCGGCCGCAGGGATGAGCCCCGGCGATCGCGCGGTGGTCCGGAAAATTGGTGATACGTACGATATGTCCCGGCATGCTAGAGGAGACGCTGGTCACGCCCAATTCATCGATGACGAGTTCGTCGATCGCTTCGCCATCGCCGGACCTGCCGCTCATTGCGTGAAGCGCTTCGAGGCGATACTCAAACTCAGTCTCGATCATTTGATCATCGTTGGCCCCGGAGGCGACGTGGCGCCGTCCGACGCGATGCAAGCCCTCGGATTCTTCAGGCAGGAGGTACTGCCGGTCCTCAAGTCAGCCAGGCAGGCAGCTTAGTTGTTCAAAAGGATCGATGAATGGAGCGTGACCAATGAGCTTGGGTGTACATTTGTTTGGTCCTCGACCTGGATTAGCCGCGAGGACCAGAATTTCCCGACTGTGAAAGGAGAACACTTCGATGTCTGACATCTACCGCGTCCACGGAGTCGAAATATCGCCATACTCCGTGAAGGTCCGAGCGTACTTCCGATACAAGGGAATTCCTCACCGCTGGATTCCGCGCAGCCTGGACGCCGAAGGCGAGTATCAGAAATATGTAAAGCTCCCGCTCGTTCCGCTGGTCGTGACGCCTCAGAACGAAGGCATCCAGGATTCCACCCCAATCATCGAGCACGTCGAGGCGCTTCATCCGGAGCCCTCGATTCACCCTGCCGATCCGGTGGCAAGGTTTATTTCAGTGCTGCTCGAGGAGTTCGGGGATGAATGGGGCAACAAATGGATGTTCCACTATCGATGGGCGCGCGAGGCCGACCAACTCTCGGGCGCATTGCGTATAGCCCGTTCGATGATGCCGACGGCGGACGATGCGCAGCTCGCCAACGGGATCGCGATGGTTCGCGAGCGAATGGTCAATCGCGTTTCTTTCGTCGGCTCGAATCCCGTCACCGCGCCGCAAATCGAGGACTCATTCCGCGACAGCCTGGCGATCCTCGAGCCTCACTTCGCCAGCCGCGCCTACATGTTCGGCCAGCGTCCGGCGTTCGCCGACTTCGCGCTGTGGGGGCAGCTCTACAACGCCTGGACCGATCCGACGCCCGGCGCGATCATCGACGCGGCCGCGCCCAATCTGCTCGCATGGATCCATCGCATGCTATGGCCCAAAGCCGAGGGCGACTTCGAGCCGTGGTCAAGCCTGGCCCCCACCTTGACGCCGTTGCTCGAGCGCCAGGTCGGGATGCTGTTCATGCCGTGGACGTTGGCGAATGCGCAAGCGATCGCAAGCAGCCGAGAGGAGTTCACTGTGGAGTTGGCGGGCAAGGCGTGGACCCAAAAGCCGCAGAAGTATCACGCTAAGTCTCTTGCCGCTCTGCGCGGGAAGTACGCTGCTTTGCCCGACAAAAGTGCGATCGATGCGGTGCTGCAACAAGTCGGTTGTCTGGCAGCCCTTCGCGCCACCTCCTAGGTCCTTCCGGGCGGCTGCTTTGGCGCGAATACATCGGCGTGTTTCGCAACAAACTCGCCGATGCTCGTCGCAGGCCTTCCTGTAATTGTTTCGACGTCTCGTGTGATGCGGTCATAGCGGTTGGCGGCATGGAGACGAGCCATTGTCAGGATGTGCTCGAAGACGTGCTCCGGCAGCTTCAGGTTGCGAAGATCCGAGTCGCGCCAATCCGCGAGAGGCGCGTCGACATAAGTGATTTTCCGGCCGAGCGCGATCGAGTACTCCGCCGCAACACCTGTCATGTCCTGCGATTTCTGCCCGGTCAACTCATAGACCTTGCCGACGTGAGCAGCGGGGTTCGCGAGAATTGTCGCTATAACCTCTGCCACATCCTCGGCCGCGATCGGGGACGTTCGGCCCGTGCCGAACGGCAGCCGGATCGTGTCGTCCCTTGCTATCGACCGAGCAACCAAATTCATGAAGAGAGGATTTTCGAGGAACACCGTCGGGCGGACATGCACGACGGGTAGTCCCGACCAGTTCAACACCTGCTCGGCCAGCCAGTGCTGCCGATGCTGCGGAGAGCCCGTCATCTTTGTCAGGCTCATTTGCGAGACGGTCATTTGTGACATATTCACGAACGCTTCAATGTCGCCGCGCGCGCGCGCAACCGCGGCCGCGATGACGGTCGCCTCCAGGTACGGCGCCGACACGCTCATGCTGAAGTAGATGCGCTGACAACCCTCCACAGCTCGCGCGACATCCGCGGGAACCGTCAGGTCGGCGACCACAACCTCAGCGCCGGTTGCGCGCAGTCCGGCGGCGCGTTCATCTTCGCGATGAACCAACGCGCGCACCGGCAGGCCGCGTCGACGGAGCAGCTCCACAACTGTGCGACCTACACCGCCTACCCGGCCGGCGGCGCCGGTAACGAGGATGGGTCCCTTGGTCTTTGAATCCAATTTCAGATTCCTTCTAGAAAGTCCTGCGCGAAACCCGATTTTCGTTTTTTCTAAAATGAACAGTTTGGCAGGATGCAACAACAGTCCTCACAGAGCTAGGTTTGTCGATTTAAGAAGGCCTGCTGTAAGGGTTCCTCGTACTTAGCAACAAATCGGCCAGGACTGTGTGCTCTCACCCGTCGGCCAGCTGCGCGACCCGCTCTCTCAGGCAATTTCGGCTCACGCGCGGCAATGAGAGTCTTGGAGTCACGCGATATGCATCTGACTCTTTGCCGGGCGGTAGTGCACGGCGCAGGACGGCGCCGCATTTCCGCGCGTCAACTTTTCTACTCGGTTTGCATCTGGCGTTTCTCTTCCGATTGCTGCGCGGCGGGCGGCTGTGCGACACTCGGGCCAGGAGCCGGAGGTGAACTGATCACCGGAATCGAGGCGCCACCGCTGGTTGCGGTCTCTCCATCTTCCCAGGGAGCGGTGCGGATATCAGACAGATGAGTCTCCTTGTTGAGTAAAGTCATCTGAATCGATGTGTACGTGCCCTTGGGGAAAAAGACGTAGCCGTTGATCGAGTAGTTGGGATGCGCCTCACGAGTTTGCAAGGACAGCGCAGAAATCTGAGTCTCAGCGTCGTGACGAGCTGCGGACTGACCCTGCACTCCACCCAGTACTCCGCCTCCGGCCGCGCCGACGCTGCCACCCACGGCGGCGCCGAGCAAGGCGCCCTGCGCCGGCGAAGCCACGATCATACCGACGGCGGCGCCGACAGCTGCACCGGCGGCTGCTCCCGCAAGCGCACCGATCGCCGCGTTCTTGGCGGCGCCTGTCAATCCCGCCTTTAGAGCGTTCGCGCTGCCCGCTTCCTGGATCGCTTCGCTGGCAGAAACTGGCATGATCCTTTGACCTTGCTCGTTGATGGCGAAAACTTGATCAGGCTCAATCAAGTACGGCTCGTCGGTTCCGTTTGCGACTGCGACATCTACCGGGACTACGCCACCGATGGGTTTTCCGGGCCGCGCCTGCATCGTGACGGCGCCCTTGATAGGAGTAAGCGCAACTCTCGGAGTGATCGGAATCGGGTTCCAACTGGTGGCACATCCACCGAGGCTGAACGCGAGCAGAACTGCCATCAATGAGGCTAAGGTCGAACGATAGACGCAACTAAATGGCGACATTTCTATTGCGGATCTCGCAACTACAAATTGAGAATGCCCTCAACATCTCCCGCGCCGATGGCGTTGTCAACGCAAACCTACGGCTCTTGCCGCTCCGGTCGAGCCAGCACAATCGCCGGATTCTCGCTCTTCGCCGTCATCACAATATCGAGACCCAGGCGCTTGTCGCTACGCATGTCCGCAAACTACGAACGAATGGAACTTCCGGCCGAAACGAGATAGATCGCCATGGCCAGTCCTACTAATGCCAGAAGGAAGGCAATCGCGACAGCCTGGGTCGAAGGGCGGGAGTGTACCGTTTCACCGAGATCCAACTCCCGGACCAATCGGAGGTGGTGCCATCCGGCAAAGACATTCACGACTACCCCAAGTGCGATAAGGGCAGTGCCGAACCACAGGGACAATCCGTATGATTGCTCTGAGGGGGCATGCTGCATGACTTGGAGTTGCTGCAGGAAGAGTCCGAAGCGTGCCACCACAAATCCGAACCCCATCAAGGCCAGACCAGTGCGAATCCAAGCCAGAAGAGTCCGCTCAGTCGCCAAATAATCGTTGAGGCTGGCCTTCTGCCCGGCTCCTGCTGGCCTATCCATCGGCTACTGCTCGTCCCAGCCGAAGTGATGGGAGATCGCGATCGTACCGTAGCCATGGTCGTTGCCGTAGCCGGCCTGGAAATCGAGGCTGGTCCGCCATTGTCTGAAGAACAGGCCCAGGTCGGGACCAAATTCCTTCATGACCTGCGGCTCTGAGCCGCCGCCCCACAATTGTCCACCCGCGCCAAGTAGCCACATAAGTTCACGGGAGGAATACATTACGACCCGCAAATCGATCATGCCGCTGCTGAGGCCGTTGTTATAGAAGTGGTCGCCGGTAAAAGACACATTGATAGGATGGCGGCTGTGCAGCAGTATCCAACTCGAAAAGTCTCCTTCGATCCTCGCGCCGCTGCTGTCGCCTACGTCCCGGCCGCCGAGAATAGCCAGCGAAGTACCTTGAAAGGGCAGCAGGTCGATCCCGCCCATGAAGACTCCGAAGTTGCGCGGGCGAGTTCGCGGATTGTCGGTGAGCGGGCTGTCCCAGCCGTCGCCTTGGTAGACCTGATATCCCGAAATACGGCCGACCACACCGATATAAGGGTTCAACGTCTGCTCGAGCTGGAACCCTCCGTGCGTGGCCGCGTACCTGCTCTCGGCGCCGATAGCGCTGGCGAAAAGCGTCAGGCTCAAATGCTGAGGATTAGCGGGCGTGAAGAAATCCGCATAAGGAAACGCATGCGCCGTCGGACCTCGCGTCGCGGTGAGAGCAAACAGCATCGCGACGATCGTTTCGACCAACGCGCGCGATCGTGGAGCCCGCGGCAGAGTCTCGGCAGGGTTGCCTCGCGTCATTTTAGTGGTAGCCGGGCGCGCCCATCTCCTCCATGCCGAGAGGCGCCGGTGCGGTCGCCGGGGCTTCGCATGCTACCGTCGTCTCGTATCCTTCAGTCACCTGGACCGCTTGGGACGGCTTCGAAATGTTGGCGACCGCGACGACGCCATGGAACACCCCGACCGTGGTATAGCGCATGCAGCTGCGGTCCTCGGGGCATGGCCGGTCCGCGATGTACGCGGTCTCGAATTCCGTACCTCGCACCGTAGCGACCGCGTTGGGAGTATGCACCTGGAAAGCCGAAACTCCGCCGATCCCCATAGTGACGATCGCGCGAATATGCCCCGCCCACAGCCCGATGGATGCTTGTCGTCGAGTACTCGCCGTCATCGCGTATTGATCGATGGCGTAGGAACTGGACTCTGACAGAATCAGCTTGCTGCCGTCGCGAAATGTCACGGTAAGTTCCGCTTTTGCTGCCGTGCGCAGCTTGTCGCCGACCTCGATCGGCATCGCGGGTACTATGTCGACATTGTTTCCGGCGCGATCGAGCTTCGCAACCCCGGTGATGCTGGTCGCCTCGCCAACGATGTCCTGAGCGAATGCGACCGCAGGTCGTGAAGCCAGTGTTAAGGTCAGCACAGCGATGGCGATAAGCCGAATCGGTAGATGCATCTGGATTCCGCCCAAGCTGCACGCGATGTCTGATTTTGGGCAGCCGGCATCCGACCATATAGCTAAGCCCGGTCGTCGTGGCCAGCTTTGAAATGACACCGGTACGGCCAGTTAAGGAGATCTTTACTGATCAACGAAGACTCATCGATCTTTTCACCGGGCTGAACTGTGAGGATTTATTTCGAACCAAGTGTTATCTCTTAGATGCTCGCGAATCGGAACGGGGTCGCATCCCTCGATCCGGCGAAGAACGAAGGGAAGAGAAAGTTGATCTCGATAAGTCCATTTCAGATTTTCCTCCCACCACAATTCGTGGACTCGGTTGAGGCGCTCGACCGAAGGCTCTCGCCTCACAACCACGCCGCATGCGTAGAGGCCACTATGCGGAGGAACAGTCGACCTATAGGCTTCGACCTGCGGGAGTATCGGTAAGTCTCGACACTTGACCAACGTGACGCATAACCGCGCCTCTTCATATATACAGTCTCTGTCTGGATGGACAAACATGGCCCAGTCGCCATCGTTGAGTTTACCGCGCATATCCCTGACAAACGACGCACTCTTGATTCGAATGCTGGCGTCGATCCAAATTGACAGGTCGACGCGCCGACGAAGCGAAAATCGTGCATACTGGGCTGCCAAACGCCCATCGGGAAAAATTCTATGATTGAGTATCTTGAACCGCCTTGCCAGGATTTGGGGGCGAATCTGATGATCAGCCTTTACGTGAATGACACGCCAAGCACCGACTCGAGACGAGGTCTTACGATCAGTGAAGCAGATGAAGTCACATTGCTCGTCCTGTGGCGCAGGCTGGTGTAACTGATCATAGTCACCAAATATTGCTGTATAAACCACTGCACGCATATCTTCTCCTACTCCTCGGCCGCCGCACCTCGCGAGTATGATTGCTACATCCGACTGACTGAAAATTTCAGACTTGGTTTCGCAGTCTCCGGTAGGGTCCCAAAATACAATGGGCGTCGCGTCGGCCGGGTGTAAGGCCTGCCACGTATGCGTACATATTCGTCCTGGAATAGCTCGTGAGGGGTATCAGGATTGTTTGTCGCGATGCCTCCATGAACCTGATGAAAGGTCGCTTCCCCCAGAAGCATGATGAGCTCGCCTTCAGTGTCGGCGCAGACGCGTGACCAGACATCAAGGTTGACCAACCCGCCTCCAGGCGTCACGAAGCGCTCGTCCCAGCCGCCGACAGCACGCCAGTGTTCGGCCCTCAGGAAAAGAGCATTGCTTTCCGCAGGCAGTTCGAACCATCCGCCGGCCGAAGATCCGGCCAAGCTGGAAATCGAGAAGAGACGATAGCCGTCATTTTCCCAGCCGCTCTGCGAAAGAAGCTGGTCCTCGACGGCTTGGTCATACCCTAGTTTGACGCTCTCCATCTGCACGGCCGGGCCCAGGTGGAAAGCAAGTGTTCCGATCATAGGCCGTGCGTGAAGGCGCGAAGCGGCCAGTGCCATTGCCAAAAGCCCCGGAGATGCCATCCGTGCGCCATCGATGCATGCGCCAATAATCTCGCCGCGCGCCAATCTGAATCCGAAATTGATCGCAGGTACCGGGGATACGGTCGCATTGGCGAACCTGTGCATGACGAGATTTGGCAGGAAACGGCGAAGTTCTGTCTCGTCGGCGTTGTGCGTTGAGCCGTTATCGATCAGGATGACCTCGTAATCCCGCGGGTCGATGCCTAGCTGCATCTCCGGCGAAAAGGAGCGGATCGTTCGGGGAAGTTCGCGCGCCATGTTGTAGCCGACGAGTACGATGGAAAGTTTCGGCGGCGCATATGGCGTCACACGCGGGCCATAGCCCCCGAGGTTAACCTTCAGTAGTTGTGCTACCGTCTCCGGCGGACTCTTTCCTGCCCTACGCGTGTTCCTCAAGGTCTCTAGCACGCGGGAAAGCTGGTTGTCCGAGGGGTCGATTGCATCACGTCGTTCCAAGACGGTTTGGGGCGGTACCGTAATGTCGCGTGCTTTGCCCACAATGATGTCGTAGTTCTGCCATAGAACTCGGTTGGAAGGGTCGAGACCGGCGACCAGCAGCAAGCCTGCGGGAGCGGCGTCGAGCGGCAAAAGGAAAAGGTCGGGCCGATAGTTGCGGAGGATTTCGACAAGACGCCAGACGTCCCCCGTCCAGACGCGCGTTTGACGCTCTCTCTCGGCTTGTATGGGGTGATTGGGGAAAACGTCATCGATCACGACGACTGCGCCGGGCGCTGCGCGTCGCTCGATATTCATGAAGTCGCGAAGCGCGTATTCGAAGAGATGCAGCCCGTCAATGAAGCAGAAGTCGGGCGGCAAGTCCGGTGAGGTTTCAGCGAAGAAGTCGTCGCTAGTGAGCGGCACGACTTTGGTTGTCGACGGCAGCTCGTATTCTATAGCGGGCGCGGGGTCGACACCTGTCGCGGCACCGCGTGCGAGAGCCAGACTCCTCCCGAAGCGGACTCCGATCTCGAGGTAATGGGCGGGACGAAGTTCGCGATGCAGGACGTCGAGAACATCGAGATAGGATGCTGTCCCTCTGACCCGCTCCTCAGCCGCCGTGCCTGCGGCGCCGTTCCATACTTCTGTCGGTGGAATTGGCTTTGACTCCTGTGGTTACCGAGAACTCCAAAGTGCCGAAAGGTCTAGACAAAACTCTGGGCTTTCTTGTTGGCTCTCCGATTCCAACTCCCGTATAGGCCAGCCGACCTTTCGCCGCAAGGTTTTAGGCGGTTTCGGTCCACTGTGTTTTCCAGCGTCGCCGGGAGATGCGCTTTTCCTGAACGGTTCCGCGCGGAGATTTGTTAGATGCGCGAGTGGCTGCTGGTACGATCAGTAGATAACCTTCTGCTCCACCAGGCTCGCGATCTCCGCGTCCGAGAGCCCGAGCAGTCCTCCGAAGATCTCGCGATTGTGCTGGCCGAGATCGGGCGGCATCGAGTAGTTGAGCTCGGCGACATTGCTCATCCGAACCGGCATGTTCGGCAGGATTCGCTCGCCCACTTCGCGATGATTGATCTTTCGGAAGAATCCCCACTCCCAGAGATGAGGGTCGTCATGGATCTCCACGCTGTCGAGCACGGGCCCGGCTGCTACACCTGCGCGCTGTAGCTCGTTGGCCAGCGCGATGTGGTCGTGGCCTCGCGTCCATTGCGTCAGGTGAGAATCGAGCTCTTCGGAGTTGCGCCAGCGCAAGTACTGGTCGGCGAACTTTGCATCGCGCGCCCAGGCAGGATTTCCCATCGCGCGGCATAATGCTTCCCATTCCGATTGCGAGCCGACCGCGATCGCGATCCACTTGTCCTCACCAGAGCATGGATAGGTGTTGTGCGGCGCCATCTTGTCGTCACGATTGCCGCGCTGGCGCCGATCGCGGCCGTTCATCGCGTAGTCCATGTACCATTCCGGCATCTGGCCAATGACCGTTTCCCCCATGCTCGCGTCGATCCACTGCCCTTCGCCGGTTCGATTGCGGTGTCGTAGCGCTGCGAGGACGTGGAAGGTCACGGCGCTGGCGATTGCATAGTCGGGCCAGGTGCCTCCCGTCTGGCGGGGTGGTCCGCCCGGATAGCCCTGCGCGTCGAACATGCCGACGAAGCAGCAGGCCATCGGCCCCCATCCGACCCACGACGAAGGTTCGAGCCCGGTTTTGCCGAGAAGCGAGACAGAGACCATGACGATGTCGGGCTTCACAGAGCGGACGCGTTCATAAGTAATGCCGAGCTTGGTGGCAGCGGGAGTCGGAAAGCACTCGAGCACGAGATCGCTCTTGCGAATGATGTCGTCGGCGAGGGCGCGGCCCTTGCCGGTCGCGAGGTTCAGCGTGATCGCCTTCTTGCCGTAGTTCAGCGCGTGGTAATAGCCGTTGCGATTAGGTCCGGCGACGCGATCGGCCATCCCGGATGGATTGATGCGACCGATATCGATGTAGACCTGCGACTCGATCTTAATCACCTCAGCGCCCATAGTCGCGAGCCACTGCGCGATCTGCGGACCATTGATGATCCAGCTGAAGTCGGCGACCCTTATTCCTTCAAGTGGGAGTCGGCCCATCGTTATGCACCTTCAAATCACGCCGGCGGCGCGCATGGCCTGTTGCTCTTCGAGCGAGTAGCCGAGCCGCGCGAGAATCTCCGCATTGTGCTCGCCCAGCATCGGAGCGCGCGACGGCGTCGGCGGAGTGGCGGTCATCTGCACCAGAGAACGTGGATATTCGAAACGTCCCGCAACAGGATGATCGATCTCGACAAATGCGTTGCGTGCGCGCAAATGGGGATGCTGTGCCGCCTGCGCTACCGTGAAGACAGGACCAATCGTCAGACCGAGACGCTGCCCCTCGCTGACCAGGTACTCGGTGTCGTACTTCAGCAGTTCCTGTCGGATTGCAGGGCGCAACACGTCGTCATTGGCTTGACGTCCCGCCAGCTGGTCGAAGACTTCGCTCTCGAGCGCGGATGGATTGTGCAGCAGATTCTTGAGTGCCACATAGTGGCTGTCAGCAGCCCACAACGTGTATATGTAGCCGTCCTTGCAAGGCAACGGCTCCAGGCCGACGGCGACGTTGCCGCGCATCCGGCTGAACGGAAGACCCACGTACGTGTACGCCGCCATCTCGATTTTCGAAGTGCTTGCGATCGCTTGCCAGCACGGCACGTCGATCCATTGGCCCACGCCGGTTGCCTCACGATGGAATATCGCGAACATCGTGGCTGCCGCGGCGGCAGTAGCGCCCATCATCTCAGCCTGATGGCCGGGTGCGCGCAGCGGGTTCTCGCGCTCGGCATCATTGACCATCGTCGGCGTGTTATAGCCCGTCAGGCTCATCGCGAACTCAATCAGATCGCTTCCCTTCCAATGGCAATAGGGACCGATCTGGCCAAACGGCGTTATCGACGTGAGTATCAGTCGCGGATTGACTGCGCGCACCGCGTCGAAACCGAGGCCAATACTGTCCAGATATCCGGGCGGATGGTTTTCGATCAGTACGTCGGCGCGCGCGATGAGTGCGCGGAAGACTTCGGCGCCGGCTGGAGTTGCGGGATCGAGTGTAAGGCTCTGCTTGCTGGTGTTGAGATAGAGGAACGCGCCGCTCTTCTCTGGATGCGGGATGTCGCCGGGAAACGGCGGATGCGCGCGCATCTCGTCGCCGGCGCCCGGAGGTTCAATCTTGATGACGCAGGCACCCATGTCGGCGAACATCTTCCCGCACATCGGTCCCGACACCATCTGCGAGAACTCTATGACGATCAAATCGCCGAGGGCTTTGCCGGCCAAGTGCGCACCTCCCGAGCAGGCGACCGCGACTATAATCACAATTCTTGACCGCGAGAAATCCATCACCTGTTGGGATCGGCTGTTGGAACAGTTTGAAATCTCGCGCGGATAGCGCGATGGTTGTCGCACAACCATCTGAGGAGCGTCCCGATGAAAATCAGTGGAGCCGTTTTCGTACAGAATTTTCACGAAATGCAGCAAGACCATGAGGTGTTTCTCGAAGATCTCAAGCTCGCGGAGCAGTTCGAGCCGCTGGGCTTCGATTCCATCTGGAGCGTTGAGCATCACTTTTCGCCGTACACGATGGTGCCCGATGTCCTGCAATTCCTGACGTACCTGTGCGGCCATACCAAACGCATCGGCTTGGGCACGATGGTCGTTGTCCTGCCGTGGCACGATCCGATTCGAGTCGCCGAGCAAATCTCGATGCTCGACATCATGGCGAACGGCCGCTCTCTCACGCTGGGTTTCGGCCGCGGCGCCGGTCGTATCGAGTTCGATGGATTCCGTGTACCAATGAGTGAGGCGCGCGAACGGTTTGCCGAAGCGGCAGAGATCATCAAGCTCGCGCTTTCGCAGAAGCGCTTTTCGTTCAACGGCAAGTTTTTCCAGATTCCGGAAATGAGTATCCGTCCGCAGCCTCTCGACAAGAACCTCGTTGACCGAATGTATGGCGCGATCGTATCGCCGGAAACCGGTGACATCATGGCGAAAGCCGGGATGGGGATGCTCGTGATTCCGCAGAAGCCCTGGGAAGAGCATCGGAAGGACTACGACGCGTATGTGCAGTCGTGCTTGCGCGCTGGTTTCAAAGCGAAGGCCCCCATCGCAGGATGCTGGGTCTATTGCGCCAGCAACGAGCGTGAAGCGATGGAAGCGGGACGCAAGTGGTCAATGAACTACGCCGAAAGCGCGCTGACTCACTACGAGTATCACGAGCCGGAGCATTTCAAAGCGGCGAAGGGCTATGAGTATCATGCGCAGATGGCGCAGGCGGTCAAAGCGGCCGGCGGCTTCACTCAGATGTTCGCCGATACACAGGTGATCGGAACGCCGGAACGATGCATCGACGTGTTGCGCAAGATCCAGAACGCGATGGGCGCGTCAGAGTTCGTCGGTGTCTTCAAATACGGAGGGATGCCGTACGAAGAGGCAGAGCGGAGTCTGAAGCTGTTCGCGTCGGAAGTGATGCCGGTGATCAAAGCTGAGGGGCGCGATCAGTCTCAGACCGCCGCTGCTGGATCCTAGAGACTCCGAGAGCCACCGAGATCGATTTGACCCGACGCGACCGAATGCTCGCGTCGGGTTCCGTCATTCAGCGAATCTCCAAGTATTCCCGGCGGTGCCGCTGATGCGCCAACGCGGCATGACAATCTTCGGATCGTTGGTTTCCTCGAAGAGCACCGAACATGGCAGACCGATCGCTACTTCCGCCTCGTCGTTGATCATCACGCCAACGACACGCGTGACCGTTCCGTCCTCTTCCTTGCAATCGTCCAACTCGATGATCGCGACGACGTACGGCACTGCTTCCACGAAGGCTCCGACGACCGGCTGCACGACTACGACGTAGCTGTGGACGACGCCCGTGCCCGCGGTTTCGAACCATCCGATTTCCATCGACGCGCACTTGCTGCATGCCGGAATGTTCGGCGGAAACCACTTGTGGCCGCATCGACTGCATCGCCGCACAAGATACTTGTATTGCCGCGCCGCCTCCCACCATTCGCGGGTGTCGGGATCGGGAAGGATGCGCAGTTTCGAATAGTCAATTGTCACAGACATCGATCACCTCGCACTCACGCGGCCATGCCGCGCAGGATGAGGCAGCTCGCCATATTTTCCCATCCCCAGGCCATCCCGCAGCAGATTTTTGCCTCACGGACCTGGCGGCATCCTTTGGCGCGATCGTAACTATGCTTGCCTTCGCGCCATCCGGGGCATGCGTCGTCAGCGCGATGACGCAACTGGCGCACGTTTTCGATCACCATCTGCACGCCGTGAGTGTATCCTTCCGACAAGTGCCCGCCTGAGAGATTGCTCGGCAACTCGTGATCGATTTGGAGCCTTCCGCCCTTGACGAACTCGCCCGCCTCACCCGGGCCGCAGAATCCGTTGGCTTCGAGCTGAATCAGCGTGGTGAAGGTGAAGGCGTCGTAACACGAGACGAAGTCCACGTCGCTGTGCGTGATTCCCGCCATGCCGAACGCGCGTTTCCATCCATAGTTGCCCGCAACGTAGTGCAGCACCGGCCGCGAGTAGTTCCACTGCGGACTCTCGGTCATCGTGCGCGCGTATCCTCCCATGATGAAGACGGGCGGATGACGCAGATCGTATGCACGCTCGCGCGAGGTCACGATGATGGCGGCAGAGACGTCGGTCTCCGTGCAGCAGTCCAGCAGTCGAAACGGTTTGACGACCCATCGCGATCGCTGGTGATTCTCGATCGTGATCGGCGAGCGATAGATCGCCTTCGGATTGAGGCTCGCGTGATAGCGATGCGCTACGGCAATCTCCGCGAATGCCTTGGTCGTGCAGCCGGTGTCGTGTAGATAGCGCATCGCGGACATGCCGAAACGCTGTGCGGGCGTCGTCCAACCCCATCCCATGTTGAACTGATTGTCGCCTTCGGCGTTGGCGGCGGGGATGGGCCCGCCCGGAATCTGCCCGCCCATCCTGCGCCCGGATCGCCCGTTCATCGAGCGGAAGCAAACGATCGTTTTGGCGTAGCCGGCCTCGATGAGCCCGATTGCGTGCGCGACCAGTGCCTCCGTGCTGGAACCGCCGCCCAGGATGTCGAGACAGTAATTGAGCCGCATGCCGAGCGCGGTCGCGACGTGCGCGGACGAAGTTGAGTCCGCGACCTGGTAGCTCGTCATGCCGTCGATGTCAGACGGCTCGAGGCCCGCGTCGGCCATCGCGTTGCGGATCGCTTCGCACGCCATCGACAGCGTGGTGCGATTCGACGGCCGCATCTGCGGAGTCTCACCGACGCCAACGATGCAGTATTTGTCAGTCAGTGCACCCATGGCTTGGACGCGCGCGCCCGCTCACTTCGAGGCCGTATTCTGTAAGAACTCGACCGTGTTGCCGTCCGGATCGGTCACCATCGCGATCGTGACGCCGGGACGGAACTCGGTGACAGGCACTGACGGGCGAATGCCTTTAGCCTCGAGCTGCGATATCAGTCCGCGGATATCGGGCACCGAGATCGTGAAGTAGCGGTAGCCAAGTCCTCCAGTCGGTCCGCCGGGTGCGGGTTTCGCCGCCGGAGTCCGCTCGAGCTTCAGCAGTTTGATGACGGTGGTTCCGCACTTGAGGCGATACATCCGGCCTCCCGGCAAAGGCAGCTCTCCCTCCCACTCCAAACCAAGCCCGTCACGGTAGAAGCCGAGGGCGGCTTTCTCGTCAGTCACTACGATTCCCAAATCAATAGACTCTTTGCTTACTTGCACGCCTTTCTCCTCTCGCGCAAAGCTGCGCGCGAACCGAGACGCTAGCGAATCCGGCAGGAGGCGACAACCTTACTGCTCTAGGCGCCCGAAGGTCGCTTCAATTGCGGCGCTACCTCGCGCGCGAATAGTTCCATCGAACTGCGACTGCGTTCTGGCGCGAGACCTGGCAGATGCATCCCGAGCACGAGGTGCGTCGTCCTTACCTTCGTAAAAGACGCGTTGAGCTTGGCGGCAACTTCGTCCGGGCCGCCAACCGCGAGCGGAAACATGAGTTGCGAACCGCGCAGCTTTGAGGGCTCCGGCAACGGAGGATTATCCGCGCCGAGGAAGTCACCAGCCTCGGTCAGCCATCGGGTGTACCACTTGATCATGTAGTGGAGGTGATCCTGCGAATGCGCCCACGCCTCGTCGTTGGTGCGCCCGATGTAGCAGAAATGGAGCTGCGCTGCCGAGAAATCTTGTGGATCGCGGCCGGCCTTCCGCAAGGCATTGTCATAGGTCTCCTGCGCTGTAGGATTCGCAAGGCCCATGAAATGGCACCCCATCCGTCCCGCGCGTTCGATCGCTTTTGGAGCGCCCGCACCAATCCACAGCGGAGGATGCGGCGTTTGCACCGGACGCGGCATCACGCGAACGTTCTTCAGCTGGTAGTGCCGCCCTTCGAATGAGAAATCATCTGTGGTCCACGCCCCGCGAATCACCTCGATGCCTTCTTCAAGGCGTCCGGCTCTGGTCTTTCGATCGACGCCGTAGGCCGCGAATTCGCCGGGCGCATATCCTTGCCCGAGGCCCAAATCAAAGCGGCCGTTCGAAATGATATCGATGGTCGCCGCGTCTTCTGCAACACGCACCGCGTTATGCAGCGGCAGGAGCACCAGGTACGTTCCGATGCGAATCTGTTTGGTCAGCGCAGCAATCGCGGATGCGATCGGCAGAATCGCCGGCGAGTATCCGTCTTCGGCGAAGTGATGCTCGGTCAGCCAGATCTCGTCGTAGCCAAGATCTTCGGCGAGTCGCGTTTGCGCGAGCTGATCGGCATAGAAGTCGGCGAACGGCTTGCGCCACGCCGGCGGATTTCGAAACGGAAACAGCAGCCCGACATTCAAATTCCTGCAGATACTCATCGGTCGACCTCAACTCGGATTCTCTCCGCGACCGTGCCACTTCGGTCTTCCTTTTTCAAACCCCGCATGAGTGAGGAGGGTGATGGAGGCGCGTATTCTCTGACCGAGCTGGATCCTTGGACCAGGATCCCCCGAACAGGGATCTGAATAGCGTCGGCACACCTTGCCGAGCCACGACCAGGAACGGGTCAGCCTTGCCCTCGACGGCAGGAGGTGTGATACATCCCATTAGGAAACCGAGGCAAGACCGGCAGCCTTCACTAATCAGGAGGGACTCCCAATGGACATGCGTGTGATTTCCGCCGACTCCCACATGATGGAGCCCGCCGATCTCTGGGAGACGCGGCTCGACAGCAAATTTCGCGACCGAGCGCCGAAGGTGATCAAGAGCGAGAGCGGTAAAGGCTATCTCTTTATCGCGCCCGGGGTGCGGCCGTTCCCGGTTGCGGGCGGCTTCGGCATCGGCAAGAGCGGCGAAGAATTGAAGGAGCATCTGAAGAAGGGCTACGAGGCGGCGCGGCCGAGTGGCTGGGACCCCGCGGAGCGAATCAAGGATCAGGATATCGACGGCGTGCAGGCCGAGGTGATCTACACCACGCTCGGGATGCCGCTGTTCGGGCTCGACGACGACGAACTGCGCCGCGCGTGCTTCGCCGTGTACAACGATTGGGTCGGGCAATTTCGTTCATACAGCCCCAAGCGGCTGCATCCGGTCGCTCTGATCTCACTTGATGACATCCCGCTGGCCGTCGCGGAGCTGGAGCGATGCGCGAAGATGGGACTCAAAGGCGCGATGATTTGGGGAGTGCCGCCGCACGACAAGCCTTACTATGGCGAGCTCTACGATCCGTTCTGGGCGGCAGCGCAGGAAATGAAGATGCCGCTTTCGCTGCATGTCATTACGCAGCGCGACCAGAAGGGACGGAGTCGCGACAAGAGCGGCGCGCGGACCGAGGAAAACGAGCAAGAGGAAAACAACCAGGTCCTGAGCGGTGGAATCAGGATGCTGATCGGCACGATGCAGCCGGTTTACCAGGTGCAGCGCACGCTCTCGAGCTTCATCTTCGGCAAGGTGTTCGAGCGCTTTCCGCAGCTTCGCGTCGTATCGGCCGAGAACGACACCGGCTGGATCGCGCACTTCATGTACCGCAGCGATCACATGTACGCGAAGTTTGGGACGATGAGCGAGAATACGAAACTCAAGATGCAACCGTCGGAGTACGTGCGCAGGAATATCTGGGCAACGTTCCAGGACGATGCGATCGGTCCGATGACGTACAAATTCTTCGGCGAAGACAATTACATGTGGGCGTCGGACTTCCCGCATACCGACTCGACCTGGCCGAATTCACTGAAAGTCATCAAGCAGGATTTCGAGGGCGTGCCGGAGCCGGTAACGCGGAAAATCGTGTGCGACAATGCCGCGAAGCTCTACAACATCGAGCTGAATTAGCCATGAAAGGAATTTCACATGTCGCAATCGGAGTCAGCGACATGGTGCGCTCTCTTCCCTTCTACCGCGATTTGCTCGGACTCGAAGTGATGCTTGATACCGAGGAGAAGATTCGCTCCGGCTCGCGCCACGCGGTTTATATGCGATGGGCGAAGGATGCTGGCTTCATCGTGCTCTCCCAAACCCTCGGACGGGAGGCGTCGGGCAAGCCGCTGCGCCTTCATCAGGTCGGAATTCATCACTTCGCTTTCTGGGTTGACGATCTCGAGAAACGAGCGGAGAAGCTCAAGAGCGCCGGCGTCAAGTTCCTGGTGTCGCCATACGCAGCCGACTCGATCGCATACGGTGAAAAGCCGGGCGGAAAGGTCCTGACTTGTTTGTTCGAGGATCCTGACGGAACGATTCTGCAGTTCGATCAACGCGTGCACTGAGCGCATGGAGGCCCCGGACCAATGGCGAACGACTTTACAATCTGCGTGGGAACAGTAGGCGCGGGCGTATGGTTCAGCCCCGACGGCGGCGATCATTGGCGGCGCAGCAAGATGAAGCTGCCGTTCTATGCTGAGCCCGGCGAAATACAAGTTCGCACACTCGCCGTTTCACCCCACAATCCTCATCACCTGCTCGCTGGTTCCGAGGCGGGACTTTATCGAAGCGAAGACAACGGTGCGACCTGGGATTGGATCGACTCGCCGATGGACGGCAAACAGATCTGGTCGGCGACCTTCCATCCCGCCGATCCGGACACGATGCTCGCGGGCACCAAGGAGCCCGGGGTATACCGCACCAACGATCGCGGCAAGAGTTGGCATCGATTGCTGGTGCCGATGGCCGAACGATGCCTGGCTGGCGCGCCGAAAGTTACCAATATCCTGATCGATCCGCGCGACAAGCGCACGATATGGGTGGGTGTCGAAATAGACGGCGTCTATTGCAGCCGCGATGACGGCAAGACCTGGAAACATTCAAAAATCGGCGACAAGGAACTCAACCGCGATGTCCATGGTGTGGCGCTCGCGACTGGACTGAGGACCAAGCTGTTGGTCACGACGCCGGACGGAATCTGGAGCAGCCTTGACGAAGGCGAGTCATGGTCGCTGCATGGATTCCCGAAGTTCGCAGAACGGGACACGATCTCGTATTGCCGCGGAGTCGCGCTCAAGCCCGGAGATCCCGACACGATCTTCGTGGGCAACGGCGACTTCATTCCGGGCAAGCGCGGTGCGATCCAGAGGTCGCGGGACGGCGGCTCCAGCTGGGAAGCGTGCAAGCTGCCGGTCGAGCCCAATTCTACGATTTACTGGTTCGGAACAAATCAAGCGAATCCCGATGTCGTCGTCGCCAACAGCTTGCATGGTTACCTGTACTTGACCACCGATGCGGGCGACTCGTGGACCAAGGTGCGCCGCGAGTTCGGCGAGATTCGCGCTGTCACGTGGCTGCCGAACTAAGACCGATTCGTTCTCGCCAATAGTTCAAGCGCGGTACCGAATGAGGTGCTGACCAGCTCGCACAGCTGCGTCAAAAGGATCACAACGATGGCTACGAATCTCGACGACAAGGTGAAAGAGCTCGAAGCGAAGGTTGCCGACCTTTACGATCGCGAGGCGCTCCGCGATCTGCGCTATCGCTACCATGAATGTATCAACGAAGCGCAAATGGCGGAGATTCCCGACCTCTTCACCGAAGACGGCGAACTTGATTTCGCGCATCTGGGCAAGGCCAAAGGCCGCGAACAAATCAAGGCGTTTTTCTCGGGCCTCGGCCGCGATCGCTCCGCACCCGACAACCGCCGCGGCCTCTATCGCGTCCGGCAGTTCATCCACAACCATGTCCTGAAGGTGAACGGTGATCGCGCCAGTGGCTACGCCTACCTGGAAGCCAAGCCGGTCTACAACGGCGAGAGTTACGTCGTCGCCGCTCGCTACAACGACGAGTACGTAAAGCGCGACGGGCGCTGGCGCTTCAGCAAAATGAGTCTCACTCCATTCTTCATGGTCCCGCTGAAAGAAGGATGGGCGGGCGACGATCTCCTTAAGATGGGTCGCTAGTAGCCAAAAATAATTCGCGGCTGCAAGGGAGTCTTATGAGCACAGATGACGGCGTTCTGACCGGACTGAAGGTGATCGACTGCGCGACTTATGTAGCCGGACCGGCGGCTGCCACTATCCTGTCCGACTTCGGCGCCGACGTAGTCAAAATCGAGCGGCCGCCCGACGGCGATCTGTGGCGCACGTTCTCCTCCGTTCCGGGTTATCCAAGCACGGATTTCCACTACACCTGGCTTCTGACCAGTCGTAACAAGCGGAGCATCGTACTGGATCTGACCAAGCCGGCCGGGCGCGACGCGCTCCTCAAGCTGGTCGCTGGCGCCGACGTTTTCGTCACCAACTTCCAACCTTCGCTGCTCGCAAAATTCCAACTGACGTGGGACGACCTTAGTCGCGTCAATCCGCGGCTGATCTACGCGCTGATTACCGGCTACGGCGAGAAGGGCGCGGATGCGGATGCGCCGGCCTTCGATGGGCTCGCATACTGGGCGCGTTCGGGCCTGATGACGAGCGTTACCGGCGCCGACGGTACTCCGGCCGGCGCTCGTCCCGCGATGGGCGATCATCCGACGGCGGCGACACTGTTCGGCGCGATCATGCTCGGACTGTATCGCCGCGAACGTACCGGAAAGGGATCCAAGGTGAGCACCTCGCTGATGGCAGCCGGAGCCTGGGCGAACAGCGTCGATATCCAAGCCAAGCTCTGTGCGGCGCAGTTTCCGGTGCGCAAGCCCGGAGCGCGCCCGATGAATCCGCTGATCGCCGCATATCCGAGCAGCGATCAACACGCCATGATCATCGCGCTACTCGATCCCGAGCGCGAATTTGCGCGCCTGTGCCAGGCATTGGATGAACCCGAGCTTGCGATCAGCCCGCTTTTCGCGACCCATGAGGCGCGCAAGGAGAACGCCGCCGAGCTGCATGCGATCCTGCTATCGCAATTCGAATCGAAACCGCTGAGTCATTGGCGCGAGAAATTTCGCACTTACGATATCAAGTGGTCGCCGCTGCCTACGCTCGACGAGGCCGTCCGCGATCCTCAGATGCGCGATTGCGGTGCGATCACAAATTTCGAATATCCCGGCCATGGCGTGATCGAAACCGTTGACAGTCCAATCTTCGTCGCCGATAGCGAAAAACAGAAGCCGCGCACGCCGCCCGACTACGGTGCGCATACGCGTGAGGTCCTCAAGGAGGCGGGTTATAGCGCGGCCGAGATCGACCGCCTGATTCAATCCGGTGCCGCTGTTGCGAAAGAAGAGCGTCGCCGAAATTGATTCCGAAACAAAGCGGGAGCGGATTTCGCCGCTCCCGCCCTGGATTCAAAACGACAGTACGGTATCAGGCACGTCCGTGACGCAGCAGCTTGCCGGAGGTCGCTCCGGTGCACTTGTCGTCGGCGAAGGTCTCGACGCCGTTCACGATGATTGAACGATAGCCCTTCGCGTGTTGCACGCGGCGCCATTCGCCGCCGGGCAGATCCTGGGTCACTTCACCAATCCAATCCGGCTCGATGTCCAAGCCATTCAGATCGTAGACGACCACATCGGCCCACGCGCCTTCGCGCAGCACTCCTCGATCGCGGAAACCGGCTGCGTGTGCGGGCAGGGCCGAAAGGCGATAGTGCGCCTCTTCGAGCGTCACGCGATTCTCGTCCCGAACCATCCAGCGGAGAAAGTCGGTAGTGAAGGAGCCACCGGTGAAGAACTTCGTATGCGCGCCGCCGTCGGAAACCCCGGGGAAGGTGTACATCGAGCCGTTGATGATCTCGGCGTTGAACTCCGCGTTGAACTGCGGCTCGGCCTGGAGGAATTCAGCCTTCAAATCGGTGGCGAGCGACAGATCGACCATCACGTCAACCGGATGCCGCCCTTCTTCCTGGCCAATTTGCCCGAGTGATTTGCCGACGTACTTTTCGAGCTCTGGCTTGTTCTCGACCCATGAGACGATCAGCTTCACCAGCCGACCGCCGATTCCCGGGGCATTCTTATCCAGCGCCGCCATCGAGCGTTCGCTCTTAACCGCCTCGCGGATCGCGGGATCCTTCATCTTCGCGATCTTCTCCTCTTTGGAACCGGTTGTCATGTCACGCCACGGGGGCGCCATGTCGTAGAGATTCCAATGCTCGAGCGTAAACGCAAAGCCGCTGCGGACAGTGCCGCCCTGGCCGAAGATCGGCAGACCCTTGGCACGCGCTTTATGCAGCCAGTTGAGGCTCTTGCGATGGATGTCGGGGTTGCGCGTACTTGCGGTGATCGCCTGGAACAAGATAGGACGTTGCGCCTCGCCGGCGAGTTTCTCGACAAACGCCAAATCTTCCTTGATATGACCGGTCGCCTGGGTGATCTCGATGAAGCCTTCGTCGCGCGCGCACAAAACGCTCGCGAGATTCAGGATGTCCTCGTCGCACATCGTGTCGGTCACCATCGGCGAGCCGTCGAAGTCTGCCTGCGCAGAGTGCTTGCCGAGGCGCTGGATCGAGAAGCCGCAGAGGCCGGCATCCATGCCTTCATTGAGGAGCCGTCTCATCTCGGCCCGTTCCGCTTCGGTTGCCGGACGAGTTTTCGCCGCGTCCAGACCCATGACGTATGTCATTAGCGACGCGGTCGGCATGTACTGAATGCAATTGACGCCCTTTGGCGCGCGATCGAGTGAATCGAGGTATTGCGGAATCGTTTCCCAATCCCAGCTCATGCCGGCTTTCATCGATTCGTACGGAATCGCCTCGGTGCGCGTCATTGTGAGCATCGAGCGATCGCGGAAGTCGGGCTTCACCGGAGCGAAGCCGAAGCCGCAGTTGCCCAGCACCACTGAGGTCACGCCGTGCCAACCGGAAATAGTGCACCAGGGATCCCACCTGATCTGCGCGTCATAGTGCGTGTGTAGGTCGACGAATCCGGGAGCGACGATCAGACCGTCGGCGTCGATGACTTTCTTCGCGAAGCCGGGGGCGCGGCCGCCGATCTGCGCGATTTTGCCATCCTTGATCCAGATGTCGCCGTGAAAACGTGGCACACGTGTTCCATCAACTACGGTGCCGCCTTTGATGTGTAGATCGAATTCCGCCATTGTTCCCTCCTCATGGGTAAGGACAATTTGAACTGCTGTGTGCTCTCGCGCTGGCAGTGCGTCTTATCGCAGGCAAGACAGATTCTTATGCAAGTTCGGGCGAAAATTCAAACTCAACTATGCCGACCCATTGCCTCACGACGCTCATCGAATATCGGCGGCATGATTCGCACCCTCTTCATTCGAATCGACGAGTTTTCAGGAGACACACGGCTTCGGCCCGAGGTCGCGCGGGTGCTTCCGTTGATCTTTGGATCTGAAGTGACAACGTGTCTCGACGATCATCGCGAACCCCGATGCGCTTTATCGCGGGTTGATCCCCAGCAGCATGCCCACGCTCTCCATCACGTAGTTTCTCCAGCCGCTATCCGCGACCATCGACGGGTAGAGCGTGTCGATATGGGCAAGCCCCATGATCAGCACCATCAAAAAGCGCGCCGCATAGTCCGCGTCGCGATTATTATCCAGCGTCCCGTCGCGCCGGCCCGATTCGATGCGCGCGCGGGCATCACTCGCCATCCGATCGTTGAACTCGCGCAGTAGTTGAGCGACTTTCCGATCGCGGCTCGCAGCATTGTGGAGCTCGATCGCCAAGCGGCGCAACCGCCGCAAATCCGGCGCCGTGTAAAGCGTTACCATCTCCGGTAGAAGATCGGCGCGGCCGCTGACCACGTGCATGTGTTGCGCGATCGGCAGCGAAGACAGGGCCTGCCGGACGACATCGAGAAGCAACTCGCCCTTGGCGGAGAAATGGCGATAGAGCGCACCCACGGTCAATCCAGCACGCTGCGCAATCGCTTCCATCGAGGTGCCGTCGAAGCCTCTGATCGCAAACAGATCCGCGGCGGCATTCATGATTTGCGCACGTGTTGTACCGGGAGGACGATCTTCCTTGCGCGGCCGTCCGATGTGCCGAGCCTTCCTCACTTTGGACGCCGCCGTGGCGGTCTTGTTGATCATCGTTGACAAAGTAAGTGATCGTTTACTAAATTTGCCGCCTAGCGGGCAAGCGTTTACATCAGATTTGCGCGCCGGAGATACGCCGTGGATTCTGCTTTCGCCGACGACATCAGACGCCGGGCCGCGTGGGAAAAGGAGCGGGAACGATATCCCGAGGGATTCCCGGCGCTTCCGCCGATTCCCGCCGCGCGCTACTGCGACCCCGCGTTTTTTCGCCTCGAACGCGAACACGTGTTCGGCAAGACTTGGCTTTTTGTCGCCCACGTCGACGAGCTCCAGGAACCTGGCGATGTGCTGCTGCTCGATCAGTTTCCAATGCCGTTGATGCTAGTCCGGGGAGAGGACCAGAGGGTTCGCGCCTTCTACAATACCTGCCGTCATCGCGGCGCTCCGCTCGTCCGCGAGCCAAAAGCGCACGTGAAGACCCGGCTGGTCTGCCAGTACCATAGCTGGTCCTACGATCTGGAGGGACGGCTGCGCGGCGTTCCAGACAGCAAAAACTTCGCCAATCTCGACACGACCTGCCTGGGACTGGGCGTGGTCAATTGCGACTCGTGGGCGGGCCTCATCTTCATCAATCTCGATCCACTCGCTCGTCCGCTGCGCGAGTTCCTGGCGCCGATAATCAGAGACGTCGACAGTGAGATCGGAGACGGCGCCGGCTCGGTGCAACTCCGCTTCATCCGCAAGACCGCGACCCAACAGCGCGGCAACTGGAAGCTCGGCGTCGACGCAAATATCGAGACCTATCACGTCAACACAGTGCACAAGACCAGCGCCGCTCCGGCGATCGATCAGAATGCAACCACGATGTGGTTGCTGGAGAATGGACATTCGCGAATGTTTATCGCGAACCGGCCTGGAGTAACCGCCCGCTCCTACATCGGCGCGTTTCCGAAGGTCAGCGCCGTTACCGGCGAAGGGGTGTATTCGTACCTCGTCTATCCGAACACTGTCCTGGTCATCGCGCCGACGATGGCCTTCACGACCCAGACCTGGCCGGTCGCGCCCGGACAGATGCGCTACGACGTGTACTACATGATGTCGCAGGAGATAAATGACACGAATCGTCCGGCTTACGAAGGAATTATGCGGGCTACCGACCGTGTGTTGGCGGAAGATCTCGGCAACCTGCCCTTTATGCAGGATTCGTTCGAGGCGGGAACCATCAATACTATCCCGCTGAATTACCAGGAACGGCGGATCTACTATCTTCACGAGGAAATCGATCGACGCATCGGCGACGAACTGGTCGCGCCCCATCTGCGGGTCGCATCGGTGCTCGCTGACTTCGTGGAGAAGTGAGATGGAACCGTTTATCGCGCTGATGCGCAGATATGTAATCGACTACACCAATAGCCATGACCAACCGGTGTGCGATGAGATCATGGAACCCGACTACGTGTTTCACATGAGCGGGATGACGTTCCGCAGCCGCGACAATGACTACAAGCCCGCGGTAAAGCGGCTATTCGAGGAAATGCCTGGGCTGTGTCTCGCAATCCATGGGTTCGTCACCAACGGGAACCGGCTCGCGATGCTTTTCAGCGAGCACGGCGCCTCCATTCCGCATGACCGCCGGCTGTCAGCGTGGGGCGGAATCGGACTCTACAAGTGGAACGGCCGGCGGCTCACTGAGAACTACGTCGAGCAGGACTACCTGGCGCGTTTCGATCAGTTGAATAGCGGACGGCCCCATCCGCTCGAGCCGCTGCATCTGGATCCGTGGTTCATTGGCGCGCTCCCGCCCAACCCACCTGCCGAAGAGATCGTTCGATCATGGCTGCAACGCGGCGACCTCCGCGATGCCGCCAAAGCGACGATTGACGATTCGGGGGTGCCGAATTCGACTCCGCAGCCTCGCCTCACCTCGATCAAGACGGAGGTCAACGATCTCTTCTCGGCCGGCGATCGGGTTCCGTTTCACATTACACAGCATGGCAAATACGTCAGCGGAATCGACGGCCTCAAGGCGGAGCACATCGGCCGCGAGGCGACTCTCTATGTAGCCGGAGTTGCGCGCGTCCAGGACGGAATGGTGAGTGAGGTTCGGGCGATCAGCGATAGATGGGGCCTGAAGCGCCAGCTACAACGTTGACACGGAGCGATTGCGATGAACCTGGATTACGATCCTTTTTCTCCCGAGTTTCGCAGAGATCCCTATTCGGTATACGAAGAGCTGCGCCGCTCAGCGCCGGTCTATTGGGCAGAGCGGTCGAAGACCTGGGTGGTTTCGCGCTACGACGACGTGGCCGGCATCCTCAAGGACACCCAGCGTTTCTCTTCGGATGCGATGGCGTCGGTGCTGACGGGCTCGACCCGCCATCAGTCAGGCGCAGCCGTGCCGCCCGGCTCCCCGCGGCCAAGTCTGGTGACCAGCGATCCTCCGGTGCACACGGGACTGCGCAACATCCTCAATCGCGGTTTCACCCCAAGGCAGATCTCGGCCTGGAAGCCGGCAGTCGAAAGAGCGGTGAACGAATCCATCGATTCGATCCGCGCCGCGCGCCGCTTCGATGTGATCGCGCAGCTCGCCATTCCGGTGCCAGTCATCGTGATCGCTCAGGTGCTGGGAGTCGAACCCGAGCGCTACCAGGATTTCAAGCGGTGGGCCACCGTCATTACCGTCGGAATGAACGGTTCGAAGCGCCATCTCGGCTTTGTCGGGAGCGGTGCGGCGGCGGCGAGCGCAGAGATGTCAGAGTATCTGCGTGGCGTAATCGCACACCGCACGGCTGAGGGCGAACACGATCTTATAAGTGTCCTGGTGCGTGCCAGCGAGGGCGAAGTCCTGACGCCGGACGAGGCGATCATTTTCGCGAACCTGCTGTTGTTCGCCGGAACCGAGACGACAGCAAACCTGATCGGCAATGCCACCCATGCGTTGCTCACCCATCCTGACGTTCTCGCGCGGGTGCACGCCGCTCCGAATCTGATACCCGCGACGATCGAAGAGACGCTCCGCTGGGATCCGCCGGTGCACTATCTGTTTAGACGCGCGACTGAGCCGGTAAAGATTGGCGGCATCGCAATTCCCAAGGACGCTATCGTGACGGTGCTGCTGGGTTCGGCGAATCGCGACGAGACCGCATTCGGAAGCGATGCAGCGGTTTTCAATATTGACCGCAAGAACCAGCTGCCGCACATCGCCTTCGGCTTCGGCATCCATTTTTGTCTCGGCGCCGCGCTCGCCAGAATGGAAGCGACGACTTCGCTCCAGCAGCTCGTTCCAGTATTGGCCAGCGCTCGCAGGTTAACCGAGCAATTGGAGTTTGTCGATTCATTCCAATTCCGCGGACTCGCCTCGCTGGAAATGGAATGGACGTAACGGACGCGAACGCGATGTTTTCCACAGGGGCGTATCTTCGAAAGGAACAACCGATGCCGAGCCGACAAAGCTTGATCAAATTCAATCGCGAGGAGCGGGAACAATTCCTGAACAAGAACCTCAAGGCCGCGCTCGCCACGTTGGACAAGAACGGGTTCCCGCACGTGGTGGCGATGAACTACTTCTATATCGACGGCGCCATTTACATGACCTCCTACGGCAAGGCGCAAAAGGTTGTGAACATACGCCGCAATTCAAAGGTGGGGGTGATGGTGGAGACTGGACGCTCTTACGGCGAACTGCAGGGCGTGCAGGTTCGCGGCCATTGTCAGATCATTGAAGACCCTGAGCAAGTGCGCCAAAGCCTTCGCGCGATCGGTCAGAGACAAGGCGAGCGGTCGGGGGTTCCGCGCGAAGCCACCGACAGCATGCCGAAACGGGTGGTGCTTAAGATAGTGCCGGAGAAAATCACGAGCTGGGATCACACCAAGCTCGGCGGACGATACTGAGCGCTCTATCGAGTCGCTGAAAAAGGTCGGCCTGGACAAGTGATACCGGAAGCTCCAAAGCGCCGATGACTCACAGCGCCGGGGTTCTGCGCTATCGCAGGTCTAGCACTGGACCGGCCGCGAGAGGTCGCGAGACGACCATCGGTGACCATTAGCTATCAGGTTCGACCGAGCTGACGCGGGTCTTTGCCGAAGAGCATCCGCTCGCCGAGATTCAACGTGACGCATCAAACTGGTACTCGAACGACTACTCTTGCGCGCCGGGCGAAAGACCCGCAGGTCCAGGGGGTTTGGGATAGCGATAACGTCACGCAGTCCGAACGCCTGAGCCTCTGCGCTTCGGATACCGAGATGATCAAGTCGAATGATTTGAGTCGCCGGAGCAACGCGGCACTACCTCGCTCGCCACGCTCCAGAATATCGAAAGTGTGACCGCCATGCGCGATCAGCACCGAGACGAAAGATCTCCGGGAAGCGTGATCGGTGATGAGCCGGGCAACGGCCTCATGACCCACCATCAGGATCTCTGGTCGGTGGCGCGCGATCAGATCGGAAAGCAACTCTCGGAGCTCGGCAGTCTCCCTCCGCCTGGTTCGAATGGCCGCGCGAGGTTCGGCGAAATTGGGAACGCGCAACTTGATTACTTCAACCTGCGGGCAGTTGAGCCGAAACCCGGGGATTTCCGGGCGCGTGATCGGCGCCAGAGCTCGCACTCGATGACCCAAAGCGCTCAGGCCATTGAGGACATTTTCGCTAACCGTGGCGCTCCCTCCCATAGGTGTAGGGAACGGTCCCCACGTAAAGAATATCGAGGCCGCGAGGTCGTTGGTCCAATCGTGGCGGGAATCCATTAGGGACCGCTTTTTCGAGCATCTCGGCGCGTTGCCGGAGCGCATTAATTAGCACGAACGCCGGAAGCCTAGCTTCAAACCGTTACGCGCTACGCGCGCCCGGACGCGACTGACGAGATGCTGAAGCGGGCGCTGGAGATGGCAAACCTGCGCGAGTTTGTCGAAAACCTGCCGGACGGCATGAACACAATCATCGGTGAGCGGGGCTTTAAGATCTCCGGCGGCCAACGGCAGCGTCTCGCGATAGCACGCGCATTGCTCAAGGATTCGAAAATAGTAATTCTCGACGAGGCGACCTCAGCGGTGGATTCGGAAGCGGAAAACCAGATTCACGATGCGATGGAACGATTGATTGATGGCCGAACCGTCTTTCTTATCGCTCATCGCCTGCGCAGTGCGGTCACCGCCGACCTTATCGTCGTCATGGACCGCGGCCGAATCGTCGAGACCGGCAAGCACGCAGAACTGATGCGCCGCGGCGGAACCTATGCCGGACTGTTCAACGAGCAAGCTCGCGGACTCAGGCTGGCGCCACCGAGATTCCGCTCGCGCATGGCGTCGCTCTAATCTGGTCGTAACGCCCGGCCCCTAACTCAATCTGGGAACATGCCAGACAGCCTGGCGGATGACGCAGTCTGTTATTCGCGTGGACTCGCGACGATCATTCACTCGTGATTAAGCTGATCTCTTGCGGCGCGAGGTCCTCTGGGAGCACTTTGGAGGCAACATGAGCACATCTCAACAATCGACATCAGGGTCCGCCCGCAGAATCCAGTTCGCTTTCACCGACGAGCAGGAGCAATTCCGCTTGGCGGTTCGGCGATTTCTAAACGACAAATCTCCTACTACTGAGGTTAGGCGCCTGATGGCAACTGCCGAGGGTTACGATCCCGCGGTGTGGCGCCAGCTGAGCGAGGATCTGGCACTGCCCGGCATCCACGTACCAGAGCAATATGGTGGCGCAGGGTTTGGCATGGTGGAGCTTTGCATCGTTACGGAGGAGTTTGGCCGCGCGCTGCTTTGCGCTCCTTATTTCTCCTCGGCCGTGCTCGCTGCCAATGCGATTCTCAACGCTGGTACCGAGGTGCAGAAATCTGCCTTGTTGCCCGAGATCGCAAAAGGGGCATGCCTGGCGACGCTTGCGGTCACTGAGCCGGATGGCAGTTGGGATCCAGCCATCATCAAGGTTGTCGCCACTCCCGATTCGGACGGCTACCGTCTCGACGGAGTCAAAAGTTTCGTCGTGGACGGCCATGTGGCAGAGCTGTTGGTCGTCGCCGCACGCGCCCCGAAGACAACCGGCCTTGAGGGGTTGGCGCTGTTCACGATCGATGCGGATGCCGGCGGCGTGGAACGACGCCTTCAGGAATCCATGGATCCTACTCGCAAGATCGCACGCATCGATTTTCGCGGCGCTCATGCGAACCTGCTCGGCAAGCTCGATGACGGCGCGGAGCCAATCCTCCGTACTCTCGATCGGGCGGCGATCGCGCTTGCTAACGAGATGGTGGGCGGTGCGCAGACCACGCTCGACTCGGCGGTAAATTATGCGAAGCTGCGGGTGCAGTTCGGGCGGACCATAGGCTCGTTCCAGGCCATCAAGCACAAGCTCGCCGATATGCTGCTGGACCTGGAGCTTGCCAAGTCGGCGGCCTATTACGCGGCTCAAGCCGCCGCGGCCAACGATCCCGAGTGTCCCGCACTTGCCAGTCTGGCTAAAGCTGCCGCGTCAGAAACGTACCTTCATATTGCGGCCGAATGCATTCAAATTCATGGCGGCATCGGCTTTACGTGGGACAACGACACGCATCTCTGGTTCAAGCGCGCCAAAAGCTCGGAGGTGTTCCTCGGTCAACCCAGTTATCACAGGGAACTCTTGATGCAACGTTGGGGAGTTTGAGCGATGAGCAAAGTCAGCGAAGCCGAGGTGCGTGCCGAAGTGCGCGAGTGGCTGGCGGCCAACTGGGATCCAGATATGTCGCTGGTGGAGTGGCGCGGCAAGCTCGCGGATTCCGGATGGGGAATGCCGCAATGGCCGAAGGAATGGTACGGGCGCGGACTTCCGCACGGGCTGGCGCGAGTGGTGGAGGAGGAATTCGCCAACGTGGGCGCTGTCCGCGCCGCTAACTCCGGAGTGCGATTGCTAGCCGCGGCAACCCTGCTGGAACACGGATCGGATCTGCAAAAGAAGAAGTTCCTTCGCCGTATTCTCACCGGGGAAGACACCTGGTGCCAGTTCTTCAGCGAGCCGGGCAGCGGTTCCGATCTCGCCGGCGCCACCACACGCGCGGATTTGAAGGGAGATTTTTGGATCATCAACGGACAGAAGGTGTGGACGACCAGCGCGCATCATGCGGACCACGGCCTGTTGCTCGCCCGCACCGATTGGGACGCGCCCAAGCACGAGGGGCTCTCCTATTTCGTGATCAATGTGAAGCAACCCGGTGTCGACATACAGCCACTCAAGCAGATGAATGGCCACGCGTCGTTTAACCAGGTGTTCTTCACCGACGCGAAAGTCCCGAAGGAGAATCTGGTCGGGCGTGTCGGCGATGGATGGAAGGTGGCGATGACTACGCTCGCCCACGAGCGCCGCGGCGCCGACGGGCTACCGGCACCGTCAAAGCGCGGGACGCGGGTCGGAAAGATGCACGCCGAAGAGCGCGCCGAAACCGAAAAGGCGAATCAGCCCTACAAATGGTATCCCCAGCGCGCCGGCCGCGTGGACCTCATCATCGATCGCGCGAAGGAGACGGGCGCGAACAAGGATCCTTACGTCCGCCAGGAGATAGCCAAGCTGATGATCCTGGCCAAGTGCGCCGAGTGGACCGCGCGCCGCGCGCGCGCCGCTCAGCAGCAGGGACGGCCGCAAGGTCCGGAGGGCTCGCTCGGAAAGCTCGCAGCCAGTCACGTCGCGCGAGCCTGCTCGCGCGTACATACTCTGATTACCGGCACAGAAGCGATGCTCACCGGGCGCGAAAGCCCGCGGGAAGGAATCATCGCCGAAATTCTGGTCTCAGTGCCCGCAGTTTCCATCGCCGGGGGAACCGACGAAATCCAGCGCAACATCATCGCCGAGCGTGTGCTTGAGCTACCCAAAGAACCCCGGTTCGACACCGGCCCATTCCGGAATGTGCGAAAGAACTAGGGGCCAGGGGTTGAGTCCCCGTCGCTGCTGAAAATTCAATCTGAACCTGGCTTTTTGTCGCCTAGCGATAGTAGCCGTTGAATCGATGTGCTTGGGTGAGACAGGCTGCGATCTGAGGGACGGCGAGTCGTGCGGCAGGTTTTGCTTGAATCTTTTCCCTCACTTCGGTAACGCTCGAAGAGTTACCGAGCGCCTGGTAGCACGAACAATCTACAGGAGTTTGCGCCATGAGTGACGCTGAAAACATTTCACCTTCCAACACCGCTTCGACGGAACTCGGTTTCGACCCCGAAGCTCTTCGCGCCAAGTATCGCGAGGAACGCGACAAACGCCTCCGTCAGGATGGCAACGATCAATACGTCGAGGTGAAGGGTGATTTCAGCCGCTACTTGGACGATCCCTACGTCGTCCCCGGCCTTACCCGCGCTCCGCTAACCGACGCGGTTGACGTTCTGATCATCGGCGGCGGCTTCGGCGGCCTGCTGGCGGGCGCGCGCCTGCGCGAGGCTGGCGTGCAAAGCATCCGCATCGTCGAGAAAGGCGGAGACTTCGGCGGCACCTGGTACTGGAACCGTTATCCGGGCGCGCAATGCGACATCGAATCGTACATCTACCTGCCGCTGCTCGAGGAAACCGGCTACATCCCGAAAGAGAAATACTCCTTCGCGGCGGAGATCCTGGCGCACGCGCGCCGCATTGCCGAGCAGTACGATCTGTATCGCGACGCCTGCTTCCAGACACAGGTCAAAACGATCGCGTGGAGCGAGGACGAGTGTCGATGGATTGTTACGACGAATCGCGACGACCGGATTCGCGCGCGATTCGTCGTCATGTCCAACGGCCCGCTGAACCGGCCGAAGCTGCCCGGCATTCCGGGCATCGACGGCTTCAAGGGGCACACCTTCCACACCAGCCGCTGGGACTACGAATACACCGGCGGCGACACCAACGGAAATTTGCACAAGCTGGGCGACAAGCGGGTTGCGGTGATCGGCACCGGCGCGACTGCGATCCAATGCGTGCCTCATCTGGCGATGCACGCGAAGCGGCTGTACGTGTTCCAGCGCACGCCGTCCTCAGTCGACGAACGCGGCAATCGTCCCACGGATCCGCAATGGGTAAAGACGCTGACCCCCGGCTGGCAGAAGCGGCGAATGGAAAATTTCAACGTGCTGGTGTCGGGCGGATTTCAGGCGGAGGACCTCGTCAACGACGGATGGACCGATATCATCCGCAATCTCGGCGGGCTGCTGCTCGCGCGGAAAACCAATTCCGAGATGTCGCTGGAGCAGATCGGACGACTGGCGGAAATCGCGGATTTCAAGAAGATGAATCAGATCCGCGCGCGCGTGAATGCAATGGTCAAAGACGAGCAGACCGCGGAGGCGCTGAAACCGTGGTACCGTCAATTCTGCAAGCGTCCAACCTTCAACGACGAGTATCTTCCGGCATTCAACCGGCCGAACGTGACGCTGGTGGACACGCAGGGCCGCGGCGTCGAGCGTATCAGCGAGAGGGGTCTGGTGTTCGACGGAGTCGAGTACGAGGTCGACTGCATCATCTTCGCCACCGGATTCGAAGTCGGCACGGCATACACACGGCGCGCTGGGTTCGAGGTCTACGGCCGCGGCGGCAAGGCGCTCAGCGAATACTGGAAGGGCGGCATGAGAACGCTGCACGGCTTTTGCAGCGCGGGATTCCCAAACTGTTTCCACATGGGCATCACGCAAAATGGTTTGACGGCGAACTTTCCGCACATGCTCGATGAGCAGGCGCAGCACATCACCGATCTTATTCGTCACGCGAAAGCGCAAGAGGCGCGATGCGTCGAGCCGACGGAAGAGGCGGAAGCTGAGTGGGTGGCGACGATCAGAGAGAAGGCGATGAACAACCGGGAGTTCCTGGAAGCGTGTACTCCCGGATACTACAACAACGAAGGCATGCCAGCTCAGGGCACGGGCCTTGCCGGAGAACTATATGGCGGCGGATCGGTCGAGTTCCACGACATCATTCGCAAGTGGCGCTCGGAAGGTCAGATGAAGGGATTGCGATTCACTTGATCGGCAACCGCCAGCCGCGGGCAGCGACGTGCAACTCGCGGTTCGCGACCGAGACCGCTTCGTGGTCAACCGTACTGCGGCGGCCATGCGAAAACTCCAGACTTTTCGGCGCGTTCGGACTTTTTGGTAGGGACGGCGCGGCGCCATCGCGTCATTCAGGTCGGCGGTGACGAAACCCTCCGTGAAGCCGCCGAAAATCACCAGGAGAGGAACGCCGGCGTTTCGCGAGTCCGCGATAGTATGGCGAATGCGCGCTTTCCATCGGTGAAGTATGGATCGCCCGTCAGGTTGTGGCGTGGCGCCGTCGCTGGAGCGGCTTCGACGCCGGGGACGAAGCCGAGGCGGGAGACGCGGCGGGAGGCCAGCAAGTCGTCCAGCACGTAGTCTCGCGCTTCATCGACGTTGGGATCGATCTGATGAGTCGTCAGGTTCCAGGTTTTAGGAGTTAAGCGCACGCCGATATCCCGGCTGACCTGGCCAATCCAGACCGGTTGGCTGTCATACCGAATCTTTGTGGTCCACAACCGCAAGTGGAGGCGCTGGTTGAGGCTCTGGCGGGCCCGTTGCAGCGCGAAATCCTGCTGGCGTCCATGGAGATACAGCGGGCTCACCGGCGAGTAGCGGTACTGCGACTCGAGCAGGAAGGCCTTCGCGGTTTTCCACGAGGTGCCGAGTGTAATCGACTCGGTCTCGTCCCAGCTGCTGAGGCATTCCTGGATGCTGGCGCGGTCGCCCACGATAACCAGATTGAGCGGATCACCTTCTATGGTCCCACGCGCGTTGCTGGTGCATCGCGGTTGCTGTTCCAGCCAAGCCTGAAGCGCAGTCTCGTCGAGTTCTTGGGTGTCGGCGGCCGGTTCCGTTTCCTCTGCCGGATGGGGCAGCACAAGACCCGGCACCTCGACCGTGACTGGAAAGTCAAAGGCGCGGCTGCGGCCAAGCAAACTTACGTCGATCCGTTTCACGCCTTCGTCCAACCGGGTGAACACGAAGCCACCGACCTTCTTCCCGGGCTCTATCACTCCCGTCGGGGACCCCAACGCGCGGAAGAGGTTGTTCATGCGCAGGTTCGCGCGGCGCGCGGACAGGAGCTTGAGCGGCACCAGCGGGAGGAGCGGAAGGAACAGCCAACCGAGCACCCCGAACGCTAGTAGCCGGGTGCCCATAGCGAAATGCGCCATGTGAGCAGCCTCCAGCGGGGTGTAGTAGTCGGGGTCTAGTCGGATGCGGTCCAACCACAATGGTTCCCGGCCGCCGCTCACTACCTCCAGCCAGACCGCCTGCAACCGGTGGCGCGCCAGCCGGACGCCAAATACCCGCTCGCTCTCCCGGTCGCTCGGTACCGCTACAGTGATTTCAACCTCATCTTCCTTGCGAGTCTGTGCCCGTTCCAGGAACGAGCGCTCCTCGGGGTGCGGCGAGTAGTCTATGGTCAACCATCTCCGCGGCGAGAACGCCCTTTCTGACATCCACTCGTTCTTCATCGAAGACGCCCGCATTTCGGTGAACTCACTGCAGAAAAATGCTCAGCGGCTGCGCTTCTTCGCGACTACCCTGTTTTGGTCAGGAGACGCGCGAGTCCCCACGCGCACAGCGACGATACTCCGATGCTCGGCGGAATTCCGCTCCAGTTCGTTTACTCAGATGAACTGACCCGGAGGTAGGCCGAACAGCACGCGGCCTGTCGCCTCGTAGCGTGCGGTGTTCATCGTGACGTGCTGCGTGACGGAGTGCGCATCGCGCCAGCATCGCTCGATCGGCAGCCCCGTATGCATCGCGCTAATTCCCGCAGCGTCGTAGACGAGGTCAACCGCGCGCACCGCCAGCTTACCGGCCGTCACTGACGCCAGCCGCGCGGAGGCTAACGCCTCGAGATCGAACGGTTCCTCCCTTTCGCCTCTCTTCCAGGTCTCCGCGATGCTTCCGTAGAGGTAGGATCGGGCCGCCCGCAGCGTTCCTTCCGCCTCTCCCAGTTGGAGTTGCGCGATCGGGCGCTCGCGCAGCGACGCCATCGTGCCAAGCGGAACTTTGCTCACTGCCAGCTCTTTGAGCGCGTCGATCGCGTGACGCGCGATACCGAGGCCGACGGCGGCGAGGACACTGCCGAGCTGGACCATCAGCGGAATCCTGGCCAGTGGCCCGATCTGCCACGAGCTCCTGGGATTTGGAAACTCGAACGTGTAACTCTCGGGCACGAACACGTTTTCGAACGCCACATCGTTGCTGCCGGTGCCGCGCAGTCCTGACACTGACCACGTGTTCAGAAGCTTTGCGGATTTGATCGGAAACAGCCCCGCCCTGAATCTTGGAATGCCATCGACGATCTGGGGCGCGCCGTTGACCAGCTCGACTCCGTTGGCCGCCAGCCAGGTGGCTTGAGCGGAGCCGCTGACATAAGTCGCTTTGCCTGTGAAACGGAACCCGCCGTCGCAGGCGACGACGCTGTTACCCATCGGACTCAATGACCCGGCAAGAAGCGCACGCGGATCGCTAAATATATTCTCGAACGCTTCGCGCGCGACAAAGTTTGCGAGCGCCGGACCGCCCGAACCGATCGCGAAGTTCCATCCGGTCGCGCCATCGAAGCGCGCTATCTGCTCAGCGACCTCACATTGCTGAGCGATGGTGAGACTGAAGCCGCCCATCTCAGCGGGCAGCAGCGCGCGAAACAGGCCGGCCTTATGAAACGCGTCGACAACTTTTGTCGAAAGTTGGCTGAGGCGCTCCGACTCCGCGGCCTGTTCGGTGATGAGTGGGCCGAGTCTGCGTGCACGCTCTATACATTCCGCAAAACCATTGATGGATTCACTCATGCTGTCCTCTTTCAAGTCGAAAGGACTACAAGGTCCTTGCGAACTACCACTTCTACACCTTTAGCCATCGACCAGTGAAGGTCTAAGTCAAAACTAAAATCCTAGTGACCCAGTTGATCGAGCAGCGCCTTCGTGAGCAACGCCAAAATCGTCAGTACCGACCGGATGAGCGGAAGACGCCATCTAAGTTGGGACGCGACCGAAGGAGGCGAAGGATTCGCCTCAGCTTCCAAAAAATGGCACAATTTTGCGGAGCCGATTCTGGAATAGCTTGAACCTAGGAAGACACGTCCATGTTTAGATGGAACAATTGGGTTAGCGCCGCTGCGACCGTGGCGCTTTTGACGGTCTCGTCGTGCGCGTCGTCGACCGGAGGGGCTGGGCAGCCTGCGGCGCCATCACCGGCTACGTCGGCTGCGCCACCTGCGCCTCCGCCTCCACCGCCAGTCACGCAGAAGCTGGTGCTCCGCGGAGTGCATTTCGATTTCAACAAGACGGATATCCGGCCAGGCGATACCGCCGTTCTGGATGAAGCGATTACGACTCTGAAGGCCAGTCCCAACGTCGCGATCAACGTGAACGGTTACTGCGACGCGATCGGCGACGAGGAATACAACTCGAAGCTGTCTCTGTACCGTGGGAACGCCGTGGCGAATTACCTGCTGAATGGCGGAATCCAGGCGACGCAGTTGCGGGTGTACGGCTACGGCAAGACTGACTTCGTCGCCACTAACGATACGGCTGAGGGCCGGGCCCAGAACCGACGGGTCGAACTGGTGCCGATTCAATGAGTCGGGCCGAGACTGATGTGTCCGCGAGCGGCCGCGTTCCCGTCGGGACTGCGGCCCCTGTTCCTCGCCCAGTCTCAGACGCTTTCGAAGACCCGCACCCAGTCTTCAAGCGCGGACTCATGTCCCGGCACAAGTTGAACGACGAATTGATCATAGCCACCTTCGCCGAGCGCACGGATCCGATCGCGCAGCTCGCGCGCGGTCGCGGTAAAAGTAGTCGCCGCGATAAATTCCGGGGATAGGAATTTCTCCTCTTCCGGTCGCACACCGAGTAAATGCATAGTGTGCATCTGCAGGTAGCGCGCATCTGCCGGCTGATAGGTAGCGTGCTGTTTGCGATAACTCTCGAGCACCGGCTGAATTTCGGTCGGCAGATTCAGTCCGAGCGTGGCTTCGACCAATCCGTGCAGGAAGACCACGGACATCGGACCCGCCTGAGCCTTGGCGCGCGCACTTGCCGCAGATTCTTTTTCGCCCAGCACGCATCCCAGCGCAAACACCGTTCGGTAGAGACTTCTGGGAGCACGTCCAAGAGCCTCGCACGATTTCGCGAGCTCGCCAGCTTCGAGGATCGCACGCGGTACCGAGGAGGAAAACGTCATCCATCCGTCTGCGATCTCGGCGGTGAGTTTGCGCGCCTTGGGCGCGAAAGCCGAAATGTGCAGCGGAATCTTGTCGGTAATATTGATAAAACCCTCAGGATTCAGAAAACGGATCTTGCGGTGCGCGCCCTCACACTCCCATTCGACCATGTGGCCGGACAACAACTCGCGAACGACCCGGATATACTCACGCATCTCTGAAAGCCGCATCGGCCCCAGCCCCATCGTATTGCGCGCAGTGAAACCGGTACCTACACCGAAAATGATCCGACCGGGCGCGAGCTTGTTGAGCGACGCGAGTCCATTGGTCGCGACCGGCGCGATGCGGTTGGTCGGCACCATGACCCCCATGCCGAGCTTTATTCGGGAGGTTTTGTCCGCCGCGAGAGCCATCGTGACGAAAATGTCCGGCGACAACATCTGGGTGTCGTAGAACCACGCATGCGAGAGACCAAGCTCTTCGGCGCGCTTGACGGTTTTCCACGAATCGAGCATCGAGGGTAACGCAATTCCAAAATCCATGGTCATTCCCTTGGAGCCGCTGACTTGTGACCTATAACCTGCAACGCGATGAGCGCGATTTGTCTGAGTCTGAGCCACATGGAAGACTCCCCGGTCAGCGCCCTTTGAATTGGGGCTTGCGTTTTTGAGCTTTGGCGGCAAATGCCTCACGAGTGTCTTCGGTTTCGAACATCCTGAAGTGGCGCTCGCTTTCGAGCGCAACGTAACCCGCAAAGTCCATCCGTTCCGAGTCGACGAAGTTCGCCTTCAGTGTGCGGAGCGCGATCGGCGCGCAATCGGTTAGCCGGTTAACGATCGCATCGACTTCTCCCCTAAATCGATCATCCGGGAAAACACGCGTGACCAATCCAATCCTAAGCGCCTCGGCGGCGTCGAACTTGCCGGGCAGGAAATAGAGTTCGCGGGCACGCGCTGAACCGACGATTCGTGAGAGGCTCCATGGTCCACCCATGTCGCCCGCAACGCCAACATCCAGAAACGCGACATTGAAACGCGCCGACTCTGCAGCAAATCTGAAGTCGCAAGCAAGCGCCCATCCGAGACCCGCTCCCGCGCAAGCGCCGTTGACCGCCGCAATCGTTACAGCCGGCATGCTGTGTAGCAGAATCGGCACGCGGAAATCGTCCGCCGTGAGATGATCATCGGGCGCCGCCGACGCGACCTGGCTGATGTCGGCTCCGGGACAGAAGCCCTTTCCCGCGCCGGTTAGGACGAGCACTCTGAGCTCGCGATCCTCGGCGGCGGCCGCGAGCGCCTCGCGCGCCTCGACCAACATCCGATTGGTCATTGCGTTGAGCCGTTCGGGACGATTCATCGTGAGCCGCGCGACCGGGCCCGACTTCTCATAGACGATCGTTTCGCGGCGAGTGCTGCTCACGGTTTTTCTCCTCTAATTCGCTTGAATCGTGGTGCACGGCGTTCGACGAACGACTTGACGCCCTCCGTCGCGTCGGGATGCATGAGCGCCACTTTCATAAGCCCATCGGCGTCGCGAAACGCATCTTGCATTGCGAGCGACCAGTGGCGATAGACCTCGGATTTGATCACGGCGAGCGAGTTCGGCGAGACGTTCGCAGCCAGTTCGCGCAGATAAGCCTTGGTCTCATCGAGCAGGGTCTCGTGTGGCACCAGGCGATCGACAAATCCGATTCGGTACCCTTCGGCGGCATCGAAGCGCCGCGAGCTCCACAGCAGATCGAGTGCGCGACTCGTGCCCACAATCCGCGGCAACAGCCACGCCGTGCCATGCTCGGCTATCAGCCCGCGCTTCGAGAATACGGTCGTGAAGCTCGCGTCGGACGCCGCGAACCGCAGATCACACATCATAGCCAGCACGAAGCCGCCTCCCGCAGTGACGCCGTTGACGGCCGCGATAACCGGCTTCGGCACGCGCAGCAAATAGCTGAACAGCGCGGGCAGTTCATCCGGCGCAGTATCGCGAGCACTCGGCGGCGCACCTCCCTCAGTCGAGCGCGCGAGATCTCCTGCGTCGAGCCCTGCGGAAAAGGCGCGACCGGTTCCCGTAATTATTATTGCGAACACGCCTTCGTCCGCAGTGGCGCGCTCCACCGCATCGCGAATCTGATCGATCATCGCGAACGTGAAGGCGTTAAGCTTTTCGGGCCGATTCAGCCGCACCGTAGCGATTGAACCGTCAAGCTCGTATTCGATGTTCGATCCTTCGGAATTCATGCCGACGCCATGTTTTTTGGATGCGTATTCGACTTTGACGCATAGCGAGAGTCTATCCCCGAATGCAACCGCCCCGAGCGACCGTTCCGATTGTTGCGATTCGCACGAGTCTCCAGCGGGAAGCGGATTGGAGGTTCATCTCGGACGGTCAAACGCAGCGATCGCCTCGGCACTTTTGAGCCGCGCATCACACGGGAAGTATATCTAGAGACAGGCTTCGTTCAGGCGTCCAGCTTCAGCACCTTGCGGGCGTTGTCACGCAGGAACTTCGGCCAGACGTTTTCTTTGAAGGGCAGGGACTTCATATCGGTCATGATTCGCTCAAGCGAGAGGCCCATGGGGAAGTAGCCGGCATAGATGATCCGATCGGCGCCACGGGTATTCGCATAACGAATGATGGCTTCCGGGTAGTGTTTGGGCGCAAAAGCGGAGGTCGAATAGTAGAGGTTAGGCCACTTCAGCATCAGCTTGATGGCCAGGTCTTCCCAGGGCTCGCAGCCGTGACGGGTCACAAAGACGAGTTCGGGGAAGTCGTACATTACCTGATCGATCAGGCGTACTTCCTGTGGCCACATGGGGAACCTCGGCCCGGGGACGCCAGCGCAGGCAAAGATCGGGACGCCCAACTCAACGCACTTCGCGTAGATTGGGTACATCAACGCGTCGGCGAGACCAACTTGCGGATTATAGCCCGCGTTGAACGCACCGAAAGCGCGCACTCCATATGTTTCATACTGCCGCACCATATCACGGATGCCGTCCGTGCCGCGGTTCGGGTTTACGCTGCCCATGGGGATGAACCTATCAGGATGGTCCTTCAGCGCCTTCGTTGCGACTTCGCCGCCGGCGCCGATGAGGCCTATCTCGATGCCGAACCGATCCATCTCGTGCAGGGTGACCGAAATCGGATCCTTCGATGATCCGTACAACTCCTTGGGCACGTTCTTGAACATGTACTCGACAGGAAAATCGAACTTCGCCGAAGGGTCTTTCAGTTGTGCGCGGATAAAGTCGTACATTTTGAAATCTTCGGCGGGGAAACCGATCATCGTATCGACTATCCCGATGTCGGTGGGCATCACCATGGCTCAGGATGCCTCCTGAAGGGCGTCCCGGAAGAGATAGCAAGCACTGTCACGAGGAATTTCTTCGCGCGGCAGCGGTGTCTCCACTTGCGCCGGCGTCGGCCCGTACTTTGCGGCCAGAGGCTTTAACTTCTCCAGGTCGAAATCGTAGAGCGCAGCAGCGTTCAGCCCCAGCACCTTTCGCCGGCGCGAGTCTGGCATGTCGCCGAAAGTCAGGCGCAAGGATTGGAGGTTGTAGGGAAAGGTGCCCTCATAGTGAGGATAGTCGTTGCCCCACAGGACGTGATCCTCACCGATCTCATCGATGCCAGCGAGATCGGCTTTGCTCGGGAAGCTCGCACCGTAGTAGCAGTGACGCTTCGCATATTCGCTGGGCGGCTCCTTCAGCGGCATTTCCATTCCCTTATAGTTCATCTCGCCCAGAGAGCCTGCCTTGATGCTGTAGTAGGCACGGTCAAGTTGCTTGAGTATCGCCGGAACCCAGTAGCAGCCGGACTCGGTCAGGATGTGCTTGAGCTTCGGGAACTTCTCGTAGACGCCGGCCATCAGGAGGTGCCGGTAGCCGGCTTGACCGTAGTAGGCCACGTCCTGGATCCAGATCGATTGGGCCACTACGTCTTCGCCGTAGTCCGGTAGGCCCTGGCCCGTATGCTGATTCATGACGAGGCCATGGTCCTGTATGGCGGCGAACACCCGGTCCCATGCCGGGTGGTAGAGCGGCTTCAGCCAGTAGGCGTCCGGCGGGATGAGCGGCAGCAGAACGCCACCGCGCAGCCCTGACTTGGCGATGAACTCGATATCCTTGATGGCCTCGTCGAAGTCGTTCGGCAGGATCAGTCCAATCCCGGCGCGGCGCACTGGGTCTTCGGCGCAGAAATCTTTCAGCCAGCGATTGTGGGCACGGATACCGGCCAGGCACCGCTGGTAGTTTTCAGGTTTCGGCGGATGGGCCGTGACGATGCTGTTGCGATAGAACGGCGGCACTGTGTTGGGGAATACCACTTCACCGACGACCCCTTGGCTATCCTGGTCTTTGTTGCGGATGCCGTAATCCCAGTTGCGCATCTTCTTGGAGCCATAGTGCTCCTGGGACGGGTTCTTGTATCCGCCACGCCATTCGTCAAATGCCTCCCGCCACTGAGGATCGAGGTATTCGCGGTACTGGGCATGGCTGCCGCCTCCGTGGGTGTCCGCGGTGATAAGTATATAGGGCTCTTGAGTCATGTAGAGACCTCTCCTAAGACTGGATAAAGTTCATTCGGGCTAAGCGGCGGTGACACGGATCCGTTTGGGTCCACCTCCAGCCGAGCCGCGCTGCTCTAACCAGTCACGAAGCAACGGCCCGAGCTCCACCTCGTCGCCCTTTTGCACTGACGAGAGGTCGGCAGGCTAACCAATGGTCGCCAGCCACAGCGCTTCATGAAGTCGCCTCTCGGATTTCGGTCGTGCGATTTTTTTGGCATCGTTACACTTCGCGCACGATACCCTCGGAAATGACTAGCATTTCAGTGTCGTGAGTTCCATGTCCAGCGCGCCTGCAAGACATACCTGCGCCTGAGCAAAACTCTATCTCGTCGGAAATTCGTCGGCGGCGGCGAGCACGGGGCCTCGGGCTTCGCAGCCGGCTATTTTGCGATCATGACCGAACGCTGAATGTTTTGCCGATGAGCCAGCCCTCATTTCGTACGAGGATTCAGCGAATCGCACTCAACAAGGCTTTGATTTTCCAAGTTTCTTTCGGGTACGATCCGAATCTGGCACCGATGATGCTTACTACTAACAGGAGGTGGCTCGCATGAAATTCAAAAGAAAGCTGATTGTGAGTTTTTTAGGCGGCGCGATGCTGGCGCTGCCAATGACCGTCCCGGCATTTGCGGAACCGTCATACGGCACAAATCCGAATTACATCCAGCCGGTCGATTGGTGGTGGGATCATTATAAGAACGACCGCGACGGGTACGCCAATCGCGGTTGGCATCAGGGATACTACCAATATAGTGGCCGGCAATATTCCTGCGAGCGCGCACGCGGTCTCCAGGCCGAAGTGTGGCGAGATCGGAACACGGGGCATCCTGCTGCGGCTAGAGATGTAGAGAGGGAAGCTGAGGCGGCGCGAGCCCGCTGCTACGACCGATAGGACGGTTCCGGATCGACGCTTGAGAAGAAGACCATCGCGCGCACTACTTAAATTCCGGGCAGCTTGCGAAGGAGGACTACCGATGTAGGCAAAAATCAGCGAAGGATTTCTGTAACGGCGCGCGGACGCTAGCGCCGATTAGCGGCGCGGGCTTTTCGGCGGACGGTTCATCATGCGATGATCGACGTATGCAACGAACTCGCCCTTCTGATTCGTGAGCGTCGAGCGCACCACCGCAAAGATCATCGTTCCCGTACGACCGGTTTTTTCATAGGTCTCCTTCAGCTCGGAGGAGACCTGAATTGAATCGCCGGCTCGAATCGGCGCCCCCAGTTCGATGTCGATACCGGCCATGAGTCCGCCGCGAGCGAAGGCCGGGAGATTATCGAAAACATCGTTCGCGTAACGAAACGCGGCCACGAAGGCGGGCGGAGCTATGATCCCGCGGTGCGGACCCGCCGTTGCCAGGGCAAGATCGACATAGAGTGGATTGGTCTCGCCGAGCGCGATGCAAAAGTTCGCGATTGTTTCGGCGCTTACCACGAAGGGATCGCGAGCCTTCAAAGTGCTGCCCGTTATGTTCGACTTGCCGGTAGCATCCGCCAAAGCTAAACGTGACGCCGCAGGAAGTCGAACATCAGCCGCAGTCCCTCGCGACACGCCGCGAGTTCCGTCATTTGCATGAACGCGTGCGGCATCTCCTCGAGTATGTGCAGTTCGTTCTCGATTCCCGCTCGACTCATGGCGTCGGCAACGGTGCGCGATTCTCCCACTATGCCGTCCGCCGCGCCTGCGATGATGAAGCTCGGCGGCATCGCGCCCGGCTCGATTGCGCGAATCGGACTCACCCGCGGATCGTTCAGGGCCGCAGGATAGTTGGCACCGAGATAGGCCTTGGCCAACGGTTCGGCGGCTTCCTTGGCCATCGCGACGAGACCCGCAAAATCAAACGCGCCATAAATCAGGATCGCTGCCTTGAATTTTGGTCCCCGCTGAGAGGAAGCAATCGCCGTCAACGCCGCCGCGGTCAGATTGCCACCCGCCGAATCGCCACCCATCGCCATCCGCGTCGCATCACCGCCGAAGCGGCCCGCATTCTCGGCCGCCCAATGGGCCGTGAACACGCAATCGTCGAACCCGGCCGGAAATGGGTTCTCCGGCGCGAGTCGGTAGTTCGGCGCGATGGTTAGATATCCCGCCTCGGCGAACTGCTTCACGAGTTTGCGATGCGTCGTGGAACTGCCACGTGTCCAGGCGCCGCCGTGAATGTAGATTACGACTGGAAAGGGCGCGCTGCCTTTCGGTACGGCTATATCGGCGTTGAGTCCAGCCTTGAGCTGCACCGCATCGTGATATGCCCCGACCACGGGCGGATTGGCGTTGAACTCCTCGAAATAGTCCGCGAGCCTCTTTCTCTGCACGAGAAGAGATCCCGGGTCCGGCTTCAAATAGAATTCATTCCAGCGCCGAATTATGTCCTGCTCGTGTTGTGTCAACATCGCGCACTTCCCGCCATTGAGTGCTCACCACGCGGACTCATTTGCAACCTCTAACAGGTCAAGCATCGCTTCCAGATTTCTCTGCCACACGCAATCACAGTAGCTACTTCGAAGGTCGGCGAGTCGCGGTGGCGCCTTCTGTACCTGCGCGCTTCGAGGCTCGCTCTTCGGCGTGCTTCTGAATCATCGCCGAAGCGGCGTTCATCGCCTGGCCCATGAAGTCATGCGCATTCGACATGGTCCAATCGTATGAAGCCTGACGGCTCACGTTGGCGTTCTTGAATACCGGCGCGACATGCGCGGCCCAGAGCTCATACGACTTGATGGTTTTGTCGAAGCTCGCCCAGTTGTGCGCGAGTTGCAGGAACGCCCCGAACTCGCCCTGCTTGGTCTCGAGTCGTTTCAGTTGCGCGATGGCGTCGTCGGGTGTGCCGATCACGGCTCGGCCGGATTCGATCATGTCGTCGATCGGGTTCTTGCCGTTGGAGGGCGTTGGCGCGAGCGGATTCAGTCTCGCGAAATATTCCATAAATTTATGGATGCCATATTCGACATTCTTGCGCGCCTGCTCGCGGGTCTCGGCCAGGTGCACCGGCCCGACCAGCCGCAGGCGACTGCGATCCATCGTGCGTCCGTTCTCGGCCGCGATCTCGTTCGCGATCTGCCAATTGGTGGAGAGCGCATCGAACCCATCCGCATTGGTCGCCGCCACACATAACATCCCGAAGCCGTACTTGCCCGCAGCGCGCCCGCCTGAGGGGCTGACCGCACTCGCCACTGCGATTTCCGGATGCGGTTTGGTGTAGGGCAGCAGATGTGCGCGCGCGTTAACGAGATTGTACCAATCGCTCTTTTCCGTCACGACCTCGCCGTTGAAGAGACGCATGATGACCTTCAAACCCTCCATCATGCGGTCGCGCTGAGTCATCGGATTGATACCCAGCATCATAGCGTCGGAAGGAAGCAGGCCGGGGCCAACGCCGAACATCACGCGGCCGCGCGTTTGATGGTCGAGTTGTATCATGCGATTCGCCGTCATCAGCGGGTTGTGATACGGCAGCGACACCACGCCGGTGCCGAGGCGGATCTTTTTAGTTCTCTCTGCCGCGGCGGCGATGAAGACCTCGGGCGAGGCGATGATCTCGAAGCCCGCGGAATGGTGCTCGCCGATCCAGGCCTCCTCATAGCCGAGCCGGTCCAGGTTCTCGACCAATTCCAGGTCGCGGTGAAGTGCTTCAGTCGGATCCTGGTCCAGGGGATGAAACGGGGCAAGGAAGATGCCGTTGCGCATTGGAATCGTGCGGGTCATTCGTCGGCCTCCTTTAGGCTCTCTATCTTCGATAGCCGTCAGGATATCCCACATCCGTTCAACGTCCAAAGAGCCGATCGCGCTCGATTCTCGGGCCCGGCCGACAAGTTCGCTTGAAACGTCATCAGCGGCCTCGCGGAACGGATCGATCCGTTTGACGCCGGGGAGGCACTTTGATTTCGTCCACGCATGGCCGAGTACGATGAAACCACTTATGGAGAGCGAATCGCCGAAGTTTACGATCTCCTTTACGGGAAGCGCGACAATCCGGAGACGGTCGCGGATTTTCTCGCGCCCCTCGCGGGCAAGCGCCGAGCGCTCGAACTCGGAATCGGCACCGGCAGAATAGCGATACCGCTGGTCGCGCGCGGCGTGCGGGCGATATGACAGCGGCGATACTGTTGCTGGCGGCAGGATGCGCTTCAAACGATCAGACCGCGCTCCAGGGGAGATGTGATGCCGGCGACCAAAGCGCGTGCGACCAGATTGTTCGGGAAGAATCCGCAGTCCCGGCCCCCGCGAATCCACCGAGCAACCCGGCGTCAAATATCACTCTCGGGGAAATTCAAATGAGACGACGGTGCCGCCGCAGCTGCTCGCGTATCATATCGTGAGTGTCATAAGGCGCGGGCGCGCGCCCATGCCTGGAGTTCCTTGATACGAGTGTATCCGCCGCTGCCCTCGACGACGCCCTCTTTGCGGGCATCATGAATACAGTCTACCGGACACAGCGGAACGCAGAAGCCGCAATCGATGCACTCTTCGAGCACGATCGCAAATCGCCCGAGGAAGTCGTCTTCCACCCGGTAGATCGCGTCGATCTTGCCGGGGCAGGCGTGATCGCAGGCGCCGCAGCCGATGCAGGTCTCGTCGATATAGAAGTGTCCCGCCCTGTGAGCCATTTGCGCTAGCCCTCAAAGAACGTTCGAAACGCCGCCGACGCATTGATGAATTCCTGCAGGCTTTGGTTGTAGCGGAAGAATAAATCCTTGCGCAGCGGATCTTCCGACCAAACGCGTATCGGCGTTCCGGGGTGGCTCAGATGGTTGAGCGTATGGGTCAGGTCGGGGCGCCCGCGACCCCGCGCGATAACCTCGATCATCTCGCGCCACGTCGCGAGCGATGCCTCCACCGTGAAGTCCGCGCGCGCGATGTCATTCGGGCCGGCTTCGCGCACATCCGTCGCCTCGAATTCCTCGAACGTGACCTGCACGCTCCACGGCTTCCCGCCAAGACCGCCGTCGAGCACGGTGAACTGCGCAACGCAGTCGATGTATCCCAAATGCTCGTGCAGGGCGCGGTTAATTTTCATCAGCTGCGCGAGTCGCTCAAACCATTCATTCGACGGGAATGCAACCGCGCGTTCGGCCTGCTCAGGCTCAGCCTGTGTTTCCATCAGTTTTGCCCCCACGGTGATTCAATCGGAATCGTGCAGCGTCCGCGCCGGTCGAATCCAGCCCTGTCGCATCGCTGCAGATACTCCTCGACCGACATCTTCCAGAGCCGCCCCTGGCCTTCCATGCCTTGATCGATCTTATCGAGCCCGCCGCCGAGCAAAATCGCGACCGGCTCGACCAGCGCCGCCTCGGTGAAAGATGTGAGGATCACCTGTTCTCCGACGTCGGCAAACCGATGCATCTCTTCGACAGCCGCCTCGCGATTAGGAGCGTGATCAAGATAGTTCTTGAGTTCCAACACGCCGTAAGAAACGTGCCGCGCCTCATCCTGCAAGCATCGTCGGAAGATTTCCTTATCCACGTGGGTCTTGGCGATCATTTCGCCCGACCGGAAAATCGAGAGCACCAACCCTTCGCCGAGCAGGTTCAACAGGAAGGTTCCCATCGTATGCGTTGGCGCATCGATGATCGCCTTGAGCGCCCACTCGAAACCGGGCGACGCATGCAACAAACCGCCGCCGGCGATTGCGCGCTTGCGGAAGACCTCCTGGTGACGCGCCTCGTCCATCAACTGGGTTACCAGGAAGCTCTTCACTTCCAGGAAGTCTTGCGGGATTCGATAGAGCCACTTCGCCGGGAAGTCGCCCGCGACGAATTCGACCTCGGTGAGAAAGGTGCAGAGCTGGCAAGTCGCCTTCTCGAGATCGTCGGGCAGGCGTTCGAGCTCGCTCCAGGGGATGTCGCGGGTTGCGTTCCACTGGCGCGCCTTCGCCTCCTCGTAGAGCGTTACCACGTTGTCGGCCCAAGACTCGTCGCGATTCACTAGCGTGTAATCATCAACGATTGGCATTTCGGCCGCGTACTCGTCGCGCACCGAGCCGCGCGGCGCAAAATTCAGCCAGGTTGCTTTCTCCGGCAGCACGCCGTAACCAGGCACGTGGTTGACGTCGGTGTAGGTGAGTCCCCGCGAAGAGGGTTTCGCCCGCTTGCCCCACGCTGCCTTGTCGGTGTTCATCCAATGCAACGAGTATGAACCCCGCTTCATCCGGTCCGCGTTGCGATCGAGGATTTCGGCCCACTTCGTGGCGTACTGTTTGAACTCGGACTCGTAGCGCGCCACTTCCTCTTCGTTCATCGAACGCGAAGATGGTAGCGGTCGCAGCGATTCGATACGTGATGCTTGAGACATGCGAGACCTCCTCGGAACTTCGGCTGGATGGAAAGATAGAAGATATTGATATTTATGTCAATAGCGAATAGAAAGAATATGGTGAGACGAAAACCGGCAACAAAACGTGCGAGGGCCCGGAGACTCGATCCGGCCGAGCGACGACCGCAACTGCTGCAATGCGCTATCCGGGTATTCGCCCGGCGAGGCCTCGGCGGTGCTCATCACGCCGAGATCGCCAGGGAGGCGCGCGTCTCCGTTCCGACCGTGTTCTTCTACTTTCCGACCCGCGAAGTCCTGGTGATGGCGGTGCTGGATGAGGTTGCGCGATTTTTGACCGACATGACGGTAAGGATTCATTCAGGAGGCGGCCCCGCTCCCCAGATTGTCCTCGCGCATGCGAAGGCTTTCGCCGATTCAGTCGAAACTCATCCGGACTACGCGCGTGTCTGGCTCGATTGGAGCACAGCGATACGCGAAGAGATCTGGCCGCACTATCTGGAATTTCAGGAAAGAATAGTAGCGATCATCGCCGACACTATTCGTCGCTGGCGCCTCGAGCATGCAACGATTGATGAAGAGGCCGAAGACGATGCGCGATTAATTGTGGGCTCGGCCCACATGATCGCGCAGATGAAATTCACCCGCTGTCCGGCAGATAAAGTCGATCGCTTCCTGCGTACGCTGGTACGGTCCACCCTCAGACAGTGAGAGCAACCGGGATAGTGCGATCGCCGCGACCTTGCCGGTGAGTACCGAGTTGTTGCCAGACCAAACCGCTAAAGGAGCAGCGTTCCCAAGCGATTCTGTGATGCCTGCGCGGAGGAGCTACGATGTTGGACCTCGATCAAGCGATCATGGAACGCTATTCTGTACGAATGTTCCTGCATCGTGCATTTGCCTCG
>CAWBLQ010000001.1:0-759677 GCA_963789715.1 Binataceae bacterium (SeqCode) | reverse complement strand
TGCCTAGAGGGCTGAGGCAAGTGCCTGGAAACTGCGAGTTCGTGGGCGAAGTTCCTCGACGCGACCTTGGTGCTTTTGTCGCCGGAGCGCGCTTTACGGTGTTCGCGAGCAAGTGGTACGAGACCACTGGTCTTTCAATGGTCGAGACCATGGCCCAAGGTAAAGCGGTCATCTGCTCAAGGATCGGGTGCCTGCCGGAACTGGTGGCGGAGGGTGTTACGGGTCTTTTGTTTGAACCTGGTAATGCCGAGGATCTCAACCGCAAAATAGAATATCTGTGGAATCGTCCCGACCTGTGCCATGAGATGGGCGCGGCTGCGAGGACGAAGGTTCTCGCGCTGTTCTCTCCCGAAGCTGCCTATCTGCGCCTACTGGATGTCTACAAAGCGGCGACCGAGAGGTGTCACGGTTCGTCATGACTGAATCCGTCAGAACGGTGGTGGCGCTGGTCATCTTTAATCGACCACAAACCACGGCAATGGTTTTTGAGCGGATCAGGCAGGTACGGCCGCGTGTGTTAATGGTAATCGCCGACGGGCCGCGAGAGGGTCGGCAAGGGGAGGCGGATGCGTGCCGACGGGTACGACAGATAGTTGAGGACGTGGACTGGCCTTGTGAAGTGCTAAAAAACTACTCAGACACGAACATGGGTTGCGGCGCTCGCGTCGCGAGCGGCATTGAGTGGGTGTTTCAGCACGTCGAGCAGGCGATCATCTTGGAGGATGACTGCCTTGCCAACCTCACCTTCTTTCGTTTCTGCGAGGAGCTGCTCGAGCGTTATCGCGACGAGGAGCGGGTGATGCAGATTTCCGGTTCCAATTTCCTGTTTGGCCGCCGTGCTACGGAAGAGAGCTACTACTTGTCGCGTTATCCACTTTGCTGGGGCTGGGCCACTTGGCGACGGGCATGGCGGCATTTCGACTTCAAGATGCAAACGTGGAAGGCTAACCGGGGGGAATGTCTCGCAAGATTCACTCATCAAAGCGAACGCGCCTTTTGGCGACATGGATGGGACAGCATCGCCGAGCGACGTCTGGACACATGGGATTATCAATGGGCTCTCGCCTTTCTGACTGCGAATGGATTGGCGGTGACACCATCCACGAACCTGGTTAGCAATGTTGGGTTCGGATCTGACGCTACGCACACTCGCTCGCGTCTCTTAGCGATTCGCCCGGCGGTCGGAGCGATCGGGTTTCCTTTACGCCATCCCGTGCACGTCGAGGCGGACCGTGAAGCAGACGAGTTTACGGCTCGGCGCCTCTTTTATAAGCGCTCGGCTCTGGGCAAGGCGGCAGAGATGCTCCGAAGACGTTTGCTTGCAACGCTCTCACATGTGCGGGGTAGAGGCTATAGACCGAAGGAAGTCCCGCCGGTTACTTCTTCGGTGGGCTCGAAGTGAAGATCCTTCTAAGTGCGTGGGCCTGCAATCCACGGCAAGGCTCGGAGGCGGCGGTGGGGTGGGCATGGCTCGCCGCAATTAAAGAGCGGCACGACATTCACGTTTTGACGGCCGGATACCAGCGGGAGTGGATCGAGGCCGAAGTAAGCAAGAAGCCCGATGAGTTCTCGCGTGTACGGTTCCACTACGTCGAGCCACCGCTTTGGGCGTACGACGACACCAGCGGCTTTTGGCGATGGCAGGCAAACATACCGCTGCTGGTGCCTCTGTTTCATCGCTATTATCACCGGTGGATGCGGGCGGCCTATAAAACCGCGCGCGAGCTGACCCCGCGGTTTCATTTCGATCTGGTGCATCAGCTTACGTTCGTGGGCTTTCGCTTTCCCGGGCATCTGGGGAAGCTCGGGATTCCCTTAGTATGGGGGCCAGTCGGCGGACTCGAAAATACGCCTTGGCGCTTGCTCCCGGCCATGGGCGTTCGCGGTGCCGCGTATTACGCAGCAAGAAACCTCGTCAACTCATCACACAAGAGATTTTTGCGGGCACCGCGCAAGGCATTCAAGCGCGCGAGCGCAGTGATCGCGGCCACTTCCAGCATACAGGCTGAAATTCTACGGCTATATGGCGTGCCCAGTGAGGTCATCTCCGAGGTGGCCGCCCCGCTCGAGGCGGCGAGCGAGTTCGCGCTTCGGCCTCCCGACGAACCTATCCGAATCGCATGGAGCGGACTTCATCTCCCGGGCAAGGCTCTGCAGTTGCTCTTGCGCGGTTTGTGTGCGCACCCAGGGAATTGGCATCTGGATATCTACGGCGACGGACCATGCCGAGGCCAGTGGCAGAGCCTGGCATCGCGGCTTGGAATCGATGCGCGATGTACTTGGCATGGACAAGTCTCGCGCGACGAGGCGTTAAACGGGCTGCGTCGTGCCCATCTCTTTGTCATCACCAGCCTGAAGGACTTGACCTCCACAGTGATCATCGAAGCTCTCGCACAAGGGGTTCCGGTGATCTGCCCCGACCATTGCGGATTTTCGGACGTGGTCACTGATGCGTGCGGCATCAAGCTGCCCATCCGCTCCACGGGCGAGTTCGAACAAAGCCTTGGGCGCGCCATTGCTGAGCTTGCATCCGACGAAGAGCGGCGTCAGAGGCTGGCCGCGGGAGCATTGTGCCGAGCGCGCGCTTATTCGCTGGAGGCTAAGGCCGAGGCGATCGAGCGGGTCTATCGAAGCGCCCTGCAGCATTATTGCGCTCAGGGCTATGCTGGTGATGCCTCCCACTGCGGTTCGGAGCATGCCAGAACTGAGACTGTGGCCGACCAGCTATGATGCGATCGCCGTCACCAACCCGGTCCCTCCGCAGCATCACCGGAATCATGTTCCCGGTCGTTCCTACGCTGTGCTGGCTTGCACTCTGGGGATCGATTAACTCGGGTCCCGGGAATATTGATCTCGACCTCATCTTGAGCGGATGGACCGAAGCGTTCAATGGCATCCGCGCAACGCTTCCGCTCGTGGTTCTGGCAATTTGGATTTTTCATCTGCTGGGCCGCAGCGATACCCAGATGCGCGAGCCGACTCTGCCCGAGTGGCTCTGGTTCCTTTACGCGGCCGTTTGTCTTATCGCCAGCATTGGAGCCGAGAATTGGTTTGCGTGGGGCTATTGGGGGCTCGCATTCATCGCGACGCTGGGCGCTGCCGAAATGTACCTAGCAGAATGCAGCGGGGAAATGACCGGCGCGGCGTCGCTCAACCGCCTGAGCTGGGTCGCGGCCGTCGTGATTCTCGCGATCGTCGTTTACGTCGGCCGAGGCCATCTCGCGGATGAGACGAGTCAGGGGCTTAGCGGCTATACCATAGGTGTAAAGATGCCGACGGTTGCTGGCATGGTGATGGTGCGTTCGACCGGGATTTCACGTTTCGCGGCTGCGGTTGCGATCGTTTCGTGCGCAGCCATGTGGCGGGTCGAGCGATGGACGCGGGTAGTCTGGATTGCGCTGTTCGCGGGATGCGCGTGGTTAGTTTGGGATATGCAGTCGCGCGGATCGCTGACATCATTCGTGGCGGCGCTGGGCGTCGTTATGCTCCTCCTGGGAGGACGCGCACGCACGATCGGTATTCTGGCGTTGGCTCTGACCGCCGGCGCCGTCAGTCTCGATTTCGTATCACACGACACATTGCACTACCTCTGGCGATTTGCAACGCGTAACGACCAGCATCTAAGTCGAATGACCGGGCGGGCCTATATTTTTCACGATGCCTGGCTCGCTATCCTGCGTGCGCCGCTCATCGGCTACGGGCCGCAGGGGGACCACCGTATAGGCCTTGGGAACGCGCAGGACGGCTTCCTCTATGCGTTGCTGTGTGGAGGGTTTCTAGGCGGCGGCGCCTGGATGCTGGGGCTTGCCATCGCCCTCGTATATCTGGCGCGTGCGGCATGGCGGCCGGATATCGTGCCCGCGGGTGATTCGATGCTGTTCGCGCAGGTCGCCGGTCTGATGGTTTTCTTCACAGTCCGGACTTATCCGGAGAATACCGCCGCATTATTCAGCGTCGACCTGATGCTGCAGTTGCCGGCCATGGTTTATCTCGGGGTTTTGATTCGCGCCGCGAATGTTCGAAATGCCCGCGAGACAGCGGAGACCTTTGCGACAAACCGCCGCAGCGCAACGGTTGCCTTCGATGCGCGGGGCTACCGATGATGATTCGGGTGCGAAACTTCGTCCGCCGAGCGCGTCGAGTAAGATTCTGTTGTTAGTGCTCACACCGACAGGCTCCTCAATCTTGTCACGGAGCTGAGGTTGCATGAGTTCCATCGCCAACAGCGATACGTCCCGAGGCGGATGCCAGGAGCGACCCGCATCGATTGCTATTCTGGGATGCTCGGTTTCCAGGGTTGCGATCGATGAAGCACTGGATCGCATCGAGCGTTGGATCGAATTGCGCGAGGGGCGGCGGTGTCGCTTCGTCGTCGCCACGGGGTTTCACGGAATCTGGGAGGCGCACAAGAATCCACGGCTGCGCGACGTGCTCAACTCGGCGGATCTCTTCTGCCCGGATGGGATCGCCCCAGTATGGGTATCGCGCCTGCGCGGACTGCCGCTGCCGGGTCGGGTTCCGGGTCCCGATCTGCTGGCGGGTTTCGCCGCGCGCGCCGATCGGAACGGTTATCGGAGCTTTTTCTATGGCGACACCGAGGAGACGCTCGCCGCGCTGAAGGAACGATTCGAGTGGCAGCATCCCGGCCATCGCGTGGTCGGAACCCTGTCGCCGCCCTTCCGAAAGTTGGAGCTCGAAGAAGAGCGGGCCATGGTGAAGCAGATAAACGAAGCGCGGCCGGACGTGCTGTGGGTCGGCCTCGGCCTGCCCAAACAGGAGTGGTGGATTCATCGCAACCTGGACGCGCTCCGGGTGCCCGTGGTTGTCGGAGTAGGAGCAGCGTTCCGCCTTGTCAGCGGACAGGTGAAACGCGCACCCGAATGGGTTGGCGGCGCTGGTCTCGAATGGCTGTGGCGGCTTGCGATGGAACCGGCGAAGCTGTGGCGGCGTGATCTAGTCGACGGCCCTCGCTTTCTCTTTCGTGCGCTCGCCGAGACGCTGCAGATTCGCGTGAGGCAGGCTGTCGCTGCGCAGCGCTCGGAACGTTGAGCGGACGCGTGACGAGCGTCGATGGCTGTTTGATAGAATCTCAGCTCACGCAGTGTGAGCTATAATCAGACCTGGTGACATTATGACGACAAAAGTTCTTGTTACCGGAGCGGGTGGCTTCATCGGGAGCCATCTCGCCAGCCGTCTCAAACGCGACGGATACTGGGTCCGAGGCGTGGACATCAAGGAACCGGAATTCCGTCCCTCGGACTGCGACGAATTCCTGCTCATGGATCTTCGCAGGTGGGAGAACTGCGCTGCGGCGACACGTGACATCGACGAGGTCTACGCGCTCGCAGCGGACATGGGCGGGATGGGTTTCATCTCCTCCCATCACTCGCAGATCCTCTACAACAACGCGATGATCAACTTTCAGACCCTTGAGGCTGCGCACAGCAACGGCGTACGCCGCTATCTGTACAGCTCGTCGGCCTGCGTTTATCCCGAATACAAGCAGACCGAGACCAACGTTGTGCCTCTTAAGGAGGAAGATGCCTACCCCGCAGAGCCGCAGGACGCCTATGGGTGGGAGAAACTGATAACCGAGCGATTGTGCACCCATTATCGCGAAGACTACGCAATCGAGACGCGGATCGTCCGCTTCCATAATATCTTTGGCCCCTACGGCACCTGGGACGGTGGGCGCGAGAAGGCACCGGCGGCATTGTGCCGCAAATTGGCGCACGCCAAGCTGACCGGAAATCACGAAATCGAGATCTGGGGCGACGGCGAGCAGACCCGCTCGTTCTGTTTTATCGACGACTGTGTCACCGGGATCGGCAAGTTGATGGGATCGGATTACCACGAGCCGCTCAATCTTGGTCAGGACCGGATGGTAACGATAAACGAACTTGCCGAGATAGTAGCGGACATCGCGGGAATCCGGATCAGCCGGAAGCACGTAGCCGGTCCGCAGGGTGTGCGCGGACGCAATTCCGACAACACGAGACTGCGCGAGGTCCTAAACTGGGAGCCGGAGATTTCCCTGGAGGAGGGACTCGCGCGCACTTATGCCTGGATTGAGCAGCAGGTGCGTGAAAAGTTCCGTCAAGAACGCATGTCAAACTCTGCCTGACCTCGACGCTTTGGAAGTCTGCCCGTTTTCGGCGCGAAATCAAAGTTGCAATCGGGTTTCCCGTTAAGCGTGAGCGTCGCGGCTCGAGAACAGCCTTACTAGAGATCACTGCGACGGCTTCGCAGGCAACGACCGTCCGCTACCGCAGGCCCTTCCAACCGCGGCGCTTTATAGGGCGCAGTAGGGCAAACTGTATTCAGCGCCCAAGCAGCTAAATCTCTTTGCTCATGGCACGGCGAGCGGCGTTCATCAACTCTCGATCGTTGATCGATTACACATGACGAACATCGAGTATCGACGGTGTATAAAGCTCGTCGTGAGTCTCGGCTTCTACGCTGCTTCGGAATCGTGGCGCTCGATGCTTAGAGTTTTCGGACGCAAGCCAACCGCAATCGTTGTCGCCGTCCACTACCATCATGTGATGGCTGAAGATCGGCAGTCGTTCGCTCGTCAGATGGATCACTTGGTCCGTTGGACCAGGCCAATAAGCACGAATCTTGGCGAACATTTGGGAGCAGCCAGTCACTACACGATTGTCACCGCCGACGATGGTTGGAAGAGCTTCCTGGACAATGCCATTCCCGAGCTAGCGCGACGTGGAATACCGGTTACTATTTTTGTGATCTCACACAGACTCGGTCAGAGCATCGACGGTATATCCTCAGATCGAATCATTTCAGAAATAGAACTTCGCAACCTCGCCAATGAAAATGTGACGATTGGATCGCATAGTACGACACACTCGGTGATGACGTTGATGCCGGAACCCGATGCGTTCCTTGAACTGATGGAATCGCGAGAGCGACTGTCTTCGATCATCGGTTCGTCTGTCAGAATATTCTGCTTTCCATACGATGCCTTTAATCTCGAACTCGCCGGACTCGCACGCAAGGCCGGCTACGACCACGTGTTCACGACGATGCCAAGTCTCGTCGAGCCATCTGATTTCACGATCGGACGCGTACCTGTCGATCCATCGGATTGGCGGCTCGAGTTTCACCTCAAGATCATTGGTGCGTATCGATGGACATGCGGTTGGACTCTCCTAAAGCGCAAGCTTGCCGGAATCATCCGCGCAGCGCGCCCGAATCATCAAGTGAAGCGTGAGCCGATCGTGCCTGCACCCGAGTTGCACATCCGCGAGGTCCAACAAGTTCAAGAGACGATAGAAAGGACCTGAACTGACCTACGGAATCGATGGATCTTTATTCGGCTCATCCAACAAGCCAATTCTTCTCGCTGCCGTTTGGTTCGCAGACGCTTCAAGGGCGGTAAGCGCCGCTGCCAGAGCGGCTTCATGGGTATCATCCTCGCTGCGGATTCCGGACAGTGCCTTGGCCGCCTTCACTATGGCGTCGATATGCACTCCCTCGCCGCATCGGCCGCCGCAGCAATCGCGAATAGCGCCTAAAGGATATCGCGCAACCGGTCATCGACCTGGTCGTGAACCGGTAGCTCTTCGACGGAGCCGCAGGCGTTCGGCGTGTTTTTCAACCCTATGCAGAGGTTTGACGTAAGAAATTCACAAAGATATAAACTGTACTGCTAATAATTGGTTTCCTCGGAGGGCATTCTTGAATAGGAGAATCGTTTTAAATCTGGCGAGAACACTTGGCGCTTGCTGCTTGCTATGGATGGCGAGCGCCGGGACCGCGTTCGCTTCCGTTCCCGAGTTGGATCCCGGCTCAGCCGCCAGTGGAATTGCACTTGCGGTCGGCGCCGCACTCCTGCTTGCCGAGCGCTATCGCCACCGCGCCTAGACCTTGCCCGAGCTTCGGGTGAGATTTTGAGTGCACCCGTGAGCTACGAATCACCGCCCGACGCGGATTCCACCGTCGATCAGGCTGTGCGGATCAATCCAGGTACGGTTGCCCGCGTTCTGATCGCGGCACTAATCGTTCCCGAACTCATCTATTTTTCCCATCCGGTTGACATCGCTATCGTGGACGGCTCCCGCCCATGGTGGCTCTTTCTCGTCGAACACCATCGATTTCTCGCCAAGGTCCTCTCTACGGCTGCGATTGCAGCAGTCATCTTCAGTTGGGGATCTTTCCGTAGAGTGATCGGGGAAGAGTTGCGCGGACCGGTCGAGGATCCGCTGACGCGTGCGGCTTTCCTCGGGCTGCACCTGGCAGCAGTGGCGTGCCTGATCGCATGGGTCTTCACGATTGTGCCTGGCAGACGCCTGGATTCTGCCGATGGCCTCGCGTGGTTTTGCGCCGGCGCAGGATTGTCCGTCGTCGCCCTGCTCAGCTGGTTCGGTGCGCTGCTGCCGGCGAGACTGTGGATACGATGGGCTCGTAGCAACCTGTTCGCTCTGGCGGGCGCGATCGCCGTCGCAGTCTTCGCGCGATTCGTTGGCGTATACACGCTCAGCCTTTGGCGTCCGCTGACCGCATCGACGCTTTGGGCCGTTGACTTGCTCTTGCGGATGCTAGGGCAAACCACTTTCGTTGACGTCGACACCGCTTCGATCGGAACGACTCACTTCAGGGTAATAATCTGGCCGAGCTGCGCGGGATTGGAGGGAATCGGACTGATGTCCGTGTTCGTCGCCGGTTATCTGTGGTTCTGCAGGCTTGAGCTTCGCTTTCCTGCGTCATTGATTCTGTTGCCGGCCGGGGTGGTCTCAACCTGGTCTTTAAACATAGTCCGAATTGCCGTGCTGATCCTGATCGGCGGCTGGTCGGAGCGCGTCGCCGTCGACGGATTTCACACGGTGGCCGGCTGGCTTTTCTACACGGTCGCGGCATGCGGGATCGTTGTCGTCAGCCGGCGCTCGCCGATATTCAGCCGCGCCGAGCCCGAGCCGCGTCGATTGGCGGAGCCGAATCCGGCGTCGGTGTATTTAGCGCCACTGTTGACGATCCTGTTGATCGCGATGTTGACGCGGCTCGCGGGCGCAGGCTTTGATTCTCTCTATCCGCTCAGAGTAATTGGCGCTGCCGCGGTGCTCTGGTTCTATCGCGATCAGCTCGCCGGATTCCGCCGCGATCTTTCATGGTTCCCACTGATGCTGGGCGGTGCGGTCTTCATCGAATGGATCGTTTTGCAGCGGCCCTCCGATGTCTCGGCGGAGGATCTCGCGTTCGCAACCCGGTTCGGCAGCCTCCCGGCGTCGATCTCATCGTTGTGGCTCGTGATTCGCGTGATCGGTGCCGTCATCACCGTTCCGCTCGCCGAGGAGCTTGCGTTTCGCGGATATCTCCTGCGCAAGCTGGTCAATGCGGATTTCGCTCAAGTCGATTTTAGGCACTTCACATTGCTCTCGTTTGTGGTGTCGTCAACGCTGTTTGGGCTGTTGCACCAGCAATGGCTCGCCGGAGTGATCGCCGGGATGCTGTTCGCGGCGGCAGTGTATCGGCGCGGCGCACTCTTCGATGCGGTCATCGCCCATTCGACCGCCAACGCGCTGCTGGCGGTGTATGTCCTGACGACGCATCGCTGGTCTCTGTGGAATTGATGACCAGTGCGACCGCTCACCTAGCCGCTCCAAGTAGCGATGTCTTACCTCGGCTCAGCTGCGCGCCGTTTAGGTTATGCGCTTGCGCTTCAGGTAGGCGGCGTTCGAGGCAATACGGCCCAAATATCTGCACCACGACCATTAGCGGTCGGCCCACGCGGCTGCAAACGGTCATCGCGTCGTGGCGAAATTGGCAGATCCCGCGAGCTCCCGCTGCGCTCATCAGAGCCACCCGACACTGGGATGCTCCTCCTTCAATCAGTCAAACTTCGGATTAGTCGCTCTGCCGTGCGCCGGTATCCAGCCGCGTCCCTTCACAGAGTCACCTTCTCGCAGAAGGCTCTCTCTCTGGTCGGTGGGAAATCGGACTAAAGCCGTCCGGGGGCATGTGTTGAAATCCCGGGAAAGATCTTCAGTTGTCTTCAGTGGTCATAGCCGTGAACACCCATGCAGATTCGCGGAACCTTCGTCCATATTTTCGGGTGAAAACCCGACCAAAACGCGCCAGGAGGTCGCCTTTCCGCATGTTGCGCCGCGACGCTACTGACGGTCACTGAAGACAACTGAAGATCTTTTCCCAGGCTCGGAAGTAGATATCAGGGATATACGCTTCTGCCCCGGAAATGGGCACGGCTGAACTGGATCTCGATTCCAACAGCGCGGAGGTTGCTTGCCATGGCGTCGCAGTGGGTTGCTCAGCGCATTGGGCTTGGGCCAGCGGACCGAACGGCGCATGCTGTCGCTCATCATGCAGGTGAGCCGCGCATGCAGTTCTCTGACCGTCCCGCTAAAGCCCTCTTGGGCCAGTTCGGCCACAGGTTCGTACAGCGGTGAGGACTCTTGCGGTTGGTGCCTTCTCGTATTCCGACAATATCTTTACGACTACAAGGGAGTGCTGCAGTGCCACTCAACATCCGCAACGAAGCAGTCAATCAGCTCGCCAAGAAGCTGGCTGCGCGCAAGCACCTGAATAAGACGGAGGCCGTGAAGGTGGCTTTGGAGAATGAACTGCGGCGCATCGAGGAGGCACTGCCTCTTCGCGAAAGGCTTCGCCCGCTGCAACAAAGAGTGCTGGCGAGGCCGGCCACCGAACTCGAAGCGGACAAAGCTTTCTACGACGAGCTAAGCGGGAACACCTGATGTTCGTCGATGCCCGGCCATCGTAGCTATTCTCACTCGTGAGCCGGAAGCCGACGCACTGGCTGTTGGACGCGGCACGCGCACCCATCACCTCACCGATCGCTCTCTTCGAGGCGGCGCGGGGCATCTGCCGTAAGCGGCACGCCAGCGTCGAGGAGGCCGAAGAGGATATTCGCGAATTTCTAGAAGTGGCCGGAGTCGAGCTCGTTCCGATCACCGCGAAGGAAGCCGGGGCCATGTCTTGAAACCCCGGAAAAGATCGTCAGTGATCGTCAGTGGTAATAGCTGCCAATAACCATCGCCGAATCGCCGAACGTTTCCCTTATTTTCCAAGGAAAAACCCGGCCAGAACCCGCTCAGAGGACGGCTTTCCGGATGCGGTGCTGACAGGGTTACTGACGGTCACTGACGATCACTGACGATCTTTTCCGGGGTTCGGAAGCGCAGACCAGGGATACTACGCGTCTGCCGCGGATATCGGCGCGGCTGAACTGGATCTGAATTCCAACAGCGCGGAGGTTGGCTGCCATGCGGCGCAGCGCGTTGCCCAGCGCATTGGGCGCCTTGGGCCAGCGTACCGAGCGGCGCATGCTTTCGCTCATCATGCAGGTGAGCCGCGCATGCAGTTCGGTGACCGTCCCGCTGAAGCCCACCCGAGCGAGTTCGGCCACCGGTTCGTACAGCGGCGAGGACTCCAGCGCCAGGTTGTGCGTCTCGTCGCGGTTGGACTGGTACGCAGCGAGGGCCTCGCCCGGTTTCATCCCGAGGCTTTCCTCGCACGCATTTACCCAGAGCGCGAAGTCCGCCATCCGCGGCGGCTGCTCGAGCCTGACGTTGGGCAGGTTCCCAAGTCCGGCAGAGGCGGCATCGAGCAGCGCGCCGAGGATTCGCGGTCGAACCTCCTCGAATTCGCGCCAGAACTGTGCCTCGTCGCGGCGCCTCTCGGGCTTCATGTCGAGGAACTCCACGATCACCGCGCGATCGAGAAAGTCGGGCCGTGCGGCACCCAGGTCGGGAATCGCATTGAACACCATGGGCCGGGTAGCGTCGAAGACCGCCTCATCATGATCGCTGTAGAGTTCCCGGCCACCAAAACCGCCGCCGGTGGCCAGTCGACAAGCTGCGTCGGCGAGTTCCTCTGGCAGGTGGCTCAGGTTATCGAAGCATACGAGCCAGGAGTTCCTTGCTGCCGCGGTCAGATCGCGAACTTCACGGGGTACGCCCCGCAGTGCCCCGGTGCGCGGGTCAATCAGGGCACTGATCAGTCTGCACGCAGTGGTCTTGCCCGCTCCCTGCTCACCCTTGGCGACCAGGATTGGGCAGGGCACGCCGGGACGCAGCGCCGCGACCAGAAAAGCCCTGATCAGAGTCCAGCCCTGGCGGTCGACATTCAGGAAGCCGCGTAATTCGTCGAGGCTTCCGCCGGGCTCGGGAGCAGGCAGGGGTCGGGAGCCGCGGGTGCGATGGAATCTCGGCGGCGGTCGATTTACTATCCGCCAACCTTCGGTGTCGATCTCGACCGCCCGCCAGGCGCGGTCGCCGAGGTCGAGATAGAGTTTGCCGCGGTGATTTGCGACCCGCAGATTGATGGGAGATTCCTCACCGTCAAACAGAGCTTTCGCCTCGAACAGCTCCAGCGTGGCGCGGATGGCTTGCGCGCCCGGGCTGTTGCCGGTCTCCCGGTAATAGGTCCGCAGCAGGAAGAGCTGGAACGGGCGGGAGCGAACGGGGTGATTCTCCCAGTGGCCATCGACCCGAACTGAAGCCCAGCCGTGCTGGTCGGGATCGTGAAAGAACTCGATCCCGGTTTCGAGCACGAGGCCGATCAGTCTGTCCGCAGCGGACCCGCCGTCGAGTTGATCCAGGGTCAGCGGCTCGCCGAGCATATGCTCGATGAGGTCCGATTTTTCGTACTTCTCGAGAATCCTGCGCCAGTGTTGCCACGTGAGCGGATCCCCGCGTCTGATTGCCGCAAAAGAGAGTATCGCCTCGGTCGAGACCAGCCGCTCCGAGTCTTCTGCGACTACTGGCTCAAGTTCACGCAGGAACAGCAGAGCCAGCTCGACCGCGATGCTGCGCGATGATTCGCCCGCCGCACTCATCTCTTCAGAACCCCGGCACCAGCTTCCTGGACTTGGCCCGGTTGCAGCGTCGGCACAGGGTCTGGAGGTTCGACTCTTCGGTCCTGCCTCCCTTGCTGACCGGAACAATGTGATCCATTTCTAGCTTGATCGCCCTTCTGCATTTCCGACATCGCCCTCCGTCGCGCACCAGCACCGCCGCGCGCATGCTGTCGGGCACGCGCCGGTCGGCAACGCGGTCCTGCCAGGTCGGCTTTTCCACCGCGGCAAAGTCGATGAACTCGGCGAATGCGCTCAGGTCCAAGGGCTCGGTCGCCCCGATCATCCGCTCCAGCTTGACCGGACTGTTGGGCAGGAGATTGTTCATTCGCGCCGAGAGCAGCAGCAGGCAGATCAGGTGAGCCTTGCTGGCGTCAGGAAGCTGACGGAACCGTAGGTCATTCAGCAGATCGTAGGGCAGCTTGATCTCTCTGCGGGTGCGCTCGAACTGGCGGAAATTGCGAAATCCGAAAAACTCTTCCATGACGATCTATTGCTGGTCGGGTTCGATGAAGTTGATCTTCACGACCGCGACCGGCGGCTTACGGTAGGGTTCGAGGTTGACTCCGCGCAGCTCCGGAACTGCAGCGTAATCAACCGCGCCTTTGCGCGTGCTCTTCAAGACCTCGACACCACAGCCGTACGTCCGCCTCGCGGTCGCCATACACTTGAGTGTTGCCCGCAGCTGGTGCTCCTCTGATGCAGCGTTTTCCAGCCGGAGCCTGACTTCGCGGTAACGGAGCGCGGCGTGACGCCATTTTGGATCCGCACCTAGGTCCAGTTCCTCGTTGGCCGATTCGGGCCAGCGGTTTTCCCTCACCAGCCGCCAGAACGCGGCCTCCGCCTCTACCAGTCTCTTCGCGTATTCCCGGTCGGGGCGTATCTCGACCAGGATTCCGTCGCTCCCGTGGAACGACCAGTAGTGGGCCAGGTCTGCTCCGGAGACCTCCAGTTGATGCTGCAGCTGCGCATAATACTGGGAAGGGATACGACCCTGCTCGGCTGATGCGCGATCCCGCGGGTTGAGCGGGCATTTGATCTCCAGCAGCGTGGAGCCGTCGAAGCTCAACCCGTCCAGTGATGCCCGCATCCACTCGAACTCGGTGTGGACCAGGCACAGCGGCTCCACCTGGATTCCGGTTCGGCGCTCGTACGCGCGACGGGCGAATCGCTCCAGTTCGCGACCGCGTCGCGCAGCCGGACCCGCCGGACCTTCCTGCATGCGCCCGGTTTTTATCGACCACAGCGTTCTCCGGGTCTTGAATGGAGTCTCCCCCATGATCACCGGAGCGTCGCTGGCCCCGATCCCTTGCCTACGCCAGCGGTGCCATTCGGCAGTGTTCTGCTGCAGCCGCTCAATCCTGGGCATGAACGGTCTCCTGGTTGCTGCGTTTGGCCAGTTTGCGATTCAGCACCTCCAGCGCGCGCCGGTAGTTGGTTTCGGTCATTTCGCCCAGTGAAGCGATCTTGTAGTACGCCAGCACCCTTTCCAGCTCGGTCCCCGTCTCGGCGATGAGTCTCTCCAGTTCGCGAATCTCGTCGGCGCTGACCACGCGTTCGGGATTTTCTGCCGAGTAACGTGCATCCAGCCTGTCATCTTCCGGGTCGTCGCCGGTCGCCAGCAGGAAGGATTGCAGCAGGGCGTACTTCAACGCCCCGGTCATCGCCTTGTAGGGCGCCTTGTCGCCGGGATCGAGCCCCTGGCCCGCCACCTTCGCGACGATCTCTTCGCCGCTGTCGACGTCGGCGAAGGTGTAGGCCATCACCACCCGGGCCATCCGGGTGGCCTCGCCCCGCCCCACTGCCGATTCGTAGGAAATTTCCTCGAGTCGGGGGATGACGACCACCCCCAGTTCGGCGAGTATGTCCCCGACCGAGCCGGCGATGTCGGCGGCGGTCACGTAACTGTAGTTGGAGCGTTCGTTGTGGCCGCGCTTCTGGACGTATCCGATGCGGCGGCGGACTTCGGCGAGCTTCTGCCGGAGGTTCAGCCGCACCGGGTCTTCGGCAGCGACGCCGTTGGAAATCGAGGCGCTCGTCTCGACGGCAGGCGCTGCTTCCGCCGGGCGTGCCCCCGGCTTTGCCGTCACCATCTGCAGCGCTTGCTGCTTACGACCGCTGCCTCGATTCTTTTTCAAAAGCCGCTTGGGTCCGCCGTTTTGTCCGTTCCCCTTTCTGCCCTTCAGCGAAGCCTCAAGTTGCACTTCGAGTTCGGTTTTCTCCGTCCCGGGGAGATGCTCTACTGCGATCGGTTTCCTCTCGCCCCTGTCCAACAACTGAAACGCGTTCCCTTCTTCGTCGACGTACAGGCCTTCCTCCGATTCGACGCGTGTGACGGGCCGGCCAACCAGGGTCGCCACTTCAGCTTCGGCGGCTTCGCGAACCGCGTACCATTCCCGGATGCTTCCCGACGCGCCTCCAGGGTTGCTCGCGCCTGGCTCGGATACATTAAGAATGCACAGGTGTCCGTTAAGGTAATCAAGGCTGGATTTCATGAAATGCTCCTTACCGTTTTTTGATCCTAAATCTCATCAGAATCGTTAGTTCGTGGACTCTCTACTGCAGATCCTGCAATAGGAAGCCTAGCGCTGCCAGTGAATTCTGTCAAGATTATCTAACAGAAATATCTGTCAGATTCAGCTAAGCCAAACACGATGCTGGAGCCCATTCGGACATCTTGATAAGTTTCCTTTGCAACCGGACTATAAGGAACCCGGGGATGGTGAGCAGGAGGAAACAGCGCGACGAGAACGTTGTCGCCCGCGCGGTGAGACTGATCGGTGGGCCGACCAAGGCAGCCACCCTCTGCGGAGTATCAAACACGGCCATTCATGATTGGATTCACAAGGGGCGTGTGAGTCTCCTCAAGCACGCTCTTCGTCTATCGCACGCTTCCGGGATCCCCATTGAGGAGTTCGTGGGTGAGAAAGATTCGGAGTCGTGACCTTCTGACTCAGAACGCTCCGTTGGCCGGCAGTCCCTCTAGTGCTGCATAGAGGAATGTGGAGAGACTGGTGGATGCACCAAAAGTCGTCGGAGTGTTCGAGTAGCGACGCCGCAAACCGCAGGGCGGAGCCGTACTTAGGAAGCAATCATGAATCTAGCCAGAAGCGCACAGGAGAGTTTATTGTGCTGACAGTGCCTTCACCCTTCCAAAGCCCAAGGTTCGCTATATTCTTCCCCCTCGAAAAATCACCCTGCCGACAAGCAATCGATCAATGTCCATCGGTCCCAGCTCTTCTGAGATCCCCGGTCCGGTGACCACGAATCCCCGCTTGAGACTCACCTTCACCCGCTTCACGGCAAGTCCCGTAGGCACAGAAAAAACATAGAGACCTTCGCCGCGCGGGCGCTTGTTGCCTGCAGACCGGTCAACCAATAACAGATCCATCTTCCTAACCTCCGGCAACAAGTCCTGGTCTGCTTCGAGCAGCATGAGCTCCGTTGGCTCGCTGATACCAAGCTGCTGCTCGAGCCACCTGGGTTGATAAGAATTTTCTGGGTGACGAAGATTCGAAGTCGTGACCTTCTGACTCAGAACGCTCGGTAATCGTTCACTACCTAAGGGTGAAAATTTGGCAGGCTGTCTCCTGTCGAGCGTCGCGAACCAAGCTTGACGCATGTGTCGCCATTCCACCGCGATGAAGCAGACGTGCGCGATTGGCGCTTCACTGACCCCGGTTTCACCTTTGCGATCCGCATGGAAAATCTCGAAGGCGGCGACAAGGTCTTCGACGCAACTATGTGTCTGCGGCGGCGCGAAATAACTGGCTCGACGCTGGCAAGCGTCCTTGCGCGATATCCTCTGATGGCAGCCCAAGTAATTGGCGCGATTCACCGGCAAGCGCTCCGACTATGGCTAAAGTGCGTACCGGTAAACTCGCATCCAGACAGGCTAGCGCGCGCAGCAGCGATCGACCGATTGGTCAGCTCGTAGCTCCAGTTGCCGGAAGGCAAGATCAATTCGCATCTGTCGCACGCTGAGACAGCCTTGGCGCGGAGTCAGCACCTGCCGCTGCGCGGGCGATTCCGCGCAGCATGCCGGCGAAAACCAGTTGGTGCAGCGGAAAGATCCCGTACCAATACGCGATTCCCGGCAGCCCGACCGGATCGAATATTGCCGTCTGCCTGATTGTTGAACCGCTCCCTTCCGCTGCGACTTCGAAGTCGAGCCACGCGCGGCCCGGCAGACGCATCTCGGCTGCCAGCCTGAGTTGTCGCGGAGGATCGAACGTCTCGACGCGCCAGCAATCCACCGCGTCGCCAACCTGCACCGACGCAGCATCGCGTCTGCCGCGACGCATCCCGACTCCTCCGGCCAGCAGGTCGAGGAAACCCCGCAAATGCCACAGCCACTCGCCGTAGTACCATCCTGTCGTGCCACCAATGCGCTGTATCGGCGCGAATGCCTGCTGTGGCGGAACATCGACGTGCACCATGCGCGAATCGACGAGGCGGTTGCCGAATCTCACTCCGCCCCAGTCGCGCGGCTCGCCGGCGGCGGACATCGCGTCGGACCATCGCGTGCCGCGGTAATCTTGATCTTCATTGTGCAGCGCAAGCGCGATCGCTTCGCGCATTCCCCGGGGCCGGATTGAAAATACTTTGAGCGCGGTGTCGTCACGGACCACCGTCGGATGGATCATGCTGTCGATAAGCTTGCGGCCGACGCGCGCGTATAGCGGCGTTACCAGGCCGAGCCACAGGCTCGAGAGCCGCGGTGTAAGCACCGGCACGGGAATCATCAGGCGATGCAATCCGCGCTGACGCGAGTACTCGCGCAGGATGTCGCCGTAGGAGACGATATCGGCGCCACCGATTTCGTAGATTGGACTGCCCTCGACCTCGAGGTTAAGCGCCGCAAGCAGGTAATCGATCATATCGCCGATAGCGATTGGCTGCGCCTTCACCGCGACCCATTTCGGCGTGATCATCACCGGCAGACGTTCGGCCAAAGCGCGGACCATCTCGAACGAGAGGCTGCCGGACCCAATGATGATCGAGGCGCGGAATTCGATTACCTGAACGCCTGAATCACGGAGCACCTCGCCTACTTCATGGCGGCTTCGGAGATGCGTCGAGAGTTGATCACTGCTCTCACCGAGACCGCCCAAGTAGATGATTCGCCGCACCCCTGCCGCACCTGCCGCGGCTGCGAAGTTGCGAGCGCCCTCGCGGTCCTTCTCTTCGAATGAGCCCGGCGAACCCATCGAATGAACCAGATAGTACGCGGTCGAAACGTTCTGGAGAGCCGTCGCGAGACTTGCGGGATCGAGCACGTCGCCGCGAACGATTTCAGTTTCGGCGGCCACGTGCGAGCGCAAGTAATCCGGCCGCCGCGCGAGGCATCGCAACCGAACTCCGGCAGCCTCGAGCGCTTTCAACAGGCGCCCGCCGACGTATCCGGACGCGCCCGTCAGCAGCACAACTGGCCGCTCTGAAGCTGTCATTTGTTCAGCCGCCAAATTTCAAAGTTGAGCGCCATACCGAAACTTACCCAAGCGAGATAAAGGACCAGGATCCACCCGGCAAATTCGACGGCGCGGCGGAGGCTCAGAATTGTCGCCGCGATCGCACACCACAACGCCACGATAGTGAGAAGAGCTGCGCCCGGCGAATGCGATCCAAAGAACAGGCCTGACCACGTCACATTCAAGATCAATTGTATCGCGAATATTGAAAGCGCGGGCGTCACATTGCGCGGTGCGTTGCAGCCAAACCATCCACGCGGCCAATCCCATACCTGCGTAAAGTAACGTCCATACTGGTCCGAAGACTCCGTTTGGCGGTGTCCACGCCGGCTTGTTCAGCGTTGCATACCAATCGCTTAGGCCGGGAGTGGTCATCAGCGCGCCGATTGCTGCCGGCGCAAAGCAGATAGCGATCCAGATTATCAGCCCGGTCCACCTTGTACTCGGCGTTTATTCAGTTCGTAGCATTTCGGTTTATCGCGCCGCGAACTTTGATTCGCACGAATGCGCGCTTCAGACGTGGTTGCGGAGCATCAGCTCCTTCGGGTGTGGCTCGAGGTAAACCTGTCCGCGCAGGTAGGCGACGTCGAACTCGCGGACGTAGTGGCGAAACAGAGTAATCGGCACGATCAGCGGCACGAGACCCCGGCGGTAGTCATCGATTAGCGTGACCAGTTCCGCGCGCGCGGTCGTGTCGAGATGCTCGCGAAGATAACCGAGCATGTGATGCAGCACGTTGGTGTGACGGGCCGTGGTCGCGATCTTCTTCAGCGCGTCCATGAACGCCAGTTCGTAGTCATCGCGCACCGATCGCGCGCCAGACGCTTGGCGTTGGCGACGAATCGTCCCAGTTCGCTGTACGCCTTGGGCGAATGCGCCATCAGTACGAGCTTGTGTACGGTGTGAAACTGCACCAGCCCGCCGAGAGTCCATCGCGACGAGAAGAAGGAGCGCAGACGCCGATAGGCGAAGACGCGCTCGACAAAGTTCTCGCGCAGATGCGGGTCGTTCAGCCGCCCTTCCTCCTCAACCGGCAGGCTGGGGTATCGGCGAATCAGTGCGGAGGCGAACAAGCCGGCGCCGTCACGTGTGGCCATCCCCGACGTAGCGTATACGCGCACCCGCTCCATCCCGCAGCTCGGCGAGTCCTTTTTCAGCACGTAGCCGGAAAGTTCCTCGCGGCCAAGCGCGGTAGTGCGGCGTTCCGCGTATGCGTTCATCTTGTCGGTGTGGTCGAGCCCGGTTTTGTTCCCGACCAATCGAATTGCGCCAGCATGTTCACCGCCGCGGACCAGGCGGATACTTTCGCGCGGCACGCCGAGGCCGATTTCCATTTCGGGGCAGACGGGAACGAACTCGACGAAACGCCCGAGCGTTTCAGTCAAAAAATCGCTGCGCTTGTGACCGCCGTCGAAACGCACCTGCTCGCCGAGCAGGCATGACGACACGCCGATTCTGATCGGCTCTTCGCTGGCGTATAGCTCTTTCGCTGGCGCTACGCTTTCCATTTTTCGATATACGCGCGGCTGTCGAACTTGTGCGAAGTGCTCGCGAACGACATGTAGCGGATTTTGCCATAGACCGGCCGCTCGGGGCCCCACGCGCGGTCGTGCTTGCCACCAATTGCCCAAGCGACGCGGGCATAGCCGTTGGGATCCCGCCCGTCGGGTTCGTAACGATCGTTCAGCCTCACACAGATATCGTATGCCTCCACTGCGGAAGGACTCCACTCAGGAATTTTCTTGGCCCAGTACATCCGAATGTGACCGTGCATCCATCCCGAGCTGACCATCTGCCGCTGTGCAGCGTTCCAGAAAACATCGTGAGTCTCGGCGTTCACAAGCTGCTTTTCCGTGTAGTGGTATGCGCGCGCGTCGCGAGCGTGCTCCCGTATCGTGCGACGCGCCCATGGCTGGACGCTCGCGAGCCTCTTTAAAGCGCGGATTGTAGCGCACGAAATTCACGGCCAGCTCGCGCCACACGATCAGTTCTTCGAGAAACGCATCGCGATCGCGAGCCTGCGGCATCGGTCCGCCTGCGCCCACCCAAAGTTCATACGCGCGAGCCAGCCGCGCAAGCTCCGGTCCTGTCTCTTTCCTCAACTATATCACCTACGCGCCCTGCGCGTTGCGAAGGGGCACCGGCTCCGCGCTCGACGGAGATAATCGAGCATATATCAGCTGCTGACGGCCGAATCTAAGCTTCTCCGGTGCCCTCAAGTCGAAGGAAATGCGCGAACACGCGCACTATTTTGGAGTTTCGTGCAAAGAACGCGGAAATCGCGGACTGCTCGGCGGAGCGCAGTCATTCGAACTCCCTGGGCGCCAAACTGCTGAGACACTGCGATCGGCGCCGACTCGGGGGCGGAACCATCAGATACCAGTCCACAAACGCGAGCGCGACGGTGTGGCGGGGATGCATTCTACTTTTTCTTGAGGCGCGGATCGTCGTGCCCCATGTTATGGTCGCGATATTCGCGAAACCACCCCCAGGCGCGAGCATCCGCTCGTTCCAGGGATGTGTAACATTTGTCGCACAGAAAGACGCCAATCTCCGATATTTGGCCCTGAAGAAGGTCTGCTATCCAGCGGGGCTCGCCGACTTCTTCGCAGCGCTCGCAAGCGGCGGTGTGGTGGGGACTCATTCTACTCCTTGAGGCGTGGATCGTCGGTCACGATGCATTGCGCCTGCTTATAGAAATTGACCGCTACCTGCCTGTTCTTCGAGTTCGTCAGCCGACGATGCCAATCCAGCACATGCTCGCATTCACCCTTGTCGCGATAGGTCGTCGGCCGCTTTTAGCCATAGGGTGAGCAGCGCATCCACGTTACCCATCGGCGGTGTCGCCCAGGCAGCCGGGTCATCGTCGAGTAGACCTCGGCCAGGCTGTGGGCGGCGCAGCAATCCCGCCTTTTGTCGGTATCGACAAAAGCTTTTAGACTTCGCTCATGATGCTCCTGATCCTCGATGAAGACAGGGATCAGCACCGAGGTAAAAGTAGATCTTGATCAAATGAAGCACGACACCTCACAAATGGCTCCGAAAGCAACCGCAAGCTTGGCGGAAGATGATGAAAAGTCCGGAAAAAAATGATCGTCCCATGCAACTTCCAAGAGTGATCACTTCAAGTCGTTCTGTACAGGGCACAAAGGAGGTTTTTTCGAAGTGTGTAACACAGATAACTAAAAAGTCAAAAACAGGCAGGCAGACAGTTGTCAGAGTTGACGTGTTGGCACATCCTACTGTAGGCGGGAAATTTCTTTCATCGGATCAGAATCTTTCGTTCCTGCTCGACAATTACATGCAAGAGTTTGGTTCGGAAGATACTGATCCATGCTTCTTAGTTCCTGAATCACATCTCGGCTTGAAAACTGCGTTCTTCTTGTCGCCTTGATCGAATCGTCAGCAGGAGAGGACGGACCAAATGAAAACTACCGACATCGGCAGGTATCCGGACGTGATATGTCTGGCCATCCTGGTCTGTTCGCTCTTGTTCGCGAAGATCGCGCGTGCTTGCACTGGCATCAGGCTCATAGCCGAAGATGGGACCGTCGTCTACGCGCGCACACTGGAATTCGGCGTCGATCTCGACTCCAACGTGCTCATGGTGCCGCGCGGTTATGCGCGAGCCGGTACCACACCACAGGGCGAGAATGGGCTTAGGTGGACCTCCAAATATGCTTCGCTTGGCGCGAACGGTGTTGGGCTGCCCTATTTGTTCGATGGTCTCAATGAGAAGGGTTTGGCCGTCGGCTTGTTCTATTTTCCCACGACCGCCGGCTACGTGAGATACAATGCTGCGGAAGCCTCCAAGACGATTGCGCCCTGGCAGGTCGGTTCGTGGATTTTAGAAAATTTCGCGACGGTCGAAGAGGTCAAACAAAACATTGGCAGCGTCGTGGTCGCGGAGGTCGTGTTCAGACAGTGGGGTTTCGTGCCGCCGGTTCACTTCGTGGTTCATGACGCTTCCGGCAAGAGCGTTGTGATCGAATATGTCGAAGGAAAACTCCATGTCCATGACAACGTGATAGGAGTGATGAGCAACTCGCCGGCCTTCGACTGGCATATGACCAATCTTCGCAACTACGTGAACTTCTCGTTGGTGAATAAACCGCCGATAGAAGTCGGCGGTGTCAGGCTGGCCGCGCTCGGCCAGGGCACCGGGATGCTGGGAATGCCGGGCGACTTCACCCCGCCGTCGAGGTTTGTCCGGGCAGTGGCTTACAGCACGTCGGTGCTGCCTTCTAAGACCGGCGCAGAGGCGGTGCTCCAGGCATTTCACATTTTGAACAACTTCGACGTTCCCGAGGGCGCAGCCCGCGAGGCTGAGAAGGACGCGTACGGCAACATCGTCTCCGACCGCACCATCTGGACGAGTGCCTCCGATCTGAAGGCGAAACGATTCTACTTCCGGACTTACGAGAACAGCCAGATTCGTTCGGTGGACATGATGAAAATGGATCTCGATAACAAGAATATCACCAGCATTTCGATGAAAGGACCCGAGGTCATCAAATCACTGAACCCCTAGATTCTTCCGGCGACCCTGGTTGTTCTGTCCGGCGGTGCTTGCTTCGTCGGGAGAGTGCCAGCACATCTCCTGCCGCAAGGAACGACCGCCCGCTGCAAAATCGCGCCAAGGACACGCTGAATCAGTTTCCCGGATTCATCAAGCTGGCCGTTGAATTCAACAACCGAGGCCGGAGCCGGCACCTACCACAGAGTTGGAAAGAGCTTGGATATCGAGCTGCTTCTGCGGTTCTCGCTCTATACCGGCGGGAATATCGTCGCCACCCTAATTTTGAACGTTATCTACGCGTCCGGTCCGAATGGGCGATTTGGATTTCAACACTTGCAGACCTCTTTCGCTCCGAATGATGGATTCGCCGGAATAGGAACAGCCACATCGTCATCGAAAACGATTTTTGGCCCGGCATTCTGAGAGTTTGCAGGGGGTTGAGCGGATGTTAAGCGCGATGAAAGAAGCAGAGCGGCAGTCGTCCCGAGCACGAATTCGCGTCTTCCGATCGCGAGAAAGGGATCGCCAGACATGTTCGGCTCCTTCATTGTGCCCTCATTTTGATCGATAAACTACAAAATTTTTTTTGGGTTATGTTTAGTGGAGTCGCGGTTGATTTAGGAGCGTTACAGAGGGGAAGTGGGGTGTGAAATAGAATGCATTTTTAAGGTTCATTGTCTGAAACGATTGCCCGACTTCCCGAAGTAGGACAAACCACCCGGGGCCGTTACCACAATTTACGGTTAGAGTCGCTGTGGGCCGTCGTCGTGGAGGATTGTCGCTCCGCCCACCCTCGAGTTTTTCTTGCTGCGCGAGAACAGGGCTCTTTAGTCAGAATCCCTTGTTGAGTTACCGGCCATTACTCGTTGGTTCCCTTCATCGTAAGCGGCGGTTGGATCGTCCGGTTGACCGAGACGCGCACCAAAGTTCCGTGCTGGTAAGTCAAGGCGACTTCTCCGAAGAAGGTAGGATTCGTCTGAAGTTCTCGTTCGATCTCATCTTCCGCCCATCTAGGGAGAAGGAAGGGGCGATCGTTACCCGCTCCGGTTACTCTGCTCACGGACAATCTCCGAAACACTGCTTCACTCCGTACACCACGCGGACTTTGCTGTCATCGACAGTCTCGGCCCTGGCAACCAACGTCGCCAGTTTGATCCGCGATTTTTTGCACTCGAACTGGAGGAAGTAGATTTTCGTTGGCTCCATAAACAAAAAGCCCCGCTCTGCGCTTCGGCGCGCGAGAACAGGATTCCTTTAGTCAGATACCCTTGTTGAGTTACTGGCTGCTATTGTTACCCATGGCTTTCCTTCATCGTAAGCTGCGGTGGTTGGATCGTCCGGGTGATCGAGACGCGCACCAACGATCCGTGCTGGTAAATCAAGGCGACTTCTCCGAAAAAGCCGGGGTACATCCGCAATTCCCGTTCGAGCTCATCTTCCGCCCATTTTGGGAGAAGTGAGGACCGACGGTTGAGCGCTACGGGCATTTTATTTCTCAGCTGATAGTCCTCAGAACATCTCACGTGAAGCGCTTCTGCTGCTCTCTGACTCGTCGTTCGCGCGTGAGCGTCGCGAAACAGGTGAACAGCGAGATCCCGTCGGCACAGAATACGAAGGTATGTTGAGACTCGAGATGGAGCAGGCGCCGGTATTCTTCCCAAGCGATCGGCAAGAATCGAGATTGTTACGAACGAGACGTGGAAAGCTGGCTGATGATTTGCTCACGAAGTTCTCCATCCGGAACCGTGTGCTGACAGCCAAGTCTCAGCAACCTACTATACTACTAGAATACTTTGCCGCGGATAAAGCAAGCTCCGCCGCCAATCCTCGGGCTGAGAAAAATAACTAGACAGCAAGTCACAGTTTAACTCGAAATCCCATCTCTCTTCTGCGATTGCCTGGATGAAGAACTTCGGATGAATTGATCGCGCGTTCGGCTCCTGGCGCGATTGTTCAGCGTTCGACCCAGTTCCTTGCTATCTCCGCGCGCACGTTGTCTTGGCGAACACCCCATTCCCTTGCGTCCTCGTTCGCGTGGATCCGGTATCTAGGCAACACCGTCTCTTAACGGAAACATACGGAGATTTCTCTATTGCCAAGTGATTTGCTGCCGCCAGCGTCATGGCCTGTAGCGGGTCTTAACATTCTGACTAGCAAAATATGACTGAGAGGCGGATTTAGATGTAACTGGAAGTCGCGGCGCGTTTGACCAAAAACTCGCAGTTGCCAGTGATCGCGCGGAAATCAAAAATTCATCCTCGATCTGGTCCGCGCGGAACCAATTCGGGCATTTTGCGACTTTTTGTATTGACCGTCGATAATAAGCTGCGGTATCGAGCAGTATCGTGCAGCTTGAGAAGTCAAAGAGTGCGATGCCATCACCTAAGAAGGACAAGATAAACCGACCCTTAATGCCCAAGCGGAATGGGGTCAGGATTCCGTCCGGGATTTTCCGGTACGGATCGCTGGTGCGTCGGTCACGCGGACGATGCAACCGCCGCGGCTCACGATGAAGGAAAACAATGGGTAACGGCCGGTAACTCCACAAGGGTATCTGACTAAAGGAGCCCTGTTCTCGCGCGGCAAGCGCAGAGCAGGGCTTTTTGCTTAATGGAACCTGAAGTACGTCGTGGAATAGCGTCTCGGAGATCGTCGATGAGCAGAGCGGCCGTACCACTCAACAGTAGCCCCTCCCTTACTATCCCTGGATGGGCGGAAGATGAGATCGAACGAGAACTTCAGACGAACCCCAGCTTCTTCGGAGAAATCGCTTTAACTTACCAGCACGGAACTTTGGTGCGCGTCTCGGTCGCCCGGACGATTCAACCGCCGCTTACGATAAAGGAAACCAATGGGTAACAGCCGGTAACTCAACAAGGGTATCTGACTAAAGGAGCCCTGTTCTCGCGCGGCATGCGCGGAGCGGGGCTCTTTTGTTTATGGGAACCGGGCAACTCAGCTCAACATGCTGAAATCACAGACGAAGCGCTCGTAGAAACGATCAGGGGGAGCACAATGCTTTTGTGTAAAAGAGTTCTGAGCACAGGCAGGATGATCTCAACGATTCTGCTGGCTACGGCCGTCACGTTGGCGTGGGCAGGCATGGCTGCGGCAGAGTCCGAAGAGGCCGGAGAGGAGGTGCAGAACTATTTCAGCAACGCCCACACCACCGGCGGACAGGGCTTCGTCAACGTCACCGCGCCCTTCGAGGGGAATTCGACGGCCAGCAGCCCCGTGGAGCAAGAGGGCGAAATTTGCGCGATGTTCTATGTCTTTGACACCGACCAGGCCATGCAGGCCTGCTGCGGATGCCCGATAACCGCCGATCAACTGCTGACCCTCAGCATCAGCGGCGATCTTGCGCCGAACCCGACCGCGAGGGGGACACTCGTCCATGACGGCTCGATTCGTATTCTGGCGACCGCGCCAAATGCCACTTTCAACCCGCTCCTCCAGACTCCCGCATTCGAAAATTGCGACCGCACCAACGGCGTCTGCTGCGATCCTGCGGACCCGTTGACTCCCGAGAATGAACTGGTGGCTTGGGCAAATCACGTGCAGAATACCCAGATCACCGAATCGGTTTTCTCTGCCGAAACTCCGGGTGCGGAGGAACTCGCTTCACTGCCGGAAGTCTGCCACTTCATCACAGAGACAGGCAGCGGACAGGGCGTCTGCAACTGCACGGGGCTGACCACATTGGCGGCGGCAACTGCGACCGCAACCCCAACGGCGACCGCCACGGCGACGCCGACTGCGACCGCCACTGCATCGGCGAGTCCGACTACCACGGCAACGGCGACTGCGACCGCCACTGCAACGGCGAGTCCGACTACCACGACAACGGCAACTGCGACCGCAACGCCAACCGCGACCGCCACGGGGACGGCGACCGCTACGGCAACCGCAACCCCAACCGCGACGGCAACGGCGACTGCGACGGCAAGTCCAACGGCAACTGCCACGGCGACCGCAACCGCTACGGCGACCGCAACCGCAACCGCAACTCCAACGGCGACTGCCACGCCAACCGCGACCGCAACGGCGACCGCGACCGCTACGGCAACTGCGACCACTACGGCAACTGCAACCCCAACGGTGTCGGCCACGCCAACCGCTACGGCTACCGCAACCGACACGGCGACGCCCACGGCAACGCCAACTGGGACTGTCGTAGCGGCACCGGTGCTTTGTCCGGCCGTCGGCAGCACCGGCAACTTCGCGGTTCTTGCTGGGTCAACGGTCACTAGTGACAATACTTTAGGGAACACCGCCATTGTTGGGAATCTTGGGGTGTCTCCGGGTAGCGCGCAGACCGGATTCCCGACCGGAACGGTGAGTGGTTCTATTGACCTTGCCGATGGTAACTCGGCCAACGGCCAAACACTCTTGACCACCGCGATTGGCGCGGCGACAAGCCCGACCCCGCTACAGATTCCTTCAGAGTTAGGCGGGCAGACACTCCTCGCTGGCGCCTATAACAACATGACAAGTGGAACTTTCACGATATCGGCCGGGACTCTCACCCTCGATGCTCAAGGCAACCCCGCTGCTGTTTGGATCTTCCAGATGGCGTCCACTCTGACCACTACCGGTGGCAGTGTTCAGATGGCCAACGACGGCAACCCATGCAACGTCTACTGGCAAGTCGGGAGCTCAGCAACTCTGGGCGACTCTACTTTCCTGGGGAATATCCTGGCTAACACGTCAATCTCGCTGACGGATGGAATAACGGTGACCGGCAGATTGTTGGCTAGTACCGGCGCGGTTACGCTAATCAGCGATACAATTAATGGTTGTACCTGCCCTGACAATACTCCGCCGACTCCTTGAATAAGGGGAAGGAGCGCTACTCGATCGCTTGCAGGGAGGGCTCGGCCCTCCCTGCGGTCGTTTTTGTGTTAGAACATCCTAAGCGAGTAGCAACTGGCCAAGCGGGCCTTCGTTGACGACCCGGGTTCGCGCAGTATGAACCTGATCATCACGGACACCTTAGTAGCGTATTGAGGCGCGATTCGGCGCGCGTTCGATCGGCACCGAGCTACTACCCATCACTCAGCTGTTCGAGCACCTGAAAAATTTTACGCATTCGCTTCGGGCCGAAGGGGCCTGTCGCCACCGAAAACCTGATCCATGGTGACGAGACAGTTGGACTGTGATACTCGAACGCCCGATGGTCGAGTTTCTGATCAAGCTGGTGCTCGTCGCGCGATCCAAACTTAAATCAAGCGCGAGACTCGAGGCCGAAAACATTGTCCTGCGTGAGCAGGTGATCGCAGTGAGCCGAATCCCGCACACGTTCGTCGATCACTTCCATCGCTCACCTCTCCACGCCCCGGGCGCGAAGCCTTCATCCTCGAAATCTAGCAAACGTGCTCGCGAGCCTCGCGGTCCGTGGCTGCAGTCCAACGTGCTCGCAGGCTTCGGGTCAAGCTAATCGACGGCTTTGGCGTGGCCGCCACCAATCTCGACGGTCCCGGCGTCTGCCGGATGTTCAACCGCGCGATCGCGAGACAGCGCATGCCGAAATATCTTTCCTCGGATCACGATCCGCTGTTTCGTTTTCAGCGCTGGCGGGCGAACTTAAGGATAGTTGAGATTGATGAGATCAAGTCCGTTCCGGGCACACCCCTTTCGCATGCTTTCATTGAGCGATGATCGGGACCATACGGCGCGAATACCTGGATCAGACTCTGTTTTGGAACCAAGGTGATCTTGAACGGAAGCTCGACAGCTACAAGTCTACTACAACCGACCTCGCTGCCACACCGTAGCCGGAATCAAGGCGGCTCAGCGCAGTGGCTCTCCTGCCGATCCTATCGCAAACCTTGACTCATACCGCTGGCGAAAACTCTGCAACGGCCTCTTTCAGACCCGGGCGCCGCTTGAGTTTTATTTAGCCACGGACAGGTGAAGCCAAGCTGCGAAGCCCAGCGTCGAAGTCGTGATGCCCGTTTGACCGAGTCGGGAATCACTGCGCTTTGTATCCAGTACCGCGCGCTGTTAAACAGTCAGAAGCATGAAACAACCACGGCGCGCTCTCGCACTGACGCATTGCCCCAACTGCGGAGTGAGAATCGTTCCTACGCCAAGCGAAGTGAGGCGATGGCGACGAGCCGCTGATCTGACTCAGCGCCAGATGGCTGCGCGCCTTAAGATCAGCGCTGCGCACGTTGCCTACTTGGAAAACGGCAAACGATCACCGAGCCCGACCGTGATCGCGCGGTACTTGAAATTCATGCCGCGATGAAGCCCCGCCACACTGCCGCGCTCCCACTTGTGGGCTGGTATCTGATGGTTTTGTTCCTTTTGTAACACTGCACAAAGGCTGATCGCCTGAAATTGGTCCAAAAACTTGCGATATTCTTTGCATGAATGAACCAGCATCGCGCGACGGCGGCAAACAGAAGCTGACCAAACCGAAATGCTGCCAAGCGAAGGGATGCCCTAAACTTGGCACGCCCCGATCCATCGTCGATAATTTTGGAAATTGTCGATGGGGTTATTTTATGTGCGATGAGCATGTTCGCGTGCTCACCCAACGCGACCAGATATACATAGCGCGCACCGAAGGAACCATGCTCGCGTAGTCGTGCCCGTCCGTCCTCGTCCGGCGTAGTCCGCACCGGTCCGACAAAATAGGACACTCGCTTTCTGAAATTCAGATACTAAGCCCCAATTGAGACAGCAACAGCCTGTGTGTGGCGAATTGCTGATTTCTGGGGAAAACAGCAATTCGCCACACACCCGCACGCATCTCTCGCTCAACAAGGATTGCCCGGACCCGCGCCCAATTCAGCCGCCCAGAATCGGAAGAGCCGTCGCGCTCCCGCAGGTCTCAGCATGGTAATGGCAAGAACCCGCGGGTGATGGCCGCACGCGTGACCGGTCGGCTATGCTCTATGATCGAAGTACTCGAAGCGGCCAGAGTGCGAGCCAAGCGGGGTCTTGAGATGAGCAAATGCCCGGTATGCGGCAGCTTGATTCATGTCGGCACGGATCAATTCAAGTTCGTCGTTGTCGAGGGTGGTTCCTGCCGCGTGCTCGATGAAGCACCGACCGGCGGCGTTTGCTACCTGATACATGAGCAGCACGTGCAGGAGTTTGCGCGGCGAATCGCGAAGGGAATTCTCCCTGAGAAACCCTCAGACTAGGACACTACCGAGGGCGAGGCGGAACCACCCGTGGCTGACCCTCCCAATTGCCTCCAGAGCTTACGTGTTACCTGCCCGCACCAAGCAGACGGCCAACACAGTCGTGGCGGACCCTTCTTCGCAATCAAGCCAGCGCGTTCGGCCGATCGACGTGGTGCTCGCCGCTCGACGCGAGCCAGGTCCGATTCCGGTGACTTGACTTTGACACCGATTGAGAAGAGGGTCAGAGAGTCGGGATCGATATAGGGATCGAGTCCGACTTGAGCCTAGCCTGATAGTGCGCCCTTCAACGCCTGTCCCGCTACACCAACCGCATCATCGACTAAATTGCTTCAAGCTATATGGCTTGAGGCGGGAGTTTGTGCAATGTCGACAATTCTACAGAGTTTCACCTACCGCCCCCGACCCGGACAGCTTTCACACTTCATGAGAAACGTGGCCAAAGGAAGCAAGATCGTTAACCGTGACGGAGGAAAGGTTCGACTCTGGAACACCGCCAACGGCGGCGAGCCGGGGACGATCGTGCTCGGGATCGAAAACAGCAACTACAAGACATACGGAGAGTATGCCGCAAAACTCGAGGCCGATCCTGAGTGGCGTGCGTTTTTGGCGGAAATTGAAGGCGAGCGCGAACCGGCCGCCGACTTGGTCAGTTCCGCGATGTACGTCGAGCAGTCGGTAGCCTAGGTTAGACCGATCGGATAAAAGCGGGACAGCGTCGGAATAATTCCCGGCGCTGTCCGCGCGATGCTCTCGGAAATCTTTTCTGCGTCGAACGTGTCTCTTTTGAGTTCTCCACCAAGAAAAGTTATCGTTTCCGCTCCCAAATCCAGTAGCACGGAGTATGATTGCGCCATGGTAGAAACTCCAGATGACGTTAATGTTCCCTCGGCAACACCCGAAGCTTTACTTCACAAGATCGGCACACTTTGGATTCTTTTTGGCGCGATGGTCACATCGCTTGGTAATGACGATCCGAATCTCATAGACCGAATGCTTACGGTCCTTGAGCACACCAAGCCAATCGGGATGTTTTCCGAAGACGCCCTAGCAGATGCGCTCCATTTCGTGCGAGGTCTCCTCAAGCGTCCGTTGTAGCCATGTAGTTGCGCGGGTGTTGGAAAAGTCCCGTTGTTTCAGTGTTGACTGTGCCATGCTCACCAATGCCCGTGATTCGGATTGGTATCTATTTGGTAGCGGACGTGTTAGCCGGCATCTAGGGAGCAAGCTGCGCCGAACAATCAAGGTATATTAGGCCCGATAGGGCCAGGAACCTCGAACGCACAACCTGCTTTTTCATTCTGCACTTACAGCAAACAAGCCCGCGAAGAATCTGGTGCTCATTGGGTGCGGTCGGGTCACCACGTACAGTTTCGCACTCGACTCCGAAAATGTATTAGGGAAAGGAGGAAAGTTGTGTTCCCTTCGCTTCAGCAACCCGCGCAAAAGGGTTTGGGGCCACGTCGCCTAGCGCAGGTCTTAGGTTGGTCGAGTTTGTCTGAATCGCCCGCGAAACCTATCCTCTACTGCTCGGACTTCAGCCTCCGAGATTCTGAGAACCCGGGCGACTTCCTTTACCGCATACTCCTCACTATCGATGCCGAAGCGCATTCTGATGATTCGTTGTTCCTGCGGTGGCAGCGCGGCCAAGAGTTGTCTGGCTTCGTCTTCCGGATGAATCACATCCGGCACAGTAGATTTCCTCGCCTTAAGCTGCCGCTTCATTGATCAACTCGTTTTAGTCAGCATAGCCCGTCGCTCACGCCAAGGGCCACCGAAAAACTAGACGCGCGCCAAATTGGCCCGGTAGTGGGTCAGTTTGAATACTTTGGCGGTTACTGGCCCAAAGCAACCATCTTGTTAAATTCTTTCGCGCACGTTTCATGAACACCGCAGATCATTTTCGCGGTGTCCGGCGGTATTTCTTTGAAATTAGCGACTCGACAGGCAAATCGAACGGGAAGTTTTTACAAGCCGCCATGACCGAGCCTAGTCTCAAAAGCGTCTTATAGATACGCGCCAAAATTAGGACAGTTCATCTTGAACCTATCTCACTGTCGCGCTTGAGGAGCTCGCCGTGGATCCGGGTCCACTCCAGAGGGGGTTGGTGGCGTTCATCTGCCGAATCATATTACGAATTTCGCGATCCACTGATGGCCGTCCTGATCTCGAACGGACAACGCCAAAACAGGCTGTGGTGGAACGTCGGCTAATGGATGATTGGCCATTCCTACGGCCCGCGATGAAATGAACTGTGTACTCACTAGCTAATTAGCGCAGCTCATTGACTTTCCTCATGCAATGGGGGTAGACATCGCGTTGTCGGAATCGCAAATGAATCGCGTTCTGACTTTGATCCAGCCCGACAGTGGCCCTTCCTCTGGCCTTTGACCACGTTCCGCTAGACCAACACAAATTGTAAGACGGGAAGGCTTGAGGGAGGTACTACGGCACTACCTTCGTTCTCCAGGCGCGAACCGCAATTGGAGAGCCGGTACCATTACCGATCCTAATGTGCTTACTCCGACAGTTCGGATTGTTTCTCTCATCTGAACTCGGGTAATGAGCCCGGGTTTTCTGTTCGAGCTTCCAGGCACATACAGAATGGAGGGCAAAAATGACGAGCAAATTGTACGTAGGCAATCTGGCCTATTCGGTTTCCAACCGCGACCTCGAAGAACTGTTTTCAACGATAGGTCAGGTGCAAAGTGTCGCCGTCATCATGGACAGATTTTCGGGTCAATCCAAAGGCTTCGGTTTCGTCGAGATGACGAATGCGGAGGATGCTTCCAAAGCCATAGAGCAACTCAACGATACCGAGCTCAAGGGCAGAAAGATCAAGGTGAACGAAGCGAAGCCCCGCGAATCGAGTTTCGGTTGGGGTAACCCCGCCGGCACCCACCGAAGCGGCAGCCACAGCAGCGGCGGCGACCGTCGGTAGATAATCTCCGCGGGCGGGCCGACGGAGCGCCCGCTTTTGGTTTTCGTAGAGATCGGAGGTGGTGCGGGATCAATGACGACAGAGAGAAATTGCGGGGAACAAAAGCAACAGGATAACGCACGAATAAAAATCTATCTTTGCTCCAACATGGTCCGCCTGAACGAAGAATCGCTCACGGTACTGAGTCTCTTGAACTCTTAATCGATAGACAGCGGTTTGGACACTGCTTAGGGACCGTCACATTGGAGATGCCGAAAAAAAGGTTCGTGCGTGACGCCCGAAGCATAGCCTGCTGACTATCGCTTCATTTTGAGAGGTAGCTTTATGTCACTCGTATCGGTTGTCGCAAGGACAGTTATGAGGAGCCTTAGGTTGGGTTCGCGACCGACTGAGCCCAAGCCGAATGAATACGCCAAGTTGCGCCACACCACCACCTCGAACTTGCAGAATCCACGCTTTACCAAGGATCAGTGGGACAAGCTGACGGTGGAAGCGGCGAGCACAGAGCATCTAGCCGAATGGGCGCCCCCATGCAACACACGAGACTATAGTGACCGCATGGGTCTTCACGAGCGTAAGAGCCGCGGCTCTTCTGCCGCCACTGAATCCGCATCGGAGAGGCAATCATAATGCTCTGCTACGGCAAACAAGGTAACTGCAATACGAACGTCGAACCGAAACATTTGGCCGATCGCGACCACTACGAATGCGAGATGTGCGGCGAGAAGTGGGACACCAATTCCGCTTCCATAATGGACTCTTCGGGGAAGCTAGCTGAACGGGTCATACGGCGATCTTGCACCTGCCTGAAACGATGAACCACGCCACGCTTTTTTACGAATGAAATAGCAGCAGTGGGCGCGGAGCGGTTCCTTTCATAACACTGGATATAGGTTGATTTTATGCTCTGAAAAGGATCGGACTTTGGAATCGAGGAGTCGCGCGGGACGCTGCTGCGCGTGTCTTTCAGCCATAAGGATATCGCCAACCTGGTGGGCGCCTCGCGGCCGAGAGTGACCGAGCATCTGGCGCGATTGGAGCGCGAAAAGTTCGTGATTCGGCAGGGGCGACAGATGGTCGTGCAGGTCGCCAAGCTATTCGATTCCATGAATGCGCAAGCCGGCGCGCATGTTTTGCGCGTCGATCCGCGACGTGAGTAAGCCGGAGCGCGGGACGAGGCTATCTCATATAAGATAAAGGTGCGCGATCGGTTGGTCCAAAATCCCGGCCTGAGCTGTGCGATTGGAACCTCCGAGGTCGGTTCTCAAACTTTTGAGGTAGGCGGAACTCTATGGCCAAAACAACCGTCGAAGGTTACAGAACGATCGACATCCGATACTTGGAACGCAAGGGATTTCTCGTACCGGGCACGACTAACTTGTATTGGGAAGAAGATGGCAAAAGGATTGGCGCCATCACCATGGAGACACAACTGAATCGCGTTGTACTGAGATACAAGGCTCAGGAGCCAGGTGGCAATTGGGTACCAATCGAGGACCCAATCTCACTTGGTCAAACCAACTCTGCCTTCGGACGGGAGCGGCTATGGTTTCTGTGCCCAGGCTGCGGCCGGCGGGTCGTGATTCTGTATGGTGGGAAATACTTCAGATGCCGCCTTTGCCTCGGACTGGTCTACGGAAGTCAGCAGGTGAGCCCACGGGACCGAGCTCTGCGCCGAACCCAGAGAAATCGCATGAAGCTGGGAGGCAGCCCTTCTCTGTTCAGTTCCTTCCCGCCAAGACCGCGCTACATGCGCTGGTTAGAATATCTCCCCATGGCGATTGCGGATGATAAGGTTCTGTCGCAACTTCTTAAGGAGAACGGCATACCGTTCGCAATGGATGATCTAGAAGCTAAAAAAGAGGGCCGAAAATCCGTACGGCCAACCAAGTGAAGCCGCGGGCGTTTTTCCGCCGGACCAAGGCACTTAAACTCCGATTCCTGGCCTGCTGAACCTTGGGCCTGCAGGCCTCGATTGTCGAATAAATAGCGAGAAACTCTTAAAAATTTATTAAATGAATTACTGTGGTTTTCGCTTGAGCAAAGGTCAGACAAGGGCTCTATCGGAAACATTGTTTTAATAACTCCTCCATAAAGCATAAAACTAAATCGAAATCATCGGCGAATTTAAGCAACTGCGCGATGCTGCTTCGGCGGAGATCAGCAATAACAGGAAGGCAATCGGGCCGGCTGATCAAATTTACAAAACAAAGCCATTTGGGGTGCAGACTCGGTGTGACGCCTGTGACGGTTCCTGTTGTGACCGCTGAAAAACTCCGAGAGTGGCGTGCTTCAGGAATCCCTATCGAAGAATTCGTGGGTGACGAAGATTCGGAGTAGCGACCTTCTCACCTTTCGCCCGCGAGGCGCTGTCAGCCAGGTTTCCAGTTCGGCAACTGGATCAAGGGAGAGCGAGCGGCTCTCACGAGATCACTCCTTGCGCGTGAACTGTGGCGACTTGCGCATGGAACATGGCTTGGAGTGGAGAACGGAACAACTAGCCATTCGGCGGACCAGTGGTGCATAATCGCGAATTCAAAGGAGCATCACGATGCGACCAATCAAATTCAATGTAGGGCTTCCTAATGGCGATCCGGCCGCGACGTTGGCGACTGCGCGGCGGGCCGAGGAGCTGGGATACTATTCGGTTTCGATCGACGACCACTTTTTTATGCGCGGTTTGATGGCTGAGCCGCACGCACCGCACTACGAATGCTTCACGATGCTGAGTGCGGTCGCGGCGACGACCAAGAGCGTCAAGATATTGCCTCTGGTCACGTCGATGTCCTATCGCAATCCCGCGCTGCTGGCCAAGACGATGGCGTCGATCGACAATCTGAGCGGCGGGCGCTTTATCGCGGGGATCGGCGCGGGCTGGTTCAAGGAAGAATACGACGCGTACGGTTTTCCGTATCCGTCGAACGCGGAACGAATCGAGCAGATGGGCGACGGCATCAAGGTGCTCAAGGCGATGTGGACGCAGGACGAGCCGACCTATCATGGGCGGTACTTCAAAATCGACAAGGCCATTTGCGATCCCAAGCCGGTGCAGCGGCCGCATCCTCCGATCCTGATTGGCGGGGGTGGCAAGCGCATCCTCGAGATCGCGGCGAATGAGGCCGACGTCCTGAATCTGAACCCGCCGGTAACGAAGGGTTACGTCGATATCGTTGAAGCGCTCAAGTTCGATCACACCAAGGTGCTGAAGCGGATCGAGATGATTCGCGGATTTCTGAAAGCCGCGGGGCGCGCGCCGGGCGCGCTCGAGCTGTCGGGTGGAGGATTCGTACTGATGGCGAAGGATCGCGCGACGGCAGATGCGATGGCGGCGGCGACTGCGCAGACGCTTGGAATCGAAAATAACGCGAGCGTGCGCGATTCGCTGCAGGTGCTGATCGGCACGCCCGACGACATCAAGCGGGAACTTGCCGTTCGAATCGAGAAGTTTGGCATGACGTACTTCTTCCTGAACTTCATGATGCCCGACACGATCGAGATGTTCGCGAAGGAAGTGATGCCAGCGTTCGCGCGGTGAGGTCAGAGCATTTGTGCTCGCGGGTGGAAGGAAGGAACTCAACTCAAATGAAATAGGCGGTGTTAGAAAACCATTGAATCCGCGCGCGAGCTTGAGCCGACTTGCCCAGCTGCTGCGCCGGTCCCGTCTGCGCTCCACCGTGCATAAAGCTGAGTGGGCGCCCTGAATGAGCGCGCGCCGAGCACAGTAACCAGATCATTCTGCCCACGAACTTTGACCCGTAAAACGCAGAACCCGTTATCCGGATTGTGGAAAGTGACCCGCTCAACCAGACCCGAAAGAGGCTCCCGGTCGTCGGCTGAATTAGATTGAGGGTTCCCGTTGGGCGCCACGTGACAAATCTTTCCAGACTCGTGATGTTAGGCCTTTGATCGGGCGGGTTCGACCACATCCGCTCATCTTGAACGAAGCCTCCGCGACGGGGTCCCTCGTTCTATAGAGGCGGAATCGGAGCGCGATCCGCACCAGCGGGGCGTCGCGACGAGTTCGGCTTGAGGATGCGAGACCCCTAAATCCGGAATCACCTCACGCCGTCGCGATCTAGATGAAGTGACCTCGGTCGATTCCTTTTCGCCCGAACATTCGCGAAGATCGCGGGTCTGAAATGACGTTACGATCCACACTCTGATTCTGAGCCGAATTCACGAATCGGAGGTTTTGGGGTTATACGAATCGGGGAGCTTCGAGCTTCTGTATAGTCGGCACAATTGCTGCACGAGCTCAACGAAGACGCTGAAATCGCCGGCAAAAGGAAATCATTTATGCTGGATCTATGCGACCAGTGCGGAAGGGGTGTCAGCAAAAAGCTGCTGCGCTGCAGTGATGGAGCTGCTGTGTTTCATCGCGAATGCGCCAATGGCCACAAAGAGCACAGAACGACTGGCAACGCGGATTTGCAGACAATGGATCGATACGGCACCTTAACCTCCTTCGTGATTATCGAGGCGTGTGATTGCAACTGAGACTCTTTTCTTTGCCTGACCGCTGCGTCATTTTCGCACATAATGACGCTGTTCCCCGATCACGCTGGAAAATGAATAAGCGAACGTTCTTCGACTGCGCTTTTGCGATTGCGCTGATCGCACCTGTGCTGGCCGCTTCGCCTGTGGGTGGCGAATTGCTGATTTTCCACAGCAATCAGCTATTCACCCACAGGCAGAGAGTAACTGGGTGACAAACCCCACCCGGGTCGGACTGCCAAGCTGGCACGAAGTGTGATCGAGGAGCTATCGAGCACCATTGATCGACCACTGCGCGGCCTACTGCAAGAGCACCGGGATGTTTTCGTCATCCGCGTAGGGTGTGGTAGTTACCGGAGCCACAGGAGATCCGATGCGCTGCCCGTCCTGCGACCACGACAATTCCGCCGACGCCTCGTTCTGCGACGCATGCGGCGCAAAGCTCGAATCGATCTGTGCCACCTGTGGCACCACTAATCAGCCGGGCGCCAAATTCTGCAAGAAATGTGGCACGCGGATCGCTTCGGAGTCCGCGCCTGCAAAGCCGGCGGCCGCACCGACCGCTCCCAAGGTTCGTGTCATACCGGAGCAAGCGGTCGCCGACTCCGGCGCCCTCAAAGGCGAGCGCAAGACGGTGACCGCCTTGTTCGCCGATATCAAAGGCTCGACGGAGCTGGAGCAGGACCTCGATCCTGAAGAGGCGCGCGCAATCGATTGGCCAGACCGCTGACCTCCACCACAGAGCCCGCTGGCAACTTCCATCCTCGAGGGTCTCAGGCCGCTCGTTCGGATTCGGGATGTTCGGGTCGAATATTCGGCAGCATCGGAGCAGACTCTTGTGACTGTTCAAGAGCCCAAATCCGAGCTCACCGGTATTTGCTATCGATCTGTAGCGCGCGCAGTATCAGAACATCGTGTCGTATGGAGCCTGCTTCACGCGATTCGCGAGCTCGGGCTATCGCCGATCTCTCGCGCGACTTTGCCGCGCAACTCGACATTGACCGGCTTCTGCCGCTCGTGATCGGTAAGTGCCGCGAGACGCTCGACGTGGAGGGTGTCTCGGTGCTGCTTCTCGATCGCGAGCGCAATGAACTGTACTTCCCGTATCAGTCGGAGGCCGATCCCGAGGTTGGCGCGCGGCTGGCCGGGCAGCGGTTTCCAGCGGATCTCGGAATCGCAGGTTCGGTCCTCAAGAGCGGCCGTGCGGAGCGAGTCGACGAGCCGAGCCGCGATCCGCGTTTCTATCCCGAAGTGGACCGTCGCACTGGCATGACCACCAGGTCGATTCTCGCCGCGCCGCTGATCGCGCGCGGCGAAACGGTCGGCGTGATCGAGGCGGTGAACCATCGCGGGGGACCGTTCGCCGAGCAGGACTTACGCTTTCTCGAATCGCTCGCGGAGAACATCGCGATCGCGCTCGCCAACGCGACGCGCTTTGCGCAGGCGCGCAGCTCGGAGCAAGTGCTGCGCAAGCAGGTCGGTGCATTGAAGCGCGACCTTCTGCACCGCGACCTTGAACGCGAGATTGTTGGCGCCAGTCCCGCGATGGCGCAGGTGTTTCGTCTGCTGGCGAGCGCGGCGGCCTCGTCGATTCCGGTCCTCATCGAGGGGGAGACTGGCACCGGCAAGGAACTGGTCGCGCAGGCGATTCATCGCACTAGCGATCGCGCAGACGGTCCGTTCATCGCGGTCAACTGCGCGGCGTTCGGCGAGGCGCTGCTGGAGAGTGAGATGTTCGGCCATCGCCGCGGTGCTTTTACCGGTGCGGTGAACGATGAACCGGGACTGTTCAGGGCGGCCAGCGGGGGCACAATCCTACTCGATGAGGTCGGCGAGATGCCGTTGGCTATGCAGGCCAAACTGCTGCGGGTGTTGCAGGAGGGCGAGGTCACCCCGGTCGGCGACACGCGCCCGCAGAAGGTCGACGTGCGGGTTATCTCGGCAACCAATCGAGATCTCGGCGGCGCAGTCGCCGCGAAGTCGTTTCGCGCGGATCTCTACTATCGCCTCGCGGTGTTTCCAATCCATCTGCCGCCGTTGCGCGACCGCCGCGAAGATATTCCGTTGCTCGCCAGCGGCTTCCTTGCCGCGAGCAGCCGACGCGTCCACAAACACCTCACCGCGATAGACGCGGATGCGCTGGAAGCGCTGGTGCGCTTCGACTGGCCTGGTAATGCCCGCCAGCTGCAGAACGAAATCGAACGGGCGGTGGCGCTGGCGGCTGATGGCCAGACAATCGGCCTCGCAAATCTTTCCATAACGGTGACCGGCGCTTCGCCGCTTAGGTCCGAATCAGCCGCGGGTGCCGGCAGCGCGTCGGCCGGCGCGACGCCGATGGATGAACTCGCGCGGTCATCGCAGCCGCTGGCGAAGGCGCGCGCCGAGTTCGAGACACGCTATATCGCTAGCGTGCTCGAACGCCATGACGGGAAAGTCTCGGAAGCGGCGCGGGAGCTAGGAATCTCGCGCGTCGCGCTCTACAAAAGGATCAAGCATCGCTCGCCCCGTTAACCCCGCTTTACAGTTTCGCTACCCGGTTAACAGCGCAGGTTAACCATAGGCGCTCGCCGACCAGATCCATCCTTTGTGATCGCGGAGTTTTCCCGGCACGCCTTATGCTGAAGCTCCTGTCAGGGACGAACGAGGTGAAACGAACATGGCTTCCACGATCAACGAACAGATGGTGATCAGAACCCCAGCGACCGAGGAAGAGCCGCCGGTCGCGTCTGACGAAAAAGCTCAGACGTGGTGTCCGCTGGACCGTTTGCTCTGGTCGTTCGCGTCCATCTCGCCGGCCTATCTTTTCTCCACCACATTGCCGTCAGGAACATCCCCGACGCAACATCGCTGATAAAAGCGAAGGTTTGTCAATCCGTAGTCCGGGCAACGTTGGGGTAACGAGCCGCAGCGAGCGCATTAAATAAATTGGTGGCCCATAGTCCGAGACCGTCAATCACGATTAGCGGTTTGCCGTGCTCCGCCGCCACACTCAACAACTCTTGCGTGTCTGCGAACGTGCGAATGTGAATCTGGTCTCCATCCAACACCAGCGCGCGACCCCGCTGCGTCACAACTATATGAACGTTCATACTGGCGTCCTCTCACCGAGTGAATCCTACCGTGAAACCGAAGAGACGATGGCTTTGCGCGGCGCCTTATCTTCATCGCCGCCCTGTCACAGGCGAGCGCCCGCGCCTATCTGAAAGATGCGAAGGCGCGCTCGCCGAACTGAACGACTACCTCTTCCTGACTGTGGGTATGAATCCCGGCTGACCTACCGATACAATGGCCAGAGATGATTAACTCCAGCGGACAGGAAGATCGCAAAGCGGAACGTAAGAAACAAGAGGAGCGTGTCCGCGCCGTTTCCGCGGCCCGGAAGCGAGACAGGGAGGAGGAACTCAGACAGTTACATCTGCTCGCAACCGAGGTAAGCGTATTGTTGGGGGGAAAGGCGCGGTCGGCGGTTGCGGGCAACGCATGGATGTTCGTCGATTTCGGCGAGAATCACGAACTGAGCTTCTATCGGGAAGGTGACCTGATCAACATTAGAGGGCGCGTCAATGGGGTGTCTTATGCCCTCAACGTGTCGGCGCGTCTCGTGGCTGCTGACATCGTAAAGGCGATCAGCAGAAAGTCTGGAGCCGAACGGGGCTCTGCAATAGAATAACCCAATGGTATAGGTGCTATCGGCGGACGTCATCCACATTGCGCACAGAATCTGTGATGGTCGCCGGAGGAGGACAGCTTGCAGTGCACTCACTGCGGTCTGCCCTTCCTGCTTACGGGCCATCGCGAGGGAAACAGACGCTTCTGCCCCACATGCGTCGAAAAGAAAATCCCGGCGCGCTATGCCGCACGCGACTATCGCGCACGGCAGCGCAAACCGACCTAGCCTGGCGATTCGCGCGCGGAGGTTGCTGAGTTGGGCGGCTGAGCCGAATCCGGATAACTGCTAGCTACTAGGGCGCGTACCCATAAATCGAGCTTGATTGCTACTCGATGTCCGAAATGCGCCGATAGCGGACCAGATTCCGCATCGCAGCGAAACGACGCCAAGTGTCAGGCGCGCGCGTTACGGAATCGGATCGGCGCGGCGTTTAACCCGCGTGAACGGGAACACTTTGAGGAGTAGGAAGCCGGAACCAGCCCCTCTGATAATTGCCCTTGTAGTATCCGTCGTAAAAACCCTCGTTGAACCACACGGAGTACCCGCTACCGTCTGTCTGCAGGGGGCCGCGAAAGCCCTTCCAGTTGCCTTGTCCGGTTCTATTTTTTACTGTGACCGTTTGCGGTGGCTTCCTATCGCCCGGAACCGGAACAGGAACCGGAATCGAGCCCGGACCGCCGATCTCGACTGGAATACCTTCCACCGACCCTTGGCCTGTCAGGTTACCTACCACTTGGGGAGCCGGATAATACGGCGGGGCGCCGCCACCGCCAGTGACACCTCCGGTCCGGGGTGGTGGAACACCGCCGTTGTTACCTCCTGTTTGGGTTGGTGGAACACCGCCGTTGTCGGCCGGGCCTTCCGGAAGCGAAGGAGCAGGAGGCTCGCCATTGTCGGTCTCCTCAGGCTGGCCCGGCCCGGACTCTACCTGACCGGTCAGCAGCGGCGCTGGAGCGAGCGTAATCTCGCCGGTCTGAGGATTCGTGGATTGCATGACTCGTCGGCCCGGATTGCCCGTGGCGCCGAGAGCATTAACCACGTCGGCTTCGACAGTCACGCTGTGAATATAGCCAGTAACCGGGTCCTGCAGCTTCACGTCGTCTCGGTTTATGCCCATAGGCGTGATTGAAATGATCACTCCCACAAGACCGCCGCTGGGGCTCCGGCCGGCACGGTCGCCGGAATCGAAGATATCCCCTTGCCCGGTTTGGGCGGCGGCCGCCGCCGCGGACGCCGCGATCATGGCGGAAATCATTAACGCTAAAAAAAGGATCAAGAATCGCGAATCGAATCGTGAGATTCCCATAGCCTATCCTCCGTCATCCGGCCGTCAGCTCAACCTGGAAGCCCCTCGAAGGCCTTCACTTTAGTCCTTACCTTTACCGCGTTGCGCAACCTCGTCGAGCAACAAGATTAAGCAGTGTCGGCGTGTCGCTACCCGATATGACAAGCTCGCAGCCAACTATCTAGCCTTCATCAAACTCGCGTCAATCCGAATTTGGCTGCGCGCTAACGAGTCCACGCCCTAATTAAGGAATGCGCTGAGACTCAGCTCAGACTTTATATCCTATAAGGACAGCTAATATTTGACGTTGATTCACTTTAGGCTTCGGACGCCTTTTTCAACCGCCCCACGGGATCAACCACTGCATCCATGGAGACATTAGAATCTCTGAATCAACGGAGACGGCGGTGTGACGCCTTGTGACGGTTCCTGTTGTGACGGCTGAATAACTCCGAAAGTGGCGCGCTTCAGGAATCCCAATTTAAAAGTTCGTGGTCGTGGGTGACGAAGATTCGGAGTAGCGACCTTCTGACTCAGAACGCTCCGTTCGCCCGCGATGCGTTATCTGCCAGGTTTCTAGTTCGGCGACGGTATCAAGGGAAGGGCGAATGGCTCCCACGCGATCGTACCGCTGAAGAGGTGGAAAGCCAGAAGCGAGTGCTGTCGTCGCCCAATGTGATCGAGAATCCGGTCAACCGGGTGCGCACACGCCCGCCGAGTAAACGCTTGCGATGGCTGCTAACGTGACGGATGGGCTATGGTCGGTCGGTGATCTCATTGAAAGGGCGGAAGGCAAGTGAACTATGCGCTGCCAGATGGTCGGGGCTAATCACGACCTGGAACTTATCGATCTTCGACGCCAGCGGGCGCCCCGCGAGAGGTCTGGCGTTTTCCATTTTGAGGGAGAATGCAGAAAGTGCGGGGCATCTTATTGGCAGCACGGATCGTCGATGAATCAGTTTTCGGGATGGACGTTGAAGCTTGCTACTTCCGACTGCGGCTGCGGCTCGGCTCGATTAGCACGGCACTTCAAATTATGGACACTACCCACCCTAAGCGCCGGTTGAAAGCGCCAGTGGGCCGGCGAGCCTCCGAGAGACTTCTTTCTAGATGAACAACGAACGCAACCACGCAATACGCCAAAAGCGGGGACTATCAGATCGCATACGAGGTTGTGGGGCCCCATTGCTCTGGTCTACTCAGGAAAAGGGCCGCTAATTTTGCAGATATTACTGTCGAAATCCACCAGCATCTTCCAGAGAATGAGTTCGTGTTCAGTTCGGTACGATCTCTTTCGTTAACCTTAAATTCCGGTGTCGCGAGAGTGCGGCTGAACAACCCGAGATCATACACCCGGGTGCTGGCAAATCACGACGGCGAGCAGCGCGAGCACCGCGAGCCGAGTCGAAGGATCCCTGCGAAGCGATTCACTCGAAAACTTTGCATGCTACTTTCTGGACACAGCATTGCGCTGGCGTAATGTCGTCGAGTAGCGGGTCGCTGCCCGAAATCGTTGGGTCAGCCGGGCCTATGGTGAACCCTCAACAATAGCTGGCGCCGGCAACTGGTTCTGCTCTCCAAGGTTAGTTAAGTCTATTCCATGAGAAACCTCTTATTGGCCGGCTAAGAATGCTCGCGATTCTGCCCCTAGTAGCCCACGCGTTCCTCTGCGTTCTGTTTCAAATCGGATCCAGAAACTGGCGCGCATCGCTTTTCAATTCTGCTGTCGTGTGGGGATCGTTCGCGGTCTTGGCCTCGGAGGGGTTGAGCGTCATCCACACTCTGACCCCAACTGCGCTGGCGGTAGTGTGGTCTGCTGCGGACTTGGTCCTCGGCTGCGGCGTAGGTTGGTTATTCATCGGGTTCTGGCACGCGCCACGGCGAGTCCCAACATTTCAATTTCCAAATCTCGCCCGGACTGATTTGTTTTTAGTAGCTGGCGTATGCGTAATTTTGACGTTGGTAGGTGTTACCGCACTCTTGAGTCCTCCCAATACCCCGGATGTTATGACCAATCATTTGCCGCGCATTGTTCACTGGCTCCAGCAGGGAAGCTTGGCGTTTTATCCGACGCAGCATCTGACCCAGCTTTTTTCGACTCCGGGAGCTGAACTTTGCATCCTTCAACTCCACGCCCTCTGTGGTGCGGATTACTTAGACAATCTTCCCCAGTGGTGGAGCTTCGTCGGCAGCACAATTGGAGTTTCACTTGTGGCCGGTGAGCTCGGCGCCGACGCGCGTGGTCAGGTGATGGCGAGTGTTGTTTGCGCCACGATTCCCATAGGCGTTTTAAGGGCATCCGGCGCCGAAAACGATTCTGAGCTGTCGTTTTGGCTGGTCGCGCTAACATGGTACGTGTTGCGCTATTCGCACGAAGCGAGATCTTCCCTGCTTTGGGGAATCGGTAGTGCGCTAGGCCTGGCCGCCGCAACGAAGGGAACAGCGCTCGTGCTGATTGCTCCCTTCCTGGTATGTCTCGCGGCCCGCTGGAGGGTGGCGATTTGGACGCGATCGATCGTCAAAATCGCGCTCGTCATTTCAATCGTCGCGGCGATTAATCTGGGTTATTGGGTAAGAAATACCCGCGACTATGGCTTTCCCTTGGGACCATCTTCATTCAGGGCCAGAGGCGGCGAATATAAATACACAAACGACAAACACAATCTCGGTGCTATGGCCGCGAATGTCATTAGAAATGTCGCGCTTCATCTTGGCACCTCCTCTCCTACTGTAAATGGTGCAACACAGCGTCTAGCGGTCGCAAGCATTCAACTCTTCGGAGCGAAGGAAAACGACCCGGCGACAACGTGGACCGGAACAACATTTCAGATTCCACCATTTAATCTAAGCGAAGATAGCGCCGGAGATCCCTTAAATGTGCTTCTTATTTTCTTGACACTACTGAGCATAACGATAACGCCATCACTCCTGAGATCGCAGGTATCTTGGTATGCTTTGGGTCTTGTCGGCGCCTTCGTAACTTTCTGCGCTGTCTTCCGATGGCAACCTTGGCATGCGCGACTTCACTTGCCGCTGTTTGTACTGTGGTCGCCGGCCATTGGGGTTGTGTTCGAGCGACTATTTCGAAGGGCGGTAACGGATACCATTGGAGCCATCCTTATCTTGGCGGTGATCCCGGCGGTCCTCTTAAATCCGACCCGTCCTTTGATTACGGTTGGCGGGCTATCTGTGTTCAGGTCGCCACGCGATGTCTTGTACTTTAGCGCGCGCCCGTCATCGTTCGAGCCCTACCAGAGGGCTGCGTCACTGATTAATAGATCATCTTGCCAAAACGTCGGTATAGATATGCCAAGCAATGGATATGAATATGCCCTGATGGTGCTGTTGGGCATTAAGCCGGGCGGCCGTCAGATCATGTACGTAGGCGCCGAAGCAATGCCTCTGCGTGATCCTTCGTTGTGCGCTATCATTTGCGTGGAATGTCGATCCGACCGGCTCACCGGTTATAGCAAGGAGTTTGGCGCCCCGAGGGTTTTCGAGAATGTATCCATATTCGGACCTTCTCTACAGACGAACCGCGAAGATCGAGGCGGCGGTCGTTAGCGCAATGGTCTGAAGGTATCGCAGCTGGAACAGCACGGTATTGCTCCAAGTCCAGTTGTTGTTGAGAGAGCTTTCCGCCAGAATGACCGCTTTAGCGATGGCGAGCGCGCGGTGTTCTGGCGGACGCACCTCCCGCGAGCCGCCGCTGCGCCACTTCCACCGATACACTACGCTCGCTCAATCGGCGCTCGAGCAGCTTGCGGAAGCCCGGATGCTGTTCAATCAGGCGGTCGATCAAATCGTCACCTTCTTCCAACGGAACCAGTTGAAACGACGGTCTGCCGTTGACAGTCACCACGACCGGCTCGCTGTGGCACAGTATCGGCTCAATTTGGCCTTGGCCTCACTCAGTGGAACGACTTTCATGGGCGGTAATCCTCTTGCCCTGCACGTACAGCGAGTTTCCCCGCTTCTCCCCGACCAAAACGATAGTGACCGTCGCTTCAGCCTCGGCGACTGTAAACAACACCCGGTAGCGACCGAAAAGCCTCAACTCACGTTCCGCCATCGGATTCGGTCGGTGTCTTGAGATGCCGCGTCTGAGCGAGCGGGTTTTCCGCCAAACGCGCGCTGGACTCCTTCAGTACAGCACGTCCCTGTTTGATGCCGAGCGCTCGCAAGTCATCGATAACTGATTCTTTCAGCTCGACCGTCCAAGTCGGCATCACTGCATTCTATAATAGACCATAATTTTGGTCTACACTCGGTGGATCGGGAACAGCTCCTCGCGCCGGCGGTAGCCGGGTAAGAGGAGAGCGCCTGGGCGCCTTAATGGAAGAACTGAACTCCAAGGCGATTGCGCCGGGTGTGCAACAGAATCTGATCGGGATGCACACTTCCGTAGCAATCATGAAAACAGCCGGAAGTGGGCAGGGGGAAGTTTATTCCTCTGACCCTTCCAAAGCCCGAGTCCTGCTACATTCTTCCCTGTGCGTGTCGAATTGCAACTCAAACGGCCGCTGGGGTCCGAAAGGGGTCATCCTCGGGGGACAGCATTATCGATATGTCCGGATCTAATTTTCGGTAACGACAGCAGGACTTGCTCCTCACGAGACCCCGAGCGTATGTTATGTGCGCCAAGTTTGGCCAACTATGAAGAACGTTCTTGAGTGGCCGCCCTGTTACCCATTCAACCCTCCGATCAAGCGTCTCGTGGACGTCGTGCTGGCTTGCGTGATGATAGTCGCCGGCAGCCCCCTGCTGTTGTTGACTGCCCTGGCGGTAAGGCTAATCGACGGGCGGCCGGTTTTGTTCCGGCAACTCCGCGCCGGAATGAACGGTCAGCCGTTCGAGTTGCTCAAGTTCCGCACCATGAGACCCGCTGCCGGCGACCAGTCGCATCGCGACTTCGCAAGCCAGTGGATTGTGGAAGGCAGGCCGTTCACGAGCGGCCAGCAGGTGCTCTTCAAGATCGCCAAGGATCGGCGAGTTACACGGCTGGGCGCTTTCCTTAGACGGTTCAGCATCGACGAGTTGCCGCAGAGCGTCAACGTGCTGTGCGGCGAAATGAGCATGGTCGGTCCGCGCCCAGCTATCCTCTACGAAGTCGAGATGTATCAGGACCGGCATCGGCGCCGTCTCGACGCATTGCCGGGCGTGACCGGCTTGTGGCAGGTGAGTGGACGCAATCGTCTCTCCTTCGATGAGATGGTAAGCCTGGACATCGAATACATCGAGCATTGGTCGCTCGAGCGCGACCTCAAGATTCTTGTCCGCACTCCGATCGCCGTTCTCCGCGGCGGCGTTTGAGTGCTATTTAGGTGCTTGTGAGGGGGACTGCGGCCAGACCGGGACCGAGCGAAGAGCTGAGCGGAATCGGCGTGGTCGGGCTCGGCTATTGGGGGCCGAACCTGGTTCGTACGCTGTGGGAGCTGCGCTCCTCAAGGCGGTTAGTGGCCTGCGATATCGACGCCAAATCTCTCCTGCGCGTGGAGCGTCTTCACCCGGGTGTTGAGGTAAGCGCCCGCTTCGACGACCTGCTCGAGGATCCCGAAATCGAAGCCGTGGTGATCGCGACGCCGGCGAGCACGCATTTTACGATCGCGAAGCAGGCGCTGGCGGCGGGTAAGGCGGTGCTGGTTGAGAAACCTTTTGCTACGTCGTTTGCGGAGGGCGCGGAACTGGTGAGGATCGCCCGCGAGCGCAAAAGCGTGCTGATGGTCGGGCACATCTTCGAGTACAGTCTGCCCATCATCAATATCGCCGATATCGTCGGGTCGGGTGAACTGGGTGAAATCGTACACATCAATTCCGTCCGCACCAGCCTCGGTCTTCCCCGGCACGACGTGAACGTCGTCTGGGACCTTGCCACTCACGACGTCTCGATCGCCATGAGGTTGATGGGCGGGATGCCAACAGCGGTTGGATGCCAGGGCCAAAGTCATTGCCGGTGCGGAGTCGAAGACGTGGCTATGCTCGCGTTGCGGTTTCCGCCCAACGTACTCGTTTTCATCCACGTGAGCTGGCTCGGTGCGCTCAAGACTCGCCGCGCCACTATCGTCGGCTCGAAGAAGACGCTGCTCTTCGACGACGCCGCGGTTCACGACAAGATCCGGCTGTACGACAGAGTGGTCGCTCCCAATCCGCTCGACGGTGATTACGGCAAGTTTCGGAGATTCGAGCCGCAAAAGGAGGTCGCGCCAGCGCGGCTCCAGGAATCCCGGCCGCTCGACGTGGAGTGCCGGCACTTCGTCGACTGCGTTCTCAATGGACGCACTCCGCGGACCGACGGACTTTCGACCCTTCGCGCAGTTAGTGTGCTTGAGGCGGCCAGCCTATCGCTCCGGCGGCGTGGCGCGATGGTACCGCCACGCCCCGCCGAAGTGTAGCGCGATGGCGGCTCGACGGAAATCTGCTGGCAACGTTGCGGTCGGCGACGACGTAAAACACGGCGAGAACGTGCGGCTGGCGCCGTTCGTGAACCTCTATGGATGCGAAGTCGGTGACGAGACCAGCATTGGCGCCTTCGTCGAGATCCAAAAGGCGGTTAAGATCGGCCGCCGCTGCAAAATCTCCAGCCACAGTTTCATCTGCTCCGGCGTCGTAGTCGGCGACGGAGTGTTCATCGGCCATGGCGTGGTATTTATCAACGACCGCCATCCGCGTGCGGTGAACGCGGACGGATCAATCCGAAGCGAGGGTGATTGGCGCCTGGAGCCAACCGTAGTGCGGGCCGGAGCGTCGATCGGCAGTGGCGCAGTGATTCTGTGCGGCGTCACGATAGGCGAGCATGCCTTGGTCGGGGCGGGAGCTCTGGTGACGCACGATGTCCCGGCAAACGGATTGGTGCTGGGCCAATCCGCGCGCGCGTTGGCCCGGACTCGATCAGCGCGGGCTTGGCGGCTGCATCCTGCGACGCGCAAGTGACGGACCGCAATCTCTAGGCCTCAAGCACGCCGAAAGGAGCAGGATCTACGAGGGGCTTTTCCAGCGATTTCCTGCCAACGGAACAGGGAAATCTAGTCGCCGAACACGTAATTTTTCCGGCCGATCAGGAATTTTCAGGAATGAGCAGGGAACCGCCGCAACCGTCAATCTAGTGAGTATCGAACCGTTCACTAATAGGAAGCTTTGATGCTGCGAATCCTGATGATCGCTTACAAGACCTTTTCGCGTGATGCCCGCGTCAAACGTCACGCCGATGCCCTCGCCGCACGTGGCGACCATGTAGACGCGATCTGTTTGGAGGAACCGTGCCCCTCGCTCGCTGATCGGGTGAGCCTGTTCGGCATCCCGACTGCGCGCTATCGAGGCGGCAGCCGCGGTCGTTATCTGGGCTGCTATGCAGCGTTTTTGTCGCGAGCAGCAGCGTGTGCGCTCAAGCTGAGCCGCAGAAGCGTCTATGATGTTGCCGTAGTCTGCACGCTGCCGGACCTGGCAACAATAAGTGCGCTGCCGCTGCGTGCGTTGAGAACTAAGCTGGTGCTGGATATGCACGACACAATGCCCGAGCTGTATCGCGACAAGTTCCCCGGATGGCGCGGCGAGCTCGGGGCCCGAATTCTGACGATCTGCGAGCGGGTCTCCGCATCGCTGGCCGACCGCGCGATCGCTGTCCATAAGTTGCACGCCGAGCGCCTGATGGCGGCCGGTATCTCCCCCCAAAAGATCCGCATCGTGCTCAACTCGCCCGACACCGCTATCTTCAAACGCCGCGATGCTGACAGGCTACGGGCGAATTGCTTCAATCTGGTGTATCACGGGACGGTAACGCGCCGTCTGGGTCTGGAAATCGCGCTCGAGGCACTTGCGATTCTACGGCGCTCCGCCCAGGCACCGCATTCGACGATCCTCGGAGAAGGCGACAACCTCCAACGAGCTGCAGGCGCTTGCGCGCGGGCTTGGAGTCGATTCCTCGGTGACCTTCAAGAAACCTGTCCCGTTGGAACTGCTGCCTGCGGAGCTCGCTTCGGCCACTATAGGGTTGGTGACGTATCGTGCCAGCGGGGTCGCCCATCTAACGCTGCCTGTGAAGCTGTTCGAATACGCTGCATTGGGTATCCCGGCCGTGTGCGCACGGCTGCGCACCGTCCAACACTACTTCGGCGAGGGCGCGGTGGAATACTTCGAGCCCGGCGACGCGAACGGACTGGCCGATGCGATCCAACGGATGCGCGCTGATCCGCTGCTGCGCCTGGAGATCGCCCATCGGGCCTGGCGAATCTCGGTGGACCTCGGGTGGGATAAGCAGCGGGGCCGGCTGTTTGAAGCCGTCGACTCCGTGCTGGCCGTCGCGCGCCCAGATGAACGCCTCGCAACGCGCTGATCAGGAGTGATTGCCGGCGTTAGGCAGGGACCAGCCCGCAGTGGACCAGAGACGAAGATGAGGCAGAGAAAAGAGACTGACAAGACCTTGGTAGTCGGAGTCGGAGAAGTCGGGGAGCCGCTCGCCGAAGTGCTCGAGCGCCGCATGCCGGTGCTACGGCTCGACCTCGAACCGCGCGACCTAGCCGATCAAATCGATGTGATGCACATCTGTTTTCCGTTTCACAACAGCGCAGAGTTCACGGCCGCGGTCGTTGACCTCATCCGCCGCTTCGATCCTCGACTGACGATCATCAACAGCACTGTGGCGCCCGGCACCACAGTGGCGGTGGCGCAGGCCGCGGGCCGGCCGATCTGTTACAGCCCGGTCCGCGGCAAGCACGCGGAGATGGCCAAGGCGCTGCTGCATTACGTCAAGTTTGTGGCCGGAACGGAAGCGCGCGCCGTCGATGCGGCCGTCGAGCATTTCAACGCCGCAGGCATGAAGATTCGGCGCGCGTCAACTCCCGATACCCTCGAGCTCGCCAAGCTCGCGGAGACCACCTACTTCGGTCTCTGCATCGCTTTTGCGCAGGAGTTGAAACGTTACGCGCAGGTGACCGGAGCCAGCTACGACGAAGCAGTCCGCTTTTTCGAGGAGGTCGAGTTCCTGCCGCGTCAGACCTATTTTCCGGGAATAATCGGCGGCCATTGCGTTATTCCCAACATCGGCCTGCTCATTGGAGTTGCGCGCTCGCCGCTGCTTGAGGCTGTGCTCGATTCAAACCGCCGTCGCACCGAGGAGATCGCTGCCGAGCAACCGCCCAGCCGCGGGGCCGGCGGTGATGAACCGTGAACGGGGGTGGATGATCTTCACTCCTACGGCGAAGGAAGATTTGTCCGAATACACCTTTGGTATCGGGCGCTCAATCGCCGCGGCCAGCGGCAGCTCACGTGGGCGCGGTACGTCCGGTTGCTCGAACGCCTTCCTCTGCCCATGCCTCATCTCACCCATCCCCGACCGGTGCCCGCTTGCTGACTCGGGCAAACCTCAGGAGGAGCCGAGTGCGGGGAAGCCGCCCGCTCGGATCTGTGAGGGCAAAAGCTGAATGGCTGAGCTACTCGACATTACTCCCGCATTTTGTCAATAGGAGCTCTCTTATTGGGTGGTGACCAATGCTCGCGGTTCTGCCTCTATTGACCTACGCGCTCTTGTACGTTCTGTTTCAAATCGGGTCTATGAGCTGGCGCGCATCGTTTCTCAATTCTGCTGTCGTATGGGGATCCTTTGTGGTCCTGATCTCAGAGGGGTTGAGCCTCATCAATGCTCTGACCCCAACGGCGCTGGCGGTAGCATGGTCCGGGGCAGATCTGTTCCTCGCCTGCGGCGCTGGTTGGTTACTCATTAGGTTCTGGAGCACGTCAGGCCGAGTCCTAACATCTCAACCTCCAAATCTGGCCCGGGTGGATTTCTTGCTATTAGCCGGAGTGGGCGTGATCTTAACGTTGGTAGGTCTCATCGCACTTATGAGTCCTCCCAACACTTATGACGCTATGACCTATCATTTGCCCCGAGTCGTTCATTGGCTCCAGCAGAGAAGCTTGGCCTTCTATCCGACGCAGGAAGTGCGCCAGCTCATTTCGCCTCCGGGAGCTGAACTCTGCATCCTTCAATTCCATGCCCTCTCTGGTACCGATCATTTAGACAATCTTCCTTGCTGGTGGAGCTTCGTCGGCAGTGCAATTGGAGTTTCACTTGTGACAAGCGAGCTCGGCGCGGGAGCGCGCGGTCAGGTTGTCGCGAGCGTTGTCTGCGCCACAATTCCTCAAGGCATCCTAAGGGCGTCCGGCGCCACGAACGACTACATACTGTCGTTTTGGCTGGTATCGCTCACCTGGTACGTGTTGCGCTATTCACACGAACTGAAACCCGCACTGCTCTGGGGAATTGGCGCTTCGGGAGGCCTGGCCTGCGTGACGAAGGCAACGGCGGTCGTGCTGATGGCGCCCCTCCTGTTATGTCTCTCGGCCAGTTGGACGCTTGCGACATGGAAGCAATTTATAGCGAGAATCCCGCTCGTAATTTTACTCGTAGCAGCGATCAATCTGGGCTATTGGGTGAGAAATACGCGCCGTTACGGCTTTCCGTTAGGCCCATCTGCTGTGAGCGCCACGGGCCAATTCAAATTTACGAACGATACGCACAATCTTGGTTCGGTTGCCTCTAATCTTGTTAGAAATATGGCACTTCACCTTGGTACCACCTCTCCGCCTGTAGATACCGCAACGCGGCATTTAGTTGTCGGCGTCATTCACCTCTTCGGAGCGAACGAAAACGACCCAGCGACGACCTGGACGGGAACGACATTTGAGATTCCGCCGTTCAACCTAAACGAAGACACGGCGGGAAATTTCTTGAATCTGGTCCTAATTTTTGTGACTCTGGTGATCGTAGTAATCTCACCGCCACTGCGGAGGTCGCAGGTATCTCTGTATGTCCTGGGTCTTGTTGCCGCCTTTCTAGTTTTCTGCGCAGTCTTCCGGTGGCAGCCTTGGCATACGCGACTTCAGTTGCCGCTGTTTGTCCTATGGTCCCCGGTCATTGGCGTCGTGTTCGAGCGGCAATTTCGAAGAATCATAACTGATGCCCTTGGAGCCACACTCATCTTGGCGGCGATGCCGGCTACCTTGTTAAACGAAACTCGTCCGTTGATCAATCGCGGCGGGCTATTTGTGATCGCGGCGCCACGCGATCGGTTGTACTTTAGCGGGCGACCCTCATTGTTTGAACCCTATCGGATAGTCGCGTCGTTAACTAGCGAATCATCTTGCCAAGACGTCGGTATAGATATCCCCTCCAATGGCTATGAGTATCCATTGTTGGTGCTGCTGGGAATTAGGCCGGGCGGCCGTCAGATTCGCTACGTAGGAGACGAAGCAATACCTTTGCGTGATCATTCGGTTTGCGCACTCATTTGCGTGGAATGCCAGCCCGCTCGCCTTGCCGTTTACAGCAAGGAGTTCGGTGCCCCGAGGAATTTCGAGACCGTAGCCGTGTTCGGACGTTCTCTAGCAACGAACACCGGAGAACGAGAATTACAGTCATCTCCCAGGCGCTATGACCTCTCCTATAAAGGCGAGCGGATGGTGTCGCTATCCGGATTTAACGATCGAGAAGACTGGGGCGTCTGGACGCGAGACCCGACGGCGCGAATATATCTGGATGCCCCGGTGTCCGGCCGGTTCCGCATCAAGATCAGAGGTCACGCATTCGGCCCCAACAACGCAAAGCCGGTCAAGATCAGAGTCGGAGCGGTCGAGCAGCAGGCGGTGTTCACGTCCGCCGACACGGAAGTCGAAATCGTGGCGGACCTTGCTGAGCCTGCATCCTTTCTCGAGCTAAGTGGGATGACGCCCGTGTCACCCGCAAGCTTGGGTCGGTCGGACGATAAGAGAGCACTAGGAATCGGTCTTTCGAAAATCGAGATCGATCGCTTTTGACGAGAAGGTAACTCCGAAGGTCCGATCCTGACCGCAAAGAGTCTGCTTAAAGATCGCGCTAACCGTTGACGGATCAATTGGTTGATAGATCGCGAATTTCATGATCGCGTGCCGACATTTACTGCTTCATCACGACGCGGGTGACGCCGTACCCGTACTCGTCCCGCAATCGCTCGAAGATCCGCTTCGAAGTATGCTGCTGCTTGGCTGGCCGCCCCTTATCCTCCTCCAGGATCCGATCAATGACCCCGCTGAACGCATCCAGCTTCGGCCGCGCCGGCGGCTTGGCCCGCCGATACCCCGGCGGCACCGAGAACGCCGGCATCTTCGCCACCGTTCGCGGGTCGATTCCCAACCGCCGCGCCGCCTCACGGCGGCTCAGCCCTTCCACAAACACTGCTCGTCGAACCTGCCCGTATAGCTCCACGCCTTTCATCCCTCTGCCCCCTGCCCATGCGGGCAAAAGGCAATCTACTGCCGGATTTTTACTCCGGCGCAACCGGTCTATCCGGCCGCTTCACTGAGGGATTTTCTCTCCGGCGCTCTCACGCTGCTGCTTAAGGAGGATTTTCAGGACAGGGACAGATCATGAGTCTACAGGGTCACGCCGGGACTGTATAGCGCTGGATTTACATCGCCTGCTTCGCGGAAGTGGAACGCCAGTGAGCGACAAAGTACTGGCCGTCGGGGAGCTGCGAAACGGGCTCCGGCGGTGGATTACTTGCCTCGCAATTGCAGTTTGCGAAACGGCGGACCCACTTCCCATGCACAGCAACGTTTACGATATCTGTCCCCGCACCGCTCCAGTTCGCCACAAATGGGTTCCCTTTGGCCGCAAGTGTAAATTCAGAACGATAGCCGTCTTCTCGAAACGAATGCAAAAGAGTGACGTTGCCAGACGCCGGATTGTATACACCCGGAGTTGATCGTCCGCGATTCTCCCAGTCGCCCGCAAGGGGCACATCGTCTCGGTTCCCAAACCGGAAAACCGGGATGTCCTCTGCCGGGCTATCCCACGAGTTGAACAGGTGCCAAGTGCCGTCCTCTGGTCGGAAAAATCCGAATCCCGTTTTACCGCTTCCGGCCCAATCGCCGGTCACCGGCCGGTCTGTCGGCCTCATGGAAGGCAGCCGAAATGACCTCTCAGGATTTCCATCCATGTTCAGATCCAGGAGCCAGGTGTTTGTGGCAGGTCGGTACACGCCGATTTCTTTCATCCCCTCACCGTCCCAGTCGCCCGCGAGCGGTAGATCACCCCGTGCACCAAGGGTGATTCGCACCTGCTTCCCCGGATCCTCTTCAATGAGCCAGGTTCCGTCGTCAAGAAACACGGCTGGGTGTACCGACTTCCACTCTGGATAAGCATACAATTTCCAGCCATACTTTGCTTCCCGCAAGTCTATGGGCGGCCGTGGGATCGCCGTGCACAGAACGCCCGCAAGTGGTTCTGAGATCCACAAGGTCGGCATGCACCATGCCGCCTGTAGCCCGATGTCCACCAGTTGTTGCGAGCGAATCGACTCGGCGACCACACGTGTCCGCACGCCGCCGAAGCCTTCCCACTCCTGCTGCCAGGATGCCAGGGCAGTTTCTTGCATGGGGCCGCGCACGTCAGGCCAGGGTTGATTCTGCTGTACAAGCGCAATGACATACGACGCCTGACCGCTATCACGATTGTCAGGTGCGCTAAAGGTAAGCGGCTCGACGCCAATATCAGGGCGACCGTAGAGTTCCTTCATTTGCAGTCTTAGCTCGAAGAAATACTCGTGAGAGGCCGGCCAGTTCACGTACACGATTGTACTCTGAGGGAGGCGTGAAAGCCGCTCCATGAGTCCCGCGTTTGCTTCGTCTACGAGAATCTGACGGCGTGCCATCGAGATGTTGTTGATTGCGACGACAATGAATCCCAAGCCGGCAACCATCAGCATGACGCGGGCCCAGTGTTCCGTCCGTGCGGCGGCAAGCAACTCGCCCGCGACGAACCCGCAAAAAACCGCGTTCCCGATGTTAAACATTACGAGATAATGCGAGAGCATCCCCCATGGCATGAGCACTGCGGCAAAGCCTGCCATCCACAAGAGCATGAGTAAAGGAACCTGCTTCTCGCGCAACTTCCCCTGCCAAGCCAGGACCGCCGCGACTAAGAGGAAGACCAAGGTTAGCGGGAAATCGCGGACAAGGCTGAAGCTCCAGAACTGAACGGCCAAGATAAGGTTCTTGAGGTCAAGCTGGTAGTGACTGGCATACGTTCCCGCTGTTGCATGAATACCAAGGGCCGTTCTCGCGATACCTACCGCGGCTGCGCCGAGAGCCGCCAGCCCACTGCAAATCCAAAGGCCTCGCCGCGAAAAATGGATCGGGGTTCCGAAGCGATCCCAATATGCGACAAGGAGCCAGGCGGGGAACACGCCAGCTAGCGCAAAGTTTGTTTCCTTCGTCGTGAAAGCGACCAGCATCAGCAGGCCGACGGCCCACCAGACTCGACCCCGGTTGTTCGCCTGCGCAATGTGCGCCAGTAGCAGCACAGCTAGTACCGCGAAGGTAGCGATCAACTCGTTCTTTGAAAGGGTGAAATACGCTTCCGTGGTGGGTCTTGAGAAAAAGAACAACAAAGCCCCCACCCATATCTGCGGTCCGGTCGCGCCTAGCCTCCGCATAAGCGCGATCAACATCGCAAGGGTGAGAGCCAAAAGCAGCAAATTCCCTAGGTAGAAAACCGCCGGGCTGCTACCGTCGACCGCGTAGCAGAAGGCGTGGCCTGCACCCCAATTTCCCGCCAATCATAAGTAGAGTCCGCCGGTTATTTCGCCCCTCCTGGGGCGCATCGTTTGTAGTTTTGGTTTCATCTTCATCCCAGTTTTTCCGGCCGCCCTTCACTCTCGGAGGGCGGCCGAAAAACTGTCAGGTTTTGGATCCGAGGTCAGCGCGCCTTGCACCGCGCCGGCCAGCAGCTGTTTTGCTGGCCAAGCGGTGCGCGCGATGGCCGAGCTCCGTTGATTCCTTGCCGCGAACTCCTCCGGCGCCAGGTAGCCGAGACTCGAGTGCGGGCGCAGGTGGTTGTAGTCGTGCCGCCACGCTTCGATGATCGCGCGCGCTTCCCCGAGGCTGCTGAACACGTACTCGTTAAGGCACTCGTCGCGCAACTTGCTATTGAATGATTCGATGAAGGCGTTCTGCACGGGCTTGCCCGGCTCGATGTAGTGCCACGCCACCCTTCTCGTCGCCCAGCGCAACACCGCACCACTAGTCAGTTCGGTTCCATTGTCGCTAACTACCATCTCCGGTGTGGCTCGTTCGATCGTGAGCCGCTCCAGTTCACGCACCACTCGTACTCCGCCTATCGAGGTGTCGACCACCGTGGCCAGGCACTCGCGGCTGAAGTCGTCCACTACGCATAAGATGCGGAAGCGCCGGCCGTCGCTCAGCATGTCCGAGACGAAGTCGAGCGACCAGCGCTGGTTGATTCTGATCGGCAGCATCATCGGCGCTCGCGTACCCAGTGCCCGCTTTCGCCCTCTTCGCCGGCGCACCATGAGCCGCTCTTCCCGGTACAGTCGATAGAGCTTCTTGTGGTTCAGCGCGTGGCCTTCGCGCGCCAACATCCAGCCTAAGCGCCGATACCCGAAGCGCCGCCGCTCCGCGGCCAGCTCCCGCAGTCGTTGCCTCAATGCCGAGTCGTCCGGTCGTCTGCACCGGTAGCGCAGAGTCGAGCGGTCCAACCCCACTAGCTCGCACGCATGCCGCTGACTCAGCCCGTGACGCTCTATTACCCGAATCACTGCTACTCGCCGCGCCGCAGGCTTCAGACGTTTTTTCCGAGCAGGTCCTTGAGCGCCGCGTTGTCCAACAACGAGTCGGCAAGCAACCGCTTCAGGCGGCGGTTCTCATCCTCCAGCGCCTTCAGCCGCCTGGCGTCCGACACCTCCAGCCCGCCGTACTTCGACTTCCACTTGTAAAATGTCGCGCTTGAGATCCCGTGGCGCCGGCAGACCTCTTCGGTCCTGGCCCCGGCCTCCTGCTCCCGCAACACCCCGATAATCTGCTCCTCCGTGAAGCGGCTTCCTTTCATTGCCCGTCTCCTTTTCAGGCGACGGACTCTACCTCATTTCGGCTGAGTTTTCGGGGTGCAGGCCAGGCGTTGTAAATCCAGTAGCACGGCAGAAAACGGCCTGCCCCTGCGTAGGCGTGGAGAGCAACCGCCGGGTGCCCTAGAATAGCGCGAGCCACCGAAATTGTGACGCCGTCATCCAGCAGGCCGAAGTGCGCTTTGACAACACGTGGCACGAAAAACACCACCGCGACGAGCACCGGCGCGTAAATCGCGAGCCACCTCCACGAAAGTCGCACGGTGAGAGATTGAGAGACTCGATTTGCTCTCGGTTGATCGCCTAGTGAGCATTCCGGCGCCCTAACACGATCCGACATGCCTACAGCCCCTAACGTTTCAGATCTAAGTGGCTACGGAAGTGCAGGAAACAACAGAAACGATGAAACGCATGAGTGTGAACATGCCCCCTACACAAAAGCGGTCTATTTCAAAATTCTCTGCCTTCAGCGCGTTCTGAGTTTTAAGCAGACGCAGCCTTTGTCTCGAACAAGACTGGCCAACAGATAAGGCTCTGACGTGTAACGGTAAATTTATTCTGAAGCGTAACACTTGCAAAAGCAGGCGACTCTGTGAGCGCAGTATCGGAAAGACAGTCGAATCTACGATCTATGTCGGATAGTTTCAACGACTGCGCAGGATCAGATCTTCGGGGACACGCGGCATCGCATGAACCTGACGATACAAACCCGCGACCTGGCGCGCAGCGTCGTCCCAGGAGAACTCGCGCGCCTTCCGCAACGACTGCCGGCGCAATAGTTCAGGTTGAATCCCTCTTGTTGCAAATTTCTCCATGGCGGCGTAAATCTCCTCTTCTTGGTAGGGGTCGACCAAAACACCAGCCTGACCCACGATTTCAGGCAGCGAACTGCTATTAGAAGAAATTACCGGAGCTCCCTGCTCCATCGCTTCCACGACCGGCAAGCCAAACCCCTCAAAAAGCGACGGATAGAGGAAACAGAAGCAGTTTCTGTACAGCCAAACGAGCTCGGCGTCATCGACATAGCCCGGCAGGAGAACTTTGTCCTGCAATTGTAACTCACCTAGAGTAGCGCGAAACTCCTCCATCAGCCATCCGTCCTTACCCACTATTACCAGAGGTGGTGAACCGCCTAGCTTACGTAGCAACTTAGCGTACGCTCGCAGCAGCCGCGCGTGATTCTTGCGTGGTTCTATAGTTCCGACCGCAAGCCAGAAACCTTGCGGCGTTAGCTCTCCCAACTTGGAGGGCTTGCTGGGAACGACGTCAGTGAGCCGACTCGCTGGGCGGACCACCACAACCCGGTCTTCCGGATAGTGTGGAAAAGTCCGCAGGAAATGTGCGCGGCTGAACCGTGAAATTGCCATAATCAGATCGGCGCCAATGCTAGCTGCAAAGACTCCGGCGAAACAACCAGTTCGATTTTCCTCCGTCGTCCACTCCGGATGCTCGAGAAAGCTCAGGTCATAGAGCGTATAGACCAATCGAGCGTGCCTGAGACCGCGCGGGCAGAAAAAGTTATTCGAATGGATCACGTCTGGATCGCCAAGCCTGCGTTCAAAATCTACGGGCGGGTTCCGCCAGAACCTGCTCGATTCCTCAAACGTTTCTGGAGCCAGCGTGCTAAGCACCATGCTCCCAAAGGGCCTCAGTGTCGATCGCCTCCAATTGTGGTTCCAGTAATGATCGCCAAAAGTAGGGTACAGAATGTACTCGTCAGTCGGATTGATAGTTGCCAGATGGCGAACTAGGCTATCTGCTAGATAACCACAGCCCGTCTTGGACTCTCCGGTCTGGCTTATGTCGTAGCCGATTTTCATTCTCTCGCCGCCTCATCCAAAGGCCGCGCGCACCCAGCCGCAGACAGTTTCGAGCATTGGTCTTCGAATCTTATGGTTCCATGCCAAACCAGCGTAAACGGAAATAGCTGCGAGTCCGAGTGCATACCTTCGCCGAGCGCTACGATGCCATCCTCGATCATCAAGCAGCGCGTGGGCATAGTTGTAGATCCATTTGTCCGGCACCTCGCCCATTAGTTTAAGCATCATGGAGTTGATCTCAGCGTGAACTTTCACCTTAGAACCTAAGGTCTTATTCTGTGCATAAAGGCGCGATCCCGCTAGCACTCGAGCGAAGTGTGCGAATTTGGCGCCTTTCATGCCGAGACGCAGCCAATACTCGTAGTCCATGCAATATTGCAGGGTTTGGTCCAACCCACCGAATCTGTCTAGCAGGCCTCTAGTGACAAACACCCCAGGCTGGCAAATGAAACAGACTGTCTTCAGACGCTCTAAGTTCCAGTCCTCTGTGGGATATGGTTCAATCACGGTATCATTCTCGTCAATATGGTTAGCGTCTCCATAGATCACATCGACCTCTGGGTTTGCGTTGCTAAAGTCCATAACGGCTCGAAGCGTACCGGGATAGTAAATATCATCTGAATTGAGCCAACCGATGAGGTCTCCCCGTGTTTTCGCAAAGCCCCTGTTGACGGCGTCAGCCTGGCCTGCATCCTTTTCGGAAACCCATGTGAGCCGATCATTGTAAGTCGCGAGAATATTCACTGTGTGGTCGGTACTGCCGCCATCGCACACTACGTACTCCAATTTGCACACATCTTGCTCTAGCACGCTCCTGATGGTTCTTTCTATGAACCGTCCCTGATTAAAGGATGGGGTGACGATCGAAACAGTACTCTTCATCGCTGACAAGCGAACTGAAGAGATTGCGTCCTCAATAAGTCTTCAGTGCCCTCCGGCGAAATAATTCGACAGGCAGTCAAGAGTGGTCCTAGATAGCGATCATCTCGCTCCATTCCGAAATGTTTCGGCTGGAAAACGCGGTCGAAGGATAACTCAAGCGAACCGCCGACTGTCGAGATCTGCTCGCAAATGGTGAGCGTCTGGCCACGACGGATAGCAAACCGGTTCCTACGATTTCCATCCGATAGCGTACCAGTCACACCGCGCGGCGGCCACCACGTCGGTCCGCTCAGCTGTATTTCTAGTAAGCGCGGATGTCTGCATCCGGCGAGGTTAATGAGCACACGCTGTTGGGCCCAGTTGTCGGCAAAGATTCCGTGGACTCCGTTAGCTACTTGATTCAGGGGCTCCACAGCTTCGCGAAAGACCTGAAGATATCGCTCTGCCATTGCACAAATGTCCGGAAAAAGGCTGTAGCGTATGTAGCCGCGTTCGATTAGATCGCTAGCCAACTTCTCGTCGAATACTATCCGCTCAATTGCGGCAGTTATCTCTTCCGGTTTTCTCGGATCGAACAGGAGCGCCGCGTCTCCCGCGATTTCTGGTAAACTCGCCAGCTTGCTAGACAGTACGGGCTTGCCAGCGGCCATCGCCTCGAGCACAGGTATGCCAAAGCCTTCGAAAAGCGACGGAAAGATTAGGGCGCGGCTTGCATGAAGTAATTTGGCAAACTCTCTGTCGGACAAATAGCCGGGAAACACGACGTATTCACCAAGACCCATTTTGCGGCTGACTTCGGCAAAGTGTTCGGTGCCCGCTTCAAGTGACCCCGGGCACGCCAGTTTGAGGGCTGAATTTCGATGCCGGTCTCGATACATTCCGAACGCTGTGAGGAGCATCGCGTGATTCTTGTGCGGCCAAAAATTGGCTGGATAGATCAGGTACTCGTTGTTGCGCAAACCGTAACGACCGAGAAATTCGTAACTTGCATCATGCGCGGGTTCGCGTAGATGCGAGTCAAGTCCTACGTGAATTGTTATTACCCGCTTCGGATCGAGGCCAGAATTCTGCAGTACCGAGGTACGGACGAAATCTGAGATGCAGATCAGCTTGGTGCTTAGCCGACAAACATCGCGGAACGTTCTCTCGCGTTCCGCGCGATCTTCGTCCGCGAAGAAATACGGATAATAGATGTATTGCAAGTCATAGACGATCGCGACGGTTGGTCTTCGAGGAACGTGAAAGAAAGGCGCTGTGAACGGACAGAAGAGGAGATCGCCAGTATCATCTTGTCTAACGTGTTTCAGGTGAATTGCAATTCTCGCCGAACGAAGCCGTGTGCGGAGCGCATCGAGATTGTATAAATTCCGCTTCCAGGCATGAATTCCACGCCTTAAAGGCTCGGGGAACCTGAGCGCAATCCGTTCCGCCCATCGGCACGCGGAGAGCAGTGTGCTCTGCGTCGTCGTTTCGTGAGTCATCAAGACTCGATGAACGTTTGCGCCCTCTAGCGCCGCTAATTCCGCGTGATTGCTCTCCGTCGTAAGCAGTTCGAAGTCTATTTCGGGCGCGATGCGGGCGAGACTACTGACCAATTGTGTAGCAACCAACTTGGCACCCCCGTTCTCTCCACCCGGCAATAGAGGGGTCAGATCGACAACGATTCGCTTAAGTTTTCGCCTATTGTGCGAGCCCGAATTCGCGGAGTAGGTCGAATGGTTCATATTTCCGTGGCGGCTTGGGGGCGATCCGTACCAAGCGAACGAGCGCAGTAAATTGTAGAAGCGGCTAGCACGAATTGTTTGCAGCCGAGCGACGGTATCATTCAGGAATTGTTCTTGCCGAGCAATGAATGCAGACTGCGCGGCGTGGGCTGCTGTGGAGGCATCTAGGTGCTGGTTGAGATCGGCCAATCGCTGGCCAAGGTCCCCTATCGTGGCGAGCCGCGCGTTGCGGTCGGCCTCGCTTTCAGCCAGCAACGCCTCCATTCGATTGAGGTTCTCGAGTCGTTTGGCGCGGTCGGCCTCGCTTTCAGCCAGCCGCCGCTCGAGATCTTTCGCTCTGGCGTCCAGTTGCTCCAAAGCCCCACGAGCCCACCAAAGATGATAGCTCACGTACTTATCGAACGGATTTGGCTGACACGAAAAATGTCCTGCTAAATCTGAGTGCTCCGCGGCAACATAAAACCGGTTCAGCCCGTCGAAGTACACGAACTGGTAACGACGTCTTACAAGCAGGTGTTCCCATTCCTCGTAGACTTCACGAGTGCTGTTGGCTTCGGTGGCCTCAATCACCACGACCCATGGGCGGACCGCCTCGAATGAGAACCCTTCCAGCACCGCCCGCTCGGAACCTTCGACATCGATTTTGAGAAAATGGACGGTATCGACCCCGCAATCAGCGCAAATCCTATCTAACGTGGTGCAAGCCACATTACGAGGCCGTACTTCATAACCAGCCTCCGCATGAGCTCGCGCGTAAACCGCGTTCGTGGTGGATAGTCCCGTATGCGCCACTTCATAGAAGTAGATGGCGCCCGGCTCGCGTCCGACGGCGGTCAGCAGATTGACGTCGCGCGAGCGGTCGTCCTGAAGCTTGTGGAAGTATTCCTCATTGGGTTCGATGTTGATGCCTCGCCAACCGCGTTCATAAAAGGCTTTCGTCACTGACTCGATCACCGGATCCTGCGCGCCGACGTCGATATAAAACCCCTCTTTCACTTCCCGCAGGGCGCGGTAAAGCATTACATCTTCGTGGTTCTGGGCATAGGAAATAAAGCTCATCGTGATCAGCGGAATTCGGAACTCACTTGGAATGCGAGACAGGCAAATCACTAGCTGGCGCAGCCGGTTCGGTACCGCGTTTTCCCTCTCGGGTCGGCGGACCTAGTTGGCACGGCGCGCTCCGGTCTCCGGCCTTTAAAGACCATTGGCAACCGGGCTCGTCTGTTTGCTGCCATCTGGCGAGAGGAAAGCTAGTGTATGTGCACAGTTCGCGCTCCGCCTCCTTCCAAGCAAGGCAAATATTCTGAATCGGACGTAAAAAAACAAGCATTTCGTACCCTGAGACGATCTATGGTACACAGTGCGTGGAGCCACGCAACTTCGCGCTGGCCAGTGGCTGGCAATATTGACAGCTTGTAAGCCTTGAGGTGGGCCAGACCGGATTGTCAAAGGCAGGCTTCACTAGCGGTCAAATCGAGTCGATGTAATCATCAACGCGAACAAAACTCCCTTATGCTTGGGGCATTTAACTCGAATTTTAGCCCTTGCCACGCCTGGAGACTAACGTTCGCTGCGGCGAGAAACCGAAATACCTTTCTCGGTCATCGATAGCCGAATCGCACCAGCGCTGCGACGCCGCAGTCGGAATGCGCGTCGGCCTGCGCAAATAGGTTCGCTTGAAGGACGAGATGCTTAGACCGCTGTAGATTTCAATCTCTACGAAGAGTAATGTCCTAAGTTCACAGTACCGTTCGACGGCGCGTGAGCTGATGTTTACGGCCTCTTATTTCTAAGCATCCACGCACGCGGACCGATTGCTAGACTAATGAGACTACTGCCTACGATTGCGGCGCTCGATTCAGATACGACGATATCGATTCATAGCCAAAGACACTAAAATCTCGTTGGTCGACAAGAGAAAGTAACTTAACCCACAAGGCGTCTCTGAGCCAAGCATCGTTGCGACCCTCGCGGTAAAAGGAACGCTCTCCAGGTACTACCAAGTTGTTGAATTGTGTTAGCCAGTAGACGAATTCCGGCAGAAGCTTCGGCTTCGCGCCAACAAATCGGGCAACCTCTTCGAGCATCATGTGGTCCAATATGAGGCGCTCATATCTCACCAAAAGCGTGTCTTCGGGGAATTGTTCCAGTATCGTGAAACCCTGTTCGTAGAACTCGAAGTATGCGGCTAGATGGCCATTCAGCCATCCCTCAGGCTGCTCGATATCGAAGCCCCAGCGGTGTCTCACCCGGTAGTAGCTATAAGCAGTTGCAATAGGATCTCTGATCAACAGTATCGAGGGGCTCTGACCCTTCTTTGGTGCACCGTGCGTCCCATTCGCGAGTGCGTTCAACCATATTGGCCGGTAAGGTGCTGAACTTTCTCGCAGGTCTAGTCCATACAGACTTCGTTCCGATAGCTCCAACTGTCGATCGATTGCCTCTCGGTTGTGTAGATGTTCATGGGTCAACGATACGACATCAAACAACCCCGTGAAGCAGTATGTAAAGAAATGTGAGCCAGTGCGCGGGTAAGCGAAGAGGTCTATCTCCTTGACAAGGCTACCAAAATAGTACTTCTCGCGCCGCATTGTCAGATCTAATAGTTATGCACCCATACATGCACGCATACACATCACCGTGACAGTGGTATTACCGTTTAGCATCGCAAAGCTGATCTATTTTGTCAAGGAACCTAGTAGTGCCTCGCACACGAGCCATCTTGAGCTCGAGTCATAAGTGACCGTCCGCAAGGGACTAGCGAGTGATACCTTCGGGCTTAAGGGAGGTCCTTCGGACTTGTTGTAGACCGGCCGAATAAGAGATGCCACCGTGCTTTGAGGTCGGCATTACCTTGAGCCTCATGGCGCGCTGCTGCCGTGTAACGCCTCGCTGCCGTCCGCGCAGATTTCGATGACGACGCTTATTCCCGCGGCGGCAAGAATATCCAAATTGCCTCTGGCCGCTGAACCATCGGCCCAACTCTCTCACAAACAATCGGAGTAAACCCGTCCCTTATCGCTGAATTTCACGGTCGTGATTCGGTCAGTTTCCGGGCATCGCCGGCATGGGGACTGCGTCCTTGCTGCACCGCAGAGCCGAATCCCTCGCCTGGCCTTGGACAGCCCTTAGCGGTCGTCGGAGCGCTATTCTGAACAATTTCCACTGTCCAGAAAGAGCGAGCGCCCATCATGCCATGGTGCCTGTCTCGTCCATTCCGGATCTTTCCCCCATATCGACGTCTACTCATAGGCTTCGTCCTTCCGCCTGTTTTCATCCGGCCGCTGGCCGTATATCATACTGTGAATCCGAGGTGTAGCAGTTCATACCCGTCAGGCGCCCCCTGGTGCGCAGTGCTTGGAGTTAGGAGCTTCGCGGTGGCCGCTGGCCGGGAAGATTGAGCCGCCAGTGGTATCCGGCGCTGACGAGTTGCGCGAGCATCAAGAGAATCTGCTGACTCAGGATTTTGGAGAATGGTGCTTTGAGACCGAGGCGCTTTGAACCAGTTGACCAAATTAAGGCGAGTAAGAGCACTTTAGACCCAACGGTTTTGAATGCAATATAGTGGCGTGCCGATGCCACGAACTTTATTTCCTGGAGTAGTCTCCGCCGTGAGCGCAAGTCCTACTGTCACTATTGTTACGCCATCGCTCAACATGGCCAAATTCGTGGAACGAACCATTAAGAGCGTACTAGACCAGGATTATGGCAACATCGAATACATCGTAATGGACGGCGGCTCAACCGATGAGACGACAGCGATTTTGGCGCGATACGGTCACCTGCTGCAGTTCGAATCGAGACCGGACAACGGTCCGGGCGATGCAATAAATCGAGGTTATGAGCGTTCACATGGGGAATTTTTCGCGTATCTGAACGCTGACGACTGCTATTTGCCGGGCGCAATACGAACGGCAGTGGAGTACTTGCTCGAGAATCCTAAGGTCGCGGTGGCATATGGCAACAGCTTCTGGGTCGACTGCGATGATCAAGTCATATGCCCATATCCGACTCGTGATTTCGACCGCGCTTTGCTGGCGCGCGAATGCTATATTTGTCAACCGGCGACACTGATGAGAAGTGAAGTGTTCGCACGTGTTGGTATGATGAACCCCAAGCTGAACTATACCTTCGACTACGATCTGTGGATTCGAATAGCTAAGCAATACGCGTTCGGAAGACTCGAACGGTTTCTGGCAACCTCCCGAATGCATCCGAACAACAAGACAATCGGCCTTAAGGGTGAGGTACTGCGGGAAACAATTCGGTTGTTGCAGCACCACTATGGCTACGTGCCATATAACTGCGTGTACGCGTATGCGTGTTGGCTGCTTGATCGGAAGGATCAGTTTTTCGAGCAGCCGCTGCCTTCAGTTCCGAAGTTTTTCCTAAGCGTGCTCCTAGGCACTCGATATAATGTGTTTCATCCGGCTAGATTCTATGGGGACGTGGTGTCGGCCATACGCAGATAGCTCTCGCTAGCGTGGCGCGGGAAGGATTCGAATGGATGACAATTTATCGAGCGGCACTTCAGGTTTTTTACTCCTGTGCCGAAGTTGGGTTGGGGCAGATTGAAGGAATTGATTGACGGCGCACGAATGGGTGGTCCAGAAGCTGCCGCTGGGTTCGCTCCCACTCAGTTCGATCCACGATCGCCTGATGCTGACCGGGATGGCGGAGGTCCTCGTGCCGGATCTCACCTACGTAAATCGGATTGGAGAGGAGCGCGTGAAGTGCCCCTCGCGAGAACGAGTGCCCGCCTGAAAACCTAGTCCCAATTTCGCGATGACGCACGCGCCGTTGCGAGGCCACTTCAGCATTCGTCAAAGCAATGACACTTTCAGATGGAAAGAAGCGCCGACGCATAAGTAACTCTCAAAACCGTCCGCTATCCATCATCGGGCACGTTGACTGCCGCACGAACAGCGCGTAGGCTGCTCGAATCCATATGGGTGTAACCGCGTCTGTTTGCCGGAATGAAACTCTCGATCGCCTGTTACACTAATGATCCTGCTTGTCGCGTCGTCGCAGCGCTCAAACCGTTGCGAGCGGTAGCCGACGAAATCGTGATCGCGGTCGACTCCCGCGTCGACCCCGCGCTGCTGGGCGACTATGCGGCCGCGGCTGATCGCGTGATTCGCTTCGAGTTCAACGGTGCGAATCGATGCCAGGCCTGGCTTCATGCGCAATGCGCGGGCGATTGGGTGTTGCTGCTGGCCGGCGATGAGTTGGTGAGTCCCGAGTTGCTCGACCACCTTCCTGAGCTGATCGCCTCTCGCGATGTGCTCCAGTATCAGTTGCCGCGGCGATGGCTCTATCCGGACGCGCAGCACTGGCTCAACGAGCTGCCATGGTGGCCCGACTATCAAAATCGTCTGGTGCGCAACGATGGAACCCTCTGGTTTCCGGGAACGAAGCATACCGGCGCGGCGATTGCTTTCCCCTGCCGATATCTCGAATGGCCGATGTATCATCTGAACTTTCTGGCTCTGAGTCTGGACGAGCGCATGGCCAAGACTATCCGTTATGAAGCGGAATATCCTGGCCGAACTGCGCCGGGCGGCGGTCCGTTCAACGAGGCCTACTATCTACCGGAACGCCACGCGCGGCTCGAGCCAGTGCGCGTCTGCGCACGCGATCAAGAAGCCATCGATAAGGTTCTGAGCGTTTGTCCTGCACTCTCGCGGCCCAACTATTCCGCGCGCCTCGCCGATTCCGCCGAGATCGATCGCTACTACAATGGACGCGTGCCTAACTCCGATGCGTATCGCGCCGCAATTACTCTCATCGAGCGAGATCACCATATGTTTCCCGGCGAGCTTCGACATATTCACGTGCGGGTGGCAAATCTCGGGAGTGAGCGCTGGCCGGGCGGCGTGCAACAGATGCCGCTGATTCGAGTCGCGTATCATTGGATGAGAGATGACGGCCGCGTTTATCTATACGAGGGGATTCGGTCGCAACTTCCGTGTCGATTGGATCCCGGCTGTTCGACAGTGGTTCCAGTGCTGGTGCAGGCACCCGAGGAGCCGGGCGACTTCGTGCTCGAGATCGATCTGGTACACGAATTTGTACGCTGGTTCGAATCTCAAGTTCGGATCGAGATGCGAATCGCCGCTTAAATGTCCTGCACGCCACATATGAAATTTTTGAGCATGATCTACGAGCTGATAAAAATACCGACGAGAGTGTTCTGGCGAAATTCTAAGCTTATTAGTCACCCTTCTGTTCTCCCGATTTGGTCAATTGCGTAAAGTATTTGCTCTCGGCTGTTTTTGACAGCGGTCAAAGCCAAACCCTGAGTAGCCGCAACGCGCAGCCGCTCTCGAAATTTCATCCATTTTTGCTTTGAAGTCTGCCAGCTGCTCGGGAGTTGCACCGTCGCTGGGACCCTTGAGGTAGGACGCGCAGGAGGTCCTAAAGGTAAGACTAAAGGGATGATCACAGTCCACGAAATATATACCCATAATCTTAAGTCCGCTCACGCTGAGCGCCTTCAGTTCCCGATACGGTAGTACCTCGGTATACCTGTGATGATAGTTAGTGAGGAAATACCGCGCCTCTTCAGGCTGCTGGACAATCCGTACGCGTCGGCGCTCCGACGGAGGTAGAATTTGAGTGTTGAGCTCCCCGGGCAGATTCGCAACGGCTATAGGTATGACGTCCGATGCATCATGGGCAAGGATATATTCAAAGCCCTGCCGGTACGACGTACCCCAATAGTCTCTATCGAATCCTCCTGCAATCGAGCGTGCGAGCGGCTGAAAGTATACTTGCTCGAAGGGGTGGTTACGCAGCATAAAAGCAAAGGTGAAACACAGGCTTGTGCCGAGCGGCACCAGGAAGAGATTGCGCAGAGAAACGGAATTCGCGGTTTAACGCAACAGGAACATGCATCCTTCCAACGTAAATAGAATCAAAGCCGGATACACGAAGAACACATGTCGCCAAGCGCCGTATACCGGAACGCAGGAGGAGAATCGCAGCCAATGAGAGCCAGAACCACAGAAAGAAAAAACACCGATTCCTGGATACTACCGGGGAAATCGCCTCATTCTTCTTTAGGAGCGACGGAAGTGCGGCAGTCATTCCCAGTATCGAAAGGTCTTCAAACGAACCGCATCGAGAAATCGCGCCTGATTGTAGGCGCCTGCGAAGCGCCGCTTCTGATCGACGCCGTAGCAAATGCCCGCCCGACGTCGCTGGAAACCCCGTGGACCAACACCGCCTAAAAACTTGCACAGAGAGGTCGTACGGCCTATACGAAAATTGGAATCTGAGAGTCAAAACGGAAATCCCGGCTTAAACACAGGCGCGTCTTCGACGCATGACTCCAATCGAGCCACAGACTATGGGAGAACAAGCCTTTCTGGAGAATCAAGGATATTGCAGCGTCTGCATGCGTTCAACCCGATTTGTAGCCCGCAACCCATGGCTACGTGATCATTACTTGTGCGAAGGCTGCAAAAGCATTCCTCGTCAGCGCGCGCTTATCGAAGTACTCAATTTTTTTCGGCCCAATTGGCGTTCATTACAAATCCATGAAAGTTCGCCGAGCATTTCTTTTTTTGCCCAGCAGTGCCCACGATACACTTACTCATTCTTCTACGAGGATGTTCCAGTGGGGGACCTTCATGAGGGCAATCGTTGCGAAAATCTGGAGGCTCTGACGTTTCAGCCGGAGTCCTTCGACATCTTTATCACGCAGGACGTTCTCGAACACGTCTTTCATCCCGCCAAGGTGTTGTCCGAGATCATCCGCGTGTTACGTTCAGGTGGTATTCACATTTTCACAGCTCCCAAACACAAGTACCTGCTAAAGAGCGAGCAGCGCGCGAAACTCGGTGCCGATTCCATGGTGCAGCACCTGCAGGAGCCGCGCTACCACGGTAACCCAATCGGTGACGGGAGATCACTGGTGACGTGGGACTACGGTGCGGACTTCGACGACCTAATCCAGTCATGGTCGGGCTACGCTACCAGCAACTTCATTATCCGCGACCGAAGCCGCGGGATTGACGGCGAATATCTGGACGTATTTGTGACGCAAAAGGATCCTGTGAACCGGCTGAAAGCACTCACCGTGAAGAACGACCGCCCGTGAAGATAGGGCGGAAGACAGGAGGATTGAGTAAGAACCGATTGTCTCGACAACTTGGCGTAGGTTGTGCCCCGGTCCGCTTCCTATGTTGAAAATGCGCTTTTAGAACACTTCGCCACGTGTTTTAGGACGGTCAGTTGCGATTTAGGACCGCGCGGTGGCCTGTCCGACACCGGCCAGATGGGTCCGAACTGTTGGCCGCTCGAAAAGCGGCAAACCCTTGTGCGCGGTTGCTTACATAATGCCGGGCGCAATGTCACAGACTGCGGGCAGAAAGGTTTTCCGCCTTCAATGCTCCGTCGGGGCGCCACTAGGCATTCGGAGCGAATCGCTGGATGGCAGTCCCGATCGAAAGCAAGGGAGCAATGCACGATAGCGGATATGCGGAAGCGAGGTATGAGTAGTTCACTGCGGGAAACGACGAGACGTCGAGCAGCGCAAGCAGCATGATACGGCTGAACATCAGGACCCAGGTGGCTGCGGCAAGCACCAGGATCGGGTCGGCCGCAGCGCGCCTCGCGCCCATCGTCCACGTGCTAACCAGCATCGCCACTAGTCCGGACCAGAAGAGCACTGGCATCAGGAACCCGTACGCACTATCCAGGAACCCCCGGAGCCATAGCGCCAATTTCACGCGCGAGTCAGTGGTGGTAGTGTCCGCCGGGTCGGCTGGGGCCGAAACAATATTCAAGCTGCCGCTCAACCGACACGCCCCGCGACCGCCTTCGATCACGGCATAAGCTGAAACCGAGCGAGCTTCTTTCGAATAACCTTGCCATCCGGTTTTCTCATCTGTGACCGCGGGTAATGCAGTAACAACATCGGGCCGGTCGAGTCCCCCAGACGCCAATCCAACGATAGTGCCTGCTTCATCGGCCAGCAGGATTTGGCTCGGCGCAACTTTTTCCTTCGAAGACCAAGCCCAGCCATTTACCTTCGCTCCGCCCTCAAATCCATCAGACAGAGCGGAATCGAAAGAACCGACACATGAGTCGGCGGGGCTAACGCTCGCGACGTCATTAAAACGGCGCCCCAACCAGCTCTGCTGTTTGTCCGAAAACATCGAGAGCTCATGCTGAATGGATGGAGGAGCCTCGGCGAGCGGCATGCGAATGGGGTAGTTAAGGAAACGCCAGGCCTCAGATAGATCGGCTTGGGTGCCGCCGCTCGGTCCTGCTACGAGGGGTGGGGGTTTCCGGAATAGCAGGCAGGACAGCGCCCTCTCTGCGCTACCCGGAATCTGGCACACCTGCGCTTCGGTTATGCGTGGCATGAAGGGGACTGGCGAAGAACCGCAAACGAGCCGACCCTGTTTGCACGCCGAATAGATTTGGCTCCGGACTTCGCGAAAGAAGCGGCTGGCGCGCGCGGGGCTTTGATAGAAGCCTTCCGCTGCCGCAGCGTCACGCAGTGCGAAGCAAAACCAACCTCCCACGATACCTCCAGCGATGTCGCCGCAAGTCCACGGATACTGGGCGCATCCATACTTTTGCCATGGCGAGCCCCCAGCGGGGTCCAGGTATTTCTGAAGTGAGGCAAAGGCGGGACTTACTTCATAGATTTTTCGGCGCGCTCGCGCGGTAACGGATAAGAATGGAATCGGGTTTCCCACCTCGACGCTATTCAACGCTTTCAACGCACCCATGAAGTTGGGCTCGTTGAAATCGACCCCGACGAAGCTGCCGTAGGCGACCAGGTTGCCGATCCAGAAAGCGACCAGCATCAGCATGAAGACCGACAGCATGCAGGCGCTGGCGATCACGGGAAGCTGTATCGTGCGTGTCCGGCGCCATAGATTCAGGGTACCTCCTAGGACGAGCGGGATGGTGCCTGGAAGCACCCAGACGCCCTCTTCGCGGGTCAGCCAGAACCAGCCCAGCATCGCGCCCGCGATTGATCCCCATAGTAGGCCATGCCTAAGTCTGGTCGAGCAGAAGAGGGCACAGGAGAGTGCGGCCAGGAACAGCAACAACTGCCCTGGATAGATTGCCTCGCGGAGCACCCTGAGTGCGATCAGTCCGGGGTTCCACAGGACGAGAATGAACGTCGCGAACGCTAGTATGCGCGAGCGACTCACTCGCCATATGACCCAGGACAGTGCGCCGACCGCGACACAGTTGAAGATCGACTGGGTAATCGAGATGGGAAGTCCGCTCCACGCCGATAGCGCGAGAAACGCCGGATACCCAGGCCCCTTCATCAAGGTGTACTGGTTGAAAGGGCCAAGCCAGTGAGCGTCGGCGAGCAGCCGTCCGTGCGACATGAACAAGCCGTCATCGTGGGACGCGTTCGCTAGAATCGTTAGCGGCGTGTATGCACAGGTTGCGACGTAGAGCGCGGATATGAGCGCCACTAGCCCGTAGGTGACGAGCCGATCGCGACGCGTCGTTGCGCTTGAACTTTGCACGGTGGGCTCGACTTTCGACGGCGTGATGATGATACCCCCTGTGCTTAGTCAAAACCTACCAAGAAAATCGCGACGAAAATAAATGCTATTACGACTCAAAGCGTCATAATCTATGCTGTCTGGCTTTCATCCATCAGAGTGCGCATCGCGCATGATCAACTAAACCCGGACGGCCTCACAAAGGTTGCCAACAGGCCGGTCTCGAAGCGCACCATGTCAACTGGCGCGGGCTGGTCAGGATTAACCGATCGCAAGCTGCTCGAGCTGGTCGTGCGCGAATCCTACAAGTTCGTTTTGTTTTGTGCTTTCTGGTAGATTGCAAGGCGGGGAAAAGACGCGTTCGGTGGGGAGAGTATGTCGGGGAGCAACCGGAAATCAGTCCAGCGCCCCATGCCGAAGCCGGTTCTGTCGGCGGCACTCGTCGCGCTGCTCGCACTGATCGCGTTCGGCAGCGCCGGATGCATTCTGCCATTCCTTTCGATCATCCCGTCAGTAATCAGTCTTGCCCACACGGTTTACAAGGCGAACAACAGCCCGGAAAACGACGCTGACGCGAAGGATCAGGAGGCTCAGCAGCCCACCGTAGAGGCGAGCGAGCCGACCTCGCCTGCACCCAAACTGACCTCCGAGAATCTGTGCCAGATGATGGCAATTGCGCGTCCGGATATGGTGCTGGTCGAGTTGCGCAAGAACGGGGCAGGCGCTCCCGAGTACCGTGAACTTCGCCTGCTCAATTCCGCGGACGAAGCGCACTGGACTCCTATAGTCGGCAACGATACCGGCCCGAACGGCTGGCTTCCGGCGGTGAACTTTCTCAAGATGGATTTCAAGCCCCCTCTGATTGACGCAATTCCCGATGTTGGGACCTGCTACCTCGCGTACGCTCCAATCGCGTTAGCACCGAACGATCCCACCAAGGCAGCGGAACTCAAGTCGGGACTTGGAGGTGCAGTGGGCACTTTCTCCTGGGCCGGACAAGTCTATCAGTACGCTGTGGGGCGCATGCCGCCCTGCCTTTCTCCAACTTCGTAGCAATCGCTCGTCATAACTTATCGCCTCTGCATACTGAAAACTTCGAAAGCGAAAAAGGCGAGTTTTTTGGATCGACCGCCGGTTGCGGACAACCGGTACGGGATGACGCAAAAGAGTCAACGGACGGCGTTGCGAACGATTCAGGTTTAAGTAAATTGATTCGACGACGACGCGGCGAACCAGCGACGAAGCTGTTCCGCGGCACTGCCGCGCGACGTAGACGTCGGTCGATGGCTTGATACTTCCGAGCGACTTGTGTCGCCTGCAGGCCGTTCGCCTCGCAATCCTAGCGTGAAACCGAAGAGATGATCCCGCGCCTGCGGTCTCGTGAAGTCCATTGTCAGTAGGACTAGTCAAAGACATTGCAACGTGGACACTCCCCAGCCCGGACCAGCAAAACCCGCGGGGATGGTCCGTATTTCTCCTTCCGCTCTCATGGCAGGTTGCTGCGTTCAGTCTCTAGATGGTGAATGAACGATTTGAGCCGCTGGGGCGCGATGGTCGTCAAATGGAATTTCACCGTAGCAAGAATCGCCTTCAGGACTCGGAACTTTTTATCCTTCTCGTCTTCCGTCATGTCGACAGAGCCCACCACACCTAGTTCAAACTCATAGCAGGCCCGATTTCGGAAAACATGGTAGTACTGGCGAACGTTTGATGGCCCAGCCCTCTGTTGTTTTGTATCGCTTCGGTGAACTGATTCTCGCCGACCTTCACCGTTGGAAATCTTCCGGGCTCGGGCTGCGCTTCCTCAAGATCGGAAAAAACGGCTCGATTGCAGTCATCCTCGGTGAGAGTGGGATCGACAGTCACACTTACAAAGTCCGGAGTATAGGGTATTACTACCGCGGCAACCGCAATCCCATGAGGCAAGGCGGGTTCGACAGGCCCAAAATATCCCCAGCTCAGTTTAACTCGATTGCCTTCTTTCAAGGTACACTCGCTAGGGTATCGAAACGATAACCCGTGAGTCTGGTTCGTGTAGGTGGAAAACTTCAATTCCGCACTGGCCGCCGAACTCGAACCCGGCGCGATGGCAAGCGTGATTAAGGTAACAAGCGGGAGTGCGGCGTGTAACGGTGTTACCTCCTCCTGCTAGAGTCCCGAATCGATCTGCTCAACGATCGTTCAGAGGAGCTGGCCGTAATTTTCGACTGCGACGGTGCCTGCAGGGAATTCATCGCGGCATGAATTTCAAGTACCGCGCGATCACGGTCGCGCTCGGTGATCGTTTGCCGTTTTCCAAGTAGGCAACGTGCGCAGCGCTGATCTTAAGGCGCGCAGCCATCTCGCGCTGAGTCAGATCAGCGGCTCGTCGCCATACCTTCATTTCTCTGGGCGTAGGAACGATTCTCGCTCCGCAGTTGGGGCAATGCGTCAGTGCGAGAGCGCGCCGTGGTTGTTTCATGCTTCTGACTGTTTAACAGCGCGCGGTACTGGATACAAAGCGCAGTGATTCCCGACTCGGAACAACGCCGGCATCGCCCTGACGGCGCCGCTCCTCGAACATTCGGACGAGCTCTACGCAAAAGCGATCCGAGTCGATCTCGACGGAGTGTTCTACGGACTCCGTTACGCCGGCAAGGTGATGGTCGCGCAGAAGCGCGGCGCGATCGTGAATACGGCTTCAGTCGCGGGTATTCGCGGCAGCATCGGACTATCGGCCTACAACGCCGCCAAGCATGGTGTCGTCGGACTTACCCGCAATGCGGCGCTCGAGTTCGCGCCCGCCGGCGTGCGCGTGAACTGCGTATGCCCCGGAATCGTCGATACGCCGCTGGTCGCGCGCGCCTTCGGCCATACCGCGGCAATTCGCGAGACCATGCATCGTTTCCATCCGCTCGGCCGGATGGCACAGCCGGTCGAGATCGCAAAGTGCGTGCTGTTCCTCGCCTCCGACGACGCCTCATTCGTGACGGGCCATGCGCTGGTCGTCGACGGCGGCCTCTGCGCCGGAGTCGGCAACACGGGGGGCATCACCGACAACGAGTGAGCGGCGGCGGTCGGGGCCGAGGACCCGACTGAGCGATTTGTGCTCGCCAAAGAGCGACAGGAGGCGGAGCGTAAGCGCGTCGAGGCGCAAGGTATCGCCGACTTTCAACCCATCGTTAGCAGCGGCATCAGCGATCAGCTCTTGCAATGGAAGGGCATCGAGGCAATCGAGAATTAGATTTTGTTTATTGAGTATCGCTATTTCGAGACGCGGGCGCGTTTTTTCAGAGCAAGCCGGAGTCGATCAGGATCGACGAAATCTGGACGCCCCATGGCTGGGAGCCGACGCGTCTATTTAGTGGGGCTTGGTTTCAGGGTCCGCAATATCTATTCGCGCAATGGTTTCAACGAGAGTGCCATCGATCGTGTGTGTGGCGAATCGCTGATTTCCCACAGAAAATCAGCAATTCGCCACACACACCCGCGAATTGCGCAATGCCGTCGAGCGCTCAGTCCTGTTAAGCCGCGGCGCGACGCTGCGCAAGGATGATCTGCCGCACATCCTTTTTCTATCAAGCGCAACACTGAACGGAACCCTGCCCGAACATTCCACGAGTGGCGTGACCTCGAAGATTCCGGGGGCGAGTAGTTTGCCTTCGATGCCTTAAGTGACCTACTGAACCCCATGCGGGTCCGATGATTGTATTCCGTCTGCTTTCGCGGCAAACGTGAATCAGGAGCCCAAATGGAAATCCCAGCTGATTCAAGGCAAGGACCGCAGAAGCGAAAGTTTCGCAGGTGCAATCGGATTTGGGCGCTCGCGATTTTGACGGTCCTGATCCTTTCGACTCGGACCGAGGCTCAGTGGGAGGGCCGCGACGGGTGGATCGAGGAGCCAGGGACCAAATCCCTCAACGTCAAAGGAGACCCCGGTCATGCCTACCTTGACCCGGCATCCGTCCACCGCGGCGATGACGGTCTGGTCTATTTCAACGAAAGCTCCGACGTCTCGCGACCGGAGGAAATAGGCAAGGTCGGTCTCATGAAGGATGCGTACGATTGCGGGAAAAACATCAAGTACATGTGCGTAGATGCCGGAGATTGGCGCAACGACCAGAAGAGCACTATCAAAGCCGCCGATGACCCCGCTTTGCCAGTTTACCGCAAATTCCTATGCGGCGACGCCGCTCCCGCCAAATGATAACGCCCGCCCAGTCCGCCACTGTCGACTAAACCGGGTTAACTCGTGAGCTGCGCCTGCCGACGCCGCAGCATAACCACACTCCCCATAGAGACGCCGATTGCGATCACGAGGTAGATGATCGCCCCGCGCTTCGAAGGACCTCCGGGCACAACTCCGGTCCGAATGGTGAACAGCACCAGGTTAGCGATCACATATGCCGCATACGCGTAGCCAAGGGACAGAGCCCATCGCCGCATCCGCCAGATCCCGATCGCGTAGACGAGCAGCCAGACACCGAAGACCGGGCCTAGGATGTCGTTGGCGATGCCGCTCGTTTTCACGCCGAAGAATACGAAGCCCGCACGCGAATCGAGTGGAAGGGCTTTGAGAAGTTGGAGATCGCAAGTATGACGAACAGAACGGCGAACACCGTGAGTACCGCACCGCGTGACGGCTTCAGGGAAGACATTTGTGTGGCCATATGGTTCGCGCCGAATCCTATTAGTCCCGGCCGCTGAAGACCAGCAGGTTTCCCTCCGGATACTTGAGTTGTGTAGATGCGCAGCGCACGGCTGGAAGTAATCGGTTGCCTCGGTAACGCAACGAGTGATGAAGTGAGCCTCTCATGTCGACTTGGGACAAGGCCGCCGTTCTCAAAGATACACGAGCATTTATCGAGCACTTGCAGAGGTTGCAGGCGGAGGGTTGCCGATGGCTGGTTGTTCCGCTGGCAGCGGATGAATCTTCAGGAATGTTCAGGTGCCATAAGTGTGAGACGGTCGCTCCGGACGCGGCACCCCTTTATTCACTGGCGACGCACATCGCGTTCGAACAGGAAGTGTTGCGCGCTATCGAGGAGAGTAACTCGCACACCGAATACGAGAGCCGCGTTTCGCGCATCGTCGAAGAAGAACCCACTCCGATGGTGTGCGGGACCTGTTGTCCCCGCGCCCGGCCCCACCGTCACGACCTGAACCATGCCTTCTAGTCATTGAATTTGACGACCCGATCCCGCAGAAATCGAGATCGATCGCTTACGTTGCGTTGCTGATCGGTCCCACGCGTTCAGAGTCCAGCCGGCCGCTGATTCGTTCCTGTCCGCGAGCCGGGTGGCCGCACCCGCTTTGCGCGAACCCTCCGAGACACTTCTTTCTAGACATAACGGCGTTTATCGAGACATGCACTAGTGGAGCGAATCTAAGAATCTAACGCCTAGCGCCCACGCACCCATCAACCGCCGCAACAAATCAGACTTGGGCAACCGGACGTTTTTGCCCCGGCGCGAATCGCTCAGGTGCCGTTGCATGAGCGCGCTCGCTCGGTGTCGATACCGAAAACCTAACCAAGAAACAGATCTTGATTAAGCTGCTGTTTTGCGAAGCTGCACCTCTCCCTAGGAATGGAGAATGCCGTTACGGAATCCTTTTCCCGTCTTTTGCCAAACGAACCCATTTCCAACGTGAATTACCCTGTCGAATAGCGCCGAAGCATGCAGATGCCGAAGGCGTTGGGATGACGCGCGCAACTTCGAAGTAGTTCAGCCCATACAAGAGGAAGGCGCGGTCCAGATCGCCGTGCCCTCCAACTTTGTCCTCGCCCACAGAACCTCTATAGCTTCGCGGCCCGGTCCACGATCGACCGGAGTCCTCGCACGACCTTGACGCCGTCTTCCAACACCGCTTACGCGGCGACGATCAGCCGGCTGACGCCCGCCTCTTCGTATTGCTTCATCAGATCACCGGACGGACCGTCGCCACCCATCAGCAGCACCGAGAATTCGAGCTTGTCGGGATCGCGACCGAATTCCTTGGCCATGTTCTTTATTTGGGGAATGCACTCGCGAGCGTTCTCGACGCTGAGCCCGCCCGGGCACCATCCATCGGCATAGCGCGCAACCCGTTTGAGCGCGTACTTTGGGTCGTGCGCCCCGAGCAATATCGGCGGACCTGGTTTCTGCACCGGCTTGGGACCAAGCTTCACCGCTGGGAACTTCACGACCTGGCCCGTGTAGCTGACATCGTCGCCACTCCACAGCGCGCGTAGCGCCTCGACCGATTCGCGCAGATGCTGCCAGCGCCGCGCGAAATCGACGCCCATGATTTCCGCTTCTTCGCGGAACCACCCCGCGCCAACGCCCAGGATGAGCCGTCCCTTCGAGTAGAGATCGATCGATGCTGTCACCTTGGCCGTCTCAATCACGTCGCGCTGCGGCAGCAGGCAGATCGCAGTACCGATTTTGATCCGCGCAGTCGAATCGGCCGCGATAGCAAGCGCGACGAAAGGATCTATCAGACGTGCATAGAACTCGGGGACTTTCCCGTCGCGCGATCGCGGATAGTGCGTCGTGTAACTGCTCGGCACCACCATGTGCTCAGCGACGAAGAACGATTCGAAGCCGAAGTTCTCCGCCTCGCGCGCGATTGCGCCCGGATTTCCCGATTGCTCGGTTAGAAATACCAATACGCCAATTTTCATGGACCACCACCCTCGCCTGGGTTCAAGGCGAATGCCACCCGCTGATCGCGACTCCCGATGACGTCCGCTCCACCGCGAAATCGGACGCAGCGCTGTGGAAGACGCCTATTTCCAATCATAGGACCTGCGGACTGTCCGATACTTCAGTGCTGTACCGATGCTGACACAACCCGTCGCCGCGCGAGCAACAAATCCACATCGAACTTGAACATCTTCGCGGCGTTGAGCCCGAGAATCTTTGCGCGTGCGCCGTCGCTGAGATGACCCATCTCGCGCTCGATTGCTTCCGCCGAGTGCGGCCAGGTTCCTTCGGCATGCGGATAGTCATTGGCCCACATGAAGTTGCCGACCAGGTTCCATTTCTCTGCGAGCTCCAGCCCGGCGCGATCTTCCTGAAATGTCGCAGCTCCGTTGCTACGGAAATATTCGCTCGGTAGCCGCTTGAGCTTGGGATACGCCCATAGATGATGCTTTCGATAAGCCTCGTCCATCGCATCCAGCGCCCACGGTACCCATCCGATGCCGCTTTCCACTGCGGCAAAATTGAGCTTCGGAAATCTCTCGAGTACGCCCGAGCCGCAAAGGCTCGCGACTGGTTCGATTGTGGGCGACAGAGAATGCGATACGTAGTTGATTACCGCGCCTCCTTCTTTGCGCGCCGCGCGCGGATCGCGTCCGGTCGAGACGTGGAAGGTGATCGGAAGATCGCAATCGACGATCGCTGCCCACATTGGATCGTAGATAGTCAGATTGTAATTGGGATCGCGCGAGTCGTGGCCGCCGAAGACCGGCTTGCACGGGAGCGTCAGGAATCGGAATCCGACTTTTGCGACGCGCTTAATTTCCTCGATCGCGAGCGCGACGTCCGACGTCATGATCGCCGCGGCCGGCGACATGAAGTCGTTGTACCCGCCGTACATCTCCCACGCGAAATCGTTCCACACGCGGCATTGAGCCATCCCGAATGCCGGGTCCTTGGTGGCGAACATCATCAAGCCTTTGTTCGGGAAAATTATTTCGGCATCGATGCCGTCGCGAACCTGATCCTGAATTCGTTCCTTCGGATCCGCTCCCACCCGGCCCCGCAGGCGGTCCTCGCTATTCTCGCGCGGCACATCGCCAATCATGCGCGCGCGCACCCGCGACTTGCCGACGCCTTCGGCCACGAACCACTTCTCACCTTTGGCATCGACTTCCACGTGCGGCAGGCGGTCGCGGTATTTCGCGTCGATACGATGGCGCCAAAGATTGCCGGGTTCGTTGGCATGGCAATCCGCCGAGATCATCAGGTACTTGTTCGGATCGTCGGGTCTGGCGGTGCGCGTCCACCCTTTATGGCCGGGAGTTTCGATGCGATATTGATTCTTCTCATCTACTTCGTATTGAGCTTGCTCCATGATGATCTCCTGCAACAGGTTTTATCGGTCCGCGCTCGACCGATACGCTTTTCGCGCTGATCTTAAACGATTGGATGAATCATTGCCTTTTACGAACGTTGGATCGAGAAAGTCAAACGCGCCGCCGGCACGTTTCTCGGCGCAGCGCAGGAGGTACGCACCGTATCGGTTGCGAGCGCAGCCTCGGGCCGCAGCGGCCGTAACTCTCCTAAAAGGCACGCACAATCGACAACGCGCCACCCGCGTATCAATTCCCGCGCTAGCCACGAGCGACTCGAGCAATTTCGGGCGAGAACTATCTCCTTCCGGGCTCTATTCTTTGTAGGAATCAACTACTTTTTGTAGGAGTCGTCATCATTACTTCAGTAACGAGGTAGAGGGTAGAGACCGTCCGACTGGAAACCAGCGGTCACAGGGACGCAATCCGGCCGGCTGATCAAATTTACAAAACAAAGCCATTCGGGGCGGTAATGACACCCCTGACGGTTCGGTTGTGACTAGTCGAGGCGCGAACGGATCGGCGCCGATTCTGATTCCATCCTTTTGTTCGTTTTTGCTCGGGCTATGCCACCAATGAATCGTTCCAAACGATCAATTCATCAAGCACCGCAAGATCTTGAGAACTCGCGGGCCTGGGCAGATGATACATTTGCGGTGACGGCCGTTAAGCGATTTTTGACGGGGACCTGAGTAATCTAGATTGGCCCATCATATCGCGCCAGGATGCTCAGGTGCGCAAAGCGTCGAGCAAAATCGCCTCGACCGAGAAGCGGTAACCGTGCCTGGGCTGGATCAGGGTGATCTGTCCGTCCAGGATCGTGTCGCAAGGTTCGCCGCTTGAATTCACCGTCATGAACGCCGCTGAAAAAGGAGCGCTCTACGCCCGCATCTTTAGAAAGGTTGGTGTGTTTCTCGGCAAAGGAGAGATCCCGCGGGCGCTCAAAGAGCTGAATGAGGGTATGAAAATCGCCGAACGCAACGGCGATAGCAAGATGGCCGCGCGATTCGCGCAAGAGGTAGCGCACGTCTCGCAGACCAACAAACCCACGAAATAGCTGCCTTTCGGCCGAGATCTTGCCGTTTCGCAAGCGACATCGCTTGACGGTCCCGAGTTCGTACTTACCTTGAAATTGTGGGACGCGAGGCCTTCGAGCGGAAGGACGGGAAGGACGCAAACCTTTCGCCGCAGCCGGACGGTCCTAAATAAAAAATCACGCCGAAGACAATTACCGGCAGGAGGCTTTCTAAATGGAAGTGCGTTTGACTAACGGTCTGACCCCTGACAGTTCGCTGCTGCGGCACTGGAATGTGCTATGGAACGAGCTCGAACCCGCGCGCAAGGCGGCGCCGGTGGCAGATGTTGTGGAAGATGCGGAGAGCTATCATTTCTACTTCGAGATGGCCGGCATCGCGAGCGAGTCGGTCGATGTTCGCGTCGAGGACGGAAATCTGATCGTCCAGGCCGAGCGGAAACGGCCCGAGTGGTCGAAGGACGCCGAAGTCCATCTGTCCGAGCGGGCATACGGCACAATGCGTCGTACCTTCACGATGCCTGACGACGCCAGCCACGACGGAATCAAGGCGGCATACAAGGATGGGGTGCTCGAAGTAACGCTGCCAAAGCGGCCCGAGAGCAAGCCATTCAAGATCAAGGTTGAGTTCGAAAACTAGCCGGCGCGGCGAACGCCGCGAGTCGCGGCGAGGTGGATTTTGGTACCAGGCACCGGCGGTCGATACAATCGACATTGCCGGTGCCGCGGGTGCAGCCGGCGTAGCCACTTCGAGCTGAGCCCAGGAGCGGAGGAATCGCGGATGGTGTTTCTGATTATCGTAGTGGCTATCGTCGCGTGGGTAGTCTTTGCATACAATCGATTAGTCAGTCTGCGCAACCAAGTAGATAATGCGTGGCGCCAAATCGATGTACAACTGAAACGCCGTCATGACCTGATCCCGAATCTGGTCGAAGCCGTCAAAGGCTATATGCAGTTCGAGCGGGACACGCTGACGCAGGTCGTCGAGGCGCGCGCCAAGGCTGTCAGCGCGCCGGATCAGGCTTCGCGCATGGCGGCGGAGACCCAGATTACGACCGGACTGGGTAAGCTGCTGGCAGTGATGGAGAACTATCCGCAGTTGAAGGCCGACGAGAACGTGCTCAAGCTGCAGGAAGAGCTGACGACCACCGAAAATCAAATCGCATTCGCGCGCCAGGCTTACAATGACGTTGTGCTCGACCTCAACACCCGCATCCAGGTTTTCCCGACGAATCTCATCGCCAGTAATTTCGGTTTCAAGCCCGCGGAATATTTCAAAGGCGCTCCGGAGGAGCAGGCTGTCCCCAAGGTCGATCTCTCGATGACCGCGCCGCACGCCTGAGCGCGCGCGTTGCGGGCGGGCTCGATGGCAGCAAGCAATTTCAGGGGTCTCGAAGCGACCAATCGCCGCGAGACCGCGGTGCTGGTCGTAGCTTTCATGCTGCTGCTTGGAGCGCTTGGGCTGGGACTGGATTTCGCGGCGCGCGACATCGCGATCGTCGATGGACAGCTGGTCGGCTTCCCGGTGCTGACGATTGCGGCGCTGGTTTTCGCCGGCGTGCAATCGATCGTCTCATACTACAGCGGCGCATCGCTGGTGCTGCTGTCGGTTCACGGGCGCCCGCTGACGCCTGACACGCCCAAGCATCAGACGGTTCTCGACGTGATCAACGAAATGGCGACCGCGGCGCGGATGCCCGTGCCCAAGCCGTATATCATCGACGACCCGTCGCCGAATGCATTCGCGACCGGACGCGACCCGGCCCATTCGGTGATTTGCGTCACGCAGGGACTGGTCGATCAGATGGACCGGGAAGAGCTGCAGGGAGTGATCGGGCACGAGATGTCGCACGTCGCCGACTACGACATCCGCACCATGATGATGATCGCGGTGATGGTCGGTGGAATCGCGATGCTTTCGGATTTCGTGTACCGCTGGATGTTCTTCGGCGGATTCGGCGGGCGCGGCAGGAGCGGCAACGATCGCGACAATCAGGCGGCAGCGCTGATCACAGTCGCGGTGATCGTGCTGGCCGTGGTGGCGCCGATCTTCTCGCAATTGCTTGCGATGGCGGTGTCTAGGCAGCGCGAATACCTTGCCGATGCGTCGTCGGTTGAATTTACGCGCAACCCGCGTGCACTGCTGCGCGCACTGGAGCACCTCGCGCAAGTCGAATCGCCACTAAAGCAGGGCACCGCCGGCACCGCGCACCTTTTCATCGTAAATCCCCGCGAGGGCGTGCGCGAAGACGACGAAGGATTCTTTGCCAACCTGTTTTCGACGCATCCTCCACTAAGCAGGCGCATCGCAAGACTGCAGGCGTTGCTGGGCGCGGCGGGCGCGACCACCCTCGACGCGCAAGCCGGCGCCGATACGTCGGCCAGCAGTTAGAAACTTAGATCGACACCGCGCCGGCGGCGGCGTTGCTCCATCTGGACGCGCGCCTTAAGCTCGGCGGATGGCTGATCGGGGCGAAATCGAAGCAATAATCAGTCAGGTGGCGGCCCGCGCCGCAAAGATCGGCGGCGTCGCGGCGATCGTTCTTGGCGGATCGCACGCGCGCGGCACTGCCGACGAACGATCGGATATCGACCTGGGAATTTACTACGACGGCGCGCGTCCATTCTCAACGGCGGCTCTGGGAGCGGCTGCGCAGGAACTGGACGATCGTCACGCGGATGGATTGGTGACTTCGTTCGGTGAATGGGGACCGGCGGTGAACGGGGGAGGATGGCTTGAAATCCGGGGCCATCACGTCGATTTTCTTTACCGTGAAATTGGCGCGGTGCGCGCGGCGATCGAGGAATGCGTCGCCGGGCGTCCGCGCAGCATCTATCAACTCGGCCATCCGCTCGGATTTCACATGCAGATCTACGCGGGCGAAATTCAGGTCTGCCGTCCGCTCCACGCAACGACCGGTGCGATTGCCGAACTCAAGTCCCTGGTGCGCGAGTATCCGGAAAAATTTCGGACCGCCGCCATGAGCAAGCATCTCTTTGACGCGGAATTCGAAATTTCGATCGCGGTGAAACCAGCCGAGCGCGCAGACGTGACGTACGTCGCGGGATGTCTCTTTCGCGCGGCGGGTTTCATGATGCTGGTTCTATATGCGCTGAATCGTAAATTTTTTCTGAACGAGAAAGGCGCGTTCGCCGAGTCGCGGCGATTCGCGATCAAGCCGGCGCGCTTTCACGATACGGTCGCGAGCGTCCTGGGACGCGTCGGCCCCACACCGGCGGAACTATCGGCGAGCGTCGCTGGCTTCCAGAGCCTGGCCGCGGAATTGCGGCAACTCGCGACGAGCGCGGAGGCGCGCTAGCGGTTGCGTCCTTTCAGAGCGCGCTCGATTTCGCGCTGCGAGGTCTTGCGCGCGATCGCGTCACGTTTGTCGTACGAGTGCTTGCCCTTGGCGAGACCCAGTTCGACCTTGGCGCGGCCGTTCTTGAAATAGAGTTTCAGCGGGACGATCGAATAACCCTTCTCGCGCACGCGGCCCCATAGGCGATCGATCTCGCGGCGATGCATCAGGAGTTTTCGCGCGCGCGTCTCCTTGTGGCTGAATTGGCCCGCGGGAGCGTAGGCGCCGATGTGAACGCTCTCGAGGAACGCCTCGCCGTTTTTGATGCGCGCGTAGCTGTCGCGCAGGTTTGCGCGATGCGCCCTCAGCGACTTGACCTCGGTGCCGGTGAGCGCGAGGCCGGCCTCCAGCGTCTCCTCGATGAAGAAGTCATGCCGCGCCTTGCGGTTGTCGGCCACCAGATCGAATCCGTCGCCGGATGGTTTGCCGTTGCGGGTGTCGCGTGCCATCGCAGGGCGAGTTTATCCGCAGGCGGCGAAGCAGATAAGGGGTCGCGGGCATGGTTGCGAACGCGGCGATTCGGCCTTAGATTAATTAATGTAACCGTTTCGACTGGCCTTGTACCAAAGCCCACTATCTGTGGGGGCGAACTGGATTCGACGAAGACAATATGGCCATGGTCGCACGCCGGGTGCTGTCGACCCGCAAAACTGGCAGACTGCGAAATTTACCCGCAGACAATAACGGTTACGCTCTGGCGGCCTAAGGGCCGCTAGCGTCCCGCCGCTGCTCGCCCATGGCAGCGGGTCGGGGCGTCATTTAGTGGGCTAGGGAACCGCAGTTCACCGGCTGGGCGGCGTCCCGAAACTTCAGCCGGCTGGCGTCCGGAAAGCCCGTCTGTGGGCGTTTCGGACGCGAGCTAAAATTCGCAGACTAAGCGTGTAGTGGCCGTCGCCGGAAGGCCTTCGGACGGGGGTTCAATTCCCCCCGCCTCCACCAAAACTTGCCAAGATCCGCCGCGCAGAACTGCGGGAGCTGGACGTCAACATTCGCCGTTAACTCGGAAGCGTGGGGAAGCGCTTTGGCGCCGTCAGTGCCGCGAATTCCGGATTATCCCAAAGTCGGAAAATTTCAGTTCATCCCGTTAGTCTTACAGAGGAAGTACGCTTATTCTTTTCCCTGTGAACATAAATTCGGATGCAAAGGAGTAGTACAGTGAATACAGACGAAAAGGCGATCGCCGCGGTGCTGACTAGCTATCAAGACGCGTTGAATCAGTCGAATACTGACGCAGTCATGAAGCTTTATGCTTCTGACCATGCCGCAAAACACCCCGTCGAGCGTCGGCACCAAGGCAGTCCGCAAGGCGTACGACGCCGTCTTTGACGCGATTACGCTGAGTGTCAAATTCGATATCGCCGAAATCCGTCAGCTGGCCCCCGACTGGGCATTCGCGCGGACCAACTCGGCGGGACGGGTCAAGGTTCACGCGACCGGTGAGAGCGCCCCCGAGGGCAACCAGGAGCTCTTCCTGTTTCAGAAAATAGACGGAGACTGGAAGATAGCACGCTATTGCTTCAGCACGACCAATCCCTCTTAGCCGGAGTAAGTCATTGAGCAGATCTGCGGAGCGAGGGTCCGGCAGACGGTCGCCCCGCCCAATCAAGAATCCAGACCAAGTTCTGAGCTGGACGCTTTTGAGAACTAAGAGTTAGTAATCAACCACCTCCTGAGGCGGCGCGGCTGGGCGGAGACTCAGGCGGTTGTTGGGATGGTTGAACTTCCGTTGTTGGCGCAAGCTCAAGCCGATTGCCTTGAAGCCGGTTGGAGATCCGCTCGACAACGACAAAGAGCACTGGAATCAGGAAGATGGCGAAGGCGGTGGAGAAGAACATACCGGTTATCGTGACCGTCCCGATCAGACGGCGGGCTTGGCCGCCGGCGCCCAAAGCGATCCATAAAGGAGACAGGCCGATGATGAAAGCGAAGGAGGTCATGAGAATTGGCCGCAGACGCACGCGGGCGCCCTTGAGAGCCGCCGAAACGATAGACTCACCCTTCTCGAGCTCGGCTTTGGCAAACTCGACTATCAAGATGGCATTCTTGGCCGACAGACCGATCAGCATTATGAGACCGACCTGGGCATAGACGTCGTTGTCAAGATGGCGTGACCACAGGCCAAAGAATGCGCCGCATACGGCGACCGGCACGCTAAGCAGCACGCTGAAGGGCAGCGACCAGCTCTCATAGAGGGCAGCGAGGATCAGAAATACAAACACCAGCGACAGCGCGAAGACGCCAGCGCCACCGCCGGCGACAGCCTGTTGGTAAGAGATTCCATTCCAGGCATACCCCATATCACGGGGCAGGACCTGGTTTGCCACCGAGTCCACCGCGTCCATCGCCTGGCCGGTACTGTAGCCGGGAGCCGGTGCCGCGAATATCTCGATGCCGCGGTACTCGTTGAAGCGGGTAGTATATTCGGGCCCCAACGCCCGCTGCATGTCGACCAGAGTCGATAGCGGAACCATCGCGCCCTGCTTGTTCCGGACGTAGAACTGACCAACGTCAGTCGCCTTGGCGCGGTACTGCGGCTCCGCTTCCACGAACACCTTCCACACGCGCCCGAAGCGGTTGAACTGGTCGACGTAGTAGCCGCCGAGCAGGGTCTGCAATGCGCTGTACACGTCTTCGATAGAAATGCCGAGCTTGAACACCTTGTCCTTGTCAACCGCAGCGAACAACTGCGGAACCTCCGGGTCGAACAGGAGGTACATAGGCCCAATCTCGGGCCGTTTTTTGGCCGCGGCAAGGAACTTGCGAGTATTATCCCATAGATAATCGACCGTTTTGCCGGCCCGATCCTGAACGAAGAAATCGATACCGCTAGCCTCGCCGATCCCGGGAATCGGCGGCGGCAAGTATGCAAAGACCTGGGCATCGGGCAGGGCGGCCAGCTTGCGGTTGAGGTCAGCTACGATAGCTGGGGATTGCAGAGCAGCGGTCCCCCGCTGGTCGTAGGGCTGGAGTTGACAGAAATAGGCTCCGCTTCGGGGGCTGCTCAACTGGGTGAGGAAGTTTAAGCCGGAGCTCGAGCTATAGTAGCGGATCGCAGGTTCGCTCCTGATGATTTGATCGATTTGCTTCATCGCGGCGTTAGTCCGCTGCAGCGAGGCGGCCGCGGGAAGCTGGACCTGAATTAGAAACCAGCCCTGGTCTTCGTCGGGCAGGAATGATTGCGGCAAAATCTTTCCCAGGCCGCCGGCAATTACGGCAAAACCCCCTAGTACAACGATCGCCACCACAATTTTACGGATGAGCAGATCGCAGGTCCGGACGTAGCCATTTTGCGCGCGCGCAAAGCCCGCGTTGAACATTGCGAAGAAGCGCGCGAGTGGTCCGCGGCCGGTGCCAGTGCTTTTTGGACGCAGCAGAATTGCGCCGAGCGCCGGGCTCAGGGTGAGAGCGTTGAAGCACGAGAGCAGGACGGAGAACGCGATCGTCAGTGCGAACTGGCGATAAAGCGAGCCCGTTATTCCCGCCATGAATCCGGCCGGGATAAACACCGCGGAGAGCACCAGCGCGATTCCGACCAGCGCCCCGCCGACCTCGTCCATAGCTTCGCGCGCCGCGTCGATCGGCGACCGTCCATCGTCGATCTTTGCCTGGATCGCTTCGACCACGACGATAGCGTCGTCGACCACCAAGCCAACGGCCAGCACCAGCCCCAAAAGCGCAAGCGTGTTGACCGTGAACCCGACAGCCGGGAAGAACATGAAAGCTCCAACCAGCGAGACTGGAATAGTAAGCAGCGGGATCAACGTGGCCCGCCAGCTTTGCAAAAAGATGTAGACCACTAGGATCACGAGGGCGATTGCTTCCAGCAGGGTCTTCGCGATCTCCCGGGCACCCTCGGTGACGGGGATAGTCGTGTCCAAGGTTAGATTGGCTTTCATGTCTGCGGGAAAATGACGCTCGAGTTCGGCCATTTTGGCCTTCGCCAGGTTGGCGGCGGCGAGTCCATTGGAAGCCGGGTTCTGGAAAAGGCCGACGATCGCAGCCGGCGCTCCGTTGAAGGATGCTTGCTCGGTGTAGGTTTCCGCGCCGAGATCAATCCGGCCGACATCCTTTAGCCGTACCAGGGACCCGTCCGGGTTGGCGCGAACGATAATGTTTCCGAACTCGTCCGCGTTCAGCAGGCGGCCCTGCGCGCGTACGGTGTAGGTGAGCTGCTGGCCCGGCGGGGCTGGCTCACCTCCGATCTGGCCCACGGGATTGACCACATTCTGGGCCGCGATCGCATTCTCAAGGTCTGCAACCGTCAACTGAAGCTTGGAGAGGACATCTGGTGCGACCCAAATCCGCATCGCATAGTTGGACGCTCCATATAACTTGACTTGGCCGATGCCGGGAATCCGGGCAAGCTCGTCTTCGATATTGATCGCAACGTAGTTGGCTAAAAATGTTGCGTCCCAGGTCCTGTTCGGCGAACTTATCGTAAACACCAGCAACGGGATGCCGACCGTCTGCTGCGTCGTCAGCCCATAGCTGTTGACCTGTGCAGGCAGGCTCGCGGTCGCCTGGGAGAGCCGGTTCTGGACCTGGACCTGGTCAATATCAACATCACTGCCAGTCTCGAAACTGACCTGCAGCGTCATCGACCCGTCGTTGCCGTTGATGGACTGCATGTAGATCATGCGCTTGGCGCCGTTGACCTGCTCCTCGATCGGAGTGGCGACCGACGCCTCGACTGTAAGCGCATCCGCGCCGGTATAGATCGCCGTGGTCTGGATTTGAGGCGGCACAATGTCGGGGAACTGTGCGACTGGAAGCCGCAGCACCATAACCGCACCGGCGATGACGAAGAAAATGGCAATCACAATCGCAACGATAGGATGGTTGATGAAGAACCTGGACATCGCGCTAGCTCTGACCGCCTGGAGTTACAGATGCCGCGGGCGCCGGTGCGGCGGGCGCAGTCACGGGTCGCACCTGCATCCCATCGCTCACCTTCTGCAGTCCTTCGGTGATGACGCGTTCGCCGGGCGAGACCCCCGTCTCGATGATTCGAAGGCCGCCCACCTGCTTGCCGATGACGACTGTGCGCATCGTCACCTTGTTGTCCGAACTCACGACCGCGACCTGGTATTGCCCCTGGGTCTCGAGCACGGCGTTCTGCGGGACGAGCAGTGCGTTATGCCGGGCGTCGGTGGCTGCGCGGATTTTCGCGTATAGGCCTGGGCGCAGAAAACTGTCAGGATTCGGAAAGGTCGCTTGCACCTCGATCGTGCCGGTCTGGATGTTGACCTGCCGATTCACATCGTACAACTCACCTTCGTACTTGTAGGTGCTTCCGTTAGAAAGGATCATCTGGAACTTTGGGCCGTTCTTTGCGCGCGTCTCCGGATCCTGATTGACTTTATCGGCGAAGTGAAGATAGGTCTGCTCGCTTACCGGGAATTCTACCTTGATGGGGTCGAGTTGCGAGACGGTCGTAAGCAGCGAGGTAGGCGAGACGAGATTACCGACCTGGGTCAGTGCGATCCCGGCGACGCCGTTGATAGGAGAATTCACCTTGGTCCATTCCAGGTTGAGCTTCGCTTTCTCGACCGCACCCTGATAGGATTGCACCTGCGCCGCGTTAGCGCGTGTTCCCTGCGTTTGGTTATCGAAATCCTGCCGCGAAATCACTGCATTCTTGTAGAGGATCGTATAGCGGGCGAGAATCTCCTGGTTCTGCTTCAGCTGCGCTTGAGCTTGTGCGAGATTGCCGAGCGCCTGGTCGAGTTCGGCCTGATACTCGCGAGGATCGATCTGAAACAGCAGTTGTCCCGCATGCACTACATCGCCGTCCCGGTAATTCTGCTTCAGGAGATAGCCTGATATTTTCGGGTAAATGTCGGCGTTGACGAAACCCTGCGTCGTGCCGACCCAGTCCGAGTAAAGTGTTACGTCCTGCTGGACGACATCGGTCACCGTCACTTCGGGGACCGGTGGCGCAGCGGTAGGCGCCGTTTTCCCGCATCCCGACGGCACCACGGCTATCGCCGCGATGAAAATCCCGGCGACGATGCGTTGGACGGATCGCGACATCAAGCCACTTCGATGCAAGCTCATTGGCGTCCGGCCATTCTCTCTCCAAAGGAAATCACGATCAACGTTGCAAGCTCCTACTAGCGCGGCGTGCTGAGTGCCTATCAGGGCTGGCTGATTGAACCCGATAGACGTGGCGAACCGTCGTAGCTAATCGTCCGCCAGAATCACCTCGAAGGCTGCCGTGTTGTCGCGGACGATTCCCGTCGACATGAGAAATCGCCCGAGTCTGAGCATCGGAGCCAGGTACCAGTACTTGCGCTCGACCAGGCCGTTCACTTTTTCGCGCTCCTGTGCATCAGTGATCGCGCGCACGTCGCCGTTGAAGACTTCGTTGCCGACCCGAAGGGAGACGCCGGGTCGCACCTTCACATTGCGCACCCAGTTGCGCGCCGCATTGGCCGAGACCAGGTATAGCCGGTCGTCGTCGACCAGGTACCAGATAGTCACTTCATAGGGGCTGCCGCTCTTGCGTCCATAATGAGTCAGACGCAGCGTCTGCCGGTCTCCAACCTTTCGCAGCCGTTCGAAAGATTTCGATGCCATCGTTATGCACCTCGAGTTCGGCCGTAGTCCTCTCTGAGCAGCGCCATCATGAGCACGTCGCGATACTTTCCGTCGACGAAACTCTCCTGCCGCAGCAGCCCTTCGCGGACGAAGCCGCATTTCTCGTAACATCGCACCGCGCGGGGATTGTCGACCAGGGTGGTGAGCCACAATCGATTCAGGTTCATTTTGTCGAACGCCAGGCGAATTACGATTCGGAGCGCGTCGCTGCCAAGGCCCTTGTCCCAGAGCTGTTTCTCGCCAATCGTGATAAAGAACTCGGCCTTGCGGCTCTTCCAGTCGATATTTCTGAGCCCGCAATCGCCGACCAGCTTTCCGTCGAGCGTTTCGATCGCGAAGTATTTTGCGTCGTCGCCGGACGCCGCCGCCAGCTCGATGAATTTCTCCTGCTGCGCGCGCGACGGCAGATTAGGCGGCCCAAGCCATCGCGTGACCTCTTCGTCCGAGAACCACCGGAATAGCGCGTCGGCATCGGATTTTTCGTAACCGCGCAGCCTGGTCAGTTTTCCCTGCATCCGGCCCCATGGCGCGCCAGCTATTCGGGCGCTCGGCTACTGAGTGAAGGTCTCCATCACGCGGCCGCTTGGCCCGTCAACGATATTGACTTCGACCGGCGATGAAATGTTGTTGTCTTTCTTGGCGCTATCGATTCCCGCCCTCAGGTCGGCCAGGAACTTGGTTTTTGCAAACGGAGGCATTTCATCCATCGGAAAGTCGACCATCTCGATCCGCGCCCTAAGCTTGTCGGGCCATTCGACGGCGCCGACCTTCGGTCCCGCGATCGGCAGGCCCTTCACCATATCTTCGACATCGTCGTGAAAATCGCTTTCGCTGGCCCCAGACACGGCCGGCTGCTCTCCGGATGTTTTTGCCGCCATCGCTGCTGACTCCGCCTGAGAGCTCGCCGCCGTACGCTTCGCGGCCGCGGCTGCCGTCGACGTTCGAGAGATCTGCGACGCCGCCGGCGTCGACGCCGACGCGGCCTGCATCGCCGCGTTCGCAGCCGGGGTGCCGCTAATCTTGGCGATCAGATCCCTCACTTGCGTGCGCGCAGTGTCGTCGGGCGCGAGCGCCATTGCATTCTTCAGCGCGCCGGCCGCGTCATCGGCTTTATTCTCCTGAGCGTAGGCGATTCCCATGTTGTAGTACGCCTGGAAAAATCCGGGCTTCGCGGCGATCGCCTTCTTGTACTGCACCACCGCCTGATCGGCGTTGCCCGTGTAGAGATACATCGTGCCGAGGTCGGTGCGAACTTCCGGATCGTCCGGCTTCTTCTTCAGGTAGTGCTCGTATGCAGCGACTGCTTCGTCGTAGTGCTGCTTGTCGTAGTCGATATCGCCGATACCGCGCAGCGCGTCGAGGTTGTCAGGCTCCAACTTCAGCACGTGGCCGTACGCACCCTCGGCCTTGGCGTAGTAAGTCTGATCGAACATCGCGGCGCGCATCGAGACCGCGCCGAGTTTGTTCCATGCCGCAACGTCGTCCGGTTCCGCGTGCGCGTCTTTTTCGATCTTGTCGACAAAAGTGCGCGCCTCTGTCGGCAGCTCGATCGAGGGATGTCCCGGTGGCAGACCGCCGTTCTGACTTCCACCCGCCGCCGGATTCGCCGTGACGTTCTGCTCAGGCGAAGCCGCATTCGGCGCGACGGCGGCAGCGCCCGCGCTCTGGGAGTTGGCTGCGGGCGGCGCGCCGGCGATTTGCTCCCGCGATACTTCGGACGGCAGCTTCATGAACCACAGCCCGCCCCAATTGATGATCGCGGCCACCGACAGACCCACCACGGTGATCGCGACGAACACGAACACGAAGGCCGTTGTAATCGTATTGCGCCCCGGGCCCGCGCCGCCCCTGACGCCGCCGGCTTCGCCCGCGCCCGATGCTGGAGCCGCGAGCGCGCAGCCGCATTCCACGCAGAATTTCGCTCCGGCCAGTAGTGGCGCGCCGCATTGCGGACAAAAGCGCATCAGCAAATTCCTACATGACCGCTTCATTCCAGCGCAACACAACAAAACTCCGCATTCGGGTTCCCGCTTTTGCGGCGCCTGTTGTATAGTCCCGCCCGCAAGTCCAATTTCGCGAGGTATCCTACTATGCAGCTCTACGACGCATTCGGACCCAATCCGCGCGCGATGCGAATGTTCCTGGCGGAGAAGGGAATCACCATCCCCACCAAGAATGTCGATCTGATGGCGGCGGAAAATCGCAGGCCGCCCTATACCGATCGCAATCCCGGCGGACAACTGCCCGCGCTCGAGCTCGACAACGGCAAGTGTATCGGCGAGACCGTCGCGATTTGGGAATACCTCGAGGAGAAACATCCCACGCCTGCTCTGATCGGCACTACCGCCGAGGAACGCGCCGAGGCCCGCCAGTGGCAGCGCCGAATCGAGCTGCAGATCACCGAGCACCTTTACAACGGCTTCCGCTACTCCGAGGGAGCGCAACTGTTCAAGGACCGGATGCGCATCCTGCCCGAGGCTTCCGCCGGCCTGAAGGCAATCGTGCAGGACAAGCTCAAATGGCTCGACCAACTGCTCGAGGGCAGGCAGTACATCGCCGGCGATCGCTTCACCGTCGCCGATATCATTCTGTATTGCGCGCTCGACTTCGGCGGCAGCGTCAATCAGAAGCTCGATCCGTCGCTGAAGAACGTGAACGCGTGGTTCAAGCGCGTCGATTCGCGTCCCAGCGCCAAATCGAGTTTGCATCCGGCATCGGCGAAAACCGGAATGAAAGGTTAGCCGGCGAGATCGCTTTTCGATGCCCGGAAATTTCGAACAGGTGACCGCGCAGCTGACCGCCTTGGTGCGCTCTAAGACCGGCGACGCCGGAGCGTGTGCGCACTCGCTCGAGTCGCTGCCGGGTCACGCCGGCTTCAGCTACAGCTTCATACTCGAGCGCAGCGCTCCCGGCGCGGTGCCGGCGGGACGATTCGTCGTGCGCATCGCGCCTCCCGGCGTCAAAATCTCGGGCCCCGCCGACATCGTGCGGCAAGCCCGCGTGATGGCGTCGCTCGCCGACACGCCGGTCGCGGTGCCGCCGATCGTCTGGTACGGCGACGAGCCCGAGTTTTTCGATCGGCCGTACTTCGTTGGCGGCTTCGTCGACGGCTTCAAGCTCGGCGAATGCGGCCTGCCTGCCGCGCACTTGAAACGCCTGGCGCGCAACGGAATCGAGACGATGGCCGCGCTGCACAACGTCGCGTGGGAGCCGCGCCGCGCCGCCTGGGGCGAGCCCTTCGCGCTGAGCGAGGAGCTCAAACGCCTCGACTACCTGCTCGACCGCCCGACGCTCGATCCCGCCGTCGTCGCGCGCGCACCCGAACTGCGCGAGCGCCTGCGCTCGAGCCTGCCCGCCGGCGCGCGCATCGGATGCGTCCATGGCGACTTCCAATGGTCCAACGTGCTGTTCAACGAGGAACGCGTCGTCGCGCTGATCGATTGGGAAATCTCGCTGGTCGGCGCAACGCTGCTCGACCTCGGCTGGATTTGCTTTTTTTCCGATCCTGCAAGCTGGGTCGGCCCCGACGTCCGCGGCTCGATTCTCAGCGCCGACGAAATCGTCGCCGCGTACGCCGAAGTCGCGGGCTTTGCGGTCTCCGCCGCGGAAGTGCGATGGTTCCGCGCATTCGCGGGCTACCGTTTCGGCGTGATCACCTGCTTCAACCTGATGCTACACAGGCGCGGCAAGCGCCACGATCCTTTATGGGAAGACACGGCGCTGTCTGCGCCGCGAATGTTCGAGCACGGTCTCGAGTTGCTCGGCTGACCGGCGCGTACCTGCCGGCACATCTTCGGTTTGGTGTCCGGACCGCTTTGTGCTGGAATCGCGCTCTCCCCTTCGTGATCGGAAACAGGAGGTGGCGAAATGGATAGTGCAGCCAGGCGGCAGCCTGAAATTCAGACCCCCGAGGAAAACAATCCCGCGCTGAACGCGATCCTCGGCGCCAATCCGTTCGTCGGCCTCGACGCCTCGCAGGTGGTCGGCACCTTGATGACCCTGCTCACGAGTCTCGCGTCGCGGCCCGCCAGCGTCGGCTCGCGCGCGCTGCAACTATCGCTCGAGCTGGGACAGATCGCGGCGGGCGTTTCTTCCGTCGCGCCCGAAGCCGGCGACAGGCGCTTCGCCGATCCCGCCTGGACGCAGCATCCGCTCTATCATCGGTTGATGCAGACTTACCTCGCGTGGCGCACCGCGATGCACGATCTCGTCGACCATGATGAAAGTGTCGAGTGGCAGACGGTCGAGCAGCAGAAGTTCGCGGTCACGCTGATGACCGAGGCGTTCGCGCCGACCAACGCATTCTGGCTCAACCCCGCCGCGCTCAAGCGCGCCTTCGACACCTCAGGGCTGAGCCTGCTGTGGGGGTTGCGCAACTTCATGGGCGACCTGTGGAACAACGGTGCGATGCCGTCCACGGTGGACAAGCGGCCGTTCGAAGTCGGCAAAAATCTCGCGCTCTCGCCCGGCGCGGTCGTGTTCCGCAGCCCGCTCTGCGAGGTCATCCAATATGCGCCCGCGACTGACAAGGTTTACGAGCGCCCGCTGGTTTTCATCCCGCCGCAGATCAACAAGTTCTACATCATGGATCTCGCGCCGGGCCGCAGCTTCGTCGAGTACGCGGTCAAGCACGGACTTCCGATGTTCACGATCAGCTGGCGCAACCCGACGCCGCGCGATCGCAACTGGGGACTCGACGAATACGTGACCGCGTGCAAGGACGCCATCGCCGCCGCCTGCGAGATCACCGGCAGTCCCGATTGCAACGTGCTGGGAGTCTGCGCCGGAGGCATCACGACTGCGCTGATGCTCGGGCATCTCGCGGCTTCGGGCGACAAGCGCGTCAACGCCGTGACGCTGCTGGTGACGATGCTCGATACGAGCCTGCCCTCGATGACCGGGATGTTCGCGACCGAGGATGCGATCAAGGCTGCGCTCGACCGTTCGGCGGAAAAGGGCGTGCTCGACGGCGGCGACATGGCGCGCATCTTCGCCTGGCTGCGTCCGAACGATCTGGTGTGGAATTATTGGGTCAACAACTATCTGATGGGCAACGACCCCGCGCCGTTCGACATCCTCTACTGGAACGCCGACTCGACCAATCTCCCGGCCAGGCTGCACGCGGGCTTTCTTGATCTGTTTCTAAGGAATCCGCTCACGCGCGGCGGCGACGTCTCGGTGCTGGGCACGCCGATCGACCTGCACACCGTCAAGAACGACCTCTACCTGGTGGCCGGCATGACCGACCATATCTGCGCGTGGCGCGCGTGCTATCGCGCGACGCGGATGTTCGGCGGACGTATCGAATTCGTTCTGGGCTCCAGCGGCCACATCCAGAGCCTGGTCAATCCTCCCGGCAACTTCAAAGCCCGCTACTACGTCGGCGCGCGCCTGCCCGAAGATCCCGACGAATGGGCCAAGGGCGCGGTCGAAAACAAGGGCACCTGGTGGGATCACTGGATCAAGTGGATAGCCACGCGCTCCGGCGGCGAACGCCCCGCGCCAAAGTCTCTCGGCAGCGAGTTGTATAAGGCAGGCGAACCAGCCCCCGGCCTATACGTCCACGAACACCACTAAAATGAAATTACCTCTCTCGCGGCCGGCGACTCGGTCGCCAGCCGCAAACTGGGAGAGGTCGTGCGGCGACGCTGTCGCGCACGGGTGAGGGCGCCCGTTCGATCGACCCGCCCGCATCCTGCTCATCGCGCCGCCAGCACCTCCGCCAGATGCCGCACTTCGATCTTCTCGCCGGCGCGACTCAACCCGCCGCCAATCTGCATCAGGCATCCGCAATCGTTCGCGACCACGACCTCCGCGCCGCTCTCCTTGATGCGCGCCAGCTTGTCCTCAAGCATCGACGCCGAAATGTGCGGGAACTTCACCGAGAACATTCCGCCGAAGCCGCAACACTCTTCGCGATCGCGCAGCTCGCAAATTCTGATTCCCGCCACCGCACTCAGCAGCGTCATCGGTTCGTCGCGCACGCCCAGCTCGCGCATCAGATGGCACGACGGATGATACGCAACCGGCCGCTCGTAGCGCGCGCCCAGGTACTTCACCTTCAGCACGTTGACGATGAACTGCGACAGCTCGAACACCCACGGCCGAATCGCCCTCGCTTTGGCTGCGAGCGCGGGCTCGTTGGCCAGCAAGTCGCCGTAAAATATTTTCAGCATGCTCGTGCATGAGCCCGACGGCACGACAATCGGCACGCCCGGTTCGACCGAGCTCAAAAAGCGGCGCGCCAGATCGACCGCCTCCTCGCGCATGCCTTCATTGAACGCCACCTGCCCGCAGCAGAATGCTCCCCGAACCGGCGTCACTTTGAGCCGCAGCCGCTCGAGCACGGTCGCCGCCGCGTCGTTGACCTCGGGAAAAAATTCCTCGGCCAGGCAGGTCGAGAATAGTTGGAGTTCAGTCATCTTGCGGCCACACCACGATCGCGTGCAGCGACTTCGGACCGTGCACGCCGAGCACGATTCGCTTCTCGATATCCGCGGTCCGGCTCGGGCCGGTGATCAGCGTCAATCGATTCGCCGCGACGCCGCTCGCCCCAAACTCGGCGAGCACCGCCGCGAGGTTTGCCAGCACGCGATCGATCTGAACGACCACCAGGCTGGCCGGCGGCAGCAGTGTCAACGAACTCGGCCGCTGGGCGGTTGAAACCACCGCCAGCGTGCCGGTCGAGGCGATCGCGAAGTCCGCCTCCGCGATACCGAGGCCGGCATCCGCGACCCGCGAGCGCATCGCGGCGCGCTCGGTGTCCGCGACCGGCACCGTGCGAACGATCCTGAAATCCGCGCGCTCGAGCGCCTCGCCGATCGCGTCCGTGTCGCTCACCACGCCTTGTCCAAGCGCAACCGTCTTCGCGCCAATCTCACCGGCCAGAGTGACTATCCGATTAGTCATTTCGGCGGGAGTGAGTATTCCCAGAAACTTGCCGCCCACCTCTTCGAGCTCGCGCGCGAACATCGATGCGAGCTCCGCGCGATGCGCCGAATGCGCCACGGGCACCGCCGCGCCGGCGGCCGCCGCGTGCGAGTTGCTCCGCGCGCCGGCGCCGAGCGCGTCCTTTACGCTCGCGATTATTTTGTGCAGCTCGGCCACCTTCAGCTCGGCGGGCGCTGGTGCGGCCGCGGTCTTGGAAAGTCGCGATACCTGGTCCAGTTGCCGAACGGCCCCGGCATCCGGCGCAGATAACCATTGTGCGCGAATGGTTTCAGCACCATCGCGGCGAATTTTCCCAGCGCTCGAATCGTACGCGGATAGCGCGCCGTCTGCGCAAACCGCCGCGCCCCACGCCGCGCCCGCTCGATCGCGCGCGGCCATTTGAGCGGATGCTCGCCGGTGCTTTCCTTCCAACGCAGATGCAGCAGGATTCGCGGGATGTCGATCTTGACGGGGCAGATGTCCTTGCACGCGCCGCACAGCGTCGAGGCGAACGGCAGGTAGCCCGCCGCGCTGCCGAAAAGATTGGGGCTGACGATCGATCCGATCGGCCCCGGGTACACCGAGCGATACGCGTGACCGCCGATGCGCCGGTAAATCGGGCACACGTTCAGGCAAGCCCCGCATCGGATACAATTCAACGCCTCGCGCAGAACCGGATCCGCCAGCATCGAGCTGCGCCCGTTGTCCAGGATCACCACGTGCATCTCGCCCGGCCCGTCGAGCTCGCCCTCGCGCCGCGGCCCCGTGATGAAACTGGTGTAGGTCGTGAGTTTCTGCCCGGTCGCGGTGCGCGCCAGGATTTCTAAAAGATGGCTCAGGTCTTCGAGCCGCGGGATGACCTTCTCGATTCCCATCACCGCGACGAACGTCTCCGGCATCGTGCTCGACAGGCGTCCGTTGCCTTCGTTCTCGACCACTATGAGCGTGCCGGTCTCCGCGATCGCAAAATTGACACCGGTAACGCCGAAATCCGCGGCCAGAAAAATCGCGCGCAATCGCGAGCGTGCCTCGGCCGTGAGTTTTTCAGGCTCGGCCGTGTACTCGATGCCGAACTTGTCGGCAAAAAGCTGCCCGATGTCTTCCTTCGACAGATGAATCGCGGGCGTGATGATATGCGACGGCCGCTCGCCGCGAAGCTGCACGATATACTCGCCAAGATCCGTCTCGACCGCGTCGATCCCCGCGCGCGCGAGCGCGTCGTTGAGATCGATTTCCTCCGTCGTCATCGACTTGCCCTTGACGACGTTCTTCGCGCCCTTGGCCTTCGCGAGTTCGACGATATAGTCGCGCGCATCCGCCGCATCCTCGGCGAAGAACACCTTGCAGCCGCGCGCTTCGAGCCTGGTCGTCAGCTCGATGAGCAATTCGTCGAGATGCGCAATCGCGTCGGTCTTGATTCGATGCGCCGCCTCGCGCTCGTCGTCGTAGGTCGGGAACTCCGCTTTGATTTGCGCGAAGTGATCGAGATGACGCGCGCTGGCGCCCTCGAGCTTGCGCCGCAGCTCATGATCGCCGACGGCGGCGCGGCTCGACTCGAAGAAATCGCGGGCTTTGGGAAATTCAGCCATCTGGGATGTCGCGCGTCAGTCGATTTGCGCGATGCTGGTTGATGAGCGCAACTTCAGTTTATCAGCGCGACCTGGCGAATCAGGCGCAGCACCGCTTCGCGCGCCGACTCGGCCGCGGGATGCTCGGGCGCTTGCGAAAGAAAACTCTGGAAGTCGTCGAGCGCAGGCTTGAAGCATTCCAGCCGCTCGAACAGCCCGCCGCGCTCCACCAGCTCGTCGAGCGCGCGCGGCTCCAGCATGATGATGCGGTCGAGCGCCGCCAGCGCGCGCGGCCAGTCCGACGCGCCCATATAGACGACCTTCAGGTTGCGCAGCATCCGCGCCAGGATGTGGCGCGCGCCGCGCGACTTCAGCATCGCGGGATTCAACTCGACCGGCTGTCCGTAAATTTGCGTCAGGCGCGCGCGAATCTCCTCGAGCGCGAGAATTTTTCCGCCGACGAACGGATCGATGATCAGCTCGCCGCGCTCGTCCACCGCCTTGACCAGGAAATGGGTCGGGAACGAGACCCCGTAAAGGTTGATCCCGAGCCGGCGGCCCACTTCGAGATACACCACCGAAAGCGTGATCGGAATTCCCAGCCGGCGATTGATCACGTCGTTCAGAAACGAGTTGCGCGGATCGTTGTAGTTCTCGGCGTTGCCCTCGAAGCCCTTAAGCTCGAACAGGAAATGCGACAGCAACTGGACGCGCTCCACGGTGTCCTCGCCGGCGCGGACGATTGGTTCGGCTTCGCGCGCGAGCGTCGCGAGCTTGGCCAGGTACTCTTCGATGTCGAGGTCGGGATACTCTTCCTTCGCGATCAGCAGCGCGCCGCGCGCCAGTGGCACCGGCTCCCTGGCCGCAAGCGTCGCGAATTCCCGCCGTACATCGTTCATCGGATGGGCACCGTCCGTAACAGTGTTGCCTTGCGCGAATGCTTTGACAAGCGCCTGCGATCAGTTTGTTTCCAGCGCCGCCGCGGCCTCGTCACGTACCGCCGCGTCAGAGTCGTCGAGCGCGCGCTCGAGCGCGCGTCGCGCCGCGCCTCCACCGATCTGTCCGAGCGCCCATGCGGCGTGAGATCGGATCAACGGCTCACGCTCCGTCTCCAGCGCGCACGTCAGCGGCGTCACCGCGTCGGGATTTCGCGTGTTGCCGAGCACGACCGCGACGTTGCGCAGCAGCCCGCGCCGCTTGGCGCGCTTCACCGCGCTCACCGTGAAGCGACGGCCGAACTCTTCGTCGTTGAGCGCCAGCAGCTCGGGCAGACGCGGCATGAGATCGTCCGCGGCTTCATCGGATTCGTCCTGGTCGGCCGCCGACTCGCCGTTCCACGGACAGACGTCGTTGCAAATGTCGCAGCCGAAGATCCAGTTGCCGAGCTTCGATCGCAGCTCGCGCGGAATCGCGCCGCGATTTTCTATCGTCTGATACGAGATGCACAGATCCGAGCGCATCACGTAGCCGTCGGCGAGCGCGCCGGTCGGGCACAGATCGAGGCATCGCCGGCACGACCCGCAATGCTCGCGGTAAGGCTCTCCGCTTTCCCCAAATTCCACATCGGTGAAAATCTCGGCGAGAAAAAAGTACGAGCCGTGCTCGCGGCTCAGGAGCATCGTGTTCTTGCCGAACCATCCGATGCGCGCCTGTGCCGCCCATTCGCGCTCGAAGATCGGCCCGGTGTCCACATACGAGCGCGTGATCGAGCCGGGCCGAAGTTGCGAGAGCACGCCCGCGACTGCGCGCGCCCGCCGCTTCACGACGTCGTGATAGTCGCGGCCCAGCGCGTACGCCGCGATTCTGCCGCGCAGCTCGCCGCGCCAGTCGACCTGGGGAGTCGCGCGCGCCGCGTACGGATAGCCCAGGCTCACGACCGACTTGTAGCGCGCGTCGAGGCGGCGCGGGTCGAACCTTCGCTCAGGCTCTCGCGCCAGATAGGCCATCGTCGCGTGACCGCCGCCGACGAGCCACTGGCGATAAAACGCCTCGCGCTCGAGCAGTTGACGAAGCCGCGCAAATCCAACCAGCACGAATCCCAGTTCGTGGGCGGCTCGCGTCAGTGTTTCACGTAAAAAGTCAATCACGCCGCCGAAAAGCTAGCATCTGGCGGGCCTTTCCGCGCCGCCAGCGTTGGATGCATTGACTCAGTTTTTGCGGTACGATTAGTTTCTTGTTGGAGCGCATCATCGACGGGTAAGCGCTTCTTACTGGAGGTTGTAGCAAAATGGCCGAAGGACTTCATATCGAGCATCACGGACACGAGCACGAGCATGTCGAGCAGGATGCGCCGGCCGAACGTGTCGACGCCGCGTCGCTGCCCGATGTGAAGCTGACGCCGACCGCGATCGAGATGGTCCGCAAGATGCACGCGAAGGAAGGTCTCGGCGCGGGGCACGGAATGCGAATCGGTGTGGTCGGCGGCGGATGCTCCGGGTTTCAGTACTCGTTGAATTTCGATACGCAGAAAGAAGGCGACCGGGTGACGGATTTCGGCGGAGTGCTGGTGTACGTCGACGAGATTTCGCTGCCGTACATCGCGGGCACGACGCTCGACTATGTCGAAGGACTGCATGGCGCGGGCTTCCGCTTTGACAATCCGCGCGCGAGCCGCACTTGCGGCTGCGGCTCGTCGTTCAGCGCATAGCCTCAACCACTGATTGATCTGCAAGGCCGCTCCGCTCGGGGCGGCCTTTTTTATTCCAGCGGGCGCTGTGTTAAACCCATCCCGCGATGCTCGCGGGGTTGCTCTACTGGCTGTCTCCGGCGCGCCGCCGCTTCATGCGACGGCTGGCGAAGCCGGGACTCGACGCGACGCGCGCACGATTGGCCGCGGCGGGCTCGCCGCGCGCCGTTCAGTTTATCTCGACCCTTCTCGACGCCAACGCCGACTTCCTTGCCTACGCGCTTTCGCCCAGCGGGCCGCTTAAGATGCATCGCGATCGCGCGACGCCCGCGACGGTGTCGGCCTGTATCGCCACGATGCTGATCTATTCAGTGAATCTATTTGCGCGCGACGAGATGATCAGCAACGAGAGCGAAATGATCGCGCTGTTGGCGCATCTGGCGGGCGTCAAGCCGGTCCAGGTGATGCTCCGGCGCGACGCGCTGCGCAAGGCGCCGCGCTCCGAGGAGTGGATGCTACTGACGTGGCTCGCGAAGGACCTTGGCGCCGAGCCGCCGCGCTACGACGCCGAGCTTGAGCGCGCCTTCGGATACAACTATCTGTCGTACATCGATCAGTACCGGCCGGCGCTCGCGCGCGAGATGGCCGCGGCGGACACGGTCTGAGCTTTGTTCACTACCGATGGAGAAAAAGCTGTGCAGATGAAAGACCTCGAAGGGCGCGGAGTTATCGTCACTGGCGCGACGCGCGGAATCGGCAGGGCGATCGCGCTGGAAGTCGCGCGTCGCGGCGCCAACGTGTCGTTCAACTACCTCAAGAGCGATCAGAATGCGGCCGAGCTGAAGGCCGAGCTCGAAAAACTCGGCGTGAAGGCGCTCGCGTACAAGGTCGATGTCGGCGATTTGAAGAGCGTGCGCGAGATGGTCAACGCGACCAAGAAAGAATTCGGGCAAATCGACGGGCTGGTCAACAACGCCGGCATGACGCGCGACAAAGTATTCGTGATGATGTCGGAAGAGGACTGGAATGAGGTTATCCGGGTCAACTTGACGGGCGCGTTCAATTTCGCGCGCGCGGCGGCGTTCATGATGATGAAGGCGAAGCGCGGCTCGATCCTGAATATCACGTCGGTCAGCGGGCTTATCGGACTCCCGGGTCAGGCGAACTATTCGGCGGCGAAGGCGGGACTGCTCGGACTTACGAAATCGGTCGCAAAGGAAGTAGGACGGCTGGGCGTGCGCGTCAACGCACTCGCGCTCGGCTTTATCGAGACCGACATGACCGCCGCACTCCCCGAAGAGAATCGAGCACAAGCACTCGCGATGATTCCGCTAGGCCGCTTCGGCAAAGTCGAAGACGTAGTACCGATGGCCGCATTCCTCCTAAGCGACGCAGCATCCTACATAACAGGCGCAGTAATCCAGGTAGACGGCGGCCTCGCAATGTAATATCGCCGCGCACGCAGCAGGTGAGTAAGTTGATTGTAGTGAAACCATCCCGGGTTTCACACTTCCCAGGGCAGGGGTAACTCGTGCACAGTCGCCGAGGTTGTCCTGATACTAAGGTGCAGGGGTTACCCCTGCCCAGGGAGGTGCGGGTTCCGCTCCAATTAAATCTCTCTCCTTCCTACGGTATGCTGCGCCGGTACGCGGGGTCAGCGCCAGTTAGTGGCCCCAGTTGCGGGCGCAACTCAGAATGTCGATGGGGACTCCGTTCTCGACCGCGCGGTATTTTTCCCAGAAGCTGGAATCTATCAGTTTGAGCGCCGGCGGTTCGCGCCGACGCCATCGATTGCACGCGCCCGGACCGCCGTTGTAGGCCGCATACGCCGATCGCGCAAGATGGCTGGCGACGGGCACGGGATCGAACTTCGGTTGCGCCGACGCATAGCGCATCATCCGCGCGAGAATCTCGCATCCCGCGCCCGCGTTGTAGAGCACGTCCCACTTCAGGCGACCGATGTCGTAAAATCCGCGCCAGACGTGCTTGTTCACCTGCATGAGGCCGATGTCGCCGGTGGCGGATTCGAGCCAGCGGATGCGCACGCCGTCCGTCACGAATTGCCGCCAACAGCTTTCCTCCCACGCGGTGCTGAGCACGAGCGTCACATAGGTCTGTGCGTTGTCAGCGTCGACGGCGCCCGCGCCGAGTTGGCGCTCGGCGCTTAGATTGAGCATCAGGCTCACGTCGCGGCGATAAGAGTCGGAGTTGGCTTCGGTGACGATCAGGCGGTAGAGGCGGCTGGCGACCTCCTCGAGTCGGGGCGTCAGCGCGGTGTCTTCTTCGGCGGCGTCGGCCTCGCGAGGTGAGAGGAAGGAGAGGATTCGCAGCAGGAACGGCGACCTAACCCTGCAACCAGAACCCTCACCTGCCGAGCCACGCTCGGCTGCCTCTCCCGTAAAGTAACGGACGAGGTAGTCGCGGAGCAATCGCGCGGAGGGTATCGGCGACGGAGTAGCAGTCGGGGTTGGAATGGTGGCGCCGCTCGAGCTCGGCGACGCGCCGGCGGCGGACGGCGGTATGTCCTCTTCATGGATTGGGTGATTGGTCGATGGCGGTTCGGGAACGGCGAAAAGTTTTTTCAGGTCCGGGTCTTCGCGGTCGTTGAATTGAAGCGGATCGCCGGTCGCGCCGGGCGCCATGATGTGCGCGAGGCGGCGAAGGTCGGCGGCGGAAATGCGCATCCCGAGCGCGGGTGCGGCCTGATCGAGCGCAAACAACGCGTCGCCGGCCGAGATGAACGACATGAATTCGAGCGCGTGCGCTCCCAGCATCCCGCGCCTCGCCGCGGCGCGCACCGCGTCGTGCAGCTGACGCCATTCGTCAAGGAACAGCGCGCGCACGGGATCGGGCTCGGCGGCTTCAGGCGGATTGTTCAGCGCCTGGACCAGGCGATAGCGGCTGTCGAGCAGGATTTGCAGCAACTGGTCGCGGAACTGCCGGTCACCAACCGCGTCGCCGAGCTGTTTGATCGAGAAAACCAGAAACGCGTCCCATTGATCGAGCGTGTCCTGGAAGGCTTTCAGCTCCGCGGGCGTGGGCGAGGACGCGGCGCCAGGATTCGCGGCGGGAGCCGGCACGTCGGGGACGGTCATCACCAGCGTGACGCGGATGCCGTCGTCGAGTGCGGCGATGTTCGGCTCGGCGGTGAGACTCGCGACCGCGGTGCGAACGCGGTCGGCCGCGTCGGGCGGAATCGAGTCGGAGATCATCGCGGTGAGTTGCTGAACGGCGGGATGGAGATCGTAAGAAAAATCGTCGAGTCGCGGAATCAGGTAGCTCTTGATGAGGTCGAAGCCGCGGCCGACGAGCTGCGTTTTCTGATGGGCGGAGTCGTAGAGATTCATGTCGGTGAAATGAAATTTGAGCTGCAGGACGGGCGCGATGTACGGGACGCCGAGCGCCTCGACGATGCCGCTCCATTGGATTGCGCCCACGCATTGCGAGCCCATCGCGACGCCCAGCCCGAGGCTGTTGGCGGTTTCGAGCCTGACGCTTGCGGCGCCGCCCGCGGTGGCTCGCGAGAACTCGGGATTTTCGGCGTACAGAAACTGGCAATCGTCGAGACCGTTCCATAGCTCGGCGCGTCCGCCGGGCGCGGTGTAGAGTTTGCGCTTGAGCGCCTCGCGCAGCGTGATGTAGTCGATGGTCAGAGGAATGCGGACCTGCGATGCGCGGACTAAAGCGGGCTGGGCGAGAATTGCGAAGGCGGCGATCACGATTGTCCACAGGCTGATCGCTGACGCCTTTTTCGCCGAGGTGAGGAGGCGCGTCGAGTCGGAACGAACTAGCATCGTAATGAATTTCCGGTTTTAGTCACGGAGGTGACCGCGCCGCACCCACGTCAGCCGCGCACTCGTGTCACGAGTCAACTATTATGGCAACTGCGTTCGTCCTTGAAACCCGTGGTGTCGCTCATAATAATCAAATTGGCCGCATCACCGGAACTCGTGGGTAAGCCCGATGAGCACTGAACGTCAGGCAGATTTTTACGAAGCGGAACCGCCCCAGGCATCGCGCGAACTGGCCAAGCTGCGCACCGCGAGCGGCTACGTCGCGCCCTTCGAGATAGTGCGTCGGCGCGTGATCGACGACGTCAACGAAGGCCGCATGACGGTCGATGCGACGCTCATAATCAAGATCGGCGACGTCGAGGAAACCGAGGCGGCCTCGGGCGTCGGCGTGTTGCATGCGCTCGACGTGGCGCTGCGCAAGGCGCTGCTGAAATATTTTCCTTTTCTCGAGCCGGTGAAGGTGATCGAAACCTATCAGCACGCGACCGGCGCCTCGACCGAGGCCGACGTCGTGTCGGTGAAAAAATTCGCCGACGGCCAGCTGGTGTGGACCACCCTGGCCAAGTCGTCGAACACGATCGAGGCGGCATGGGTGTCCCTGCTCGACGGCTACGAATGGCGAATCATCCACGAGAACGCGCGGCTGCGCCGGATGAACGCAAATCCAAGGTGGTCGAAGCGCTGACCCGCAAGCGGCGAACGCGATGAGCGCGGTCGAGCAAGCGGCGGGTGTCGGCAAGGCGTCGCCGGGCAAGCTGGCGATTTTGTACGATGGCTCGTGCGAGATGTGCCGCGCGAGCCTGGATGGAATCCGGCAATTCGACAACTCGGGACAAATCGAGCCGCTCGATCTTCATCGCGAAGAAGTGCGCGCGCAGTTCCCCGAATTGAAGCTCGAGAATCTGCTCGAGGAATTACACGCGGTGGACGAGCGTGGCCGCGTGTTCCGCGGCGCGCGGGCGATCAACGAAATACTGCGGCGGCAGCGCGGCTTGAAGGGCTACCTCGCCTACCTGTGGTACATCCCGGGATACGCGTTGCTGGCGGACAGGCAGTACAAGCGGATCGCGGCGTCGCGATACGCGCGCGATGCGCGCGGCCGGCTGAAGGGGCAGGCGGCCGCGCCGCAATAGCCGACTCTTCACGAAGTCCCGCATCTTTGTTTTAACTTTGGGTGCAGGGGTCACCCCTGCTAAGCTTGGGCGTTCGCACCCGTGAAACCATTTTACATTTTCAATTCGCTGAGCCGCGCGGTCGAGGAGTTCCACGCCCAGAAGCCGCCCGAGGTGACGTTCTATTCGTGCGGGCCGACGGTCTACCTGCCGCCGCATCTTGGCAATATGCGCGCGTACGTCTTTGTCGACAGCCTGCGCCGGGCGCTGGAGTTTAACGGCTACCGAGTGCGTCACGTGATGAACGTGACGGACGTCGGGCACATGACCGGCGACGTGGACGAGGGCGAGGACAAAGTCGAGAAAACCGCACGCGCGCAAGGTAAGTCGCCACTGGAAGTCGCGAACTACTATTTCGAGCAGTTCCGGCGCGATTGCGCGGCGCTCAATCTCGAGCCGCCGCACGTGTGGTCGCGTGCGACCGATCATATCGGCGACATGATCGAGCTCACTAAAAGAATTATCGACGCGGGATTTGCGTACGTCACGAAGAGCGGCGTCTACTTCGACGTCGAGAAGTATCGTGGCGAGAATCGCGCAGGCCGGCTCTCGCGCCAGAGCCTCGACGAGCAGGACGCCGCGCAACGACTCGAACATTCCGCAGACAAGCACAGCCCGCACGATTTCACGCTGTGGGTGCTCGGCCAGCCCGGCCATCTGATGCAATGGGACAGCCCGTGGGGGCGCGGCTATCCGGGCTGGCATATCGAGTGCTCGGCGATGGCGATGAAGTACCTGGGCGAGACGATCGACATTCACACCGGCGGAATCGATCACATCCCTGTGCATCACGAGAACGAAATCGCACAGTCGGAAAGCGCGACGCACCAGCCGTTCGCGCGGTACTTCGTGCATCACGCGTTTTTGGTGAGCAAAGAAGGATCCAAGATCAGCAAGAGCGCGGGCAAGTTCCCGCTGCTTAGCGATCTTGGGCAGGCCGGAATCGATCCGCTGGCGTTTCGGATTTTTTGCTACGGCGCGAAATATCGTTCAGAGATTGCGTTCAACGACGATTCGATCCGCGCGGCGCAGAGCAATCTCGATTATTTTCGCGAGTTCGCGCGCAGCGTGCCGGACGACGCGGCGGCCGACGGAGTCGAGGCGGCGGGCTGGGCGGCGGAATACTACGAGCGCTTTCACGACGCGATTAACAACGATCTGAACACGCCGCAGGCGATTGCGGTGGCGCTGGAACTTATCGCGGAAGCTTACCGGCGCAAAGACTTCCGGGCCTGGCCGACGCTGCAGGACCTCGACGCGGTGCTCGGACTCGATTTGCGAAAGCATCGCGAGACCGCGCGCACCGGCTCGATCGCGGCGGACGTGCAGCAACTGATCGACAATCGAGCGGCGGCCCGCAAGGCCAAGGACTTCGTGCTCGCCGACGAGCTGCGCAACGAAATCGAGCGGCGTGGCTACGAGGTCAAGGACAACCGCGACGGCACGGCGACCTATCAGCGCCGCGCATGATCAAAGGAGACACCGTTTTTTCTTAATACTGGGTGCAGGGGTCACCCCTCCCGCCTTGAATGGTTGCGCGTAAGTCTCTTAGAATCGCGCCTTGACGCATCGAATTGTCCGCCCAGAAGGAACCGATGGGGATTGAGTTAAAGAAGTTCGACACCAGGCTGCAGGCCGAGGGACCCGAAGTACGCCATCTCGATCCCGCTGCGGCGCCGTTTTACCTGCCGATCGGCGACGAAGTGGAAATCTTCACCGCCGCGTACAAAGCGCGCCTGCCTGTGCTGCTCAAGGGACCGACGGGATGCGGCAAGACGCGCTTCGTCGAGCACATGGCGCATCAGCTCTCGTCGCTGGCCGACGGACCTAACGAGTTGATCACGGTGGCGTGCCACGAGGATCTGACCGGCAGCGACCTGGTCGGCCGCTTCCTGATTCAAGCCGATGAGACGGTGTGGGTTGACGGTCCGCTGACGCAGGCGGTGCGGCGCGGCGCGATCTGCTACCTCGACGAAGTGGTGGAGGCGCGCAAGGACACCACCGTGCTGATTCATCCGCTGTCGGATCACCGGCGGATTCTGCCAATCGAAAAGCGCGGCGAGACGATTGCGGCGCACGACGGATTCCTGCTGGTGATTTCGTACAATCCCGGCTACCAGAGCATCCAGAAAAACCTGAAGCATTCGACGCGCCAGCGCTTCGTCACGATCGAGTTCACCTATCCGCCGGCGGACAAGGAAGTCGAGATTATCGCGCACGAAGCGGGCGTCGAGCAGGATATCGCGCTGCAGCTCGCGGTGCTGGGCGAGAAGGTGCGTCATCTGAAGGCGTCGGGATTGGAGGAGGGAGTCTCGACCCGCCTGCTGATTTACGCCGGTGAACTGATTCGGCAGGGAATTGCGCCACGGCGCGCGGCGACGGTCGCGGTCACGTGGTCGCTGACGGACGAAGCGGACAGCAAGCGCGCGATCGACGAAGTGGTGAAAGCGATCTTTCCATAAGTTGCGGCAAGACTCGTGAATCGACGCGAATGGCCGGCAGGCAACAAATCTAGCGAGGTCGCGTAAATGAGAGTCTCCGCAAACTTCAAAGTGCTTCTGGTCTCGGCCGCGATGCTCGCGATGCCGAGCGCGTCCGCAATCGCGCAAGAGATGCAAGGGCTCCAGTCACAGACAGGACCGCGGCTGGATTTTCCCGCCGGGCTGGCGACCGACGGCCGCGCGATCTACGTTTCGAACAGCCGCAACAACACGATCGAGGCGATCGACGCTACGACGAAGTCGCTGCGAATCGTCGCGGGCAAACTCTTCCAGGAAGGCAGCAACGACGGCGTCGGCGATTCGGCGCGCTTCAACAGCCCCGACGGCATGACGATCTCAGGGCAGAATCTCTATCTTTGCGACACCAACAATTCTGACATTCGCCAGATCAACGTCGCCAGCGGGACGGTCACCACGATTGCGGGCACGGCGAATATCGCGGGCACCGAGGACGGCACCGGCTCTGCCGCCCACTTCAATCTGCCTACGCAAATCGCCACCGACGGCACCGCGCTGTACGTGGCCGACAGCGGCAACAGCTCGATCCGGCGCATCACGCTCGCGGACATGAAGGTCAAGACCATCGCCGGACAGTCGGGCACGTCCGGCAAGACCGAGGGCAATCCGGACAAGTCAGTGTTCAGCGGCCCGCGCGGAATCGCGGTTGACAAAAAAGCGATCTACGTTGCGGATACCGGCAATGACGTGATCCGCAAGATCGACATCACGACGCTTCAGACCAGCACGATTGCAGGCACCGGCGAGGAAGGAGACAAGGACGGTCCCGCGCTGCAGGCGCAGTTCAACAATCCCGGCGCGATCTGCACCGACGGAGCGTTTCTGTACGTGCTCGACGCGGACAATCATTCGATCCGCAAGATCGACCTCGCCGCCAACACCGTGACCAAGCTGACGCTGGTCAACGGCCATATCGGCTCGGGCTGCGCGCTCACCAGCGACGGCAAGCAACTGTACTTTTCCGACACCACCGAAAACGCCGTCGAGGTCGTCGACACGACCAGCGGCAACTTCACCACGCTCTATCCTCCGGGGCAGTAGGACCCGCGCGGCGGGCATCGCGTCTTGATCGATCTGCGCAGCGACACCGTAACCTTGCCGACACCCGAGATGCGCGAGGCAATCGCGCGCGCCGAACTGGGTGACGACGTTTACGGCGAAGACCCCAGCGTGAACCGGCTCGAAGCGATGGCGGCGTCGCTGATGGGCAAGGACGCGGCGCTGCTCGTGCCAAGCGGCACGATGGGCAACCTGGCCGCGATGCTGACCCATTGCGCGCGCGGCACCAAGGCCATCGTGGGCTCGCAGTCGCACACCAATCTTTACGAGGCGGGCGGCGCATCCGCTCTGGGAGGCATCGTACTCACCGCGGTCGCCAACACCGACGACGGCGAGCTCGACCCCGGCGAACTCGCGCGTGAGCTCGGCACGCCGGCCGACGATCACTTCGCGCAGCCGTCGCTGGTCGTCATCGAGAACACTCACAACCGATGCGGCGGCGCGCCGATCAGGCTCTCGCACATGGAGGAAGTTTCCGACGCGGCGCATCGCCGGAAGATTCCGCTGCATCTCGATGGCGCGCGCATCTTCAACGCGGCGCTGGCGCTGGAAACGACGCCTAAAGAAATCGCGAGCGGCGCGGATACGTTGTCGTTCTGCCTCTCGAAAGGCCTTGGATGTCCGGTGGGCTCGCTGCTTTGCGGCAGCCGCGCCTTTATCGCCCGCGCGCATCGGACCCGCAAAGTGCTGGGCGGCGGAATGCGGCAGGCGGGAATCATCGCGGCGGCCGGCATCGTCGCGCTGACGACGATGGTCGATCGGCTGGCCGACGATCATCAGAATGCGCGCGCGCTGGCGCAGGGACTCGCGCTGGTCGCGGGACTGAACGTGCGGCCGGTCAAGAATCGGACCAACATGGTGGTCTTCGACGTGGATGGCGACGCGGAAGCGTCGCGGCGTTTCGCGGCGGCGATGCGCGAGCGGGGGGTGCTGCTATCGCCGCGCGAGGCAACCTCTTTCCGCGCCGTGACTCATCATGGGATTTCGCGCGCCGATATCGATCGAACGGTTGCAGCGGCCGCGCAGGCCGCCGGCGAAGTCTTCGCCGACTGAAACCTTTTGACGTGAGGTTGCCATGATCAAACTCGTTTATGTAGTCCGAAAACGCGCTGACATCTCCGAAAAAGATTTCCACGAGTACTGGCTCAAGAAGCACGGACCGCTGGTGCGCAGCTTCGCGAAATCGATGCGCGCGAGAAAATACGTGCAGAGCCACACCGTGTCAGAAGACGCGGGCGGGCGGATTCGCGCGACCCGCCCCCGGATGACGGAGACCTACGACGGCATCACCGAGGTCTGGTGGGACACGCTCGAGGATTTCAGTTCAGTCGCCGACTCCAAAGGCACTGAGGCGGCCCGCGCCCTGCTCGAAGACGAATCCAAATTCATTGACTTCGAGCGCTCCTCGATTTTCTTCACCGAAGAGCACGAGATCTTTGATTACACGAAGTAGCCTCGAACCAGGCTTATGGATTCGCTCAAATCGCTGTTCTCTCTGCGCGGGCATCGCGGGCTGGTCACCGGCGCGTCGTCCGGGCTGGGAGTGGAATGCGCAAAGGCCCTTGCCATAGCGGGCGCCGACGTCGCACTGGTCGCGCGGCGCAAAGATCGCGTCACCCGAATTGCGGCCGAGCTTGCCAACGCGCACGGCGTCAAGGCGATCGGAATCGGCGCTGACGTGACGCTCGAGGCGGACCTCGATCGCGCAACCTCCGAGGCGTCGGCCGCTCTTGGCGACGTCGACATCCTGGTCAACAACGCTGGCGTCTCGCCGACCGGGCGCGCCGAAAATTTCAAGCGCGAGGCGTGGGACCAGGCAATCGCCGTGAATCTGACCGCACCGATGATGCTCGCGCAGCGCGTCGCGCGCCGCCTGATCGAGACCGGACAGCCGGGCCGCATCATCAACATCGTTTCGATCTATGCGTCCGTGGCAAGTTCCGTTTACCGGCTGTCGGCATACGCGGCGACCAAGGCGGCGTTGGCAAATTTGACGCGCCAGTTGGCGGTCGAGTGGGCCGGCTACGGAATCCTGGTCAACGCGATCGCGCCCGGCTGGATACCCACCGAGGCGACCGAAGGCGGCATCGCCAAGCCCGCCAACAAGGAGCGGATGGAAGCGTTCACGCCGATGAAGCGGCTGGGCCGTCCACAGGAAATTCGCGGCGCTGTGATCTTCCTTGCCAGTCCCGCCTCAAGCTACGTTACGGGGTCGGTAATTTCGGTGGACGGCGGATACCAGGCGTGGTGAACGGCACCGGGCTTAGAGCGCAACTCTTTCGGCGCAAGCCCGCGGCCGCGCTGATGGCGGAGGCGGAGTCGCGCTCGGGCGGCCTCAAGCGGGCTCTGGGAGCGCTCGATCTCACGCTGCTCGGGATAGGCGCGATCGTCGGCGCGGGAATTTTCGTGCTGACCGGCGTCGCCGCGGCGCGATACGCCGGGCCCGCGATCGTGCTCTCGTTCGTCGTCTCGGGATTCGCGTGCGCGATGGCCGCCCTGTGCTACGCGGAGTTTGCGGCGATGATCCCGGTGGCCGGCAGCGCGTATTCGTATTCGTACGCGACGATGGGCGAGCTGGCCGGCTGGATCATCGGATGGGACCTGGTGCTCGAGTACGCGGTCGGCGCGGCCGCGGTCGCGGTAGGATGGTCGGGCTACCTTACCGTCATCCTGCACGGCCTCGGAATTCATTTGCCGGTTGCGCTAACCAACGCGCCCGGGTCGGTTCCCGGCGCGATCATCAACCTGCCGGCCCTGCTGATCGTGATGCTGATCACTTACGTGCTGTACATCGGGATCTCGGAGAGCGCGCGGCTCAATTCGATCATCGTCGGGGTGAAACTCATCGTGATCGGCGGTGTGATCGTCGTCGGCGCGTTCTTCGTCAGGCCGGCGAACTGGAGTCCGTTCGCGCCGATGGGATGGACGGGAGTGATGAAAGGCGCGGCGGTGATCTTTTTCGCCTACATCGGATTCGACGCGGTCTCGACCGCGGCGGAGGAAGTTGTCGATCCGAATCGCGACTTGCCGCTCGGCATTCTCGGTTCGCTGTTCGTCTGCACTCTGCTCTATATCCTGGTCGCGGGCGTGTTGACCGGGATGGTGCCGGCGCACCTGATCGACGTGAACGCGCCGCTGGCGTCGGCTTTCGTACTGCGCGGGATGCATGCGTTGTCGGGGATCATCTCGCTTGGCGCGGTCGCGGGCTTGACCTCGGTGCTGCTGGTGCTGATGCTCGGGCAATCGCGCGTGTTTTTCGCAGTGTCGCGCGACGGCTTGCTGCCGCCCGCCTTCAGCCGGATTCATCCGAAGTATCGCACGCCGTATATACCGACGACGCTCACCGGCGTCGCGGTTGGCATCACGGCGGCGCTGTTGCCGATCCAGGAAATCGCGGAGCTCACGAATATCGGGACGCTGTTCGCGTTCGTGCTGGTATGCTTCGGCGTGTGGATCCTGCGCCGCGTCGAACCCGACATGAAGCGTCCGTTCCGCACGCCGCTGGTGCCGCTGGTGCCCATTCTCGGCGTCGTCTTTTGCCTTTACCTGATGGCGAGCCTGCCGGTGGTCACCTGGATTCGCTTTTTCGTCTGGCTGGTGATTGGGCTGGTAATCTATTTCAGTTACGGCCGCTTCCACAGCCGAGTGCAGAACAACGTAGTCGATCAAGCAGCCGCTTCGGGAAGTTAGGCGGGACCTAAGGCCGCTATTGACTGGAGCCATCTGCCGCTTTCTGCGCGACCGCGCGCGTCGGCAGAGGACTGGCGCCGACACGTTTTCGCGCCGCCAGCGTTTTTTTCGCCATTGTGCGGAATTGATTGCATTTCTCCGCAGTTTTACGTATTTTTAAGAATATGTCGAATGTAATCCGTAAGATTACGGAAAAATCCCGCGAACCGGAAGATAGGTTGATGACCGTTCGCCAGCTCGCCGCTTACTTGAACCTTAACGAGCGAACGGTGCTGAAATTGGTATCTGAGGGGGAATTGCCGGGAGTCAAAATCGGAAATCAATGGCGCTTTCGCAAGGCGATGCTCGACGCTTGGCTCGACGACCAAATGCTGGGAGTCACGCCAAGGAGCATCGGCATTTCGAGAGACGCGCTTGCAGCCCGCCGAATGCTGAATCTCGCGAGTTGCTTTCAGCCAAGCCACATAATTCCTGAGCTGGAGGCCAGCACCAAAACCGGAGTCATCGAGGAACTCGCAAATCTGGCTAGCCGGCTGAATTTGGTGAGGGACAAGACCTGGTTCGTGGGCGCTCTTATCGAGCGCGAGAATATCATGCCGAGCGCGACCGGTAACGGACTCGCCTTCCTGCACACGCTCAATCGTCATCCCGAGCAGGTAGTCAAACCGTTCATGGTCTTTGGGCGATCGATCGGCGGCGTCGATTTCGACGCTCTCGACGGTAAGCCCACCCACCTGTTTTTCGTACTCGGTCTTAAGTATCACGAACTGCACCTTCCATGGCTGGCAAAGCTGCCGCAGATGTGTTCGCGGCCCGAAACGCTGCAAACCTTAATGGCCGCCGTCACCGCCGACTCGATTTTCGCGGCTCTTTCCGACGCTGAGCGTGATCTGAGCGTCTCGGCAACAACCGAGGCCCTGACAAAACTGCCATGACCAGCTCGAAGCAGCTTGCAGGGTCCTCGACCAGAAGTCGTGAGCTCTTTAATTGGGTCGCGGAGATGGCTTGGTTTACCAAGGCGGACCGGGTTGTTTGGTGCGACGGTAGTGAGCTGGAGAGGCAGCGTCTGACCGAACTGGCTGTCGCCACTGGTGCTCTCATTCCACTCAACCAAAACAAACGGCCAGGCTGCTATCTACATCGATCGAACCCCAATGACGTCGCGCGCGCCGAGGATCTCACTTTCATTTGTACGCCCAGCAAAGACGAGGCAGGCCCTACCAACAACTGGATGGCTCCTGGCGAGGCTTACAGAAAGCTGGGTCGATGGCTTGAAGGGTCGATGCGTGGCCGGACCATGTACGTCGTTCCCTATGTGCTTGGACCGATTGGCTCCCCCTTCGCGAAGGTGGGTGTCGAGTTGACCGACAGTCTCTATGTCGTCCTGAACATGAGAATCATGACCCGGATGGGCCGAGCAGCTCTCGATCTGCTGGGAGAATCCGGAGACTTCAATCGCGGTTTGCACTGTACCCTTGACCTCGACCCCAGACGACGGCTCATATGTCACTTTCCTCAGGACAATGCAGTGTGGTCGGCGGGAAGTGGGTATGGCGGCAACGCGCTGCTCAGCAAGAAGTGCTTCGCGCTCAGGATAGCCAGCTATCTCGGCAGGAAAGAGGCCTGGCTTGCCGAACATATGCTGATACTCGGAGTCGAAAGTCCGCAGGGTGAAGTCACATACGTCGCTGCGGCTTTCCCAAGTGCGTGCGGAAAGACAAACCTTGCGATGCTACGGCCGCCGAAGGCGCTCGGCGGATGGCGGGTTTTTACCGTAGGCGACGACATTGCATGGATGCGAGTGGCACATGACGGAACCCTGTGGGCCGTCAATCCAGAAGCCGGCTATTTCGGCGTCGCGCCCGGTACTAACTTCCGCTCAAATCCAAATGCCATGGAGATGGTCCAACGCGACACGATCTTCACCAATGTCGCGATGACACCCGACGGCGATGTTTGGTGGGAAGGAATGGATCGAGAACCGGTCGATGGGATGCTCGACTGGCAAGGGCGTCCGTGGCTAAGCGGGTCCGGCGACAAAGCGGCGCATCCAAATAGCCGCTTTACCACTCCGATGCGAAACAATCCCGCTCTGTCGCCTAGCGTCGACCATCCGCAGGGCGTGCCTATCTCGGCGATCATTTTCGGCGGCCGCCGCGCTTCGACCGTGCCGCTCGTGTTCGAGTCATTTGACTGGACCCACGGTGTTTACCTCGGTGCCACCATGGGTTCCGAAACTACCGCGGCTGCCAACGGACAGGTCGGCGTAGTTCGGCGCGATCCGATGGCTATGCTGCCATTCTGTGGATACAACATGGGCGATTACTTCGGACACTGGCTCGCAATCGGCGGGATACTGAGGCACCCTCCTCGCATCTTCATGGTGAACTGGTTCAGAAAGGACCGCGATAATTCCTTTCTATGGCCCGGATACAGCGAAAACATGCGCGTGCTGAAGTGGATCGTCGACCGGGCACGAGGACGTGTCACCGCGGACGAGACCCCCATAGGTTTCATGCCTCGTGTGGCGGATTTCGATCTCTCGGGCTTGGACATTTCAAACGAAAAGCTCGAGTTGGCGATGGCCATCAGGCCCGAGGAGTGGCTGCCGGAATTGGATCTTCAGGAACAATTTTTCGAGGGTATTGGCGAGACACTTCCGCCCGAACTTGATGTGCAGCGGGAAGCTCTGAGAGCGGGATTAGAGCAGAACTGCCCGCCGGAGCGTTCCTCATCAGCGACGAGATTTTAGTAATCAGACTTGGATTTATTGATGTAACAACTGAGGTGGAGGGAAGACTGCCCAATGGAAGCTAATCAGGTCTGCCAACTTGGTCCAGGTATCTCGGTTTGGGTCTGGATTGTCCGCGTTGGCAAAGGCAAGTGGTGGCCGGGTTCCGTGCTGTCCATTGCGGCCCTCGAACCGTTTCCGATAATCGATACCCGCTTCGAGTGTCGCTCGACCGGGAAAAACGGTATCGACGGACCAGCCTTTATCGGCATCACCAGCACTCGAATGCGTTATCTTGAACTTCGCGATCCCGACCTGAGAGGCAACGATCGACCCAAGTTCGTTCCGGTCGCGATTTTCGCCAAGCCTGAGGGAGTTGAGGTCGCAGGCACAGATATGCAGCATGTGGACACGATGACTGCTGATGATCGGGCGGCGCGAGTGGTCTCTGCACCTCCCGTCAAGAAGTCTCGAGCAAGGAAAAAGGCAAACCCCTCCATTCCAACCCAGGATACCCGTGCTGTTGCGATCGAAACGTGAAGCGAACAACGGGCAGGGAGTAAAGTGGCCGATCCCGTTCTCGCTACGAGAGCCTCAGTCCCTTCGACAGATCTGGAAGATAGCCAGGATTGATGGTCGCTATTGACCGGAGCGGTCGGCCGCCTTTTGCGCCGCGGCCGCGGCCGCCGCTGCGGCGGCGTGGGTCTGAGCAGTTTTTTCCATCGCGGCCTTGCGCTGCTCGCCGTGCGCGAGATTCTGCCTCATTTGCGCCGTGCCCGCTGCGCCGAGGTTCTGCGTTTCCCACTTAGGCTTCGCAACCGACACCCAATTCCCGCCCTCGAGCGCGTAGGTGAAGACGAGATACTTGAGGTTGCCGGTGGCAAGGCCCTTGGCCGTTCCTTTCTTGACGGGGTTGTACTCGACACCACCGAGCTTGCAGCTCACGACCAGGTGATTGTGCGGGCCGTAGGTCGGCAGATACTCGAATTTCTGCAGGAGGTCGATGTACACCTGGCCGCTGGCTTTCTTTTCATCCTGCTCGTCAAAGTAGGGCCCGGCGACATCTGAAAGCTTGTCCTGCAGCGACTGCTGAAGCGCGGGCGTAAGGTCCTTCTGCGCGCGCGCGTGCTGCAGGTCCATCGCATGCACGCGCGGCGCGTACATCAAAAACGAAAGCGCGGCCGCAAGGGCGACCGCGCTGAGAATCTTTAGAGCCTTCATGTCGCCTCGGCCACTATCATAGTAGACGATCGGCCGGGCGCAAATATTTTTACGGGCTCGAGCTGCTATTGTTGAGTCCGCGGCCGAACGACGCGACCTGCGACTGCCATTGCTCGCCAAACGCGAGGATCAGCACCTGCTGGTTGATGTGCGCGTCCTTAGTCAGCGATTTCATCGAGCCGCCACCGGCCGAGGCCAGCACTTTGTACGCCGCCTGCGTCTGCCGGTAGAACTCCGGCAACGGCGAAATCTTCGGCGGCTCCTCACGATGCACCTTGAGCCAAAACTCGCGCTCGAAACGCTCGTGCTCCTCGGCCGCCACGTCCACCGTGTTGAAGGTGCCGTTGTTGGCTTTGAACTGCCGAATCAGCGCGAGCAGCGGTGCGAAGTCATCCTTCTCCGGCGGCGAATCTCCCACCAGCACCACCACTTTTTTGGCGTACGGCTTCCAGTCCATCTTGTTGATAGCCGTCTCGACCGCGCCCAGCGTATCTTCTTCCCACTCGCCACCGCCCATCGCCTGGATGGAGTTGAGGAAGTCGCTGAGCTTCTGCGGTGACAGCGTCAGTGGCTGGATTTTTCTCGCCTCACCCTTGCCACCGAACACGATTATTCCGATTCGCGCGATCGGCACCAGCCGATGAATCGACTGCACCAGTTGCGCCATCTTGGCTTTGACGTCGTCGATGATCAGTCTCATCGAGCCGGTGCCGTCGATGACCAGCACCACGTCCAGTCCCTTGCGCCGCAATTCGCCGATGAACCCGCCGAAGCCCGAGCCGATACCGTGACCGTAGCCCGAGCCCATGCCGCCGCCGCGGCCAATGCCGATGCCGCCGCCGCCGGCTGCGCGCACGTAGTCATTGGCCAGGCCCACCGCTTGCGACGTGTCCACCGCGGTCGGCTGCTCCATCTGCTGCGGAGCCGTGTCGGGCATCGGCACTTCGGGCATGTCGAGATCCTGCATCTCGTTGCCGCCACCGCCGCCGCCGCCCGCTTCAAGGTTCACCATGATCAACTCGCGCCCGCGCTGCTCGTGCACCGTAATGATCAGAAAGAGCAGTGCGAGTATGTGAAGGGCGACCGACAGAGGAAAGGGCCCGATCAGCAGACCGAGCGCATCTTTCATCTTCTGCAGGCGGGTCGCGTCGGCTTCATCCTCGTCGCGGCGCCTTTCGGCCTCGAGCTCTCGTTTGCCGATGATGCGGTAGAAGATGAAAGCGACGACGAACGTCGACAGGACGAGCAGAATGATTATTGCTGCGATCATATTTAAACGTGCTCCCCGCTTGGGCCACGCATGGCGCGGCCGCGGCCGAGACCCTCATTCACTGAATTTAAGGCCGCGCGATCGTCGCGGCAACGCGTGAGTCGTCCGAAATTCAAATTCCTACGCTCCGCCTCCGGGCGCTGGAGCGCCGCCGCCGCCAGGAGGTAGCGAAGACACCGCAATCGCGATCGCCTCCGCGCCGGCCGACTTCGCCATGTCCAGGATGCGCACCATATCGCCAAGTATAACCTTTGGATCGCCCTGGAAAATCACAATTTTGTCGGTCGAATTCTGGAGCGCGTCATGAAGCTGAGGCACCAACTCGGCCTCGGTGAGCTGCTTGTCGTTCAGATAGACCAGATGATCGGCGGTGTAGGTGACGATGATACCCTTGGGCTTGTCTGTCGGTTGGGCCTGAGCTTCGGCTTTGGGCAAATCGACATGGGCCGCGGACTCGATCGTCACCGCCGTGGTCACCATGAAGATGATCAGCAGGACCAGGAAGATATCGGTCAACGGGGTGATGTTGATGTCGGCGAACACCCCGCCGCCTTCGTTTTTAGTCATTGCCATCGGCAAATACCTCTGCGGGTATCGATGCTCAGGTCAGCCACCGGGGCCGGCCCGCTCAACTTCCTCCCCCTGTGGAGTTGGCCAGTTGCGCGCCCGTAACCCGCTTGGCCGCGATTGCAATTTGTTCGGCGCCTGCGCCCTTGGCGATGTTCAAAATCCGCACCATGTCGCCGAGCAGCACTTTGCGATCACCCTGGAACACCACGATTTTCTGGTCCACTTTTCCCAGCGCCTCGCGCAGGCTCGATCCAAGCTCGCGCTCGGGAACGTCCTTCGAGTTCACGAAGAGCTCGTGCTGAGCCGTGTAGGTCACGATGACGCCCTTGTTCTCCGGCGCGGTGTTGGTCGCGTTGGGCAGATCAACGTGGGCGGCAGACTCGATAGTGACCGAAGTCGTCACCATGAAGATGATCAGCAGTACGAGGAATATGTCGGTGAGCGGGGTGATATTGATGCTGTCGAAAACACCGCCGCCTTCGGTTTTCGGTCCGCTAATTGACACGTGCCTGTTTCCCCTGGAGCGCGGCGTCGATCAGGCGGTCGTCGTTGATGTGCTGGATGGCGCTGATGTTCTCAACCTTGACCGAGAAATAGTTGTAGAAGATAACCGCGACGATCGCGACCGCGAGTCCCAGTGCGGTCGAAATCAACGCTTCCGAAATACCGGCCGCGACGACCGAGAAGCCGCCGGTGCCCATAATCGCCATCGATTGGAACGCCACCAGGATGCCGACGACCGTGCCGAACAGCCCGATGAACGGCGCCGACGCGCCTGCCGTCGCGAGCACCCAGAGGTAGCGCTTGAACTCGAGGCCTTCCTGGTAACGGCGCTCGTCATCAAGCTCGAGCAGATGATCCCGGTCCATCGTCTGCGCACCCGAAATGAGCGTGTGATAGATGCGCTCGGCCGCCGTGCCGCGCGCCTGCGTGGCCTGCAACGCTTCGTTGAACTTGCCCTGTCGCAGGTTCGGAATCAGCGAGTCGGCCAGCTTGGCCGTCTTCGGTCCGACGCCCCACAGCGCCCAGACGCGCTCGAAAATTATCGCCAGGCAGACGACCGAAATGAAGAGCAGCGGATACGTGGCATAGTAGCCCTGCTGAATCATCCCCAAAATACCAAAGTTGCTTTGCATCTCTTATCCTCTCGAGATTGAAATTAGATTTGAGCGGCGAAATTTTGGCCCCGCTCGAACCGTTGCGTAAACTGCCCCAAACTGCCTTAGCGGTTCTCCCCTGAACCGGTTGCTGGCCCATTCTTCACCCGTCGGGCCCCCATCAGCCGGCCAAAGTTGTCCGTGTTGGCGCGGAAAGTCTGAATGCAATAATAGTGTGTATTTGTCAAGAGCCGCCGTGCGGAAGCAAAAATGTTGATCGATTCGTCCACGATTGCGAATGGTCCCCGACGGCTTCCCGCGCCGTGCCACCTCGCGCAACCTTCGCGCCACGCTCGATTATCGAGTCGCCGTGCCACCTACTCTACGACTTTTGCCCTGCGCCCGACTACCCACAACTGGTCGCTGGCGGCACCGCAAAGTATCTTGTCGCCTTGACTTCTTGGCCCCTCACGTCTATCCAGAAGCTTGCCAGTCCATGCCGCAGGTTGACCGCGATGCGGTCAATATTTTTTTGGCGATTGACGCTTTTGAGAAATCTGGACCCACTATTTGTTAAGACGGTGAATCGTCACGTTCTGTTCATGCGGGCTGCGCTGGCGGCCGCCTGCATGCTCGGATTGGCGGCCTGCAACTCAGCGCCGCCGCCCGCTCCCGTGGCGCCCCCGACCGTGCAGACCTCGACTGTCGCGCCCGACGAGCCCAACCAGGCCTTGCCCAAGGACCTCTTTCCGTCGATGCCCATGTATCCAGGCATCAAGATCGACCACGTCCGGAAACCCAAGGGCTCTATGCGCGAAATCCTGTTCACCTCTGACGGGCAGATGCAGCAGATGGTCGCCTTCTACAAGGAAAACCTGAAGAAGAACGACTTTCACATCACCTCTGCGCTTATCATGCCTGCCCGCAGGACCTGGTCGTGCGATTTCCACTACAACGGGCGCCCCGGCAGCATCATGCTGTACCCGAGCGATCAGGATAAGACCAAGATGGAAATCGATCTCATCTACGAGTTGCCCGCGCACCTGGACGAATCCCTGATGGAACCCCGGGAAGACTTCGACGTCGAAGGACCGGGCGAAATGGCCCAACAAGCACCGAATCCAAATCCCAGCGAGAAAGAGAAGAGGAATTAGGAAATGGCACTACTGACAGGCAAAGTTGCAGCTATAACTGGAGCAGGCCGCGGCATCGGGCGCGAAGAAGCCTTGCTGCTCGCCAAGCACGGAGCCAAGGTCGTCGTCAATGATCTCGGCGGGCACTTCGACGGAACCGGGCAGTCGCGCTCGCCGGCCGAGGACGTCGTCAAGGAAATCCGCTCCGCCGGCGGCGAGGCGGTCGCCAACTTCGAGAGCGTGACCGACTTCAAATCCGCCAAGCGGATCATCGACTGCGCAATCGACAACTTCGGCAAGCTCAACATCGTGGTGAACAACGCCGGCATCCTGCGCGACCGCATGGTCTTCAACATGAGCGAAGAGGACTGGGACGCGGTCGTCGCCGTCCACCTGAAAGGCACCTTCAACGTCGCCCGCCACGCGACCGCCTACTGGCGCGAGCAGCACAAAGCCGGCAACGTGTTGAACGGCCGGCTCATCAACACCAGCTCCGACTCGGGCCTGCTGGGCAACGCGGGCCAGAGCAACTACGGCGCCGCCAAGGCCGCCGTCGCCGCGATGGCGGTAATCATCGATCGCGAGATGAGCCGCTACGGCGTCACCGCCAATGCGATCGCGCCGGTCGCGCGCACCCGCCTGACCGTCGACGCGACTCCACAGACTGCCGCCGGCATGACGCAGAAGGCCGGAGAATGGGACGCGTTCACGCCCGCACACGTGGCGCCGCTGATCGCATGGCTCGCGAGCGACGACGCCAAAGACGTTCACGGCGAGGTGTTCCGCGTCGGCATGGGCAACGTGTGGCTGATGCGCGGATGGCACACCGGCGCCAAGGTTTCGAAGAAAGGCTCTATGTGGGAGCCGGCCGAACTCGGCGCCAAGCTCAAGGAAGAGCTCGCCAAGGGCGTCACCAAGAAAGAGAGCATGGGCGAGGTGATGGGCGGGGGCGCGTAGATTTTTGACCGCTGAGACGAAACCGAAGGGCGCGGCTCCACGTGAGCCGCGCTTTCGTTCCATCCTCTTCATTTGCGCCGCCAACACCGCGCGCAGCGTGATGGCTGAGCATATCCTGCGGCGCGAACTCGACGCGCTCGGCTTCGACCATCGCATCACGATTACCTCGGCCGGCATCGCGCCCTACGCGCGCGACGGCGCGCTGGTCTCGCTCGACACCCGCATGGCGTTGCGCGAAGTCGGCATCGACATCGGCGACGAAGCGACCTCCACCGACCTCAAGCGCCATCCCGAAATGCTCGAGCAGACCGATCTCATCATCGCGATGACCGGGCAGCAGGCGCGCGATCTGGTCGAGCGTTTTCCCGGCGCTGCCGGCCGTCCCGTGTTCACGCTGCGTTCGTTCGCGGGCGAGGCGGGCGACATTGACGACCCCTACGAAAAGGGCGACCTGGTATTCGCCGAATGCCGCGAGGAAATCCATCGGCTCGTCCCGACCATCATCGAACGCCTGTTCCACAGCTGACGGGTGATCATATGACCATCGAATTCCGCAATCCGCCTGACGCCGAGATTCGCGCTATTCTCGCGCGGCCCGCCACGGTCGCGGTCGTGGGATGCTCCGACAATCCGGCGCGCGACTCGCTGCGCATCGCAAAATTGCTCAAGACCCGCGGCTTCAGGGTGATTCCGGTCAATCCGCAGCTCGACGCCGACTCGCTTCGCGGCGCTCTCGGCGAGAAGTGCTATCCCGACCTCGCGTCGATTCCCGGGCCGATCGAGATGGTGGACGTGTTCCGCCGCTCGGAGTTCGTGGCCGAGGTCGTCGACGCCGCAATCGCAAAACGTGCGCGCGTGCTGTGGTGCCAGCTCGGCGTAATCAACCTCGACGCCGCCCGCCGCGCGCAGCAAGCCGGCATGACGGTCGTGATGGATCGATGCCCGGCGATCGAATACGCCCGCCTGTTCTGAGGCGGTAACCGCGCATGCGAATCATCGTGATCGGTGCCGGGATCGGCGGCCTCACCGCGGCGCTGACGCTTCGCCGCTCCGGCCTCGAGGTCCAGGTTTTCGAGCAGGCCTCCGAACTGCGCGAGGTCGGCGCCGGCGTCCAGATAAGTCCCAACGCGACGCGAATTCTCCAGCGGCTCGGGCTCGACGATCCGCTGCGCCGTTTCGGTGTGCTGCCCCTCGCCACCGTCTTCCGCCGATGGGACGACGGCCGCGAGCTAGCGCGACAGCCCCTGGCCGGCGCGTGCGAGCGTAACTTCGGCGCGCCTTACTATCACTTCCATCGCGCCGAGCTGCTCGACCTTCTCTCCGCCGCGGTGCCCGACGGCGTCCTTCATCTTGACCATCGATGCGTCGGACTGACCCAGCACCGCGACCGCGTCGAAGTGCAATTCCACAACGGCGCGACCGCCGACGCCGACATTGTGGTTGGCGCGGACGGCATCCATTCCACCGTGCGCGAAGCCATCCTGGGGCCCGAGTCGCCGCGCTTTTCGGGACACGTCGCCTATCGCGGGCTGGTTCCGGCGGCGCGCGTAGTGCACCTCGGCATCGAGCGCACGGCTTCCGTATGGTGGGGGCCCGACCATCACTTCGTGCAGTATTTTGTTGGCGCCGGCGCGCGCTACCTCAACTGGGTCGCGGTTACTCCCGGCGATTGGCGCATCGAGTCGTGGACTGCCAGGGGCGAGGTGGCCGATGCGCTCAAGGAATTCGAGGGATGGCATCCTCAACTCCGCGCAGTTATCGGCTCGGTTGATACGACCAATCGTTGGGCGCTCTACGACCGCGACCCGCTGCCGCGATGGACCGTCGGACGCGTCACGCTGATGGGCGACGCGGCGCATCCGATGCTGCCGTACATGGCGCAGGGCGCGGTGCAATCGATCGAGGATGCCGCCGTGCTGGCGAAGTGCCTCGAGCGCGCGGCCGCGGACGATGTGGGCGCGGCGCTGTTGCGTTACGAGGATACGCGCAAGCCCCGCGCTTCCCGATGCCAGGACGGCTCGCGCAGCAACGCCATCACTTTCCATCTTGCCGACGGCGAGGCTCAACGAAACCGCGACGCTAACCTGGCCTCATCCACGACCGCGCCGCTGCCTCAAAACACCTGGCTCTACGGCCACGACGTCGAAGCCGAATTCGAGCAGGGGTGAGAGGCACGGCCGCTCAGACAGAATATTATGACGCGGTGGGAAAGAGAGAGCAGAACTTTCTATGTGTACATCATGGGCAGCAAGTCGGGGGTCCTCTATATCGGGGTCACGAATAATTTGGCGCGGCGCGTGAATGAGCATCGCGATGGATTGACGCCGGGCTTTACCAGGAAATATCGCGTTCGGCGGCTGCTATATTTCGAAAACTTCGATAGACCGGGGGACGCAATTTCTCGCGAGAAACAGATCAAGGGATGGACGAGGGCAAGAAAACTCGAATTGATTCACTCGACAAATCTGCCCATGGATGATCTGAGCGCGTGCTGGCGCACGCGAGATTCTTCGCTACGCTCAGAATGACAGGGGTGGTCTCGGTGCAGTGACAGAAGTGGCCCGGCAGGGAGACGTGCGGCTGAGCGCGGCTTCTCTTTTCCGTCATCCTGAGCGGAGTCTGCGCAGCGAAGGATCTCGTCCGCCGCGCGGCGGCGGCGCAATCTCCCGATGAAGCCGCGCAAGTGGAAGACGCTTGGCACCGACGTCGCGTACCGCACGCCGATTTTCGATCTCCATCGACGGCGCTCGACGCATCCGCGGCGCGGCGAACGCGACTTCTTCATCCTCGACGGCCCCAACTGGGTCAACATCATTCCACTGGCGAAAAATGGCGACGTCGTGATGATTCGTCAATGGCGTCATGGCATCTCCGACTTCACGCTCGAGGTCCCCGGCGGCATGGTCGATGCCGATGATCCGTCGCCGATGCATGCGGCGCGCCGCGAGATGATCGAGGAGACCGGATTCGATTCCGACGCGATCGTCGAGCTCGGCAAGGTGCATCCGAATCCCGCCATCCAGGGCAATATCTGTTTCTCGTTCCGCGCCGACAAGGTCCGCGAAGTCCACCGGGTGGTATCGCTCGGCGACGAAGAAACCGAGGTCGTGATGGTGCCGATGCGCGAAATACGCGGCCTGATCGCGTCGGGCAAAATCATGCACGCGCTCACGATCGCCGCATTTTCGTTCCTGCACGTGTACCACCCACTCCCCAAGCGCGGGCGCAAGAAGTAAAAAATCCCTGCAAGAAAATCCGGCGGGCGCGTTCAAAGAGTCGAGAGGAACGACTCGATGGACGCACTCAGCTCGACGCCAAAGCACTGGACCGGCTCCTTCGCCGAGCCGCGCCTCTTCCAGATCTTCGCGCTTGGCACTTTGCTGACTGCAGGCGCCTACCTCCGCGATTTCAGCATCCGCCCCGGCCAGGTTGTGCTGACCTTCGCCGCCGGCCTGCTGACGCAGGCTGCGTGCTGGAGGCTCACCCCCTCCAGGCCGCGCTCGCTCCGCAGCGCCATCATCACCTGCCTCAGCCTGACGCTGCTGCTGCGCGCCGATAACCTCTTCGCGCATCCGATTGCGGCCGCCGCCGCGATCTCCTCGAAGTCGCTCTTCCGTTTTCGCGACAAGCATCTGTTCAATCCCGCGACCTTCGGCGTCATCTTCGCGATCCTCCTGCCTCCCGGCACGTGGGTATCGCCGGGCCAATGGGGTCAGGACGTGGCCGTCGCGGGATGGGTCGTGATGCTGGGCATGCTGGTGACGCAGCGCGCGCGCCGCGGCGACATCAGCTGGACGTTTCTCGCGTTCTATCTTGGCGCGCTCGCGCTCCGCGTCGAGTACCTCGGCAATCGATGGGCTGTCTGGACGCATCAGCTCGAGAGCGGCGCGCTGCTGCTGTTCGCGTTCTTCATGATCTCCGATCCGATGACCGGCCCCAACGCTCGGCGAGGCAGAATCGCGCACGCCGCACTAGTCGCCGCCATCGCCTATGCGTGGCAGGTCCGGCTCTACCGCACCAACGGACTCATCTGGGCTTTGTTTATCGCGGCGCCATTCGTTCCGCTGTGGGACGCGCTTTGGCCCGCGCGAAAATTCGATTGGACACAAAATGGAGGTGGCCATGAAGCTTCTTCACCGCATCCCGATTCTCGTTTCGCTGGCGTTGACGCTCGCCGCGTCGATTCTCGCCGCGCCGCATGACGCGCGCGCATTCTGCGGCTTCTACGTCGGCAAGGCCGATGAGTCCCTCGTCAATCACTCGTCGCAAGTCGTGATGGCGCATCATGACGACAAGACCGTCATCAGCCTGATGAACGACTACCAGGGCGAGCCGTCGGAGTTCGCGCTGGTGGTGCCGGTGCCGGTCGTGCTGCAAAAGGGGCAGGTGCATATCGGCGATCGCGAATTGTTCCGGAAGATCGACGCCTACAGTTCGCCCCGGCTGGTCGAGTATTACGACACCGATCCGTGCCAGCTCATGCGCCCGATGGCGATGGCGGGCGCAATGGACCGGATGGAAATGTCGGCTGCGCCGGCCGCTCCCGCGGATGAAGCCAAAACGCTGGGCGTCACGATCGAGGCGCAATACACCGTCGGCGAATACGACATCGTGATCTTGTCGGCGAAAGAATCGCTGGGCCTGCAAACCTGGTTGCAGCTCAACGGCTACAAGATTCCGCTCGGCGCGGATCGCGCGCTCGAGCCCTACATTCGCAGCGACATGAAGTTCTTCGTCGCCAAGGTCAATCTGACCGAGCACAAGCGCACCGGGCTGACCTACCTGCGGCCGCTCCAGTTCGCCTTCGAATCGCCCAAGTTCATGCTGCCGATTCGGCTCGGGATGATTAACTCGCAGGGCCCGCAGGATCTCGTCATCTACATGCTCACCGAAAACGGCCGCGTCGAGACCACCAACTATCGCACGGTGAAATTGCCGACCGGCATGGACATCCCCGAGTACGTGCGCGGCGAGTTCGGCGACTTCTACAAGGCGATGTTCGACGAGCAGGTCAAGCGCAACGACATGCGCGCCGTCTTCACCGAGTACGTGTGGAACATGGGATGGTGCGATCCGTGCGCGGGGCCGGCGCTGACGCGCGACGAACTGCGCAGCCTCGGCGTCTTCTGGCTCGACGACCAGCCGGGCGGCCCGGTCCCGCTGTTTCGCCGGCCGGGCGGCATGATGCCATATCCTCCCGCCGGCGGCGCGATGCCGGTGATGCTCACGCGGCTGCATGTGCGCTACAGCGCGGACACGTTTCCCGAAGATCTGATTTTTCAGGAGACGCAGGATCAGGAAAACTTCCAGGCGCGCTACGTGATGCAGCGTGCGTGGGACGGATCGCCCACTGCATGCTCGGCCGCGAAGAGTTATTTCGACGAATTGAGCAAGCGTCGCCAGCAGGAAGCGGAGACGCTCGCGGACCTGACCGGGTGGAACCTCGCCGACGTGATCAAGAAGGCCGGGCTGACTCCCGGGTCGCAGCCCAGGCCGTGGTGGCAAAGCATCTGGGGCTCGTGAGGCGGATGAGGACGCAGCAGGCGCGCGGGGTCCCCTCGGCCCCGCGCGCGTTTCACGACAAGCATCAGCATGGTGTAAAAGCGAGCGCATGAATCCCCGCCACGCAGCCGCGCTCGCGCATGGAAAGACAAAATTTGAGCGTTCGGATGGAATGTAAGCGATTTGCACGTTTGACGCTGGCGTTCAGCAAGAAGCTGGCGAACCTCAGGGCCCTCGGTTGCGCTCCACTATGCGCATTACAATTTCGTGCTGATTCATCGGACGCTGCGGATGACGCCCGCGATGGCCGCAGGCGTGGCGGATCATCTGTGGACTATCGAGGAGTTGCTTCAACAGGCGGGAGAGTCGGCTGAGCTTCTCGCTTCAACGTAAGAAAGATAAGCCACAGCGAGACTGATGCTAACAATCCCGCGAAAAATTGCATCAGTGCAGTTCGGCTCATGAGCCAGTCCTGCCAATCGATCTCCAATGACAATGCTTCAATCGCTTGGGGCTTGTACAAACCAGTTCCCATTGCCGCATTCAGACAAACGAATTCTTCCTCACCGGCGTTCCACGTTCGATACGACCTTATCCGGTCACAAGCGACTTGAATTCGTGTCGCGAACCGCTTTTGGAAAAGTGTTGTCGTTTCTCTTTCGTACTCGTCAGATTCCTTCATCTGTTTTTCCATGTCGACTTGAGTATGCACTGCGAAGCGCGACGGCGCATGCGCTCGACGCTCATCGTTGAAGTCAATCAGGTCGTTCGTAATCGAAGCGCACGTATGCCGGAAGTCCAGGTATCGATAATATTGAATCCCCAATATCATACCTATGTTGGCGAAAACGGCGATTGGTAGAAACAGCGCGATTTGCCGAGCATTGATAGGGCTTTTGGTTGCCGCTGTTCCGAAAACCTCTGCAAGCCGTGATTTAATCGGTGAGAGGACTTCCGGATAGATTATCGTCGCCGCTACCAGACCACCAACAAGAAAACTCGCACCAAACAAAAACCCGATCGTAAACATCGCCATGAAGCCAGCGCCTGCCACGCCTAAGGCCAGCCGCGAAACAAATTCTTTGAGTCGAGCGCTTCCGTCCATAGACCGTCCCCTCTGTGGTCTATGGATACCCGAAAGTCCCGCAAATTACCGCTGGCGAACTCCCGATTCAAATTAGGACGCCACCCTCTGCCGAAGCCGCATTGACTCCTGCCGGAGCGTGCCCTAGCCTTGTCGGTTTGCTAGAGTATTTCCGTCAGCCGACTGGGCCGATGCCGCTTACCTCGACCTGCTGCAACCGGGTTTTTACTCATGTTTGACACGCTCAGCGACCGCCTCGAAGGGGTTTTCAGAAAACTCAAAGGCACCGGCCGCATCACCGAGCGCAATATCGAGGACGCGCTCCGCGAAGTCCGCCTCGCGCTGCTCGAAGCCGACGTCAATATCAAGGTCGTCCGCGACTTTATCGATCACGTAAAGAGCAAGGCGCTCGGCGCCGAAGTGCTCCGTTCGCTCACCCCCGAGCAGCATCTGATCAAGTTCGTCGCGACCGAGCTGCAGAACGCGATGGGCGGTTCGGCGCGCGAGCTCGATCTCAAGGTCAAGCCGCCCGTCAAGATCATGGTGGTGGGCCTGCAGGGCTCGGGCAAGACGACTTCGATCGCCAAGCTCGCGCTATGGCTCAAGTCGGAGCGCAAGCGCCATCCGCTGCTGGCGTCCACCGACGTCTATCGCCCGGCCGCGATGGAGCAGTTGCGCGTGCTCGGCGCGCAGGCGCAAATTCCGGTCGTCGACAGCCGCGAGGACCAGGACCCGATCGAGATAGCGTCGCGCGCGCTGGCCCGCGCCGAGACCGGCGGGCATGACGCGGTGCTGCTCGATACCGCCGGCCGCCTGCAAATCGACGAAGAGCTGATGGACGAGCTGGCGCGCCTGAAGGCCGCGCTGAACCCGCATCACATCATTTTCGTCGCCGACGCGATGACCGGGCAGGAAGCCGCGAACGTGGCCGCGGGCTTCCACGAGCGGCTGGGAATCTCCGGCGTCATTCTGACCAAGCTCGACTCCGACGCGCGCGGCGGCGCGGCGCTTTCGGTGCGCACCATAACCGGCGCGCCAATTCTGTTTGCGGCCACCGGCGAGAAGCTCGACGCGTTCGAGATTTTCTATCCGGACCGGCTCACCTCGCGCATCCTCGGGATGGGCGACGTGCTGACGCTCATCGAAAAGGCGCAGCAGAACTACGATCAGACCAAGGCCAAGGAGCTCGAGCGCAAGTTTAAGAAGAACGAGTTCACCATCACGGACTTCGCCGAACAGCTCAAGGCGGTCAAAAAGATGGGCTCGCTCGGCGAGCTGGTGGGCATGATCCCCGGCCTCAAAAAAGTCGCGGGCGCCGCCGATTCCGAAGAGGCGAAGCGCGAGCTCGAGCGCATCCAGGCGATTATCGACTCGATGACGCTGCAGGAGCGCGGCAATCATCTGATTATCAACGGGCGCCGGCGCGCGCGTATCGCCGCCGGCAGCGGCACCGCGGTCCAGGACGTCAACCGCTTTCTCAAACAGTTCGAGCAGACGCGCAAGATGATGAAGAAAATCACCCGCATGGGCGCGGGAAAAATGATGATGCGCGGACTGGGGCTCGGCAGCTAGAATAGGCAACAGGAGAATCGCATGGGACTTGTAATCCGCTTGCGCCGCCATGGCGCGCGCAAAAAACCTTTTTACCGCATCGTGGTCGCCGACTCGCGCTCGCCGCGCGACGGACGCTTCGTCGCCCAGGTCGGAACCTACGACCCCGCCTTCGACCCGCCCCGCGTCACCATCAAGCAGGACGTGGCGGATCACTGGCTCAAGGCTGGCGCCAAGCCCAGCGAGACGGTAAAAAAATTAATTAAACGAGCCGAAACAGCAACGGTCTCCGCCTGATGCGACCCGCTGCAACGGAGCCATCCCATGAAGGAGCTCGTTCAGTACCTCGCACAACAGTTGGTAAACAATCCTGACGCGGTGGACGTGAAGGAGACGCAGGGCGATACCGCCTCGGTGCTTGAACTGCGGGTAGCGAAGGAGGATTTGGGCCGCGTGATCGGCAAGCAGGGGCGCACAGCCAAGTCGATCCGCACCATTCTCAACGCGGTCGCTTCGCGCACCAACCGCAAGGTCGTTCTCGAAATAGTCGAGGACAAGTGATCGCGCCGCAACCGCCGGCGCGACGACAATAGCGGTCAAGCTGGGCAAGCATCGATGCTCCGCGTCGGCCGCATAACCGGCGCCCACGGGCTCAAGGGCGCGCTGCGATTTCGGCCCGACAATCCCGACTCCGAAACACTGGAACAAGTCAGGCGCGTCTTCCTTGAGCGCGCGGGCGAAGTCCGCGAGTTTCGGCTGACGGCGATAACGCCGCTCAACGCGGCGACGCGGCGAATCACGCTCGAAGGCGTCGCCGACGTAAGCGCCGCCGAGTCGCTTAAGGGCGCGGTCGTGATGCTCGCGACGGAGGACGTTCCCGCCGCCAAGCCCGGCGAGTTCTACTACTACGAGGCGCTCGGATGCGAGGTGATGCTGACCGACGGCAGCCGCCTCGGCACGATCGAAGAGATCTTCTCCAATGGCGCGCACGACATCTGGGTGGTGCGCGACGGCGAGCGCGAAGTGCTGGTGCCGGTGATCGAGGACGTCGTCAAATCGATGGACCTGGCCGCCCGCCGCGTCACGATCGATCCGATTCCCGGCCTGCTCGACTGACCGTCTGGCTCCCCGCGGCTCACCCGGATAGATTTGGATTCGCCCGATGGAATTTCACGTAATCACCCTGTTCCCCGAGATGTTCGAGTCGCCGTTTCGCGGCGGCATGATCGGACGCGCCATCGAGCAGGGACTGCTCGCAATCAAGGCGCATCCGCTGCGCGATCACGGCCTCGGCAACTACCGGCAGGTCGATGACGCGCCGTACGGAGGCGGCAGCGGCATGGTGATGCGCCCCGAGCCGATCGCCGCCGCGATCGACGCGCTCGACGCCGAGCGCCCGGGCCTGTGGCGCATCCTGATGACTCCCCAGGGCGAAGTCTTCGACAATTCGATGGCGCGCGACCTCGCCCGGCGCGCATCCGGCCTGATGCTCGTCGCGGGACGCTACGAAGGAATCGACGAGCGCGTGCGCTCTCTCGTGGACCAGGAAATTTCCATCGGCGACTACGTGCTGAGCGGCGGCGAAATCCCCGCGATGGCGGTGATCGAGGCGGTCGGCAGGATGATCCCCGGCGTGCTCGGCAATCCCGAGTCGCTCGACGAAGAATCGTTCGCCGCCGGGATGCTCGAGTATCCGCAATACACCCGCCCCGAGGAGTTCCGCGGCATGACCGTGCCGGAAATCCTGCTGAGCGGCGACCACGGCAAGATTCGCGCGTGGCGCGAAGCGGAAGCAAAACGGCGAACCGCGCGGCGCCGCCCCGACCTGCTCGAACGACGCAAGCCCTGACCGTGTCCGATCTTTTCGTAGCGCTGATCCATCATCCGGTCGTCGATCGCAACGCCAAGGTCGTCACCTCGGCGATCACCAGCCTCGACATTCACGATATCGCGCGCGCCGCCCGAACCTACGACGTGCGCGGCGTGTTCATCGTGCATCCGATTCCCGAGCAGCGGAAATTCGCGGCGAGCGTGATCGACCATTGGCGCTTCGACTTCGGCCGCGCGCACGATTCGCGCCGTCGCGAGGCGCTCGAGCGCGTGCAGATCGTCGCGCAACTCGACGACGCCGTCGCCGAGGCTGCGCGAATCGCCGGCGCGCGCCCGCTCGTCGTGCATACCTCAGCCCGCACCGAAGGCGGCGTCAGCTACGGCGATTTGCGGACCCGGCTCGAGGCCCCCGACGCGCCGCCGATGATAATCCTGCTCGGCACCGGATTTGGCATGTCGCCCGAGGTGGCGCAACGCGCCGACGTCATCCTCGCGCCGATCGTCGGCCTCGGCGACTACAACCATCTGTCAGTGCGCTCCGCCGCCGGAATCATTCTCGATCGCCTTCGCGGCAAGTAGCCCGGTTTCCGGTAGTGTCCTAATTTGAAATATGGGCCTAATATCCCATCGCGACCATCACAACGAACGCGATCAGAAGCAGCATGATGACAAGCAGAGAAATCTGTCTCTGCTGCCATTGGTAATTTTTCTTTTCCGTCTCCGTCATACGCGCATGCGCCATCGCTCCGATGCCACCAACGATTACGCCTAGACCGTAGCCCATCCAGTACCAGTCGCTGCCGAATAGATGCGGCCCGACGTAAAACAGAGCGAGTATGATGACGCCCACAGCGTAGCTCGCGACGGATGCGGGCAATCTCTTCGCAAGCAACCCGACGGATACGAAAATGGCGAAGAAGCCAACAAACGAAAGCGGGAAAGCGGGCGGCTGGCTCATTTCCCTTTTGCTCTAGCCGTGTGCATAATGGGAGTATGCCTAAGCGCTCAAGGACGGGCAAACCCGACGTGAATCAGATGGCGTCGAATCTGATCGATGCAATATCAGGCGAGCTGCCAGCCGAGCAACCAGATAGCGGCAAGAATCCCGCAGCGGTCGCGCTCGGCAGGCTCGGCGGATTGAAGGGCGGAAAAGCACGCGCTAAAAAACTTTCCAAGAAAAGGCTCTCGGCCATCGCGCGCAGAGCGGCGAAATCTAGGTGGTCGAAAAAGTAGCGAACCTGTGTTGATAACCCAGACAGAGGGGCTTGATCGGGATGTAGATTAGATCAAAGAATTAAAGGTAGTTGGGCGGGCTTGGCTTTTTAATTAAGCCTAGTCTGGTGTTGCGCCGGGTTGGGGCCGAGGGAGATGGGACTGAGGAGGCGTGGCAGCAGTCTAGGCTTTTTTCGTGGTGGATTGACGTTGTGACGGGGCGAGGATGAGGACGATGTAGAGGAAAAAGTTTCGGGGGATTGAAACGAAAAACGAGCCGTTGGCGCGGCTCGCGTTTCCATTCCATTCACACAATCGAACTGGGTTTGGAGAGACCCTATGTACGCTGCACGCTATTCATGGCGCTGCGCACGTTTATATCTTCCGCGCGGGCCACCAGGTTGTCAATAGCTTCCGACTGAAAAGTCGGGAAGTGGGGGAAGGGGCTTGCACCCCTTCCCCGGTGCCATATAACGCGCCCCCGTAGCTCAAAGGACAGAGCGCGCCATTCGAAAGGCCGAGGTTACGGGTTCGATTCCCGTCGGGGGCATATCCTTCTTGAATTGACGAACGTCGTCAACCGGGTCTTCATCGGTTACAGACAGGGGCGCTCTTGCGTCTATTGACAATGCATAACCACTCAAGCATAATTGCTAACATGAATAAGTTAGCGGCAGCCGAGCAGACGACCGTCATTTCAGCCTTGGTAGAAGGCAATTCGATTCGCAGCGTCGAGCGGATGACTGGCATTCATCGCGATACGATTATGCGGCTGGCGGTTCGCGTCGCCGACGGTTGCGATAGCCTGATGGACGAAATGATGCGCGGCCTGACCTGTCCGCGACTCCAGCTTGATGAAATCTGGGCCTACGTCGGCATGAAGCAAAAGACGGCGCGTCGGCTCAATCAGACCGATGAATTTGGCGACGTGTACACTTTTGTCGCGATAGACGCCGATTCCAAACTCGTTCCCTGCTGGCACGTCGGGAAGCGGACGTGGAGCGATACGGCGCTGTTTGTGGACGATCTTCGTGGGCGTCTGGTGAATCGTCCACAGATAACGACCGATGCGTTTGCGGCCTACTACGGCGCGATTGGGCGGGCGTTTGACCGCAACGTAGATTACGCCCAACTGATCAAAGTATTCGCGTCTGAATTGAACGACGGTCGCGGTCGCTACTCTCCGCCTGTCATGATTCAGTGCCAGCGCGAGCATTTGATCGGACGCCCCGATCCTGACCATATCTCGACCAGTTACGTCGAGCGCCAGAATCTCACGATGCGGATGCAGATGCGCCGGTTTACGCGCTTGACCAACGGTTTCAGCAAGAAGCGGGCGAACCATGCCGCTGCGGTCGCCCTGCACTTCGCGCACTATAATCTGGTTCGGGTTCACAAGACGCTGCGGATGACGCCTGCGATGGCGCATGGTATTAGCGATCACATCTGGACGGTGGGCGAGCTATTAGAGCGAATTTCAAATTAGGACACTACCCGGTTTCCCCCACCCATTGAGTGGGCGCGGGCATTTGGTTAAGTTTAGGGGCTCGACTCGAGGTCTTTCTTCCCATGAATACCGTTATCCAGAAGCTCGAAGAGCGGGGCCTGCGCAAGGACCTGCCCGAATTCCGCGTCGGCGACTCGGTCCGCGTTTACGTCAAGGTCGTCGAAGGCGAAAAAGAACGCATCCAATCCTTCGAAGGCATCGTGATTAAAATCAACCGCGGCGCCAACCGTGCGACCTTTACCGTCCGCAAGGTTTCTTACGGCGTCGGCGTCGAGCGAATATTCCCGATGCATTCGCCGCGGATCGACCGGTTGCAGGTGCTGACGCGCAGCCGCGTGCGCCGCGCGCGCTTGTACTATCTGCGCGATCGCTCCGGCAAAGCGGCGCGACTCGACGCCGCCACCTGAGCCGGGTTCCCGTTCATCTGTCGTTGGAGGCTGCGGTCTTCCCGGCGGAAACCCGCGTCATGCGGATGCTGCCGTCCAGGTAGGCGCCTTCGGAGATCTTCAAAGTTCGCGTCTCGATATTGCCGAAGAATTTCGCGTGCGGCCCCAGTATCACGTGGTCGCATCCGACGACCTCTCCGCGCAATTCGCCCATTATCAGCAGTCGCGGCGCGAAGACCTTGCCCTCGATCATTCCTTCTTCGCCCACCACCACCAACGCGAGCGAGCGAACCTCTCCGCGGAAGCGCCCCTCGATTCTGACCGGCTCATGAAAAATCAGTTTGCCCGAGACGTTGACGTTGCGCCCGACCGCGACGCGCGTGCGCGCCTCGTCCCACGCCAATGCGTCCTGCGGTATTTGTGTTGAATCCATACACTACGGGGCCGGAAATACGTGACACGCCACCGCGTGGCCGCCGCGCCCGGTTTCCAATTTCGGCTCTACGTCACTGCAAACATCTTTCGCATATGAGCATCTTGGATGGAAGGCGCAGCCCGATGGCGGGTTCATCGGGCTCGGCATTTCGCCCGGCAGTTTGATTCGCTCCGGCTTGTGCGCCGTGTCGATCGTCGGAATCGCCGACAGCAGCGCACGCGTGTATGGATGCCGCGGGTTCAGGTAGATCTCGTCGCGCGACGCGATTTCGACAATCTTGCCCAGGTACATTATCGCGACGCGGTTGCTGATGTGCTCGACCACGCGCAGATCGTGCGCGATGAACAGGTAGGTCAGTTTCAGCTTCTCCTGCAGGTCCTGCAGCAGGTTAATTATCTGCGCCTGGATCGAGACGTCGAGCGCCGAGACCGGCTCGTCGAGCACCAGGAAGCGCGGGTTCACCGCCAGCGCCCGTGCGATTCCGATTCGCTGGCGCTGCCCGCCGGAGAACTCGTGGGGCAGCCGCTCCATCGCGTCCGCGCTCATCCCGACCATCGCGAGCAGCTCGGCGATTCGCCGCTCCTTTTCCCGGCCACGCGCGAGCTTGTGAATCTCGATTCCTTCGCCGACGATCGATCTCACCCGCATGCGCGGATTCAACGACGCGTACGGGTCCTGGAACACGAGCTGCATCTGGCGGCGCAGCGCACGAAGTTCCGCGCGGCCAAGCGTCGCGAGATCGCGGCCGTCGAAATAGACGGCGCCCTCGGTCGGTTCGAGCAGCTTCAGAATCAGCCGCCCCAGCGTCGATTTGCCCGATCCCGACTCGCCGACCAGGCCAATTGTTTCGCCCGGTTGAATTTCCAAATTGACGCCCGCTACCGCTTTTACCGAGAGTTTTTTGCCGCCGATAATCCCCGTCGATCCCGCGGGAAACTCCTTGCTCAGGTGCTCGACGCGAACTAGCGGCGCACCGGACGCGGTCGCCGCCGGATTGCCGATACGCGCGGCGGAGTCAGGCGCGGATGCAGGCGACATAGTGGTTCGGTCCCTTGTTTTCGAGCGCCGGCTCGGCCTCCGAGCATTGCGGAATCACGCGCGCGCATCGCGGATGAAATCTGCAGCCGGCCGGTGGATTCAGCGCGCTCGGGATCGATCCGGGAATCGCCTGCAGGCGCCGATGCCGGTTGCCGTCGATGCCGGGAATCGATTCGAGCAATCCGCGCGTGTACGGGTTGAGCGGATTTCGAAACAGCTCCGCCGTCGGCGCCTGCTCCATCACCCGCGCCGCGTAAAGGATCGTCACGTCGTCGGCATACTCGGCGACGATTCCGAGATCGTGCGTCACCAGGATCACGGCCAGCCCCAGCCGCACCTGCAGCTCGCGGATCAGATCGAGAATCTGCGCCTGTATCGTCACGTCGAGCGCGGTGGTCGGCTCGTCCGCGATCAGCAGGCGCGGATTGCACGACAGCGCCATCGCGATCATCACGCGCTGGCGCATCCCGCCCGACAACTGATGCGGATAGTCGTCGACGCGGCGCTCGGGGTCGGCAATCCTGACCATCCTGAGCGCCTCGATTGTGCGATTGCGGGTTTCGGCGCGACTGGTCTGCTGGTGAAGCCGGACCGCCTCGCCAATCTGGCTGCCGATGGTGAAGACGGGATTCAGCGAGGTCATCGGCTCCTGGAAGATCATCGCGATCCGCGCGCCGCGAATATGCCGCATCTCGGGCTCGCTGAGTTTCAGGAGATCTCGATCCTCGAAAATTATCTCGCCGCTCACGATTCGCGCCGTCTCGGGCAGCAGCCGCATGATCGAGAGCACGCTAACCGTCTTGCCCGATCCCGACTCACCGACCAGCCCCAGCAGCTTGCCCGGCGCGACGGAAAAGCTCACGCCATCGACCGCGCGTACTTCTCCCGCCTCGGTGAAAAACGAGGTGCGCAGCGCTTTGACTTCAAGCAGCGGTTTCACGTGACGTTCAGCGTATCATCGCGCCGCCGCCACCAGCCAGACGGATGCGTCGCGACGCGCAACTCATGCCGCGGTGGCGGGATCCAGCCGGTCGCGCAGATGGTCGCCGAGAAAATTGAACGACATCACCGCCAGGAAAATGAAGATGCCCGGAATCAGGATCCACGGATAGCGTGCCAGGTTCTGAACGTCCTGCGCCTGCGCCAGCAGATTTCCCCAGCTCGCCGCCGGCTCCTGGATTCCGAGCCCCAGCAGCGAGAGCGCGCTCTCACCGAGGATGAAACCCGGAATCGACAGCGTCGCCGCGACGATCGCGTAACCCAGCACCGACGGAATGATATGCCGCGTGATGATCCGCCAGCGCGACGCGCCCAGCGCGCGCGCCGCCTCGACGTACGGACGCGATCGCACCGAAGACGCCATCCCGCGGATGATTCGCGCAAAGCCGGCCCAGCTGATGAAGCTCATGATCGCCACGATCATGAAAAACGTCGCCACCGTGCTCAACCCCGACGGGATCACCGCCGCCAGCGCGAGCAGAAAATAAAATGACGGCAGCGACATCTCGATCTCCGACCATCGCATGATCAGAAAATCGACCGTCCCGCCGATATAGCCGGACAGCGCGCCGATCGTGATGCCCAGCGAAAAACTGATCAGCACCCCGATAAGGCCGACGCACATGCTCACCCGCGATCCGTACACGATTCGCGAGTACAGGTCGCGCCCCAGGCCGTCGCTCCCCAGCATGAAGTACGGCTCGCGCTCGCTGTCGGTCGTAAACAAATGGCCGCGCGTGAACAGATGGATGTCGAGCCGCCGCGAAGTGTCGGCCACGAACGTGCGCGCGATCGGATCCTGCATGTGCACCGGATGCGTATAGAACAGTCCGCGCGACCACTCGGACGGCGCACTCACGTGAAGCGACATCGGCGGACAATCGGGCATCTCGCGGTTCTGATAGGCCGGATCGTAGCTCGCGAAAAACGGCGACGCCGCGGCGAGCAGGTAGAACAGCGTCAGGCAGATCGCGGAAAAGCGCACCGTCCGCGACGCCAGACGCCATTCGCGCGCTACGCCCGACGCTGTTCGCACGGAGATCGCCGCGCCCTGCAGATTCGCCTGAATCGCGCTGTCCACGCTCATCTCACTCGGCCGCCACCGACGAAAAATCGACGCGCGGATCGACCGCCACCAGCGCGATGTCGGCGAGCAGGTTGCCGACCAGCAACAGGATCGTGCCCATCAACACCGAGCCCATCACCAGGTAGATGTCGAGCGATCGCACCGCATCGAGCATCAGCAGCCCCAGCCCCTGCAGGTTCATCACCGCCTCGACCAGCGCGGCGCCGCCGAGCAGGTCGCCCAGCGAGTATCCCGCCATCGTCACGAACGGATTCATCGCGTTGCGCAGCACGTGCTTGTAGATGACGACGCGCTCGGACAATCCCTTGGCGCGCGCGGTGCGCACGAATTCCGAATTCTTGATTTCCAGAATCTGCGATCGCATCAGGCGCATCAGGCCCGCCGTGCCTGAAATGCCAAGTACGAAAACCGGCAGGATCAGATGGTTGATGCGATCGGCTACCTGGTTCAAAGGATCGAGCGTCGAGTAATCCGGCGAGTACGTGCCGCCGATCGGAAACCATCCGGTCTTCAGCGCCAGGTACATCATCAGGAAGGCCAGAAAAAAGCTCGGCACCGACATCCCGAAGAACGCGAGAAACGAGAGGAAGCGATCCCAGATCGAATTCTGATTCACCGCGACGATGATCCCGATCGGTATCGCGATCAACCACGAGAAAATCATGCTGCTGGCCGACAGGATGATCGTGTTGAACGCGCGCGACGCGATAAGGCCGGTGACGCTCACCCGGTATTGCAGCGAGAACCCGAAGTTCAGGTGCAGCACGCCCCACAGCCACTTGAAGTAACGGACCATGAGCGGCTGGTCGAGGCCGAACTGCGCCTCGAGCTGGTGAATGACCTCGGGCGTGATAGTCGGGTTGAGCTTCAGATTCGAGACGAAGTCGCCCGGCACCAGCGACATCGCGAGAAACGAGATGAACGTGATCCCGAGGATTAGCGGGATCATGTTGAGCAGGCGACGGATCAGGAAGCGGGTCATCGTGTCATCGGCCTGATATTTCGACGTGCGCGCCGCGCCGGATGTTCAGTCGGCCTTGAATTCCATCCACTCCGGCTTGTACAGGCCCCACACCTTGGGCTGATAGTTCTCCAGCGAGTTCTTCCACGACGAATAGCGCTGCTGGCGTACCGTTTCGATTATCGGCAGCTGGTCGTGCAGGATTTGCTGAATCTTCCAGTAGTACGGCGCGCGCTTCTGCGGATCCATCTCGGATGCGCCCTGGTCGAGCAGCGTGTCGATCTCCGCTTCCCACGGCGTCGCGGGCTTGGGTTGATTCGGATTCCAGATGTGAAGATTGCCCGATGAGCGATAGAAGTTCGCGCCATCGTTCGGCTCGATGCCGCCGGTGAATCCAATCAGCACGCAATCCCAGTCGAACGACGAATCCAGCTTGTCCACCAGCGTCGTGAACTCCAGCGGCCGATAGTTCACCTTGATACCGAGGCTTTCGACGTCCTGCTTGAAGATGGTGCACATCTCGTTGCGCTCGGGCGTGCCGGTGTTGGTGGTGAGATCGAATTCGAGGCGATTGCCTTTCGGATCGGTCCGCACGCCGGGTTTTACCAGGTGATAGCCGGCCGCTTCGAGCATGTCGGCGGCCAGCTTCGGGTCGTAGTCGTAATCCTTAAGATCGGGGTTGTGAAAAATTTTGTTCTCGGGCGAGATATCCGCCACCGCCGGCACCGCCAGTTGATGAAAGACCAGATCGATCATCGACTTCTTGTCGATCATGTGCGCGATCGCCTGCAGGAACTTCAAGTCCGTGAACCACTCGAGCTTCGGATTGGTCACCCCGTCTTTGACGTAATGGCGCGGATTGCGGTTGAACGAAAAAAACAGCGACCCGGTGTCGATTCCGATCTGTTGAACCGCGATGTCGAGTTCGTGGTTCTTCACCTTCTCCTGCAGCGGCGCAACCTCCTCGGTGCGCGGGCCGTAGATGTCGATTTGCCCCGACAGGTAGCGTAGGTACTCGGCGTTCTGGTCCTGCACGATCGTCACCGTCTGCCCGTGCAGGCGCGGCAACTGCCCTCCGTGCTCGTCCTTCATCCAGTAGTCGTCGTTGCGATCGTAGCGAACCAGCTGGCTCTGCGTATAGTGCGTCATGTGGTACGGGCCGTTGCCGATCAGCTGGTCCGGGCTCGTGTCGATTCCCCACGTATGGTTGAAATTTCCCGCCTTCCACACCGGCTCTAAGATGTGCGCCGGCATCACCGGGATGCCGATTGAATAGAGCAGCGGCGCGAACGGCTTGGGCAGATGCATGACGACCGTGTAGTCGTCGGGCGCCTCCGCTGCGATCCGCTGATGGTCGATCGTGATCGCGGGCCGGATGCTGTTGGGCACCTTCGGATCGTAGATTGCGTCGAGCGTGAACAGAACGTCGTGCGCGGTGACCGGCTGCCCGTCAAACCATTTCACGTCGCGCCGAAGATGAAACGTAATCGTCTTGCCGTCGGGCGCGATATCCCACTTCTCGGCCAGCCCCGGCTCGGGCAGCGTGGTCACGGGGTTGACCCGGATGAGGCTCTCGAACAGATCGCTGGTGAGCGCGCTCGAAGTCGCGTCGGTGATCAGAATCGGATTGAAGGTGCGCGGATCGCTGGCCACCGCCGTGTACAGAACCTGGCTCGTCGCGTGATCGCTCCCGGGCCGGCTCACGCGGCATCCAGCAAAAGGAAAAATCGCGAGCGACACCAGCGCAATCGTGCCGGTGATAACCGGCCAAATCCGGTCGCGCCGGCTTTCAGCTTTCATTTGAAAAAGCGCGCATATCATCGAGACTCAGATTCATCAAAGTGGCTCCCGGAGCCGGCGTCAGCACGAACGTCGAATCGGGTATAACGCCATTGACGATCGGCCGGATGTAACGAAACGTGACGTGGCTGCCGGCCGCCGGAAACGTCGCATCGACCACGTACGGAAACATCACTCCGCCGATATCATGGTAGTCGCTGTAGCGCACTTCGTAGTTGACGCGCCCGTCGCCCGCCGTTTCCCGCACCATCGCGAGATTGCCGCCGGAAAATCCTAGCTCGCGAGGCCCCGACGCGCTGTCGCCGTACGACGCGATCATCATCCCGCCTTCGCTCGACACCGTGTCTGCGTTCGCGTTGAGCACGAACGCGGGCGGCGCGAGTCCCATCAGCAGACCCACCGCGTCCGCGGGCGCCATCGGAATTCGCACGTACCGGTCGAGCGTCTCTGCCGTCGCCGCGCCGCGCATGAAGCGGTTCCGCCCCGGCTCGAAGATTGCCAGCTCCGATCCCTGCGCCGCTAGCAGCAACGCCACCCCGAAGGGCGACATCGCCTCGACGCGCAGCTTGTCCGGCCGCCTCACGACGATTTCTTCTTTGGCCTTCACGTGCTGATCGCCCGCGGTGTATTCCATCACGGCCGGCGTCTGCAGCGAGGCGAGCCGCCGGTCACGCTCGATCAGCGCCACGATCATTTTCTGAACTTGAAATTTATTCGTGTCCCAACCCGCGATTGGCGTCGCCGAATCCGGCATGGACGAAGTCTGGATGCTGAAGCAGGCGGAAGTTTCGAGCGTCGCCAGCAGGAGCATCGATGCGACCGCCGCGAGCGAAACTGTTTTTTGGCGCCTGGCGCGTTTAGTGACCCGCGCTGGCGGCATTCTGCAGGACCTGGATCTTGTCCTTGAGGCGTGCGACCTGGTCGGTTTCCTGCGACTTCTGCAGCGCGTCGGAGTATTCGTGGCCGGCTTCCTTCACCTTGCCCAGCTTGCGATACGCGTCGCCAAGATGCTCGGTGATCGTGGGATCGCTGCCGGTCAGGTTGACCGCGCGCTCCAACTCCTCGACCGCGCGCTTGTAGTCGCCTTTCTGGTAGTAAACCCATCCCAGGCTGTCGACGTAGAAGCCGTCCTCCGGTTCGATATCGAGCGCGCGCTTGATTAGCTTTTCCGCCTCGTCGAGATTGGCGCCCTGCTCGGCGTAACTGTAGCCCAGGTAGTTCAGCGCCTGCGCGTTGGCGGGATTCAGCTCGATCGCCTTCTTCATCTCCGCCATGCCCTCGTCGCGCTGCTTGTTCTGATCGAGCGCCGCGCCGAGCGTGAAGTGGAACTTGTCATTCTTCGGTTCGGCCGCGACCATCTTGCGCGCGAGTTCGATCGCCGCCGGGTAATCCTTCTTTTCCTGGTAGACGCCGACCATGAAGCCGATGATCTCGGGATCGTCGGGCTTCTTCGCCAGCGCGTCCTTCAGCACACCCAGCGCATCGTCGTACTTGTTCTGCTTGTCGTACAGGTAGGCGAGCTGCAGGCGCGACTCGACGTAGTGCTCGTTGTCGCCGGGAATCTTGTTGAACTCGGTGATCGCCTTGTCGTTCTCGGAGAGCTCCGTGTACACCGTGCCGAGGTAGTAATGCACCCGGTAGTTTTCCGGCTCGGAACCGAGCACGAGGTTGAACTCGGTGGCGGCGTCGTCAAAGTTGCCCTGCTCGACGTACAGCAGCCCGATCTTCGTGCGCGTGTCCGCGGGATTGGTCTCCACTTGCTCGGCGCGCTTCAGCTCGTCCAGCGCCTCGTTGTATTTCTTCTGGCCGACCAGGATTTCCGCCTTGCGCTTTCGCACCAGCTCGTTGTTCGGATTGATTTGCGTGATCTTGTTGTAATAGACCAGCGCGTCCTGCGGGCGCTCCTGCCGCTCGCGCAACAGCGCAAAATCAAGCAGCACCAGCTCCGACTGCGGATTGAGATCGAGCGCCTTCTGATAATACTTTTCCGCGGCCGCGTAATTCTTCGAGGCCACCATCACCTTGCCGGCGTAGTAGTAGCCAAGGAATGAAGTGGGATCGAGCGTGATCAACTGCTCGAAGGTCTTCTGCGCTTCGCCGTAATCGCCGCGCTTGGCGTAAAGCGTGCCGAGATAAAGGTAGGCTTCCTGGTTTTTCGGATTGAGCCGCAGCACCTCGCGGTAATCCTTTTCCGCCGTGGCGTCGTCGCCCAGCGCCGAGCTGATTCCCGCGCCGAGCAGCCGTGCGTCCGCCGAATCCGGATCGATCGCGAGCGCCTGGTTCACCTGCTCCAGCGCCTCCTTCAGGCGCCCGTCGCGCACGTACAGCGTCGCCAGCCGAACCTTCAGCGCTGCGTTGCTGGGATCGTACTGGACCGCCTCCGCATAGTCCTTGAGCGCCTCTTCGCGATCGCCTTCATTCATCGCGTACTCGGCCTTAAGAAACGCGCTCATCGCCCGCGCGTCGGACGGCACCTCTACCGCCGGCGCGCCGCCGAACGGATTGTCCCCGCCCGCGCTGGCGCTGCGCAGCAGCTCGGGCCTCGCATTCGACAGTTGGGTACAGCCAAGAAACGCGATCGACGCGGCGGCGAGCGCGATCATCGCGCGTGTACTGAAAAATATCATCGCTAAAGCAGATTCCCGGGAGAGCTTCTCAATTGGGGCTCGCAACGAACCATATCGATTGTCAACGCGAAACGTCCCGCGCCCTAACAACCGGCCCCGGACCCTTACGCATCTTCTACATTAACAGTACGGTCGCGAACAGCAAAGGTCACAAACGAACAAAGCGCAGGACTGTGCGCGAGGATCCGGTCGGCAGCGCGATCGACGTTGATCGCCGCGACCACCTCCGACGCGCAACGCGCGCTGGATCACTTTCGGGCTTCGATCGCCCCAATCTCGGAGGCGGAACGCGCTCCCTCGGTCATCCCCTTGCGCACGATTGGGCAGCTTTTGGCCGCCAGGCAATAGGCTGGGAACACACCGCTCGCAAGCGATTTCCGGATTTCCTGCAAGGCGGCGCCGTTGCGAGTTTCCTCGATAAACTCTTCGACCTGCCTGCTTCCTTGCTCGGTCCAACGAGCCACCGGCTTACGTCCGAAGCAACATGGCATGATGCCGCGATTGAGAACGTACAGGCTCTTCCACGGCTCGCTGCACAGAGGCTCGCTCCCCGCCGATCCGTGATGCGCTCGAAAATCCCTCCAATCGACGTACAGGTTTATGCCCATCTCATCCGCCGCGGCCTGTGCCTCCTCTCCAATCGTGTCGAGCTCGGCTGGCGGGATAATCTCCTGGTCATAGTTGAAAACGAACTCCCCGCGATGCTGCACGCGGCCGTCCAAGTCCATGCAATCTTCGCGATGCAAGCTCATAAGCTTCACCCGATCCACGCCAATAGAATGCATCAGCGCGAGGAAATCCCCCACTTCGTGTTTGTTGGAATTCATGACGATGAAGCTGACGGTCACATGGGGGAGATTGCGATGGAGCTTCTTTTCGCGGCATAGGGCGCGCAGGTTCGCGATGATCCGATCGAAGCTGCGGTCGCGATAGCGCGCGTAGCCCGCCGATGTCGCCGAGTCGATCGATACGTAGAGCAGCACATTGCGCCCCAGGATCGCTTGCCTGACCTTGCGGCGCATCGTCTTGCCGTTCGAGGCAAAGGTGAACGCGCGCTCGTCAGTCGCGATCAGGTTGACGATTTGCGCAAACTCGCGATGCAGCGGCGGCTCGCCATAGCTGCAGTCGGTAACCGCCTTGGCGACCGACACATAGGAATCGAGGCTCTTGACGAATGATAGATCGGCTCTCGGCGATCCGATCTCTTCCTGCTTCATCCATTTCCACGAGCAATAGACGCACGCTTTGTCGTTCGCGATATTGCAGCGCACTTCGATCGTGAACCGAAGATAAGGCGGAACCGATCGCATCACCGCGGCGCCGGCTCGATACTCCTCGTCGTTGAGGATCGCATTCGCTCTTGCGCGTTCGATTCGCGAATGCCGCCGGAGGCTGTCGTGCCATGCCACCGAGCGCAGCATCACGCCTAGCTCGCGGGAATCTTCGGATTCAACTTTGGGTGCATCGACCTTTAGTTCGACCTTTGACCGGTCCCCGGTTCCAAGATCGAAGCTGTACCAATGCCACCCTGCCGCGACGCGCGTATCGATCGCCGGATTGTCTGCCGTCGTCAGCCGCCTCGCCGAATCCGGTCGTCCCAGTTCAAGCGCGAGGTAACGTTGTCCGGGGGGCGCACGAAGCACGAAGCGCCGACGCGTCCAGCAAAACGGCCCGTCGCCATCGTATTCGATAGGAAAAAATCCGTCTCCGCCCGATGCATTTTGGCTATCTATCACTACGATTGAAGACCCTGCCATTACAGACCCCGCATCATCAGCAATCCGCCACCCGACGCGACCTTGCAAGCCTCATCCCATCTCATAGCCTCATCCCATCTCATAGCCTCATCCGCTCTCTTGCATGCTTGCCACTGCGCATCGCGTCGGCTAGGCAGGGGAGCCGGAGCCGCCCCGCAATTGCCGCACCTCCCAACGGAAAACCCGCCTCCCCAAGCCGCCTCCAGCGTCGCCCCGCTCGCGCAACGCACGCCGCGCAAGCTCGGCCTCATCGCCCTTGTCTCCGTGATGTACCTAGTCGTCAGCGGCGGCGCGTACGGCCTCGAGGACGCGGTCCGGATGGCCGGCCCGCGCCTGACTCTCCTGCTCTGTCTCGTCGTGCCGCTAACGCTCAGCCTGCCGACGGCCCTGATGGCGGCGGAGTTGACGGCGCTGATGCCGGTAGAGGGCGGCTTTTACTTCTGGGTCAAGCAGGCGCTCGGGCCGTTCGCCGGTTTCGCTGAGGCTTATCTGACAATTCTTTACACCGCCGTCGACATGGCGATTTATCCCGTGCTTTTCGCCGGCTATCTTTCGTTCATCCTGCCGCTCGGCCCGGCGGCCCAGGTCGCTATCGGCGTCGCGCTCGTATGGCTCGCCGGCGGCCTCAATTTTCTCGGCGTCAGGCCGGTCGGGATTGCGTCGGCTGTGCTCGCCGCAATCCTGGTGTCGCCGTTCGCGGCGCTGGCGATCGTAGGCCTCCCGCGCCTGGTCCACTTTGAGATGCCGACGCCGCCGCTCTTCGGCCCAGACCCATGGGCCGCGCTCGCGGCCGGGCTGACGGTGGTCATCTGGAACTTCAGCGGATGGGAAAACCTGAGCGTCGTCTCTGCGGAGATCGAAAATCCGCGCCGCAACTATCTCCGCGCCATCGCGATCGCGATGCCCATAATCGTCGCCGGCTACATCCTTCCGCTAGCGGTGTCCGTCTCCGGCGCGACCACCGCCGCCGGCTGGCGCACCGGCTCGTTCTCGCACGTCGGCTACGCCATCGGCGGCCCCCTGCTCGGCGGCGCGCTGGCGCTGGGCGGCGCCGTGATGGCGTTTGCGGTGTTCGAGGCCGCGATGCTCTGGGTCTCGCGCCTGCCGTTCGTGCTCGCGCGCGAGCGCTACTTGTCGCCGCCGCTGGCCGAGCTCTGGTCCACCACCGCGACGCCGGGCAAGTCGATTCTGCTGTGCTGCGTTGTCTTCACGATACTGGTGCCGGCCGGCTTCGTCGCGCTGGTAGTGCTCGACGTTTTCTTCTACATGGCGGCGCTTTCGCTGGAACTCTTGGCCCTGCTCCGCCTGCGCAAGCTGATACCCGATCGCACCGCGCTGTTCACGATCGGCGGCGGCCGCATCGGCCTGGCGCTGGTCACGATTCTCCCAATCCTGACCTGGGCCGCCACCTTCGGCCTGGCCATCTCAGCCGGCGTAGCCAAGCAAGACTTCATCCTCGCAATAATCCTGGGCGCCTTAGTCTGGCCAGCCTACGCAATCTGCCGCCGCCAATACGGCGGCCCCCCAGCCATAGATCCCCCACCAACAACCATAACAGCTTAAGCAAAACCCCCTTCGGCAGCACAGCGCCGAGCTAGTGGTAACAAAGATGTTCTAACAGGGACGAAGTCCCGCATCTTCTCCCAATACCGGGTGCAGGGGTCACCCCTGCCCAAGGAAGCGTGAAACCCAGGTGGGTTTCACATAAAATCAAATTCCTCCCTCACCTCCGCGATTTACTTCCGCGCCGTAAGCCGATACACCGCGACCGCCTGGTTCTGCGCAACCGGCTCTAGTGTGAACCTCCCCTGCAACTCGCCGAGCTCGCCCTTCAACACGTCGGCATATTGCGGCGTTTCGGGCGGAGCGAGCAGCAGGAATACCGGCGTCCGAGCGCCAATCGCCGCCGCGAGCGAATCGACCACCGCAGGCGACATCTGCTCGCCGGGGAACACGACCGCCGGCACCGCCCCGTTCCATCCCGCCGCGCGTTTTTCGTACAGGCGATGCAGATGGTAGTCGGTGAACTGCTCGCCCGGGTCGAGCGAGTTGAGGCCGACGAACCGGCGCCCTTCCGCGGGCAAATAGAGTTCGAGAAACTGGAGCGATATATTGCTGACCACAGTCGCATCGTGCGGCAGATGGGACTCCAACGACATCAACGCATCGACCATCGGGGAGTCCGCCGGATGCGCACGAAGGCGCACGACCGCTTCCGAAGCCATCGACACGAGCAGCAGCGCATCGAGCATGATCACGCCCGCCGCCGCCGCCAACTGACCGGCGCTTCGATTCCGGTTCCGGATCGCGTCGCTCATCCATCCATTTGCCACCGCCGCTCCCGCACCCGCCGCGATAAACAGCACGAACGCCGCCGGCAGGATAAAGGCCACGTCGGTGAACAGGTAGAAGCAGTAGAGTCCGGTCAGTGCCGCAAGGTATCCGAGTCCGAACCACATGATACGCCGAGCGCCGGCGCGTTCGGGCGCGCGCAGAATCGCAACGAACCCAACAATCGCGAACGCCGCCGCGGCGAACGGGTAGAGGAAGTAGCGGGGATCGCCGCGATCGCCGAGCATCCCGTCTAGGCCGAGGAGTGTCGTGACGTACACGACTACGTTGCCATGCGGATTTCGCGGCATCGTGGGACCGAAAAGGTACGCGATACTGAAGGTTCGGCCGCCCGCGCCGTAAACTTCGGGCACCCACCACGAGTACCCGCTCGCGAACGCGCTCCCGAGATTGATCGAGTTCTGATGCAACTGCCACGCGACCGGAATCGCGAACCCAACCGCGATCGCGATGCCCACCTTGAGGAGGCTGGGCAGATCTCGATTCAACAGCGGCGCCATCACTACGCACAACACGAGACCCACCAGGATAGTGGCGTTGGTCGGCCGGATGATCGTCGAGAACCCGGCCAGGAGCCCGAACACCAGCCACCACGATAGCCGCAACCGTTTCCGCCCTTTGGGCGCCTCGTCTGCGGCCGCTGCCAGCAGCATCCCCGCGGCGAAAATCGCCACGCACAACGTCGGCACGTCGCTCATCACCAGCGACGAATACGTGATGAACACCGGCGACAGCGTCAACAGCAACGCCGCAATCGTCGCGGCTGCGCGCCCGAACAGCATGCGTGCCAGCATGAAAGTAAAGAAGACCGAGAGCATCCCGAGAACCCACGTGGCGGCGAACAGCAGCGGAATTTCGCGGCCCACGATGCGGTAGAAGAAATCCAGGACCAGCGGGTAGCCGGCAGTGTATCGCGACGGGTAAGTATATCCACCGAAATGCAGCACTGCCCCGCGACCAGCCGCAAGGTTAACCGCCGACGCCGCGTACTCGAGTCCATCCGGCCACGGCATCAATTCGGCGGCGCGTCGCAGGCCGGCGGCATTAATAATCGGGACCTGCAACAGGCAAATCGCCGCCACGATCGCCCTGTCGCTCCAGCTCAGCTCCCAGAACGAGCGATTCTCCGCGACGGGCTCCGGCGATGACTCCCCGGGGCTCATCGCAGCGTATCTCCGCCACCGCTGACAGCGCCGACGCCGCGCGCATCGGCGCATGGCTCCTCGTCGCGCTGGCCGTCCCGCGCATCGCGCGGATGCTCTATCCTGAAATATGGGTCGAGGACGATTTCTACCTCGAGAGCGCGTGGCTCGTCAGCGTCGGGATGCGCCCCTACCTCGATTTCGTTCAACCGCATATGCCGCTGCTCGAATGGATCGCCGGATGCTATCTCAAGTTGTTCGGCGCAAGCCATCTGTCGATCGAAATCCTGAACGAGGCGGCAATTTTCGTCGCCAGCATCCTGACCTACGCGCTGACGCGCCGCATCGCCGGCCGTCCCACCGCAATCGCCGCGTCGATTCTATACGCCTGCAGCTCGCTGGTCTTTCGCTACCACGCTTACGAGCGCGAGAGCTTCGTAGCGCCGCTGCTTGTCCTCGGCGCGATCGTCACGCTGGACGACACGATACCGCCGATTCGCCAGGCCGCGCTTCTCGCCGCCATTTTCTTCGTCGCGTGCGCGATCAAGTTGACCGCCGTGATTGCTTTCCCCGTGATGCTCGCGTTCATCGCCGTCGCCTACCGCCGAATCTTAAGCGCCATAGTCTCGGGCGTAATCTTGACGCTCGCACTCGCCGCCTTCAGCGCCATCCTCTACCGGCTCTACGGAACCGAGTTCATCTTCCAGACGTTCGTGTTTCACTTCATGAAGGGACGCGACACCGTCGGCGGCATCGCGGCTTACCCGCGGATGATCCTCGACGTGCTCGTGCCGTTGTTCGTCCTCGGAGCCTGGCGAATCTGGGCTGATCGCCTTTTCAGCCGCGGCGTGATTCTCGTCCTCGCGCTCGTCGCCGCCGAGTACGCCTTCTACGGCGTGATGAGTCCGACCGCATGGGGCCACAATTATCTCGAGCCGCTGCCGTTCATCGCGATCGTCGCCGCAATCGGCGCGACAGCGCTAATCCGGGCGAGCCGGATGCTGCCGCAACAGTGGCCGATGCTCGCGGGCGCTGCCGCGATGCTCGCGCTCTCTCTGATCTGGATCGCGCCGCTGGTCAACGAGAACTGGCTCCATGATGCCGTTTACGGCTTCGGTTTCGTCCCGCGCGCCGAAATCTCGCAGCTCGCCGACGCCTTGCGCGCCGCCAGCAAACCCGACGACGACGTGATCGCGCCGTCGTTCGTATGCTTCGAGGCCGGGCGCCGCGAACTGATCCGCTTTCCCGAAACCTACGGCGTCTACCGCGAGGCCAAAGCCGAATACGATCGCGACGGCTTCTTCGCCGCGCGCCGCCGCCTTGGCGAGGCCGATTTTTTCCAGCTCATCTCCGACACCAGGCACTTCTGGACCGCCGAGATGCGCGACGCGATCGCCGCCGGTAAAGTCTCCGCCGTCATCAACGATTCGCCCATTCAACTGCTGCCGCTGGTGCTGGTTCCCGAAGATTTCCTGTCGAGCAACGGCTTCCGCCCGGTCCTGACCACCGACCATTTCACCCTGTGGTCGCGAACGCCCGCGCCGCCGTAAGCGTCAAGCGCGAATCTTTGCCGCCGGCTCGACCCAGTCACGCGCGAGCCGCTCGATCCAGCCGCCAATCTGCGACTCGTCTTCGGGCGGACTGCTGAGTATCACCAGCTCGTCGACTCCCGCCGCGGCGTACTTCGGCAAATCGCCGGCCGTGATCTTCCTGGTGTAGGGGCAAACGATTATTTCGACTTCGCTTGCGGCGCGTCCGTTGGCCTTAATCATCGCGCGCAGCTTGCCAGCCAGCGGCGCGGCGTCGTCGGGTCCGACGTTGAAGCCGAACCAGCCGACCCCGATTTCTGCCGAGCGTTTCAGCGCTGGCATGCTTTCGCCGCCGAAGATTATCGGCAGCTTTCCGCCGCGCACCGGCTTCGGAAAACTTTTCACCGCATCGAAATTCACGAACTCGCCGTGGAACGTGCTCGAGTAATCGGACCACAGCCCGCGCATCGCCTCGATATACTCGCGCGTCCGATTCGCCCGCCGCTCGAACGGAATCCCCAGCGCCGCAAACTCCTCCGCCGACCATCCGATTCCCACCCCCAGCGCGAAGCGCCCGCCCGACAGCCGATCCAGGCTCGCGACCTCCTTGGCCAGCATCACCGGGTTGTGCTCCGGCACCAGGCAGATTCCGGTCGCCAGCCGAATCGTTTTGGTGACCGCCGCCGCGTACGTCAGCGTGACGAACGGATCGAGCCAGTCCGCGTCACCCGGCAGCGGGAACTCGCCGCTCTCGGCGTACGGATACTTCGAGTCCTGACGATCGAACAGCACGACGTGCTCCCCCACCCACAGCGTCGCGAGGCCGTGTCGCTCCGCCGCCTCCGCCGTCTTCGCAATTGCGCCGGGACGCGCGCCCGTGCCGATTCCCAGCGCAAACAGTCCTACCTTCATTCGCCCGATCCCCCGCCGATTCGAGCCGCCGCGACCGCCGGCGTCTTGGTGAACTTGAGCATGAAGCGATCGGTCTGCCCGCGATGCTTAAACACGATCCAGGTGCGATCGTCCTCCGGATGCCGCAGCGCGCTCGACGCGCCCGACAGCCGGAAGCCCGCCTTCTCGACGTCCTTGATCAGAAAATCCTCGTCGATTCGATGCAACGTGGCAGTATCCGCATCGCCCGTGCCTGGCTTCGCGCTGTGATCGACGATCCCGTAAACGCCGCCCGGTTTGAGCGCCTTGAACACCGCCGCGTTGACGTTCTCGCGATTCAGCTTGAAGCCGACCATGTCGTGGTAGTTGAGATGGATAATCACGGCGTCGAGCGAATCAGGCGGCACCGGCAGCAGGTCGGGCGCGTCGAACGGCTTGCTGACCTTGACCACGTTTTTGAGCGCCGGCTCCTTGAGCCGCTCCTCCCACACATCTCCGATTTTCTTGAACTTCTCGGGGAAGGGGCCGTTCTGCGAATAAACGGTGCCGGTCGGTCCGACGATTCGCGCGTAAAGCTCGGTCATATAGCCGCCGCCGGCGAAAATGTCGGCGATCTTCATGCCGGACTTGATTCCGTAAAACGCCATGATCTGATCGGGCCTGCGCCCGGCGTCGAGTGCCTTGTCGGCAGCGGGCCGATCGGGCGAGTTGATCGCGTCGGTAATTTCCTTGGGAATCTGCGCCGCCGGAATCGGCGCGCTCTCCGCCGTGCTGGTAGCAACCGGCTCAATCTGCGCAAGCGCCGGCGACAAGCTCGCCGCGAATGCAATTACAGTAGAGAGGATCAGCCCGCAGGTCCCAATACGCCTTCCAGTAGTCATGTAGATTCTCCGCCCGGCCTTTGATTCGTTCACCACAACCGACAGCTAACACACCAATCGCAAAACGAGCAACGCAATAGTGAAACCCGCCTGGGTTTCACATAAAATCAAGTTCTCCCATCCAACACCCCGCGACCCCTCTCACCGCGACGCCGTAGTCTTCCCCGCCGCGACCGACGCCGGCAGCTCGACGTCGGCATGCGCCCACGCCTTCTTGAATCGCGCTTCGACGCTCGCCGCCTCGTCCCCCGCGTTGCGCGCGCGCAGGCACATCGCGAGCCCGTTGAGTGACCATCCATTTTCGGGATTCTGCTTCAGGTCGTCGCGAAACACCTGCTCCGCCTCCGCCGTCTTGCCGTCCGCGAGCAGTTCCATCCCCAGCGTTTCGCGCACCGGATAGTACCACGACGGCGGCTCTTCGTAGTTGAGCGCGTCCTGGAGCGCGACCGCGTCCTTCAGTTGTTTGATAGCGTCGTCGTGATCGCCCCGCGCCGAATCGATCTCGCCGCCAAGCGTCGCCGAGCCTATCGCGAGCAATCGATTCTCCGAATTGAAGCCCATCATCAGGTCGGGCGGCGTGGCCGCGACAGTTTCGTCGAGTTTCTTCTTCTCGTTCGCCGCGTCAGCGAGACGATTCTTCGCCGCGAACGCCAGCCCGCGCGCGTAATGCCACACCGCGGTCGTGAAGCTCATCTCCTTCGGCGGCGCCGGCTCCTTGAGAATCGCGTCCCACCTGCCGAAGCGCGCCTCGGTGAAGTATCGCCACAGCGCCGGCATCATGAACTCCGCCATCGGCATCTGGCGGACCATGTCGGGCGTCGCGTCGTCGTCGAGTTGGCGCGTCGCCTTCAACGCGCCCCCGCTGTTGCCCTCCATCATGTACGACGCCCACAGGAACAGGATGTTGTGGGGGACGTACATCATTGGATACAGGCCCGTGGGACTGCGCTCGCGCAGATAAACCTTGTCGGCCTTGATCGCGGCCAGGTTCGCGGCGGCCGACTCGTCGTATTCGCCGAGGCGAAAGTAGATATGCGACGGCATATGCACCAGATGGCCCGCGGCGGGCGCCAGCTTTGGCAGCCGCTGTGCGCTGGCCAGCGCGCGGCCGGGGTCGGGCGACGCTTCGACCGCGTGGACGTAATAGTGATTGGCGCCGAGATGGTCTGGGTACTTCGCCATCACGCCCTCGAGCGTCGCGACAATCTCCGGCGTCCCTTCCGCCGGCTTGCCGTCCGCCGTCCACAGCTGCCACGGATGCAGGTCCATCATCGATTCCGCGAACAGCGTGCCGGCGTCGGGGTCGTCGGGATTTCGCCGCGCGACCTCGCGCATCGCGTTGGCGTACGCCAGCTGATGCGCGCCGTCGGTCTCGCCGTCGGGCGCGTAGCGCAGCGCCAGCGCGTCGATATAGTCGCGCTCGGGATTGCTCACGTCCGCTTCGAGCGACTTGGCTTTGACGATTGCCGCATACGCCTTTTTTCCGCGCTCGGGGTCCGCGGGCTGATTGATATTGGGACCGAGCGAGAGCGCGATCCCCCAATAGGCCATCGCCATGCCGGGATCGAGATTCGCCGCCTGCTCGAACGATTCGGCCGCCTCGTCATGATTAAAAGCGTAAACCAGGGTGAGCCCCTGGTCGAAAAATCGTTGCGCCAAAGTGGAATTGGTCTTGGTAGTAACCGGATGGTGCAGATTCCCAAGCCCGTCGAACAAAGGCTCATGCGCCGAGTCAACCGCCGCCTGCAACCCGCCGCCCGCATCCGCCCCCGCCCCCGCCGCCGGTTCCGCCGCCGCCAGCGCAACCGCCGGACATGCGGCGCTCTCGCCGATCCCAGCACCGGCAATCGCAATAGCGATCACAGCGATAGCGCCAGCAAAAACAAAGCCCCGAAACATCAAGCACCCTCCGCGATTGTTCCCCTTCCCTCGAGGTAAGGGGAAAATGTGCTTAGGAAATGAATACCATTCGGCGATTGGCATATGCTCGATGCTCTCTTTTGGCAAGATGAGGCTTTGATGGTCATCCTTGCGCCAGACCCTTTCACCCTCTATTGCGACGCCAGCGGGAAACAAACCGATGAAGCATTCGCAGTCGGCTGCGCACTATCAACGGTAGGGAAATGGCTAGCATTTGATGGCAAATGGAGACTCGCTTTAGAAGAGAACGGCCTTCTGTACTTTCGCATGAGTGAATTTGCACAAAGTACAGGACAGTTCAAAGAAGGTTGGAAAAAGAACGAGGTAAGACGCCAACAACTTCTCGAACGGCTCACCAAAATCATGACAGAGCACATCCTGTATTGGATCGGGGTCTGCGTTCTTCGAAGTGATTTCGATAAGGCGAATGAAGTCTATCAGCTGGAGGAAAGCTATAGCTCCTATACGCTGTGCGGCCAAACATGTGTTGAACTCGCACACACTTGGCGCAGGAACCATCACTTTGACTACTTGCCCATCGAATTTGTATTTGAGGAAGGCGACCAGAATTTCGGCCAGCTTTCGGATCGCTTACTTGAAAACTTCGGTCGTCGGCCTATTCCTCGAAAGAAGGTAGACCCCGATCCTACCAAACTGACAAGGCCCCTCCAGGTCGCGGATTACGCGGCTTATGAAGTCCGCAAAGCCTATGTTGGCCTCGACGAAGAGCAAGAAGAGCTGTTCGAAGGTTTTCGCAAGTCGTTTCTCTTGCTGTCAAAGATTCCGGCTACTTGGGGGAATCTGGACGAAGACAAGATCCGCGCAGGAGCAAACATACTTGGGGTAGCTAAGCGCTATTAGGCTGGCGACTAAAACGCGGGCCACAACCTCCGCAGGTCAAGCACCGATACGCTAATCGCTCGATGGAATGCGATGGCTTACGGCTCAGCGAAAAACTCATCGTCATCGACGATCTGCTGATCAGACCAAGGGCAGTCTCTAGGGAATGTCGAATTCCAATCGGGCAAGTTCTCCATCACAAGACCAGCAAGTTTCCGTGCACGGAGATACGCCTTAAGTTTGAATTCGGCAAACCGATTCTTCAAGACGGTAGAACCGGCGAGAATGTCGCTGACACGGTTTCTCTGTTCTGCAACTGAGAGTTTCCAACCGCGCGCCTGCAAGCGTCTCTCGTTGTCGCTGGGTTCATATTGCAGCTTCAAGAGATGGCTGAGTAGAACCTCAAGGGCGCTTTCAAGAGCGCGTTCGGTGCTGAGAGCCATATCTTCAAGCTCCTCAGCTATCGCGTCCGGATGAACCAGATCAAAACGCCGATGGCGAAGTAACTGAGCTTGTTCACGAAGCCACGCGTAAGAATCGTCCTCTATCCGGGTCTCTCGCACAAAAGGGAAATACGCTGTCTCAAGCGCTGCGAAGACATTCAAAAAAGAGGCAACATCTGGATGGCTAAGCGACCCGCCGGACTGCTGTTGTGCTCCGGCATACTGTTCCCAACCTTCATTTAGCAAATCCTGAACTGGGTTTTTGGGAGCGATCGGGGCGCTACGGTCGTTTGTTGGTTCCATCGTCTTTTCGCGCAGTCTTATTCTGCTTTGGAGCCTTGACGGTTGTTACGCTCGTCCCAATTTTCACCAAATACAGGGGGTTCCCGTCTGTGTCGAACGTATCGTTCATTCGGTACACGATTGCCGCAGGGTTCGCGACCCTGATGACGCTTTCATCTTCCAACAGATATTCAGCGAGACTTTCGCCCGACCTTTTCACAATATCAAGTTCAGTGACGGAAAATTCCCGATCACCGAACTTGAGCGTCTTTCGTTCCTCTGCCACTGATCGCCTTCTCCAGGACTTTGTCGAAGTGCCTTAAATCACTTTCTGTCAGACGTCGAGCTTTTCTCTTATGCGCTGACGTTAGGCGCGTTGCTTTTCGCTTGGAACGTATTTTTTGTGGGCCGCGCGCCAGTACGCTTTGTGGATGCCACCCCTTATACTTTAGCGCGTCGAGGTCCGAACGGCTAGTTTCGCTAAATTCGGTCCCCTTCCCACATGGGAAGGGTTAGGGGTTAGGTTCCGCGCCGCGTCACCAAATCAACGGCAGCAACCGACTCCTCACCTTGCTCTGATACTCCGAATAGCCCGCCAGGTTCTTCGCCAGGAATTTCTCCTCGTCCAGCAGCCTCCACACAAGCACCAAAGTCATCGGCACGATCGCCAGCAGCCCCCACAACGATCCGAGCGCCAGCGGCACGCCGACAATCATGACCAGCGCCCCCATATACATCGGATGACGCACGAGCGCGTACGGCCCGGTCGTGACGACCTTTTGCTCGGCGCCGACTTCGATAGTTCCCGACGCAAAGCTGTTCTCCTTGAACACCAGGAACACGAAATAGAGTCCGATCACGACCAGCACGTCGCCCAGCACCGACCCCAACGCCGGCACCGTGGACCACGCAAACCGATGGTCGAGCGCGGAGACCACGAACAACGCCAGAAACGCGATCGAGGCCAGCGACTGTATGATGTTCTGGCTCATCTCCCGCTCCGCCCCCGGCCCGGCCTTTACCCGCCGCTCCAGCAGCTTCGGATCGTTCTTCATCAGGTAGATAGTGATCGCCAGCACCGATACTGCAAACACCACCGAAAAAGTCCACGCCTGCCAGTAGTCGAGCGTCCACGCCGGAAGAAAGATCGCCGCCGCCAGGATGACGACTAGCTGCACGAGTCCAATGAACGCCCTTTTATGTAGTGGGTTCATCGCTCACGCCACGATGCTTCTCTTTGAGCGCGCCGCCGTCGCCGGCGGCTTCGCATTGGCGAAGCCGAACTCCGCTTTTCGCGCGCGCCACCGCTCCAGCATCGCCGGCAACTCGGTCTGGATAAACTCGAAAAACGCGAGCGTCTCCGCGATCCGCCCGCCGGCCGGCGTGTCGCGGCCAACCACCTCGATCCCGTCGCGCAGGCTCCGCTCGCATCGATCGAGCACCTGGTCCTTGCGGGCAAGAGCCTCGTACCAGGTCTCGCTATGCACGCGGTAATGCTCGCGGCGCGAGCCCGGCTCCGCCTCGCGGCTGGCCAGGTTGATCTGTACGAGATAACTGACCGCACCGGAAATCGCCGCCGGGCTTACGTGCAACCTGCCTGCCAGCTCGGCCGCGGTAAGCCTGCCCGAATCGGTCGCGAGCAGGGCGGCGAACACCCGCGCCGGCATCCGCGGGAAGCCCGACTCGGTCAGCACCGACGCAAAGCGCTCGATAAATGCGCCGCGGGCTTTATCTCGATTCACAGATTTCACAATATCATGAAATTAGTGTGTTTTACGAAATTTGTCAACAACAAGCAGAGATGGAAGAAAAAACCCGGCGAAAATCGGATCACCCCGTCCGACGCGACCCGAGGGGAGTGGACGGGCTACTCTGCGCGCGGCAAGATTGACGATGCGGCGCGGGCCGCTCGCGATGAACCCCGACACCCAATCCAATTCCTCGGACCTCACACCCGGCTTCGGCGGACTGCGCGTCGTCGCCTTCGAGAGCCGGATGGCGGCCGAGGTCGCCTTCATGATCGAGCGGCGCGGCGGCGTCGCGATCGTCGCGCCGGCGATGCGCGAGGTGCCGCTCGACGACAATCGCGCGGCGCTGGATTTCGCCGATCGCCTGCTCGGCAACGAAAGCGAATTCGAGGTGGTCATCTTCATGACCGGCGTCGGCACGCGCGCGCTGTTCGCCGCGATGGAGACGCGGCATCGACGCGCCGACCTCGTGGCGGCGCTGGCGGCGATCACCACCGTGGCGCGCGGGCCGAAACCGATTCGCGCGATGCGCGACCTCGGCTTCGAACCGTCCATCGCCGTGCCCGAGCCGAATACCTGGCGCGAAGTGCTGAGCGCGCTCGCGGCGCAGGTCGAGCTCAAGGGCAAGCGCGTCGCCGTGCAGGAGTACGGAGTTTCCAATCACGAACTTACCGCCGGACTCGAGGCGCGCGGCGCGCGGGTCACGATCGTTCCGGTCTATCGATGGACGCTCCCGGCGGACCGCGCGCCGCTGCGGGCGGCGCTGAACGCAATTGCGTCGGGCGCGGCCGACGTCGCAATCTTCACCAGCTCGAACCAGGTCACCAACGTCATCCAGCTCGCCGACGCCGAGGGCATCGGCGCCGCCGTCAAGCAGGGATTCGCGCGGATGGCGGTGGGCTCGATCGGGCCGGTCTGCTCGGCGCAGATTCGCGCGTACGGACTTCGCGTGGACTTCGAGCCGGAGCATTCGAAGCTCGGCCACCTGGTCAAGGAGGCGGCGGCGCAGGCCGCTTCGATTCTGTCCGCCAGGCGCGCGACCGCCGTTCGGATTGAAGCGTGCGCCTCGCCGAATCCGCAACGCGCGCCGGCCTCGAACGCGCCACGCTCGCCGCTCGCCGACCATCCGATGATGAAAGCGTGCCGGCGCGAGCCGACGCCCTACACTCCGATTTGGCTGATGCGCCAGGCGGGACGCTACATGCCGGAGTATCGGCGCGTTCGCGAGCGTCACGACTTTCTCGAGATGTGCCGACGGCCCGACTTGTCGGCCGAGGTCACGGTCGCGGCGGTCGAGCGGCTCAAGGTGGATGCGGCGATCATTTTCGCCGACATCCTGCTGCCGCTGATCCCGATGGAAGTCGGGCTGCATTTCGAGAAGGGCGACGGGCCGGTGATCGATCGCCCGATTCGCACCGAGGCCGACCTCGAACGGATTCCCGACGTTGATGTGGCGGCGCTCGGCTTCGTCGCCGACGCGATCAAGCTGGTGCATCGCGCCATCGGCGCGGCCACTCCGCTGATTGGATTTGCGGGCGCGCCGTTCACGCTCGCGTCGTATCTGATCGAGGGCGGCTCGTCGCGGCAATACCAGGCGACCAAGACTTTCATGTACACCCAGCCCGAGACCTGGCATCGCCTGATGGAGCGGTTGGCGCGCGTCACCGCGGATTATCTGAAGATGCAGATCGCGGCCGGCGCTGACCTCGTGCAGATTTTCGACAGTTGGGTCGGCAGTCTCGGGCCCGACGACTATCGCCGCTTCGTGCTGCCGCACACAGCGTCAGTGATCGCGGCGGTTCCCGCCGACGTGCCGGTGATTCATTTCGGGACCGTGACCGGCAACCTGCTCGAGCTGATGCGCGAGGCGGGCGGCGACGTCCTGGGGCTCGATTGGCGCGTCGATCTTGCCGACGCATGGGCGCGGCTCAATTACAGCGTCGCGGTGCAGGGCAATCTCGATCCGATCGCGCTGTTCGCGGGCGTCTCGGAAATCCGCACGCGCGCCCGCGCGATTCTCGATCAGGCGGGCGGGCGTCCCGGACACATTTTCAATCTCGGCCACGGAATCCTGCCGGAGACGCCGGTCGATCACGCGATCGCGCTGGTCGATGCGGTCCACGAGATGAGCGCGCGCTGACGCGATGGCCGCCGAGGCAAAGTGCGACGCGGTGCTGATGATCGGCTTCGGCGGGCCGACGCAGGCCGGCGAGGTGCGGCCGTTTCTCGACAACGTTCTCCGCGGGCGCCCGGTTCCGCGCGAGCGCTACGAGGAAGTCGCGCATCATTACGATCTTCTCGGCGGGCGCTCGCCGTACAACGATCTCACGATGCGGCAGGCGGATGCGCTGCGCGCGGCGCTCGAGAAAAAAGGCGCGCGCGTACCGGTCGCGGTCGGGATGCGCAACTGGCAACCGTATATTGCCGACTCGATGCGCTCGCTCGCCGGCGCTGGGGCGCGGCGCGTGCTCGGCTTCATCATGGCTGCCCATCGCAGCGAAGCCAGCTTCGAGCGCTACCAGGCGACGGTCAACGACGCGCGCGCGGCGCTGGGCGAAGCGGCGCCCGAGGTCGTGTATCCCGGGCGATGGCACGACCATCCGCTGTTCATCGCGGCGCTGGCGGCGCGCACGCGCGAGGCGTTCCAGCGGCTGAACGCCGGCGAGCGCTCGCGCGCGCGGCTGATCTTCACCGCGCACAGCATCCCGCTCGCGATGGCGCAGGCCGGGCCTTATGTCGCGCAGCTTACGCAGTCGGCGCGGATGGTCGCGGCGGAACTCGGGATCGGCGCGTGGCAATTCGCGTATCAAAGCCGCAGCGGCAGCCCGCGCGAGCCGTGGCTCGAACCTGACATCAAGGAAACGATCCGCAGCCTGGACGCGAAGGCGGCGGTGGTCGTGCCGATTGGTTTTTTGTGCGATCACGTCGAGGTGCTGTATGATCTCGATATCGAGGCTGCGCAAATCGCGCGCGGCGCGGGAATCAGGTTTGAGCGCGCACCGACCGTCGGCGACCATCCGCTGTTTATCGAGATGATGGCGTCGATTGTCGCGGCGCACGCGCGCTGATCGATCGTCTGGGAGAACCTCAAACGAGCTCCGACCCACAAATCAAGCGGGTGGCGGTAATCGGCGGCGGAATCGCCGGGCTGGCCGCGGCGTATCGGCTGCGCGAGCTGGCGGCGGCGCGAGAATTTCCGCTCGAGGTTGAACTGCTAGAGCGCGGCGCGCGATGCGGCGGAGCGCTGGAGACGATTCGGCGCGACGGATTTGTAATCGAGACCGGCGCGGATTCATTTCTGTCCGAGAAGCCAGCGGCGGCCGACCTGGCGCGGCGGCTCGGACTCGGCGCGGAGCTGATTCCGACGCGCGAGATTTACCGCAAGACATTCGTGGTGCGCGCGGGGCGGCTGGTCGAGATTCCGGCGGGATTTTCGCTGCTCGCGCCGGCGCATCTCGGACCGGTTTTTCGAAGCCCGCTTTTTTCGCCGCTCGGAAAATTGCGGATTGCGCTGGAACCGTTTATCGCGGCGGGCACCGGCGACGGCGACGAGAGCCTGGCATCGTTCGTGACGCGGCGACTCGGGCGCGAAGTGCTCGAGCGCGTTGCGCAGCCGCTGGCAGGCGGCATCTACACTGCCGATCCGAACCGGCTCAGCATGACGGCGACGATGCCGCGCTTTGTCGAGATGGAGCGGCGTCATGGCAGCGTCGTCAAGGGGATGCGCGCGGCGGAGAATGCGCGTGCGGCGAACAGTTCGGCGGTAAGCGGCGCGCGCTGGAGCCTGTTTCAGAGTTTCAAAAACGGGATGGCGACGCTGCCCGAAACGCTCGCCGCGCGCCTGGGCGGGTCGATTCGGACGGGCGCGGAAGTGGTCGGGATGTCGCGCAGCGGAGACGCGTGGCGGCTCGCGACGGCGGGCCGCGACTCGATCGATGCGGCCGCGGTGATCTGCGCGGCGCCGGCGTATGCGGCCGCGCGTATCGTGGCGGCCGTCGCGCCGGCGGCTGCAAAGATGCTCGCAGGGATCGGCTACGCGTCGGCGGCGACGGTCAATCTGACGTTTCGCGAGAGCGATTTTGACGGGCCGCCGCGCGCGTTCGGCTTCGTCGTGCCGTCAAGCGAGCGCCGGCGCATAATCGCCGGCAGCTTTTCGAGTTTCAAGTTCGAAGGACGCGCACCGACAGGCGCAATCCTGGCGCGCGCTTTCGTCGGCGGCGAGCTGAGCCGCGAGATGATGCAACTCGGCGACGACCAGATCCTCGCCGCCGTGCGCGACGAGTTTCGCGCGCTGCTCGGAGTGAGCGCCGCGCCGGGAATCGTCGAAGTCAGGCGATGGCCCGACTCGATGCCGCAGTACGACGTCGGGCACCTGGCGCGAGTCGCGGAGATCGAGCGCGTCGTCGCCGAGATTCCAGCGTTCGCAATCGCGGGCGCGGCGTATCGCGGCGTCGGGATTCCCGATTGCGTGCGCAGCGGCGAAGCTGCGGCCGATGCGATCTTCACCCAACTCTCGACGCCGAAATGAAACCTGTCGATGAAGGCCGCAGTGTGAACATGACTTCCGGCGGCGGCAGCGCGGCGCATTGGCCGCGAGTGATCGCGCACGCCGACATGGACGCTTTTTACGCGTCGGTCGAAGTGCTCGACAATCCCGCCCTGCGCGGGCTGCCGGTGATCGTCGGCGGGCGCAGCGCGCGCGGCGTTGTCACCTCGGCGTCGTACGAGGCGCGCAAATTCGGCGTGCGATCCGCGATGCCGACCGGGCAGGCGCGCAAACTCTGTCCGCAGGCGATTTTCGTGCCGGGCCGGATGGATCGCTACGTGGAAATCTCGCGGGTGGTGCGGCGCGTGTTCGAGAGCTTCAGCCCGATCGTGGAGCCGCTGTCGCTTGACGAGGCCTTTATCGATCTGACCGGCACCGAGCGTCTGCTCGGGCCGCCGCTTGACGCCGCGCGCGACCTCAAGCGCCGCGTGCTGGAAGAGACCAGGCTGGTCGCGTCGGTGGGGGTCGCGCCGACCAAGATGGCGGCGAAAATTCTGAGTGACATGTCGAAGCCCGACGGCCTGCTCTCGGTGGCGCCGGAAAAACTCCGCGAATTTCTGACCCCGCTGCCGGTTGAGAGGCTGTGGGGCGTGGGACGCGTGACGCTCGCGCGGATGCATGAATGCGGCATCGCGACGGTCGGCGACCTGGCGCGCCGCGACCCGGCGGAGTTGAAGAGCCTGTTCGGCTCGATGGGGCCGCATCTGCATGAACTCGCCTCCGGCAACGACGCACGGCCGGTGGTGGCGGACTGGCAGCGCAAGTCGTACGGCGAGGAAAATACTTTCGCGCACGACCTGGCGCTCGACTCGGACGAACTGCGCCGCGTGCTGATCGCGCACGGCGACGCGCTGGCGCGGCGGCTGCGGGCCGACGGGGTGCGCGCGCGCACGGTGACGCTCAAGCTGAAACTGGCGCGTCCGCTCGGCGGCGGGCGCTATCCGCTGATCACGCGCAGCTTCTCGCTGGACGGCACGACCAATGACGGGCCGGAAATCTCGCGCGTCGCGACGGCTTTGCTGTCGAAGGTCGGCGGGCGGGACAAGATTCGCCTGGCGGGAGTGCAGGTGCATCAGCTGGAGCGCGCGGATACCACGCAGCTCAGGCTGTTCGGTTCGGCGCCCGCGGAGGATCGCAAGCGCGACCGGCTGAATCGGGCGCTGGATTCGGTGGCGAAGAAGTTTGGCGACGAGACGGTGACGCGCGGGCTGGCGCGCGCCGAGCGCGCCGCGCCGACGCGGCGGATCAAGTGACGCGGGCCTCAGCGGCGGATTCGCGGCGTGGTCTCGGTCATCCCAGTCGGCAGGCCGTCGATGCTCCGCAGGTTGTGAGTCTGCCAGTACTGCTCTTTTTCAGCTTCGCCTTTTTTCGTCCAGTATTTTTCGAGCGTGTCGCGCGCCGTCATTTCGCTCATGCGGGGCACCGCGTAGCCGCATGAGGTCATTGCGGACTCGACGCGAATCTCCATCACCTGACGCACTCCAGGAAACTTCGGGAACTTTGCGCTGAGCTCCGGCCAGCGCGCGTGGCCTGGACGAATCGCGGCGCCGCGCCCATAGATGCGTGCGATTTCGGCGTTACCGCCGAAAGAGCAGAACATTATCGTGATGCGGCCGTCACGAAGCAGATGGGCGGCGGTTTCGTTGCCGCTGCCGGTCAGGTCCAGGTAGGCAACCCGCGTTTCATCAAGCACGCGGAATGTATCCATGCCCTTGGGCGACAGGTTGATGCGGCCTTCGGGCGCAGCAGTGGCGACGAAGAATATCGGTTGCCCGCCGACGAATTCAATCAATTCGGGAGTGAGGCGGTCGAAGAATTTGGACATGGGCCTTGATCCTCCCTGCTTGCAAGGATTGATTAACTATAGTTAATATCTTGCCTGATGCAAGCAGTTGGGCGGCGCCATCCGATCTTCCGCGCGATCGAGGCGATGACGGCGTTGGCGGAAATCTTTGAGCGCCGGCGCGAGGCGCTGGCGCGCGACGCCGGCATCACGATCGAGCAGTGGCGCGTGCTCGAGGAAATCTCGACCGAGCGTTTTATCCCGTCGATGTTCGCGCGCAGCCGCGAAAGCTCGGCGGCGGCGGTCTCGAAAATATTGCGGCAGCTGCTCGATGGCGGGCTGGTCTCGGCCGCGATTGGGCGGGCTGACCGCAGGAATCGGAGTTACAAGCTGACCGCGAAAGGACACCGGACGCTCGACGAGCTGCGCGCGTCGCGCCACGCGGCGATCGAGGCCATCTGGACGGGATTTTCGCGCGACGAGCTGGCCGCATTCAGCGCGTTCGCGGTCAAGCTGTCGGATCGGATCGAACGTTATTCGCGTGCGAAGAGCGCGCGGCGGGCCGCGGCTGTTTGATGAATTTAAGTTTCGCAATAAAATCGTTATGCCGTTGGCGCGGCGGGAGTTGAAAACGCGATGGCCGCAAAAACCCTGTTCGAAAAAATCTGGGAAGATCACGTCGTCCGCGAAAAGCAGCACGAGCCCTCCCTGCTCTACATCGACTTGCACCTGGTTCACGAGGTCACGTCGCCGCAGGCGTTCGAGGGTCTGCGCCGCTCGGGGCGCAAGGTCCGCGCGCCGCATCGGACCTACGCCACGCAGGATCACAACGTGCCGACGACCGATCGCAGCAAGCCGATCACCGACCCCGATTCGAAACTGCAGATCGAGACGCTGCGCAACAACTGCGCGGAGTTCGGCCTCAGGCTGTTCGATATCGGCTCGCGCGAGCAGGGGATCGTGCACGTCATCGGGCCGGAACTTGGCCTCACCCAGCCGGGCATGACGATCGTTTGCGGCGACAGCCACACCGCGACGCACGGCGCGTTCGGGGCGCTCGCGTTCGGCATCGGCACGAGCGAAGTCGAGCACGTGCTGGCGACGCAATGCCTGTGGGAAGCGCGCCCGCAGACGTTCGAGATTCGCGTCGATGGGAAGCTTGGCACGGGAGTGGGCGCGAAGGATTTGATCCTCGGCATCATCGGCAGAATCAAGACCAACGGCGCAACCGGACACGTGATCGAGTACCGCGGCGCGGCGATCGAGGCGCTGTCGATGGAAGAGCGGATGACGGTTTGCAACATGTCGATCGAAGGCGGCGCGCGTGCCGGGATGGTCGCGGCGGACAGGACGACGGTCGAGTATCTGCGCGGGCGCCGGTACCTCCCGAGCGGCAAGGAGTTCGACGAGTTGGCGGCGCGATGGCTCGAATGCCGCAGCGACGACGGCGCGAAGTTCGATCGCAGCGTGACGTTCGACGCGGCGACGTTCGCGCCGCAGGTGACGTGGGGCACGAATCCCGGCATGGTCACCGACGTGCGGGGCGCCGTGCCGAATCCCGCGGAGATTGGCGACCAGCAGCAGCGCGAGACCGTCGAGCGGGCGCTGACCTACATGGCGCTGCGGCCGGGCACGAAAATCGAGGACATCAAGATCGATCGCGTGTTCATCGGATCGTGCACCAACTCGCGGCTGAGCGATCTAAAGACCGCCGCCGGCATCGTCAAGGGCCGCAAGGTTGCGCCGACCGTGCACGCGATGGTCGTGCCGGGATCGCAGGAGGTCAAGGCGGAGGCGGAGAGTCTCGGCCTGGACAGAATTTTCACGGAAGCTGGTTTCGAGTGGCGCGAATCGGGATGCAGCATGTGCCTGGCGATGAACCCCGACGTGCTGCTGCCAGGCGAGCGATGCGCCAGCACCTCGAATCGCAACTTTGAGGGGCGGCAGGGCAAGGGCGGACGCACGCATCTTGTGAGTCCCGCGATGGCGGCGGCGGCGGCGATAGCGGGGCACTTCGTCGACGTGCGCGAGTGGCAGGGGTGACGAGACTCACTCTATTGAATGTGAAACCCGCCGTGGGTTTCACGCTTCCCTGGGCAGGGGTGACCCCTGCACCCAATGGTAAAGACAGAATGCGGGACTTCGTCCCTGTTAGAATTTTGTAAAGGTTGGGCGAACAGAGGGCGCGAGCTTAGGAGACGCAGATGCAGGCATTCAAAAATTTTACCGGGATGGTGGCGCCGCTCGATCGCGCCAACGTCGATACCGATCAGATCATTCCCAAGCAGTTCCTGAAGGCCGTGGTGCGGACCGGCCTAAAAGCGGGGCTGTTCATCGACTGGCGGCGCAATCCGGACGGCACTGAGAACAAGGATTTCGCGCTGAACAAGCCGCGCTTCCAGGGCGCGTCGATACTGGTCGCGCGCAATAACTTTGGCTGCGGCAGTTCGCGCGAGCATGCGGTGTGGGCGCTCGATGACGCCGGCTTCCGCGCGGTGATCGCGCCGGAGTTCGCGGATATCTTTCACAATAACTGCCTGAAGAACGGCTTCCTTCCAATCACACTGCCGGCCGCCGAGGTCGAGCATATTTTTCGCACGACCGGCGACTACGAGGCGTACCGGCTCACGATCGATCTCGAGCGGCAGACGGTGTCCGACGATTTCGGATGGTCGGCGCATTTCGAGATTGAGCCGCACCAGAAGAAGTGCCTGCTCGAGGGACTCGACGACATCGCGTTGACCCTCGTGCACGAAGATCGAATCCGTGAGTACGAGCAGGCGCATCCGCTGCCGCGTCGCTTTGAGTAGCCGCGTGAACGCGATCCTCCGGATGACAATCGTCGCGCTGCTCTCGACGGCGCTGGCCGGATGCTGGCTTTATTCGAGGGACACGGTGGCGGGCTGTCAGAAGACTACCTACGGCATCCTGGTCGCCTCGACCACCACTGTGGATTGTACACCCGCTCCTGACGCCGGCACTCCGCCAACACCGTCGAGCGGGCCGAAAGTACTGCCGCCCTCGACGCAGTGATTGTGCGTCGATGCGGTAAATCACGCTCGTGATTCTACCAACGACAATCGCCGCGGGCGTGGAACACGATCGCATGCGGCTGGACGTGTTCGTTTCGATGCGCCTGACGCCGGAGTACTCGCGCTCGCAAGTGGCGCGGATGATCAAGGCGGGACTGGTGACCGTCAATGGCGCTCCCGCGCGCGCGTCGAGCGGGGTGCGCGCAGGAGACACTGTGGACGTCGCCGCGGCGCCCGCCGGTGCGCTGTTCGATCCTTCAAGCTACAAGGAAGGTGACGCGCCGGAGATTTCGGTAATTTTCGCCGACGACGAAATAATCGTCGTGAACAAGCCCGCCGGCATGACGGTGCATCCCGCCCCCGGGCATCCAAACGGCACGCTGGTGGACGCGCTGCTGGCGCGATTTCCCGAGCTTGCAGCGATGGCCGAGCCCGACGGCGTGCTCCGTCCGGGTATCGTGCATCGCCTCGACAAGGACACCTCGGGCGTGATGGCGGTGGCGAGGACGCCGTTTGCGCGCACCGCGCTCTCGCGGCAGTTCAAGGAGCGGATCGTCAGGAAAACGTACCTCGCGATCGTCAAGGGCAGAGTCGCGCGCGACCGGCTGACGATCGAGCGCCCCGTCGGTCGGCATCCCGTAGAGCGCAAGCGGATGTCGGTGCGATCGCATGCACCGCGCGACGCGGTCAGCCATCTGACGGTGCTGGCGCGGTTCGATCACGCGAATGCGGGTGAAGCGGGAGCGTCGCTGGTGCGCGTGAAACCCGACACGGGCAGGATGCATCAGATTCGCGTGCATCTGGCGTCGATCGGTCATCCGTGTCTTGGCGATCCTCTATATGGAGGCAAGCCGGGCGGCGGTGGATTTTTTTCCAGGCAGGCGCTGCATGCGCTGGCGCTTTCGATCGCGCATCCGAGGTCGGGCGAGCCGCTTGAATTCATCGCGCCGCTGCCGATCGATTTCGTCGAATTCCTCGCGCAGAACTTGTTCGCGGCGGACGCGCGTGTGCTGCGGCAATGGATCGAACTGCGCTGAACCCCGTTGACACGGCGGCATTGCTTGGGTAGCGTTTTGGTTGAGCTTCCGCACTGAGGACGCTGAAACGGGTTGGGTGGCAAGCAGATTCCCGTTTTCCCTGCGGTCCGTAATTCCGAACTCGAACTCAAGGCGTTAGTTGTTCCGAATCCCGACCGCTTGAGCACTCAAGAATCCGAAGTGGCATCTCCCGCTGTGGGAGCCCATTCGAACAAACGTTCATAACCTGCGACGCGCGCGCCTAAGCGGCGGCGAATTGCAGCAATAAGATGATGGAGTCCAGGTTGCGGGGAAGGCATATGAGCAAGGGCAGAGGGGCAGCGAAGAGCGACGAGGGCCGCTTCGACGACCCGCGTTCCTCAAACGGAACACCGCGCCAGGTAAACCTGGACAGCAATCCGAATCTTCCGCCGCCGGCGCCGGTGATCAGCGATGAGGGGGTGCTCAACCTCAAGTCGCTCAAGCGCGCGAAGATAACCGAGCTGGCGCAGATGGCGCGCGACTTCAACGTCGACGGCGCCACCAATATGCGCAAGCAGGAGATGATCTTTGCGGTGCTGCAGGCGCAGGCCGCCAAGAACGGCTCGATCCTCGGCGAGGGCGTGCTGGAAATCCTGCCCGACGGCTTCGGCTTCCTGCGCGCGCCGGACTACAACTACCTGCCGGGTCCCGACGACATTTATATTTCGCCGAGCCAGATTCGCAAGTTCAATCTGCGCACCGGCGACGTCGTCTCCGGCCTGATTCGCCCGCCCAAGGAAGGCGAGCGCTACTTCGCGCTGCTCAAGGTCGAATCGATCAACTACGAAGATCCTGAAAAGGCGCGCGACAAGATACTGTTCGACAACCTGACGCCGCTCTATCCCGAGGAGCGCATCAAGCTCGAATACAATCACGAAGATTTGACCACCCGCATCATCGATTTGGTCGCGCCTATTGGCAAGGGCCAGCGCGGACTCATCGTCGCGGCGCCGTTCACCGGCAAGACCATGATGCTGCAGGCGATCGCCAAGGCGATCGCGCACAACCATCCCGAGATCGTGCTGATCGTGCTGCTGGTCGATGAGCGGCCCGAGGAAGTCACCGACATGCTGCGCTCGGTGCAGGGCGAGGTCGTCAGCTCGACCTTCGACGAGCCGGCCACCCGTCACGTGCAGGTGGCCGAGATGGTAATCGAAAAGGCGCGGCGGCTGGTCGAGCACGGGCGCGACGTCGTCATCCTGCTCGACTCGATCACGCGGCTGGCGCGCGCCTACAACACCGTAGTGCCGCCGTCGGGCAAGATCCTGTCGGGCGGCGTCGATTCCAACGCGCTGCACAAGCCCAAGAAGTTTTTCGGCGCCGCGCGCAACACCGAGGACGGCGGCAGCTTGACAATTATCGCGACGGCGCTGGTCGATACCGGCAGCCGCATGGACGAAGTCATCTTCGAAGAGTTCAAGGGCACGGGCAATCAGCAGATAGCGCTCGATCGGCGCCTGCTGGAAAAGCGCATTTTCCCGACCATCGACATCCAGCGCTCCTCAACGCGCAAGGAAGAGCTGCTGCTGCCGCGCGCCACGCTCAATCGCGTCTGGATACTGCGCAAGCTGCTGACCCAGCTCAACGCGGTCGAAGCGATGGAATTCCTGATCGACAAGATGGACAAGACCAAGACCAATGAGGAATTCCTCGAGTCGATGAACGCGTAAGGGCAGCGGCTTTCTTACAACGTGCCGGCCTGATATTAGTTCGAGATTGCTCCGCGTGGGGCCAAGAGGCAGGGACAAAATTCTATGACTGAAATCAGCATGAAGCAGCTTCTGGAGGCCGGCGTTCACTTCGGCCATCAGACCAGCCGCTGGAACCCGAAGATGAAGCAATACATCTTCGGCGCCCGCAACGGTATTTACATTATCGATCTGCAGCAGACCGTGAAGATGTTTCGCGCCACCTTCGACTTCGCGCGCGATCTCGCCGCCGCCGGCGGCACGATGCTGTTCGTCGGCACCAAGAAGCAGGCCCAGGACATCGTCAAGGAAGAGGCCGAGCGCTGCGGCATGTTCTACGTCAACAACCGCTGGCTCGGCGGGATGCTGACCAACTTCCAGACTATTCGCGCGTCGATCGACCGGCTCAAGAAGCTCGAAGAAGTGATGGCTGACCCGGAAATGATTCGCGCGCTCACCAAGAAAGAGATGAGCGACAACGGGCGCGAGCATGAAAAGCTGATGGCCACGCTGGCCGGGATCAAGAACATGCGCAAGCTCCCCGACGCGCTGTGGGTGATCGATACCAAGAAGGAAGACATCGCAGTCGCGGAGGCCAACCGCCTCGGTATCCCGGTCGCCGCCGTGGTCGATACCAACTGCGACCCCGACCTGATCGCATATCGAATCCCCGGCAACGACGACGCCATCCGCGCGATCAAGCTGTTCACGGCGGCCGTCGCCGACGCGATCATCGAGGGCAAGCAGATCGCCGAGGAACGCGCCAAGGGGCAGCAGGATATCCGCGCGGACGCCGGCGCGACGGCGGACACGGGAGTGTCGGCGCCCGATTCGCCGAGCGCGGTATAGTCGAAATTCGGTCTTCAGACCCCGAAAACAGAGCCGGTCCGTCGTGGCTGTCGCTTGCAGTACAGCGACCGGCCAAGAATACTAGCTCAACCCAGGAATTGTGATGGAACTAAACGCAAAGCAGGTCAAGGAACTGCGCGAGAAAACCGGCGCCGGCATAATGGATTGCAAGCGAGCGCTGACGGAAGTGGCCGGCGATCTCGACAAGGCCGTCGTGTGGCTGCGCGAGAAGGGAATCGCCGCGGCGGCGGGCCGCGCCGGACGGGTCGCATCCGAGGGCTCGATCGGCTCGTACATCCATGCGGGCGGCAAGCTCGGCGTGCTGATCGAAGTCAATTGCGAAACCGATTTCTGCGCCAAGTCGGAAGCGTTCCAGGCGCTGGTCAAGGAACTCGCGATGCAGGTGGCGGCGTCGCCTTCGACGCGCTGCGTGCGGCGTGAGGAGCTGCCGTCGGCGGTTATCGAGCAGGAGCGCCAGATCTACGCGTCGCAGGCGGAGGGCAAGCCGCCCGCGGTCGTCGCAAAGATCGTCGAGGGCAAGCTCGAAAAATTCTACAAGGAAGCCTGCCTGCTCGAGCAGGCTTACGTCCGCGATCCCAACAAGACGGTCAACGATCTGCTGGGCGAGGCCGCCATCCAGATGCGTGAGAAGATCGACGTGCGCCGCTTCGTGCGCTACCAGTTGGGTGAGGCGCTCGACGACAAGGCTGCCACCGCGGCCGCCTGAGGCGCGCGGGGCGCAACCGACAAACGGGACGGGGCTTCAACGGGGGCATCGACGGGAGCTTCGAGAAATGGCTGAAGTTCAAAGTGCGACGGACGGCAAGCCGCGCTTCAGCCGTATTCTGCTGAAACTGTCCGGCGAGGCGCTCGCGCCCGCGCAAGGGTCGGGACTCGACCTCGACGCGCTGGCCGAGATTGCGCTCGAAATCAAGGAAGTCGCGGCGCTCGGCGTGCAGCTAGCGATGGTAATCGGCGCCGGCAACTATATCCGCGGCAGCGACTACGAGGCGCGCGGGATGGATCGTTCGACCGCCGACCAGATGGGGATGCTGGCGACGGTGATCAACGCGCTCGCGCTGCAAAACGCGCTCGAGCACGTCGGCGTGGTCACGCGAGTGCTGTCCGCCATCGAGATGCAGGCGCTGTGCGAGCCGTACATCCGCCGCCGCGCCGTGCGCCATCTCGAAAAGGGCCGCGTCGTCATCTTCGCGGCCGGCACCGGCAATCCTTACTTCACCACCGACACGGCCGCGAGCCTGCGCGCGATGGAAATCGGCGCCGAGGTAATCCTGAAGGCGAGCCACACGGTGGATGGCGTTTACGATCGCGATCCGATGCGCGAGCCGGGCGCCAAGCGCTTCGATCGGCTCACCTATATCGAGGTGCTGCAGAAAAACCTCAAAGTGATGGACTCCACGGCCATCTCGATGTGCATGGATAATCGTCTGCCGATCATCGTGTTCAATTTGCGCAAAGCGGGTAATATAAGAAGGGCCGTGATGGGCGAGCAAATCGGGACCCGGGTGGAGAGCGCACCGTGAGCATGCTTACGGACACAATCGAAGAAGCGCGCAAGGAAATGGACAAGACGGTCGAGGCCTTTCGCCACGAACTGGCCCGCGTGCGCACCGGCCGCGCGTCAACCGCGCTGGTCGAAAATCTGCAGGTAAATTACTACGGCTCGAAGACTCCCCTGCGCCAGTTGGCCGGCTTGTCGGCGCCGGAGCCGCGCCTGATTGTGATTACCCCGTACGACAAGGGCGCGATGCACGACATCGAAAAAGCCATCCAGACTTCCGATCTGGGCCTGACGCCGATGAACGACGGCAAACTGATCCGCATTCCGATTCCCGAGCTGACCGAGGAGCGCCGCAAGGACCTGGTCAAGCACGTCCGCAAAATCGGCGAGGAATTCCGCGTCGGCATCCGCAACCATCGCCGCGACGCCAACGACATGCTCAAGGAACTGCACAAGGAAAAGCAGGCCACCGAGGACGAGATGCGCTCGGGCGAGGCCAAGGTGCAGCAATTCACCACCGAGTTCATCGAAAAAATCGACAAAGTGCTGACCGCGAAGGAAGCGGAAATCATGGAGGTCTGAGCTCGCCGCTGACCATCTCCAGCCGGCGCGCGACCTTCGGAGAAAAACTGAACCCCACGTGGCCATCTCACTACCACTGAACGATTTCCCCAACCTGTCTTTGGATCCAGCGCGGATGCCGCGTCACGTGGCGATCGTGATGGACGGCAACGGCCGCTGGGCCAATCGGCGCGGGCTCTCGCGCCACGAGGGCCATCGGCGCGGCAAGGATTCGGTGCGCGCGGTGGTGGACGCGGCGCGCGAACTCGGCATCCCGTACCTCACGCTGTACGCATTTTCGAGCGAGAACTGGGGTCGGCCCACCACCGAAGTCAGCTTCCTGATGCAACTGTTCCATCGCTACCTGATCACCGAGACCAAGCGCCTGATGAAACGCGACATCCGCGTGGTGGCGCTGGGCGACACCGAGCGGCTGCCGCCGCGCGTGCGCGACGCCCTGGCCGAGACGGTCGCCGCGACGCGGGAAAATCGCACCATGACGGTGGCGCTGGCGTTGTCGTACGGCGGGCGTCAGGACATCGTCAATGCGGCGCGGTCGATCGCGCGCGCGGTCGCAGAGGGCGCTCTTTCACCCGATCAAATCGACGAGCAACTGGTGGCGCGCGAATTGACCACCACCGGGCTTCCCGATCCCGACCTGCTGATTCGAACCTCCGGAGAGCTGCGCGTCTCCAATTTCTTTCTCTTTCAGCTCGCCTACACCGAACTTTATTTCACCGACACCCTGTGGCCCGATTTCCGCGAGCGCGAGTTCCTGGGCGCGCTCGCCGCCTACCAGCTTCGCGAGCGCCGCTTCGGCGCAGTCTCGAACGGTTCCGACACCCGCCTGCGTGCTCAGAACTAGACTCCTGACGGCGGCGGTGCTGCTGCCCGCGGTTGGGGCGCTGGTGCTTTTCGCGCCGCCCTGGTTCTTCACGATCTTTATCGCGATCGCCGGCCTCTGGGGGCTCTACGAAGTCGCCGCGATGACCGGCGCCCTGCACTGGGTAGCGATACCGCTGTTCGCCGTCGTCGGCGGCGTGCCGCTGTTCGCGCTTCTTTACGAAGCCGACCTGGGATTTGTGCGATGGCTGGTGCCGCTGCTGGTGATCGTCATGATGCTCGGGCTGGCGGTGCGAATCGAAATCGCCGGCGGCGGCGAAAGATTCAGAGGACCGCGGCTCGTCTTCATCGGCGCGGCGTACGTCGGATTTCTATTCCCGTTCTTCGCGCTGCTGCGCAACAGTCCGGGCGGCATCCCGATGCTGCTGCTGGTCATCCTGTTGGCGGTCGTGAGCGACACCGGCGCATACTTCGTCGGGCGGTATATGGGCCGGACGAAGCTCGCGCCGAGCGTCAGCCCGAACAAGACGGTCGAGGGCGCGGTCGGCGGCTTGATCGCGACGGTAGTGGCCGGCCCGGTGCTGTTTCAGATGCGCGGCGGCACCTGGCATGTGGGCGCGGCGCTGCTGTTTTCGGCTGTTATCTCCATCCTGGCGCAGCTTGGCGATCTCGCCGGATCGGCATTGAAGCGCGCCGCCGGAGTCAAGGACTCGGGCTGGATTTTCCCGGGCCATGGCGGCCTGCTCGATCGAACTTGTTCACTGGTCTTCGCCGTGGTTTTCGCCTACTATTGGTCCCGATGATGCGGCTTTGGGAGCCGCATTTTCACGCTTGGAACTTTCCGCATCGCACAGGACCTCCAGGATAGAAACTAGATGATAGGGGCAATTCTTTACGCTGCACTGGTCTTCGCCGTCCTGGTGGTCGTGCACGAGGCGGGACACTTTGCGATGGCGAAGAGAGTCGGCGTCCGCGTGCTGCGCTTCTCGGTCGGCTACCCGCCAAAACTATTTGGATTCCGGCGCGGCGAAACCGAGTACGCCGTCGGCGCAACTCCATTCGGCGGCTATGTCCGGATGTTGGGCGATGAAGTTGGAGAGGAGCCGAAGCCCGAAGAACTCACCACCTATCTTCACGAAATCGGGCTTGACTTGATTGGCGCGGCGAGTGAGCGCGGTGCGATTCAAGGTGGGGCGGGATTCGACGACAATTTGCGCGTGATTGCGGAGCGCCTGGGCGGGTCTGACGCCGGCGTCGTGCGCAGCGTCATCGGGCGCGAACTGAAACCCGACGAGGCGCTTCTGATCAATGAAATCCGCCGCCAGCCCAAAATTGACGACGCAATCAAATCGCTGGCAGAGCATGCGCCCGCCTCGCTGGACGAGGAGTACCGCAAGCGCGCGTTCCCGACTCAGTCGCTCGGCAAGCGCGTTCTGATAGTGCTGGCCGGACCGCTGGCGAATATTCTCTTCGCGCCGATTCTGCTCACGGTCGTTTTCATGACCGGGGTGCCGCAATTGTTGCCGGTCGTGGGCAAAACCACGAAAGATCTTCCCGCGGCCAAAGCCGGACTACTCGTCGGCGACCGGATTCTCACGGTTGACGGCCAGCCGATGGAAACCTGGGCCGATTTCTCGAAGACCGTGAAGGCGGGCGACGGCTCTCCGATCAAACTTGAAATAGATCGGCCGCACGAAGCGCGCAGCACAATCGTAATCAAGCCGACCAGGCTCGATCAGAAGACTATCTACGGCACCAACGCCACCACCTGGGTAATCGGAGTGCAGCCGCGCGGCGACGAAATCACCAAGCGCTACGGTCCGCTCAGCGCGGTGAAAGAGGCCGGCGAAACCACGGTCGAGATGACCGTCCAGATGGTGGTCGGAATCGCCAGCATTTTCAGCGGCAGTACGCCCGTGCGCGACGCGCTCGGCGGACCAATCATGATCGCGCAGATGGCCGGGCAGGAGGCGCATCGGGGGTTGGCCAACCTCGCGATGTTTACCGTGATGCTGAGCCTTGAGCTCGGCATCATCAATCTGCTGCCGGTGCCGCTGCTCGACGGCGGTCACCTGCTGTTCTTCGTCTTCGAGGGCGCGCGCGGTAAGCCGCTCGAACTTCGTTACCGGGAAGCGATGCTCCAGGTCGGACTGTTTTTGCTCGTGGCGCTGATGGCGTTCGTAATCTTCAATGACATCTCGCGTATTGTGCAGGGTTAGTCGGCTGCTCGAACAGGCGGCCGCCACGCGCCCGGTCCTGGGACTCGATACCTCCACATCAATTGCAAGCCTCGCGTTGATTGCCGGCGGCCGGGTCGCAGCGTCTCTTGCGCGGCCGGTCACCTCGCACGGCGCCGCTTTGCCCGGCGCCATCGACGAGCTCCTTGGCGCGGCGGGGTTGGCGATTGGCGGCCTCGGCGCGATCGCGGTCGGCACCGGACCTGGCTCGTTCACGGGACTGCGCATCGCTTTGAGCTATGCGAAGGGAATTGCGATGGCGTCGGGATGTGCGCTGGTCGGCGTGCCCAGTTTCGACGCGGTGGCATTAGCTGCCCTCGAGCGCAACAATACTGATCCGGGACGGCTGGTCTGCGTAGTCGTGGATGCTCGCAAAGGCGAAGTTTACGCGGCCCTTTACCGGGTCGTGGCCGATGGGCTAGAGAAATTGTCAGAGGAGCTGGTAGTCGCGCTCGAACACCTGGCATCGCGCATCGCCGAGGACGTCATGTTCGTCGGCGACCAAAGAGCGAAGGATGCGGCGGCCCTGGTTGAATCGCGGGGCCATAGGGTGGCGGTTTTCGAAACAGGGATGCTCGATTTGCGCGGAGTCTGCGTCGCGGCGTTAGGCGGGGCGCGGTTTACCCGTGGTGAAACGGATCGAGCGGCTTCGCTGGAGCCGCTATACATCAGGACGCCGGAGGCTACGTTCAAGCCCACTTCGAAAAATCCGGCAGGCATAGGCACGGAGGGCGTATGGAGCATCGAGAGGAAGAACTCATTCGGCAGCATCTGACCCATGACGAGGAACTGAGGGCTCTCTATACTGAGCATCAAGAGCTCAAACAGAAACTCGAAGTCTTTAGAAACAAACTCTACCTGACCAACGAAGAGGAACTCGAAGAAAAACGTATCCAGAAACTTAAGCTGGCCTCGAAAGACCGCATGATGGCGATTCTCGGCCGCTATCAGCAAGAGGCTCGCTGACGCCACCGGGTCCGGGCCATGAGCGCGCGCATTCCACCGCATGACAAGTCATACGATATCGGTTCTGGTTGAAAACGAATTCGGCGTGCTCGCGCGCGTGGCCGGCCTGTTTTCGGGCCGCGGCTTTAACATCGAGTCCCTGACCGTCAACGAGGATCCGCTCGATCCGACGGTCTCGCGGATCGTGCTGGTGACTACCGGCGACGACCAGATCGTCGAGCAGATCAACAAGCAGCTCAACAAGCTCGTCTCGGTCATCAAGATCACCGACTTCAAGGACGTCGAGACGATCGATCGCGAGATGGTGATCGTCAAGGTCGCGGTGGACGAGCGCACGCGCTCCGAGCTTGACTCGATCGTAGCCGCATTTCGCGCCCACGTGATCGATATCGGCCCGCGCGCAATCACCGTCGAGCTGACCGGCGACTCCGAAAAGATCAAGGCGTTCATCGCGATCGTGCGTCCGCTCGGAATCAAGGAAGTGGTACGATCGGGCAAAGTCGCGATGGCGCGCGCAGTCCAGCTCAATCACGACAATCATCAGAACCGCCGGGCGCGCGAAGCTGAATAATCTGACAGCGAGAAAATTCGGGAGAACATTCAAATGAAGGTTTACTACGACCGCGACGCGGACCTGTCCGCGCTCAAGGGAAAGAAGATCGCGGTCATCGGTTTTGGCAGCCAGGGCCATGCGCACGCGCTCAACCTGCGCGACAGCGGAATGGACGTCTGCGTCGGGCTGAGCGCAAAATCGCCGTCACGCGAAAAGGCCGCCAACCAGGGCCTCCCGGTGTTCGACACTGCCGACGCCGCCAAGCGCGCCGACGTGATCATGATGCTGGTGCCCGACGAGATGGGCTCGGATATTTACGAGGCCGAGATCGCGCCGCATCTTACCAAGGGCAAGTACCTGGCCTTCGGTCACGGCTTCAATATCCATTTCAAATTCATCAAGCCTCCGGCCGAAGTCAATGTCTTCATGATCGCGCCCAAGGGACCCGGTCATCTCGTGCGTTCCGAGTACACCAAGGGCCGCGGCGTGCCGTGCCTGCTCGCGGTGCAACAGGATCCGTCGGGCGACACCGCCAAGGTCGGGCTCGCGTACGGCAGCGCAATCGGGGGCGGGCGCGCGGCGATTATCGAAACCACGTTCAAGGAAGAAACCGAAACCGACCTGTTCGGCGAGCAATCCGTCCTGTGCGGCGGACTTACCGAACTTATCCGCGCCGGCTACGAGACGCTGGTCGAGGCCGGCTACGCGCCCGAGATGGCGTACTTCGAGTGCCTGCACGAGGTGAAGCTGATCGTGGACCTGATCTACGAGGGCGGAATCTCGAACATGCGCTACTCGATCAGCAACACCGCCGAGTACGGCGACATGACGCGCGGCAACAAAGTGGTCGGCACGCAGTCGCGCGAAGCCATGAAGCAGATCCTGGCCGACATCCAGTCGGGCAAGTTCGCCAACGAATGGATTGGCGACTACAAGGCCGGGCTGCCGCGGTTCCGCGAGCTGCGCAAGGAAGCCGGAGCGCATCCGGTCGAAGAAGTCGGGCGCAAGTTGCGCGCGTTCATGCCGTGGCTGGCGAGCGATCGGCTGGTCGATAAGTCGAAGAACTGAGCGCCGTGGGCGAGACCGACAGCGGGCGCCCGGCGCCGGGCGCCGTCCTCGCGCGCATCGCAGGCGCGATCGGAATCGCGACCGAAGGCGTGCGGTTGTCGCTCGGATTGGCGGTGCTCGGAGTCATCCTGATTGCGCTCGGGCTCAAGTCGTTGGGTGCTATCCTGGTAATAATTGCGATCCCGGTTGCGCTTTTCTTTCGTGATCCCGATCGTTATCCCACTCGCACCGAAGACGTCGTGATATCAGGCGCCGACGGCAAGGTCACCGACATCTCCGACGTATCCTTTCCAGGCTCGACCGGCCGGCTCTACCATCGCGTGTCGGTGTTCATGTCTCCGCTCAACGTCCATGTGAACCGCGCGCCGGTCGGCGGCGAGGTGACGATGGTCGAGCATACCGCGGGCGAGTTCCGCGCCGCGTTTCGCGACGACGCCAGCGAGCACAATGAGCGCAATCTGATCGCGATGACCGACGCGTCGGGACGCATGTTCGGGATGCTGCAAGTGGCGGGATACCTCGCCCGGCGAATAGTTTGCCGACTGCGCGCGCGTGATAGAATACAACCAGGTCAAAGGATCGGCCTGATCATGTTCGGAAGCCGCGTCGATCACTTTTTTCCGTCCGAGTACCGGGTCACGGTGTCGCTCGGACAACGCGTGCGCGCCGGAGAATCCGTCATCGGAGCAATCGAGCAATGAGCCGCAATTCCCGCCGCTGGCGCGAAGAGCGCGCCCGGATGGCGCTCTATTCGGGTCAGGGCCGCGAGCCGGGCCTCAAGCCGGAAGGCCCGCTGCGCCGCGGCGTTTTTTTACTGCCTGCGACGATCACCTCGATTGGCTTGCTGTCCGGCTTCTACTCGATGGTCTCCGCGGTGAGCGGACACTTCGAGGTCGCCGCCGTGATGATCGTGATCGCGTTCGTGTGCGACGGACTCGACGGGCGCATCGCGCGCGCCTCGCGCACCTCGAGCCAGTTCGGCGTCGAGTATGACAGCCTCTCCGACGTGGTCGCGTTCGGCGTGGCGCCGGCGATGCTGGCCTATGCGTGGGCGCTGAGACCGATCGGTTCGCTCGGCGTCGGAGTCAGCGGATTGTTCGTGCTGTGCTCGGCGCTGCGCCTGGCGCGCTTCAACGTGCAGACTGCGACGGCGGACAAGAGCCGCTTCGTCGGCCTGCCCGTGCCCGGCGCGGCCGTGATGATTTCCGGGCTCGCGCTCGCCTACAGCTACTTCGAGCTCGACTCGCCCCGCATGCTGTGTACGTTGATGGTCCCGATCACGCTTGCCCTCGGCGGGCTGATGATCTCGCGCGTGCCCTACCCCAGCTTCAAGACCGTCAAGCTGGAAAAACGCGCGCAGGTCGAACTGGTAGTCACGATGATGGTGTTTGCCGCGATGCTGTTCGCGATGCCGCAGCTCACCGCCTTCCTGTTCTCGGCTGCGTACGTGCTGTCAGGTCCGACGCTGATGATTCGCGGCGAACGGCTGAGCGCCAGGGTGCCGGTGCTGCGCCCGGTCGCTAATCCCAAGCCCCACGACGCCAACGGTGCCGCGCCTCAGGTCGACGCCGCCAGACGCACCCGCAGCCTCCGCGACCATCAACCGGTGCAGCGCTAGCGCCGGCTTGACTGACATCTCTCCCGCCGCTTAGAATCTGTACACGATGTATTGCTACCTGCTACCGGAGCTGCTGCTGAGCCTGGCCCTTACCGGGGCTCACGCCAGGCGCGCGTCCGGACAGGTCTAACAGCCTGATTAAACTGAGACACACGCCCCGGGCAGTGGGCCGATCGAAGCCGCCCGGGGCGTTTTCTTTTCTGCTCACGGCGAACGATTGGCCCGCTGATCCCGCGGCGACGATGCGGGAGGAATGAAGATGGCAGAAGCGAACACAGCACCGAAGGACAGCGACTACGTCCGGATCTTCGACACGACGCTGCGCGACGGCGAGCAGTCGCCCGGCTGCACGATGAACGTCGAGGAGAAGATCGCGCTGGCGCGGCAGCTGGAACGCCTGAACGTCGACGTCATCGAGGCCGGCTTTGCCGTGTCCTCGCCCGGCGACTTCGAGTCCGTGAACCGGGTCGCACAGGCGCTGACTGAACCGGTCGTGCTCAGCCTTTCGCGCACCCGCGAAGAGGATGTCGATTCGGCGCTGCGCGCAGTGGACAAGGCCGCGCACCCGGGGATTCACATCTTCATCGCGACCTCTGAAATACATCTCAAGTACAAACTCAACATGAATCGCGAGGATGTGCTCGATGCGGCCACCTGGGCCGTAACGCGCGCGAAGAAGCATCTCGACTACATCGAGTTTTCGTGCGAGGACGCTTCGCGCTCCGACTGGGACTACATGGTCGACGTTTGCAGCGAGGTGATTCGCGCCGGCGCCACGGTGATCAATCTGCCCGACACCACCGGCCACGCGATCCCCGAGGAATTCGGCCGGATGTTCGCGTACATGCGCGAAAAGGTCCCGGGCGCCGACAAGGTCATCTGGAGCGCACACTGTCATAACGATCTCGGCCTGGCGGTCGCGAATTCGCTGGCGGCGGTTCGCAACGGCGCCCGCCAGATCGAATGCACCATCAACGGAATCGGCGAGCGCGCGGGCAACTGCTCGATGGAAGAAGTCGTGATGGCGATGAAGACGCGCCGCGACCTGATGGGCGTGGCTTCGCGGGTCAACACGCGCCAGATCTATCCGGCCTCGCGCCTGCTGTCGCAGGTGATCGGCCAGTCAGTGCCGGCCAACAAGCCGATCGTCGGCGACAATGCGTTCGCGCACGAGGCCGGAATCCATCAGGACGGCGTGCTGAAGTACAAGCTCACCTACGAGATCATGAAGCCCGAGGATATCGGCATCCCCTCGAACAAGCTGGTGCTGGGCAAGCATTCCGGGCGTCACGCGTTCACCAACCGGCTCAAGGAACTTGGAGTCGATATCGACGAGGTGGACGTGAACAAGGCGTTCGCCGAATTCAAGGCGCTCTGCGACAAAAAGAAAATCGTGTACGACGACGACCTGCTGGCGCTGGTCACCGAGGGCGCGCGCCGGACGATCGAGCATTTCGAACTGGTCGACCTGAAAGTGGGCTCGTCCAGCGAGAGCACGCCGCACGCGGAAGTCACGATGCGGGTGGATGGAAAAGAGTGTTCGGCGGAGGGCGAAGGCGACGGGATGGTGGACGCGTGCTACAAGGCAATCTACAAGCTCGCCGCAATCAATCCCGCGCTGGAGCGTTACGCGGTCAAGGCGATTACCGGCGGCACCGACGCGCTGGGCGAAGTGAGCTGCATGATTCGCGAAAACGGCGTGACCGTCGCCGGCCAGGGCGCGCATAGCGATATCGTCATGGCCAGTGCGCTGGCGCTGGTAAACGCGCTTAACCGGCTGAAGGGGCGCAAGCATGCGCCGCTCAAGCCCACCAGCGACGTCCGTTGAGGCGGCATGGGGCTTGCCGCAACTTCCCACTTGGGCTAAGTGCTTGGGGAGCTTGAGTTTGAATTTGAATTCGCTCTTCACTCTGCGCGACGTGCGGCCTGCCGCGGCGTCCGCCACTATGGCGGGCTTTGCTACAGCGCGGTCGCGTCGAGCCGCGCTCCTGATTTTCGAGGCTATACACTGACGGGTCGAGACGGTCTGACGCTCCTCCCGATAATTCACCTCCAGGCGTTCAGCGTCTCGCATGGCCTACAAAATTCTAGTTCTCAGAGGTGACGGCATCGGCCCGGAGGTCGTCGGCGAAGCCCTGCAGGTTCTCAGGATCATCGCGCGCCGGTCCGCCGTCGATCTCGAGTTCAAGGAGGGCATGATTGGCGGTCACGCACTCGACGCCACCGGTACTCCGATGCCCGATGAAGTGCTCAAGCTCGCGCAGGACAGCGACGCGATTCTGCTCGGCGCCGTCGGCGGACCGAAGTGGGACAAGCCCAACGCAGAGAAGCGGCCCGAGCAGGCGTTGCTCGGACTCCGCAAAGCCCTGGGACTGTTCGCCAACATCCGCCCGGTGAAAACCGTCAAGGAATTGATGGCGGCGTCGCCGCTCAAGGCCGAGGTGATCAACGGCGTCGACGTGGTCGTCATTCGCGAGCTGACCGGCGGCATATACTACGGCAAGCCGAGCGAAAAGCGCGCCGCGAAGGACGGCCGCGAGGCGGTCGATACCTGCTTCTACACCGAAGCCGAGATCGCGCGGGTGCTCAAGTTTGGCTTCGAGCTGGCTCGCGAGCGGCGCAAAAAACTGACCTCGGTCGACAAGGCCAACGTGCTCGCGACGTCGCGCTTGTGGCGCGAGATCGCAACCGAGCTGAGCGCGCAGTTCAAGGACGTCGCCTTCGAGAATCAACTGGTCGATTCGATGGCGATGCATCTGATACGCCGTCCGAAGGATTTCGATGTCGTCGTCACCGAGAACATGTTCGGCGACATCCTGACCGACGAAGCCTCGGTGATTGCCGGCTCGATGGGCCTGCTGCCGTCGGCGTCGCTCGGCGAGGAGCTCAACAGCGCGGGCTTCCGCGTCGGGCTGTACGAGCCGATTCACGGCAGCGCGCCGGATATCGCGGGCCGCGACGAGGCCAATCCGCTCGCCGCAATCCTGTCGGCGGCGCTGCTGCTCGAGCATTCCCTCGGGATGCGATCCGAAGCCGAGCTGATTTCGCAGGCGGTCGATTCTGTCGTGCGCGACGGCTATCGCACTCGCGACCTTCACGGCGGCGCCGGCACGCAGACCGTGGGATGCAAGGCGATGGGCCGCCTGGTGCGTGAAAAGCTCGAGAGCTCCGAAAGCGAAGGCGAATGAGTATTACCCGCGAGCCGAGAGTGGCGGTAGTCGGCGCCACCGGCGCGGTCGGCAACCAGCTTATCGAGCTGATCGCGGCGCGCGGGTTCCAGCTCAGCGAACTGAAACTCTTCGCCACCGAAGCGGGCGCGATGCAGACCGTTGACGCGGCCGGCGAGGAGCGCCTGGTCGATGCGCTCGAGAGTCCGGCGGCGCTGCGCGACTTCGATATCGCTTTCCTGGCAATCCCCGCGCCGCGCGCCGCAGAAATCGTTGCGGCGATGCCCGGGCCGATTCTGATCGATCTGAGCGCGGCGAATCGCCCGCGCTGCGACGCGCCGATGGTCGCGCCCGGACTCACTTCGCGCGAGACGATCGCGCAGTTGCGCAATGCGAAGGTCTTCGCGATCCCTCATCCCGTCGCCCACGTGCTTGCCACCTGTTTCAAGGCCCTTGGCGCCCGCGATGGATTTGCCGCCGCGACCGCGATGCTCGGCGCGAGTGCGGGCGGCAGGGATGTGCTGACGGCGACGGTCGATCAGACCACGGATCTTCTGAGCGCGCGGCTGGAACTCGACGACGATGAAGTCCAGCGCGGCTTCAACGCCTTCATGCGCGAGCATGAGCGCTCGGTCGCGACCGCGATCGCCGCGCAAGTCGCGACGCTGCTCGACCAGGCGCCGGCGCTCTCCGTGCAGGTTGCCGCAATCCCCGTTCTGCACGGCTCCGCGTTGACCGTCGACCTCCAGCGCCCGCGCGACAGCAAAGGCAACGGTGAAGACGCGGTCGAGTTGCTACGCGTCGCCCCCGGAATTCTGATCGCCGAAGAAGGCGAACCGCTCGGCGTGATCGACGCGGTCGGCCAGGAAGCCATCGTGGTCAGCGTTGAGCCGCGCGCCGACTCGCTGTCGCTGTGGTGCGTGTTCGACAATACGCGCCTGGCGGCTCTGGGAGCGCTCTGGATCGCCGAGACGCTGGCGCTCAGCTCGCCCACCCTGGCCTGAGCCAGCCGCGCATGGTCCTCAAGCTCACGCTCGAGTACGACGGCAGCAACTATTCCGGATGGCAGCTTCAGCCGCGCCAAGACTCGGTGCAGGGAAGGATCGAGGCGGCGCTGGAGCGGATTTTCGCCGCTCCGGTGCGCGTGTTCGGATCGGGCCGCACCGATGCCGGCGTGCATGCGCGCGGGCAGGTCGCGTCGATTTCGCTTCCGCGTCCATTCGACGCCGCCGAATTGCAGCGTGCGCTGAACGCGACGCTGCCGGCCGATATCGTGGTGCTGGAGGTCTCGCCCGCGCCCGACGATTTCGACCCGCGCCGCTCCGCCCGCTCCCGCGTGTATGAATATCGCGTGCTGAATCGCAAGGTCGCGTCCGCCTTCGAGTATCGTTACAGCTGGCTGGTGCGCAACCGGCTCGATCTAGCTGCGATGAACTGCGCCGCGCAGATCTTTGTCGGCGAGCACGATTTTGCCGCGTTCCGCTCGTTGGGCAGTGAGGTGACGACCACCGTGCGCCGGGTGATTTCAAGCGAGTGGACGCGCGCGGCCGACGTTCTTCTATACCGGGTCGAAGCAACGAGTTTTATGCGGCACATGGTGCGCGCGATGGTGGCGGCGATGGTCGAGGTCGGACGGGGCAAGCTCACGCCCGAGAAAATCGCGACGATTCTAGCCGGACGAGATCGCCACGCGGCTCCCGCCAACGCGCCGCCCGGCGGCCTTTACCTGGTCGAAGTCCGCTACTGACCGGGCGATCGTGCAGGTCGTGCGGGCGTCGCGCGCAAAACCCTTGGGGCACAATGGGGTTACGACGGGCCTGTGCAAAAACCATCACGGTTCCTAGAAAAAATCGCGATTTTCGCGCGTTCGCCCTTGAAATTCGCGCGCTACTCGTTCACCCTCACCTAAAGCCCGCAACCCGGAACGCAAGGAGGAGGATGATGACTCAGTCGCAAGTAGCAGCCTACATGGCTGACAAGCTCGGACTCACCAAGAAGCAGGGGAAGACCGTGCTCGAAGAACTCAACGCGCTGGTCGTGCGCGAGCTCAAGAAGGAAGGATCGCTGCGGCTGGCCGGCCTCGGTATCTTCCGCAAGCGCAAGACCAAGGCGCGGATGGGGCGCAATCCGGCCACCGGCCAGGAGATCAAGATTCCGGCGCGCACGCGGCTGCGCTTCACCGCGGCCAAAGCGCTGAAGGACGCGGTTCTCGGCGCGAAATAGTCGGCCTGACTTTGTGGACCGCGGGGACGGACGCGCGCCGGCTCCCGCGGTTCGCTTTTTTCCATCAATCCTTCCGGCCGGGCTTGCGCCGCGAGGCATCGCTTCGCGTCTCACGCGCGCGGGCAAGGAACTCGCGGATCCTGGTTTCGTAGCCGCGATCGGACGGCTCGTAATAGATTTTCTCGCCCAGCTCGACGGGCAGGTAGTTCTGCGCGACCAGCGCGCCTTCGAAATCGTGCGGATAGCGGTAGTCCTTGCCGTAGCCGAGTCCCTTCATCATCGGCGTCGGCGCGTTGCGCAAATGCAGCGGCACCGGCAGCGCGCCGAGCGTTTTCGCATCTTCGCCGGCCGCGCGCATCGCGCGATACGAGGCGTTGGACTTGGGCGCACTGGCCAGGTAGGTCACGCCCTGCGCGAGCGGGATCACGCCTTCGGGCATCCCGACGAAATCCACCGCTTCCTTGACCGCGATCGCCACTTGCAATGCGCGGGGATCGGCGTTGCCGACGTCTTCGGACGCGAAGACCACCATCCGGCGCGCGATGAACAGCGGATCCTCGCCCGCCTCGACCATCCGCATCATCCAGTAAATCGCGGCGTCGGGATCGCTGCCGCGCATGCTCTTGATGAACGCCGAGATTACGTTGTAGTGCTCTTCGCCGGCGCGGTCGTAGAGCAACGCCTTCTGCTGCGCCGACTCGCGAATATGATCGGGCGTGATCAGCGTCGCGCCCGCGTTTTGCGCGAACTCCGCGGCAATCTCGAGGGTGCCGAGCGCGCGGCGCGCGTCGCCTCCAGCGTAGCGAACTATCTCGTCCATCGCGCCGACACCCAGCTTGAGCCCGGTTTCGCCGAGCCCGCGCTCCTTGTCGGCGAGCGCGCGATGCACCAGCGTCGCGAGGTCCTGCTCCGACAGCGGATGCAACACAAGCAGCCGCATCCGAGAGAGCAGCGCCGAGATTACTTCGAACGAGGGGTTCTCCGTGGTCGCGCCGATCAGCGTGATCAGCCCGCTCTCGACGTGCGGCAGGAACGCGTCCTGCTGCGCGCGGTTCCATCGATGGATCTCGTCAATGAAGACCACGGTGCGCTTACCCGCCTCGAGATCGTGGCGCGCCGCCTCGACCGCCTCGCGCAGGTCGGCGACGCCTGAGGTTACCGCGGCCAGCTTGCGGAACACCGCGCCCGATTGCTCGGCGAGCACGAGCGCAAGGGTGGTCTTGCCGGTGCCCGGCGGTCCCCACAGGATCATCGAATGAAGCACATGGGCGGCGACCATCTGGCTCAGGAACTTTCCCGGACCGAGCAGATGCTCCTGGCCGACAATCTCGTCGAGCGAGCGCGGACGCATCCTGTCCGCCAGCGGCTGGCTCAGCGGAGTGCGCGGTGGAAAGAGACTCTGCGACGAATCGGCCTTGCGCCGTGCCATTTTTGAAACGTAGCACAGTGGCCGAGCCCGGCTAAGGCGGCGCTCAGCCGTGGCGGCGTGTCGTTGCGCAGGTGGCTGCGGCTGATCTAGCTTCATAACGGGCTGGACAGGAGCCGGCACCAGTTATGATCGTTGGCATCGATATTGGCGGTTCGACCACCGACGCCGTCATCCTCGAAAATGGCGGCCTGCACGTCGTAACGATCGAGGCTAACGACCCGGTCGCGGCGGCCGCGGGCGCGCTCGGCAAGCTGGTCGCCGACTTCAACCTCAAGCTCGAAGACGTCGAGTGCGTGGCAGCCACCGGCGCGGGTTCGCGCGTGCTCACCAAGTCGCTGCTCGGCAGGCCGGTGGTCAAGGTCAACGAGTTCACCGCGATCGGAATCGGCGGCACTTCGCTGGCCGGCAAGGAAAGCGCGCTGGTGGTATCGCTCGGGACCGGCACCGCGATCGTGTCGGTGACGCGCGACAAGATCGCGCACTTCAGCGGCACGGGAGTCGGCGGCGGCACGCTGCTGGGGCTGGCCAAGCACATGCTCGGCGTGTCGACGATCGAGCGGTTGGAGAAGCTGGCGCGCAAGGGCGACCTGCGGCGTATCGATCTCAGCGTTCGCGATATCGCGGGCGGCGCGATCGGCGACCTGCCACCGTCGACCACCGCGGCCAACTTCGGCAAGATCAGCGCCGACGCGACGCCGGAGGACAAGGCGCTCGCGATCATGAACATGATCGTCGAATCGATCGGCGTGCTCGCGCTCGCCAGCGCGCGTGCGTGCGGGCAGGAAAATATCGTGCTTACGGGCAAGCTGTCGCGCCTGTTCCGATTCATGCAGGAGATGAAGCGGCTCGACTTTCCGTTCGGGCGGCGTTTCGTAATCCCCGAGCATGCTGATTTCGCGACCGCGATCGGCGCCGCGCGGCATGCTCGGCAGCAGGAATAGCGATCGGTGCGGTAAGCGGAACCGGACGGGGAGGGAGAGCAACGATTCATATTGGTTGTTCCTTGCTTCAACGGAATAAGTACCGACTCATACCATTTGTTGTGGTTCTGGGGCGGGTCGGCCACCATCGGTAGTTTCGTTCCGTCAAAATTATTTCAGCGAGGAGCGGGAGTCGGCTGATCTCGGGGGCGAGGTTGGCGAGCGTGGGGCATCCTGACGGGTAGTCCATACCTCAGACTTAGCAGGGAAAATCGGGCGGCGTCAGGCTGAAATAGTTCATCCCTGAACTCGCGGGCCTGGCCGCCTCTGATTGTCAAAGGTGATGATCTGTAGCAGCGCGTCGATGGCGGCGTAATGGAAAAAACAGGACTGACGTTGCGACTTGCTCCGATAGAGGTTAAGCAGCTTCCAGCGCTTCCGCCCTTCAGGTACGCTTTGCTTTGTCGAGCAAGGGTGGCGCGGCCTGACTCGGCGCAACGCCCAAAACCCCCGGAAGGGAGTTCCTCATGCAAAATCGTTTCGACGTTCAAGTAAGTTGGGATGCACAGGCCGAAATGTGGGTGGCGGACAGTGACGACATCCCTGGACTGGCCGCAGAAGCGCCCGACGACAAGTCGCTGTGGGAAAAACTTGAAGTCTTAATTCCCGAACTGCTCACTTTGAATGAGGTTCGCTTAATACCCAATCAAGACGTTGAGATTATGCTCAATTTCCAGCCCCGAAAGGAGCGGATTCAACTACCGAACGCGGCGTAAATGGCCAGCTACACGCCGCGTGTTAAGGCGATTCTTAAGCATCACGGCTGTAGATACGACCGACCTGGCAAAGGCGATCACGAAATCTGGTACAGCCCCATCAACGGGCACAAGTTTCCCGTCGATTCCAACATCCGTTCGCGCGACATGGCGAATGTCGTCCTTAAGCAGGCTGGCATCAAGGATGAACGGATCGACTAAAGTGAATCCGGTAAGTGCCTGGTCCCGCTTCTTCGCGGCAAATCAAGACACTGACGTTTTCAACTTCAGACACTCAGGCTCGAATTAAGAAAGTACCGAAGCTCGGCGCGCCGTTACATCTTTGGCGCGGTAGGATATAAAATTCCGAGATTCATCTGCGCGTGTTTCGCGAGGTTTACTTACCGATGCCATCAGAATTGCTCAAGGGATTGCGGCTGATCGATTTGACCGACGAGAAGGGCGCGTTGTGCGGCAAGATGTTCGCCGATCTCGGCGCCGAGGTTATCAAAGTCGAGCCGCCCGACGGATGCTCGACGCGGCGCATCCCGCCTTATCTGGAAGATATCGCGGACGCCGACCACTGCCTTTATTCGATCGCCTATCACGCGGGAAAAAAATCCGTGACCGCCAATCTCGCCAGCGACGACGGGCGCGGAATCGTCGCCGAGCTCGCGGCGCGCGCGGACTTTCTGGTCGAGTCGCAGCCGCTCGGCTACCTCGAGTCGATCGGCCTCGGCTACGATGCGCTCGCAAAGAAAAATCCGCGGCTCATCTACGCGTCGGTCACGCCGTTTGGCGACACCGGTCCCGGCAAGGACTACAAGTGGGCCGACATCGTGACGTGGGCGGCCGGCGGGATGATGTACCTGATGGGCGAGGAGGGAAAGCCGCCGCTCCAGATGAGTCTGCCGCAAGCCGGATTGCACGCGGGCGGCGAGGCGGCGGTCGCGATGATGCTCGCGCACTACCCGCGCCAAATCGACGGGCTGGGGCAGCGGATCGTCGTCAACATGCAGGCCTGCATCGTGTGGACGCTGATGAACGAGCAGGCGATGCCGTTCCTGCACGGCAACCATCTGTCGCGCACCGGGATTTTCGTCGGATCGGCCGACGCGCGGCGCAAGATGGTGTATGAGTGCAAGGACGGACACATCTCGATCCTGATCGCCGGCGGCACCACCTTCGGCAATTCGACCAAGGCGCTGATCGAGTGGATGCGCGAGAACGGATACGGCTCCGACTGGATGCGCACCAAGGATTGGGTTGCGTGGATACCCGGCGTCTTCATGAAGATGACCGAGCAGGACCACAATGAGATCTCCGATCTGGAAACCACGATCCAGCGCTTTCTGCTCACGATGACCAAGCACGAGATCTACGCGCAGGGCCTCAAGCGGCGCATCTTCCTGGCGCCGGTCGCGAACGTCGCCGACGTCGCCGCCGACGAGCAGCTCAAGGCGCGCGACTTCTGGACTGCGGTGCCGCACGACACAATAGGCCGCACGCTGACATTTCCCGGGCCGTTTGCGAAAATGTCGGCGACGCCGATCGGGTCGACGACGCGCGCGCCGCGAGTCGGCGAGCATAGCGACGAGATTTACCGCGGCCTGCTCGGTATCGCGCCCGAGCGGCTGAGCAAGCTGCGCGCGGCGGGTTCAATCTAGCCAGGAGAAATTCGAGATGGGCCGTTTCGCACTGGAAGGAATTCACATTCTCGACTTCGCCTGGGTCGGCGTCGGTCCGATCACGACCAAGTATTTCGCCGACAACGGCGCCGACGTGATTCGGGTGGAGTCCGCTTCGCACCTCGACGTGCTGCGCATCGGTCCGCCGTGGAAAGACGCGATGCCGGGTATCAACCGCAGCCAGTTCTTCGCCAGCTACAACACATCGAAGAAGGGAATCACGCTCAACCTGAGCAAGCCGCGGGCGCGCGAGCTCGCCAAGCGGCTGGTGCCGTGGGCCGATATCATCGTCGAGAGCTTTACGCCCAAGGCGATGCGCAACTGGGGGCTCGACTACGAAAATCTTCGCGAGCTGCGGCCCGACCTGATCATGCTTTCGACCTGCATGCAGGGGCAGACCGGTCCGAACGCGCTCTACCCGGGGTTCGGCCAACTGATGGCCGCGCTGTCGGGCTTCTACTACATCTCGGGCTACGGCCCCGGCTCATGCGCGCCGCCGTACGGCGCCTACACGGATTTCATCGCGCCGCGGTTTTCGGCGTTCGCGCTGCTCGCCGCGATCGACTATCGCCGGCGCACCGGCAAGGGCCAGTACATCGACATGTCGCAGTACGAGGCCGCGATGCAGAACCTCGCGCCCGCGTTGATCGACTATCACGCAAGCGGCCGCGTGCTGGGCCCGCGCGGCAACGCGTCCGCGCGTTACGCTCCGCACGGGGCGTACCGATGCGCGGACGAGGACGGTAACGAGCGATGGATCGCGATCGCCGTCGCTGGGGACGAGCAATGGCGCGCGATGCTCGCGGCGCTGGCGGCGAATTCCAGCGACCCGCGCTTTGCGACCGCGCCGGCGCGGATCGAGAACGCGGCGGCAATCGACGAGTTCGTCGGTTCGCTCACGCGCGCACACAGTGCGCACGACCTCACCGCGAAGTTGCAGGCCGCGGGAGTCGCCGCCTACCCGGTCGAGAACTGCGTCGATATCCACCAGGACGATAACCTCGAGGCGTTCGGCTTCTGGCATTGGCTCGACCACAAGGAAATGGGCCCGTCGCCGTACGAAGGACTCGAGCATCGCATGAGCCGCACGCCGGGCACGCTGCGATCGGCGGCGCCGATTCTCGGCCAGGACAACGACGAAGTGTTCCGCGGGATGCTCTCGCTCAGCGCCGATGAAATCGAGCAGTTAAAGAAAGATAACGTGATATTCTGAGTTCGTCCCGTGCGATACGAACTCAAAATTGCGCTCCGGTATCTGCGCGCCCGTCGGAAAGACGCGTTCATCTCGATCACGACCATCTTCACCGCCGTCGGGGTGATGATCGGCGTCGCCGCGCTGACCGTCACGCTCTCGGTGATGGGCGGCTTCGAGCAGAGCCTCAAAGAACGCGTGCTCAGCCTCAGCCCGCAGGTCGAGATCCTCAATTCGCAGGGCTCGATCGACAACTACGGCGACATCGAGAAGCGGGTCGCAAGCGTGCCCGGGATCAACGGCTCCGACGCGTACATCGTCGGCCAGGCGATGCTCAGCTCGGGGCGCGGAATCGGCGGGGTGGTCGTGCGCGGCGTCGAGCCGAATAATCCGGTGGTGCGCGAGCAATGGGGCCGTTACATGACGGCCGGCAGCCTTGACGATCTCTCGCGGAGCTACCCGCTTGCGGCCAGCGCCGCGGGCCCGGCGGTTACAGCAGGCGGCCTGGCCATCGGAGTCAGCCTCGCAAAAAAGCTCAAGGCCAAACCCGGAGACCCCGTGCGGATGGTCGCGCCAATTGTTGCGCCCGATGGATCGCTGTCCACCAAGAGCGGCCAGTTCGTGGTCGGCGCGATTTTCGACTCGGGAATGAACTTCGTCGATACCAACATAGTCTTCATGGATCTCGCGCACGCGCAGGATTTCTTCGGCCGCACTGCAAAAGTCGACGGGGTGGATATCCATCTGACTAATCTCGACCAGACCGACGCGGTGACCGACGCGGTGAGCAAGTTGTTCCCGAGTCCGTATCGCGTCCGCAACTGGATCGAGTTCAACGAGTCCGCGGCCGCCGGCTTTGAACTGCTCAAGCGGGTGTACGCGCTGGTGCTCGTGATGCTGATAGGCGTCGCCGCATTTAACCTGGTCGCGACGCTGATCATGGTCGTGATGGAAAAGCGCAAGGACATCGCAGTGCTGATCGCGATGGGAGCGACGCGGCGTGACGTGCGCCTGATCTTCGTGTTCAAGGGACTGATCGTCGGCGCGGCTGGAACGGCGGCTGGATTGATCCTGGGCGCGGTCGGATGCTTCGCGCTGGCGCGCTACCAGTTCATTCACATCCCGCGAGAAATCTACGGCATCGCGACGCTGCCTATCGCCGTCGCGCCGTCAAACTTCGCCGCGGTCGCGCTAGCCTCGATGCTGCTGTGCCTGCTGGCGACCGTCTACCCCGCCCGGCAAGCATCGCGCGAGATGCCCGTCGAAGTTTTCCGCTCCTAGCTCCTCAACCCGCCCCACCACATCCGCGGACAGTGAAAAAACTGACTACTGATTATTTGGTGTGTGATTATTATTCGTGGGGGGCTTGCCGGCGAGCTTCGGTTTGCGAACGACCAAAGTCTCATGACCGCGAACCTTGATCGTGCGCGCGGGCTCTGACGAAAAGTTCTGGCTGGGTCCGTCAGAATGCCGCGGCCGCGACGAGGTGCGCTTGCGCCGCCAGTTGCTGAGCTCCTTCGACAGTTTTGAGGCCAGCGAATCGTTGTCCTGGCCGTCTTCGGTCGATTCTCCGCTTTCCTTGTTGAGGTCGCTCTCAAACTCCGCGGAACTCATTTGGGTTCTCTCTTCCTGTGACGTGGATTTGTCCTCCTTTGCTTAGGACTGTTTAAGAAACAGAATTTTAGTTTCCGAAATTGATGTACTGACAGTAATCGGCGCTCGCGCTCGCGGCAGCCTGGGTCGTTAAATCAGTGGACTAAGATTGTCTATCGACTGCGTACCGAATCTGAATGTTATCGGCGCGTTTGGGCTTGGGATGATTTTTATGTGGGATGCTTTCAGGCGGATTTTCCGCCAGCCGGGCTGGTGTTCAGGCCCGGCCGGCGTTCAATTCATTGGCGTCTTCGATTCACGGGTCAGGAAAAGAGACTCTGCATGCGCAGCGCGAGTCCCATGTCGCCCGCGATCCGCAGTTTGCCGCTCATGAATGCGACCTGCCCGTTGAGCTTGCCGGTCGTCATGTCAACGTAGTCCTGCGCGGTCATCGAGATCGTGATGCTCGGCGAAGCGGCCGGTCCTTCTTTGACCTGGCAGGTCTCATTGTTGATCACCACGTGCCATTTGCCGCCGTTGTCGCCCGAGAGATCAAACTGGTAGGTCGCATTCAAACCCTTCGCCGCGTCCTTGTTGAAGCGACCGGGCATCGCCGCGAAGATTTCTTTGGGTGTAGTAGGTGCTGCATCAGCCATGGAAAATTGCGTCCTCCTGGTGGGAGCGCCCGTGCAGCGCTCTTTCCGCCATATAAGCGTTCGGCTCGAAGCGTGTCAATAGTAACACGCCGCGGGGGATTGATCACGCCGGGCGGCGTGCCGTCATGGCGCAAATCAAAATCCGAACATGTTCCCCGGCACGACCGTGATCAGATTACCCGCCACATGCACCGGCGACGCGTTCTCGGTGATCGTCACCGCCTGCTGCTTTTGCGCGTTGGTCTTGACGGTGCCGTCGAGGTACGCGTCGTGCCCGATCACCTTGACCGTCACGCCGCTCAACCCCGCGGCGTAAAGCTGCGACGCAATGGCAGCTTGACGCGCCGCCCACTCGGAGGTGTCCGTGGTCAGAGAATCGATCACGTTGCCAACGCCCGGGACCTGGCGCACGATTTTTTCGGTATAGAGCTTGGCGTCGCTATCGAACACCTTGCCGAAAATCGTCACCGTGCTGCCGCTCGTGTAACAGTCCACGCGCCGCGTCCTCGGATTCGAGGACAGCACCTGCTTGACGCGCTGCTGCAAGGTCAGCGGCGGCGGTGCCGGCGCGCGAGCGACGCGATGATGCTTGCGTGGCGGCGGCACCGGCGCAGGCGCGAGCACCTCGGCGGGGGTCTCGACGGCAGCCGGCGACGGCGGGATCGCCGCTTCCGACGCGGCCGGCGTCTCGACTGGCGAAGGCGCCGCGCTGGCAAATTCCGGCGCCTCGGTCGGGCTCAGCGCGGCCAGCTTCGAGCTGAGCTGCGACTCGAGCGCGGCCTTGGTTGCCGGGTCGTTGGTGAAAATAATCGGATAGTCAATTTCGACCTGGCTGCCGCCGAACGTCGGGAAATTCCACGCTGAAACGTCCTTCACCACTTCCGCGTCGAAGGCCGGATTCGGATTGGTCGAAGTCCGCACCGACGCCGCGTCGACGTTGCCGGTCGGCAGCACCCTAACCCGCACCACCATCGCATCGCGCAGCGTGCTGTCACCGGCCAGCGCACGCTCATAGCTGTCGCGCAATCCATCTTTGTGATCTTCGAAGAATTTCCGGGCCGTCTCCTGGTTGCGCTCGGGCGCCGCCGCCGATTCTCCAGTCACCTGCACCACCATCGCATTCGCCAAAGCCACCAGCGGTCCGCTGGGCGCCGGCGCCACCGGCGCCACCGACGGGACCGCCGCCGGCGACGCGTTCGCCACCGGCTGCTCTGCGCTTTTGGTGCTGAGATGAAGTGCGAGCAACGCACCTCCTCCAAGCGCAATGATCGCCGCTATCAAATATCCGACGACGCCGAACATCCCGCGGCCTTTTTCTTCGCCGTTGTCGCCCGGCATCCGGCCCGTGATGCGCATCGACGGGGACGGATCGCGCCGCACGGAGGTCGCAGGTCGCGAGGGGGCGGTCCTCGACGGCGGCGGCGTGTACGCCTCCGCCGCCGATTCCACACCGAGTCGCGCGCCGCAGAAATTGCAGATCAGTTCGCCGGGCTGCGCCTTGCCGCCGCATACCGGACACTCGATTTGCTCGGCGGCGTCACCCGCGCCCGCCGAGGCGCGCCCGGCGCCCTCGGCAAAGGCTGGACCGGCCTGCACCAGTGCGGTTCCGTCAGCTTCGCAAAAAGTTTCCGAGTCGGGGTAGGTCTTGTCGCAGCGCGGGCACCTTTTCATGTTGGTAAGCAAGCCTCCGGCGCAAGTTTCGATGATATCCGCGCGGATTGCGACACGCCAATCAATTCCTTGCGATTACCTCCGCGCCAAACTTTTCCATCGACGCGAGATGCTCGCGCGTGGTCGCGGCCGGCCCGATAATAATCCGCGACACGCCCATCTCGGCGAATTTCTCGATGTCTCCGGGCTTCAATTGTTCGCGCAGCCTGCTGACGGTGAGTTCCAGCGGCGTAGTCCGCCCGACTGCCCGCTCATGCTCCCGCAGGCGCCTGATGGTCGCCGCGATCTCGTCGTTACCCTCCGCGATTCCATACCACCCGTCGCCGAGTTTCGCCGCCCGCTTGAGCGACGGTTCGGTGTTGCCGCCGAACACGATCGGTGGATGGGGTTTCTGGGCCGGCTTGGGCATGAACTTGAACCCTTCGATGCTGATGGTCTTGCCGTGATACTCGGGCGACTCGCTGGTCCACAGCTGCTTCATCAGTGCGAGGTATTCCCTTGTGCGCAGCGCGCGGTCCTTGAAGTTCATCCCGACTCCTTCGAACTCCTCTTCGAGCCACCCGATGCCGACGCCGAAAATAAATCGCCCGCCCGAAAGCACGTCCAGGCTCGCGACCGCCTTCGCGGTCGTAAACGCGTTGCGAATCGGCAGCACGAAAACTCCGGTGGCGAGCCGAATCCTGGTCGTGACACCCGCGACATACGCCAGCGCCAGCAACGGGTCGTGCAGCGGAGTCTCCGGCGGCGCGCCCATCCTTCCACTAGAGGAATACGGATAGGGCGAGCGGTAGGTTACCGGCAGAATAATGTGCTCGGGGATCCACAGCGATTCGAAACCGCTCTCCTCGGCTTTGCGAGCGACCGCCGCGATACTGTTGGGTGAGGTCTGGTACAAGAATGTTCCGAATTTCATTGGGTTCATGGCTCCTGCGCGCGAGATTTAACAATACTGCTAGTCCGTTTCCAGCTTCACCGCGAAGACCGCCGGATCCTCGATGGTACGCAGATCGAGATGGAACGAATCGTCGACCACGCGCCCGATAATTCGCGCGTGACGAAACATCGCGGCGATCGCATTGGCGGATTTTTCCGGATGGGTCACGCGAAGCGCAACCGACTTCAACTCCTCGACCGGCATCGCGCCCGAGCCGACCTGCGAAGCCGCGTCGACTATTTCGACTGAGTAGCCGTCGCCGAGCCGCTCCGCGACAATCTCCCGCGCGCGCGGCGCAATCGCGGCAATCTCACTGGCGCGCCGGGAGAGGATTCTCAGCGTCGGCAGTTCCGCGGCCAGGTCGCCCGAGCGAAGATAGAGCCGCAAGGTCGCGGCGAGCGCCGCCAACGTCAGCTTGTCGCATCTGAGCGCCCGCTTCAGCGGATTGCGCTTGATTCGATCGATCGCCGCGCGCCGACCCACAATCACGCCCGCCTGCGGACCGCCGAGGATCTTGTCGCCCGAGAACGTGACGACCGCCGCGCCCGCCGCGATTCGCTCGCGCACAATCGGCTCGCGCGGAATCCCGAACTGCTTCAGATCGAGCAGCGCCCCCGCGCCGAGATCCTCCATCACGTCGATTCCGCGCGCCCGCCCGATTTCGACCAGGTCTTCCAGCGTCACTTCGCTGGTGAATCCGACCACGCGATAGTTCGACGGATGCACTTTCAGCAGCAGCGCGGTCTCCGGCCCGATCGCGTCCGCATAATCTCCCGGATGCGTCCGATTGGTCGTGCCGACCTCGCGCAAGATCGCGCCGCTCTTCGCCATCACGTCGGGCAATCGAAAGGATCCGCCAATCTCGATCATCTCGCCGCGCGATACTATTACTTCGCGCCCTTCGGCGAGCGAGTTCAGCGCGAGCACGACCGCCGCGGCGTTGTTGTTCACCACGGTGGCCGCTTCGGCGCCGGTCAGTGCGCAAATCTGGTCCTCGACGATCGTATCGCGGTCGCCGCGACCGCCGGTTTCGAGATCGTATTCCAGGTTGACGGCCGAGCGTGCGGCCATCTCGAGCGCCTCGATCGCCGATTCCGCCAGAATCGCGCGTCCAAGATTGGTATGGAGCACGACCCCGGTCGCATTCACGACGGGCCCGAGCACCGCCACATCGGCCGCAACCGCGCGCGCAGCCGCGCGCACGACAGCATCGACCATCGCGGCCCGATCCTGCGGCGGCCCGTCGCGCCCGGCGAGAATCGCGGCACGGAGTTCCGCCTGCGCCCGCTGCACCATCAGCTTGAGGTAGTTCCGGCTCAATCCCGCAAGCACGGGATTGGCTTCGGCGACCCTGATGCATTCATCGATCGGCGGAACGGCGCGAATCAACTCGGCACGCTTGTCGCGTTGCGCCTCGGAATGTTTCCTCGAATGCTTCGCCACAGGGTCACGATTATCAAAGACCACCCCGCCCCCGCGCAACCCACGCCCGCCCCGATCCCCGTCTCCCGCGGCAGCTTGCCGCGATCTCGTCTCTTTGCAACCCTCTCCGACGTGACGAGCGCAATCCTCTCGAGAATCGAGCTGCGCTACCTCGACGCGACCGGTAGTCGGCGCACGCTCGAGCTCGCGCAGCATGAGTCCACCGCGGTCCGCGACGGCCTGACCATCTCTGCCCGGCTCGAGCACGCACTCGGCGGCGCCATCGTGCGCGCAACCGTCGCCAATCGAGGCGCCGACGCCGTTCGACTCACGTCCGCAATTTTCGAAGTCGCAACCGGCCTCGCGCCGACCGCAGGCGCGCGATTCTTCAAGCACGGCTATCAGTCATGGAGCGCTTCGGGCGGGCACGATGTAGGCGCGTCGCGCGCCCATCCGCGCGACACCGCCCACTTCATCACGCGCGTCAATCATCAGAGTGAACCGACTCGCCCGCCTGAATTCCCCGAGGCGCACACTTCTGAACTCTTCACGATCGTCGAAAGCCGCGGCGCCGCGGAGCGCATCCTGGCAGGATTCATCGGAGCGGCTACGTCGCTTTCGACTCTCACCGTCTCGAGCCCCGAAAAAATAGTCGCGCGCGCGATTCTCGACGATGTAACCCTGGCGCCGGGCGCGCATCGCGAACTCGATCCGCTATTCATCGCCGCCGCCGATGAATCCGCCGCGCGAATGGCCGCGCGATGGGCTGACGCGGCCGGGCGATGGATGAACGCTCGGGTCGGCGCGCCGTTTCAGCGCGGCTGGTGCTCCTGGTACCACTACTTTCACGCGATCACCGAGGACGCGCTGCGCGCCAACATCAAGTCGCTCGAGGCGATGCGCACCGAGTTTCCGATCGATGTAATTCAGCTCGACGACGGCTTCCAGTCGGCGCTCGGCGATTGGGACACCACCAACGCCAAGTTTCCGGGCGGCCTGAAAAAAATTGCCGGAGAAATCCGCGCTGCCGGCTTCAAGGCCGGCATCTGGACTGCTCCGTTTCTTGCGGCCCGCGACTCGCGCCTGATGAGCGATCATCCCGACTGGTTCGTCACGCACGCAGAGACCGGCGAACCGGTTCGGGCCAGCCACAACGCCAACTGGACCACGAGCGACGACAAGTTCGCGTACGCGCTCGACGCGAGCCACCTGGCGTTTCGCGCGCACCTGCGCCATCTGTTCGCGAAACTCACGCGGAACTTCGGCTATTCGTATCTGAAACTCGATTTTCTATACGCCGCCGCGGCACCCGGACGGCGTCACGATCCAAATCTCACGCGCGGCGAAACCTTGCGCCACGGCCTCGAGGCGATTCGCGCGGGCGCGGGCGACGACACATTCATGCTCGGATGCGGTTGCCCGATTGGGCAGGCGGTGGGCGTCGTGGACGGGATGCGCATCGGTCCCGACGTCGCACCGGTGTGGGGCTCGACCTCTTTGGGAGCGGGCGACCCGTCAACGGTCTACGCGCTCGACGCGATCATCGCACGCAGCTTCATGCATCGGCGGCTGTGGCTCAACGACCCCGACTGCCTGATGCTTCGGGCGCGCGAAACCCGCCTCACCGCCGACGAACGCGCCGCGCTGGCCGCGACGATCGTCGGCAGCGGCGGAATGCTCATCATCTCCGATGACATGCGCCTGCTAGACGCCGAGAGCGGAAAATTGTTTCGCGCCGCAGCGCGAATCGCCGCCGAGATCGATTCCAACGCGGCGCGCGAACCGGTGCTCGCGATCGATCTGATGACCGGCGGCGACGTCCGCGGCCTGATCGCTGAAACCGCCGGCGGCGGCGCGATCGCGATGCTGCTGAATCGCGGCGACTCGCCCGCTCGCGTGCAAACTTCCGAGCTGAATTCAGGAGCCGGCGAAACGGTAGCGCTCGATCTGGCAGGCGACGGAAAAATTGAAATATTCGATACGATCGAGCTCCCCGCGCACGCCGCCCGAATCCTGCGCATCAGACGTTAAGCCATGCCCAGGTCGATCACGCTCGCGCCCGCGCCCGCATGCAACACGGCGCGCCACTTTTCAGCCGGCGCGTTTGGGTACTCCGTCGCGTAATAACCCCGGTCGATCGACGCAATCACCGCGTTCGCGCTCGTCGCGTCGCACAGCGCTACAATCGAACCGCCAAAGCCCGCGCCCGTCAGCCGCGCGCCGAGCGCGCCGCCGCGCCGCGCGCACTCCACGATAGTGTCGAGCCGCTGCGTGCTGCATTCAAAGTCATCGGCGAGACTCCGATGCGACGCGTTCATCAGCTTGCCCATTTCATCGAGACGGCCCGCCTCGAGCACGTCCACCGCACGAATCACGCGCTCGGTCTCGCTCAAGACGTGCCGCGCGCGTTTTAGAATTTCCAGCGGGCGGCGCGAATCCAGCGCGATCCGAGCCGATCCTTGGCCAAGCAATTCGGCATCGAGCGCCGACTGCGTGACGCCCAAGATGCTCGCCGCTTCTTTCAGATCCACGCCGAGCCGCGGCGGCGACGCAGCCGCGAGCTTCTCGACCAGGTCCGCAGCGTTCCATTCCGGCACCGCGTGAATCACGTTGCCGAGGATCGTCACACCGTCGAGCTTGAGCGCGTGCCCGAGAATCCGCGCCGCCAATGCGCATTCGACGACGCGCCGATTGTATTCCGCGCGCACCGTCCCCGACTTGCCGGCGACTTCCCGGCTGTCTGCCACGACCAGCGCCGCGTTCGCGGGCATCTTCACCGCTCGCACGCGGAGCGGGTCGAACTCGATGAACAGCGCGTGGTCGCGACGGCCGAGAATCGATGCCGCCTGATCCATCCCACCCGCCCGCGTCCCGACGTACCATTCGCTGCGCGCAACCATCGTGGCGGTTTCGATCGGATCGAGTTCGAGTTCGTTGACCGCCATGAATGCCATCGCGGCCGAAACCGTGAGCGCCGCCGATGACGACAGCCCCGCGGACGGCGGCACGCGCCCGTCGACAACCATCGATGCGCCGCGCCAGTTGCTGCGCACGGAGAAGCGATCGATCACGCCCTGGAGCGCGGCCTTCACGTAGTTCGCCCAGTCGCCAGTTTGGTACGGTGGAATCTGTCGTTCGATTGCGAAGCGGCGCGAGGGCCAGCCGGGGTCGGCGTTGGCCAACTCGATTTCGCCTGTTGTGTTGGCTACGGCAACGACGATTGTGGATCGATCGATCGCGACGGGCAGCACGGGCAGGCCGCTGTAGTCCGTGTGCTCACCGATCAGATTGACGCGGCCGGGCGCGCGAGCGGCAAAGATTCGCGCGTTGCCGGCGGCATGAACCTGGTTGGCGAGCCGGGTAGCACGCGCCAACTCTTCGCGGTCCCATCCGCCGGCGATACTCATCGCCGCTTCCTCTTGGGCTTGAACCACGCGCGCGTCGCCTCGAGATCTTCGGGCGTGCCGACGTCGCTCCAGAATCCGCGCATGTCAACCGCGCGCACGACGCAGCCGTCCGCGATCATTCGCGCAATTGCACCGGGGATTTCGAGCTCACCGCGCGCCGACGGCTCGAGTTGCGCCAGGTAGTCGAAAATCAGCTGGCCGGTGGCGAAAAGTCCCGCGTTGTTCCATTCGGTCTTCGCGGTCCCGGGCGCCGGTTTTTCATCGAGCCGTTCGACCATCATCTGCGGGGTCATGTAAACGGCTGCGCCGCGAAACGGATCCTTGACGCGATTCGCCGCGAGGATCAAATCGTAGTCGTCGTTGCGCGCGTGGTGGACGAAGCGCGGGTAGTTCGCGCGGTCCATCAGAATATCGCCCCATCCGAAGACGAAACGGGGCTGGCTGGCGAGATGCGCCTTCGCCGCGAGCATCGCGCCGCCGGTCCCGTTCAATTCCGGCTGCCTGACCGCGGTGACTTCGATTCCTTGATTCTCGCGCTGATAAGCTTTCGCCCAACCTTCGATTTGCTCCGACAGGTAACCCGTCACGACGACGAAGTGCGTCAGTCCGGCGGCCGCGAGCGCATTGGCGATGTGCGAGATCAGCGGCGCGCCCGCGATATCGAGCAGAACTTTGGGCGTTTGCGCCGTCAGATCGCCAAGACGTTTGCCGCGTCCCGCCGCCAGCAGGACCGCTGTGGTAATTTCCGCCGCCACGCCGTCCAAGATAGCATCACGCGGACGTTCTACGCTGCTTGGCTGGCGGTATATAGTTGAGTAAGAGTTTAGCGAGAGCCGCGCTATGTTTGGTGAGATAAGTCCCCGCAAGAAAGCCCGTGCGCCGTTCATTTCGATCGAGGAAGCGCTCGAAGAAACCCGCCGCGGCCATATGATCATCCTGATGGATGACGAACAGCGCGAGAACGAGGGCGACTTGTGCATGGCGGCGGAGAAGGCGACGCCCGAAGCGGTCAACTTCATGGCCAGGTTCGGACGCGGGCTCATCTGCCTGCCGATGTCGGCGGAGCGAATCGACCGGCTGGGGCTCAGCATGATGATTGGCGACAACCAGGCGCCGCTTGGGACCGCGTTCACGACCGCGATCACCGCGCGGCGCGCGTCGGGGTCGGGAATCTCGGCGCAGGATCGCTCGACCACGATTCTTCAGGCTGTGCGCGAGGACGCCAGCGGCGCCGAGTTCATCACGCCCGGCTACGTCTATCCGCTGCGCGCGCGCGACGGCGGAGTGCTGGTGCGCACCGGGCAGACCGAGGGCGCGGTCGATCTCGCGCGGCTGGCGGGGCTCAAGCCGGCGGGCGTCATCTGCGAGATTCTGAAGGAAGACGGCACGATGGCGCGGCGCGACGACCTGGTCGAGTTCGCCAAAGAGCACGGGCTGAAGATTGTGACCGTCGCGGACATCATCGAGTATCGGCTGCGCAACGAGACGATGGTCCAGCGGATCGCGGAGGCAAAGCTGCCGACCGCATTCGGTGAGTTCAGCGCGATCGTGTATCGCAACCTGGTCGATTACACGGAGCACCTGGTGCTGGTGATGGGCAAGGTCGATCCGAAAAAACCGATCCTGGTGCGGGCGCATCGCGAGTACCTGCCGGGCGACGTGTTCGGCTACTCGGTGCGCAACACGCGCAACCTGCTGCGCTCCGCGATGGAACGAATCGCGGCGGCGGGCGAAGGCGTGCTGTTGTATCTCAAGCGCGAGTCCAACGCACTGGCGTCGGATTTTGACGGCGGGCGCCCGGCGCGTCGTGCGACTACGCGGGCCAACACACCCGAGGCTGATTTCCGCGACTATGGAATCGGCGCACAGATTCTGCGCGACGTTGGTGTGCGCAAAATGATTATCATGTCGGACGCGACGCCGCGGCTGGCCAATCTGCCGGGCTATGGATTGGAGATCGTCGGATCGGTTCCGCTTTCGACCAACGGCAAGCACAGCGCCGCCGCCAAATAGATGCACCCTGCTGAGGAACCGGGCGGCACCACTCCCGTGGTTTCAATACTCGGTAAGTCATGACACGCAGTATCCGATTGTTTTCATACGGCACGCTGCTAGCTGGAATTTTCTTTGCCGTAACTTTGCTTGCGGTGCCGGCGGCCCATGCCGTCAAGGCGAATGAACTCGTAAAAATCACTTCCGCCACGATCGATCCTCCACTCAAGGCCGGCGGCGCCAGCACGCTGAAGGTCGCCGCCCGGGTGATCGAGGGATGGCACATAAATTCAGATAAGCCGTTCAGCGAAGATTACATACCGACCAAGCTCGAGATCGCGGCCCCCGTCAGCGTCAGGCCGGGCGCAATCAAGTATCCGCCAGCGGAAACGATGACGCTCGAAGTCGCGGGCGCCGACAAGATTTCGGTGTTCGGCGGCAATATCAACTTTGAGGTGCCGCTCACGGCAGCGGCGAACTTCGCGCCGAAGCCGGACGACGCGCTAAAGGTTACAATCGACTACCAGGGCTGCAACAACAACGAATGCCTGCGACCGGCCTCGGTCAGCACGACGGTCGCGCTGACGGCTCCAGGAGCCGCGGCGGGCGCGCTCGAGGCTGCCGGCAGTGGCGTTGCGAAAAGCGGCGGCCGCGGCGGCGGCGATGATTCCGACAGCACGATCGCGCACATCTTCGACAATCACGGATGGTTGCTCGGCTTCATTGCGGTATTTCTCGGCGGCCTCGCGCTGAATCTGACGCCGTGCGTCTATCCGCTGATAGGAGTGACGATCGCGTACTTCGGCAACCAGGGCGGGAGCCATCGCCGGGTGATGTACCTGGCGATAGTTTTCGTGCTCGGAATCGCGCTGATGTTCTCTTCGGTCGGCGTCGCCGTCGCGATGTCGGGCGGACTGTTCGGCGCTGCGATGCGCAATCCGTTCGTGCTCGTCGCGCTGTCGATGGTTCTGCTGACGCTGGCCGCGTCGAGCTTCGGTCTGTTCGTCCTGCAGCCGCCCCAGTGGATGCTGCAGCGCGCGGGCGCGGCCCATCCCGGATACGCGGGCGCGTTGCTGATGGGCCTGGGGATGGGCGTGGTCGCGGCGCCATGCATCGGGCCAATCGTGCTGGGCTTGCTGCTGATGGTGGAGAGAAGCGGGAGCGCGCTTTTCGGTTTCGCGCTATTCTTCACATTGGCGCTGGGACTGGGCGTGCCATACATCGGGCTGGCGATGGCGGCCGGACATATCCGCCGCCTGCCACGGTCGGGCGAATGGCTGGCGTGGGTCGAGCATCTTTTCGGGTTCGTGCTGGTCGGACTCGCGCTCTACTTTCTCGACCCTGTGGTACCGAACAACCTGATGACTCGAATCCTTCCCTACTACGCGGCCGGCGCGGGGATCTATCTCGGTTTCGTTTCGCGCGAGGGCCGCAGCTGGCGTCCGTTCCTGGTGCTGAGGTCGGCTCTGGGAGTCGTCGCGGTCGCGGCGCTCGCGTTCATGCTTTATCCGCGACAGGCGCCGGAGAAACTTCGCTTCGAACCGTTCACGTCTGAGCTGCTGGCGTCGGCGGCCGAAGCGCGCAAGCCCGTGCTGATCGACTTCAGCGCCGACTGGTGTATACCATGTCGCGAGATGGAGCATTCGACCTTTGTCGACCCATCGGTGGTCAGCGAGGCCAGCCGCTTCGTGCGGATGAAGGCGAATCTCACGGCGCAGGACCAGAAGACTGAAGAGCTTACGAGCAAGTTCGAAATCCAGGGCGTGCCGACGACGATGCTGATCGACTCGGCAGGCAAAGTGGCGCAGCGCAAAGTCGGCTACATCGGGCCGCAGGAAATGCTCGCGGATCTAAGGCAGGTCGATTGAGACGCGGGGCCGCTCGCACCGCACCCCCGGCAGGGGTGACCCCTGCACCCAATGAAAAGCAGAAGAGAAGATGCAGGACTTCGTCCCTGTTAGAACTATTTTAGAGAAGAAACCTCGAAGTCTATCTGCGACACGAGCCGGCTTCGCGTCCTCGCGCCCAAAACTTCCTAACAGGGCGTCAGCCCGCATCTTCTGTTTTTCCTTTTACTGGGTGCAGGGGTCACCCCTGCCGCGGGTGCGGGGCGCGTAGCCCCGCCTCCGATTCTTGCGACGGCCTTCACATTATGTGCGCGCTCTCGTACATTCGCTGGTATGAGGTTTAGCCATGGCTGCGAATGATGGTTTCGTGCGCGAGATTTTCGCGATGGTCAAAGAGCGGCGCTCTTTCGGACGTCATCCGATCTGGCATCGAATCGCCGACGGCAAAGTCTCGCAGACCGGACTTTGCAACTTCGCGACCCAGTTCTTTCTGCAGGTCCGTGAATTCCCGCGTGCGCTGAGCGCGTTGCATTCGCGATGCGTCAACGCCGACGAGCGGGTGAAGCTCGCCGAGAGTCTGTACGAAGAGGAGACCGGCAAAATTTCGGGCAGCGCGCCGCATCCTGAGTTGTTCATGCGCCTCGGACTCGGATTTGGTCTCAGCCGCGACGACATGATCCATGGCAAGGCATTTCCGTCGACAGCGGCGCTAATCGATTGGTTCGAGCTGTCGACCAAGGACCGCTCGTTTGCGGAGGGAATCGGTGCAATCAATCTCGCGGCGGAGGGCCAGGTGCCGGGCAACTTCGCGCCGTTCGCGCGCGCGCTCGAAAAGCATTACGGACTTTCGCGTGAGCAAGTCGCGTTTTTCGACGTGCATGAAATCGCCGATCGCGATCACAGCGACGTCGGCGACAACATTCTAAGTCACACGCCGATGAGCGAGGTGGAACGCGCAAAAGTATGGGCCGCGGTCGAGCGCTCGCTCGACATGTGGTGGCAATTTTTCGACGGAATTCAGCGCGCCTGCGAGTGAAGATTTTCGGCTTGCCAACAGGTCTGATTTCTGTCGTCGCCGCGATGAATCTGTGCCTTTCTAATTTCGCAAAATCATGTTCTGTTATCGGCTCTCACAGGTCCGGCGAAAACGCTTAGATAGCATTGTTTCGCGAGGACGAAAAACGTCCATTGAGTGGCCGCTTCTTTATTCACAAAGATATATTCAAATACTGTTTGATTAACGGGTGACCAGACTCGTCGTTCCTTTACTTTTTTGCCACAGACGAATACAATTTTGGCTCGTGGTGGTGAGGCGGAAAGGTAGTTCATCGCTCGTCTTTTTCTATGGCAAATAAACAATCGTCCGACGGCTATGGCGCCGAGTCCATCAAGGTTCTCGAAGGACTCGAAGCAGTTCGCAAACGCCCCGGGATGTACATCGGCGATACGGCCGAGCGGGGCTTGCATCATCTCGTCACCGAGATCGTGGACAACTCGGTCGACGAAGCGCTGGCCGGATTCTGCACCGAGATCAACGTCGTAATTTTGAGCGACGATCGGATTTCAGTTGAGGACAACGGCCGCGGAATCCCGGTCGATATGCATCCGACGGAAAAGCGCTCGGCGCTGGAGGTCGTACACACGGTGCTCCACGCCGGCGGCAAGTTCGAAAAGAGCGCGTACAAGGTTTCGGGCGGACTGCATGGCGTCGGCGCGTCGGTGGTTAACGCGCTCAGCGACGAGTTTGAAGTCGAGGTTCACAAGAACGGCAAGATTTATTTTCAGCGCTATGAGCGCGGGCTTCCGAAGACCAAAGTCGAGGCGCGCGGCCCGACCAACAGCAAGGGTACCAAGACCACCTTCACGCCCGACTCGAAGATATTTCCCGAGATAAAGTTCAAGTACGAAATCATCGCGCGCTACCTGCGGGAGATGGCGTACCTCAACGCGGGCCTGCGGATCAGGCTGCGGGACGAGCGAATCAACAAGGCCGAAGAGTTTCACTTCGAGGGCGGGATTGCCGAATACGTGGCGACGCTCAGCAAGAGCAACGAGGCGCTCCACGACGTTATTTTCTTCAAGGGCGTGCGCGAGGGCGTCGATGTCGAAGTGGCGCTGCAATGGACCGACGCGATCCACGAGGTGATTTTCACCTACGCCAACAACATTCACACCGCCGAGGGCGGGACGCATCTGTCGGGACTCAAGTCGGCGCTGACTCGAACGATCAACAACTACGCGATCAAGAACAGCCTCTTCAAAAATAAGGATATGCGGCTGGAGGGCGACGACACCCGCGAAGGTCTCGCCGCGATCGTCAGCATAAAAATTGCCGAGCCGCAGTTCGAGGGCCAGACCAAGACCAAGCTCGGCAACTCCGAAGTCGAAGGAATCGTTTCGGGGCTGGTAAACGAGAAGCTCGGCGAGTTCCTGGAGAAGACGCCACCGGTGGCGAAAAAGATCGTCGCGCGAGCGGTCGAAGCCGCCACCGCGCGAGAGGCCGCGCGCAAAGCCAAGGAGCTCGTGCGGCGCAAGGGCGCGCTCGATTCGGGCTCGCTGCCGGGCAAGCTCGCGGATTGCCAGGAGCGCGACCCGGCGCGCAGCGAGTTGTACCTGGTCGAGGGCGCGTCGGCAGGCGGGACGGCCAAGGAGGGCCGCGATCGCAAAACGCAGGCAATCCTGCCGTTGCGGGGCAAAATCTTGAACGTCGAGCGCGCGCGCATCGACAAGATGCTGTCGTCGCAGGAACTGCGCATCCTGATCACAGCGCTCGGGATGGGAATCGGCAACGACAAGGACCTGAGCAAGCTGCGCTATCACACGATCGTGATCATGACCGACGCGGACGTTGACGGCTCGCACATCCGGACGCTGTTGCTGACGTTTTTTTTCCGCCAGTTCATCGAGATTATCGAGAACGGCTACCTCTACGTCGCGCAGCCACCGCTGTTCCGCGCCAAGAAGGGCAAGACCGAACGCTATCTCAAAGACGAAACGGCGCTGGAAGATTACCTGACCGACCTCGGCGCCGAGGCGGTGACGTTCGAGGCGGGCAAGGGCAAGGACGCGCGCGAGTTCAAGGGGGCGGCGTTGAAGACGATCGTACGCAAAGCGCTGTTCTTCGAAAAAATGTTCGAGGCGCTCGAGCGGCGCTCGAAGGAGCGCTCGATCATCGCGACGCTCGGCAAGCTGGCGGCTGACAAGACGATCGATGACGAGAATTTCGAATCAGAGAAAGCAGCCAAACAGATGGCGGAGGCGATTCGCAAGGACTCGAAGAACGACAACCTCGTGTACAAGCTCGAACCCGACGGCGAAGCGCATTGGCGCGCGGTATTCAGCCATTCGCAAAACGGCGCGACGCCGCCGACCGTGGTGGACCTGACGCTGTTGCATAGCGGAGAGCTGCGCGAGATTCGCCGGCTCGGTCCGGAACTCGATGCGTTCAAGGCGCCGTTCAAGCTGAAGATTGGCGAAGGCGAATCGACGGCCGACACGCTCAAGGCGGTCGCGGAGGCGGTGCTCGCAGCGGGGCAAAAGGGTGTCGACATCCAGCGCTACAAGGGGCTGGGCGAGATGAATCCGGGGCAGTTGTGGGAGACCACGATGAACCCGGAGACGCGAGCGATGCTGCGGGTGCAGATTTCGTCGCGCGAGGAAGCCGAGGAAATCTTCGGCACGTTGATGGGCGACGTGGTTGAGCCGCGGCGCCTGTTCATCGAAGAGAACGCGCTCAACGTCCGCAACCTCGACATCTAACGGGCGGCGCGTAACGTTAATGCGCGAGCCTGACGCGTCGCATGTCATCGAGGGAGTCTTTGCACGAAGAAATCCGCATCATGGCGACGAACTGCGCCGTGTGCGAGCGCGACGCGCGTGACGCGGAGCAAAACCTGGGCGTGGCGCTGGACCTCGACGGCATCGCGCACCCTGAGGATGCCTTCGCGTACGATCTGATGCCGCATCGGCGCGAATTCCATCGCGACACGCTGCTGCGGAAAATTCAGGACTGGGCGTCGCTTCGGCGGCAATGCGACTAGTCAAATCTCAAACGCACGATTGCTCGGATCTCGCGGGAGCCCCGGATTAAATGGCTGAAACCAACGGCAACGAACCGCATCGCAACGAACCCGCGCTGCTGAATATCGAAGACGACATGCGGCAGTCCTACCTGGACTACGCGATGTCGGTGAACATCGGGCGCGCGCTGCCGCAGATTCGCGACGGCCTCAAGCCGGTCCACCGCCGCATCCTGTATGCGATGTTCCGCACCGGCCTGCTCTCGAACCGGCGCTATACCAAGTGCGCGGCCGTCGTCGGCGAGGTGCTCGCACGCTACCATCCGCACGGCGACATGGCGGTTTACGATTCGCTGGTCCGCATGGCGCAGCCGTTCAGCCTCCGCTACCTGCTGATCGATGGCCAGGGCAATTTTGGATCCGTCGACGGCGACCCGCCCGCTGCCTATCGATACACCGAATGCAAGTTGACGCGGCTCGCCGAGCGCATGCTCGCCGACATCGACAAGGACACCGTCGATTTCGTTCCGAACTTCGACGGCTCGCACATGGAGCCCGACATCCTGCCGGCGCAATTTCCGAATCTGCTCGTCAATGGCTCGGACGGCATCGCGGTCGGGATGGCGACTAACATTCCGCCGCACAATCTCGGCGAGATTTGCGACGCGCTGCTCGCGCTGATCAACAAGCCGGAAATCACGCACGAGGAAATTCTCGACATCGTGCCGGGTCCCGATTTTCCAACCGGCGGGCAGTTGCTCGGCCGCCAGGCGATTCGCCAGGCGTATCTCACCGGCCGCGGCACGCTAACGATGCGCGCGCTGGCCGCCATCGAGACCGACAAGCGCAGCTCGCGGTCCTCGATCATCATCCGCGAAATTCCCTACCAGGTGAACAAGGCGCGCATGATCGAGCGGATGGCCGAGCTGGTCAACGACAAGCGCATCGAAGGCATCAGCGACATTCGCGACGAGTCCGATCGCGACGGCATGCGCGTCGTCATCGAGCTCAGGCGCGACGCCGAGCCGCGCATCGTCCTCAACCAGCTCTACAAGCTCACGCAGATGCAGCAGGGCTACGGCATCATCCTGCTCGGCATCCACGAGGGCCGCCCCAAAGAGATGAATCTGCTGCAAATGCTCGTCGCGTTCCTCGAGCATCGCAAGATCGTCCTCACGCGGCGCACGCGATTCGAGTTGAAAGAAGCGGAGGCGCGGCTCCACATCCTCGACGGTCTGCTGACCGCGCTCAAGAATCTCGACGCGGTGATCAATCTGATCCGCAAGTCGAAGGACGCCGAGTCCGCGCGCACCGGCTTGATGAAGCAATTTGGCCTCTCGCAGCTGCAGGCGCAGGCGATCCTCGATCTGACGCTGCGCCGGCTCACTTCGCTCGAGCGCGAGAAAATCGAAACCGAGCACAAGGAGACCGTCGCCCTAATTGCGCGCTACAAAAAAATTCTCGCCGACGAAAAGGAATTGTTGAAGCTGATCGCAGGCGAGCTCGACGAAATAAAAAAAGAATTCGCCGATCCGCGCCGCACTCAGATCATCGAAGCGGAGGGTGAGTTCTCGGTCGAGGACCTCATCGTCGAGGAGGATGTACTCGTTACCGTCACCCACGGCGGTTACATCAAGCGCACCCCGCTCTCGCTTTATCGCACGCAAAAGCGCGGCGGGCGCGGCAAGATTGGCGCGACCACCACCGAGGAAGACTTCGTCGAACACCTCGAGCGCGTCTCGACGCACGACCGGCTGATGTTCTTCACCAGCGCCGGCAAGGTTTACGAGCTCAAGGCCTACGAACTACCCGAGGGCGGCCGCGCCGCCAAGGGACGCTCGATCGCGAACCTGCTGAGCCTCGCCAATGACGAAACGCTGTCCGCATTTATTCCCGTGCCGCGCGAGACCGCGGGCAAGTTCGTCTTTTTCTCGACCCGCCGCGGCCGCGTGAAGAAGACCGCGCTCGACGAATACGAAAATATTCGCTCGACCGGAATAATCGCGATCAATCTCGAAGACGGCGACACGCTGGTCGGCGTGCGAATCACCGACGGCAATCAGCAAATCGTGCTCTCGACGCGCGAGGGGCAGGCGATTCGCTTCAAGGAAGAAGAAGCGCGCCCGATGGGCCGCGCCACCGGCGGCGTGGTCGGCATGGAACTCGAGTCGCAGCCGGTTAAGGACGGCAAGACCGTCATCCTGGTCGAAGACGAAGTCGTTTCGATGTCCACGGTGCGCGACGACGAGACCCTCCTCACGGTTTCGGAACTCGGCTACGGCAAGCGCACGCCCGCGTCGGATTACCGGCTCACGCATCGCGGCGGCAAGGGCGTCATCACGATGAACGTGACCGAGAAGACCGGCAAAGTGATCAGCGTCCGGCAGGTGGGGATCGACGACCAGGTGATGTTGATAACCGACGGCGGCAAAGTGATTCGATTGGCCGTCAAGGGAGTGCGCATTACCGGCCGCAACGCGCAGGGCGTGCACCTGGTCCGTCTCGAGGGCGACGAACGGGTACGGGCGGTCGCCGGGATGGCGGAGCACGACGAGGACGAAGCCAACGGCAACGGCGCCAACGGAGACGGCGACGCAGGGGATCCTGAAGAGTAGCTAATGGAATCGGTAATGCAGTGACTATATCCTTATAGTCACTGACTACCGTACATCTTCACGATATTCTACGCGGCCCCGTCGCTAATCGCCCACCGGCGGCTCGCCCGCGCCGGTCCCCTCAGCGCTGTACGCATCGTCGGCCGCCATCAGCGCGCGGCCGCGTGCGAGCTCGAACCCCATCGAGCCCAGGATTTCCTCGAGCGCGTTTAGCGCGAGCATCACATTTTCGCGCCGCGAACCTTCACCCATCAGGCCGACGCGCCAGATTTTGCCCTTGAGCGGTCCGAGCCCGGCCGCGATTTCGATGTTGAACAGCCGCAGCAATTCCGCTCGCACCTTCATATCGTCGATTCCCGCCGGCACCGCGATCGTCGTGAGCTGCGGCAATCTGTACCCTTCCTGCGCCGCGAGTTGCAGACCCATCGCGCGCACGCCGGCCTGGAACGCGGCTGCATTGACGCGATGCCGCTGCCACCGCGCTTCGAGCCCTTCCTCGACGACGATTCGCAGCGCCTCGTAGAGCGCATAGTTCATCGTGATCGGCGCCGTATGATGGTAGAGCCGGTCCGGCCCCCAGTACTGCTCGATCAACGCGACGTCGAAGTACCACGAGCGGCACTTCGTTTTGCGCTTTCGCACCGACTCCATCGCGCGCTCGCTGAACGTCACCGGCGACAGCCCGGGCGGCGCGCCGATTCCCTTCTGCGTGCAGCTGTAGCAGGCGTCGATGCTCCACTTGTCAATCTCGACCGGCACGCACGCGAGCGACGTCACCGCGTCGATCGCCATCATCGCGCCGTGTCGATGCGCCAGATCGGCGATTTCCTCGATCGGCTGATGTATACCGGTCGAAGTCTCGGCATGAACGACTGCGACCAGCTTCGGATTTTTCGCCGCCTGCAACGCCGCCGCGATTTGCGCCGGCTCCACGATCGTGCCCCAATCCGCTTCGACCTTGTGAACCTTTGCGCCGAGTCGCGACGCGACTTCCGCCATCCGCGCGCCGAACGCGCCGTTGACGCCGACCACGACCTCGTCGCCGTCTTCGATCAGATTCGCCATCACGGTTTCCATCCCCGCCGAACCTGTCCCCGAGACGGGAAACGCGATCTCGTTCCTGGTGCGGAACACGACGCGCAGCATCCGCTTGATGTTTTCCATCACCTTGAGGAAATCAGGATCGAGATGGCCAACCACCGGCGACGCCATCGCTTTCATGACGCGCGGATTGACGTTGGATGGCCCCGGACCGAGCAGAATCCGCGCCGCGGGTCTCAGTTCTGGAAATGAATCCGCCACCTGTGTTTCTCCTTCCGGGATTCCGGCCTGAAATCGAACCTTGCTATTATGAGCGCGAAGGATCAATCGCAAAAGCGTTGTTCGCGCGCCTTGTTCGCGGTCGTGGTAGAGTGCTGCGGGGATTGAACGCGCCGTCGCAACTACAATGAGTACCATCGATCGCCAGCTGCTCGACGAGCTTCGCGAAATTCTCGGGCCTGACAGGATTGTCTCGCGCACTACCGAGCTGAAGGTTTACGAGTGCGACGGCTGGACCGTCGAAAAAAGCGTCCCCGACGCGCTGCTGCTGCCGCGCACGACTACGCAGCTGAGCGGCGTCCTCGCCGCGCTCGATCGCCGCGGGATCGCTTTTGTTCCGCGCGGCGCGGGCACCGGCCTTTCCGGCGGCTGCCTCCCGGTGAACGCGCCCGCGATGATCTGCACTTCGAAGATGAACCGCATCGTCGAAATCGATCTCGATAATCGGCGCGTCGTGGCCGAAAGCGGCGTCGTCAACCTGCACGTCACAAATGCCGTCAAGTCGAAAGGATATTTCTACGCGCCCGACCCATCCTCGCAGGTGGCATGCACGATCGGCGGCAACATCGCCGAGAATTCCGGCGGCCCGCATACTTTGAAGTACGGAGTGACGACCAATCACGTGCTCGCACTCGAGCTCGTGCTGCCCGACGGCGAAGTCGTCGAGCTCGGCGGACCCACCGAAGAGCGATGCGGCTACGATTTGGTCGGCGCTGTCGTCGGCGCGGAGGGCACCACGGGAATCGTCACGCGCGCAACGCTCAAGCTGATGCGCGAGCCCGAAAATCATCGCACGCTGCTCGCCACCTTTCCCGATGCCGAAACCGCGACGCGCGCCGTGTCGATGATTATCGCGTCAGGGATTGTGCCGGCCGCCCTGGAAATGATGGACCAGCTCATCATTCGCGCTGTCGAAGAGGCATTCCATGTCGGCCTCCCGCTCGACGCGGGCGCGGTGCTCATCATCGAGCTCGAAGGCCTCGAGGCTGGGCTGACAACTTATGCCGATGAAGTCGCAAAAACTGCGACACTCGCCGGAGCGTCGAGCGTCAGGCTAGCGCGCGACGAAGAGGAGCGCACGCTGTTGTGGAAAGCGCGCAAACGGGCCTTCGGAGCGGTCGGCCGCCTCGCGCCGAACTATGCGACTCAGGACGGCGTGGTTCCGCGGACTTGCCTGCCGCGAATTCTCCGAGTGATCGCCGACGTCAGTCGTAGCCATGGCTTGCGCATCGGCAACGTGTTTCACGCCGGCGACGGAAATCTGCATCCGATCGTTCTCTACGACGAGCGCGAACCCGATCAAGTCCGCCGCGCAATCGACGCGGGACGCGAAATCCTCAAGGCCTGCATCGAGATGGGCGGCAGCCTCACCGGTGAGCATGGAATCGGCGTCGAGAAAATCGGCGAGATGCCGCTGATGTTCTCGCCCGACGATCTGCGCGTAATGACCGAGTTGCGCCGCGTGTTCGATCCACTCGAGCGATCGAATCCGGGCAAAGTGATCCCGCGGCCTGGCGCCTGCGTCGAGGTCGCTGCGCCGCGCCGGCAGGTTCCGATCTAGACGCGTTGCTCGCGACGGATATCGTGGCTTTCACCACATTCCCAAATCTTGCTAACCGACTCGACTCGATCGTTGGCTCCGGCTGTGTTCGCGCGCCAACCGATTCTGAGCTGCGCGTCGCGGATACGATCGTCGAGCCTGCTTCAGTGGAGGAAATCTCCGAGATCGTCCGTCTGTGCGAAGCGGATCGGATCGCGCTGGCGCCCCTCGGAGCGTCACGCTCGCTAGCCGGGATTCGCCGCACGCCTGTCGCACTCGGCATCTCGATGACGCGGCTGGCGCGAGTTGTCGCCTACGAACCCGACGACATGACAATCGTTGCGGAGTCGGGAATCACTGTCGGCAAACTGAATGCTGCGATGTCGGATGCACGCCAGCGGCTTCCCGTCGATCCATGCGAACCCGAATTGACGACCCTCGGCTCCTTGATCGGCGCCGCGCACTCCGGACCGCTTCGCCTATCGGAGGGCACTTCGCGCGACCTGCTGATCGGAGTTCGCTTCGTCGGTCACGGCGGCAGCCTCATTCACGGCGGCGGCCGCGTGGTTAAAAACGTCGCTGGGTATGATTTGATGAAGCTGCTGGGTGGATCGTTCGGTACACTGGGAATTGTAACTGAGGCGACGTTCAAAGTGCGCCCCATTCCAACTGACTACTGTCTCGCGGTGGTTCCTTATCCGCGTGCTTCAGACGCGTTCGCCGCCGCTAGTATACTCAATGATGCGCTGCCACTGAGTAATCTCGATATACTCAGTGCCGCCCTTGGAACACGGTTTGGTTCTACTGGTCAATTTCTTCTTTTCGCTGGTTTCTCCGGAAGTCCTCTCGAGATCGGCTACCAGGCCGGGCGAATCCGCGATCTGCTCGGCGCGCGCGGCGAAATTCTCGACAGCGACGGCGCTCTCAGGAGTTACAAGCTGCTGCGCGATGTCGATTTTCATTCGGCGCCGCTGGCTGCACAAATCGCGGTCCCGCCGGCCCGCCTCGGACAACTTCTGGAAACCTGCGATGTCGAATTTCGCGCGCACGCCGGCTCCGGCGTCGCGCAGATAATCCCGGCCGTCGAACAATCTGCCGAAGCCGCGCCCAAGACCGTCGCGCGATGGCGCGAGCTTGCGCGCTCGGCGCGCGGTACCGTTCGGCTGGTCTCCGCCGCGCCTGCCATCCGTGATTCTCTGGAATTCTTCGACACCCCCCACCAGGGCGCGCTGGCTCTCATGCGCCGGCTCAAGGCGGCCTTCGATCCGGCCGGGATCTTCAACCCCGGATGCTTCGTCGGAGGAATCTGATGGCCGAGGCGGGCGTGACTTCGTTGAATCCGGTTCGCGACGTCTGCGACTACGAGCTGCTGTTCGACTGCGTGCATTGCGGGCTCTGCGCCGAGGCTTGTCCCACCTACGTTGTAACGCGATGCGAGATGGACTCGCCGCGCGGTCGAATCTATCTGATGAAGTCTCTCGCCGAAGGCCGCATTGAGCTCGACGACGACGCGGCGCGCCATCTCGATTTGTGCCTCGGCTGCCGCGGCTGCGAGACCGCCTGCCCGTCCGGCGTTCATTACGGCCGCTTGATCGAAGGTGCGCGTTCGTTCGTCGAGCGCAATCATCGCCGCGGCTTCATAGATCGGTTGAAGCGGCGCGCCGTCAGCGCGATCTTCCCGTACCCGCGTCGTCTCCGAATGCTAATCGCGCCGCTGAAACTCGTCGATCGCCTTGGCCTGCGGTCCGCTCTCAGAGCCGTCACGCCGCGGATGATTCGCGATTGGCTCGATCTTCTTCCACCGCTTGAACCCGGCTTGCGCCCGCTTGCCGGCGAAGCGGCCATCGCACCGTCCGCGGACGCACCCAAGGTTGTCGTGCACCACGGATGCGTCACGCAAGTACTCGCGAATTCGGAAAACCAAAACAGTGAGCGCCTGCTTGCCGCCTCCGGTTATCGCGTCGTCCAACTCGAACCGACGTCATGCTGTGGAGCACTCGATCTGCATTCGGGTAACGCCGCACGAGCCCGTGACTTTGCCCGCGCGAACGTTCGCGCGCTGAAGGACTCGGGCGCCGATGCGATCGTGTCGGCCGCGTCGGGATGCTCGGTGGCAATCGCCGAGTACGGTGACCTGCTCAGCGACGAACCGGAATTCGCCGAAGACGCGCGCGCTGTTTCCTCGAAGATCCGCGATTTGAGTTCCTTGCTGCTCGACGCACCCGCCAGTCCGAAGCGCGAATTTCGATGCCGCATCACGTATCACGACGCCTGTCACCTGGTGCACGGACTCGGAGTGCGCGAAGCGCCGCGCAGATTGCTGGCCTCCATTGCGGGCGTGACGATCGTCGAAATGACGGAGTCCGATCTCTGCTGCGGCTCGGCCGGGTCCTACAATTTGACCGAGCCAGCAATGGCGCGCGACCTGGTGCGACGCAAAGCCGACAATATAGTCGCGACCGGCGCGGACTACGTCGTGCTGGCAAATCCCGGATGCGAGTTTCAGATCGCCGCCGAACTTCGCCGGCGCGCTTCGAACATCAAGGTGGTCCACCTGGCGGACTTCCTTGCGATGGCGTCCCCGTGACAGTTCACGAAATCAAGCTCTACTTCGCATACACCAGTCCGTACTCGTACCTCGCGATGCAGCCCGCGTACGACCTCGAGCAGTCACACAGCGTGCGCGTGCGGTTCATCCCGTACGGGGTGAACATCCGAAAGGTCTACGGTCCGCTTGACCGGGCGGACGCGGACCGGCGCAAAGTTCGCTATCTGTATATTGACGCGCGCCGAATCGCGAATGAGCGCGGGCTCGTCATCTACCCGCCGAAAAAGATTTTCAGCGCGCGGCTTGCCTTCTATGGCGGCCTCTACGCCGCGAGGAATCGGCAGTTCCGGCCGTACTCGAATCGCGTGTTCGACCGATTCTGGAAACAGGAACTCGATGTGGAAAGCCGCGATGCGATTTCAGCGATCGTCGCCGAGGTCGGTCTCGATCCCGCCGAATTTCTTCGCTATGCAGACAGCGACGCGCGCGCCGACCTGGACGCATGCTTCGCTGAGGCCGATCGCGACAAGGTCTTCGGCGTGCCGACCTTCGTCGTGGACGGCGAACCGTTCTGGGGCGAGGACCGAATTGAGTGGGTGACTCGAAAGCTCGACGCGCTGGGCCTTCGCCGCTGAGCCTCGCGACCTCTCAGCTCCGGGTGATCGGAATGTGCCGAGGTTGCGACTGCACACGGTCGAGCCAAGCGCGAATCGCCGGATAAGCGGCCAGGTCGAAACCTCCTTCTCCGGCGACATGCGTGTAGGCATAGAGCGCAATGTCGGCGACCGAGTAGCGCTCACCGACGAACCATTCGCGCGACTTCAGATGCCCTTCCATCACGCCGAGCGCGTCGTATCCGCGCGGGCGCATCATTGTCTCAAGAATGGTGCGACGAGCGTCTGGTACCTCGGGGTGAGTCACCAGGTATCGAACGCTCGCGATGTACGGTTCGTGACTGTACTGCTCGAAAAAGAGCCACTGAAAAACCTGCGCGCGGTGAAAGCGATCGGCGGGAATAAACGGGGTGCCCTCCGCAAAATACAAGATGATCGCGTTCGACTCGAACAGGAGTTTGCCATCGTCCAACTCGACCGCCGGAATTCGCCCGTTGGGAAACTTGCGGAGAAATTCCTTCATGCGTGTCTCGCCCTTGACGATGTTGAGTTCGATCCGCTCGAACGAAACCCCAAGCTGGGTCAACAGCAGGCGAACCTTGTAGCCGTTGCCCGAAGGCAGATAGTCGTACAGGCGAATCATCGTCGCCTCCTCTCACGGGCCTCGCAGCGATCAGAGTTCAGGACTCGAGGGCAGGAAGGTTTCGCCCATCAGATAGGCATCTACTGCGCGCGCGGCTTCGCGCCCCTCCCATATCGCCCACACCACAAGCGATTGCCCGCGACGAGTGTCTCCCGCGGCAAAGACTCCCGGCACACTCGACATGTAGTTCTCGCACTGCACGTTGCTGCGCGGGTCGAGCTTGAGACCGAGCTCCGCGATGATGCCCTCGGACTCGGGGCCGAGAAATCCGAGTGCGAGCAGGACGAGGTCGCACTCGATCTCGAAGTCAGTGCCCGGTATTTGCTCCATCACCATCCGACCGTTGTCGTGTTTCCAGTTGAGCCGCACGCCGTGGAGCTTTTTCACCGCGCCGTTTTCGCCCGAAAACCTGCTCGTGTTCACGCTCCAGTCTCGCTGCACACCCTCTTCGTGCGAGCTCGAGGTGCGCATGATCATCGGCCAGTCTGGCCACGGCATTTCGTCGGTGCGCTTTTCCGGCGGCATCGGAAGCAGCTCGAACTGATGCACGACGATCGCGCCCTGGCGATTTGAGGTACCCAGGCAATCGGAACCAGTATCGCCGCCGCCGAGAATGACGACGCGTTTTCCGTTCGCGGTGATCTCGCCCGAGGGATCGAGTGCGTCGCCGAAGTTACGCTTGTTCTGTTGCGGCAGGAATTCCATGGCGAAATGGATTCCCTTGAGCTCGCGACCCGGGATGGGCAGATCGCGCGGCTTGGTCGCGCCCATCGTGAGCACGATCGCGTCGTACTTCGAGCGCATCTCGTCGGCGTGAATGTCGAAACCGACGCGGCAGTTGGTGACAATCTCGAGGCCCTCGGCCTTCGTCTGCTCAACGCGCCGGTTGACGATCCACTTTTCCAGCTTGAAGTCCGGGATGCCGTAGGTGAGCAGTCCGCCCACGCGGTCCGACCGCTCGTAGAGCGTCACCGAATGTCCAGCGCGGGTGAGTTGCTGCGCGCACGCCAGCCCTGCCGGTCCCGAGCCGACCACTGCGACGCGCTTTCCTGATTTCCGCGAGGGTGGAAGCGGCTCGATCCACTTTTCCGCCCAGGCGTGATCGATAATGTTCTTCTCGATCAGCTTGATGGTGACGGGATCGTTGTTGATGTTGAGTACGCAGGCTTCTTCGCACGGCGCCGGGCAAATTCTGCCGGTGAACTCCGGAAAATTGTTGGTCGCATGCAGCCGGTCGATCGCCTCGCGCCATCTGCCGCGGTAGATGAGATCGTTCCAGTCAGGGATGATGTTCCCGAGCGGGCAACCCTTGTGGCAGAAGGGGATTCCGCAATCCATGCAGCGGGCGCCCTGCGCGCGCAGCTTGTCTTCGGGCATCTTGAGATCGAATTCGCGCCAATCCTTCAGGCGTTCGCCGACCGGACGCCGCGAAGGAGTTTCGCGCTGGATCTCCATGAAGCCCGTGATTTTGCCCATCGAAGCGGTGATACCCCGGTCAGTTCAATTCCTGAATAGTCAGTCGATTACTCACTCGCTAAACTGCGGCCAGCCGCGCGAGATCGGAGTTCATGTTCAGATGCTGCCGTTCGAGCACCATCCGATACTCAGTCGGCAATACTTTGACAAACTTCTTTGCGTAGTCGTCCCAATTGTCGAGGATTCGGTCCGCGACTGCGCTCTGGGTGTACTGCAAGTGCCGCACGATCAGCGCGTGCAACAGCTTTAGTTCGTCGTCGGAGCCGACCGGACCCAGCTCGACCATTCCGGTGTTGCAACGCGATGCGAACGAGCCGTCTTCGTCGAGCACGTACGCCACACCCCCGCTCATGCCGGCCGCGAAGTTGCGGCCGGTCTTGCCGAGCACCACGACCAGGCCGCGCGTCATGTATTCGCAGCCGTGGTCACCGACTCCCTCGACGACGGCGTGCGCGCCGCTGTTACGCACCGCGAAGCGCTCGCCGGCTACGCCGCGGAAGAACGCTTCGCCGCCGGTTGCACCGTAGAGCGCGACGTTGCCAATGATGATGTTGTCCTCGGCCTTGAAGGTAGCTTCTTTTGGGGGACGCACCGAGATAAATCCGCCCGACAGTCCCTTGGCGCAGTAATCGTTCGCGTCGCCTTCGAGATAGAGCGCCACTCCGGGTGCAAGCCACGCGCCAAAGCTCTGGCCGGCCGAACCCTTAAGATGAATCTGGACCGTGTAGGGCGGCAGTCCTTCCGCGCCGAAGCGCCGCGACACCTCCGCCGACAGCATCGTGCTGACGGTGCGGTTCACGTTGCAGATTGGAAGATGAATCTCGACGGGCTTGCGATGCTCGAGCGCCTCGCTGGCGAGCTCGATGATCTGATTGTCGAGCGCCTTGTCGAGGCCGTGATCCTGCAGCTCGACACAGTGCAGCGGTTCCTCGGGCGGAACGTCGGGCCGACGCAGAATATTGGCGAGATCGACGTTGCGCGCCTTCCAATGCGCGATCGCGTCGTTGGCGTCGAGGCATTCGACGTGGCCCACCATTTCCGCCAGCGTGCGGAAGCCCAACTGCGCCATGTATTCGCGCAATTCGTCCGCGATGAACATCATGAAGTTCACGACGTGCTCGGGTTTGCCCGCGAACTTTTCGCGCAGCACCGGATCCTGCGTCGCGATGCCGACCGGGCAGGTGTTGAGGTGGCAGACGCGCATCATGATGCATCCCGAGGCGACCAGCGCGGCGCTGGCGAAACCGAATTCTTCGGCGCCGAGGAGCGCTGCGATGGCGACGTCGCGGCCGGTCTTGAGCTGGCCGTCGGTCTCGACGTGGATGCGTCCACGCAGACCGTTCATCACCAGGGTTTGCTGGGTCTCGGCGAGTCCGAGCTCCCACGGAATTCCCGCGTGCTTGATTGATTGCAGGGGAGACGCGCCGGTGCCGCCGTCGTAGCCGCTAATCAGCACGACGTCGGCTTTGGCCTTGGCGACTCCGGCGGCGATGGTGCCGACGCCGACCTCGGCCACCAGCTTGACGCTGATGCGCGCGCGATTGTTCGAGTTTTTGAGATCGTGGATAAGCTGCGCGAGATCTTCGATCGAATAGATATCGTGATGCGGCGGCGGAGAGATCAATCCCACGCCGGGCGTCGAGTAGCGAATCTTCGCGATGAAATCGTCAACCTTGTGACCGGGAAGCTGGCCGCCCTCGCCGGGCTTGGCGCCCTGCGCCATCTTGATCTGAAGTTCGTCGGCGTTGACCAGGTAATGACTGGTGACGCCGAAGCGCGCCGAGGCCACCTGCTTGATCGCGCTGCGGCGCCAATCGCCGTTGGCATCGCGCTCGAAGCGCGCGGGATCCTCGCCGCCCTCGCCGGTGTTGCTCTTGCCGCCGATCCGGTTCATCGCGATGGCGAGGTTCTCGTGCGCCTCCTTGCCGATCGAGCCGAACGACATTGCGCCGGTTTTGAAGCGTTTAACGATCTCGGTGGCCGGCTCGACTTCTTCGAGCGGCACGGGTGGCCGGCTGGAATTGAACTTGAGCAGCGAGCGAAGCGTGGCGAGCGAGCGACTCTGCTCGTCAACCGCCCTGGTGTATTCCTTGAACAGCCGGAAATTTCCCGAGCGAACGGAATGCTGCAGCCGGGCGATCGTGTTCGGGTTGTACATGTGGAACTCGCCGGCGCGGCGCCACTGGTACTGGCCGCCGACATCGAGATCGCCGTCGAGATTCGCAGCCACCTTGAACGCGTAGCTGTGGCGCGCAGCAGTCTCGCGCGCGATCGCGTCGAGGCCGATGCCGGCCACTCGCGACGGCGTCCAGGTGAAGTACTTGTCGATCACGTCCTTGGACAATCCGATCGCCTCGAAGATCTGCGCGCCGCGGTAACTCTGCGTCGTCGAGATGCCCATCTTGGACGCGACTTTCGTGATGCTCTTGCCCACGGCCTTGATGAAGTTGTGGACGGCGGTATCTTCGTCGATGTCGCGCAGCTGGCCGTCGCGAATCATCCCGGCCATCGTCGCGTACGCGAGGTAGGGATTGACGGCGCCCGCGCCGTAGCCGACCAGCAGGCAGAAATGCATCGCCTCGCGCGGCTCGCCCGACTCGACGACCAGGCCGGCGCGGGTGCGCGTCCCTTCGCGAATCAGATGATGATGCACGGCGCCAGTCGCGAGCAGCGCCGGAATTGCGGCGTGGTCCGCGTTCACGCCACGATCCGAAAGCACGATTATCGTGTAGCCGGATTCGATCGCATCCGACGCGCCGCGGCAAAGGGCGTCGAGCGCGGCGCGAAGCCCGGCTTCACCGTCGTCGACGCGGTACAGCGTCGAAAGCGTGGTGGTGCGCAGACCCTCGACCGCCAGCCGCTTGATCCTTTCGAGCTCTTCGTTGGTGAGAATCGGCTGCTCGAGTTGAAGTTGGCGGCAATGACGCGGCGATTCCTCGAACAGATTGTGCTCGGCGCCGATCGTCGTTGCGGTCGAGGTGACGAGTTCTTCCCGAATCGGATCGATCGGCGGATTCGTCACCTGCGCGAACAGTTGCTTGAAGTAGTTGTAGAGCGGCTGGGGTTTGTTCGACAGCACGGCGAGCGGAGTATCGGTGCCCATCGAGCCGACCGGCTCCTGGCCGTTGATGGCCATCGGCGCGAGGATCATTTTGAGATCCTCGATCGTGTAGCCGAACGACTGCTGCTGCTTGAGCAAGTCGTCGTCCGCGAAGGAGTCAACCGCGGGCGCGCCGGTTGCTTCGGGGAGCGACTCGAGAGTAACGAGGCTGCTGTCGAGCCAACTGCGATAGGGCTGACGCGCCGCCATCGACTGCTTGATCTCTTCGTCCTGCACGATTCTGCCGAGCGCGGTATCGACGAGAAACATTCTGCCCGGCTGCAGCCGCCCCTTGAGCGCGACGTTCTCCGGCGCGATGTCGAGGACGCCGGTCTCGGACGCCATCACGACCAGTCCGTCTTTGGTCACGGTGTAGCGCGATGGACGAAGGCCGTTGCGATCGAGCACCGCGCCGATCCTGATACCGTCGGTGAACGCGATCGACGCGGGACCGTCCCACGGTTCCATCATGCACGAATGAAAGTGGTAAAAAGCGCGCTTGTCGTCGCTCATCTGCGCGTCGTTCTGCCACGCTTCCGGAATCATCATCATAACGGCGTGCGGCAGCGAACGACCGGTGCGAATCAGCAGCTCGAGACAATTGTCGAAGGTTGCGGAATCGCTGCCGTTGGGCTCGACGATCGGCAGCAGCTTCTTGATGTCGTCGCCGAACAGCGGCGAAGAGAAAAGCTTCTCGCGCGCATGCATCCAGTTGATGTTGCCGCGCAGCGTGTTGATCTCGCCGTTGTGCGACATGAAGCGGTAGGGATGCGCGCGGTCCCAGCTTGGGAAAGTGTTGGTCGAGAAGCGCTGATGGACCATCGCGAGCGCGGTTTTGACGGCGCCGTTGAGCAAGTCGGGGAAGAACTGCGGAATCTGCGTCGAGATGAGCTGACCCTTGTAAACGACGGTCAGCGCGGAGAGGCTGCAGAAATAAAAGAGCTCCGGATCGAAGAGGCCGAGTGTTTCCGCCTCTGAAGTGGCGCGCTTGCGGATTACGTACAGCTTGCGCTCGAGCGCCTCTGCGTCGGGCAAGTCGGGGCCGCGCGCGATGAAGACCTGGCGGATTGCGGGCATCCCGCGCCGCGCGATCTCACCGCACTCGGACTCGACCACCGGCACGTCGCGCCATCCGAGCAGCCGCTGACCTTCCTCGTTGACGATTCTCTCGAAGGCGTCCTCGCATTCCTTGCGCTTGACCGCGTCGAGGGGCAGGAAGACCTGGCCGACCCCGTATTCGCCGGGCGCGGGCAGTTCGAAGCCGAGTCGCGCCGCTTCGCTCGCGAAGAAGTCGTGCGGAATCTGCAGCAGGATTCCAGCGCCGTCGCCGGTGCGCGGATCGCATCCGCACGCGCCGCGATGCGTCAGGTTGTTGAGCACCTGAAGCGCTTTGTCCACGATGTCATGCGAGCGCTCGCCCTTGATATTGACGACGAAGCCGACGCCGCATGCGTCGTGCTCATGGGCGGGATCGTAGAGACCCTGTGCTTTAGGAATGCTTCGGTAGTTATGCATCATGACACCCGTCTCGGATCGGGGGATGCGGATTTCGCGGCCGCGTGGCGATGGCGCCTGCCGTTGGCCGGCTCGTGCGAGTCGTCGTTGGAATGCACCGAAATCAAACCGCGCTCGGTATGCGTCGACAGCACCACCATCGTCTCCGTCCGCGCCACTCCCTCGATCGAGCGGATCGCGCTGATGAGCCGCTCGAGCGACGAAGTGTTCTCGGTTTTGACTTTCATCATCAACGTGTGCTGACCGGTGACGTGATGGCATTCGAGGACGTCGTCGAGCAGTGCGACGGATTCCTCGAACAGCGAAATTGTTTTCGGATGCGCAATCGACACGCCGATGAACGCGGTGACGTCCTTGCCGAGGCGGGTCGCGTCGACGGTGGCGTGGTAGCCGATGATGACTCCGCCATCTTCGAGTTTTTTAACGCGCTCATTGACTGAAGGAGCCGAGAGCCCGACTTGCTCACCGAGCTTGACGAGCGGAATCCTGCCGTGTTCCTGCAGCAGGCCGATAATCTGCAGGTCGATAGCATCGAGTTCGGGGGAATCTCCGCCGAATTTCATAAGGTTATCCTCGTCGAGTGACGATGAAGATAGAAGGAAAGCAAAATTGTGTCAAGTGTTTAGAAGGATTTGGCACAGTAAAACATGAGTTTGTTCAGGCCACCCCATCGACGCCAACGAAATACAGGTCGAAAGGCACTATGACCGATCGCCTATATTGCGATTGGCGGATGCAGGCGCGATCGTTCAGGCAACGCCGCGCCTGCGCCGAAGCATGTTTTTTGGGTGCGCTACTCGCCCTTGAAGTTCGCCGCGCGTTTTTCGACGAACGACTTCGCGCCTTCGAGATGATCTTTCGACGTGAGCATCAGGTGCTGCCCGTGGCGCTGGTAATCGAAAAAATACGGCAGATTGAGATTCAAACCGACTCGCAGAGTTTCCTTGGCGAGACGCTGGGCGAGCGGCGCCTGCGCCGCGATCTTCTTCGCGAACGCGGCGGTCGCTTCGCCGAGCTGCGCGTGCGGCACTACTTTGTTCACCATCCCGATTCGCTCGGCTTCGGCGGCGTCGATGATGTCGCCGCTCAGGATGAGTTCGTACGCGCGCGCGAGTCCCACGAGGCGAGGCAGTACGAGCAATCCGCCGGCCTCGGGAATCAATCCGCGCCGAATGAAAACCTCGCCGAAGCGCGCCTGGTCCGAGCACACGCGCATGTCGCACATCAGCGCGATGTCGCATCCGTAGCCGACGGCGGCGCCGTTGACGGACGCGATGGTGGGCTTCGGATAGGTGACAAGCAGATCGAGCGCGACGGGGCGATGCTCGCGCCATTCCTCGACCAGAGTGCGCTGGGCAGGTTTGGCGTCGCGAAACTCGGGGTTGAGAAAGATTTCCTTGACGTCGTCACCCGCGCAGAAGGCGCGTCCCGCGCCCGTCAGCACGACGACGCGCACGCTGTCATCCGCCTCGGCGTCGCGCAACGCGTCGAGCATCTCGTCGTAAGTTTTGATCGTGCAGGCGTTCATCGCCTGCGGGCGATTGAGCGTGATGGTCGCGATGGCGTCGCGCTTGTCGTAGAGAATGTCGCTGTATGGCATCGTGGTGGCTCCTCATCTGAATTGCTGATACGTGAGCTATTTCAAATCGCGGAAATTTTGGCAACGTGGCGCGGGCGGCCCACTACGAATGCGGATAGGCGTCGCTGCCCATCTCGAGCGCATCGAGCCCCGACCATTCCACTTCCACAAGCACGCGGTTGCCGATCGTGCGCTCGACGATCTTGAAGAACAGCATCGACAGGCCGAATACCACGATTATGTTCACCGTCACGCCGATCAACTGCGCGAAAAATTGACCCGCGTCACCGTAGAGCAGACCGGTCACCGGCCCCGCAACACCGTTCCATCCGTCGCCGTAGGTGCCGTCGGCAAACAGGCCCAGCGCCAGCGCACCCCATAGTCCGCACACGCCGTGTACGGCAATCGCGCCGACAGGATCGTCGATTCGAAAGCGGCGTTCGAGTTCAAGCACCGCCCACACCACCAGCAGTCCCGCGACCGTGCCGATCAAAACCGCCGCCGCGGGCGTGACGAATGCGCACGGCGCGGTGATCGCAACCAGACCGCCGAGCAGACCGTTGCAGGCTATCGCGACGTCGGGTTTGTTGTAGCGATGCCACAGGAAGAGCAGCGACGCGAGCGCGCCCGCCGCCGAGGAGAGCATCGTGTTCGCTGCGATGATCGCGATGCGAGGATCCGATGCGGCCAGGGTTGAGCCGGCGTTGAAGCCGAACCATCCGAACGCGAGAATCAGCGTTCCGCTGACGGCCATCGGCAGGTTATGTCCCGGCAACGCGCCGATGGCGCCGTCGCGCCGGAACTTTCCGATGCGCGGACCCACCATGTAAGCGCCGGCGAGCGAGGTTACTCCGCCGGTCATGTGCACGACCGACGATCCGGCAAAATCCAGGTGGCCGTGGCCCAGGCCCAGGTTCACGCCGAGCTGCGAGAGCCATCCTCCGCCCCATACCCAGTTGCCGTACAACGGATACAGGAACATCGACATGAACAGTCCGTAGATGAAGAACGCCTTGAACCTCCACCGCTCGGCCATCGCGCCGGTCGGGATAGTCGCGGCGGTGTCCATGAACACCAGCGCGAACAGAAACATGCCGAGACTGGCGGGATCGCGGCTGACGTTGAGCAGCGCGAACTTGCTGAACCCGAGGATTCCGTACGAGTGGCCGCCGATCGCGATCGACAGCTCGTGATGGCTGATGGCCGCCATGCCGAGCGAGGGCCAATGCGCGATCCCGCCCATCATGAAGCCGTACCCGGTGAGCCAGAAACCGATGACGCCGATCGGGTAGATGATCAAGTTCATCCCCATGGTGTTGACCGCGTTCTTGGAGCGCGTGAACCCGGTCTCGACCATCGCGAATCCGAGCTGCATGAACATCACGAGGAATCCGGCCACCAGCAGCCACGCGAGGTTGAGCGAATTATCCAGCGGCGGCGATGACGCGGAGGTCTGCGCGCGGGCGATCAACGGAAACGACGAAAGCAGCGCCAGCGCGGCGAAAGTGGCGGCGGCCAATCCGAGTTGCGATCGTCTCGGCATCATCTCACCTGCCCTCGAAATGACCGGCGCGGAGCAGTAGGTGCCGCCGGGTAACGGTTTGCGAGCCAAATCAAAACTGCGAAAACCCCGATGAGCGACGTGAAAAAAGCGACGTAACCAAGCCTGCGGCGCATCCGCTGCCACGCGAGGCTGCGTGGATGGAGGTGCCGCGCACGGTCCTTGGGAACGACGCGCGACGGATCGCGCAGATCCTCGAGCAACTCCGCCGCGCTCGTATAGCGGTCGCGCGGATTGCGCTCGATGGCGTGCAGGATGATCTCCTCGAGATGGGGATCCAGGTCGGGCTTGAACGCGGTTGGCGGCTGCGGATCTTCGGCGGTCTTCGAGCGCATCACGGTGTAAACGTTGGGACCCGAGTACGGCAGGTTAGCGGTCAGCATTTCGTAGAGAATCACGCCCAGCGAATAGATGTCGGTGCGAACATCGCCGCGCCGGCCGCTCACCTGTTCCGGCGCCATGTAGTCGGGAGTGCCGATGGTCGACGACAGCCCGGACCACGTCAGCCGCCGCGCGGACTCGTCGAGCGCAATTCCGAAATCCATGATCTTGGTCCGGCCTTCGGCCGTCACCAGGACGTTTTCCGGCTTCAGATCGCGATGCACCACGCCTTCACCGTGCATGTACACCAGCGTCTCCGCCACCTGCCGGGCGAAACCGAGCGCCTTCTCCACCGGCAGCCCGCCAGGTTCACGCATGATCGAGCGCAGCGACTCACCCTCGATGTACTCCATCGCGATGTACATGCGGCTCTTCTTTCTGGGGGTGAGCACCTTGACGATGCCGGGATGGTCGAGGCGGCGCCCGACTTCTTCCTCGCGCTGAAAGCGCCCGTAGAAGACCACGTCGCTTTCGAACTGCATGTAAGGGACTTTGATCGCGACGGTCGCGCCGTCGATTTGATCGATGGCTTTGAAGATCGAGGCCATCCCGCTACGCGCGACCACCTCGATCAATTTGTATTGATCGAGGTTTTCACCGACGCCGACCTCGCGCATTTTTCAGGACCGTCTCGGGGAAAACGGCGGTCAGCGGACGTTAACACTCGGCACGCAGGCAATGGAAGGGGACTGCGACTGGGGCAATTCTGACAGGTCGAATAGAGCTGGGGAAAGCGATTCATACCATATGTGGTGGTTTTGGGACGGCTGCACTCCCAAGGGTAGTTTCGTTCCGTCAGAAATTATTTTGGCCGAGAGCCGGTTTCGTTGTCGCGCGATTTCGGGAGAGCGTGGCGAGTACTGGGGATTCTGAGGGAAGTCCATAGTCATATGTAGCACGCCAAATCTGCCGGTGGCAGGCTGAAAAGTTCATCCCCAATCCCGTCGAAAATGAAACACGTGCCCAACGCGCAAATGCTTTATCGCCCGAAAAATCCGCGGATTCGATCGCGCCATCCACCGGTGGCCGGCGTGTGGCCGGTGTGCGAGGTCATCCTGAAAACAGCGCAGGTCAGGTTGTCGGCGGTGCCGCGCTTGTTGGCCGTCTCAACCAGGCTGCGGCATGCCGTTTCGGCGTCAAGGTCGCGGGTCAGCGATTCCAGTTCGTGGTCATCGAGGACGTTGTACAGTCCGTCGCTGCACAGTATCAGGCGATCGCGCTCGAGCAGCGGCAGTGCGATCCGATCGATCGAGGCGATCAACTCGCGCCCGAGGCTGCGAAGAAGCATCCCGCGCTCCGGATGGATCTTGGCGCCCGCCGCCGTCATCACGCCCATCCTGACCCGGTCGGCGACCATCGTGTGATCTTTGGTGACCACCGAGATTTTGCCGTGACGAATGAGATGCAGCCGGCAATCTCCGACGTGCACCGCCGACAGCATTCCCTTCTCGACAGCGACCGCGGTCATTGTGGTTCCCATCCGGCCCAGTTCCGGCACGGTCAGCCGCTTGTCGTGAATCTCGATGTTGGCGCGCGTAATCGCGCGATATAGCCGCTTGGCGGCGCCCCACTCCGGCGGGCTCTCGCGGTAAGCTTCGAGAGTTATGTCGATCGCCATCCGGCTTGCGATTTCGCCGCCTTCGTAGCCGCCTATCCCATCGGCGACTGCGAACACGACGTTGTCGGGACTCTCGATGAAATGCCCGCACGAGTCTTCATTGTCGGCGCGACGCGTACCGACATCGGACAGCAGCGCCAGATCGAAAGCCTGCTCCACCGAAGGAGGAGTGGAGGGCGACGAATCCATTTGCAGTAAGCTACCCAGTTAACACGCTCGGAAGTGAAGTTTCGTTCAACGGCCAAAGGGCGGGCCGCGATCGCTCGCGGCTCGCCCCACGGAATATTCGCCAGGCCGCGCCTTGGATTAAGCCGGCTTGGTTACGAGAATCGTCTCTTTGCCCTTCTTCTTCGAGTTACGGACAAAGTATATCGCGCCGTAGACTCCCCAAATTATCGAGATTCCAACCGCCATCAACGGTTCCTTGACGCTGCCGAGTCCCTCGATCGGGCCGATGACGTAGAACGCCATGCACGCGAAGTTCGCCACAGCACCGAAGACCGGTATCACCATATGCTTGAAGCCGCTGAACTCGTGATGCTCGCGGAAGGCTACGATGGCAACGATATTGGTCAGTCCGTACAGCGCGAAGGTGCCGAAGTTTGAAACCAGTGTCACCAGGGCCAGGCCGTTGGGCAGTGCTGAGAGCGATGCGTTGGAGCTCATCCCGACGGCGTACCACAAGTTATGCGGAAGCGTGGCGATGGTCTTGTCATCCGGGGCCGCGGAGCCGGCGAAAAAGTATAGTGCAGCGTAGGCGCCGAGGATCGCCGAAATCGTGGCGAGCGTCCAGATGGCGCGATGGGGCGTCAGGTTTTCGCCGTGCAGAAAGCCAAAGTGTTCCGGCACTTCCTCGTCGCGGCCCATGGCGTAGGTCACGCGGGCGCCGGTGTTTATGCAACTTAACGTCGTTCCGATCAGAGCAAGGAACACCGTCAAGGCTTCCAGGAGCATGAAAGCCTGACCGTGCCCCCCTAAGAGCGCATTACCGAGTATCACCATCATATCGCCGATCGGCGCGGCAGATCCCTTTGCATCTGCGAGGCTGTATGCGCTCGACATGAAATAGTTGGCGGCGAAGTATTCGATCAGGTAGCAGAACAAGCACTGGATAGTGAGTGACAGGAGCACCGCCCGAGGGATATCCCTCTTGGGGTTAAGCGCCTCTTCGCCGAGCGAGGTGACTGATTCGAAACCAACGAGCAGCAAGATTGCTATCGTCGCCTGAAGCATCATCCAGTTGAAGTTGTGCGGAAGTATCACTGACCACCCAGACGGGTGAGCGGGCGTATCGCCGGTCAGAGAGTAATGCAGCACCTTTTGGGTGCCGTCCAGCGCGAGTCCCATCGAGCCCTCGGGATGTCCGAAGCGGTACGAGATCGCCAATCCCGCAAAGAACAGGAGCGCGATGATTTGGATCGCGTTGATCCCGATGTTGACCATGGTCGATCCGTTCACGCCCCTAAACGCTATCCATGCGACCGCGAATGAGAAAATGATCGCTATCAGCGCCATAAAAACCGGGCCGGGTACGCCCGCGTTCATCATCGAGGGCGACACGCTGCCCACGATGTAGCCGATCATTACCCCCATGGTGGCGACCATCACGCCTGGATAGACCCAGTAGTAAAGGTGAGACGCCCATCCGATTGTGAATTTCGCGATGCGCGCAAACCGATACGCGTGCGTCTTGCCGAGGAAAGCCTGCTCAGCAAAGAGATACGAACTGCCCGCGCCGGGATAGAGCTTGGCCAGTTCCGAATACGAGATCGCGGTGGCGTACGCGAGCATCAGGGCGGCGAAGATGCCGGCCCACATCGCCATGCCCGACGGATATGCGTAGCCAGCCTGGACAACAAACGTTATCCACAGGAAGGCTCCGGGGGCGATGAGCGCCATCGCGTTGACCGTGACTCCGGTCAAGCTAAGGGTTGGCACCATCTTTTTCTGTTCTTCAGCCATCTTGCCTCCTTCGATTCATGCGACGGATGGGTGTCCGCCGTATGCGCACACATTGCGCTCCCGTTACGGGCGGGAGCGTAGGAGGCCCAAAGCAGGAAAAGTGCCATTTCAAAATCGAATAGTTACTGATGAAAAATGCAATGTGCCTGCTCAAACAGCAGGCACCCGCTTATCCGGCGGTCATCAGCGAGTCTTCGGGGCTAGTTACGGGCTCGTCCGCGGGCGGGGGATTCCGAGTGCTACCATCAATAAGGGGATCTTGCCGGCTGCGTGGGGCTCGAAAAATTTGGTCGTGTCGTCGTCGTAGAAAGTCAGTCCGGTCGCGCCACGGTGCAATGAATAAGCCGCCAGATAGGCACGGCCGCCAAGAATTCCGGCCTCGAGATGCGCGTCGCCGTAGCCGCGGTTACCCAACGCGCGAAGCGTGCGCTCTAGATCGGCCATGTAAACGACCAGCGCGGAACAATCCATGCCGAGCGGCTGCTCGAGGCATAGGTAACCAGCCTCTGCGCGGAAGTTGCCCGCCTTGAGCAGTTCGAACGCGCGCGCGTCCCGGTTGTAGTAGTACGCCCCGGGCTCCAATCCATTGGCAGCGTTGACGATCAGATAAGTGTCGGTCAACGGCGGGAAGTCGGCCTGCGGATGCTCGCTTGAGGCGGCCATGATGGTCGCGAGTTCTTCGGCGGTAATGGGATCCTGGGCGAATGCGCGCGACGAGCCGCGGCGCAAAATCGTCTCACCGAGTTCCGCGGAGTCCTCCGACGCCACTGTTTCGAAACGAAGCTCGTTCGCGCTTGACGACCGTGGAGCTGAATCAAGTTTCGCGGCGGCAACCGTGGCGACTTCGTCGGCGGTTACCAGGCGAGACTCGCGATGCATCTTGGCGCGGTCGGCGTAGGCGACTTCCCTGGACGAAAGCGGAATCGATTCGAGCGCCAACGGCTCGATTTCCGGCGATGGAGGCGCCGGTTGGTCGGTGTGCCCGAGCGCGATTAGAGCGATCATGCCCTCGCGCTCGCCGTCGATGCCGAGTAACGCTTCGAGCGCCGGATCCTCGAACGCGGTGATGACTTCGGCGGAGATTTCCTCGGCCGCCGCCGCGGCCAGCAGATTGGCGAGCAAAGTTCCCGCGTCCCAGTAGCAATAGCGGTAGGCGCGCGCGCGATATTTCCATTCGCTGCGCCAGTAAATCGCCGACAACGCGAGCACGGCGCGCGCGCGTCGAAGGGAGGGGCGCTTCGCGGCCGCGTCTGCAATGTAACCGCGCCAATCGCCGCGCCTCAGTCCAGCCATCCGCAAATCGGCGGGCGAAAAATGGTAGAGGCCGGTCTCAAGGCCCTCAACGGCGCCCGCCGCGACATAGATCTCGATTGGATACAGCGCGCCCGCCGAAGCCGCGGCGCGGAAATGATAGTCGTCGGCTCCCAGCCGCTTGTGCCGCGTCAGCCCGCCGGCGCAGAACAGGATGCGCGTCAGCGCGGACGTCTCGATCGATGCGGAGAAATCCGCCGGCACGTACGACGAAAGGGCCGACAGCGTTGGCGTCGAGGAAAGATTCAGATCGCGCGGCAAAGCGACCGACGCGGCGCCGGGATAAATCTTGTAAGGGAGCGGCTTGATGTCCCAGTCCAGAAAGTGCGGCGACGATCGCACGCTGGTGTACGAATGCCTGGTGACTTCGTGGAAAACGCGCGCCGCCTCGATGTAATCGTTGCCCAACTCGCTGCTCCTGACGCCGGATCGCAATCCATACCGATCGTTCAAATTGACAGGCCCGCCGCCGGGCGTGCTATACGAAATCTCCAGTCACCCTGTCATCCGGGAGAGATTATCATGGCGCAGAAGCTTTCGCCTTCCGACGTGAAAGGATTGTTCGAGAAGCTCAGCAACTGGGGCCGCTGGGGCAAGGAGGATCAGCGCGGCGCGCTCAACTTCATCACCAATCAAAAGCGCGCGGCTGCGGCGCGCCTGGTGCAAACGGGCGAGAGCGTCTCGATGGCTCTGCCGCTCGCGACCATTCCGGCAGCCGACAATCCCGCTCCCGTTACTCACTTGATGGTGCAGACCGGAGTCGATGCTCACGAGCAGGCGCTGCCCTATTCCGGTGACTATTTCGCGATCGCGCCGCATGGGATGGCCAATACGCACATCGACGCGCTCTGTCACGTTTTCTGGCAGCGCAAAATGTATAACGGCTTCGATGCAAGCGAAGTCGGATCGCATGGCGCGAAAAAATGCGCGATAGACGTCACCCGCGCGGGCATCGTCAGCCGCGGCGTCCTGCTGGATATCCCGCGGCTTAGAAAAATCGAGTGGATGGAGCCGGGCGAACGAATCCTGCCTGAGGATCTCGATGCCGCCGAAAAAGCGCAAAACGTTCACGTCGAAGAAGGCGACGTGCTGCTGGTCCGCACCGGCCGCGCCGCAATGCGCAAGGCGAAAGGCGGATGGGATCCGATGAGGGTCGGGCTGCCCGGCCTCGACGCCGCCTGCCTGCCATGGCTCCACGAGCGGCGCATCGCAGTGCTCGGCTGCGACGCGGTCAGCGACGTGGTGCCAAGCGGCTACGACGGCGTCGCCTTGCCGGTTCACGTCGGCACGCTGGTCGCGATGGGCATCCACCTGATCGACAACGCCGACCTCGACGCGGTGTCGTCAGCCTCCGTCGGACTGGGCCGCAACGAGTTCATGTTTTCGATGGCGCCGCTGATTCTCGAGCGAGGCACCGCGTCGCCGGTCAATCCACTGGCGATCTTTTGACGTTGATTAGTCAGAAGACGGTTTTTCCAATTACTCAGTCTCGGTTTCAGTGACTATTGGGTAATTCAGGAGTTGGTACTATGAAGACCGAAGAACTGGTTATTGATTGCGACGGACATATACTCGAACCACCCGATCTGTGGGAGAAGTACATCGATCCCAGGTATCGCGACCGCGCGATGCGCATCCGCGTCGGCGACGACGGCTTCGAGTATCTAGAGATCGATCGCACGCGCGCCAAGATGACCCAGCCCGGCCTGCTCGGATCGCTCGGCGGGATGGGCAAGAAGGTGGAGGAGGCCCGGAAGTTGCGCGAGACCGCAGCGCGCGGCGAAGTCAGGCCCGAACAGGTGCGGCTGCTCGCGCCGAAACCCGAGGACACCTACCTCAAGGGCGCGGCCTTCGGCACCATGGTGATGAAGGAGCGGCTCGAGCTGCTCGAGCAGGAAGGGATGGCGAAATCGATTCTCTACCCGACCATCGGGCTGCTGTGGGAAGCCGAACTTTTCGACGCCGAGCTGTCGGCTGCTTACTGCCGCGCGTACAATCGCTGGATTGCGGATTTCTGTCGCGACTCTGGCGGGCGGCTGATCCCGATTGCGCATCTTTCGCTCGGCGACCCGGCGGAAGCGGCGCGCGAGCTCGAGCGCGCGGTGAAGGACGGATGCAAAGGCGCCTTCGTCTGTCCGTTTACCATCACCCGGGTTCCGCACGGCGACCCGCGTCACGATGCCGTGTTCGCAGCGGCGCAGGATCTCGGCGTTCCGCTCGCGATTCATCCGACGTTCGAGCCCGCCAGCTTCGGCATCCATCACCGCTACGATAACTTCAGCTGGGCCGCGTGGTATTTCGATCTGTTCGCGGGCCAGGGCGTGCAGCACGCGTTCGGCACGTTCTTCCAGTTGGGCGTATTCGACCGTTTCCCGAAGCTGCGCGTGGTTGTGCTGGAGTCGCAGGCGGGTTGGATCGGCTACTTCCTCGATCGCGGCGACGCGATCTTCAACGGAACCACGCTCGGCGCGACGGTCAGGCTCAAGGAGAAGCCGTCGTACTACTTCAAGCGCCAGTGCTATATCTCGGCGGATCCGGACGAACGTACTATTGCGGCGATGATGCAGATCGTCGGCGAGGACAAGTTTTTCTGGGCGACTGACTATCCGCATCCCGATCATCCGGGGAACTATCTCGAGGAGCTGAAGGGGATGATCGCGCCGATGAAGGAGTCGGGGCGCCGCGGGATCCTCGGCGAGAACGTCGCGCGCGCCTACCAACTGATGTAGCTACTAACGCAACGCGGCGCGATTGCATTCGGTCGCGCCGCGCTATCCCCTTCGCTCTGCGATCGCGCGATTACTTCGCGCCCGCAACCATCGGATCGATTGTCATTGGTACTTCGAATGCAATTTTCTGCGGCAGTTTGCAGATTTGATCGCTGCACTCCTGAAAACGAAGCACTCCCTTGAGTTTGTAGTCGCCGGGCTTGAGTCCCGACTTGATCAGGATACTGCCGACGGCGCGGACCGTTCCCGTGTACACCGGCAAGGTCTCGCCCAGCGATTTGAACTCGACCGGTGTGGCTTTGGGGAAATCGAACGACTGAGCGCTGACCGCGTCGGAATCGAAGCTCACCGAGGTGGCGACAAAATTTTCCGGCAACGGCTGACCATAGAGATGCCATCCCGGGGGAATCTCGAACACGGCTGAGACGCCGAGCTGTCTCCCGGGTACGGCGCGGTCAGAGGATATGGTGACGGTCGCTCGAACGTCGCCGGCGTTAATCGTCAGACTGGAAGCGCCGCCCGCGACACCGAAGTTCTTCAATAGCACTTCCGACGCGGCCGGACGGGTCTCGTAGTTCGGGAGGAACTGCTGGTCGACCACCCTGGCGTCGACGCCGATCAAGTAGTCGCCGGGAAATGGAATTCCGTAAAACGGATGTCCTTCGGGAATGTTGGTATTCAGAATTCCGAACTTGCGGATAACCGCGCTGCCTTTGTCCGACAGCATCGGATAGCCGATGTGGTAGGCGTCGGAGAAGCGCTTCAGCGTGGAGGGCGGATCGTATGAGATCGACGCGACCTTGACGCCCTGCTTCTCGAGCTCGGCGCGGGAGTGTTCCAGCTCGACGAGCTGGCTTCTACAGTACGGTCACCAGTCGGCGCTGCGGGTGAAGACCAGCAGCAGTCCGTCGCGCCCCATGAGCTCTCTGAGCGACCACTGCTTGCCGTTCTGATCGGCGAGTTCGAAATCCGGGACCGGGTCGCCGATGGCGGGACCGGTCTTGAGGTCGTCGTTTTGCGCGCGGACAAAGTCTTTCCAGTCGGATGGATCCACCTTCTGCCCGGTCCGAAAGCTCATCGGCACTTCAGTAAGCACTTTCACCTTGCGCGCCGTGTCCAGCTTTGAATCGGCGGGCGGCCCGCTCGCTCCGGATGTGCTCATCGCGATCATACCTCCTATGGCTGCTGATACGAGCGCCGCAATAGCAAGCCGGCTTGCAGGTCGGCGCGGTCCCATCACACGAACTTTGGCACTGCGCTGCAACTAACTCCAGAGACGGGGCCTGCGACGCCGGGCGTCGATTCTTCAGGATTGACGCGTCACAGAAAAATGAATCTGCTATGCTGCGCCGAAGGCCGACTCAGGCCGGACCATCCGTCCGCTGGAGGAATCTATGCCGCGTCCGAGGATCCACCGCCACCTCTCAATCACGCTGACCGCCGCGGCTGCTTCGCTGGCGATTGTGATCGCGTGCCTGACCTCCTCCTGCAATTCGCAGTCGTTCCAACAATCGTCGGGACCGTCGATGCCGACGGCGCCGCCCGCTCCCGTGCAGCCGCCTCCGCCGCCGATGAACGTCGCGCGGTTGCTCAATGGAAACTGGATGGCCACTTACGCGGGCGGACCGCTGCGAGTGGTCGTCGGTCTCGATCCGATGCTGCGCGGGCGCAATTACGTCGCGACACTGGTGGACGGGAACAAGAATATTCCGCCGGGCCAGGCGGTCTGGAAGGGAAGACTCGATCCACAAGTGCCCGGCATCGTGCTCGCCGATCAGATCTGCGCCGAGCACGGATTCATCCAGGCGCGGTGGGTAAAAGCCCGAGTCGTCGTCAGCGATGCGAGCAACTTCCGCGTGGTACTCGTCAATCCAAACGACTGTCATGGATTCCCGGTGAAGTTTACCCGCGTCGGACCCGCGCCGACGGCGCCGATCAAAGATTGACGGCGCAAAAATAAAGGCCGCCCCACGTGGGCGGCCTTGAGTATGACTGCGGCGCAGTTATACGAGCATCCCCGCCTGCACGACGACCGGGCCGTCGCTCTTGGGAATTTTCGGCTCGGGTTTACGCTTCATCGCCTTTTCCAGGATCGGCGCGATTCGCTCGGCCTTCTGCCGCGCACGCTTTTGTTCGCGCTCCTTGAACTCCGGCATGACCTTTTCGGCGAACAGATTGAGCGACGAGCAAATGTCCTCGTGCTTGTTGTTGCCCGCCTGCGAGATGAACACGACCTGGTCGACGCCGGATTCCTCGAATTCGCGGAGCCGCGTCCGAATCTGGTCCGGCGAGCCGACGCATGAGTTGCTGCCGTCCATGCCCGGCAAACTGATCGGGCTGGTTTTGAAATTGTTCCAGATGTTGGTCTTGCCCGGCTCGTGCCGCCCGAACGCATAGTGATGGCCAAGTGCGTACGAAAAAAACTTCAGGCCGTCATCGCCCATCTGGTGCGCCCGCTCGGCGTTGTTGTCGCACATGAAGCCGGTGACGATCGCGATGTTGGCGTTGATCGCATAGCCGATCGGCTCGCACTCATTCTCCAGCGTCGTGTAGTAGTCGGTGACCCACTGGCGCGCCTCATCGGGCGAGACGAACGCGAACGTCAGCGCGCCGATTCCAAGCTTGGCCGCCAGGTGAATCGTCTCGCGCCGCGAGCATGCGACCCAGAGCGGAGGATGCGGTTTCTGCACGGGCTTGGGCACCACGTTACGCACCGGCATCTTGAAGTACTTGCCCTCATGGCCAAGAAACGGATCCTCGACGAACATTCGCGCGATCGCGCCCAGCGACTCCTGCCACATCTCGCGCTTCTCCGCGCGCGGGATGAGAAAGCCGCCCAGCTCCAGCTCCGCCGACGATTCGCCGGTGCCGAACTCGACCCGCCCGCCGCTCACCAAGTCGAGTGTAGCGATCCGCTCCGCCACGCGCGCCGGATGGTTGTACCCCGGCGGCAGCAGCACGATTCCGTGGCCGAGCCGGATCTGCTTGGTGCGCTGACTCGCCGCCGCCAGAAAAATCTCGGGCGCCGACGAATGCGCATACTCTTCGAGGAAGTGATGCTCCACTTCCCACATGTGGTCGATGCCGAGCCGGTCCGCGAGTTCGACCTGGTCCAGCGCGTCCTGGAACAGCTTCAGCTCCGAGCCCTCCTTCCATGGACGCGGCAGCTGATGCTCGTAAAAGGTTCCCAACTTCATAATTGCTCCTTTTTCAGTGTCTATTCGCGTGCCGGTGCGGGCGTGCGGGGGTCTGCCGTGAACAGCGTGCGCTCGACCATGTCGATCACTTCGCGCTTGCGCCGCTCGATCATCGCCGGCTCGAGCAGGTTCATGTTCCACAGCCGCCGGACCATCGCCGCGGTCGTGAAGTAGCCGATCGTGATCGAATTCAGGCTCCACATGAAGTGCAGCGGATCGACTTCGGTGCGGAATTCGCCGTCGCGCTGGCCGCGAAAAATAAAATTCACAGCGGTGGAAAACAGCGGCGGCAGGCGTCGTTTGAGCACTTGCCGCCCGACGCCGCTTTCGTCGGCCATCTCCTTCCACATGATACGCACGAAATCCGGATGGCTTGCGATAAAATCGATCGTGTCGGCGACCGCCTGGCGCATCCGCTCTTGCCGGCTCTCGCGCCCCCACGCGATCGCGTTCGCCGCATCCTCGAGACTCTCGAACATCTTGTCGAGCACCGCGAGGTAGAGCTGCTGTTTGGACGGGAAATGATGCAACAGCGAAGGCGCCTTGATTCCGATCCGCTTTGCGATGTCGCGCAGGCTGGTGCCGCGATAGCCGCGCTCGGCGAACAACGCCTGCGCCACCTGCAGCACGCGGTCGCGCGTGTCGGTAGGCCGCCGCAGGTCAACGACCCGGGCGCCGGCATGCGCGGCTGAATTTTTCGAAACGCTTCGCACAGACTTACAAGAAGGTTTATCTAACGTCTGTTAGGGTGTCAAACCGCGCCCCCGAACCACTTCATTCGGTTTGCTTTCTAACTCCGCCCTCATCGTAGTAAGTTTCGTCCAAAGGAATAAGCACAAATCCATGGACGCGCCGTTCCAAACATAAACCCTTCGCGAAAGCCGCGCTGCGCGGATTTCGCGTCTTCACTGGGTGCAGGGGTCACCCATGCCGCCCACCGCGCAGGTGATTATTCCTCGGAGGTGTCCGCCATGAACGAACTGTACTGGAAGCCGGCGCATGAACTGGCTGCGATGATTCGCAAGCGCGAACTCAAGCCCAGCGAATTGATGGAAGTGACGATCAGGCGAATCGAGCAGACCAATCCCAAGCTCAATGCGTTTGTCGCCCTGCGCGCTGACGGGGCGATGGCTGAGGCGCGCGCGCTTGACGAGAAGATCGCGCGCCGCGAAGAGATCGGCACGCTGGCCGGGTTGCCGCTCGGCGTCAAGGACCTCGAGGACACTGTCGGGCTGCACACCACGTTCGGCTCGAAGCCGTTCAAGGACAACATGCCGAAGTCCGATTCGATCCAGGTCGCGCGGCTCAAAGCGGCCGGCGCGATTGTGGTCGGCAAGACCAACGCACCGGAGTTCGGCTACACCGCCTTCACCAAGAACCTGCTCTTCGGCGTCACCCGCAATCCGTGGAATCTCGAGCGCACGCCCGGCGGCTCGTCGGGCGGCACATCGGCTGCAATCGCGGGCGGCGTGGTGCCAATTTCGACCGGCTCGGATGGGGGAGGCTCGGTACGAATCCCGGCCTGTTACACCGGATGCTACGGGCTGAAACCGACCTACGGCAGGATTCCCAACGACCCGACGCTCGGGATGCAACAATGGAACGACACCTCGGTGCACGGCCCGATCACGCGCACCGTGCGCGACGCCGCGCTGTTCATGGACGCGGTCGTCGGCTATCACCCGGCCGATCCCGACTCCGTGCCGCATCCGGGAATTTCTTACGCGGCCGTCCTGGAGCGCATCCCCAAAAAACTCCGCATCGCGTTTCATCCCGACTTCGGCCAGCTCGTGCAGCGCGACGTGGCGCGCGAAATCGCCAAAGCTGCCGCCGTGTTCAAGGACCTCGGCCACGACGTGACGACCATCGACGACCCGGTGCCCGACACCGGCCGCGCGTGGATGCAGGTCGGCGCGACGCAAGGCTACGCGATGCTGCATGAATGGCTCGAGCGCGATCGCGAAAATTTCGGGCGCGCGTTTGCCACCGGCACCGAAGGCGCGCCGCGCGTCACCTGGAAGCATTACGGCGCCGCGTATCGACGCCGCCGCGAGTTCAACGATTGGTGCCGGCGCGTGTTCGAGCGCTTCGACCTGTTGCTTTGCCCCGTGCTGCCGACCGAGGCCTTTCCCGCGAAGGGCCCGATGCCGACCGAGATCAACGGCCAGCCGCTGAATGACCCGCTGAACGCCGTGGTGTTCACCTATCCGTTCAACATGAGCGGCCATCCAGGCGCGTCGGTGCGCGCGGGACTGACGGATTCCGGGCTTCCATGCGGATTGCAAATCGTCGCGGAGCGCTACCGCGAGGACCTGGTCCTGCAAGCATCGTACGCCTACGAACAAGCGCGCCCGTGGAACCACAAATGGCCCGAGATTTAGTCGTCGATCGCGGCTCGCGCGCGGTCATCAATCCAGGCGAGGCCATCCACGCGCTTGTTGTTGCCTGAGGAAATCCAAGCGGCGCGCGACCGTCTCGCCGGCATCATCAGGCCGACGCCGCTGATCCACAGTGCGACGCTGGACCGAATCCTCGGCGCGCGCGTGCGCCTCAAGCCCGAGAATTTGCAGAAGACCGGCTCGTTCAAAATTCGCGGCGCTTACAACCGGCTCGTCACGCTCAGCGACGAGCAAAAATCGCGCGGGGTCATCGCCGCGAGCGCCGGCAATCACGGCCAGGCGCTCGCCTACGCCGCCACTGCGGCGGGCGTGACCGCGACGATCGTGATGCCGACCACGGCCGCGATTGCCAAAATCGACGCGACCCGCAGCTATGGCCAGTCGGTCGTGCTCGAGGGCGTCGACTACCAGGCGGCGCGCGCGGCGGCAACGAAGATGTGCGACGAGCGCGGCGCGAGCTTTATCGACGCGTACGACGATCCCTATGTGATCGCGGGGCAGGGCACCGTCGGGATGGAAATCGCCGACGAAGTTACGCCCGACGTCGTGATAGTCCCGGTTGGCGGCGGCGGACTGATCGCGGGAATCGCGGCGGCGCTGACGATTCGCGCGCCTGGCGCCGAGGTGATCGGCGTCGAGGCGGCCGGCTCGCCGCAACTGTCCGCGAGCCTCGCCGCCGATGCGCCCGCGTCGATCGGCCGTCCCGTGGATACCATCGCCGACGGTCTCGCCACCGGCCGGATCGGCGCGATCCCGTTCGAGGTGATGCGCGGCCGGGTCAGACGCGCCGTCACTGTCGACGATTTCGAAATCGGCGAGGCGGTGCTGCTGATGCTCGAGCGGCTGAAACTTCTGGCCGAGGGCGCCGGCGCCGCCGCGCTTGCGGGCGCACTCAAACTCAAGGACGAGCTGAAGGGCAAGACGGTGGTGCTGGTCGTGAGCGGCGGAAATATCGACATCAACCTGCTCGATCGGATTATCGGCCATGGACTGGTGAAGGTCGGGCGCTTGTTTCGAGTCGCCGTGGATTTGCGCGATCGTCCGGGCGAGCTCGGCAAGCTGGTTTCAGCGATCGCCGCGACCGGCGCCAATGTTCGCGCGATCGATCACGATCGCACTCGCCGCGACGTTGCGATCGGCGGCGCCCGCGTGATGCTCGAACTGGAGACTCGGGGCCCGGCGCATATCGAAGCGATCCGCGAGCAACTGAAACTTCACGGCTACCAGTTCGAAGTACCTGCGCTAGGATAAAAAAAGAATTTAATTGTAGTGAAACCCCTCCGTGGGTTTCACGCTTCCTTGGGCAGGGGTGACCCCTGCACCCGGTATTAAGACAAAGAGAAGATGCGGAACTTCGTCCCTGTTAGAACGGTTGTGGGGGAAGCGGCTCGGCGGCTTTACGTGAACATCGACGCGATGCCGGTTGGCTTCACCGTCTTGCCCGCCGGTTTCATCGAATGCGCCAGCGCCTCGAGCTTCTGCTTGAACTCTTGCATCTCGGCCGCCTGCTTCGCTTCGAACGCCGCAGCCTCGCGCGCGCGCTTGCGCTCGAAAGCCTCGCGATCCGCCCGGCGCCGATTGTAGAAGCCCTCGAACGTCTCCTTCACCGCCCGGTACATCGCGGTCTTCGGCACGAACGATCCCGAGCACGACGGGCAATGGAACACCACGCCCTGCTCGAAGAGCCGATACGGAATCGTCCACGGCTCGTTGCAATCCTTGCAGATGACGGGCACTTCCCACGCTAGCGGATTGAATTCCGCACTCTGCGCTGAACTCGGCGCAGGCGCTGTTGGAGCCGCCGCGGGCTTGGGTGCCGCGGCCGTCGGCGCCGGCTTGGGCGCGGCGACTACCGCGCCATTGGTGGCAGCTTCGGCGCCGCCGGCAGCCGGTACTGCTGCTGCTCCGCCGCCCTCTTTGCGAAAACGAGACGGTGCGTCGTCGGGGAACGTCGTCTCTGGATGCAGTTCGCGAGCGCGCGCGAGCAACACGCCTTCGCTCTCGAGATTGGCCGGGTCCGGGATGCAGCAATCGACGGGGCATACCGCGGCGCACGCCTCATGGTCGTGGAAGCCGACGCATTCGGTGCACTTCGACGGCACGATGTAGTAGATGTCCTGCGCGATCGCCGGACTGGTCGCGCCGTTGAGCTCCCACGGCACTCCCCCGGCGTAAATCGCCGTATTCGGACACTCCGGCTCGCATGCTCCGCAGTTGATGCATTCGCTCGTGATCGTCGTCGCCATCTAGTGAACCCCGGTCTATCGCAAAAACTGGATTGTGATCGACTTCAAACTCTAACAACGCTGATTTCAGCGGGCAATCGGTCTCCGCCGCGACTTCCGCGTGCGCGGAGCGCTTTTCGCGGCGCTGCGGTTTTGACTATGCTGGGCGCGAAGCCGCGGTACGCGCGAAATTAAATCACGACCGCAGGAGTGTCTCACGCATGGATCTGCAATTCACGCCCGAAGAGGAAGCGTTTCGACTAAAGGTCCGCGACTGGCTCGCCGAGAACTTGCCGTCCAGCGGCCTCAGCGCCGATCGCGAGGGCCGCGACGACAAGACCTGGCTCGGCAAGGCCAAGGCGTGGCAGCGCCGCTTGTACGAGGCCGGCTACGTCGCGCTGGCGTGGCCCAAAGAATACGGCGGGCAGGCGCTGGACCCCGTGCGCCAATCAATCGTCAACGACGAAATGGTGCGGGCCAAGGCGCCGTACCTGGTGGGCGGGTCGGGACTCGGGATGCTTGGGCCGACGCTCATCTCGTGGGGCAGCGAGGAACAGAAGCAGCGCTACCTGCCGAAGATTCTCAGCGCCGAAGAGATCTGGTGCCAGGGCTACTCCGAGCCCGGCGCCGGCTCCGACCTGGCCTCGCTCAAGACGCGCGCGGAAATCGTCGGCGATGAGTTCGTCGTCAACGGCCAGAAAGTCTGGACCTCCGGCGCGCAATACGCCGACATGATGTTCTGCCTGGTACGCACCGACCCCGAAGCGCCCAAGCATCGCGGGATTTCGTACATCTTTATCGACATGCACACGGCCGGAATCACCGTGCGTCCGCTGGTTCAGATGACCGGCGATCGCGGTTTCAATGAAGTCTTTTTCGACAACGTCCGGGTGCCGCGAAAAAACCTGGTCGCCAAGCTCAACGAGGGATGGATCGTCGCCAACGCCACGCTCTTTCACGAGCGCAACATGCTCGGCTCCGCCAGCGGCAGCGAGCAGCGCTTCAATCGGCTGCTGGCGCTGGCCAAATCGATCACGCGCGGCGGCCGTCCGCTGACAGAGGACCCGGTCTTCCGCCAACGGCTCGCGGAGCTGGAGATCCGCGTCGAGGCGATGCGCTTTCATTCACTGCGCCAGCTCACCGATCAGATTCGCGGCAAGAATCCGGGCGTCGAGGCAATGATCAACAAGCTGGTCGGCACCGAGCTGAATCACGACCTCGCCATCGCGGCAATGGAGGCGATGGGCGATTACTCGATGCTCGCGCGCGACGACGAAGCAGCGCTCGATCACGCCTACTGGCCCTACGAGTGGATGTTCTCGCTGGGGCTGGTGATCGGCGGCGGAACGTCGCACATCCAGAAAAATATAATCGCGGAGCGCGGCCTCAAGATGCCGAAATCGCGGTGACGGGGAAGGGTAAATCACCTTATTCAATTTAATGTGAAACCCCTCCGTGGGTTTCACGCTTCCTTGGGCAGGGGTGACCCCTGCACCCAATATTAAAATAAAAGAGAAGATGCGGGACTTCGTCCCTGTTAAAACTTTTTTAAGCGCGACCGGTTCCTCTTCCTCACTGTGGGAAGGGTTAGAGGTTAGATGGGAAATCAGCTGCGGTTTCGTAAAAAGGATCAATGATGGATTTTGGGCTTAGCGAAGAGCAACAGCAGCTCAGGGAAAGCGCGCGCGCGTTTCTTAGCGGCGAGTGCCCTGCCTCGTTCGTGCGCAAAGTGATGGCCACCGACGACGGCTATCCGCGCGAACTCTACGCACATATAGCGAAGCTCGGATGGACCGGCCTGATCGTTCCCGAGAAATTCGGCGGCGCGGGACTCGGGATGCTCGACATGGCGATGATTCTAGAAGAGGGCGGCTACGCTGCGACGCCGGGGCCGTTCCTGTTCTCGTCAGTGCTCGCGGCCAGCGCGCTGAAACTCGGCGGCTCCGAGCAGCTCAATTCAAAATGGCTCGGCGCGCTGGCGGAGGGCAAGGCGATCGGCACGGTCGCGGTCGTCGAGAGCGCGGGCAGTATCGACCCGCGCGACATCAACGCATCGGCGACGAAGAGCGATGCGGGATGGCGTGTCGACGGCGTCAAGATGTTGGTGCCGTACGCCAACGTCGCCGACTTCATCGTCGTCGCCGCGAAAGATGGTACGGGTGAAATTTTTCTGTTCGTCGTCGAGACGAAAGCGCCGGGCGTGATGATTCATTCGCTCAAGAATCTGGATCTGACGCGCCGCGTGTCGAGCGTCGAGCTCAAAGGCGCACCCGCCGATCGACTTGGCGGCGGACCCGATCTCTTCGCAAAGTTAATCGACGTCGCCGCGGTGGCCGTCGCAGCCGACTCGCTCGGCGGGACTGAACGCGCGCTCGAGATGGCGGTCGATTACTCGAAAGTCCGCGAGCAGTTCGGCAAACCGATCGGATCGTTCCAGGCGCTCAAGCATGCCGCCGCCGAAATAGTCGCGGACGTCGAACCCGCGCGCGCGATGCTCTGGTACGCCGCGTATGCGCAGGACGTCGGCGGCGCCGACGCGTCGCGCACGGCTGCGATGGCGAAAGCGCGGCTGTGCGATATCTACAGCCGCGGCACCGACCGCGCCGTTCTGATGCACGGCGGGATCGGCTTCACCTGGGAGCATGATATGCATCTGTGGTTCAAACGCGCGCGCTTCAACGAGTCCTACTTCGGCTCACCCGCGTTCCATCGCGAACGCGTCGCGATTCTCGGCGCGTATTGAGGCGGCTCGCATGAAGTTCGATATCTTCTACCAGCTCCCGGAAGCGGCCAATCAAATCACCGCCGAACGCTATCGCGAGCTGATCGCTGAAGCGGCGGAGGCGGACCGACTCGGCTTCAACACCGTGTGGCTGGCCGAGGTGCATTTTGCGCCGCGCTTTTCCGTGATGCCCGCGCCGCTGATGATCCTCGCCGCGATCGCCGAGCGGACGACGAACATCCGCCTCGGGATGGCCGTCAACCTGATGCCGCTGCATCATCCGATCCGGCTGGCCGAGGAAGTCGCGACGCTCGACGTGCTGAGCGGCGGCCGCGTCGAGTTCGGCGCCGGGCGCGGCGCGTTCCCGCTCAACTATCGCGGCTACGGCGTGCAGATGGCGGACAGCCGCGCGCTGTTCGAGGACGGACTCGAGACCGTCAAGGCGGCATGGACGCTCGGGCGCGCCGATGGAGTCGAAGTGGTTCCCAAGCCGATCCAGCGGCCTCATCCGCCGATTCGGCTCGCCGCGAACAGCGCCGACACCTTCACCTTCGCCGGCGCGAATCGGTATCCAATCTTTGCCGGCGGTCCGGTGAATCCGATTCCGGTTCTCGCCGAGCGCCTCAAGATTTATGAGAACGCGCTGCGCGACGCCGGGCACGCACGTCCCGACGATTGGCTGGCGGCGGCGCTGATGGTGTTCGTCGGACGCGATCGCGCGCAGGTGCGGGCGACGATCGAGCCCAGCCTGCGAAACTACTTCGACGCGGTCAGCGAAATTATCGAGCCCGAAAGCCTCGCGGCCGGGCATCAGGCGGAATTCCAGAAAGTCCGCGACCGCCTGCGCACGATCGACTACTCGACCGTCGATTCGATCATGGGGATTTTCGGCGACCCCGAATACTGCATCGACCGGATCGCGCAACTGAAGGAGCAATTCGGTTTCTCGCGGCTGGTCTGCTGGTTCGAAATCGGCGGAATCAGCGGCCATCAGAACGTACTCGGCGCGATGCGCCTGTTCGCGGAGCGCGTGATGCCCAGGTTTCAATGATGCGGCGTGTCTGACGCTATCTTCACTGCGCGCAGGATGTCGGTCTTGGTCACGATTCCCTGCAGGGCGCCGGTGGCGTCCGTCACCAGCAGCATCTGAGAGCCGCGCTCGCGCACCAATAGCCGCAGCGCCTCGCTGAGGTCGCAGTCGTCCGTTACATGGATCGCACTGCGATCCGCTAATTCGCCGACAGTGGTTTTGTCCCAATCAGCGGGCGCGACTCGGCTGAGATCGGATACGGAAATCGTTCCGACGACCCGTTCGCCTTCGTACACCGGAAAAATCGTGAGCCGGTGAGCGGCTGCAACGCCCGCGACGAATTCGCGAATCGTCGAGCTCGATTGCGCGAAGATTACGCGGCGGCGCATCACGTCCCGCACGGCCATCCCCGACAGCTCCGCAAGTTTGGCGGTCTCGTGGAGATGCTGATCGCCGGAGACTGACGCCTCGCCCGAGATCGCATATGCGACCGCGGCGCCGATGAGGCTCGGGATGATGTACGAATGGCCGCCGGTGGTTTCCGCGACGAACACCACTGCGGTGAGCGGAGTCTTGTAGCCGGCCGCGATAAACGCCGCCATCCCAACTGCGGCATAGAGATCGTGGGTCGGCGCGTGAACCACGGATTGCGCGTAGGCGTTGCCGAGCGAGCCGCCGACCAGCAACAGCGGCACGAACATCGCGCTGACACCCCCCGAGCCGAGCGAGAAAATCGTCGCGAGCAGCTTCAACGCGGCGAACGCAAGCAACACTTCGGTCGGAAGCGGATGCCTGAGGACGTAGCGCACGGCCTCGTAGTTGGGACCGATCGGAATGAGCGGTCCGTTGTAAATCGTCACGAACGCGAGGCCGCACAACGCGGTGCCGAGCCCGCCGAGCGTCAGCTTGAGCCAGTGCGGTATCCTGCTGGCTTTGGAAAACATGCGCACGCGGCGAAACGTGATGTCGAAGACGATCGCGATGAGCCCGATTCCAGCGCCGAGCAGCGCCGACCAGGCGACGTCGATGGTCCTGAAGCTGGTGCTGCCCGCGAAACCGAACAAAGGCTGCGCGCCAACGATCGAGACCAGCGTCGCGTACGCAACCACCGACGCTATCAGTGACGGCAGCAGGGCTTCGTGGGCGAGGTCGTCCTTGTACGGCATCTCGAGCGCGAACACGATGCCGGTAAGGGGCGCGCGGAAGACGGCGGACATGCCCGCCGCCGCGCCGCTGATTAACATGATGCGGCGGTCGCGCGTCTCCAAACCGAAGCGTCGCAGCCTGGTCCACAGCCACGATCCGATCGCGCCGCCACTGTAGATGCTCGGGCCCTCGAGCGCGGCGCTGCCGCCCGAGCCGACGGTGGTCACCGCGGCAAGCAGCTTCCACCAGAACGGACCTATGTCGATGTCGCCTTGATGCTCGTGGTAGGAGCGAATGATTTCCTCGGTCGAGTGTTCGTCGGGATCGGGCGTGCGAAATTGCATCAAAAGGCCCGTCACAAAGAAGCCGGCGACGAGCCCGACGACGATTGCCCAATGATGGTTGAGGTAGTACGGAAGCAGAGTTGCCCATATGACGTCGAGAACGAGCACGGCGATTACGGTGATGATGAGGCCGGCCAGAATGCCGATGACAGGGGCGACGAGAAGCCACTTCTGGATGTCGCGCGAGTAGGTCGCCGTCAGATCTTCATTGACAAGAGAGGTGTACCTTCGCAGTAAAGGATGCTTGAAGAAACTTGAATCCAGGAGGTTAGCCAAAATTCCCAAGGCCGCTGTTCCTTTCTCCCGAGATTGGCTCGGAGAACTAATTCAGACTCTCAATGGTTAACACTATGTATCTGCGTGGCACAGTCGCAGCAACGACTGTAGCAGAACTGCCACAGCAATCGGTTGCGGGTACAGTGCTTATCGAAGAATCAGGGGCCGTGTGAGAATCGAAGCAATGTTCAAGGTACAAATCGGGGATTTGAGGGTCATCGAGGGTTTCAATTACCTTCGCCACATCATAGGTCGGCTAGGTATGTCGTCCCTCGTCATGCGATAGCTCGGGCATGAGCTTGGAGAAAATGGCACGACAATTGGATCATTGCTCTGGCAGGAGATGGATTTGCCCCGGCTTCGTCCAGGCGGTTTAATTGACGCGGGTAGAAAGCCGGCTGCTTCGGATCTCGTGGGATGATGGGGAAGTATGAACGACCAAGAAAAAGAACAAATCAAAGAAGCCGGTCTGTTGAGTCCCGGGGTCAGGATTTTTCTCGTCGAAGACAATCCGGATCACGTTTTTATCGCGCTGACTGTAGTAAGGCAGGTGCTGGGCGACGATATAGAATTGGTGCACGCGCAGAATGCCGACGAAGCGTTGCTTATGATCGCGCAGTTCACCGAGAACGATCGCCCGGATTTGTTCCTGGTGGATTTGCGGCTGCCTGACAACGGCGGCTTCTCCGTGTTGCAGGCGGCGCGCGCGAACGAGGCGCTCGCGGCGGTGCCGATGTTCGTGATCACCAGCTCGCTCTACGACCGCGATATTGCGGAGAGCTATCAACTCGGCGCGTCCGCCGTTTTGTGCAAGCCGCTGTCGCGCGCCAAGCTGCGCGACGAGCTGGTACGCGTGGGCGCGCTGCCGCTGTCGCAGCGGCCGGACGATCCTGCCTATCGCCACTAATCAAGCTTGATGGCGTTCGCGGGCTGTGAGTTGCATGGCTCACGGCCCGTTTCAATTTTTGCATGCTTGACGCTCGCGCCGGCAAATAGGATTCTCGCTGACGGTCCGCTCGACAGCAGGCGGGTCCAGCATTGCGGCGAAAATCATCGCTCAGGAGTTGCCGTGAAACCCTACGTATTTGAGAACAGCGACGCGCTGATGGAGCGCGCCAGGAAAGTCCTTCCCGGCGGCATCTACGGGCATCAGACACCCCTGATGCTTACCAAGGGCGCCTACCCGTCATTTTTTGCGCGCGGCGACGGTTCGCACGTCTGGGACGTCGATGGCAACGAGTACATCGACTACATGTGCTCCTACGGGCCAATCGTGCTCGGTCATCGGCATCCCAAGGTCGAGGAAGCCGCGCGCCGGCAGATGGAACTTGGCAACTGCTTCAACGCGCCGGGGCCGGTGTGGGTCGAGCTCGCGGAGCATCTGGTCTCGATCACGCCGTTCGCCGACTGGACGGTGTTCGCGAAGAACGGTTCCGACGTATGCACGTGGGCGACCGAAGTCGCGCGTCAAGCAACGGGGCGGTCGAAGATCGCGATGTGCTCGGGCGCATACCACGGCACTCATGCGTGGTGCACGCCGCTTCCCGCCGGGGTGACGCCGGAAGATCGGGCGAACGTGGTTTATTTTCGATTCAACGATCTCGAGAGTTTGCGCCTCGCGGTCGAGGAAAACAGCGGCAGGATTGCGGGCGTAATTCTGTCGCCGTTCAAGCACGACGCCGGACACGACTCGGAATTGCCAGTCGAAGGATTCCTGTCGGGCGTGCGCAAGATCTGCGACGACAACGGCATCGTCCTGATCCTGGACGACGTTCGCGCCGGCTTCCGCCTGCACATGGGCGGGTCGGGTGAGTTGTTCGGAGTGCGTCCGGACCTGACGACGTACTGCAAGGCGATTGCAAACGGCTATCCGCTCGCGGCATGCCTTGGGCGCGACAGCCTGAAGCAGGCGGCGCAGGAAGTGTTCTTCACGGGATCGTACTTCACCAGCGCCGTGCCGATGGCGGCGAGCCTGGCAAATCTCAAGGAGCTGCAGGCGAGCGGCGGAATCGAGCGGATGCGCACGATCGGCGAGAAGCTGCGCGCGGGTCTGCTTGCGCAGGCGCACGGCGCTGGACTCGAGGTGACGTACTCCGGACCACCGGCGCTTCCGTACATGACGTTCAAGGCCGACGCCGGGCATTTCGATCGCGCCAAGGTTTTCTGCGGCGCATGCTCGCGCAGCGGAGTGTACTTCGCGCCGCGCCACAACTGGTTCATCTCGGCCGCGCACACCGAGCGCGACGTCGAGCAGACGTTGAATGTTACCGAGCGAGCGTTCGAGGCAGTGCGCAAACAATTCGGCGCGTAGGGCTGCGGTTACTCGCCGCTCAAGAAGCGATAGACGAGTTTTTGAAAGTGCTGGATGCCGCGTTCGCGCGAGAGCATCAGCTGCCCGTGTTCGATCGCGCCCGATTGCAGGCCGCGCTGCACGGATTCGCAGAGCACGACATCCTCGCGGGTCACCAGATCGCTGAATTCCGCGTACTCGCGCATCTGTTCGTCGCTTGGGTTGTCGGCGAAAAAGTAGTCGATGGTCTGCCGGGTGCGTCCCGCGTCGAGTGGCGCAGCGGATATCACCTGCATGCTCGGTGGATTGGCTGATAGAGCGAACATCACGTTGGGCCATAGGGTCGCGTAGGTGACGCCACGGCCGGGCGACCTCAGGATGGGGCCATAGTAGGTGGAGAAGTACTCGTGATCGGTGTTGGCTCGATAGCTGTCGGTGTCGATTACTTGTGAAAACTTCGGATGCGCAATCGGGCAGTGGTAGCATTCGTTGAAATTCTCGACGACGACTTTCCAGTTCGCCGCAAAGTCGTAGGTGTCGCGCCGAAGCATCCGCATTTGCGCCAGCTCGATTCCCGCGCGCTCGAAGATGGTTGGCAATTCACCGAGCATGTCGCGCAATGGAGCGGCGGCCGGAGAAGGGTTGACGAAAATCAGCGGACCCCAGGTCTCGACCGCGAACGGTGCGAGCGAGAGTGTTTCCCTGGCGAACGCGCGCTGCTCATTCTCGCGGGGCGCGGCGCGCAGCGTGCCGTCCAGGTTGTAGGTCCAGCCGTGATAGTGGCACTGCAGGGTCATCCGGTTGCCGGCGCATTCGAGGACGACCTCGCTGCCGCGATGACGGCATACGTTGGCGAAAGCGCGAAGCGCTCGGCCGGTGTCTCGAACGAGCACGACCGGCAGGTCGCCCAGATGGGTCGTGAAAAAATCGCCGGCGCCATTCAGCTGCCCGGTATGTCCCACGTATTGCCAGGCGCGATGGAAGATGCGCGCCTTCTCGGCCTGAAAGACGCCGGCGTCGACGTACCAGCGGGCGGGAAGAGTATCGCCGCGTTCGAGCGCGCTGGCGATTGCAGGGTCGGCGTAGAGATTTGAGGGCATAGCTATTCAGGATTCAGGTTTTGAAGGGAACCAATCAAGACCGGACCTTGACGTTTGGCGGCTAACCTTTGATTTCGCTTCTGTCGATGTAGATGTTATAATTGGTTTGTCGGATTCGATACCGTTGTTGAGTCCGAATTTGATCCGGCCCGACCGTGGTCCTTTACGCTCGCCTTTAGCCACGGCTTCGCTAGACCAGACACCTTTTCATTCCGCTGAAGGCCTCGGAGAGCTTTTCGAGACGCATCGAGCGTTTCGGGGAGTTGGGTGTCATGGTTCGCGAAGAGATCAGCGAGCAGTATCTGCAGCACATCATCGATGCGGCGCATCGGAAGTCTTTCGATCCTTACAAGGACATCGACTGGAGCGTTCCCTTCGACTACTCGCATTTCTATATGCCGCAGGACATGGTTTCGTTGTATGGGACGCCGCTGTGGGACCAGATGACGCGCGAGCAGAAGGTGAAGCTTTCGATGCACGAGGCATGCAGCGCGCTCGCGACCACGATCTGGTTTGAGAATCAGCTCTGTTTCAAGCTGATGGATTACCTGATCGGCGTCAGCCCGCTCGATCCGCATTTCTATTGGATGCAGATCGAGGTGGCCGACGAGTGCCGTCACTCGATGATGTTCGGCGAAGCGATCAAACGCTGCGGAGTTCCGTGGTACAAGCCGCGCTTCTCGAGCCTGATTACGTTTTTCAGCAAGTATCTGACCTCGAGAGTTGCGATGATGCTAAGCACGCTCGCCGCTGAAGACGTCACCGGGTACCTTAACAGCCGGACCGCGCAGGACTCGGAGTGCCATCCCGTGATGCGCGAGTTGTCACGGATTCACCTGATCGAGGAAGCGCGGCATCGCGGCTATGCGCATCAATATCTCAAACAAAACTGGCCGCAGGTCGGAAAGTTCCGGCGCTCGATGGCGCGGCGTTACGGGTTGCTCTCGACCAGGACGATAATCTGGCAATTGGTGCATCCAGACATTTACAAGAACCTCGGTCTGCCTCCTGAAGCGCGGGCGATGGCAAAGAACAATCCGCATCGGGCACGGATCAAGCGCGAGATGTCGGCGCAGCTGGTCGAATTTCTGACCGAAATCGATATCGTCGACGGGAAAGCCGCACCCAAGTGGCGCGCAGCTGGCCTGATGGCCTGATCGTCTCCTTCCTGAATCCGCGGGGCTGCGCTAGCCGCTCTTCAGACCGCGAAGTACGTCGAGGCGCAGCTTCAGCTTCTCGCCCAGCCATAGGGCGTTGACTGCGTGATCCGTGTAGGCGTCGGTTGTCTCGGGATGCACGAGGATGTTCAGGCCGGCTCGATTCAGCATCAGCCATGGCACGATCCTGGCGAATTCTTCGGGTTCGAATTTCACCTGGTACATCGATTGGGGATGCGGACCTACCGGCGCGTCACGCCATCGGCCCATTTCAACTTTGAAGCTGCGCTCGATAGATTCGCGGATACGCGCGGCGGTGTCCCGCGACGCATCGTCGTAGTAGATGTGCGCGTGATAGCAACTTATGCTCGCTGGATCGATCGCGTCCGCCATCGTTATGACTCCGATTACTCAGTCGATCATATGCGCTCCAGAACGATTACCGGGATCTGGCGGGTGGTGTTCTTTTGATATTCGTTGAAGGCGGGCATCAGCTTGGCCTGGGCATCGAACAGGCGCTGGCGCTCGGGGTCTTCGGTAATAGTAGCTTTGGCCTGGAATTTTTCCTTGCCTATTTCGATCGTCGTAGTCGGGTGGGCCTTCAGGTTGTGGAACCAGGCGGGATTTGTCGGGAAGCCGCCCTTCGACGCGATGATGACGATTCGATCGCCGTCTTTGGTGTACACCAGCGGAGTGGTGAAAGGACGGCCGCTCTTCGCGCCGGTGGTGGTCAGCAGCATCAGGGGGGCGTTCACGAACGGGCCGCTTAGGACCTTGCCGCCGTTGGCGCGGAACTCTTTGATGAGGTTCTGGTTGAATTCGTGCATTGCTTTCTCGTTGAACTCGGGCATGGTGGACTCCTTTTTTTCGCGATCAAACCTATGCGGTTTTGGCCCTGATGAATTTTTCTATCATCTGACTCAGCCGACACTTTCATCAAGCGGACGGTTTCCGTCAAGCCGGGTGCGCTCCGGAACCGGGCTGGGTTCGCTGGACTTTTTCGGCTGCCGCATCTACATGATAGGCGAGATTGCCAACGATGCGGCCGTTTTACTTTTCACTGGTCACATCTCAACCTGGAGGACAAGTGCGATGAAACGATTTGCTGTGGCACTGATCGCGACAAGCATGTTGATGACGGCGGTGAGTGTGGGATTCGCAAAAGACCTAAGTACGGTCGGGCTCGAAGAGGCGTTCATCGACTCGGTCGGGGTCTGCGGTCCCTCGAGCAACGTCGCCGGCACGCTGGGCAAGAGTACCGATCCGCAGGTGAAGATTGCACTGCGCAACGCGTTGATCACTGAAGCTGCCGACGATGCAGCCGGAGTCGCAGGCGCCAACCAGCCCCACAGCGACTGCCTCAAGAAGGACCTCTCGGCGCGCGGATACTCTGAGAGCGATATGGCGGCGCTGCCTTATTGCGTGAAGCACGACTGGCCGGATCCGTTCACCAGCCTGGGCACGTGCGTGAAGAGTCACAGCCGCCTCGAGAGCGCGATGAAAAAGTAGTCGCGTAGACTGTTTGCATGACGATTCGAATGCCGGCGCGCTCCATCGCAGAGCGCGCCGGTTCTGCATTTCTACTTTCGACAGCTTAGTCCAGTCCGTAGCGCCGGCGCTTTCGCCATAATGTCGCGACGTTGATGCCCAGCATCTCGGCCGCCTCTTCGAGCGTCATCGCTTGCTCGAGCACAACTTCGATGTGGCGGCGCTCCATCTGCTCGAGCGTATGGCTGTGATCGAGCTTGTCGGGCGAGGCGAGGAGTTTGTCCGGCAGGTCGCTTAGATTGATCGTCTCGCCGCGGCTCAGGATCACCGCGCGCTCCATCACGTTGCGAAGCTCTCGGATGTTGCCGGGCCACGAGTAAGAAATCAGCGCTTCGCGCGCCTCGGCGGCCAGCGAATGCGCGGGCTTGTGATGCGTAGCGGCGGCTTGCGCGGCGAAGTGCTCGGCCAGTTTCAGGATTTCTCCCGGCCGGTCGCGCAGAGCAGGTACCTGCAATTCGATCACGTTGAGCCGGTAGTAGAGATCCTCGCGAAAGCGCTTTTCTTTGACCAGTTGATCGAGATGCTGATTGGTTGCGGCGATTATGCGCGCGTCCACTTTGATCGTCTGCGCACCGCCGACGCGCTCGAACGTCCGCTCCTGCAGAAACCGCAGCAGCTTGGACTGAACCACCGGCGTCAGGTCGCCGATCTCGTCGAGCAGGACGGTTCCGCCCTCGGCCGCTTCGAGCCGGCCCGGCTTGTCCTTGATCGCTCCGGTGAACGAACCGCGCACGTGCCCGAAGAGTTCACTTTCCAGCAGATGCTCGCTGAGCGTCGTGCATGCGACCTGCACGAACGGTCCATCTTTGCGCGGACTCAAGCGGTGGATGTACGACGCCAGCATGCTCTTGCCGGTGCCGCTTTCGCCGGTGATCAAGGCGGTCGCGTCGCTGTCAGCCACCTGCGCGGCGGTCTCCGCCAGCTTGCGCGAATGCGGACTGTAGGTGAGAAACGGCTCGGGCTCGGTCAGGCTCTCGATCCGATCGCGCAGTTCCTTGTTCTCGGCGCGCAGCTCGTGCACCTCGAGCGCGCGCGCGACGACACGCACGATCTGATCGGCGGTGAACGGCTTGGTGACGTAGTCGTACGCCCCCTGGCGCATCGCCTCGACCGCGTCGGGAATCGAGCCGTAGGCGGTCATCATCACGACCGGCAGGGCAGGGTTGAGCCGTTTGATCGACTCGAGCAGCTTGAGCCCGCCCATCCCCTCCATCCGGACGTCGGAGAGAACGACTGCGGGAGCCGACGGCGCTAGCAGTTGCAGTGCGCGTGCCGCATTTTCCGCCACCGTCACCTGATGACTTGCGGATTCCAGGCTTGCCGCCAGAGTGCGGCGGATATTGCGGTCGTCATCGACGACAAGAATGTTAGCCAAGTGAGTCCTCGGTTAGCTACTCATTGCCATTCTACCGCTCAATAAGCCAAAGGTATCAAGACGCGCAGGCTCGGATTTCGTTGCAATATGCATAGCGTCAAATGTTCAAGGCTTTGCCGTTCGCACGTTCAGATTTGCCATGCACAATCAGATCGTGTGTAATCATTGCGGTCTGCATCTTGCAGATTGAAATGCCTGCATCGCCGGGATTTCCCGGCGTTTGCTCGGGGAGATTTCATACTTGGCAGCCACTCCAAAAAACCTTGGCGCGGAGCGGGTACAGCCGCAGGCGACCTTCGGCAGACAAACCAAAACAATTGTAATCACCACCGGGATGCTCGCCTTCATCTCCTTCTGGCGGGCGTCGGCGATTGTGCTATGCGACCTCGCCTCGACAGCCTACTACATCGGCGGCATCGTCGAGCAGGCCTGCGGACGCTCGGCCCCGTACTTCATTCTAGCCGTAATGCTGTTCTCGTACGCGGTGCGCGCGGTGTATGTGGAATCGTGTTCGATGTTCACGCGCGGCGGCGTATATCGCGTGGTCAAGGAAGCGATGGGCTCGACGCTGGCGAAAATCTCGGTGTCGGCCCTGATGTTCGACTATATCCTGACCGGGCCTATAAGCGGCGTCTCGGCCGGACAATACCTGGTCGGCTTGATCAACGAACTGCTGAAACTTGCGCACTCGAGCATCATCCTGCCGCCGGATTTCGCGGCCGCCTTCTTCGCGATCGCCGTGACGGTATATTTCTGGCGCCAGAACATTCTGGGCATCGAGGAATCCAGCGGCAAGGCGATACGAATCATGCAGATCACGACCGTGATGGCCGTGACTATGATCGGATGGTGCGCGCTCACGATTTACACGCGCGGTGCGCATTTGCCGCCGTTCGAGTTGAAGTTCACCGACGACTCGCTGGGCTGGCTGAAGCACTTTCCCGGTGCGCGCACCATCGGCACGCTTGGAATTCTGATCGCGTTCGGCCATTCGATCCTCGCCATGTCGGGTGAGGAATCTCTGGCACAAATCAATCGGGAGATCGAGGCGCCCAAGCTCAAGAATCTGCTGCGCACCGGCCTGGTGATCTTCATTTACAGCCTGTTGCTGACTTCGCTGGTTTCTTTTTTTGCGGTCATGATCATTCCGGACGGCGTCCGGATGTCCCACTATGGCGACGACCTGATCGGCGGGCTCGCGATGTTCATGGTCGGCCCGCTGTGGGCCCGGATCGCGCTGCGTGCATTCGTCGTATTCGTGGGATTCCTGATTCTGGCCGGCGCGGTTAACACCGCGATCGTCGGTTCGACGGGAGTGCTGACTCGGGTCGCGGAAGATGGCGTGTTGCTCGACTGGTTCCGCCATCCGCACAAGAAATACGGCACCAATTATCGCATCGTGAACATGGTGGCGATGCTCCAAATAGCGACCATCGTGCTGTCGCGGGGCGACATGTTCGTGCTCGGCGAGGCCTACGCATTCGGCGTCATCTGGAGCTTCGTTTTCAAAACGCTGTCGGTGCTGATCCTGCGCTACAAGGACCAGTACCATCGCTTGTGGCGGATGCCGCTGAACCTCAGGTGGTTCCGTCCCGGCGGCAAGGATTTTCCGCTCGGCCTCGCGCTGACGTTTACGATTTTGTTCGCGACCGCGGTCATCAACCTGTTCACCAAGCAGGTAGCGACGATCTCGGGCGTCGGCTTCACGGTTGCGCTGTTCGTGATTTTCGAGATTTCGGAAAAGATCAACGGTCAGGTCGCGCACGCGTACGGCGAAGAACCGGAGAAATTCAATCTGCAGCTGATCGATGAAAGCCAGGTCGATTCGGTCGGTCTCGGCTTGTTCGCCGCGCAGAAGAAGCTGATCGCGATCCGCGATCCCAACAACCTCGCGCATCTGCATCGCTACCTGTCCGAGCGCGATGACGCCGGGCTGATCGCGCTGACCGTGCGCACGGAGAAGGGACTCGCGTCCAGCGATGGCGCGCAAATCTTCACCGACGCCGAGGAAAAACTGTTCAGCAAGGTCGTCAAGGTATGCGAGGACCACGGCCGCGCCGTCACGCCGCTGGTGGTCGTCTCGAACGACCAGGTCTATGCGATCGCGCGGATGGCGTTTCTGCTCAGCGTCGACGAAGTCGTGATGGGCGTGTCGGCGCGCTTCAACCCCGACGTCCAGCTCGAGAACTTCGCGATGCACTGGGGATCGCTCGGCGACTCGGACGAGCATCACGTTAACGTGCGCGTGCTCTCCGACCAGCAGGACATCCGCGCTGAAATCTGACTCGCGATCTTCCTCGCGCGCGAATCGCACTTCGGCCTCCCGACACGCCCGCCTTGGGTGGCGATGCGACTCCAGCTATGATCGCTTCTCCGGGCGGAGCCATGATTGCAATCGTCGATTACAAAGCCGGCAACCTGACCAGCGTTCAGCGCGCGCTCGAGTTCCTCGGCCATAAATCCGAGATAACCGATCGCGCCGAGCGGATCGCCGCCGCCGATCGCGTGATACTGCCGGGGGTGGGAGCGGCCGGCGCCACGATGGAAAATCTGCGCGCCCTCGGACTCGTCGAAGTTCTCCGCAACGGCGTGGCCCGCGCCGGCAAACCGTTCCTCGGCATCTGCATCGGTATCCAGGTCCTGCTCGATCGCAGCGAGGAGGACGGCGCCGATTGCCTCGGCATCGTCGCGGGCCGCGTCGCGCGCTATCCGCGCTCGATCGACGGCCGCCCGCTAAAGGTTCCGCAAATCGGATGGAACCGCGTGCGCCAGACGCGGCGGCATCCGGTCTTCGCCGGGGTGCCCGACAACACGCATTTCTATTTCGTCAATTCGTATTATCCGATTCCCGACGACCCTTCGATCGCGATTGCCGCGTGCGACTACGGCGTACCGTTCACGGCGGCGGTCGCGCGCGACAACGTGCTCGCGACTCAATTCCATCTCGAAAAGAGCGGCGCCGCCGGCCTCAAACTGCTCGACAATTTCTGCCGGCTGAATCGCTGACGATGCTCGCGAAACGAATCATCCCGTGCCTCGACGTGCGTGACGGCAAAGTCACCAAGGGCGTGCGTTTCCTCGAGAACGTCGACGTCGGCGATCCGGTCGCGATGGCGCGCTACTACTACGCCGAGGGCGCCGACGAGATCGTCTTCTACGACATCACCGCGTCCAACGAGCGCCGCGGCATCATGCTCGACGTGGTGCGGGCGGTCGCGCGCGAGATTTTCATTCCCTTCAGCGTCGGCGGCGGCCTGCGGACGCTCGAAGACATGCGCGCCGTCCTGCTGGCGGGCGCCGAGAAGGTTTCGATCGACTCGGGCGCGGTTCGCAATCCCGCGCTTATCGCCGAGGGCGCGCGCGCGTTCGGCAGCCAGTGCATAGTGCTCTCGATGCAGGTGAAAAAAACCGGCGCGCGTCCCGAACTGCCGACCGGTTACGAAGTGGCGATCGACGGCGGACGCCAGCCCACTGGCCGCGACGCGCTGGCATGGTCGCTCGAGGGCGAGCGGCTCGGCGCCGGCGAGTTATGCATCAACTCGATCGATCGCGACGGCACCAAGCTGGGCTACGATCTCGAGATCACGCGCCGCATCAGCGAGGCCGTTTCGATTCCCGTGATCGCCTCGGGCGGCGCCGGCGAGCCCGCTCATCTGCGCGACGCGTTCACCGCCGGCCTGGCCGACGCCGCGATCGTCGCGTCCATCGTTCACTACGGAGAGCATCCTATTCCCGCGCTGAAGTCCTATCTCAAAAGCAATGGCGTCGAGATTCGCGACGCCGTCACCGTCGACCTGGCCGCGCGATGAAAATCGCGTTCGTAGTTTCGGAGTTCAACTCCGAGGTGACCACGCCGATGGAGCAGCGGGCGCGCCGCCACGCCGAGTCGCTCGGCGTCGAGGTCGCGCGCGTGGTCCGCGTCCCCGGCGTGTACGACATGGCCCCGGTCGTCAAAGCTCTGCTGCAGCGCAAGGAAATCGAGGGCGTCGTGATGATCGGCGCGGTGATCAAAGGCGAAACCAATCACGACGAGCTGATCGCGCATGCGATCGCCGCCGCCGGCATCCAGATCTCGCTCGAGTTCGACAAGCCGGTCGGTCTCGCCATCACCGGCCCGGGCATGACCGACGAGCAGGCCGTCGCGCGGATCGACAACGCCAAAAACGGCGTCGAGGCCGTTGTCCGCGTCGCGCGCGCGCTCAAGGAGCTTCGCGGCTAACTGCCGGGCACTCAACAGGTGTTGAGAAACCGCGCCCGCCCTCGTTGAGAGCATCCGCCTGACTGCCTATACTCGTCGTTGGTGTTGAAGATGGTAGCGGCGGGCGGCGGCGAAACTTTTTCCACGCGCACGGCGGCGAGAATTCTCGCGGTCACGCCCGAGCGTATTCGCTACTGGGTCAAGCGCAATCTTGTGCGCCCGCTGAATTCAGGCGGCCGCAAATATCGTTTCGCGTTCAATGACCTGCTCGAGATGCGCCTGGCCAAGGAACTGCTCGGCACCCGCCAGCACATCGATCCGATCCAGCGATGCCTGGAGCGGGTGCGCGCGCTGGTCGATCCGGACCGCTCGGTCACCTCGCTGAAACTCGTCAATGACGAAGGCCGCATCGTCGTGCGCGACGGCCCCTCTCTGATCGAGGCTGAGACGGGGCAGTTGCTGTTCGACTTCGATGGCAGCTATCAACCCGGCAAGGTCGAGGACGGCTTTGGGCCTGCCCGCGTGCGCGAGCGATTCGAGGAGGCACGCAGGGTGGCCGACGAGGATCCGCTCCGCGCGCTTACCATCTACAGCGAGCTGGTCGGTCGCGAGCCCGGCAACTTCGAGGCGCATCTGCGCCTCGCCACGCTGCTGGACCGCGAGGGCGACCTGGGCGGCGCGTTGCGGCATCTGCTCGGTGCGGCGGCGATAGTTCCCGCCAGCGCCGACGTCCACCTCAGGCTCGGCCTGCTCTATCGCAAGAAGGACGAACTTCAGAATGCGCTGCGAAGTTTTTTGCGCACGCTCGAATGCGAGCCGGCCAATGTCGAGGCGCATCGCAACGCCGCCGAGGTGTACGAAGCGATGGGCCGCAAACGCGACTCGCAGCGCCATCTGAGCGCGATCCATCGTTTGATCAAGGGCGACTGAGCGCGCTAACCGCCCGTCGCCCGCGTGTTGAATCAGCGCGACTCGCGGCGATAAGCTCGCTGCCATGCCGCGCGATTCGCTGAAACCAATCGACGTCCTACGCCACGAACTGAAGGCGCTGCGCTTCATCCTCGACAACTTTCACTCGGGCAAGCTCGGTGCCGGCGGACTTCCGCCGCGCGAGGATTTCCAGTCCGCGCAAGGCCGCGCGCTCTACGATTCAATCGTCAAATCTCCCGACCGCAACGCCGCCGAGCGCGCGATTGCAAGTCTCCAGCTCGACGACGTCGACATCGATTCGTTCCTGCATCTGAGCGGCGAGCACTACTACACCTATCCCGCGCTGGTCCGCGAGCGCGCGGCGGCGATTCGCACGGGCAAGCTCACGGTCGAAAGCGCGTGAGTTCTTCTATCCCCGAAGAGATCCACCTGCTGCTCGATTCCGCGGGTGCGTTGATCGTGTTTCAGGAAAAAGGCGCGCCGTGGGCCGGCGTGGTCGCGTTCTCAAGCGAGGACAAGGCCCGCGAGTTCTGCCGCATCAGCAAGCTCGACGCCGCCGAGGTCGCCGCGGTCTCGACGGTCGACGCCGAAGCCGTCGCCGGTCTGATCGCCTCGATCAAGCGGCGCGCAATCCGCAATCTCCTGCTTGATCTCGACTACAAGACCGGCGTCTGCACCCAAATCGATTTCGAGGGCGATTCGTTTGGCGCCGCGACGCCGCGCCGATTCACGCCACCCTCAGCCTGAGCTGCGCAGACCTCACGGCAATTCTTCCTGATCGTTGACGTCGCGGGCCAGCGCGACGCGATCGAAGAACCCGCGGATACGCCGGGCGTTCACGCCTTGATCGCCGATCCCGTCGCGCGATTTCGAGCGCATCTCGATCAGACTCTCGCCGTCAGGAGTCGGCCGAACCTGGATTACGACATCATCATTGAAATGGAACAGCTTCGAGGTCGCGACGACCTCGATCGTATTCGTGGCCGGATCCGTATAGGTAATCCTCCAGTTCGGTGAGGCCTTGGCGACTTCAGTCACGCGCGCGAATGCCGCCGCCGGTGCGAGGCGCTCCTTGATCGGACCGATCGGGCCATAGCCGGTCAGTTGCCTGTCGGCGTACTTCGCCCTGTCGTATTTCATGTCGCGATTGGGTTCATGCTGCAGCTTTTGGGCGTAGATGAACTCGGGCGGATTGTCGAAATCGGTCGTGATGTCGTTGATGGCCGGATTTTTGGCTCCTCGAAGAGTGATCGCGATCATGGGCAGCGCGATCAGCAGGCAAACCGCCGTTCCGAACAATGCCCGATTTCGCCCGGCTCGCAGTTGCGGCGTGCGCGTCAGGAAAATGGCCAGGAGACCGACGAGCGAACCTATGATGCTGAGGAGAAATCCGAGGGCGAACAGCTGAAACCCCATGAACGGCGCGACCAGGTAGAAATGTGCGCCGATGATTCCCACCGCGATCATCGTGATCGCCAACAGGGCGTCACAAAATGCCAGCCATGCAAAAATCATCGAATTTTCTCCCGTGAGAGATTCGCGCTCGCGCCTGAACGCCTAGTTCCTGATTCCGCGCGCCACAAACTGCGGCAATACGAACAGAAAGGACCCTCCCGCGATGGCGCGATCGATGTCAGCGAACCAACCCTCGACCTCGGCTCCCGCGATCTGGCCGGAGTCGCGCGCGTACCGGGCGAAACTGGACTTCAGCATCGGTAGCGAGCGTCCGGCAGTATCCGCGCCGGCGTGAATCTCAACTTTCACGTCGCCAAGACCGGCCGCCCGAAACAGCCGATAGAGCTGGCGTCCAATCTGCGGCTCCTTGATCGCAATCGTCTTCGACGCCGCCAGGATTCGATCGCTGCGTTCCCGCGCCGCGGGACCGAGGTCGAGCGCGAGCATGTCCCAGTCGCTGTCGACCGCGACGACCACCCCGCCCGGCGCCGTCACGCGCGCCATTTCCGCGACAGTATCGGCCGCGGAATCGACATATTCAAGAACGTTTTTGCACCAGACGCGGTCGAACGAGGCGTCTGGAAACGGCAGCGGCGGAAAGGCGCTCTGCACGAACTCCGCTGCCAGCCCGGCTTCGCGTGCACGAGAGCCTGATCGCTCGACGAACTCGGCGTTGATATCCACGCCTGTCAGCTTGCCGGCGGGAGCGACGCGCCGCGCAAGTTCGAGAGCGGTGTGGCCGGGTCCGGAGCCAACGTCGAGCACGCGCTGACCCGGTTTTAGATCGAGCGGACGCAGCAGGGGTTCCATCGCGGGGTGAAACGCGAGAATCTTGTCGTATGCGCTTTGACGGTCCGAGTCGATATCGACCCAGTGTTGCTTGTAGTACGGCTCAGCCATGGCAAATGAGCGATCAGATTAGGCGGAGTTCCTTCATCGCGATGCGCAACTTGTCCGCGGGACCCGCGGTCATCTGCACCAACGGCATCCGCAACTCGTTGGCGCACTTGCCCATGAAGGCGACCGCCTGCTTGACCGGGATCGGATTGGTTTCGACGAACAGCGCTCGTATCAGTGGGAGCAGCCGAAAATGGATCTCGCGCGCCTTCGCGAAGTCACCGCCGAGCGCGGCGGCCGCCAGATCGTGCATCTCGCGCGGGACTATGTTGCTGCAGGTCGAGATCACGCCCTTCGCCCCGAGCGCGATCAGCGGAAGCGTCAGCGCGTCGTCGCCGGACAGAATCGTGATCCGGTCGCCGCACAGCTTCAAGATGTCGGACGACTGATCCATCGAGCCCGACGCTTCCTTGATGCCGACGATGTTCTTGACGTCGGCGAGCCGCGCCACCGTTTCCGGCAAGATGTTCGAGGCGGTGCGGCCGGGGATGTTGTACATGAACAGCGGGAGATCCACGCTCGCCGCGATCGTCTTGTAATGCCTGAAGATGCCGTCCTGGGTGGGCTTGTTGTAGTAGGGCGACAGCAGCAGCGCGCCGTCGGCGCCCATGTCGCGTGCGGCCGCGGTCAGCCGGATCGCTTCGGCGGTCGAGTTCGAGCCCGTGCCCGCGATCACCGGGACGCGCTTTCGCACCTGCTCGATCGTGAGCTTGATTACGCTGTCATGCTCGGCGTGCGTGAGCGTGGCGGATTCCCCGGTCGAGCCGCACGGGACCAGCCCGTCGATTCCACTTTGAATCTGCCATTCGATAAGATCGCGCAACGCCGGCGCGTCCACCTCGCCGTCGCGAAACGGCGTGACGAGAGCAGTCAGGGCGCCATTGAACATCGTTCCTAACCTCCGACCTGATTCAACTCACCGGAACCATCTCGTCCGCCCCCAGCTCGACCGCGCCGCGAAACACCTCGACGGCGGCGCCGGTCATGAACACGTGATTCGCATCGGGTCCGCCGGCGCGCCATTCGATTTCAAGATTGCCGCCGCGCAACTCGATCGTCGCAGTCCGCTCGCAGTGATTGGTCAGGACCGCCGCGACCAGTGCCGCGCATGCGCCGGTGCCGCAAGCCCAGGTCTCGCCCGAGCCGCGCTCCCACACGCGCATTGTGAGCCGGTGGCGCGAGACGGGCAGGATGAACTCGGTATTGACGCGGCGGGGAAAGAACGGGTGATGCTCAAACTCGCGGCCCAGCGCCGCGAAATCGCGATCCTGCAGCTTGAATACGCCGTCGTCGGCGACGAACACGACACAGTGCGGATTGCCCATCGACACCGCCGTGATCGATTCGTGCCGGCCTGCGACTTCCAGCGGGTAGTCAATGATTCGGCCGTCGGCATTGACCGGGATGTCGCGGCCTTCGAGAATCGGCTCGCCCATGTCGACGGTCGCGCCGGTCACCCGGCGACCCTCCAGCCGCAACTCGACCGTTTTGAGCCCGGCGTCGGTCTCCACCACCATCGGATTCGAGCGCACCAGTCCACGCTCGAAGGCGAGCCGCGCCAGGCATCGGATTCCGTTGCCACACATGTCGCCGCGGCTGCCGTCCGCGTTGTACATCTCCATTCTGATGTCGGCGTTGCTTGACGGCGCGAGCATGATCAGACCGTCGCCGCCGACGCCGAAGTGGCGGTCGGATAGTTTGACCGAGAGCGCGGAGGGATCGGCGGGGCGCGCGCGCAGGGCAACGATGTAGATGTAGTCGTTGCCGCATCCGTGCATCTTGGTGAATTCGAGCGTTGCCATCGCGGTATGCTCTCAGGCCGGCTTGAGGTCGACGATGTGTTCGCCGCGGACCAGGTCCTCGAAACTCTCGCGCTCGCGAATCACATGCACTTCGGCGCCGTCGACCAGGACCTCGGGCGCGCGCGGGCGGCTGTTGTAGTTCGAGGACATGACGAAGCCGTAAGCGCCAGCGCTCATCACCGCGAGCAAGTCGCCCTCCTCGGGCTCCGCCATCTCACGCTCGCGCGCGAAGAAATCGCCACTCTCGCAAACCGGGCCAACGATGTCCGCCGTCACGGTCTTGCCGGGCCTGCGGCGATCGACGGGAACGATCGAGTGATAGGCCTCGTAAAGCACGGGGCGAATCAAATCGTTCATCGCGCCGTCGATAACGACGAAGCGCTTCACGTCGGTCTCCTTGTTGTAGAGCACTCGCGTCACCAGCACGCCGGCGTTGCCGACCATCACGCGTCCCGGCTCAGTGATTATCTTCAGCCCAAGCCCCGCGATCGGCTTTAGCAGAGCGTGCGCGTACTCCGACGGCGGTGGCGGCTGCTCCTGGTAGGGGATTCCGAGACCGCCGCCGAGATCGAGGTACTTGAGCGCGATTCCCGCGCTGCGCAGCCGCCCGACAATCGCCGCCACCTTCTGTCCCGCTTCGGCGAACGGCGCCATCTCGGTTATCTGCGATCCGATATGCGTGCTGAGGCCGACGATCTCGAGCTGCGCCAGCGCGCGCGCTTCGGCGTAGTATTCGTCCACCTGCGACAGCGGTACGCCGAACTTGCTGTCGCGATGACCGGTGGAGATGTGCGGATGCGTGCCCGGATCGAGATCGGGATTCACGCGCAGGCTGACCGGCGCGCGATGCTTCATCCGGCCCGCGACCTCGGCCACCCGATGCAGTTCAGGGCGCGACTCGACGTTGATCATCAGGATGCGGGCTTCGAGTGCGGCCGCGATCTCCTCGTCGGTCTTGCCGACGCCGGAGAACACAATCTTGCGCGGGTCCGCGCCGATCCGCAGGCATCGCATAAGCTCGCCGACCGAGACGATATCGAATCCCGCGCCCATCGAGGCGAACAATTTCAGGATGCTCAGGTTCGAGAGCGCCTTCATCGCATAGCAGATCAAATGGTCGGTGCCGGCGAAGGCCTCGTCGAAGACCCGGAAATGCCGCCTGAGCGTGCGCGCGCTGTAAACGAAAAAAGGCGTGTTGATTCGCCGCGCCAGGTCGGCGATCGGCACATCTTCCGCATAGAGTTGATCGTTGCGGTATTCGAAGTAGTTCATTGCGATGTGACGTCAGTCACGCGGCGCTCCGCTCGATGGCGGTGCGATTGGGTGAAAGTTCGTTTCTATCATAGCGCAGCCCGGCGAATAAACGGACGCTCGCCGCAGTTCCGCTCGCAATCGGCTATCGAATCGGCACCGGCGTCGGCACCACGAAATTGTCCGGGTTCGGCGGAGCCGAGGCGGCCTTGCGCACGATCGTCACGTCGTTGGACGGCTCGCTGACGTAACCGTCGGTGGTGCTGGAAGTTACCTGGTAATGATAGGTCCTGCCCATGACGGTCGCACCGTCGATGAACGTAAACGTGTCTTGTACCTGGAAGCGCCCTTCGTCGTGCACCTGGATGTCACCAATCTTCTCCACCGGACCGCCGACTTCCTGGGTGCGTGAGATTGCGAAACTGCCGAGGTCGCGCATCTTTTGGCCGCCGGCGTAGTTGTCGGGCCGATCCCAGGTCAGCAGAATCCCGTCTTTCGCGTTGGCGGCCTCGAGGCCGAGGATTCTTTCGGGACGCGCCGCTTCCGGTGGTATCGGCTGCGACTTCACGCCGCAGCCGGCGAACGCCGCGCTTGCAAGCGCAGCAATCATGAGCGCAAACGTCAACCATTTCGCACGGCCGGTCTCCCGATTCATCGGCGTCTGAGCTCCTTCAGGCGGCGCTTGACTGCGGAGGGCGCCGGACCGCCTTCGATCGTGCGCCGGGCGACCGAGTTCTCGGCGCGAAGCATCGCGATCACGTCGTCGCCAAACGCGCTGGAGTGCCGTCGCAGGTCGGCGATGTCGAGGTCCTCCAGCGTCCTGCCTGCTGCGGCCGTCTCGCGGACTATGGCGCCGACGATTTCGTGCGCCTGGCGAAACGCGGTGCCGCGACCGACCAGGTATTCCGCGAGATCCGTGGCCAGCGCAAATCCTCCAGCCGCCGCGCGCATGCGTTTCGCGTCAAACCGGATCATCGGCCACAACTTCGCAATCAGATCGAGCGCGGGCTTCAACGCGTCGAGCGCGTCGAACACGCGTTCCTTGTCTTCCTGCAAGTCAGAGTTATAAGCCAGCGGAAGGCCCTTCAACACTGTCAGCATCGCGACCAGGTCGCCGATCACGCGGCCGGTCTTGCCGCGGATCAGCTCGAGCAGATCGGGATTCTTTTTCTGCGGCATCATCGAACTGCCGGTGGTAAATTCATCGGGCAGCGTTGCGAACCCGAACTCCGTGCTCGTCCATAGAATAATTTCGTCGCTCATCCGCGACAGATGCACCTGCGTGAGCGCGGCGGCCGAAAGAAAATCCACCACGAAGTCGCGATCCGACACCGCATCCATGCTGTTGGCAGTGATCGCCTTGAAGCCCAACGCCCGCGCGACCATCCGGCGGTCGATAGGCAGGGTTGTCCCCGCCAAAGCTCCCGCGCCGAGCGGCATGACGGCCGTCCGCGCCGCACACTGCTCGAAGCGCTCGCGATCCCGGCCTAGCATCTCCACGTAGGCCAGCAAATGATGCGCGAGCGTGACAGGCTGCGCGCGTTGCAAATGCGTGTAGCCGGGCATGATCGTCGCGGCGTGGCGGCTGGCGAGCCGAATGAGCGCGGCGCGAAGCCCCGCGACCAGAGCGATCACGCCGGCGATCTCGTCGCAGAGATAGAGCCGCATGTCGAGCGCGACCTGATCGTTGCGCGAACGCCCGGTGTGGAGCTTGCGCCCGGCCTCACCAGTAAGCGCAATCAGCCGGCGCTCGATCGCGAGGTGGATGTCTTCATCGGCGAGGGCGAACTTGAAGCGTCCATCCGCGATTTCTTTTTCGATTCGCTCGAGTCCGCCAACGATCGCATGCAACTCGCTCGCCTTGAGCAGCCCGACCTTCGCGAGCATCTGCGCATGCGCCGCCGAGCCGCGAATGTCGTGCCGAAAGAGTCGCCGGTCGAACGGCAACGACGCGGTGAAGGCCTCGACCTCGGGGAGGCGGCCGCGTGCAAATCTTCCGCGGATGAGACTCCCCGATGCGGCGCCGGCCGGCACGGCCACGGCGTTCTTCTTCTGGCGACGCACTTTCACTGTGAAACGAGCGGAGTGATCGGCAGCGGGCGAATCAATTGACGGGCCGCAATTGGCAGGTACAGCCGCGCGCCGCGCAGCTCATCGAACCGTCCGGATGCGTGATATGCACGTCCATCTTGTGATGGCAGTGATCGCAATCTCCCGTGCGCGGACGGGGCACCAGCTTGGGCTGTGTTCGCGGCGGCTTGAACTGGATGACCTTGCCCAACTCGATGCGTCCTCTGATGACCGATGCGGCGGTCAGCTCTTCGTGCTCGCACGAGCCAGCGCTCGAAGCCTCACGCCGGCGAGCCTGATGAATCCATCGGCGTCGGCCTGGTTGTACCCGCCCGCTTCCTCGAAACTCGCGATCTTCGGATCATACAGGGAGTTCGGCGATTTACGGCCGGCGATCCACACGCCGCCCTTGAAGAGCTTCAGCCGCGCGACTCCGTTCACGTTTTTCTGCGTATCGTCCACCAGCGCCTGCAGCGCCTCACGCTCGGGCGCAAACCAATATCCGTAATACACCATTTCCGCGTAGCGTGGGATAAGCGAGTCGCGCAGATGCATCACCTCGCGATCGAGCGTGAGCTGCTCAACCGCGCGATGCCCATGGAAGAGAATGGTCACGCCGGGAGTTTCGTAAACGCCGCGCGATTTGATGCCGACGTAGCGATTCTCTACCAAATCGACGCGACCGATTCCGTGGCGACCCGCAATTTCGTTGGCGCGCTCGATGATCCGCGCCGGCGCCAGCCGCTCGCCATTGATCGCGACCGGATTGCCGCCGGCGTATTCGATCTCGACGTACTCGGGCTGGTTCGGCGCGTCTTCCGCGGAGACGGTCATGCGGAACATGTCGTTGTAAGGCTCGCGCCACGGATCCTCGAGGATGCCGCCTTCGTAGCTGATGTGGACCATGTTGCGATCCATCGAATACGGCTTCTCGCCGGTGACGGGCACAGGAATTTTCTTCTCGTTGGCGTAAGCGATCATGTCGGCGCGGCCCACAAACGGCCAATCGGTTCGACGCCACGGCGCGATGACTTTCAGATCCGGCGCGAGGCGCGCGATCGTCAACTCGTATCGCACCTGGTCGTTGCCTTTGCCGGTCGAGCCATGAGCGACGGCGTCGGCGCCTTCCGCGCGCGCTATCTCGACCAGCTTTTTGGCGATCACCGGCCGCGCGATCGAGGTGCCCAGCAGGTAGTAGCCCTCGTACACGGCATTCGCGCGCAGCATCGGGAAGACGAAGTCGCGCGCGAATTCCTCGCGCAGATCCACGATATGAAGTTTGCTCGCGCCGGTCTTCAGCGCCTTCTCTTCGAGCCCCTCCATCTCGTCGCCCTGGCCGACGTCGGCGCAATACGCGATCACCTCGCATCCGAACTGATCCTTGATCCAGCGCAGCATGACCGACGTGTCGAGTCCGCCCGAGTAGGCGAGCACCAGTTTATTTATTTTCTCGGTTGCCACGATTCCTGGGGCCGTCACTCTGGCGACGGCGAGAGCTGCAGAATCTCAGGACGTTTCAGCCAGACCATCACTGCCTTCTGCGCATGCAGCCGATTCTCGGCTTGGTCGAGCACGACCGAGCGCGGTCCGTCGATCACGTCGTCGGTGATTTCCTCGCCGCGATGCGCCGGCAGGCAATGCATCACGATCGCGCCTTTACGCGCATTTTTCAGCAGCGCGTCGTTGACCTGGAAACCCTTGAAGTCGCGCCGGCGCTGCGCGGCTTCCTTCTCACGGCCCATCGAAGTCCACGTGTCGGTGTAAACCGCGTCGGCGTCCTTGACCGCCTCGGCAGGGTCGTCGGTGAGCGTTCCGATTTCCTCGTTGCGCAGCCGGCTCATGAAGTCCTTGTGGGGTTCGTAGTTCTTCGGGCACGCCAGCCGCAGCTCGAAGCCCGCCAGCGCGGCCGCTTCGATCCAGCTCTGCGCGAGGTTGAATCCGTCACCCACGAACGCGACGCGCACCTTCCTGAGATCGCGCCCGAAGCGTTCCTGCAGCGTCATCAGATCGGCCAGCAGCTGGCACGGATGAAGCAAGTCGGTGAGGCCGTTGATCACGGGCACCGTGGCTTCGCGCGCCAGCTCAACCGCGGTCTCGTGCGAGAAAGTACGAATCATGATCAGATCGACCGACCGCGAAATGTTGCGCGCGACATCCTTCACCGATTCGCGCTCGCCGATACCGATATCATTCGGCGCGAGATAAATCGCATGCCCGCCAAGCTGCGCCATGCCGGTCTCGAACGTGACTCGCGTCCGCAGCGACGGCTTCTGAAATACCATCGCGAGCGTCCTGCCGCGCAGGTACGGATGCTCGAGTCCGATCTTGAGCTCGGCCTTGAGCCGCGCGCCGAGCGCGAGCAGTCCGTTGAGTTCAGCCGGGGACAGCGAACTGAGATCGAGAAAATCGCGTTTCATCTTGCGTCTGCGCCGCGCCTCATTTCGGCATCGGCGCGCTGTTGAATGCATCTTCGATTATCGCAAGACCGGCGTCCGCCTCTTCGCGCGTGAGGTTGAGCGGCGGCAGCAGGCGCAGCACGTTGCCCGCCGTGCCGTTGACGAGCAGCCGATGCTTGACGCACTCCTCGACGATCGGCCGCGCGTCGTGCTTGAGCACCACACCGATGATCATCCCGAGGCCGCGAACTTCGACGATTCGATCGCACGAGCGCGCGAACTTGCCGAGCCGCTCGAGGATATAGCCGCCCACGCTCGACGCGTTCTCCAGCACGCCGTCCTGCTCGAGCGCGTCGATCACGCCAAGCGCCGCCGCGCACGCCACCGGATTTCCGCCGAAGGTGCTGCCGTGGCTGCCCGGCGTGAAGCTCGACGCGATTTCCGCCCGCGCAATCATCGCACCGATTGGAAGTCCGCCGCCCAGCGCCTTGGCCAGCGTGACGATGTCGGGCTTGATGCCGGCGTGTTCGTACGCGAAAAACCGCCCGGTGCGCCCCATCCCGGTTTGCACTTCGTCCAGGACGAGCAGCATCTTGTTGCGATCGCACCAGTCGCGCACGCGCTTGAGGTAATCCGCGCGCGGCACGACCACCCCGCCCTCGCCCTGGATGGGTTCGACCATCACGCCGACGGTTTCGTCACGCCGCGCGCGATCGAGCGCCGCGAGATCGTCGAACGGCACCAACCTGAAACCGGGCATCAGCGGCTGAAACCCCTGATGGTAGCGCTCCTGGCCGGTCGCGGTGAGCGTCGCGAGCGTGCGTCCATGGAACGATCCGAGCGCCGTCAAAATCTCGAAGCGCCCATTGCCCCATCGCCGCGCGAGCTTGATCGCGGCCTCGTTGGCCTCGGCGCCCGAGTTGCCCAGGAAAACTTTGCCCTCGCCGAAACGATTCGCCAACCGCTCGACCAGCCGCGCGGTCGGCTCGGTGTGAAAGACGTTGGAAACGTGCGTGAGCTTTTCGGCCTGTTCCTTGATCGCGCGCACGACGCGGGGATTGCCATGACCGAGACTGGTGACCGCCAGCCCGCAGAAAAAATCGAGATAGCGGTTGCCGTCGGCGTCATACAGGTACGCGCCGTGCCCGCGCGCGAACGCGATCGGCGTGCATCCGTAAACATCGACCATGTGTCGATGCGTGAGTTCAACTATCTCGGCGTTGTTCATCGCGCCTTGCCGCCCCCTGCGCTGCGCGCTGTATCGGTCAACGCCGACACTTTGGCGCGGCGCTGCACCACTTCAGTGCCGATTCCCGAGCGGGTGAAAATTTCGAGCAGCACCGCGTGCTTGACGCGCCCATCTATTATATGGGTTTTCGCGACGCCCTTGTTCAGCGCCGCGATGCAACATTCGACCTTCGGAATCATCCCCTCCTGAATCACGCCGCGCGCGATCAGTCGTTTCGATTCCGCCGCATCGAGGGTCGACAGCAGTTTACCGTCTTTGTCCTTCACGCCTTCGACGTCGCTCAGCAAAATCAGTTTTTCCGCCTTGAGCGCGGCCGCGATCTCGGCCGCGGCGACGTCGGCGTTGATGTTGTAAGTCTGACCGTCGCGGCCGAACCCGGTCGGCGCGATCACCGGGATGAAGTTGTTCGCCTCCAGCGTGCGGAGCAATTCCGGATTGACGCGATCGACTTCGCCGACAAGCCCGATATCGACGCGCGAGCGTTTGCCGTTGTCGTCCGTCACGACCATCCGCATCTTGCGCGATCTGATCAGGTCGCCATCCTTGCCCGACAGCCCAACCGCGCGGCCGCCCATGCGCGAAATCGTCGCCACCAGGTCCTTGTTGATTCTCTGCAGCACCATCTCGGCCGCTTCCATCGTCGCCGGATCGGTCACGCGCATCCCGCGTACGAAACGCGACTTCAGCCCGAGCTTGCCGATCAGTTCGGTAATCTGCGGCCCGCCGCCGTGCACGATGATCGGGTTGATGCCGACCAGATCGAGTAGCACGACTTCCTGCGCGAAGGTCTCGCGCAGCTCCTCGGTCTGCATCGCATGCCCGCCGTATTTGATTACGAACGTTTTACCGCGAAAGCGCCGGATGTAGGGCAGCGCCTCGATCAGCACGTCGGCCCGATTGTGGGTGGCCTCTTTCACGCCTTAAAGAACCTCGCTGAAACCCGAAAACCCGAAAAAGGAAATCAAAACAGTATTGCACGCGCCGCGCAATCCATCGCCAGCCCGGCGGTTAACATCAGTGTAACGAGTGAACTGGAGCTACAGAATATACCGCGACAGATCCTCGTCCTTGACGATTGGATCGAGCCGGCCGTGAACGTACGCGGCGTCTATCGTCAGCTCGCGATCCGGCAGCTCCGGCGCGTTGAACGACAGCTCTTCCAGCAGCCGCTCGAGCACAGTATGCAGCCGGCGCGCGCCGATATTTTCCGAGCGCGCATTGACCTTGGCCGCTATCTCCGCCAGCGCCGCCACGCCGTCCTCGGTGAAGCGTATATGCACGCCCTCGGTCTCCATCAGCGCCACGTATTGCCGGGTCAGCGCGTTTTCGGGCTCGGTGAGGATGCGGATGAAGTCTTCGCGGGTGAGCGCTTTCAGCTCGACCCGAATCGGAAAGCGGCCCTGGAACTCGGGAATCAGGTCCGACGGTTTCGAGGTGTGGAACGCGCCCGACGCGACAAACAGGATATGGTCGGTCTTGACCGCCCCGTATTTCGTGTTGACCGTCGATCCTTCGACGATTGGCAGCAGGTCGCGCTGCACGCCCTCGCGCGAGACGTCCGGCCCGTGCGACTCGCGTCCCGCGATCTTGTCTATCTCGTCGATAAACACGATGCCCGACTGCTCCGCGCGCGTGATTGCCTCGTGCGCCACCGCCTCCATATCCACCAGCCGCGCCGCTTCCTCGGTCGTCAGCAGCTCGAGCGCCTCGGGAATCTTCACTTTACGCGTACGCGTCTTCTTGGGCATGAGCTGATTCATCAGCTCCTTCATGTTGAGGCCCATCTCTTCCATGCCCTGCGGCGTGAAGACTTCGATATTCGGCACCGCGCTCGCGCTGACTTCGAGCTCGACCTCGCGATCGTTAAGGTGGCCGCCATTGAGCAGCTTGCGCAATTTCTCGCGCGTATCCTTGTGCGAGTCGTTGTCGATCGCCTCGACATGCCCCTCGGGCGTGATACCCGCGGAGCGGCGAACTTTCGACGGCGCCGGGAACAGCAGATCGAGCAATCGCTCTTCGGCATTCTCGCGCGCTTTGACCGCAACCCGATCGCGCGCTTCGTCGCGCACCATCTTGACCGCGATCTCCGCCAGGTCGCGGATCATCGACTCGACATCGCGTCCGACGTAACCGACTTCCGTGTAGCGCGACGCTTCGACCTTGACGAACGGCGCCTGCGCCAGCCGCGCCAGCCGCCGCGCGATTTCGGTCTTGCCGACGCCGGTCGGTCCGATCATCAGGATATTTTTCGGCGCGATTTCGTCGCGCAACTCCGGCGCGACGTTCTGCCGCCGCCATCGATTGCGCAGCGCAATCGCCACTGCGCGCTTCGCCTCATGCTGCCCGACGATATAGCGGTCGAGCTCCGAGACGATCTCGCGCGGCGTCATCACTTGTGGAACTGGCATAACTTCCTGAAGGTCGTGCGGCTACAACTCTTCGAAGACAAATTCGTCGTTGGTGTAAACGCATACTTCCGACGCGATTTTCATCGCGCCTTCGGCGATCTGGCGCGCTGTCATCCCGGAACCGTGGCGAATCAGCGCGCGCGCCGCCGACAACGCGTAGTTGCCGCCCGATCCGATCGCCAGGATTCCATCGTCGGGCTCGAGCACGTCGCCGACGCCCGAGATAAGCAGCGAGCTCTCTTTGTCCGCCACCACCAGCATCGCCTCGAGCCGCCGCAGGATTCGATCCGTGCGCCAGTCCTTGGCCAGCTCAACCGCGGCGCGCCGAAGCACGCCGTTGTATTCCTGCAGCTTCGATTCAAACTTGTCGAAGAGCGTCAGCGCGTCCGCCGTCGAGCCCGCGAATCCCGCCAGCACTCTGTCCTGATGCAGCCGGCGCACTTTCTTCGCCTTGCTCTTCATGATCGTCTGCCCAACGCTCACCTGCCCGTCACCCGCGATGACGACGTGCCCCTCGTGGCGCACGCTCAAAATCGTCGTGTGGCGGATTTCGGCGCCCGGCTCGATACCCCTGTCAGACTCGTGGGAAGGCACGTCGATAAACCTCTTTCAAATGATTCACGCTGACATGAGTATACCGCTGCGTGGTCGCCAGGCTCGCGTGGCCGAGCATCTCCTGTATCGACCTGAGGTCGGCCCCATTGCCAAGCATATGCGTTGCGAAACAGTGGCGCAGTCCGTGCGGCGTTAATCCCGCGCTGACGCCGGCCGCCTCCAGCCGCCGTTGCAGGATCGACTCGACGCTGCGCGTGGTCAGCCTGCCCCCGCGCAAATTCGTTATCACGGGACCGTCCGGCTCCCACGCCACCGGCATCGCGCGACGCCACGCCCTCAACGCGTCCAGCGCCGGCTCGCCCAGCGGCACCAGCCGATCCTTGTTGCCCTTGCCCGCCCGCACCATCACCATCCCGAGCTCTCCGTCGATATCGCGCCAGTCCAACCCGACCAGCTCGCCGACGCGCAGCCCCGACGAGTACAGCGTCTCGAATATCGCGCGATCGCGCATCGCCGCCGGCGTCGAGTCGTCGGGCGACACCTCGAGCAGCCTGCGAACTTCGTCCTCCTGCAATATCGACGGCAGGCGCCGCTCGTTTTTCGGCGACCGAATCGATCGCGCGGGACTGGCCGCGCCAATCGTCGTCTCGCGATAGCGAAAGAATGCCTTGATCGCGCTGAGTCTGCGCTGGACGGTGGCGCGTTTTGCGGTTTTCATCAATTCGGCCAGGTAACTGCGGATATGATCCGCCGTGATGCTCGCAACCTCGATCTCATCGACGCGCTTGCCCAAAATCGCCGCCCGCTCGATCAGAAAACTTCGGAACGCGAGCAGGTCGCGGCGATAGTTCGTCACCGTGTTGTCCGCTGCGCGCGACGCCTTGCGCAGCGCCGCCGCAAACGCCTCCACCTCTGCCTCCATCATCTCGCGCGCACCCACTTGAGCGGCTATGCTATCAGCGGCGATTCGGCCGAAAAAGCGCGCGTTTCCAAGCCGGTCGCACAGGGAACCAACGGTTTTCGGATACCAGTCCCGCGGAGCACCATGCCGCACGAAGAACCCCGGCCGTCGCTATGAACTGCTGGCATTGCGCAAAGAAAATCGAAGTCATCGCCGGCATGGACCGCATCGGGTTTCGCGACGAGTGCCCCGGATGCGGCCGCGCGCTGCATGCATGCCGCAACTGCGGCTTTTACGATCCCGCCTACAACAACAGTTGCCGCGAGCCGATGGCGGAGCGGGTGGTGGACAAGGACCGATTCAACTTCTGCGAATATTTTATCCCGGGCGACGCCGCCGTTAAGCCGCCCGCCAGGACCGGCGCGCAAGACAAGCTGGAGGCGCTCTTCAAGAAAAAATCATGACCTCCACCAGGATCCAGCTTCATGACCGCTGCGCCGAGCTTCTTTTCGTCGCGGCGTTCGCCACGATTGTCGCCGCGGGATGCCATCCCGCCAACAGCGCGCGCGGCGTCGTCGATCGCTTCATCGACCAATACTATGTCGCGATCGATCTGAAGGCGGCCGAGCCTTTCTGCACCGGGCTCGCGCTCGACAAGCTGCATCACGAGATGCAGCTGATCGGCAACCAGAAAATCGATGCAAACACCCGCAAGCCCATCGTCCACTACCGGCTCACCGCCGAGCGCGACGCCACCGACCACATCGAGTTTCTGTTCCGCGCCACCATCGACGTGCCCGAAGGCGGCACCTTCAATCGCAACTGGCTTATCACTGCCCGCAAGGACGCCGACACCTGGAAAGTCTCGAACTTCGATGACTACGAATAGCGCGTACTCGTCATGAGCCTTGCCGCGATCATTCTCGCCGCCGGCAAAGGGACCAGGATGCGCTCGAAGCGCGCCAAAGTACTGCACGAGCTTGGTGGAGAACCGATGATCGCGCGCGCGCTTCGCGCCGTCGCGGCACTCGAGCCAGATCCGATCTTGATCGTCGTCGGCCACCAGGCCCGCGAAGTGCGGGCCGCCGTCGGCTCCTCCCGAGCACGATTCGCGCCTCAGGAGCCGCAGCGCGGGACTGGCGACGCCGCGCGATGCGCCCTCGGCCAGCTTCCGGCGGGCTTCAGCGGCGACGTGCTGATCGTTTACGGCGACATGCCGGCCGTCAGGCCGTCAACCCTGCGCGCGTTCCTGGACGCACATCGAAAGCGCGGCGCAAAGCTCTCGTTCATCAGCGTCGTTCTCGACGATCCCGCCGCGTACGGCCGGGTGATTCGCGATCCCGCCGGCAAGGTCGACAAAATCGTCGAGCACCGCGACGCGTCGCCCGCCGAACGCGCCGTCAAGGAAATCAACACCGGCTGTTACCTGGTCGATAGCGCCCTCCTTCGGTCCGCGCTGGCGGAATTGAAACCGGCCAACGCGCAGGATGAGTACTACCTGACCGATCTCGTTGCGATTGCGCGTGCGCGCGATAAAAACGAAAAAGTCGAAGCGTGGGTTGCCACCGACCCGGCGGAATTCGCCGGCATCAACTCGCGCGAGGAGCTGGCAAATATGGAAGCGGAAATTCGTGCGGCGGTTAATCGAAAGCTGATGCAATCCGGCGTGACGCTCGTCGATCCCGCATGCACCTACATCTCGGAGCAGGCCGAAATCGCGCCCGATTGCGTGATTGGTCCCAACGTCCAGATGCTCGGCAAATGCAAACTCGGCGAGGGCGTGCGAATCGACGGCACCGCATGGCTCAGCAACGTGACCATCGGCCCGCGATGCCATCTGAAGCTGGGAGTGCGCGCCGAAGATTGCGCGATCGGCGAGGACTCCGAAATCGGCCCGTTCGCCAACTTGCGCGCCGGCACCGAACTCGCCGGCCACAATCGCATCGGCAATTTCGTCGAGACCAAAAAGGCGCGCATCGGACGCGGCACCAAGGCCAGCCATCTAAGCTACCTCGGCGACGCCACCATCGGCGCCGATACCAACGTCGGATGCGGCGTCATCACCGTGAACTACGACGGCTACGACAAGCACGATACGGAAATCGGCGACCGCTGCATGGTCGGATGCGACACGCAACTGGTCGCACCGGTCAAGGTTGGCAGCGATGTCTATGTCGCGTCAGGCACGACGATTGTCCGCGAGGTGCCCGACGGCGCGCTCGTGATGTCGCATCATCCGCAGCGCGAAAAGGCCGGCTGGATGGCAACTTGGCGCAAGCGCCACAACGACAGCCCCGACGGCAGTCTGAAGCGCAACAAGAGCCATCAGGACTAGACGGTCGCTTGTGCTGACTCGCCCAGGCGGGAATAATCGAAGGTAAGGGCACGACGTGCCAATCCACAGCGAGGTGACAGTCGAGGCGATAGAAAACAAACAGTGAGAGTAGCGCCAGGACTCATGGCCGGATTCAGCGCCATGAGTTGACGAGGTGGAAGCAGTATCGAAAATTTCGGCGGATGGCTTCCCGGCTCCACAGTCGATAGAGGCGAGCAGTGAAACCGCGCGGGTGACCGCGCGACAAAACACGCCTCGTGTGGCAGAGCATCCAGCTCTGACGTGATTTTCCAAACTCTCCCGACACATCCGTTTCGCGATCGTCTCGCTCCGTCAGTGGGTCTGGATAACTCTGTAACCTTCCCCGAAAATGCGGGGAAAGGAGCGAGCGTTCATGTGCGGAATAATCGGATACGTAGGACCGAGCGAAGCTTACCCTATCCTGCTCGAAGGGCTCAGCCGCCTCGAATATCGCGGCTACGATTCGGCCGGCGTCGCGACGATCGTCGAGAGCGGCAAGCTCGAAATACGTCGCGCCAAGGGCAAGCTCGAAAATCTGCGCCATCTGCTGGCCGACTCGCCCTTGCAAGGACATATCGGAATCGGACACACGCGATGGGCGACACACGGCCGCCCGTCGGAGGAAAACGCGCATCCGCACAAAGCCGGCCCGGTCGCGGTCATCCACAACGGCATCGTCGAGAACTTCATCGAGCTCCGCGCCGAACTGATCGCTCGCGGGCATAAGCTCCTCTCCGAGACTGACACCGAGCTGATCTCGCATCTGATCGAGGAGAAGCTCAAAGGCGGTCGCGGCCTGACCGAGGCTGTGCGCGAAGCCGTCCTGCGGCTGCGCGGTTCGTTCTCGATCGTAGTGCTGTCCGAAACCGAGCCCGACAAGCTGGTCGCCGCCAAGACCGCGACGCCACTGGTGTTGGGGCTGGGCGACGGCGAGAACTTCATCGCGTCGGACATTCCCGCGATTCTCGAACACACGCGCCGCGCGCTCGTCCTTGAAGACGGCGAGCTTGCCGAGGTCACCGCCGGCGCCATGCGGCTGATGAAGTTCGATGGCAGCGCTGTTACTCGACAACCCCGTCAAGTGGAATGGGACGCCGTCGCCGCCACCAAGGGCGGCTTTCGCCATTACCTGCGCAAGGAAATCAACGACCAGCCGCAGGCGTGGATCGACACGATGGCGGGACGGGCGGACGGCGGCTCGTCGACGGTCCGCTTCGAGGGCGAGCTACTGCCGGCGGGCGGCCCGGCGTCGATCGGACGGATCGTGATGCTGGGTGCGGGCGCGTCGTGGATCACCGCGCAGGTCGCCAAGTTCATGCTCGAGGAGCTCGCCGCGATTCCGGTCGAAGTCGATTACTCATCCGAGTTCCGCTATCGCCGGCCGCCGATCGACGACCGCACGATGATCATCGCGGTGTCGCAGTCGGGCGAGACCGCCGACACTATCGCCGCGATGGAAGAAGGGCGCGCGCGCGGTGCGCATCTGCTGGCGATCACCAACACGGTGGATTCGTCGATCGCGCGCAAGGCCGACGCGCAGTTGTACACGCGATGCGGTCCCGAGACGAGCGTGACCACCACCAAATGCTTTCTCACGCAGCTCGAGGCTTACTACCTGTTCGCGATTCATCTGGCGGCGCGGCTGGGACGCCTGTCCGACGCGGACGCCGGAATGCTGCTGCAGCCGGCGTTCGCGATCCCCGGACAGATCAAGGCGATCTTCGAGAGCGAGCCGCTCATCCAGCAGATCGCGCGCAAGTACGCGCCGGCGCGCGACTTCCTGTTTCTCGGCCGCGGCATCAGCTATCCAATTGCGCTCGAGGGCGCGCTCAAGCTGAAGGAAATTTCCTACATTCACGCCGAGGGTTACTCGGCCGGCGAGATGAAGCACGGGCCCATCGCGCTTATCGATGAGAAGATGCCGGTGGTGGTGATAATTCCCAACGACAACCTGTTCGAGAAGTCGATGTCCAATCTCAAGGAAGTCGAATCGCGCAACGGCCGGATAATCGCGGTGACAAATCGCGCGACCGCCGAGCTTGGAAGCGTCGCCGCGGAAATTATCGAGGTGCCGGAGACCAACCGGATGCTGACCCCCGTGCTGATGACAGTGCCGCTGCAGTTGCTCGCCTATCATATCGCGGCGGAGCGCGGCACCGACGTAGATCAGCCCCGCAACCTCGCAAAGTCGGTCACGGTTGAGTAGCGCCAACGCCTGATAAGGGCGGGCGGAATTATTCCGCGCGCAGCATTCGCCGGCCGAACAGCAGACGTTGGGCGCCCGTGACTATCTCCAGCGCCGCCATTGCGTAGCACAGTAGCGGGCCAACCGGGCGCAGGAGCGGCGTTGCTTCCACCAATCCCAGCACTATGAAGAATATGATCGCTTCGGTGCGCTCCAGGATTCCGGGTGGGTACTCGATCAGCTTGGCGCTCGGGCCTTCCAGCGCGGCGCCGACCGCGAGGAATATCGTGATGTTGACGTACCAGGTGGCGACCAGCACGAGCGCCGCGAGATAGAGGGCCGGGTCGCGCCACGCGATGCCCACGATTACGCACGCCTCCACGATCCGATCGGCGGAGAGATCGAGCACGCCGCCGACTGGGCTGGGCGCGGCGCATTCGCGCGCGATAGTGCCGTCGAGGGCGTCCAGAATGGCGCTGAGCGCCAGCGCGACAATCGCGAACGTCACGTGCCCGCGCGCGAAGCCGACTCCAGCCGCAATGCCGGCCAGTGCGGCGAGAATCGTCGCGACGTTCGCGCTGACTCCCAGGCTGAAAAGCGCGCGCGCGCATCGCGATTGAACGCGCTTGATGTCGGGATTCGCGCCGAAGATTGTATCGAGCATCTGATGTCTAGACTGGCGCAGCTAGCGCACGGATCGCTTGCCGAGTTAACGTTCCAGACAGGGTGCGTTCTGGCAAGGGCATGATCGCGATGCGTGAGCTCGGGTGGACGGTCGCGTTTGCGATACTGCTGACTGTGACGTGCACGCGGCCGGCGTTCTCAGCGAATGCGCTTAGCTTTCCGCCGACCAGTTTCGCGATTCTGAATCCTGATACCGGGATTGCGATCGGACGCAGCCGCTATCGCGTGGACCTCACGCGCGATGGCGCGAATCTGCACGGCGAGAACAACTACTTTGACGATCAGTCCGACGTCGAAACAGCGCATCTGGAGTCGGGAACGGGCGGCGAGTTGCCGAGGCTGGTCGAATTCGATCACACGTTCTTCAAATCCGACGGATCAATCCTGATGCGCTCTCATCTGGATCTGAAGTCGGGCGCCGCGACTTGTATCGACAACTCCGGCGCGCAAAAGAGCGCGCAGTCCGCAGTGCTCAGCATCCCGGACAACACCTGGGCGGGCGCGAGCGTGGTGCTTCCGATCCAGGATTCTCTGCGCGCGGGCTCCAAAGACCTGAGTCGTCCGTTGCATGTTTTCAACTGCGCGCCAGGCCCGAAGGTATTTGCGATCAGCGTGCGGGCCGATCCAGGAAATGCGGTGTGGACTGCATATGGCGCGGAGGCCATGCGAGTCGAAGTGCGCCCGGATTTCGGATGGCTGAACGTATTCGCTGCGGCGTTCGTGCCGAAGCTTCACGCATGGTTCGACCCTAACGACGGCATGGCGTTCGTCGGCGACGAAGCCACGCGCTACTACAAGGGCCCGCGCATCATGCTCGTCAAGACGCGCACCAGCGACGCGCCGGCGCGGCGGGCAAAATAGCGGATTGAGCTCTAAAAGTGGACGATGCCCTCGCCCTCGACGTGGCGCGCGTTCTTCGAGGGTTTGGGCTTTCGATACTGAAACGAAGTCTTACACTGCGGGCATGCGCCTTCCGGCGGTTGTCCGGCGCGACGCACCAGTTTGATGTAACGCACGGTTCCGTCGTCGCACAGATGACCGGCGACGGGGAAGTCATACACGGTGCGGACCGTGATTTTCTCGCTCATTAGTCAGCCAGCGCTCCTCGCGTCATTTTGTCTCTCCGCCATTTGATACGCACGACGACTTTTTTCGTTTCAACTCCTCATGCACGGGCGCGAAATCAAAACTCGGATCAAACAACATAGTAAAATTGGGCTGGCGATCAATACTTTCCGATGATCAATTCAAGAAATATTTCAGGCGGGAGGCCGCCAGCGGACTTCGAGCGTGAGTTGATCCGTCGATGCGGCTCAGGCGGGCCGGCGCGGAACCAGGATCTTGCGGCGCAGGATCATTATCTCTTCGCCGCGCTGATTGAGTCCGCGCGTCTCGACGTAAATGACGCCGCGGTCGCGCTTCGACTTCGACGCGGTCGTCTCGAGCACGGTTGTCTCGGCGTAGAGCGTATCGCCGGCGAACGTCGGGCCGCTGTGACGCACCGATTCGTACTCGAGGTTCGCGATCGCATTCTCGCTGACGTCCTTCACGCTCATGCCGACCACCGTCGCCATCACCAGCAGCCCGTTGACGAGCGGCCGGCCGTGCTGCGTCGTGGCCGCATAGGCGGCGTCGAAGTGAATCGGGTTGGTGTTCATCGTCATCAGCGTGAACCAGGTGTTGTCGAACTCGGTGATAGTGCGGCCCGGCCAGTGCTTGAAAGTCTGGCCGGCGGTGAAATCCTCGAAGTAGCGGTTCATGCCAGTGCGACGCGGCGGCGCGCGTCATCCGGGAATTATACGACGCGCGCGCGGGTTGCAATTGACTCGGCGCGGCGGCGGCGCGCGGCTTTACGTGGATACGGCTTGTGCTAGCTTCGACCAATCGATGGCACGGCGGCTCACCAAACTGCTGGTCGCAAATCGCGGCGAAATTGCCCTGCGGATCATCCGCAGTGCACGCCTGTTCGGCCTCAAGACTGTCGCGGTCTATTCGGCGGCGGACGCGAAAAGCATGCACGTCGGCGCGGCCGACGAGGCAATTGCGATCGGACCGGCCGAGGCCGCAAAGAGCTATCTCGACATCGCGGCGATAATCGCGGCCGCCCGGCAATCCGGCGCCGACGCGATTCATCCGGGCTATGGATTTCTCTCCGAGCGTCCCGAGTTCGCGCAGGCCGCCGCCGATGCGCAGATCGTGTTTGTCGGGCCGCGGCCGGACGTGATGGCTGCGCTCGGCGACAAGGTCGCGGCGCGCCGACTCGCGGTCGCGGCGGGAGTTCCGGTAGTGCCGGGAATCGAGGCTGCGGAAATTTCCGCGGCGCGTGAGTTTGCCGCGCGCGTCAGTTATCCGATTCTCATCAAGGCTGCCGCTGGAGGCGGCGGGCGCGGGATGCGCGTGGTGGCGGAGGCCGCGCAACTCGAGGGCGCCTTGGAAGCGGCTGCCCGTGAAGCGGCGGCGGCATTCGGCGACGGACGTATATTCATCGAAAAATACCTCGCGCATCCGCGCCACGTCGAAATCCAGATTCTGGGCGACGAGCACGGCGCCGTGGTCGCACTCGGCGAGCGTGATTGCTCGATCCAGCGGCGGCATCAGAAGATCATCGAGGAATCGCCGGCGCCCGGGCTTTCCGCCGAGATGCGCGCGAACATGATCGACGCGGCGCTGAGACTGGCGCGCGCGGCGCACTATACCAACGCGGGCACCGTGGAGTTCCTGGTCGAGGGCGACGACTTTTACTTCCTCGAAGTCAACGCGCGCCTGCAAGTCGAGCATCCCGTGACCGAGATGCGGTTCGGATGCGACCTCGTCTGCGAGCAATTGCGAATCGCGTCGGGCGGCGAAGTGTCGGAGCCCGCGGCCCCGCGCGGCGCCGCCATCGAATGCCGAATCAACGCCGAGGATCCCGAGCATGACTTTCGTCCCGCGACGGGAACCGTGCTTCATCTGAGCGTTCCCGGCGGCCCGGGCGTCCGCTTCGACTCGCACCTCGCGCGCGGCGCCGAAGTGACGCCGTGGTACGACGGCCTGCTCGGCAAGCTCGTCTGCTACGGCGCGAATCGCGAGGAGGCGCGCGGCCGGCTCGTCAACGCGCTTGGCGAATTCGCTCTGGCTGGCGTGACGAACAACGCCGCCTACCTGCGCGACATCGTTGCGAGCGACCAGTTTCGCGACGCGCAACTCTCGACCCGCTTTATCGAGTCATTTTTTTCAGGTTGGAAGATCGGTGAGTCTGAAATCGATGCGGCAGTTGTCGCGGCGGCGATCGCCGGGGACGAGGAGGCTGCGCCGCACAGTGCCAACGAACGCCATTCGCCCTGGGACGGCCTGAACAACTTCGAGCTGTGGGGCTCGCGGCGATGAAGCTCACGCGCGCGGGTGACTCGCGCGAGATCGACGCCGAGGTGATCTCGCGCGACGGCGGCGCGCTTCGCGTCCGCATCGGAGACCGGGAGCTCGTCGCGGAATTCACGCCCAATGCTGGCGGCGGAGGAATTCTGGCGATCGACGGGCGGCGCTACCCGGTTTTCGGCGCGCGGCGAAAAGAATCGATCCTCGTTTCAGTCGGGCCGGCGTCGTTCGAGTTCAAGCCCGCCGAAGCATCTGCTCGGCGCCGCGCGCGCGGGCTGGCGTCGGCGGAAATCACCGCACCGATGCCCGGCAAGGTGCTCAGGGTGCTGGTGCATGGCGGTGACCTGGTCGAGGCCGGGCAGCCGCTGGTCGTGATCGAGGCGATGAAAATGGAAACGACGCTCGCCGCCGAGAGCGCGGCGCTGGTGAAGCAGGTTCGCGTCGAGGAGGGTCAGACCGTCGATCACGGCGCGGTGCTGATCGAGCTTAGTCCGCCGCCGGCTTCATCAGCTCGCCAATCTGCGCCCGGAGATGAGTGATCCAGTCCTCGAAGTCGCCGTCGCGCTCGACGACTATCTCCAGCTTGCCGTCTTTCAAAATCGAGACGCGCCCCGGATGCTCGGTGCGCAGCGGAATCACGACCGCCTCGCGCGAGATCCCCATCGGATCGATCACCGCGAAGATTCGTTCGATTTCCTTCAGTGTGACGGCCTTCAGCATGCGCGCGCCTCGTGCGACTACGCTCTTTACTTAAATCGCCAGCGTCGTAAGCTCAAGGCGCGGCACAATATTGTTCGGGGGAGGATCGCGTGTTCGGAACAATCAAAAAAGTAGTCAAGGACAAGGGCTTCGGCTTTATCATCGCGGACGACGGCGGCGACGAGGTTTTCTTTCATCGCTCGGCGCTGTCGCCCAAGGTCTATTTCGACGACCTGCGCGAGGGCAACGAAGTTCAGTTCGACGTCCGTTCGGGCGAGAAAGGCCGCCAGGCGTTCAACCTGCGATTGCGCTAACACCGCGACGGATTTCCCTCAGCGCGAGAAGGCGAACCAGCGCTTCATCAACCCCGCGACCAGCGGCGTCAGCCGCGAGCGCGTGTAGAGTCCGGCGGCGCGGCGGATGGCGTCGGCCTGGGTCGGGTAGGGATGAATCACGTCGCCGAGGCTGCCCAGTCCCACTCCCGCTTTGATCGCGGTCGTGAGTTCCGAGATGATCTCGCCGGCGTGGCTCGCGACCACAGTCGCACCCACGATCGAATCGCTCCCCTGGCGGACGTGAACTTTCACGAAGCCGTCGGTTTCTCCGTCCAGCACCGCGCGATCGACCTCGGCCAGTTCCTGCGTGTAGGTCGCGACCGGGACTCCGCGCTCCTTCGCCTCGGCTTCGTAGAGTCCGACGTGCGCTATTTCGGGATCGGTGTAGGTGCACCACGGAATAGTCAGTTGGCTGGCGCGCTGGCGTCCGAAGAATAGTGCGTTGCGCAGTATGATTCGCGCGTGCGCGTCGGAGAGGTGGGTAAATTTGTATGGCGATGCGACGTCGCCGCCCGCGTACACAAGTGGATTCGTGGTGCGCAGGTGGTCATCGACCTTCACGCCGTGTTGCGAGTCGTATTCGATCATCGCGGCTTCGAGATTCAGCCCCGCGACTGCGGGAACTCGCCCGACGCCGATCAATATGCAGTCGACGGCAATCTCGCGGCGTACGCCGTCGCGCTCGGCCGCGATTATTTTTTCGCTGCCACGCGCCTCGACGCCGGAAATTTTGCATCCGGTGATAATTTCCGCGCCGTCGCGGACGATGGCGCGCTCGACCCGCTCGGCGGCGTCGCGATCCTCGCGAATCAGGATTTGCGGCGCAACTTCGAGCAGCGTGACCTGCGCGCCGAATCGCGCGAAGGTCTGCGCAAGCTCGCATCCGACCGGTCCCGCTCCAATCACCGCGATTCGCCGCGGCAACTCGGTCAACGAGAAAACCGTCTCATTGGTCAGATAGCCAGCCTCGGCAAGACCTGGTATCGGCAGCTCGGCGGCGCGCGCTCCGGTGGCGATCGCTGCCTTTTTGAAATGCAGCCGCCGGCCGTCCACCTCAACGCAGTCCGGCGCGACAAAACGTCCGTCCCCGATGAACACATCGACGCCCAGGCCGCGAAATCGATTGGCGGAGTCGGTCGGGCTGAGCTCGGCGCGCAGCTTGCGCATCCGCTCCATCACGGCCGGAAAGTTCACCCGCACACCGGGCGGCACTTCGACGCCGAAGCGGCCTGCGTCGCGCACCGCGGCGGCGGCGCGCGCCGATCGAATCAGCGCCTTGGACGGGACGCATCCGAAGTTCAGGCAGTCGCCGCCCATAAAGTCGCGCTCGACGAGCGCTACCTTCGCACCCAGGATCGCGGCGCCCGCTGCCGTCACGAGGCCGGCGGTGCCGGCGCCGATCACGACCATGTTGTAACGATCGGCCGGCGCCGGGTTGATCCAGCCGGCGGGATGCAGATTTTCCGTCAGCGCGAGGTTGTAAGCGTCGAGCGGCTCATGCTTCAGCGCGTGCGATCCCATCGATGCGTCCCCCGGTCTCAGGTCTTTTCGCGCAGCGCCCGTGCGCCGATTCGCGTTGCGTACACCGCCACCGCGACTGTCGCGATGAATCCGACTGCCGTGAGCGCCCATTCCGCCGGCGTGCGCCGGGCGCCGCCCGCGGCCGCGCGCGCCAGGTCGCCGCTCAGCGAGCCGATATACACGTAGAGAATTGTGCCGGGGATCATCCCGGCCCACGACGCAAAAAAATAGTCGCGCAGCGTCACGCGCGTCAGCCCGTAAGCGTAGTTGAGCAGGTTGAATGGAAACACGGGCGACAGCCGCGTCAGGATGACGATCTTCCAGCCTTCCTTGCCGACCGCTTCGTCAATCGCCTTGAACTTCGGGTTGCCTTCGAGTCTCGCACTCACCCAGTCGCGCGCAATGTAACGGCCCACGAGAAAAGCCGCCGTAGCGCCGAGAGTCGCCGCGATCGAAACGTAGATCGATCCGCGCACCACGCCGAAAATCACGCCGGCGCCAATCGTCAGGATCGAGCCGGGAAGAAACGCAACGCACGCGGCGATGTAAATCGCGATGAATGCGATCGGCGCCAGCGCCCCCAGCCCGCGAATCCAGTCGAGCGCGTTGGTCAGCCACGGTCCCGCGCCAATGCGATGCGCCCCGTAGAGGATCGCGATTGCGGCCACGGCGGCCAGCAGTATTTTCGGGCGAAAGACCGCGGCGGCTCGGCTGGTGGCGGTGGTCATCTTGGGATCCTGCCAGTTGTGACTCGCCGGGCGGGCAGTCCGGTCCGCTGCGAGCATCGCAAACGCCGACTGCTTATAATGCCATCGAGGATTGTGTAATCCTAATCCGCATGTCGGTCCACGATCACCAAAAGCACGCGCGCGCGAATCTCAAGGTCGGCGTGATCACCGCCAGCGATTCGCGCACTCCCGAAAGCGATGAGAGCGGTCAGCTCATCCGCAAATTGCTGGAGGATGCCGGCCATCTCGTCGACTACTACGAAGTCGTTCCCGACGACCGCGAGAAGATTGCCGCCGCGCTGGTCAATAATCTGGACAATCTCGACGCGATTATCGTCAACGGCGGCACCGGAATCACCGCGCGCGACGGCACCACCGAAGTCGTGAAGTCGGTGGTCGACAAGGAGCTCGAGGGCTTCGGCGAACTGTTCCGGATGCTTTCGTTTCAGGAAATCGGGTCGGCCGCGATGATGAGCCGGGCGGTAGCCGGCGTGCGCCACGGCAAGTTCGTGGCCGCGCTTCCCGGCTCGCCCGACGCGTGCCGGCTTGCGATGGAGAAGCTGCTCATCCCCGAGCTCGGGCACATTACCTGGCTGCTGAGCAAATGAACCGGTTCACGATCAAGCTGTTCGCGACGCTGCGCGAGCGGGCGCATGCGGCCGAGCTGACGCGTGAGTTCCCCGACGGCACAACAGTCGGCGACATCTGGCGCCAGATGGTCGTCGAATTTCCAGAGCTTGGCGGCCATCGCGACTCGGTCGGCTTCGCCGTCAACCAGGAGTACGTCGATGGCAGCTTCAAGCCGCGGATGGGCGACGAGATCGCATTCATCCCGCCCGTCAGCGGCGGCGCGGACGCTCCCGCATACGTCGGCAAGATAACGATCGGCCGCCATCCGATCGACGTTGCCGCGCTGGAGCGCGAGGTTGCCGACCCTGCCGCCGGTGCAATCGTGTCGTTCATCGGCACGACTCGCCGCGACAACGCGGGCCGCGTCGTCATCCGCCTCGAGTACGAAGCCTACGAGCCGATGGCGCTGTCCGAGATGCGCAAGCTCGCGGTCGAGGCGGGCGCGCGATGGAAAATCACGCGCATCGCGATCGCGCATCGCATCGGCGTCGTCGAAATCGGCGAGACTTCGGTGGCGATTGCGGTCTCGGCACCGCATCGCGCAGAAGCGTTCGACGCGTGCTGGTTCGCGATCGATCGCCTGAAAGAAATAGTACCGATCTGGAAAAAAGAGCACTTCGAAGGCGGCGAGATTTGGATCGGCTGCCAAACCTCGCACCCACCCGCGCTCGAATGACCGTGCTCGAATGACTTTTCAGCGGCATTGCCCTTAATTGGAAATGGCGACTGGCGTGACGGTCACGCAACAGAAATTCAAGAAGAGACAGCTATTTTATTGGCTGATCTTTTCTCTAGCCGTAGCACTCTCGACCTACCTCTACGTCGTCACAACTGTCCCGAGGATCGCACAAGCTTTCCCCATTTCCCGTTGGTCTTGGGATTGGCAAACATTGCTGGTGATTCTGGCCTTTAATTTTCCGCTCGTTCTGATTCTTCTGCTCGCACGTATTGTCCCAAAGAGAATTTTTTCAAATGCAACCCCTTGGCCACCACCTCATTGACCGGGCGGACAGTTACCAGTTACAAAGGTAGGATGGCGTTGGGCGAAACTTCGGTCGAAAAAATTATCCTGGCTGAGCCGCGCGGCTTTTGCGCCGGCGTCGATCGTGCCGTCGAGGCCGTCCGCAGTGCGCTGCGCTCCTACGGCCGCCCGCTCTACGTACGCCATCAGATCGTGCACAACCGCTTCGTGCTCGAGGCGCTCGAACGCGAAGGCGCGATTTTTGTCGAGAGCCTCGACGAGGTGCCCACCGGCCAGCGCGTTATCTTCAGCGCCCATGGCGTCGCGCCCAGCGAATGGGACCGCGCCAAAGACCGCGCCCTGCGCGTCATCGACGCCACCTGCCCGCTCGTCACCAAGGTCCATCTCGAAGTCAAGAAATACGACACCGAGGACCGCACCGTGATCCTCATCGGGCACGCCGGCCACGAGGAAGTGAAGGGCACTTTGGGCGTCGCGCCCGGCAGGGTGGTGCTGGTCGGCAGCGTGGCTGAAGCGCGCAGCGTCAAGGTCGAGAATCCCGGCCGCATCGCCGCCGTCACCCAGACCACGCTCAGCGTCGACGACACCCGCGAAATCATGGAGACGCTCAAGGAGCGCTTCCCCTCGATGCAGGCGCCGAAGACCGACGACATCTGCTACGCGACTCAGAACCGCCAGAACGCCGTCAAGGAACTCGTGCAGGTCAGCGACGCGGTGCTGGTGGTCGGCTCGAAGCAGAGCTCGAATGCTAACCGGCTGGTCGAGGTCGCGCGGATGCGCGGCGCGCGCGCGTTCCTCGTCGATTCGATCGCCGACGTCGAGCCCGCGATGCTCGCTGGCGTGCGCGCGCTCGGCCTGACCGCGAGCGCGTCGTCGCCGGAGTGGCTGGTCGAGGAAATTATCGGCGCGTTCGCCCGCTCCGGCGCCGAGGTCGAGCTGCTGAGCGTCGCCAAGGAGCGCGTGCATTTCCCGCTCCCGATGCCCGCAGACTGAGCCGCCCTGGTCCTGACCGAAGCGACCGACGCGACCGCCAACTCCGTCATCCCGACCCGAGCAACGCGACAACGTTCCGTCATCCCGACGACCCAAGCAACGCGACCGCCAACTCCATCATCCCGACGACCCGAGCATCGCGAGCGCCAGTTTCGTCATCCTGACAACCCGAGCAACGCGAGGGGAGGAAGGACCTCGGACAGCTTCGCGTAAGCGAAGCCGGTACCGGTTCTGAAATCGCGCAGCGCTCCTTTGTCATCCTTTCCCGGCCCGCGTAGCGCGTTTCAACTTGACAATTCCGCGCCTTTGCTTGCAGACTCATCCGGATTTCGCCAAACCCTGAGAGGAACACCGTGATGCGAACAGCTAGCGCGCGCGCTCTGATACTGCCCGTCCTGCTGGCCATCCCGTTCGTCAGCGGATGCCAGTCCGAGGCGAAGAAGCATCTCTACGCAGCCGAAGATCTGTTCGAAAAGCGCGATCTCGACGGCGCCAAAAAGGAACTCGAGCTCTCGATTAAGGCCGATCCCAACAACCTCGACGCGCACAAATCGCTCGCTCATATCGATGAAGCGCTCGGCGATCAGGAAGGCGCCGCACGCGAGTACATGACAGCCTCAACCCTCGATCCCACCGATCAGAAACTCCTCGACCAGGCGCGGCTCTACAAGCAGCTCGAGGACCTGGCGAATTCCTCCGGCAAGGCGCTCGACGACATCAAGGCCGGCAACGTCGAGCAGGGCGTCGGCACTCTGAAGGACATCATCGTCACCACCAGGATTCCGGCGGCCCGTGAAAAAGCCGTGAATGCGCTCTCCGACGCGATCCCGCTCATCGAAAAAATCGGCGACCAGCAGATGACCGACAAGAAGTACACCGACGCCATCAACACTTACGACCAGGGCATCCGGGCGGCGATGCTTCTGGCCAGGGCGCACAAGTTGGACACCCTCGGTTCCGAGGCCGATCCGATGATGCACAAGATCAACGAGGCCGCCAAGGCCGCCGGCACCCCCGACGCGACCTTCAAGCTGTTCAACGACGTGATCGGCATTTATCCCGACGACAAGGTCGCCAACATCGAATTGGCGCAGGTCTACCTGAGCAAGGCGCCCCCCGATTACGACACCGCCGCCGACCTCGAAGAGCGCGGCGGCGCGCCCGACGACCAGGTCCGCAAACTCCGCGACCTGGCCAAGAAGCATCGCAAGTGACCGGGGCGCCGCCCTCGCTCGCGACTGCGATAAGCTAGTGCCAGCCGATGCGCCGGCGCGGCTATATCGCGGTCGAAGGGCCCATCGGGGTTGGCAAAACGAGCCTCGCGCAGGCGCTCGCGCGCGAGTTGGGTGCGCGCCTGATCCTCGAGGATGCCGACAACAACCCGTTCCTGCCGCGCTTTTACGACGATCCTGACCAGTACGCGTTTCCCGCGCAGCTCTATTTTCTGCTCACCCGCCACAACCAGCAGCGCGAGCTCAAGCAGCAGGACCTCTTCTCCCAGGCCACCGTCGCTGACTACCTCTTCGCCAAGGATAAAATTTTCGCCGCGATGAACCTAGCGCCCGACGAGCTCAAGCTCTACGACAACGTCTACAAGCTGCTCGACGCCGAGATGGCCAAACCCGACCTCGTCGTCTACGTCCGCGCCGCCGTCGAGGTGCTCGCCGAGCGCCTGCGCAAGCGCAATCGCGATTTCGAGCGCCACATCAGCTTCGCTTACCTCGAGCGTGTGTCATCGGCCTACCGCGATTTCTTTTTCTACTACGACGAGGCGCCGCTGCTGGTCGTCGATACCTCGGACATCGACTTCGTCGCCAACCCCGAAGACCTCCAGCAACTCATTCGCGAGATCGATCGCGCCGGCGCCGGCACCCAATACTTCGTCCCCCGCAAGAACTGAGAGGACGAGAGCACTGGTTCACCCGCCCGAAGCAAGCAACGCAACCCACGCTCTTTAGTCACCCGCCCGATCGCAGCGCAAAGCTCATTTGTCATCCCGACGACCCGAGCAACGCGAGCGCCAACTCCGTCATCCCGACGACCCGAGCAACGCGAGGGGAGGAGGGACCTCGGACAGCTTCGCGCCAGCGAAGCCGGTACCGGTTCTGAAATCGCCGCATCCACAGCCAAATCCTGGGGATGAACTATGGCAGCCTGACCCCGCCCGATCTTCCATGCTACTACTGTAGTATGGACAATCGTCACAATACCACACAGTTGCCCGAAATCAGCCGACTCCAGTTCTGCGATAAAAAATTCTGACGGAACGAAACTACCGCTGGTGTCGGCGCCGCCTCAGAACCACAACCGATGGTATGAAATTGCAACGCCCTTCTTGATGCCCGGTTCCCCTTCCCGCGCGGGAAGGGGTTAGGTTGCCGACCACAGTTCCTTGACCTAAAGCGAACAAATAACGAAAATAGATCCACTTTAAGGAGGACAATCCAATGGCGACCTGGAGTGAATTCGAAAACGACGCGCCCGATATCGCCGCTGCCGGCCGCCAAATGCTCTATCAATTCGGCGTTGGACTTGCCTTTCTAGCCACACTGCGACGGGACGGCGCGCCCCGCCTGCATCCAGTTTGTCCCACCATCGTCGACGGCCACCTCTATGCCCTCATCGGCCCGTCTCCCAAGCGTGCCGACCTCCGCCGCGACGGCCGCTACGCCCTGCACACCTTTCCGCCCGTCGACGTTGACGACGAGTTCCTCGTGATGGGCCGCGCGACGTTCATCGACAGCGCCGCCATCGCCGACGCCGTTCGCGCCGACCTCGTCGGCCGCGGCATGACCAGCACCCACGACGACCTGCCATTCGAGTTCCGCATCGAAAGCGTGATGCATGCGAAGTACCCGGGCGGCCACGGCACCTGGCCGCCGAAGTATTCGATCTGGAAATCGAGCTGACTCTTACCGCAGAGCGATGGGGCTGACCCCGCTACGCGTCGCGATCGTTGAACGCGATCTCGATGTTCCCCGCCAGCTTGAAGTCCTTCTCCGTCACTCCGCCCGCATCGTGCGTCGAGCATGTAAACGTGACCCGCGTGTAGTTGATCGCAATGTCAGGATGATGGTCGGCGGCTTCGGCAATCTCGGCGACCTTCTGCACGAACTCGATGCCGTGCAGGAATTCCTTGAACTTGAACGTCTTGCTGATGGCGTTGTTCTCGTACTCCCATCCGGGAAGCGCCTTCAGCTTCTCCGCGATCTGCTGCGCACTAAGCTTGGCCATCTTGAGTACCTCCGATGCCGCCGGTGGCGACTGCCGGTATCCATCCTAGTCCCGTGCCTCCGGATCGCAAATGACGCGGCGTTATACCAGTCGCGCGCGCCTGTGGTAAAAGATGGCGCGAGCAGACCGAAACGTACACAGGGGACACTGAAAAGACGATGGCGAACAAATACGTTACCGACGAAGCCCGCAAGCAAATCGGCAAGGTCTCCGAACCGCGGACCTACGAGGTCGAGCGCGGCGCGATCCGCCGCTTCGCCGAGGCGATCGAAGATCGCAATCCGCTCTTCAACAATGAACGCGACGCGCGCCAGAGCCGCTTCGGCAGCATGATCGCGCCGCCCACCTTCTGCCGCTCGATGGGCGCGCCGATTCCCGACATCAAGCTCGACATGCCCACCTTCCGCGGCCTCGACGGCGGCTCGGACTGGGAGTACTTCCTGCCGATCCGCCCCGGCGACCGCATCACGGTGCAGTCGAAGCTGGTCGATTTGCGCGAGGCCGCCGGCCGCCTCGGCCCGATGGTCTTCACCGTGGTCGAGACCACTTATACCAACCAGTTCGGCGAAGTCTGCGCCCTTCAGCGCTCGACCGGAATCCGCTATTAGTCAAATGCAAATAGATCACTACCCGCGAACATCGCAATCCACCAAAGAAATGATCGTGAGACTTCGCGAGGCATGGGTACAGCAGTGCCTGCTCCCCTACCTTGAAGCCGCCGCATCCGCTGACGGAACGAAAGCTGATGGAATTCCCGAATCAGCGAACGTCTCGCGCCTCGCAACCCTTCGCAGCTTCTGGTCTGATTATCTAAGAAAGCGATTCCCATCGTATGGCGTTCGCGGCTGGGCAATCGTGAAGCTACCGCATACGGTTCAAAGCGTACGGACATTCCTGTGCTCGCTTGCGCGAACGGGACAGTGCACGACTTATGAGACACTTGAGCGAAGGTTCCCCCGAGAGGATGGGGTCGGCTGGGGTAAACGCTATAGGCTTCTCGGTCGAGTTTTGGCGGTCATTTCGACCGAGAGTTGGATTGAAGAACAGATCTTGTTGAGTTCGTTGGTACTAAACAGGCCTAACGGCCGCCCAGGAGAAGGATTTCAGGCGATAGCAGAGGAACTCTGCGCACGACGGCAACCAGTTTCGCCTGAAGAAGAAATCAAAGAGGTTTTTCGGCGACGAAAGGTGTCCAAGGGTTAACGACGATGGCCAAGCAAATCTATTTCGAAGATGTCGAAGTCGGCACCGAGATCGGGCCGCTCGAAAAGAATCCCACCACCCAGCAGCTCGTCAGGTACGCCGGCGCGTCGGGCGACTTCTATCAAATCCACTACGACAAGGATTTCGCGCTCGGCAACGGCCTCCCCGGCGTGATCCTGCACGGTGCGTTGAAGAACGCGTTTCTCGGCCACCTGATGACCGACTTCGCCGGCGAGCTCGGATGGCTGCGCAAGCTCGGCGTGCAGTACCGCGGGATGGATCAGCCCGGTACCAAGGTCGTCGCGCGCGGCAAGGTCTCCAAAAAATACACCGACGGCGGCCATCACCTGGTCGATTGCGAAATCTGGCTCGAGAACGCCAAGGGCGAAAAGACCACCCCCGGCTCCGCCACCGTCATCCTGCCCTCGCGCGCCGCGAGCCGGTGAAAAACTGAGGTAACCCGCGATGCCGATCCGGCGCGAGTTCCCGCCGCGATCGCTGGACGCCGCCGCGCTCAACGAGGGCCGCGTCGATCCGCACTACACCAAGGTGCTGCTGCGCTTGCTCGCGGCGCACGCGATGGCCGAGAAGCTTACCGCTTTGGGCTACCAGCGCGCGCTCGCGACCCTCGACAATCCCGCGCTGCGCCCAATCGTCGAGAAGAACTTCGCCGAAGAAAAGAAACACGCGCGGCTCATCTATCACGCGCTCGAAGAACTAGGCGTCTCGCAGCAAGCCGCCGACCGATCGATGATTGCAGTGCTCAAGGCGCCGTCCTTCGATGCGCCCAGTTACTTCGCCTCCAAAGCCGAAGGCGAGCTCGACCTCCTGATGGCGTCGCTCAGCCTCGATACCACCGGCCTCATCATGATCGGCGAGAACTACCGCGAGTCGAGCTACGCGCCGCATGCGCGCGCCGCCGAAGTAATTCTCGACGAGGAAGCGGACCACGAGATCTTCGCCTCGCGGCAACTTGGCGACGCCGTCGAGCATTTCGGCGTCGAGCCGGTCAACGACGCGCTGCGCCGATGGATTCCGCGCGCGGTGAACTTCTTCGGCCCGCCCGGCACCGGCTTCACCTACGACTGCATTCGCTACGGCTTGAAGTCCCGCGACAATGAAGAACTGGCCGAGCTGTACGTCACGATGCTGACCCGCCGCTGCGAACAGCTGGGCCTCGAAATGCCCGCACTGACATCAACCTACCCCCACTCTCTCGCCTGACTTCACTTCATTGGACGAGCAGAGGTTTGGATCGTCGCTGGCAGTGCAGCATCCGGCCGCTGCCCCAGGCTGACCGCGAGCATCACCGCCGCCGCCGCGAGCATCTCCGCATTCGACTCGCGCCGAATCATCTCCGCAAGTCGTTCAAGATGCGCCGCGATCGTTTCGTCCTCACTGGCGCGGCCGCAGCCGCTCCCGTCCGCATCGAACATCGCGTCGATCAGCGGATTCGCGTCGTAGTTCGACTCGGCGAGCGCCTCGCGAACGGCGCGCCGCCAGAACTCACGCGGCTCGACTCTTTCGAAATCGACCGTCGCCGTGATGCGCTCGCGAAACACGCCCAGCAGCGACGCGTAACGCGCGCTCGCCGCGAGATAATCCCCGACGCCCTGCGCCGCGAGGAAACCATCGACATCGCTATCGACGCCATAGACGCCAAGCGAGCCCGCCGCGGGCTCGAGCATCACAAATTTCTCACCATCTCCGTCTTCACGATATTCGATTCCCAGCGGATACAGCCGGCATGCGAGCGGGCGCCCGCGATGGACCCCGCAGCGCGCGCCTTCGAGCGCCACGCACGCGCCGGCGTCGCTAAATTTCAGGATCGATCCGCGTCGAATCGTGTAGCGCGCGATCGCTTTACTCGTCGATATTCCTGCCGCCCGCGCGAGCCTCAACACGTCATAAGGCGACAGCGTGATCACCTTCCGATGGCAGCATAGCCCGCAAGCATTGCAGACATACGAGAACTGGCTCTTACGATTCACCGGCGTGAGCGGCTATGATACGACCATCAGCAGGTCCCCGAAATGCAAGCCTCAATGGAATTCAAGCTCCCCGCACAAGTAAGAAAAAAAGGAAAATGGTTCATCTCCTCGTGCAACTTGCTCGACGTTCACTCGCAGGGCCACACGCGCGAGCAGGCCGAGCTCAATTTGAAGGACGCACTCGCGACTTTTCTGCTTAGTTGTTACGAACGAGGCACGCTGGAAATCGTCTTGCGCGAGGCAGACCTCGAAGTGACCGACCTCCTGAGTCATTCTGAGCGAAAGCTGCTGTAGCGAAGAATCTCGATGGACGCCCCGTCGTCCGGCGGCCGACGCGCGGCAACACGCGCTTGCGCGCGAGATCCTTCGCTCCGCTCAGGATGACGGAAAAAAGTTTTAACAGGGCCTTTCGAGTACTCAGGGCAAACTCCGTCAGCATCTATTTCCTATAACAGTGGGTGCAGGGGTCACCCCTGCTGAAACGCACGGTGGGTTTCACTACAATTCAATTCCTCATGGCTTCATGGCGCGCGCTGCGATGACGCGCGCGGAGGTACTCGATGAAGATCGAATTTGCTTTGCTCGCCGATGCGGCTCAGGCGGTTGGCGGCAAAATCTTTGTCCTCGGCGGTGGCTGGAATCTGTTTCGATCGCCGAACTACCCGGCCTCCGTCCAGCTTGCTATCGCGATTGGCCTTGGCTTCGCGTCCAACGAAGTCGGCGTCAAATACCCCCTGAACGTCGTAATCGCCGACGAGGCCGGAATCCCGGTAGTCCCCGAAATGAAGGGCCAGGTGGAAACCGGTCAGCCCGCTCCGGATGTTCCCAAAACGGCCTCGGTGAAGATTCCGGTGGCAATCAACATCAACCTGTCTCTGCCGCACCCCGGCACCTACGGAATCGTTGTCACAGCCGGTTCCTCGACTGCGCAATTGTCGTTTGAAGCAATCTTCGCCGGTCAAAAGGTGGATTTCACTCCGGCAGGTTCCGCGCCCGAGCGCGGCAATTAAGCAACATCGTGCGGCACTAGGCAAGACCCGAGCTAAACCCGCATAAGATAATCCGTTGACGCACAGTGAATGCCGTGCTTAGTGTCTTAGTCCGTGAATACGTCCCATAAGTTGTCAGTGATGTCTTCAGTCGCGATCTGCGCACTCGCCGTTGCGATAGTGGGCTCGTCGTCATCCGTGATTGCCGGACAATCAACGGCTGCTGCGAGGCACGCGCCAATTGAGGTCCTTCGCGACGCAACCGGCAAACCCGTCCGGACGTTCAATGGTCAGTTAGTCAGCTCGAACTGGTCTGGCTACGCGCTGGCCGAGTTTCAGACCAAGCACAGCTACACCGCCGCGCAGGCGACCTGGATCGTGCCCGAGGTTTTCTTTGACGGCCTCGTATCGGTGTCGTCAAGCTGGATCGGGATCGGCGGGTTTTGCAAAAGCAAGAACTGTAGCCAAGTCGACCATACTTTGATTCAGCTCGGGACCGAACAGGACGCGCTCGACGAGACGCCGGACTATTACGCCTGGTACGAATTGATCCCGGGAGCTGAAATTCCGACCACGCTCGACGTGCAGCCCGGCGACGTCATAACCGCGTCCCTGAGCTGCGCGGGCAAATGCAACAGCAAGCAGTCGTGGACGCTTTCGATGATGGATGAGACGACCGGCCAGAGCTGGGGCACGGTCGTCAATTACCAGTCCTCGAAGCTTTCGGTGGAAGCGATTGAAGAGGCTCCGAGCGATCAGTTCGGCACTCTGCCGCTGGCGGATTTCGGCACCGCCACCTTCGGCAACACCATGGTGGACGGCGCCGCCGCCGATCTCTCCAAGGGCGATAGTCTCATAATGCAGGACAACGACGGTTCTTCGCGGCGCTGCTCGAAGAGTCCGCACTGCCAGACCTCGAATGTGTCCGTTCTGAACTCGAGCCTCGACGGCTTCAACGCGTGCTTCAGCCCCGACAGCACACTTGCGACGTGTCCCAGCCCCTGACGCGCCCTCCGACCTGATCGGTGGACTTCACCGCCGCGGGTTCCGCGCCACAACGCGGCGACTGACGCCGGCCTGTCGAGCGTCAATTGGATCTTGCACTCGGCTTGTAACGGACCAATTCCGCGAGCACGGCGCCGTCGTAGGTGTCGCGATAGTCGAATTTAACGAAGCGATTGACTTCAGCCGCATACCAGAACGTCAGCGTCGAATCGTCATTGTACCCTCCCGCTCCGTAGTAGCGGCTCAATACCACGACCTTCAAAGCGTGAAAGGTGCCAGCCGGCACCTTGACGTTCTCCCAACCCAACACCGACCCATGGTCTTCAGCTTTGCCTTTTGCTGGAGCGGCGCCAAGCAGTTCCCAATTGTATTTGTCCTCCCAGGTCTTTCCGGGGTACAGCGGGAACGCGAACCATATGCCAGGTTTGTCCGATTTGGTCGGCTCCGATGACGATTGGGTCATCGAGCGATATACGATTATGTTGAGGGCATCGTCGGTGGTCATCTCAGCGCCCCAGAAGCTGACGTCCATCGTTCCGTCGTGGACGTCTTCGATGCGAAACTCACGATCGTTACCCTGTATCCGATCAACCCAGACGTCGCCGGAGTGCAGCGCAGGCTTTCCGATCTGAGCCTTGTCGGAATCTACGCTGGTGGCTTTTTGGGGAACGATTAGGGGAATGTCCGTTGTCAGCGAAGGATGATCGACCGAAGCGGTACAGCCCGCGATTGTCATCGCAAGACAAATCGCGCCTGCAACGGCGACGCGCGCAAATGTTCTCCGTTCACGCATCGAGCGACGCAGATTTGTAGCGCGGATGCATTCGTGACGCGACCCAAATTTTCAGTCTCGTTCGCCGGTTCCCCTCTCCACACGGCATTTTTCCCGCCAGGCTCCCGCCTGCACCCTTCCGTGGTAACCGTGGGCGGGTTTCCTCGCGCGCCTCTTGCTCCGCGGTCTGAATGGGCGGTACTCAAGAGAGATACCAGTGTGTCCGGCCGGCCCGGGCGCCAGCAGCACCAACCGACGAACAAACGGGAGAGTTGCGAATCAAATGGATTTCACCTGGACCCCTGAACAGGACGCTTATCGGATGGACGTGCGGCGATGGCTCGAAGCGAATCGCCCGCAATCTCTCGCCCGCGGCGAAGACCCCGAAGCCGGCGGCGACGACGCGGTGTGGCAGCGCCTCAAGGCCTGGCACAAAAAGCTCTATCACGCGGGATGGGCCGGTCTGACCTGGCCCAAGGAGTACGGCGGCCGCGGCGCCACCTTCATCGAGCAGGTCATCTTTCAGCAGGAACTCGGCCGCCTCAACCTGCCGATGGGATGCAACGTGCTCGGCGTCATCATGACCGGCCCCGCCCTGATGCAATGGGGGACCGACGAGCAGAAAAAGCGCTACCTGAATCCGATCCTCGCCGGCGACGAGATTTGGTGCGAGGGAATGTCGGAGCCGGGAGCGGGCTCGGACCTCGCCTCGATCCAGTGCCGCGCCGAGCTCAAGGGCGACGAGTTTATCGTCAACGGCCAGAAGGTCTGGACCACCATCGCGCATCGCGCCGACTTCGTGCAGCTCTTCGTGCGCACCGATCCCGAGGTGCCCAAGCACAAGGGGATGAGCGCGTTGCTGGTCGATATGAAATCGCCCGGCGTCAGCGTCCGCCCGCTGCGGCAAATCACCGGCGACAGTGAATTCAACGAGATCTTTTTCGAAGACGTCCGCGTGCCAAAGGAAAACCTGCTCGGCCCGGTCAACATGGGATGGCAGGTGCTGGTCTCGACCCTCATGCATGAGCGGTTCGGAATCGGCGAGACGCTCGGTGGCACCGAACAGTTGCTTCATCAGCTCGTCCAGATCGCCAAGGCGGTGCAGATAAACGGTCGCCCCGCGATCGAGGACAACGACATCCGCCAGCAAATCGCGCAGTTCGCAATCGAAGCGACCGCCAAGAAGTACAACGGCCTGCGCAGCCTCTCCAAGCGCCTCAAGGGTCAGCAGCCCGGACCCGAAGCGTCGATCTCCAAGCTGCTCTCGACCGACCTCGGCCAGCGCATGACCAAGTTCATCACGCGGCTGCTCGGCGAGTACGCACTCCTCGAGCGCCACACGCCGTTCGCGCCCGACGGCGACTGGATGCGCCGAATCCTCGCCTCGGAGTCGATGACGATCGCAGGCGGCACCTCGCCGGTGCAGAAAAACATGATAGGCGAGCGCATCCTGCAATTGCCGAAGGGCTGAACCTGACACCATTGCCAGCGCGCAAAGAGGCGGCTCACCGGAGCCGCCTCTTTTTTTTGAGCGCAATTCGAATTGCGGAGTAAAAGTTGTTTTCCCCGGAAAATTTAGGCAGCTTCACTCCCAATCGAGAGGCGCGGGAGCTCACCTAAAGCGCTCGCCAGCCCGGAGGCTTCTAACATGGTTGGAAAATCAATCCGCTCGCACACGCGCAACACCGCAATCGTGCTGACCGTCGCGACGTGCCTGGCGTTCGCGTCGCCCGCGGCCGCAGCAATGCCTGGCGCGCCAAAGTTTGACGGCGCTGACACCGCATGGCTGCTACTCTCGTCCGTGCTGGTTCTGATGATGACGATTCCGGGCCTCGCGCTTTTCTACGGCGGGATGGTGCGGCGCAAGAACGTGCTCTCGACGCTGATGCAGAGCTTCATCCTGGTCGCGCTCGTGTCGATTCAATGGGTGCTGTTTGGCTACAGCCTCGCGTTCTCGCCCGGCAGCGCTTTCATCGGCGCACTTTCGTGGGCGGGACTGAGCGGCGTCAGCGCGGCACAGCCGTATGCTGCCTATTCGGCGACCGTGCCGCATCAGGCATACATGATTTACCAGTGCATGTTTGCGGTGATCACGCCCGCCCTCATCACCGGCGCGATCGCCGAGAGAATGTCATTCAAGGGGTTCCTGGTATTCGGCTTGCTCTGGGCCACACTGATTTACGATCCGCTGGCGCACTGGGTATGGGGCGTCGGCGGTTGGATTCACGAGATGGGCGCGCTGGATTTTGCCGGCGGCACGGTAGTTCATATCTCGTCGGGCGTCGCCGCACTCGCCGCCGCGCTGATGGTCGGTCAGCGCCGCGGCTACCGGCACGAGCCGATGCCGCCGCATAACCTGGCGATGACCGTCACTGGCGCTGGATTGCTGTGGGTGGGCTGGTTCGGGTTCAACGCGGGCAGTGCGCTGGCGGCCAACGGCCTGGCGGTGTCCGCATTTGTCGCGACCCATCTGGGGGCCTCCGCCGCAACGCTGACCTGGGTGGCTGCGGAATGGTGGATCGGCGGCAAGCCAACTGTGCTGGGCGCTGCGAGCGGCGCGGTGGCTGGACTGGTCGCGATAACTCCGGCGTCCGGCTACGTCGGCCCCGCCCCGGCGATAATCATCGGCGCGGTCGCAGGCGCGCTCTGTTACACTGCGTGCCGGCTGAAGCCGCGATTCGGCTACGACGATGCGCTCGACGTAGTCGGCGTGCACGCGGTCGGCGGAATTTGGGGCGCGCTGGCGACCGGGCTGTTTGCCAGCGTACTGGTCAACGCGGCGGGCACCAACGGTCTCTTCTACGGAAATCCACGCCAGTTATTCGTGCAGGCGACAGCCGTCGCCGCGAGCATGGCGTTTTCGTTCATCGGCAGCGCGATTCTGCTGAAGGTGACCGACGCACTGGTCGGGCTTCGCGTGGCGCCCGAGTCGGAGCAGATCGGACTCGATCTCAGCGAGCACGAAGAAGCGGCCTACGCCTTCGAAGCGTGAGGAACTCGCTAGCGCTGCATTGCCTGGAAGATTAGCGGGCCGGCTTCGGCCATCATCTCGGCCAGGATCTCGTGCAGCGGCTTGCTGGGGATGGCGAGCTTTTCGGTCAGCGATTTCATGACCGCAAGGTAGCGCTGCTTCATCTCGGGGCTGATCGTTTCGAGCCGGACGTTCTCCATCGCCTCGACGAAGCGGACGTGAATTTCCACGATTTCTATGTCGGTCGGATCGGTGAACTTTTTTTTGTGAGCCACGTCCTTTACCTCATCGAAGAACTCAAAACAGGTAGCGGCGGGTGTTGATGCTGATGAGAACGCCCATCGCCACCATCATCGCGATCAACGACGATCCGCCGTAACTCACTAGCGGCAGCGTGATTCCCACCACCGGCAGCATCCCGGTCGCCATCCCGATGTTGACCGCCACCTGCCAGAAGACGATCGCCGTCAATCCAACCGCGAGCAACGCGCCGAAGCGGTCGCGCGCGTGCCTGGCGATCCACGCGCCGCGCGCAATTACGCTGCCGTACAGCGCCAACAAGAGCAGCGCGCCGGCCAAACCGAACTCCTCGGCAAAAACCGCGAAGATAAAATCGGTGCTCTGCTCGGGCAGAAAATTCAGCCGCGCCTGCGTACCGTTCAGAAATCCTTTGCCCAACGGGCCCCCCGCCCCGATCGCGATTTCAGACTGGATGACGTGGTAGCCGGAGCCGAGCGGGTCGGCCTGCGGATTGATGAAGCTGACCAGGCGCTGGCGCTGGTAGGGCTTGAGATAGTGCCAGCTCAGCGGAGCTGCGAGCATCGCGCCCACCGCGAGCACCAGCAACGTGCGCCAGTTCAGGCCGGCCACGAAAACCAGCGTGATGGTGATGAGAACGAGCACCAGTCCCGTGCCGAGGTCGGGTTGCTTGAGCACCAGGGCCGTTGGGACGCCGAGCAGGATAAACGGGATGATCAAATGCTGTAGGCCCCATCCGCCCTTCGGCGGATCCTCGCGCAGGTAACGCACCATCACGAGCACGACGGCGAGCTTGGCCAGCTCCGACGGTTCGAGATGGAAAACGCCGAGATTGATCCACCGGCGCGAGCCGCCGGTCGCGTGGCCGGCGACCATCACGGCGATCAGCAGGCCGATCACCAGCACGTAAAACGGGTAGGCGTAGGCCTGCAGCGCCCGGTAGTCGACCAGGACTGCCAGCAGCATCGCGGCGGTTCCCGTTGCGATCCAAATCAACTGGCGAATCACCAGCGGGTCCATGATCCGATGCGCACCGGCGTACGACGCGCTGATGACGCTGACCAGCCCGATGCCTGACAGTGCGAGCACCAGGATGAACAGGGTCCAGTCGAAATGAAGTATGAACCTGCGACTGCCGGCCGCCATCAGGCCCGCACTCCTGTCATTGGGATGGCGAGCTGTCTTCGAGCACGCGCGCTATCTCGGGTTTCGGCGGGGGCGGATTGAGCTGGAAGTAGCGCTGGAAGACGTCGTGAATTATGGGCGCCGACGCGCTGCCGCCATGACCGCCATGCTCGATGATGCAGGCTGCGGCGATGGTCGGATGATCCTTTGGCGCGAACGCGATGAACCATGCGTGGTCTTTGAACTGCTCGGGCGTATTCTTGTCTTCCTCTTCCTCGCTCTCGCCGACGGGAGCTGTGCTACCGACGACCTGGGCCGTGCCGGTCTTGCCGCATACGACGACATCGTCGAGGTGCGCTTTGTGCGCGGTGCCGCCGGCGCCGTTGACGACGTCGGCCATCGCGTCCTTGACGACTTCGAGCGCGTCAGGATCGATCTTGATTCGGTTCTCGATCACTGGCGGATACGACTTGGCGATATTGCCGTCGAGTCCCTCGACGTACTTGACGAATTGCGGGCGGTAGCGGATGCCGCCGTTGGCGACTTGCGCGGCGACCTGCGCCATCTGGAGCGGCGTGGTCGCGACGTAACCCTGGCCGATGGCGACCGAGAGCGTTTCCGCCGGGTACCATCGCTCATGGAAGCGCTTCTGCTTCCACGCCGACGACGGGATGGTGCCGGGATTCTCGTGATCGAGATTAATACCCGTTTTGATTCCGAGACCGAGCTGATTGGACCACTTCGCAATTCGATCGACGCCGAGCTTCTGTCCGACGTTGTAAAAATAAACATCGCATGACCGCACGATCGCGTCGTGCAGCTCGATCGTGCCGTGACCCGATTTGCGCCAGCAATGGTACTCGCGGCCGCCGAACCACATTCCGCCCGGGCAGTTGTAGGCGGTGTCGGGATGAAGCGTGCCTTCCTGCAGTCCGGCGATCGAATCGACGATTTTGAAGGTCGAGCCCGGCGGATAGATTCCCTGAATGACGCGATTTTGCAGTGGATGGTTCGGGTCGGTGGTCAATTCGCGCCACGCCGACGATTTCACGCCGCCGCCGAAGATGTCGGGGTCGAAGGCCGGATGCGACACCATCGCGAGCACGTCGCCGTTTCTCGGATCGAGCGCGACGAAGGCGCCGTTCTTCCCGGCCATCGCATTCTCGGCGGCCTCCTGCAGATTGAGATCGATGGTCATGACGATGCTTTCGCCGGGCGTGTCGGCAATCTCCTTGAGCACCCGCAGCCGCCGCCCGACGGCGTCAACTTCGATCTCCTGCCCGCCGGCGTCGCCGCGCAGAAAACTCTCCCACACGCGCTCGAGCCCGAATTTTCCGATCTCGTCGCCCATGTGGTAGTCGGCGTGCTGCTGGAGATCGTTCTTGTTCACCTCGCCGACATAGCCGAGCAGATGTGCGGCGAGCTCGCCGTACAGGTAATGGCGCGCGGGGGTAATCTGCAGGCTGACGCCGGGCAGGTCGAGCTGATGCGTCTCGAGCGTCACGACCTGTTTCCATCCAAGACGCTCGGCGACAGTGACGGGGTCGTAGGGCGGGCGGCCGGCGTCGTCGGCGTCGGAAATTTTGTCCGCGATGTGATCCGCGCCGGTGTAGCGCTCAAGTCTTTCGATCGTCAGCGAAAGATTGTCGGAATCCTCGGGCACGAGTTGCGCGTCAAACGACGGTTTCGTATCGACCAGCGGACGGTGATTGCGATCGAACACCAGGCCGCGCGGAGCGGGCACGCGCTGGAGGCGAATCCGGTTGCGATCGGCCAACTCGACATTTTCCTGATGATGCAGAACCTGCAGGTAATACAGGCGCACGGACACCAGTCCCAAAATCGCAAACATCAGGGCGGTCAGCGCCACGATGCGCGGTTCCAGCAGCGGCGCCGGCCGATTGCTTTTAGGGATGTGGAACTTCGCCACTGATGCGTTCCCGACTAACCTCTACAATCTATTCGCGCGCCGCTCTCGCAGGCAATCCCGTCAGCCGCTTGCCGGTTGCCAGCATCGCAAAGACAAACGGCGCGACCATCGCCGAGATCGCCGCCTCGAGCGTCAGTCCTGGCAGGATCGGGCCGGTGTCGGAAAGCGCATCGAAGCCGTTGGCGATGGCAACGGTGGCGAGCGCGGTCGCGATGACGCCGAAGAACACGACGGTCGCGCCGACGAACGCGTTGGTCACCGTCAGCTGCGTCGAAATCCCGTAGCTCACAATGAACACCATCGTCATCATGAAGGCGTTGAGGCCGGGCTGCGAGCCGGAGAGCGCGTCGGTCGCATAGCCCATCGTGAACGCCAGCATCGCGGGCAACACGCCGTGATGGCGCAGGCCGAGATCGACGGCCAGTATGATTATCAGGTTCGGAATCAGCGCGCGAAACGAAACCAGGTGCGGGACCGCGGATTCGAACGCCAGGCCCAGCACCACGAACGCCGCGAACAGCAGGATGAGGCGCAACCGCGTTCAGTCCCCGGCTTGCTCGTCGAGGTGCGGCGGCGGCTGCGTGACGATCAGCACTTGTTCCAGTTCGCGAAAATCAACCGCGGGCGTGATCCTTACGGCCAGGAACAGGCCCGGCCCTTCGCGATGCACGCTCTGGATCGTTCCGACCAGCAGGCCGCGCGGAAAAATCCCGTCGAGACCCGAGGTCACGATCGTGTCGCCGCTCCGGATGTCCTGCGAGCGATCGGCGTACTTCAGTATCAGCCCGTCGTCGACCATCCCCGCGACGATTCCGCGGGCGCGCGAGCGCTGATCGAAACCGTCGAGCGCGGAGTTGTGGTCGTCGATCAACAGCACGCGCGAGGCGTGCTGACTGATGGCGATGATCTTGCCGACCACGCCCTGGTTGGCGAGCACGGCCATGCCGGTGCGAAGTCCGTCGCTGGTGCCCGAGGCGAGAATCAACGTGCGCGAGAGGCCGGTGGCGTCGCTGCCGATCACGTTGGCGGCAACTGCGTTGGTGCCGAGCGCGTCCTTGAGTTCGAGCAGCTCGCCGAGGTGTCGATTTTCGACCTCGAGCTCGGCCAGGCGCGCTTGATCGCTTTTGACCCGCGCCAGCTCGATCCGCAGATGGGTGTTTTCCTTGCGCACGTTGAGCAGGTCAAGGTAGTCGCCCACGAGGGACGACGCGCCCTCGCTAAGATGCGTGAATGCAGCGTCGACCGGACTGACGATTTCCAGAATTGCCGATTGCGGACGCGCGGCGAGATCACCGGGATGGACTCCGGTCGAGATCAGATGAAGCGACAGAATGAGCAGCACGCCGCTGGTCAGCAGCACGCGGTTGCGCCAGAGAAAGCTGCCTCTCACGTCAATACAGCCCGGCGGGCCGGTTCAAGTTTCAGCGGATATGCGGCGAGTCGCTCAGTCAACGGTCACGTCGCGCAGCAACGACAGTTCATCCAACACCTTGCCCGCGCCCATCACGACCGCGGTCAGCGGATCGTCAGCCAGCGTAACCGGAAGCCCGGTCTCTTCGCGCAGCAGCACGTCGAGGTTGCGCAGCAGAGCGCCTCCGCCGGCCAGCACGATGCCCTTGTCGACGATGTCGGAGGCAAGTTCCGGCGGCGTGCGCTCGAGCGCGATGCGCACCGACTCGACCACCTGGCGCACCGGTTCCATCAGCGCCTCGCGGATCTCCTCGTCGGTTATCTCGATAATCTTGGGCACGCCCGCAACCAGGTCGCGGCCCTTGATCTCCATCGTCTGGATCTCGTTGCCGGGATAGGCCGAGCCGATGGTTATCTTGATCAGCTCGGCGGTGCGCTCGCCGATCAACAAATTGTACTTGCGCTTGATGTGCTGGATGATCGCCTCGTCCATCTTGTCGCCCGCCACGCGCACCGAACGCGAGAAGACAACTCCGGCCAGCGAAATGACGGCGACTTCGGTCGTGCCGCCGCCGATATCGACGATCATGTTGCCGGCCGGCTCGGTGATCGGAAGGCCGGCGCCAATCGCGGCCGCCATCGGCTCCTCGATCAGATAGACCTCGCGGGCGCCGGCCGACTCGGCCGATTCGCGCACCGCGCGCTTCTCGACGGCGGTGATTCCGAACGGCACGCAGATTACGATGCGCGGGCGCGGGCGCACCAGCGTCTTGCCCGTGTGAATCTTCTGGATGAAGTAGCGCAGCATGTTCTCGGTGATCTCGAAGTCGGCGATCACGCCGTCCTTGAGAGGCCGGATGGCGACGATCGAGCCCGGCGTGCGGCCGAGCATTTTTTTCGCCTCCGAGCCTATCGCGAGAACGCGCCGCGAGCCGCGCGAATCTTTCTGCACCGCGACGACCGAGGGCTCGTTGCAAACGATGCCTTCGCCTTTGACGTAGATGAGGGTGTTGGCAGTGCCAAGATCGATCGCGAGATCGTTGGAGAACCAGCCAAAAATTGAATTGAGGACCACGAATTTTGCCTCTTGCCTGCCCGGGTTCAGGCCTGGATGCCGGTACCTAAGACCCGGCCCGAATACCACCCCAAGACGCGGCCCAAATGCTGAAGAATTCTCTGGCGGAGACGTTTGGGTCCGTCCTATAACCGCTGCGCGACACGCTAACAGAGGAGGGGCGGGGCAGGCAAGTAACCGCGCGCAATTGCGCACGCAAAAGTCGGTAAAGTATGATGGCGGTTCAATGTTGGAAGGAATCCGCCGTTACCAGTACTCGTGGCAAGTGCAAGTCACCTTCGCCTTCCTGGCGCTGATCATGGCGTTTTGGGGCTTTGGCGGCGGTGGATTGTTCAACACCGTCCATCCCATCGCGACCGTCAACGGCCGGCAGATACTTGGCGACCAGGTCGATCGCGAAGCCACCCAGATCCGCCAGGCCGTGCAACAGATCTACGGCGCAAACGCGCAGGCCGCACTCCGAGGCATCAACATTCGCCAGGAAGCGGTTGAGCGGCTGATCGAGGGACAACTGATCGGCGAAGAGGCGCGCCATCTCGGCATCAGCATCAGCGACCAGGAGCTGCAGGATAAAATCGCCAGGGAGCCGGCTTTTCAGCGCGACGGCCAGTTCGACTTCGACACTTACCAGGACGTGCTGCGCAACAACGATCTGCAGCCGAGTGAATACGAGAACGCCGAGCGCGACCGCATGATCGCCGACACGCTGCGCAACATGATCGACACCGGCGTGCAGGTGAGCGACGACGAGGCGCGCCACGCCTACAATCTTCGCAACGAACGGATCGGACTGCGCTACATGGAACTGCCCTACGGCGATTTCACCGCGAAGATCTCGCCGACCGAAAGTCAGATCGCCGACTACTACAAAAAGAACGCGGAGCAATTTCGCGAGCCCGAACGCGTCAAGCTGGCCTACGTGCACTACGAGCCGCTGGTGCTGGCCGCCAGGTACACGCCGTCCGACAAGGAAATTGAGGACTACTACAAGCGCAACGCCAGCACCCGCTTCAAGCATCCCGATGAAGTTCACCCGCAGCACATTCTGATCGAGGTGCCGGCGGGCGCGAGCGACAAGGAGAAGGCCGCGGCGAAAGCCAAGGCGCTCGACGTGCTCAAGCAGGCGCAAGCGGGCGGCGACTTCGCCAAGCTGGCGGCGAAGTATTCGGCCGATCAATCCAACCGGCTCCAGGGCGGCGACCTCGGAACGTTCGCGCGCGGCCAGGTCATCAAGCAGTTCGAAGACGCGGTGTTCGCGATGAAACCGGGGCAGATCGCGATGGTCGAGACGCACTACGGCTTTCATGTCGTCAAGCTCGACGCGTTTTTGCCCGCGCATGCCGACACGCTAGCCGAGGCGAAGCCGAAGATAATCGACGAGCTGCGCACGCAGGCTGGCGCGAAGCTCGGCCGCGCCGCGGCGCAGGAAGATCTGACGGCGGCGCTCGCAGGCGACAAGCTCGAGGACCTTGCGAAGAAGCGCGGAATCGACGCGGTCGAGACGCCGCTGTTCGCGCGGGGTGAGCCGGCCGGCGGCGTCGAGCAGGACCGCGAACTGGTGGAGGCGGCCTTCAAGCTCGACGTGGGCCAGGTGTCGCTGGTGCCGGAGAAGGGCGCGCCGTATGTGATCAGGCTGCTGGTGCGGCAACCGTCGCGAATCCCCGCGCTGAAGGAGATCGAGCCGCAGGTGCGCGACGCGCTGATTCGCGCGACGGCTGAAGCGCAGGCGAGCCAGCAGGCGCAGGAGATACTCGCCACGATCAAGAGCCCGGCGGATTTTGACAAAGCGGCCGCCTCGAACAAGCTCTTGATCACAAGTGTCGATCCGTTTCCCCGCGTCGACCACCGAGTTCCCGGTATCGGCGAGTTTCCCGAGGTGACCGACGCGGCCGCTGCCGTGCCGGCGATTCCCGGCGTAGTCGATCGGGTGATGGAGAGCGGTGGTAATTCGTTCCTGTTCGAAGTCGCCTCGCGCGCCGATCCCACCGACGACGAATGGAAGAGCGCGCAGAAGGCGTTCATGCAGGAATATGTCGACCAGCGCCGCGTGCAGGCATGGACGCGCTTCCTCGATCAACTCAAAGACCAGGCCAGGATACAGATCGACAGCGACCAGCTCGCTTCCGGCGAGTCGTCAAGCTAAAGGAGCGCGCCGAGCGCGCGGCAAATAACAGCGATGAGTTCTTCTGATTCCGACGAGCCTCCGTCGCGCCACGCAGCGGGCGTCGATACGAACGAGTTTTTCTTTCCCGGCACCGGCGTGAGCGCGCTGCTGATTCACGGTCTGACTGGATCGCCGTACGAAATGCGCTACCTCGGCGAGCGGCTGGCGGCGCGCGGCATACGCGTGCGCGGCGTCAAGCTGGCGGGTCACGCCGGAACGCCCGAAGAATTGGGGGAGGCCGGCTACGACAACTGGTATGAGAGCGTCGTCAACGGCCTCGAGGAGCTGCGGCAGTACGGCGAGCCGAACGTAGTGGTGGGACTCTCGATGGGAGCGGTGCTGGCGGCGCGGCTGGCGGCGGACCAGGGCGAGTCGATCGCGGGACTCGCGATGCTTGCGCCGGGGTTTTTTCTGCCCGCGTCAACCACCATCGCGCTGCGGGGCTTGCGCGGGATTCTCGGTTCGATCGTGGAGAGGATCTACCTGTTCAATCCGGGCGGGTCGGATATACATGATGCGGCCGCGCGCTCGATCCATCCCAGTTGCCGCCTGATGCCGATGTCGGCGCCGATGAAGCTGCTCGATCTAAGCGCGGTGGTGAAGCCGATGCTGCCGCGTATCTCGCAGCCCGCGCTGGTGATGCATGCCCGGCGCGATCACACCTGCCCGATGCGGAAAAATGTCGACTACGTGATGAAACACCTTGGCAGTCCCGAGAAGCGCGCGGTCGAGCTCGACGAGAGCTACCACGTGATCACCGTGGACAGCGACAAAGAGAGCGTCGTGAGCGAAGTCGCGGAATTCGTCGAGCGGTTTCGCGTCGCGCCGCTGAAGCGCGCCACGGGCTAGGTCGCGCCGCGCACGGCTCAGCTCTGCGCGTCGTAAAATTCTTCGAGCAGGTACTTCACGTCGGGCCGGCCGAGCACCTCGATGAAGCAGATCTCGTCGTTGGCGTTCAGATCGATGATGACCTGCCCTTCCATCGATTGCAGCTCGACGTAGTTGGCGACCTTCACCTCGGCCGCGGTCGCGAAGCTCGCGCAATTCTCGTCGCCGCAATCGCAGACCGACTCGATTCTGAGCTCGCGCAGCTTGGCTTCCAGCGGATCGGCGCCCTGCTGCTTGAGCAGATAAACCATCTCCTCGAGCAGATCGGGCAAGACGTCATTCATCATCGGTGCGGCCATGGCGTTTCCAAGCGTAGTGGATTCGGCACGCGGATCAAGTGCAAAACACGCGCGACCGAGTCACCGTCCTTGACTGGGTACCCGGCCGTCCTTATGTTCTAACCTGCGGGCGACCGCACAGGAGATAGGTTCCGATGTCCAGCGACAAAATCGTTCATGTTACCGACGCGAGCTTTGACAATGAAGTTCTGAAATCACCGACTCCGGTCTTGATCGATTTCTGGGCGCCGTGGTGCGGGCCATGCCGTGCGATCGCGCCGATTCTCGACGACCTTGCGGGCGAGTACTCCGGGCGCCTTAAAGTTGTGAAGATCAACGTCGACGACAATCCTGAGACGCCGGGACGCTATGGCGTCAGGGGCATCCCCAACCTGCTCATCATCAAGGGCGGCCAGGTCAAGGAACAGATCATCGGCGCGGTGCCCAAGGTCAGACTGGTCCAGGCCGTGGACAGCGCTATCGCGTAAGCACGACCACAAAATTCCCGATCACTTCGTGGAGGGCGAGGGCAACGCAGCCGGCGACGGCGCAGTGCTCGCGCCCTTCGTCGCATTCTGGAGCCAGTATTTCATCAGGTCGTCGCGATTGCGCTCATAGGCGAGTCGCGCGTCGCCGGGTACGTATCCGACCAGCATCTCGTTGTAGGCCAGCAGCATCGGCACCAGTTGCGAGTTGCGCAGTAGAGCCGCGTCGGGCGGCAGGATTGCCGCCATCAGCATCACCGCCAGACCCCCGAGTACGCCCGCGAGTCCCGCGCCGAGCAGACCGCCAGCCAGCCGATCCAGCAAACCCAGGTGAACGACCTGCATCAGCCGGATCGCCGACGAGCCGACTATCTCCACAGCCGTGAAGATCAAGGCGAAGACCGCAACGTAGCCGACTACCGCGCCGAGTCTTGGCGAGAATCCGAGCTGCGTCTCCGCGAACGCCCCGGCCTTGGTGTAGTAGAGCGACGCGAAATAGACGGCGGTCACCAGCGACACCACCGACGTGACCATCCTGAGCGCGCCCCTTTGCAATCCGTAGATTGCCCCGACCGCGAACAGCGCGATGCCGGCGTAGTCGAGCCCGTTCAACCCGTTCATCCGCCTCCACTCCCGCTCACGAGCCTAGCTGATGAACGCCCAGCGCGCGACGCGTCCGCGCTCCTGTACTTGCGCGGCGATATGCTTAAATGGGCACATGGCGCGAGTTTATATCGAAGAACTGTCGCATCACGTTGGCAACGAGGTCACGCTCAAGGGCTGGCTCGCGGGCAAGCGCTCGAGCGGCAAGATACATTTTCTCCAGGTGCGCGACGGCACGGGAGTGTGCCAGTGCGTGGCGTCACTGGCCGATCTCGGCGCGGATCGTTTCGCGGCGGCGGATCACATGGGCCAGGAAACTTCGATCGAAGTGACCGGCATCGTGCGCGAGGACAAGCGCGCGCCGGGCGGATTCGAGCTCACGCTGAAATCGATCGAGCTCGTATCGCCGTCGACCGACTATCCGATCACGCCCAAGGATCACGGCGTGGCGTTTTTGCTCGATAACCGTCATCTGTGGATTCGCTCCTCGCGCCAGCACGCCATCCTGCGCATCCGCAGCGAAGTTGAAGCGGCGTGCCGCGATTTTTTCCATGCGCGGCGGCTTCGTCCTGTTCGACGCGCCGATCCTGACCCCGACTTCATGCGAGGGGACCACCAACCTGTTCGAGCTCGACTACTTCGGCGAGCGCAAAGCGTACCTGACGCAGAGCGGACAGCTCTACGCGGAGGCCGGCGCGCTCGCGTTCGGCAAGGTGTACTGCTTCGGCCCGACGTTTCGCGCCGAAAAATCCAAAACGCGGCGTCATCTGACGGAGTTCTGGATGGTCGAGCCCGAAGTCGCGTACTGCGACCTCGACGGCGACATGAAACTCGCCGAGGATTTCGTGTCCTACATCGTCGGCCGCGTGCTCGAGCGCCGTGGCGCCGAACTCAAGACGCTCGAGCGCGATACGAGCAGGCTCGAACGCGCCGCGTCCGCGCCCTATCCACGCATCAGCTACGACGAAGCGATCGAACGGCTGAAACGCAAAGGCGTCGCAGTCAACTGGGGCGACGACTTCGGCGGCGACGAGGAAACCGCGCTGTCCGAGGAGTTCGATCGCCCCGTGATGGTGCATCGCTACCCGACTGCCTGCAAGGCGTTCTACATGAAGCAGGACCCCGCGCGCCCCGACGTCGCGCTATGCGTCGACATGCTCGCGCCGGAAGGTCACGGCGAGATTATAGGCGGCGGCCAGCGCGAGGATGACTACGAAACGCTGCGCACCAAGATCACCTCGCACGGACTGCCGCTCGCGCCCTTCGAATGGTACCTCGATCTGCGCCGCTACGGCTCGGTGCCGCACGCCGGATTCGGCATGGGCATCGAGCGAATGACGGGATGGCTATGCGGGATTCATCACATAAGGGAGACAGTACCCTTCCCACGCCTGATGGAACGCCTGGAACCTTAGCGCTATCGCCCCACAGCAGATACCGCGCTACTATCTCTTTCGATGGCGAACCGTCGCGAAATTCTTCCCAAACTTTTGAAAATGCCGGCTCACGAACGCGCGCGGCTGGCGACGGAACTGGTTCAAAGCCTTGACGAATCCGAAGACCCCGACGCGGCCGCAGCGTGGCTCGAAGAGCTGGATCGGCGCGCGCGCGAGGTAGTCAGCGGAACCGCCAAGCTCGAAGAGTGGACGAAGGTGCGTCGAAGAATCGAGCTACGATTGCGGGCGCGCTAGCGTTCGAGAATCGAGCTCCACGCCGGGGCGATCCGCGACTTGGACGACGCGGTTAACTGGTACGAAGCACAGCGACCAGATCTCGGTGCAGTCTTTCTGCGCGAGGTTTCGCGCGCCTTCGAAGTGATCGCTGAAAACCCTCGCATGTGGCCGGTTTGGCCAGGATGGCGTTCGCGGACGCAAGTTCGCCGCTTCGGCCTCCAACGCTTTCCCTTCTCCATCGCCTATATTGCTCAGCGTCAGCGCTTACTGATTCTCGCGATCGCTCACGGACGCCGACGGCCGGGCTACTGGCGGTCGAGAGTCGTGCAGTAATCGAGCTAGCGGCCTAAGTCTACTTCCAGGCTTTCTACTCGGACGCCCGCTTGCTCGAACCGAATCACGATCTGGCATCCGCTGGTCTTTAGGGTTAGTGCGTAGGCGCCGGGGCTTCGTTGCGTTGAGGTTATCTGCTCGACCGTCTGGCCTTTGAGTGTTGCCAGCGCTTTGTTCAGCTCGCCTAGCGACTGGGCTACTTCGCGGCCGCGCGGGGTCTTCATGAACAGGGCGTTTAGCGATAGCTCGGCGCCGGGTCCGAATAGGCGCCTTATCCGCCCGCTGGTGAGTGCTACCTCGACGATCGCGCCTAGTCTTAGCTGTAGGTCTGCCGGAACTTCCAGCGACTCAATCGCTGATTTGAGCGCGATGTATACTTCGCGCGCTTGCGGCTCGGTCGTCGCGTCGAGGAACGCCTGGATTTGCGGAATAAGTATGTCGCGCTGGAGACTGTCGAGCGTTATCGATTCGCCCGCCTTGGGCTGGTCGTCGCTCGCCATCGTCTAAGACTTGGTTCCGCCGTCGTTCTGGCCGAGCAGCGACGCCAGCTCATGCTCGAAGCCGCCCGTCTCGATAGCGCAATGCATGCCGCATTCCTTCGGCGCGCCCGTCTCCCACCACCACCTGCCCGCGCGAGCGTCCTGGCCCTCGCCCACGGCGCGCGTGCATGGCGCGCATCCGATGGACTTGTAGCCCTTGTCGTACAGCTCGTTGTAAGGCACGTCGTTGGAGCGGATGTAACTCCATACCTCGTCGTCGGTCCAGTCGGCCAAAGGCGCGAGCTTCACGATGCCGCCGTGGTCGTGATCGATTTCGATTTTGCGGATGTTCGAGCGCGTCGCCCACTGGTCGCGGCGCAGTCCCGTCACCCACGCGCTGTAGTTCATCAACGCGCGGCGCAGCGGCAGCACCTTGCGCACCTGGCAGCAAAGCAGGCGCAGGTTGACGTCGTTGTAGAAAAGATTGTTGCCGTGCCTGGTAACCATCTGCTGCACGACGGCCGTGTCGGGCATGAAGACTTCAACCTTGATTCCATAGCGCTGGCGATACTTGTCGATAACGTCGTAGGTCTCCTGCGGCATCCGGCCCGTATCGATCGTAAACACGCGGATGCGCGGATCGATCTTGTGCGCCATGTCGATCAGCGCGCAGCCATCGGCCTGGAAGCTGCAACAAATCGCCAGCTCCTTGCCGAACTTGTCGATCGCCCACGCCAGGACCTCCTGCGGCTCCTTGTCGTCGAGCTCTACGGCGGCTTCACCCGCCTCGAGTTCGTCCATGACGATAGTCAGTTCGGCCTTTTCGAGCTCTTCGTTAAATTGCGGTTCTGCGGCCATGCGAAATCCTTGGGGCGCGATACCCGGTTCAGGCGGCGGCGTCGGCGCCGGTTGCGTCTCCACTTGCGATCGAAATCAGCTCGGCGTCGGCGGTGCGCACGCAAAAGTGCGTGAAGGTCTCGTTGGGGTCGCGTCGTTCGAGATAAGTCCCGAACAGGCGCGACACATAATCCTCGACCAGCGCGGATGGCACCCGCCGTATAATCGGCTTGCCTATAGCCGCGTCCTTGCCCAGCCCCCCGCGCAGAATAATGTCGAACGCCTCGAGCGGCTCGCCCGCCGGTCCGCGGCTGGTGGTGCCCTGCAACCCGATGTCGCCGGTCCAGTGCTGCGCGCACGCGTGCGGACATCCGTCGAGATTCAGCTTGAGGCCGCCGACTTGCTCGCCGAACTGATTCACCAGCCGCTCGATGATGGTCGCGAGCTTGGTCTTGGTCGGCGTCACGGCGTAGTTGCAATGCGGGTCGCCGATGCATCCGATCGACGACGCGTAGAGGCCGTTCGCATCCAGCGGGAAACCGATCGCGCCAACTCGCGCGATCACGTCGTCGAGCTGGCCGGTCGGGATGCCGGTAATGATGAAATTCTGGCGCCGCGTGAGGCGAATGTCGCCGCCGAACGACGACGTCAGCGCCGCAAGCTCGCGCATCTGCCGCCCGCTCATCAGCCCCAGGTAAACCGGGAAGCCGACATAGTTGAGCCCGGGCTGTTTCTGCGCGCGGATGCCCATGTGATCGCTCTCGGTCTCAGGCAGCGGCATCTCGGCGAGATCTTCGAGCGCGAAGCCCAGCCGCGCTTCGACCAGCCGGCGAAATTCCTCCGTCCCGTAATCGTCGATCATGAACTTGAGCCGCGCCTTGACCCGCGACATCCGGTACTCGGTGCTGCCCTGCCACACGTCGATAATCGCGCGCATCACCGGCATCGCCTGCTCGCGTATGATGAACACGCCCAGATGCCGCGAGAGGCGCGGCGTCGACGACTGTCCGCCTCCGACACGTACCGCAAAGCCCTTGCGCCCGTCCTTCACCATCCCGACCAGCGCGACGCAGTTTATCTCGGGCGCGTTGCACTGATGCTGGCATGCGGCGATCGAGATCTTGTGCTTGCGCGGCAGGTCCGAATACTCGCGATTGCCGAAAAAGAATCCCGCGGCTTCGGCGACCAGCGGCGTAACGTCGAAGACTTCGTCCGGGTCCACGCCCGCGACAGGGCATCCCGTGATGTTGCGCACCACATCGCCGCATCCGCCCATCGTCGTGAGCCCAACGCTCTTGAGCTTCTCGAGGATCTCGGGGAACTTGTCGAGCGTGATGTAGTGAAGCTGGAAATTCTGGCGCGTGGTTAGCTCGCCCTGGTCGCGCCCGTAAATCTCGGATATCTCACCGATTACGCGCAGCCCGTCGGCGCTCAAGATGCCGCTGGGGATTTTTATCCGCATCATGAAGGTGCCGATCTTCGGCTTGTCGTGGTACATGCCGAACCATTGGAGCCGCACGATGTCTTCCTCGGGAAGTTTCTCGTACGAGGTCTGCGCCAGCCGGTCCCATTGACCCGCCAGCTCGGTGGGAAACAGCTCGTGCTTGAGGCGCTCGACTGAATTGCGCTTCAGCACCATTTCCCACGATTGCGCGACCCTCTTCGGCACCGATTGAATCTCCTGCGAAGGTAAAAGATAACTTAGGTGAGTCACTTAGTCAATTAAGTAGATGACTAAGCCGGTTGCCTATTCCAGTTATTGCCGGATTATGCTAAACTTCAGGTCGGAAGTTCACTGAAAAGAATGAAATTCGGCGTCGGCGTTGACTACTCCTTGAAAGCGCTTCTGCTGCTGGCGGAGCGCTATCCTACCACTTTGCCGGTGCGAGTCGAGGAGATAGCCGCCACCCAGGATATACCCGAGAACTACCTGCGCCGGCTCCTAATCGAGCTCAAGCGCGGCGGTCTGGTCGCCAGTCAGAAGGGGCCCAGCGGCGGGTACATGCTGGCCCGGCCGCCGGGGCGAATCACGATGGCGGAGGTCGTGGAAATAATCGAGGGCGACTACACCCCGGTCGAATGCCTCGAAGAGAGCTCGTCGACATGCCCGCGCGACCAGCCGTGCGCGATGCGCGACGTGTGGCGCGAGGTCCGCGATTCCGTCAACGGTATCCTGCGCGGAGTGACGCTGCAGGCGCTGTCCGAAAAACGCAAGCACGCAATCAACTACAGCATCTAGGCAGGCGTTTTGCTTGGGATGCTCGTGGACCATCAGTCCACGGCGCCTCCTTCGCGATCGCTCAGACGTGCGCGAGGACCTTCTCGCGCAGATCGCGCATCAGCTTTTCGTTCTGCCCGACCTCGCCGGTAAAGATAATCTGCGAAGTACCCCAATCCTTGGCGCGCCGCTTCAACTCGGCGATGCATTCCTCCGGCGTCCCGATAAGCATCATTGGCGAAGCCAATATCGCGTCCGCGGTCTGACTGAACATCGGCGCCATCATCTCGGCAGTCTTGCGGGTGGCTTCGCGGGAGTCTGAAATAACCGTCATGAAAATGAAGTTGCTGATGCGGACTGCGTCCGGTTTGCGGCCCAGCCGCTTGGCTTCCTCGCGGACGAAGCTCACCTTCTCGCGGAACGAATCGTCGGTCATGCGCCTTGCGACCTCCATCGAGATATAACCGCGCTTGCCTGCATCCGGACTGATGTTGACGTAGTCCGCGTACTTTGCCGCCAGCCGCAGCAGGCCTTTGCCTCCGCCGCCGACGATTATCGGCGGATGCGGCTGCTGGACAGGCTTCGGCCACAGGATCGCGTCTTTGAAATGGTAGAACTCACCGTCGAAGGTCGTACGCTCGTTCGCCCACAGCGACAGGATGCAGGTCATCGCTTCATCGAGCATCCGCAGCCGCTCAGTGATCGGCGGGAACGGAATCCCGCTCATCTTGAATTCCGTCTCGGTCCATCCCGTCCCCAGTCCCGCCACCAGCCGGCCGCCGCTCAGCCGGTCCAGCGTCATCAGGCTCTGCGCGGTGATCGCGGGATGGCGAAACAGATTGCATAGCACGAGATGGCCGACGCGAATCTTTTTCGTCGCTTCGATCACGGCCGCGGCCATCACGATATGATCGTAGGCCTTCGACTTCGGATCCATTTGCCGATCCGGACCTTCATTCACCAGATGGTCGGGAAAAACGATCAGGTCGTAGCCGAGCGCCTCTGCGGTTTGCGCGTGCGCTCGATGCTGGGCGGGTTCCAAATTGCCGAGCTGAATTCCGAATTCCATTTTGTACCTCGCAAAAGACCGGGATATGAGTCGCCTAGGTTAGCAAACCCGCGAGCGCCAAGGACATCGTATTTCACCCCAGGAGCAGGATTAGATTTTCAATCTCTTTCTGAAATCTTGACCAGGTTCCTTGATTAAAATCACAGCACATTCTGTCAACCGATGATGAGACCGCGAGTTGCAGCTGCCAAAAAATAAAACAGAGTTCCCTCGAGCTTCTTTACGTCCCCTTGCTCTTACGCGGACAGTTGCTGTATCAGCACGCAGGTCGTCCGGTGCCGTACGGCGCCGATGCCTACGAAATCATCAGAGGCTGCATTAGAAATGCTTGAACAGCTCGTTAAAGAATGATTATGTTCGATCTAGAGGATGAACGGTGATGACGAGGTTTCGGTATCGCCCTGCATGCGCCTTGGGGTTACGACGTTGCCCGCGCGAACTGCCGACCAAGGAGACCTATGACTCCAAGTATCGCGCAAATTTCTTCGCGAAATAAATTACAACCCAAACGACCCTCGATGCTCGACGCATTGGGCGAGTTCCGCGTTCCGCTCGAGGCAAGCATCTACTGGCTCGGCGCGCTGGCGCATCCGTGGCCGCACGTGCGTCCGCACAACAGCAAAGTCGTCTTGCTCATTCCAGGTTTCATGGCGGGCGACATGACGCTTGCGCCGCTGGCGAACTTTTCCCGCTGGCTCGGCCATCGCGCGGTTTATGCCGGTATCGTGTCGAACTCCGAGTGTCCGCGCGAGACGATGCGCAAAGTGTGCGCGCGGCTTGCTCTCGCTTATGAAAAATTCAATCAGCCGATCGTCGTGATCGGCCAGAGTCTCGGCGGCGTTTACGCGCGCGAGATTGCGCGCGAGCATCCTGAAGTGGTCGAGCGGGTGATCACGCTCGGCTCGCCAATCAGGCAGCCCCGCCGCCACGCCAACCTTGCCGTCGAGGCCGTTGCCAAGTCAGTCGCCGCGCTCCGCGGCAAGGCCGACGGGTGCCTAAGCGAATCGTGCAAGTGCGGACTGATTCTGAGCGACGAGTCGCCCGCCGACGTTCCGACCACGCACGTGTACTCGCGCACCGACGGCGTCGTCCACTGGGAGAGCTGTGTCGATTTGAGCGGCGCGCCGACGGTGGAGAACGTCGAGGTGATGGGCAGTCACGTTGGGATGGGACTCAACGCCGACGTCTACCGCGTGATCGCCGATCGGCTCGCGTTGCCGCACCGCTCGCAGCTCCGTTCTGTCGGTTCACACGCCGCCGCACAGAGTTAACCTGCGGCCATCTCTCTCAAGCCCGGCCGTAAACCGGAACGACCGCGCCTGACGTGACGCGACAATCGTCCGAGCACAGATACGCGATCGTCCTCGCGATATCGTCCGGCTTGACCCAATTCTCGTGCTTTGCCTTGGGCATTGCGGCCCGGTTCGCTTCTGTGTCGATCGTGCTCGGCGCGATTGCGTTGACCATCACGCCGTCTCCAATCACTTCCTGTGCGAGCGACGCGGTAAAAGTTGCGATCGCGCCCTTGGCTACGGCGTACGCTGCGTAGTCGCCTGCCCCCTGCAAGCCGCTGCGCGACGCGACCGACACGATGCGCCCCCATTGATTGCGTTGCATTATCGGCACCACCGCGCGGCAGCAAATGAACGTCGGCTTCACGTTGATGTCGAACATCGCCTGCCACTCGGCCAGCGTGGTTTCCGCGATCGGCTTGCCGCCCCAGAAGCCGCCGACGAGGTTCACCAGGATATCGATCTTGCCCCACTTCGACGCGACATCCGCCACGAACTTCGCGGTCTGCGCCTCGTCGCTGACATCCGCCTTCTTCAGAAAAATCTCCGACGCAGGGAACCGGCTGCCGAGTTGCTTTTCCAGCAAAGGCACCTCCGCGTCCACCACGTACGGAACCGCGGCCTTCGCGCCCGCAATCAGGAAATTCTCGACCACCGCGCGGCCCAGCGCGCCGGTTCCGCCGGTGATTATCGCGATTCGAGTTTCAAGGATTTGCATTGCGGCTCATCCCCCCTTCGCGCCAGTAGTCTCGCAGCTTGCCCATCCGCGCCAGCATGCCGAGCGCATCGATCGCCGCGTCGTCGGGCTGTGCGTTGAGATCGCGGTAGCACTTATCCACGATCGCTATCAAACGCTCCGGCAGCGTCCATCTCATGAAGCGGCCAAGCTCGATTCGCCGCGCCGCTTCATCTGCGTCGACGCCCGCCTTGAAATGACGCGCCGACTGCTCGCGCACGAGCGCGAAGTATTCGAGCAACTCGAGCAACCCTTCCTTGCCGCACAGCGGCCCGTGCCCCGGCACGACCACCGCCGGCTCCATGGCCGCCATTTTGTCGAGCGCGCCCATCCATCCTGTAAGCGAGCCCTGCCACACGACCGGAGTGTCGGTATAGAAGAGCAGGTCGCCGGCAAACAGCACCCGCGCGTCAGGCACATACGCGGCGACATCGCCCATCGTGTGCGCCGGCCCGAAATGCATCAGCTCGACCGCGCGACTTCCCAGGTGCACCGTCATCCGATCGTCGAATGTCACGCTCGGGAGACAGCTCTTGATGCCGCGAAAGTCGAACTCCCCGAACGCCTCGCGCACGTACGCCAGGTCGCGTCCCGGAATTCCGTCGCGCACCATCCGCTCGAAGCCGGCCGGATCGCCCGCGCGGCGCATCTCCTCCCTGCAGTTGCGATGCGCGATTATCTCCGCGCCTTCGACCAGTTGATTGCCGTGCACGTGATCCGCATTGGAATGAGTGTTGACGAGAAAGCGCACCGGCAGCGGGCACGCCGCGCGCATCGCCTCGAGCATCGTGCGCGTGAGCGGCAGATCGAACAGCGTATCGACGATCAGCGCGGATTCGTCGCCCGCGACCAGGCCCGCATTGTTGCGGCTCCATCCCGTTGTCGGCTGCATCCATGCGTGGATACCGGGCGCGATCTTCTCGAGTCTGGCTTTCGTGGATTCCATGACGCGTGATTCTAATGCGCCGGCGCGATCGCGCATAGCGCGCACGCAAAATGGAAACGCCGGGAATTTCCCGGCGTCTCTGAGGAATCGAACTTGTCCGTTCAGCCTATTTCAGATTTTCGTTCGCGAAATCCCAGTTGACCAGGTTCCACCACGCCTCGACGTACTTCGGGCGCGCGTTGCGATAATCAATGTAGTACGCATGCTCCCAAACGTCGCAGGTGATTATCGGGGTCTGACCCTCGCGGACAGGGCATCCCGCGTCATGCGTTGCGAGGACTTGAATCGAGCCGTCCTTCGCGCGCACCAGCCACGCCCATCCGCTGCCGAAATGGCCGGCGGCAATCTCGCTGAATTTTTTCTTGAACGCGGCGAAATCGCCAAAGGCTTTCTTGATCGCATCCGCGACCGGCCCTCTGGGCTCGCCGCCCTTCTTCGGCCCCATCGATTTCCAGTAGAACGAATGATTCCAATGCTGCTCGGCGTTGTTGAACAGCGGCCCCGGTTCCGCCGTCTTCAGAATCTCTTCGAGCGGCGCGCTCTCGAATTTGGTGCCTTTGACCAACTCGTTGAGCTTGTCGACGTAGGCCTTGTGATGCTTGCCGTGATGGTACTCGAGCGTTTCCGCCGAGATGTGCGGCTTCAACGCGTCCATGCTGTACGGTAGTTCGGGAAGTTTGAATGCCATATTGCGATACCGTCCTTTTGATGAATGCAGGTCTCGAGATTCGGGTCTGTGATCGAATTCTACGCCGGACTGAAAATCCAGAACAGGTTAAAAAATTCTCGAAGTGTTGCAAAAGCATTAGTGCTGTGAAAAAGAGACTGCGAAGCAGGTTTTGGGCGGCGGAAACTCGAAGGAGGAGGATCCAATGGAAGATTTAGTCTTCATGCTACTCAGATGGCTGCACTTCCTTTTCGGCATCACGTGGATAGGCCTGCTCTATTATTTCAATCTGGTGCAGACCCCGTTCTTCGGCGAAACCGAGCCTGCCGTCCGCAGCGGCGCGATTCAGAAGCTGGTTCCGCGCGCGCTCTGGTGGTTTCGATGGGGCGCAATGGGAACGGTGATCTTCGGCCTGCTCTATCTGCTGATGTGGTGGGGGATGCGCCTCGACTACGCGATGACGCCGTGGACTGTCGCGATTTTCACCGGCGGCCTGATGGGCCTCGTCATGTGGGCCAACGTCTGGTTCGTCATCTGGCCCAATCAGAAAATCGTCATCGGCAACGCAGTTGCGATGGCCGGCGGAGCGCCCGCCAATCCCGCCGCTGCCCCCGCCGGACGCCGCGCCGCATTGGCGTCGCGCACCAACACGCTTTTTTCGATCCCGATGCTGTTCTTCATGGGCGCCGCGAGTCACTACACCATGTTCAACGAGACGACTCCCGGCGGCATTACCGCCTGGCTGGTAATTTCACTGATCGTAATTTTTGTCGTCGAGGCCAACGCTCTCATCGGCACCCAGGGCGCGACCAAGAAGCCGCTCGACACTATCAGCGGAACAATTACCGCCGGCACCATACTGTGGGCCGTTCTGGTGGTCGTGATTTTTTTGACGCTGCGCTGACCGCGATTCGACTTGCCGTAAGTACCACGGAGCCGCCAACGCGCACATCGCGCATCGGCGGCTCCGCTTTTTTCGTCATCCTGACCGTAGCGAGCAACGCGAGCGCAGTGGAAGGATCTCGGACAGCGGGGCTTAAGCGCCGCCGGTTCCGGTTTTGAAATCGCAAAGCGGTCCTCTGCCGCTGCGTTCGCGCGCAAGCGGGCGCATTCATTTGGATGCAGCAACGCGGAACCGGTACCGGCTTCGCTAGCGCGAAGCTGTCCGAGATCCTTCTCCGCGCTCGCGTTGCTCGCTACGGTCAGGATGACAGATAGTCAGTTCTTCTTCGCCGCCTCCGCCAGAAACGCCGTCAAGTCGTCGATCCGATTCGCCAACTGCGGCAGCGCACGCATCGCATGAGTGGTGCGCTTGGGCTTGTACCCGGGCGGATACTTGAGAAACATCACGCGATCGTAAACCAACTCGCGCGGCGAACCGGCGATCGGCGGTCCCTGGCTGCCGGGCAGGTTGGGATTCGGGTTATGGCAAACCACGCAGTTCGTCATATAGACGATTCGCCCCTGCTGCGCGGGCGTCATCGGCGTCGACGGACCGCACGCCGACACCGCGACCGCCAGGGTTGCCGCGCGCGCTCCGATCCACAAATGCCGTCGCACCCGCGCCGCGGTTGTTGACCCGATGAGGTGGCCGAAGATTGTTGGCACAGTGAGCTAGAGTTCGCGGCGTCCGCTGAGCGCGCTGGTCAGCGTGGCAGAGTCGCTGTATTCCAGGTCGCCTCCCGCCGGCAGTCCGCGCGCCAGCCGCGTCGTTCTCACGCCGAGCGGTTTCAGTGCGCGCGCGATGTACAGCGCGGTCGCCTCGCCCTCGACGGTCGCGTTGGTCGCGATTATCACCTCGCGCACGACCGCGGGAGGACTCACGCGCGCAATCAGTTCCTTCATCTTGATGTCGTCGGGGCCGATGCCGTCCAGCGGCGCGAGCGCGCCGTTGAGCACGTGATAGACGCCGCCGAAACTGCGCGCACGCTCGATCGCCATCAGGTCCGCCGGCCCTTCCACGACGCAAATCACTTCCCGCTCGCGCGCCTCGTCGTCGCAAATCTGACAGCGCGGATGGTCCGACAGCCCAAAGCATCCCGAGCACAGGCCGACGCGCTCTTTCATTTCGAGCAGCGCCTCCGCCAGCGCAATCACCTGGTCGCGCGGACGATTGAGCAGGTTGAATGCCAGCCGCGACGCGGTCTTCTCGCCGATTCCCGGCAGTCGCGACAGTTCTTTGACCAGCCGCGTCATCGCGGGCGGCAGCCCGTCCTGGCGCTTCAGGTTTTCCGCCATCGAAGCGCGCTCCGTCAGTCGTTGCCGAAGCCGTCGTTGCCGAAGCCCGGAACTTGCAGCCCGCTCAGCGGACCAAGCTTGCCCATCTCGTCGGCGAGCATCTTCTGCGCGCGCGCCATCCCGTCGTTGACGGCCACCAGGATCAGGTCTTCGAGCATCGACTTGTCGTTGGCCGCGACGATTGCGGCGTCGATTTCTATTTTGCGCAGGCGCAGCGATCCGTCCACGACCACGCGCACCATCCCGCCGCCCGATTGCGCCTCGACGGTTTTCGACGACGCGGTTTCCTGCATCTCCTTCATGCGCGTCTGCAGCTCCTGCGCCTGCCGCATCAATGCCGACAAATCTATTTCTGCCACTCTGATTGCTCCTGGCCGCGAGCTGCCTGCGGCAACGTACTACTTTGATTCCTTCGCCGAAGCTGGCGCTGGATTCGGTATCCTTAATTCCACCAGCCGCGCGTCGAGCGTGTCGAACACTCTTCGCACCGCGGGATCCGCCAGCACCGCCTGCCGTTCCTCGGGCGTCGCGGCGCGTCGCGCGGTATCGATCGCCGGCGATGTCGGCGCACTTTCTCTGATTGATTCAACCGGCTTCGACGGCGCGGTCTGCCTTTGCCCGTTCTCCGCGGCAGCAACTTGATTGGCTATGCTTGCCGCCGCAGACGACGGCAACTCGCGCGTCAAGCCTTCGCTCGCGAGCGGCATCGTAGTGCGGCCGGCGCCGAGCCGTGCCGCCCCGTTGGCCGACAGCTCGACTCGAATCGCGCGCCCAAGATGCTCGCTGGCGAGCTCCGCAATCACCGTCTTGTTGTCGTTCAGGTAGCGTACGTAAATGTCGTTTCGCGGCGTAACCATCAGCAGGTCGCCGTCGATCGCGAGTCCCGCCCCCTGCTCCATGAAACCGGCCAGCGCGGCCCGCCGGCCCCGAATGAAATCGCGCAGCTCGGGAAGTTCGCGCGGGCTGTCGTCCTGAATCTCGTCGCGCAGCGGCGCGTCGGCCTTGACCTCGCCCTCGACGCGCAGCCGCCGCGCGCCGCTGGATTGCGGGTTCGCCGCAGCCTCCGGCTTCGCCGCGCCGCGGCCGCTAGAACCGCCGCCGCCCGACGCGGGCGGACTCCCCGACGCCGGCGGCGCCGCCGAGCCGATCGCTCGCAGCAGTTCGTCGGCGTCGATCACCGCAGCCAGCGACGCCATCCGCACCACCGCCATCTCGAGCAGCAGGTCGGGGTAGGGCGAGCGAAGGATCTGTTCCTGCGAATCGGCCATCAGGCGAAACAGCCGCATGATGTCGCGTGAGCTCGCGCCGGCGGCCAGCCGCTTGAGCTCCGCCACTTCATGATCGGGAATATCGTCGAGCGGGCTGTCCGCGTCGCGCGCAGGAAGTTTCGCGACCGCGAGATTTCTCAGCGTCTCGAGCAAATCGCGCCCGAGCGACTCGAGGTTTGCGCCGCGGCTTTTAAGCTCGCGCACGTGCGCGAGCGCTCCAGCCGCGTTCTTTTCCAAAATCGCGGCGGCCAACTTCAGAACGGTAGTGCGGCTCGCGACGCCCAGCGACGACGCTACCTCGGCCTCCGTCACCTTGCCCGACGCCGTCGCGATTGCTGTCTCGAGCATCCGCTCCGCGTCGCGCATGCTGCCGCCGGCCTCGCGCGCGAGCAGTCGGATCGCACCCTCCTCGACCTCGACCCCTTCGCGCCGCGCGAGATCCTTCAGCCGTTCGAGGATCGTCAGGTACGGGATGCGCCGAAAGTCGTAGCGCTGCAGCCGCGACAGAATAGTCTCGGGCATCTTCTGCGGCTCGGTCGTCGCGAGGATAAACTTGACGTGCGGCGGCGGCTCTTCCAGCGTCTTCAGCAGCGCGTTGAAGGCCGAATCGGTGAGCTGATGCGCCTCGTCGATAATGTAAATCTTGAAGCGGTCGCGCGCCGGCCGGTAGCTCAAATTTTCGATGATCGCGCGCGCGTCCTCGATCTTGCGGTAGGTGGCGCCGTCGATTTCATTCACGTCGAGCGAGCTGCCTGCACGAATCTCGACGCACGCCGCGCATTCGCCACACGGCTCGGCGGTCGGACCGTGCTCGCAGTTGAGGCATCGCGCGAGAATCCGCGCCGCCGTCGTCTTGCCGACCCCGCGAATCCCGGTAAACAGAAACGCGTGCGCGATTCGGCCCCGCTTCAGCGCTTCGCCGAGCGTGCGCGTCACGTGCTCCTGGCCGACCAGCTCCGAGAAGCGCTCCGGCCGCCATTTGCGCGCGAGTACCAGATGTGGAGTTTGGGATTCGGCCATCGCGAGATCGTTTTCGCTCGGGACTGCCCGTCGAATGATAGCCAGGCACCCCTGCGGCACAGGGTGGCAGCCGGTACCGTTGCTTCCTTCCGGACCTGGCGGGGTTCGCGGCCTTCCCTTGCGCAGGACCCGGCTATCGGCGGCGGGCAGTCCCGAAAACTTGCTCCAGCGCGCGTTCCTTTGCGCGCCCTATTACAATATCACAGCGCCGCTCATGCAACCGCCGCCAACAAAAATGTTTCGTGCCCGCTGTAACTCGATTGTCTTGCCTGATGGCGTGCGACGCGCGCGGTTGCTATCACAATTGTCATGGCATCCCCCGCTGACAAGGTAGCCATCGGCCTCATCCAGATGAGCTGTGCGCCCGAGCCGCGCCTCAATCTCGACAAGGCTATCGCCAAAATCGAGGAGGCCGCCCGCCGCGGCGCGCAAATCGTCTGCACCCAGGAGCTGTTCGGCTCGCACTACCCGTGTCAGGTCGAGGACCCCAAATTTTTCGACCTCGCCGAGCCGATTCCCGGCCCGACCACCGAAGCGCTTGGCGCCGTGGCCAAGGCGCGGAAAATAATTGTCGTCGCGTCGATCTTCGAGCGCCGCGCGGCCGGCGTCTATCACAACACCGCCGCCGTCATCGACGAGGCCGGCAAAATCGTCGGCCGCTACCGCAAGATGCACATCCCCGACGATCCCCGCTACTACGAAAAATTTTACTTCACCCCCGGCGATCTCGACTTCGTCGCGCATCCCACCTCGCGCGGATCCATCGGCGCACTCGTATGCTGGGATCAATGGTTCCCCGAAGCCGCCCGGCTCACCGCGATGGCCGGCGCGCAGATCCTGTTCTATCCCACCGCCATCGGATGGTGGCATGGCGAGCCGGAAAAAGTCCGCCCCAAGCAGCAAAACGCCTGGGAGACGATCCAGCGCAGCCACGCCATCGCCAACGGCGTTTTCGTCGCGGCCGTCAATCGCGTCGGCGTCGAGGGCGAGCTCGAGTTCTGGGGCGATTCGTTCGTCGCCGATCCGTTCGGCGAGGTAATGGCGCGCGCCAGCGCCACCGCCGAGGAAACGCTGCTCGCCGAATGCGACCTGGCCAGGATCGAGGAGGTCCGCCGCAACTGGCCCTTCCTGCGCGATCGCCGCATCGACGCCTACGCCGATCTGACGAGCCGCTATCGCTCGTAGCCGTGACTGCTCTTTCACCTGAGCATCGCCGCTTGCTCGCGGGCTACCGGATGCCGCCCGAGTGGGCGCCGCATCTCGCGTGTTACCTGGCGTGGCCGCACAATCTCGACACCTGGCCCGGCAAGTTCGAGGTCATCCCGCCGATCTATGCGGAGATGGTCGCGAAGATTGCGCGCTTCGAGCCCGTCCGCCTGATGGTCACCAGCGAAAACGAAACTGAAACGCAAATCGAGGAGGTGCGCGCGATGATTCGCGACGCCGCCCGCCGCACCGAAAAGGAAGCGCCCGGCCCGCTCCTCTCGATCGATGTATTTCATCTTCCCACCAACGACGCATGGGCGCGCGACTACGGCCCGATTTTCTTGAGCCGCCGCGCAACCGCAGCGCCCACCGGGCCAAGTCAGATCGCGCTCGACTGGCGCTTCAACTCGTGGGGCGAAAAGTACGGCGCATTCGACCGCGACGACGTCGTCCCGCAAAAACTCGGGCTCCGCTACGGCTTCGACGTGATCGAACCTGGCATCGTGCTCGAGGGCGGCTCGATCGACGTCAACGGCGCCGGCTCCATCCTCACCACCGAATCATGCCTGCTCAACCCCAATCGCAATCCCGCGCTCAGCCGCACCGACATCGAGGATTACCTGCGCACCTGGCTCGGCGTGGACAACGTGCTGTGGCTCGGCGACGGAATCGCCGGCGACGACACCGACGGCCACATCGACGACCTCGCGCGCTTCGTGGCCCCGGACACGATCGTCACCGTCCTCGAGGACAACCCCGCCGACGTGAACTACTCCGTGCTCCGCGACAACCTCGACCGCCTGCGCGCGGCCCGCGACCAGGACGGCCGCCCCTTCAACATCGAAACGCTCCCGATGCCCCCCGCCGTAATCTACGACGGCACCCGCCTGCCCGCCTCGTACGCGAACTTCTACATCGCCAACGGCGCAGTCCTGATGCCGACCTTCGACGCACCCACCGACGCCCGCGCCGCCGCGACACTCGCCCGACTCTTCCCCGGTCGCCGCGTCGTCAGCGTTCCCTCGACCGACCTGGTCTGGGGCCTGGGCTCGGTCCATTGCCTGAGCCAGCAACACCCGGCACCGACCGTCTGACTTTCAGCAACGGCTTCGAAGTTCGGGCTTGGGGATGAACTGTTCAGCCTGACCAAAGCGGATTGTCTGTGATACCCATACGGTATGGACAATCGTCGCCATATCCCAAACACCCGGCTCGCCCGAACTCGGCGGCTCCTTGCTTCGCGCGCAAGCATTTTTGACGGAACGAAACTACCGTTGGTAGTGGAGCTTTTTCAGAACCACAAGTAATGGTAGAAGCTGCTCTTTTTGGGTTGTTTTCGATAAATCGTCACAGACATCGCTGACAACCAACTACATTCTTAATATCCCTAAGGTCTGCCTTGACAAAGTTAATATTTGAATTCAAAATTACGCCAAATGAGACCGATAATTCTCAAATGCCCATCATGCGACGGAAACCTGACTGTCGCTCGCCTGCGATGCCCCGATTGCGCAATCTCCATCGACGGCGACTTCGCGCCGCCCGCCCTCCTCAAGCTGACCGGCGCCCAACTCGACTTCGTCGAGGTCTTCATCAAGAACCGCGGCGTTATCCGCGAGGTCGAGCGCGAACTCGGAGTCTCCTACCCGACCGTGCGCGCGCGCCTGGACGAAGTGATCAATGCGCTCGGCTACTCCGCCAAGTCTGCGCCCGAGGCCTCGGCGCCCGGCGACGGCGGCCTGCGGCGCCGCGCGGTGCTGGCCGATCTGAAGGACGGCAAACTGACCCCCGACGAAGCGCTCGCTGCGCTTAACGATCCCCGCACCAAAGACGCCTAAGCAACTGAAAAGATCTACGGAGGAAATCCGCAATGGCCATTTCGACGCTCGAAGGAGTTGAATCAGTCCGCGTCCTGCGCGCAGCCGGAAATCTGAAAATCATCGGCGCCGATCGTCCCGCCGTTGAGATCGATTCGGGCGTCGCGCCCAGGGTCTCCACCAGCGCGGGCGTCGCCGAGGTGACGCTGCGCGACAACGCCACCATCGCGGTCCCCGCCGGCGTCACCGTCGAAGTCGAGGATCTCGCCGGCAACCTCGACCTCTCCGATCTCGCGACGCCGTTCGCGGTCACGCGGGTTCGCGGCAATCTCCACGCCCGCCGCGTCGGCGCCATCTCGATGCGCGACACCGTCGGCGGCAACGTCACTATCAAGCAAGCCGGCGCGGTCGAAGGCCTCAAAGTCCGCGGCGCGCTGTCGGTCGAATCCGCCGGCGCTATCACCTTCAGCCACGTCGCCGGTGAATTCGAGTGCAACGCAATCGCTGGCGAAGTGGCGATTGAAAAAATCGCCGGCGGCGCGCGCGTGGTCGGCCTGCACGGGCCGTTCATCGCCCGCGTCATCGGCGGACGCCTCGAAATCGAAGACGCCGCCCACGTCGAAGCCGGCGTCGTTGGCGGCAGGGTGCGCGCCTCGAATCTGTCGGGCGGCGTCCAGATCGGCAAAATCGGCGGCAAGCTCGCGGCCGACGGTGTCGCCGGCGAGGTCGCCGTCGGTTTTGTCGGCGGCAGCGCGCGCGTCAGCCGCGTCGGCGGCGCGCTCAACCTCGAAGAGGTGGGCGGCGCGGTCGATCTCGCCGGCCCCTTTCCGCTCGACAAAACCTGGATCGTCAGAAGCCGCGGACGCGTCAGCGTCGAGGTGGACCCCAACGCCTCGCTGGAGCTCGACGCTTCCGCCGGATGGGGCCGAATCCGCACTTACGGCATCGACGCCGGCGAGCTTAAGTGGGTGGGCCGCAATCATGTTCACGGTTCCATCGGCGCCGAGCCGGCCGCGGGCGCGCGCACCAAAATTGCGGTCGAGACGCGCGGCGCCGACGTGATTGTCGCAAATGCCGACGCGCGCGAGCGCGATTTCTCCGGCCGCGGCTACCGCTCCCGCGTCGGCGGCGCGTTCTCCGCCCCGTTCGAGGACCTGGCCGACGAGCTGGGCGGCGAGATTCCCGCCTTCGTGCGCAGCGTGCTCGACGCCGCCGGCCAGTTCGTAGCCGAAAGCGGCGGCCTGTCCAGCGGGATCGTGCGCGAAATGACCCGCGACGTGAAGCGCAGCGTCAGCGAGGGACTTCGCGAAGTCGAGCGTGCGATTTCTGAAATCGAGGAGGCGGTGCCCGGAGAGGTCGGCGACCGGCTGGCGAAACTCGGCAAGGAAATCGGCGACCTCGTCGCGCAGGCCGTGCGCGGCGGCTCGCGCGAGGCGCGCAGTGAAATGCGCGAGCGGGTGCGGCAGGCCGCGCGCGAGATGCGCGACAAAATTCGCGAAGCCGCGCGCGACGTCCGCAACCGTTCGCACGATCAGGCCCGCGCCGATACTCAGTCAACTACTCAGTCGAATACTCAATCGACTACTCAGTCGAAGACTGAAGAGCCGGCCGCGGAGAGGGAGTCAGCGAAATTCACTCCCGGTGCAACCGAGAAACTGAGCCGCGACGACGCGATCCTGGAGATCCTCGCCGCCGTGAAAGATGGCCGCCTCGAGCCCGACGAGGCCGACGATCTGATCAACGCCTGGATGGAGGTTCGCGAGGCCGACGCGCGTCGCTGACAGCTCAGATCTCGTAGTGGCGTATTTCGATCAGGTGCCGGCTCGGATCGAAGAAGTAGAGGTTCTTACCCGGTCCGCGCGCGCCGCCGCCGGCCGAGTTGATCGACTCGGTTGTTTCGTCGCCCGGGCCGCGCATATTTCCGACCGAGTCGAAGGCATCGCCGTATTCAATCTTCGCGGCGACGACTCGGCGGAAGACCTCATCGAATTCAGCGCGCGACATCGCGAACGCCAGGTGCTCGCCGCCCTTGGTGCCCCACTCCGCCATTTGCAGGGTGAACTCAGGCGTCACGCGGAGTATCGAGAACGGCTCCCGGTCGCCCTCATATTTGAGGCCCAGGATCCCGACGTAAAACTCGATGCTCTTTTTGCGATCGTTCACGGCGAGAATCATATGGTCGAGTTCTATACCCATCGCATCACTCACTTCGGGAACTGAGTCATCGACAGCAGATTGCCATCGGGATCTTTGAACCAACACACCTTGGCCAATCCGTCCGGAGTGGTCCAGATTCCCGCGCTGTCTTGTTGCAGTTCCGGAACGCGCTCGAACTTGACGCCCTTTTTGGCGAGCTTCTCCACGATCGCGCCGATATCAGGGACCTTCCAGCCCAGCGCCGTGAAGGGCACGGGCGTGAACTTCTCTCGCGGCTTCTCGATGTGAAGATGCCTCCCGCCCACTTCGTAGATGATAGCCCACCATGCATCCTCGACAAGTTTTAGTCCGAGCACTCCGCCGTAAAAGGCCTTCGCTCGTTCCGGGTCCGTGGTCCCAACAAATGACATCACTTCGTAATCGCCGAGCATGTTGCAATCCTCCTCCGCGTCGAACGTAGGGGCACTTATACCATTTTGAGCGAATGGCCGTCTTGCGCTAGATTGCCAACCGATGCCGAAAAAGCGCCACTGGTTTTTTGACCCCCATAAGTACCAGGTCCGCACCGGAACCGTCCCCGAATTTCCTGACGGCCACGTTATCAAAACGCATTCGCATCCGTGGCATCAGCTGGTTTACGCGTCGAAGGGCGTCATGACGGTGCGCACTCCGAACGGCGCCTGGGTCGTCCCCATCCATCGCGGCGTATGGGTCCCCGCCGGCACGCGCCACTCGATCGAGATGTCGGGGGCAGTGTCGCTGCGAACACTCTACCTGGTGCCGCGGCTCAGCCGCTCGCTGCCCGACGAACCGCGCGTCATCGGCGTATCGCCGCTGCTGCGCGAACTGATTCTCCGCATCGTCGAGCTCGACAGCCTCAACCTTCGCATCGCTGGGCATGCGCACCTCGTCTCGGTTCTGCTCGATCATCTGCACGTGATGCAATCCGACGCGGTCCATCTCCCGCTGCCGCGCGACGCACGCGCCAGGCGAATCGCCGCAATGCTGCAGAAGCAGCCCTCCGACACTCGATCGCTCGGCGAGCTGTCGAAGCTGGCTGGCGCCAGCAAGCGCACCATCGAGCGGCTGTTCAAGATCGAAACCGGCCTGGGCTTTGGCAAATGGCGCCAGCAACTCCGGCTCGGTCACGCGCTGCGCCTGCTGGCTGCCGGCGAGCCGGTGACGACGGTCGCGATCGACATCGGCTACGACAGCATCAGTGCATTCATTTCGGCGTTTCGCTTGACGTTCGGCAAAACCCCCGGCCAGTATTTCCGCGCCGCGTAGCCGCGCCCGTTGTGGTGCTCGCGCGCTCTTTGCTATTGAGGTTCGGCTGAGACAGAGGGAAGAGACGCCGCGTCTTGTCGTCTATCGATGGGTCGCCAAGGTCGGAGTCGCAGCTGTGAGAACTGATTCCGCCGATTTGCTCATCCTGCCGCTTTTGGATCTGGCAGCGAGAACCGTGATGAAAGCCAGCAGGACGATGTTCAAGAGCGGGGATAGCGGTATCAAGGCGTGTTTCGCAATCGTCCGATCGACAATCGGAGCGAACCACGCCAGCGCGAGCGCCGACTTCTCGTAGGGAAGAAAGCCGCGATCGATCCCCTCGACAGCGAGCCATGCGATTCCAACTCCGAGCAGAGTCAAGTCATAGTCGAACAGGTACGGGGTCGCGACCAGGCCACAAATCACGAGCGCGGCGGCTTTGAGGCGGTAGGAACAGTTACCCGTCCAAAGCCACACAAGCACAAGCGCCGCCGACAGCGCCATGAGCGCCTGGATTGTATATGCGGTTCGTAACGACAGGCCCCACAACCGCGCCACGGCGAACACACTTTGCTGGTAGTAATAGTGGATCTCGCCCTGGTCGAGAACGATCAGGCGGGGAATCCAGAGCGACTCAAAGAAGATGCGCCATGTCTCTGGGCCGAACGCGAGCAGCGACAGAGCAATAATGCCCAACGATGAAACGGCGGCCGCCACAAGGCATTGCCATCGCCGCGAGACTGCGAGAACCAAGGGTAGGAAAATCCCTAGATGCGGCTTGATCACGAGCAGCCCGAACAGGAATCCGGCGAGTACCGGCTGCTGTTCCAGATAAAGCAGGCCGCCGCCAAGCAGGGCAGCGCTCAGGAACCCATTCTGGCCATTGATCAAATTGATCCATGCGCCAGGAAAGGCGAGTGCGAGCCATATGGTCTGCTTCCATGGTGCGATTTTTCGCAGCACCGTCAGGTAGGCTGCAAGAGTCGCCAACGTCCATGCAGCCAGCGCCCATAAGTAGGGGACCAGAGCGAGCGGTAGGACTATCAGTAGAAAAGTCGGCGGGTAAAACCATACGCACAGGTTCACGTTTTGTCCATCGACCGCGGCCCGTTCCGCCACGTGGATCATCGCGGGATCGAAGACCTGCTGAGGATGCCCCGAGAGAGCCAGACGCGAGCCACCCCAGCTGTTGATGAAATCTGCGCCTATCGCGGTTCCCTCGCGATCGACCATCCCATGCATAGCGCTTACCCACAGGATGTAAGTAAGCACGTACGCTGCGAGAAAAAGCTTGGGGTAGATCGAAATGCGGTTGGCAGTGATCCACGGCGCGTCGCGAAGCCAATTCAAGACCGATCGCTGAGGATGCGCGTTCACCAACTCCCCAAACACACCTATTTCGGACCGCAACTCTACCCAAGGCCCCGACGGCTTTCAAACACTTAGCTCCGGGACCTGTATTCGGATCGCGTCTGTAAACAGCATGGACTTTCCAAATCAGAGGGTATCCGCGTACGCTTGGACGGGACACCCTTCGGGGTGGAGGCTGTTAAGCCGCAGGAGGGGTGGGTGTGCAGATCGAGACCCGCGAAGATCGTGGGAACTTGCGATGGGGTTGGATGCTGACTCTCGTGCTCCTGAGCATCGACGGGATCTGGGCTGACAGGACGGGATTGGTATTCGTCGGCTGGCTGCGGGTCGCCTGCTTTCCTCTTCTTCTGCTCGCGATCGGTTTTCTCTATGGTAACTCGGGACGTAGTCGCAGGTTGTCGGACGCAGGCTACTATGCCGCGTTGTGGATTGCCTTCTGCGCTGCGGGCTTCATCTTCACCTATGTTGCTGCGACGCCCGCGATGCCGTTGCGCGACACCGAATTCGTCGCGATCGACGCGGCGATGGGCTTCCATTGGCTTCCATGGTCCCGATTCATAGGGGCGCACCCCGTGATCCAACTCCCCCTCATCATCGCGTACAACACTCTTCTGCCGCAGATCGTCGGTTCGATTCTCTACTTTGCCCATACCGGGCAGACCGCCCGCAACGCCGAGATGATATGGCTCGCGATGCTGGGGTTGATTGTCACGACAATTGTTTCTGCGGTACTTCCTGCGATCGGTCCGTACGTGTACTTCTATGGCCGTCAGACCGATGACATCGTGGTGCTGATGAGTTTGAGGGCTGGCGGTGCGCACACTATTGCATTCAGCAGTCTCAAGGGAATCATCACGCTACCGTCGTTCCATACCGTGATCGCGATTGTCTTTGTATATGTGCATCGGCCGCCTTCGCGCTCGTTCATCCCGGTCGCGATCCTCAATGGGCTGATGCTGCTATCGATTCCATCTGAGGGGCATCATTATTTGATCGACATGATTTCGGGCGCCGTGGTCGCTGCGGCCTGTATCGCAATCATCAGAGCGTTAGGGGCGATGTCTCATCAGGTTGTCCTTCACGAGGACACCGAGATGGCCCAAGCTAGGAACTGAAACCCCTACCAGGACGTCACGCGCTGCGCTTGTCTTCGGGCGCGGGCACGCCCGCCTTCGCCGCCGACTCGACCACCGCCGAGCGGAAGATCCCGTGCGCCATCGTCGATTCCTCGCGCTCCGCGCGCGCCGCATAGATTCTCATCCGCGCCTCATGCGCGGACTTGTCGTCCGGCGCGGCCGCGACCGCCCAATCCGCCAGATGACACGCGAGCACGACTTCGCCCGCCGCGAGCTTGTCGATTGCTCGCGCGATCACCGGCGCCACTCCGCCCGCCAGAGCCGCGATCTCGCGCGCGCGCTCGCCGTCGGCCGCCGGTTTCAGATTCGAGGGCGTGCCGTCGTACCATCCGCCTTCGAGCCGCCAGATATTGCGCACGATAAACTCAGGCTCGTCGTACACAGCCTGCAGCCACGGCTTCTCGGCAAGACTTGGCGGCGGTTTCACGGTGTGGATTACTTCGTCGAGCGGCGCGCCGGCGTTCATCATGGCGATGGTCTGATCGTACAAGCTCTGCAGATAGTTCGCGGTGTCGTTCAGCACCTGGCGCACCCGGATCGCGCCGAACACCGGGTAGCCGTGCCCCGGCACGAGGACGTCGGCGCCCAGCCGCGCCATCACGCGCAGCGCCTCGGCCCATTCGCGCGCGTAGCGCTGCGCCTTCTGCGGATTGCCGGCGTTGGGCGCGGCCCAGATGATCAAATCTCCGGTGCAGATCACCTTGCGCTGCGGGATGAACACCCAGCAATGGTCGTCGGTCTCGCCGCGCGCATGATGGCATTCAAACTTGTCGTCGCCCGCAACTACATTCAACTGATTATCGAAGTAAGTATCCGGATATACATACTCAGTCGGCCACGCCGCCGGCCGGTTGAACTGCCGCGTATTGACTACCGTGTTGTAGCCGGCCGTGCGTTTGTAGCGATCGAAGCGCGCCGCGACCGCGCGATGCCCCACCACGCGCGGCCGCGCGACCTTTTTCTTCTGCGCGTCGGCGACAATCGCCGGCATCCCGCATGCGTGATCGACGTGCCCGTGCGTGTAAATCGCGGTGTTCACCCGCTCCGGCGAGAACTGCCGTATCAGCTTGACCGTCGCCTCCTGGTTGAAGTAGCCGCCGGTGTCGACCAGCACCAGTCCCTCGCGCGTTTTGGCCGCCGTCACGTTCGCAAACCAGCGGTAGAACATCACGCCGTCGGCAATTTCCTCGTACTCGCCGGTCGGCAGCAGCGGATGGAACTGGCGGGTGGTAATCGCCCCCGTGAAAATCTTTTCCGATTGATCTCTTATCGCGCCCATAGCTTGAGCCTTCCTCTTGCGACTCTCAATCGAGCCGATGCAGCTCGCCGATATGCCGAATCTTCTCATGCTCGATCCAGGTGTAGCGCTGATGCTGATCGACCAGCCGCGACTCGATTCCCGCCGCACGCGCGCCCTCCACGTCGATCGAATAGATGTCGCCGGCAAATCTTGCTTCGTCGGGAACGACGCCGAGGCGCTCGAGCGCGATTTGAAAAATCCGCGGGTCGGGCTTCGCAACGCCGACGATGTGCGAGTCGATTATCACGTCGAAAAATCCCGCCAGCCCGATTCGTTGCGCGTCCGCCTCGACCTGACCCTCCGCATTCGACACGATCGCGAGCTTGTAGCCCGCCGACTTGAAGGCCTCCAGCGCCTCGAACGTGCCCGGACGCACCACGCGCCACAGCGAGGCCTCGCGATGTATCGCGCCGAACTTCGCCGCGCATTCGCGAAATTCCTCTTCCGGAATTCCCGCCGCCGTCATCCAGCCGCGAAAAAAGAGTTCGTACGCCGCATCGTTAGCTTGCTTGTTCGCCGCGCTCATCAGATGTCGGTCGATCGCCGCGCGCCCCGCGTATTCGGCATGCTCGAGCGCGAGCGCGTCGAGCTTGCGCCCTTCGCGCGAAAATTCGCGCGCCAGCAATTCGAAATCGAGGAACGCGAGCGTGCCGCCAAAGTCGAAAAGCAGCGCTCTGAGTTTTTCTTTTTTCCTCGCGCTCATTGGGCTCCAGCTTAGCAGGGGCCCGCCGCTTCCTCTTCATTAGTTGCGCAGCTATCCGTCAAAAAGATATGATTTTTCTGGAGATTTCTCCCCGCCGCACCGTGCTCCACAGGAGAAGTGATGTTCACCGGTATCATTGAAGATCTCGGCACCGTCGAAAGCCTGAAGCCGACTGACCAGGGCGCCGTAATTTCGGTTCATACTTCGCTCCCCGTTTCCGAAATTAACATCGGCGACTCGATCACCGTGAACGGCGCGTGCCTGACCGTGATTTCCAAAAGCCCCGGCCGCTTTGCGATGGACATCTCGGCGGAAACCCTGCGCTGCACCGGCCTTGGCGATCTGAAGCCTGGCCACCGCGTCAATCTCGAGCGCTGCCTCACGCTCGGCAAGCTGCTCGGCGGCCATCTGGTCTCAGGCCACGTCGACGGCATCGGCCGGGTCGTGTCGATCAAAGCCGAGGGCGATTCAAAGCTCTTCAGCTTCGAGGTCGCGCCTGCGCAAGCGCGCTACCTGGTCGAAAAGGGCTCGGTCGCGATCGACGGAATCAGCCTGACCATCTTTTCAATCAAGGATTGCAACTTCTCCGTCGAAGTGATTCCGCACACGCTGCGGTCGACGACGCTCGGTTTCAAGCAGCCCGGTGACACCGTCAACATCGAGAACGACATGCTGGTCAAGTATGTCGAGAAGATTCTCGCGATACGCGCGACGCCGGCGCTCGCGACGTGACCAGTGAAGAAGTGAAAGACGCATGAGCCTGATGCAGATACCGCGCAAGATCGAGTACGCGCTGCGCGCGATGATCTATCTCGCCGATCATCCCGCGGGCGTGGCGCGCGGCACCGAAATAGCCACTCGCGAGCAAATCCCAAAGTACTATCTGGAGAAGGTGATTCGCGATCTGATGCGCCGCGGCCTCGTCCACGCGCGCCGCGGACCCGGCGGCGGCTACCAGCTCGCACGCAAAGCCGACACTGTCACGTTTCGCGATATCATCGAAGCCGTCGAGGGTCCGATCACGCTCAACGTGTGTACCGACGGCAGCAGCTCATGCGCTCTGCAGCCGACCTGCCGGATGTATCGCGTGTGGGAGAAGGGCCAGCGCGTGTTGCTCGAAGTTTTCTCCGATACCTCGCTCGCCGAAATAGCCGCGTCGCGTCCGGCGCCGCCCGTGTGTCTCCCCGCCGTCGAATCGAGCGCGATAGCGCCGGCCAAGTCCCAGCCCGCGTAGCCGAATTGAAGAACCTCTCGACTCTGGCCCGGCAAGCCCTCTGCCCGTGAGCGATTTCGGAGCTATCGGACTCGGCGACTTCGTCGCGAACACGCGGCGCGGCGCCCCGGTTTTCACCGAGAAAACCTTCTATCTCGAGGAATTCTACGGCAAGAGCCTACTGTTCGCATTGATTCCTCCGGCCGGCCAGCGCATTTCCGACTTCGATTCCCTGGTGCTCACGCTCCGCGAGTTGCGCCGCAACCAAACCCGGTGCGTCGTCATAGTATCGCCGAGCGCGCTGCCAAAGCTCATGCGCCGGCTCGGCCGCCTCGCCCCGAGAGATGCGCCGCCGGTCTTCAATCCCTCTGACGGACTGCGCTCGCGCCCGTATCCGCCGGATTCCGCGGTCGCCGAGATCTGGGAGCGACTGCGCGCCGGATCGATCGTGGTCGCTTCGATGAGCCGTGACGACAGCGACGATCTCACCGTCTTCGCGCGCGAGCTCGCCAGCCGACTGCGCGTTTTCAAGCTGCTGATGCTCGATCGGGGCGGCGGCTTGATCGACAAGGACGGCAATCGGCTGTCGTTCGTTGAGGAACGGCGCATCGGCCGCACCATGCGCAACCTCCGCTCGCGGGCCCGCAGAGCCATCGTGCGCGCTGCCCTCGACGCGCTCGAAGACGGCGTCGGTTCCGTCAACCTGGTCGCGCCCGGCGACGTATACGAAGAACTCTTCAGCTTCATCGGCGCCGGAACCCTGTTCACCGAAATGCAATACGGCTTCGTCCGCCCGGTCTCGATCGACGACTTCGAGGAAGTCGAAGCGCTCATCGTGCGCGGTCAGACCGAAGGGCACCTGCTGCCCCGCACGCCCGATCAGATCGCGCAAATCCTGCCGTCATGCTTCGGCTACCGAATCGGCGACGAGCACCTCGCGGGAATCTGCTCGCTGTTGACCGAGCCCTATCGCCGCGACCGCGCCGGCGAAATTACCGCGATGTACACCTTGACGCGCTTCCAGGGCGAGGGCGTCGCCGCGGTGCTGGTCCGCGAGATCCTCAAGGAAGCGCGCGCGCGGCGCCTCAAATACGTTTTCGCCTGCACCAGTGAAGATCGCGTCGCCGGGTTCTTCTCCCGCCTCGGCTTCAAACGCACGAGTGCCCGGGACGTTCCGGCGGCCAAGTGGCGCGGCTACGATTCCTCGCGAATCTCGAGTCTTAGCATCTTCCGCACCGACCTCGACTGACTAACCCGACTGAGTATTGCGCGGCAACTGAAAACTGAGTCTTGAATGCCCGCTAAGATTCCACCGGCCGCCGCCATCCTGGCAATCGCCGTTGTCATCGCCGTCCTGACGCTTCATCGGCTCGGCGCCGGCGACGTATGCACCGGCAATGAAGCCGTCGAAGGCGTGTTCGTCCAGCAGATGGTCGAGCACGGGCAGCTCCTGTTCCCGGTCGCGAACGGCAACGTGCCGATGTACAAGCCACCGCTCTTTCACTGGACCGCGGCCGCTATCGATCGCGTCCTGGACATCCGCAAAGTGACCGCCGCCAACCTGCGCGTCCCCTCCGCGCTCTACGCGATCGCCGGCGCACTCCTCGCGATGCTGTTCGCGTACGGAATTCTTGGCCGCGACGCCGCCGTGCTGGCCGGACTCGCGCTCGCCGGCTCCTATCAGTACGTCAGCCAGGGCCGCTTCGGCCGGGTTGATATGACGCTGTGCTTCTTCGAGTCGCTCGCGCTGTTCGCTTTTCTGTGGTGGCTGCCGCGCGACCCCGGCTCGTCGGGCCGCGGCGTGCGCCTCGAATCCAATCTGCCGGCGCTCTACCTGATGGCGGCCGCGCTCGGTCTCGGAGTACTGGCCAAGGGTCCGGTAGGCGCGATTCTTCCCGGTGTCTCCATCCTCATCTTCATGATTGCCGAGCACCGGGGACGCCAAATCCTCTTGATGCTCGATCCCGGCGCGATCATCGTGGGCGGCGCGATCGCTTCGAGCTGGTACCTCGCATGTTACTTCGGCGGACGCTTTGCCTTCCTCAATCGTCAGCTCGACACCGAAAACGTCGGCCGCTTCTTCGGCGCGCTCGGCGCGATGGCGCCGTGGTACTATCTGAAACCGGTCCTGCTCAACTCGGCCCCGCTGAGCCTGTTCGTTCCGATCGCCGCCGTGCGGGCATTACTCACTCCATTAGTCACTGAGCGCCGCGAGGATTCTACTTCTCCTCTCGAAAACGCCGGCGCTATCCCCTCCGACCCCGCCCGCTCCCGTTCTGCCGTCCGCCTGTTTGCGATCTTCTACTTCGCTACCGTCATCTTCTTCAGCATCGCCGCTTACAAACGCCGCGCCTATTTGCTGCCGCTATGGCCCGCCTCCGCGGTGATGCTCGCGTGGTGGATCGTTACCGTCCCTCCGCTTGAATTGCGCCGCGCCGCGGCGTGGTCATTCGCCGCGGTGTGCGCCGGGCTGGTCGTCTTCAACTTCTTCTACATCCCGCGGATGGAAGTGCGGACGTGCCGCGACGATTCATTTCGGCCAGCCGCCGAAGAAATCGCCCGCGTCGTCGCGCCAACCGACCCGCTCTACCTTTACGGATTTGAGGAAGAGGCCGCGCCGCTACTGTTCTATCTCGATCGCGACGCACCGGTGCTGCAGGGCCGTCTCGGCGACGCGCCTCCCGGCTTCATCATCGTGCCCGCCGACGTTTGGAAAAGCAGTCAGCGCGACGCTCTCGACTTCGAACCGGTCCTCACTTCCGACCACGGCAACCGCCGCCTCGTACTCCTCAAACGCGGCAAGTCCTACGCCTCCGCTTTTCCCCTGCGTCCCTTTGCCGCCCGCGTCAGCTCTTTATATCTGGCGCAATCCACCAGGTGATCGTTGACCATCCCGGTCGCCTGCATCATCGCGTAGCAGATTGTCGATCCGACGAACTTGAATCCGCGCCGGGACAGGTCTTTGCTCATCGCGTCCGACTCGGCGGTGCGCGCCGGCAGCTCCCTGAGCGCGCGCCACTTGTTGATCCGCGGCAGGCCGCCAACGAATCGCCAGATATAGTCGTCGAAGGTGCCGAACTCTTTCTGTACGGCGAGAAATGCCTTCGCGTTGCCGATCGCGGAATTGATCTTCAGGCGATTGCGAACGATCCCGGCGTCCGCGAGCAGCCGGGCCACGTCGCGCTCGCCGAACTTCGCAATCTTGGCTGGATCGAATCCGCGAAACGCGATCCGATAGGCGTCGCGCTTGCGCAAAATAGTGTCCCAGCTAAGCCCCGCCTGCGCCCCCTCGAGCGTGATGAACTCGAACCACCGCCGATCGTCGTGCACGGGGACGCCCCACTCTTCGTCGTGGTAGCGAATCTCCAGCTCGTTGCGCGCCCACCCGCACCGCACGCTCTTCTTCTCTACCCTCCGCTCGCGCTTTTCAGGGCCGGCTCCTGTGCCGCCTGCTCCGCCGATTTTTCCGCGCAGCGCCTCTTCAACTCGGCGAACGCGTCATCGACGAAGGCCTTCATCAGCGCAACGTCGGGCATGACGCGCGGATCCGCCATCATCCCAAAGTATAGATGGCGATAGTAACTGAGTATTGCGACTGCATACCCCATCGTTGCGCCAAGCGGCACCAGCGGCACCATGTCGAGGCAGACGTGCCCGTTTATGTATTGCGGCACCTGCACGCCCGGCACGTTGGTCGCGATGAAGTTTATTCCGAACGCGGGCAGCCCGAAGCCGCCGGGCCGCGGCTTCCAATCCGTCCACTTCGCCAGCCGCCCCGCGACGTCCAGCATCGTGGTCGCCACGCGCGAGGCTGGTCCGATCATGCTCGGTGGAATCGCGTCACTGAGCTGCATCATGGCCTCCAGAGCCTGCGCGGACCCGGCCGCCTTGATTCGCTCGGTCTCCTCGTGGATCAGTTTCAACCGCTCGACGATATCCATCGGCGCCGCCGGCGCGGTCGGGAACATCATCGAGACCCGGTTTCCCAGCGAACTCCTTTCGTCTTTGTGCCGCACGTTGACCGGACAGCCGATACACAGTTGCTGTCCTTCGACGGCGTACCCATGATGGTGCAAGTAGCGCGCGGCGCCTTCGGTCAACATAGCCAGTACGACATCGTTGACCGACCCGCCGAACGCCGACCTGATCGCGCGGAAGTCCGCGAACGATTGACGCGACCAGGTCACGATCCGCTCCTGCGTGACCGGCGTCGAGTTCCACGGCGTCGCCACGATGCGCCGCGTCGCGAGCTCGGTCATCACGCGCGACGCTTCCCCCAGCTGCCGAGCGCGCTCGGTCACCGACGCCGGGTCCTCGATCGCCTCGACCGCCGCGTTGATCGTCAAGTTGACCGTGCGTTGAATCTGGTCGCGCAGCGCCTCCGCGAACCGCCGTATGACGCTCGACGGCCGCGCTGCCACCCACGGCTCCGGCGGCTGCGGAATATCGTCGGGCTCCGCGCGAAAGTCGTACATCACTTTCAGCAGCTCGACCCCCGACACGCCATCGACCAGGCAATGATGCACCTTCCACATCAGCGCCGTGCGATTTCGCTCCAGGTTGTGGAACGTATGCAGTTCCCACAGTGGATGTTTGCGATCGAGCGGCTTCTGATAGATGCGCATCATTTCCGCCAGCGCATCGCCTTCGCTCATCCCGTCGGGCAGCTCATGGAGATGGACGTGGTTGTCGATCGAGAATTCCGGGTCGTCCTCCATCATCGCATGCGCGAAATTCAGCGGAACTTCGATCAGCCGCTGCCGGTAACGCGGCACCAGGTGCATGCGTTCCTCGAAATGTCCCAGCAGTGCGTTGAAATCGACGCGCCCTTCGAACAGTCCGATCGACCCGATGTGCAGCGGACCGCTTTGCGATTCGGCGTAGATAAAGGTCGCGTCCTGGGTGGACAGTCGATAGCTCGAAGCGGATGGGAGTGAAGGTTTTTCGGCCATTAGGTCTCACCTCCGAGCCGGATTTCCCTGGCTTGGGCCACGGCGCGGTGCCCCGTCCCAGCCGAGAAGATCCTGGAAATGACATTGCCGCGGAATGCCAAGCTTGGCAGGCATGGTCTATCGAGTGCAAGCTGAATTTTATTGCCGTTACGCTTGCCGGATCGCCAGCGCTGATCAAGGATAACGCTCCGCGCTGCTTAAGGGAGTCTTACCAGCGGTCTCGACAGCAGCGCTTGCTCTCACTAGTTCCGCCGGAGGTTCCAATGGCCGAGCAGATCAAGACAAATCGCCCTTATCCAATTCAGCTTAGATTGCGCGACGGCCGCAGCGCCACGATCCGCGTGATGGAGCCCGACGACCTCGACAAGATAGTTGAATTCGCCAAGGATCTCCCCGCCGACGACCTGCTCTTTCTCCGTACCGACATCACCGACCGCAGCGCCGTCCAGCAATGGATCGATAACATCAGGAACGGACACACGATTACCCTTCTGGCCGAGGTTGATGGCGAACTTGCCGCCTACGCAAGCGTGCATCTGGATCAGGCGCGATGGACCCGGCGGGTCGGCGAAATCCGGGTCATGACGTCGTCGCGCTACCGCGGCGCGGGACTCGGGCGGCGGCTGGTCGCTGAAGTATTCGATCTCGCGCGATCGCTGGGGCTCAAGAAGATAACCGCCCAGATGACCACCGAGCAGAGCGCCGCGCGCGCCGCCTTCGAGCACCTGGGCTTTCAGGTCGAGGCGATGCTTTCCGACTGGGTCGAGGACCGGCGCGGCCGCTCCCGCGATCTCCTGATCATGACCTACGACATCGCCGGCTTCTCCGACCGCGTCCACGCCTGAGGTCGGGACTGCCCCCGCGCCCGGATCATGGCGGAGAGCCGAGCGCGCCGGTTACAATCCTCTGCCATGGCCTCCGCGACCGCGTCACCCGGCTCCGCCGCATCGCAGCATACAGCCGTCAACGACAACGCCCGCGATTCGCAATTTCGCCTGCGCGCGGGCGGCGTCCTGGTTCTCGCCGCTATTCTCTTCTTCGCCCGCCTCGGTGCACGAGCGTTGTGGTCCTCGGAATTCCGCTGGGCCGAAATCGCACGCGAGATGCTCGTGACGCACAACTACTTCTGGCCGACGATCAACGGTCGCGTCTATTACGACAAACCGCTCGGCTCTTACTGGCTGGTTATTTTTTCGACACCGTGGACAGGCGGGCTCAACGAGGCGGCCACGCGCCTGCCCAGCGCTATCGCCGGCTTGCTCGCAGTGGGCATACTGATGGTTCTCGTGCGACGCCTTTACGACGCTCGCACGGCGATACTCGCCGGCGTCATCCTCGCGACCAGCTTCAGCTTCGTATTCTTTTCGCGCGACGCGAGCGCCGATGTCGAAACGCTCACCGGAGAGCTCGCGGCACTGCTGCTTTTCCAACACAACAAAGACCGCGGCGGCGGAATCTGGGTGGTCGGCCTGTGGCTGATCATGGCGGCGACTTCGCTCACCAAAGGTCTGCTCGGATTCGCGCTCCCGATCCTGGTGGTTGGAATTTATTCATGCCTGCGCGATGGCGGTGCACAGTTCTTTCAGGAAATTTCGCGCGGCTCGCTCGCCTCTCGGATGCGACTTCTTATCGAGCGGAATAGATGGTTCTTCAACTGGTACACGCCGGCCGCCGTCGCGCTGGGCGGGCTGGTGTACTACGTTCCCTTCGAAATTTCGTCGCGCATGATGGGCTCTCAGAAGGGGCTCGAGATGGTCTATCGGGAAAATGTCGTGCGGTTTTTCCACCCGTTCGACCATCGCGGGCCGATCTACTTATATGTCTACGTTATCTTCGGCCTGATGGCCCCGTGGTCCGCGCTATTGCCCGCAGCCCTGGTTGAAACGCACAAGCTCCGCCATGACGGCGCAGGACCGGCGCGCGCGGACCGATTTGCGCTGGTTTATTTCTGGGCGACGTTCTTATTTTTTACGCTTTCGGGATCGCGTCGCAGCTACTATATCCTGCCAATTCTGCCCGCCGCGGCGATGCTGGTCGCCAGAACGCTCGCATCCCCGGGCGAACTACGCTCGACGATTGCGCGGCGCCTGCTGATCGTCGGTTTCGCGATCGTCGCTTTTGCCGCGATCGCCGGCATTGTTCTGCTGATTCCTGCGTGGGTGATTCTGCCGAGTCCCTACGACGCGCTCCCGGATCTTCCCGACAAACCGGCCTTCATCGTGTTCTGGGTGGTATCGCTCGTCGCCGTCATCTACACTATTCGCAAATTCAGCCTCGATCGCGTGGCGATTTCTATGGGCGTTATCGCATATCTGGCGATGACCTACATCTATATCTTCGCGATGCCGGCGGCGGAGGCTTATCGCGGCGAAAAGCCGTTTGGTTACGCGGTCCTGAACAAGATTGGCGGTTCCACTGAGCGGCTGGTCCTCTTCAACACTGAGGGCCCGCTGTTTTATCTCAATCCGCCAAAGCCGCTCCCCGAATTCTACAAAACGCAGGATCTGCAGAATGCGATCGCCACGGGCGGCGTCCGCTGGATGATTGTACGACGGCGCGACATGCCCAAGCTCGACACCCCGACCACTGTCGAGCTCAGCGAGGCGTCGTATCCGTGGGAGACAGACTACAATTATCGGAACAAAGTGATCCTGGTTCGCCTCGGCTCAGAATGACACACGCCGGGCGTGTCACAGCCGCATCGGCATTACGACGTAGGTGTACTGCTGATCCGATTCCGTTCGGATTACGCCCGGGCTTACGTCATCACTGAGCCCGAGCTCCACGGTTGAATCGTTACCCTGCGGAATAACGCCCAGCGCCTGTTGCACGTACGAGGCGTTGAACCCGATCGCGAATTTTTCGCTCTTGAAATCGACGTCCAGCGACTCGCTGGCCTCTCCTGTTTCCGGGCTGGTCGATGAGACCGTAAGCGTCCCGGCCGACAGCGCGAATTTGACGCCGTGATAGCGCTCGCTCGAGAAAATTGCCGCGCGCTTGATAGCCGCGAAAAGCAAATCCCGCTTGACGGTGATCTTATATCTCGACTGCTTGGGAATGACGCCGCGATAGTCGGGGAACTCGCCCTCGACCAGGCGCATCGAGACTTCGGTCGCTCCACGCTTCAGGTATGCGAGCTGACCTTCCAGGCTGAGGCGCACTTCGGCGTCGCCACCCTCGTCCAGAATCTTGCGCAATTCCGAGAGTCCTTTGCGTGGAATGATCGCGCCGGTCTCCATCTTAAATCCCGGTACTTCGCGCTCGATCATTGCGAGCCGATGGCCGTCGGTCGCGACCATTCGCGCCGATCCCGGAGCGTTGGATTCGACGAACACGCCGCTCAGGTTATACCGGGCTTCATCGGGACTGACGGCGAAAATCGTCTTGTCGATCATTCCGGCCAGCACGGCGGCAGGAATCGTCAATTCGGCCTTCAGTTGTTTTTTGGCCGGGCCCGAGTCCTTGCCGGCGCTCTGGCTGGGCATGGCGGGGAAGCTGCGCGGGTCAAGACCCATCATTTTGAACTTCGCGCGTCCGCATTTGAGTTCGACCCAATCGCCGTCGAGCGTTGTCAGCGCAACTTCGTCGCCTTCGGTCTCGCGCACGATTTCGAAAAGCTTGCGCGCGTTGAGCGTCAGGCTTTTCTCCTTGCCGGAGCACGCGACCTGGGTGCGGATTCCGACCTCAAGGTCGGTCGCGCTGAGGGTCAGCGCATTTCCGTTGGGTTCGATGAGAACGTGGCCGAGGATCGGAACCGTCGTGCGCCGTTCGACGATGCCCTGGACCAGTCCCAAACCGCTAAGCAGCGAAGCGCGCTCGATGGAGAGTCCCATGAATTGTTAGCCCGTCTTCCTATTCCGGATCTTTAGATCTCTAAAAAAAGAATAGCAGTAATAGTAGGAGTTGTGGATTTGTTGATTGATCGCGCAAGCGCCTGAAAATGAACGCCGAACCATCGCTGAAAAGCTGTCAGCGAAAAAGCGGCTGATCGACAGGGCCGGCCACAACTGCACCGGCCCTGTCGATATCGATCGCCTTATGCCCACCTCCTCCACAGCCTCCTCCACGTCGATTCACGCGGCATTGGCGGGAATCGATTTAAGCTCGCGCTCGATTTTTTCGATCGAGATCCGAAATGCCGCATCGCTGGTGACGCGCCGCAGGATCAGGTTATGCGCGTGAATCACCGTCGAATGATCGCGTCCGAAATGCTCGCCGATGGTCGGAAACGAGCTGTCGGTGAGCTTGCGGCACAGATACATCGCGACCTGGCGGCAAAATGCGATGTGTTGGGTGCGTTTTTTCGACTTCAATTCGGTCAGCTTGATGTGGAAAAAATCCGCAACCGTCTTCTGGATCGATTCGACGTCGGGCTTCGCGTCGGAATTTCGAATGAGGTCCTGCAGCGCTTCGCGCGCGAACTCCACGGTGATCGCTGAGTTGGTGAGTGAGGCCAGCGCCGCCAGCCGCGTCAGGCATCCCTCCAGCTCGCGCACGTTCGACGAGACGCTCTGCGCGATGTACATCGCGACTTCCGGCGCCATCCGCAGATTTTCCAGCACCGCCTTTTTTTGCACGATCGCCACTCGCGTCTCGAGGTCGGGCGGGGCGATATCGGCGATCAATCCCGACTCGAACCGGTTGCGCAGCCGCTCCTCGAGCCCGGGAATTTCGCGGGGAATTTTGTCCGAGGTCAGAATGATTTGATGACGCTCGGTGTGCAGCGCGTTGAAGGTATGGAAGAATTCTTCCTGGGTGCGCTCGCGGCCGGCGAGGAACTGCACGTCGTCGAGAATCAAAGTGTCGACGCGGCGAAACTTTTCGCGAAACTCGCCCATCTTGTCGCGGCGCAGCGAATTGATCAGCTCGTTCATGAAAATTTCGGCCGGCATGAACAGCACTTTCCGCGGCCGATCGCCGCTGGCCCAGATGTGATGCCCGATGGCGGTCACCAGGTGAGTCTTGCCGAGACCGACCCCTCCATAAATGAAGAGCGGGTTGTATTTCTCGCCCGGCTGGTTGGCGACCGCCTGCGCCGCGGCATGCGCGAACTGATTGGCGGATCCCACCACGAACTCCGCGAAACTGTAGCGCGGGTTCAGGGTCGGATGCCTATCTCCACGCGGTGCGGAGGCAGCCGGCGCACGATTCGCCACAGCCGCCTTGCCGTTGCCGTTACCATTTCCGTGGCCGTTGCCATTGCCATTGGCGTGCCCGTTGTTCTGCCGCGTCGGCGACTGAGCCACCGCCGCGTTCTCGCCGAGCGTCAACCGCACCTCGACTTGCTCGCCTGCCTCCTCTGACAGCGCGGCACGCATCAGGCTCAGGTAGCGTTCGTTGACCCAATCGCGAAAAAACCGATTGGGCGCCTCGACTGTGACGGTCGATCCTTGATGAGCAACAAAACTGAGTGGCCCGATCCACGTCTCGTAGCCGACCTGACCGAGCTCATCGCGCATGCGGTCGGCGGCCCTTTGCCACAAACCATTCATATCGTCTCCCCCTGAAAACCGGAGCACCCACGACGCGCTCCGGAACTTGCGCGCAGGCGTCGAATGCCGCGCGAATTACGCACAGTTTTATCCACACCTGTGGATAAGCCGTATTTCCTTCGTTACAGCCAACAATTTGATGGCACAACGCGCCGGACTATCAACTTGTCCGGGTTACGATCAGTTCTGTTAGGCTTAAAAATCCGGTCGAAGATACGAGCGATGTTCACGCGCCTCGAAGCCATAGCTCACGCGCCGCGGCTGAACCTGTCAGTGGAAATTGGTTCTTCTGGGTACGAAGTGTGCGGCCAAGGGAACGTGATAAACTTATTTCGCGATGAGGACAAGCGCGCCAAAAAATTCGTCGCTAGTCGCGCGGATTGAAAAGGAAATTTCTCGCGCGAGCGATCGTGCGCGGTGCGCACGAAATTTCACGCCGATCCTGCGATCGCGTGCATCCGCTCTGGAAGCCATCACACGCGATCGCAAAGTTTCGCGTCGCGTCGCAACTTTGTCGTGCAGTGACCGGGTGCAAGCGAATTTTTTTGGCGATCGCTTAAAAATTTTTGATCGCACCGGATCTTCAAGGGAATCGCAGTGATCTCACGCAAAAAGTCAGATGAACTTTTCAATCGCGCCAGTGTTACGATTCCTGGTGCGGTGAATTCTCCAGTGCGCGCGTGGAAGGGGGTAGGCACTGCGCCAATTTTCATCGAAAGTGGCAGCGGCGCAACGTTAGTCGATGCAGACGGCAATGCTTTTCTCGACTACGTCTGCTCGTACGGCCCCGCGATCCTCGGACATGCCCATCCGCGCGTCATGCGAGTGATCGCTGAGCAGGCGCAGTACGGCTTGGGCTTCGGCGCGCCGACGCGGCTGGAGGTCGAGCTCGCGGAATTGATCTCATCGGCGATCAAATCTGCACAAAAAGTTAGATTGGTTACTTCAGGAACCGAAGCCGGGCTCACCGCGCTCAGAATCGCGCGCGCGGCGACCGGCCGTCCGAACATAATCAAGTTTGACGGCTGCTACCACGGTCACAGCGACTCGATGCTGGTGCGTGCCGGTTCCGGGGCGATGACTTTTGGTCAACCTGACAGCGCCGGGGTTCCATCGGCGCTCGCCGCGATGACGATGGTTGCTCGATATAACTCGATTGAGACAGTCGAAGGTTTATTTCGCGCCGCGCCGGACAAAATCGCCGCCGTGATCGTCGAGCCGGTCGCCGCTAACATGGGTGTCGTAAATCCCGACCCCGGCTCGCTGAAAGCGCTGGCCGAAATCGCGCACAGCAACGGCGCGCTTTTAATCTGTGACGAAGTTATAACCGGGTTCCGACTTTGCTTCGGCTCGGTTGCTGAACGTATGGGCATCGCGCCTGACCTGATCATGCTTGGGAAAATAATTGGCGGCGGGATGCCGGTGGGCGCAGTTGCCGGTCCGGCAAAGTTCATGGATTTGCTCGCGCCGCTTGGTCCGGTGTACCAGGCGGGAACGTTGTCGGGAAATCCGCTCTCGGTTCGCGCGGGTCTCGAAACACTTCGCATTCTAAAGGAAAGCAATCCGTACGCCGCGCTCGACGCCGCCGGCGCGTGCCTGGAGGCCGGACTTCGCGACGCGCTGAAGAAAAATGGCGAGCGCGGGTGCGTCAATCGCGCGGGATCGTTGCTGACGATGTTCCTCGGTCCCGAGCGCGTGCGCGACGCCGCCGAGGCTCGCGCGTCCGACCCGGCCAGGTTCGCCAGGTTTTTCCACGGGATGCTGGAGCGCGGGATAAATATACCGCCGTCGCAGTTCGAGGCGATGTTCCTGTCCACCATGCATACCGAGGCCGACATCGACCGCACGATTGCGGCCGCCGGCGAAAGTCTGCGCGATCTCCCGCGCGAGAAATCTTGAAACCGCGATGGCGCTAAGCACCGGCAGAATGATGCGTTTTGCAGCGATCGGCTTCGAGTTCGCGTGGCCGATGATCGCGGGCGCAATCCTGGGGCATTACCTCGACCTTTACTTTCGCACGGAGCCCTGGCTGACGCTCGCGATGTTCCTGCTTGGAGTGTTCGTTGGCTTCTACCGGCTGATCCAGGAACTCGCGCTCTTTCAGCGCGAGAACCGGGAGTCTTGATTGCCGTTTGCCGCCGACTAATGTTTTGTTGCGCGGCTTGAGAGTTCTCGAAATCTCGAGGTCAAATCGAATGTGCAGGAACATTAAAATCCTTTTCAATTTCGATCCGCCGGTCACTGACGAAGAGATTCGCGCCGCCTCGCTTCAGTTCGTGCGGAAAATCACCGGCTTCAACAAACCGTCGAAGGCGAACGAAGGCGCGTTCATGGCCGCGATCGATGAAATAGCCGGGGCGTCGACTCGGCTTCTTAGGTCGCTCGAAACTAATGCGCCGTCGAGGAATCGAGAAGAAGAGGCGGCAAAGGCGAAAGCTCGCGCTACGGAAAGATTCGGTACCTGATGACGTCTTCGTGGTCAGTGCCGACGATCGCGTCGATCCAGCGCACCAACTTCGTGCTCGTCATGGTCAGCGCCGCGATTCTCGGTTTGTTCGCCTCGGCTGCCGTGGCGGTGGGATGCCTGCTGGGCGGCGCGGTGGTGATCGCAAATCTATGGATACTGTCGGCGCTCGGCGGCCTGCTCCTGGCGGCGTCGGGCGCGGGAATTTCAGGCGCGGCCGCCAAGTTGGGCGCGCTGGCGATTCCGATGAAGCTGCTGATCGTCGTCGGGCTGGTCTATCTGATTTTTACCCGCGCGCACGTTGACGGGATGGGCTTTGGGGTCGGCGTCTTGACTCAGATGACGGCTATCATTATTGAAACCGGGCGTGCTTCGCTCCGCGGCGCCAGCTAGGATCGCCGCGGCGGAGAAACTTCATTGCAGAAGTCGGTAAATTTCCTCGAACTGATCGGCGGCGGCAGGATTCCCGAGGTGTTAATTGGCACCTGGATCGTGATGGGACTCCTCCTTCTGTTTGGATTTGTCGCGCGCGCCTCGCTTGCCTCCGCCAATGACCCGGTGGTTCCCGAGGAAGGGGCCAGCCTGCGCTCCGTCGCGGAAGTCTTTGTCGAATGGTTCGACACTTTCGCGCGCGACGTCCTCGAGTCCCATCACTACCAGCAGTGGGTTCCATTCTTCGGCACGCTGTTCATTTTCATTCTAGCCTGCAATCTCTTCGGGCTGATCCCTGGAATGGAACCGCCGACTGGCGATTCAGATCTGACCTTCGGTTTGGGGATAATTGTCTTCTGCTTTTTTCTCTATCAGGGTCTGTCGCACGGAGCGGGAGCCTACCTGCGCAACGATCTGATCGGGCCGGTGTGGTGGCTGGCGCCGCTCATGGTCCCGATCAATCTGGCCGACAACCTGTTCCGCCCGTTTTCGCTCGGCGTTCGTCTCTACGCGAACATGTTTGCCGACCACACCGTACTCGGGATTTTCACCGGCCTGACCAAGTTGCTAATTCCGCTCGCGTTTTACGCGCTCGGAGCGATCGTGTGCATCATTCAGGCGATCATTTTCGTGGTACTCGCAATGAGTTACGTAAGGTTGGCGACCAGCCACGAACATTAGAAAAGATTTTCGCGCCAGGGATTCCGTCCGGAATTTGAGGTGGTAGAGGAAAGAGAGGTGGCCGGCTCCGGCGCCCGGGGCACGCGAAAAAGAAGGAGGATCGAGAAATGTTACGACGGTTTGGAACCATAATCACGATGGTCGGGATGGCCATCCTCGCGTCGCCGCTACTCGCGATGGCGCAAGAGGCGGCGAACGGGGCCGGCTCAAGTGAAGCGTTGCGTGGCGGCCTGATCGCGATCGGCGCCAACATCGGGGTCGGCATCGCCGCGTTCGGCAGCGGGCTTGGCCAGGGCCGGATGGCGGCGTCGGCGATGGAGTCGATCGGGCGCAACCCGAATAGCGCGGGTCAGATTTTCGTGCCGATGATCATCGGCCTCGCCTTCATCGAAGCGCTGACCCTCTATGCGCTCGTGATCGCATTCTTTCTGCAGGCGAAGGTATAGCGATTCCGCAAGTCGACAATGTCGCAGTGACTAGCGGGGCCCATCGGGGCCCCGTTTCTTTTTCGTTTGGTACTTAGCGGCGCTTGGCGCCTTGCAAAATATCGAATGGGGCGCGGCTTTTTTCGTGCTTCAACAATACGTACGTCGCGCCCGCGCCGCCGTCCGCCGGACGCGCCGTCGTGAATGCCAAGACGTGGCCGCCAATCGCGCCGTGCGAGAGCCATCCGGCCGACGCGTGCTTGAGCACGGAATGCCCGCCGGGAGACCGCAGCCCGCGCCCGTGCACAACGAGCACGGTGCGCAGCCCCTTGCGGACTGACGCGATGATGAACTCCTTGAGCGCTTCTTTGGCGGCGCTCTGCACCATGCCGTGAAGATCGAAATGCGCCTGCACGGCGAACTCGCCGCGGCGAAGCTGCGACACCAGGCGGGGGTCGAGGCCGACGCGGTATCCCTCGAGGTATTCGTCGGACTCGGTGATATCGAAGGGCGCCTGTCCCGATACGAGGTCCGAGAGTTGCGCGATGACCTCCGCGTCCTCGTCGACGATGGTGTGAGTCACGGGCGGTTCAAGAGGTATGCGCGACCGGCGACTGCCGTTGGCATGCAGTGGGCGCACGCCCTCGAGTGCGTGTCGCAGGAAAGACTCGTCGTCGAGCAGTTCCGCCGCGGGTTCTGCAGTTTTGTCTATGACCGGGGCCGGCAGCGTCGCGGCCTGGGGCGTGATTGCCGAGGGCGAAACCCGTTCGGCGAGCATCTTCTTCAGGTCCTTGAATGGCGACGAGAAGATGCGCTCGGGCGCGGTGGCCCCTTTTCGTCCGCCGGCTGGTTCTTTGTCGACGCGGCCATGTTTTCGCTTTTTTGCCATCGGAAGGAAGCGCAGGATCGGGATGGATGACAGACTACGCCGAGGACTCAATGCGGTTCAAACCCGCGCCGAGATCCACCAGCCGTCGGAGAGGAAATCGTCTGCGCGCGAACGATGTGATGCGCACTCGGCGGGCGTCGACTACACTTGCTGGATGTCGCGAACTACTTTCGCGAATTTGTTGATGTGAGGATCGTCGGATGCGTCGTGTCGTTGTAGTCGTCGCCGCAATTGTCGGAGCCTTGGTGATTTTCGCCGGCGCGATCCTCTTCTATGCCGCGTTCAACCTCAACTCGATCATTGCCGAGCGCCGCCAGACCGTCCTCGACAAGGTCAGCCGAGCGCTCGGCCGCCAGGTTCATGCCGACGACATCAAAGTGAGCGTTGGCTGGGGAATCATGGCCGACGTGACGGGCGTGCTGGTGGCGGACGACCCCGACATTTCGAAAAAACCGTTCATCGAGGCGGGCAATGTTTACGCTCGACTGGAACTGATACCGCTGCTGGCGCGCCAGATCCAAATCACCGAAATCGTGCTGGACAAGCCGGTGATCAGAATCGTGCAGACTCGCGACGGTACGATCAACATCTCGACGCTCGGCACGAAGAAAATCCGCCCGGAGGAGGAGTCGCGCGAAGGTAAGCGCGCGAAAGCTCGGCGCCCGACCGAAGAGTCGCCGCTGACCGAACCGGGCCAGGCGCCCGCGGCGCTCAGCACGCTGTTCGTGCAGAATGTCTCGGTCGATGATGGCACGTTGGAATTTGAGACCGAGGGCGCGCCGCAAGCCGCCACCGTCAACGCGATCGACCTGAAGGTGCGCGATTTCGGCTTTCAGGCGCCGTTCACCGTCGCGCTCACCTTCGCTGCACTCGCCGATCGGCAGAACTTCGATCTTTCCGCCACAATCGGGCCGCTGATCGACAACGGCGTTATCGACATCGACGCGATCCCGCTCAGGGGCACAGCCGAGGTCGGGCCGCTCGAGCAGGCGCAGCTTGCGACGATCCCGATGCTCGCGAACTCGATTCCGCCGAAGCTCTCGATTTCCGGCCCGTTCAGGCTCAACGCAACAGCCGACGGCACGGTTCAATCGATCAAATTCACTGTCTCGAGCGATTTGAGCGCGCCCGCGATTGCCTTCGGCGACGCGTTCAGCAAGCCCGCCGGCGAGCCGCTCGAGATATCGGCCGAAGGTACGCGGACAGATTCTGCCATGGGGTTGACGATTGCCAACGTCATTCTCGGCGACCTCGAAGCGAAGGCGGCCAATATCAAAGTCGGCGGCGGCACGACGGCGGCCCGTATCGACACCAACAACTTCGATATCGCTTCGCTCGCGAAGATGATTCCGGCGCTCGGGAAGTACAATCTCGAAGGCAGGACCGAGATTCATGCCGACGCGGCGTTAGCCGGCGGCAAAGTGTCGGCGAGCGGCACGGTCGCGCTCTCCGATGTGGGACTGTCGATCGCCGATCGAAAAGCACCGCCGTTGAGCGGTCTCAGCGGCAGCATCAAGCTCAAGGGCACCAGCGCCGAAGTTGACCCGCTGACATTCAAGCTGGGCGCGACGCAGGCGACGTTGAAGTCGCGAGTCGAGCAGTTTCAGCCGTTGGTCATGAGTTATGAGCTGAATGCGGCCGCGGTTCATCTTGCGGATCTCGCGCCCGCGCGGCCGCCCGACGAACTGATCAACCAGCTTTTCGCCAAGGGCGCTGCCAGGATTGTCCCGGTGACGGGCCTGGTCGCCGACTCTCAAATAACGTCGCCGTCGGGCACCCTGGCGAATGTCCCGTACCAGAACCTGAACTTGTCGTTTTCGCTCGCCGGCAAACAAGCCCGAGTGACCATGCTCAAGCTGAAGGCCTTTTCGGGCGACATCGCTGCGACGGGAAACACGCAGCTCGAAGCCGGCGCGCCGATGGCGGCCTCGATCAGTTTTACCAACATCGACGTCCAGCAGGCGCTCGCAGCGCAGAAGTCCAAGGCGGCCGGGACTGTGCGCGGGTCGCTCGGCGGAAATATCAACGTCACCGGGAAGACCGGCGGCATCGGCGAGATGAAGCCGGCGCTGAAGGGCAGCGGCAATCTGACGCTCGTCAACGGCAAGCTGGTGGGCGTCAATATCGGCGGTCAGGCGCTCAAGAAGGTGCAGCACCTGCCTGCGGTGGGCAACCTGGTTCCCGATGCCGTCGTGAAGAACCATCCCGAGCTGTTTAGCAACTCCGACACCGACATCCAGCTGGCGAGTCTGAGCTTCGTGCTCGCCGACGAGCGAATCACCTCGCACGACATCAAGGTGCAAACGGTGGACTACAATCTGCTCGGCGACGGATGGTTCGACATGGACAGGAATATCGACCTCGCGGCGCGAATCTTACTTTCGCCGCAATTCAGCAAAGAGCTGATCGAGCAGAAGAAGGCGGTCGCGTACGTCGCGAACAAGGACGGGCAAGTCGATATCCCGTTGCAAATCGTCGGGCAATTGCCCAAGCCGAAGGTGCTACCCGACGTGACGGAACTTGCGCAGCGGGCCGGGACACACGCGGTGCAGTCCAAGGGTCAGAAGTACCTCAGCAAGATTTTCGGCAATAAGGGACTGCCGGGAGGATTGGGGAAATTTCTCGGTGGTGATTAGGGCGGAACTGACGGCTCAAGAATCATTTTGTGCGCGCGAGCTACAGATTTATCTGGACGATCGTTGCGCCGGCGCCGCCGTGATGCGGTTCCGCACCGCGAAACGACGCGCAATACGGCGACGTGCCGAGGTATTCAGCCACGGCTTTCCTCAACGCGCCCGAGCCGATGCCGTGGACGATGCGCACCTCCGCCCGGTTGGTCAGGAACGCAGTGTCGAGAAATTCCTCGAGCTTGCGCAGCGCGTCCGTCGTCCGCATCCCGATCAGGTTCAATTCGTCGCGCTCGCCACCCTCGACGCTGAAGGTAACGGTCGCCGCCTTTGCCTGCGCGGGGCGAGTTTCGGCGACGCTCGCGACCGATCTGCGCAGTCGCTCGGGCGCGACTTCGATCCTGAGGCCGCCGCGGCTGATGACGGCGCGCGCCGACTCGAGCACGATCAATTGGCCGCGGATGTCGCCGACTTCGACGCTGTCGCCGACCTTCAGCGGCGCGTCGGACTCCGGTGCGGTGTCGGCGGCCGGCGCGAGGCGCTCGAGTTTCGCCGCCGCCTCGGTCAGGAAGCCCTTCAAGTCGGTGCGCGATTTCGCCCGCGTTTTCAACTCATCCATCAGCGCTGCGCCGTCGCGCCTCAGCTCCTCGATCAGTTCCGCAACCTCGGCGCGCAAGCGTGTGCGTTCCAGCACGGCGCGCTCGCGGATTTTTTCAGTATCCTGAAGCAGCTCCGCTTCCGTAACCGCCAGGCTGGCCTCGCGCTCGCGCAACCTTTCGACCTGCACGTTCAGCCGGGCGCGTTCGGCGTCCAATCTCTTCAGGGCGTCGGTCAGCTCGATAGTTCCCGCGCCCATCGATTGCTCGGCCGCGCGGATTATCTCTTCGGGCAAGCCCAAGCGGCGCGCGACTGCGAGACCGTAACTCTGCCCGATGGTGTGCGGTTTGAGACGATATAGCGGCGCGAGGCGGTCGGCGTCGAAATCCACGGCGGCGGCCTCGAAGCCGGCCTGCGAGTATGCGTGCAGCTTCACTGCGGTCGAATGCGTCGCGATCGCCAGCATGCAGCGCCGCGTCCCGAGATGGTTCATCAGGCCGATAGCGAGCGCCGCGCCCTCGGCGGGGTCGGTGCCGGCGCCCGGCTCGTCGAGAATGACCAGCGCAGGCTCGACGAGCGACCTGATTATCTCCGATAGATTGGCGATATGCCCCGAAAAGCTCGATAGGTTGGATTCGATGGACTGTTCGTCGCCGATGTCGGCGAACACGCTGCGGAAAACCGTCGCTTTGCTGCCGGCGAGCGCCGGAATCAGCATCCCCGCCTGCGCCATCAGCGACAGCAGCCCGACCGTTTTGAGCGCGACGGTTTTCCCGCCCGTGTTCGGCCCCGAGATGACGATGCCGCGCTGGCCTGCGCCGATCTTGACGTCGATTGGAATGACGTCGCGGCCGCTGGTCATCAGGAGCGGATGGCGCGCGCCGATAAAGTCGATACCCTCGTCCACGAGCTGCGGCTCGACGCATCGGAAGCGCTCGGCGAACAGCGCGCGCGCGTTGAGCGCGTCGAGCGCCACCATCGCGTCGAAGGTGAGCTGCAGCTCCGGCGCGTATCCGCCGACCATCGCGGTCAGCCGCGCGAGGATTCGCGTCTCTTCGGCCTCGGCTTCGCGCTCGAGCATCATCAGGCGGTTGTTCAACTCGACGGCCCACATCGGCTCGACGAACAGCGTCTCTCCGGAAACGCTGCGGTCCTGCACGATTCCTTCGAACCGCTCCGCGTAGTTCAGCTTCATCGGCAGGACGAAGCGGCGATTGCGAATCGTCACGAGATAATCGGATACGAACGACTCCATGCCGGACGCGTTGAGCGAGCGCAGGAGGCGCGCCTCGAGTTCCGCGCGCTCATCGCGGAGCCTGTTGCGCAAACGTCTCAGCTCGGGGCTGGCGTCGTCGAGGATAGTGCCGTCGTCGGCCAGCGCAGCGAGCATCGCGTCGGCGAGTTCCTTGGGCGCGAGCAGGTTGTGCACCAGGGCGGCGACCTGGGGAAAGCGCTCGACGCGCGAGCGTAGAAATCCGCCGACGTGGCGGGACCCCACGATAAAATCGCGCACCTTCACCAGCGCTTCGCCGCCGAGGATCGCACCGGCGCGCGCCGCGGCGAGGATGTACGGCCGCTGATCGGCAAATTCGCCGAGCGGGATCGAGCCGGCATGCGATCGCAACTCGACCATCTCGGCAGTCGCGGCAAGCCTGCTCCGCACTTCGGCCGCGTCGATCGAAGGGCGGAGCTGCGCGGATGCCTCGCGCCCCGGCTCGGAGGCGCAAAGCTCCATGACGAGGTGAATCACCTTGTCGAACTCGAGTGCTTTCAGATCGCGTTCACGCATCGCTAGTATCTAGCCCGGCTGCCTAAAACTTAGCCCAACTTTGGTCCGCAGGCATCAAGGATACTCAAAATGGATCGGATAGAATCCCGGCGATAGCATGGTGCTGAGACACGACGCTGGCAAATGTCTCAGCTATCTGAGAAGGTCGGCGAGCCTGTTCAAATGGAGTTGTCATTTGCCGACAAGCACCGCGATGGCGACCAAGATTAGTGCGACTGCTCCGAAAATTTAATTCGAAGGAGAGTTCGATGAGACAGACGATAATAACCGTAGTGGCGGCGTTACTCCTGTGCGTCGGGGTTAATCAAGCTTTGGCGCAGAATTCCAATATGCCCAGCCCCCGCCACTTCACAGTAGTCTTTGAAAATCCGCAGGTTCGCGTATTGCACGTGTACCTTGCTGCAAAAGACAAAACAGAACCGCACGAACTTCGCAATGCGGTAGCGGTCCCCCTATCTGATTTCGACGTCAAGTTCACTTCGGCCGACGGTTCCGTCAAACAGGAACATCGTGTAGCGGGTCAGCCGGTTTGGTTGCCTGGAGGAGCACGGGTCGTAGAGGCGGGCGACAAACCAGCGGAGTCTATTGTGATCGAGATCAAAGCTCCCGCGCCCGCAAGCCGATAGAATCATTCCGTGCTCAACCAGAGCACTTTCTTGCAGCGATCGGGATGTGTTTGACGCGATTTAAGGAGAGATCTTTTACCGGAAGGATACTTTTACCTAACTTTTACCTTGGCGCGATCACCGCGTGCCCGCTGTGCGCTCCTCTGGAGGCGTACCTGCCTAGGCGTTCGGCGGAGCTGACCCGAACGGGGGCGGCGCGGGTAGCAGGCCCAGCTGTAAGTGTGGCAGCCAATACTCCCCCGACTTTGGTCCGCAGGCATCAAGGTTACTCAAAATGGATCGGATAGAATCCCGGCTTAGTGCTAGCTCCAACGAGTTCCGGCGCAACCGCGACGCGATGGAAGCGTTGGTAAAGCGGCTGCGGGACGAGATCGAGCGGATTCGCCAGGGTGGTCCCGCGTCCGCGCGACAGTTGCACGTCGAGCGCGGCAAGCTGCTGGTGCGCGACCGCGTCAAGAAACTGCTTGACCCCGGCAGCCCGTTCCTGGAGCTATCGCCGCTGGCCGCGTTTCAGATGTACGACGGCGGCGCGCCGTCGGCGAGCATCGTCACCGGCATCGGCAGAATCCATGGCCGCGAGACGGTCGTCGTGGCCAACGACGCGACCGTCAAAGGCGGCACGTATTTTCCGATGACCGTGAAGAAGCATCTCCGCGCGCAGCAAATCGCGATCGAGAATCGGCTGCCGTGCGTTTACCTGGTCGATTCGGGCGGCGCCTTCCTGCCGCTGCAGGCCGAGATTTTTCCCGATCAAAATCACTTCGGACGTATTTTCTACAACCAGGCGCGGATGTCCGCGAGCGGCTTGGCGCAGGTCGCGGTGGTGATGGGCAGTTGCACGGCGGGCGGCGCGTACGTGCCCGCGATGTGCGACGAGAACATCATCGTGCGCGGCGAGGGAACGATCTTCCTGGCGGGACCGCCGCTGGTGCGCGCCGCCACCGGCGAGGAGGTCAGTGCCGAGGAGCTTGGCGGCGGCGACGTGCATACGCGGCTTTCCGGCGTGAGCGATCACCTGGCCGACGACGACGAGCACGCGCTGCAGATTGCGCGCGCGATCTTCGAAAATCCCGGTCCGCGAACGGCTGGCGCGATCGAGCAGGAAACGCCCGAGGAGCCTCACTACGATCCCGCCGAACTCTACGGCATCATCCCGGTCGACACGCGCAAGCCGTACGACGTGCGCGAGGTGATCGCGCGGCTGGTCGACGGCAGCAGGATGCACGAGTTCAAGGCGCGTTACGCCACCTCGATCGTGACCGGCTTCGCACGAATCTACGGCTATCCCGTCGGCATCATCGCGAACAACGGCGTGTTGTTCAGCGAGTCCGCACTGAAGGCCACCCACTTCATCGAGCTGTGCTGCGCGCGGCGCATCCCAATCCTCTTCCTGCAAAACATCACCGGCTTCATCGTCGGCAAGCGCTACGAACAGGGCGGCATCGCGAAGGACGGCGCCAAGATGGTCAACGCGGTCGCCAACGCGCAGGTGCCGAAGTTCACGGTGATCATCGGCGCGTCGAACGGCGCGGGAAATTACGGGATGTGCGGGCGGGCGTTCTCGCCGCGGTTGCTGTTCATGTGGCCGAACGCGCGCATCTCCGTGATGGGGGGAGAACAAGCGGCGAACACGCTGCTGACGGTGAAGCTCGAGCAGTTGAAGCGCGAGGGCGCGACGATGAGCGATGCGGAGCGAAAGGAATTTTTGCGGCCGACGCTGGATAAGTATGAGGTCGAGTCGAGCGTCTACTACTCGAGCGCGCGGCTATGGGACGACGGCGTGCTGGACCCGGTCGAGACGCGCGCGGCGCTGGCGCTGGGAATCGCGGCCTCGATGAACGCGCCGATTCCGGAGCACCCCGGCTTCGGTGTCTTCAGGATGTGAGGCGCGCTGCTGTCACCCCAGGAAGTGCGCTGCGATGATTGCGTTGGTTACTACGAACGACGCAGGGATCACCCATCGCGAGTAGCGGCGAATCCGCAGACCCAGGTCGCGCCGACGTTGTGAGCGATGGGTCACGTGGACCGTCATCAGTTCCACCACGGCAAGGAAAACGTAGATGTAGCACTCGAGGAAAAACGCATCGATGTACGTCAGGTAGGGCAGCCGCGGCATCGTCGCGGAGATCGCAAATGCGAACGCGATTACGGTCAGAATCGTGGTGACCGCGACCTGGATCTGGTTTGAGAGATCTCCCGCCTCGATCCAGAAGACCGCCCACGACAGGAAGACCATCAGCAGCAGCGGCAGAAACACTTTCCATATGTAGAAACTCGAGCGCCGCTGGACGGAGATTTCGAACCGCGCCTCGGGGACCGTGAGGCCGCCGTAGGTCGACGCCACGCCCACGCGCGGCTCGACCGCGGTTAACCTCCACTGCGCCAGCGACGAGTAGCTTTCGAACTCGCTCGCCGTCCAGGCCGAGGTGTCGATCAGCTTGAACCTGATATGAGGTCCGTCGACCAGGAAAGGATGAATGATGATAACCAGCGACTGCCGATCGAACGGGAAATGCCGGAGAGCGAACTTGGATGACAACCCTACCTTGGATCGCTCCGCATAGTTCACGGTGCCGTCAGGAGCGACGCGAATAGAGCTATCGTAACGGTTGCGCGGAGTGGCGGCGTTGATCATTTCGAGCTGCGGAATCCAGATCTGCCCGAACGCGTAGTTGCGCTCCTGGTCGTCAGGACCGCTCGGCGTATATGCGAGCCGCTTATCCTTCCATCGCGCGAACAGGTAGGCGTCCATCTGGAACTGCTCGTCCACTTCGTCGATCGAGGCGATGTTCACGATGTGTAAGCCAATCACGACGTCGATTGGTTTGCCGTCTTCAAATGGCGGCTGCAGGATCGGATCGGTCGCGATGCCGCCCGGAGTTTCGGCGGCGCAGCCTGCCACCGGCGACAGCATCGCGCCGACGACGAACGCCAGCACGCAGGAAACGATCCCCAGCCGCATCCCGGCTCAGCCCTCTGGCGCCAGCATTTTGTCTGCCCGCACCAGACGGTCGAACTCTTCTCCGGTCAGCAGCTTCAGCGCGATTGCTGCCTCGCGCAGCGTGATGGCTTCCGCGTGCGCCTTTTTGGCGACCTTGGCCGCGTTGTCGTAGCCGACATGCGGGCTCAGCGCCGTCACCAGCATCAGCGAGTTTTCGACGTTGCGCCGGAGCTGTTCGCGATTCGGCTCGATCCCTTCGACGCAGTACTTGCTGAACGACGCGCACGAGTCCGCCAACAGCATCGTGGAGTGCAAAAAATTGTGGATGATGAGCGGTTTGAAGACGTTGAGCTCGAAGTTGCCCTGCGAGCCCGCCATCGCGATCGCGACGTCGTTGCCGATGACCTGGACGCAGACCATCGTCATCGCCTCGCACTGCGTCGGGTTCACCTTGCCCGGCATGATCGACGAGCCCGGCTCGTTCTCCGGCAGGAGCAATTCTCCCAGCCCGGTGCGCGGTCCTGAGCCCATCCAGCGGATGTCGTTGGCGATCTTCATCAGCGAAACCGCCAGCGTCTTGAGCGCTCCAGAAGCCGCCACCAGCGCATCGTGTGCCGCCAGCGCCGCGAACTTGTTTGGCGCGGACTTGAACGGCAGCCCGGTGTACTGGGCGAGCCTGGCGGCCATGCGGTCCGCAAACTCGGGATGGGTATTGAGCCCGGTGCCGACCGCGGTGCCGCCGATCGCGAGCTCGAGCAGGTCCGGCAGCGCAGCCTCGATTCGCTTCAAGTCATGGTCGAGCTGCGCGACGTAGCCCGAGAATTCCTGCCCTAAAGTCAGCGGCACCGCATCCATCAGGTGCGTGCGGCCTATCTTCACGATGTCGGCGAACGCTTTGGCCTTGTCGGCGAGCGCGTCGCGCAGCTTGCGCACCGAAGGAAACAGGTGGTGCGTGAGTTGCTCGGCCGCCGCGATATGCATCGCGGTTGGAAACGTGTCGTTCGACGACTGCGACATGTTCACATCGTCGTTGGGATGGATCGGCTTCTTGCTGCCGAGCACGCCGCCGGCCATCTCTATCGCGCGGTTCGAGATGACTTCGTTGGCGTTCATGTTGGTCTGAGTGCCGCTGCCCGTCTGCCAGATGCGCAGCGGGAAGTGATCGTCGAGTTGGCCCGCGATCACTTCATCGGCGGCCGCGGCTATCAGCCGGGCCTTGTCTGGAGGCAGCTTGCCGAGATCGCGATTGACTTCCGCCGCCGCCTTCTTCAAAAGCCCGAACGCGCGCACCACCGAACGCGGCATCCGATCGAATCCGATCGCGAAATGCAGCAGCGAACGCTCGGTCTGCGCGCCCCAATAGCGGTCGTTCGCGACCTCGATCGCCCCCATGCTGTCGGTTTCGACGCGCTTTCCGGCTGGCGGCATCGGCGACGCTTTGGCGGCAGAGGCTGGTTTGGCGGGCGTCGGGCGTTTGGTTGCGGGAGGTATGCGGATCTTCGATCTCGAATTTGTTGCCATTTTTTATTCCTGTTGGATTTCCCGACGCCGCCCTTGCGCCCACTATTCTAACCCGGCCGGCGGCCGATGACAGCGCCCGCCCTCGCGATTCGCACCGGTTGCTCTTTTCAGAGGCGCTGTGCCGATATAGGTTATGGCGCGTACTCTCGACAATAGGGAGTATGAATTCAGACCCGGATATTTTTCGAGATTCTATAAGGACCGGACTCTCAAGCGAGGCTGCCAACCATGCCCTGGACGATTACCCGTCTTTGCCGCGACTGCGTTGACACGGGATGCGTCAGCGTCTGTCCTGTCGATTGCATTTATGAATACATCGGCACCGACAAGGAAAAATTCCCCAACCAGCTCTACATCGATCCGGACGAATGCATCGACTGCGGCGCCTGCGAGCCCGAATGTCCCTGGCAGGCGATATTCGAGGAGCCGGCGGTTCCCGACGTCCTCAAGGACGACATCGCGCTCAACCACGCGATGCTTGAAATCAAAGATCAGTTCAAGGTGATGCCGTTCAAGAAGGTCGAGCACCCGACGCCCGAGCAGGTCGCTGAGAACAAGAAGAAGTGGGGTGTCGATCCCAACAGCTGAGCGCCCGCAGCGTCAGCCGGGATGCCCAATCCGTCCGCTATCCTCGATGAAACTGCGTCCACGCGGCGTGGGATCAACGAGTAGTTCATTGCCCGCGACGTACCGTCGAAGGATGAACCCCTGATCGAGTGCGTCTTCCCAGACTGTCAGCCTCGGGCATGACGTGCGCCACGCGTCCATGACCTCGCTGTACGGCCTTGGGCTGACCGCTATCCACTCGAGGAAATCCAGGATCAAAGGAGTGAGCGTGTCGCTCATCGCCAACCTCGGCTAGGCCGCTTCTTCGATCGCAGCCAGCAACGAGTCGAGGTCGAACGGACCGTCGTGACGCACGCCGTTGATGAAGAAGGTTGGGGTGCCGTTGACTCCGCTCCTGACTCCGCTGCGAAAATCCTCGCGCACGCGTTCGGCGTGAATATGCTCGGCGAGCTCCTTGACGAATCGCGGCACGTCGAGACGAAGCGCTTTCGCATACCGGACCAGGTCTTCCGCGTCGAGCGCATCCTGATTTTCGTAGAGCATATCGTGCATCTCCCAGAACTTGCCCTGAGCGCCGGCCGCCTCCGCTGCTTCCGCGGCCTGCTCGGCATGGGGATGCGCCTCGCTTAGCGGGAAATTCCGAAAAACGAAGCGCAACTGATTCCCGAGGCGCTCTTGAAGAGCCTTCACCACCGGATAGGCCTCGCCGCAATAAGGGCACTCGTAGTCTCCGTACTCGACCAGCGTCGCGGGCGCATGCACGGGGCCTTGCACGTGGTCGTTCGCGCCGACGGGCGGCTTGAGTTTGGCGATTGCAGTTGGAGTCATTCGACCATCTCCTACTTTTTCGACGTGAGCTCTTCGAGTGCCGTCAGGATCCCGTCGGCGCCGGGATTGACACCCACCGGCGAAAGGTAGCTCCAGCTTATCTTCCCATTTCCGTCGATCACGAAGAGCGCCCGCTCGCAGACGCCGTCCTGCTCCCGGTAAGCGCCGTAGCGGCGTGCGACGGCGCCCTTGGGCTCGAAATCCGCCAGCAGCGGGAAGTGCAACTTGCGGTCTTTTGAGAAAGCAGTGTGGCACCAGGAGCCGTCGACCGAGATGCCGACGATCGCCGCCTTGAACCGGTGAAACTCTGGAAGCACCTCATTGTAGAGAGCCATCTGATCGCCGCACACCGGACTCCAGTCGGCAGGATAGAACGCCACGATCAACGGGGCGCCGCGGAAGTCGCTCAACGTGACAAGCTGGTCGGGCGTGCTATGCAGCGCAAAGTCCGGGGCCGCAGCGCCGGGCGCAAGTATCTTGTTTGCGGTTTCACTCGTAGCCATGGCGGAGACACCTCCTTGATCTTGTCGCAGATCCGAAACTGATTCGCGGATTGTCGACGCCGCTCCATCCGTGGACGTACTTGAGCGTCGTGCGCGTTCCGGTCGCGGCTTCGATGCTATTACCGGTGCGCCACTGAGACAAATCGGACCTGATTACGCGAGAAATTAGAGACGGGTTCTGCGACCCCGGACAGCGCGTGTTGCGAGCTCGCTACTGCGTGATGACCATCGCCGCGGTGCGGGTGAGCGGGATGGTGACTGAGGAGACCAGGCTCGTCAGCGGCGGGTAGTTGTAGCTGACGACTACGGTAACCACGCTGCCCGGGTGATTGTTGGGTGACCAGGTGGTGCTGACGGTCAGCGAACTTGTTTTCAACACGCCAACGACGAGACCGTCCACGTAGGTCTGGACGCCGGACGCCGATACCGGCGACGGCGAGGCCGAGCCGTTGACCGTCGCGTAGCGAACGGCCTGCTGGGCGCTGTAACAAACGAAGTCGTAGCAATAGAGCGCCATCGCGAAGTTGATGACGCCGAAAAACAGGGTCAGGCACGGCGTGAGCACCAGCGCGAACTCGGCCATCGTCTGCCCGCGGTGCGAAAGTCGCGCCGCACCGCGCAACCATCGGCGCCAGGGCTTGATGCTGCTCGATTCCATTTGACTATTGAACGACGCGCATAGTCGCTTTGCCGGGAATCGTCATAGCCGGCAGGATACCCATGAAACTGATCAGCGGCGTGTACGGAGCGCTGGTAGTGACCTGAGTATACAGCAGCCGATGGCTGCCCGAGCAGTCGGTTGAAAGGCAGGTCGAGGCGGTTCCGTCGGAGCATTGACAGAAGTGAGTCGCGGTGGCTGTCAATCCGGAAATATTTGGAGCGTCGTTGGCCGCTGCCGACTGCATGCCGGCGTTGTCGGACGCGGTCCCAAGATTCTGCGAACCGTACTGAACGCCGGCCCGCGCCGCGTTGGAAACCGAAATCGCGATATAGAACGCGTGGCCCGCGTCGATCACCACCAGGAACATCATCAGCAGCAAAGGCAGAGTAAGCGCCAGCTCGACCGAAGCCTGCCCGCCGCCCTGGAGCAGGCAACGGCGTCGCTTCCAAGTGTGGTCGCGCGTGGTTTCGACCGGCTCCGGGACTCGCGCTGTTGTACTCATTCGGCCAGCACTGCTGCCTTTATCGGCGAGCCGTTCGTCAGGGAGGAATAGTTGGCACCGAGCGACGAGTTGCCGCTGAGCGTGAGCTGATTCGCCACGACGATACTGTAGCCGTTGGCGCTGCTGTTGCCGTTGAAGGTAACTGTCGTCGTCGGGAAGTAGAGCGTTCCATCGAAGGTCGAACTCGAATTTCCGCTTATAGTGCTGCCCGCCGCGGAGCTCGGGATCGAGGGATCCTGAAAAAACAGGATTCCCGCCAGCGGACCCGAGGTCGGCGCACTGAAATTAGCCTGCGAGTTGCCACTCAGCGAGATTGCGCCGTAACCACCCAGCCCCGTTGTGTTGTAAAAGGTTATCCCCGAGCCGGTCATCGTCGAGTTGCTGTTTATCGACATTCCTGCCGCGTAGGTTCCCGCGTTGAAATTCAGTACGGAATTTCCCCTGACCGAGATACCGCCGCAGTAGGTGCCGGCATAGAGCTGGTAAGGACTGCTGGTGCTCCCGTTACTCCCGGTCAGCGAAAAATTGGTGTGCGCACATGAGCCGACCGTCGGCGCTTGCAGGTAGGCCAGTGGATCGGACGCCGCGATCACCCCGGTCTTCGGCGTGGGCGTCAAGCTTGAGTTGCCGCCGGCGCTGTATCCCCCCACGATCCCGATGCTCGGTGCTGTGATCGTGACGTTGCCAACCACTGACAAGGCGCTCGCTGAGCTAGAGTCGATCAGCAGACCGCAGCCGCTCTGCACGGTGGCGTTGCCGTTGGCCGACATCGCGCCCGAGGCCGTCGGATTCGTCACGTAAATGCAGTTGGGACTGTTGCCGTCGGTCGCAACCGCGCGCGCCGACACGTTGATCGAGCTGACCCCGAGCACGCTCAGAAAATAAGTCGGCTCGGGCTTGCTCACGATCGCCTCTACATATGTCGCGTTGCCGGTGTTCGGTCCCAAGCTGGGAGGATTGTTGATCGCTACGGTGACGCCGCCTGCGCCGTTGGTGTATCCGTTGGTCGCGGCGTCCGCCTGGCCCGCCGCCACCAGGTCGCCGTAGTTCAGCTCCTCGGCGCCGGCCATCGCGGCGCTATCCGCCGCCGTCTGCATCAGGTTCCTTTGGTCTTGCATGAAGCTGAAATCGGTAACCACGGCAATCATGCCCATGATCGCGACCAGCGAGACGCAGACCAGCACCATTACCTGGCCGCTCGCACCCGCCGCCAGACCGCTCAATTTATCCGTAACCGGACGCACTGCCCTGCGATGCACCGCTGGGACCTTGCTCATCATCATCGGTTCACTCCAACGTACAGAGCACCGCCCGTGCCATCCGATTAGTCCTCTGATCGCAACGGCGTAAGCATCCGGCTGTCCCAAGCAGACTGCTGACTGTCCGGTTATGTGACTCTGTTGGAGACATTGAACGCCGCTCCGCTCTGTTGCCCTAACGCGTGTTAGTTGAGCTTGACGGTGATTAGATCGGTGCAAAACCAATCATGCCACGACGAAATAATTCTTATGCTCGCCACTAACCTCGATCAGAAGCAGTTGACGATCCCCTCACCTGCCGGATTTTCCACAAGCTCGAGGGGTTGCTCAATGAATAGCGCACGAATCTTGCGTCAGTGCCCATTCTACGAGCGGAATCACACTGACCGCCGGGAGCTTCCCAGTCGTTATTCCGCGGCGCCCGAGGTCGACAGAAGCGAATTCGGTCATTAGCCAGCCTGAAGCAACGCATGATTGCTCGCACGATCAATCGCAGTTTGCGACAAATGTTATTGACGATTTGCGCCAACCCGACTTAATCTCGCGATATTAGAACGGTCGCGGCAATCTCGCCGCGTCCCTTATCGGGAGGCGATGTATGCGAAGGCAGAAGTCTTTGTCGTCATGGGTTCCGACGACCGTCGTGGCCTTGGCGCTGTTCGCAATTGGAGCGTTCAGTTCTCAGGGTTACGCACAGGTTAAGCCGGGTGATTTCATCACCCCGGACAATGCAGCACAAGTTAGAGACCTCGTAGGCCCCGGCGTTTACTACAAGGTCGAGCGCGGCATGACGATGAAGATCGTGCCCACGCAGCGCGTCGATTGGCCGCCTCCTTATAAGGATGCGACCGAAAAATATTCGTCGCAGGTCCGGCTCTCGCAGGACAAGCGCTCGATCGTCGGCTTCGTCGCCGGTCAGCCCTTTCCGTTGATCGATGCCAACGACCCCGATGTCGCGGTCAAGATCATCTGGAACAACGTCTTCCGGCCAATTACCTCGGACGACTACGATCTGCGATTCTATGACTGCGATTCCGAGTACCAGAAAAAAGGCGCGCAGACGGGCCAGATCGAGTATTTCCAGATCGGACACTACGCCGGCTATGACCTGGTAGGCCGTACCGAAGTCGAGCCGCTCCCGACCGATCCGGATTTCAAGACCACCGGCCGTTACTGGCTGTTTGGCTTGTACCCGATTCTCGCGCCGCAGGAAATTCGAGGCACGGGATTCATCCGCTGGCGCTACGCCGATCCCAGGCGCGGCGATGACATCTGGAGCCTTAATTCCGGGTCGCGCCGCATCCGCCGCGTCAACGAGTCGATCATGAGCTCGTCCACGACCAGCGGAACCTCGGCGCACGCGTGGGACCCCGATCATTACTCGGGCTTCAATCCGAAGACCGAACAATATCTTTACAAATTCCTTGGCGAGAAGAACATGCTCGCGTGCATCCACGCCGAGCATTCGCCTGAGTCGCGATGCCCCACGGACGGCGGCGCCAGCGCATGCCCCGAGGCATGGGAGATGCGCCACATGTACATCGTCCAGGCGCTGCCGGATCGCTCGCGCGTCAACGCGCTCGACTCGCGCACCGTCATCTTCATGGACAGCGAAATGTGGTTCGAGCCTTACATCGACACCTACGACCAGGCCGGCCATCTGTTCCGCGCGCACATCTACTGGCTGGCGACTCGCGATCGTCCAGTGCCCGACGCGAGGGTCGCAATCTATCCGTTCAAGCGATCTTTCGTCGTCGGCGCGGTTTCGACCGACGTGCAGTCCGGCCTCGCGACGATGTGCTACCTGCCTGGGCTGGAAACGCCTGAGCGCGAATGCTGGTACATCAACATGGGTGCGGTCGATCGCAACTTCTTCACCACCGATGCGATGTTCCGCGCGGCGGCGTTCTAAGCGGCCAGCATCAGCGACAACTGTCTGAAATGAAACGGGCGCGGTTTAAAAAATCCGTGCCCGTTTCTTCTTTTTCCGCGACAGCCCTCCCTCGCCGTAACGCGCGCCGACTTCAGTCGGGGCGGACCAGGCCGGATAGACCGGCGAAGAGCAGCGGCGTGATCGTCCATCCCGCCAGGATGTGCAGCCACAGGTAGCATCGCAGCAGGCGGCTTGGGATGGCGCTGGGACCGCGCGGCTCGCCGCTCCGCGTCGCTCTGCCCGGCACGCGGTGGCGCGGATTCGGGCGCCAGTATTTGTCCTGATGCAACTCGACCACGGGCAGAAAATTCTCGAGTGAGTAGACGAGCGGATTGAAGACCGGATAGTGCGGCGGCGCTTCGCCGCTGGCGACGAACTCGCGATAGGCGGCCTCCTCGGTCGGCGTGATGATGCGCATCCGATAGCCCCATCCGAACAGAATCGTGCCGAGGCCGACGAACCCTGCAATCCACCAGAGCGCGCGCAGCGGCACGTAGCCGAAGCCGATCGTGACTTGCATTATCACGCTCCACGCGCGTTGAGCGAGGCTCTCGTGGCCGAATCGGCGCTGCGCGATTTCCTTGGCGATGCGCACCTGGATCGCGCCGTCGTCGCGGCCCATCGCGCTCAAGACTGTTGCCAGTTGGCGAAACGGCTGCGAATGGTATTCCGGCGGCTGCAACGCGAGCCATCGCAGGCGCGACGGCCCGTCACTGGGGCCGCCGGCGATGTCGCCGTACACGAAACCGTTGAGGACGAGATTGCCGGGCGCGGGCCAGCTCTCCTCGTCGTCCCAGATTGCGCCGGCGTGTGCGTCCTCGAGGTCGAGCACGGTTTTATCCGTATGCTTGACGCCGACCCAGTAGAAGGTGCCGTCGATGGTGGCGCGCTCGGCGTCGAGTTCGCCATTGCCGCTGAACTCGGCGTCGTGAAAGCTCAGGTCGTGGCCGATCTTCGCCAGCCGGGCGTACACGATGCCGTCGGCGGTGAAGCCGTCATGAAACAGCACGTCGCCGCCCACGTTGGCCTCGACGAGGTTGACCGCGTCCTCGTCGGCGTTGGCGATTCGTGCGCCGGTCAGGTCGAGCGTCCCGTCGATTCGCGCGCGCATAAAACTTACCGGGCCGAAGGCGCCCATCAGAAAAGACGCGTCGCCGTGGACGATCGCGAGGTTGCCGAATACCGGCCCGGTGCGTGAACGGCGCACGGTGATGTCCTCCAGATGGGCGGACAGCAGGTTGATGCCGTCGGGGATGAAGCATCGGATCAACGTCAGCGGCTTGTCGACGGTGGCATAGGAGAGGTCGAGGCTGCCGGCGATGCGGGCGCCGGCGAGTGCGAGCCCGCTGGGATGAACGAGCGGCGAGGTATGCGGGTCGCTGACGAGCCATTCGATGAGTTCGGCGCGCACGGTGCGAGCGGCGCCCCAATTGTCGGCGTGCGCGACGTTGTTGGCGGCGCTGTCGGGATCGTCGTCGGGGCCGACCCAGGGGACGTCGCGCAGCGGCGCGGCGTACACAAGCTTTCGTTCGGCGGCGGACAGAGTGGCGCCGAACTTCTGCTGGGCCATCGCGTCGAGCGCGGCGCCGGGGTTCGCAGAGGCGTCAAACGCTCCGGGTGCGGCTCCATTTGGTCCGGCCGCGAACGACAGCGATGCGGCGAAGGTCAGCATTGCGATCGCGAGCGCGGCGGCGAAGGGCTTTCGCTCTATGGGCATTGCGTAATCGCGTGACCCGCGGCGTTTGCGCGTGACTCGCGCCAGTGAAGAGCGACCGTGCCACGCCGCTTTGCGGAGTGTCAATCGCCATTTGCTTCGATCCGGGACGCCCGCCGGCTGCTAGCCCCGATTCGACGGAATGTAACGACTCAGTTGTCTCCTTTGCCATTCCGGCCGCGCACCGCCGCCCTTTGTCGGTCGCGCGGCGGTCTGATAATTCAACTTCGATGAATCTCCGACACGCGGCTGCGCTTGCGCTTGTGGGCTACTTCGGATTGGCAGCGACGCGGCCAGTGATCGAGCCTGAATCCCAAGCCGCCCTGCTCTTTAGAGTGGACAAGAAGAGCGACTTCTCCTTTAGTGCCAGACTAACTCTGCCGCGGGTTGCGGCGAATGAAGGTCAGTACAGCATTTGGATACTGGTGGGAGAATTGGAGGGGTCTTTCGCGCTACCTGCTTTGGTTCAAGGTGGCTTGATGTGGTGGAAACCGAACATTCCCGTGTTACAGCCATTTGTCGGTGCGGAGAAGTCCGGCGGTACTATGCAGACGCTGCTGTCGCCACCGTTGTCAGACGATGGGACGAAGGAACACGAGTTTCGGATTACGCGAACGCGGAACGATGTGAGCGTTTATATGGATTCGATGAGGATCTTCACCGCTCCGTGGTATGCCTACTTTAGGGACGACGAGCACATCTATCTGAGAATCGCGTCTGAAGTTCTCCTCGGCGGGGATACAGTCTCTGGAACTGTTCGCGACATCGAACTCACAGATCCTGCCGGGAAAGTAAAGCCATATATGCCGGCGATAGCCGATGAGGACAGAGGCGCAGTATTCGTGTGTCAGGATCACGTGTTTGTCGCGACGGGAAGGTTTGATTCAAAAGACTTTACTGAGCCTAGCTGGTTCTCGCCGCCACCCTGTGAGGACAAGTAAGCGGTATGGGCCTCAAAAACGGTGCGCGCATCCATTTAGAAACGGGGCATTTTGGTGTTAATCAGGGGATGAAACCACCAACGGAAATTAGGCACAGTACCCGAATGAGACTTCGCCACGCTGCTGCGGTTGCGCTTGTGGGCTGGTATCTGATGGTGCCGCCGGTCATTGAGAAGGCTGGCAGCTACGAGGCCGACTTCAATGCTCCGCTATCGCGATGGTCGGTCGACAGCCCGTTCGACACGGCTGCCGAATGCCGCGCCGTGAATGCCAATCTGGTGCAACAGCAAACGCGAGTATTTGAACAGGCTCAAGCTCATAGTCGTGAGCGGGCAGTTGCACAACGCCTGATAGTGTCCCAATGCATCGAGACCGACGACCCGCGCCTCAAGGAAAAGTAGGCTTAGCGGCCGAGCCGAATGCCGTTCCGTCCGCGCTGGGTGCGCCCCCGAACAAAGAGTCAGGTTGCGATCTCGCCAGCGGCATCTGCTGCGATCCTTACCGCCGGCGGCTCCGAGGATGCGTCGCTGACTCTGAGCGCCAATCCACTAGTGGCTTGGGCGAACCTCGTGCAGAATACCACGCTCACCGAGGCGGTGTTCCAAAGCTCTGATGCTACCGTGGAAACCGACGTCGGCGAGCTGCCGTTCTGATTGCTATCTTGCCGGAGAGAAGCCTCACTTCACGTCCAATTCCTTAAGTTTTGCCGCTGCCGTTCCGTAGTTGCCAAGATGAAAAACAGATGCTCCTGACGGAGAGAAGGTGAAATCCTCAAACGGTGCTGCGACCATCTTTTTCAGGTAATCCACCGGCGCAAGGCCGGTGGTAACGTGCAACTCCAAATGCTCGCCGGAATGCTCCGGCACATATACCTCGATGTAGTGAATCGTCGCCTCATTGATATCGGGGGCGGCGGGAGTGGTGACGAATGCGGCCGCGGTTCCGGTCTGCACCGTGTAAGGCGCCACGGCGTCAATCAAATCCTTCTGCAGCTTCACCAATTCGGGAGTCGTCTCCACCACAATGCCCGATAAGCCCAAGCCCGGCAGCGACGGAGAGGTAAGGTAGTAATATTTGTAGGCCTTCAATTTAAAACTGGTAACATTGTAGCTTTCGAAGACTTTGCTGGCGGCGGCGTAAATCTTGTCGAGGTCCGCCGTGCGGACGTAACGCTGCAACATCGAGATGTGCGGATGATGCGTCGCGTCGAGCGAAAAGCCCTTCGGGAACACCGAGCGCAGGCGAGCGTTCACGGCTTCCGCGTGATGCACCATCGTGGCATCCGGCTCCAGTGCTATGTCGATGGCAGTGATGGGACTTTGTTGTGCCATGGCTGCTCCCCAATAGCCCAGCAGCGATGCCAAGCAAACGCTGATTGAGGCGACCTTCACGTATCTGTTCATGTAATGCTCCGCTTATTGGATAGGAGTAAAAACCGTCCGCGGACAGTCTCGAATCGCCTTCATTTGTCAAAAGTGAAAATTCGCTTCCAATCATTCTTCATGCTGATCACGTTCCAGCCCTTGGACTTGGCCTCCTCGTACAGCGCCTGAGTGAACGTACCGACTTTGGTGTCCGGTAGGCCATCCGCGGGGCCGTATGCGTACTCGCGTGCGGGATCATCGTGCAAGACCAGCATCATCAACCGTGCGCCGTCGCCCGCCTGGGTCCACTCCAGCATCTGCTTATCGCCGGGCGAGTTGCCAAACGCGGCGTAGGGCCGCTTGCCGATAAACAGGTTGATCCCGACGGGCTTGCCGGCATTGTCGTCGATGAAGAACACTTTGGGCTCGCGCATCAGCACCGGTTTGCCGTCCTGGTACTCGTATTTGGTCAGGATGCTCGATCCAACGACCTGCTCGGGCGGGATACCGTAAACACTTTCGCTGTATACCCGGACGAACTCCTGGCCGCCGCCAGTGACGATGTAGGTCTTGAATCCATTAGCGCGCAGGTAATCCATGACCTCAAGCATCGGCTGGTAGACGAGGGCCGTGTAAGGCTGATGAAATCTCGGATCTCTGGCCGTTGCCAACCACTGCTTCACAAGCTGCTGGAACGCTTCAGTGGTCATTCCGGCATGGGTCGCAGCGAGGATAATTTCCCAGTCCGATTCCGAGAACTTGCCTATCGCCGCACGATCGTTCGTGAGAACCGCCTTGAACGGATCGAGTTGTTTCCATTCGGGATGTTGCGGGGCCAGTTCGTGCACACGGGCTAGCGCAAAGGTGGCCTGAGCATAGAGGGGATGTTCGACCCAAAGGGTGCCATCCTGATCGAAGGTGGCAATGCGATCCTGAGGTTCGACGTATTTGGTACCAGACTTGTCTGTAACTTCCTTGACGAAAGAAACGATCGCCTGTTTCGCTGGCCCGTCGTTCCACGATGCAAGAGCTGGTGTCTGAGCGTTTGCGTGGAGACTCAACGCCAGAAACATGACGACGACGAAAGCGCCGGGCAGCTTCGGGATCTTCCGACGAGAGTTCATTGCGCTCCTTATCGAACGATTCTCCATTAACTTTGGTCAAATCGACGCTCCGATTCTATTGTACATTGGTACAAGGAGGTCCTTGAGAGTCTCTGCTGAGCAATTTAGATTCGACGGGGTTCCTTCGATCAACCCCCGCCAACGTGACTGCGCCTAGCAGGGGGGAGAAGAACGATCCCCCTCGCGCGCCCCTCAGAAGCGCGGTGGGCGGGTCAGTTTTGCTTCGGCGACCTCCCGGCAAAGTGGGTCAACATTCAATCGAGCGTTGACAGTGGCTGGCGGTGTCTTGTCGGCGAAAGTGACGGTACACTTGCGGCTCACGATGCTTGGAGTTTTTATCGAAGTTCAGTCAAGTCGATCGATTTGCCAAGGAGTCATGCGTGGAAGATGCACAGAGGGAGAGACTGGGGGCGCTGCTGAGTGAGGTCCAGGTTGCGATTCTTGTGACGCAGGGTGAGCAGTGGCCGACGGCTACGATGCAGGCGTTTGCGGAGACGCCGGAGTTCGATCTGTTGTTCATCATGAACGACGCGTCGGAGAAGTTTCAGAATCTGCTCAAGCATCCGTACGTCACCGTGTACCTGGACGCGCGCGAAAAGGGCAAGGTCGAGACGTTTGAGATCTCGCGGGTGCTGATCCAGGGCGTTGCCAGCGAAATTGCGCGCGACGGCGCCGAGTGGGAGCCGCTGAAGGAGATATTCCTGAAGAAGAGTCCCTTCGAAGCGCCGTTCTTCAAGTACCCGACGCTGCGAATGATGCGCGTGAGGCCCAAGCGGCTATCCTACGCGGGCGCTGACCGCTTCGCGTTCAAGGCGGAATGCTGAGAATTGCCGGCGCGCGTCGCGTGCGATAAGAGGGAAGCTGCGCCGAAACGATTTCCGCATGACGACTCTCGCCGACAAAATCGCACCGTACGCCGCCGCGTTCCGGCGCGACGGCTTCGTCATGGTGCCCGACTTGCTCGACGCGGACGAGCTCGAGCGCTACGGCGTCGCAGTCGATGAAGCGGTGGCGCGGCGCAAGCGCTTCGACACGCGCAAGCTCGGCGAGAAGTCGCCCTACGAGCAGTCGTTCATCCAATGCATCAACCTGTGGGAAGACGCGCCGGCGGTTCGGCCGTTGACGTTTCATCCCTTGGTCTGCGAGGCGGCGGCGCGAATCCTGGGCGTCGAGAGAATCCGGCTGTGGCACGACCAGGCGCTGTACAAGGAAGCGGGAGGGCGGGTGACCGACCCGCATCAGGATCAACCGTACTGGCCGATGGTGGAGACCGACACGATCACGGCGTGGATTCCGTTCGACGGGTCGTCGCACGCGACCGGATGCATGGGCTACGTGCCGGGATCGCACGCGGTGGGGCTGAGAGTGTTCGTGAACATTTTCAAACCGGAAGACGCGCTCGAAATTCTGAAGATGCCGGAGATCAAGGACACGGCGCCGGTGTGGGTCGAGGTGCCGCGCGGCGGGGTCGCGTTCCATCACGGGCTGACGGTGCACATGGCGAAGCCGAACCTGGGGCCGCGGACGCGGCGCGTGCATACGATGATTTTTTTCCGGGACGGATCGACGCGCAAGAATAATTTCCCGCACGACTCGGTCGAGCGCTACGGCGTCAAGATCGGTGCGGCGATCGACAGCCCGGTGACGCCTATCGCATGGCCGCGGGCGGCGGGCGACCTGCCGGAACCGCCGGACGCGCCGATTTCGGGGATGTTCGCGAAGGCAATCGAGCTCGGCGCATTTCCCGACAAGGCCGGCCGTGCCGACCGCTAGAACGCGACTTGATCAAATGTGAAACCCGCCGTGGGTTTCACACTTCCTTGAACAGGGGTGACCCCTGCACCCGGTGATAAGAGAAGATGCGGGACTTCGTCCCTGTTAGAAGGGGTTAGGGGAACGAGTGCTGGCTATTTTTGGTCTGATCTTTTTTTGTGTCATCGCGGGCGTAGCGAAGAATCACGGATGCCGTGCTCGACGACGCACTACTGATAGGGGGAGTTAGGTATAGCTGCAGCAGAGAGGCCGGCGCGGCCAGTGGAGCATGCGCGACGATAGCGCATGTGCCGCTAGATACTATTGGCGAGTAGTCAGATGGCAGGTCAATTGACTATTTGCAGTTAACGCTTTTGACTACAGGACGGCCGGCGCCGCCGAAGTGAAGGTTGCGCGCGTAGCTGACCTCGCAGCGCGACACGCTGGCCGGCAATCGGCGGTAGAGCTGCGCCGTCGTGTTCGCATACTCGCACTGGAGCCAGTAGCCGCGGCCACTGCCCGCCAACTGCCAGGTTTGGATGACGGTGTCGGCGGTCGTTTTCTGGTTGTCGGGCACGAGCGACGCCTGCTCTGAGGGCGGGCCGTCGAAGATAGTGACGCCCGCAATCGCGGTCTGATAGGGGGAGTAGGTGACGGTCCAGCCTGACTCCGGGGCAACCGCTTTCTGCTCGACGGCGAGCTCGGGAGGACAGGTGGCCTGGGCGCATGCGCGACGGGGCCCGGCGAGCGCGCACGCCAGGGCAATCAGGCCGAGGGTGATTGGCTTCATCTCGTTGCTCATGTCCAAGCGCAAGTCTAGAGTGCGGCGCGAGGAAAAACGAGGGCGGGGCGGAGTCGCGAAGACGATTCGCGCTTCCGCCCCGCAGATTGGGAACGGCGCTCGCGGCGTTATCGCCGCATACACGGCCGACCGCTTAACGCTCGGCCTTTGGTCGCTTGTAGTACGGCCGGGCAGGCCCCGCGATTATCACAATCGCGATAGCCAGTCCTGCGAGGAGAGATACTGCTTCCATCATCATGACTAATACTCACTTCCGCGCGCGGATCTGTTAAGTGATCGAACAGCGCGCGATTCCAGGTCGATTGTCCTTTGGCTCGCCGAGCCGCACTTGCGAGTCGCTCATTCGTTCGTGCCGCGACGCGCGCATCCGTCGAGGAATTTTCTCAGTAACGCTCCGGGAAGCCGATCGAAGCCGATTCGATTTCGCTTGATCGGGTCCTTCCCGTGCGTGGGTATGCGATGCGTCTTGTTACAGGCTGACGAAGGAGAGAACGATGTAAGCCAGGGTGAGGAACGCGAACGTCATGCCGGGCAATTCGCTGAGCAGACTGTTCTGTGCGATGCGATCGGCGGCGACAGTCTCGGTCTGCTCCTGCACCTGCTGAAAGCCTGCGAGTCTCTGATTAATAGTGGTAGCAGCCATTTTCCTTGCCTCCCGTGAAGAGTTCGTCGGGAGTGGGTAGAGCAAGGCCGGTGCCAATGGCGGTCAATGACCTGGGTCCTTATTTCGTTCAGGTTTTTTCGAAAGATGCAGTCATTATCATTTGCGATTCGCAAAAGGTTTGCCGCGAGTCGCGAAAACTCCGTGATTTGCGGCGTCCGCGTCTCGTCGATGCGAAGCAGCCGAGCGACTGCATGCAGCGGATTCACGTCGTCGAGATTGGTCCATTGTTACCAACGCGTTACGGACGGGATGGCATCTCGACGGCTCCCACGGCGTACGCGACGGCGGCCGATGACGTCAGCAGATCGGCGCGGCTCTGAACAATCGTGTAGCGCGCGTTGGCGAGGTCGCGGTCGGCGGTGAGCAACTCGACGATCGTGCTGAGGCCCTGGCGGTAGGTGTCGAGGTTGGCGTCGTAGGACTCCTGCGACGCGGCGAGCAAGGCGCGGGCGTATTCGTAGCGACTGAGCGCGGTCTGGAATTCGTAGTACGCGCGCCACACGGAGCTTATCGCATCGACCTCGAGCGACTTGAGCTGGGCGCTGGCGGCGTCGCGGTCAGCCTCGGCCTGGCGGACGTCATTGAGGCGTTTGAAGCCGGTGAAGACATCCCAGTTGATCGTCAGCAGCGCGGCGTACTGCGGCTGGCTGGCGGTGACGTTCGCCGAGCCGTTGTATCGGAAGTCCCAGGATTGGCTACCGTAATTGCCCGCGATTCCGACGGTTGGGTAGAAGGCGGCCTTCGCTCGTTCGACGGCGGCGCGGCGCGCGTCAAGCGTGGCGACCTGGGCCGCGAGGTCGGGACGCTGGCGCACGGCGGCTTCGATCAGTTGATCGACTTCGCTGCCGAGTCCGGCGGGAATCGGGATGCTGTCCAGGCTCGGCACGTCGAGGGCGGTGTTGGCGGCGACTCCCAGCGCGACGGCCATGCTGGCCTGCGCCTCGCGCACGAGCAAATGCGCGCTGGCGAGATCGTACTGCGATTGCGCGACCGTCTCGCGCGAGAGCAGGAGCTCGGGCTCGGTCGCGAGTCCGAGGTCGACGCGGCGGCTGACCGCCTCGTCGTCGGTCTGGGCGAGCTCGACGTTTTGTTCGGCGGCCTTCACCGCGGCCTTCGCCGCGCCGATCGCATAGAAGGAGCGCTGCGTGGCGAACACGACGTCCTGCAGCTTGCGGTTGAATGAGAAGTTCGCGGCTGCGAGCTGCGCACGCGCGGCGGCTGCGCCTGCGTCGCGGCGCCCGAAGTCGAGCAAGGTGTAGGTGAACTCGAGCATCGGGGATATCTGCCACTGCTTGAGCGTCGCGTTTTGCCCGGGGAGTTGAAATATTTCGCGCTCGTATCCACCGGAGACCTCCGCACTCACATCAGGATAGTAAGGTGCGCGCGATGATCCGTAAGCGGCGGCGGCGGCTCGCGCTTGACTCCATGTCTGCCGGGTATCGGGATTGTTGGTGAGCGCGATGTCGATCAGCGCGGGCAGGTCGTAGCTGGCGCCGAGGCTGGTGACCCGCGGTTCGGGCAGAGAACTTGGCGGGCGCGCCTGCATCGGTATCGCGTATTCGTTCGTCCTGGGTATCCAGGCGCTATCCGATGCCGGCGGCGCGAATTTATCGGGATACACTTCGGGCTGCTCGGCAAAATAGGTGCAGCCGCCCGCGCATAGCGCGAGGCCGAGCGCAGCGACGATCAGCTTCCGTCCCGCGCGACGCATTTCAAAATCGATATTCATATAAAGATCCCCACCTGCCATTAGCGGCGCTTCGGGACATTGAATCCCGCAACGTGCTTTTGCACAATCGGTCGCGTAAGATCACCTGCGCATGCGATTTTCCTTCGCGATTAGAAGCAGACCCGCGCTGCCAATTGCGGCGGTATTGCCGCTCGCCGGATGCGATCCGGTGGTCAATATCGCGGGCGCGAATTTCCCGAGCTGGCTGTTTTGCGCGATCTGCGGCGCGATTTTGACCTTAGCGATTCGCCCGATTTTCGTGGTGACGCGGGTCGAGGGTTACCTGTGGCCGCTGCCCGTCGTGTACTTAAGCCTCGCGATCCTGATGGGATGCATCGTGTGGCTAATCTTCTTCAATCGAATCTGAGAGCACTGGCGTGAACACCGCAATGCCGGCTACTACCGGGACCGAGGCATCGCTGACCCTGCGATTGGCGGGCCGCGTTCTCAGTGCAGCAATCGTAATAGCCACTATCGTCGTCGGGCTGATTGTCGCGCGGCTGTACTACATTTATCCGCGCACGGACGACGCTTACGTTCGCGCCAACTGGGTCGGAATCGCACCGCACGTGAGCGGGCCGATCACGGAACTGCCGATCGTGGACAATCAGTACGTCAGGCAGGGCGACTTGCTATTCGTCGTCGATCCGCGGCCGTATCAAGCGACGCTGGACGCCGCGACCGCGAAGCTTCAACTGACCGAGCTCGATATCAGGGCGCTCGACGACGCGATTCGAACGGCAGAGGCGGATCGAATCCGGCTGGAAGCCGACGCGGCCTACGCCAAGCAGTATCTCGATCGGATTCAGCCGCTGCTGGCCAAGCATTTCGTCACCGCCAACGACGTGTTCAACGCGCGCTCACGGGTCAACGCCGCCGAGGCGGCGGTCGAGGGCGCGCGCTCCGACGTGCGCAAGGCGCAGAACCAGCTCGGCCAGTACGGCAATATCAACGCACTGCGCAAGGCCGCAGAGGCGGCTGTTTACGACGCGAAACTGAACGTCGGTTACTGCTACGTCCGCGCGCCGTACAATGGCTGGGTCACCAACCTCAACATCGCGGAGGGCCAGTACGCCAACGAGGGCCGGCAAGTGGTCAGCCTGATCGACGATCGCAAGTGGTACGTGATAGCGAATTTCCGCGAGACGTTTCTCTCGCATATCGAACCCGGCATGACCGCCGAGGTTTTCATCCTGGCCTATCCCAACAGGCGCTTTCGCGGGCGGGTGCAGGGCGTGGGATGGGCGCTGTATCAGCAAAACGGCGCGACCGTCGAGGGTCTGCCGCAAGTTGAGCCGACGCTGAACTGGGTGCGGCTCTCGCAGCGCTTCCCGGTGCGCATCGTGCTCGAGGACCGCGACCCGAGGTACCCATTCAAGACGGGCTACACGGCGGTGGTGACGATCCAAGGCTATCGCGATCAGGATCGACGCGAGCAGGACTCTCGCGAGCAGAACAGTCACTGACGATGTCCGTTTAAACATTGGGTGCAGGGGTCACCCCTGCCCAAGGAAGCGCGAAACCCACGGCGGGTTTCGCCTTAAATCAAGTGAATTGTTCCATTTGACCGCGCGGACTGACTCGGCCTTTAATGGCCGTCATGGCTGGAATTGTTTCCTACGGCTCATACGTTCCGTACCGGCGGCTCAAGCGCTCGGCGATCGCCGCCGTTCTTGGCACGCCGGCCGGCAAGGGCGAGCGCGCAATCGCGAGCTTCGACGAAGACAGCGTTTCGATGGCGGTCGAAGCGGCTCGCGACGCGCTCAAATGCGCGCCACCGGGCGACGTGCAGGCGCTGATCTTCGCAACCACCACGCCTCCCTACGCGGAAAAACTCAGCGCGGCGGTGATCGGCGCGGCCGCGATGCTGCAGGCGGAAATTCGCGCGTCCGACATGACCGGATCGGTGCGCGCCGGCCTGTCGGCGCTGCTGCAGGGCGCCGACGCGATCGGCGGCGGCGCCAAGCGCGCGCTCGTCGCGATCGGCGATTGCCGGCTGGCGGCGCCCGAGGGCAAGGCCGAGCAGACGACCGGCGACGGCGCTGTCGCGTTCGTGCTCGGTGCGGAGGGCGTGATCGCCGAAATCGAGGCGAGCGCCTCGCTGACGCGCGAGTTGCTGGACACGTGGCGCGCGCAGGGCGAGCGTTTTGCGCATTCGTGGGAGGAGCGCTTCACGCTGACGCAGGCGCATTCTCCGCTGCTCGGCACGGTGGTCAAGAACGTGCTGGAGAAGGCGAAAGTCGCGCCGGGCGATTTGTCGAAGGTGATCCTCGACACGCCGAACGCCCGCGCGGCCGACGAAATCGCGCGTGCGCTCAAGATCGATCCCGCCAAATTTTCCGACTCATTTGCGTTGACCGTTGGCCAGACCGGCGCCGCGCACGCGGGCCTGATGCTCACGGCCGCGCTGCCGTCGGCCAAGCCGGGGGACCGGATACTCGTTGCGACGGTGGCCGACGGCGCCGACGCGATCTTGTTCCGCGTCACGCCCGCCAACGCCGGCTTCAAGCCGCTGCATTCCGTCGGCCGCATGATCGAGTCGAAGGGCGACGTGTCTTACGCCAACTATCTCAAGTGGCGCGAGATTCTGCCGACCGAGCCGCCGCGCCGTCCGGATCCCGACCGGCCCGCGGGACCGCCGATGATGCGCTCGGAGAAATGGAAGTTCGGTTTTGTCGGTTCGCGATGCACCAATTGCGGGACGCCGCAGCTTCCGCCGCAACTGGTCTGCGTGAAGTGCCATCAGCGCGGCAAGATGGAGCCCTACGGGTTCGCGGACCGCACCGCGAAAATCGCGACCTATGCAATCGATCGCCTTGCCTATTCTCTCAACCCGCCGACTGTTAACGTCGTGATAGACTTCGACGGCGGCGGCCGCTTCCTGTGCGAGATGACCGACTGCGAACCGGACAAGGTCGCGATTGGCGACGAGGTCGAAATGACGTTTCGCCGGCTCTTTACCGCCGGCGGGGTTAACAACTATTTCTGGAAAGCGCGCCCCAGGCGTTAAAGGCCGAGGAGAACATCTATGGCAAGCAAAGGAATCAAGGACCGCGTCGCGATCATTGGGATGGGATGCACCAAGTTCGGCGAGCATTGGGACAAGGGGCCCGAGGACCTGCTGGTCGATGCCGCCTACCAGGCGTACGAGTCGGCGGGCGTCGAGCCCAACGACGTCGACGCGTACTGGCTGGGCACGATGGGCTCGGGAGTCTCGGGGCTGACGCTCAGCGAGCCGCTCAAGATTCAGTACAAGCCCGTCACCCGCGTCGAGAACATGTGCGCGACGGGATCGGAGGCGCTGCGGCAGGCGTGCTACGCGGTGGCGTCGGGCGCGTTCGACATGGCGATGGCGATCGGAGTCGAGAAGCTGAAGGACTCGGGCTACTCGGGCCTGGTCATGAACGCGCCGCCCAACGACGGCACCGAGGGCAGCATGACGGCGCCCGCGTCGTTCTCGCTGCTGGCGCCGGCGTACTTCAAGAAGTACGGGCTCGACCCCGACAAGGGCAAGGACGTGCTGACGCGGATCGCGTGGAAGAATCATAAGAACGGCGCGAAGAATCCCAAGGCGCAATTCCAGAAGGAAGTGTCGCTCGAGGCAATCAAGAACTCGCCCAAGATTGCCGACCCGCTTGGAATCATGGATTGCTCGGGCGTGTCGGACGGATCGGCGGCGGCAATTGTCGTGCGCGCCGAGGATGCGCATAAGTACTGCAAGAATCCCATCTACATCAAGGCGCTGTCGTTCATCGCGGGACCGGCAGAAGGGCCGCTGTCGCAGGATTACGATTTCACGACCTTCCGCGAAGTCGTCGCGACCGCCAAAGACGCGTACGCGCAGGCGGGCATCACCAATCCTCGCCAACAGATCAGCATGGCCGAAGTTCACGATTGCTTCACGCCGACCGAGCTCGTGCTTTACGAGGATCTCGGCTTCAGCCCGCGCGGGACGGCATGGCAGGACGTGATGGACGGGTTCTTCGACCTTGACGGCAAGCTGCCGGTCAATCCGGACGGCGGCCTCAAGTCGTTCGGGCATCCTATAGGCGCGTCGGGCCTGCGCATGATGTACGAGATGTGGCTGCAGATGCGCGGCGAGGCGGGACCGCGGCAGATCAAGAATCCGAAAGTCGGACTGACGCACAACCTGGGCGGCGCGCCCGGCCGATGCGTCAGCTTTGTCTCGGTAGTCGGCAGCCAGGTCGGCTAGGCGAGCCGCCTCCTTCTTAGACTGATCACACGGCCGGCATTGTAAGATGCCGGCCGTTTTTCTTTGCGCGACTTAGATGCAGAACGTCGGGCAATTGCTCAAACGAATAGCGATGGTCCTATTCGTGTCAGTAGCTATCTTTTATATAGGAGAAGCTATTTCGGTTAAGTATAGGATTCCCTCCAGCCGCGAGCCGCTGGGAACCGTGCAGATCAACAAGTTCTACGCGGTGCCTCAGAAGGACGGTAAGACCTCGTTCGAACCGGGCGAGCCGGAGACGCAGACCTGCGTCAACTCGATATTCCCGCACCTGGGCTACAGTCCATGCTGGTATGTGGAGCGGCATCGGAACCAGCAAGTAAATCTGTGATGCCGCGTGTAGGGCGGACTTTTCTTCTCACGCCGCTCGCTCGCGAGGGCGTACCTCGCGCTCGATTCGCGCCGCCAGCTTGTCCCTGGTGGTCTCCAAATCGTAGCGCGCCTTCAGGTTGATCCAGAACTGCGGCGAGGTTCCGAAGTATCGGCCCAGCCTGAGCGCCGTGTCGGCCGTGACCCCGCGTTGGCCGGCGACGATTGCGTTGATTCGATTGCCGGGCACGCGCAGCGCCAACGCCAGCTCATTCATGCTGAGACCGAGCGGCTTCAGGAATTCCTCGCTCAGGATCTCGCCGGGATGAACGGGCAAAATTTCTCTTTTTTGCCGCGGCATGGGGATGTCCTCTCTAGTGCTACTTGCGAGACTCCAGACCCAGCCGGCGCGCGATAATCACCTTCATGATTTCATTGGTGCCTGCGTAGATTGATTGGACTGCGGCGTCTGCGTAGTCAGTCGAGACCGGGTATTCCATCATGAAGCCGTAGCCGCCGTGCAGTTGCAAGCATTGGCTGCTCAGGCGCTTCTGCAATTCCGTGGTCCACCACTTTGCCATGCTCACTTCGGCGACTATTTCGTCGCCGCGGACGTGGGCGACCAGTAGCTTGTCGACGAAGGCCTGGCCTACTTCCACTTCGGTCATCATCTCGGCGAGCTTGAACTGGGTGTTTTGAAATTCGGCGATCGGCTGGCCGAACGCGCGGCGATTCTTGCAGTAGGCGATAGTGTCCTCGAGCGTACGGCGGCAACTCGCTATCGAGGCTACTCCTATGCATAGGCGCTCCTGCTGGAGCTTCTCCATCAGCATCTTGAAGCCCGACCCTTCCTTACCGAGCAGGTTGCCGGCCGGGACACGGCAATCCTCGAAGAACAGCTCGCTGGTGTCCTGGCCGCGAAGCCCGAGCTTGTCGAGCTTGCGGCCGCGGACGAAGCCGGGACTGCTCGCCTCGACGAGCATCAGGCTGATGCCCTTGTGCGGCGGATTGGCCTTGGGGTCGGTCTTGCAGACGACGATGACGAGATCGGCAATCTGCCCGTTGGAAATAAAGATCTTCGAGCCGTTGATCACGTAATGATCGCCGTCGCGGCGCGCGGTGGTCTGCACCGCGGCGAGATCGGAGCCGGTGCCCGGCTCGGTCATCGCGATCGCAAGGATGGTCTCGCCGCCGATTGCGCCGGGCAGGTAGCGGCGCTTCTGCTCTTCGTCGCCGAAGCTCGTGATGTAGGGCATGCAGATGTCGGAATGCAGCGACATCATGAGGCCGTGCGCGCGCACGCGCGACAACTCTTCCATGACGATTGCGTCGTAGATGAAATCCACGCCGCCGCCGCCGTATTCGGCGGGCGCGTTGGCGCCGAGGAAGCCGGCCTGGCCCATCTTGCGCCAGCTGGCGCGGTCGCTCATCCCGGCGCGATTCCATTCGGGGACCTTCGGCTCGATTTCGGCATCGACGAAGCGGCGCACCTGCGCCCGGAACATCTCGTGCTCTTCGGTGAAAATATCTCGTCGCATCATTGTGGCATCTTCGTTTCAGCGCGCTGCGCAATCAAGCCCGGCAAAGTTCTTGCGCGGATCTCAGGCGGCCTTGAATGAGCGAACCCGGATTCGATCGGCGCGGCTGCGCGCATGCCAAAGATCATAAGCCATTTGCATTCCGAGCCACGTCTCCGGGCTGGAACCGAATGCTTTCGAAAGCCGAATCGCCATCTCAACTGACACGCCCGCGCTTTCGTTCACCACATCCGAAAGCGCCTGCCGCGTAACGCCCAAGGCCTTCGCGGCTTCGGTCACCGAAAGGCCCAAAGGTTCGAGGCACTGTCGTCGTACGATACCGCCCGGATGGGGAGGATTGTGCATAGCCATAAGGTTCACTCCTAATGGTAGTCGATGTAGTCCACCTCTGCTGCGTGTCCATCCTCGAAGCGGAAGGTCACCCGCCAATTCCCGGACACCGAAACCGCATAGTGCCCTTTCAAGACTCCCTTCAACGCGTGGAGCTGAAAGCCGGGAAGATCCATATCTTGAGCCGTTCGGCTTCGGTCCAGGACCGCGAGAATGTCGCGTAGCTTGCCGATATGCTGAGGAGCCATGCGTCCTGCCGTTCGCCCATCATGCAAAGCCTTCAGGCCGCGATGTCTGAACGACCGGATCACTCTCGGAGATATGTAGCCTGTCGCTTGTCGCTTGTCAATCGCGCGTTTTCGTTTCAGCGCGCAGTTCGATCAAGCCCGGCAGATCGTATTGCGGCAGGCCGTCGGTGATTTCGAACCACGGCGATTTCAGCTCGATGAAAATGTGCTTGTCGGGGGTCATGCCGGGGTCGTCGTCGAGGAGCCCGGCGGGAATCTCCAGCAACCCCGCGCGGCCTGGAGACCTTTGCGGGACCTGGTCCGGATTCGGCACCGGCGAGCCGCATCGGCTGCAGAAGGAAGCTCGATAAGCGGGCGGCTCGCGCAAAATCGGCGCTTGGTAGGTCGCGATCAGTTCTTTTCCCTCGAGCAGGCGGAAATCTTCGACGCGGACGTAGAGGCCGGAGAAGAACGCGGAGCCGGTGACTTTGCGGCATCGCCGGCAATGGCACAGCTCGAAGGGGCCGGCCGGTTTGCTGAATTCGAAGCGGATGCCTCCGCATAAACAGCTGCCGTGGATCATGTCATCATTTTATTCGTTCGCTTGCGCTTTGCAATTTTACTAAACGATTGGTATGTGATTGGTATCTCACTGAATTCAACCAAGCGGGTTGCGGTACGTTCCTCGCGGACGACTGAAAGCCCGGCCCTACGGAGGATCCCGGAATGAAAGTTGGTGGCGCTGTTATTTTTCAGAATCCGCTCAATGTCCGATCGGACCGCGACGTTTATATCGAAGACCTGCGCATCGGCGACCTCTACGAGCCGCTCGGATTCGATTCGCTGTGGAGCGTCGAGCATCATTTCGACGACTACACGATGTGCCCCGACGTGTTGCAGTTCCTGACCTACTACGCGGGCCGCACCCGGACGATTCAGCTTGGCTCGATGGTGGTCGTGATGCCGTGGCATGACCCGATGCGGGTGGCGGAGCAGGTGTCGGTGGTCGATCATATGTCGAACGGGCGGATGATTCTGGGCCTGGGGCGCGGCCTTGCGCGGATCGAGTTCGAAGGCTTTCGCGTACCGCTCGGCGAATCGCGCGAGCGCTTTATCGAATCGGCTGAGATGCTGCTCGAGGGCCTCGAGAAGGGCTACTGCGAATACGACGGCAAGTACATCAAGCAGCCGCGCCGCGACATCAGGCCCAAGCCGTTCAAGTCGTTCAAGGGACGCACTTACGCGGCCGCGGTCTCGCCGGAGTCGTCGCGAATCATGGCTAAGCTCGGCATCGGCATCCTGATAATTCCGCAGAAGCCGTGGGAGGCCGTCGCGCAGGAACTCGCCGAGTATCGCCAGACCTACAAGCAGGTGAACGGCGGAGAGCCGCTGCCGACGATCGCGGCGGGCTGGACATTCTGCGACAAGAGCGCCGACCGCGCGCGCGAGATGGCGGTCAAGTATATCGGCGGCTACTGGAATACCGCGCTGCGGCATTACGAGATGGCGAGCGACCATTTCGGGAAGGCCAAGGGCTACGAATACTACGAGCAGATGGCGAAGAACCTGAAGGGCAACACTGACGCGTCGATCGAGTACTTCCTGAACCTGCAGGTGTGGGGCACGCCCGAGATGTGCTTCAACCGGATCAACGAGATTCGGCAGAAGGTCGGCGCCGACCATTTCACCGGCGTGTTCAGCTACGCGGGAATGCCGATCGAAGACGCGGAGAAGAGCCTGCGCCTGTTCGCGGCCGAGGTGATGCCCGAGGTGAAGAAGCTCAACGGGGTGAAGGCCGAGGCGGCCTGAGTCACTTGCCGAGGAATCTGCCGGGGCGGCGTTCGCTGACGGCCTTCACGCCTTCGCGATGGTCCTCGGTGCGGAACAGCCACGACTGCTCCTTGAACTCGTGATCGGTCTGCGCCTTGACGGCGTCGGCTAGCCCTTGGCGCATCGTCGCTCGCGTCGATAGCAGCGCGAGCGGCGCGGCTTCGGCGATTTCAGTCGCGAGCGCATTAGCGGAATCGCGGAGTTGGTCGGGCTCCGCGAGGAGATCGCACAGTCCCCAGGCGAGAGCTTCCTCGCCGGTCACGCGGCGTCCCGTGTAGAACATCAGGCTGGCTTTTTGCGCCCCGATCAGACGTGGGAGCGTGCAGGTGAGGCCGAAGCCAGGATGGATGCCAAGCTTGACGAAGTTCGCGGCGAAGCGGGCGTCGGCGGTCGCCACGCGGAAGTCGGCGGCCAGCGCGAGACCGAATCCTCCGCCGATAGCGGCGCCTTGAACGGCGGCGACAACCGGCTTGCGACAGCGGAACAGGCGGACCGCCTCGACGTAGAGCGGGTTTTCGCCCGCGCGGGCGGTGGTCTCGCCGCTGCTGGGGTCGCGATTGGCAAAGTTCGCGCCCGCGCAAAATGACTTGCCCTCCGAGCAGAGCATCAGCGCCCGGCACTCGGGCTCCTGGTCGAGCGCCTCGAATGCATTGGCCAGGTCGCGAATCAGATTGAAGTCGAAGAAATTGTGCGGCGGCCGGTGAATCTCGAGGGTTGCCACGTGACCGTTGAGCGTGACCGATACGTCGCCATATTTTGGTTCCACCACTTGATGCTCCTTTGGCCGCTATAGCCTGAACGCGGGCAAGCTGCTATAGAGTTATAGTTCGCTTGTCAGAGGAAGGCACGCTCAATGAATCCAAACGCCGAAAGGAACCGGGAGAGAATCCCGTGGGAGTGTGCCTGCGACGTTTGACTAATCGCTGAATCAATACAAGAACGCGTCAGGCGGCCACGGGTGCAAACGATCCGTGGCCGCTTTGTTTTTTCGAAATGACAACGCCCGCAGCGCGTTGAAGGCAGGGAATTTCGATGCTGGTAGAAGTGGAAAATCTGACCAAGACGTTCGGCGAGTTTCGCGCGGTGGACGACGTGAGCTTTGGGATCGAGCCCGGCGAGATTATCGGAATGCTCGGGCCGAACGGAGCGGGCAAGACGACGACGATTCACATGATACTGGGGCTGATCACGGCGACCTCGGGGCGCATCAGCATTTTCGGCAAGTCGATGGCGACGGAGCGCGGGGAAATCCTCGAGCAGATGAACTTTACGTCGCCGTACGTGGCATTTCCGTTTAGGCTGACGGTGCTCGAGAACCTGATGGTGTTCGCGCGCATCTACAATCTGAGAAAGCCGCGCGCGCGAATCGACGAGCTGCTCGAGCGGTTCGGGATCACCAAGCTGCGTGACAAGGCGATCGCGCGGCTGTCGTCGGGCGAGAATACCCGCGTCGGGCTGTGCAAGGCCTTCATGAACGACCCGCGCCTGCTGCTGCTCGACGAGCCGACAGCGTACCTCGATCCTGAGATTGCCTGGCAGGTGAAGAACGCTCTGCTCGACGCGCAGCGCGAAAAAGGGACGACGATTCTGTACACCTCGCACAACATGGACGAGGTGGAGCGGATGTGTAAGCGGATAATTTTTCTGCATCACGGAAAAGTGATCGCGACGGGCAGTCCGATCGAGATTACGCAAGCGATCCTCGAAGAGGAGCGCGAGGAACCGGCGCTGGAGGAAGTTTTCCTGCGCGTGGTGAGGGGCAAAGCGGCATGAAGATACATCGCATCAACGCCGTGATCGTGCGGCATGTCTACGAGGCGCGGCGCAACTTCGATCGCGTCATCGACACGGTCTGGTGGCCGGTGCTCGACATCGTCATGTGGGGCTTTTTCACGATTTACCTGACGCATGGCAAGGGGCTGCAGCCCAACTTCGTGAGCTTGATGCTGGGCGCGGTAATCCTGTGGACCACGTTCTATTCGTTTCAGCGCGACATGGCGGTCGCGTTCATCGACGATCTGTGGTGCCGCAACCTCATCAACCTGTTCTCGACGCCGTTGATGGTGTCGGAATACATCGCCGGAATCATCGTGGTGTGCATTCTGAAGGTGATGGTCGGGCTACTCGCGGCGTCGGCTATCGCGTGGGCGGCGTACTCGTTCGACATCTTTCCGTGGCTGCCGCAGTTCATCCCCTACATGGCCAACCTGATGCTCTTCGCGCTGGCGCTAGGGATAGCGATCACCGGGATGATCTTCCGCTACACAACGAAAATCCAGGCGCTGGCGTGGAGCTTCGCCGGCCTGCTGATGCCGGTGTCGTGCATATTTTATCCGGTTTCGTCGCTGCCGAAGTGGCTGCAGGATATCGCGTGGATGATGCCGACGGCGCATTCGTTTGAAGGGATGCGCGACGTGCTGGCCGGCAAAGGATTTTCGCCAGTGCATTTCTGGTGGGGGGCCGGGTTGAACGTGATTTACTTCGCGCTGGCGATCACGTTCTTCGGCTGGATCTTCGAGAAGGCGCGCACTCGCGGATTGCTGGTCAAGCAGGATTAGCGGCGGATGCCGGATTCGCGTAAGTCATCCGCCGCTGAGCGCGCATGGAATTCTGCATTTCGTCGGCGTCCGCAACAAGCGCTGCCGCCTGAGACAGCACGACGCATACGCACGTCGTACGGTTTCGTTGAAGTTTGCATTGAAAAGCACGATGCGTTTTGAAATAACGCACGATTGAGGATGCAAAAAGCCCTGTTGAATCCGAGATTCGTGCATTGGCACGCACGGTGCTGAACGCACGGTGCTGATAATGCGGTAAGCGCTAACTACTGCCAATAAAGGTTTGACAGTCGGGGAGGCCAGTATGTGGGATTTTCTTTCAATTCTCAGCAGCGTCGCATTTTTTGCGATCGCAATCGGCTATGTTCGGGGGTGTGACAGCTTATGAGCCCGATTGAAACCGTCCTTGGTGGGGTCTGCGCCGTATTGTTGGGCGTTTACTTGATTTACACGATGCTGCGTCCCGAACGATTTTAAGTCCGCTGCATGCTGTCCAATTCGATCGTTCAAATCGCTGTTTTCTTCCTGCTCGTGACGGCGATCAGCGTGCCGCTCGGCCTGTACATGGCGCGAGTGTTCTCGCATGAGCGCACCTTTCTCGACCCGGTGCTGACGCCAATCGAGGGGTTGATTTACAAGCTCTGCGGGATCAACTCCGCGGTCGAGATGGGCTGGGCGGGATACGCGATCGCGATGCTCGCGTTCAGCCTGATCTCGATGATCTTCCTTTACGCGCTGCAGCGGCTCCAGTATTACCTGCCGCTCAATCCGCAGGGGCTGGCCGGGGTGCCGCCGGGACTCGCCTTCAACACTGCCGCGAGCTTCACGACCAACACCAACTGGCAGGCATACTCGGGCGAGCAGACGCTGAGCTACCTGACGCAGATGGTCGGGCTGACGTCGCACAACTTTCTCTCGGCGGCGGCTGGAATCGCGATGGCGGCGGCGGTGATTCGCGGCTTCGCGCGCCGCAGCGCCAAAACGATTGGCAACTTCTGGGTCGATCTTACGCGCACGACGTTGTGGGTGCTGATGCCGATCTCGATCGTCTTCGCGCTGTTCCTGGTTTGGCAGGGAGTGCCGGACAACTTCAGTCCGTACGTGAACGCGACGACGCTCGAGGGCGCCACGCAAACGATCGCCGAAGGACCGGTGGCGTCGCAGGAGATAATCAAGGAGCTGGGCACCAACGGCGGCGGCTTCATGAACGCCAACTCGGCGCATCCGTACGAGAATCCGACCCCGCTGACCAACCTGATCGAGATGCTCGCGATCTTTTCGATCGGCGCGGGGCTGACCCATACCTTCGGCAAGATGGTCGGCGATCGCAAACAGGGATGGGCGCTGTTCGCGGCGATGTCGATTCTGTTTCTCGCCGGGGCCGCGCCGGCAATCTGGGCCGAGCAACACGGCAATCCGCAATTCACCCGGCTCGGTATCGATCAACATGCCACCGCGGCGCAAAGCGGCGGCAACATGGAGGGCAAGGAAGTCCGCTTCGGAATCGTCGAGTCCGCGCTGTGGGCGACCGTGACCACCGACACTTCATGCGGCGCCGTCAACTCGATGCACGACAGCTTTACGCCGCTGGGCGGGCTCGTTCCGATGATCAACATGCAGCTCGGCGAAGTGATCTTCGGCGGTGTCGGCTCGGGTCTGTACGGAATCATCGTGATGGCGGTGCTGGCGGTGTTCATCGCCGGCCTGATGGTGGGCCGCACGCCGGAGTACCTCGGCAAGAAGATCGAGGCGCGGGAGATGAAGCTCGCGATGCTCTACGTGCTGATTTTTCCCGCGGTCATTCTGATACCGGCCGCGATCGGTGGGGTTATACCCCCCGGCTTGTCGAGCATTTCTAATCCCGGCCCTCACGGCTTCTCGCAAATCCTGTACGCGTTTACCGAAGCGGGCGCGAACAACGGCTCGGCATTCGCCGGCCTGAACGCCAACGTGCCGTTCTACAACGTGACGATGGCGTTCGTGATGCTGCTCGGGCGCTTCATGATGGCGATCCCCGCGCTCGCGATCGCCGGGTCGGTCGCGGCCAAGAAATCCACCGCCGCCAGCGCCGGGACGTTCCCGACCGACGGCATCCCGTTCGTGTTCCTGCTGATAGGCGTAATCATAATCGTTGGCGCGCTGACCTTCTTCTGCGCCGACGCACTCGGACCGATCGTCGAGCAACTGCTGATGACGGCCGGGAAACTCTTCTAGTCCGGTGTTACAAGCATGAGCGATCGTAAGGCTCCCGCACTCTGGAATCGCGAAATCGTCTCGCGCGCGGCGATCGAGTCGTTCACCAAGCTCGACCCGCGCCTGATGATCAAGAATCCCGTGATGTTCGTCGTCGAAGTCACCAGCGTGCTGGTGATGTTCACGCTTTTGCGCGACACGCTGGCTCATCGAATGGCGCTGGCCGGTTTTGAATTTCAAATTGCGCTGTGGCTGTGGTTCACCGTCCTGTTCGCAAACTTCGCCGAGGCGATGGCGGAAGGGCGCGGCAAGGCGCAGGCCGACAACCTGCGCAGGACTCGCACCGAAACGCAGGCCAAACTGATTGTCGCCGGTGGTGAGACGAAACTCGTGCCGGCCGCCCAGCTCCGGCGCGACGACGTCGTAATGGTCGCCGCCGGCGACGTCATTCCGGGCGACGGCGAAATTATCGAGGGCATCGCCGCGGTCAACGAGGCCGCCATCACCGGCGAATCCGCACCGGTGATTCGCGAAAGCGGCGGCGATCGCAGCGGCGTCACCGGCGGGACCACGGTTATCTCCGACTGGATCAAGGTGAAGATTACCGCCAACCCCGGCGAGACGTTCCTGGACCGCATGATCGCGCTGGTCGAGGGCGCGCATCGCCAGAAAACGCCCAACGAAATCGCGCTCAGCATTCTGCTCTCCGGCCTGACGATCGTCTTCCTGCTCGTCGTCGTTACGCTCTACCCGTTCGGGCTGTATGGCGGCACGCAACTGGCGCTGCCGGTGCTGGTGGCGCTGCTGGTATGCCTGATTCCGACGACCATCGGCGGGCTGCTCTCGGCAATCGGAATCGCCGGGATGGATCGCCTGGTGCAGCACAACGTGCTCGCGATGTCGGGCCGCTCGGTCGAGGCCGCCGGCGACGTCGACACGCTGCTGCTGGATAAGACCGGAACTATCACGCTCGGAAACCGGATGGCGGCGGAGTTCCTCCCGGTCGACGGCGTGGAAGTGCGCGAACTCGCCGAGGCCGCGCAATTCGCGTCGCTGGCCGACGAGACTCCCGAAGGACGCTCGATCGTAGTGCTCGCCAAGCGCGATTTCGATCTCCGCAGCCGCGAACTCGGCGACGGCGACGACGGCGCGAGCTTCATACCGTTTTCCGCGCAGACCAGGATGAGCGGCGTCGACATCGGCGGACGTCGAATCCGCAAAGGCGCAGCCGACCAAATTATAAGTTTCGTCCAGGAAAATAACGGCACGCCGCCGCCTGACTTGAGGTCGATCGTCGAGCGCGTCGCGCGCGGCGGCGGAACTCCGCTGGTGGTCGCGACCGACGCGAAGGCGCTGGGCGTGATTCATCTGAAAGACGTGGTCAAGGAAGGAATCCACGAGCGCTTCGAGCGGCTGCGCGCGATGGGTTTGCGCACCGTCATGATTACCGGTGACAACCCGCTGACCGCCGCTGCGATTGCCAAGGAATCGGGCGTCGACGATTTCCTGGCCGAGGCCACTCCCGAAACCAAGCTGCGACTGATTCGCGAGGAGCAGAACCAGGGCAAGCTTGTCGCGATGATCGGCGACGGCACCAACGACGCACCCGCTCTCGCGCAGGCCGACGTCGGCATCGCGATGAACGCCGGCACCCAGGCCGCGCGCGAGGCCGGCAACATGATCGACCTCGACTCGAATCCGACCAAGGTGATGGAAGTCGTCGAGATCGGAAAGCAACTGCTGATGACGCGCGGCGCGCTGACGACGTTCTCAATCGCCAACGACGTCGCCAAGTACTTCGCGATCATCCCGGCGCTGTTCATCGTCGAATATCCGCAGTTGCAGCGGCTCAACGTGATGCATCTGGCGACGCCGCAGAGCGCGATTCTGTCGGCGGTAATCTTCAACGCGCTGATCATCATCGCGCTGATTCCGCTGGCGCTGCGCGGTGTGCGTTATCGTCCGGTCGGTGCGGCCGCGATTCTGACCCGCAACCTTATTATCTACGGCGCGGGCGGCGTGATTATTCCGTTCATCGGCATCAAGGCCATCGACATCCTGGTCGCGGCGCTGCATCTAGCCTGAGGTAAATTCCGTGCGAACATTCATAACGGCGCTGCTTGCGACCATCGTACTCACCGTGATCACCGGCGTCGTCTATCCGCTGGCTATGTGGGGCATTGCGCAGGCGATCTTCCCGGCCCAGGCGAACGGCAGCTTGGTAGTGGCGGGCAACAAGGTCGTCGGCTCGAAGCTGATCGGGCAGAATTTTTCGTTGCCACGCTATTTTCAAAGTCGGCCCTCCGCCGCCGGTGACAAGGGCTACGCGGCCGACAACTCGGGCGGCTCTAATCTCGGACCGACCAACAAGTCGCTGATCGACGCGGTCAAGTTGCGGCTGAAGAACTTGATCGAGAGCAATCCCGGCGCCAATCCGCACGAGGTCCCGGTGGACCTGGTGACGGCTTCAGGCAGCGGACTCGATCCCGAGATAAGTCCGGCCGCCGCCAACCTCCAGACGCCACGTGTTGCCCACGCGCGCGGCATGAGCGAAGATCAGGTCCGGCAGTTGATTGCCGAGAACACGCGGCCGCGATTTGCGGGAATCTTCGGCGAGCCCGGCGTAAACGTGCTGCTGCTGAACCTGGCCCTCGATCGCGCCGCGCGAAGTCACGGTGGAACAGCTCCCGGGACCTGAATGAGCGATGACAAACGACTTGAGCCCGAAGCTTTTCTCGACCTTGTGCCCCAGACTCAACGGGGCCGGCTCAAAGTCTACATCGGCGCCGCCGCGGGCGTAGGCAAGACATACAGGATGCTCGAGGAGGCGCATCAACTCCGCGATCGGGGAGTGGATGTCGTGCTTGGCTTCGTCGAGACCCATCACCGCCGCGAGACCGAGGAGCGGATTGGCAACCTCGAGGTCGTTCCACGCCGCAAGATCAAGTACCGCGAAGTTGAGCTCGAAGAGATGGACGTCGACGCGGTCATCGCGCGCAAGCCCGACGTGGTGGTGGTCGATGAGCTCGCGCACACCAACGTCCCCGGCTCCCGCCACGAAAAGCGCTACCAGGACGTCGAGCAGATCGTCGCCACCGGCATCAACGTGATTACCGCCATCAATATCCAGCACGTCGAAAGTCTCAACGCGCTCATGCGACGCGTTACCGGCATCGACGTGCGCGAGACGGTGCCCGATTCCTTCTTCGCGCGCGCCGATCAGATGGTCAATATCGACGTGCCGGTGGAAGCGCTGCGCGAACGGCTGCGCGAGGGAAAGATTTACCCGCAAGATCAGATCGAGAACGCACTCAAGAATTTTTTCAAGCCGAGCAATCTCGCCTCGCTCCGTGAACTGGCGCTGCGCGAGGTCGCGCGCAACCTGGACCGTCAGCGGCTGGACCGCGAGCTGCTCAAGCGCGAGGGCGGACGCCGCGCGAACGTGACCGATCGCATCATGGTCGGACTCTCGTCCAACGCCTCCGACACCGGCCAGCTGCTGCGCAAGGCTTCGCGCATCGCCGGGCAGCTCAACGCCGAATGGTTCGCCGTGCACATCGAGACGCCCGCCGAGTCGGTGAAAAATATCGGCACCAGCGATTTCGTCGCGCTGCTTAATAACATCAACGTGGCCAGCGACCTCGGCGCCGAAACCGTGTGGCTGAAGTCCGACGACGTGGTCAAGGCGATAATCGACTTCGCGCACGACAAGGGCGTGTCGAAGATAATCGTCGGCCGGACCCATCAACCGCGCTGGCGCCGGTGGCTCAAGGGCGACGTGGTGGCGCGGCTGGTTTCCGACGCAACCGACCTCGACGTGGAAATCGTCGCGACCGAGGAACGGGAGGAATAGCGATGAACCCGCCCTCGCTGCGTAGCCGAATCCGCAACGGCACTTTGCTGCTGCTGGCGTTGGTCGTGCTGCTGGGACTCTACACGCTGCCGCGGGTCTACGCGCTGGGCGGCGCAATCCGCGCGACCCTTTATCGAAACTACGTCAGCATCGAAGCCGCGCAAAACATGCACGCCGCGCTCACCCCGCTGCAGGTGGCAGAGCACGACGGCAAAGCGAAGGACGTGCTGCCCGGCGCGCGGCAAAACTTTATGCAGTGGAGCGACGTCGAGAGTCACGACTTCACTGAAGTCGGCGAGCCCGAGCTGGCCGGCGATATCGTCCGGCGCGCCAACCAGCTGTTCGCCGACATCGCCGCCGCGCCGCCCGGCACTTATCACGATCGCGAATTCGCCGAATTGAACGGCCGCCTCGACGACTTGATCGCGATGAACAAGGCCGCGATGTTCCGCGCGGACAGCCGCTCCGTGAAACTGGGCCGGCGCCTCGCGTACGAATTCGCCGGCGGCCTGGTGCTGGTGCTGCTGGTGGGCGCCGCCGTGTCGTGGGGTCTGGGATGGCGGCTCTCAAAGCCGCTGACAGAGCTCGCCGAGCGGCTGCGCGGAATCAGTCAGCGCAAGTCGCAGGTGCGGCTCGGCCCGCAGCCGCTGGCCGAGCTCGAAGCGGTCGCGCGCGAATTCAACTCGATGGCCGAGCGCCTCGAGCAGTACGACAAGCTCAACGTCGAGCGCCTGGTTTACGAAAAGAGCAAGACCGAAGCGATCATCGAGAGCCTCGAAGACGGCGTCGTGCTGATCGATTCGGAGGGAATCGTTGCGCACATAAACGAGATAGCGTCGCTGATCCTCGGCGTCGATCTCCAGGACGCGCTCGGCAGTCCGTTCGACGATCTCAGCAGCAACCATCCACATTACCTGCGCGTTCGCGACGCGCTGCGCACGCTGCAAAAGGCCGGCCCGGAGGGCCATCGCACCGAAATCGATCTCCACGTTCGCGGCCGCGAGCATTCTTACGTGCTGAAGCCGGTCCCGCTTCATCACACGGTCGGCAAGTCGCTCGGCACGCTGCTGATTCTGCAGGACGTGACTTATATCCGCGATCAGGATCGCGCCCGCACCAACCTGGTCGCCACCCTCTCGCACGAACTCCGGACGCCGCTCACTTCGCTGGCGTTGTCGGCGGAGCTGCTGAGCCGCGAAGATGCGCCGGCTGTGAATCCGAAGAGCAGCGAACTGCTGCAGGTGATCCTGGAAGAGTGCTCGCGGATGCGTCAGCTTACCGACAACCTGCTCAACCTCGCGCGCGGCGAGATTCCCGCGATCGCCGTCCAGCAGAAGCGGCTGGATCTGGCGCGGCTGGCGGCCGACGTGACCAAACGCTTCGCGATCCAGGCGCGCGAGAAGCACGTCGAGATCGAGGAGCACATCGAGTCGGTGCCCGAGATTATCGGCGACCCGGTCAAGCTTTCGTGGGTGATTTCAAACTTGCTCGGCAACGCGCTGCGCTACACACCCGCCGGCGGCACCATCAAAGTCTGGGCGCACGGCACCGAGCAAGCCACGCGGCTGGAGGTGACAGATTCGGGGCCCGGCATTCCGCCCGAGATGAAGGACTATATTTTCGAGCGCTTCGTGCAGTATGGTTCCGAGGGCTTCGAAAAGGGTTCGGCCGGACTGGGCCTTTCGATCGTCAAGGAGATTGTCGAAGCGCATGGCGGCCGGATTTTCGTCGAAAGCGCCAACTCGCACGGAGCCCGATTCATCGTCGAAATTCCCGCCGCATTGGAGATTTGATGGCAAAGTTGCTGATTGTCGATGACGAGCGCAATATCCGCCGAAGCCTCGTCACATTTTTCGAATCGCTCGGCCACACGGTCCGCGCCGCCGAGGACGGCACGCAGGCCGTCGCGATCCTCGCCGAGACGCAGTTCGATCTGGTGTTGACCGACTACCGGATGGCCGAGATGAGCGGCCTCGAACTGCTCCACGAGATCAAGCGGCGCTCACCCGAGTGCCTGGTAATCCTGATGACCGCTTATGCGACCGTTGAAAATGCGGTCGAGGCGATGAAGTCCGGCGCCTACGACTATGTCACCAAGCCGTTCTCGCTCGAGCAGATTCAGCACACCGTCGATCACGCCCTCCACGTCGGCGTTCTGACCGCGGAAAATCGCGCGCTGCGCAGCGCCATCGACGAGGAGCCGCTGCTCGAGTCGAAGAGTCCCGCGATGCAACGCCTGCTCGAAACTGCGCGTCAGGCCGCCGGCAGCGACGCGACCATTCTGCTCACCGGCGAGAGCGGCACCGGCAAGAACGTCATTGCCCGCCAGATTCATCGCTGGAGCCGCCGCCAGAGCAAGCCGTTCGTCGTAGTCAATTGCACCACGCTGTCCGAAGAGCTGCTCGAGAGCGAGTTGTTCGGGCACATGCGCGGGGCATTCACCGGCGCGGTCAAGGACAAGCCCGGCCGGCTCGAGGCGGCCAACGGCGGGACCGTTTTCCTCGACGAGATTGCCGACCTGACGCCGACCCTGCAGACCAAGTTTCTGCGCTTCCTGCAGGAGCAGAACTTCGAGCGCGTCGGCGGTGAACGCACAATTCACGTCGACGCGCGAATCATCGCCGCGTCCAATCGCGACCTCGACTCCGAAGTCGCCGCGCATCACTTCCGCGAGGATCTCTACTACCGCCTCAACGTCATCACCCTGCGCGTTCCTCCGCTGCGCGAACGCCGCGAAGATATTCTGCCGCTCGCGCAGTGGCTGCTGAACGTCGCCGCCATTCGCAATTCGCACCCCGGCCTTGCATTTTCGCCCGGCGCGACCGCGGCGCTCTCGCGTTATCGATGGCCCGGCAATGTGCGCGAACTTCGCAACGCGATCGAACGCGGCACCGTCCTGATGCGCGGCGAGACGATCGCCCCCGACGACCTGCCCGATTCCCTGTTTCACGATTCGACCACCGAGGTGCTGGCCGGCATCCCCAACGCTGCCAGCCTCGATGAAGTCGAGCGCGAGCACATCGCGCGCGTGCTCGCCGCCAGCGCCACGCTCGAAGAAGCCGCCGACACGCTCGGCATCAACGTCACGACGCTGTGGCGCAAGCGCCGGCGCTACGGAATCGAATAGTCACTCCGCCGGCCATTCGCGAAGTCTCGAATAGCTAGTCGGATAGCGAGTCGGCGAATTTGCGCAGCCGCTCGAACCAGATCAATTTATCGTTGAAGCCCGGGAAGCTGGCATTCAAGCCGCTCGGGTTCGGCAGCACGAAAACGCGCGCGCCGAATATCTGCTCGTCCTTCGGACCCGCACCCTCGCCCTGCGCGGCGCTAAAATATCTGCGGTAGATAGTCACGCCCACGAACGCGACCACCCGCGGCCGCACTCGTCTAATCTTCCGCGCCAGCGTCCGTTGCCCCGCGATCAGCTCGGCCGTGCTCAGCTCGGCCGCCGCCCGCGTCGCCCGCGCGCACAGATTCGTCAGCGCCAGGTCGAATTCCACCAGCCGCGCGTCGTTCTCGCATTTGAGTTCCTCGGGCACCAGCCGCGCCGCATAAAGCAGCCGCCAGAACGGATTGGCGGGACTCGCAAAATGATGCCCCATCTGCGCGGAGCGAAGACTCGGATTGATCCCGACGAAGAGGATTCGCGGCCGCGGTTTCAGGATGTCGCGCAGCGTCGCCATCAGCCGAATATTGCCATCTTCAGCGCATTCGCGCTTGACCCGCCGCGTGCGCTGCCGTAGCACAGAGGGTGATCGCAGGAGTATCCCCCAATGACGACGCCCCACGCGGCAAACACAACGGCCGGTAGTCTCGATCACGTCAGCGGCGTGCTCAACTACCTGGCCGACAAAGACCAGCATCCCGTGACCTATACCTATCAGCCGCCGCCTGGCACAGCCGCACGAACCGGCGCCTACGCCAGGTTCACCGTGCCGATTTGGAGCGCGCGCGCGATCATGAGCGAGCTGTCTCTCGACCGGCAGGGCTTTGCGGTCACGCGTCAGGACACGGCAGTCGCGAATTTTTACGACCCTGAAGAAGTTCGCCGAGTCTACTATCCGGAAGTCGAGCGGCTGGTCCGCGAATTAACAGGCGCGGTCAAAGTGCACGTGTTCGACCACAACGTCCGCTCCCGGCCGATGGCGAAACGGCGCGAGAATGGCGCGCAGGAGCCGGTCAAGGTCGCGCACAATGACTACACGCTCAAGTCCGGGCCGCAGCGCGTGCGCGATCTTCTGCCCGACCAGGCCGGCGCGCTGCTCAAAAATCGATTCGCGATAATCAACGTCTGGCGGCCGATTCGCGGACCCGTGCAGGAGTCTCCGCTCGCCGTGTGCGACGCGCAAAGCATGGTGCAGGATGATTTCGTCAAGCACGTGCTCAAGTACCGCGATCGCGAGGGCGAGGTGTACTCAGTCGCGTTCAACCCGAATCATCGATGGTACTACATTCCGAATCAGCAAAAGGAAGAAATACTATTGCTCAAGTGCTACGATTCCGACGGGCGCCGCGCGCGCTTCACCGCGCACTCCGCCTTCGAGGATCCCTCGAGCCCGCCTGACGCCGCGCCTCGCGAAAGCGTCGAGGTGCGGACCCTGGTCTTCTTTGCTCCGGACGCGGCGGCCTGAAGCCGCACCTGGAAGGAACGATTATGGAATATCGCCGGCTCGGCAACTCGGGGCTCAAGGTTTCGGCCGTCGGCCTCGGATGTAACAACTTCGGCATGCGAACCGACGCTGAACAGACACGCGCCGTGGTGCATCAAGCACTCGACGAAGGCATCACGCTGTTCGACACCGCCGACATCTACGGCAATCGCGGCGGCTCCGAGGAGCTGCTCGGCAAGGCGCTCGGCGCTCGCCGGCGCGAGGTTGTGGTCGCGACCAAGTTCGGCATGGCGATGGGCGATGGTCCTTACCTGCACGGCGCGTCGTACCGCTACATCATGGCGGCCGCGGACGCGAGCCTGAAACGGCTCGGCACTGACTATATCGATCTGTACCAGATTCACGTCGCCGATCCTGAGACGCCGCAGTATGAAACGCTCGGAGCGCTGAACGACCTCGTTCGCGCCGGCAAAGTCCGCTACATCGGAAATAGTAACTTCAGCGCGTGGCAGACCGTCGACGCGCTCTGGATCTCGCGCAGCCGCGGATTTGCCTCGTACGTTTCCGCACAAAACCAGTACAACCTGCTCGACCGCCGCATTGAACGCGAACTAATCCCCGCATGCCGCGAGTTCGGAGTAGGTATCCTGCCCTACTTTCCACTGGCTAGTGGATTTCTGACGGGCAAATACAAGCGCGGCGCCGAGCCGCCAAAAGGCACGCGGCTTTCCTTGGTGCAGCGGCTGGCGCAGCAGGCCCTCACCGACGAAAACTTCGCAACGCTCGAACGGCTCGAGCAGTTCGCCCGCAGCCGCGAGCATACAATCCTGGAGCTTGCCGTCGGATGGCTCGCCTCGCAGCCGCAAGTCGCCAGCGTAATCTCGGGCGCAACCAGCCCCGACCAGGTCGCTCAGAACGTAAAAGCCGGCAACTGGAAACTTTCCCCCGAAGAACTCGCCGTAGTAGACAAGCTGACCCACCGCTAAGCACCGGCGCTGTCGACGTGGCGGTGTATTACACGCTGTGATACAGATCTTGCCATGGGCGCCTTGAACGTCAGAATCGATCCTGAGACTGCCGCTTTCCTTGAGCGATTCGCGCGCGAGAGCGGCCTCACCAAGTCCGAAGTGGTGCGGCAAGCGCTCGCGACCCTGCGCGAACGACATCCGAACGCCACAGCCCGTACGCCTTACGAGCTGATAGCTCACCTGATCGGCTCAGGAGATAGCGGTGGCATGCGCCTGTCCGAGCGCACTGGCGAACGCTTCGCACGAATGCTGCAAGAAAACAAAAATGCCAACCGTACTCGTCGACGCCGGCCCGCTCGTCGCGCTGATCGATCGTAGCGATCCCTGGCATCAGCGATGCGCGGCGGTGCTCGCGACCTTTCGCGACCCGCTTGGCACGGTCTGGCCGGCATTTACCGAAGCTATGTATTTGTTGCGGGCCGACTCCCGAGACCAGCGCGCGCTATGGGACATGATCATCCTGGGTAGTGTAAGGTTCGTGGCAGTCAACGGCGACGAAGATTACCCCCGCATGCGCGAGCTGATGTGGAAGTACCGCGATTTGCCGATGGATCTCGTCGATGCGGCGTTGGTGCGGGTCGCCGAGCGCGAGGGTCTGCGGCGCGTCTTTACCATCGACCGGCACGACTTCGAAATCTATCGGCCGTATCGCCTGGGACGATTCGAAATCCTTCCCTGACCGCCTCAGCCGGTGGCGTCGAGGGCGCGCAATGCCAGGCCGCGCGCGACTGACGTGAACTCGTCGCCCATTCGGATCCGATCGGCGCCGAAGCGTTCGATGAAGATGCGCCGCACCGCCGGCACGAACGACGATCCTCCGGTCAGGAAGACGCTGTCGATTGCGCCGGGCTTGAGCGCGACCGTCCTCATCAGCCGATCGACGCATCCGGCGATCTGTTCGAGATAGCGCGCAATCCACTGTTCGAAATCCTTCCGCGCGACTTCTCTCTCGATCAAAACCGGCGGATCGGAAAACCTGAACGCCGCCGCTTCCAGCGCGGATAACTCCAGCTTGCTCCGCTCCACCGATCGAAACAGAAAGTAGCCGAGATCGTTTTCCACGATATGAATCAGCGCGTCGATCTTTTCGGGCTCGAACGACTCGCGCTTCAATTCCTCGAACCGGAGCATCGTCGACCGGGCCTTCAGGAACGACAGATGATGCCATCGCTCGAACCTGGTGTACGGCCAGGTCGGCGCGGGCAGCACCATCCCATACGGCGAGCGGTACTTCGTGCCGCGGCCGAGCGCGGGCGCGACCAGGTGGCGCATCACGCGGCCATCGAAAGCGTCGCCCGCGATGCCGACGCCGTCGTTGCCCAGGATCTCGTAGCGCGCCGCGCCATGCATCGCGGCCGTCCGCGGCTTCAGTTGCAGCACCGAGAAGTCGCTGGTGCCGCCGCCGAAATCGGCGATCAGCACCGTCTCGTCGCGCGTGATTCGCAGCGCGTAGTCATACGCCGCCGCAACCGGTTCGTACTCGAACTCGACGTCGGTCCATCCCGCGCGCCGAATCGCGATATCCAGCCGGCTTCGCGCCAGCGCCTCGTCCGGATTGCCGGCTGCGGCGAAATGAACCGGCCTGCCGACGACGATTCGCGGCGGTAACTCGCCGAACTGGGCAATCGCCGCGTCGCGGAGCGCGCCGATGATCGGGGCAATCAAATCTCCGAGCGAATAAGTCTCCCCCATGATGTCGGTGGAATCGAAAGTCTTGTCGGCGAGAAACGACTTGAGCGATTGCACCAGCCGCCCGTTGCCTGCGGCCGCGAGGTAGCGCCGAATCGCGTCGTTGCCCACCGAGACGGCCGAATCCGTGCCACCGGTTTCCTCAGGCGCCTCGAAAAACAAAATCGAGCGGAAGGTCTCGGACAGGTCGCCGCCCTCCGCGGCGGAAAACCGCGCCAGGCGTGGCGAACCGTCCGCGCCGACGACGGCGATGGCGCTGTTGGTGGTGCCAAAATCGAGACCGATTGCGGCTACTTTGGCCGCGGCGGCAACGTTGGAGATTTCATGCATCATGCGTTCACGATCAAGGCGAGTCTCGCGCTTGTCAACGTTGAGCAACGCGCATATACTCGCCAAACCCTCAGGATGACGATCGCGGTGCGATTGCTCATCCGCCAAAACCCGGTTCCTCAGCGGACGAGATTTCCTCGTCCGCATTTTTTTCAGTCGCGCATCGCCGTCGCGCGCGGGAGGAGAAGAATGCCGTCGGAGATTCGTGAGTCTGAAGTCGCCGCGCAATGGGATCGCAACGCCGACGTGTGGGCCGACCAGGTTCGCAACCGCTGGGACATCTTTCGCGAGCATTGGAACAATCCCGCTTTCCTGGAATTCGCCGGCGATCTCGGCGGCAAGACCGTGCTCGACGCCGGATGCGGCGAGGGCCACAACACGAGACTCTTCGCGCGCCGCGGCGCTCGCCTGACGGGTGTCGATCTGTCCGCCAGGATGATCGAGATTGCGCGCGCCGAGGAACTCCGCGAACCGCTGGGCATCCGCTACGAACGCGCGTCCTTCAGCGACCTGGCGCTCTTCCCGGCGGAGTCATTCGACGCGGCTATCTCGACGATGGCGCTGATGGACGGCCCTGATCTTCCCGGCGCGATGCGCGAGATCGCACGCGTGCTGCGCCCGGGCGGGACCCTCGCGTACAGCATCCTGCATCCATGTTTCGCGACCAAAGGGATGGGCTGGATCAAAGACGATTCGGGACGCGCCGTAAAATTCACGGTCGCGGATTACTTCAACGACGAGGCGTGGATCGAACGCTGGAAATTCAGTCACGCGCCGAACGCGTCGCAGGTCGAGGAGTTCGGCGTGCCGCGCTTCGACCGAACGCTCGCCGACTACATCAACCCGACCGTCGCGGCCGGCCTGCGGCTCGAGGAGATTCGCGAGCCGCGCGCGCCCGAGTCTGCCTGCGCTCTGCATCCGGAAGCTTTTCGCAAATTTCGCGATCACATTCCCCTGTTCTTCTACGTTCGCGCATCGAAGCCGTAGGACAAGCATGACTCGCTCGCTGACAGGAATTCTCGCGGCAGCCGTTGGCGTGATGCTCGCCGGATGCGGCGCGCAGGGTGAAGCGTATCAGCCCAGGGCGACTCTCGCGTCCAGCAGCCTTATCTACATCTACCGGCCGTATGGGCTGCTCAGTTCGCAATCGAACCCGATGATCGTCTGCGGGCATGAGAGTATTGAATTGGAGACGGCCGGATTTTACGAGTTCGTCGCGGACAGCGGGCCCGTGACCTGCGCAGCGGGCGCCGACACTACGGCGCAGTTGAAGTTTGACGCGCGCGCCGGCGAGAAATACTTCATCAGGGAGGACGTGGAATTCAGCGGGCTCGCGAGCAGCCAGGTACGATTCAAACTAGTGAATGCCGAGGTGGGCGAGGACGAGATCAAGGAATGCAGCCGCCAGGGAATCAGGCAGTGAATCAAAAGCCGCGAATTGTAACCCTGCTGCCGAGCGCGACCGAGATCGTTTGCGCGCTCGGTTTCGAAGATCGATTGGTCGGCCGCTCGCACGAGTGCGACTTCCCGCGCTCGGTCGCGCGCATCGCGGCGTTGACGGAGCCAAAGTTCAATCCCGAAGGCACCAGCGCGGAAATCGACGAGAAAGTGAAAAAGATCGTCGGCGACGCGCTCTCGGTCTATCGCGTCGATGCGGCCAGGCTGCGCGAACTGCGGCCCGACGTGATCGTCACTCAATCCCAGTGCGAAGTATGCGCGGTCAGCGAGCGCGACGTTGAAGCCGCGGTGGCAGAGTGGCTCGGCGCGCGCCCGACGATCGTTTCGCTGGCGCCGTATCGGCTCGACGACATCTTCATCGACATGCAGCGGGTGGCGGATGCGCTCGACGCGCACGCGCGCGGAACGGAACTGGTCGAGCGGCTGCGCGCAAGACTCTCCGGGATTGCGGAAAGGGCGCGCGATGCGTCGCGGCGCCCGCGCGTCGCCACGATCGAGTGGATCGATCCGCTGATGGCGGCGGGAAACTGGATGCCGACGCTGGTCGAGATGGCCGGCGGCGTAAATCTCTTCGGCGTTGCGGGCGAGCATTCGCCGTGGATGAAATTCGACGAGCTGGCCGCTGGAGACCCGGATGTGATTTTGATTTCGCCTTGCGGCTTCAGCATGGATCGTGCGGCGCAGGATCTGCCCGCGCTAACCAACCATGTGGAGTGGAATGGGCTGAAGGCGGTGCGAGCGGGGAGCGTTTTCATGGCCGACGGCAACCAGTATTTCAACCGGCCGGGTCCGCGAATTGCGGAGTCGCTGGAAATTCTCGCCGAGATCACGCATCCCGCTCTCTTCCATTTCGGCCACGAAGGCTCAGGCTGGCGCCGATTGTAGCGGAAGCTATTTTTTCGCAAGGTTCGCCATCCCGATGTGGGCGGGCGTGGGATTTATTCCGGACAGATTTTTGTATCCGTCGATGCTGGACTAGTGTTGCTTTCGATGTGGTCGATGAGAGACGGGACGCGACGTGCGGCGGCGGCGGACCGCTCTCATCGGATGCAGTTTCGCCGTCGCTTTCTCGGTGGGAGCTGCGTCGATGAGAGGCGCGAGCGAGAAGCGCGAGACTTCGGGCGGGCAGTTGATCCGAATCCTGAGCCAGAACGTGCCCAAGCCGCGATTGGTGTAGATGTAAAAATCCTCGTAACGGTTCAGGCCGGAGTAGAACTCCTTGCCGATTCGCAGGATCGATTTCAGCGGCGATCCGTAAAACGGAATTCGCACCACGCCGCCATGAGTGTGCCCCGAGAGCATCACGCCCGGCTTCAGATGACGCGCGTAGAGGGCAGTGTCGGGATTGTGCGCGAGGACGATGGTGCAGTCCTCGCTGCTGACGTCGGCAAACGCGCGCGCCGGCTCGGCGCGCCGCGACCATAGGTCGTCGATGCCGACAACCACGAGTTTCTCGTTGCGCAGGAGGAGCCGGCGGCTGTCGTTGGCGAGCACGTCGGCGCCGGCACGCTTGAGTGCCTCGGTGATGCGATCGGCCGATGACCAGTGGTCATGATTGCCGAGGATCGCGAACAGGCCCGACCTCGCGCGCAGATTTTTCAGCGCGTCGCGAAACGCGCCGAGATAACGGCGCATCGTGTCGGGTCCGGAAAAATAATCACCGGTGAGGAAAATGAGATCGGGTTGCTGCCGATTGATGGCTTCGACCGCGAGCGCCAGGCGCTCGAGATCCTCGTCGCGGTCGACGTGGAAATCGCTTATCTGGCACGCGACGAGTCCGCCCAACGCGCCGGGCAATCCGCGCACCGGCAGCTCAAGCTCCGACACCTGGATCTCGTCGATCGTGCGGCGCCACATGCGATGCAGCGGGCGCAGCGCCAGCGGAGGCTTCGGCTTGGCGCGGCCGGAATCGGCAGCGACCGGCTGGTGCGAAGGCAAGTGGTCGATTAGTTCGGCGGTCGACATCGGATCATCGATACTAGAATACTTCGACCAGGCGGCGAAAGGAGGTAAGTTCGATGATCCGATCGCGGGCCTGATTGATTTCTTCGTGCTCGAGTTCCCAGGTGTGCGGATGCGGAATGAAAACCGCGCGCAGGCCGGCGGCGACGGCGGGATTGATGTCCGAGCGCGGGCTGTTACCGATCATGAAAGTCAGCGACGGATCGAGGCTGGCGTCCTGCACCAGGCGTCGATATGCCTCGACGTCCTTCTCGCGCGGGGTCTCGACGCGATCGAACAGCGGAGCCAGACCGGAGCGCGCGAGCTTCTGCAACTGTTCGTCGCGCTGGCCCTTGGTGAACATGAGCAGCCGGTGGCGGCGCGACAGTTCCTGAAGCGTCGGTTCGACGTCGGGCAGCAACGCGCAGTCGCGCTCGAGCAGATGCGCGCCGATTAGCTCGATCTCGTCGCGCAAGCCGTCGTGACCCGCGGGCGCGAGTTCGGCGGCCGCCTGATGCAGCGCCATCAGGTACGGGCGGCGGCCGTAGCCGTGCGTTTTGATCAGCCGGATCTCGGCGCGACGCACCGCAGCGTGAATCTCGATGCGCGAAAGACCGAGGCCCGCGTCGCCAACGGCGGCAGCGAAACGATCGAACGCCTCGAGAAAATGGATATTGGAATCCCAGAGCGTGTCGTCGGCGTCGAAAACGAGATTCAAAGACTCAGTCGCGGAAGAGGACATCTATATACAGAGTACTGGCGCGCGCTTCCGCGGGCAATTGCGCCGGTTGCGCGAGCGCGCTACGCGCGAGCGCTGGGGAGCGCGGCGGGCAACACGATGAGCGCACCGGTCGAAGGATTGCGGCCGACGTACACGTCGGTCTCGTAAACGCGGCGCAGATTCTCCGCGGTCAGAACTTGCGCGGGAGTTCCATAGGCAACCGCGGCGCCATCGGCAAGCAGCAGCACGCGATCGGCGTAGAGCGCGGCGGCGTTGAGATCGTGAAGCGTCGCGACGACCGCCATGCCGCGCTCGGCGCACAGCTCGCGAAAGCGCGCGAAAATTTCGGCGACGTGCTTGAGGTCGAGAAACGCGGCCGGCTCGTCGAGCAGCGCGACCTTCGGCTCCTGCGCGAGCGCACGCGCCAGGAACACGCGCTTGCGCTCGCCGCCGGACAGTTCCTGCACGTGGCGGCCGGCGAGCCCGAGCAGGTCGAAGCGCGCGAGCGCGGCGGACGCGATTTCCAAATCACGGGGACTCTCAAAACGAAACGCGCCGAGATGCGGCGCGCGGCCCATCAGCACGATCTCTAGCACCGTGAAGCGAAACGCGACCGCGTTTTCCTGGCCGACCGACGCGACGGTGCGCGCGAACTCGCGGCGATCGATCGAGTCGAGCGGGCGCCCGAAGAGCTCGACGCCGCCCGCGCTCGGCTTCATCGAGCGGCCGAGCACCTTGAGCAGCGTGGACTTGCCGGCGCCGTTAGGGCCGACGATGGCGAGCATTTCGCCGGCCGCCACTTCGAGCGAGACGCCACGGAGCACAGGCACGCCCGGATAGCCCGCATGAATACCGCTGGCACGCATGGCGGTCACGCTGTCGCGCGCTGTGGTCGTCATAGCGAGAGCGGTCTGCGGCCTTCGCGGCGCAGCATATAGATGAAGAAGGGGCCGCCGCATAGCGCGGTGATCGCGCCGACCGGAATTTCGGCCGGTGCGATTGCGACGCGCGCAAGCAAGTCGGCCGCGACCATGAATGCGGCGCCGCCAATCAGCGACGCCGGCAGCAGGAGCCGATGATCGGCGCCGAACACCAGGCGCAAAGTATGCGGCACGATCAGTCCGACGAACGAAATGATTCCGCTGACGGAGACGGCGGCGCCGATCATGACCGAGGTTGCGACGAACACGGTGCGCCGAAGGCGATCCACGTTGACGCCGAGCTCGGCCGCCGACTCGTCGCCGAGGCTGAGCAGGTTCAGATCGCGCGCGCGATACATCAGGACGGCGAAGCCGACGAGTCCCAACCCCGCGACGCTGGCCGCCTCGCGATAGGTCGGCGCCTCGAGGCTGCCCATCAGCCAGAACAGAATGCTGTGCGCGTAGTAAAAATTGACGACGCTGTTGACCAGCATGATCGCCGCGCCCCAGAACGCGTTGAAGATGACTCCGACCAGCAGCAGCGTGAACGGCTCGAGTTGGCCGTCAACCATCGCGAGCCGGTAGACGGCGACGGTCGAGAGGAGCGCCGCGCCGAACGCGCAGAGCGGGACGACCGCCTCGCCGCCGCCGAGTTTCGCGGACATCACGAGGGCGAGTATCGCGCCAAGCGCGCCGCCGCCGGAGATTCCGAGGATGCCGCCCTCGGCGAGCGGATTCCTGACGAGCGCTTGCAGAGCCGTTCCGACCGCGGCCAGGATCGCGCCGACGATCACGCCCATCAGGACGCGCGGCAGGCGCGCGCCGAAGAAAATCGCGTGATCGGGACTGGCGGGATCGGAAAATGCGAGCGCGAGGCTGATATGCGCAGTGCCAAACAACGCGCCCGCGATCGCGCAAACGATCAGCAGAATTGCGAGCGCGCCGAGGATCGAGAACATCCGGGCGCGGGTCAGGTGCGCGGCGGGTTTGCCTGCGCCCGCGCTCAATTGCCGGCTCCGCGCGGCCACGCCTCGGGGTGAACCTTGCGCGCGATTATCTCGAGCGACTGCCCGACGCGCGGGCCGGCATGGAGCATCGGGTCCTGCGCATAGCCGAGCACGCGATGGTCGCGCACCGCCGGAATCGTCGGATATTTTTCCCAGAAGTCACTCAAAGACGAGGCGTCGGAACCCATCGCGCCGTCGAGAATTACCTGCGGACGCATCGCGATGATGAACTCGATGCCGAGATGCGGCCACTGCTCGCCGACGGCGGCCGCGATGTTGTCGGCGCGCGCGATGCGCATGAGCTCGTCGAGGTAAGTGCCGGCGCCGACCGCGACGATCGGCTGATGACCGACGAGCATCAGCGCACGCTCCGGCTTGACGTTCGCGAGGCGCTGCTGGACGGCGGCGATTTGCGCCTGAATATTCGCGACGAGCAGGCGCGCCTGCGCCCCGCGATCTATTCGCTCTCCCACTTTTTCGATGCTCGTTTCGATTTGATCCAAAGAGTCGTCGCTGACCAGCAGCACCGGATAGCCCATCGAATTCAACGCGCGAATCTGGCGCACGTCCGAGGAGAGTTCAAGGCCGACGACCAGGGTGGGGCGAAGCGCGATGATCGCTTCGAGGTTGGGCGTCAGAAACGAACCGACCCGGGGCAGATCGCGCACCTCCGGCGGGTAGTCGCAATACTGCGAGACGCCGACGACTTCGGGACCCGCGCCGAGCGCGAACAGAGTCTCCGTCACGCTCGGCGCCAGCGATACGATTCGCATCCGAGCGGCCGCGTTGGCCGGCGCGGCGAGCGCCAATGCATAGACGCAGAGCGCGGCGGCGGCCGCGAGCCGAAACGAACCCACCTCGCGAAGCTACCTGATCGGACCGGCGCCGGTAAGCGCCGCCGCGCGCTTTGTTGCATCTTCGTGACGCGCTCAACTAGCCTCGTCGTGACGAGGAGAATCGCAGTGCTCAAGATTGCCGTTTGCATCAAGCAGATACCGCTGATCGAGGAAGCCAACTTCGACGCCGTGACCAGGACGATCAAGCGCGACGGGCCCAACGTGATCAGCGCGTACGATCTGCGCGCGATCTCGCTCGCCGTAGATTTGAAAAATCGCCACGGCGCGGAGACTACCGTCGTCACGATGGGACCGCCGCAGGCGCGCGACGCGCTGGTCGATGCGCTCGCGATGGGCATGGACGTCGCGGTGCACCTTGAAGATCGCGCGTTCGCCGGCGCGGACACGCTCGCGACGGCGCGCGCGCTCGCGCTGTGGCTGGCGCGCGGAAATTTCGATCTCATCATGCTCGGCAAGTACTCGCTCGATGCGGAGACGGGGCAGGTCGGTCCGGAGATCGCGGAATTGATCGGCGCCGCGCAGATAACCGGCGCGCGAAAACTGGAGATCGACGGGCGCACGCTTCGCGCCGAGCGTGAGAGCGACGAAGGATTCGATGAGGTCGAAGCCGAAATGCCTGCGGTCATCACCTGCGCCGAGCGCATCGCGCAGCCGGTCAAGGTGAAGCCGGGCGCCGGCGACGAAGCGAAGACCCGGCCGATACAATCGGTGCGCGCGGCGGAGCTCGGCGCCGATCCCAGGGAATTCGGACTCGCTGGTTCGCCGACGTGGGTGCAGGAGGTTCGCGTCGTCGCGACGCCGAAGACCGAATGCAAATTTATCGACGCGGCCGAGCCTGAGCGCGCCGCGAGTGAGACGACGTCGGCGCTGGAAAGACTTGGCGCGCTCGAGCCGCGCGTGCACAATCGCCGCCCGATCGGGACGGCGCGGCGCGCGAGCAAGCGCAATCGCGATGTGTGGATAATGTGCGAGACCGACCTTGCGGGACGCATCACGCGCGGCACGCTCGAGTTGCTTTCACGCGGCGACGAACTCGCGTCGCGGCTGGGCGGCGCGATGGTGGCGGCCGGATTTGACGGCGCGGTCGCACGACACGCGGCGCTGCTGGCGAGTTTCGGCGCCGACCAGGTGCTGACGATCGAGCATCCGGCGCTGGTTTCGTACACCCCCGAGGCGGCCGCAGAGGCTGTTGCGAAACTCGTTTTGACGCACGCGCCGTGGGGAATTTTGCTCGGCGCGACCGAGCGCGGGCGCGACTGGGGACCGCGGCTGGCCGCGCGGCTCGGGCTGGGGCTCACTGGCGATGCGATCGATATCGAGCTGGACGCGGAAAATCGGATGGTCGCGCTCAAGCCGGCGTTTGGCGGCAACATCGTCGCGCCGATTTACTCGAAAACATTTCCGCAGATGGCGACGGTGCGCCCGGGCGTGCTCGAGCTCGCCGCGCCCTCGGAAACCAAGCAAGCCGAAATTCAGACTGCGCGCTTTGAGGTGAGCCCGCCGAAAAGCCGGCTCGTCAAGGCGCACGCGACCCTCGACGCCACGATGGTGCCGCTCGAAGGCGCCGAGGTCGTCGTCGGTATCGGCACGGGAGTCGGCGGACCCGAAGGCGTCGCGAAAGTCGCCGCGTTCGCGCGAGTGCTGGGCGCCGCGATGTGCGCGACGCGCCGCGTGACGGACCAGGGATGGGTGCCGCGGCAGTTGCAGGTCGGCTTGACCGGCAAGTCGATCGATCCGCGACTGTATATTGCGGTTGGAGTGCGCGGCGCGCCCAACCATACTTGCGGTCTCAAGCGCGCGCAGACCGTGGTCGCGATCAACAACGACGCCGAGGCGCTGATCTTCGAGCGCGCCAATATCGGGCTGGTCGCCGATTGGCAGACCGTGCTGCCCGCGCTGCAGGACGCGTTCGAGCGGCGCCTGCGATGACTGGCGGCAACTACGCGCGGATTTCGTAGAGCGCCGAGAACAAATCGTCGATCGGCAGGCGCCGAAACTGCTTGAAGCCCGCCGCCGCGACCAGCTCGCGCGCCTTGGCCTCGCCCATGCACGCGCCGATTCCCGCGCCGCCGTGCGCGAGCGACGTCGTCATGCAGTAGAGCGTGCTCATCGAGTACATCATCCGCCCCATCGGATTGATGTTGTCTTCGAGATTCGACGACACGTTCACCTCGACCATCAGGTAAGTACCGTCGGGCTTGAGCGCGGCGCGAATCGATTTCAGCAGCGCGTCAGGATCGACGGAATCGTGCACGACGTCGAAGGTCGAGATGAAATCAAACTCCGCGGCCGGGAGCCTGGTGCAGTCGACCACGTCAAACTTGATTCTGTCTCCCAGGCCTGCCGCCTTCGCGTTGGCGCGCGCACGCTCCAGCGAGCCGGGATGCGCGTCGAAGCCGAAAACTCCGGCCTTGGGAAATGCGGACGCGATCGCGATTGCGGCACGGCCGCTCCCACAGCCAACGTCGAGCGACGAGCCGCCTTCAGTCAGCCTGGCGACCACTTGCGGCATCGCCGGCAGCCACTTGCGAATCAAAGAATGCCGGTACATCGCGGCTGATGAGCGCTCCATCGCCTCCCACGTCTCGGGCGGATACTCGCTCTGCGCCACCCCGCGCCCATCCTTGAACGATGCCATCACCTTCGGCGCAATCGACATCTGCGGGACAATCATTTCAATGAAGCCGCCGGCGAAAAACGGCGAGTCGTCGCGCGCCAGCACCATCGCGTGCTCGGCCGGCATCGCGTAGGTTTTCGCGGCGGCGTCGTAGTTCACGTATCCGGCGGCGGCCATCGCGCTGAGCCATTCGCGCAGATAGCGCTCGCTGAACCCGGTCCGTTGCGCGAGCCCTGCGCTCGTGACCGCACCCGCCTCGGCCAGTGCGCTGAAAATTCCGAGGCGATCGCCGATATAGCTGAGCGCGCCGAACATCGCGGCGCCGATGTCATTCGACACCAGCTTCGAAAATTTCTTGATCTTGTCCCAATCGAGCTGCTGCTTTTCGTCGGCCATGGTTTTCCTCCGCAGACGGGCAGTATCGATCAATTCGGGGGGCGTCGGCCAGCGTTTTCAGATCTCGGGATCTGCGTTCTGTTCGTCGGACCTGGCTGGCGGGTCGCCGAACAGCGAGAGCTGAGCTGGATTGCTTTCGTCTTCCGCGGGCGGCACAAACAGGCCCGGTTTCTCGACGAAGACGCGGAATTTGTCGTAAAGGTCGGCGAGCTTGGCCTGGTAGTACTCGACGTTTTCGTCGGGATCGTCCGGATTGTACTCCGCCGCCATTTTCGCGAACGCGTTCACGCTGGCACTCGCGCGGCGCCCGGTGACGTAATATGAAATCTGATCGCCGGCGAGGTACGGGCGCTCGGCCTTGAGCGCGAGCTCGTAGGCTGCCGCGAGATTGCGGCTGTTGTCGCCTATTTTGCTCCGATAAGTGTCGAGCGACTCCTGCAACGTCTCGGTCTTCATCAGGTCCGCGATTCCGATTTCGTGGCGAGCGAGCCGCGCGCGATAGTCGCCGTGGAGCTTCGGAATTTCGCCGCGCCGATCCTCCAGCAGCAGGCGGAACATCTCTTCCATGAAGCGGCGCTGAAAGCGTTCGAGCCCGCGCGAGCGCAGACCCGAGCCGCGAATCGTCATCTTTCCCGCCTCGTCCAGCAGCACGTAGTTTTTCATCTTGTAGGAGAACATCGCGCCGTAGCGGCCGTCGATCTCCAGCCGTATGCCCTCGGGCATGATCGAGCCGACCTGCTCCAGGAGCCTGTCCGCGCCTTCCTCGCCGGCGGCCTCGGGGGGCGGCACGAAGTAGATTCCGTCGGTATCGACCTCGATAACCTGCGCGCCGCGCTCCTCCAGTTCCGCCACCGCGCGCTGAATCAGATCGCGTCCGCGCCTGGTCAGCGCGTTGGCCTCGCCGAAGTCATTGAAATGCCCGAGCGAAAACCCCAGGTACCCGTAAAATGAATTGATCAGAATCTTGAAAGTCTGCTGGAGCGCATCGGCGTTGCGCCGCTCGACGCTCTTGAGTTCGCGCGCGAGCGCCTTGGCCTGCACCCGGAAGCTGCGCAGGTCGCCAAGCATCTTAAGGAACACGCCCAGGCGATCCGCCGCCGGCGCATGCCGATATTGCAGCATCAACGACGGATACAGCGAGGTCACGTCGCAGTGCAGGACGCCGTGCGCGACTCCGCATCGGCGAACCTCGGTATAGCCGCCCGCGACCGGCGCGGGTTGCGCCGGTTCCGGAATCGAATGCCCGGCCGCCAGGTACGCGCGCATCATCAGCGCGTCAATCTTGGTCGCGTTCCCGCGCAGCACCGCGCTCTGGTACGAGTATGGGAAAATCTGCGCCTGCACGAAGTAACTGGGAGAGAGCGTCTGCGCGAGCGCGCGCGTCTCACGCGCGTCGTCGAGCGCGTACTCGTAAAGCTTCTCCGGCTCGTGCTTGAAATAATGGCTGATCTTCGACGCGTCGATATACACGCGATCCTTGCGCGCGAGACCGAAATGCTGGGCAAGTTGCTTCAGCCCGAGGCTCTCCAGCTCGCGGCTCGAAATGTCGTAGTGCTGCGCGAGTATCCACGTATCGATGATGCTGCGGCCAGGGATGTCGTAGCGGCGGTAAGCGATCGAACGTTCGGCAATCTGCATGCGCGACGGCCGCGCACGAAGCTCGCCGCCATCGCGCCCCAGCCGGAGAGGCACCCGATGGCGGCGCGCCCGCGTCTCCAGGTATTCGAGATCGAAGCGAAACAGATTGTGCCCTTCGACGACGTCCGGATCGCGATCATGGATGGTTCGCACCATCTCCTCGAGCATCGCGCGCTCGTCCATCTCGGAGCCCTTCAGCAGGCGCTCGAAACCGGTCGAGTCGGTGAGCGAGATCGCGATCACCGGGTCGCCCTCGCGCGCCGCTGACGGAAACTCAAACCCCGGCGAAATATAAGTCTCGATGTCGAGCTGAAGGCGGCGCAGCTCGCTGAAATCCATCCCGATAAAAAACGTGGTCCCGCTGAGCATCAGATGCTGCTCGACCGGATCCGCCAGCACCAGATATGGCGCGTCGGACGCGTTGGGCGCTTTGCCGGTCACGTTCCTGAGATGGCGCCGGGCGGCTTCCAGAGCGTCGATCGAGCCGAAAGTGACGAGCACCCGGTAACGGAAATTGCCTTCGAGCGCGCGCGTTTCATGCGCGGGCCTGAAGCCTTCGAGCAAAGCAGCATCCTCGACCAGCGCGAACAGCCGAAGCGGCCGGCGCTCGCGCGCAAGCTTGCCCGCCACGCGCTTGTACACGTCGATTTCGGTCCTCGACGCGATCTCGACTGCGACCACGCCCGGGTCGGCGGGATCTCCGAACAGCAAACGGTTGCTGTAAAACTGCGCCGAAATTTCCTGGTAGGTCGTCATTGCGGTCCGCGTCCCTCGATTGTGCACCCGCACTGTCCCATCAGACAACGCGTCGCGCGCGGTTTCAGAACGTACCGAGGTAGCCGAGGCCAATCAGAAAGATCGCGTATGCCGCTCCGCCGACCATCAGGGTTGGAGTTCCGAGTTCCGAGTCGCGCAGGTTGATGTAGAGAATCACCACCGAGGCGAGCGCGATCGAGCCGGCGAGCAGTTCGGGGTTCGTCAGATGCCATTGCGAAAACACCAGTCCCAGCGAAACCGGGATGCACGACTGGAAAACCATCGCGCCCGTGATGTTGGCGAGCGCGAGACGGTCCTTGCCTTGCCGAATCCAGACTACAGAGTTGTATTTCTCGGGCAGTTCAGTCGCGAGCGGACTAACCATGAGCGAGAGCACGCCGGGATTCAGATGCGCATGCGCCGCAAACAGGATGATCTTATCGACGAACTCGACGGCGCCTATCAGGATCGCGGCCACCCCGGCGAGTACCTGCGCGACCGTCGCCAGGGCGCGCGGTTCGAGCGGATTGCCGCCGAAGATCGACTCGAAATAGAGTCCGTGCTCGACCTCCGCATCGTCCGCGCGCTTGAGCCGCAGCATCACGACCATGTAGCTCGCGTACACTATCAGCAGCGCGACCGCGAGGACGTGGCGAACTACGGGGCTCGTTTCGAGTGTGCCCGCGATCAGCAGGCATAGAAAAACCGAAAAGAAAAACACGAGATCGCGGCGCGCGTCGTCGCGCACCACTTGCAGCGCGATCCGACCGCGGCGCCTGCGATATGCGAGCGCCGCGACGCCCATGACGAACAGCGCCACTGTCGAGAGCATCAGCGGCGCGCCGACGATCGCGCCGAGTCCGACCGCGGTGTGAGCACCCGCGGTATTGCGGCCAGTCAACAGCGCGACGGCCGGGATGAAGGTCTCGGGCAGGGCGGTTCCGACTGCGGCGAGGACGCTTCCGACGGCGGCCTCAGCAATCTCCAAGCGATGCCCGGCCCATTCGACGCCGTTGGTAAAAAGTTCCGAGCCGACGAGGATTATCGCGAAGCTGAGCGCCAGGATGATCGCGTTTAGTGCCAAAATTCTGCTCGAAGGGAGCGCAGCAGCGTCTGAGAATAGAGAGGCCCGCCCGCGATTTCCAGCACCGGCCGTTAAGCGCGCCGGTGAGTCAGAGGGAAAGATTTGCCGCGATACAGCCAAACCGGCAGATGATGCATATAATAATCGTAGCGGCCACCGCCGAGCGCGAAATCGCGGTAAGGCCGCACGGCACAGCGTGATTCGCCCGTTGATCGCGCCGGCGAGGACTGTGTGTGTAAGTTGACTCCCATCGCGGCAATCCTTAGGCTTAACTCTTTGGTGTGGCTCACTTGCCTTTGTATTCTCGTCTGGATAAATGAGGCTACTTGATTCCCCGCTTGCGGTCGCAGAGGTGGCCGCATTGCGCCCCGATTTTCACGGGACCGCATCAACGGCCAATGCCCGCGCAAAAACGGAAGCAAAACGAATGAAGCAGAAGTACGAAGGTAAAGACCTACAGGGTCTCGTCGATCTCGGGCGTGAGCAGGGCTACCTGACCTTCGAGCAGGTCAACGACTACTTGCCCCAGGATGTAGCTTCACCCACCGACCTGCGCGCCGCGCTGGACAGCTTCGAGGACCTTGATATCAAAGTCCTCGAGGAAGTCCCCACCGAGGGCGCCGACGAGGTCGAGGTCGACGGCAAGGAAGAGCCCGAAGAGGCGCCCGAAGCCGCGCCTCCGGCTGCCGATTCGCTGGGCGAGTCGTCGGATCCGGTCCGGCTCTATCTCAAGGAGATGGGCAACTTCCAGCTGCTTTCGCGGGAGCAGGAAGTCGAAATCGCCAAGCGCATCGAGGCCGGCGAGAACGAAGTCGAAGAAGAAGTGCTGAGCTCGCCGATCACGCTCGATTTCGTGATTCGAGTGGGCGAGCGGGTGGCGGCGGGCGAGGCCGATCTGCGCGACGTGTTCGAGGACGCGGCCGAGGCGCCTGAAGATCCCGACGAAGAGCGCGGACCCGAAGCCGATGAACGCCAGCTCAAGAAATTGGCGCTCGCGACCAAGAAGCTCAGCGACCTGCGCATCCGGATCGAGGCAATCGAGGAAGAGCTCCGCAACAAGCCCGGTCCGCGCCGCAAGCCCAAGCTCGACAAAACCCTGGTGCGCCTCAGCGAGCGCGTGAAAAAAGAATTGCGCGCGATGGCGCTGTCGCGCCGCCTGATGGAAGCGGTGATCGGCGAGATGCGCGACTTCCTGCAGCAGTACCGCATCGCGCATCACACAATCGAGAAATACGAGGAGGCAACCGGCCGCTCGCGCACGCACCTGCTCAAGGAAGCCGCCGAGGCCGAAGACCGCCGCCACGTGCTCAAGATCAACGACGTCCGCGAGAACCTGCTCGACATCGCGGCCCGGATTCGCCTGGCGCAAAAGACCATTCGCGAAGTCGAGAAGAAGGCCAAGGACGACGGCGAAGAATACGCGCGCAAACTCGAGACCATCGCGGCCGGACAGGACAAGAGCCGCCGCGCAAAAAAAGAACTGACCGAGGCCAACCTGCGCCTCGTCGTCAGCCTGGCCAAGCGCTACACCAATCGCGGGCTTGGGTTTCTCGACCTGATCCAGGAAGGCAACATCGGCCTGATGCGCGCGGTGGACAAGTTCGAGTATCAGCGCGGCTACAAATTTTCGACCTACGCGACCTGGTGGATCCGGCAATCGATGTCGCGTGCGATCGCCGACCAGGGCCGCACCATTCGCATCCCGGTTCACATGGTCGAGACCATCAACAAGCTGCTCCGCGTCACGCGCCTGCTCGTGCAGCGGCTCGGCCGCGAACCCGGCCCCGAGGAAATCGCCGAGCAGATGGAGATGCCGCTGGACAAGGTCCAGAAGGTGCTCAAGATCGTCAAGGAACCGATCTCGCTCGAAACGCCAATCGGTGATGAGGAAGAAAGTTCGCTCGGCGATTTTGTCGAGGACGAACTCGCGCCGTCGCCCGTCGAGGCCGCCATCCAGGGCAACCTCGGCGAGCAGACGCGCAAGGTGCTCGCCACCCTCACACCGCGCGAGGAGCAAATCCTGCGCATGCGCTTCGGCATCGGCCAGAAGACCGACTACACGCTCGAGGAAGTTGGCAAGCAGTTCGCCGTCACCCGCGAGCGCATCCGGCAGATCGAGGCCAAGGCGCTGCGCAAGCTGCGCCAGACCGGCCGCTCGCGCAATCTGGAGGGCTTCCAGGAGCGCGAGTAGCCTCGCGTTTGCCTCTCTATCCGGTTCCCCCGCCCGCACGCGAACCGGTTTCTCTCTATCCGGTTCCCCTTCCCGCGCGGGAAGGGGTTAGGGGTTAGGTTCCTAAGGCACCATCGAACACTCGGATGCGATCGCGTCCGCCCGCTTCTTTTGTGCTACGAAATCGGTTGAGGCTCACTGAATGGCCGAACGGCCGAACATCGTCCTGATTCTCGCCGACGACATGGGTTACGGCGACTTCGGATGCTTCAATTACGGCGCGTCGCGAACGCCGGCGCTCGATCATCTCGTGCGCGAGGGAGTCTGTCTCACGCAGCACTACTCGGCTTCGCCCGTCTGCGCGCCGGCGCGAGCCTCGCTGATGACCGGCCGTTATCCGCATCGCACCGGCGTCATCGATACGCTGGAGACGCGCGGGCTCGACCGGCTGGCGCTGCGCGAGGTGACCGTGGCCGAACTCCTGAAGCGGGCCGGCTACGCGACCGGGCTGGTCGGGAAATGGCACAACGGCGCGTACGATTCGCGCTACCATCCCAACCGGCGCGGCTTCGACGAGTTCGCGGGATTTTCCGGCGGCTGGCAGCCCTACTACCAGTGGCATCTCGATCGCAACGGCTCGATCTCGCGCGGGGACGGCCGCTATTTGACCGACGTCTTCACCGACGAGGCGACGGAGTTCATCGGCCGCCACCGACGCGACCGGTTTTTTCTCCACCTCGCGTACAACGCGCCGCATTTTCCCTTCGAGGCGCCCGCAGCCGACGCCGCGCCGTACAAGGCAATCGGCAACTTCACGCCCGCCGTCAGCCAAATCTACGCGATGATCGAATGCATGGATCGCGGGATTGCGCGCGTGCTCGACGTGCTCAAGAACTGCGGTCTGGCCGACAACACGATCGTGATGTTCTCGAGCGACAACGGGCCGCAGTTCGGCGGGAAGGGCGAGATGTGCACCGACCGCTTCAATTGCGGCTTCGCCGGCGCGAAGACGCTGGTGTACGAGGGCGGAATCCGGCTCCCGATGGTACTCAGATGGCCCGCCGGGCTCGCCGGCCGCCGCCAGGTCCATGACATGATTCATTTCACCGATTGGATGCCGATGCTCCTTGCTCTCGCCGGCGCCGAGCCGCCGCGCGACCTGAAGCTCGACGGAATCGACGTGAGTCCCGCGCTGAATGGCGAGCGCGGCAAGGTCCCGACCGAGCGTTTTTGGCAATGGAACCGCTACACGCCCGACGGTGAATGCAACGCCGCGATGCGGGACGGCCGCTGGAAACTGGTGCGGCCGGCGATTCGCGAGTTGATGATGGTGTCGAACGAGGATCTCGCGATGGACATCCAGGCGAAATACAATCCGGAAAATTTCCACGACATCGTGCGTGCGCCCGATCCCGACCGCGTCAAACCCGCGCCGCCGCCCGTGCAACTATTCGATATCGTCAGCGATCCCTTTGAACGCAACGATCTCGCCGCGCACGAACCAGAGCGCGTATCGCGGATGACCAACGCACTAGCGATGTGGTTCGAAGACGTCGAGCACGACCGCCTCGCGATTCACGATTGAACCTTCGTTCCGCAACTGCGTTGGAGAAATGACATCCTGATGGATCTCGCCCAAATTCAGACGATCGTCATACTTATGATGGAGAACCGCTCCTTCGATCACATGCTCGGCTACATGCGATTGCCCGCTTACGGGGGCAATACCGACGTCGATGGCGTGCGCGACGATCAGAACTGGCTTAATGCCGTCGCGAACACGTGGCAGGGCGTGGCTTATCAGCCCGGGCCGCTGCTGGAACCGCGAATCCCGGATCCACCGCACGAGCGCCCAGACATTGCGCGGCAACTTGGCGCGGTCGGCGCAAACGGATTTCCGCTCGACGGGTTTATTGCGAGTGCAAACGGCGACTCGGAGGTAATGCGCTATCAGACGCCGGATAAGGTTCCGATCCTGGATTTTTTCGCGCGCAACTTCCGCGCTTGCGACCATTGGTTCTCGCCGCTGCCCGCGAGCACTCAGCCCAACCGGCTGATGGCGATGGCCGGATACTCGTTGATTGATGGCAACGTGAAGGTCCTTCCGAGTCATATGCTCGCTTACGACTGGTTGAACGCACACAGTGTGAGCTGGCGCGTATATCATCAGGGCTTTTTCCCGTTCTTCAGCATCATGCCCCGATGGCTCCCTGAAATCGCGACCAGCGACAAGTTCCGCGAGTTCGGCCGGTTCGCGACCGACATGGAGCTGGAGAGCGCCGACACCTTCCCTCAGGTGATTTTCATCGAACCTATCTACACAGATGCACCTCACGCTGAGGCGGAAGGAACGGACGATCATTCACCGTCGTCGGTCACGGGCGGGCAACGCCTGATGCTGGACACGTATAGCGCGCTGCTGCGCAGCCGTCACTGGAAAAACTCGATTCTGATCGTCACGTACGATGAGCACGGCGGCTTTTTCGACCACGTGCAGCCTTTGCCGGTGGAAACCGCGCCACCGGCAGGGCAGTACCCGGGCTTCCCGACGACCGGGATTCGCGTGCCGGCAGTGATTGTGTCACCGTTCGTTTCCACTGGTTCGGTCTGCAACGCCAATTTCGACCACACCTCGATCCTCAAATTTCTCGGTGAAAAGTTCGGTATGGGAGGCGGCTACTCGCCGGAGGTGGACAAGCGCGCGCTCGTCGGCAGTGTAGCCGATATCCTCGATCTGGCCGCATCGCGATCCGACCAGCCCCAGCCGCCAGATCCTTCCGCGATCGTTGAGCCGATGGCTACCTTGCCCGCCCCACTGCCGCCGAGCAACGAGAATGTCGAGGCGTTCAAGCAGGTGGCGCAGCAAATGAAGGACAACTATGCCCATCAGCTCGCCACCAAATTCCCGGCGAGCCGTCGCGTCCTGGGGTTTTAGATCGCCAGTGTCCATCATCCGCGACGGGCCCACTTTGTCGTCATGACCGATGAGCGAGCGACGCGACCTCAGAGGAAGGATCCGGGACCGTCAGCTCGTCCGTTTGAATCCTGCCGCTGGCCTCCTTATGATCTGTCGCGCATCATTGAATCACGTATATAGAAAAAAATTATGGGACTCAGAAAAGTAACTTTTTTCGATAAGGAAGGAACCACGCTCGTTCCCGTTGACGAGGACGGGCAGGCGAAGCCGGCCGTGATGGGCGTGCGGTGGACCAACCCCGACACTTTTGAAACGATTCGCGTCGTCGGCGGCAAACGCACCGGGCCGAAAAATGAAGTCCTGATGGAAGTGCCGCCGACGCTCGACACCAGCGCGTTCGCAATCGAGGACCTGCCCCCGCCCAAGGTCAAGGAAGAGCTCAAGGAAATCGAAAAGCCTGCCGGCGCGGGAACCTCGGCGAAAAAATCATGACCGCGTCCGCCCCCGGCGCGCTCGCGGGTCTGCGCGTGCTGGACCTGACCGGCCATCGCGCCCAGTTTTGCGCGCGACTTCTGGCCGACATGGGCGCCGACGTCGTCAAGCTCGAACCGCCCGCCGGTGACGACGCACGCCGCATCGGCCCCTTCCTCGACGACCTGCCGCATCGCGACCGCAGCCTGTTCTTCTGGTTCTATAATCTCAACAAGCGCTCGCTCACGCTTGACCTGAAGCATTCGCGCGGCGCCGACATTTTTCTTGAGCTCGCGCGCACCGCCGACGTCGTGATCGAGAGCTTCGCGCCCGGCACTCTCGACCAGCTCGGCCTTGGCTGGGACACGCTCCATCGCGAGAACCCCGCGCTGGTCCTGTGCTCGATTGCGCCGTTCGGCCAGACCGGCCCGTATCGCGACTTCATCGCCGACGACACCGTGCTGACCGCGCTTGGCGGGATGCTCTACGTCAACGGATTCCCCAACCACGCTCCGGTTCGTCCGCTCGGCCTGCAGGCGTATCACTCGTCGGCGTACTTCGGCGCGATTGCCGTGATGCTTGCGCTACTCGCTCGCGACACTGGCGCTGAAGGCAGCTGGATCGACCTCAGCATGCAGGAGGCCACGGCCGCTGCCGTCGAGCACGTCGCCGGCGGATACTTCGAGCGCCACGAGGCCGAGCCGCGCCGCGGCACATTGCACTGGAGCCGTTTTTTTCGCGTCGGCAAATGCCGCGACGGCTACATCATGCATTGCACGCTCGGCGACTGGACCTCGCTCATCGAATGGGTCAAGTCCGACGGCAAGGCCGCCGATCTCGACGCGCCCGACTATCAGCAGCCGATGTATCGCTACCTGATGGCCGAACATGTCTTCGAAGTTCTCGACGATTGGGTCAAGGACTATCCGCGCGACGAGCTGCTCGAGCGTGCGCAGCTTCTGCGCCAGCCCTACGCCACCGTCCGGCCGCCCGAGGCGCTGTTCGACGACGAGCAGCTGGCCGAGCGCGGCTACTTCGTCGAGGTCGAGCATCCCGAGCTCGGCCGCAAGTTCCGCTACCCGGGCGCGCCGTATCTTTTCAACGGCACCCCGTGGCGCGTGTCGCGGCGCCCGCCGCTGACCGGAGAGCATACCGGCGAAATTCTGCGCGACGAGCTCGCGATGGCTCCTGAAGCGCTCGCCACGCTGTTCGCCGAAGGAGTGATCTGATCGTGTCCGCGATGCCGCTCGACGGCGTTCGCATCCTCGACTTCACCTGGGTCGTCGCCGGCCCGGTCGCCACGCGCATTCTCGCCGACCATGGTGCGCAGGTCGTCAAGGTCGAGCGCAAGGTTCCGCCGCCGCTGGGTAATCGCAAGCTCGGCCTCCAATGCGACCTGCATCGCGGCAAACTTTCGGTCGCGCTCAACATGCAGCACCCGCGCGGCGTCGAACTCGCGCGCCGCCTCGCCGCGATGAGCGACATCGTGATGGACAATTTTTCCGCCCGCGTGATGCGCAGTTGGGGCATGGATTACGAAAGCCTCACCGCCGTGAAGCCCGACATCATATGCATCAGCATGTCAGGCCTGGGCCACACCGGCCCGCGCGCGAGCTACGTCAGCTATGGCCCGACCCTGCAAGCGCTCACCGGCTACACGCAGTTGATGGCCGAGCCCGACGGCACACCGGCCGGCTACGGCTACTCGTACGCCGACATGTGCGGCGGTTACACCGGAGCGCTTGCGGCGCTCGTCGCACTTTGGCATCGGCGCCGCACGGGCCGCGGCCAGTTCGTCGATCTCTCGCAGCTCGAAGCCGTCGCCAGCGTGATCGGCCCCGCCCTGCTGGACATCTCCGTCAACGGCCGCACGCAGTCTGCCGCCGGCTACAATTCCCAGGAAGGTCCCGCCGCGCCGCACGGCGTTTACAAATGCCGCCCGCTCGACGGCGACGACGACCGCTGGGTCGCGATCAGCGTCCGCACGGGGCCCGAATGGCGCCGCTTCGTCGTCGCGATCGGTTCGCCCGATTGGGCGAGCGATCCAAAATTCCGTACGCTTTATCTGCGCATGCAAAACAGCGCCGCGCTCGACGAGAACGTTTCGCGATGGACGGCGGAACGCAGCGCCGAAGACGCGATGGCGACTCTGCAGCGCGCCGGCATCGCGGCCGGCGTCGTCGAAAACGGCATCGACCTCTGCGCGCGCGATCCGCAACTGCAGGAGCGCGGTTTCTGGCCCGCGGTCTCGACCGCCAAAGGCGCGACGACGCACGTCACGGGCATTCCGTTCAAGCTGAGTGGCGGGTCAGGAAAGGTTCGCTCGATCGCCCCCGAAGTCGGCGAGGATTGCGACTACGTACTCGGCGAATTACTCGGCTTGGGCGACGCCGAGCGCGACGAGCTGATCGCCTCAGGCGCCGTCTGGCCGTAGTGTGCTAGGGGCCAGCCGGACCAATCGCAATTCCCTCCGGGTAACCAAGCCCCGTGTAAGGGCCGCCGATAGCACCGATCGGCGCGACATCGCCGTTGCTGCCGGCTGCAAAGATCAGAATATCGGGGACGGTTGCGGTGAGGATTAAGAAGAACCCGGGGATACCGACGCTTTTTATTGCCGTCCGTTCGTCGTCAATGACAGTGCCCACTTGAATTTGGACGATGCCTTGGGGTTGGCCGTTCAGCACGTAAATGTTCCCCTTTGAGTCGAGCGCGATTTCGTAGGGAAACCTAAGTCCGGTGTGCGGACCGCTGATGGTGGCGATGGGTACAGCGTCACCCGTGCTGCCGGGGGCGTAGGCGGTAATGCTTCCTGGGCCGGTTGGAGAGCATTCGGCGTAGCCAGGGCCACGCGTGCATCTCACGGGACCCTGGTTCGTCACATAGATCTCTCCGCCATGGCCGACAGCAATTGCCGAAGGGGAGGCAAGGTTGGTATTGGCGCCGGCGATGACGGCGCTGGGTTTGGCATCACCATCGCTGCCGGCTCGATAGACAGCGACGCTGTCCGAGCCGGTTTGGAAACAGGATAGCTTATCGCAATTCTCGCCGGCCTGATTCGCTACATAGAGATTGCCGCGACGGTCCACCGCCACGCCCGTCGGAGAGCTCTTTCCATTGGTGTCGACGTTGAGCGTGGCGTTCGGCATCACATTGCCGACGCTGCCGGCCAGATACACGGTGATGGCATTGTCGCCATTCAGCGCATAGATGTTGCCACTGAGATCAACTGCAATTGCAAACGGGTAATAGAGTCCTGTGCTGTCTCCACCGATCGTTGCAATAGGTGGCCCGGTCGCAAAACCGCCGGCGGGATAGATTTCGATACTGAAGTCTTCGCCGGCGCCGCTCAACGTGTTCGTCACGTAAATGTTCCCGGGGGAATCCACTGCAATGCCGGATGCGAAAGGGAGTCGGGTGAAATTGCTGGTGATGGTGGCGGTAGGTACAGCATCGCCACTGCTGCCGGCCGGATAGACCGTTACGCTGCCAAGTTGGGCTGCACCGCCGTAGCTGTTCAATACGTAAATGCTCCCGCCCGAATCCAGCGCGATGCCGTTGACTCCGGCAAGGCCAGTATCGGGGCCGGCGATGCTTGCGGCAGGCGACACGTTGCCATTGCTCCCCGCCGGGTAAACGTTGAGGCTGTAGCCGTTACCGACGTAACCCCTCGCATACAGGTTCCCGGCGGAATCCAGCGCGATGCCCTGCGGATAGGAGAGAGCTGTGTTGGCGCCGGCGATAATAGCGATAGGCGGCGCGTTACCTTTGCTGCCGACAGCATAGACAGTGATGCTGGGGGCATATTCGAGACTACTGCTGGCATTGGCCGTGTAGGAGTTGCCTACATAAATGTTACCGCTGGAATCCAGCGCGATGCCGATGGGCAGAGCAAGTCCTGTCGCGGCGCCGCTGATGGTGGCGATAGGCGCTATGTTCCCATCGCTCCCGGCAGGATAAACGGTAATCCTGCCTCGGTGGAAGTCTTCGTCCAGCTTGGCGGTGAAGCGCAATTCGTTTGTGACATAGATTTCTCCTCGGGAGTCCAGCGCGATGCCGGTAGGGTTATCGAGTAAAGTTTTCGAGCCGGCGATAGCGGCAATCGGGGCTTCGTTGAGGATGCCGGTGCTGGTCGCCAGCGGTGGATAGACCGTGATGCTGCCCTTGGAATACCTCGCGCTGTTCAGCACGTAGATCTTACCGCTCGCGTCGAGTGCGATCGCGGTTGGATTGGCGAGCCGGGTGTTCGCGCCGCCGATCACGGCGATCGGTGGCACGTTGCCGTTGGCGCTCGCCGCATAAACCGTGACCGTGTTGGTATCGAAATTTGCAGCGTAGATCCTGCCGCTAGCGTCGACGGCAATGCCGTTGGGATAAGTCATGTCGGTCGTCAGAGCGATTGGCGCAACATCGCCGCGACTGCCCGTGGGGTAGGCGGTCACATCGTAGCCGTTAGTAACGAATATTGTTTCGTCTGGATGTGCGCTCGGAATCGATCCGGCTGTCGCGCTGCGGATGCGCGCAACCGCGATCAAGCCGAATAGAAAAGCGGCAACCGCCGTGGCCTTTGCGATTTTCATCCCCTTTGGTCGATCCCTCGGTAAACGTACATTACGCAGCGGCCTGCATTTACGATAGCTCCGGTATCGGGATCGCCAGCGCGAGCATCCGGTGTTACCCAGGTAACAAGCATCGCTCGCAGCCGCTCGTTGCGCTAGTGTCTGCTACGCTGGCTGTTAACATTCAGTGAGGGCAATTTTTGCACGCTAGCATAATTTCGAGCGCGCTGGTTGGCGTTGACGCGTTTCCCGTCGAAGTCGAAATCGACATCGGCGCCGGCGTACCGCCGCATCGCCTCGTCGGCCTGGCCGAGGGCGCGGTCAAGGAAGCGCTCGATCGCGTCAAGTCGGCGCTGAAAAATTCCGGCTTCGATTTTCCCACGCGCAAGATGACCATCAACCTCGCGCCCGCCGACACGCGCAAGGAAGGCTCGGCGTTCGACCTGCCGCTCGCGCTCGGAATTCTAGCCGCACAAAATGTGTTGAAGGATCGCGAGCGTCTGCGCGCCTATCTGGTGCTCGGCGAGCTCGCGCTCGACGGCCGCATCAAGGGCATCAAGGGCGCGCTGCCGACCGCGTTGCTCGCGCGCTCCGGCAAGTTCGCGGGCGTGATGCTCCCGCGCGAGAACGCCTCCGAGGCCGCCGTCGTCGGCGAGGGCACCGCGGTGCTCGGCGTCGAGAGCCTGCGCGAGGCTTTCGAGTTCTTCGAGGGCCTGCGGCCCCTGCAATCCGCGCCGGCCGATCTGAGCGCCGCGTTCGGTGCGGCAAATATTTACGACGTCGATTTCAGCGAGGTCAAAGGTCAGGAGCAGGCCAAGCGCGCGCTCGAGGTCGCCGCCGCCGGCGGTCACAACGTCCTGATGATCGGGCCGCCGGGCTCGGGCAAGACGATGCTCGCCAAGCGCCTGCCCTCGATCCTGCCCGCGATGACCTTCGAGGAGGCGATCGAGACCACCAAGGTGCACTCCGTGATGGGCCTGCTCGACGGCCGCGCTCTGATCACGACGCGCCCCTTCCGCGCTCCGCATCACACCATCTCCGACGCGGGCCTCATCGGCGGCGGATCGATTCCACGCCCCGGCGAAGTCAGCCTCGCCCATCACGGTGTGCTGTTCCTCGACGAGCTGCCCGAGTTCCGCAAGAACGTGCTCGAGGTACTGCGCCAGCCGCTCGAGGATGCGCGCATCACCATTTCGCGCGTGATGGGCACGCTCACCTTCCCCGCCTCCGTGATGCTGGTCGCCGCGATGAACCCGTGCCCGTGCGGCTTCTACACCGACCCGCAGCACGAATGCTCCTGTTCGCCAATCGCGATTCAGCGCTATCGCTCGCGCATCTCGGGCCCGCTGCTCGATCGCATCGACATCCACATCGAAGTGCCCGCCGTGAAGTACAAGGACCTGACTGATCGCGTCGCGCGAGAGCCGTCGCTCGCCATTCGCGATCGCGTCAATCGCGCGCGCGAGGCGCAGCTCATTCGCTTCGCCGGGATGCCGTTTTTCTGCAACGCGCAGATGCGCGCGAGCGATCTGCGCCTCCATTGCCAAATCGAGTCAGGCGGCGAGCGCCTGCTCGAGCTGGCGATCAACCGACTCGGCCTGAGCGCGCGCGCCTACACGCGAATCCTGAAGGTCTCGCGCACGATCGCCGATCTCGACGGCGCCGGCGCGATCGCCGCCCACCATGTCAGCGAGGCGATTCAGTATCGCTCGCTCGATCGCAGCGCACCCTGAAGAAACGAAGCGGGCGGCTCGAATGATCGAGCCGCCCGCTGTCAGACCTTGGCGATTGCCAACTCTAGCGCACGTCGAACCCAGCCACGAACTCATCCGGCTGACCACTGCCCGTGTGCTTCAACACCAGTGTGCCCGAGGCCACCGTGTCCGCGGGGAAATAAGTCTTCGGACCCGTCAGCGCGTTGCCCAGGCTGTTGGTCGATACTTCTATGCTCGTATCGACGTCAGGCGAATTGTCGAGCGGCCGGAAGTACACCTCGTAGTTGGTGCTCGGCTCCGCGCCCTTCAATCCAACGCTGATCTGGCCGCCGGCGTTCACCTCGTAGAAGCCCGCATCCAGCGGGTCACTCCCGCAAGTCAGGTCCTCCGGATCGGTCACAGTGCTGCATGCAACCAGGCTGGACGCCGAAACTGCCGGAGGCACGAACTTCTGATCGACCTTGAATCCGGACACGAACTCGTTCAGGCCGCCGCTTTGCAGGACGATCGATCCCGAACCGATGGTGCCAGCCAGGAATTCAGCGGGCATCACCAGCGTGGCATTGCCATGGCTGTCCGTTTTGCCGACGGTTCCGAGCGGGATCGACGTACCGCCCGGCGAAACCAGGCTCGCGGTATAGCTGGTCGAGGGCCGCGCGCCATTCACATGGATCGCCAGCGCGCCGTCGTCGTTTTCAACATCGACGTGGCCATAGTTCAAAGAGTCGCTTCCGCAGTTGGAAAGAAGTCCCGGCACCGTCACATCCGTACAGCGCACGAGGCCCGGCTGGAAGTCACGCGCCGACTCGAGACCGTCGCTGGAGATCAACACCCCGGTGACGAACTCCGCGCCGGTGGCGACGGTGCTGCTCAGGACCACGTTGCCGGCGCCGACCGTCCCGAATTTATAGAGCGCATCCATTCGAAGCGCTCCGTCTCCGCCGGCGCCGGTCTTCAGAGTGCCGATCGAAGTGGTCTGAGTGCCGTCGTTCGAAACGAAACTGACGCCGTACTTGGCGTTGGGCGCCGCCCCGACCACTATTACCGTCACGTCCCCTTGATCGCTGACAGTGGCTCCGCCCCGCTGGAGCGGATCCTGGGTCGGCGCGCAGGTCGTAAGTGAAGCCGGCTTCGCAACCGACTGGCATTTAACCAGCGGTGCGTCGAAAGTTTGCGCGCGCGCCAATCCCGATGCGAGACAAAGCGCCACGGGCGCGGCGAGCAATGCTGCCGGCCATTTCCGTCGTGATTGAGACATACAGATTCTCCTCCTGACTGTATTCGTCGATTGCTCCATGCAATCGGCTTGGAAGTTTTACGATTCGAAATGTAAGACGCGCCCGACGGCGAGGTCGTTTACACGTGACTCGAAACAATCCGATCGCCGCACCAGGCTCGACCTTCTTCCCGATTTGATCTCATCATGACGATGTTACAAAAAGTAGCGATACGCATATCCTTCTGGTGATGGCGAGACGCGCGCTGAAAAGATGAGCTGGATGAATTCTCCCCGCGCCACTCCGCTCCAAAAAAAGTTCTAACAGGGACGAAGTCCCGCATCTTCTCTTAATACTGGGTGCAGGGGTCACCCCTGCCCAGGGAAGCGCGAAACCCACGGTGGGTTTCGCATACAATCCAGTTCCTCTGCTCTAAGGTGCGACGCGCGGATGCTGTCGCCATAATCTCAGCCGCCGCCGGGCTTCTCGCCGCTGCTCCGGCGTCATCTGCTGCCAGCGATGCCAGTTCGCGATCATCCGGTCGCGCCTCTCCGGCGGAAGCTGCTCGAATTGCTGGTAGCGCTTCATCACCTGGTCGCGCTGATCGGCAGGCATACCCCGGTAACGCGAATAGGCCTGCTGCAATTCCTCGCGCCGCGCCTGGGGAAGCTGACGCCACCTGCGCAATCCCTCGAGCACTCGCCTGCGTTCTTCGGGCGGCAGATTGCGGAACGTCTGGAAATTCTGCTGGACCCTTTGCCGCTCCTCGGGGCGCATCGCCTGCCATCGCCGGTAGTTCTCGAGCACGCGCTCGCGCTGCTCGGGTCTGAGCTGCGCCCATTCGTTCGGATGCTGCGCGATCAGAGCGCGCTCGGCATCGTTCGACGGCTCCACCTCCGCGGGCGACGATTGCGCGTAGGCGGGAATCGCCGACGCCGATCCGCAAAAGAGCAACGCCGCGACTATGAATGCGCTCGCGATACGCCCGCGACCCGTCATGGCTGCGGCCCCTCGACGTCGTAGCTGGGCCGGCTCGACGGCACCGATTCGGGCGCCTCAGCCGGGGTGTTATATGCCGCTCCGGGCTCGCCGCCGACAGGCGCTCTGGGAGCCGGCGCGTCGTTTCCGTCCGCGGCGGCGCCAGCCGTCTCAGCGTGATTTCCCAGGTAACCCATCGCGTCCAGCGTGCGGATCTGATTGAGCATCGAGTCGTCAGCTGGGGCTCCGGCCGCGGCGGGCGCCGGCGCACCGTTCGCGCCATTGGCGAGCGGCTCGAACAGGTCAAGGTTCATCAACATTCTCAAATCCGGCGTCGCGTCCTGCGCCGACGCTATCCCCGTTTCAGTACCGACAAGCATGGCCGCGAACAGCATGATCGCAGCCACTTTACGACGGAGTTTCATGGTTCTGGCGATCCCCGGGCCCCAGCTCGTCCAGATGCTCGATCACGTCGTAATTCTCGAGCAGGTCGAGATGCTCGACAACGTGATAGTTCGCCAGCAGGCCGACATCAGCGCTGCTCAACTCCTGTTGCAGCTCGAGCTGATCGACGCCCGGCGTTTGCAGACCACCCGCACCGCGATGCATCACCAGCACGATCGCGAGCACCGCGACCGCCGCCGCGCCGATCGCCATCGACGGCCAGCCAAATACCGGCAATCGAACATCAGCCCGCCTCCATCGCCAGCGGCCGCGGATTACCGCGCTCGGCGACTGGCTTGCGCGCAGCTTGCGCTTAAGCTCGGCGCGGTACTCCGCCCAATCCGGCTCGCTCACCTCGTTAACCGCCCGCGCGAGATTGGACAGTATCGCCGACGACGCCTCTGCCGACTCGCGGCATTGCGCGCAGCCCTCCAGATGTGCCCCCACCCGCGCCCGCTCGTCCGCGCTCAACTCTCCGCGCAGATACGGGACTAGTTCAGTCTCTGGGTGAATAACCGCCATGGTAGTCAGTCTTTTTTTCGATTAGTCAGTCGATTACTCATTCGTTTCGCAGCAACTTCCGGAGCTGCGCGATCCCGCGATGCACATGCACGCGCGCCGTGTTCTCGGAGCACTTGAGCACCTCGCCGATTTCCCGGCTGGTGAATCCCTCCTGCGTCTGCAGCAGCACCGCGGCGCGCTGCTGCGGCGAGAGCTTTTCCAGCGCGGGACGGAGCCGGCTTATCGATTGCGTCAGCATCGCCTTGCTCTCGGGGCCGGCCTCGTCCGACGGCGGATCGAGTGCGCGTTCGTCGGGGTCGTCGCCGCCGGCACTCGCAAGCGGCGCCAGCCGCCGCCACCATCGATTTCGCCGCTGATGGTCGATGCACAGGTTGACCAGTATCCGGTAGAACCACGTCGAGAATCGCGACCGCCCGTCGAATCGCCCGGCGGATTCGTACAGCCGGATGAACGCGTCCTGCGAGATGTCGCGCGCGTCGGCTTCGTTGCCGAGGATCGACGACGCGAGGCGGTAGGCGCGAGCCTGATGGCGATCCACCATAACCTCGAACGCGTCCGCGTCGCGGGCCGCGATTCTCCTGCAAAGTTCCTCATCCGAAGACTCCACCATTAAATCGGTCCCGAGGCCCATCAGCCCAAAAAGGCCGCTCCCCGGGGACCGATGTTACAGTTTCCCGACGTGTTTGACGAAACTACCCACAAGTTCGTTTACAGCTTCGTGACTCAATTCGAGACGCCACGCCTCGTCAACGGGATGTAAACGAAACCCCGGCCCACCGCGTCCAAGCTCTATCGAGAAAACAAATTGCGGCGGCGACGCCCAGCCATAACAGGAGATCAATCATGAAAAAGTGTTTTACGACTTTTGCGGCGATAGCTTTTGTCGGCGCGATGACCTCGGCCGCGTTCGCCGGTCCGGTCGGCCGCTTCGACAACGGCTACCTCGACGAGCATCCCGAGGTGGCCCATCAGTTGGGCGCCAATCCTTCGCTGGCGGACAACCCGCAATTCCTCGCCACTCATCCGGGCCTCGACGACTACCTGTCGCATCATCCCGAAGTCAGGCAGGACCTGCAGCAGCATCCCTACCGCTTCATGAGTGACGAATGGCGCTATGACCATCCCGGCCACGGCGACGGAATCACGCATGGCGAAGTAGGCCGCTTCGACAACGGCTACCTCGACGAGCATCCCGAAGTGGCGGAGCAACTCGGCCGCGATCCGCGCCTGGTGGACAACCCGCAGTTCCTGGCCACTCATCCGGGCCTCGACGACTACTTCAAGAACCATCCTGAGATCCGCGAAGAGTTACAGAATCATCCCGACCGCTTCATGGCCCGCGAGCGCTACTATGAAAACCATGGCGAAGGCTATGGTGCGCATCCGCTGGCGAGCACCGATCGCTACATGGACTCGCATCCCGAGGTAGCGAATCAACTGAACAGGGACCCAGCACTGGTCGACAATCGCAACTACGTCGACAGTCACCCGGGCCTGCACGAGTACCTGCAGAGCCATCCAGTAGCGCGCCATGACTGGAAGTCACACCCGTTCCGCTACATAGCAGCCGAGCGCCGCTACGATAAGAAGCACTAAACAAAGGGCAAACCCCGGCGAGGCAGAGGGAAGGGCGCCGAGCGACTACGATCGCTCGGCGCCCGAGTTTTTCCGAGCACAGTTGCATAGCCTGTCCTGAGCAGAAGCCGAAGGAGGTCACCCCTGCTGAAACCGACAGCAGGTTTCACTACAATCGAATTCCCGGCCTGACCTTCGTCAGGCGATCGTAATCGAGTTGAACTGGCAGCAACGTGAGCGAAGCGCCGCCGGAATTCTTTGCGCAGCACGCTCCCGCCCTCGCGCGCCTGTGCAAACGCGCCCGCGCCGCGCGATGGAACGTCAGTGAAGAGTCCATCGGCGAGGCGGCATGGCGCGGCACGCGCGCGGCAGGCGTGCTCGACCGCTCCGGCGTCGATTCGTTCCTGGACGCGCTCCACGCCGAGGACCTGAGCCTGGCAATCGCGTGCCAGACCGGAGAGTCCGCCCCATGGGAACATTTCATCACCAGTTTCAGGCCGGCGCTCTATGCCGCCGCACGCGCAATTGCCGGTGACGAGGTGCGCAGTCGCGAGCTGGCCGATTCGTTATGGGCCGAGATGTACGGCCTGGAGGTTCGCGACGGGCGCCGTCGCTCGATACTCAGCTACTTTCACGGCCGCAGCTCGATCCTGACCTGGATGCGCGCCGTTTTAGCGCAGCGCCACGTCGATTACATCCGCTCTCAGAGCCGGATGGAGCCGCTGGACGACAATCTCGAGCGGACGCTTATGAGCGGCCGTGACGATCGTACCGATTCGCCCAACTCCGACTCCGACCGGGCCCGCTACGTCGCGATGCTGGGCAAAGCGCTGGACGCCGCGCTCAAGTCGCTCGCGCCGCGGGACCGGATGCGGATGGCGTACTACTACCGGCACGACCTCTCGCTCAAGGAAATTGGCCGCCTGATGGACGAGCATGAGTCCACGGTCTCGCGCCGGCTGGCGCGCACGCGCGATGGTCTCAAGCGCGAGATCGAGCGCACGCTGCGCGACGGCGACAAGCTGAGCCACGACCAGATTCGGCTGTGTTATGATTTCGCCGCGGGCGATTTGCAGCTCGATCTGTCGCGCGCGCTCCCGGACATCAAATGAAACGACGCGCAGACTGCAATTTTTCGGCCGAGCTTCGTTCCAAGAGAGGGGAACCGTGAAGCCGTGAAGGACGCGGACAGAAATAACGATCCGCTCGACGCGATCCTGCGCCGTGCGATGCGTGAGCGGCCCGGCGCCGCGACGCCCGAGTGCGCCGACGCGGAATCGCTCGCCGCATACTCGGACCGGTCGTTGGCCGCGGCGGAGCGCGAGCGCCTCGAGGCTCACTTTGCCGATTGCGCGCGGTGCCAGATGCTGCTGGCGGATATCGCGCGCGCCGAACAGGACGCGGTCGACGCGAGGGCCGGCTCCAGGACCCCGTGGTTTCGACGATGGCGGATTGCGATTCCCGCGCTTGCGGCCGTCGCAGCTGTCGTCGTCGCTATTGCGATGAGGCGTCCCGGAAACGAGTTGCAGAGCGTCCAGGTCATCGCCATGGCCAAGCATGAAGCTCCCATCGAGCTCGCCGCACCGGCGCCTGCGCCGCCGGCTCCTATCGTTTCAGCAGTATCGCCATCCGCCGCGCCACCTGCGCCGGCGGCCGCACCACCTGCGCCAGTTGCCGCACCAGCTTCCAATGAACTCGCGATGAATGAGCCGAAGCCCGAAGCCGCGCCGCGCGCGGAAGCTATGAGTGAATCGGCGCCACGCACATTGCGGAGACTCGCGGCGGCTCCTGGCGCGCGAGCGATGAGCATGCAGGCGGGTGCGGAGCCGGGAAACGCTGCCGCTGGCGCGCAACGGTTCGGCAGCGCGGAAGTCGCGAGCGGCGCGGCGGGCGCGGTAACCGCGAGTGACGCGGTGGCGGCAGCGCAATCGACGCTCGTGACGATCGCGCCGCCTGATCGATCAGTTACGTGGTTCGTCGGCAAGAATGGAATGGTCCGGCGGCGCGACGCGAATGGCGTGACGCATATCCAGCGCAGCGGTGTCAGCACCGACCTGACGGCGGGCGCGGCGCCGTCGGCGGCCGTATGCTGGATCGTCGGCCGCAGCGGAACGATCATCCGCACGACAGACGGGGAGCATTGGACGCTCGTCTCCGCGCCGACCGTGGATAATCTTATCGCGGTGTCGGCGAGCGGCGCCAATGACGCGACAGTCACGACCGCCGGCGGGCGGAGTTTCGCAACCTCCGACGGCGGCGCCAGCTGGCATCCGCAGTAAAGCGCGCGCTAGAAGCCAAAAAAAGTGCGTGATTCAGAGCGCGGCGAGAATTTCACGCGCCTTGCTGAGGTCGAGCGCGATCTGCGCCTTCAGCGCGTCGGGGTTGTCGAATTTCCGCTCGGCGCGGATTCGTTCGATCAGCTCGAGCTTGATTCGCGTGCCGTAAATGTCGCGCGTGAAGTCGAAGATATGCGCCTCGATCGATCGCGCACTCTCGGAAAATGTCGGCCGCATTCCGACATTGGTGATCGACGGGTACGCGCCATCGTCGAGGATAACGCGCGTCGCGTAAACCCCGTCGGGCGGGATGCATTCCGTTTCGCTGGCGAGATTCGCAGTCGGAAATCCTATCGTCCTTCCCCGCTCACGTCCGCGCACCACCGGGCCGCTCAAAAAGTGGTAACGGCCCAGCAGCCTGGAAGCGCGATGCATGTCGCCGGCCGCGATCGCTTCGCGCACCTTGGTTGAACTGACTTCGATGCCGTCGACTTTCACCGGCCCGACCACCGCCGTATCGAAGCCCAGTTCGCGCCCGAGCTCGACCATCACGGCCGCGTTGCCCGCGCGACTGTGCCCGAAGCTGACGCTGTGCCCGACCACCACCTCGCGCACGCCGATCTTTGCGCGCAGGTAGTCGCGCACGAAATCGCGCGGCGACAGCAGGCTCAGCGCGAGCGTGAAGTTCAGCACGATCACGCCGTCGATGCCCGACAGGCGCAGGAGTTCGAGCTTGTCTTCGGGCGTCAGGATCAGCCGCGGCGCGCGCGCCGGGACCAGCAGCTTGGCGGGCAGCGGGTCGAAGGTGAGCGCGAACGCGGTGCCGCCCGCCGCGCGCGCGCGATCGATCGCCGCCTTCAGGATCGCGCGATGCCCGAGGTGGACGCCGTCGAAATTGCCGATCGCGGTGACCGGGTAGGGATGGCGCGCGAGCGCTTCCAGGTCGCGAATTATTTCCATCAATCGTGCGCGAGCCGCGGTTCAGTCGCTCGCGAGATCTTTCATCATCGTGTCGGCGGCGGCCGCTTCCGGAGTTCCGGCGTGATCCGCCACCAGCTTTTGCAGTGTCAGGCGCGCGTCGATTCGATCGTTCAGCTTGACGAATGCCTGCGCCTCGCGCAGCAGCGCGGCGCTGGCATACTTGCCCTTCGGAAACCGCATCACGAGATCGTTGAACTGCAGAATCGCCTGGTCGTAGCCGCCGGTTTCAAACAACGCGTTGGCGGCGAAGTATTCGGCCGGCTCGCTCAGCGGCGATTTCGGGTACGCGTGCTGCAGTTTGGTGAACTTGGCGACCGCGAGCGGATACTTGGCGGCCTTCATCGCGTCGAGGCCTTCACGATAAATCTTGATGCCCGGCTCGTCCGAGGTCGCGGCGTCGGCAATTTCCTGATCGAGCTCGGTCGGCCAGGTCGGCGGAACCTCCGCGGGCGTCGGCGGAGGAGCCGGACCTCCCGGCGGCGTTTCGGCGGACGCCACTGCCGTGCCGGGCCCGACGCTGTCGGGAGGCGCGCCCGGCGGTGGAACCGCGCCCGGCGTCGCCGCCATGCCCGCCTGCAGCGCCTTGACTTCGGCCTCGAGGCTCGCGACTCGATCGTTCATCCCCGCCGCGTTGCCGCCCGCGCTCTCGGCTGCGGCGCCGTGCTTGAGCTCGTCGATCTCACCGCCCTGCCGTTGAACCTGCGCCTTCAGCGCGTCGATCTGCTGGCGCTCGCTCGCGATCATCCCGCGCAGCGTGAACTCGTTTTGATTGAGCTGCTGCATGTCGCCTTGATCGGCGCATCCCGCCAGCGCCAACGCCGCCGCAATCATCGCGGCCAGGCCGATCGTCCGCTTGGTTGTTCGCACGCGTCTTATCCTTATTTGCTCACCATAAAATGATCGCGCCGGTTCTGCTGCCAGCAGCCTTCGTCGTGCTCGGTGCAGAGTGGAAGCTCCTTGCCGTAGCTGATTGTCGACATTCTGCTGTCGCTGATTCCGAGCGTTGCCAGGTAATCCTTGCCCGCCTGCGCGCGCTTGGCGCCCAGTGCGATATTGTATTCCTCGGAGCCGCGCTCATCGCAATAACCCTCGACCTGCACCTTGGCCTCCGGATGCGCTTGCAGCCAGGCCGCGTTGGACTTCAACACGGGGCCGTCCTGGTCCTGGATCGTCGAATCGTTGTAGCCGAAATGAATATCGCTGAGCGGACCACCTTTCCCGATTGTTCCGTTTACCCAGTCCTCGTTCGTGGTGCTGCTCCCGGGAGTGGGATTTTCATTGAGTTGGTTCGGATTGGGAGTCGTCTCGCCGCCGACCGGCTCCGGCTTCTTCGACGAGCATCCTGCCACCGCCAGCATCATCCCGACACTCACAATCGCAACAATTCTGGCGATCGTCGAACGGCTACTCACCCAACCACCCCGACCACGCTGGACAGGAATCATTGCCATTACCCTCCGTCAAAGCGGAAATAATTTTCCGGTTGCCGACCATCATTATATAGATTCGCGAGTTGTATCCGCGCGTCGAGCTGAACGCGAGATAGCGTCCGTCCGGCGACCAGCTCGGATACTCATTGGAGCCGTTGCCGTCGGTCACCTGCACCGGATCGCCGCCGCCGGCCGGAATCGTCCAGATGTCGAAACGGCCGTTGTCGCGGCTCTGGTACGCGAGCTGGTCGCCCTTGGGCGAGAACGCCGGCGTGGTGTTGTAGTCGCCACGGTAGGTAATGCGTTTCGGCGCACCGCCGGCGATGCTCATGACGTAGATTTGCGGCGTGCCCGATCGATCCGAGGTGAACGCGAGCGTTGCGCCGTCGGGCGAAAATGCGGGACTCACGTTGATTCCGGTGGTGTCGGTGAGCTGGCGAATCTCCTGGCCGTCGCGGGTCAGCAGGTACAGATTCGTAACGCCGTCGCGCTCGATCGCCGCGACGATTTGCTCGCCGTCGGGCGAGAGCGTGCCGCCGATCACGCGCCCGTGCGGGCTGTCGATCCGCGTCTCGTGCCGCTCCTTCAGGTCCGCCAGGTATAGCGCCGGCGCCATGCTCTTGTACGAGAGGTACAGTACGTAGCGCGTACTTCGGTCGAAACTCGGGAACAGGTTGATAGTCGGATTGCCGGTCAGCTTGAACAGGTCCTGCCCGTCTATCGACTGCGTATAGACTTCCTTGAAGCGCCCGCCGCGCGTCGACACGAACGCCAGCTTGGAATCGAACGGCCCCTTCTGCCCGGTCGCCGCTTCCAGGATCGCGTCGGCGAAGCGGCGCGCCATCCGCGGCACGTCGTCCGCATCGCCGCTGTAATTCTTGCCCATCATCCGCCGCTGCTGCGCGACGTCGTAAAGAAAAGCGGTCAGCTTGACTCCCGGGCCGCTGGCATTGACCGAACCCTTCACCACGAAGTCGGCGTTGATCGATCGCCAGTCAGCGAAATTGAACTGCCCCAGCTCGAATCCCGAGGTCTGCGGATCTTCGATGTACGCGTGCGGATCGATAATTCTGAAGTAGCCCGAGAGCTCGAGGTCGCGCCGCAGCGTGTCGACAAACGCACTGCCCACCTCATGGTTGTCGTCGCCGCCGAGATTTTTCAGACCGGAGACCGCGATCGTCGAGAGCTGCGAGCCCGGTCCCGCGATCGTGATCGTAATCGGCCCCGTCCCGGCGCCTTGCGCGGCAGCGTGACCAAGCGCGGCCAACACCATCGCGCACGCGATCGCGCAAGCACTGATCACCCGTCTCATATTTACCGCGATAGCCTTGAGTCGAAGCGAACTTGACCTGCCTGGACCATCCGCACCCTCCTGCAACATCGCAACCTCAGGACTTCAGTTCGCCGAGCTGAAAGACGGCTCTGATTCCGGCCGAAAACTGGTCGCGAAACTTTTCCGGCGGCGCCGGAAACGGCGCTGCCCGCCGAATCGCGCGAAGCACGGAATCATCGAACGCCGGGTTGTCCGAACTCGTGCCAATCTTCAGCCCGGTCAGCGCGCCGTCGGGCCCGATCGCGAAATTCACCGTCGCCGTCAGATCGTTCGATCCGCTGGTGAACGTCCACGCCTTCTTTATCTGATCCTGCACGGTCTTATAGTACAGGATAAATTCCGGGTCCTGTAGAATCCCGACGCTGCCCTTGCCCGCACCGACTCCATAGCCCGCGCCTTCAGTCGCGTTGCTTGCAACTACCGGCCCTCCTCCTGCCGGGCCCTTGGGATTAGCCTTCGGCGCGTCCGTATCGTCGTCACCTTCATCTTCAGGCGGGTTTTTCTCCAGCTCCTTGACGTGCTCCGCGAGCAACTGCTGCTTGAGCTTGGCCAGCCGCTGCTCGACGCTCGGCGTCGACGCGATCTTCGCCACCGTCGATCCGGCCCTGGGATTGCGGCTGGCCTTGTTCGGCGTCGGCTTCGGCGTCGGATTTTTCGTGGGCTCCGGCGTCGGCTCGACTGTCGGTTCCACCGTCGCCTCTACTGTAGGCTGCGGCGACGGCTCTGTTGTCGCCGCAACTGTCGGCGCGATCGTAGGCTCGGGCGTCGGAGTCGGCGTCGGCTGATCGCTCGCCTTGGCGTTGATCTTCAGTGCGTTCTTATCGCTGTCATTCAGCGCAAGCTCCGTCTTCGACGGCTCGGTCTTGACCTTCGCCTCCTCTGACTTCGCCCCCGCCTCTTTCGCTTCCTCCGCCTGATGCCGATTGATGCGCGGCAGATGGGTCCCCAAATCCCCGGCCGGGACGTTGTCCACGATTTTCACCGTGTATGCCGGCGGCGCGGCTTCCTCGGGATGTAAAAAACGCGGCGCGATGAAGAACACCAGCGCAAAAATCGCCGCATGCCCAAGTGCGGACGCGAAAATCGCCGCCAGGTATCCGAGTCGCGACGGCTGCTCGTCGCCGCTACGGTCCGGCGATGCCACGACTAGCGCTCACTTGGCGCGTCGGTCCCACTCGCCGGCATCTCCGTCACCATCCCGACGTTTTCGATTCCCGCCGCCTTGATCGCTGCCATCGTGCGGATCACCTCGCCGTACGACACCTGGTCGTCGGCGCGGATAAATACCTCGCGGTCGGGACGCTCCTGGGCAATCGCCTTCAGCTTCCCGGTCAAATCGTCCGCCGAGAGCTTCGCGTCGTTGAGATAAATCTGCCGGTCGCGCGTGATCGACACGACGAACTGCTCTTCTTTGCCCGGCAGCGCCTCGGCCTTGACGCTCGGCAGCGTAACCTCGACGCCTTGCTGAATGATCGGCGCGGTGACCATGAAGATGACGAGCAGCACGAGCATCACGTCCACCAGCGGGGTGACGTTGATCTGCGAGACCATCTGCCCGCGCTGTCCTGGATCGAATGCCATTGCGATGACGCCCTTACGAAAGGAAATGACGCTCGGCGATATTCAAAAATTCGGAGGTGAAGTTATCCATCTCGGTCGCCAGCACGCGCACGCGCGCGATGAAGTAGTTGTAAAACATCTGCGCGGGGATCGCGGCGACCAGTCCCACCGCGGTCGTGATCAGCGCCTCGGCGATTCCCGGCGCGACCGCCTGGATACTCGACGTATGCGACGCGGACAGTCCCAGGAACGCCGTCATTATTCCCCACACCGTGCCGAACAACCCGATAAACGGGCACGACGACCCCGTGGTCGCGAGAAACGTGATTCCCGATTCGAGCTTGGTCAGCTCGACATTTTCCTGGCGCTTCATCGCGCGCATCACGTTGGCGATTCCGCCGAGATCGGTCGAGAAGCCGCTTTCCGCGCCGACCGCCTGGCGCTTGGCGCGCGTGAGCTGGAGCAGCTCCTGGTAGCCGGCGCGGAAAACCTGCGCGACCGGGCTGAGCTTGAGGCCGACGCTCGCGGTATGAATCGCGGCCAGGTTTTTCGACTCCCAGAAAATGGCGATAAACCTTTCGGATTGGCGACGCGCCCGCGAGATCTGGATCAGCTTGTAAAGAATTATCCCCCAGCTCCCCACTGAAAACGCCACCAGCAGCCATAACACCGCCGCCACCACCGGGCCGGTCCCCAGCACCAGTTCCACCACCCCCAAGCCGCCAGCACCGCTCACCTGATGGAGCATAAAACCGCCATAAAGCCGAACAATCGCACTATTATAAGGGTATAAGCAGAGCCAAAACCAGCACGCATCGGAAGCGAGGGGAAAGGGCCACTACATTTAAGTGAAACCCGCGGTGGGTTTCACGCTTCCTTCGGCAGGGGTTACCCCTGCACCCAATGATAAAAAAAGACGCGGGACTTCGTCCCTGTTAGAACTCTCTTTGTGTCACTGTCGAGCGAAGCGAAGAATACCGGTTCCTTTAGCTGATTGGTTCGCCCTCAGCGGGCGAGCCAATAAAGATCTCGTTCGGCGTTCGAGAGCTTTCTTTCCCTTACCAGTTCCAACAGGGACGAAGTCCCGCATCCTTCCGAATTCTATGGTGCAGGGTTACCCCTGCCGAAGGAAGCGTGAAACCCACCGCGGGTTTCACATTAAATTGAGTGATTTCCCCTTCCCCCGCCTCTGCGTTCGCGACGCGCCGCGGCGTACAATCTGTACATCCGACCCGGACTTATCTAAGGTTCGGGTCGTTGCTTTTCGTTTTGCACGGGCGCGCGCAATGACCGCGGGAGGAATTGAACGGTGGCGATAAAAGTCGGAATTAACGGATTCGGCCGCATCGGCAGAATGTTCCTGCGCGCGGCGCTCACCAAAAAAGACCTCGAAGTCGTCGCCGTCAACGACATCACCGACGCGCCCACCCTCGCACATCTTCTCAAATACGATTCCATCCACGGCACGCTACCCCACGAAGTCAAAGCCGAAGGTGGTTTCATTTACCTCGACGGCAAGCCCCTTCAGGTGCTGGCCGAACGCGACCCCGCCAAACTGCCATGGAGCAAGCTCGGCGTGCAGGTGGTTATCGAATCCACCGGACTGTTCACCGCGCGCGACAAGGCCGCGATGCATCTCACGGCCGGCGCAAAAAAGGTCGTCATCAGCGCTCCCGCTGACGGAGCCGACGTCACGCTCTGCCTGGGCGTCAACCAACAGGTTTACGACCCGAAAAAGCACGACGTGATTTCCAACGCGTCATGCACCACCAACTGCCTCGCGCCGATTGCAAAGGTCCTGCACGAAAGTTTCGGCGTAGCCCACGGCCTGATGACCACCGTGCACAGCTACACCTCGGATCAGATGCTGCAGGACGGCCCGCACAAGGATCTCAGGCGCGCGCGCGCCGCGGGCGTCTCGATGGTGCCGACGTCGACCGGCGCCGCCAAAGCCATCGGCCTCGTGCTGCCCGCGCTCAACGGCAAGCTCGACGGCATCGCGATTCGAGTGCCGACCTCCAACGTCTCGATCGTCGATCTGACGGTGACGGTCGACAACGACACGGACGTGAAAGCCGTCAACGCCGCGATGAAGGCCGCGGCCGACGGCCCGCTCAAGGGGATTCTCGCCTACAGCGAGGCTCCGCTGGTCTCGGTCGATCTCAACGGCAACCCGCATTCGTCGATCTTCGACGCGCCGCTGACCAAGGTGGTCGGCAAGCGGATGGTGAAAGTATTTTCGTGGTACGACAACGAATGGGGCTACTCGAACCGGCTCGCCGATATCGCCGCATTCGTCGCCGACCGGCTTTAGCGCAGATCGACGAGTTCATCAGCCCGGGTCGTACCGAATCGCGAAGCCCTCGATGAATCAGCTGTAGCTTCGGTGAGCCTCAGGCCATCCGCAACGCGAACCATCCCACGGCTCCGCCGACGAGGATCAGCAGCGCGGGATTGACATGACGGATGAGCAGAACTGCGGTCACCGTCAGCGTGATCGCCACCGTGATTGCGTTGAAGTGGATCGAACGCTCGAGATTGATCGTGGCCGTCCTGCCAATTGCGTACACGCCTGATGCCATCAATCCGATCGTGATCGGCGCCATCCCGCGTTGCACCGAGTCGCGCCACGGCGAGCCTTCAAAGTGGTCCCAGAACTTCCCGACCGCGAACACCAGCGTGCACGACGGCAGATAAAATGCGAGCAGCACCAGGATCGCGCCCGGAATTCCCGCCACGTGGTAGCCGATCACGGTAACCATGTTCATGTTCGGCCCCGGGGACAGCTGCCCCAGGCTGTAGATGTCGGTGAATTGCTCGGCGCCAAGCCATCGATGCGTGACGACGACGTCGTGCTTCATCTGCGGCAGCACTGCGGTTCCGCCGCCGACTGCGAGAATCGACAGCAGCGCGAACACGTTGACCAGGTTGACCAGCTTGTTCATGACGGTGTCCCCGCACTGGCGTCGGCCGCGCTGTGGCGCGCCGCGACTTCCTCGTGATGCCCCGCCAGCTGCGCGTGATACGCGGCTTGCTGCGCGTGGTACGCGGCAAGCTCCTTGCGGTCCGGCCGATTGAGCTGGATCGCGATCGGCGCGAGCACAACCAGCACCGGCACCAATGAAATGTGAAAAATCCCGACCAGTACGAACGCCGGGATCAGGATGACCCAGTCGTGCCATTTGCTGATTTCCCGCCGGCCGAATTGCACCGTCACCGCCAGGATTAGTCCGACCGCAGCGGCGCCCACGCCGTTCAATACCGCCGCCACCTCGGGATCGCTTTTGAACCGCGTGTACAGCAGCCCGAGGATGAACACGATGATGGCGCCGGGAAGCGTCATGCCGGCCACCGCGGCGATCGACCCGGCCACTCCGCGCAGGCGGTTGCCGACAATCACGCTGACATTGGTCGAGATCAGGCCCGGGACGGTTTGTCCAATCTCCAGCGCCGCCAGGAAGTGATCGTCATCGAGCCAGTGCTGACGGATGACCAGGTGCTCTTGCAGATACGCGACCACGCCCCCGCCGAAACTGGTCGCACCAATATAAAGGAAGACCCCAAACAGCTTGGTCAGGCTGACGTTCGGAGCTTTGGTCGGCGCATCATTCATGGCGGTCCATTCTATCCTCCGGTTTATCTCCCCAGTTCCTCCAGCAGCGCCCTGGCGTCATTCAAGTCGGCGGTGTCTAAGTCTTCGGTGAACCAGTTATAGATTTCGGCGAGCATCGCGCGCGCATCGTCGCGACGGCCTTGCTTGTCGAGCAGTCGAGCGAGGCTCGTCGTCGCGCGCAGTTCGAGGAGTTTGGTCCCGCGTGCGCGGGCTATTGCAATCGCCTCGCGGAAGCGCTGTTCTGCCTGCGCTGGGTCTCGCTTCCTTTCTACTTCTCCCCGAATCCTGCGTGTCTCCGCTTCGGCAAAGTACTCGGAAGACGCGAGGGCTTTCGCTTCTATCTTACACAAGATTTCGACGGCCTCGTCGACTCGACCACGCTCTGTCAGTTCCTCGGCAATCGTGCCGCGAGTCCACGTCTGTCCGGGACTCGAGCCGACAGACTCGGTCAGATCGAGCGCCGCAGCCATCCTGGCCATTGCCTCGGAAGTCCGTTCGCGCTGACTCAGCACCCACGCTTCGACCCATTGACCCAGAGCCAACATCTCGGCGAATTCATTCGATGCGGAGATGTCGATCGCCGAGCGCGCGAGTTCATAGGCAAGGTCAGTATCGCGCAACATTTGTGCGGCCCAGGCGCCCGCCGCTGACGCAAATGCCAGGCTGTACGGATGCTCCAGCACTTTGGCTTCCACAATCGCTGTGCGCAGGTTGTCGATCCCCTGATCCAACTTGCCGGAAATTATGTTGGCGTGCGCCAGCATCGGCATCGCCAGCGCTCGCAGACCGATGCCGTAGAGAGCGATCGACTTTCGGTTGGTCTCCGCATCGCACAGCGACACCGCACGCGCCAGATGATCGACAGCCTCGGGAACCTCACCGCGCCAGTAACACACCTCGCCGAGCACGTGATGGGCGCCCGCTAGAAGCTCCTGATCACCAAGCCGCTCCGCCATTTCCAGGCATTGGACCGAGAGCTCACGCGCTTGTGCGAGCATGCCTGGGCCGATGTGATGTTCGGCCAGATGCCACAGCACTGCGAACAGTTCCGGACTGGGTCCCAACTTGTGGCCGAGTTCGCGGGCGCGCGCCAGTGCCCGTTCCTTTTCCGGATCGGCCCAACTGCGAGCCGTGAGCGCCGATGCCAGATCAACCTGGAGCGAGAACTCCAGGCGATCGCGTTCCTCGCCTTCGGGTAGGGTCAGGGCGGCGTCGAGCGCAGCGCGGAAGTCATCAACCGCCCTGAGCGCTGCGCCACGACTCGCTGCCTGACCTCCCGCGAGGCGCATGTAGCGAATCGTTTTCGGCGCGTTTCGGCTCAGGCGATAGTGACGCGCCAGCTCGTCATAATGATCTTCGAGATGGTCGGCGGACAGACGCTCGATCGCGCCCGCGACGATTTCATGGATCGCCCTGCGCCGTTCCATCAGCACCGAGTTGTAGGCGACCTCGTGGGTAAGTGCGTGCTTGAAGGTGTACTCGACGTCGCCGGCGGCGGGCTGCTCGTAAATGAATTCGGCGAGCTGCAGCTGCTCGAGCATCTGGCTGAGTTCGTGGTCGGACTTCGACGTGACCGCCTTGACGAGAGCGAGCGGAAATTCCTTGCCGATCACCGCCAGCGTCTGCAGCAGGTCCTTCTCGCTGGCGGGCAGGCGGTCGATGCGCGATGCGAGAACGCCTTGCACCGTCGTCGGCACCTTGAACGCCTCGAGCGGACGGGCCAGCCGCAGCGCTCCGTTGCGAACGAGAGCGCCGTCCTCGAACATCGCCTGCACCATCTCCTCGATAAAGAACGGATTGCCCTCGGTCTTGTCGGCGACGAGCTTCCTGAGCGGCGCGAGTTGCGAATCGGTCCCGAGCAGCGCGGTCAGCATCTCGTCGGCGCTCTTGCGACCGAGCGGATCCAGGCGCAGCTGCGTGTAGTAGGTCTTGCTGCCCCAGTGATGCGAATACTCGGGACGGTAGTTCACCAGCAGCAGAATCCTGGCGTTGCCGATCGCGTCGGCCAGCAGGTTCAGCAGCGCCTGCGTCTCCTCGTCGATCCAATGCAGGTCCTCGAAGAAGACCATCAGCGGCTGGTTGAGCGATTCGCGGAGGATGATCCGCTTGATCGCGTCGAGCGTCCGCCGCTTGCGAACCTGTGCATCTATTCCAGCGAGCGCGTCCTTCTGCTTCTGGACTTCACGCAGATATTCGTCAAGGCGATCGAACTTCTCCTCCCATTGACGGTGGGCCTCGCCACCCTCGACGATACCAAGCAGCGAGAACAAATACGGGAGGGTGTCATCGAGCGCGCGATCGAGCGCAAGTACGGCGCCGATCACCTTGGCCCGGCGGGAGCGTTCGTCATCGTCAGCGGTGATCTTGAAATAAGTGTGCAACAGATCGATCACCGGCAAATACGCTGACGCTTTCCCGTGCGACACCGAAATCGCTTCGAGCACCTTCCAGGCCGACTGATGCTTGGCCTTGAATTCGAAGAACAGGCGCGACTTGCCGGCGCCCGCCTCGGCCATCGCCGCCACGATCTGGCCGCGGCCGGCCTGCGCCTGCTCGGCGGCATGCGCGAGGGCATTCATCTCCGGCTCGCGCCCAACGAACTTCGTCAATCCACGACCTGCTGAGCGCTGCAAACGCGTGCGCAGGGGGCCGAGGCCGGTGATCTCATAGACGTTGACCGGTTCGCTCACGCCTTTGACCCTGGTCGGTCCCAACGGCTTCAGCGCGAAATAGCCCTCGACCAGCTTGCGCGTCTGCTCGCTGATCGCGATCGAGCCGGTCGGCGCCAGCGCCTGCATCCGCGAGGCGAGATTGGCCGTGTGGCCGATCGGGGTGTACTCGGTATGTCCTTCGCCGGTCGTGATCGAACGAACCACAACCTCGCCGGTGTTCACGCCGACGCGCGCTTCGAGGGGCAAGTTCCCGGTCTCTCGCAGTCTTGCCGAGTAATGCTTCAGTTCTTCCTGCATGCGCAGCGCCGCATACAGCGCGCGTTGCGGATGGTCCTCATGCGCGACCGGCGCGCCGAACAGCGCAAAGATTCCGTCGCCGGTCGATTGCACGATGTAGCCGTCGTAGCGGCGAACCGCGTCGATCATCAGCTTGAGTGCGGGATCGACAATCGCGCGCGCCTCTTCCGGGTCTAAGTCTTGTTCTAACTCTGTCGAACCCTTGATGTCGGCGAACAGCGCGGTGACCGTCTTGCGCTCGCCCTCGAGCGCGGATGCGTCGTCGGACGCGGCGACGCGCACCGACGGGGTTGCAGCTTCGACGCGAGTCGCTGCCGGCGCGGCGGCAACCAGCGACCCGCCGCAATCAGCGCAGAACTTCGCGCCGAAGGCGTTCTCCGATCCGCACTGCAAGCATCGGTTCGGCAACGGGCTGCCGCACTCGGCGCAGAACTTCTTGCCGATCTTGCTCTCGGTTCCGCACTTCGTGCAAAGCATCCGTTCGCCCTGTCGAGTCCGCCGCCGGCCCCTCTTCTATCACTCGGCGCTCGCCCAGCACTACACGGCCGCCGCGCGCATCTTTTTCAGTTGAGTGCGCTTCGCATGTTTTTCCGCATCCTGTTAAATTAGGCAGTCCCATGCGCGGCAAAATTCAAAACACGTCAGCACCGGCCCGGGACTGAGTGAGTGCTCCCGCGATGCCGGTAGTGCCGATCACGCGCCTTCAGTTCCAGGACAAGAAGGTGCTCGTGCGATGCGATTTCAACGTGCCGATCGCCGACGGAAAAATCCAGGACCCGGCGCGAATCGACGCGAGCCTCGAGTCCATTCGCTATATCCTCGAGCATGGCGGCGCGGCCGTGCTCTGCTCGCATCTCGGCCGTCCCAAGGAACGCACCCCCGAACTCAGCCTCAAGCCCGTAGCCGAATATCTGACCGGGGTGCTTGGGCAGAAAGTAAAACTCGCGCCCGACTGCGTCGGCGATCACACCGGCAAAATGGTCGAGGCGCTCAAGCCGGGCCAGGCGCTCCTGCTCGAAAATCTGCGCTTCCACCACGAGGAGGAAGCCAACGACCGCGACTTCTCGCATGAACTCGCGCGCCACAAGCAGGCTTACGTGAACGACGGCTTCGGCACGGTCCATCGCGCGCACGCCTCGACCGTCGGCGTCACGCGCTTTCTTACCGAGCGCGCGGCCGGCTTCCTGATGATGCGCGAGCTGGAGGCGCTGCGCGCCGTCACCGAAAATCCGCGGCGTCCGTCGATCGCAATCATGGGCGGCGCAAAAGTCTCCGACAAAATCGGACTGATCAAAAACCTGCTCGACAAAGTCGATTCGATCCTGATTGGCGGCGCGATGGCGTACACGTTCCTCAAGGCCAAGGGTATCGCGGTCGGCCGCTCGCGCGTCGAAGACGACAAGCTCGAGCTGGCCAGGGAATTGCTCGCCGAGGCCGCGCGCAAAGGCGTCAAAATCGTTCTGCCGTCCGATCACATCGTCGCGTCCGCTCCTGAAGCCGGCGCAACGCCGCATACCGCCACCGAAATTCCCTCCGAGCTGATGGGCCTCGACATCGGGCCGGATACCGCGGCCGCATTTATCGCGGAGCTCGCGCGCGCCAAAACCGTTGTATGGAACGGCCCGCTCGGATTCTTCGAGATTCCGGCCTTCGCTGGCGGCACGATGCGTGTGGGTGAAGCGCTGGCCAATCAAGCGGGCGTCATTTCGATAATCGGCGGGGGCGACACCGCGGCGGCCCTCGCGCATGCGCCGTGGGCGAACAAGTTCACGCACATCTCGACCGGCGGCGGCGCCACGCTCGAATTTCTGGAAGGCCGCGAGCTGCCGGGCGTCAAGGCGCTCGAAGCCTGACACTGCACGGAAAGGAAGAGACGCGCGTGCGCAAGAAACTAATCGCTGGGAACTGGAAGATGCATCTCATTCCGGTCGAGGCGCGCGCGCTCGTCGCCGCAATTTGCGCCGAGATCGATCGCGACGCCGCGACGCTGGCCAAAGATCGCGAGGTGATGGTCGCGCCGCCCGCTATTCTCATCCCGGCCGTCGCGCAGGCGCTCGCGGGCTCATCGATCCTGCTGGGCGCGCAAAATATGCACTACGAGGACCAGGGCGCGTTCACCGGCGAAGTGTCGCCGCCGATGCTGAAATCCTGCGGCGTCACCCACGTCATCGTCGGCCATTCAGAGCGCCGCCACATCTTTCATGAAACCGACGATCTGATAAACCGCAAAGTGCTGGCCGCGCTGAAGCATCGATTAACCCCGATAATGTGCGTCGGCGAAACCCAGGACCAACACGACAGCGGCCGCGCTTTCGACGTCGTGCTCGGCCAGCTCCAGCGCGGCCTCGAGAACGTCGCCGACGACCAGGTGACCGCAATCGCGATCGCGTACGAGCCGGTCTGGGCTATCGGCAGCGGGCGCACCGCGACGCCCGAGCATGCCGAATCCATCCACGGGGCGATCCGCGGCGCGATCCTTGAACGCTACGGGCGCGAGCGCGCCGATGCCGTCCGCATACTCTACGGCGGCAGCGTGAACGCCGAGAATGTTGACTCGCTCGTGTGCAAGCCCGATATTGACGGGGCTCTGGTCGGCGGGGCAAGCTTAAAGGCTGACTCGTTCGCGCGCATCGTCAGGGCGCGGACTCGCTGAAGAAAACAATGGTTTCAATCGTCGTTTCGATTCATGTGATCGTCTGCGTGGCCATGTGCATCATTATCCTGCTGCAGCAGGGCAAGGGTGCGGAGGTCGGCGCCGTTTTCGGCGGCTCGAGCCAGACCGTCTTCGGCGCAAGCGGCGCGGGCAACGCGCTGACCAAGGCAACGTGGGCGCTCGCGATAATTTTTTTCGCGAGCTCGATCTTCCTGGCGCTGGCGTCAGCGCGGCGCGTGACCGGCAGTATCTTCGATCGGCCGTTTTCGTCGGCGCCCGCGTCGAGCGTGATGCCGCCGGCGTCGAAGCAGGCGCCCGGCAACGCGGCGCACCCGGCCCCGGTCGCAAACGGTCAAATTCCCGGCGGGCCAGCGACGCCGTCGTCATCGAAGTAATCGGCCGCCTTTTTCGGATTTGCGCCGGAGCACTCGCACCCTCAACCTCGCTCCGGCCGGGGATGCACGATGCGCGCGGGTGGTGGAATGGCAGACACGCCAGTTTGAGGGGCTGGTGGTAGCAATACCGTGCGGGTTCAAGTCCCGCCCCGCGCACCAGCATCGAATGTGAAACCCGCATGGGTTTCACGCTTCCTGGGGTGACCCCTGCACCCAGTATTAGGAAAATAACGATCTCTGCCGAGGCGGCAGCGGTGCAACCGGAGGTTGCACCATGTAGCGCTCGTGATCAATTGCGAAGCCGTAGCGCGCTCGGATGCGATCGAAAATCACGCGCATCCGCTCGTCATACGCATGCGGAACGTACTCGGCGTGCGCATAGAACATGTCGATTCGCTCCGCCAGATGCGGGAATCGCTCCTTGACGAACGGGATGAAGCGGCGCGCCGCCGCGGGTTTCAGAAACAGCGAACGCCACCACACCCCCGACGCGCCCGCGCGACGTGCGCCGCGAACCACGCTCTCGATCGCCGCGGGATCGTCCGTCAGCCCCGGAATCATCGGCATCATCAGAACGTTGCATCGGATTCCCGCCCGCGCCAGCTCGAACAGTGCGCGCAGCCGCAGGCCCGGACGCGGCGCGCGCGGCTCGAGGACCCGCTGCAGCTTCCGATCGAGCGTTATCACCGAGAAGTTCACCGACAGCTTCGAGCGCCGATTGATCTTCCTGAGCAGCTCGAGGTCGCGAACGACAAGGCTCGACTTGGTCGTGATCGACAGCTCCAGCCCCGACAGCTGCGCGAAGACTTCGAGCATCGAGCGCGTCAGCCCATACTTGCGCTCGGCTGGCTGATAGGGATCCGTGGCCGTGCCGATCGCTATCGCGTCGGTGCCGATCGGCGTGCGCGAGAGCGTGCGCGCCAGCACCTCGGCCGCCATCCGCTTGACGAAAATCTTGCGCTCGAAGTCCATCGGGTCGCGCAGCTCGAGAAAGTCGTGCGTGTAGCGCGCGTAGCAGTACACGCAGCCGAACTCGCAGCCGCGATACGGGTTGATGGTCCATCGAAAGGGCATCCGCGGGCTGTCGCATCGGTTGAGAATCTGCCGCACCGGCATCTCGATAAACTCAACGCCGCGGGTCGCGTCTAGGTCTTTCGGCGGCGGCGAATAAAGTGGCAGTGCGGCGGTGTTTTGCATGTGACGGCATGGCTATCTTCGCTTTTTCTTCGCTATCAGTCAAGCATAATTCCCTCGTAAAGCTGCTAGATAACTAGTCGGATAGCGCGGCGCGTTGGTACTGGACGGGCCGCGCCGCAACTGGAGGAAATCGCGATGGCAGACGGTGGCCGCAAATATCGTGAGAAGTACGGCGAGTGGGCTCTCGTGACGGGCGCGTCGGCTGGGATCGGACTTGAGTTTGCGCGTGCGCTCGCGCGCGAGGGTATGTCGATAGTGCTGACGGCGCGGCGCGAAGATCGGTTGAACGCGCTGGCCGCCGAAATCAGGGAGAATAATCGCGTTGACACGCGCGTGGTCGCGGTCGATCTCGCGGCGCCCGACGGTGCGGATCGGCTGGCCGACGCCGTCGCCGATCTGCCGATCGCATTTCTCGTCAACAACGCGGGCTTCGGCTACGCGGGCCGTTTCGACAAGCTGGCGACCGACCGGCTGCGCTCGATGGTGGTCGTAAACTGCGTGGTGCCTGTCGTGCTGACCAGCCGCATCATGCCCGGGATGGTCAAGCGCGGACGCGGCGCGGTGATTATCGTGGGCTCCGTGGCGGGACGCCAGCCGCTGCCGCTGCACGCGGTTTACAGCGCGACCAAGGGATTCGATCTGCTGTTCGGCGAAGGCTTGTGGGGTGAACTGCGCGGCACGGGCATCGACGCGCTCGTGATAGAGCCGGGGCCGACGCAGACCGAGTTCCAGTCGGTGGCGGGAGAGAGCGTGGGCGCCGATCACGGCGAGCCGGCGGAGAATGTGGTGCGGGTCGCGCTCGACGCGCTCGGCAAGCATCCAAGCGTCATCTCAGGATGGTTCAACTGGGTGCGCGCCAATGCGACGCGGCTGGTGCCGCGTTCGACGGCAGCGATAATCGCGAAGAAGGTGATCGAAGGGCAGACCCCGGTCGAGCTTAGGTAGTAGCGCCGATCACGATTGCCTCAGCCGTGGCCGGCTCACGCAATGATCGCTAGGTCGTAGGCGGGCGGCAGTTTCTCCGTGATCGTCGCGAGCGACGACCCGTCGGCGGTTGCTCTGACGATGGCGCCGTCGTTGCAGACGCCGAAGAAGCCGCCATTCTCGGGATCGTCCTTCAGCCGCATCACCATCCCGCGCCCAAACCTCTGTTCGGTGGATATCGGCGTAAAACTCTCGCCGCGATCGGTGCTGCGGAACAACACCGCGTCGGGGCCGGTCGGTCCGACGCGCCAGCTGGGCGGCGGGCCCATCGCGGCCGCCGTGAAAACGTCCTCGCGGTCCGGCGCGCTGACCAGCAGCGGGACGGTGTAAGTGCGGTTGAGCCCGCGCCTCACCTGTTCCCACGTTTTGCCCGCGTTGTTGGACAAGTAGAAGCCGGCGCCGGTGGTGGCGTAGAGGCGGCGCGAGTCGCGCGAGTCCACCGCGACGGTATGAACGTCCTCGTAGAGGCCGTCGTTGAGCGTCTCGAACGAAGCGCCGTCGTTGCGCGAGCGGAAGATACCGCCCTCCTCGACGCCGACGTACATCGTGGACGGCTCATGCGGATCGAAGGCGATCGAACGCACGTGCGGAATATGCGGCGGCGGCGGAAACGTCCAGCGCTCGCGTCCGGGAATTTGCAGGAAGCCGGCGCATTCCTTGAACACGCGTCCGCGATCGTCGCTGCGGAACAGGCGCGCGTGCGAGGTGCCGATGAACACCCGGTCCTTCACCGCGGGAGACGCGGCCAGCGACCAGACTTCTTCCTCGCGCGCCAGCGGCGGAGTGACGTCGGTCCACGTGCGGCCGCCGTCGGCCGAGCGCGCGAGCGTGCCCTTGCCGCGGGTATGCTCGGTCGATCCGGCGTAGATGAGGTTGGGATCGGCGGCGTCCTGCGCCATGCACCAGACGGCAGACGGATCGGCGAGCACCATCAGCGGAGTCCCGCCGCGTGCCGGATCCAGAATCACAATCCCCTTGGTTGTCCCGATGCACAGCCGCATCCCGGTAAACCTCTCGTCAACGCGGAATCGTAGCGCAAAGGACGACGGCGGAATAGCGGGGCAGCGCGGCCGGGGGAGGAGAGGAACCTGCAGGAACTTGATTGTAGTGAAACCCCTCCGTGGGTTTCACACTTCCCTGGGCAGGGGTGACCCCTGCACCCAGTATCAAGAAAGATGCGGGACTTCGTCCCTGTTAGAAGGGATTTAGTCAGATGAGTTGCGTTCTTTTTCTATCATCGCGATTCTGTTTTTGTGTCATTCTTGATCGAGGTTTTGTCTCCTCTCCCTGTTAGGGAGAGGATGAAGGTGAGGGTCCTTATACAGCGCGCTATCCTGCGCGCGATTCAAGATTCCGCCTCTGCTCCGAAACGCGTCCGCCTGGGTTAAGCAAGGTCTCCTGTCATGGAGAGGCTATTAAGAGGATCCTTATACCGCGCGCGATCTGGAATTCACGCCGTCGCGCTCGCGATCGTCGCCTGGTACCTGATGATTCCCCCGGTCAATGCCGACAACCGGGTTGACGCACGCGCAGCCTTGTCGAAGTGGAGACAAGGCGTGAGCTTTGCCTCGAAGAATGAATGCGAGGCGTCTTTGAAAGACGCAATCGAAAACCCGATGACACTGTCCGAATATCAAGCGGCAGCGAAGGCCACGCTGAAGGCCAAGATGCATCCGCTTAGCCAGTCGGAAATGACCCGACGGATGCAGGAGTCGGTCTGCGTCTCATCCGACGATCCCCGCCTCAAAGCAAAGTAAGCGGTGCGAAGATCTTACGTCAGCTGCGTGCCGACGCTTAGGCTGCCGGCAGCTGCGAGCTCGGCCGGCGCCGCCTTCTTCGGATTTGGATCGATTCGCGCCCGCTTGACCGTGATCGTTCCGCCCGCGAGCGCGATCTTCATTCCTTCCGCATCGATCGACACTATTGTTCCCGGCTCGGCGTCCGCGCGGTTCGCCGAAAAGCCCGCTTCATACAGCCGGATGCGTTGGCCGCCGACGGTTGCGAACGCGCCCGGCTGCGGGTCGCATCCGCGAACCAGGTTGAAGACCTCGCGCGCCGGTTTCGCAAAATCGATCTTCGCGTGCTCGTCGCGGCACGGCGGCTCGTAGGTCGCTTTGCTCTCGTCCTGCACGATCGCGGGCGCGTTGCCGGATTCGATCATATCGACCGCTTCGACCATCGCGTCGATACCCATCGGAAAGAGCGTGTTGAAGTAAATCGAGCCGACGGTGTCGCTCTCCGCAATCGGCACGCGCTTCTGAATCAGGATCGGTCCGGTGTCGATGCCCTTATCGGGCCAGAACCACGTGACTCCGGTTTCCGCGTCGCCCTGGATAATTGCCCAGTTGATTCCGCTGGCGCCGCGATGGCGCGGGAGGAGTGAAGGATGAAAGCAAATCGACTTGTATCGCGGCGCGTAGAGAATCCGTTCGGGAACTATCAGCGTGACGAACGCCAGGATGGCGAGGTCGGCGTCCAGCGCTTTGAAATGCTCGAAGGCGGCGTCGTTCTTGAACGACTTTGGCTGGCTGAGCGGCAGGCCCGCCGCGCGCGCCTTTGCCGCCAGCGCGTCCGGCTTGCCTGCGGGCGGATCGGGCGGCGCGAAGACGTGAACGATCTCATCACCGCGGTCGACGAGCGCCGCGAGCGCTTTTTCGGCGAATGCGGCCTGTCCGAGTAGCGCGATACGCAATGTGCCGAACCTCCGAATCTCTGCCGGTCACGCTACCAAAACAAAAATCGAGTTGCACCTTGAAACGACGCGTCAGCCGCGGCGTACATTGAACTGGAGTTGCGAGGCAGCTCAGCGATGCGGAGTTTTGGCATCTCAACCGCGCTTGCCGCGGCAATCCTGACGATCGCGGTGTTTTCCGTTTCGTTGACGGCCGGCGCGCCGACCTATCAGCCGACTCCCGCGCCGGGCGATCACGACGAGTCGCTCGTGGTCGGCGCGGGCGCCACCCGGATGACGCGCACGTTCGTCGTGCACATACCTCCCGGCTTCGACGGCAAAGCAAAAGTGCCGCTGGTGATCATGCTGCACGGAGCGGGCGGCAGCGGCGAGGGTGCGATCCCGCAGACGGGATGGGGCGCGAAGTCCGATCGCGAGGGCTTCATCGCGGTTTTTCCCGACGGCACTCCACCGCATCCCGCGCTGCCGGCGCGATTCCTGCTCAATCCGCGGCTCTGGAACGACGGCTCCGGCCGCGGCGCGATCGCCGTGAAAGACGTCGACGACCTCGGATTTATCTCCGCGATGATCGACTTCCTCGAGGCGCGCTACGCCGCCGACCCGGCGCGAATCTATTGCACCGGCTTTTCCAACGGCGCGTCGATGACTTTCAGCGTGGGGCTGAACCTGTCGAATCGAATCGCGGCGATCGCGCCCGTCTCCGGCCATCTCTTTTACACCGGAAAGCAACTCGCGTATCCCGTGCCGCTGCTCTTCATCATCGGCACCAAGGACCCGCTCAACCCGATCGACGGCGGCGACGTGAAACTCCCGTGGGGCGTCACTCAATATCACCCGCCGATCGAGGATTCGCTCAAGCAGTGGGAGCTGATGCTCGGCTGCGGACCGCAGGTGCAGACGGCGCGCGGCAACGGCGTGCTGGAAATCACTTACGACAACTGCGCCAAGGGCGGCGAGGTCGAGTACTACCGGGTCCGCGGATTGGGGCATGTGTGGCCCGGCGGGAAGAATCAGCTGCCCGAAAGATGGGTCGGCCAGCCGAGCGACAATCTGAACGCGACCGACGTCATCTGGGAATTTTTCAAGGCGCATCCGCGGGCGGACGCATCGAAAGCCGGTCCGATCACCCACAACGATTGACACGGTCGGTAGAGGGCCGCTTTGATGACCGATCGAATGTTCTCCACTCGACGGTTGTCTGAAATTCTCGCGATCCTTCTCGTGTTCGCAGCCGCGCCCACTCGCGCGCAAGATGCACAGGTCCCGGCACAGGCCCATCGCGGGCGCGGCCGGATCGTGGTGCTGATGGTATGGGACGGGCTGCGGCCCGACTTCGTCACGCGACGCGACACGCCGAATCTCTTCCGCCTGGCGCGCGAGGGCGTGCGCTTCGACCGTCATCACTCGATCTTCCCGACCCTGACGATGGTCAACGCCACCGCGCTCGCCACCGGAGCGCCGCCTGGCGTCAACGGCCTCGAGGGCAACAACTTCTACTTGGAGCCGTCGCCGGAATCGCCGAAGGGCCAGGTCGTCTCAGCGGAGGGCGCCAGGGCGATCCTGAATTTGAACGGCGCGGACGGATTCAAGGGGCGGCTGATCGGGCTGGACACTATAACGCAGGAAGTCGCGCGCGAGGGCGGCTACGTCGCCGTGATGGGCAAGCAGGGGCCGACCTCGGTGTTCGACAATCGCGTTCTCACGATCGCCGGCGGCAAGGATATTGTCGGCGAGCCGCACAAGGATTACCTGTTCGCCTCGGAGGACCTGGTCGCATCGGCGCCGCCGAGTCAGCAAATAAGTTCGGCGCCTCCCGGTGATTCGAAGACCGCGGTCGCCGATCAGCAGCGCGATTTGTACTTCGCGCGGTTGGCCGTCGAGGACGCCTTGCCGGCCGCCAAGGCCGCCGCGGACGCGGGCCGGCCCGCGCTGGTCGTCTTCTGGCAGCATAATCCCGATCTCACGCAGCACGTCGCCGGCTTGGGCACGATGCCCGCGATGCAGGCGCTGAGCCTTTGCGACAACAACCTGATGCGGCTCCGCGCGGCGATCGACGCGCTCGGTATCGCCGACCGTACTGACGTGATCGTGGTCTCGGACCACGGCTTCGCGACGATCAAGTTCCGAATCGTGCTGTCGGAAATGCTGGTCTCGGCGGGAATCAAGAAATCGCACGACAGCACCGACGTCGTCGTCGTGCCCAATGGCGGCGCGGACCTGGTGTACCTGTCGCCCGCCGAATTTCCCACGCCCGAATCGCGCCGCGCAGTGCTGCAGAAGATCGTCAACTTCGCCGAGGCGCAGGAATGGTGCGGGCCGATCTTCTCGCGCGAGTCCGCCACCGTGCCCGACGAGCCGAGCCGCCGCCGCAGCCGCCGCGTGCCCAAGCCGTATCTCGGATGGATCGACGGCACCTTCAGCCAGCGCGTCGTCGGTCTGTACAATGCCGCGCGCTCGCCGGACCTGGTGATTTCATTTCGCGAGGAGCCCGACGCCGACAACAAGAGCCTCACCGGGCCGGGCAATCCCGCGTTCCTGATCGGCGAGATCGGACAGGTCTCGACGCCCAACAAATCCGCCGAACTGCTGCATCCGGTGAAGGGAGTCGTCTACGCCGACACCGGGACCAGCCAGACCTTCACCACCGGGATGGGGATGCATGGCGCGGCAGGCGAGCGCGAGATTCACAATTTCTGCGCGGCCACGGGACCGGACTTCCGCCGCGGATTCGTCGATTTCAATCCCACCGCGAACACCGACGTCGCGCCGACGATCACGCAGATACTCGGCGTGCTGCCGAATATCGGCCCCGGCGGTGTGGCGCCCGGCGGCCGCGCGATGGCCGAGGCGCTGACCGACGGCCGGCGCAGCGCAGGCGGTTCGCATACGCAGACGATGACAACGAATCTGATGCTGCAAGGCGTCGAGGCCATCACCACGATTCACGTGACGTGGCTCGGCGACGAGCCGTATCTCGACAGCTCGTCCGTCGAGCACAAGCCGCTAGGCAGCTCACCGTGATCGGGCCATGGGGAAAGAACTTAACTGTAGTGAAACCCGCGGTGGGTTTCACACTTCTCTTTTTCCTGATATTGGGTGCAGGGATCACCCCTGCCGGGAGGCGCGACAATGAGCTCAGACAAATCCAGCAATGGCGGCCACTCGACTATGGTACCGGCGCGGCTCTCCCACGCGGTGCTCCGAACGACTCGGCTCAAGGAAATGATTGAATGGTACAAGACCGTGCTGGGCGCCGAAGTCCTCTGCCAAAACGATTTCATCGCCTTTCTGACCTACGACGACGAGCACCATCGCATCGCATTGGCCGCAATTCCGGGCCTCGTCGACAAGCCTAAACGCAGCGTTGGCCTCGACCACCTGGCCTTCTTCTACTCGACTCTCGCCGATTGGATCGCCAACTACGAACGTCTCAAAGCTCTCGGCATCACTCCCCGGGTCAGCATCCATCATGGGTTGACCATGTCGTTGTATTACCGCGACCCCGACGACAACGGCATCGAGCTGTCAATCGACAACGTCGAGAAAGCCAATTGGCATGAATGGATGCGCCAGGAGCTCGGCAAAAATCCGATTGGCGCGCCGCTGGATCCCGATGATCTCGCGCGCAAGTATCACGCGGGCGTGCCCGAGGCTGAGCTCCGCCGGTTCGATCCCGCGCCGGGAGAACTCGACCCGGAAATGCTTCTCCGCATGGTCGAGTAGAACCCGCCCGGTCCCAACTTCAGCCAGGCGCGATCATCCGAGACATTCGCATCGCCGGCATTGTTTCCCAGGGCCTCAACTGAACGACTATGAAAAAGTCGGGCGCGATCCAGGGCCAGCCGGCATCGGAGCTCATCTCGAAAAGAATCGCCGAACTCGGCGACTGGCGCGGCGAAACCCTCGGCGCAATGCGCCAGCTCATCAAGCAGGCAGACCCGGACGTCGTCGAGGAGTGGAAGTGGATGGGCACTCCGGTCTGGTCGCACGACGGCATCATCTGCACTGGCGAATCCTACAAGAAGGTCGTGAAGCTTACCTTCGCCAGGGGCGCGTCTCTCAAGGATCCCGCCCGTCTCTTCAACTCGAGTCTCGACGGCAACGTACGCCGCGCGATCGACATCCACCAAGAAGAAGCAGTTGACGACTCCGCCTTCAAGGCGCTCATTCGCCAGGCTGTCGCCCTCAACAGTTCCGGCAAGTCGAAACCCTCGAAGAAAGCGAAGCCCTAGTTTGTCTTCCTGACGACCCGAGCAACGCGAGGGGAGGAAGGACCTCGGACAGCTTCGCGCCAGCGAAGCCGGTACCGGTTCCTAGTCGCCGCATCCAAATAAATGCCCCGCTTGCCCGACCACCTCAGCAACGATCGCGCCGCGATTCTTAAACCGGAGAGTCAGCGGGTTGATTTGCGCCTGGCGCGCGGATACCTTCAAGCCATCCCTCACAGGAGAGACTGAAAGCGTGCGGAAGTAGCTACTCCATCGTTGGTGTCTTCGGACCACCGCTCGCGCGGCGATTTTTTTCGCGCGAGTACTTTTTCATGGAGCAGCTACAATGTTCGTACGACTCTCAGGCCTCTCTTTTTCTTATATCGATTCCGTTTCCACCCTGGCCGACGTGACTCTCACGCTAGCGCCCGGATGGACGGGCGTGGTCGGCCCTAACGGCGCCGGCAAGACTACACTGCTGCGCCTCGTCGCGGGCAGCCTCGAGCCCGCCGCGGGTCACGTCTATCTCGATCCGCCGCGCGGCGTGATTCGCGCGTGTGCGCAGACCGTCGAGGCGATGACGCCGGAAATCGGGGCGTTCGCGAGCGCCACCGACGGCGTCGCGCGCCGAATCCACGGCGAGTTGCGCCTCGACGCCGCCGCGCTCGTGCGATGGCCGACGTTGTCGCCCGGCGAGCGCAAGCGATGGCAGGTGGGCGCGGCGCTCGGCGCGGATCCGGCCGTGCTGATGCTCGACGAACCGACCGACCACCTTGACGCCGAGGCGCGCGAGCTCCTGATCGCGGGCCTCGAGCGCTTTCGCGGCGTCGGAATTATCGTCTCGCACGATCGCGCGCTGCTCGATCGAATCACCGGCTATACCGTGCGCGTGCACGACGGGACGGCGCGCATCTGGCGCGGCCGCTACTCCGACGCCAGGCGCGCGTGGGAGGCCGAGGAGCGCGAGCGCTGCGCGGAGTACGATCGCCTCAAGCATCAGCGCGAGAATCTCGCGCGCCGGCTCGCCGACAAACGGCGCCTGGCAATGTCGGCCGAGGCCCAGGCCAACGCGGGCACCCGGATGCGGATGAAGTTCTGCGGCGATCATGACGCGACCAGCGCGCTTGCGAAGGGCAAGGCCGAGATGGCCTCGCGGAGAATTTCCCGCGACGCCGCCGTGCTGCGCGCCAGCGTCGATCGTCTTTCGGACAAGCTTGGCGAGTACCACTTTCGCAAAGCGAAGGGACGCTCGGTTTTCGTCGATTACGTGCCGGCTCCCGTGGCCCGGGTCTTCACGCTCGACCAGCCCGCGATTTGCGCCGGCGATACGCGCATTCTCGAGGACGTGCATCTGGCGGTGTCCCGCGACGCGAAAATTCGCGTCGCCGGCCCCAACGGAATCGGCAAGACTACCCTGCTGGCCGCGATGCTCCACGGGGCGCATATCGCGCCGGAGCGGATACTCTACCTGCCGCAGGAGCTCACCGCGCGCGACGGTCTCGCGATGCTCGACCGGGTCCGCGCACTCAACGCCGCCGAGCGCGGGCGCGTGCTCGCGCTGGTCGCCGCGCTCGGCATCGAACCCGACCGCATGCTCGAGTCCGCGGCGCCGAGTCCCGGCGAAGCGCGCAAGCTCGCGATGGCCTACGGGCTCGGGCGCCAGGTGTGGGCGATGGTGCTCGACGAGCCGACCAACCATCTCGACATGCCGGCGATCGAGCGCCTCGAGGACGCGCTCGTCGAGTACCCGGGCGCGATGGTAATCGTGACGCATGACGACGCCCTCGCCCGCCGATGCACAACGGCCGAATGGCGCCTCAACGCAGGCCGCGTGACGTTAGGATGACTCGCTGATCCCTCGCCCGTTATTTTACGGGAGCGGTTAGGTGAGGGTTCTGCCGGCGCGCGCAACAGCGCCTCCAGCGCGTCCCTACTGCGTCACCACCAATATCCTGAACGTCCCCGGAACCGGCACCGGCCGCGGACGCCCGCCACTCGCGCTCGACGCCGGAAACGTCAGGTCCGCCGTCGGCAGATAAATCATCTCGCCGCTGGGATCGATCGCCATCGTCCGCGCACCCAGCTCGGTCTTTGCCACCTGCGCCAGCTCGAACCTGTCCGCCGACACTTCGCGGATAATCGTCAACGTCCCGTCGCCGCAGCTCGCGAAGGCCAGCCCGTTGCGGAACGCGGTCGCGTCGACGAACGCGCCGATCGGAAAATCAGCCACGATCTTTCCGTCGTCGGCGTTCATCACCACCAGCCGGTTATTTCGACAGCCCACGAACAGGCGGCGCGTCCCGCGATCCATCGACATCCCGGTCGGCCGCCGACCCGGCCCCGTCGGCCATCGCGCGACGACCTTCATCGCCTTCGTATCGACCACCGCGACCTCGTCCTGGTCCGCGATATTGACGTACACCTTGCCCTTCTCGTCGGCGACCGCAAACTCCGGTGAGCCGCCCAAATCGAGGGTCGCCGCCGGCTTGCCGCCCACCGGATTCACGTCCGGCGCGATCGCAACCATCTGATGCGCCCGGCCGCACAACACCAGCACGCGATTACTGGCGTGGTCGTAGATAATACCGTCGGCGTCGGGCGCGGCAGCAACGCTGCCGATGCTCGAATGGGTCGGCAGATCGAAAATCTGCACCGATCCATTCCCGCCATCGCTGATAAATCCGCGCCGCGCCTCCGGCACGATGGCCACGCCGTGAGCTCTATGCTGCCCCCCGATATCCGCGACGATCTTGCCCGTCGCCACGTCCACCGCCATCGTATGCGTGGTGCGGGTGACGTAGAGCAGATGGCTGTCAGGGCTCAGCGTCGCGTAGTCCCATCCGCCGTCGCCGCCGACCTTGAAGGTCGCGGTCAGCTTGTACGCAACCGGACCCGCCTCCGCCGCCAGCACCGCGCCAGCCGCAACCAACGCGCCAACAATCGTAACCAGCCGCGCGAAATTTTTTTTCATATTGTTTGATCGCAACAGGTTCGAACAGGGACGAAGTCCCGCATCTTTCTTATCACCGGGTGCAGGGGTCACCCCTGCCGAAGGAAGCGTGAAACCCACCGCGGGTTTCACATACAATTAAGTCGCCTTTCGTCCACCGACGCCTATTTGCCCTTGCCCTTGAGCTTCACCGCCTGCGGCTCGTGTTCGGCATTGTCCATTATCAACATAGTCGCGTCTTGCTGTCCCGCTATCATCGGCGAGAACGTGACTGCGATCGTGCATTTCGCGCCTGGCGCCAGCGGCATATCGCAGCCGCTCGCGCTGTACGGATTCACCGCTCCGCTGAGCCCTTCCATCAACACCGTAATACCGGGCTTCTTCTTGCTCCCGTTGGGGTTGCTCACGATGACATTCCTGGGACCTCCATGTTTCCCGACCTTCACCGTGCCGAAGTTCAGCGACGTCGCACTGATCGTCAGCTTGACCAGCACCGGCGTGGCCGTGGCAGTCGGAGTGGCCGTGGCTGTCGCAGTGGCGGTCGCGGTTGCAGTAGCAGTGGCGGTTGCTGTCGCGGTTGCTGTAGCAGTCGCCGTCGCAGTAGCGGTGGCAGTCGCCGTCGCCGTGGCTGTCGCAGTTGCGGTGGCAGTTGCGGTCGCGGTCGCGGTTGCAGTCGCGGTCGGCGTGGGCGTGACGCCGAATACCCCATGGATCAAGCTCCCGTCCGGCCACTCGTCGAGGGACGCGCCACTGAATGCCAACGCCCAGCTGCGGGCGCTCGAATTGAACTCCAGCACGTCGGTCGGCGTGAAATCCGCCCCGTCCAGCGTGCCGATCGCGTCGAACGCCAGCAACAGGTCGGCATTGGGCAGCATCGTGGCGCCGTCGAGGTTCGTTCCGTCGGGGATACCGGCGGCGGCGCTGTCGAAAGCCAGCGTATAAGCCCCGCCCTCGACCGCGACCAAATCCGCCGGTTTGACGGTCAGCGTCCCGCCTCCGACCTCGGGGACACTTATCGTCACGTCGAAGGAGAGCAGCAGGTCGCCCGCGCCGTCCATCCCGATCGCGTCGATCCTCGTCCCGTCGGGAACGCCGTTGCTCGCGCCCGCAAAGTAGATCATCGACGAGAAAAAGCCGGTCGCCGGGTTGTACGACGCGACGTCGTGCGGAGTTACGGTTACCGTATCTCCGACGCCGTCGATCGGCAGCGCAGCCGTGGTGTCGATCGTCAGCAGGGTCTGCGTCGCACTCACCACGAAATACCCGGTCACGTTCACGCCCGCCGGAAGTCCGGCGAAGCTAAAAGCGGCCGTGCCGGACGGAAACGAGTAGCATTGCACCTGCTGTGGCGTGACGGTTCCGCTGCTCAGAGCAACTGTGATATCGGGCGACACGCACAGCATCCTCAACGCGGTCTGCGCCGCGGCGGGCGCGACGAGGGTCGCGATCGCCGCCGCCAGCATCGCCAGCACGCTCGCGGCAAGCCGCCCGCGCCCGCCGCGCGCGGATACCAAGCGTCCAGCTTTCCCGCCACCGCCTATCGCACGCCGCATCGCGCAGGCCTCAGCAAGGGCCTCCGGGATTGCAGATATTGTTGCCGATCGAGGTGCCCCCTTTAGCGTTCGTGCCGTCACTCAGGACATTCAATCCGTAGCCAGTGGATGCGTCGATTGCTTCGATACCGGTGCCGTTGTTGATAATGGTATTGCCGGAAATCAGACATCCGGTCCCAAGGCATTCGATCCCAAAGCCCACGTTGCCGATCGCAGTATTGCCGGTGATCGCACACCCGGTCCCGGCGCACTGGATACCGGCGAAGGGGTTGCCGTTTGCGGTATTGTTGGAGATCGCACACGCCGCCAGGCAGTAAATGCCGAAACCGCTCGTCCCAGTGGTAGTGGAGTTGTTAGCCGTGCAGCCTTCGACCACGCTGTTGTTCCCGCCGTGGATACCGTTGCCGTTCACGTCGGCGTGAATGTTTTTGACGATTCCGTAGGAGCCCAGCTGAACGCCGGTGCCGAACCCCGTGACCGTCCCGTTTTCCACCGTGACCTCGCCCATTCCCGACGCATTGATTCCGGTTACCGCGGCGTTCGAGCTGCCGGGCCCGACGATCGAGAATCCGTTCAAATCAATCGTGACGTTGGCGACATTAACATCGATTGCGTCGGTACCAGCCGGAGCGATTAGACTGCCGGTGAGACGATAGCTGGTGTTCGCCGTGCCGATCGCGTACGGAAACCCGCCGTTGGCCATCACCTTCGCCTGGTTGATCTCGATAGTGCCATCCACCGCGCCCGCCGCCGCGGCTATCGCGAGCACCGTCACGGCGCCAAGGAATATCGCCGCCAGTTTTTCCCGTCTCATCTCGACTTCCTCCTTCGACAGTCGCAATCACGCCTGCCTGCGAGCAACTCCCGCCCGTATGCGCCGTAGCGCAGAGGAATCGGGAGAGCGTAATTGTAGTGAAACCCACCGTGGGTTTCACACTTCCCCGGCAGGGGTGACCTCCTTCGGCTTCGCTCAGGACAGGCTCTGCACCCGGTAGTAAGAGAAGATGCGGGACTTCGTCCCTGTTAGAAGTTATTGGCGACCGATGCGCAGCGAAGCCTAGCCTCTCTCTATCAGGGAGAGGCCGCGCCTCCGGCGCGGGTGAGGGTCCAAATTCCAGGATGTCCTCAGGAGTCGGAATGCGCGCGTTGGTGTTGCGCGAAGTTTCACCTAGGCCCGCAACCCATCCGGCAATCGAAAGGATCCATCCGCTTCGCACGGCAATTCGACTACCCGCACAACCGCATCGACGTTCAGTTCTCCATACAGATGAGGAAACATCTGGCCTGCCGCTTCACCCTGCGCAGTTGTCGGCGCCTCAAACTTCAACTCCGCCTTCAGCCGCGACTCTTCGATACACACGACCACCAGCCCCTGATGCCCGCGATAGAACCTGTTGGCAGTATCGACCAGCTGCGCGACGGTCGAGCAATGGATAAACCGTTCCGCACGCAAGCCAGCGGGCGCATAAGTCCCGCGCTCGACGGCCGCCGCCCACTCACTCCGCTTGACGATATGAACGATCATCGCGCTAAGCTCCCGCTTCTGACCTGGGTCAATTTCGGAAGGACACCCAGGAATTTGGACCCTCACCCGCGCCGGAGGCGCGGCCTCTCCCTGATAGAGAGAGGCGAGGAAGGATCTTCGCTTCGCTCTCGAATGATATAAAAACTGGCGCGCGGTCGAGAGGCGAGGTAATTCCCCCTTATGTTCTAACAGGGACCCTTCGGCTTCGCTCAGGGTAAACTCCGCGCGCATCTTCTCTTATCACTGGGTGCAGGGGTCACCCCTGCCGAAGGAAGTGTGAAACCCACCGCGGGTTTCACATTAAATTAGGTTCCCCCGTTCCCCAGCCTACGCGCGCATCGACGCGCGCGTATTCCCGAGCAACATCTCCGCCACCGCCGTGAGATCGTTATCGTCGTAGTAATCGATCTCGATCCTCCCGGGGCTTGCGCCGCGCCGCTTGAAGATTCTGACTTTGCGCTTGAGCGCGCGTTGCAGACCGTCGGCGAGCGCGTTGAGATTGGCGTCGCCGGCGGAGCGGCTCGCGCCGGTTTTCGAACCGCGCGGGCGATTCGCCGTCGCCATCTCTTCGGCGCCGCGCGCCGAGATTCCGACCGCCGCTATTCGACGCGCCGCCGAGAGCTGCGCCTCGGGCGATTCGATCGCCAGCAGCGGGCGCGCCTGCCCCGCGCTCAGCTGTCCCTTCGCGATCATATTCAAAATCGGCTGCGGCAGCTCCAGCAATCGAAGCGTGTTGCTGACGTAAGGGCGGCTCTTGCCGACCCGCGCCGCAATTTCGTCCTGGGTCAGCCCGAAATGCTCGATCAGGCGGAAAAACGCGAGCCCTTCTTCGACCGCGTTCAGATCCTCGCGCACGATATTCTCGACCAGCGACATTTCCAGCGCCGCGCGATCGTCGAGTTCGCGCACCACCACCGGCACCGCTTCCAAACCCGCCGCGCGCGCCGCCCGCAGCCGCCGCTCGCCCGCGATCAGCTCGTAATGCGGCCCGTCGGCTTCAGCCGCGCCGATTCGCCGCACGATCAGCGGCTCGATAATTCCCTGGCTCTGGATCGCGCGCGTCAGCTCGGCCAGCCGTTCCTTGTCGAAGTTTATCCGCGGCTGAAACGGACCCGCCGCGATACTCGCAACGGGGGCCATCCTGAATTGCCCGCCGCCGCTTTCGAACTCGGCGCCGGTTTCAACTGCCGCCGCCGCGTTGCCGATCAGCGCATCAAGCCCGCGTCCCAATGGTTTCCGAATCATTCTAGTAGTCCTCTGTGAATCGCGACCGTGTTCGCCGCCCGCTCCCGCTCCGCACTTACCTCTCCTCGGACAAGGAGAGGTTAAGGCGAGGTAAATTTCGGAGAAGCAATTTGGAATTTGGACCCTCACCCGCGCCGGAGGCGCGGCCTCTCCCTGATAGAGAGAGGCGAGGAAGGATCGCTTCGCCCTGGAATGACATAAAAAACTGCCGAGGTAATTCCCCCACAACCCTTCTAACAGGGACGAAGTCCCGCATCTTCTGCTAGTACTGGGTGCAGGGGTCACCCCTGCCCAAGGAAGCGCGAAACCCACGGCGGGTTTCGCATACAATTAGTTTCCTCTTCAACTCTCCCCGCCTCCGCGCGCGATAATCTCCGCCGCCAATGCGCGATAGCCTTCGGCGCCGGCCGACTTCGGCCCGTATTCGAGCACGGACAGTCCATGGCTGGGGCTTTCCGACATCCGCACGCTGCGTGGAATCACGCTGCGAAAAACCTTCTCTGGAAAATGCTTTCTGACCTCGTCTGAGATCTCGTGGCTGAGGCGATTTCGCGAGTCGAACATCGTCAGCACCAGGCCTTCTAGCTCGAGTCCCGGCCTGATCGCCGCCTTGACCTTGTTGATCGTGCCGAGCAACGCGCTCAGACCCTCGAGCGCGTAGTACTCGCACTGCATCGGCACCAGCACCGAATCGGCCGCGACCAGGGCGTTGAGCGTGAGAATCCCAAGCGACGGCGGCGTGTCGATTAGAACATAGTTATATTCTGCCCGCACCGGCTCCAGGAGCGCTCGCAAGCGTCGCTCGCGGCCCTCCATCGTCACCAGCTCGATCTCGGCGCCGACCAAGTCGTCGCCCGCCGGCGCCAGCGACAGCGTCGGCCGCACCTGCCGGACGATCTCCGCAATCGCCAGGCCTCCGACGAGCGCCTGGTAGATAGTCTTGCCCTCGCGGCGAGCGGCGCTCACGTCGTCGGGCGTGCTGATCCCGGAAGTCGCGTTGCCTTGCGGATCGAGGTCAACGAGCAGGACGCGGCTTCCCGTATCTGCTATCGCAACCGCAAGGTTGATAGCTGTGGTGGTCTTGCCAACGCCGCCTTTCTGATTGGCTATTGCGATTACCCGCCCCACGACCTGCCCCGCAGGGACAACTGACAACCCCTGCACCCCCGCAAAAAAGAACTAGCTCCGGACCGCGCGCACTCGAACGTTTCACGTGAAACATTCGGGCTTGGAGATCATTAAATCCCCAGCTTCGCGCAAAATCAAATCGCGCGATCAAATTCACGCAAGCGGCTGAATTTGCAACGTTTTTCGAATGGAACGTTTCACGTGAAACGTTCCCTCTACCGGGTGGAGAGCCTGTCCTGAAATAAACGGGCGAGGTCAATTTCGCAAAAGCATCTTGGAAAATTGACCCTCACCTTCATCCTCTCCCTCTGATAGAGAGAGGCGATACACGGAACCTAACCCCTAACCCCTTTTTTCGGGCCCGCACGGGAACGCGGAACCGGATTTAAGAACCGGACGTGAGAACTGACTTCTTATCACTTTTTCACCGGGTGCAGGGGTCACCCCTGCCTAAGGAGGTGTGGAACCCACGGTGGGTTCCACTACAAATAAAGTGATTCCCCTGCTGGTTGTTTATCGCCGCGTCCAGGTGGCGACTGCGCGGCTCGTCACCTGGCGGCCGTGGCGCAAATCGTATCCGGCCACAGACCCATCGACGAGCCCCGACGCGGCCGCTGCCGCCGCACTGGCATCATCGTCGAACTCCTGCGCCGCGCTGACGTACAGCATCAGCACGCCGCCCGGATGTAATGCGCGGCCGGCAATCTTTAGAATCCCGGCCGGGTTTCCCACCGCGCGCGCGGTCACGAGGTCGAACCCGGCGCTGACGTCGAGCGACTCGGCGCGGACGCATTCGACCCGAACGTTGCGCAGGCCCATCTCGACGACGGCCTCGCTCAGAAAGGTAGCCCGCTTGCGCCGCGCCTCGACCAGCGTCACCTGCGCGTTAATCGCGGCGGCGATCACCAGCCCCGGGAAGCCCGCCCCGCTGCCGATATCCAGGAAGCGGCGCTCGCGGTCGAGCCGCGTGCTGAGCCGCAGAATTTTCGCGCTGACCGCGATCGAAACCGGGATAATACTATCGAAGACGTGGAACACGATCTCGTCGGGGTCCCTCGGATGCGCCGTGAGATTGATCTTCGGGCCCCACAGCGCGAGCGTCGCCGCCATCCGCTCGATTCGGTCCAGAAACTCGGAGTTTTTGGCGATTACGCCGACGGCGGAGATAGCAGGCGCGAGCTTGGCGCGCACGCTCGCGCCGATCTCATCGGGACTCGCGGGCCGTTGCTTTTTCGGCGCACGCGCCGTGCTGTGATGTTTCACGTGAAACGTCCGTATCTCAAGATATTTGCCCCTATTTTATTGGGTTATTTCCCAAAATGTTTCACGTGAAACGTTTTTCCCCGGGTCCAGAGTGAAGCACTGGACCCCCGTTTTCGCACTGAAACACCCGGAGGTGCTCAGATCGCGCGGGCGTTGCGGTCGCGCCGGCTCTTGATATGGACGGCCAGGATCGAGATAGCCGCCGGCGTGATTCCTGGCATCCGCGCCGCCTGCCCGAGCGATCGCGGTCGCACGGCCGACAGGCGCTCGCAGACCTCCGTCGAAAGGCCCATCACGCCCGTGAAATCCACCCAGTCCGGTATCGTCGTGTCCTCCAGGCGCGCGAAGCGCTCGACCGCCTCCGCCTGCCGGCGCACGTAACCCTCGTATTTGATTTCGGTCTCCAGCTCGGCGGCCTCGTCGAGGTTGAGTCCCTGATCGACGCCGCCCATCTTCAGCACGGCGTCGTAGCCGATTTCGGGCCGCTTGAGCAGCTCGATCGCGCGCACCGGCTGTGCGATTGCGGTCGAGCCCGCTGATACCAGCGCCGCGTTGACCTGGTCGGAGGCAGGTATCAGCGCCGCCTTGAGCCGCTCGATCTCGCCCCGCACCGCTTCGGTCTTGGCCCGGACGCGCGCGCCCGCCGACGCGTCGAGCAATCCCAGGCGCTCGCCAATCGGCGACAGCCGGCGGTCCGCGTTGTCCTCGCGCAGCAGCAATCGGTACTCGGCGCGCGAGGTGAACATCCGGTACGGCTCGCCGCCGATACCGCGCGTCACCAGGTCGTCGATCATCACGCCGATATAGGCCTGGTCGCGGCGCAGGATAAGCGCCGGCTCGCCGCGGACCTTGACCGCGGCGTTGATTCCCGCGATCAAACCCTGCGCGCCCGCCTCTTCGTAGCCGGTCGTGCCGTTGATCTGGCCGGCGAAGAACAGCCCGCGCACGCACTTGGTCTCGAGCGACGGCGTCAATTGGGTCGGGTCCGAGAAGTCGTACTCGATAGCGTAGCCGGGCCGCATTATCTCGGCCCCTTCGAGCCCGCCGATCGATCGAACCATCGCGAGCTGCACGTCGAGCGGCAGGCTGGTGGACAGCCCGTTGGGATAGACCTCGACCGTGTCGCGGCCCTCGGGCTCGAGGAAAATCTGATGGCGCTCCTTGTCGCGGAAGCGCATCACCTTGTCCTCGACCGACGGGCAATAGCGCGGCCCCTTGCTCTGGATGACTCCGGAGTACATCGGCGAGCGGTCGATACCGCCGCGGATTATCTCGTGGGTGCGCGCGTTGGTGAACGTAAGATGGCAGGGGATCTGCGACTGCGCGATCCGCGCGGTGCGGAACGAGAACGGCGGCGGCGGCTCGTCGCCCGGCTGGATCTCCAGCGCTGAGTAGTCGATAGTGCGCGCGTCGAGACGCGGGCAGGTGCCGGTCTTGAGGCGGCCGATTCGAAAACCCAAATCCGCGAGATTGCCGCTGAGGCCCATCGCGGCGAAATCGCCCGCGCGTCCCGCCGAGTAGTTTTTCATCCCGATATGGACGAGGCCCTTGAGAAACGTGCCGGTGGTGAGAATGACGGTCGGCGCCGCGAAGAGCTCGCCAATCTGCGATTCGACGCCGCGGACCGCGCCGTCCTCGACGATCAGGCGCTCGACGCTTGCCTGCCGCACTTGCAAGTTGGCCGTGCGCTCGAGCACGCGCTTGGCGCGCGCGCGATAGGCGGCCCTGTCAGCCTGCGCGCGGCGCGCGCGGACGGCGGGGCCCTTGCGCGTGTTGAGGAAGCGGAACTGGATTCCGGTCTCGTCGGTCGCCAGACCCATCTCGCCGCCGAGCGCGTCGATCTCGCGGACCAGGTGGCCCTTGCCGATGCCCCCGATCGCGGGGTTGCACGACATCTGGCCGATATGGTCGAGGTTGAGCGTGAGCATCAGGGTGCTCGCGCCCATTCGCGCGGCGGCGAGCGCGGCTTCGATACCGGCGTGGCCGGCGCCGACGATGATAACGTCGTAGTTCATGGCGAGCAGGGATTATGGCCCGCACGAGCGCCGTTCGTAAAGCGCTCGATATGTCTAAGAGTAGATATTAATCTACAATTAGTAGAGCAAAGATTATTCCCGATGTGAAACCCGCCTTGGGTTTCCACATTCAATAAAATGAATTCTTTGCGCACCGCCGCGACGCCTCCGTTCACTTTTCTGTTTCCGAATAGCCGGCATTCGTACTACAATTCGGTTATTCCCATCGGGGAATCGCGCGCGAGGGATTTGTTGCGATGGCTGGTTTGAGAGACCGACCGCTGATGCGCGATGCGTTGCTGGCCGGCGGAGTGATCGCCGCCAGCGCGATCGCCGCCCTGATCTCGCTCGATCGCGGCCAGCTCCCCGGCCGTCATTTCGGTTCCGGCTGGTCGGAGCCGATGCGCGCCGACGCCGCCGACTCAACACCCGGATCGCATATATCGATCGCGGTAACTCGTGCGCGCGATGCATCTCATGCCGCCGCCAACCTGCGTGGACAGACCGGATCCGCGCCGTGGTCTGCACCAAAGAACTCCGGCAACACGACGGTGGTCGTGATGGTTCCGGATTTGCCGCTCGACAATTCCGGAGCTCTGCAGCAGCCGAGTGCCTGGACCGATCGCGGCAGCGCCGCTCCGGTCGTCAATTTTCAAGCGCCCGCAGTGATTGCGATGAGCGCGACGGGTGGCGTGTCGACGCCACCGATTTCGCCGCTTGGAGGATCGCTGCCGAGTTCGCCCGTCAGCTCGGGTGCCGGGACCAATCCCGCGGCTCCCTCAAGCCCGGGCGGCGCTCAGCCGCCGGCGCAACCTGACATGGCGGCGCATTCCGATCTGACGCCGCATTTCGGTTTCGTGTTGCTGGCGGGCGGGCAGGGCGACGGCCAGTTCGCACTCTCCCGGGCGGAACTTTTCAACCCCGACAAAAACATTTTCGTAGCCGCGTCACCGATGAAGGATGCGCGCACGGGACTAACTGCGACCGTGTTGCCCGGCGGAAAGGTATTGGTCGCGGGCGGCGAAGGCTCCTTGGGCTACTCGCTATCGTCCGCTGAACTGTACGATCCGGTCAGTGGAAAATTCTCGGTGATTGCCGCCAGGATGAACACCGCACGCGCCGAGCAAACCGCGACCCTGATCTCCGGATGCAACTGCCCGGCCGACGGCCAGGTGCTGATCGCCGGCGGCGTCACAGGGACGCAGGGATTCACCCTCAGGAGTGCGGAACTGTACGACCCTGCCACCGGCAAGTTTACCGCCACAGGCGCGATGAAGGCGACGCGCGCCCGCCATTCGGCCACGCTGATTGCCAGCGGTCCGCTGGCGGGAAACGTGCTGATCGCGGGCGGCGCCAGCGACGAGAGCGGCGGCGATGTCGACACGGCTGAACTCTACGACCCGGCCACCGGGCAGTTCACGTCGACGGGTACGATGAGTACGCCGCGCGAGAATCACAGCGCGACCTGGCTTGCGCCAGGCGCCGTCGCGGGCGCGCTGGCTGGCTACGTGCTGGTCGCGGGCGGCGAGGACACGAGCGAGCCGACTGACAGCGCGGAAGTTTTCAATCCCGAGACGGGGCGGTTCTCACCGGTTGGCGCGATGACCGTCGCGCGCAAGCTGCAGGCCGCGGTCCTGCTGCCCAGCGGCAAGGTGCTGATCGCAGGCGGCCAGAGCGGCGACGAGTCGCTGGTGAGCGCCGAACTTTTCGATCCCGCGCACGCAACATTTGCCGCCACCGCCGGCACGATGCACGGCTTCCACGTCGGCCCTACCGCAACCCTGCTCGAAAACGGCAGCGCGCTGATCGCCGGGGGCCGCTCAAACTGCGGCGACCTCTACAACGCCTCGGCCGGCACGTTCTGGGAGACCGGCAGGACGATCACCGACGTCTCCGAATCGAGCTCGGCAATAATCAGATAAGGCAGGGGTGATCTCCTTCGGCTTCGCTCCGGTTTTGTGTTGCCGCATCCAATGAGAATCCGGGGTTTGCGCGACGACGTCAGCAAGGGCCGCTGCGCGATTTCGAGGTGACCAGTGACAACCGTTGTCACGAAGCAGCGGCGTAATGCGAATCGTTGTTGCCTGGGATCGCGCTCGCCTATATCTCATGGGCTACGTCTCAAGACGAATCGAGGAGAGTCGCTATGCCCACCCTTTATGGAGCGCTTGGATCGCCGTTCGTGCGCAAAGCAATCGTCGCGCTGACCGAGAAAGGAATCGCGTACGATCACGACCCCGTGGTGCCATTCGCGCCGACTGCCGAGTACCTGAAAATCAGTCCGCTCGGAAAGATTCCCGCGTTTCGCGACGGCGATCGCACGCTCGCCGACTCGTCGGTGATTATCGCCTACCTCGAACGTACTCATCCCGAGCCTTCGCTCTATCCGAACGATCCGTACGAGTATGCGCGCGCGCTGTGGTTCGAGGAGTTCGGCGACGGCGGGCTTACGCCGGTGCTGGGCGCGAAGATTTTTTTCCCGCGCGTGATTGCGCCACGTTTCTTCAATCAGCCGCCGGACGAGGTGGCGATCAAGAAAGTGATCGATGAGGAAGTACCGCCGCTGTTCGACTATCTCGAAAAGGAAATCGGCGACAAGCAATTCCTGATCGCGAACCGGTTCACGATCGCGGACATCGGAGTCGCGACGTGCTTCGTGAACTTCCAGTTCGCCGGTTGCAGCGTCGATGAGAAGCCGTGGCCCAAGCTCGCGGCCTACGTCCATCGAATCCACAACCGGCCGAGCTTCAAGGCCGTAATCGACAAGGAGAAGGCGTTCTTCGGCGTCGGCTGATTCGAACCGGCTGGCGATCCAGCAGCGGCAACACCTCTCCCCGCTACTTGCCGATGCAGAAGTCGCGAAAGATTGCGTCGAGGACGTCCTCGCCGGTTACTTCACCGGTGATTGAGCCGAGCGCGGAGGCGGCGGCCATTATGTCAACCGCTACGATCTCCGGCGGCATCAGGCTGAGTGCGGAGCTGCGAGCGTTCTTGAGGGCTTCCAGAGCTATCGCCAGCGCGTCGCGATGGCGCTCGCGGGAGATTGCGATTTGATCGTTGGGGGAAGCGGCGAGCGGACGGGATCCCTCGGCTTGGCTCGGGATGACACACAAAGATGAAGATGGGGAGACCAGCGCGGCGATGGTTTTTGTCAGCTCGGCGCGCAGCGCGCCGGCGTCGTCGAGGTTGATTGCGGAGAACGGCAGGATTGGAATAGTCAGGCCGCGCGCGCGAAGATCGGCGGCCGCGATGGCAGCTGGCAGATCACGCTTGTTGAGCAGAGCCAGGCCCGGCCGGTCGGCCGCCAGGGCAATCACGTCGAGGTCGGCGGGCTCGAGCGGCCGCGACGAATCGAACATCGCGATCAGCAGGTCCGCGTCGCGCGCCGAGCGCCGCGTGCGCTCGATTCCGATTCGCTCCACGGCGTCGGCCGATTCGCGGACGCCGGCGGTGTCGTTGAGGACCAGCGCGTAGGGGCCGAGCTGGACGGAGTCCTCGATCACGTCGCGGGTGGTGCCGGCGACGGCGGTCACGATGGCGCGGTCGGCGCCCAGGATAAGATTCATCAGGCTCGACTTGCCGGCGTTAGGCTTGCCGACGATGGTGGCGCGCACTCCCGCGCGCATCAGCAGGCCGCGCGCGAAGCTGTCGTGCAGAACTGCAACGTCCGCGATGAGGCGCTCGATCTCAGCGGCGACTTCGCGCCGCGACGGCAAACGAATGTCCTCGTCAGAGAAATCGATTTCGACTTCGAGATGCGCGCGAATTGAGACGACCTGAGCGCGCATCTCGGCGACGCGCGCGGAAAGTGCGCCCGAGAGTTGCGACAGTGCAATGGCCAGTGCGGAATCGCTCTGCGCCGCGACAATGTCGGCGACCGCCTCGGCCTCGGCGAGATCGATGCGGCCGTTCAGAAACGCGCGCCGGGTAAATTCGCCTGGCTCGGCAATGCGCGCGCCCGCGTCGAGCGCGAGCGCCACGATGCGGCGGACCACGTACGAACCGCCGTGGCATTGTATCTCGGCGACGTCCTCGCCGGTCAGGCTCCCGGGCTGCGGCATCACGACCGCGAGCGCGCGATCGATGCGGGCGCCGGTGGCGCTATCGACGACCTCGCCCAGACGCATCATGCGCGGCGCGATCGCGGCAGAATGCGCGGGGCGAAAGATCGCGTCGAGGATTTCGAACGCGCGCGGACCGGAGAGGCGGACGATCGCGACGGCGCCGATTCCCGGCGCGGTGGCGGGCGCGACGATCGTGTCGGGGAGGTACATGGAAAAGGAATTTGATTGTAGTGAAACCCGCGGTGGGTTTCAGCAGGGGTGACCCCTGCACCCGGTATTAAGAAGCAGTGATGATTTCCTTCGGCTTCGCTTAATGCTAAGCGGGGCGTCAATCCAGCGCGGTGATTGAGCGGCCGCGTGTTTCGGGCAGCATCCAGACCATCAATGCGCCCATCGTCGAGAACATTGCGCCGAGCGACAGCGTCACGCCGAAACCGAAGCGTGCGCCGAGCGCCGCGATCAGAATCGGCGTGAAGAACTGAAATCCACGCGTGACGTTGAGCAGCAAGCCCATCGCGGTATTGCGAATCCGCGTCGGCAACAGTTCGGCGATCATCGGCGGGACCCCTGCCCAGATACCGGTGCCGAATCCCGCCGCGAACATCGCGACAGCGATGAGACCGGGCACAGCCACCGCTGAAGTCCAAAGAATCGTCGGCGGGAGCGTCCCGGCCGCCATCAGCAGTCCGTACGCGCAGAACGCGGGCCGGCGGCCGAACCTGTCCGCGACGCGGCCGAACGTCAGGTAGCCCAGCACGCCGCCGACTTGCATTTCGATCAGCAGCCAGCCGGCGGCTGCGGCGGTGAGCCCGCGTTTGAGTTCCAGGTATCCGGGCATCCAGGTGTAGGTGAACCAGTACGCCTCGGAGTTGAGCAGGATGACGACGAAGAGCAGCGCGAAGATGCGCCGGTGAACGAGAAGCGCGCGCAGGTCGACTCCACGGCTGAGATCGGTGCGCGTGCGGCGCCAGACGTCGCTCTCCGGCATCCACTTCAGCACCGCGGCGACGACGAATGCGGCGGGTATCGCGGACACCATGAACGTCAAACGCCATCCGATCGCGGGCGCGAGATAACCGCCGGCCGCTGCCGCCAGCAAAACTCCGAGCGGCGCTCCCGTCTGCACGTACGCCGCGTATCGGGCGCGGCGCTCGGCCGGCACGCTCTCGGCGACCAGACTTTGTCCGGGGGCCCATCCGCCGCCCATGCCGAGGCCGGTTATCGATCGAAACACGATGAGCTGGGTTAGAGTATGGCTGAATCCGCACAGCGCAGTGCCGACGCCGTAGATCGCGACCGTAGCTGCAATCATCGGCTTTCGCCCGAAGCGATCGCCGAAGACGCCGAAGATAACTCCGCCGAGCGCCGTCATCAGCAGCGACGTGCCCAGCGCCAGCGAGGACTGTTGCGGCGTCAGATGGAGTTCGCGCGCGACGGGCACGAGCAGGAACGAGTACAGCAGCAGATCGTAGAAGTCGAAAATCCAGGCGGCGAAGGCAAGCGCGACGATCCTCAGATGAATCGCGCCGGTCTCACGCTGGTTCATCAGCAGGTCGCGCGCGGCGCCCGCAGCGGCGGCCTTGGGCGGCTGTATTTTGGCGACTGGCTCCATGCAAGCGGGTATGGTTGGCTATTCTTGGATGCGGCTGTCAAGGGAACGCGCCGGCAGTGTTTGCGCGGTAATCCACTTCCACATTTCGGAGGAGTGAATGTTCAGAAGGCTTTTTCGATGGATGCTTAGAACAGCGATCGTCATCGCGTTGCTGTTCGCGATCGTCGCCATCTCGGATTATATCTCGCATCGCGTGCAGCCCAACTCGGTGCTGGCGGTCGAGCTCGATGGACCGGTGGTCGAGCGCGGCGGCAGCGGCCTGCTTGGGCTGTTGAGCAAGAATCAGACGGCGCTCAACGTGCTGCGCAATGCGATCGACAACGGCGCGAAGGATCCAAAAATCGTCGGCCTGGAAATCAAGGTAATCAACCCCGACATGGAACTCGCGCAGGCGCAGGAGATCGTCGCGCTGATCAAGTCGTTCAAGAGCCACGGCAAATGGACGGCTGCGTACATCGAGACCGCCGGCGAATCGGGGCTGGGCAATTTGCCCTATGTCGTCGCGAGCGCCTGCGATGAAGTCTCGCTGATGCCGCAGGGCGACCTCAACCTGATGGGAGTGCAGCTGCGCGAGCTGTTCATGCGCGGCACGCTCGACTGGCTGGGGATCACGCCGAACTTCGCCTCGGCGGGCCAGTTCAAGAGCGCCGCCAACATGTTCACCAACAAGGACTTCACGCCGGCGCAAAAGGAAGAGGACGAAGGGCTGGCCGGCAGCTTGTACGATCAGATCGTCGCGGCAATCGGGGCCGAGCGCAGGCTGACCCCCGACGCGATCAAGGGCTTGATCGATCAGGCACCGTTGAACGCGGACGAGGGCCTGAAGGCGCGTTTGGTGGATCGGCTCGAATACGAAGACGAATTCAGCGAGCGGGTGAAAAACCACGGCGGCTCGGTGCACAAAGTGGTCGACTACACCAATTACGCACGGGCGAGCCTGTTTTCCAACTTCAGCGGCGGCGATCAAATCGCGGTGATTTACGGCGACGGCGAGATCCAGCGCGGCGGCGAAGGCTTCGATCCATTTTCAACTCCCGACACCGCCGCGATGACCTCCGACGACATGGCCGATGCGTTCAAGTCCGCGCGCGAGGATGACGACGTTCGCGCCGTGATCCTGAGAGTGGATTCGCCCGGCGGTTCGATGCTCGCGTCGGAACTCATCGGCCGCGAAGTCGAGCTCACCGCCAGGAAAAAACCGGTGGTCGTCAGCATGTCGGGATACGCCGCGTCGGGCGGATACCTGATATCGATTCCGGCGGCGAAGATTATCGCCGAACCCGGCACCATTACCGGCTCGATTGGCGTACTCGGGGGCAAGTTCAACGTCACGCCCGCGGCGCAAAAGATTTTTGCGAACACCAACGCGGTGAGCCGTGGGGCCAACGTCGGGATGTTCGACATGTGGACCGACTTCACGCCCGCGCAATCCAAGCAGTTCCAGGATGACATCACGCGCAACTACCAGTACTTCCTCAAACTGGTCGCGGCCGGCCGCCACATCACGGTGGAACAGGCCGACGCTGTCGCGCAGGGACGGGTCTGGACGGGAGAGCAGGCAATCAAGTTGAAGCTGGTCGATTCGCTGGGCGGGCTCGACGAGGCGATGGCGGCCGCGAAGGGATTGGCGCGCCTCGCGCCCGATCAGGCGGTCGGAGTCATCGAACTTCCCGAGCAGCCCGGCCTGCTGCAATCACTGGCCAGCGGCAAGATGGCTGCTACGATCGCGCAGCGGCCGGCGGCGCGATTCGTCGAGCCGGTCATCCAATTGATTCGCCTGGCGCTCAGCGGTCACGCGATTTTCAGCGCGGCGTATTGTCCGGTGGTGCCGATGCTCTGAGCCTGAACTGCGGAGGCAATTCAATGGACTCGCAACTCGAAGGTTTTCTAAATTCGTTGGCTGAAGCCGAGCGCGCCGGCGGCCGGGTCCTGCATGAGCTCACCGCGCTGGCGCATTCGCTCGAGTTGCGCGAGATGCTCAAGAAGGTCGGCCACGACGAAGGTTACTATGCGGGAGAGCTGGCGGCGCATGTGCGCCGGCTGGGCGGGAACCCGTCGACGAAGACCGGCGACTTTGTCGAGAAGGTGCGCGCGGTCGGAGATTTTCGCGCCAAGCTCGAGCTGCTGAATCGCGGCCAGCGATGGGTGATTCGCAGGATCGAGGAGAACGTCGCGACCGCCGACGATGCGCCGCTCAGGGCATTTCTGGTCGTGATGGCGCAGGGACATCGGGTCAACATCGGCGCGCTCGAAGAGGCGTTGAAGGAAGGTCTCGCCTGACCGAGTCCTGGCGGCTGACACACGTACGGAGCAAGTCTGGTGCGGCAAACAATCATCGGCCTGCTGATGGTGGCGCTGACGGCGGCGTTCTTTTACTGGGTGGCGCGGCGCCGTTACAAGTGCCCGTTCTGCGGCCGAATCGTGAAGTATGACGACGTCAACTGTCCGCATTGCGGCAACGACATGAAGTATCGCCATCGCGCCGGCCCTGAGACGGTACCCCGGGCCGCGGCCGATCTGCGGCCTAGCCGGCGCCGGCCTTCCGGCGACCGCTCTTCGCGGCGTTGAGGGCGGCGGCGGCGCGGCGCAGAAACGTTTGCGTTTGCGACTTCGAATTGATCGGAAAGCGCGCGAAGTCGTCGCCGATCTTCAAGTCGGCGAAAAATCCCGCCGGGTCTTCATGGAAATGCAGGAACCCGCTTGAGCCGCGGTAGAACGCTCCGCGCTTTTTCTCCCTGAGTCCCTCGAGCCGTCGAATCTCGGCGAGGATCGGCTCGAGTTGGTCGAGCGCCTGGGGTCCCGCGTGCTTCATTGACTACAATCTCCGCGCCAAGTGGCTATAGCAAGTAGCTATCTACGAGTTGCCCAGCTCGATCACGTAGCCGTCCGGATCGGTGAAGTACGCGTACGGGACGCCGGGTGCATGCTCGCCGCGGCTTTGCAGCTTGCCGCCGGCGCTTACGACCTGGCGGACCATTTCGTCGAGGTTGTTCGGCGCGATCGAGAAGCCAAAATGCGAAACGCCGCCGCCTGCCACGGGATCGTCCGCCTTGGCCTGGCACAGAGTGATCGTGTCGTTCACGCCGGGCGAATTAAGGAAAACCATTTTTTTCCCTTCCCAGAATTTGACCTCGAGGCCAAACGCCTCCTGGTAGAACTTGAGCGATCGACCGATGTCCCTGACGTTGAGATTGATGTGCTTCAATCCGCGCGCTTTGATCATCGACATGCCCTCCTGATATCGGGCGTGACTATTCGATTGACTATCTACGACCGGCCCGCCGGTTGCTACAAGGCCTGCCGCTGAGCGTGGCAGTCGGAGCAGATTCCGTAGAGCTCCATCTTGTGCCGGGTCAGCGTCACGCCGAGATCGCGCGCGACGATATTCTGCATGCGCTCGATCGCGGCGTTCTCGAACTCGATGATGCGGCCGCAGCGCTCGCAGATGAAATGGTCGTGATGGCGTTCGCCGACCGCTTCGTAGCGCGCCTGGCCCTCGTCAAAGTGACGCTCGTACAACAGCTCGCATTCCTTGAGCAGCCGCAGCGTCCGGTAAATCGTCGCATAGCCGACGTGCGGGTTGATTTTCTTGACCTCGGCGTACAATTCTTCGGCGCTGATATGATGACCGTGCTCGAAGAAGACGCGCGCGATGTCGTCGCGCTGGCCGGTGGACTTGAGCCCGCGCTCCTTGAGCCGCACGTGGAAGGCATGCATCCGCTCTTCCGCGCTGATCGCGGGCTTGCGATCGATTACGGTGTGACCAGCCGACGCGGTTTCGCCGGTACGCGGCATCTCAGCACCTCAGGATGGAGCGTCTCCGAGGGCAACGACGCGCCGCGCCGCGGGCGACAGGTACAGGGATTCGAGGTCGCGCGAGCGCAGTGCTTCGGCAATCACTTCGAGCTGCTCGGCGGCGGGCTGATCGCGATCGATGATGACGAGGTTCTTGTCGCGCAAGCGGCAGGCGCCGCCGCGCGTGCGATAGCCGATTTCGCGCATGATTTTTTCGCGGCGGACCTCGAGCCCGACGCGCTGGGCCGCCTCGGCCAGCTCGTCCACGATTCTCATCATCCGCGCCTCGCTGAGTTCGCTCATCTCACCTGCATCCATGCGCAATCGACGGTGGCTGCGGCCGCGCGCGCCCCTCTTGAGGCATCACCGCGCGGCATGTTATCGCGGTAACTGACGCGGAGGTCACGCGCTTGATCAAGAAAATCCTCGTCGGCATCGACACCTCCGAGCACTCCCACAACGCACAGGCGTACGCCTTCTATTTTGCGCGAATCTTCAATGCGTCGCTGATCGGATTGCATGTCGTCGATATCGTGTCGATCGAAGGCTCGTTTTTCCATGATATATCAGGTTCGCTCGGGCTGGAACCATATCTGGATTTTTCGTCCAAGATGCGCGAGGTGCTGACCGCCCGCGGCCGCGGCGTGCTCGACGAATTTTCCGCCGCCGCGCGACGCGAAAATCTGGCCGTCGAGACAGTGCTCGACATGGGAATTGTCGCCAACCAGATTTGCGATCGGGCGCGCAGCGCCGACCTCGTGATGATCGGCCATCGCGGCGTCAACGAAAAGTTCTCGACCGGGCTGCTGGGTTCGACCGCGGAAAGCGTCGCGCGCAAATCTCCGCGCCAGATGTTCATCTCGCCCAATCGATTTCGCGAGGTCAAACGCCCCGTGCTGGCCTACGACGGCAGCGAGCGGGCGTCGCGCGCGATGCGCTCGGCGGCGGAAATCGCCAGCGGCCTCGGCGTTCCGGTAACCGTCGTAACCTGCGCGCGCGATCCCAAGCTGGGCGAGCGGACGCTGGCCGAGGCGCGCACCTACTTTGAGAACTACACGCCGAAGGCCGAGTTCAAGCTGCTGCAGGGTCACGCCAACGAGGAAATTGTGAAGTTTCTCAAGGAGCAGGAAGCCGACCTGCTTTTCATCGGCGCCTACGGGCACAGCAGGATTATCGAGATGGTGCTTGGCTCGACCACCGAGTACGTGCTGCGCAACTCGCCCTGCCCGGTGTTCCTGGCGCGCTAGGCTTGCGGTTCGTCGGCGCGCTGGCGGATGAAGCGGCCGAGCAGCAGGCGCATCGATTCGATCGGCTGAATCCCGATCATTGGAAAGTCGCCCAGGATAAACGTCGGGTAGCCGAGCGCGGAAAACTGGTCGGCCTCGCGCTTGTGCTCGGCCAGGCGCGCGCTCATCGCGCCGCTGTCGAGCGCCGCGCGAAACTCCGATCGATCGAGGCCGGCGCGCTGCGCAATCGCGTCGAGCACCGCGCGATCCGCGATGTCGGCGCCGTCGTCGAACGCAGCGCGAAAGACCGCGTCGTGGTACGCCGGGAACACGCCCGCGTCACGCGCGATTTCCGATCCCTGCAGCGCGGCTATCGAGTCGATCCAGCTGGCAGGCGGCGCGACGCGGATACCCGTCTCCGCCGCAACGAACAGCACTTTCTGCCGCTCGCGCTCGCCCAGCACGCGGCCGGGCTTGGCGCGAAAATCGCGCGTCGCGATCGGCACGCCTTTCCACAGCGCCTCGAAACCGAGTTCGTCTTCGAGCTCGGCGACGATGCGCCACGCGATGTAGCATAGCGTCGAGGCGTAATCGAAGTAGATTGGAATGCGAACCCGGCTCATATTGAATCGCGCTGACTCGATCATCTCCCGTTCGCACACCTGCCGCAATTGGCGCTTGCGTGGCTCACGCGGCGCGCACATTCTTGATTCACGATGGCTTCGATTCGTCGTCCGGTTCTCAAATTGGGTGTCGTTGATTTCGGCGTCGAGAGCGCGACGCTGCCCGGCGGCGTGCAGGTCGATCTTCCCGTCATCCGCCACCCCGGCGCCAGCGCAATCGTAGCACTCTATGCCGATCCCGAGATGAATATTGCGATGCTGCGTCAGTATCGCCACACGATGGGCGGCTGGATGTGGGAGATCCCCGCGGGATGCCGCAACGCCGGCGAGGATTCGCTGGAATGCGCACGCCGCGAACTCGGCGAAGAGGCCCGCGTCGCGGCCGCGCGATGGGACCATCTCGGTTCGATCGTCACGATTCCAAGTTTCTGCGACGAGCGAATCGAGCTGTACCTGGCGCGCGAGCTGTCAGCGGGAGTGGGCACGCTGGATCATGACGAGGTGATCTCGGTCAGCCGCGTGCCGTTGGAGGAAACCTTTGCGATGATTCGTCGCGGCGATGTCGTGGACGCGAAAAGCATCGTCGCGCTCTATCGCGCCCGCGACTTTCTCGAACTCGAGCGCCGCACGCGCGCGACCTGAGAGGTCAATCATGGCAATCGAAGTTTTGGGCGTCGAGCATATCGATCTGACGGTTAACGATGTCGAGCGGTCGAGGCCGTTCTACGACAAGGTGCTGGGAGAACTCGGCTTTCGAAAATACAAGGGCGACGACTACATCCACTGGTCCAACGCGCAGATGGCGATTGCCATTCGCGCCGCATCCGAGACGAATCTGCACGCCCGCTTCGACCGGTACCGCGTCGGACTTCATCACCTGGCGTTGCGGGCGCGCTCGCGCGCCGACGTCGACGCGTTCCACAACTTCCTGGTGCGCGAAAAGATCGCGCTGCTCGACGCTCCCGCCGAGTATCCGCAATACGGGCAAGGCTACTACGCAGTTTTTTTCGCGGACCCCGACGGGATGAAGCTCGAACTCGTGCACTATCCCTGGGGCTACTGGCGGCGGGCGCAGACCGAAGGCTACGATCCGCGGCCGCGCTACGATTCGAAGTAGGAGTTGAGCTTGGTGCCAAACGCGCGCTGTTGTCGCGCTAATCGGCGCATCCATGGCGTGTGGCCGGCGTCGTGCCGACCACCTCCGCTATTGGATTACTACTTCGTCCGGAAAGAGGAACGTGGTGGCGCCGTCGTCGAATTGCACCAAGTACATGCGCCGGTCCAGATTATTTACCTCACGCAGGATGCGTGGTTGTTCGCTGAATCGACTGCGCCCTTCGTGGTCGCGCACCGGTCTCTGCAGCTTGCAATGCTTTCCGATCGGTCCTTCTGTGTTTACGCTGGTCATCATACTTTTACCCCTCCACTGCCTCCTGGTATTTCACGTCATCCCCATCCTGACTGTCATACTAGCAAGCTTCGGGCCTGATATTTAGACGTCTATGTTACAAAGGTGTTTCATTTATCCAGAGCTGTGGAATACTCCGCGAATCAACAACTTTCCGGTTTTGCGGCGACAGTTAGGAGTTGACGCCTTCTGTTCGTGCCTGATTTGGGGAAATGCGATGCCTGAATACGGGCATCTTTTTGACAAATTCGCGTCGTGATATTCAGATGGTTATCGCGAAAACAAATCGCGAAACCTCGCGTTTCAGATCGTTTCCGAAACGAAACCGGCCTTAGGGAAAAATTACCGAGATGTCTACAATTTACCCGCTCATAATGGGCCGCCGCGTGATGCTCGCGACGGAGCACTATCTTTCCGCCGCCGCCGGTGCCCGAATGTTCGCTCGTGGCGGCAATGCTATCGACGCTGCGGTCGCAGCAACATTCGTCGAGGGCGTCGTCAACCCGCACATGCACACCATTGGCGGCGAAGCGCCCATGCTGATTTATTCGGCATCTGCCGGGCGCGTTGTCGCAATTAACGGCAATATGATGGCGCCCGAACGCGCGACAATTGCCCACTTTCGCGCGCTCGGTATCGAGCTGATCCCAGGCGCGGGACTGCTTGCCGCCGGGGTCCCCGCGGCCTTCGACGCGCTCGTCACCGCGCTCCGAGATTTCGGAACGCGGTCGCTGGCCGAGGTTCTCGAGCCGGCGCTCGAGCTCGCCGACGAAGGTTTCCCGATGCACGTGGGACTGTCTGGTGAGCCTGCCGGCGCTGACGATGCCGTGGCCGGCGCGGGCGCATCGCTGCACAGCAACGCCGAGCGGTTCCTCACGCACTGGCCGTCGACGGCGCGTGTTTACCTGCCCGACGGCAAAGTGCCGCAGCCCGAAAGCATGCTCAAAAATCCTGCGCTCGCGGATTTTTTCAAGCGCGTGCTTGAGGCCGAATCAGCCGCGAGCAATCGTGGGCGCGAGGCCGGCCTTGACGCCGCACGCGAGCGCTTTTATCGCGGCGACATCGCGCGCGATATCGTCGCCTGGTCCGACGCCAACGGCGGCCTGCTTGCCGCCTCCGACCTGGCGCGCTTCACAACCCGAACCGAATCTCCCGTGAGCGTGGACTATCGCGGCGTCACGGTCTTCAAATGCGGGCCGTGGTCGCAGGGCCCCGTGTTCCTGCAGCAGCTCAAGTTGCTCGAAGGCTTCGACCTGAGCGCAATGGGTCACAATTCCGCCGATTACATACATACTGTCGTCGAGGCCGCCAAGCTCTCGTTCGCCGATCGCGAGGCCTACTACGGCGATCCAGAATTTGTCGACGTTCCTATTTCCGGATTGCTGAGCGATCGTTATGCGGCGATTCGTCGCGAGCTTATCGATTCGGGCCGCGCCTCGATGGATCAGCGGCCGGGCGATCCGATCGCGATGCGTGCCTTGTGCGAGAGTCCCGCCACCAAAGCGCGCCCATGGGGTCCGGGCACGATTCACGTCACGGCTGCCGACCGCGCCGGCAACATGGTCGCCGTCACGGCGAGCGGCGGATGGATTCCAAGCTCACCGGTGATCGACGCGCTCGGCTTTCCGCTCGGGACGCGGATGCAGACATTTTATCTCGACGAGCGCCATCCCAATGCGCTCATGCCGGGCAAGCGTCCGCGCACCACGCTGTCGCCGTCGCTCGCGATGGAGAAGGGCGAGCCGTACCTCGCCTTCGGCACGCCCGGCGGCGATCAGCAGGATCAATGGTCGCTGCAATTTTTTCTGAACGTCGTTGATTTTGGGATGAACCTGCAAACCGCGATCGAAGCGCCCAAGTTTTCGACGGCGCATTTTCCCTCGACGTTCTATCCGCACGCCAAGCGCCCCGGGGTCGTGCGCATCGAGGATCGCGTGCCTGCCATCGTGCGCGACGCGCTCGCCGCGCGCGGCCACACTATCGAAGTCCGCCCGCCGTGGTCCGAGGGTCACGTGCTGGCCGTTCAAATCAACACGAAGACCGGCGTGCTCTCAGGCGGCGCCGACCCGCGCGGCCAGGCGCAGCCCGTGATGCCCGCGCAAGTGATCGGCTGGTAATGCGGATTGCTTATTGTTTTGTGTCATCCCGAGCGAAGCCGAGGGACCGCGGACCTTTCTCGATGCGGAGGACTTCAACGTCGCTTAGGCGTGTGGAGCCGAAGTGCTCTTACAACTCCTCAGTTCGTGCGGTTTCGCTGTGTTGCATGAGCACATCGCTCGCGACATTCGAAATCGCGGGAACCAGCCAGTGGAAGAGCCAGGTCGCCGCCATCGCGCCGATCATTTGAGCGACAATGAAGCCGGGAACGTCGGCTGGGCGGATACCGGCGAACGTATCGCTGGCCGCCCGCGCGATCGTGACCGCAGGATTCGCAAATGAAGTCGAAGCGGTAAACCAGTACGCCGCCGTGATGTACGCGCCGACTGCAAACGGCACTGCCGAAGACCGCCGGCGCGTGCATCCCCATATAACGGCCAGCAACCCGAAGGTCGCGATAAACTCGCTGAACAGCTGGGCCGGCCCGCTGCGTTCATGCCGCGAGGCAGAATAGATCGACAGCCCGAACATCAGGTCGGCCGCTGCGACCCCCGCGAACGCCCCGACTATCTGCGCCCCGACGTAGACCGGGACCTCGCGCCATCCGATCCCGCCGAGCGACGCGTCGGCTATCGTCACGGCCGGGTTGAGATGCGCTCCCGAGACCGGACCGAAAGTCAGAATCAACGCGACCAGCGCCGCGCCGGTTGCCATCGTATTCGCGAGCAGTGCGATCGCCACGTTGCCGCCCGCCAACCGCTCGCCCATGATTCCCGACCCCACGACCGCCGCCAGCAGCATCGCGGTGCCGACGCCCTCGGCCGTCGCCCTGCGCGCAAGGTCCGAGCTCATTTGCCTTCCGGCAACTTGACAGTTCCGATCTCCCTGGCCCGGTTGGTGTGGCGGATCGCCTCTGTCATTTGATCTTACCGATAGCCTCGTCTTCTTTGGCGATCACGGCGTCGGGAAGACGTGCATAAGACAAGGGCTCGAGGAGATCCTGCCCTCTGCTCAACCCCCAGCGCAAAAAGCCGACGATCGCGTCCCGCTTGGCAGGGTCTGGATTGACGGAAGGTACCAAGAACCAGGTGAAACTCGATATCGGATAGGCTTCTTTGCCTGGCGCATCGGTGATCGAGACTCGAAAATCATTCGACATGCCGTCCGCAGCCTCCGCGGCAGCCGAGGTTATGCTGGCGGTATCAGCCTTGACGAATTGCCCGCTGCGATTGCGAACGCTTCCGTACGATAATCCGTTGCGGACCGCGTATGTGAGCTCTGTGTATCCAATGGAATAGGGTGTGTGTTCGATCAGTTGCACTACACCGTCGTTTCCCGCTCCTGCGATTCCGACTGGCCACGCCACCGAGACACCGGTTCCGACAAGTTCGTGCCACTCCGGACTGACCTTTGAGAGATAGTCCGTCCAGACGTAGGTGGTTCCACTGCCGTCCTGCCGGTGGACGACCACAATCCTGTTATCCGGCAATGGAACGTTCTGATTTGCATTTGCAATTTCAGGGTCGTTCCAGGTTGTGATCTTTCCAAGGTAGATTCCCGCCAGAGCCTGGGGCGTAAAGTTGAGTTCTTTTACTCCGGGAATATTGTAAACCGGAACGTCGGCCCCCAGCGCCGTGGGAAAGTGGAGTAACTCGCAATTCCGGTGGGTGCTGAAGTCGAGCATCTGAACGTTGTTCAGCGGACCATCGGTTCCTGCGAAGTCGACACTTCCGATCATCACATCATGGATTCCAGCTCCGGAACCGTTCGATTTGTAAGTAAACCGAACCCCGCGATCGACTTTCCCATACTCCTCGATCCATTTCTCATACATTGGATAAGCGAATGTCGAACCGTCGCCCTTGATTTCCAGCTCGTCGCCGAGGGCTGAGCGGCTAGATAACGACAGCGCCGTCAGCAAAAGAGCGATGGCGAGCAATTTGAGCGCAAAGTTACTTCTCATGGGGGATCGCTCTCCTTTCAGCGTTTCGAACGTCGTTGACCTTGGGCGCGATTCCATCGCTGTTCGAGGTTTGCAAAGGCTTTCGTGCAGTTTGACTAACCATCGATATTTCTATAAGTCTAAAACTATGAAGAAGTCAACTGCGATCGTGGCGTTGGGCGCACTTGCCCAGGAAACGCGCCTCGATATCTTCCGGCTACTGGTGCAAAAGGGTCCGAACGGACTACCCGCGGGTGAAATTGGCGAGCGTCTTGGGCAGCCTTCGCCCACGCTTTCGTTTCATTTGAACCAGCTCCGATTTGCCGGCCTTGTAACTTCGCGGCGCGAGAGCCGTTCGATCATTTACAGCGCAAACTTCAAAGGAATGAGCGATCTGCTCTCGTACCTGACCGAGAACTGCTGCGGCGGGCGGCCTGAGCTCTGCAGTCCCGCTGCCGTTGCAGGCTGCGGATCATCCGAAAGCGTGGCTCAGCAGAACGTCACGCCAAAGAAGAATCGGAGGGTATCTGTATGAAACGATTTCACGCTCACGTCAGAGTCGACGACCTGGATTCCTCAGTGCGCTTTTATTCGACGCTGTTCGGGACTGAACCGGCAGTGCTCAAGGCCGACTATGCGAAGTGGATGCTCGACGATCCGCGGATCAATTTTGCGATCACCGCTGGATCGAGCTCGACCGGTCTCGATCATCTGGGCTTGCAGGTCGAATCGGACGCAGACCTTGCGACAATCGCGGCACGGCTCGAGGCCGCGGGCCAGTCGGTCGTGAAGCAGGAGAACGCGGTTTGCTGTTACGCGCGCGGCAACAAAGGCTGGGTGTCCGATCCGAGCGGCATCTCGTGGGAGACCTTTCACACCTTTGGCGAGAACACGTTGTACGGCAACGACGTTGCGCCGCGTCCGGCGGCGGCCAAAGCGGTGGAATCTGGTGCCTGCTGCGCGCCGGCCCCATCGTCGGCCAACGCCTGCTGCTCCGTTTCGAAAGCGACGTAATGCGGCTAAAGCCCTACGGACGACAGCACCGTGGCTAGCCGTGAATATAACGTCCTCTTTCTATGCACGGGCAATTCCGCGCGTAGCATTATGGGCGAATGCGCCGTCAATCGATGGGGCAAAGGAAAATTCAGAGGCTTCAGCGCCGGCAGCCATCCCACGGGCGTGGTGCATCCGCTGACGCTCGAGCTACTCAACGAAATGAACTACGATACCTCGCAGCTACGCTCGAAGAGCTGGGACGAGTTCGCGGCACCGGACAGTCCCAACCTCGACTTCGTTTTCACGGTCTGCGATCGTGCCGCTGCCGAGCAGTGTCCGTTTTGGCCCGGCCAACCGATCACCGCGCATTGGGGAGTCGCCGATCCCGCAGCCTCTGAGGGAAGTGACGACGAGAAGCGTCGTTTCTTTTTCCGGGTTTACCGCGAGCTGGAAAATCGCGTCAAGATTTTCACTAGTCTGAGAATCGAGGCGCTCGACAGCTTTGCGCTTCAGCGGCGGGTCGAGGAAATCGGCCGAATCAAACTTCCGGAAGGACGCAAGCAGTAGCTGCGGTTCTCGCGACTCAGGCTGTCGCGACAGGGACCTCACCTCATCTCACAAAAATGTTGAGGGAACGAAGCTACCTCACTTTCCCCGGCAAGGCTGTAGAGGGCTGGCCCCTTCGCTTGGTCTTGCCTATGATTTTCCCGGCGATGATCAAAATCGTGAAACGTGCGACGATCGCGATTGTCCTGCTGACGCTCAGTGTGACGCGAGCGGGCTTCTGCGCTGATGCGAATGGTCCCGTGAAAGTCGATACCGCAAAAATTGTCGACCTCACCTATACCTTCGACGCCTCGACCATCTACTGGCCGACCGAAAAGGGCTTTGTCCACAAGTTCGAGAAAAACGGCGATACTCCCGAGCACTACTTCTACGCCTCGGCAAATTACGCGGCGCCCGAACACGGCGGCACGCATGCCGACGCGCCGCGTCATTTCAACCGCAACGGGATCACACTCGACCAGGTTCCGCTCGCCGATTGTATCGGGCCCGCCGCGGTGATCGATTTTTCCGCGCGCGCGGCCGGCGATCCCGACGCGATGCTCTCCGTCGATGACCTCAAGGCGTACGAAGCCGCCAACGGCCGGATTCCCGACGCTGCGATCGTCGTCGCGCGCTCGGGATGGGGCAAGTACTGGCCCGACAGAAAACGCTACATGGGCACCGACAAGCCCGGCGACGTCGCGGGTTTGCGCTTTCCGGGCTACTCGGCCGAGGCCGTCGATTTCCTTCTGAAGAATCGGCGTATCGCCGCAATTGCGATCGATACCGCCAGCATGGACCCGGGCAACTCGAAGGACTTCCCGGTGCATCGGCTCTGGCTCGGCGCGAACAAACCCGGCTTCGAAAACGTCGCCAACGCCGACAAACTGCCGGCCCGGGGCGCGACGATATTTTGCATCCCAATGAAAATCGGTAACGGTACCGGCGGGCCGACGCGGATCTTCGCCGTGATACCGTGACGGTTGCGGTAAGCCGCGAAGATGAATATTCGTTTATGGCGGCGAATCCAATTTGAGAAACCGGTAAAAATTCCAACGCGACGGTCAGTATTCGAAATGGTTGATCGCCCGCGCGGAAGGTAGAAAACTAGCGGCTGATCAAGAAACGCGCCTGCTGTTGGCTGGCTGGAATGCCGCAGCCGCCGGCAGGTATGAAAACTGCTCCAGTGCGGAAGGAGAATGCTCGTGCGGACAAATGCGGCGTCGTTGATTAAGGGTCTGCTCGTGGCGATTGCGATCATGGCGGCCGTGGGATGCTCGGGAGAGCCTCTCTCGACCCGTGAGAAGGGCACGTTCATCGGCACGGGCGTGGGAGCCGCGACGGGCGCGATTATCGGCGCCGCTGTCGGTAACCCGTTGGCGGGCGCCGCGATCGGCGGCGGCATCGGCGCACTGGGCGGATACGCGGTCGGCAACGAGATGCAGAATCAGGAGAACGCCAACGCTCAGACTCAGTCGCAGATTCGATCGCAGCAAAGGCAGATCGAGAATCAGCAACAGCAGATTCAACAACTGAAGAGTCAGAGCGAAACCGAATAGCGGGCAGAGAAAGGCTATGCGCAGACACGCAATTATCACGGCTTCATTGGCGCTCGCTGCACTTTTCCTGGTTGCCGGATGCTCCGGGGACCCGCTCTCCACGCGTGAAGAAGGCACCCTGGGCGGCGCGGGCATCGGCGCAGCCACGGGCGCGATCATCGGCGCCGCCGTCGGCGCACCACTGGCAGGCGCCGCTATTGGCACGGCCATTGGAGGAGTAGGCGGCTACGCAGTCGGCAACGCGATGCAGAACAATCAGAACGCCAACCAGCAGACCCAGGCGCAGATCCAGCAACAGCAGCAACAATTGGAAGAGCAGCGTCAGGAAATTCAACAATTGAAGGGACAACAGGAAACCGAATAGCTCCTCCGTCGTATAGTCATTGGAAGATGGAGGTTCTCATTATGCGCAAAGGTATAGCAGCACTTATGAGTCTGGCGCTGGCGGGAACGCTCGTTCTTGCAGGATGCTCGGGGCAGCCGCTCACGACTCGTGAGGAAGGCACCCTCGGCGGCACCGCGTTAGGTGGAGCTGGCGGCGCAATTGTCGGGGCGGCCGTGGGCCATCCTCTCGCGGGGGCCTTGATCGGCGGCGTTCTGGGCGGCGGCACCGGCTACGCAGTCGGCAATTCGATGCAGAATACGCAGAACGCCAACGCACAGACCCAGGCAGAGGTGCAGCAGCAACAGCAGGAAATCGAGAATCAACGCGAGCAGATTCAACAGATGAGGTCGCAGTCGGAAACCGAGTAACCGGATCGCGCGATCGGACAAAAACAAGAGCGGCGCCGGATTCGGCGTCGCTCTTCGTTCGTTCTGGGTCCCGCTGACTCACGCCGGCTTGCACAGCTTGCATGCTCTCAGCCCGGCGTGTCCCGCGCACTTGGCATCCGCGAAGATCAGCACCTTGGTTGGATCGGCGCGCCGCGCGGCCGAGCAGTCGGGCCGGCAGAAGATTCCGGTGCGTCGATGCCCCATCACGGCGCGCGACGGCAGGCGCAGGTCGCGTCCGACTTCGAATCCTTCCGCGCGCAGCAGCTTGATCTTGTTGTCCACGCCGCCGCCGTAATTGCCGATCGTTCCGTCGGAGCGAATCACGCGATGACACGGCACGAAGATCGGAATCGGATTCGTCGCCATCGTGTTGCCGATCGCGCGCTGGCTGTCCGGCTGTCCAACTGTCGCGGCCAGCCCCTGATAAGTGATCACCGCACCGGGCGGGACCTTGCGCAGCGAGGTGTACGCGCGGCGCTGGAAGTCGCTGTCGACCAGGCTCAAATCCACCGGACGCGCCGTCGCGTTGAAGTCGCCCTCGAACACGCGACCGATTTCCGCTTCGATCCGGCGGGCACTCGCCTCGTTCTCGATCAGATCGAACTTCTTGCGCAGCTGCTCGAGCGTCCGCTCGCCGCCGCTTATGAAAAGAAAGTGAATCGCCGCCAGGCCGCGGTCGCTCTCCGCCACCAGCAGACGGCCAAGTGGCGACGGGATCACGCCGACCCGCGCCTGCGGGCGGCGCAGAATCTTCATCGCGCGCTCGATGCGCGGGCGCGTCTGTCCGATCATTGCGTCGAGCACCCGGTCGTCGATCGGTGGACTCTCGTTCAATTGCGTCGTCATTCGATTGGTTTTCATCTTGATTACTCTTCGAGCCTGAGCTTCTTCAGCGCCTGGTAAACGCACGCACGCGCGCTCTCCGCCGAGCAATTCAGCGCCGTGGCGATCTCCGTATATTCGAGCCCCGCGAACTTGCGCATCATGAGTGCCTGGCCCTGCTTGCCGGGCAATCGCGCGATCGATCTCTTCAAATGGAGCGCGCCCTCGGGCCCGCCGTTGAGATGATCCGGCGTGCGATTGTCCAGCGACGCGCCGTCCGCGTCCGCGTTCGCGATTACCCGTCCGCGGCGCATCCTGTCCCGCGCGCGATTGCGGCACAGGTTGGACGCGATTCGAAAGACCCACGGCCGCAGTCCGTCTTCCGAGCGCAGCGTCGGATAGGCGCGATAGGCGCGCAGCCAGGTCTCCTGGAACAGGTCCATCGCGTCATCGCGGTCGCCAGTCGAGCGCACCAGGAAGCGCATGATCTCGCGTTCCATCGCTTTCACCGCCTCTTCGAACGGCGGCGGCAACTTGAGATTGTACGTGGACATCGCGCGTGTCAGGCCAGCCCGGCTATCGAAGTCACCAAGTACCACAGCGTGATCGTTCCGAAAACCGCGCCGAGGATTTCCTCGAGGATGCACGCCTGCGCGAGCCTGACGCCGTCGCCGATCTCATGATCCGCAACGCGCTCCGCAATTTCGCTGAAGCGCGCCTCATCAACCTGGATTGTAGGTATCATTGTTTGATGCTCCTGATGACTACAACCCCGCTCGAGCCGATTCGTGAATCGACATCGTACTGCAATCGGCGCGCTGCATTGACGCGTGCCGCGATCCTGCGATGATCCTGCTGTCAGGAAGCCTTGATTACCGGGCGATCGCGGGGAGGTCTCTATGGATGCGACTGTCTGGATCGCGCTGTGGGCATTGTCGTTCCTTGCCAGTCATCTGATCGTATCGTCGGCCGCCGTTCGCTCCCGCTTGATCGGTGCAGTCGGCGAGCAGCCGTATCGCGGCATCTATTCGCTAATCGCCGCCGCGACGCTCGGACCGCTGATCTACGAATTTGCGCACAACAAGCACGCCGGCCCTATCCTCTGGTACCTGCGAGTGGTCGCGCCGATTCGATGGCTGGCGTGGATTCTGATGCTGGCGGCGCTGGTGCTGCTGGTCGGGAGTTTCATAACTCCGAATCCGGGCGGAATCGGCGCGTCGGCGGACAAGAGCGAACCGCGCGGTCTGCTGAAGATCACGCGGCACCCGGGGCTGGTCGCTTTCAGCCTTTTCGGAATCGCGCACATGCTGATGAACGGATGGGCCGGCGACGTGATTTTCTTCGGCATGTTCCCCGCGCTCGGGATCATCGGCGGGATGCATCAGGACCAGCGCAAGCTTCGCGAGCTCGGCGACCGCTATCGAGCGTTCATGGCGAAGACCTCGTTCGTGCCGTTTTTGGCGCTGGTTGGCGGGCGCACTCGATGGACCGGCGGTGACATGCCGTGGGCGGCGATTGGCGCGGGCGTAGCGCTGACGATCGCGATCGTCGCGCTGCATCCAAGGATCTTCGGCGGCAATCCGCTAGGTTAGGCCCCGCGGACGCCCGCGGCGCCGCTACAAATCATAACCTCTCCTTGTCCGAGGAGAGGTCGGCGCGTGCCGACCGAAGGGAGGTGAGCGACGGGTGAGGTGCAACGCTCGCCGTTGCAACCGCGCTTGCTTGCAGCTGCAAGTTAAAGAGTGGTGTCGCCGTCGGGCGGCGGCCCCGGCTCTCACGGAGTACATCAGCAGGTAAGCGTGTGTGCGATGTCGGGCATTGCACCTCACCCGGCGACACCGCGCTCGCGCGGCTTACGCCGACCTCTCCTCGGACAAGGAGAGGTTAGGACCAGAAAGTGTTAGCGCACGGTCGGGAGCCTGAACAGGCGGGCGGCGTTCGCGATCACCTGCGCGCCGAGAGCGCCGGCGTCAACGCGCCGAAGATTTGCGAGCGTTTCGAGCGTGCGTGTTACGTAGGCCGGCTCGTTGCGTTTGCCGCGATACGGCTCCGGCGCGAGATACGGCGCGTCGGTCTCGACCATCACGCGGTCATCGGGAACCATCGCTGCGGCCTCGCGAATCGGCGCGGAGTTCTTGAACGTGATGATGCCCGAGAACGAGATGCAGAAGCCGAGCGCAAGGAACTCGCGCGCCGCGCCGGCGTCGCCGGTGAAGCAGTGAATCACGCCGCCGCGCGGCGGAATGCCGGCTTCGCGCACGATCTCGACGAGCCGGCGCTCCGCGTCGCGGCAATGAATCACTATGGGCAGGCCGAGTTCTGCGGCGAGCGCCAGATGTGCGCGCAGCGACGCTTCCTGCGCCTCGGGCGGCGAATGCATGTAGTGGAAATCCAGTCCGCTCTCGCCGATCGCGACTACTTTTTTCGACGCGGCCAGGCCGCGCAACTGTGCGATCCGTTTTCCTGTGCAATCCTTGGCGTCGTGCGGGTGCACGCCGACGGCGGCGAAGACATTCGGGTGCCGCTCGGCGATCTCAACCGTTAATCGATCGTTCTCAATCGGCCCGATCGCGCCGACCGAGACGATTTGCGCCACGCCGGCGGCGGATGCGCGCGCGATCACCGCTTCGACGTCGTCGCGGAATTTTGCGTCGGCTAGATGGCAATGCGTATCGACTACCGTCGTCATTGAGGACGGGCTTTCTTGTCGATGCGCGGGAACATCGGCGTCGTCGGATTTACGCGATGCCCCGGCTTGATGCCGCCGCCGTACGGCGCGCGCGCGAGAGTTTCGTCGACGTTGAGCAGGCCGAGAATCTTCTTCGACGTCACCGGCATGAACGGTTCGAGGCTGTCGGCGACGACGCGCAGTCCCTCGACCAGGTTGGCGAGGATCTGCGCGACGCGCGGCAGGTTGGCAGAATCTTTGGCGAGCGTGAACGGCGCGGTCGCAACAATATACTTGTTGGCCGCGTCGAGGGCCTGCCAGATGGCTTCCAGAGCTCGATTGAACGCGAGCTCCTCGACCATCGGCGCGACCCGCGACGGTATCGAGGCGAACGTTTCGACCAGCGCGACGTCGAGCGGGTCGTTGTCGTTGCCCGCACCCGGCGCCGCTGTAATCGCGCCTTCGAAGTATCGCGCCGCCATCGAGAGCACGCGGCTGGTCAAATTGCCCAGGTCGTTGGCCAGGTCCGAGTTGTAGCGATCGATCACGCGCTCTTCGCTGAAATCGCCGTCGAGGCCGTAGGTGAATTCGCGCAGGATGAAGAACCGAAGCACGTCGGGGCCGAGAGCTTGCTGATAGGCGACCGGATCCTGGATGTTGCCCGAGCTCTTGGACAGCCGCGCGCCGCCGAAATTCAAAAATCCGTGGACGTTCAGATGACGATAGAGCGGCAAGCCGACTGACAGCAGCATCGCCGGCCAGTACACCGCGTGCGTCTTCAGGATGTCCTTGCCGATAAAATGCTCGGTGACCGGCAGTGTCGCGGCCAGCGCCGCGTCTCCCGTGTCAGGCAACTCGCTCAGATAGGCCCAGAACGCGTCGTACCAAACATAGGTCACGTACTTGTCGTCGAACGGGATCGTGATGCCCCAGTCGAGGCGCGCCTTGGGGCGCGAGATGCAAAGGTCTTCGAGCGGCTCGTCGAGCATCCGCAGCGCCTCGTTGCGATAGCGCTCGGGGCGAATGAAATCCGGATTCTTCTCGATGTTGCGGCGGATGGCCTCGCGATGCTTCTCGAGCTTCAGGAAATAGTTGCCTTCCTTAATCGGCTCGGCCGGGGTGTTATGCACCGGACAGATGTTGCCGGGCAGCAATTCCTTTTCGGTGTAGAAGCGCTCGCATCCGACGCAGTAGAGGCCTTCGTAGTCCTTGAAGTAGATGTCACCGGACTGGTAGCTGCGCGCGAGCATCTTCTGCACGAACGCTTGATGCACGGGGTCGGTGGTGCGGACGAAGAAATCGTAGCTGATGTCCAGCGCAGCCCATCCCGCGCGAAACTGCGCGCTAATCTTGTCGGCGAATGCCTTCGGATTGAGACCCATAGCTTCGGCGGCGCGCTTGTTCTTGTCGCCATGCTCGTCGGTGCCGGTGACGAAGGTGACATTGGCGGGGCCGAGCTTGCGGCGCTGAAACCGCGCGAACGCGTCGGTCGCCAGCACTTCGTAAGCATGGCCGATATGCGGCGGGCCGTTGCTGTAAATGATCGCGGTCGTGATGTGGATGCGTGGCGCCACCAGACTATCGAGGATAGCGGGAGACTCCTCGCCGCGCGACTGGGCGCAAGGAGTAGCCGTTACAGATTGGACTTGGCGGCTAGCGCGGCGGCTCTTGCTTCGGCTTTTTCATCAGCCGCTTTCTGGCGTAGCTGCAAGAGCATCGCGCGCAGCTTGCCGGGATTCACCGGCTTCTTGAACAGCGCGCCCTCGAGGCCGCGCAGGCGCGAGCGCTTCAGGATGTGATCCTTGTCGTAGTAGTAGGCGGTCATGAGGATTACCGGCAAGTGCGGCATATCTTCCTTGACCTTGAGATAGAAATCGTAGCCGTCCATCTCCGGCATCACGACGTCGGAGATAACCGCGTCGAGCTTGACGTTGCGCAAGATTCCAAACGCGGCCGACGGACGCGTGGCGCAGTACACGGTACACCGCTCGGCGCGCAGCAGGTCGGCCATCGAATTGACCACCGCGGTATCGTCGTCGAGCACCAGCACGGACATCCCCGCCAGCGGCGATTGCTCGGTGAGGTGCGGCGCGTCATGCGGGCGCGTGTGCACCTTGGCTCCGTCGCGCGGGGCCAGGTCGGCCATCCGCTTGCCTGCCAGGTAATCGCGCGTCTCGTACTCGCCTTTGCGGGTCATCTCGTCGAGGCGGCGGACGATGGCTTGCACGCGCTCGATGGAATTACGAATCGAGTCGAGGCGCTCGTTCTCGACGACTTTTTCGGATTCGGTGAGCCGCGAATCGAGGCATTGCGAGAGCAGCTCGATATTGTTGGTGATCGATTCGAGCGGATTGTTGATCTCGTGCGCGAGGCTGACCGCGATTTCGCCGGCGGTCGCGAGCTGCTGCGCATGGCGCAAGCGGCGGATGTCCCGCGCGAAGCCGATCGATCCGATTTCGCTGCCGTCGTCGTCGTGGATGAGCGCGCCGGAGATCATGACCGGAATGATTTCGCCGTCCTTGTTGCGGAACTCGGTCTCGAAGCTGGCGACGCGGCCCTTGTCGGCCGACTCGCGCATCGCCTTCATCACGCGGCGCGCCTCGTCGATCGAGCGATAGATGCGGGTGCAGTTCTGGCCGATTATCTCGTCGGAGCTGTAGCCGAGGCTGGTGCGAGCGCCGTCGTTGTAATAGTTCACGGTGCCGCTTTTATCGACGGCAATTATGATGTCCGGCGAGCTCTCTATGAGACGCTGGAAATATTTTTTATCGAGCGACAACATGGTTGATTATTGATCCTGATCGTTCAGTCGAGCCGGCTACTTCGCGGCGCGGAGCCGGAATTTCGGCATCGAGACTTCATCGCTGAGTTTTTCGAAAGTGACCTCCACCGGCATCCCGCAGCGTATGTCATGCGGCTTGACGCCCAGCAGGTTCGACACGAATTTGCATCCCTCTTCCAGTTCGACCATCACGACGGCGTACGGAACCTCTCTGGCGAAGCCCGGATGGTAGAGCTGATGCATGATATTGAAGCTGAAGACTTCGCCGCGCCCACTCACGGGGACCCATCGCGAGGCCGTCGAGTTGCACCTGGAGCACAGGTCGTGGGCGGGGAACCGCAGCGCCCCGCAACTGTCGCACTTCTGGACCATCAGGCGTCCAGCGCGCGCGCCGTCGAAAAACTCGCGCATCTCGGGGGTGACGGCGGGGATAGGTTTGCTGATTTCAGGCATCGCAGTCTGGCTTATATATAGTTTAGACGAACCGGCGGTCAAAATGATTGAAACACACTATATCACACCACAGGCTGTGACAGCGCGACTTGCGGCTAATGTTATGGTTGCGATCCCAGCACGAGGGTCGAGTGCGTAGCAAGGATACCGCCGTTGCCAGAAACGAGTCCAACCTCGTGTTTCGGCACCTGGCGCCGCCCCCCGTCGCCGCGCATCTGCACGATTGCCTCCGCCACCGGCGTCATCCCCCACATGTAGAAGGAGCTTAGCTGTCCGCCGCCGGTGTTGACCGGGAGCGAGCCACCCGGCCCGATCGCGCCGCTGGCCACGAAGGGGCCGCCCTCGCCTTTTTTGCAAAAGCCATAGTCCTCGAGCGTGACCAGCACCGTGAAGGTATAGCAGTCGTAGAGTTCGCAGAAGTTCACGTCGCCCAGCTCGATTCCCGCCATTTTGAGGGCGGTTTTCTTCGCGATCGGCGCGCCGGAGACGAGAGTATCGAGCGGGTCGCCGCCGGGATGACCCTGCCCCATGCCTAGGATGTAGACCGGCGGGCGCTTCAAGCTCTTCGCGCGCTCGGCGGAGGTCACGATAACCGCCAGACCGCCGTTGGATACCAGGCAGCAATCGTAAAGATGGAACGGCTCAACCACCCATCGCGAGGCGTGGTAGTCGGCGATCGACATTGGAGTGTCGTGAAACTGCGCAGCAGGGTTCAAGTTGGCCCAGTCGCGCTCCGAAACGGCGACGGCGCCGAGATGATCATTGGTAGTCCCATAACGATACATATGTCGCTGGGCGACGAAGGCGTACTGCGCGTTGACGCCGAACAGGCCGTAGTGCGCGTTGACGCCCTGGGCGAAGCCGTAGGACGCGGCGGAGCCGGCCTTATCGCGCTTGTCGGGCGAGGGCGGACGCAGGGGCGCGTCGGCGAAAACGCACGCGACGACCTCCGCCATGCCGGCGTCGATGGCCTGCGCGGCGTGCATGACCATTGCGGCTGCGGTCGCGCCGCCCAGGTTCATCGTCGCGGTCAGGCGTAGGTCGCGGATACCCATCGCGTTCTGGAGCGACGTGGACGCCATCGGATTGTTGAACCACGTGATCCCTGGGTTGACGAGCAGGCCGTCGAGGTCGGAGCGATTGAGACCAGCGTCGTCGAGAGCGAGATTAACGGCCTCGGCAGCGAAGCCGACCGGACCGGGATGATCGAAGTTTTTGCCCATCCGGGTTTGGCCGAGCCCGGCGATAGCGCATTTAGCTCTTAAAGACATAACGCCTACTCTCTTACGCTTTTTTGGTGAGGGCATCCAGCGCGTGGGGGGAAGAGCAAATCACTTGATTTAATGTGAAACCCCTCCGTGGGTTTCACGCTTCCCTGGGCAGGGGTGACCCCTGCACCCGATGCTAAGACAAAGATGCGGGACTTCGTCCCTGTTAGAACGGGGTAAATGAGGAAAGGCGATTCAGCCGGTGTGGGTTGCTATGCACCAGGTGTTGCCGAAGGAGTCTTTCACGCCGGCGGCGCGCTCCTCGTAGGGCTTGTCTTCGGGGGCGGCTACCGACGTTGCTCCGGCGGCTAGCGCGCGCTGGTAGGCCGCGTCCACGTCGTCGACGTACACGTAGATCGAGGCGGGCTTTGCGCTGGGATGGGGCGGGTCGCTGACTTCCATCACGATCATCGAGTCGCCGATTTTCGCCTCGACATGAAAGCCTTTGCCGACAGGGAGATGTTCCAACTCCACTGCGCCGAAAGCCCGCTTCACCAGCTCCAACATGTCCAGGCGGCCGTAGAGATATGGTCGGACGCTGCCGACGCCGTGGCGGACGTGTTTGTTGGCATTACGCATGGTCGTCGCTCCTTCGCAGAACCCTCACCTGCCGACCGCCAGGCGGCCGGCCTCCTCTCCCGTGAAAGAACGGGCGAGGTAAGCTCTTGTATCGGTATTAACTGGGCAACGTCCTGATAGTTACGGCGCTGCCCCCGAGGGGCTTGGTTTACCCGCCGGGGGTTCGTATTCTAATTGGTCGGTTGCCAAGGCTCGCAGCTTAAATCTACAATTAGTCTCGGGAGATTGACGAATGGCCGATCCGCTTAGCTTCGAGGCGCTGGCGAGCAGCGAACATGTGCTCTCCAGCGCGGAAAACTTCGTTCTCTACGTGTTGCTCGAGGCTGTTGCCCGCGGCGCCGGTGGCGCTGGCGGCGGAAGCCGGGTGCCGCTCAACCTTGGCGTGGTGATCGATCGGTCGGGCTCGATGTACGACGAGCGCCGGCTTGAATTCGTCACCGAGGCGGTCAAGTTCCTGGCCGACAATCTGACCGACCAGGACAAGGTCTCGATAGTCGCGTTCGCCGACAAAGCCAAGGTGCTGATCACGCCCGAGGCGGCACGCGACAAGAGCGCGATCAAACGCGCGATCGACGATATCGATCTGCTCGAAATCGGCGGCGGCACGCAGATGGCGCTCGGGATGCGCGCGGCGATCGACGAGGTCAAGAAGAATCTCAGCCCCGATCGCCTCAATCGCGTGCTGGTGCTCACCGACGGCCAGACCTACGAAGAGACCGCATGTATCGATCTGGTCGAAAAGAATCGCGATCAGATTTCGTTCTCGACGATGGGCGTCGGGGTCGAGTTCAACGAGAAACTCCTGCAGCGCCTCGCGCAGGATTCCAACGGCAAATATCACTTCATCGGCGACCCGGCCGAGATTCCGAGCATCTTCGAAGACGAGCTCGAGGGCCTGCGCTCGGTCAGCCTGCGCAACGGGCGCATTGAGGTGACGCTGTCGCAAGGCGTGCAGGTGCGCGAGGCGTTTCGCGCGTCGCCGGAGATTTACGTGCTCGGCACGCCGCTGGTCGGCGAGGATCGCAAAATCGGCTACGAGATTGGCGATCTGCAGGCGGGCGTGCCCGGCTCCGTGCTGCTGACGCTGGTGCTGCCGCCGCGCAAGCCGGGCCAGGTCAGAATTTTGCAGAGCACCTTCCACTACGAAGTGCCGGGCGGGGCCGAAGCAACCGTCGCATGCGATCTGATGGTCGACTACACGCTCGATCGCACGCTCACCAGCAAGCGCAACGGGCGCGTGATGAACCTGGTGGACCAGGTCTCGATTGCCAAGCTGCAGGCGAAGGCCGAAGAGGAGCTGAAGGCGGGCAACGTCGACCGCGCCACGCGCCTGCTCGGCAACGCGCTGCAAGGCACGCAGCGGATGGGCAACGTCAAGGCGACGCAGGCGCTCGCGGGCCTGATGGATCAGATCAAGAAGACCCAGACGCTGCAGACCAAGGCGGCCAAGACCACGCTGCTGCAGGCGCAGGCGGTGGTGCGCAAAACTCAGATGCTCGATCCGGAAGCGTTGAAGGATTTCCAGAAGTCAGACGATTAGTGTATCGAGTGAAAAAGTGAAACGTGAAAATGAATTCATTTGCTGAACGGCACGGGACCGATACTTCGAACTCACCGGCGAGGGTTTAGACCATGATCAAATGCGGCGAATGCGGCTACGAAAATATGGACGGACTTGACTACTGCGACGGATGCGGCGCGAAGCTCGCCGCTGGCGCCGGCAGTTCCGCGGCTCCCGCTGCCGCTCCTGCCGCGGCTCCTCAAGCTGCGCCGGCCGCATCCACTGCTGAAAGCACCGACGCGAACGCGGCGCCTGCGGCGACGGCGGAGACCGCCAGCGCGGAAGCGCCCGCAGCTGAAGCACCTGCGGCCGAAATGCCCAGGTCGGAAGCGCCCACCGGTGAGATTAAGCCGGCGGCTGCCCCCGAGAGCGCGCCATCAACCGCGGCCGCTGCCGGTGCGCCGTTCAAGGCGAAGCTGTCGGTCGTTCGCGGCGGGCGCAAGGGCCAGGAGTTTCCGCTCGAAGACGGCAACAACCTGATCGGCCGATGGGATCCCGAGACCGGCTCGTTTCCCGAAGTCGATCTCGACGCCGACGATCCGGAAGCCAAAATTTCGCGCAAGCACGCATTGATTCGAATCGACGCAGGCAAGATCACCATCGAGGACATCGGCAGTCTCAACGGCACCTACGTGAACCGTCAGCCGCGGCTCTCACCGGGCAGTCCCGCCGAGATCAAGTCGGGCGACGAGGTGATCATCGGCAAAACGTTTCTCAAGCTGGTGGTAGAACCGATATCTTGAACCGCCATCCCCTCCAGTCGCGCCAGGAAGTACGCGCGTGCGCGGAAGTTGAGGAGGGTCTGTAGACCATCGCCATGAATGCTGGTGAGGAGCTCACCGAGGGCCATCTTCTCGACGGCCGCTACCGCGTCAAGAAGGTGCTCGGCGTCGGCGGTATGGGCCGCGTGTACCTGTCCAACGACACGCGCCTGGCGAACCGGCCGGTGGCTGTCAAGGAGATGGTGGTCGGCGACGGAATTCAGGAGAAAAAGGCGATCGAGGATTTCACGCGCGAGGCCAACGTGCTCGCGCGCCTGTCGCATCCGGGCATTCCCACCCTGATCGATCACTTCGCCGAGAACTCGAGGCACTACCTAGTGATGGAGTTTGTCGCGGGCGGCGATTTGCAGGGCGTGCTCGACAAGCTGGGGCCCAAAGGCAAAGTCGCCGAGGACAAGGTACTGCGCTGGGCGCGGCAGATGCTCGACGTGCTCAATTTCCTGCACGGGCAGAAGCCGCCGATAATTTATCGCGACCTGAAGCCGGGCAATATCATGATCGACAAGGACGGCCGCGCGATGCTGATCGATTTCGGCATCGCGCGCTTCCTGCCGCCCGGCGGACGCGGCACGCAGATCGGCTCGGTCGGCTACGCCCCGCCCGAGCAGTACATGGGCAAGGTCGAGCCGCGCTCCGATCTCTACTCGCTCGCCGCCACGATGCATCACCTGCTGACCGGACGCGATCCGCAGCTCGAGCCGCCATTCAGCTTTCCTCCCCTGCGCGCGCTGGCGCCTGAAGTCTCGGTCAAGACGGCCGATGCAATCATGCGGGCGCTCGAGCAGGATGTGGCCAAGCGGCCCGGGTCGGCAAAAGAGATGAAGCGCGGGCTGCCCGAGCCGCCGCCCGAGTCGGGGCAATTGAGTGGCAGCGTGGGACTGGCGGGCGCGCCGAGTCCGATTTCCACGCAAGCAACCGTGGTGCTGAGCAGTGTAAAAGCGCCGCCGGTTCCCGCACAGTGGCCGATGGTGCCGTCGAAGCCGGCGGTCTCGAGTGCGCCGGCGTCCATGATGCCGACCGTCGTGCTCAGCGAGCCGCTTCCAGAAAAGATCAAGACCGGCAACACCGGCGCAGGCAAGGCGGCCAAGATCGTCGCGCCGCAAATCAGAAAAGCGATCGAGCTCACCGGCAAGGCGCGCAAACTTATCGAGCGGCGCCTCAAGGCGCGGATGGCGGCGACGGCGGATAACGTCGCGCCGAGTACGTCATCGACGGCGAAGACTCAGGAGCTGAATCCTCCGCCTGCCGGGTCGTCCTACGGGTCGCGACTCGGCTCGACCGGCGACCCGGGCCGGGCCGACACCGAATCGCGGACGGGGTCGCGCGCGTCTTCGTCGCGCAATTATTCGCCGCCAATTTCGACTGGCCCAGGCGCCGCCGGCGCGTTCGGAAACAACGTCAACGGCGCTGACGTTTCTGTTGCGCCGGCCAAGCTGGTGTCGCGCGGCGATGAAATCGAGTTCGGCATTTTTGGGATGCGCACCTTGATCGGACGATCACAGGACCCCGCCGATAAGCTCGATATCGATCTGAGGAGGCTCGCGCACGGCGGCGATCGCGTGTCGCGGCGGCATGCCGAGATAGTGCTGCGCGGAGCGGATTACTTTATCCGCGATCTCGGCAGCCTCAACGGCACCTATGTGGCTGGGCGCGGCAGGCTCGGGCGCGACCAGCTCTACAAGTTAAATGATCGCGACCAGGTGGTGCTCGGTGGTGCTATATTGCAGTTTCGGAGAGGCTAGCGGCGCATGATCACCTGTCCCGAATGCGGCGAAGAGGCGCCTGACGACGCCCGGTTCTGCGATCGATGCGGCCAGGGACTCTCCAGGTCGTCCGCACCCGCGGCGAGTTCGTCGCCGACGCGGCCGACGCCGCTGACAGCCGGCGCGTCGTTAAAGGGCGGTATCGAGATCGTCGCGCTGACTGGTCAGACCTCGATCGAAAATCGCTATCGCGCAAAACGCATCCGCGACGGCCACGAGGAATCGATCGCATTGCGCGAGCGCCTCAGCCCGAATCCGCCGGCGGAAATTGTCGATGAAGCGACGGTTGCCGAGACGCCGAAGCCTTCGCCGCGCGCCGAGGATCCCAACGGCCCGAGCGCCAAGACCGCGGAATTGAAGCCGGCGCTTGCGCAGACCAACGGGACCGCATCGGCGGCGCCCCCGCCGCACGACTCGGGCGCGCGGGTGGAGCAGTCGGCGAGCGCGGACGCTTCGGGCGAAGGCGTCGCGTCGGCGGTCGAGAGCGACGCGGGTCCGGCTTCGACCGTGATGGCCGATGCTGCGGAAAATTCATCCGCGCAGGAAGCCAGCGAAGCGGAGATCGCGGAGGTCGCCGCCGAAGCGCACCCCGATGCCGAGACTAACGACGGCGCGGACGAGGACGCATCGCCGGCCGGCGGCGAGGACCTCGGTGAAGTCTTCGGGCGCGTGCTGGCGCTGTCGCAGACCATCAGCCATCCGGCCTTTCAGCGCGCGACCGAAGGATTCGCCGAGAACGGCCGCGTGTACCTGGTCTACGCCGACGAGGAACTCAAGCCGCTCCGCCGCGGTTCACAGAAGATGAGCGAGCCGGAGGCGATCGCGGCGGCAGTGCAGGTCTGCCAGGCGATTTCGTTCGTGCATCGCCGGGCTCTGCGCCTGAACGACATCTGCCCGGAATCGGTTGCGGTTGCGAAAGACGGCCGGCTCAAGCTGACCGGGCTGGACTACGTCAGCAACGACAACGAGCTTCAGGGTGAGCCGATTTTCAACGACGGCTACACGGCGCCTGAGATTTATCGCGGCAAAAAAGTCGACAAGCGCGCGGATATTTTTTCGGCCGGCGCGATCCTCTACACCTGGCTCACGGGCGCCAGGATTCCGAGCGAGAGCTGGCGCGAAGAGGCGGGACCCGTCCAGTTCTATCCGCCGCATGTGGTTACGCCGCGGCTGGAGAAAGCGATTCGCCGCGCGATCGCCTTCAATCCCGCCGAGCGCTGGCCGTCGATCGACGAGTTCAAGGCCGAGCTGATTGCGCTGGGCGGGACCATCCGCCTGCGCGCGGCCGCGATGACCGACGTGGGCCGCGTGCGCGAGCACAACGAAGATTCGGTGCTCGCGGTCGAGTACGTGCGCGAGTCGCTGGTCGAGCCGGCGCAGAGCCATCTGTACGTCGTGGCCGACGGTATGGGCGGTGCGGAGGCAGGCGAAGTCGCTTCTGCAATTGCCGTACAAACGATCCGGAGTTACATTGAAACGCGGCTCGATACCGCACGGGGAGAAGTTAAAAACGGAGCTGAGCTTCTGACTGGCGCGCTCGAAGAAGCGAATTCCAGGATTATCGACTATGTCGCGAGCCATCCGGAGTCGCGCGGAATGGGTTCGACGGGCGTCTGCGCGCTGGTTACGCCATCGGATGCGGCGGTAGCCTGGGTGGGAGACAGCCGCGGATATCTGATGGAAAGCGCGGCGCTTCGCCAGGTCACGAGGGATCATTCACTGGTGCAGCGGCTGGTCGAAATCGGGCAGATAACCGCCGAAGAGGCGCACACGCATGAGCACAAGAACGTGATCACGCGCTCGCTCGGCGCGCGCCAGAGCGGACCGGCGGGAGCCGAGGCGGTCGCGGTCAAGCTGAAACGCGGGGACAAGCTGATGCTGTGCAGCGACGGGCTGACGGCGCACGTCATGGACAATCAGATCGGCGACATCCTGGGGCGCAACGCGGACCCCTTCGACGCGGCGCGCGAATTGATCGTCGCGGCCAACGCCGGCGGCGGTACCGACAACATTTCCGTGATTGTAGTCTATGCCAGCTAGGCGCGGACCGCGCGCTGGCGATTAACGATGGCCACCTCGCCCAAAGATTCCGCCCAGCCGCAGACCGGACCGCTCGAGGCCGGCACTGTGCTGCAGGGACGCTACCTGATCGTGCGGCTGCTCGGCGGGGGCGGGATGGGGATGGTTTACCTGGCGCACGACCAGCGGCTGGCGAATCGTCCGTGCGCGATCAAGGAGATGGTCGATCACTTTATCGACCAGGCGCAGCGGATCGAGGCCAACGAATATTTCGCGCGCGAAGCCGACACGCTCGCGCAACTGAAGCATCAGGCGATCCCCGCGATCACCGACCGCTTCGAACTCGCCAACCGCCACTACCTGGTCATGGAGTACGTCGAGGGCCGCAACCTCGAGGAGGAGCTTGCCGCACGCGGCGAGCCGCTGCCCGAGGGGCTGGTGATCGACATCGCACGCCAGTTGTGCGACGTGCTCATCTACCTGCACGGGCTGGCGCCGCCGATAATCTACCGCGACATGAAGCCGTCCAACGTGATGCTCAATTCGAACGGGCGGGTCGTGCTGGTGGACTTTGGAATTGCGCGGCTGTTCAAGGCGGCGCGCAAGGGCACGATGATCGGCACGCTCGGCTTTGCGCCGCCGGAACAGTACCAGGGCCTGGTCGATCCGCGCAGCGACATCTACTCGCTGGGCGCGACCCTGCATTACGTGCTGACCGGCCGCGATCCTGAAAAGTTTCCGCCCTTCAGCTTCCCGCCGGTGCGCGACCTTCGCCCGGCCGTGTCGAGCAACCTGGCCGGCGCGATCGACGCCGCGCTCGCCTACGAGATGGACGGGCGGCCCGGGCGCGTCCAGGAATTCCGCGACATGATGCTCTACGGGCGCGGCCTGTCCTTCGACAGCGGCGGCGTGACCTCGACCAGTGGCACCGGCGGCCTGTCGCAGCTCGATCAACCACTCGACTACGACGAGGAGCCGCTCGTTTACAGCGAGCCGCGCAGCCGGCTAAGCCGCTCTCTCGGGCTCATGATTTTCCTGGTGCTGCTGGCGGGAGCCGCGTTCGGCGGCACCTACCTTTATTCAGACCCGGAGCTCCAGCTGCGGCTCGGACTCAAGCCGCTGTTCGACGGCCTGCCGTGGAAGCATGAGGAGTTGCTGGCCAAGGCGCGCGACAATCCGCTCGAATTTTCCGCGATGACGCTGGCGCTCTCGACTCGCGAGGGCACCGCGCTGGCGCCGCCGCAGGCGCAGTTCAACGACACCGACCTCACCAACGCGCGCTACCTGAAATGGACTGCAACCTTCAAGAACCTGCTCGCGGGACTGGAGGGGCGCGACGAAAAGGTCGAGGCGCGCTTCTTCGATCCGAACGGACTTCAAATCGCCTCCAGCGACACCGATGTCTTTGTCGGCCCCGCGCAGAAAACCGCCGACTTCAGCGGCGTAGCGTTGATGCCGACGATGACCGACAAGCCCCCCGGCACCTACAAGGTGGCGCTCTACTCTGACGACAAGATGCTCGCCCAGGAAGGCTTCATCGTCAAACAGGACTTGAGCGCGAAGAACGCGGCGGCGGCGGCCGACGCGGCGGCTGCGGCGGAGGCGAAGGAAGAACAGCGCAAGCGCGATGAAGAAGCGCGCAAGCTCGCGATGATCGACGAGCGGCGCGCCAAGCCGCTCCAGCTCCGCAGCATCGAGTTTCTCAACACCACCAAGACCGGCACCGCGCTGTCGGGCGCGACTGACTCTTTTGATGTCGGCAAGGTGCTGTTCGTCGGCTGGGAGGTTAGCTTCGAGAACCGGCTCTACCGGCTCGAGCCCAACCAGTACCGCGTCGATGCGGCCTACATCGGGCCGGACGGGCGCACGCTCGGCAGCGTGAACGACTTTCAGCCCGTCTCGCCGAGCATGAAGACAGTGACGTTCAGCGGACGCGTCGGCAACTCGCGCGGCGGCGCGTTTCTGCCGGGCACCTACACGGTCAACTTTTATTTGAACGGGCAATACTTCAGCGCGAAAAAATTCGAAGTGGTCGCCGATGCCGGCGCGCCGTACGGGACGTATACCGGCGGTGGCGGCGCGATTGGCAGCTCGATGGGCACCGGCTCGACGTATTCGGGCAGCATGCTCGGCCCGACCATCGCCACCGGCACTATCAGCGGTCTTCGCAGCGGCGGCAATCCCGAGATGGAGCTTAGACTGCGCCCGCAACCCAACGGCTTCCTGCACGGCGAGCTTGTGATTCATCAGTCAGGCTTTGGCATGACACCGATCGAAGGATTCGTCCGCGGCGACCACTTGCAGTTTCAGGTCCCATACGGCACCGAGACTTACTACTTCGAAGGTGCGCGCCAGAGCGATCAGATCAGCGGCACTTTCGAATCGACGCCGTCGGGCGAACGCGGCACCTGGACCACCCAGGCGAATTGAGCAGGGGTGGCCCGAGCCCCTGCATCCAGTGAATAATTGGACCTGTTCGAAGAGCTTCCGCCGCCGCGATCGCCGATTCTGACCGAAGAGGATCGCGCCGCGCTGGCGAGCATGGCGCTCGCGCAGCGCCAGTTCTACTACGCGTTTACTTTCTTCGTCGGGATGGCCGCGGGCGCGGCGATTGCCTACTTCATCGGCTACAGCGACCTCGTTCGCTCCATCGTCCGATGGACCCTTTCGGGCACCGGCCTCGCGCTGATCGTGAGCACGCTCAATATTGTGAAGCTGTATTCGTTCAAATGCCCGCGATGCGGCGAGATCTACTTCGTCGGAGTCGGCGCGCCGTGGGGAATCTTCTCGAAGCAGTGCGGCACCTGCGGGTTGCCGCTCTATTTGCAGGATAAGGCGACGCTCGCCGAATGAATCCCGCTCGCGCACCGCGATAAACCGCGCATCGGCAGATTTGCGCTTGAACCTGACCCATGCACGCGCAATGCTGAGAGCATCATGGCAAGCAATGTTTCCCAGGAGAAGCTGCTCTTCTACGCGGCCGCCGGGGCGCTCGGCGGTTTCGCCGCGTGGGGGCTCGCGGAACCGATTCTCGGCATCCGCTGGGTCTATGGCCGCGATATCCTTTTCGGCGCGCTGATCGGCGCGCTAATCAGCGCGTTTCTCGCCTCGATCGAGACGCTGAGCGTCGGCCAGGTGCGCCAGGCGGCGCGCAGATTCGTGGTCGGCGGCATAATCGGCGCGGCCGGCGGAGCGCTGGGACTGCTGGTCGGCGAATTTGCATTCGACGTCCTCGGCGGGCTCAACGGCCGAATCCTCGGATGGGGCGTGCTCGGAATCGCCGTCGGACTAGGCGTGGGAGCGGCGTCGGGCTCCCCGGCGCGGCGGCGCAATGGCGCGATCGGCGGCGTGCTTGGTGGCGCGCTCGGCGGATTTTTCTACCAGAGTCTGACCACCACCTTTCCGCAGGCGTTCGGACGCGCGATCGCCATTGTCATACTCGGTGCGCTGATCGGATTCTTCATCGGACTGGTCGGCGAGCTGCTCAAGCGCGGCTGGCTGATGGTCGTGCGCAGTCAGAGCCGCAACGCGCGCGAGGGCCGCGAATATCCGATCCTCAAGGGCGTGACGATTATCGGCCGGGCCGAGGAAAGCGACATCGGGCTGTTCGGCGATCAGTCTGTGCTCGGTAATCATGCGATCATCCGGCGCGAGGGCAAGAATTTCATCATCAGTCCGACCGGCGGCCAGGTGTTCGTGAATCGACAGCCCGTGGCGGGCCGCTATGCGCTCAAGAGCGGCGATCGGCTCGAGGTGGGCGGCACGCTGTTTCTCTTCCGCGAGCGGACCCAGGCAGCGACTCGATAAGAGGCGTGGCGCGATCGTGGGGAGCGTGCACACTGCCCGAATCGCGCTCCTCATCGCGATCTCTTCGATTCTAATTTCGATGCTGGCGGGATGTGCGACCGTCAACGAAGGCACGGCCGCGGCTCCTGTGACTTCGGTCCAGACCCTCGAGTATTACCAGTACCAGGTCAAGGGATACCAAAACAGTTATCCCAAAAAGACTATCCTGATCCTGATGCCGGTTGATGCGCGCGAGGTGACCGGCGACGCCGCGCCGCTGGGCGGCAATCCGGCGATCGGAGTCGTCACCGATAAATCCGGCAACGTCACGGAACGCTTGTACAGCTTGCCGCTCGGTCCGATCGTGCAGCAGGCGATCGGACGCTCCGCGGAGGAGGCTGGCTTGAGCGCATCGGCGTTGCCCGATACCGCCTACAAGCCGGGCGTCAAGAACACCACCGAATACGTGCTCGAGAGCAGGATTCGGCGATGCTGGGTGAAAAGGAACCGCGGCGTCAGCGGCCAGTACGGCCCCGTCGTTCGCACTACCGCCGAATGCGTTCTCGACGTCACGATCTACAAGCCGCCGTTCAGCGTCGCCTTCTGGACCGGGAGCGTCAACGACACCTACGACGACCCGCCCGTCGGGTCGTTCGGCCTGGGTTCCGAGGACGAAGCGGGAATCTACGACGAGCCCGGGCAGGTGTTGTCGGTCGCGCTGACCCGCTCGGTGGCGGCCATCTTCCAGCGCCAGGATTTGCGTAACCTGATGCTTGAAGACGACATCAAATCGCGTTAGCCGCGCGCATCCGTCGCGGTCTTTGAACAATCGGTTTCTTGGAATAGCCTAGGCAGAGCGCCGGATACTCAAATGCGGGTAGAGTGGGCGGGGAAAACTTTTTCCCGGTTCCCGCCGCGCGGCCGCAAGTCCGGACCGCATCGTCGTCTGTCAGGAAGGAAGCACGCTTGATGGAAATCGGATTCGTTGGTCTCGGCAAAATGGGCATGAACATGGTCGAGCGGCTGCGGCGCGACAATCACCAGGTTGTCGCCTTCGACCTCGACGATGCGAAGCGCAAAGAGGTCTCGACCTTTGGCGCCGACGGCGTCGATTCGCTGGAAGACCTCGTCGCCAGGCTGACGCCGCCGCGCGGCGTGTGGGTGATGGTGCCGGCGGGCGATCCGACCGAGAGCACGATTAACCAACTGGCGGAATTGCTCGAGCCGGGCGACGCCGTCATCGACGGCGGCAACACCAACTTTCACGACGACGTCCGGCGCGCGGCCCTGCTCGCCGGCAAGCAGCTCCATCTCGTCGATGCGGGCACCAGCGGCGGCATCTGGGGGCTCAAGCTCGGCTACTGCCTGATGATCGGCGGCGAGGTTGAGATTTTTCGGCGCTACCAGCCGATTTTCGAGACGCTGGCCCCGCCGGGCGGCTACGACCACGTCGGCGGCCACGGCGCGGGCCACTACGTGAAGATGGTCCACAACGGCATCGAGTACGGGCTGATGCAGGCCTACGCGGAGGGCTTCGAGGCGATGCACAAGTCGGAGTACAAGCTCGACCTGCCGAAGATCGCCAACCTGTGGCGCAAGGGCAGCGTCGTGCGCTCATGGCTCCTGGAGCTGACGGCGAAGGCACTGGAGAAAGATCCGGGGCTCAAGCAAGTCCGCGGCTACGTCGAGGATTCGGGCGAGGGCCGCTGGGCGGTGCAGGACGCAATCGACAAAAACATCTCGATGCCGGTGATCACGATGGCGCTGTTCGCGCGTTTTCGCTCGCGCGCTGACAAGGGCGAAGGGACCTTCGGCGAGAAATTGCTCGCCGCCCTGCGCGACGAGTTCGGCGGCCACGGCGTCGTCAAGGAATAGAGTCCGAGAGAGGGTTAAGTTTTTTTATGGCTGTGGCTGCCAACCGAAGCGTCGATCTCAACCACCTCCATCCCGTCAAGGAGCGCCCTCACTACGATCCATGCATCGTGGTGATTTTCGGCGGCGCCGGCGACTTGAGCCATCGCAAGCTGATTCCCGCGCTCTACAATCTTTCGCTGGACGGCGAATTGCCCGACAAGTTCGCAATCCTCGGCTTCTCGATGGAAGACCTCGACGACGAGAAGTATCGCGCGTTCGCCCTCAGCGGCATCGAGCAGTTCTCGCGCCGCCCGGTCGAGAAAGATCACTGGGCGAAATTCGCCCCGATGCTGCATTTCAATCGCGGCTCGTTCACCGAGGCCGCCGATTATCAGAACCTGCGCCGGCGATGCGAGGTGATCGACGCCGAACACGGCACCGAGGGCAATCGCGCCTTCTACTTTGCGATTCCGCCGGCTTTCATCGACGCCTGCTCGGACGGATTGACGGCAGCCGGCATGATTCATCCGCCCGAGAAGGGGCATCCGTTCACCCGCGTCGTCGTCGAAAAACCGATCGGCTCCGATCTCGCCAGCGCCTCGGAGATCAACGCCGAGCTTGCGCGCCACTTCGACGAAAGCCAGATTTTCAGAATCGACCACTACCTCGGCAAGGAAACCGTCGAGAACCTGATGGTGTTGCGCTTCGCCAACGCGATCTTCGAGCCTATCTGGACGGCGCGCTTCGTCGACCACGTGCAGATCACGGTTGCCGAGTCCGAGGGCGTCGGCACGCGCGCCGCCTACTACGATCACGCCGGCGCGCTGCGCGACATGGTGCAGAGCCATCTGCTGCAAACGCTTTGCATGATCGCCACCGAGCCGCCCAACACCACCGGCGCCGAGTCGATGCGCGATGCGAAGCTCGACGTGCTGCGCGCGCTGCGCCCGCTCGGCGACGAGGACATCGAGAAATGGGTCGTGCGCGGCCAGTACGGCGAGGGCCTCATCGGCGGTGTGCCGGTCAAAGCCTACCGCGACGAGGAGCACGTCGCGCCGGAGACGCAAGTCGAGACCTTTGTGGCGTTGCGATGCTGGATCGACAACTGGCGATGGGCCGGAGTGCCGTTCTACCTGCGCACCGGCAAACGCTTGCCCAAGCGCTCAAGCGAAATCGCGATCTACTTCAAACACGTCCCCCGAATCCTGTATAACGCAAATCCACGCGCTCCGCTGGCGCCCAATATGCTGACCATCAGGATTCAGCCCGACGAGGGTCTCGCGCTGCACATCATGTCAAAGGTGCCCGGCTCGCAAACCCGCCTCCAGCAGGTCAAAGTGGATTTTCACTATGTGACTTCCACACCGGAAGCGTACGAGACCCTGCTCAACGACGTCATCGTCGGCGACCAGACGCTCTTCATGCGGCGCGACACGGTTGAAGAAGCGTGGAAGTTTGTGCAACCGATCCTCGATGCGTGGGGTCAGTCGCCGATGGATCCTCCAATCTACGCGGCGGGCTCGTGGGGACCGCTCGAGGCTGCCCTGATGATCGCGGCTGACGCCCGCACCTGGCGAACGCTATAGAAGGATTGCAGATGAGTGGCGGCATCACTCTCACGCGTCATATCATGACCAAAAGCGCGACTGCGCTACCGGTCGCGGACCTCGCGCTCATCATGGAGCGCCTCGAGCTCATCGCCAAGCGCATCGCGCGGGAGCTCGCGGCGGCGTCGCTCGGCGGCGAGCTCGGCTACACCGGCGAGACCAACGTGCAGGGCGAAAAGGTCAAGAAGCTCGACGAGTGGGGCAATCAGGTTTTCCTCGACGCGTTCGAGCATGGATACCCGGTATGCAGTCTCATCTCCGAGGAAATGGACGAGCCGCATCATTACTCAGTCAACTGCCGGGACAACAGCTACTGCATATTGTACGATCCCATCGACGGGTCATCGAATACTGACGTAAACGGTTCGCTCGGCACTATTTTCGCCGTCAAGAAACGCGCGCTCGGGCACGGCCATGGAATCGACGACATCCTCGTCCCCGGAACCGCGCAGCTCATCGCGGGATACATACTGTACGGGCCGGCAGCTCAGCTGGTGTATAGCGCCGGCGCAGGCGTCGACATCTTCACGCTCGATCGCTCGCTTGGCGAGTTCATCCTGTGGGAAGAGAACGTCAAGATGCCGCCGCGCGGGGCAACCTATGCGGTCAACCAGGGCAACCTCGGCAAGTGGCACGAGGGCGCGCGTAAGTTCGTCGCGCATATAACCAGTCGCAAGGACAAGCGGACTAGCTACTCACTTCGATACTCAGGTGCGTTCGCCGCCGATTTCCATCGATGCCTGCTCGATGGCGGAATATTTATGTATCCCGGCGAGGTCGCTGAGGGCGGCAAGGCCAAGGGCAAGCTGCGCCTGATGTACGAGCTCGCGCCGCTCTCGATGCTGGCGGAGCAGGCGGGAGGCCGCGGCTCGACCGGCAAGCAGCGAATTCTCGACATCGCGGCCACCGCGATCCACGAGCGGCATCCGATCTACATCGGCAGCGCCGAGGAAGTGGCGCTGGCCGAGTCGTTCAACGTCGAGGGCTAGAACAGAACCGGGGTTCGCAATGGATGGGCTCATCCTGGCCGGCGATGTCGGCGGAACCAAAACCCACCTCGGACTCTTCAAGCAATCCGCGGGCTCACTCGAACTTGTGCGCGAGCATCGCTACGCGACCGCGCAGTTTGCCAGCCTGGAGGCGGTGTGCGCGGATTTCCTCGGCGCCGGCGCGGCGGTGAAGGCCGCCTGCTTCGGCGTGCCCGGCCCGATAATCGACGGCCGCACCCACGCCACCAACATCGCATGGCACCTCGCGAGCGTCTCGCTGTCGCGCGCGCTGGGCGGCGTGCCGATCCGCTTGATCAACGATCTGACCGCGACGGCCTACGGCATGGTTCATCTGAAGCCGGCCGAGTTTACGGTTCTGCATCGCGCGGAGAATCCGCCCGCGCATGGCAACATCGCAGTGCTCGCCGCGGGCACTGGTCTGGGTGAATCGGCACTGGTCTGGGAGGACAACGAAAACAAGTACTACGCGGTGGCCTCCGAGGGCGGGCACAGCGATTTCGCGCCGTGCGGCGCCGAACAGATCGAGCTGCTGCGGTTCATCGCCGGCGAGTTCGGACACGCCAGTTACGAGCGTGTCCTCTCGGGTCCGGGGCTGTGGAACGTCTATCGTTTTCTAAGGCGCGAGAGCCGCGTCGAAGAGCCCGCATGGCTGACGGCGCAAATCGCCGCCGGTGATGCGTCCGCCGCGGTTAGCGAGGCGGCACTGGCGGGGCGCGACCCCGTTTGCGTTCGCGCGCTCACCATGTTTTGCGATATTTACGGTTCGGAGGCCGCCAACCTCGCGCTCAAAGTCCTGGCGCTGGGCGGTGTCTTTCTCGGTGGAGGCATCGCGCCGAAAATTTTGCCGATGCTGACCGGTGGTGCGTTCATGCGGGGATTCTTGGCCAAGGGCAGGCTCAACGAGATCCTGAAGCGGATCGAAGTCCGCGTATCGCTGAATCCAGCCGCCGGACTGCTGGGCGCGGCTCACTGCGCGGCGGCGATGTTGTGATATAGGAGTGCAAACTACAGGGGACACTCCCGACGGGAGGCGGAGGCATATGACCAAGCGCGTTCGTGAGATTCTCAGCTACTACGATTCCGATAACGGCAGCGTGCGCAACAACCTGTCGCGGATGCTCAACAACGGCAAACTCGCCGGCACCGGCAAATTCGTCATTCTGCCCGTGGACCAAGGCTTCGAGCATGGGCCCGCGCGAAGCTTCGCGATCAATCCACCTGCGTACGACCCGCGCTATCACTTTCAGCTCGCCATCGACGCGGGATGCAACGCGTTCGCGGCGCCGCTCGGACTCCTCGAAGCGGGAGTCGCCGAGTATGCTGGCGAGATTCCGCTCATCCTGAAAGTTAATAACCACGACGTTCTCAACGACGAAAAAGATCCCGCGCCATCGATGACCGCCAGCGTCAAGGATGCTCTGCGGCTCGGCGCCGCCGCGGTTGGTCTGACGATCTACCCAGGCTCGACGCAGGAAAAGTCGATGTACCAGGAGGCGCGCGCGATTGGCGAAGAAGCCAAGGCCAACGGCCTGCCTCTCGTCATCTGGTCTTACCCGCGCGGCTCCGGCATCAGCAAGCAGGGCGAGACCGCGCTCGACGTGGTCGCATACGCGGCGCAAATCGCGGCGCAACTCGGCGCCAATATCATCAAGGTCAAGCCGCCCACCTCGTTCATCGAACAAGCCGAGGCTAAAAAAGTTTACGACGCCCAAAAGATTCCGCTCGAACCGCTCTCGGCGCGCATTCAGCACGTCATGCAGGCTGCATTCGCCGGCCGGCGAATCGTCATTTTCTCGGGCGGCGTGAAGGAAACCGACGAGTCGCTGCTGAGCACCGTCCGCGGCATTCACGCCGGCGGCGGCTACGGCTCGATCATCGGCCGCAACAGCTTTCAGCGCCCGAAGCCCGAAGCAATAGCACTGCTCGGCAAGGTCATCGACATTTACAAGAGCTAGTAGGCACGACGGCGCCGCTGAAAAAATGAAATACAGCGAGTATCAGCATCTCCTGTTTGAGCCCAAGGACGACGGCATCCTGCTCATCACGATCAATCGTCCCGAGGTGCTCAACGCCACCAACAACCGCCTCCATTGGGAGTTGAGCCGCGTATGGCTCGACATTGCCGACGACGACCAAACCAACGTCGTGGTGGTGACTGGCGCGGGGCGCGCGTTTTCAGCCGGCGGCGACCTCGACATGATCCAGCAGATGGCCGCCAGCGCAGCTAACATCGGCAAGGCGTGGAAGGAAGCCGGCGACATCGTCTACAACATGATCAATCTCGACAAGCCGATCATCTCGGCGATCAACGGCGTCGCCGTCGGCGCGGGATTGGCGGTCGCGTTCATGGCGGATATCAGCATCGCGTCGGAAGCGATGCGCATCACGGACGGGCATTTGCGCCTGGGCGTCGCGGCCGGAGATCACGCGGTGATCGTATGGCCGCTGCTGTGCGGCATGGCTAAGGCCAAGTACTACCTGATGACGGCGGATTTCATCGACGGCAAGGAGGCCGAGCGCATCGGGCTGGTCAGCCTGTGCGTTCCCGCCGACAAGCTGATGGACAAGGCGATGGAGGTGGCGCGCAAGCTCGCGCGCGGCCCGCAGCAGGCGGTGAGATTCACGAAACGCTCGCTCAACAACTGGCTACGCGTCGCAGGCCCGGCGTTCGACGCCTCGCTGGCGCTCGAGATGATGGGATTTTTCAGCGCCGATTTGGCCGAGGGCGTCGCCGCCTTGCAGGAGAAACGCCAGCCGTCCTTCCCCGGCTTCGCCAAGCCCAAGCCCTAGCCCGCGCCAAAGGCACTTCGGGGCCCTTTTGACGCGACGTGCATTTTGAAATACTGTGCATCGCTTGAGACAACCCTAACCTGAGCGGGGGACGAAAAGGAAAATGGAGATGATGAAGAAATTTGCGCTGGTGGCGGCTGCGGCGATGCTCACAACGACTGTCGGCTTCGCGACCGGTGCACGGCCGGCTTACGCCGCCGCCAAGGTCGATTGCGACGCCGTGATGAACGAGGTCAATGCCGGCAAGCATGCCAAGGAGGTCGCCACCGACCTCAACATCTCGACTTCGAGTGTCTATCGCTGCAAGCGGCATGCGAAGGCTGCCGCCAAGGCCGCGAACAAGACGTCGCTCCAGGCCATGAAGACTGGCAAAGAACCGCCGATGGCGCCGATGACGGCTCCTTCGTCCGCTATGGCAGCACCGTCGCCCGCGATGGCAGCGCCCGCGATGGCGCCTGCCGCGGCTGCTTCTCCGAAGTAGGAATTCGCGCCTCGATGCGTCGCGAGCCGCCGCGGCTCGCGATGCGTCGTGCGTTGCGCGAGAAACCGACGCCGGCTTAATCGCGATGCCGAAATGCGAGCTGTGCGAGCTGCGTGACTACACGCAGCGCTACGCTGACTTCGTTCACCCGTTCAAATTTACAATCCTGGATTGCGATTCCTGCGACACTCCCATGGCCGTCCTGGGAGACCATCGCGCGGTGCCCACCGACCAGGAGCGCGAATTTATGATCGAGGCGCTGTCACTGGTCGCGCGCGCGAAGTATGGCGCCGATAAATTCGGCATCGACGACGTGATGCGCCAGATTCCCGATCACTGCCACATGCACGCCCGTCCAATTCGCCGCTGGCAACATTAGCGGCTGCACCGCCCGGTTCTCGATCGCCAGACATATTACGGCACGGTTTCGTGAGTTTTACCCATTTGGTAAGTGCCTCGTCTTCGTGCTATATGCCCGCCGGTACGCGCCGCTTCGGGGGAAGCGGCGGCGCCGGCGGGAGCAGGCCGCGTGGGGGCGCTCCGGCTCGGTTTCCCTTCCAGGAGGTACGGGGGAAAATGGCTAACGGCACGGTCAAGTGGTTCAGCCCGAAGAAGGGCTACGGCTTCATCACGATGGAAGACGGGCAGGAAGTGTTCGTCCACTACAGCGCCATCGATGGAGCAGGTTTCCGCTCGCTCGAACAGGGGGAGCGGGTTGAGTTCGAGGTCGCGCAAGGGCCCAAGGGATTGCAGGCCTCAAACGTCAACCGCGGCTAGGGCCGCGCGGGGGATTTCCACCGAAAAGGGGGTACGGTTCGACTGCCGCCGACCCGGCGCACGACGCGTCCGAGCCGTCGCGCTGTGGCGGCTCGTTTTATGATTTATGATAATGACCGTGCATGAGTGACGCGCTTCCGCTCGGCGACCGGCTTCGATTCGGCACCATGATCGCGTCGTCGAACCGCGATCAGGCAATCCAGGACCTCGAGTCGGTCTCGCGATGGGGTTACGAAGTCCTGTGGGCGCCCGATCACGTCGCCTTCACGGGGCCCGTCAACGATCCGCTGACCACCCTCGCCTACCTGTCGGCGCTCAGTCCCAAACTCACCTTCGGAACCAGCGTCTATCTGCTGCCGCTGCGCCATCCGGTGCCGGTGGCCAAAATGATCGCGACGCTGGACCGGTTGCTCGGCGCCGGACACTTCATCTTCGGGGTCGGCGTCGGAGGTGAGTTCCCGCGCGAGTACGAAGCCTGCGGCGTGCCGATCAGCGAGCGTGGCGGACGCGCGACCGAGGCGATCCAGTTGATGAAGCGGCTGTGGAGCGGCGCTCGCGTCGAGCATCGCGGCAAATATTTCAGCTTCGGCGAAATCAGCATGCAGCCCACGCCCCGCACTCCGGGCGGGCCTCCGGTCTGGATCGGAGGCCGCGCCGATGGCCCGCTCAAGCGCGCCGCGCGCTACGGCGATGGATGGATGCCCTACGTCGTCACGCCCAAGCGTTTCGCCGAGGGTCTGGATTTCATTGGCAAGGAAGCGGCGCGCGCCGGCCGCCAAATTACCGCCTTTGGCTCCAGCATCCAGTTGTTCTGCACGCTCGGCGAGAGTGTGGAAGCGGCCCACGAAGTGGCGGCCAAATTTCTAAGCCGGCGCTACGCGGTGGATATGCGCGAGGCGGCGCGCCGCTACGGAGCGCTCGGCCGGCCCGCTGACGTGGCCGCGAAGGTCAGCGAGTACATCAAGGCCGGCGCGCGCGACATCGGCATCGACGCCGTCGCGCATCCGTCGGATCGCAACGCGCAGCTCGAGCAATTCGCCAAGGAAGTAATCCCGTTGCTCAGTCTCTAGCGGGGCGCGGCCACGCGCGGTCCCATCGCTCGTCGTGCATGCGCGGAAACACCGGCTTGCGCAGAGGTCGTTTGAAACCGTCGGCTGGATAACCCATCGGCACCAGCGCAATCAGCTGATACTGCTCCGGCACGCCGAGCAGAGCCTTGGTCTGGGGCTCGCGGCTGCTGAGCATCGTGGTCATCGCGGTGCCGATACCGAGTGCGCGCGCGGCAAGCATCATGAGTTCGATCGCGGGGAAGATGGAGCCGTAGGTCGCGCCGAAGTTGAACAGATCCTCGGCGCTGCCGCGCTCGACGCGCATCTTCGGCCGATCCAGAAAGACCACGACGTGAACCGGGACGATCGCCAACTGCGCGGCGAACTCGTCGCCGCTCTTGAGCGCCTTGACCGCGCGCGGCGACAGCGACGTGCGTCCGCGAATGATCGCGCTGTCCTTGTACGGACCCCACACCGCTTCGTACATCTTCTGAATTTCGCGGCGTGCGGCCGCCTCGCGCACGATTACAAACTCCCACGGCTGCGCGTTGGAGCCCGACGGTGCCATGTTGGCGGTCTCGAGGATTTTCACCAGCTCCGCTTCGGGAATAGGGCGGTCGAGAAACCGGCGCATCGTGGGCGTTGAGGTTGCAACTTCGAAAAAATCCATCGGCGGCCTCCGGGCGTGGCGATTCAGACCAGTTCGATCGGATGTTCGCGGCGCGGCGTGACACGGCCGACGATCGCGGCGTCGCGATGCCCGCAGTTCTGAAGCTCCGCGAGCAGGGCGAGCGACTGCGCGTCGGGGAGCGAAATCAGCAATCCGCCCGAGGTCTGCGGATCGAAGGCAATCGTCGCGATCTCGTCGGAAACTTCCTCCGAGATACGGACGCTCGGCGCAAAGTACTCGCGATTGCGTTCGCCGCCGCCCGGAATCATTCCGGCGCGGCATTGCTCGAGCGCCCCGGGCAGGAGCGGAAGATCGGATTCCTCAAACACGATCGTAACGCCGCTACCCTCGGCCATCTTGAGTGCATGACCGGCCAGGCCGAAGCCTGTGATGTCGGTGGCGGCGTGAACGTCGTATTTCAGCATCGCGGACGCGGCCGCCGCGTTGAGTTGCGTCATCGAGGCGACCGCGGCCTGATAAGCCTCGTCGCCCAATGCGTCGCGCTTGAATGCGGTCATCAGGATTCCGGTGCCGAGCGCCTTGGTGAGGACGAGTGCGTCGCCGGCTTGCGCGCCGACGTTGCGCACGATTCGCCGCGGATCGATCACACCGGTGATCGCCATGCCAAATTTCACTTCTTCGTCGGCGACGGTGTGACCGCCGACGATTACGACGCCAGCCTCGCGCGCCTTGTCAGCCGCGCCGCCGAGAATCTCGGCGAGCATCGCGCCGGGCAGACCGGTTTGCGGCCAGCATACGATGTTGAGCGCGGTGCGCGGCACTCCACCCATCGCATAGACGTCCGAAAGCGCGTTGGCGGCCGAGATCTGCCCGTAGGTGAATGGATCGTCCACCACCGGCGTGAAAAAATCGACCGTGTTCACGATTGCGAGATCGTCGGAAAGACGGAACACTCCGGCGTCGTCGCCCGTGGAGATTCCGACGAGCAAATCAGGATGGCTCGGCAATTCGAGCCGCGCGAGGACTGCGGCGAGGTCCGCCGGACCGAGCTTACCGGCTCAACCCGCAGCCTTGCACCGCGCCGTCAGGCGAACCAGCTCGCCCCGCGAGGGATTGTTGTCCTTCGTCCTGGACATCGGCGCTATCATCGCGCATCGCAGCCGCGAAGTCAGCCGCGCGCGCACGAATGCCGCGCGTCTACTGCGGGCGCGACGCGACCAGGTCTTCGAGCGTTACTTCGACGACGCCGCCGTCTTCTTCGCGCTGAATCAGCACCGTCTGCTTAAGGATGTTCTGGCGGACCACTTTGCCGTCGCCCTTGACGCATTGCACGCGCTTGCCGAGGTTTGGCAGCGCGCGCTTGAGTTCGACGTAAGTGGCGTATTCGTAGCGCAGGCAGCATTTCAGCCGCCCGCACATCCCGGCCAGCCGCGACGGATTGAGCGCCAGCCCCTGCTCCCGCGCCATCTTGACCGTCACCGCTTCGAAGTCGCGCAGCCAGCTCGAGCAGCATAGCTCGCGTCCGCACGGACCCAGCCCGCCCGTGACCTTGGTCTCGTCGCGCGCGCCAATCTGTTTCATCTCCACCCGCACGCGCAGCGTGTTGGCGAGATCGCGGACCAGGTCGCGGAAATCGACGCGGCCCTCGGCCACGAAATAGAAAGTGACCTTGCGCGAGTCGACGGTGTAGTCGGCGCTCACCAGCTTCATCTGGATGCGCCGCTCGCGGATACGCTCGACGCACAGGCGGCGCGCATGCGCCTCGCGCGAGAGATTTTCCTGCTCGACGTGGAAGTCGCTGTCCGAAGCAATGCGGATGATTGGACGCAGCGCCGAAAGATCGATCGTTTGCGCGGGCTCGTGCGGCTCGATCTCGACGGTGCCGACGCGCGTGCCGGCTTCGCTCTCGACCAGGACCCGTTCGCCGCGCCGCAGCTCCCGATCGCCGGCCAGGAAATTGTACAGATGGCCGGTCTGCTGCAGACTGACGGCGACGATTTTCGGCGACGGCGGCGCGCCTTCAAACGGATCGATGTCTGCCACTATCTACTCACCCCGCATCGCATGACCGGCTATCGTCCACCAATTCTCGGCCTGCATCCGCGGATTGGCGTTCGATTCGACCGCTTCGGTGGCGCGCACTGCCGCTTCGATACACTTCACGACCGCATCGACTCCCACGCTGTCCGCCAGGCTCGCCAGCTTGGCCCGCGACTCGGGTGGAAACGCCACGAAATCGGTCTTCAGCAGTTTGTAGCATAGTATTTCTTCGAGCAGTCTGGCGAGCAGCTCGAAATTGCCGGCGGCGGCGTCGCGATTGGCAAAAAATTCCTGGGCGAGGGACTGCGCGCGCGCAAAATCGATCGATCTTGCAGCGCTCAGCGCGTCCAGCAGCTCCTTCATCGGCGGTTGCTCGCCGTCGGCCAGCGCGATCGCATTCGCCGCGCTGCCGCGCGCCAGCAACGCAAGCGCACTGGCGCGGGCTTTATCGGCGACGCCATGGGCGGCAAGTATCGCCTCGAGCTCGGCAGCCTGCAGCGCCGGAAATCTCACCGTACGCATGCGCGATCGGACGGTGTCGAGCAGAGCGCGCTCGCTGGCCGTCACCATGATGATAATCGCGTGGCCGGGCGGCTCTTCGAGCGTCTTAAGCAGCGCGTTCTGCGCGGGATCGCCCAGCGCTTCGGCGTCGTCGATAATCGCCATGCGCACCGGCGCTCGCGACGGCCGGATTCCAAGCCGCGCAATCAGTTCGCGGACCTGGTCGATCAGAACTTCGGTGCGGCCGGCCGGACGCGACACGTAGTTGAAATCCGGACGCACGCCCGTCGCGATTTGCACGCACGCGGAACAGCAATCGCATCGCGGCGCGTCGGCGTCGCCGGCGCGCGCGCGCGTGCGTTCGGTCTGCGGTGCGATGCGCACGGGACATCGCGCAGGAGTGCAGCAGAAATTCTCGCCGGGCGCTCGCTCGCACATCACCGCGTGCACGAGGCTGGTCGCGACCAGCGCCTTGCCGACGCCGCGCGGGCCGGCGAACAGGTAGGCATGCGACGGCCGGCTCCGAATCTCGGCAAGCAGCCGCGTCGCGATTTCGCGATGTCCCAAAATCGAAGTTATCGGCATCGCGATTCGATCATCGGCGCGCGAGCAGCTCGTCCACGGCCCGTTTGATATCGGCGGTGACTGCCGCTACCGGGCGGTCGGCGTCGACGACGACGACGCGCGCCGGCTCGGCCCTCGCGATCGCGAGAAATCCGTCGCGCACCTTGCGATGGAACTCTGCCCGTTCGCCCTCGAAGCGGTCGGAGCCGCGGCCGGTGTCTTTCGCACGCGCGCGCGTGCGCTCGAGGCCAGTCTCGACCGGCAGATCGAGGACGATAGTCAGGTCGGGCGTCACGTCGTCGCTGGCGAGCCGGTTCAGTTCGCCGAGCAGCTTGAGATCGAACCCGCGGCCGTGACCCTGGTAGGCGGTGGTGGAATCGGAGTAGCGATCGGAGATCACGATTTCGCCGACGGCCAGCGCGGGCCGGAGTTTTTCGCGAACATGCTGCGCGCGATCGGCCAGCACGAGCAGCAGTTCCGCGGCTACGTCGAGCGAGACCGCGGGATCGAGAAAAATCGCGCGAATCGTTTCGCCGGCGCGCGTGCCGCCCGGCTCATGGGTGACCGTCACGCGCCGGCCGTTTTTCCGGATCGCGTCGCCGAGAATCGCGGCCTGCGTCGTCTTGCCGCTCCCTTCGACGCCTTCGAGCGTGATGAATACTCCCGCTGCCATCGTTTGCTGGATCGAACGCCGCGCAGGTTCCTACCCGCCAAGATACCAGTGCGTGAGTTGCGGCTGAAAGAGCGCATACACACCGGCGGCCAGCGCCAGGTACGGACCGAACGGAACTTCGGTGCGCAGAATCGAGACGTCGGCTTCCTCCGGATCGGTCGCCGGCTCGCCGAGAGGGGCGGGCGCTCGGGAACCGCCGCTTGTCAGTGCGAACGCGATTCCGCCGATTGCGCCGATCACCGAACCGAAAAACATTGTGAAGAGAACCCCCGGCCAGCCGAGAAATCCGCCGACCATCCCGAGCAGCCATACGTCGCCCAGTCCGACGCCTTCGCGCCCGCGCACCAGCTGATAGAAATAGCCGGTGCCGAACAGCACGCCGCCGCCCACGACGATTCCAATCAGCGAGCTCTTCCAGCCGACCTCCGGCATCATCAGCGACGCGGCGATAAATCCCACGATCGTTCCGGGCCACGTAATGATGTTCGGAATCAGCCGCCAGTCGTAGTCGATGATCGCGACGACCCACAGCGCCGCGCACAGCACGAAGCGCGCGATCGCGTCGGGAACCGGGAAGGCGAAGTAGAGATAGAGCGCTGCGATGGCGAGTCCGAACTCGGCCAGGAAATGGCGGAACGGAATCGGCGCGCCGCACATCACACAGCGCCCGCGCAGTCCAAGGTAGGCCAGAATCGGAATGTTCGCCCACCACGGAATCGCGCGCTCGCAACTCTCGCAATACGAACGCGGCGAGACGATCGAAAGCTCCCGCGGCAGCCGGTAGGCAACCGTGCAGACGAAACTGGCGACGCTCGCGCCGAAGATGAAAGCGATCGCCGCGCCGATCCCGATAGGCAGGTCGAGGGTCATCGCGTCACCATAACATACGCGCCATCAACGGCGCGCGGCGCATAGATCGATCGTCAAATCGTACGTGGCCTTGATGCCGCGATTCAGATTCTCGACCGACAGCCGTTCGTCGTCGCCGTGGATGCGCGAAATTTCTCCATTGTCCAGGATCACCGGGACGAATCCGTAGGACGGCACGCTCTTGGCTCGGAGCACGCGCGAGTCGGTGCCGCCGGTGGTCATCCAGGGCACGACGATCGCGCCTTTGAAGTCACTCGCGACGACGCGTTTGATCGCATCCCACGCCTCGCCCGAAGACGGCGACGGCGGAGCGTCATCAGGCCGCTGTATATAGTCGATCGTGAAGTCGCCGGCGCCGAGCTCCTCGCGAAGACGCTTCAGAAACGCGTCGGCGTCGGTGCCCGGCAGCAGCCGGCAATCCAGCCCCGCCTCGGCGACCGTCGGCACGACGTTCACCTTGAATCCCGCGTTGAGCATCGTCAGCGAAATCGTATCGCGCATCAGAGCCTGGATACTGTACGGGCCGAGCACGCCCCCCGCCGCCACCTGAGCCATCCCAGGCCATTCGAGATGCGCGAGTTCGAACGAGGCTGGAAACGGCTCGAGCGGCGCGATCGACTCCATCGCGTCGGCGAAGATTTGCGTGATTCGAATCGGCGGCTGATTTTCGAGCAGCCGATGCAGCGCGTTGATCAGGATCAGGTTCGGGTTGTCCGGCTTCGGCACCGATCCGTGTCCGCCCTTGCCGCGGACGCTTAGATGAAGCCAGTTCACCCGCTTCTCCGAAACCGCGACCAGGAACGTGATGCCCGCGACGCCGAGCCAGTCCGGCGCGCCTTCACCACCCTCATTGAACGCGAACGCAGGGTCGATCGCGTCCCAATGATTTTTCACCATCCAGTCCGCCCCGTTCTCGCCCCCCGCTTCCTCGTCGGGATTCACCATCATCTCGACCCCGCGCCTGAGCGCCACCCCGTTGCGCTTGAGCGCGAGCATCGTCATCAGCGCCATGATCCCGTGCGCCTTGTTGTCGATCGCGCCGCGCGCCCACACGTAGCCGCCGCCGACGTCGGCGTCGAACGGATGATGCGTCCAGTTGGCTCCCACCGCGGGCACGACGTCGGCGTGCGACATCAGCAGCAGCGGCTTCACGCCCGCGGGTCCCGCGATGCGCGCGACGAGGGTCACCATCCCGGGCTTGCTCTCGAACGTCTGCGTGACGATTCCGTCCTTGTTGAGAATCGCTTTGAGGTAGGCGATCGCGGCGGCGGTATTGCTCGGCGGATTGGTCGTATCGAAGCGCAGGTAAGTGCGGAAGTAGTCGAGAGCTTCAGAATTGATCTTGTTCCAGTCGATTTGCGGCGCAGTCTGCGCGAATGACGCGCCCGCGACAGGCGGCAGCGCGATCGTCGCGGCGGCGAATGCGATCGCGGTACAAAATCGCACTACTAAATTGAGTCGCTGCGTCATGAATCGTAATGCGTCTTCGAGCCGGATCAGCGCTGGCATTTCGGACAATAGAAGCTCGCGCGCTGGCCCACGACTACGTTTTTGATCGGCGTCGAGCATGTGTAGCACGGTTCTCCCTCGCGGCCGTACACGCGCAAGCGCGCGGCAAAGCGCCCGGGCTGTCCGCGCGAATCGCGGTAACTGCGAAAGGTGGTGCCGTTGCTGCCAATCGCGGCGCGCAGGATCGCCGGCACCGCCGCCGCAATCCTTTCGATCTCGATTCGCGTCACGCGGCCGGCCCGCCGCGTGGGACGCACGCCCGCGAGGAAAAGAATCTCCGCTGCGTAGATATTGCCGATGCCGGCGACGATCCGTTGATCCATTATCAGGTTCTTGATCGCCGCCGTCCGGCCGCGAGCCCGCGCGGCAAGATAATCGGCGTTGAATTCGCGAGCCAACGGTTCGGGCCCGAGATCCTTCAGCTCCGCCGTGGAAGCCAGCGCGCCGCGCCCGACCAGACGGACCATGCCGAAGCGGCGTGGATCGTTGTAGACCAGGCGCGACGCGTCGTCGAGCGAGAATTCGAGATGGTCGTGGCGCGGATCGAAGTCGTCGGCGCAAAAACCGGCGTCGCGATGGGTCAAGCTGCCGGACATCCCGAGATGCACCAGCATCGCGTCGTCGCTGTCGAGCTCGAAGATCAGATATTTCGCGCGGCGCGACAACTTCACGATTCGCCGCCCCGCGATCGCCGTGGCAAAGTCCGCGCTGACGCGGCGGCGCAACCGCGGCTCGCCGATTCGAACGCTCACGATCGTTCTGCCGACCGCCGTGCGGACCAGTATCCGGCGCAGCGACTCGACTTCCGGCAGTTCAGGCATCGCGCGCCACGACCATCCCGGCCAGCTCGACGCGCAGCGCGTGCGCGAGTCTCAGAAAATCGGGAACGCCGAGCGTCTCGGCGCGTGTGCCCGGCTCGATCGCGGCGCGTTCGAGCGCCCGCTCGATCCGCGAGTTGTCGATTCCAAGCGAATGGCTGAGCGCGTTGCGAATCGTCTTGCGCGGCGCGAAGAAAGACGCGCGCACGGTTTCGAGCACGTCGCGTTCGTTTTCATTGTCGGCCGCAAACGTCGGCGTCGCGCACGGAGCGAAGGCGAGAACTTCGGCATCGACCTTCGGCCGTGGATGGAAGCTGCCGGCGGCGACGCTGAAATGCAGCTCGATCCTCCAGTACAGCGCGGTGTATACGCTGAGCGCGCCGTACGCATCGTCGCCGGGCACCGCGCGAATCCGTGCGGCGACTTCGCGCTGAAACATCAGGACCATTCTCGAAATCGCGCGCGAGTTGTCGCACAGCATCCGCAGAATCGCAGCCGCGGCGTTGAACGGAAGATTACCGATTATCTTGACCCGTGGTCCGGCGGCGAGCGCCGCGAAATCGACTTCGAGAAAATCCGCGTTGATCACGCGAACGCTCGCGTCGTCTGCGAAGCGCTCCTGGAGCCGGGCCGCGAGACGTGCATCGACCTCGACCAGCGTCAGCGATCGTCGCGGCCTCGCCGCGATTTTCTCCGTCAGGATGCCGAGGCCGGGCCCTATCTCGACCACCGCGTCCGCTTCGCCAAGCTCCGCCGCCGCGACGATTCGGTCCGCGACCCCGCCACTGGTCAAAAAATTCTGGCCGCGCGACTTTGCCGGCCGCACCCCCGCTCGCACGAGCGCCCGCGCCGGACGCCCCGGCGTCTCATCGATACCGCGTGATTTTCCTGCAATCGTCATCGGCTCCGAATTCACAGCGCGAGATTGGCTTCCGCGTCGATACTCAAAGGCTCGCGCTCGCCGCGCATCAGACGGTAGCTGCCCGCGAGCGCGATCATCGCCGCGTTGTCGGTGCAGTATTTGAGCGCCGGTGCGACCAGCCGTCGCCCATCCGCCGCCGCCGCCTCGCCCAGCCGGTCGCGCAATCTCGAATTTGCCGCGACCCCGCCCGTCAGCGCGATCGTGTCCGCACCCATTTCGCGCGCCGCTGCGAGAGTCGGCGCCACCAGCATGTCGACGACGGCTTCCTGAAAGCTCGCCGCCAAATCCTCGGTCCGCTCCGAGCGACCGTCCGCGCTGGCCAGCATCGTCGCGACCGCCGTCTTCACCCCGCTGAAACTGAAATCCAGCGGCGCGCCTTTGACGCGAGCGCGCGGGATTCGCACCCGTTTGCGGTTGCCGCGCCGCGACATCTCGTCGATCGCGCGGCCGCCCGGATAGCCCAGCCCCATCAGCTTGGCGACTTTGTCGAACGCCTCGCCGGCCGCGTCGTCGCGCGTGCGCCCGATACGCCGGTAGCGCCCGAAATCCTCGACCGCGAAGAGCGCGGTGTGACCGCCCGACACGACCAGCGCCAGGTACGGCATCGCAATTCGATTTTCGATTAGCGGCGCCAGCAGATGGCCCTCGATATGATTCACGCCGACCATCGCGACGCCGCTCGCCTGCGCCAGACCCTTGGCGAACATCAGCCCGACCAGCAGCGAGCCCACCAGCCCCGGCCCCCGCGTGACTGCGATTCCATCGACGTCCGCCAATTTGCATCGTGCCACAGCGAGCGCCCGCTCGATCACCGGCCCGATCGTCACGACGTGATTCCGCGACGCGAGCTCCGGCACGATTCCGCCGTACGCACGATGGATGTCGTCCTGGTTGGCGACCGTGCTCGAGCGAATGTCGGCGACACCCGGTACGCTGGTTTCCAGCACCGCGGCCGCCGCGTCGTCGCACGAAGATTCAATGCCAAGTATCAGCACAGCCAGTTAGCTCAGCAAGTTTAGCTCAGAATGACACTCTCCCCTACTAACTCTAACAGGGACGAAGTCCCGCATCTTTTGCTGATACTGGGTGCAGGGGCCACCCCTGCCCAGGGAAGTGTGAAACCCAGGAGGGGTTTCACGTTAAATGATCGTCCGTTCAATCCGATGCCGGCGGCGCTGACTTCGGCGGCGGCAGCGCCGGCGCTTCTTCCGGCGGCGGCGGAGCGTCCGGCTCTGAGGGCGCGGGCTGATCGAGATCCCCGGCTGGCGCCGCCGCCCCCGGAGCGGCCGGCACGAACGCCGAGACGCGCGTGACGCCGACCCGCGCCGTCAGGTTGCCCGGACTCGCCGCGAGCGCCTTCTGATAGGCGGCCGCCGCCTCGGCGGATTTTCCCGCCTGCTCGAGACTCAGTCCTTCGAACGCGTAGGTTTCGCCGAGCCACGCCGAATTCGACGCGAGCCCGATTTCCGCGCGCTTGAAAAACGTCTCCGCTTGCCCATAATCCCGACGCGCGACGTACGCGCGGCCCAGGTAGAAGTACGCGTACGAGTTGCTCGGGTCGATCGAGATCGCGTGCGCCAGCTCGCGAATCGCGCCGTCAATGTGGCCCTGCTCGAGTTCGACGCGCTGCTGTTCGGTGATTCTCAAAGACGCGGCGCGGGCCGGAGTTGGCGCGGTATCGATCAGCGGCGCCAGCGACGCGTCGCTGATTTGCGGCGTTGTCGCGATCGAGCCGACGTCGATCGCGGGCGCGATGTCGGCCGGCGATTCTGAGGCGGCCGGCTGCGCAGCGGATGGCGTCGCGTTGGCGGCCGGCGCCTCTTCCTCATCTTCCTCTTCCGCGGCCGTCGCCTTCCCGGCAGGCACCGCGATCCATTGGCCGGAGTCGGGATTCGTGTCGGGATTGCGATTCGTGTTTGCCGCGGGAGATTGCGCCGCGGCGGGACTCGCCGGCGCCGCGAGGTCCTGCGCCGGGATCGATTCCTCTTGCAGCTCCGCGACCTGCGTCGGCTGGCGCTGCGATGCGCTCGCGGAAATCGGCAGCATCGGCAGAAAAATAAAATAAGCGAATGGGCCGAGTCGCATCATCGGACTAGTCGTTGGGATCGGCTACGGGATTCGGCTCCTCGGGCACTTTGTGGTCGACCGCCGTCAACGAGGTTGCCGACTTATGATACGGGCAGTCCTGAGTTGGCGCCATCCCTTCCGGGTACACGCCCATCATCGTCACCGGGCAATAGGGCGTCGCTTTATATCCCGTCGTCGGATCGACATTCACCTCGACGATTCCCGGCGGCGCGGTGAAATCGAGCGGCGGACGCGATGCGGTCGCCGCTTTCATAAACGCCACCCACGCCGGCAGCGAAGCTTGCGCGCCGGTCAGCCCCAGCTCTTCCTTTTGATCGAAACCCGTCCAGACCACTGCCAGCAGGTTCGGCGTAAAGCCCGCGAACCACGCGTCCTTGGCGTCGTTGGTGGTTCCCGTCTTGCCCGCCGCCGGCCGCGTGAATCCCATCGCGCGCGCGCCCGCGCCGGTGCCGTGATTGATCACGTTTTCGAGCATGAACTGCATCATGTACGCGAGCTGCGGCGAGATAACCTGCTCCGCGGTAAGTTCATGGCCCTCGATCACCTTGTTGTTTTCATCGACCACCGCCGTAACCGCATAGGGCTGGATTTCCATGCCGTCGTTGGCGATTACCGCGTACGCCCGCGCCACCTGCATCGGCGAGACTTCGATTCCGCCGAGCACGATCGACGGGTATTGCGGCAGGTCGCCGAACCCGAGCTTGGCCGCCATCGCGCGGATCCGATCCAGCCCGACGCTGTTCGCCAGCCGCGCCGTCGCGGAGTTGAGCGACTCGCCGAGCGCAAACTCGAGCGTGACGTGTCCGAAGAAGCGGTCGCGATAGTTATTCGGCGTCCAGCTCATGTCGCCGTACTGCCAGGTGAACGGCGCGTCCTCGATATAGGTAGTCGGCAGAAACTTCTCCGCGCCGCCCGACAGTGTCTCGTCGAAGGCCGCGAGGTATGTCACCGGCTTGAACACCGACCCCGGCTGACGTTTGGATTGAGTAATGCGATTGAACTGGCTCGAGCGGTAGTCGCGCCCGCCGGCCATCGCGCGAATCTTGCCGCTCTGCGGCTCGAGCGCAACCAGACACGACTCGAGGCGTTCCTTGATCTCGCGACGCGCCAGCTTCGGATGCTTGGCTTCCAGGTCGGCGAGATTGTGCGCGATCGCCGCCTCGGCCAGCTTTTCCATGTGCACGTCGAGTGACGTGAAGATGCGCAAACCCTCGCCGCTCAGCACTTGCGGCGGATAGCGCTCCGCCAGCTCTTTCTTGACGTAATCGACGAAGTACGGCGCGTCGTTGCCCTCGGCGTAAACTTCCCGCGCCCGCAGCGGCTCGCTCACCGCCGCGTCGTAGGCGTTCTTGCCGATGTAACCGTCCTCGAGCATCGCGGCCAGCACTTCGTCACGGCGCGGGCGCGCGGCGTCGGGATGGTGCAGCGGATTGAGCCGGTTGGGCGAACTGATCAGCCCGGCGATAGTAGCCATTTCGCCAATAGTCAGATCGCGCGGCTCCTTCGAGAAGTAGTACTCAGACGCTTCCCAGACTCCGTATATGCCTTCCTGCCCGCGCTGGCCCAAGTAGATATCGTTAATATAGTTCTCCAGGATTTCATCCTTCGAGTAATCGCGCTCCGCGATATATGCCATCATCGCTTCCTTGACTTTGCGCCGGTAGCTTCGCTCGCGCGTCAGGAAAAAGTTCTTCATCAGTTGCTGGGTCAGGGTCGATCCGCCCTGGCGCACGTGCCCCGAGGTGAAATCGATCCACGCGGCCTTGACCGTGCGCACGATGTCAACGCCGTGATGCTCGTAGAATCGATGGTCCTCGGCGGCCAGGATCGCGTTGATCATTGTCGGCGGAATCTGGCTCAGCCGCACCAGGCGCCGCTGCTCCCATTCACCTTCGAAGATGCCACTGATCAGTTCGGGTTCCAGCTCGATCGAGAAGATCGGTTTATGCGTCACCGGATCGCTCATCGAGTCGATCGTATCTCCCTTCAGATTGAGCGCGACGAATTCGCCGCCAAAATTTCCGTACGGATATGCGAAGCTGTGCAGAAAGATGTCGAGCCTGCCGCGCTTGCGGTCAAAGCTGTACTCGCCCCGGCTGGCGACCTTGCCGGGGTCCACCGGATGGTAATTCAGCCGCGCGAGACGCTCGAAGAAACCCAGGTCCTTCAGATCCTGCCCCGGATAGATCAGCACCGAGTCGGAAAATATGCGCGACGGGATGTTCCAACGCGGTCCCGAGAACCGCGCGACAACTTCATTCTCGAGCTGATGGTAGTAGCTGAAGAACAGCCACACCGTCGGTGGGATCGCGAACAATATCAGCGCGCCCACGCCGATCAGCGCGAATTTCAGAATTCGTTTCGGGGACATCGGAAATGCGTCCCCGGCTCAGGCCTCCGGTTTGACGGTTACGTAGATGGTCGCGTCGCCGCGCCTCACGAGCAGCAGGACGATCTTGCCGGCGGCGCTCGTCTTCAACGCGGTCTGATACGCGTCGACGTTCTTGACCGCCGCGCGATTGACTTCGAGGATCACGTCGCGCGCGCGAAGCCCCGCCTCGTCGGCGCGGCTGCCGGGCTGCACCGATGAAATCACGACGCCGCTCGGACTATCGACGCCGAGCTCCTTGGCCAGGTCGGGACTCAGGTCTTTTACGTGAAGACCGAACGGCGACACGGCGCCGAGGTCGGGCTTTTCCGATTTTTCTTCAGACGCCACGATTTCGGGCTCTCGCGACTCCGTGATCGTGACCGGCAGATCGATCGTCTGCTTGTCGCGAATCACCTTGAGAACCCCTTTATGGCCAAGGTCGCTGCGCCCAACCAGCAGCGGGAGTTCGCGCGAGTCGTCCACCGGCTGGTTGTCGAATGCGACGATCACGTCGCCGCGCTTGACACCCGCCGCCTTGGCCGGTCCGTCCTCGAGCACCTTCGCCACCAGCGCGCCGCGCGAATCCGCCAGCCCCAGCGACTCCGCCAGCTCCGGCGTCACCTTCTGGATGTATACGCCGAGCCATCCGCGCACGACCTTGCCCGAGCTCTTCAGCTGCGGCAACTCTTCCTTGACCAGGTCGATCGGAACCGCGAAGCCGATTCCCATGCTCGAGCCGGTGTGTGTGTAAATCGCGCAGTTCACTCCGATCACGTTGCCGCGCAGATCGATCAGTGGACCGCCCGAGTTGCCTGGATTTATCGATGCGTCGGTCTGGATGAAGTCCTCGTAGTTTCCCGGGATGAAGCGGCCCTTGGCGCTGACTATTCCAGCCGTCACCGAGTGATCGAACCCGAACGGGTTCCCGATCGCCATCACCCATTCGCCGACTCTCAAGTCGTCCGAGTTGCCCAGCGGCGCGACCGCCAGGTCGTGCTTCACGTCGATCTTCAGCAGCGCGATATCGCTCTTCTCGTCATGCCCGACAATCTTCGCGACGTAGTTGTGCCCGTCCTGCAAAGTCACCGTCACCGTGCCCGGATTCTCGACCACGTGCTCGTTGGTCAGGATGTAACCGTCCTTGGTTATGATGAAGCCCGATCCCAGCGCCTTGGAATGCTGCGGCCCGCCGAATTCCTCGAACGGACTGTGCGAGTGCGGATCGGCAGGATCGCCATGCGGAGAGTCTTCAGGCGATTGCTCCGCACCTTCGGCGGGTTCATCGGGCTCGTCGGTCGAGATGTTCACGACGGCCGGGCTCAGCTTGGCCGCCAGCTCGACGAAATCCGGCATCGACTGCGCTTTCGCGGCGTGCGCCGGGTCTGCCTGCTCGGTCCAGAAGTGCGCGGGCGCAGGCGCCGTGGCCTCCGCCGCGCGTGCCGCGCGGCCACCGGTCATCAGGGTAAAGGTCGCGGCCAGAGTCGCGACGCCGAAAAGGGCGATAGGTCGAGACAACATATTCGTCATGTCTGATTAAGCGAAGACTGCCGCTCAACGGCCCGGCTGTCTCGCCAGTTCAACGTACTTCATTTGCAGACTGGAAAGAATCTCTTTGAGCAACGCCTGTTCGTGGGGATCGAGATTTCCCCGCGTCTTGTCGCGCAACATTATGATGATATCGATCATCTGCTGCGCCATCGTCAGGTCGCGCGAAACTTTGCCGCTCATCGGGTCCGCTACTTCGCCCAACGCCGCTAGAGCCTGCTCCGACAGGCTCCAGAGAAACGCCGCAAACGTCAGCTCGGGCGGCGGTTCGCTTGCTTGGCCGCTCGCCGCCGGCTGCGCAGCCGCCGCTTGAGGCTTCGCGCCCGGCTCCGCCCCCGACGCGGCCGGACGGGATTTTATCTCTATCGCCTCGACGTTCTCCGACGGCGCGTCGGCGCCGGGTTTCGCCTCGCCTTCTGCGGAGAACCGCCGCCGGTCCTGGACCTTGAAGCCGCGCTTGTCTTCGGCATCTTCCATCGCAGTCCCTGTCACCCTTGTCCGATCTGCGGCGACGACGCCATCTGCTCCAGCCGATGGATTCGCTCCTCGATCGGCGGATGGGTCGAGAACAGCCGCGAGATTCCCGCCGCGCTCAGCGGATTCACAATAAACAGATGAGCCGTCGCGGGGCTGGCGTCCAGCGGCATCCGCTCGTTGGCGGCCTCGAGCTTTCGCAGCGCGCTGGCCAGGTACAACGGATTGTGCGTGAGCTTGGCCCCGCTCGCGTCGGCCTGGTATTCGCGCGTGCGCGAAATCGCAAGCTGGATCAGGGTTGCCGCGATCGGCGCCAAAATGCCCGCGATCAGCAGTCCCGCGATTCCGCCTTCCTCGTCGTCGCGATTGCCAAGTCCGAATATCGCGCCCCATCGTATCATCGATCCGATCATCATCACCGCGCCGGCCATTGTCGCCGCGATCGAGCTGGTCAGGATGTCGTGATTGGTCACATGCGACAGCTCATGGCCGATGACGCCCTTCAACTCGTCGCGCGTACAGATTCGCATGATCCCGCGCGTCACCGCCACTGCCGCATGATGCACGTTGCGGCCGGTGGCAAACGCGTTGGGCGTGTCGGAATCGATCAGGTAAAGGCGCGGCATCGGGATTCCCGCCGAATGCGCCAGCTCGTTGACGATCGAGTACAGCTCGGGCGCCGACGACGCGTCGAGTTCCTTCGCCCCGTAAGCACGCAGCACGATCTTGTCGGAGAACCAGTAGCTGAAGAAGTTCATCGCCGCCGCAATCACGAAAAAGATCGCCACCCCGTGCGCACCGCCGATAAGGCCGCCAATCACCATCAGCAGCCCCGTCATCAGACCCAGCAGTAGCGCCGTCTTGAAGAAGCTCATAGCCCCTCTCTCGCGCGACCTTCGTCCGTTGCCCGATGAATCATGCCATTGAGTGTATTATTTTTGCCGCTGCTCCACAAATTTTGCCAAAACGCGGGCGACTTCCCCCACCTCGATCGAATCGATAGGGTCGCGCCTGAGAATGCTGATTCGTCCGCCCGCCGCCGGACGCGGAGCCCATCGCGCGGGATCGGTCGGCCCGAAAATCGCCACCCCCGACCCGCCAACCGCGGCCGCCAGATGCGCGACGCCCGAATCGTTGCCCACAAAGGCCAGCGCCAGCCGCGCGATCGCCGCAACCGTCGGCAAATCAAGCTCCTTGAGGACCGGCAGACCGGCCTGCCGAAAAATCGGCTCCAGCGCCATTTCCGCCGGCCCCAGAATGACGACGACGCTCGCGCGCTTCGACAGGGACAGCATTGATGCGAGCGCCGCGAATTTCACGGCCGGCCAGTTCTTGCCCGGACTTCCGCTGCCAGGAAAAATCACGATCAAACTCGATCTGTCGCATTTCGATTCCGCCAGCACGCGCGCAGCCGCCACAAAATCATCCGCAGTTGGCTCGAGCCGCGTATCCGCCGGCCAGGCGGTCTCATCAGTTTCAATCGCGCGCAAGTAAGCCTCCGCGACGTGCCCCTCCCCGCCAGGGCGAAACGGATAAAACGAAACTTCGCCATCGGTAGCCGCTGCCAAGCGCGCGCGAAACCCCGAGTCGTCAGCAGCAAAGAACGAGTATATGTGGTCGAACCCCACAAAGAACCGCCGCGCATCGAGCGCCGTCTCATCCGCGAACAATGCACCAACCGCGCGAGCGTCAATCGAATGCCCATGCGCAACAACAGTCCTCCCAGCCGCAAGCCGCGCCAACTCAAACCGCGCCATCAACTCAACCGAAGCCCCGCGATTTGGCCGCGCAATAACCCTAAGCACCGGCAAAAAGCAAACAAGATCCCCAAGCGCCCCCGGAAAAATAACCAACGCGCGTTTGATCGAGCCGCTCTCCTCTTTCTCAGGCATAATCGCGAACAAGTTTATCACCTTAAATTAAAGTGAAACCCACCGTGGCTGCACGGGTGTGACCTGCAGGGAAGCGTGAAACCCACGGCGGGTTTCACTACGGGAAGATTCTTTTGCCCCGGAAACGCCCCCAGACCGAAATCGTTCGCCCACTAGACATTCGCAACCGGCCTTATTTTCCGGGTAGAATCGCCCCTATGCCTATCAGCGTTGCGCAATCGCCTCTTGAACTTATTGGCAACACGCCTGTCGTCCGGCTCAACCGCATCCCCGGCAAGGACGACGCCGAAATCTGGGCGAAGCTCGAGAATTTCAATCCCGGCGGCAGCGTCAAAGATCGGATTTGCCTGGCGATGGTTGAGGAGGCCGAGAAATCCGGGCGGCTGAAGCCGGGCGATACGATCGTCGAGCCTACTTCAGGCAACACTGGAATCGGCCTGGCGCTGGTCGCTGCCGTGAAAGGCTACAGGCTGATCCTCACGATGCCCGACACGATGAGCGAGGAGCGGCGCTCCCTGCTGGTCGCTTACGGCGCGAAGCTGGTGCTGACGCCGGACACGCGCGGGATGCATGGCGCGATCGCGAAGGCCGAGGAACTGTGCCGCGAGAATCCCGGCTACTTCATGCCGCAGCAATTCAGCAACGCCGCCAATCCCGACATCCACTATCGATGCACCGGGCCCGAGTTGCTCGAGCAGTTCCCGCGCATCGACGCGTTCGTTTCCGGCGTCGGAACCGGCGGAACGATCACCGGCGCGGGCCATTACCTGCGCGAGCATCTCGACAAGAAAGTGCTGATCGTCGCGGTCGAGCCGAAAAACTCGCCGGTGTTGTCGGGCGGTGAGCCGGGCTTTCACAAAATTCAGGGAATCGGCGCCGGCTTCGTGCCGAGCAATCTCGACACCAAGGTTTACGATGAGATAATCGCGGTCAGCGACGAGGATGCGACCCTGTTCTCGCGCCGTCTCGCGCGCGACGAGGGCCTGCTGGTCGGCATCTCATCCGGGGCAAACTGCTGCGCAGCTCTGCAGATTGCGCGGCGGCTCGGCAAGGGCAACGTCGTGGTCGCGGTTTTCTGCGACACCGGCGAGCGATACCTGACCACCGATCTCTTCCAGGCCGAGGGAATTTAACGACGGCTGATTCGATGGACACGAGGACAACGAAAACGCTGGACGCGAAGCTGGAACGGATGCGCGCGATATTTGCGCCGATGCGCAGCCTGATCGTGGCGTTTTCCGGCGGCGTAGACTCCACTTTCGTGCTGAAAGTTGCGCACGACGCGATTGGCGACTCGGTGCTCGCGCTGACGACCACTTCGCCGACGATGCCTGACGAGGATCGCGACTCGGCGCTTGCGATGGCGCGCCTGATCGGAGCGCGCCACCTGCTGGTCGAATCCAATGAGCTCGAGATTCCCGGCTACGCCGCAAATCCGCTCAACCGATGCTACCTGTGCAAGCACAACCTGTTCACGGTTTGCGAGGCGAAGGCCGCCGAGCTTGGCATCGACGAGATAGTCGACGGGCTCAACCTTGACGACCTCCACGACTATCGCCCGGGGATGCAGGCGGCCAGCGAGAAACGCGTACGACATCCGCTGGTCGAAGCCGAAATGACCAAGGCCGATGTACGCGGGCTGTCGCGCGCGATGGGGTTGCCGACCTGGGACCGCCCGGCCTCGCCGTGCCTCTCGTCGCGCTTTCCGTACGGTACCGAGATAACCCCCGACGGCCTCAGCAAAGTCGCGGCGGGCGAGAAGTTGCTGCATTCGATGGGCTTTGCGGTCGCGCGCGTGCGCTACCACGGCGACGTCGCGCGGCTTGAGCTTGAGCAAAGCGAGATCGCGCGCATCTTCGAGCCGGCGCTTCGCGAAACCATCGATCGCGAGTTCAAAACAATCGGCTTTCGCTTCGTCGCGATCGATCTGAAGGGCTTTCGCTCCGGCTCGCTCAACGAAGGCCTCATTGCCAACGCGCCGGAGCCGGCGAATCCGAGCCGCCCGCCGCGCGATCAAGTCTGACCGTCATGGCCGAGCGCCCAATCGTCGACGCGGCGCGGCCGGATGACCTTCAGTTTTCTGTTCAGTCTTCCGCCGCGCGAAATACGTCGGGCAGGCCGTTCGATCCCACCAGCGGCCTCGCGATGGGTGCCCTCGCCGCCGCCGCCACCGCGTTGTTCTACGGCCTTGCAGCGTCCGAGCCGGGGCTGTGGCCATTCGCGCTGCTGGCGCCCCTGCCCATTCTCGCAGTTGCACCTGAAATCCGAACCGAAACGGCGGCGCAGCTTGCATTCATGGCCTATCTCGTCGGCAATCTCGTGGCCTGGGGCGGCGAGAGTTTCGCGGTGCCGCTCGCGACGATGTTCGCGTCGCACGTGGCGGGCGCAATCGTTTTTGCGACCTTCGTGGCGTGCGCGGCCGAGGCGACGAGGCGCTGGTCCGGAGTGCTCGCCGCGCTGGTCTTCCCGACCTTTGAAACCGCCTTTTACTTCACGTTGGCCGGAGAATCTCCGCACGGCACATGGGGCAGCCCGGCCTACTCGCAAGTCGATTTCGTGCCGCTGCTGCAAACTGCGTCCTGGTTCGGCATGTGCGGCGTGATGTTCATAATGTCGCTGCTGCCGTCGGGACTGGCGGTGGCGTGGTATCGGCGTCGATGGAACATGGGCTGGACGGGCCCCGCGATCTTGGCGGTCGGCGTTTTCGCGTCAGCCGTTCTGCTGGGGTGGATTCGCATGATTCTGACTCCCACTACCCCAGCGATGCGGGTCGCGATGGTTGCCGGCGATACCCTGATTCCGCAATCGGAATCCACCGACCCGAGCGACGCCGCGGACATCGTCGCGCTGTACGCGAAACTGGTTCGCCAGGTTGCCAGCGGCGGTACCAAGGTCGTCGTCCTGCCCGAGAAGGTTGTCGGAGTCGCCCCGAGCTATGAATGGGATGTCGTGCAAGGATTCGGGCGAATCGCGAGCATGTCGCAGGTGTGGCTGGTGGTCGGGCTGAACCAGATTGGGCGCACGCCGAAAAGAAACGTTGCGGTTGTATTCGGTCCCGACGGCAAGATCGTGGCGTCCTACGCCAAGCATCATCTGATTCCGAGCCTCGAATCGGACTACGAGGCCGGCTCGAAGCCGGCAATCTTCGACGCGCCCTGGGGACGCACCGCAATACTGATTTCCCAGGACCTGGATTTTCCGGACACAGCGCGCGAACTTGCAGCGCATGATGTGCGCGTGGTGATGGCGCCGGCGTCGGATTGGCCGGGCTCGGAACTGATTCATCAGCGAATGGCGGTCGTGCGCGGCGTCGAATCGGGCTTCTCACTCGCACGCGCGGCGCGTGGCGGCGTGGTCTCGGCCAACGATTCCCGCGGCCGGCAGATCGCGGCGCGCGAGCCCGTGCGCGGCGAAGACACCGTGGCGACCGCCGACCTGTCGCTCGGCACCGGTGCCACGCTGTATTCTCGCACTGACGATTGGTTCGGCTTTCTTTGCCAGATGTTCACGATCCTGCTGATGCTGCGGCTGGGCGTGACTCTCTGGTCCGCGGCGCGAACACGATGGCGCGGGGCGGCAAAGGGGGTAAGGCCCGCCGGCGTTGTATCAGTTGATGTGATCAGGAAAGAGCAGCCGCCCGAGAACCAGGAGCAGGAGCGAATCTACCGCGCCCCCGTGCGCCCGCCCGAATGACTTTACCCCTTTCCCGCCGTCCGAGCCGCGATGATCGCCTCAACGATCGCGAGATCGGACGGTGTCGTGATTTTGATGTTCGCGGTCGAGCCTTCGACGACTTCAACACGGACTCCGGCTCGTTCGACCAGGTCCGCGTCATCGGTCGCGACGATTCCTTGGGCAACGGCGCGTCGATGCGCCTCGACCAGCAGTTCGCGGCGAAACGCCTGCGGCGTTTGCGCCTGCCACAGCCCCGCCCGCGCGACGGTAGCCGCGATCGCGCGGTCGCTGTCCACGACGCGCTTCAAAGTGTCGGCCACCGGTATCGCCGCGATCGCACCGCCGGCCCGCGCCGCGGCGTCGATGCACGCCTGAAAAATTGCGGGCGTCACCAGCGGACGCGCCGCGTCGTGTACGACGACCAGTTCGCTCTCTGAACTGGCGAATCCGAGCGCAATCCGAACCGAATCCTGACGCTCAGTTCCGCCCGGCGTAATCTTGACCGGTATGCCAAGCCCCGCCGCCGCGACTTCGGTGCGTGCCGCATTCTCGAATCCTTCGGGTACCGTTAGTATCAGCTCGCCAAAGGAACTGACTTGCGCGACAGCGGCGAGCGAATACGAGAGCATCGTGCGGCCGCCGATCTGTACGAACGCCTTGGGCACGTCCGACCCAAGCCGCACGCCGCCACCCGCCGCGACAATGATCGCCGAGACTGTCAATTTACTTTTGGCCGCACCGAATTGCCGCGCGCAAAAGAATTCGCTTTCGCTGTTTCGCCATGCCAGCGAGATTCGCACACCGAATCTTCACCTTCAACAAATCCGCCCTGCTCCACAAAATGAAAGGCCGGGAGAAAGTCCCGGCCTTGTGCATGCGTCTGGATGGATAGCGGCGGCTAGTTCGCGAAGATCGTTTTCAGCTCTTCCATGATTTTCTCTTCGGGATGCGCCTTGGCGATCGACAATTCCTTGACGAGCAAGGATCGCGCCGTGTCGAGCATCTTGCGCTCGCCGAACGACAGTTCCTTGTCGCTCTTGAGCACCAGCAGGTCGCGAAGCACCTTGGCGATTTCCAGCGGAGAACCGGTCTTGATCTTCTCGGTGTACTCTCGATAGCGGCGGTTCCAGGTTTGCGTGTCGACCTCGACCTTGCGCTGGCGCAGGATACGGTAGATTTTTTCCACCATATCTTTTCCGATAACGCGCCGCAGCCCGACCGATTCAACGTTCTCAGTCGGGATCATGATCGTCATCTTCTCGGTGCCGAGGATTCGGAGCATGTAAAAACGTCGCTCCGTCCCGGAGATGACCCGCATCTGGATGTCTTCGATGACGGCAACCCCGTGGGCGGGATAAACCACCTTTTCACCCTTCTTGAACGGCAAATTCATCGCGATAGTGGCATTCGATGGCAGGCCCTGGATTTCGGACGCGGTTGATAACTGCGGAGTTCATCACGGATCCGATCAGCCTGGAATGTGAAGGTCATTATGGCACAAAATTATCTGATTTGTAACCCCAGTATCGAAAAGAAACTGAGATTGCCAGCCTGGATAGAACAATGTTTAAAATTTGTTGCCGAAAGCCATCAGTCGAACCGCAGTTCCATGATGATCGCGTCTTCTCCGGGACCGTAGTAATGCCGTCTCAAACGCCGTTCTTCAAACTCAAACTTGCGATAGAGTTGCCTGGCGGGCAGATTCGAGCGGCGAACTTCCAGCGTAACCACACCTGCGCCGCTTGATTTAGCCTCGTTTATAGCTTCGGCTATGAGCACCGTACCCAACCCGAGTCTGCGCGACTGAGGATGCACCGCGATGTTGAGGATGTGACATTCGTCGGCGATTAGCCATCGGCAGAGAAAGCCGGCAATCGTCCCGTCGTCGCCGCCCTCTCGACCATGCCCGTCGCCGGCCGGGAGCGCGACCATGATGCGCGAGAAGGGCAGGGTCAGCTCACGTTGAAAAGATGCCAGCGTCCAGGGGGCGGGAAAGGCGAGCCGCTCGATCTCGAGGATCCGCGGCAGGTCGCGATCTGTGGCGTCCCGAATGTGGATCGCCATCTCAACCAAACTCAACTGCGTTGTCGGCGCGCCGATCTACCGCCGGTCCAAGCTCGTGAAAATCTTTCAGGCGGCGTGTTGAAACTGCGCCGCGTCCGCCTTGAGTACAATGACCTCGAGCACCTTGTCGCGCATCCGATGCTTGAACGCGCCCACCGGCTTGCCGAACTCGATTCGGGTCGTGAAATCGGCCGGGAACGACGACGAGACATAGGACAGTCGGCGGATGGTCTCGCCGCGAACGCTCGCACTGATCGTAAGCACGTTGTCGCCGAGCATCATGCTGTAATCGTAGTCGGGCATCTCGTCGGGCAGATTCCACAACCGCTTGAGCGATGACGGCGGCAGCTTGCGCGGCATCTCGAGCCGAACCAGGTAAGCGTTGGCATAGTCGGCGACGGTGTAAACGGTCCCGTAGCGGCGATCGCGCTCGGTTTTGTCCTCATGCATGGTGCCCTCGAAACCGTCGAAAGCCACTTTGCGCTCGGTGCGGCGGCCCGCGCCTCCCGCGCGCGCGAGGATGGAGCCCAGCGGCGCGAGCGCGAGCCCATACCAGCATCCGCGATAGGTCAACTCGTCGGCGGGCTTGGCGTGAATCACTCCCTCGCGCAGCCGCCACGCGGCCTCGCCCGCGGCAATCAACACGCCGAGCATGATCCATCCGCCGGTGCTCTGCGAAAACAGCCCGTCGCCCAGCACCGCTACCGCGAACGCAGTCAGCAGAGCCGGATAAAGAACCAGGTTCAGAATCATGTTGAGCGCGGTCGAGCGAACTCGCGAGAATCCTCCGGTGCTGCCAACCGCATGCTCGAGGGTCGCCTTCACGCCGTCAGGCATCGCGCCCAGCACGGGCTCCGCAAGCCGAAACGCGATTTGCACCGGCACCGGTGCCGTGCGAACCGGCGACGCGTCAACCGACGCCAGCACGGCATCGAAATCAGCGTCGAGCTCGCCCGGGAAATGTTTCTCGCCAAGCGGGCCGGGCAGCGCACCGATGTCCTTCGGAAGATGCATCATGGCGAGTCCCGCCGCCGCCACCGGCGCCGCTGCGACGAGAGCGGGCGCTACCGCAGGCTTGGGTGCCGCAGCCGCGGGTGCCGGCTTGGGCGCTGCGACTGTCGCGCCATTGGTCGCCGCTTCGGCGCCGCCCACAGCCGGTGCTGCTGCTCCGCCGCCCTCTTTGCGAAAACGAGACGGTGCGTCGTCGGGGAACGTCGTCTCTGGATGCAGTTCGCGGGCGCGCGCGAGCAACACGCCTTCGCTCTCGAGATTAGCCGGGTCCGGGATGCAGCAATCGACGGGGCATACCGCGGCGCACGCCTCATGGTCGTGGAAGCCGACGCATTCGGTGCACTTCGACGGCACGATGTAGTAGATGTCCTGCGCGATCGCCGGACTGGTCGCGCCGTTGAGCTCCCACGGCACTCCCCCGGCGTAAATCGCCGTATTCGGACACTCCGGCTCGCATGCTCCGCAGTTGATGCATTCGCTCGTGATCGTCGTAGCCATCTGGCAACCGGACCTCAGTTAAATGATGTAGGAAAACCTGGCAAGGAAAGCCCGCAACAGCATCGGCTCCTCGCAATCGACCATAACCGCTGAAAGTTTTGTCTGTCAATCACGCTCAATTCAACCCATGTGACGTGTAGCGCGCGCGATGTTCCGAACAGAACCGGCATTTGGTACTATCACCTTGCGTTCGGAAACCGGTTTTGCGACTATTACCGGGATTACTCGCCAAGCCCTCACTAAAGTGCCTATGCTAACTATAGTGTACCGGACTGGCATGATGACTTGAACCACTGGAGGAAAGCTCGGATGAAGACAATCGTAAAAGTGCTTGGTGTTGTGGCCGTGACAGCGCTCATGACCGCGTGCGGTCCTAACATGCAGACGATCAATAACGCCAGCGATCGCGCTCAGGCGGACGCGAGCAAGGCGGAAGCCTCGGCGAATGCGGCGGAGGCTTCGGCCAATCAGGCTGCGACCGCTGCCCAGCAGTCCGAGACCGCGGCCAGCGATGCGGAAGATGCGGTCCGGCGGGCGAATGACGCAGTGTCGCGCCTGGAAGCGGCGTTCTCGACTTCGGTTACCAAGTAATCGATCAGACCTGGTAGAAACCAGCCATTTGAAGCGGTGGCGAAAGGAGAATTCTCCCTTCGCCACCGCTTAATCTTGCCCGCTGCTCGCGCTCAGTCGTCCGATGAGTCTGTGGCGTTGGGATTCGCCGCGTGCCGGAGCGCTTTGCGGACCCGCTCGCGCAGGGTGTCGTCGCGCTCGATTCGCCCCTCGAGCTCTCTGAACTGCGCAACCGTGAGTCCTTGCCGCGAAGCAGCCTGCTCGACCGTCAGGTTGTGGTCCTTCTGCATTGCCTCGTAAACACTGATGTACTTGTCGACCTGGCCGGTCGGAACGTCCTTGTCATCGTCGTCGGTATCATCCTGGGCCACAGGCGCCGCAGGCTCCGCCGCGAGTTGAAGAGCTTGCCGCTGAGGTTGAGAGTGAACTTGGCCAGAGCTGCCAGCCGTCCACGCGAGCGAGGGAGCCAACATCGCGATTGCGCCACAGATTATCGCTGTCACCACGGCCGCCGCGCGTGCCCGCGTGCCCGTGAATGGCCCGTTGATTTGGTACACCTTGAATAGCCTCCGCCAGAAATCCAGCTAGCCTGCGACGATCATCCTTGCACGCCACGCGAACTTCATAAAGGTACTCGTTCTGAATTTGCGTTTTCTTCACGAAACAGTTGCTTGATATAACCTTGTGTATGCCACCTGGCGAGGCGCGCACTGGACGCTGGCGGCGCTGGCCGAAATTGGCTATCCGGCGGGCGATGAGTCCCTGCTCCCGATGCGCGCCCAGGTTCTCGATTGTTGGCTGGGCAGCCCCTTCTACATGGAGTTCGAATCCAAAAGCAGCGTTCCAAAACATCGAAAGGAGCTGCCGCGCGGGGGCTGGGCCGCGGAAGGACGGTTTTACCGGGTATCGCCGGACATGGACACCAGCTCGCGGTTCGGCTCCACTGCTCCCGTGGACTGGGGCGGGAGCGGAAAAGGCAGGATGAACGAGTGGGTCACCGCCGATGCGCTCTATGCGCTGCACGCGGCGGGACGCTTTTAAGGAGTCGGCATCCGCGCGGACGCGGTGTTATTGCGAGCAAGCCCACTTGCATCGCCCGACGCGATGTTTAAATTCAAAGCGGTCCTCACGACCGCCGTAGTGGCGGTCTGCCGGACTGAATCCAGGACGAGATAGCACGACGGAGATTTATTCACATGCCAGCCAAAACGGTTGAGCTGCACGAGCGAGCACGAGTCGGAATTGTCAGGGGCGCCACGCTGGTGATGGAAGCCGCGCGCGTAACCCTGGGCCCCAAGGGCCGCAACGTCATGATTCAGCGGAGCTTCGGCTCGCCGACGGTGACCAAGGACGGCGTGACCGTGGTCAAGGAAATCGAACTCGAGAACCGCTTCGAGAACATGGGCGCGAAGCTGATTCGCGAGGTCGCGCAGAAGACCTCCGACGTCGCCGGCGACGGCACTACGACTGCGACGGTGCTGGCGGGCGCCATCGTGCGCGAAGGAATCAAGCTGCTGGCGGCGGGATTCCCGGCAATGGAACTGCGGCGCGGAATCGACGCCGCGGTAGTCAAGGCGGTCGCCACCATCAAGGAGATGTCGCGGCCGGTGAAGGAGCGCGAGCGGCTGGAGCAGGTCGCCACGGTATCGGCCAATGGCGATCGCGCAATTGGTAAAATCGTAGCCGACGCGATGGACAAGGTCGGCAAGGAAGGCGTGATCACCGTCGAAGAGGCGCGCGGCCTGGAGACCGTGCTCGACCTGGTCGAAGGGATGCGCTTCGATCGCGGTTACCTGTCGCCGTACTTCGTCACCAATCCCGACAAGCTGACGGTTGAACTCGACGAGCCGCTGATCCTGTTCCACGAAAAGAAACTTTCGAACCTGCGCGAAATCCTGCCGCTGCTCGAGAGCGTGGTGCAGACCGGACGCCAACTCCTGATAATCGCGGAGGACGTCGAGAGCGAGGCGCTGGCCGCGCTGGTCGTCAACAAGCTGCGCGGCACGATCAAAGTCGCGGCGGTCAAAGCGCCCGGTTTCGGCGATCGACGCAAGGAAATGCTGCAGGACATGGCGATTCTGACCGGCGGCACTCTGATTGCCGAGGAACTCGGCGCCAAGATCGAGAATATCGAGATCGCCGCGCTCGGCAAGTGCAAGAAAGTTCTGATCGACAAGGACAACACGACGATAATCGGCGGCGCCGGCAAGAAGCCTGAGATCCAGGGGCGCATCGAATTGATCCGCCGCCAGATCGAAGAGACCACCTCCGACTACGACCGCGAGAAACTGCAGGAACGGCTGGCCAAGCTGACCGGCGGCGTCGCCGTTATCAAGGTTGGTGCGGCGACCGAGGTCGAGCTGAAGGAGAAAAAGGCGCGCGTCGACGACGCTGTCCATGCGCTCCGCGCCGCGGTCGAGGAAGGAGTCGTGCCGGGCGGCGGTGTCGCGCTGGTGCGCGCGATCGCCGCGGTGAATTCGCTCAGACTCAATGAAGACCAGAAGGCCGGCGCGGGAATCGTTGCAGTGGCGATGGCGGAACCGCTCAAGCAGATCGCGCGCAACGCCGGCCACGAGCCGGAGATCGTTCTCAACGCAGTGCTGGAAGGCAAAACTGACTTCGGCTTCAATGCCGCAACTGAAGTCTACGAAGATCTCGTCAAGGCGGGCGTCGTCGATCCCGCCAAGGTGGTGCGCTCCGCGCTCGAAAACGCGGCCAGCGCCGCGTCGATGATGCTGACGACCGAAGCCGCCGTCGCCGAAACGCCGAAAAAGCCGACGCCGTCCGCGGGGATGCCTGGCGGCGGTGGAATGGGCGGAGGCATGGGTGGTGGTATGGGAGGAATGGGCGGTATGGGTGGAATGGAGGACTACGGCGACGACTTCTAGCCGCTGGCGGGAACTGGTGACTCACGGAATGCCGATGGAATGGTTCCCGCAGGGACGAAAACAGCGAGTAGGTGGGAACCAGATGCCAAGTGCTTCAAATAGTCGTTTTCGCGCTTTCCTTATAGTCACATCATAGAGTGTTAATGAGTAGCTACACACAACTCTGCCGAGCGCGAGAGGATTAGCAATGAGGCTGATTATCGCGCTCTGAGTGCATGTAAATGAATTCGACATCCCTGGTTCAATTGTGCATTTTAATCATATCTTAATAGTGCGTTCCGGCCGCGGCCAACATAGGTATAGCTAGTCCCATGAATGATCTTTCTCGCGAGCAACTCACGCCATAAAGGCTTGCATAGGGCGGGGAGTTTGTGAGACAAATTTAGGGTCTTAATGCAGGAGCCGTAGAACTACTCACCAATACTCCTGCGCATTCCTTAGGAGGAAAAAATGGAAGGGTTACTGAGAAAATCTTCAAAACTGGTCGGTCTTGCCGGGGCTGTGTTGGCCCTTTCGTTGCTCGCGGGATGTTCCTCGAACGAGCCGGATCCGGCGCAGCGCGCAGTCAACGCGGCCAACCAGGCTGATCAGGCTGCGGCTCGCGCCGATGCGGCGGCCCAGAAATCTGCGGCGGCGGCGGCGCAGGCTCAGGCGGCAGCGAGCCGCGTAGAGCAGGCGGCCAGCGATGCGAAAGCGGCTGCGGATCGCGCAGAAGCGATCGCCTCGAAGACGATGTCGGAGCGTCCCGTGAGGCATTACCACGTCCATCATCACCACGCGGCTGCAGCAGAAGGTGCAGCAGCACCTGATGCGGGCGCGGCACCGGCACCGGACAGTGGCGCAGCGGCTCCAGCGCCCGCTCCGGCTCCCGCGACCCCGTAATTTCGCGCAGGCTTGATAATCACGAGGGCGGTTGCATCGGCAGCCGCCCTCGTTTGACTTTGTCTCTTTCCGCCGGACTGATCGTACAGTCGCCGCGCTCGTCTTGCGGGCTGGCGCCGCGGAGCTGGCTCAACTCGCGAAGGTCACGATTACTTTCAGCGACTCGGGCTTTTGCGCGGTCGTAAACGCCTCGGTGATCTGCGCCAGCGGAAACCGATGGGTCACCATCTCGGCGGCGTTGATCACGCCGCGCTCGACCAGCGACAACGCCTCGCGCGTTTCGTCGGGTCCGCATGAATAGCTCGGAACCAGCCGGGTCTCGTTGAAGTAGAGGTCGTGCGGCTTGACTAGCAGTTCGTCGTCGGGCGGCGTTGCCGTGAATTGAACGACGGTGGCGCCCTTGCCCGCGGCGCCGATGCCCGCGGCGATTGCCTTCGAAGTCCCAGGCCCGACGATCACCACGTCGGCCATCGCGCCGTTGGTGATTTCGCGCACCTGCTCGATCAGGTTGTCGCCCTCGACCACGATTCCGCGATCCGCTCCGAGTTCGATCGCGCGGCTGGCGCGCGAGTGGAACAGGTCCGCGCCTATGATTGTCCCGGCGCCGAGATGCCGCGCCAACTTCACGTGCATCATGCCCATGATGCCCAGGCCGATGATCAGAATCGACTCACCGGCCTTTAGGCCCGACCGCCTGAGCGACTTGACGACGCAGGCCGCCGGCTCGATGAGCACGCCGTCGGCGTCGGCAATCGAGTCGGGGAGCCGCAGCGTGTCGCGCTGATTGGCCGCGCTCACGAGAAAAAATTCCGCCATCCCGCCCGGCACGATGTTGGTCGCGCGCCAGGTCGCGCACTGCACGTATTCGCCGCGCCTGCACGCCGCGCATTGAAAGCAGGGCGCATGATGGTGCACGAAAACGCGGTCGCCGATCCTGAATCCCCGCACCGCCGCGCCAGTCTCTTCGACGACGCCGACCGGCTCGTGGCCAAGCACGAGCGGCGCCTTGCGCTTGATGTACCACGGCATGATATCGCCGGAGCAGATGCCGCATGCGCTCGCGCGAATCAGAATGTCGTCGTCGCCGACCACCGGCCGCGCGCTTTCCTCGACGCGGATGTCGCCGAAATCGTAGAGCCGAGCTACCTGCATAAAGTTACCGCCATGTTAGAATCGCATCATGCCACGGCCGAAATGTCCGCCGATAGCCGCCGACATAATCGCGGAAATCGGCGACAAAGTTGTTTTGATCGAGCGTAAGAATTTTCCGCATGGATGGGCAATTCCCGGCGGATTCGTCGATTTTGGCGAGACCGTCGAACAAGCGGCGCTGCGCGAGGCGCGCGAGGAGATCTCGTTGGAGGTCGCCATTCGCGCGCTGCTCGGAGTTTATTCGCGGCCCGATCGGGATCCGCGCGGCCAGACGATCACGGTAGTCTATGTCGCGCGCACGTCGGGGACGCCGCGCGGCGCCGACGACGCCAGCAACGCCACGCTGTGCGATCCGCGCAATCCGCCGGCTCCGCTGGCGTTCGATCACACGGAGATTCTCGCCGACTATGTTCACTGGCTTGAGACCGGTGAATTTCCGGCTCCGTGGCGCAAGCGCTAGGACGCCAGCCGCCGGGTTTCATCGCGCGGCGAATCCATCTTAATCCGCGCCCGAAATATGAGCGCGGCGCCGAGGTACGCGGCGAGCAACACCGGAAATCCGGGATGCGGCACCGCCTTGATCAGGGCGGTCACGATGCCGGCAGCGAGCATCGCGCCGCCGACAATCAACGAAATCTGACCGGTGGCCTCGCGCGGCCGGAAACCATCCCACGCGGCGAGCATCCCGAACAGGTACGCTGGCAGCAGCAACAGCGTCTCGGGGATCCACGCAAGCGGCGATATCAGAAGCGCAAGCGCGACCCACAGTCCGAACCGGAGACCGTCGAGATCGGCACGTTCGCGGCCCGTTATCGTGGCCGCCGCGGCGATTGCAAGCAGGGCGAGGTCGATGAACGCGGTGATTGCCATGACCGCGAAGAGCGGCTCCGCGCCGATCGTCGCAGCGGCGAAGTGCGCAACGATTTTCCGCACGAAGGCGAGCACGGTGAGTTCGGCTTTCGCCACGACGCCGTAGGTAACCGGGATGTCCAGCGTCGCCAGTTCGATCCATCGCAAGGGATTCGTCAGCAGCACGCCGGCGACGAAGAAGCCGACCGTCCAGCCCAGCGCACGCCATCGGCGGCCAAACAGAAAATATCCGGCAGCGCCGGCGGGATAGAGCTTAAGCAACGCTGCGAGCGCCAGCCACAAGCCCGCGGCCGCCGCGCGCTCGCGCCGCGCGCAGTACCATGACGCGGACAGCAGTCCCAGCAGCATCGGCGTGACCTGGGCGGCGACCAGCGCGCCCGCGAACTGCCGCGACAGCAGCACCAGCGAAAGCACGATGATCGTCGGCGCCGCGCCGAGCGGTGGATCATTGCCGCGCGCCAGCATCAGCACGGCGCTCACCAGGCACAGCATCTGCGCTGCCTCCCAGATCCAGAATGCGGTTTTCTGGTCGAGCCGCGCGAGCGGCGAAAATATCTCCACGAAAAACGGCGGGTAGTTGCAATCGTGCGGACGCTCCAGACCCGGCCGCAACTCCGTCGGTGAGGGCTGCACCATCCACGGATCGCCGCCGCTGGAGTAATCGGTCCACCAGCCGTAGAAGATTTTGAAATCGACGGCGTCGTAACGGTGCGCGGCCGCGCGGACGCGCTGGCCCACAGAGAGCGCCGCGACGATCGCAAGCAGCGCAGCCGCAGCGATCGGCAGCCGCCGCACAGGGGTGCGTAAACCCGCCCGCTCGGCCATCGCCGCTAGCGCTTGAGCTTCGCGACGGCGCGCTCGATGCGATCGAATGCCTCGTTCAGATTTGCCACCGAAGTTGCGTACGAAAGCCTGACGTGATCCGGCGCGCCGAAGTCGTTGCCGCCGACCAGCGAGACGTGCGCCTCGTCGAGAAGAAACGCGGCGAGCCCGTCGCCGTCGCTGATTTTCTGGTCGCCAAACCGGGCGCCGAGCAACTCCGACACGTTGGGGAAAGCGTAAAACGCGCCCTGCGGCACATTGGGCAGCTTGAAACCCGGGATGCGCCGCACGCGCTCGACGACCAGCGCGTTGCGTTCGCGGAACGCCTCGAGCATCGGTTTGAGCTCGTCCTGCGGACCGGTCAGCGCTTCGATGGCGGCAGCTTGCGTGATTGAATTGGGATTGCCGCTGTTCTGGCTCTGCAAGCGCCCGGCAGCTGCGATCGCTTCCTTCGGCCCGGCCGCAAATCCGATTCGCCATCCCGTCATCGCGTAAGTTTTCGACAGCGAGTTGAACACGATGCCATGCGACTTGAGCCGCGGCTCAAGATGGAAAATGTGCGGCGCGAGCCCGTCGTACACGATGTGTTCATAAACGTCGTCGGACATCACCCAGATGTCGGTGTCGACCAGCACCCTGGCAATAGCTGTGAGCGATTCGGGCCCGTACACGGCGCCGGTCGGATTCGACGGTGAGTTGAGCATGATGCCGCGCGTGCGCGGCGTAATCGCGCGGCGCAAAGCCTCGGGCTCGAGCAGGAAGCCGGACTGTTCGGAGCACGGCACGAACTTCGGCTCGGCGCCCGCCAGCGAAACCATCGCGGCGAAACTCACCCACGCCGGCGTCGGGATGATCACCTCGTCGCCTTCGTCGAACAACGCGGCGATCACGTTGGCCTCGGCCTGCTTGCATCCGGCCGACGCGATTATCTCGCTCGGCTCGTAGTCGAGGTTGTTGTCGCGCTTGAGCTTCAGCTTGATCGCACTTTTGAGCGCCGCGGTCCCGCCCACCGGCGTGTACTTGGTCTGGCCCGCGGCCAGCGCTTTGCCGGCGGCCACCTTGATGCGCTCGGGGGTGTCGAAATCGGGCTCGCCGGCGCCCAGCGATACGACGTCGATTCCGGCCAGCTTCATTTCGGTTGCGCGAGCGTCGGCGGCAAGAGTGGCGGACGGTTTGATAGCGGCGATTCTGCGATTGAGCTTCAGCATTTGCTTAATGGAAATAGCCCCGCTAGCTCGCGTGAGGCAAGCGAAACGTTGTTCTAAAGCGAGAAATCGGCTGATCAGCGAATTTTACTTTCTCTTCCGTCTCTTCTGCTGGGTGGGTGCGCGTCATTGAAGGTTCGCAATTGTCGAGGGATTCGATCGAAGGATCGCAGCGAGTCAAGTTGGCGGCGAATGAAGAGTTCGGATGGATTGGATTTGTTTGATCCGAGGTGAGTGCGCAGGAGGGAGCGGTTAACCTGGTCATGCTTTGCATTATGGCAGATCTTGGTGACAACGGTTGTCACGCAGGATCTGCGCGCTAAAAGAGAGCGAGCAGGCGGCGCCGGCGCTCAGCCGTTAACATCTGTAGGATCGCCAGGCCCGCGTAACCTTCAGCATCTTCTAAATCCGGATTTCGAAATACGCGCGCGCCGTTCTTGCCAGCAGCGAACGAAGACAGATTGTATCTTTCCCGGCGTTTTGAAAAAACCGCCTAACCGACTTTGAGCTTTGCGCGCAGCCGCTCGATCACGAGTTCCGGCACCAGCTCCGGCAGGCGCTTGCCATACCCCGCGACTTCCTTGATCAGATGCGACGAACTGAAGAACAGCCGCGGATTGGAGAACATGAAGACCGTCTCGACGTTCGGGCTCATCTGCTTGTTCATCTGCGCCATCTGCAGCTCGTAATCGAAATCCGTCACGGCGCGCAGCGAGCGAATCAACACCTTGGCGCCAATTCGTTCCGCGTAGTCGACCGACAGTCCGCTGAACTTGTCCACGCGGGCGCGCGGCTCGAGGTCGCGGATGACCTCGCGGATCATTTCCACGCGTTCGTCGCCCGAAAATAGCGCCGCATCCTTGTGCGGATTGTAAGTGACCGCGACGATCACCTCGTCGAAGATCGCGCCGCTCCGTCGGATGACGTCAACGTGTCCGTTGTGGATTGGGTCGAAGCTGCCGGGGTAAACCGCGATCAGCGGGGAACGCTCTTTGCTTTTATTGGTCATGTTCCTCAGACCATCACTCCGCCCCCGGCGCCGGATTGGGCCGCCGGTAAAAGGCGATCCGGTGATCGCCGATGGTTGCAACGAACGCGCGCTCGTGGGCTTGGGGAGCCGACGGCGCCGCGGGCGCGCGTTTCGATTGTTCCACGACTACCCATCCGCCGGGTGCGACGAGCTGGAATTCACCGAGCAGCGCCAGAACCTCCGCACTCATGTCATCCTTGAACGGCGCGTCAACGAAGACCAGGTCGAACGACTGGTGCGAGCGCCCGAGTTCGCCGAGTGCGCGACGCACGTCGGACATGACGATGCGGGCGTGCTCGGAAAGCTCGAGCTCGGCAAGATTGGCGCGAATCGCCGCGGCTGCGTCGCGCGAGGAATCCACGAACGTCACGTGAGCGGCGCCGCGCGAGAGCGATTCGATTCCCAGCGATCCGCTGCCGGCGAAAATGTCGAGCACCCGCACTCCGCTGAGATCCATCCGCACCGCGAGCCGCGAGAAGATCGACTCGCGCGCCCGCGCCGAGGTGGGCCGCGTGAGCAGGCCGCGCGGCGCCTTTAGCCGCCTGCCGTGAGCTTGTCCCGCAATAATTCGCATCGCATCAGTTTTTTCGAGGCGCCTTTTGGATCGAATTCACCAACGCATCCTAATCCAAACGGCTGACGCCTCTTGCCTCGAAGTCGCCGACGATAGATAACCCGTTCTGCCGGACCCCGCAAGTTCGCGGTCTGATTCAGCGACGAAGCTTGCGCCTCTGGTGGATTTGCGAAATTTTAGCTAGCAATCATTAGATTCGCGAACTCAAGAACCTCGATGTTGAAGGCTCGGTAATACTCCGCGATGCCCGAAAACCAGCAACCCAAGTTTTCCGACACGGCGCTCGACGAGTATCGCCAAACGCTCGGCCGCTACCCGACGCGCCAGGCCGCGCTGCTGCCGACGCTGTGGATCGCGCAGCGCGAGTTCGGCTGGCTAAGCGACGCGGCGCAGGACTACGTCGCGCATCTGATGGAACTGCCGCCCGCGCACGTGCGCGCGGTGGTCTCGTTCTATACGATGTTCCATCGCAAGCCGGTCGGCCGCTACCTGCTCGACGTGTGCACAAATCTTTCGTGCCGTCTGCGCGGTGCCGAGAAAATCGTCGACTGCATCCGGCGCCGCCTGAAAATCGAGGTGGGCGAAACTACCCCCGACGGCAAGTTCACGCTTGACGCGGTCGAATGCCTGGCCTCGTGCGGGACCGCGCCGATGCTCCAGCTCAATCAGGACGCGTTCGTCGAGAATCTCACCGAAGAAAGCACCCTCAAACTCATCGACGAGCTCGCCGCCCGTGACAATTGAGCTAATCGCCGGCGCGATCAAAGCGATCCTGATGATCCTGCTCGGATTGAATCTGTCGCTGTTCCTGCTTTATTTCGAGCGCAAGGGCAGCGCGCTCATCCAGGACCGAATCGGATCGAATCGCGTCACGATCACCGGTTTCGGCAAGCGCATGGGGATGCCCAACCTCGGGATCATCAACACCACCATCGCCGACCCGATCAAAATGTTCACCAAGGAAGATTTCATCCCGGCCGGCGCGGACAGGTTTCTGCACACGCTGTCGCCGTTCCTGGCGCTCTTCCCGGTGATGATCACCTACGTCGTGATCCCGTTCGGCGACACGATTTCGATTGGCGGTCATCGCATCGGTCTCGAGGCCGCCAACCTCAACGCCGGCGCGCTCTATCTGCTCGCGACGATCGGCCTCGGCGTGTACGGCGTCGCGCTCGCGGGATGGTCCTCGAACAATCGCTGGGCGCTGCTCGGCGGCATCCGCGCGACCGCGCAGATGATCTCGTACGAGCTCGCGATGGGTCTTGCGATCGTGTCGGTCATCATGGCGTTCGGCACGCTGAACTTGCAGCAAATCGTGCGCGAGCAAGGCGGTGTGTGGTTCGGATTTTTGCCGCGATGGGGAATTTTCGTCCAGCCGCTCGCCTTCATTCTGCTGCTGGTGGCGGGCGCCGCGGAATCCAAGCGCATCCCGTTCGACCTGCCAGAAAGCGAGTCCGAACTTATCCAGGGATATTTCACCGAATACTCCGGCGGCAAGCAGGCGGTGTTCATGCTCACTGACTTTGCCGAGCAGGCGCTCGTCGCGATGCTGCTGACGACGTTTTTTTTCGGCGGATGGCAGGTGCCGTGGCTCATGCGCGACGGCTTTCACCTGCCCGGCGGCGCATTTCTTGCCGTCCCCGGGCTCGCCGTGTCGCTGCTGGGCATCGTCGCGTTCCTCGTCAAGGTCGTCGCGCTGTGCATCTTTCTCGGCATGGTGCGATGGACCTTGCCGCGTTTCCGCTACGATCAGTTGATGCGCCTGGGATGGAAAGCACTCGTGCCGCTCGGACTGTTCAACGTGCTGCTGACCGCATTCATCGTGGTTGCAACCGGGAGAGTCCAGTGATGCCGCCGTTCCTCTACATATTTCTCGGCGCGTTGGCGATCGTCTCCGCCCTTGGCGTCGTCGTCCAGCGCAACCCGATTCATTCCCTGCTCGCGTTGATCGCAACGTTGATGACCGTCGCCATTCTGTTCATCGGCGAGGACGCTGTGGTGGTCGGCTTCTTGCAAATCATCGTCTATGCCGGCGCGATCATGGTCCTGTTCCTGTTCGTGATTTGGCTCTTGAATCTTCAGGTCGAAACCGGACCGACGGGCCATCTTGCGCTCAAGTTTTTCGGCTCGCTCGCGGCTGCTCTGCTGATGACCGAGCTGTTTTTCATTCTCGCGCCCCCTCATCTGCTGGTGAAGTTCACTCGCGAGCCCGGCGGCTACGGGTCGCTCGCCAGCCTCGCCGGCAAGCTGTTCACCGACTACCTGGTCGCCTTCGAAGTGACCTCCGTGCTGTTGCTGGCCGCGGTGGTAGGCTCGGTCGCACTGGCGCGCAAGCCCCCGGGCACCGATGACCCCCGGGTCGCGGAGAAGATCGCGTCATGATCCCGCTCACCTACATGATGTCGCTGAGCGCGATTATCTTCGTCATCGGCGTGGCCGGCGTGATCATTCGCCGCAACATTATCGTGATGTTCATGTCGATCGAGCTGATGCTCAATGCCGTAAATCTCGCCTTCGTTGCGATCGGCACCCGGCTCGGCTCGATGGACGGTCAGGTGATCGTCTTTTTCGTAATGACTGTCGCAGCGGCCGAATCAGCCGTTGGCCTGGGCATCATCATCTCGATCTTCCGTAATCGTGAAACCGTCCACGCCGACGACTTAACGCTGATGAGATGGTGACCAACGCCAATGACGATTGAGTTTCCAGCGCTCGCGCTTATCCTGCTGTTCCCCGCGCTCGGCGTCCTGTTCAACCTGTTTCTCGGCAACCGGTATGGACGCGGTGCGGTCAACGTCGTCGGGCCGGGCGTAATCTTCGTCGCCTTCGGCGTTGCGACGTGGGCATTCTTGACGCTGCTGGCGATGCCTCCGGGGGGCGCGCTGACCGCGCACCTGTGGGGATGGATCGCGGGCGGCCGCTTTCACACCGAGTTCGGCCTGCGCCTCGACGCCCTGTCGGGCGTGATGGTGATGATAGTCACCGGCGTAGGCGCACTAATCCATCTTTACTCAGTCGGGTACATGGCGCACGACGAGGACTTCGCGCGCTTCTTTACCTACATGAACTTGTTCGCGCTCTCGATGCTGATACTCATTCTTGCCGACAACTTGCTAATGATGTTCGTGGGATGGGAAGGCGTCGGACTATGTTCCTACTTGCTAATCGCCTTCTGGTACACCAATCCCCAGTTTGCTTACAACGGCCGCAAGGCTTTTGTCGTCAACCGAATCGGTGACGCGGGCTTTCTGCTCGGGATTTTCACGATCGCCGGCACGCTTGGTGCGCACGGCGTCTGGACGCTGAACTTCGTCGAGCTTCGCGACAACGCGGCCCTGCTCGGCGGCGCCGCCGCCACCGCGGCCTGCTTCCTGCTCTTCATCGGCGCGACCGGCAAGTCCGCGCAGATTCCGCTCTACGTATGGCTCCCCGACGCGATGGTCGGCCCGACTCCGGTCAGCGCCCTGATCCACGCGGCGACGATGGTCACCGCCGGCGTGTACATGATCGCGCGGCTCGGGTTTCTCTACGCGATGGCGCCCAGCGCGCTCGATCTGGTCGCGACAATTGGCGGACTAACCGCACTGTTCGCCGCGACCATCGCGATCGTCCAGCCCGACATCAAGAAGGTGCTCGCGTACTCGACCATCAGCCAGCTCGGCTACATGTTTCTTGGCGTCGGCTCGGGCGCGTACGCGTCGGGCATCTTCCACCTCATGACCCACGCGTTCTTCAAGGGCTTGCTGTTCCTGTGCGCCGGCTCCGTTATGCACGCGCTCGGCGGTGAGCAGGACATGAACAAGATGGGCGGGTTGCGCCGCAAGATTCCGATCACGTTCTGGACGATGTTCATCGCGACGCTCGCAATCGCCGCCGTGCCTCCGTTCTCCGGCTACTTCTCCAAGGACCTGATTCTCGAAGCCGCCTACGATTCGGGGCACTCCGCGCTCTGGTTCCTCGGCGTGATCACCGCCGGGCTCACGTCGTTCTATATGTTCCGGCTGATCTTCATGACGTTCTTCGGCGAGTCACGCGTCGACTCTGAAAAAGAGCCTCACATTCACGAATCGCCGCCCGTAATGACTATTCCGTTGATCGTACTGGCTATTCTCGCGACAGTTGGCGGATGGGTAAATCTTCCCGAAGGACTGCTGTGGGGAAACGCGTTCGTGCGATTCCTCACGCCCGCCGTCGGCACTTTCAAACCGATCGTCGAGGCGAGCCCTACCTCACTGTCGCTTGCCGCGAGCATCGCTTCGGGAATCGGAATCGTTCTTGCCTACGTGTTTTACCTGCGCTTGCCGGGAATCCCGATGCTCCTCGCGTGGCGGCTCAAGGCTCCCTACGACCTGCTACTCAACAAGTACTACATCGACGAACTATATAATTCCCTCGTTACGCGTCCGCTGTTCTGGATATCGAACTACGTACTCAACCGCGCGATCGACACCTATGTTATCGACGGCGCCGCAAACGGCGCCGGCCTTGTCGTGGAGACCTCGAGCCAGGTAGCGCGTCGGGCTGAAACCGGCAACGTCCAGAACTATGCATTCGTTTATCTGCTCGGCGCGATCGGGGTCGTAGCCTATTACGTCTTCCTGGTGACGGGCCGATGAACGGCGGCCTGCTCACAGCTCTGATTTTCCTGCCGCTGATTGGCGCGCTCTTCATTCTGATGCAGAGCGAAGAGCGTGCGATTTGGAACTCAGCCTTTATTTTCTCTCTGCTGCCGCTGGCGCTGAGCTTCTATGTCCTGGCGGAATTTGATCCGCACCTCGCGGACTACCAGCTCGCCGAGCAGTACGACTGGATTCCGGCATTAGGCATTACATACCATGTCGGGATTGACGGGATTAGCCTGTTCCTGGTCCTTCTGACTACTATTTTGATTACTCTGTCGCTGCTCTATTCTGGCGGCGGCGATATCGAGGAGCGTCCGCGCGAGTTTTGCTTCTTCATGCTCGTGCTGGAAACCGGGCTGCTTGGCACGCTGCTCGCGGTCGATCTGTTCCTGTTCTACATGTTTTGGGAAGTGATGCTGATTCCGATGTACTTCCTGATAGGCATCTGGGGACACGGCCGCAAGATTTACGCCGCCATCAAGTTCGTATTGTTCACGATGGTTGGCTCGCTGCTGATGCTGGTCGCGATCTTGTACCTCGTGTATCAGGCGCACTTGCATTTCAACCGCACCAGCTTCGATTTGCCTCTGCTCTACCAGGTGCCGCTCACCGTCAACCAGGGCCGCTGGCTCTTCGCGGCGTTCGCGCTGGCGTTCGCGATCAAGGTCCCGATGTGGCCGGTGCATACCTGGTTGCCCGACGCTCACACCAATGCTCCCACCGCCGGCTCAGTCATCCTGGCCGGTGTGATGCTCAAGATGGGCACCTACGGCTTCCTGCGCTTCGCCATCCCGCTGTTCCCCACCGTGGCCGTCGAGGCGATTCCGCTGTTCATGGCGCTCGCCATAGTCGGGATCGTCTACGGCGCGCTGGTTGCGATGATGCAGCCCGACCTCAAAAGACTGATTGCATATTCATCGGTCAGTCATCTGGGTTTCGTGATGCTCGGAATTTTCGCGCTTAACCCCGAGGGTATCGATGGCGCGATTTACCAGATGCTCAATCACGGCATTTCAACCGGCGGATTATTTTTGTTGATAGGAATGCTCTACCTGAGGCGCCACACTCGCGAGATCTCCGAGTTCGGCGGTCTCTGGAAGCGCGTGCCCGTCTACGCCGCGATTTTCATGGTCGTCATGCTCTCGTCGATTGGACTGCCCGGGCTCAACGGTTTCGTCGGCGAGTTTCTTATCATGCTCGGCGCGTTCCTGCGAATCAGGCTGGCAACTACCATCGCGGTCGTGGGTGTGATCCTGGAGGCGCTTTACATGCTCTGGACTTACGAGCGCGTGATGTTCGGTCCGATCGTCAAGGCGGTGAACGAAACGATCAACGATCTGACCGGCCGCGAGATTGCCGTGATGGTGCCGGTGATCGCGTTGATGCTGTTCATGGGACTTTTTCCGCGGCCGCTCATCAGCCGGATCGAACCGTCGGTGACTGCAATGCTCGCCAGGGCAAATGCCGCTGAGGCTCGGCTGGAGCTTGAACGACGGCCGAGTCACCTGGCTGCTCTCGCGCCGGCTCTGCCGGCGCCTACCCGCGAACCCGAGATGGCGGCGGCCGCACGATGAGTCCTCTTAACCTTGCTGCGATCAACTTCGTCTGGCTGCCGATCCTGCCGATGGTCGTGCTCGCAGTGGCCGCGATCGTGGTGCTGCTGGCCGGAGTGCACGTCGACGACAGCGAAAGCGAAGGCTTGGGCCTGGTGACGCTCGCGTCGTTGGGCGTTGCGTTCGTATTCACGCTCGGAATCCTCGGACAGAACGGCGTCGCTTTTGCCGGCGCGATCTCGATCGACAGCTTTGCCGCATTTTTCGAGCTGGCGATTTTAATCGCCGCGATGTTTACCGTGATGATGTCGCTCGATTACGCCTCCGAAAATCGGATTTCCGGCGCTGAATACTATTCGCTGCTGCTGTTCTCCACCCTCGGCATGATGCTGATGGCGACGGCCGGCGACCTGATAGTCATTTTCCTCGGGCTCGAGACGATGTCGATTCCAGTTTACGTCCTGGCGGGAATCATGCGCCGCAACGCCAAATCCAACGAGGCTGCCATAAAATATTTTCTGCTGGGCGCGTTCTCGACCGGGTTCCTGCTCTACGGAATCGCGCTGGTGTACGGCGCGACCGGCACGATCAAGCTCGGCCCGATTCACGACGCTGTCGCTTCCGGATCGATGGGCTCGAATCCGCTGCTGCTGCTCGGAATCGGCATGCTGGTGATCGGTTTTGGCTTCAAGGTCGCCGCCGTGCCGTTTCACATGTGGACGCCGGACGTTTACGAGGGCGCGCCGACGCCGGTGACTGCCTTCATGGCGGTGGGCGTCAAGCTTGCCGCGTTTGCCGCCTTTGTCCGCGTCTTCCTGGTCGACTTCGTGCCCGTCGGCGCGGACTGGCAGACCGTCCTGTGGGTAGTCGCAGTGCTGACCATGACCGGCGGAAATCTAATCGCCGTCGTCCAGACCAACATCAAGCGGATGCTTGCCTACTCGGCGATTGCGCACGCGGGCTATCTGTTGCTGGGCATGGCGGCGGGAGTGCAATCGGGACCGGCGATTCTTTACTACCTGCTCGGCTATGCATTCACAAACCTCGGCGCGTTCGCAGTAGTAATTGCGCTCGAACGGCGCGACGAAGTAGGTAATCAGATTAGCGACTTTCGCGGCCTCGCGGCGCGCCAGCCGTTGCTCGCCGGCGCAATGGCTATCTTTCTGCTGTCCTTGACCGGGGTCCCTCCGCTGGCCGGCTTCGTCGGCAAGTTATATATCTTCAGCCAGGCGCTGCATCAGGGATACGTGGGACTGGTAATAATCGCTGTACTCAATAGTGTAGTCTCTACCTATTACTATTTTTATGTATTAGTCGCGATGTATATGCAGGAGGGCGGCATCGAAGTAGAGCGACTGAGTACACGTCCCGCGCTGGTCGCGGCGATCGGACTGTCGGCGTTCGCTACCATCCTGATCGGGGTCTATCCCCAGCCGTATCTCGCGTCTGCCGCCAACGCATTTCATTCCGCCAGCGGCGCCGAGGGAATCCGCGCCGCCGCCGCGCTCGACCAGTAGCCGGCGTCTTTCGAGCGCCGTTACTTGCGCCGCGAGGGCTTCCTAGACGCCGGCTTCTTTGCGGATTTCATCGCCGGCTTAGGCGCTGCATTCGGCTTGGCCTGCACCTTTGGCTTTGGCGCTGCCGCCGCCGGGATGGTCGCGCCGCCTGCGTATGCGTCGGCTTCGATCTCGATCATCATGTCGGGACTCGCCAGTCGCCGCACTTCAACGACCGTCGATGCGGGCGGCGCGTCGGCGAAAAATTCCTTGTGCGCGCGCGCCGCTTCCGCAAACCGCGCCATGTCGGTGACGAACATCCGCGTGCGAATCACCTGATGCATCGCGAGCCCGGCGCGCTCGAGCGCCGCGCTGATGTTGACCAGCGCCTGGCGCGCCTGCACGTACATCTGTCCCGCGCCGACGATTAACCCACGCTCGTCGGTGGCCGTGGTGCCCGAGACCGCGACCATGTCGCCGGCCCTGACCAACCTCGAATAGCCGACGATCGGTTCCCACGGCGTGTTGGTCGAGATTCGCGAGATCGCACTCATCGTAATCTCCCTCGACGCCGGCGCAGCACGATGCGGACCAGCGTCTGTGTCTAGCTATCGCGGACGGGATATGTCTCCTCGAGTTCCCGCGCCACCGACCGCATCGGCGGACCCACCAGCCGTCCCGACGGCATCAGCCAGTTGAGAATTCGCGCGAGCGGCCGGACTCCCGGAACCGCACGCTCCGCGCTTCGCACCATGTCGAGTTCATGCTCGACGATTCGAGAGTTGTGCCGATTTGCGGGCCCACCGCCCGCGAAAATAATGCGCCGCTCTTCCACCCGACTACCTCCACCACATCCGCCCCTAAGGCGCCAAAATAATGGATCGAATCATACAGATGCGGACGAAATAGTCAAAAAATTTCTCGCCCGCCAGCGCCAAGTTGCTCAAGCCGAAAGGCTGTTGGATCCGCCGCAAACCCGCGCTTGAAGTTAACCCGCACCTATCGTATTCTTGCCCCGTTTCAGGTTTCCGCGATCAGGCGAGCACCGACCAACCAAGGAGAAAGCGATGCGCAAGGTCCTGCTTCTGGCACTAGTTTCGATGTTCTTCGCGACGGCTTGCAGCAAAACCGAAGAGACGGCTCCCGCCCCCGAGGCTGCCGCGTCGTCGGCCGCGCCTGCCGAGGCCGCCAGCCCCGCCGCGGCGGCAACCGGCGCAACGGGCGAGACCGGCGCACCGGGCGCGCCGGGCGCACCGGGCGCACCTGGAGCACCTGGCGCTGCGGCTAGTCCGTAGCATTGCCTGGTGCCTGATTTGCTGCGGTGACCGATCAAAGCGGTCACGCTGACGATGACGTACTTTGTCTCGTTCCCAAGCGGGTTCCCGCGCGCCGTTCAGAGCCGTTGGCGCGCGGGAGACTCGCTGACCGCGCGTTCCACGGGAAGAACCTCGCGAATCCCTGACCCAGACCCCATCGGGTCCTCGTTACTCTTCGCCCGCACTGCACTGTCTCGCAGCCTCAGCACTGACTTCGACCGCGCCCTTCGATTTCCGTCCTGACTCAGATGCGGCCGCTCGCCGCTGCTGCTACGATGCGTTCGCAATGGCGACCGCCGTTCCCCAACCTGCCGCATCTTCCCAGCATCTGAAGCCGGGCCTCTCACTGTTCGACTCAGTGACCCTGGTCGCCGGCTCGATGATCGGCTCGGGCATCTTCATCGTCTCCGCCGACATCACGCGCCAGGTAGGCACTCCGTTCGCGCTGCTGATGATCTGGCTGGTCGCCGGCGTGATGACTATCGCGGGCGCGCTTGCCTACGGCGAGCTCGCCGCGATGATGCCGGCCGCGGGCGGACAGTATGTTTATCTGCGCGAGGCCTACGGCGGGATGTGGGCGTTCATGTTTGGCTGGACGCTCCTGCTCGTCATCCAGACCGGCACCATCGCCGCCGTCGCGGTTGCGTTTGCGCGTTTCGCCGGCGTCATGTGGCCCGTGCTCGGCTCGAGCCTCTGGGTCGGTGCCGGCGGCGCGGGACTGTCGGGCGAGCGCGTCGGCGCGATCGCTGTAATCGCTGTCCTCACCGCCGCGAATTTGCGCGGCCTCGACATGGGCAAGTGGCTGCAGAACTCCTTCACCACCGCCAAAATTCTCTCGCTCTGTTTGATAGTCGCAGTCGGATGCATCCTCGCCCCTAATCCCGTCGCGCTCCACGCAAACTTCGGCAGCTCGACTGCCTTCTTCGGCAGTCCTTCCTTGTCGATTGCCGGAGCGGGCGTGTTCGGCGCCGCGATGGTCGGTGCGCTCTTCTCCGCCGACGCGTGGGCCAGCGTCACCTTCGCGGCCGCCGAAGTTCGCAATCCTAAACGCGATCTTCCATTGGCGCTCGCGTTTGGGACCGGCGTCGTCATCGCACTCTACATCCTCACCAACCTCGCCTACCTCTGCGAGCTGCCCGCGTCTGGAAGCGCGGACGCGGCAACCGTGGTGGGGCGCGGGATCTCGCACGCATTCAGCGATCGCGTGGCAGCCGCCGCGATGGAAGTAGTATGGGGCGGCGCCGGCGCCAGGATTACCGCAATCCTCGTGATGATCTCCGGCTTCGGCTGCGCCAACGGACTGATTCTCACCGGCGCGCGCGTCATCTACGCGATGTCGCACGATCGGGTCTTTTTTGCCGCCGCCGGACGTCTCAATCGCGCGAGCGTGCCCGCCGTCGCGCTCGTGATGCAGGGAATATGGGCCGCAGTCCTGACCTTGTCAGGCACTTATTCCGAATTGCTGGATTACGTGATCTTCGCGCAGCTGATGTTTTACGTGCTGACGGTGTCAGCCGTCTTCGTGCTGCGCCGCCGCCTCCCTGACGCGCCCCGCCCGTATCGCGCATGGGGCTATCCCATCGTGCCCGCGCTCTACGTCATCGCGGCCTCGGCCCTGATGATCGATCTGTTGATCCTGAAGCCCCGCTTCACCTGGCCGGGACTGCTGATCGCGCTGAGCGGCGTCCCGATCTACTACTGGACGACCACCCGACGCACCCCCGCACCACGTATCTCTTAGGGAACCCTCTCTTCCGCGGAGAGTAAATCTCCCCTGCTCGTATCTGAATAATTTCTTGTTACAGACTCTTGACTGGATGACCTCGTCTCTTTAGTCTAGCCACCCTATCGATTAAAAGCGATAAAATGCTGTCGAAGAAGTCGAAATACGCGCTCAAGGCGATGATGGTTCTGGCGAAGGAATACGGACAGGGACCCGTGCTCATATCCGATTTGGCTCAGCGCGAAGGCATCCCGCGCAAGTTTCTGGAATTGATTTTGCTCGAACTCAAGAACCAGGGGCTCCTACAGAGCAGGAAGGGCAAGGGTGGAGGATATCTGCTCGGCCGCGACCCTCACCTGATAAGCGTCGGGCACGTTGTACGCGTCCTGGACGGGCCAATCGCACCTTTGCCATGCGTCAGCAAGACGGCCTACATGCGATGCCGCGAATGCCGCGACGAGCGCAGCTGCGGAATCCGGATCGTGATGAAGGAAGTTCGCGACGCCACCGCGAAGATAATGGACTCGACGTCGCTCGCGGACATGCTCAAACGCGTCGAGGCAGTGGTGACCGGCAAAGAATCGTTGAGCTTCGCGATTTGAAGATTCCGGCACTCTTTTTTGGGAGATTAGTCTAGTCATCTAATAGGATAGATTATGAAAGTAGAATCAATCCTCACAACCCGCCCTGATCTTCAGTCGGAGCCCGACTCGGGCGACGAGGTCCTCCAGCGCATTGTCAATGCGATAAGCGGTGTGCGCTTCGGATCGGTAGAGGTTGTAATCCAGGACTCGCGAGTCGTGCAAATCGAGCGCAAGGAAAAATTTCGCTTCGACAAGACCAGTCGCAGGTAGTTCGCCGATCGAAATGAATCGTCCGCGCGCATTGAAAATACAGGCGGGAGCCTCGGACCAGGGAGGGATCCGATGCGCCACGAATCGAGCCGCTGATCACCAACCGCGAGCTGACCGGTCATCCGGAAGTTCCCAAGACGACGAGGGACTTTTGAGATGAGAAACCGCGCCACGCTCTTTTTTCAGGGGGTGCTGCTGGCGACAGTGGCGACAGGTGGAGCTTTGATGACGCCGGCTCCTGCCTCGGCTCAGGCCGTATGCCCCCCAACCATCAACTCGTGCGGATGCATCATCACTACGCCCGGCTCCTACAAGCTCGGGCTGAATATCAATTCGACGCAAGGACTTACTCCGGCCGGCGCGTGCATCGAGATAACCTCGAGTTTCGTGATCCTTGACGGGGCGAAGAAAAACATCACCGGTCCCGGTGGTACGACGCCGACCGGAATTGGAATTTGGGTTCATCACAACCTCAATACGGATTTCCTGGGATTCCGGAGCACGGTGATAAGCGGGTGGGACGTCGGCTTACTGATCCAGGGCAAAGAAATCGTCGCCGACGATGTCACAACGAATACCAACGGGCAGGCAGGCGTGGAGCTGTACAAGGCCAGCTCTGTCGAGCTGACCAACACCACCGCGGAAAAAAATCTCAACTACGGCATATGGCTCAAGCAAACGTCTTACAGTGACGTCAGCAATTCCAACACCCAGAGCAACGGCAACATCGGATTGTACGTCGGATGCTCGGATATAGGGCCGATCAGCGCCGCATGCACGGGAGTCGGCGCATCATCAGGCAACTACATTTTCACCGGGAACATAACCTCGAATGCCAACTACGGCGTCGCGCTCGACATCGGCGCCATCAACTCCATCGTAACCAACCAGACGCCGGGCGGCGGCACGAATTCCAAAGACGACCTGTTCGACGCGAATTCGAGTTGCGGCAGCAACAAATGGTTCGGCAATGCTTCGACGGCGACCAACAACCAGCCGGGCGGCTGCATCAAATGACGAATCGCGCACCACGATAAAAAATCCAGGGAGGATCCCGGTCCAGGGGAGGATCCGGGCGCGCTATGACAGAGCTGTCAATCAATAATCGCGAGCTGACCGGTCATCCGGAAGTTCCCCAGCCGATGAGGGGCTTTCGAGATGAGAAAATGCACTTTGCCGATTCTGCCAGTTCCGCTGGCGGCGGTAATTACCGCGGTGATTCTTGCCGCCGGGCCGGCGCATGCACAATCGAAGAAGCGATCCACCGATCCTAAGGATCGGCAAATCGAATTGCTCCAGCTTGAAATCAGGCAACTCGAGTCGAGGGTCGACACGCTGGAGGGGCTGAACCAGAAGGTGAAAGTGATCGATCAGAAGGTCGACGTTCAGGCCCAGCAACTCGACGTGCAGGCCCAAAAGATCTACGTCCAGGCGCAGACGGAGCAACAGCATGCCCTTGCGATGCCGATCGTCAAGGTGAGCGACGAGGGATTTTTCCTCTCTTCGCCCAACCACGACTACAACATCGGTTTCGGCGGAATCATCCAGGGCGACGGCCGCTTCTTTACCAGCGGCGACGACAAGAACGGCGGGAGCACATTCTTTCTGAACCGGGTGCGCCCGATTCTCACCGGCGCGGTTGCGAAGTACTACAACTTCAACATCACGCCCGACTTCGGCCAGGGCAAGGTCACGCTGCAGGACGCCTACTTGAATATCACTTATTGGGATTACGCAAGCCTGAGAGCCGGGAAGTTCAAAGCGCCGCTCGATCTCGAGCGCCTGCAGTCGGACCGCGATCTCGAATTCAGCGAGCGTTCGGAGATCCAGAACCTGGTCCCGAACCGCGACACTGGCTTCTCTCTGCACGGCAGGCTGCTGGACGGTCGCGTCTTCTATGACGCCGCTTTGATGAATGGAGTGCCTAACAATACCGCCGCGGACACCACCGACATCGACAACAATGATGGCAAGGATTTCGTCGGCCGCATCTTCGCCACCCCGTTCGAGCTCACCGAGAATCGATGGCTAAAAGGGCTGGGCTTCGGTTTCGCCGGTTCTTATGGCGACGAACGCGGCAGCACGACCTCGGTCTACAAGACCTACGGCATGAGCACCTGGTTCAGCTACAACTCGGGCGTGACCGCGTCGGGCTTGCGCGCGCGGATAGAGCCTCAAGCCTACTACTACGTTGGTCCGTTTGGACTGATGGCCGAATACGCGCAGGACGAGCACTCGCTGAACCTGTTCACCACCAACGGCGCTGGCGCCCCGTTCAAAAAGCCAGTCAGCAAGACCGATACCTTCACGGACACCGGCTATTTCGCGCAGGCGTCCTACCTGCTGACTGGGGAAGACGCGTCCTACGGCTGGGTCAAGCCTTATCACCCATTCGACCCACGCAACGGATGGTGGGGCGGATGGGAGCTGGCGGCCAGAATCAGCAACGTCGCTGCGCAAACCCGGCAGTTTCAACTCGGGTTCGCCAATCCGAGCGTGGCTGCAAAGACTGCCACCGAGTTTGCGCTGGGCGTCAACTGGTATCTGAACTCCAATATCAAGTGGCAGTGGGACTATGCGAACACCTTCTTCGACGGCGGCGCCGGTACCACCGTCGCACCCAAGGACCGGCCGAACGAAAGCGTCTTCGAGTCGCAGCTGCAAATCTCGTTTTGAGGTGAGAATGTTTGGCCGCGGATTGAAATTGACACACGCGCTCGCCGCCATCACTTTGGCGGCGAGCGTTGTTCTGAGCGTGGGGGCCGCGCGTGCAGCCCAGGTCACACTCCTGAACGTATCGTACGATCCAACCCGTGAACTCTACGAATCGATCAACACGGCGTTCGCCAAGGACTGGAAAGCGAAGACCGGCGACGACGTTACCATCGAGCAATCGCACGGCGGCTCGGGCAAGCAGGCGCGCGCCGTAATTGACGGCCTCCAGGCCGACGTGGTGACGCTCGGCCTGGCCGGCGACATCGATGCGATCGTCGAGAAGGCGGGCTTGCTGCCGGCGGACTGGCAATCGCGCCTGCCCGACAACAGCTGCCCCTACACTTCGACCATCGTGCTGCTGGTGCGCAAGGGCAATCCAAAAAACATTCACGATTGGGATGACCTGGTGAAGCCGGGCGTCTCCGTCATCACGCCGAATCCGAAAACCTCGGGCGGCGCGCGATGGAATTTCCTGGCAGCGTGGGGCTACGCGCTCAAACGCAACGGCGGCGACGAGGCCAAGGCGGCGGCATTCGTCAGCGCGCTTTACAAAAACGTGCCGGTGCTCGACTCCGGCGCGCGCGGCTCGACGACGACTTTCGTCGAGCGTCAACTCGGCGACGTTTTGATCGCGTGGGAAAACGAGGCGCGGATGGCGATCAAGCAGTTCGGCGCCGACAAGTTCGAGGTCGTCTATCCGTCGATAAGCATCCTGGCCGAACCGCCGGTCGCGTGGGTGGACAAGGTGGATCAAAGTCACGGCACGCAGGCGATCTCGAAGGCATACCTGGAATTTCTCTATACGCCCGCCGGGCAGGAAATAGTTGCGCGGAATTTTTTCCGGCCGCGGGACAAAACCGTCGCCGCGAAGTACGCGAGCCAGTTTCCGCACTTGCCCCTGCTGACGATAGATTCGGACTTTGGCGGATGGAAAAAGGCGCAGCCGAAGTTTTTCGGCGACGGCGGCGTATTCGACAAGATTTATCAGCCGGGAAGTTAGCGGAGCCGGGGCATTACGGGATGGCAGTGAAAGCGAAAACGAAACGGACTAACGTGCTGCCGGGATTCGGCCTGACCCTGGGCTTCACGCTCGCGTACCTCGGCATCGTCGTCCTGATCCCGATCTCGACCATCTTCTTCAAGACCTTCACCCTGACCTGGCCTCAGTTCTGGGCCGCCGTCGCAAGTCCGCGGACCATCGCGGCCTACCGACTGAGCTTCGGCGCCTCGATCGCGGGCGCGTTGATCAACTCGGTGTTCGGGTTCATCGTCGCGTGGAGTTTGGTGCGCTACGAATTTCCCGGCAAAACGCTGATTGACGTGATGGTCGATCTGCCGTTCGCCCTGCCGACTTCGGTCGCCGGAATCACTCTCACCGCGATTTACGCGGGCAACGGATGGATTGGGCAGTACCTCGAGCCGCTCGGAATAAAAGTTGCCTACGCTCCGCTCGGTGTGGTGGTCGCGCTCACTTTCGTCGGCCTGCCGTTCGTCGTTCGCACCATCCAGCCCGTCCTCGAGGATCTCGATCAGGAATACGAGGAGGCCGCCGCGACGCTCGGCGCCAGCCGCCTGCAGACCTTCGTACTGGTGATCGCGCCGGCGCTGATTCCTGCGCTGCTGACCGGATTCGCTCTCGCCTTCGCGCGCGCTCTCGGTGAATACGGCTCGGTGGTATTCATTTCGGGCAACATGCCGATGCATACCGAAGTGGTGCCGCTGCTGATCATGAGCAAGCTTGAGCAGTTCGACTACGCCGGCGCGACCGCGATCGCGGTCGTGATGCTGACGGCGTCGTTCGTGCTCCTGCTCGGCATCAACGTGCTGCAAAGGTGGAGCAGCCGCCGCCTCGCGGCCTGACGCGTCCGATGGCAAGCCAGCCGCGACGTGAACCGAAGAGACCCGGGACGGCCGATCCGCCGTGCGTTAGAATCGCGCTGATCGCGATCGCCCTGGTGTTTCTTGCGCTGTTTCTATTCATCCCGGTAATCGCGGTCTTTGCCGAGGCGCTCGAGAACGGAATCGGCGCGTATCTCGCCGCGATCACCGATCCCGAGGCGCGCGCCGCGATTCGCCTGACCCTGATGACCGCCGCGATCGCGGTGCCGCTCAACGTTACTTTCGGCATCGCCGCATCGTGGGCGATTGCGCGCTTCGATTTTCCCGGCAAGCAAATGCTGCTGACGCTGATCGACATTCCGTTTTCGGTCTCGCCGGTTATCGCCGGGATGCTGTTCGTGCTGCTGCTCGGCATCCGCGCGCCGCTTGGCGGATGGCTCGCCGACCACGGCATCCGGGTAATCTTTGCCGAGCCGGGAATCGTGCTGGCGACGATCTTCGTCACCTTTCCGCTCGCCGCGCGCGAGCTCATCCCGATCATGCAGGCGGTCGGCAGCGAGGAAGAGGAAGCCGCCATCGTGCTGGGTGCCGGCGGCTGGCAGATGTTTTTTCGAGTCACGATTCCCAACGTCAAGTGGGGACTACTGTACGGCCTGGTACTGTGCAACGCGCGCGCGATGGGCGAGTTCGGCGCGGTCTCGGTGGTGTCGGGGCATATCCGCGGGCATACCAACACGATGCCGCTGTACGTCGAGATTCTGTACAATGACTACCAGTTCGCGGCCGCGTTTGCGGTCTCGTCGCTGCTTACCCTGCTCGCGATCGCGACGCTCGTCGCCAAGCATTTCCTGGAGCGCCGCGTGGTTCCGGCCCGGCAGGAACAGGACGACATGGCGGTCAAAGTTGCGGCATGAGTATCGAGCTCAGAAACATCAGCAAGAAGTTCGGCGACTTCGTTGCGGTTGACAATATCAACCTGCATATCGAAACCGGCGAGCTGGTCGCGCTGCTCGGGCTGTCGGGTTCGGGCAAGACCACGCTGCTCAGGATAATCGCTGGGCTCGAGACGCCCGACTCGGGCGAGGTGCTGTTCCATGGCGAGGACGCCAGCGCCGTCAAGGTTCGCGAGCGCAAGGTCGGTTTCGTATTCCAGCACTACGCGCTGTTCCGCCACATGACGGTGTTCGAAAACATCGCTTTCGGGATGCGCGTGATTCCGCGGCGCGAGCGCCCCGACGAGGCCGTGATCGCGCGGCGCGTGCATGAATTGCTGAAACTCGTGCAGCTCGACTTTCTTGCCGATCGCTATCCGTCGCAGCTCTCCGGCGGCCAGCGCCAGCGCGTCGCTCTCGCGCGCACGCTCGCCGTCGAGCCCAAAGTCCTGCTGCTCGACGAGCCGTTCGGCGCGCTCGACGCCAAGGTGCGGCAGGAACTGCGCCGATGGCTCAGGCGGCTCCACGACGAGATCAAGATAACCAGCGTCTTCGTCACCCACGACCAGGAAGAGGCGCTCGAGCTCGCCAACCGTATAGTCGTGATGAACCAGGGACGGATCGAGCAGATTGGCTCGGCCGAGGAAGTCTACCACCATCCCGCCAACGCCTTCGTCTACAACTTCCTCGGCAACGTGAACCTGTTCCACGGCCGAATCGAAAACGGCCGCGTGTTTCTCGGCGACACTGCCGTCGAGCTCGAGAACACCCACGCCCACGCGCATCCCGAGACTGGCAAGGCGGTCCTCTATGTGCGGCCGCATCTGCTGGAAATCGTGATGAAGCCCAACGGCAAGCAGACCTTCCCCGCGACCGTGAAGTCGATCAATCCGGCCGGTCCGCAGGTCAAGGTCGAGCTGGTCGCCGAATGGGGCGACATGGTGCAAGTCGAGATCAGCCACGAGCGCTACCAGGCCCTGCGCCTGGCGACGGGCGCGAACGTGTTCCTGAGACCCAAGGAACAGAAGCTGTTCGTCTATCAGATCTAGCAGTTGCCCTTCTCTCGAAAACCCGAAATGTTGCACTACGATTGACATTATGTCGCATGGCATGCCACATTAGAAATAGTGATCCTGAGCATTCGACACAAGGGGCTCAAGGAACTTTTCGAGACGGGACGCGGCGCATCGGTTCCGCCTCAATTGCGGAAGCGATGCGCAAACTTACTCGAAGTGCTGGACGAAGCCGAGAATTTGAGTGACTTCTCCGGACCCGGATTCGGAACCCATCCGTTGCACGCGAAGCCGCCACGATATGCGATGGCGGTCAATGGCCCGTGGCGGATAACTTTTCAGTTTGAGAAGGGGAACGCTCTCCTGGTCGATTTGGAGCAATACCACTAAGAACCAAGAGTGACTTTAGCTGCTGAGGAATGTTTGTGAAAGTGAAGCCCGAGCATGCCATCGATCGTAAGAAGGTCGCCGCCCGCAGGCCGATTCATCCCGGGATTATTTTTGCCGAAGAGGTGATGCCTGAACTGCGGCGTCAGCGGACGATTGGTGAGATTGCCACTCTGCTCGGCGTAAGTCGTCAGACCTTGCATCGTATGATGGTCGGCGACATCTCTATCAGCTCAGAGATGGCTGTTCGCCTGGGGAAGCTATGTGGCAACGGCCCCGGAATTTGGAGCAGGCTGCAGGGACGTTACGATACCTGGGAAGCAGCGCGCCGTCTCGGCAATCGAATCAAGAAGATACCGACTGTCGTCTAACTGAATGCGCCGTCGGGAACCGGGCGGCCTTCGACGCGGTTGTCTTATATGCAATGATCAGTGAAACGGATCGGAAGTTGGCCGAAACCACTAACAATTCTGAACGGCAGAACCAGCGCCTGCTCGGCCGGCGCGCGTTCGTCGGGGCGCTTGCCGCGCTACCCGCGCTCATCGCATTCGGTTACGTTGAAAGAGGCGTCACTGCCGACGCCTCCGGCGATTCGCCGGATTCGGCGGCGTCAGGTATACTCAAAGTCTCGATAGTTGAGTTCACCGACTCCGGTCAAAGAAAGGGACTCGTCATGGTAGATAAAGTCGTCAAAACTGACGAGGAATGGCGCAAGGAGCTGACCCCCGAGCAGTACGAGGTCACGCGCCAAAAAGGGACCGAGCGCCCGTTCCAGAACTTATACGCCGAGAATCACGACAAGGGGCTGTACCGATGCATCTGCTGCGGCAACGCCCTGTTCAGCTCCGACACCAAGTTCGAATCGGGCACCGGATGGCCGAGCTTCTATCAGCCAATAGCGCCCGAGAACGTCAAGACCGAGACCGACCGCTCACTTTTCATGAAGCGGACCGAGGTGCTGTGCGCGCAATGCGACGCGCATCTCGGCCACGTGTTCGACGACGGTCCCCGGCCGACCGGCTTGCGCTACTGCATGAATTCCGCGTCGCTCAAGTTCATCAAGGCCGACGAACCCGAAAAGACTTGAGCCGCGACGCCCCGCGCGTCACCGATTCGCCAGCTTCCACTGAACCAACGTGAAGCCTTCGGGGTGATCCTCGAAGACCGCCTCGACGGCCGCGTCGAAGTTCACATCACGCGCCGGATCGCCGAGCAGATTGCCTACCATCCTCACGTTGCCGGCGTCGGGCAGTTCCACCACCACTACAATGTAGGGACACGCGGATTTCAGCGCGGGATGCGCCGGATGCCACACGCGCTCCCAGCTATAGACGCGCCCGCGGCCGGACACTCGATGCCATCCGACGTCGAGGGTATGGCACTTGTAACAAATCCATTCGGGGCCGAATTGAAACGTTCCGCACAAATTGCACTTCTGCACGACCAGCTCGTGACGCCGCGCCGCTTCCCAGAACTCGCGGTCCAATCCGTCGCGCGTCGCTTCGGGCGCCGGCATCCCCGCGGGCAAGTAGGTTTTCGATTCTGATGTTTCGTTAGCCATCGCACTCACCCGCGCAGGATCAGATCGCTCACCGGCGTCACCATCGGCCCCGACACGACCATCGAAATCTCCGCGTCCTTCACCTGGCACGTCGACGTACCTCGCACCTGGCGCGCCGCCTCGATAATCAGCTCGAGTCCGTGCATGTAGCACTCGGCCAGGTTTCCGCCGCTGGTGTTTATCGGCAGCCTGCCATTGGGAGCAGTCAGATTTTCGAAAGTGCAAAAGTCCATGACTTCGTCGGGATGACAAAAGCCATGCTCGACGATACTGGTCATCACCGCGCCCGTGAAATTCTCATACACCTGCGCGACGTCAACGTCCTTGGGCTCGATCCCGGCCATCGCGTACAGACGCGGCGCCAGCGTTTTGAAGTTTGAGGTCGCGTAGTCGGGACCATTCTCTGCTGCGGCGCCCTGGCGAAAATCGGATCCCTGTGCCGACGCCATCACGTACGCCGGCTTCTGCTTGAGGTCGCGCGCCCGCTCGGCGCTGGTGAGAATCACGGCCGCGGCGCCGTCGTTCTCCAGGCAGCAGTCGTAAAGATGAAACGGCTCGACGATCCATCGCGATTCGTCGTAGGCCTTTCGGCTCAACGGGCGGCCGTACATGATCGCGCGCGGATTCGACTGCGCATGGTGATAGCAGGCCATCGCGATCGCCGCGAGCACGTCCTGCGTGACGCAATGCTCGTGCATGAAGCGCCGCGTGCGCAGCGCGATCCATTGCGCCGGCGTCGACATCCCATACGGCCACGTGTAGGCGGGAGGGCCGGAAATCGTGCGCAAGCCGGGCGTCTGTCCGAAGCGTCCGAACTGCCCCTGCGCCAGCGCTCGATAGACCACCACGCAGGTGGCGAAGCCGGCGACGATCGCGGCCGCCGCGTTGCCGATCGCGCCCGAGCCTCCACCGCCGCCGCCGCCCCAGAACATGTTCGTAAAGCGCAGCTCCGGCAGGCCGAGCGCGGTCGCGACGCGCACCGAATCGTTGCGGTCGTTGCTGTACGACGCGATACCGTCGATCGCCGTCACCGGCAGCCCGGCGTCGTCGGCCGCGCGCTGAATCGCCTCAATCGCGAGCCGGAATTCGCTGACCGGCGCCTCGCCGCGTTTGTAATACTTCGTTTCGCCCAGCCCCGCGATCGCGACCTTGTCTTTGATTGTGAATTCGCTCATCGTGCACCGCTCCGATGGCCTTAGCGAAATGCGCGGAAGATTCCAAGCGAAATCGCCCTATTGCCGGGACGCGCGCTATACTCGACAGCCGGTTCGATGGGAAATAGCGACATGCTCAACGACGCGCGGAAATATTGCGTCGAGGCCCGGATGCTCGACGGCGCCCCGGTCCTGATCCGCGCGATTCGTCCCGACGACCAGGATCGCCTGCACGATCATTTCAGGGGCCTCAGCGAGCAGTCGGTCTATTTTCGTTTCATGGGGCTCAAGCGCGATCTGTCGCCGGACGACCTCAAGCGCCTGACCGAGCTCGACTTCAACAATCACGTCGGCCTGGCCGCGACCGTGACTGACAACGGGCGCGAGCGGTTCGTCGGCGTCGGCCGCTACATTCGCGGCGCCGATCCTTGTCGCGCGGAGGTCGCCTTCGCGGTTCTCGACGAATTCCAGGGACACGGCATCGGCACCCTGCTGCTCGATCACCTGGGTCTCATCGCCGACGCAAACGGAGTCGCGGATTTCGAAGCCGACGTGCTCGGCGAGAACCGCCAGATGCTGGAGGTGCTCGCCCACAGCGGTTTCGAGATCCACAGCTCGCTGGATTCGGGAGTCGTGCATCTCCATTCCTCGACACGCAAGGTGCTGAAAAACTAAGTTCGGGCAATCGCGCTTCGGCGCGGGAGGTCATTCGATGAGCCTGGTCGAGTTCGCAATCGAGAACGAAATCGCAATCGTAACGATCAACCGTCCCGAGGCGCGCAACGCCGTCGATCAGCCGACTGCCGCGGCGCTCGCCGACGCGTTCCGCCGCTTCGACTCCGACGAAGCGCTGTCGGTCGCGATCCTGACCGGCGCGGGCGGGACGTTTTGCGCAGGCGCGGATCTGAAAGCCGTCGCCACCAGCCGCGGCAATCGCGTGACCGAGGATGGCGACGGACCCCTCGGATGCACGCGGATGCTCCTCGGCAAGCCGGTGATCGCCGCGGTCGAGGGCTTCGCCGTCGCCGGCGGGATCGAGCTCGCGCTGTGGTGCGACCTGCGCGTGGCCGCGCGCGACGCGACCTTCGGCGTGTATTGCAGGCGCTTCGGTGTGCCGCTGGCCGATGGCGGCACGATCCGGCTGCCGCGGTTGATCGGGATGAGCCGCGCGATGGACATGATCCTGACCGGCCGCGGCGTCTCCGGCGAAGAGGCGTTCGCGATTGGCCTGGCGAATCGCGTCGTCGAGCCGGGCACGGCGCTGGCCAATGCGCGCGCACTCGCCAGGCAGATCGCGGGCTTCCCGCAGCGATGCGTGCGCTCGGACCGGATGTCCGCGTACGAGTGCTGGACGCTCGAGCTAGGCGACGCGCTCAAAAACGAATATCGCCACGCCATCGCGACAGTCCAATCAGGCGAGACCCGTGCCGGCGCCGAGCGCTTCGCATCGGGAGTGGGGAGACATGGCAAATTCTAGAATAGGAACTTGATTATTAGTGAAACCCACCGCGGGTTTCACACTTCCTCGGGCAGGGGTGACCCCTGCACCCAGTATCAAGGGCAAAGGATGCGGGACTTCGTCCCTGTTGAAGGTGGTAAGGGCGCCACTCCTCCCAGTAAGCGGATGGCGACTGCGTCACCAGCTGCGGGAAATTCCCCCAAACAAGTTCTAACAGGGACGAAGTCCCGCATCTTTCTTAATTCTAAGGTGCAGGGTTTAACCCTGCCCAGGGAAGCGTGAAACCCAGGAGGGGTTTCACTACAATTAAGTTCTTGCATTTGTTGCCGCGAGGCCATTGTGTCACTTCAACGCTTCCTGTACCCTCATGGCCAAGTCAATCGTGACTTTATGCGCGCGTCGGATTCCGTGACGCCACCCTCGCAACCCATCAGACCCACAAGTTCGGCATTTTCTTCTGAACTGGAATCCGGGGCTCTGAACCATAGGATACTTTTTGTCGTTTTCTGAATTCCCCGTATCACCCGAGATCCATCGTTCAATCAAAGACCGCGGTCATCACACACCGACCCCGGTCCAGGCCGGAGCTATCCCGGTTGCGCTCAGCGGGCGCGACGTAGTTGCCACGGCTGAAACCGGCAGCGGCAAGACCGCGGCCTTTCTAATCCCGACTATCGACCGGCTGCATCGCAAGAACACCCGCCATCTGGCCGCGATTGTGATCATGCCGACGCGTGAGCTTGCCGCGCAGGCCGCGCGCGAGTTCGATCTGATCGCCCGCCACACCCGCATCCGCTGCGCGACCGTCGTCGGCGGTGAATCCGAACGGCACCAGATCGACGCGATTCGCAAGGGCGCGCAAGTGCTGGTCGCCTGTCCGGGACGGCTCATCGACTTTATCGAGCGCGGCATCGTCAAGCTCGACAAAGTTGAAGTCGTGATTATCGACGAAGCCGACCGGCTGCTCGACATGGGCTTTCTGCCGCAATTGCGCCGGATAATGCGGATGGTGCCGAAGCAGCGCCAGACCATGATGTTCTCGGCGACGATGGCGTCCGGTCCTGAAATGATCGCGCGCGAATTTCTGACCACGCCCGAGCGCGTCACGGTCGGCGGCAAATCCGCGCCGCCGGCGCAGATTCGCCAGTCGATTTATCCGGTCACGCTCGAGAACAAGGGCCCCGTGCTGCTCGAGATTCTCAAGCGTCCCGAAGTGGAGAGCGCAATCGTCTTCACGCGCACCAAGAGCCGCGCGGACCGCGTCGCCAAGATGCTGCAGCGGGCCAACGTCAAGGCGGTGCAGATTCACGGTGACCGCTCCCAGAGCCAGCGTAACGCGGCGTTGGCGGGATTCCGCGCGCGCAAGTTTCGCGTGATGGTCGCGACCGACGTGGCCGCCCGCGGACTGGACATCTCCGACGTTTCGCACGTGATCAACTTCGACCTGCCCGACGAGACCGAGGGCTATATCCATCGCATCGGCCGCACGGCCCGGATGGGCAAGGCGGGCGAAGCGATCAGCCTGGTCACGCAGGAAGAACGCGTCAACCTGGCGCGGCTGGAACGCACGCTGGGCAACGCGCTCGAGCGCGAGCACGTCGAAGGCTTCGAGAAAATCGAGATTCATGCGCCCAAGCCGGTGACCGTGTTCCGCTCGTCGGGTGCGCGCAATCGTTCGACGCGCAATCGCCCGCGCTCGCGCTGGGCGTAGCCGCCGCAATCTTCCGCAAATAAGTCCGACCGCCGCCGAGCCGATCGCGACCGCGATCGGCCCGGTGGAAATTGACTGATTCGCGCACGCATCAGCACGAGTTTTTCCAAAAATCGTATTGCGTTAAAATCGAATTTTGATGCTGCGCCATAGCCCTATCCTATTCCTCATCCGCTGCGCGCTGGTCTCGACCTGCGTCGCCATCCTGACGCTGGCCTCATGCAGCTCGGTCAAACTCCTGGTCCACGGCGAAAAACAGGTCAAACGCGTGCCGCGACCGACCGAGCCGGGTCCGTACGTTTTGGTCTTCGCCTTCGACGGCGCCGGCTACGATCAGTTGATGGCCGCGCTTGCCTCGGGCAAGGCGCCCGCGATGGCCGGGATGCTTGGCAAGGACCAGGGCGGCGGGCTGTACGAGCACGCCTACTCGGCGCCGAACGCCGTCAGCATCCTGCCCTCGACCACGGTTGCCGCATGGTCGGCGATCTTCACCGGCGCGCCGCCGGCGCAGAACGGAGTGCCGGGCAACGAATGGTTCGTGCGCGAGGACATGAAATTTTTTGCGCCGGTGCCGGTCTCGGTCGAGGAGATGGACGACAACCACGCGATGATCACCGACAACCTGGTCGGCCGGCAGCTCAAGGTCCCGACTCTCTTTCAGCAGGCGGGCGTGCGCTCGGCCGTCTCGATGAACATGGTTTATCGCGGCGCCGACTACTTCACGATCATCGATCCGACCTCGATGGTCGCCCTGTTTACGGAATTCGTGAGCGGTAAAGGCCAGCATTCGTCAGGCAAGCGCGACATCTACCAGCAGATGGATGAGGACTCGGTGCCCAAGCTGCTCGATTCCATCGAGGCTCACGGTGTTCCCAACATCCAGGTTGTCTATTTTCCGGGAATCGATTTGTACACGCATCTCGCGCCCGATCCGTTGCCGATGGAAGTCGCCTACCTCGAGAACGTAACCGATCCGCTGGTCGCGAAAATTCTCGACGCCTACCGGACTCGCGGCATTCTCGATCAGACCTACATCGTGGTGATCGCCGACCACGGTCACACTCCCGTGCTGAAGGATCCGCGCCACGCGCTCGGCGCCGACAGCAGTGACGGGCCGGCCGCGGTCGTGCAGGCGGCAGGGTTCCGGCCGCGAAAATTTGTGCTGAATCCCGGCAAGGACCAGCAGGACTACCAGGCGGCTTTCGCGTACCAGGGTGCGATCGCTTACGTCTACCTGGCCGACCGCTCGACCTGTCCCAATCCCGGCACGACTTGCGACTGGAAGCGCCCGCCGCGCTACAAGGAGGACGTGCTGCCGGCTACGCGCGCGTTCTACTACTCGAACAAACGGGGCAAGCCGGTACAGCTGATGAAGGACACGCTCGACCTGGTCTTCGCCCGCGTGCCGACTCCGCCCGGAGAATTGACGCACGAGTACGAGATCTTCGACGGTCATCGGTTGGTGCCGATTTGGCTGTATCTGCTGACCCATCCGCGGCCCGACCTGGTCCAGCTCAACCGGCGGATGCGATGGTTGAGCGCGGGGCCGTACGGCAATCGCGCCGGTGACATCCTGCTGCTGTCGCGCTCGGGACTGCAGCTTCCCATCCAGCAGCGCTACTACTTCTCGGCGCCGTACCACTCATGGCATGGCAGCGCGTCGATGCAGGACAGCCACATACCGCTGATCGTCGCGCGCAAAGACTATTCCGGCGCGAAGCTGAAGCGGCTGGTCGATGGCATCGCGGGCGAGCAGCCGTCGCAACTGGCGCTCGTGCCGATCGTGCGCTCGCTGCTGGTGTCCGAGCCACCGAAGGCTCCCGCCGCGCCGCCCGCTAACCCGGGATCGGACCAGTCAGCGACGCCCGCTGCGAAATCTCAATAAAATTGCCGTCGGGGTCGCGAATGAACGAAACTCGCGCAACCGCGCCCAGCGTCACCGGCGCCGCGCCTTCCCACACGCCCATCGACATGAAGCGCCGATGCTCGCTGTCGCAGTCGCGCACCTGCACCGTGATATAGCGCATCCCAATCGCGCGCATCGACGCGACCGCGTCCGCCGCGCTGCCCGCCGGCGACTTCGCGGCGCGCCGGGCCGCTGGATCGTGGCGGAAGCTGATAATCGTCTCGCCCAGCTTGAAGCGGCCCGCGCCGAGCCGCTCGGCACTCAGCGCGCCGGCATAAAAGTTCTCGAAAGCGGCCTCGTCGGTGACGCCGATATGTATTTCGATCTGATTGACGCCGCGCTGGCCGCTCGGCAACAGCTCGATGTCGTTGCCGTCCGGGTCCTGCATCGAAAGCGGCATGGGCGTGCGCGCATCGGAGATCGAGAGCTTGTGGTAGCCGCCTGCGATTCGGGGCGGAATCGGATCGCGCGAGTGATTTATTTTCAGCACCGAGCCGAGCAAGCCGTAACGATATTGCCGCACGCCGCCACCGACCGGCAGCAGCTCCTCGAACGGCAGCCGGATCCGCTCGCCGTAGAACGCGCGCATCTCGTCCAGCCGGTTGGTAAAAATTCCCACGTCGACAAATCGTTTGGCCAGTTGCATTTCGGTCTCCCGCAAATCCGCGCGCGTCGATTTGCCGGACTATCCTCGCCTATCGCCCCAGCTTCATTCAATCGCGCACCGGCGTTCTTGTGTCGTCCCGACGAAGTGAGCAACGCGAGCGGAAGGGAAGAACCCGGACAGCTTCGCGTCAGCGAAGTCGGTACCGGTTTTGAAATCGCGAAGCGGTCCTTTTCTGCCGTCGTCGCGCGCACGCAGTCGGTATTTTCATTGGATGCAGCAACGCAAAACCGGAACCGGCGGCGCTCACGCGCCGCTGTCCGAGATCCTTCCACTCCGCTCGCGCTGCTCGCTCCGGTCAGGATGACAAAAAAAGACCGGCGCGAGGGAGTCACCCAACTGTTGCGTCGCGGAGACTATTAACTATAGTTAAGTACATGATGGCAACTAACCAGAGCTGGGACCCCGCCGCGTACGCGCGCAACGCGCGCTTCGTCTCCGACCTCGGCGCGCCGGTGGTCGAACTGCTGTCGCCGCGCGCCGGCGAGCGTATTCTCGACCTCGGATGCGGCGACGGCGCGCTCACGATAAAGCTCGTCGAAGCGGGCTGCGAGGTCGTCGGCGTGGACTCCAGCGCACCGCAAGTCGAGGCCGCGCGACGCCTCGGCCTGGACGCACGCGTCGCCGACGGCGAGCGGCTGGCCTTCGCCGCCGAGTTCGACGCCGTGTTCAGCAACGCCGCAATCCACTGGATGCGCCCGCCCGACGACGTGATCGCCGGCGTCTGGCGCGCGCTGCGGCCCGGCGGCCGCTTCGTCGGCGAGTTTGGCGGCCACGGCTGCGTGGCGACCGTCAAGCGCGCCCTGCTTGACGCGCTCCGGCGCCGAGGGATCGACGGCGACGCGCTCGACCCGTGGTACTTCCCGACCGTCGAGGATTATTCGGCGCGTCTGGCGCGCCGCCGCTTCGCCATCAGGTACATCGCGCTGATTCTCCGCCCCACGCCGCTGCCCACCGAAATCAACGGATGGCTGGAGACGTTTGCGCAGAGCTTCATGGCGCCGCTGCCGAATAGCGATCGCGCCGCATTCCTCGACGAGGTTTGCGAAGCGCTGCGTCCCAATCTTTGCGCCGACGGCAAATGGTTTGCCGACTACGTGCGCTTGCGGTTTGCCGCCGACAAGCCGCGCGCCTGACTTCCCGGCCGTTGAGTTCGCCCGCGTCCGGCGGCAGTATCGCGTGACATGGGCATCTTCCGCGAGTTGACCGAGGACCTGCCGCGACACGCGCCCGGCTCCCCCGAGGCGACGCGGCGCGCGCTTGGCCTGGCGCGCGGGCTGCCGGAGCGTCCGCGAATTCTGGACGTCGGATGCGGTCCCGGCGCACAGACTATCGAGCTGGCGCGCGCGACCGGCGGCTGGATCGTGGCGGTCGATATCCGTCAGCGATTCCTCGACGAGCTGACCGAACGCGCCGCCGCGGCGGGAGTCCTGTCGCAGGTGACGACGCTCAAGACTTCGATGTTCGAGATGGATTTCGCCGACGCGTCGTTCGACCTCGTCTGGTCGGAGGGCGCCATCTACTTGCAGGGATTCGCCGCGGGCCTCCGCGCGTGGCGACGGTTCCTTAAGCCGGGAGGATGGATCGCGGTGTCCGAACTGTCGTGGCTCGTGCCCGATCCGCCAGCCGAGGCTGCCGCCTTCTGGGCGCGAAACTATCCCGCCATGGGCTCGATCGAGCGCAACTGCCAAATCGTCGCGGAAGCGGGATACGTGGACCGCGACGGCTTCGTGCTTCCCGTGAAAGACTGGCACAACTACTACGGGCCGGCCGAGCGGCGAGTCGAGGAATTGCGAGAAAAGTACGCCGGCGATCTCGAGGTGCTCGCAACCCTCGACGAGTCGCAGCGCGAGTACGATCTCTTCCGCGCCTATCACGACGCCTACGGCTACGTCTTTTACGTGATGCGCAAACCCGCCGCCTGACGCGATTCGGCTCGCTTTCATTTATTGGCGATCTGGGTTACCTGTTGCGATACAAATCACTGCACTCGCGAGGATCGAAATGGACTTTTCGCTGACCCCCAAAACCGAACAGTTGCGCAAGCGCGTCTCCGACTTCATGGATCAATACGTCTTTCCCATCGAAAAAGAAGTTCAGCGCGCGATGGGCGAGAGCGGCAACACTGAGCCGCAATCGCTGAAGGACGTCCGCAAAAAAGCCAAGGCCGAAGGCCTTTGGAACCTCTTTCTGCCCGACGAGAAATTCGGCGCCGGCCTCAAGAACTACGAGTACGCTCCGCTGTGCGAGCTGATGGGCCGCAGCCAGATTGGCGCGCGCGCGTTCAACTGCATGGCGCCCGACACCGGCAACATGGAAATCCTCACCGAGTTCGGCACACCCGATCAGAAGAAGCGATGGCTCCAGCCGTGCCTCGACGGCGAGATGCGCACCTGCTTCTCGATGACCGAGCCCGACACCCCGGGCTCCGATCCCACCCAACTCAAGACGCGCGCGGTTCGCGACGGCGACAACTACGTGATCAACGGCCACAAGTGGTTCACCTCCAACGCGATCGGCTCGGCCTTTGCGATCGCGATGGTGGTGACGGACCCCGACGCGGAGCCGCATCGCCGCGCCAGCCAGATAATCGTTCCGACCGACACTCCGGGCTTCAACCTGATTCGGCCGGTGCCCGTGATGGGCCACACCGGCGGCGGGGGGCATTGCGAAATTATCTACAAGGACTGCCGCGTGCCGGTAACCAACCTGCTCGGCGAAGAAGGCGGCGGCTTCGCCATCTCGCAGGCGCGCCTCGGCCCCGGACGCATCCACCACTGCATGCGCACGATCGGCATCGCCGAGCGCGCGCTCGAGCTGATGTGCAAGCGGGCGAGCACGCGCTTCACGCACGGCAGCTTCCTCGCCGACAAGTCCAACATCCAGGAATGGATCGCCAACTCGCGCATCGAGATCGACTCGTGCCGCCTGATGGTGATGCATGCGGCGTGGAAGATGGACACCGCGGGCAAGCGCGACGCGCGCAACGAGATCGCCATGATCAAAGTGATGTGCGCGAACATGGTGATGATTGTGCTCGATCGCGCCATCCAGGTGTTCGGCGCGGCCGGCGTCAGCGACGACTTCCCGCTCGCGCGGATGTGGCGCGACAGCCGCGCGCTGCGTATCGCCGACGGCCCCGACGAAGTCCATCGCATGACCATCGCGCGCCGCGAGCTGCGCAAGTACAAGTGACTCCGAGGCAAAGCCGAGGAGTCAGCCTGAGCTCCGGGGAAGGATCTCGCCGTGCCTGAAGCGGTAGAAATCGTTCCCGAATACGGCGAGGTCCGCGAGGAGGAGCAGCTCGACTGGGACAAGCTCGCCGCGTACTTGCGCGGCAAGCTGCCCGGCGCCGATGCTCCCCTCACCGTCCAGCAGTTTCGCGGCGGCTCGTCGAATCTCACCTACCTGCTGCGCTTCGGCGACCGCGAATGGGTGATGCGCCGTCCGCCGTTCGGGCCGCTGCCGGTCGGCGGCCATGACATGGGCCGCGAGTACCGCGTGCTCTCGCGGCTGTGGGAAGTCTTCAAGCCGGCGCCGCGCGCGATGCTCTACAGCGACGACGCGTCGATCGTCGGCGCGCCTTTCTTCGTGATGGAGCGCCGGATCGGCGTCGTCATCAAAAACCGCCAGCCGCTGCCCGTCGAGCTCGGAACCGATCCCGCCACCTATCGCGCGATGTCGCAGGGCTTCGTCGACACGCTGGCCGATATGCACGGCGTCGATTACGCGGCGATCGGACTTGGCTCGCTCGGCAAGCCCGACGGTTTCTTGAAGCGCCAGATCACCGGCTGGATGGGCCGATGGGAGAAGGCCAAGACGCGCGAAGTTCCGCTGATGGAGAAACTCGGCGCCTGGTTTCTCGACCACATGCCGGTGTCGCCGCCGCCGGTGCTCGTGCACAACGACTTCTACCTGCACAACATCATGCTCGGCGCGGTCAATCACGGCGAGGTAGTCGGCGTCTTCGACTGGGAGATGTCGACCATCGGCGATCCGCTGGTCGATCTCGGCATCGCGATTGGCTATTGGCGCGAGAAGAGCGACCCCGAGGAATTGCTGGCGACCTCGCAGGGCGAGGCGCATACGCTCCGCCCCGGCTTCATGAGCCGCGACGAAATTCTGCATCGCTACTCCAGCCGCACCGGCCGCGACGTGAGCGGCATACCATTTTACTGGGCGTGGGCGCATTGGAAGACCGCCACCGTCGTCGAGCAGATCTACGTCCGCTACGTGCGCGGCCAGACCACCGATCCGCGCTTCGCCTTGATGGGCCCGATGGCTCCTGCCCTCGCGCTCGCCGCCGCGCAGGTCGCTTCGAGGCTCGGCTTCAAGGCCTAGCCGCTCTTTTCGCTTTTCACTCTCCCCACAACTCCCGCAATCACTACGGTCTTCGTCGTGGTCTCTTTGCACCGGCGAAAGTCGCACGTTGTGCGCACACTTTTCACGCCTTCGACGATAGATGGACGTTATCGGTCGCGGCCGGCTCAGCGAGGCGCCGCGTGCCAAGTTGCGACAATCTTTGGATTCTCAAGTGAGGACACCGCATATGACATTAAATCGATTCGTAACAGTCACCGCGCTTGCGCTGACGACTGCCGTTGTTACCGCAGCCATCCCAGCGGGCGCACAAGTGCAACCCGGAGACGTTATTACTCCCGACAACGCCTCAAAGGTCGAGTCGCTGGTTAGTCCCGGGAACTTCATTCTCGTCAAGCAGGGCATGACGATGAAGATAATCCCGACCGGCCACCTTGACTGGCCGCCGCCCTACAAAGAGGCCACCGAACGATATTCGCCCCAGGTTTCACTCGGCTCCGACGGCGAGCTGAAGGGCTATGCTGCCGGCCTGCCGTTTCCGCTGGTCGATGCCAATGACCCGGACGCGGCCACCAAGATCATGTGGAACTTCCAATTCCGACCGCTTCACACTGACGACCTGGACTCGCGCGGCGTCGAAGCTGTAAGTCATCGCGCGGGCTCGGCAGATGAGGTCGAGCACTTTACCTTCGGTCATCTGGGCTTTTACAACTCTATCGGGCGGACCGAGGTCGCTCCGATGCCGATGGACCCGGACCTCATGAATACCGGCATCGCTTCTCGTTTCGGAGCTTTTCCGATCCTCGAACCCGCGGAGATGCGCGGCGCCGGAATCGTCAGCGAGCGCTACGCTATCCCGGGTTTCGACGACGCAGTGTGGGAATATAGCTCTGAGACCCGAAGGCTGAGGCGACTGCCGACAACGGAACTCTCGGATACCTTTGGCGTGGCCACTGGCGGCGGAGCCGGGGTACAGTCCGGAGGTGCGGGGTCAGCCACGACCTACGCTTCCACCTGGGATCCCGATTCCGCGTATGGTTTTTCCGCAAAAATCGAGGACTACAGCTACCGGCTGCTCGGCGAGCGCTCGATGCTCGCGTCGGTGGAAGCCGCCAATTCTCCCGCCCAGCCATGCGCCAGCGACGGCGGCCGCACGGTCTGCCCGGAGAACTGGGAGATGCGCCACCTTTATGTGATCGAAGCGACCGCGAAGCCCCGCTCCGCTGTCGGCGGTAGCGTGATTATTCCCAAGCGCATCCTCTACGTCGATTCCGAAGGATGGTTCATCACCGCCTCGGATCAATATGACAACAACGGACAGCTCTGGAAAACGCTGGCGACTTTCCATGCGTATCGCGACCGGGCTCTCCCCAACTCCACGGTGGCAATCTGGCCCTTCAAACGGATGTTCGAGACCGCGCTGGTTGACGAAGATGTCAGCAGCGGCTTTTCGACCGTGGTCTATTCACCGGGGCCGGCAAGTCAGAACGACAGCTTGTTCGTCAACATGGGCGCCGTCGACCGGGACTTCTTCACCCCCCAGAAGATGGTCCAGGCGGGCCACTAACCCCCAATCAGGTGGCGATGCGCGATGCGCATCGCCACCTGCCCTCCAACAAACTTCGAGCCCTCTCCGCGATTGTTCCCCTTCCACTAGTGGAAGGGGTTAGGGGTTAGGTTTGCACGAATTGTCCCGCGTTCGAACCTGCCTGCGCTACGCCGCCCGTCGCGGCACTGGCATGGAGATATAGGAAGCGACCTCTTTCCTGTTTGCCCCCATTCGCAGAAGAGATCGCACCATCAGATCAATACTGACCGAAGGATCGGCAGATTCCATTTTCGCCACACGCGACTGGCTGGAACCCAGTAGACGCCCTAGCTGCTCTTGAGTCATCCGGCGCCGGCTTCTTTGCTTTCTTACCGCGCTCGCGAGCGCGAGCTTAACCTCGACCAGCGCGGCTTCTTCATCGCTGAGACCCAGGAAGTCGGCGGTGCTCCCGACCCTCCATCCCGCGCCTTCCAATCGCTGTCTTTTACGCTTGTCCATCGCTCGTTGCCTATCTGGCCAGCTCGTCGTACCGGCGCAACCGCGACCTGCATCGATCGATCACTTGACGCGGCAACCGGGGATTCGTTCCGGCTGGCATTGCAGAGCTACCACAACCTTGATCTCTCTCGTTGTATGCTTCACATACAACGCGATACGTGCAATATTTGATTGCGTGATCCGGAGCTTCCGCGACCGCGACACCAGAGCAATCTTCAATCGCGAATGGGTCCGGAAATTCGAGAGTATCGCAAACGTGGCGCATCGGAAGCTTCGTGAGATTCATCGGGCGGCAGGACTGTCAGATCTTGCGGCGTTGCCTGGAAACCGGCTGGAGGCGTTAAAGGGAGATCGAACCGGCCAACATAATATCAGGGTCAACGACCAGTACCGCGTCTGTTTTGTCTGGGACGAAAAGGACGCGTACGACGTCGAAATCGTGGACTATCACTGAAGCTTCAACCGAAAATCCATGGAGGTACGCGGACATGACTCGCCCAAAGAAAATACCGCCGCTTCACCCCGGTGCGGTCCTCTACGAAGACTTCATCGTTCCGACAGGCATCAGCATCCACCGGCTCGCGATGGATTTGCGCGTGCCGGCGAATCGAATCGCGGAAATCGTGAAGGGTGAACGCGCCATCTCGGCGGACACCGCGCTTCGCCTCGCTCGTTACCTCGGTACGTCGGCGGAATTCTGGCTCGGGTTGCAGAGCGACTACGAACTCGAAAAAGCCAAGGACGAGCTGGCGCCGAAAATCGCGCGCGAGGTCCGTCCGCGCAAGCGCGCCGCCTGACCCTCGCCGCAGCCTGTCCGCCGTCCTCTTTTCAGCGCGCGGCAAGTAGGCTATCCAAGTTAGAAAGGCGGGTATAATCTTAGCCCGATCCGGAGGTCTGTCACTCTTGCACGCGATCAACTACGAAGCCCCAAGCACCCTCGATCAGGCCGTCGCCATCCTCAAAGCTCACGGCGAGAACGCCCGCCCGCTATGCGGCGGCACCGATATCCTCATCCAACTGCGCGCCGGAGTCCGCCGCACCGAGCATCTGGTTGACGTCAAGAAAATCAAGGAGCTGCAGGCGCTCTCCTTCGATGCGAAAAACGGGTTGCGCCTCGGCGCCGCCGTGCCCTGCATCGAGATTAGCGAGAACGACCTGATGCGGCGCCATTACCCCGGCCTCACCGAGGCGGCCCATCTCATCGGCTCGCTGCAGATTCAGAATCGCGCCTCGGTCGGCGGCAATCTGTGCAATGGCTCGCCGGCCGCCGACACCACGCCCGCGCTGATAGCGCTCGGCGCGCGCGCTCGAATCGTCGGCCCCAGCGGCGATCGCGAAGTTCCCGTCGAGGCTTTCGTCGTCTCGCCCGGACGCACCGTGCTCAAGCCGGGCGAGTTGCTCGTCGAGCTGCTGGTTCCTGCACCCGCGCCGCATTCGAGCGACGCATACCTGCGCTTCATCCCGCGCAACGAGATGGATATCGCGGTGGTCGGCGTAGGCGCGTCGGTCACGCTCGACGGCGACAAGATCAAGGCCGCGCGAATCGGTCTCGGCGCGGTCGCGGCCACTCCCCTTCTCGCCAGCAAAGCTGCCGACGCGCTCGTCGGCAAGAAACTCGACGACGCGGCCCTCGAGGCCGCCGGACGCGCCGCGAGCGAGGTCTGTTCGCCGATCGACGACATGCGCGGGACGACGGAATTCCGGCTCCACGTGACCGCAGTGCTCACGCGCCGCGCGCTCACAATCGCCGCCGAACGCGCCAGGAAAAACTGAACCCCGAAAAATCAACTACGGCATATAGAACAATGTCCAAAAAGACTCTGGTAGAAGCGACCATCAACGGCGAAACCGTCGAGTTCCTGTGCGAGCCGCGCCAAAGCCTGCTCGAAACCCTGCGCGACGTGCTCGAGCTCACCGGGTCCAAAGAAGGATGCCTCACCGGCGATTGCGGCGCGTGCACCGTGCTGGTCGACGGCCGCGCGGTATGCTCGTGCCTGATGCTCGGCGTCGAGGCTCAGGGCCGCAACATCGAGACCGTCGAGGGACTCGCCACCCAGGGCGTGCTCAGCGTTTTGCAGAACAAGTTCCTGCAGCACGCGAGCTTGCAGTGCGGCATCTGCACGCCCGGATTTCTGATTTCGGCGAAGTCCCTGCTCGATCGCAATCCGAAACCGACCGAGCCCGAGGTCCGCTACGCGCTGGCGGGGAATCTGTGCCGATGCACCGGTTATGACAAAATTGTGAAAGCGGTGCTCGACGCCGCCGCCGATATTCGCTCGCAGGGCGAAGGCAAAGCAGCCGCGCGTTGAGCGCATCGCAGCACTGACGGAATTATCGATACGACCAAGCGATTCGAGAGGTAACGACATGGCGGCATCGACCACGACAGGAAATTTCAAAGTCATCGGCACGCGCCCGATTCGGCACGACGGCGTCGACAAAGTGACCGGCCGCGCCAAGTACGGCGCCGACTACGCGTTCCCCGGGATGCTGCACGGCAAGGTCCTGCGCAGCCCGCACGCTCACGCCAATATCAAGTCGATCAAAATCGACAAGGCGCTGAAGCTCCCCGGCGTCAAGGCGATCGTCACCTCGAAGGATTTGCCGCAGGCCGAGAACAAGCTCGAGCAGGCCGGCGAGATGACGATCAACCCGATGTACCTGTCGATGAACATCCTCGCCCACGACAAGGTGCTGTACGACGGCCATGCGATCGCCGCCGTCGCCGCCACCAGCCCGCATATCGCCGAGGAAGCGTTGCGCCTCATCGAAGTCGAATACGAAGTGCTGCCGCCCGTGATGACCGTCGACGTCGCCACCAAGCCGGGCGCGCCGATTCTGCTCAAGGACCTGCGCAACAAGGAGGAAGGCGACAAGCCGACCAACGTCGCGCAGCACTACCAGTTCAAGCGCGGCGACCTCGCCGCGGGCTTCAAGGCGGCCGACTACGTCGTCGAGCGCGAATTCAACACCGCGATGGTGCACCAGGGTTACATCGAGCCGCACAACGCCGTCGGCATCTACAACTCCGACGGACAGGCGACGATTTACTGCTCGACGCAGGGCGCTTTCGACGTGCGCTCGCTCAGCGCGCAGGTGCTGGGGATGCCGGTCGGCCACATCAAAGTCGTGCCGGCCGAAATCGGCGGCGGCTTCGGCGGCAAGACCACCATCTATCTCGAGCCGCTCTCTGTCCTGCTGTCGAAGAAGACCGGCGCGCCCGTCAAGCTCGTCATGTCGCGCTCCGAAGTGCTCCGCGCCAGCGGCCCGACCTCGGGCTCGAAGATCAAAGTTAAAATCGGAGCGACCAAAGACGGCAAGCTGGTCGCCGCTGAAATCTGGATGGCCTACGAGGCCGGCGCGTTCCCCGGTTCGCCGGTCGGCGCCGGCGCGATGTGCATCATCGCTCCCTACACCATCGAGAATTTTCAAATCGACGCCTACGACGTTGTCGTCAACCGGCCCAAGACCGCGGCCTATCGCGCGCCCGGCGCCACCAACGCCGCGTTCGCCTCCGAGACCGTGATCGACGAGCTCGCCGAGAAGTGCGGCATCGATCCGATCGACTTCCGCATCAACAATGGCGTCAAGGAAGGCGACGCGCAGGTCGTCGGCCCTCCGTTCAAGCGCATCGGATTTATCCAGACCTGCGAAGCGATCAAGAACAGCGATCAATACAAGTCGAAACTCACTGGCAAGTTCCGCGGACGCGGCGTCGCCTCAGGCTTCTGGTTCAACGCCGGGATGCAGTCCTCGGCAACCGTGAATATTCACACCGACGGCACCGCCAGCGTCGTCACCGGCTCGCCGGATATCGGCGGCTCACGCGCCTCGATGGCGATGATCACTGCGGAAGTGCTCGGCCTGGCGGTCACCGACGTGCGGCCGATCACCGCCGACACCGACTCGATCGGCCACACCGACGTGACCGGAGGCAGCCGCGTCACCTTCGCCACCGGGATGGCGGTGTACGAGGCGGCCAAGGACGCCGAGCGCCAGTTGATCGAGCGCGCCGCCAAGGTCTGGGAGAAAAAACCCGACGAAGTGGAATTCCGCGACGGCAAGCTCTACGCCAAGGGCAACGGCGTGCCGCCGATGTCGATCAAACAGCTCGCGCCCCGCCTCCCGCGCACCGGCGGACCGATCACCGGCCGCGCCAGCGTCAACGCGCGCGGCGTCGGCCCCGGCTTTGCCACGACGGTCGTCGACGTCGAGGTCGATCCCGACACCGGCAAAGTGCAGCTGCTGCGATGCACCGTCGCGCAGGATGCCGGCAAGGCGATTCATCCCAGCTACGTCGAAGGACAGATGCAGGGCGGCACCGCGCAGGGACTCGGCTGGGCGCTCAACGAAGAGTACTTCTACGACGACAAGGGCACGTTGCGTAACTCCGGATTTCTCGACTACCGGATGCCGACCTGCCTCGACTTGCCGATGATCGAAACCGTCGTCGTCGAGGAAGCCAACCCCGGCCATCCGCTCGGCGTGCGCGGCGTCGGCGAGGTCTCGATCGTGCCGCCTGTCGCGGCGGTCGCCAATGCGATCTATCGCGCGGTGGGCGTCAGGATGACCGAGACGCCGATGTCGCCGCCGAAGTTGCTGAAGGCGATGCTGAAGCATCGCGGCGCCACGCAGCATTCCGCCGCGGCGGATTGATCGCGCGTGATCGAAAGGGGGCGGGCGAAATCGCTCGCCCTCTTTTTTGTTTGCGACAAATGCCTACTGTTGTGATTCCCGCGCTGCTCCGCAAATTTACCGGCGGCCTCGAGCGCGTTGAGGTCCCGGGAAAATCCATTCGCGAGCTGGTGCGCCATCTCGGCGAGCGCTTTCCAGGCATCGATCAGCAACTGCTCGCGGACGGCGACATCCGCCCGTCGATCGCGGTCTCAATCGACGGCGAAATCGCCACCGGCGGCGTGCTGGACGCCGTCGGCGAGCATAGCGAAGTGCATTTCATCCCCGCACTCGGCGGCGGCCAGCTCTGACCGCCGCAAGTGTCCGGGCGGGAGCAGGCTGTTTTCTGTCGTGGATCGCGCGCGCCCGGGGGTCCCGACCATGTTGCAACATGCGCGCACTTATATAGAATACGCTTGCTGGCCGGGGTTTGCCCCCCTTTTCCCGGTTGGCAAAGGGCCGGGTGGAGCGATCTGCCTGGCCCTAATCATTTGTTCAGAACAGTCCCCTGACCGCCGCGCGCGCTTCGTTGCGGGAGAGGCCGCGCCCCCAGCGCGGGTGAGGGTACTGGTGATGTCCTGTTCCCCTCTCCAGAAGGGAGAGGGGCTAGGGGTGAGGTCCTGTTCCGTCTCCAGAGAGAGACATTGCGTAACTTGATCGAGGTTTTGTCTCCTCTCCCTAGGTGTCTCTTGGGTACCGACTAACCCTCTCCCGGTTGCGGGAGAGGAAAGGGCGTCCGCGCCCGGGGTTAGGGTGCTTTCAGGGAGAGGATGAAGGTGAGGGTCCGGGTTAGGATGTCGCGTTCCGCGCCACCGATTATTCGCCTCGCCCGCTTGGTTGGGCGAGTATAACGAACTTGACACCAACAGAGCGACGGGCGTAGAAACAGAAAGGCGGCTCAGTCTCGCCAAAGACTAGCCGCCGACAAGTTCACGTTGGGGACGTGCGCTATAAATCTATCGTAGCGCAGGTGTACTCATGCGGCAAGAATTATGGGCGATCCGAAACACCGGCTGGCCGATTGGTATGCGCTCTATGCCGAACTGGAGTGGGCTATGAACCACGCAGTAGAGGCATTGGTCAATCCGGGCCTGCAAGCACACGCAGAGCAAATAGCAGACGCGATTGAAGTGTTGGCCGAACTACTAAAAGAGATCGTTCGCATCAGCCGCCGCACGTCTGATTTTGAACAAAGGACAGCCGACATCGAACGCATTCGAGCGAAGATGAAGGCACAGACGGCCTTAATCGATGCGATCGTCGAGAAGGTCGAAGCCCTCTAACGGCCGATGAATTGCCGCCACGTCGCCGCGCTCGCGCTTGTGGGCTGGTATCTATTGCTGCCGACGAATAGTCCAAAAGCGCCCCTGTCACAGTGGAAGCAAGCCCAGAGTTTCGATACCGCAGCCGATTGCGAAGCATATACCAACGTCACTATGACCAAAATCCAAAATGGCTTTTACGATTCCACAATTCCCGATCCAGGGGATCTAGCCATTTTCAAAAACCTGATGGTGAACTCGCTCTGCGTATCAACCGACGATCCGCGCCTCAAATCGCAATAGGGACGGACTTTTAGACTTTCTTCCGCTTCCCACGGCGTTTAGGTTTCCGCTTCGCGGGGTTCACTGGCGGAGTGTTCAACATCCGCTTTAATGTTTCCTCGAACGTCAGAGGATGTAAGACGATTGGCTTGTCATCTTCTTGTTTCGGCATTCATCCACCCATCCACGTCGCGGGAACCTAAATTCTAATTGCTTCGGTCTGGACGCGCGATGCAGGAGCGTCCGCCAGTTCGGACGCCTCAGCATCCTGCTATTGCTGTCAGGAAAATATCGGGGTCTTTGCGATGGTTGAAGCGCCACTGAAATTCGTTCAGGTAGAGCGGCAGATATTTCTTGCTCACGTTGTGATACGTGCCGATGATTCCGCGCTTCAGGAGCGACCAGAAATTTTCCATGTTGTTTGTATGGACGAGGCCGCGCACGTATTCGCCTTCGCGATGGCTCACGGTTTGATGAGGAAGTCCCTGCCAGCGATCTAAATACTGATAGCCGGAGTGCTCATCGGTCGCGACCAGCGAGACTCTATTTTTGTCCACGACTTCGTGAACGAACCGATGCATCGTCGGCATATCGGCGTGTTCGATCATCTTGCAGATTACGTTGCCCTTGCGCGAGATCGCGCCGATGACTTTGGCCTTATCCCAACCCCCGCGCCGCTGCTTGACCGCACTACGATGGCGGTTGTGCGCTTTGCCGCCGATGTAGGTTTCGTCCACTTCGACTTCGCCCATCAATTGGCCGAACTGATCGTTGTCGAGCATCGCCCGTACCCGATGGCAAATGTAGAAGGCGGTCTTGTACGCAGTCGGGCGATCGTTCTCTTTGAGCATCCGCTGGACCTGCAATGCGCTCATTCCCTTTTTGGATTGGCAGATCAGGTAGATGACCTCGAACCAGACCGGAAGCGGATAGTTGGTATTCTCGAACACGGTGCCAACCAGAGCAGAGAAGCGATAGCCCTGTTTTTTGCAAATGCGGACTTCGCCTGTCTGTTCGTTCACGCTTTCCTTGCCGCTCTTGCAGACCCAATTCCACGCGCGATGTTTGACCTTGAATACCTTGTCATTGCCGCATCGTGGGCAGCGCACGCCATCCGGCCAACGGAGACTGACCAGCAACGCCATGCACTTGTCTTGGGTGTCGTACTCTTTGTGAATCTGTTGAAGACTAATCATAAACGGACTTTACACCAAATCGGTTCGCGGTGTCAAGTCCGTCGAAACATGGCTCAAATCGGGTCCATCGACCGTATAGAAATTTCCAAACCCATCGCTAAATTCGACCGAAACCTGTCGTATATCTAGAGCATCCAATGGCGGATCCTTGAAGAAATCAAATTCCAATCGACCCAAGACGCGACCGCCTCGATCAATCAAGCGTTCATATCGAACCAAGTTGGGCAGTCCGTCCAATGTCTTGCGCTTCTCTTCAATGAGCCACGAATCAATCGCTACGATCTCGCCTGACCGAAGCGATACCTTCACTCCCCAACTATGAAGCGATGTTGGAGTGCCAGAGTTTACAACCAAAATGTTGAGGCATATTCGCAGGTGCCGGTTGCGTGTAATATCTGGACTGTCTGGACCAGAACTCATCCACTCTATAAACCGGAATAGTTCGGGCTGTTCCAATTGTGCGAGGCGGTCAGTCGCTCGTGTCAGTTCGGTTTGAGATTCGTCCCACGCGAGGAAACAAGCGTAAAAGACAACCCCGCCGGTAAATGCGATTGCCAAAAAAGCATAGTTGTGAGGTTGAAGCAGCCAGCCGGTGCATCGGTCTAGGATGGCTTGATTATCCGGCTTTAACAGTGGTCTGAGCCACGCTGGCGACGCCACCAGTAGTCCGCCAATAAAGGCTGTCGCCAGCGCGCGCGTGTGGTGACTCACGGCAGTAACAAACGCCGCGAGGCGTCCCGATGTTCGCACGGGCATTGTCTGACAACTATGCCAAACTTGCTCGTGGTGTCAAGTTCGTTATACTCGCCCTTGGTTGCGGGAGAGGCCGCGCCTTCGGCGCGGGTGAGGGTGCTGATTCTGCGCGCGATTCAGGATTCTCCCTCTTTTTCCGATCCCACGCGCGCACCCGCCGCGACTGCCGTATCTCTCCGCGCTACGACCTGCGCCGGAAGACCAGCACCGAGCACGGCGCGCTGCGCACCAGTATCTCGGTCACGCTGCCGATCAGCATGTGCTCGATACCGCCCCGTCCGCGCGTGGACATCACGATGAGGTCGATGGCCTGCTCCTTGGCATAATCGACGAGTTTCTGCACCGGATGCCCCACCACGGCAAACGTGGTGACCTTGCTCGAATTGCCGAACTCGTCTTTCTTGATCCGCGCGAGTTCCTGCTCCGCCTGCTCGATCATCGAGGCTTCTCGCACCAGTTCGCGGCTCTCCTCGGCGTTGGTCGCCAGCGGCAACGGGATAAAGCTGCGATGCGGAGCGATTACATGCATCAGGTGAACTTCGGCGCCGAAGTCCTTCGCCAGTTCCATCGCGCCGCGCATCGACTCCATCGAGTGCTCGGAAAAGTCGATCGGTGCAAGAATTTTCTTAACGCTTTGAATCATTGGAGCCTCCCGCGTACCACCGACTCTGGAATTACCACGCCCCTCGCCAACCCTGCAAACCCGCCCCCGTCTGTGCCATGATTCCGCTTAGTCGCAATTTTCTCGAAACTGGACGGAAAAGCGATCACCGATCAAAAACACTTCGCACAGCAGGCCAAAGCAACATCGCAGTTCCCCTCTCCAGAAGGGAGAGGGGTTAGGGGTGAGGTCATGAAAGGAACCGTCTTCCACGGACCCCACGACGTCCGCGTCGAGCGCGTCGACGACCCCGCGCTCAAGACGCCCACCGACGCGCTGGTGCGAATCACCCGCGCCGGAATTTGCGGCTCCGACCTGCACTTCTATCACGGCGCACTTCCCATCGCGCCCGGCTTCGTGCTGGGCCATGAGGGCGTCGGCGTCGTCGAGGAAGTCGGCGCCGGCGTCGATCGGCTGAAGAAGGGCGATCGCGTCGTTGTCTCCGCCGTCGTCGCTTGCGGCCGATGTTTCTTCTGCCGGCGCGGGCAGCCCTCGCAATGCGCCGAAAGCGGATCCGCTGTATTCGGCTACGGCGCGAATTCGGCCGGCAAGCTCGGCTCGCTCGGCGGCGAGCAATCCGAGGCGGTGCGCGTGCCGATGGCCGACTACACCTGCTATCCGCTGCCCGACGCGATCGACGACGACGCCGCGGTCTTTCTCGCCGACATCCTGCCGACCAGTTTTTTCGGCGCGGTCAACGGCAACATCCGGCCCGGCGACACGGTGGCGATTTTCGGATGCGGCCCGGTGGGCTTGTGCGCCGTGATGAGCGCGAAGCTGTTCGGTCCCGCAGAGGTGATCGCGGTGGATAGCATCCCGTACCGCCTCGAGCTGGCGCGCAAGCTGGGTGCTTTTGCGGTGGACACCGAAAAGGCGCAGCAGACGATCCTCGATCGCACGGATGGTCGCGGCGCCGACGTGACTATCGAGGCGGTCGGCAATGAGGGCGCGGTGACGGCCGCGATAATGGCCGCGCGCGGCGGCGGCACGGTCTCGGTAATCGGCGCGTTCGGCGCGCCGTCGTTCAACTTCCCAATCGGCTACGCCTTCGCCCGCGACCTGACGTTCCGCATAGGCCTCGCCAACATCAACGCCCACATCCCTGAGCTATCGCGCCTGATAGAACGAGGCACCCTCGATCCCCGCCCACTGATAAGCCACATAATGCCCCTGGCCGAAGCCGCCAAAGGCTACGAAATCTTCAACGCAAGAAAAGACAACGTAATGAAAGTCCTGCTAAAGCCGTAAGCCCGACTCAGTCATCTTGCCCGAAGCAAGCAAAGCAACAAGCAAGCAAAGCAACAATGTCCTGTCATCCAGACGACCCAAGCAACGCGACAATGTTCTGTCTTCCTGACGACCCGAGCAACGCGAGGGGAGGAAGGACCTCGGACAGCTTCGCGCCAGCGAAGCCGGTACCGGTTCCGAGTCGCCGCGTCCAACTTTGGGGATGAACTAGTTCAGCCTGCCCCCGTGCGGATTCTCGGTGCTACTCATACGGTATGGACTACCGTCAGGATGCCCCACACTCGCCAGACTCGCCCGAAAGCGGGCGACGCCGGCCGCCAGCGAAAATTAATTTTGACGGAACGAAACGACCGATGGTAGCCGAGACGCCCCAAAACCCCAACGTATGGTATAAAATCGCAGCGCCCCGCGCGCAACTTTGCTCTTCACACTGGGTGCAGGGGTCACCCCTGCCGCCCGCCGCGCAGGCGATTATTCTCTGCGCGAGCGCACCCAGTTGCGCGCGGCTCGCCGGTACGCGATACCTTCAATAGCAATCGAGGTATCAGTCATGGCGGAAAATCCAATCAAAGTCCGAATCGAGGGTGAGCTCGCGTACATCGCGCTCAATCGTCCCGAGAAGCGCAACGCGATTAACCAGGCGATGCTCCGCGCGATTCCCGACGCGCTCGACGAGGTCGATCGTTCCGAAGTTCGCGCGATAATCATCTACGGCGAGGGACAAGCGTTCTCGGCGGGCATCGATTTCACCTCGCTCGCCAACGACACCGGCGCTCAGGGCGGTCACGGCGGCGGCCCCGATATGCAGCGCTTCCGCCGCTTCGTGGCGGAGTCGCAAGCGTCGCTCAATCGGATCGAGAGTATCGAGAAGCCGGTCATCGGCGCGCTGCACGGCTTCGTCGGCGGACTCGGCCTTGAGCTGGCGCTGGCCTGCGACGCGCGGGTCGCGGCGGCGGGCGCGCGCCTGGGGATGCCCGAAGTGCGCATCGGTCTGGTGCCCGACGTCGGCGGCACCACCCGGCTCACGCGGACGGTCGGCTACGCGCGCGCGAAGGAACTGATCATGACCGCGCGGATGATCGAGGCTCAGGAAGCCGAGAAGATCGGGCTGGTGAATCGCGTCGTCGCCGAGGGCGCGCATCTCGCGGCGGCCGAAGAGTTGGCGCGCGAGATGGCGCGCAACGCACCGCTCGCGGTCGGACTCGCGAAACGGATCATCGACAAAGGACACGGCCTCGACAAGATGACCTTCCAGGAGCTCGAGGTGCTGGCGCAGAGTTCGCTGATCGTCACCGAAGATTTTCGCGAAGGCGCGGCCGCACTCGCGCAGCGGCGCGATCCGCATTTCAAGGGACGTTGAGGCGAATCTCGAACCCTGCTTCGAAGGTCTGCCCCGGCGCCAGTTCGCGCATCCCGGCCGCGACGCCGCGCTCCGCGAGATTGAAGGCGTCGGGCGCGCAGGTGTACGGCTCGAGCGCGACCACCGGATTGTCCGGCGGCACGTAGACGACGAACTCGGCGAATGCGGCATCGGCGCGAATTTCGATCGCGCCTTTCAGCGACGTATCGATCAGTCGCGCGCGCGGCTCGGCGCGATCGTCTTTTGCAGTAGGCGCCATCCGGAATGCGTCGTCGTAAGTGTCGGCGCCGATCGCACGTGGTGTGCGAAGGTCGTACTTGCCGGCCAGCGGCTCGGCGGCGCCGGTCGGTATCAGGCGCGCGTCGAGCGGCCATCGGGTGTCGGCGTCGAGCTGAATCAGCATCGCGTCGCGCAGACCTCCAGGATTGAGCGGCGCGTGAAAGTAAGGATGCGCGCCGAATCCGAACGGCATCACCGACTGTCCGGTGTTGGTGATGCGCGCCTTCAAACTCAGTCCATTACCAACTTGGTAGTCTATTTCGAGCGCGAACGGCCACGGCCAGATCGAATTGAGCTCCGGATAGGCGGAAGAATCGAGAATCGCCGTGACGAAGTCAGGTCCGCGCCGCGTCACGCGAAAGGCGCGTTCGCACGCGAAGCCGTGAATCGCGTGCCCGCGTGCGGGCTCATTCACCGGCAACCGATATTCGCGGCCCTTGAACGTGAAGCGTGCGCCGGCGATGCGGCCGGGCCACGGAAAGAGAATCGGGATGCCGCCGCGATGCGGATGCTCGCGCCACGCGTCGGGACTGGCGGGGCCGGCGATCACTTCGAGCGTGCCGCTGCGGTAGCCAAGGCATTGGCATCCGGCCGCGGGCACGATCACGGCGCGCTCGCTCCCCACTTCAAGTGTTATGAGTTCCACAGCGATTATTCAGTACGAGCGGCGTTCGGCCGCGCGGGTTCGGCCTGGGAATTGGCGTCCCCGCACGTGGGTCAAAATACATTTTGCTACGCGACGAAAACGCGAAACTACAATCGCGCACTATTCAGAAATGCAGGAACTGACTAGTGGTCGCGTCCACCGCGGCGTTCGCCACCGCCGCCCCCGCCGCCACCACCGGCTCCGCCGCTGCGCGCCTGCGCTTCGTTGACGCGAATCGGACGGCCCTTGATGTCGCGGCCGTTCAGTTTCTTGATTGCGCCTTCGGCTGCCTCATCGGTCGCCATCTCGACGAAACCGAATCCCCGCGAGCGGTTGGTGGCGCGGTCGATGATGACTTGCGAGCTGTCCACCTTTCCTGCTTCTGAAAATACGTCGAGCAGATCTTGGTCGGTCACAGTCCAAGCCAGATTCCCAACATACAGTCTGCGGCCCATTACCCTCTCCTCGCGCGCGACGCGGCTGCCCTGCGGCGTACTCCGTCTGTATCCAAAGGCATTCGGAAACCTGATCTGATGTACAGACACCTAAGTGGTGGGGCGATACCTACAGCGCGCATCTAGTCCGAATTCCGGAATGCTTATAGCACCGCGCCAATCTCAAACATAGTCACTTCCTGTTAAATTACCGACCTTTATCAACCGTTCCACGCCGAATGCCTATGCACGATATTGTGCTCATTATGATTCCTGAATACTTCTAAAATCGTTATATCGCACCCACCGCTGGCGGAACGACCGTTGCTCACCGACCCGATTGTTCTCGATGGTCTGGTCGAAGGGGTACGCGAGCTCCGGGCGTATCGCTCCGACGCGGTCTGCAAAGATGACGATTGGAGATGACGCTTGAACAAATCGTCTGAAGCGTTGCGAGGTTCGGGCAAACCGCGACGAGATCAAGCTCCAGTTTCGGATGCGAACCCGGACGGAGATAACACGTTTATCGGACTGGCTGGAATATCGGCAGGTCCATCTGACTATCTGCCTGATAAGACTTCGCACTGCGCCGAGTAAGCTGAGAGCGTAGTGCGGCGCCAACCAATCTTTTGATTGTGCCGAAAGAATAGAACGTAGGCGTTCAACGAAGGCGCCGACGCTATACCTAATTGACTGATGTTGGTAATGGACAAAATGATTTTGATACTTGTGGAACTAGGTTTGATTGTGTATGTTCGAAGTCGATTTGTACTGATCAATTCGCCGAAAGGAGATAGCTACATGCCCCGAAAGAAGGTCACTCGCGGAGCCGCGTCGGCGTTCCAACAAGTACAGCGGCAAGCGCGCACGCTGCTCCTGAATCTGCGCAAAGACATCCGCGTGAAGGAGTCGATACTGAATAAACTCAAGCAGGAAGAGGCGCGCCTCGGCTCGTTGATCGGTCGTGGGGGCGGTGGAGCGAAAGCGGTAAGCAGCGGGCCACGTGGCCGGGTCAACTGGCGCACCGTGCTGTCAGCACTTCCCAGGCAGTTCAAGGCGGCCGACGTGCGCAACGTGCGGGGACTCAAGGGCAAGCGGCCGTCGGAGATCTTTGCGGCGATCACGCGATGGATCGATGCGGGCGCGGCAAAACGAAAAGCACGCGGAGTATACGAACGAGTCTGACCTCAACCTCGCGCGTACCGGCCGCGATTCGGTATCGCGCGACGAAAGCATAGTTAAGCGGCGCCGCGAACGATCAGCAGCGCCGTTTTTCTATTGTTCAGTGTTGCTATAGACTTTGAAACCTCACTCGCGTGCGAAAGAGTCAGACTACATGGCAGTGATCACGATTGAATGGCGCGCGGACACGGTCCGCATGATCGATCAGCGCCTGCTTCCCGCGCGCGAAGTAATTCGAACCTATCGCGACTACCGTGGCGTAGCGCAGGCAATCCGCACGATGGTGATTCGCGGCGCACCCGCGATTGGCGTCGCAGCGGCCATGGGCGTCGCACTCGGCATCAAGGGCACCGCCGGGGCGAGCGCGCGAAAACGCTTCGCGGTCGTCGCCAAGGCTCTCAAAGCCACCCGGCCAACCGCGGTAAACCTGGCGTGGGCCGTGGATCGGATGGGCCGCGCGCTCGATGAGAGCGTCTCACTCGACGTTCCAGCTCCAGAGTTGTTTCGCCGCATGCGCGCCGAGGCAATTGCGATTTACACGGAGGACCTGGCCGCCAATCGCGCGCTCGGCCGTTTCGGCGCCGAACTAATTGGAGACCCGGCAACAGTGTTGACGCATTGCAACGCCGGCGCGTTGGCGACGGCGGGATACGGAACGGCGCTCGGCGTGGTGCGGGCCGCTCGCGACGCGGGCAAAAAGATCCAGGTATACGCGGACGAGACGCGGCCATTTCTGCAGGGCTCGCGCTTGACGGCGTGGGAACTCCACAAAGATCGGATACCGGTGACGGTAATCGCCGATAACATGGCGGCAACGGTGCTCTCGCAGAACAAGATCGATTGCGTGGTGGTGGGCACCGATCGCACCGCCGCGAACGGCGACGTCGCGAACAAAATCGGCACCTATCCGCTGGCAGTGATGGCGCGGCGCCACGGCGTGCCATTTTACGTCGCGGCGCCGCTGTCGTCGATCGACCTCGACTGTCCCAACGGCGCGGCGATCCCGATCGAAGAGCGCTCAGGCCGCGAGCTCACCGAGTACGGCGGCAAGCAGATCGCGCCCAAGGGCGTCGGCACGTTCAATCCTGCGTTCGACGTCACGCCGGCCGAGCTGGTGACCGCGATCATCACCGAACGCGGAGTCGCATATCCGCCGTACACCAAGAGTCTGCGCGCGCTCAAGAGCGGACGACGATCGACTGACTACTCATCGAAGTGATCGAGATACTCAGAAAGTCCGTAGCCAATTCTCCCGTCCCAGTTCCATTCCGTCATACCTTCTGCGATTCGAGTGACTATGCCAGCGCGACGGTTGCGCAGCGGAATCATCGATAGCACCTTGCCGGTAATGACTATCGGAGCTCCACCGTCGGCGGTATGACAAGTGACCTGGATCTTGTCGTGCAGTTGTTGTTCGCCGACGAATTCGGTCTGCACGTCGACCTTCACGATATTAAGAAACGGCCGGCCCTTGTGCGCAACGAATCCGCCCGGGCGTTCGGTACCGTCGCGATTCGCCGTTATCGTGGCCATCGCGCCCAGATCCTCATCGAAGTTCATCGTAAGCCATCGGTAGAACTTCGGCGCCTGCCAATAGCGTGGCCCCCAGCTATGATCGCGCAGACCAAGCGCGTCGATTTTGAACTCGCGGTCCTTGCGGTCGGCCGTCAGCACCAGTTTCCCCGTTGCGTGGCCCAGCTGTTCCAGGTGCCCCTTCGCGAATTGCGCTTCGGGGTCTCCGGACGGTTCCGGTGCGACCCATTGATTCCCGACTTTTTCGCGCAGCTCGCCGCCCCATCCGGGAGCAACAGCAACATAGTCAATTTCGAGCGCCGCGCGCGAGTATGGATTGCTCTTGAATGCCTTGGCCGGATCCGCCATCTCCAGCGGATTTTTCAGCATGCAGAGTTTGCCATGATAGCTAACTCGATGGCGTTCGAACGGTTTCACGACTTCGAACCTGGCGCCGCCGGCGTCGTGTGCTTCGTTGTTCTTGATCTCCGGCCGCTGAAACATGAAGCCGACGGTTCCATCGGGAAGGTACAGGCACGCAGTCATTTCGGCGTAACCTTCGTTTGCGCGATTACCCAGTCTGATGAAGCCGCCGAGTCGCTGACCACGATCAAAAAAATTGTAGTATGCACTTTCGTTGAAATTAGACTCGCCGGTGTTGGGATGCATCAGGTCGTCTTGCTCGAGGAGTACCACTTTGCGTTCGGGCATTAGTCAAATCTCCCTATTTGCGTTACGGATTGCGATATCGCTCTCCAGGTACCGCGGATTTGCGATACGCAGTTTGTTCTCGACGCTCTGACGGACGACTGCCAGCACCTCATCGCGCCATTCGCCGTCATCCGCCTCGCCCGCGCGAATCTTCGCGGTCAACTCTTCGCCCATACTGGCAGCGGCAGCGCGCAGATCGTCGAGGCTGTGCAGATGCGGCGGGTCGTGGCCGAGCAGCCGCGCGAGCGCCTTGACCTCGCTGCGAACGAGCGGATCTTCCATATTTATTTCGCGGGCGACGATTCGCATCACGTTGGCAACGACCCGCGCCTGGAACTGGCGCGCGCCCTCGATGGTCGGCACCAGTTCGCGATCGACAAAGTCGGCAGCGGCTTCGAGCAGTTCAACTGAGGTCGGCCGGTCCTGCATTTTGATTACTCACATTCCCGTTTGACTAGTTGGCCGCGCAATTACCATGTTGCTATTCGATCAGATTTAACAGCTCGAGCTCGGTTTCAGCAGTCCGCCGTCCGATACTAGCCAGTTCGATACTCTTTACGAATCCGTCGATGTGCGTGCGGGCCTGGCTGATGGTGATTATGCCCCAGCGCAGGTTGCCGAAGATCTCCCAAAATCGCGCCGCTTCCGGATCGACGGCTGTACCACTGGCTCTTTCGTAGGCGCGGAAGAAATCCTCGCGAGTGCCGAGTCCACCGACGGGCTTCTGATCGTTGCCGAAACGCCACGCCCGCACGCACATCCATCCAACATCCTCCATGGGATCGCCGAGATGCGCCAACTCCCAATCGAGGATCGAACGCACGCCCTCCGGGCCAAAAATCACGTTACCGATTCTATAGTCGCCGTGGACGAGCGTCTTGCGCGGCGTCTTCGGAACGCGCTCCAGGAGCCGTCGGAAGGCCAGTTCGAACGCGGGATGCGGCTCGAGCGCGAGGCGCCGAAAATTTTCCTCGTAGCGTTGGACCTCGGTCAGCGCCGCGTTGTCGCCCGGCTCCGCCAGGAAATCGAGCTGGTGTTTGACGGGATCGATCTTGTGAATCTTCGCGAGAATCTCCGCCAGCTGCGCCGGCATCAGGTCGCGCGCGCGGGCGTAAGTGTCGTCGCGGAGCAGACGACGCGCCAGAGTTTCGCCGTCGATGCGCTCCATGATGAAAAATGCGGAACCGAGAACAGCGGGATCTTCCGAAACCCAGAACACCTCGGGAACTGGAATGTGCTCTTCGAAGGCGGCCCGAATCACCATGAACTCGTGGCGGCGATTGGTCGAAATATTGTGCGCGCCAGGATCGCGTCGAAGCACCAGCGCGCGACGACTCGTTTCGCCGCCACGCTGCAGCGCACAGTCGAACGACCAGATCTCGCGCGACGCGCCGCCGGGCATCCTGCGAAAATTCTCGATCGCTACGTTGTCGAAACGGCCCTGCGCGCGGATGAATCCGGTCAACCGCTGGACCATTTCGCCGGGTTCGATTCTCTCCATCGGGCGCAGTCACTCCGAATCACAATGAGTATCACGAAATTTCGCCGCTTCGCATACCGGGCGATTGGGGGCGCGCGACCGTCAGGCGCGATGTCCCACTTTCTGCGCAATCCCGTCGCCGAGCAGGTTGAAGCCGAGAATCGAAAGCCCGATCGCGAGTCCGGGCGCAGTCGTAAGATGCGGCGCGACCAGCAGGAACGCGCGGCCCGCGTCGAGCATATTGCCCCAACTGGGCGTTGGCGGCAGCGCGCCCAGGCCAAGGAATGAAAGCGCGGCTTCGGCGCCGATGATTCCACCGATTCCGAATGTCGCCTGCACCGCCAGCGGTCCAGCGACGCCGGGCAGCAGATGGCGCAACAGCAGGCGCGACCGGCTGGCGCCCAGGCTCTCGGCCGCCAGAACGTAGTCGCGCTCGCGCAAGCTCAGCACTTCGCCGCGCACGATGCGCGCGTAGCCGGTCCATCCCATGGCAGTCAGCGCGATCGCGAGATCGATCAGGCCTGGGCCAAGAATGGCAGCCAGCGCGATCGCCAGCAGGATGCCCGGAAAGGCAAGGACGATATCCACGGCGCGCATCACGAGGTTGTCGATTCGACCGCCCGACAGCGCCGCGGTCGCGCCAATCAGGCTGCCAACGACCGCCGAGATCGCGACGACGACGGTGGAAATCGAGAGCGAAAGCCGCGCGCCCCACAAGACCCGGGCGAGCACGTCACGGCCGAGCGCGTCGCAACCAAACGGATGCGCGCGGCTGGGGGCGGCGAGCGTGTTGGCAAGATCGATCGACAAAGGATCGGCGCGAAACAATATCGGACCCAGAATCGCCGCGAGAGCAATAGCAACAACGGTAGTCACTCCGATAGCCAGTGACGGATTGCGCACGCCCACGCTCACGAGATCCTCACTCGCGGGTCCACTGCCGCATAGACGAGATCAGTCGCCAGGTTGACGACGACGTAAGTCATCGCGAACGTGAGCACGCATCCCTCGACCACCGGATAGTCGCGCGCTCCGATCGCGCTAATCAGCAGGCGGCCGATGCCCGGCCACGAAAAGATTATTTCGGTTATCAGCGTGCCGCTGAGCAGCGCGCCCATCTGAAGTCCGATGACCGTGACGACGGATGTGAGCGCGTTCTTGAGGCCGTGGCGGAAAAGAGCGGAGCGGGCGCTCAACCCTTTGCTGAGCGCGGTGCGCATATAGTCGCTCTCGCGCACGCGAATCAGGCTCTGGCGCAACATCCGCGCGAGGATCGCGGCAAGCGCGGTGCCAAGCGTGATCGCGGGCAGTACGAGATGCTCGATACCTCCGCGGCCGGTGAGCGGCAGCCAGCGCAGATCCAGTGAAAATAAAATCATGAGCAATGGGCCGAGGTAGATGTGCGGAATCGAAATGCCGACGATTGCAAAACCCATCGCGGCCAGATCGCCGCCGCCTCCGGGATTCGAACCCGCGATCATTCCAAGCGGAAATGCCAAAAGCACCGCGACCAGCATCCCGGCGACGGCGAGCTCGATTGTGGCGGGAAAGCGTTCGGCGATGAGCTGCGAGACCGGCTTCCGATATGAAATCGACTCGCCGAGATCGCCGACTGCGAGTCCACCGAGATATGCGGCATACTGCTCCAGGAGCGGTCGGTCGAGCCCGAGTTGATGGCGCATCCCGACGATGTCAGCGGGCGCAGCGGTCTCACCGAGCATCGCGATCACCGGATCGCCCGGCACCAGGTGGATAATCGCGAACGTCAGCGTCGCCACGCCCAGCGCGACGGGAACTAGCGCGAGCAAGCGCCGGGCCAGGTAATCGATCACTGCGACGGCTCTCCGCCGCCGCCGGGGCCGATGAGCGTCAGCGTCGCCAGTGAGCGGAAGCTGCCGTTGGGATATGCGTCGAAGCCAACCAGCCGCCGATTCATCACGGCCACATTGTCGACCCACCAGAGCGAGACGTACGGGAGTTCTTCGGCCGCGAGTTGCTGCACTTGTCCGTATAATTTCTTCCTTGCGGCGGGATCGACGGTACTCATTCCCGCTTCGACCAATCGATCCATCGCGGGATTGGAATAGTAACCTCGATTCTGTCCGTGCGGTGGCGCCTTCTTCGAATCGAATACCATGTAGTAGCTATTGGGATCGTTGATGCCGACCCATTGCAGCGAGGTCAGATCGAAGCTGCCTGCTTGAATGTCAGCATAGTAAGTGGCGAAGTCGAGGGTCCGGATAGTCAACTCGACGCCCACTCGCTGGAGCATCGCCTGAAACACTTCACCCATTCGCGCGCCTTCCGGAGTGGTCTTGTATTCGAATCTGAGCCCGCGCATCCCGTTGCTTCCAGCCCTGTAGCCGGCTTGATCCAGCAATTGACGCGCCTTTTGTGGATCGTAGGAATAGGCAGTTACATTACCATCATATGCCCAGTTCTCGGGTGAGAGCATGCCAGTAGCTATCCGCCCAGTACTACGTAAGATAGTATTGACTATTGCATTTCGGTCGATCGCGTAGGCGATGGCGCGCCGCAGGCGCAGGTCGCGCAGCCGGGGATCGCGAAAGTTGAAAGACAAGTACCTATAGGTAGTGCCGGGAGTTTTGCTGACCTCCAGAGAATGGTGCGCGGCAAGCCACGGCAAGACGTCGTACTCGATATTGTTTCCGGCGAAGTCGCAAACGCCCTCCGCCAGCTCGAGCGCGCGCACGGTGGGGTCGGGAACGATCTTGAAGATGATCGATTGTGCCGCGCCGGGCGGATGCGAATAGTACGGATTGCGCTCGAGCCGCACGGCTTCATCGCGCGCGTAAGCTGCTATCCGAAAAGGGCCGCTGCCGATGGGCGCGGCTGCGCTTGCTGTTGCGGGCAGCGGAGTCCCGGCGGGTACGATCCCCTCCGTCGCCATCTCAAGGGCGGGCGCGTAGGGATGCGCGGTGGTCATGACAACGGTGTAGTTGTCGGGCGCGTCGATTGACTTCAACTCTTCGAGGCTGGCCCGTTTTGGCGACCTCGCTTCGGGCGCGAGAATCGAGTCGTAGGTGAACATTACGTCGCGCGCGGTCAGTTCGCGGCCGTCGCTGAAATGCACTCCGTGCCTAAGATGAAAAATAACTTCCGTTGGCGAAGGACGCTCGATGCTGTCGGCAAGATGGCCGACGAACTGGCCGTTGCGATCGGTCTTGACCAGCGAGTCGAATATAAGTTCGTTGATCCGCGACGAGGTTGCGTCGGTCGCGAAGCGCGGGTCGGTCGAGGTCGGCGAGATTTCGATGTCGACCTGGATCGTCCCGGGAGAACGATCGGTGCGATAGCGGCCGCATCCGACGAGCACCAGCGTCGCGGCAATTTGCGCGAGCAATCGCAGCCGAGCTGTTTTCTTGCTGTCCATGGTGAGCGTGCGGCTTCGGGTTACTCCCGATTGGCGCGATAATAACAGAATCGATGCGGGACTTTCCCCATTCTCTGAATACGAGGCGACGATGAGTAATAATTGGCGCGCGAAGATAGGGTTACGGCAGGGCGACCTTACCGACGCGGACGCGGACGCGATTGTGAATGCTGCGAACAACGACCTGACGCTGGGCGGCGGCGTCGCGGGCGCGATTCGCGTCAAAGGCGGCCCCTCGATTCAGGAGGAATGCGACCGGCTTGGGCCGATTGCACTGGGCGAGGCGGCGATCACCGGCGCGGGACGGCTTCGTGCGCGGCACGTGATTCACGCGGCGAGCATGCGGCTGGGAGAATCGACGTCGGAGACGAATCTGCGCGCGGCGACGCGCAACTCGCTGCGGCGCGCCGATGAAAACTCCCTCAAGAAGATCGCGTTTCCGGCGATCGGCACCGGCATCGCGGGGTTTCCAATCGAGCGCTGCGCGCAGGTGATGCTTGGCGAGGTGCGCGCGCATCTCGGCGGTCCGACGACGCTCGAGCGCATCGATTTTGTGCTCTTCGATCAGGCGTCGCTGGAAGTCTTCGCGCGAGTGCTCGCCGGGATGAAGGATTAGCGCGAGAATCTCAGTGGGCGTCTATGCGCCTGGCGGATCGCTGGTCGACTAGCGAAATGGACCGGTCGTCCTGCGCGATGACTGCAACAGAGGTTGCAGTACTTTGCATCCTCGACGACGCCTTTGTACCTTAACCGAGGACTCCCTCGATGGCTGTTGCGCCTAAATCGATTACCCACCCGACGCACGAGGTGCATGAGTTTTCCTCGACGCGTAAGTGGGTGATCGCGTTCTCAGTGATGCTCGGCACTGTGCTTGAGGTGCTGGACAGCTCGATCGTCAATGTCTCGCTGCCGCATATGCAGGGGAGCTTTTCGGCCAGCGTCGACGAAATCGCCTGGGTCGTGACGTCGTACCTGGTTGCGGCGGGAATCATGATCCCGATGACCGGGTGGATCGCCGAGCGCTTCGGGCGCAAGCGCTACTTCGTCGCGTCGATCGCGATGTTCATCGTGTCGTCGGCGCTGTGCGGGGTGGCGCAATCGCTCAACCAGATCGTCTTTTTTCGCCTGATGCAAGGGGCGGCGGGCGCGGCGATGATGCCGCTGTCGCAGGCAATTTTGATGGAGACCTTTCCGCCGCGCGAGCAGGCGATGGCGATGGCGGTGTGGGGAATCGGGATGATGGTCGCGCCGATCATGGGGCCCACCATCGGCGGCTATATCACCGACGCGTGGAGCTGGCGCTGGAACTTCTACATCAACGTGCCGATCGGCACGCTGGCGGCGTTCATGGTGTATCGCTTCGTCGACGACCCGTCGTACATGCGCAACCTGCGGCGCGGGCGCGTCGATCTGCTCGGCATCGCGTGCCTGTTCGTCACGCTCGGGCTCGGCGAAATCGTGCTCGATCGGGGAGAGCGCGCGGACTGGTTCCACAGCTCGTGGGTGGTTTACTGCACGGCCGCCGCGCTGATCTCGCTCGCGGTGCTGGTCTATCACGAGCTGCATACCGAGGACCCGGTCGTCGATCTCTCGATTCTCGAGAACATGAACTTCACGCTGCCGGTCACGCTGGTAATTTTTCTGACTTTCACGCTCTACGGCACCGCGATTCTGAATCCGATCTTTCTGCAGGAGACGCTCGGGTACACGGCGTCGAAGGCCGGCCTGGTGATGGCGCCGCGCGGCTTCGGCACGATGTTCTCGATGATCATACTTGGCACTTATGCGCGCCGCGGCGGTGACATCCGGCCGCTGGTCGGGATCGGCTTTCTCCTGGTCGGATTCGCGATGTGGGAGATGTCGGGGCTGAATCTCGCCTCGGACGTGCGGCGAATCGTGTGGCCCACGGTGCTCCAGGGAGTCGGCACCGGCTTGGTATTCCCGGGCTTGTCGGCGGCGGCGCTCAGCTCGATGGAGAAGTTCAAGATGGGGCGCGCGGCGAGTCTCTATTCAGTCACGCGCAACCTGGGCGCCGCTATCGGCACCTCGTACCTGACCACGCTGCTCATCCATCGCCAGCAGGTCAACCAGAGCTACCTCGTCGAGCACATCACGGTCTTCACGCTCCCGCATATGCAGATGCCTGGCGGCCTCAACATGGGCAATGAATTCGCGATGGGACACAAGCACGGCATGATGATGCTCTACGGGATGGTGCAGCGGCAGGCGATGATGCTGTCGTTCAACGACATCTACCGAATCCTGTGCGTGCTGATGATCGTGCTGGTGCCGACCTTCCTGTTCCTCAAGCGCGACACGCGCAACATGCCGGCCGAAGCGGGCCATTAAAAAAATTGGCGAGAGCGGAAATCCTGCCACTAGACCGCAAACGGCCTCGCGGTCATCGCAATTGCAGCGATGGATTTGTTCTCTTAATTCTTGCGCGCATCGATCACGACGCGAGGCATCGGAGTCCGCTGGCATCCTAGACCGGGGCCCAAAGTGTCGCATGCGCGACAAACCCCATCCCGGCTTGGAGCACTCGTAATTGATTCCCAGCCGCTGGCGGAAGGTCGCGTCGAAGCGGCGATTGAAGCTCATTAGCGCATCTCATTTTGCGCCGCCGGCCGAGCGTGGATCGCGCGAGAAAAAGGCACGGCAGCCACCGGTTGTCAAGTTTGAAATCCAATCTTAAGTGCTCCCACGATGTTGCCCGACCACGGTACGCGCGCTAGTTAAGATGCCGACCTTACTGATTGTTACACGTGGATGGCCTGAAAACGTCGCGCGGATCGCAACGGCCAAGTCGGGGGATTTGACCAGCCAGTCGACGCGCGCATATCCATCGAGCCGCTGCTTGGTTTGAGATGTGGTGTGGGCAGGCGGACGGGCATCGCGGGATGCTGAGCGGGCTGATGGTCCGATGAAAAGAGCCGGTGCGCATGGCGCAAGTTTGTTTGGGCGCTTTTCGATCTCGCAGCCCTGAAGTCGGCGCCGCCGGGCGCCGCGGCTGGCGTTGTTGGCGCGACGCGACAGCGGCAGAACGCATTTCCCGCTCTCTCCGAATCGATTTCTCACCCATCACCCGCTGCTCCAATTCGAAATTTGAAATATCCATCCGACGGACCCTGACGGTGTCCGGCGGCAAGGCCCTCCGGCGATGCACGTGCGTTCGCACGCCCTCGACCGCGGCACGCCGACCGGAACTCGAAGCCCTGGGAGGTTGAGACTGTGCGAAACGGACCCCTGGTTCATCGACGCGCCCGCGCATCGCGATTTGCATACGGCGCGCCGTCGCCGTTGGAGCGTCTGCAATCATTGTCGGTATTCGGCAGCCCGCGGGTGTTCTCGCGCATGTCGCGCGGCGCCCCGATCGAGCCAGCGCCGTTCGAGACACAGCGTTTGCAGCTCGGCAGCCGCCTGCCGATCAACCTGCGTCATTTCCTGGCCGAGCAACTGGGCGCCTCGATGCGTATAGAGGACGACTCGATCGTCGCGCTCGAGCCGCGCTCGAATGAAACCCTGATGCGCGAGCTGGCGCGGGCGATTCGGCGCTTTTCCGCCGAGCGCGCGCGCGAAGCATGGTGTGAATGCGCGATGGGGCTCGATCGCCTCGAGCGCGAGTTCTTCGCCGCGCCCAGCGACCATCGCGGACCGGTGGTGTTGTGCCTGCGATGCTCATGCGTGGGCGCCGGTCCTCTCGATCAGCATTGCGGCAGCCGATGTCTCCCCGTCCACTTGGGCGCGGAGGTGCGCGCGCAGCAACTCGAGGGCAAGTGCGTGGATGGAGCGCTGACGCCCGACGCGCTGCATCGCGCGGTCGAGAATTTCCGCCGTCAGCGGACCGAAGGCGGCCAGCCGCACTATGATTTGGACTGCTATGTCGCGGGCGGGCAGGTGATTTTCACCTGGCGCCCATTGCCGGCGTAGGGAACGACCCGCGCGTGACAGGCGACGATACGTCGATCAAGGAACAGGTCAGGGAGCGTTACGCCGAGGAGGCGCGACGCGTCCGTCAGAACTCGGACAAGGCATCGTGCTGCGGCGGCGCGCCGGCGGTATCGCCGTCGAAACCATCCTGCTGCGGAGGCGATGCGACCGCGGGATGCGGAGATCCCATCACGTCGAACCTCTACCAGGATCACGAAAAGGCGGGATTGCCCGGGGACGCGATCGCGGCTTCGCTCGGATGCGGCAATCCGACCGCGCTTGCCGAGTTGAAGCCTGGCGAGACGGTGCTTGACCTGGGATCGGGCGGCGGAATCGACGTGCTCCTGTCGGCGCGCGGCGTCGGTCCTTCAGGCAAAGCTTACGGACTCGACATGACCGACGAGATGCTCGCACTCGCGCGTGACAATCGGCGCAAGGCTGGCGTGGAGAATGTCGAGTTCCTGAAGGGCGAAATCGAGAATATCCCGTTGCCCGACAATACCGTCGACGTGATCATTTCGAATTGCGTGATCAATCTCGCGGGCGACAAGGATCGCGTTCTGCGCGAAGCGCTTCGAGTGCTAAAGCCCTCCGGCCGCCTTGCGGTCTCCGATGTTGTCGCACGCGGTGAAGTTCCCGCCGAAGTCAGGCGCCATGTCGAATTGTGGTCGGGATGCATCGGGGGCGCGCTCGAGGAGTCTGACTATCGAGCAAAACTCGAGGCCGCGGGCTTTGAGGCGATCGAAGTCGAGCCAACCCGGATCTATTCCGCGGCGCAGTGCAGCGAATGGTTCGCGCAGGCCGGGCTCGATGCTGACAAGGTCGCGCAACCGATCGATGGCATGTTCATGAGCGCATTCGTTCGAGCCCGCAAGCCGGCGTAGATCAGCACAAAAGCTGATCTCGACGGTAACCTAGCGGGCGTGAAGGGAAATTTCCGCCTAACGATCACTACAAAAGCGGATTCACTGAAAAAAAGCGGATTCACTGAAAAGAACTACATTGCGGAGGCGCGACGGCGGCGCTGTTCCTTGCGGCGGCGGCGCTGGGCCTCGGAACGCTTGCGCTTGCGGCGGACGCTGGGCTTCTCGTAAAAAGCCCGCTTTTTCATTTCTTTGAAGACGCCCTCCTTTGCCAGCTTGCGTTTGAGTACGCGCATCGCCTGATCAAGAGAGCCTTCGACCCGAATTTCCATAGTCCTCCGTCCGTCCGATGATTAGCCTATCGACTGTAGGACCGCCCTTGGTCAGAGTCAACCAGCAAAGGCGCGTCCAGAGGTTCTCCGCGGATCTCGCAAGTGCCCTTCATGCGCACAACCTGCGTCTGGTAAAAGGAATCACCTGCGCGGTGGGCGGCAGGGGTGACCCCTGCACCCAGTATCAAGAAGGAGTCGATATGGATTTGGGTTTGACTGGAAAGGTCGCGATGGTGACGGGCGCCAGCCGCGGGTTGGGCCGCGCAATGGCTCATGCGCTCGCGGACGAGGGGATGTACTTGAGCGTGTGCGCGCGAACGCAGCAGACCTTGACCGAAGCAGTCGCCGCGCTGACCTATACCGGGTCGGTGCCGCGGCCCGCGATGGGGTTTGTCGGCGACATTGCCAAGCCCGAGAATGCGCAAAGGTGGGTCGAGGAGACACTGAAAAAGTTCGGTGGAATCGACGTGCTGGTCAACAATGCCGGCGCGGCGCGCCCCGGCTCGCTCGCGGAGCTGCCCGAGTCGGCGTGGCAGGAGCAATTCGATCTGAACCTGTTCGCGCCGGTGCGGCTGGCGCGCCTGTGCGCGGCGCACATGGAAAAACGCGGCGGCGGCTCGATCATCAATATCGGCTCGATCTACGGGCGCGAGGCGGGCGGGCCGCTCACCTACAACGCGTCGAAGGCGGCACTGCATTCGTTTACCAAGATGCTCGCGCGCGAATACGCGCCGAAAAATATCCGCGTCAACACGATCGCTCCCGGCTCGATACTCGCGCCGGGCGGAAACTGGGAGCGCCGCTTTCGCGAGAGTCCGGCCTTCGAGCAAGACTTCATCAGCCATGAGATGCCGGCTGGGCGCCTGGGCCGTCCCGAGGAAGTCGCCTACGCGGTCGTGATGCTGGCGTCGCCGCGCGCGAGCTGGATTACGGGCGCCAATATCCCGGTGGACGGCGCGCAGGGACGCTCGATCCTCTGATGGCGCGGCTGCGTTTCTGCTTTCGATTTCATTTCTGGATTGTCGCTGCGCTTGTCTTTGCGGGATGCAGTTCGCCGCTCCCCAGCACCGAACTTCCGCCGGCGCGATTCATCTCGGCGGCGCCGGAGTTTCCCGGCTTTCACGACTACCGCGGAATCATCGACCTGCCGATCAAAACGTCAGGGCTGGATCAATCGGGAATCGCGGATCTGGCCAAGACCGCGCAGATCGATTTCATTTTTCTCGCCGATCGCGTCCAACCCAACGAAAGCCAAAGCGACGCCGACTTCGGAATCGCCGGATTCACCAACGACATTCTCTTCATTGCGGGCGGCGCGTTCGAAATCGGCGGCAGCGAGATTATTGGCGTGAACCTCCACGACCCGATCAAACCCAACCTCGCGCCCAACGATTTGATTTCGGCGATTCACGATCAAGGAGGACTTGCGATTGCGGCCGACCCCGCGAAGTTCGCGTCGTCAGAAGACTACGCGCTGGCGGACGCGATGGAAGTCTATGACCAGCGCTCGGCCTGGCTCGCGCAAAGTCCTGCCGCGCTCTACCTGCGCGCGATTTTTTTCGGCACCGATCATTTCCTGTCGGGCCTCGACGTGCGCCCCGATGCGAACCTCGCGCTTTACGACCGGATGACCGCTGGCGCGCGGGTCTCGATGCTTGCGGGGATGGGCGCGCCGGACAACCTGAACGTGCTCGGCGCGAAGGTTGGGACGTTGCCGCAACTTTTTCTGTTCTGCACCACCCATCTGATTGCGCGCGAGCGCGATTCGGCGCCGATCCTCGAAGCGCTCCGGCTCGGACACTCGTATGTGAGCTTCGACTATCTCGGCTACGTCGGCACGTTCGGGTTTTTCGCCCGCGTGGGAGATACCACAACGATGATGGGCGACGAAGTGCGCCTCGCGCCGGGCCTGGCGCTCAGGACCGAGCTGCCGGCGCCGGCAGATCGAATCGCGATGTTGCAAAACGGCGCCGAAGTGGCGTCGGCCGAGAACGCAACGACGCTCGAGTTCGCGCCGAAGTCGCCGGGCGCGTACCGAGTAGAGGCCTATCGCAGCGGCAGGATGTGGATCATGTCGAATCCGGTGTACGTCAGGTAAGCGAGTTTGATGGTCTCTTACTTTTCCGTTGTCAGCTCCACCGTGTTGCCGTCAGGATCGCGAATCCATATCTGCCGCCCCCGGCCCTGCGGCGATGGCGCTTCAAGGAACTCGATGCCGGCTTCCTTTAGCGTCCGCCTGGTCTCGTCGAAATCTTCCACCGCCAGCGCCAGATGCGGTCCGAATGGACTGCCGGTGCGTTCCGTATGTCCGGGGCTTGCGATCAGATGAAGCTGCGTGTGGCCCGCCGCGAACCAAATCCCGCCGGTAGGCACCGGTACTCCTTTGCTTGATACCACCTCGTCGCGGAATTTGGCCGCCTTCTCGCGGTCCATCGTGGGAAACGGCACGACCTCGAGACCGAGCAGCTTGCCGTAAAAGTCGGATGCGCGCGAGACATCGCTGATCCTGAGCGCAACATGGTTGACACCGCGGGTTTTGATCATGGCGAGCTGCCTCCCGTCCTCAATTTCCCGATCTCTCATTTTGCATATCACGCTATCGAGCACATCAGCGAATGGCCGGTGGCGGAATCGGCGCGCACGTTGATCGTGTCGCCGGCGGCGACTCCCTCGACGCCCGCAAAGATTGCGGTCTTGAACTGCGGCGTCTTGCCCGCCAGCATCCCGCCGCCGCGCCGCGCCGGGCCTTCGACCAGCACCGGGAACTCGCGGCCGAGCATTGCGCGATTACGCGCCAGCGACATCTCTTCCTGAAGTGCGATCAGGGCCGTCAGCCGGCGGCCCTTTTCTTCTTCGCTCACAGAATCGCCGAGTCTGAACGCGCGCGTGTGCTCGCGCACGGAATATTTGAACATGAAGGCGGAATCATAGCCGACTTCGCGCATGATCGCGGTCGTCGCCTCGAAGTCCGATTCTTCTTCGCCGTGAAAGCCGACGATAATGTCCGTCGAAAGCGCAATCGCGGGAATCGCCGCGCGTACGCGCGCCACCAGGTCGAGATATTCCGCGACTGTGTAGCCGCGTTCCATCGCGGCCAGCATCCTGTCCGAGCCTGACTGGATCGGCAGATGCAGATGGGGCTGGACCTTCGGCTCCGTCGCCATCGCCTCGATAACCGACTCGCTCATGTCGCTCGGATGCGGCGAGGTGAAGCGAATCCGCTCGATCCCGCCGATTGACGCGATCATCTTGAGCAACGCGCCGAAGCCGGTGTCTCCGAAACGATAAGCGTTGACGGTTTGTCCGAGCAGCACGACCTCTTTCACGCCGCGCGCGGCCAGCTCGCCAATCTCGCGCATCAGGTCGGACGGAGGAAGCGAGCGCTCGCGGCCGCGCACGTACGGCACCACGCAGAACGCGCAGAACTTGTCGCATCCACGCATCGCGGTCACGTAGGCGCGCACGCCTCCGCCGTAGTCGGGCGTGAGATCGGCATATGTCTCGGCGCGATCCAGGCGCACGTCGATGGAAGCGTCGTAGCCGGCGCGGCCAATCATCTCGGGCAGCCGGCGGTAACTGTCCGGGCCCGCGACCACGTCGAGGAACGCGGCTTTCTCCATGATCGCGACGCGGTTGTGCTGCGCCATGCATCCGAGCAGTCCGAGCTTCACCTCAGGCCGCGATTGCTTCAGCCGCGCCAGCTCCCGGAGCCTGTGCAGCACCTTCTCTTCGGCGTGCTCGCGAATCGCGCAGGTGTTGAGCAGGATCACGTCGGCATCTTCGACCCGATCGGCGCTGAGATAACCGGCGCGGCGCAAAACGGCGCTGACGGTTTGCGAATCGGCGACATTCATCTGGCATCCGTAAGTTTCCAGATAAACGCGCGGACGCGTAAGGCTTGCGGCGCTATCGTTCATTGGACGAAAGGAAATCTTAGGCTACGCCGCCACGTCGATACAACGCGGCTCGCGCCCGAGCCTTGCCGGGAGTCCTGGCGCGACTTAAGTTCTGCCCACGACCCTTTATGCGAGAACAGCGCAGACCATCGTTCGAGCGGATGGAAGCCACCTTGCTGGCATGCCCGAAGTGCAAGCGGGCCGTGAAAGTCCGCAAGCGCTTGCTGCTCGTCCTGCCTCAGGGCGACAAATACCTATACGTTTGCCCTGATTGCGGCTCGACGTGCGGGGAGACCATCGAGACGCCGCCACTGGGAACCCGCTGATTACGGCTTGTCGCGCATCCCGTCGAGATCGCGCATCGCACGCTCGAGGATTTCGCGCACGCGCTCGATTCGTTCCTGCGATGCGGTCTCGCCCGCCACGGCCCGAAATGCAGCCTTCACCAGGCGCTCGGCGGGACCGCGAATCTCGGCGGCATCCGGATCGATCGCATGGCGCCATCCGGCCCATCGCCGCGCCCGCCACCAGATTCGCCGCACAGTCTCATCTTCGCGCTTGAGTTCGGCGGCGCCGGCGTCGGAGATCGCGTAAACGCGTTTGCCTTCTTTCGAGTCCGAAGAAATCAGCCCTTCGTCTTCGAGTTGCTGCAGGGTGGGATAAACGGTGCCGGCGCTGGCGCTGTAGATTCCGCCCGAGCGCTCCTCGAGCTGACGCATCAGCTCGTAGCCATGTTTGGGGCCGTCCGCGATAAGCGACAGCAGCGCGAGCCGAACTTCGCCGGGGCCGAAGAATCGCGCCCGCATTCCCATCATGCCGAATTCGGCCCAGTGACCGCGTCTTTGGAAGCGTCGAGTTCCGCAAACCATCATGATTAGCCCTCCAAAGTCAGTGTGTGGTGCGCGGTCGATGGACCAGGCGCAACAACGTCAAACATGCTGGAAGGTATATCGTACGATATAGTTAGAGTCAACGTCCCGAGGGTGCTTCTCCGGGCCGTTTCTCGATTACTTGGCAGTATCGGGCGGCGCTAGCCCATGACGTGCACGGATGCGGGCTCGATTACGTACGTCACCCGCACTTCGCCCGGCCGGCGGAAGGGATACTTGTCCTGCCCTAGGTACTTCTTGGCGAGGCTGTCGATATGCGCGTCCGCGCCCTTCTCGTCTTCGCTGACGACCGGTCCACGTATTCCGATGTAACGATAAGAATTTTCGGGGTCGACGATTGCCAGCGCGACTTTCGAGCCGACCTTCATATTATTCGCCTTGACCCGGCCGCGCGCCGTGTTGATGCGGATTTTTCCGTTGGTGTAGTCGAACCAGACAGGTGTCACCTGCGGCGACCCGTCGGGCATTATGGTCGCGATATTTGCAAGCGGCTTCTTGGTGGTGAGGAGGTCGAGAAATTTCTCGGGAATCGTATTCGATGCCATGGTGGGTACTCCTTGGAATGAACAGTCACGCCCAAGATTAGACGATAGCCCGCACGAGGCAACCGTCGCGCTAAGGGCGACCCGTGACGCCAGGGTCGAGAAGATGCCGGATAAATTTGACACCCACATTTGCATGGGTTAATAGCCAAGCCTAAGCTCGAACTTTGGAATGCGGCGCGGGTGATTGCCCAATTGCGCCCGGGAGTGTTTTGCGATGGCGCTGTTCACGAAAGAGCCGGAAAGGAATCCAAAAATTCAACCCGCGACGACGCCGCAAGGTTCGTCAATATCGCCCGCGCCCGCTGCACCGACTTCATCTCCAATTTCCGCGGTGGCTCCACGAGCCAACGGCCCCGCTCCGTCGGAAGGACGCGCGTATCTCGATCGCGGATCGAAAATCTCCGGCAAGATCTCTTTCGAAGGCCCCGCGAGAATCGACGGCGAGGTCGACGGCGAGATCACCGCAAAAGACACCCTCAATATCGGCGAGACCGCGGTGGTCACGGCCCAGATACGCGCGGTCTCGGTCTCGGTAGCGGGCAAAGTCAGTGGAGATATCGTCGCCACCCAGCGAATCGAGATCCGCCCCTCGGCGAAGGTCAACGGGAACATAACGGCGCCCGTGCTTTCGGTCCAGGAAGGCGCACATTTCGAGGGGCATTGCTCGATGCAGCCCGAGGGCATCCGCGAAGACCGCAAAGTCACAGTATTCCCCAAGGAGGAGCGCGTGGCGCAGGCCGCCGGAGGGCAGAAGCAGGCCTGAATTGCCCGGCCGGTTCAGCCAGGACAGTCCGCGTTCCCGCGTTCCGATGATGGAGAGAAGCTCGAAAATCCCCCCAGGGGAGACGCCGTAACATGCATATCCCGCCGAATTGGGGAACGTTCTTTGCCCTGATTGTTTCCTTCCTGGTTTTCTGGTTTATATTCAGCCGATTATTTTTTCGCCCTTTCTTGAATCTGCTGTCCGAGCGCGAGCGCAGATTCAAGGACTTGAACGATCGCACCGAGCAGTTGATCAAGCAGGCGCGCGCCGCCGAAGAAGAACGCGAAGCGCGACTGGCCGAAGTCCGGAAGGGCGCAATTGCGCGGCGCGAAGTTGAGCGCCGCAAGGCCGAAGCCGAAGCCGCGCGAATGATGGAAGCGGCCAAAGCTGAGGCGCGGGAGGCACTTGAGCAGGTGCGGGTCAAAATAGAAACGGAGCTCAAAGCGGCGGAGCGCGAGCTCGAGCAGATGGGACAGAGCCTGGCGTCCGAGCTTGCAGAACGTGTGCTTGGGCGCCCGCTCGGCGGTGGCGCTGCGACGGGCAAAAACAATTAGGCGCGGCTGATTCAACACCTGATGAAAAAGAAGTGGATCACATCGGCGGCGATTTTCGCTGCCGCTTTTTTTCCCCGAGCAGCGCTTGCGGCCGAGGGGGCGGGCGCGGAGCACGGCTCATGGCTGCTGCTGACCTTCTTCTCGATCAACTTCATCCTGTTCGTTGGGGTGCTGGTCTATTTTGCTGGTCCCGCGGCGGGGAAGTTTTTTGCCGATCGCGCCGGCACGATTCGCACCGCCCTGTCCCGCGCCTCCAGCGCATTAGCCGAAGCCGAGGATCTGGCCAACAAAGCGGCGGCGCGGATGGCCGCGCTCTCGGCGGAGTTGAAAAAGATCGCCGACGAACTGGAGCAGGAAACCGCTTTCCAGGTCAGCAAAGTCGCTGAGCTTGCGAAATCAACGGCCGAAAGAATTCATCGCGATACCGCGATGAGCAATTCCGCGCTGGCGGAAGCGGCGCGCCGCCGCGTGCGCGCGCAGCTGGCCGAATCCTCTGCGACGCTCGCGCGCGATCTGATCGGGCGCAATTTTCAGCCCACCGACCAAGGCCGCCTTATAGACGGCTTCATGGACAAGCTCGCCTCGGGTGACCGCCAGTGAAAGGCTCGCGAGTCGCCAGGCGCTACGCGCGCGCCCTGCTCGACCTGGCCGACAAGGGCAACGAGGAAAAGTGGGGCGCCGAGCTCGAGCGGCTGGCCGCGACCGTCGAGTCTCCCGAGCTAATCGAGCGCCTCGCGTCGCCGGAGCTCTCCGAGCAGTCGCGGCAGGAGGCGATGGCGAAAATCGCCGAGCGCCTCAATCTCAGCTTCCCGCTGCGCTCGTTTGCGGTGGTCATCGCGCGCCACGGACGCATTCGCGAGATCGGCGCGATCGCGGAGTCATATCGCGACCTGGTCGATCAGGCGATGGGCCGTGAGCGCGCGACGCTGACCTTTGCGATTCAGCCGTCCGACGCCGAAGTCGCGCGGGTGGTGGGCGGACTCGAGACGATCGCGAAATTGAAAGTTATCCCGACCGTGAAAATCGACGCCGAGTTGCTCGGCGGCGTTACTGCGGAATTGGGCGGAAAAATCTACGACGGCAGCCTTGCAACTCGGCTCGCGGAGGCCAAGCGCCGGCTTGCGGGCTAGGCGGTAACAAACCACTCATATGGCGGAAATCAGACCATCGGAAATCAGCGAAATCCTCAAAAACGAGATCAAGGGTTTTGAGGGCAGCATCTCGGTGCGCGAAACCGGCCGCGTCCTCTCGTGCGGCGACGGTATCGCCCGAATCTACGGCTTGCAGAACGCCGCGCTTGGCGAGCTGCTGGAATTTCCCCATCAGATGTACGGGATGGTGCTGAGCCTCGAGGAGGACAACGTCGGCGCCGTGCTGTTCGGCGATCCCCAGGCCATCCAGGAAGGCGACGAGGTCAAGCGCACCGGCAGAATCACCGAAGTCCCCGTCGGCGAGGGCCTGCTCGGCCGCGTCGTCAACGCGCTCGGCCAGCCAATCGATGACAAGGGGCCGATCAAATCGACCGAGACGCGGCGCATCGAAATCAAAGCGCCCGGCATCATTCGCCGCCAGCCGGTCAAGGAGCCGCTGCAGACCGGCATCAAGGTTATCGACACGATGCTGGTGATCGGACGCGGGCAGCGCGAGCTGATAATCGGCGATCGTCAGACCGGCAAGACCGCGATCGCCATCGATACGATCATCAACCAGCGCGGCCAGAACGCACATTGCTTTTACGTGGCGATTGGCCAGAAACGCTCGACGGTCGCCCAGGTTGTCGAGCGGCTGACCAGCGCCGGCGCGATGGAGTTCACCACGGTCGTCGCCGCGACCGCGTCGGAGGCCGCGCCGCTGCAGTTCATCGCGCCTTACAGCGGCTGCACGATGGGCGAATATTTTCGCGACACCGGCAAGCATGCGCTGCTGGTGTACGACGATTTGAGCAAGCACGCGCAGGCCTATCGCCAGTTGTCGCTGCTGCTGCGCCGTCCGCCCGGGCGCGAGGCTTACCCCGGCGACGTCTTCTATCTGCATTCGCGCCTGCTCGAGCGCGCCGCCAAAATGAGCGACGAGATGGGCGGCGGCTCGCTCACCGCGCTGCCGATAATCGAGACCCAGGAAGGCGACGTGTCGGCCTATATCCCGACCAACGTCATCTCGATCACCGACGGCCAGATAATTCTCGACAAGGATCTGTTCAACTCCAACGTGCGTCCGGCCGTGAACGTGGGGCTGTCGGTATCGCGAGTCGGATTCTCGGCCGCGGTCAAAGCAATCAGGCAGGTTGGCGGCACGCTCAAGCTCGATCTCGCGCAATACCGCGAGATGGCGGCCTTTGCGCAGTTCGGCTCCGACCTCGACGCGTCGTCGCTGCGCCTGCTGGCGCGCGGCGCGCGGCTGACCGAGATGCTCAAGCAGAATCAGTACAGTCCGTTGCCGATGGAAAAAGAGGTGCTGATAATTTTCGCCGCGAGAGAGGGCTACTTCGACAAGCTCTCGGTCGAGCAGATTCGCCCGTTCGAGGCCGGGCTCTACGCCAACTTCGACGCGCGCCACGCGGACTTGCTCGCCGAAATCCGGGACAAGAAAGAGCTCTCGGACGAGCTAACGAAAAAGCTCAAAGCCGGACTCGACGCCTACGAACAATCGTTCCTGTCCGAAAACCAAGCGCCCGCGCCCGCAACGGCGACATAGTTGCGATAACGCTCGACGATGGCATCACTCAAGGCAATCCGGCGCCGGATCGCTTCGGCCAAATCGACGCAGCAGATCACGCGCGCGCTGAAACTGGTCTCAGCCGCGCGGCTGCGGCGCGCGCAGGAAGCACTCGTCAACGCGCTGCCATACAGCGAAGCGCTCGCGCGAGTCGCCGACTCCCTGCTCACCTCGGAAGGAATCTCGGTCGGCCCGGTCGAGGGTGCGCAAAAGAGATCGCTGTTGGTGGTGGTCGCGTCGGATCGCGGACTGGCCGGCGGTTACAATTCGTACCTGTTTCGTGCGGCCGAGGCGACGCAGCGCGAAATCCGCGGGAGCGGACTCGATATCGAGCTGTTCGCGGTAGGCAAAAAAGCCGTCGATCATTTCAAGCGCACCAACGTCGCGGTTGCGCTCGCGCGAGTCGATAATTTTCCGCGCCTGGCCACGCTCGCGCTCGCACGCGACATCGCTGCCAAAATGCTCGCCGATTACAGCTCCGGCGCCATCGACGAAACCGGCATCGTCTATACTCACTTCCAGTCCGCCGTCGTGCAGAAGCCGGTCTACGAGCGTCTGCTGCCGGTCAAGCCGCCGGGCGAGGCGGGCATCGCGGCGGGTGCGAGCGTTGAGGCTGCCGTCGCGAAGTCCGACGCAGCAAAGATCGACTATCTGGTCGAGCCTTCGCGCGAGGAGTTGGTGCCGGTCGTGCTGCGCGGGTATCTCGAAGCCGCGGTTTACCACGCGCTGCTCGAGGCCGAAGCCAGCGAGCAGGGTGCGCGAATGGCCGCGATGGACGCTGCGACCAACAATGCCAGCGACATGATCTCGTCGCTCACGCTCGAGATGAACCGCGCCCGCCAGGCGCAGATCACGCGCGAATTGATGGACATAGTCGGCGGCGCGGAGGCGTTGCGCTGATGAAGCTTCGGAACCTAATCCCTAACCTCTTCCTGCACGGGAAGGGGGACCGGATAAGAAGCAAATAGGATATCACCGTTTATGAGTACTCAGACCGCTCCAGGACATATCAACCAGGTGCTCGGCAACGTCGTTGACGTCGAGTTCGGCGCCGGCACGCTGCCGCCGATTTTCTCGGCGCTGCGCGTCAGCAATCCGTCAATCAGCGACGAGGCCGGCAACCTCGTGCTCGAAGTGCAGCAGCATCTCGGCGAGAACACCGTGCGATGCATCGCGATGGACTCCACTGACGGCCTCGTCCGCGGGATGGAAGCCGCCAACACGGGAGCGCCAATCTCGGTGCCGGTCGGCCCGGGCACGCTCGGGCGAATCATGAACGTGACTGGCAGTGCGATCGATGAGCGCGGGCCAATCCAGGGCACTTCGCTGATGCCGATACATCGCGACGCGCCGCCGTTCGCCGACCAGGCTCCCGAAGCGGAAATCCTCGAGACCGGCATCAAGGTCCTCGACCTGATTTGCCCGTACGCGCGCGGCGGCAAGATCGGCCTGTTCGGCGGAGCCGGCGTCGGCAAGACCGTCACGATTCTCGAACTGATCAACAACGTCGCCAAGCAACACGGCGGCGTGTCGGTGTTTGCCGGCGTCGGCGAGCGCTCGCGCGAAGGTAACGACCTCTATCGCGAGCTCACCGAGTCGGGCGTCATCTCGAAAACCGCGCTGGTGTATGGCCAGATGAACGAGTCGCCCGGCGCGCGCGCCCGCGTCGCGCTGACCGGAGTCACCGTCGCCGAATATTTCCGCGACGAGGAAGGCAAGGACGTCATCTTCTTCATCGACAACATTTTCCGCTTCGTGCAGGCCAACTCCGAGGTCTCCGCGCTGCTCGGCCGCATGCCCAGCGCGGTCGGCTACCAGCCCACGCTCGGCACCGACATGGGCGAGCTCGAGGAGCGCATCACCACCACCAAGAAGGGCGCGATCACGTCGGTGCAGGCCATCTACGTGCCCGCCGACGACTACACCGACCCCGCGCCGGCCACTACCTTCACGCATCTGGACGCCGTCACAGCGCTCGATCGCAAGGTTTTCGAGAAGGCGATTTTTCCCGCCGTGGATCCGCTTGGTTCGACTTCGCGAATTCTCGATCCGCAAGTGGTCGGCGAGGAGCACTACAACGTCGCGCGCCGCGTGCAGGCCATTCTGCAGCGCTACAAGGACTTGCAGGACATCATCGCGATCCTCGGGATGGAAGAACTGTCCGCCGATGACAAGACGGTCGTCGCGCGCGCCCGCCGCGTCGAGCGCTTCCTGTCGCAGGCGATGTTCGTCGCGGAGCCGTTCACCAATCAGCCCGGCAAATACGTCACGCGCCAGGACACCGTGCGCGGCTTCGCCGAAATCCTCGACGGCAAATGCGACGACTTGCCCGAGCAGGCCTTCTACCTCGTCGGCACCATCGAAGACGCCCGCGAAAAGGCCGAACGCCTGGCCCGCGGCGAAGCCCGCTAGCCACCGGAGTCCGCGATGGCTGCGACGTTCCCGGTCAGACTCGTAACGCCCACCGGCATCGTCTTCGAAGGAGACGTAGCAGAGGTATCGGCGATCGGTCCGCTGGGTGAATTCGGCGTGCTACCCGATCACATAAACTTCATCACTTCACTCGTGCCGGGGGTGCTGGAGGCGCGCCTCCCCGACGGCACCGCGATGCACTGGGTAGTGTCGGGCGGCCTGGCCGAAGTAAAAGACGGTGTAATGACAGTGCTCGCGAGCAGCGCCGAATCCCCGGAGAGCATCGACGCGAGCGCCGCGGCAACGCAAGTCGAGCTAGCCGACGAGAGGTTTTCAAATATAAGTTTCTACGATCCAGACTACGCCGCGGCCCAGGAAGCGCTGCTGCTGGCGCGCGCCCGCGTCGAAGCCGCCGCACTGAAAGTCGCCTCGCGCTAACGCCTCCGGTTACGCTCGCCCTCTACGCGCTGCGCCAATCCACGCTCTGCTCGTACGCATAGGCGACCTGCAGCGGCGTCGAATCCTCGAATCGCCGCCCGACGATCATCAATCCGACCGGCAGCCCATTGGACTTTGCGGCCGGCACGCTTACCGCCGGATGCCCGGTGATATCGAACGGCGCCGTGTTGGTGATCATAGAGTACGGGGCTCGTTGGTCCAGGCGGTGCGCCTTCATGGGCGTCGACGGCATCACCAGCGCGTCGTACTCGTCGAGCGCAGCATCGTATTTGGCCGTCAGAACGGGCCGATAGCTCTGCGCCTTTGCGTAAAACTTTCCGTGATAGCGCTCACGCAAGAGATTCCCGTACACCAGCATGAACTTGACGGTCAGCGCGACATCGTTCGCCCGATCCGGGAAGCGCTGTCCGAAGTGCGCGGCGAGTTCCGGCATGTACGCGCCCGTATGATGCGTCCCCTGCAGATTCGTCCGTGCCAGCATCGCCATCCCCTCCGGCACTATCGCGTAAAGCAGTGATGCGGCGTCGCGATGCGCCGGGATTGAGATCTCGGTCGCGCGCGCGCCGAGTTTCCCGAGCGCGGCAATCGCGCGATTCACCGCCGCGTTAACGTCGGCCTCGGCGCCGGCTTGCGTAAAGCCCTCGCGCACGACCCCGAGCTTGATTGCGCCGAGCGGCTTCCCCAGCGCCTCGCGATAGGGCGCGGTCGTCACCTCGCGCTGGCGCGGATCGAGCGGGTCCTTGCCCGCGATCACTTCGAGCAGCAGCGCGACGTCGCTCACGCTGTTAGCCATTGGGCCGACGTGATCGAGCGTCGGGTCGATGCTCATCACTCCCGTGTAAGGCACGAGGCCGTAGGTGGGCTTGATGCCGACCACGCCCGACCACGACGCGGGAATTCTGATCGAACCGCCCTGGTCGGTGCCGATTGTCAGATCGATATCATCGTAGTACAACGCCGCGGCCGATCCGCATGACGAACCGCCCGCGCAGTATTCCGGGTTGTGCGGATTGCGCACCGGCCCATAGACGCTGGTGCGGCCGTCGCCCGAAAGCGCGAAGTCGTCCATGTTCAACATGGCGACGATTTCCGCGCCCGCGTCGAGCATCCGCGCGACGATCGTCGCGTCGCGCTCTGCCACGTGGCCTTTCAGCACCGACGACCCGCCGCTCGCCGGTATTCCCGCCACGCACACGCTGTCCTTCACACCCACGCGTTTGCCTTTGAGCGGACCAGTGGCCGCGCCCTTGACGGCGCATCGCGTCACGATCGCGTTGAGCGGATCGTCCTTCGGCGCGGGGCGCGCGCCCGCCTGCCGATCGCGATAGCGCGTTACCGAATCCTGAGGCGCTACCGCAATCGCGTCGATCTGCCCGAGGATCGGCATTTGCGCCGTGATCATGCCTTCGAGCGCCGCGAGTTCGTCGGCCGTCAGCTCGATATGATTCGCGCGCGCGATGCTCTTCAATTCCTCTGCGCCGGGTGCCTGGAATGCCATGTTCGACTCCTCTTCGTTCGTCTCTCAGGTGAAGTACGGCATCAGATGGCGATGCGCATCGTCCATCGTCTCCTGCGGCGGCACGCCCGGCACTTCGAAAATCACCGGCGCCGTCATTCCCGCTTCGACCAGCCGGGCCAGGTTCTCACGGCATCGCGCGGGACTGCCGGCAATCGTAAACGTATCGATCATCTCGTCGGTCACCATGTCCGCGGGTACTTTTCCGCGCGCGAAACTTTCGCCGAACGCGCGAATCGTGTCGGCCGCCAAGCCGGCCGCGGCAAAGATCGGCGTGGTCGGCTGCGGCGCCATCAGGGAGATCAAAATCGCGACGAACGGCCGGAGGCGGTCGCGCGCCGCGCGCTCGTCCTCCGAAATCGACGACAAAATGTACGCGGAGACCGCGAAATCGCGCGCGTCGCGTCCCGACTTCTCGAGCCCGCGCCGCACGTGTTCCATCGCGAACTTCACGTACGCCGGCGACGACATCACGCTCAGCAGCAGACCGTCGGCCACCTCGCCGGTGAGCTCGAGATTCCTTGGCCCCAGCACGCCGAGATAAATTGGAATCTCCGCGCGCACGGGTTTGAAACTCAGCTTGATTCGCTCGGTCTGAAAAACGCGCCCCGCGAACGTGACCTCTTCGCCGCGAAAAAATCGCCGGATGATTTCGATACTTTCGCGCATCGCCGCGGTCGGCCGCGTGTAAGGAATTTTCAGGCGCCCCTCGATCCAGTCCTTCAGCCCCGCGCCGATTCCAAGGATCGCGCGTCCGTCCGCGACCTCGTCGAGCGCGGCGAACTCCATCGCGGTCAACGCGGGATGCCGTGTGTAGGGATTCACCACGCCAAGGCCAAGCTTGATCTTCGAAGTCCCGCACGCGATCGCCGATCCCAGCGCGAACGCCCCGCGGTAGAAGGGATCCTCGGGCACCCAGAATGTGCCGAAGCCGAGTTCTTCGGCGCGCCTGGCGAGCGCAACGAACTCACGCGGGTGCAGGTTTTCGAAACCGACGCCGAATTCGCGAACCTTTGTCATCCCCCTACGCCTCGCGCTCGAACGCCATTCGCGGACCCTGCGCGCACGGCGAAAAATGGCAATGCCACATCTTCCACACCGGCTTCCCGGATTCGTCCTCGCGAACGTACACCTCGGTGCTGCGGAACTTGCCGCTGCCCGGCAGCGGCGGGCCGTCGCCAAGCGTGATCTTGAAATCGTTGGTGCACGTCAGCCATCCGGCGTCGCCGCGAACCTGCACGCGCAGATTTTCATCCTCGCCCAACGTCACCTGCGCTTTCGATCCGCCCAGGAATTTCCACAACGTCGCCCACTCCTCGATTCCCTCGTACGCGAAGCCGTTGAGGTTCCACCCGAAAAACTTGTCGCCTCCGACGAACGCCGCGCGCATCATCGGGATGCTGCCCTTGCGATTAGCCTCGCTCCAAAGATTGTGCAGGCGCACGATCTCGTCGATATCCTGCCTGGTGCTGTCAGCGCGACGCTCTGCCATGTTCGATTCCTCCGTGAGCCGCGTTCATATGCGAGTAGCTATACCTCAGTTCCGCCGCACATTTCACGTTTGGCGAATTTCCAAAAATCGGGCTAAGTTTGCCGCTGGACAGGAGGTCCGCGATGAACCAGTTCAAAGTCGGCGACGTCAAGATAACCCGAATCATCGAAAGCGAGGCGCCATGGCCGGGCACCTTCATCATGCCCGACGCCGTCCCCCAGAATGTCCAGAAGGAAGCCGACTGGCTCTATCCCACCTTCTCCGACGAAAAGGGCAAGCTCCGGATGAGCATCCACGCGCTGGTGGTCGAGTCGCAGGGCAAGCGCATTGTCGTCGACACCTGCATCGGCAACGAGAAGGTTCGTTCGAACCCGGCGTGGAGCAATCTGAAGTTGCCGTTCCTGAGCGACCTGGAGAAAGCGGGGCACAGCCGCGACAAGATCGATCGGGTCATCTGCACCCATCTGCACGTGGACCACGTCGGGTGGAACACGATGCTCAAGGACGGCAAGTGGGTGCCGACCTTTCCCAACGCCCGCTACCTGATTGGCGGCACCGAGTGGGATTACTGGTCGAAGTTCGACGGCAAGGACATGCGCGATCCGGTCGAGGATTCGGTGCGTCCGGTGGTCGATATCGGGATGGCCGATCTGATCGACTCGAACTTTCGCGTGACCGACGAAGTGTGGCTCGAGCCGACGCCCGGGCACACTCCCGGACATCACAGCGTGCGGATTTCGTCGAAAGGGCATGAAGCTGTGATCACCGGCGACCTGATGCATCATCCGATTCAATGCCGATATCCTGAGTGGGACGACAGTTTCGATTCCGACGGCGCGATGGCGAAGAAGACGCGCCGCGCGTTCTGCGAGAAATACGCGGACACCAACGTCCTGGTTTTCGGAACGCATTTTGCCACGCCATCGGCGGGAAAGATCGTGAAGAAAGACGACTCGTTCCGGTTCACGGCGTTCAAAGAATAGCAGCGTTATGGGCGAGGTAGCGCTTTCGTTCGACAACGGCCCTGATCCCGCGGTGACGCCGGTGGTGCTCGACGTGCTCGCGCGTCGCGGCGTGAAGGCGTCGTTCTTCGTCCTTGGCAAGCATCTCGCTTCGCCGGATCGAATGAAGCTGGCGCAGCGCGCGGCAGCCGAGGGACACCGAATCGGCAATCATTCGTTTACCCATCGCATACCGCTGGGCGACGACCCGGCTGCTGACGCGGTCGATTCGGAAATCGCCAGGACCGAGCGGTTGCTCGGCGCGCTCGCCGAGAATCCCAAACTGTTTCGTCCGTTCGGCGGCGGCGGCAAGCTCGGGCCGCATCTGCTCAGCTCGGCCGCGGTCGATCACCTGGTCGCCAACCGCTACACCTGCGTGCTGTGGAATTGCGTGCCCGAGGATTGGATCGATCAGGATGCGTGGGTCGATCGCGCGCTTCTCGACGCCTCGACGCGGCCGCACACGCTGGTCGTGATGCACGACATTCTGCCACGCGCGATGAGCCATCTCGATCGCTTCATCGGCGCGCTCGTGGACGCGGGACATCGCGTGACGCGGGAGTTTCCTGCCGAATGCGTGCCGATTGAGCGCGGCGAGATCGTCCGCGACATTTCCGGATTCGTCTCTGCTGCGCGCGCGGCCACCAGCTAGGATACTTCAGCCGAATCATTCTATCTTTGCGCGCGCTAATCCGTTTGGTAGCCTGATCAGCATGGGTATCTACTTCCGCGGGACTTCCCGCGCGCGCCGCTCGATTTTATCGGCGCTGGTCGGTGCGATCGTTGTGTGTGTCGCTGCGCCGGCATTTGCGTTCGACCTCGCAACGCTGCTCAACAACAAGCCGAAAGAGCCGGACAAGTTCGCGATCATCCGCGTCGATAAGCTCGCTTCGCTGATGGCCGACTCGAACTCGCACGTCAATATCTATGATGCGAACGGATGGGGCCTGCGTTCGACCGCCGGCGTGATTCCGGGCGCGCATCTTCTGACCAGCGACGACAAGTACGATGTCGCGAGCGAGTTGCCGCCCAATAAAAACGCGAAGCTGGTTTTCTACTGCGCCGACCTGCATTGAAGCGCGTCGCATGAAGCCGCCTGGCGGGCGGAAGCAGCAGGATACACCGACGTGAGCGTGATGAGCGACGGCATCAAAGGCTGGAAAGATGCCGGCAAGCCGGTGGACTACCCGGCGATCAACGGCGAGACGAAGAACGACTGAGCCTGCGCTCGCGCCAGTCGCCGCTCGATGACGTATAGTGTCGGCGTGCAGCGCAACACTCCGACTCCAATTCCAGAGCCGCCCGGCGCGGACGCTCGAACGGCGCCGCGCGAGCTGACGCCCCGAAGTATCGCGCTCGGCATCGCGCTGGCGCTGATTCTCGGCTCGGCCAACGCCTATCTCGGCCTGTACGCGGGCTTGACCGTGTCCGCGAGCATCCCGGCCGCCGTCATCTCGATGGCGATTCTGCGAATTCTCGGCGGCTCGACGATCCTCGAAAACAACGTCGTGCAGACGATCGCGTCGGCGGGCGAGGCGGTCGCCGCCGGCGCCATCTTCACGTTTCCGGCGCTGGTGATTCTTGGCGGTGTCAAAACTCTGCCCTACGTCGAGGTGACGGCGCTATGCGTCGTGGGCGCGACGATGGGCTCGTTGCTGGTCGTGTTTCTCCGCCGCGCATACATCGTCGAGGAGCGGCTGCCATTTCCCGAGGGGGTCGCGTGCGCGCAGGTGCTTCGCGCTGGCGACGCGCAGGCCAATGTCCGCCCTCTCGTGGCCGGCGGTTTGCTCTCGGCGGCTCTTAAAGCGCTTCAGGACGTCGCGGGAATCATTCCTGGCACGGTGTCGGGCGCGCGATGGGTCGGCGGCGCCGCGCTCGCCGGGTCGCTCGACATTTCGGCGGCGCTGCTGGGAGTCGGCTACATCATAGGAATCAGAATCGCGGCGCTGGTATTCGCCGGCGGCGCATTCGCGTGGCTGGTCGCGATTCCCGCGCTCACCGCGCTTCATCAGGGGTCCGGAACAGGCGACGCCGCCAAGACCGCGTCGCAACTGTGGAGCAGCCAGGTGCGCTATCTCGGGGTCGGCGCGATGCTCACCGGCGGCGGGGTGACGCTGTGGCGGCTGCGTACGCGCATCGCGTCGGCGATCGCCGACAGCATCCGCGTCGTGCGCGCGACGCAAGCCGTCGCGACGGCGCGCGAGGACACCGATCTTTCGGCGCGCGCGGTGCTGACCGCGGTGGCGCTTTGCGTCCCCGTTATCTTCGCCATCTGCCTGGGGTTGAGCGGGCAAGTCGCGCTAAGCGCGGCGCTCGCGGTTATCCTGACGCTGATCTGTTTTTTCGCGACGGCTATCGCGGGCTATCTGACCGGAATAGTCGGCGCGTCGAACAATCCGGTTTCGGGCGTCACGGTGATCGTGCTGCTCGCCGTGGCGCTGTTTCTCAAACTGGCGGGAGTGTCGCAAAGCGTCGGCCCGCAACTGGCGATTCTTTCCGGCGCGATCGTGTGCACGGCGGCTGCGATGGCGGGCGATTCCACTCACGATCTGGCGACGGGCTTTCACGTTGGCGCGACTCCACGCTCGCTCGAAATCGGGGTGCTGGTTGGAGCGATCGCGTCGTCATTCCTGATGGCGCCGATTCTTAACCTGCTGATCGCCGGCTACGGAATCGCAGGCACTTCGACCGCGCGCGCTGGCGCGCTGGCCGCTCCGCAGGCGTTCCTGATGGCGAAAGTGACGGAGGGAGTCTTCCATGGCGGATTGCCGCTGGGAACGATCGCGACCGGCGCCGCACTCGCGGCGATTCTCGGATTCAGCGATCGGTACCTGGAACGGCGCGGGTCGAAGTGGCGCACGCCGATCATGCCCGCCGCGATCGGGCTCTATCTTCCTCTCGGACTCAGCGTCGCGATTTTTATCGGCGCCCTTGCGCATTCGCTCTTCGGGTCCGACGACGGCGCTGAGAGCGGACCCGGTATTCTGCTCGCTGCCGGTCTGGTGGCGGGCGAGGCGTTGATGGGTGTTGCGAGCGGCGCGATGGTTACAGCGGGAATCCGGCTGCCGATTTTCTGATCGCTCTGGAGATTAATTTCTGTGCGGAAGATCAGATGTGCGTATGAGATTGCGTCGCTCGCCTGCGCGCTGATTTTTTGCGCCGAACCGGTCCGTGCGCAGATGAGCGTGACGCAGACAAGCGTGATTCAGTTCATACCTGCGGTCCCAAGCGGCGATATACGCGAGGGTTCGTGCTGGACTGAGTCGATCGCCGTCACTCGACCGGGTGCATGGCGATGCGCCGTCGGCAATGCGATCAGCGATCCATGCTTCACGGTGCCGGCCAATCGCGCGCAGCTCGTTTGCGACGCCGACCCGGCGCTCAAGACCGATGGCTTTGTCCTCAAGCTGAGCACGCCGCTGCCCAAGCCCTCCAGCCGGGAACAGAAAGCGGAACCCTGGGTCTTTCGGCTGGCGGACAATTCGATCTGCGAAGCGATGACGGGCACGCTATCGGCGGTGAACGGCGAGCCCGCGCGATGGTCATGCGCGATTCACGTTCGCGACCAGGTCAGGCCCGACGGGGTGGTGACGGCGTTCACGCCGGGGAAAATCTGGCTGGCGGACAAGTTTCCCGAGAGCGCGGTCGGCTACGGGAACGGCGGCGCGGCCAAAGTCGAGGCCGATAAGGTTCCGGTGGAAGTGATCTGGGAGTAAGCGTGCCGCTACTTGCGCATCGTGCGCAATTGCCGATGGGTCAGCATCCAACGCAGCTCGCCGCCGCCGCGTTCGAAGCGCGCGGGCAGGTCAATCGCGATACAGCTGCCAGTTTTCAACTTCAGATGAACGACGTCGCTCGCGCCGGTCAGCAGGATCGACGCGACCGCGCTGAGTTGCGGCTCGTGGCCGACGATCATCACGTCCTCATGTTTTGCAAATGCGCGCAGCGCGGTCACCGCGTCGGCGGCCGCCACCCCGGTCGCGAGCGCGGGGAGGACCTGCGGCGGCAAGGGCTTTTCGCAGGCGGCCGAGACCAGCTCAGCAGTTTCGGCGGCGCGCGCGAGCGGACTGGTCAGGATCACATCGAACTTCAGACCCATCGCGCGCAGACCCGCGGCAGCTCCGCGCATTTTTTCCTTCGATCGTTCCGTCAGCTTGCGCGCGCCGTCATCGCCGCTCGAGGCGGCCTCTTCGGCGGTGGCGTGACGCAGAATATAGAGCCTCATGGGATTGTTTCGGTGGCGGATTGAGAGGTCATCGAGTCGTAATTGGACCGCGGCGCGCCTTCGCTCTCTCCGCTAGCGATTTGCGACGGATGGGGCGGATCGGATTCGCTCGCATCCGCAACCGGCGCGGGCGAACTTGCGGGCATCAACGCCAATCTGCCAGCGCGCCGAATTTCCTCGAGCGTGGCGTGCAGCGCGTCAGAGCGCTCGAAGCGCCGCCACGCTCGCATGCATTGCCGGCGCAATTTGCTCTCGCGGCTGCCCAGCGACTGGATCAACGCGCCAGCGGCGAGCAGGGTCCGAGGCGGCGCGGCAGAGGTCTCGGCATACGACAACAGCCAGGCGGAGGCCACGGTGACGTCGTGATAGAGCCCCAGCAGTTCCTGTAACTCCTCGAGCCGCGCCAGGGTTTTGCGATGGCGCTTGGCGCCGGGCGGCGCAATCATCTCGAGCTCATAGCGCAGCCGCTTGATGCGAACGCGGAGTTTGTGGAAAAGGGGGGCCGGAGTGTCGCTGCCGAGTTTTTCGCCGAGGCGTGCCGCGCTGCGCGAAGCCGGCCGGATCATTTGCGCGACGACGATGCCCAGCCTGCGGTCGGCACCGACTTTCTTGATCGCCGGCCGCGATAGTTTCGCGATCAGGTTCCAATAGCGCTTCGACGCGAGCATCTGATACAGCTTCGCATGCTCGGACTTGCGCCGCTGTTCGAGCGCCGCGAGCATCGGAGCGATCGCGGCTTTCAGATCGGGATCGATTTTGGCGGCGCGAGCGGCGATCAAGACCGACGTGACGTCACATTCGCGGACGGCGCCGGCCTGACCGCCGATCCACGGAATGTCGCGCCGGTAGATCTTGAGCTGCGCGGCGTAGATTACGTTCGAGAACAATTCGATCGACGCGCGCAGACGCCGTGTCGCGACGCGCAGTTGATGCAGCGGCTCCGCGTCGCCGGCCTCCGCCGCGTTCTGATTGCGCAACAGCGATTCAGCGCCGAAGGCTATCGCTTTGCGTGCGGCGTCGGCGACGGTTTCTCCGGGGGAAAGGGTTATTTTGCGCGGCGGCGCATCGGAGCGCGAGGCATCTATCACCGTGCTATTCATTGTGCGTCGATGCGCGGTTGTCGCCCGAATCGGGACGCGGCTTGCCGCTGGCGCCGGACAAATACTCGGCGAGGTGTTTTCTAAGCTCGGCCTGGAGCTCTTCGATCGGCAGGCGCGCGTCGACAGAGATGAAGCCGAACTCGCTGGACAAGCGGCGGTACTCGTCGAGCAGCCGGCTCTGGTAGCGCTCGAATGAATCGAACAGGTCGGTGCCGAGCGCGAGATGCATGCCGGATTCCCAATAGTCCATGCCCTTGCCCATGATCACGCGGGGGATGAGCGATTCGACGTCGATGTCGAGGTAGAGGACGAGGTCGGGCACCAGCGCCATCCCGAACACCTCGCGCGTCCAATCTGGGTCGGCGCCCATCACGGAGTTGCGCGCGAACGCGGTGTACATGTAGCGATCGGCGATCACGATAAAGCCGGCCTGCAGCGCGGGCAGGATTTCGTGCTCGAGGCGATCGGCAAAATCCGCGGCATAGAGCAGCGAGAAGGTCGTGACCGTGAGCTGATGGCCGGCCTTGGCCTCGTTGATGGTCTCGGAGAGCAGAGGAGAGCGCGTCCATCCGGTATTGCTGACGGCGTAGCCCTCGAGTTCGAGCCACGGCCGGAGCAGTTCGATCTGCGCGGAGCGGCCGACGCCGTCGGTGCCTTCGATCGCGATCAAATGGCCGGGCAGGCGCTTTTTCGCGATGTGCGGCAGCCCGTGGCCGTACCAGGTCTTAGCGCGGCTGCGATGTGACGCCATTTTTTCCGTTTGCTCGCTTGAGGTCGTAGTCGCGAAGAATTTCCTGCACCATCGAGCGCACGACTCTCTGTTGATCGGGGATCTCGGCGGTCGCGTCAATCGGACGCATGCCGAACTCGCTCGTCAGTTGATCGTAAATTTCGAGCACCCGGCTCTGGAACATGCGGAAACTCTCGACCGGGTCGGTGGACAGGCCTACATCCATGCCGGCCTCATGATACTTGAGCTTGGCGCGTCCCGACAGCAGCCGCTCGAGCGAAATATCGATCGGCACGCGGAAGTACAGCGTCAAGTCGGGGCGCAGCGCGGGGCTGTAAACGGCGCGGACCCACTCGGGATGTACGCCGCGCGCGACGTCGCGCGCGAAGGCCGTGTAGACGTAGCGATCGGCAAGGACGATCATGCCGGCCTTCAGCGGCGGCAGGATCTGATAGGTCAGCCGATCGGCGAAATCGACCGCGTGCAGCAGCGAGAACGTGGTGGGCGTCAGCAGATTCTTTTTCTTGCCGCGCTGCATCGAATGGCGCACCAGCCGCGACGAATTCCATTCCGTGAAATGCACCGGGTAGCCGTGCGCCCGCAGCCACCGCTCGAGCAGCAGCAGTTGGGTCGATTTGCCCGAGCCGTCGATGCCCTCGACGCAGATCAAGCGGCCGCGATAGGGATGCGGCGTTTCGAGCAGGGACTTCGGCGCGGTCCGGGCGGCGGACTTGGGCGCGGCGGAGGGCGGAGTAACGTGGCCGTTGGGCGAAGGTACGGCGGGCAGCAGCTCTAGCGCTGAAGCACCACCTGGCGATCCAGCAGTCTCGATAACAGGTCGGTTCTTCTCTCGCATGTCCACAGCTCGAGGTCGGCCTTCTCGCGCTTCGAATCGACTCCGACGATTACGCGCCCCGGTGAATACCTGACCTCGATATTCTTAACCACACCGAAGTGGCTTCGATCCAGCGCGTCGGCGACCCGCAAAATCGCGGCGAGGCCTCTGACCACCCGGCGCTTGGCGGGACTGAGCGACTTCAAATCCGGCGAATCGAGCTTGGGGGCCTGCTTGCGATGCCCGCGAGCAGCCTGTGCTATGACCTCGATTTCGTCAGTGTCGAAGCCGAACAGTTCCGCATTCTTAATCAGGTAGTAAGAATGGCGATTGTGACGGTCATGATCAATCGCGTGGCCTATGTCGTGCAGTAAAGCCCCGAATTCAAGGAGTTCTCGCGAGGACTTCGGCAGGCCCAAAACGGGCGCGGTCGCGTCGAACAGCTTGAGCGCGAGCCGCGCCACCTGCTTGCCGTGATCGTTGCTGCCCGCGAATCGCGTCGCCAGGGCGCCGACCGAGCGGCGGCGCGCGTCGGCCGCCGAACGCGAATCGATCTTGTGCGCCAGGCCGAGCAGCACGCCCTCGCGCAGCGCCCACGTGCATGCGATCAGCTCCGGCGCGCCCGACTTCTTCAGGATGAAATTCACCAGCGTCGCCGCGGCAGGCATCAGGTCGACGCGCTTGGCGTCCATCCCGGGAAGATCGACGCGCAGCGCCGCGTTTGCCTCGACCAGGTCGCGAGTCAGATCGGAAATCTCACCGGCGGAGGCGCTGGCGCCATGCAGACGACCCAATTCCTCGCCGCGCGAGGATCGCGCCATCGCGACCAGCGTGTTGATCGTGCCCGACGTTCCGATCGCGCGGACCACGCCGGCGCGCCGCGCCTTGCGCATCAGCGGCCCGATCGCGCGCTCGAGATGGGCCTCGAGCCTGCTCAATTGCGTGCGCGATGGCGGGTCGTCGAGCAGGAATCTCTCGGCCAGCCGCGCCGCGCCGAGCTTCACGCTGCGCATCCATAGCGGCCGCCCGTCGCGCACCAGCACCAGCTCGACGCTGCCGCCGCCGACGTCGACGAGCAAATGAGGTCCGCCGTCGAGACCGAGTGCGTGCCGAGCTGCCTGAAAGATCAGGCGCGCCTCGTCGAGTCCCGAGATCACCTCGACCGTCAGGCCCGTCTCGCGCTTGATGCGCCGGATGAATTCCGCGCGATTGCGTGCCTCGCGCACCGCGCTGGTCGCTACCGCGCGCAGCCTGTCCACCCGGCGCACCCGCAGCAGCCGCTTGAAATTCACTAGGGCGCGCACCGCGAGGTCCATCGCTTCAGTGGTGAGGCGTCCGGTCGTGAACGAGCGCCGTCCCAGCCGCACCATCTCTTTGACGCGGTCAACGACCTCGAGGTGACCCTCGCGGCTCACGTCAGCCACGATCATGTGGACGGAGTTGGAACCGACATCGATGGCTCCCAGGCGCATGGATAGAAGGTAACGTCCCAGGCGCTCGATGTCATCCATAATGCCCCGACAGCCGCACCGGCGCGCAGAAAGCTTCGCGCGCTCAACCTGCGCTGATTAAAAACGACGCGCGTTACGACGCGATGAACGCCGAATGTCGAATTGCTGAACGAGCACGTCGCACGGACCTGTCGATGCAGACGGTGCAGAACTTGATTGAATGTGGAACCCGCGCTATCACGCACGCGCTATCTCGTCGTGATGATCGCCGAAAGAGCTCACTTTGGGCATTTCGGAATTTCCGGCACGCTTATCTTCCCGATAGTCGAGGGAATGAACGCCATCCCGCCCGGATTGCCGAGCCCGGTTATGATCGGCGTGCTGACGCCAGTACTGAAATCCGTTCTGCCGACGAAACCGAACGTTCCCGTATCGTCCTGGAAGGCCGTGTATGCGGCCCCGATGAAGAAATATGGCGCCGTGATCTTATAGACCGTCTGCAGCTGCTTATCCGCGAAAATTATGAATCCGTCGTTCGAGGTCGCAAACGCGGTGTCATCGGCCATCAAGCCCGCAAAAGGATCAGGGCCCATCGGAGTCGGGTAAGTGAGCGGAACGACAAACGCGCTCTGGCACGATTGTCCTGGAAAGTGCACCACGATCTCCTCGCCGTCGCCCTGCGAATCGAGGATCAACTCGCCGAACGGGTCGAGGATCATAGAATCCGGATCCTGCAGGTTGAGCGTGACGGTCGCGCCAGTCAGAACATTGGTCGCTGGTGCTGTGCCCGCCAGGACTGGCGTCACCGCAATCGTCTTGCCCTTCAGTTTGACGGCGACGATCGCCGGCCCTGTGTTCGGATTGTTGGCCGGATTCGACGCGCTGATGAAGGTCGCGCCCTTGGTGAAGACCAGGTCGTCGTAGCCGCCGCCATGAGGAGCCGGCGAGGGGAATTGAGTCACGGTCTGCTTGCCACTCTTGAGGTCGATCACCGCCAGGTTGGCATTCGCGTCCTCGTTCTGAAGCGCCCACAAGGTGCCGTCCGACGGATTGATCCGGAGGCCGTCGTTATGGCCGGTGACCATAAAAGTCGTGATCACCTTGCCGGTCATGTCGTATTCCACGATGGTGCTTATCGCACCGCCGGAACCATCGGGCGCCCCGCCGTTGCCATAACCGACGAAGATATTGCTCGCGTTGAAGGTGACCGAATCCGGGTCGAAATAGCCGCTCTCGCTCTGCGCGAAGGTGGTCAGCGAATAGGGAGGCGTCGCCAACGGCCCCACCACTCCGGTGCTCGAAGTGCCCGCCGCCGCTGCCGAGGCTCCGATCGTCAGCCCCAAAAAAAGCGCGCTCATGAGCCTCGAAATTGATCTCGATTTCATTTGATCTCCTTCCGCCGGAAAAAATCTCGACAGCCGAAGATCAAACCTCATGCTTCCACGCTCGCACGAGCGGGCCCGGGTTAAATTTCGAAGAACTCCCGATTACACAGCGGGCCTCGACCCGCGACCTTGACCAGTTGACGGCGCGCTCGCGACGGTGTTCCTTCAGGGCGTGATCGAAATCTTCAACTACGGCCTATCCTCTGATGCCAGCCCGCTCCGGCGTATGCCCGCCGCGATTAGTGCGGCATGCCTGCTCGCATGCCTTGCGATTTCCGGGTCCGCTTTCGCTGCCTCACCGTCTGCGACCCCCAACGTCCTGCCGGCCGAGTCCAAGGGAGTGTCGCAGGCGCCGCCCCCTCAGCCGATCAATTGGGACAAGGTCACGCAGGAAGCGACCGACCTGCTGTCGAAGTACATCAAGATCAACACCACCAATCCGCCCGGCGACGAGCTCGACGCGGCGCGGATGCTCAAGGAGAAATTTCTCACCGACGGAATTCCCGCCACGACCTGGGAGCCGCAGCACGGACGCGGAATCGTCGCCGCGCGCCTGCGTGGGATCGGCAAGCATAGCAAATCGATCATCCTGCTGAGCCACATGGACGTCGTCCCCGCCAATCCCAAGGAATGGGAGGTGCCGCCATTCTCGGGCTCCGTCAAGAACGGGATAATCTGGGGACGCGGCTCGATCGACGACAAGGGCCCCGGCGTCATCGAGCTGATGGCGATGCTCGCGATCAAGCGCGCGGGCATCCTGCTCAACCGCGACGTGCTGTTTGTCGCCACCGGCGATGAGGAAGAAGGCGGCAAGAATGGGGCGGGATGGTTCGTCGATCACGAAGGCACGGTCTTCTCCGACGCCGGGTATTTGCTCAACGAAGGCGGCGGCATTCGCGCGCTCGCGGACAACAAGCGCAAAGTTTACGTGGTGTCGGTCACCGAAAAGACCCCGCTATGGCTCAAGCTTACCGCCAGCGGCCCGGCCGGGCACGCGTCCGATCCGCCCGCCGAGACCGCGGTCACGCGGCTGGTACGCGCGCTGGATAAATTGATCAATTACAAAACGCCGATCCACGTCATCGGGCCCGTGCAGGACTATTACCACACGATGGCCGAGCTGGATCACGGCCCCAAACAGCTGCTCGATCTCGCCGCGGCGCTGAAGGACGTCGACTACCTCAAGACGTTTCTTGCCGATCCCGGCCAGAGCGCGCGCGTGCGCGACACCATCACGCCCACGGTGCTGTCCGCCAGCCAGAAGACCAACGTGATCTCGGAGACGGCCAGCGCGGAAGTCGATTGCCGGCTGCTGCCGGGCAGCGATCCCAAGACCGTCATGAGCGACATCAAAAAAGCGATCGGCGACGACAGCATCAAGATCGACGTGATCCTGAATTTTCAGCCGATCTCGTCGCCGTCGCGTTCGCCCCTGATGTCTGCAATCGAGACGCTGGCCAAAGACCACGACCAGGCCAGCGTCGTGCCGTCGATGGTCATCGGATTCACCGACAGCCATTACTTCCGCCAGAAAAAGGTCGTCTCCTACGGTTTCATCCCGGTCGAAGTTCTTCCCGCTGAGGCCAAGGGCGTTCACGGCATCAACGAGCGAATCGGCGTGAAGGAACTCGCCGACGGAATTCAGCGGATGGTAGAGTTGCTCAAGATTTTCGGGGGCCCGCAATAGGTGATGCGATGATTCGAGCAGGCGTCGGCTTTTCGACCGCGCTCAATCCGCGCAGCGCCGCCGCCGAGGCGACAGCCGCCGCGCTCGCGCAGGCGGGGCTAAGCCGCGCGACCGGGGCACTGTGCTTCGCGACTCCGGCCTACGGCGCCGCGTATCCGATGATCCTGCGCACGGTAGCTTCCGAAGCGCACACGCGCGAAGTCGCGGGATGCTCGAGCATGGGCATCATCGCCGGCGAGACCGAAATCGAATCCGGACACGCGCTCGCGGTGTTGGTGTTTGGCGGCAACGAAAAGGAAATCGACGCCACCCGATTCTTCGTGCCCACCCTTCGCGGCCGGGCCGCGGGCGTCGCCGCTGAAGTGGCCTCCGCGGTGCGCGCCAAGGTGGGCAAGTCGAACCTGCTGATTCTCTTTGCCGATACTTACAACTTCGAAGCCGAGGCGACCCTCGAAGCTCTCGCGAACGAATTGCCCGGCGTCACGATTGCGGGCGGCGGCGCCAGCGAGGACGGCTCAGTGGGCGAGACGTTTGTCTTCTGCGGCGACACCGTCAGCTCGAACGCAGTCGCCGGGATGTTGCTTTCGGGAGACTTCGAACTGACGCTGGCGAACTCGATTGCATGCGGCCTGATCGGAACCGCGCATCGCGTGACCGCCGCGCGCGACAACATAGTGATCGAGCTCGACGGCCGTCCGGCCTACGAAGTCTTCGCTGAGGCGGCCGGCCCTCTGGCGGCCGATCTGCGCCGCGCACTCAGCTTCGTCTTCGTTGCTATTCCCGTTTATGAGAACGCGCAGACCATCGAGCGTGGACAATTCGTCGTGCGCAATATCGTCGGCGCCAGCGAGGAGCACGGCGTTATCGCGGTGGCCTTCCAGCCCCGGGTGGGCGACACGGTCGGTTTCGTGCTGCGCGACGCCGAGCGCTCGCGCCAGGACTTGAAGGCGACGCTGGAAGAATTGAGCGGCCGCCTGGACGCGCCGCCCGCCTTCGGCCTGTACTTCGATTGCGTCTCGCGCGGCGCCGGCCTTTACAAAATCCCGGGTCACGACTCCGCCTACATCAAACGCTACCTTGGCCCGGTTCCGATCGCGGGCTTCTTCACCGGCTTCGAAATCGGCTCGCTCGCGGAGCAGACCTCGATTCTCCAGTATTCGGGCGTCCTTGCCCTGATTTCGGGAAAGAAGTCTTAGCTCGCCGACGCGGTTCGCGTGGGCAGCTTGCGCGTCACCAGCATCGCGATCCGGTAGGTGAAAAACAGTTCGCCGTCGATTCGCGCCGCGCGCGCGCCGCTCAGATCCTCGTCCGCATCGCGCTCGACCATCGCGATCGCTTTCGCCTCGCGCTCCGGCGACGCATGCGCCGCCTTGATCCATTGCGAGACGGGAGTGCGGTAGCCGTGCGACGTGAAGCGCACCAGCTCGAGGCCGGCCGCGCCCAGCATCCGGGTCAGCTCGCTCAGCGCGAGCGCGCTGGTGTGCGACGTGTCGCGCAGCCGCTCGAACTGGTTGTAGTACGCGGCGCGCTCGGGCTGTTCGCTCGCGATCAAATCCTCGACCGCCACCAGCCCGTCGTCGCGGCATACGCGCGCCATCTCGGCGATCACCTTCTCAGGCGCGGCGAAATGATGAATCGCATACCGGCACACGACGACGTCGAATTCGCCGTCGGTGAACGGCAGGCGCGACTCGACGTCGCCATGCAGGAAGCGGACGTTGGTCAGTCCACGCTCGACACGCATCTGCTCGGCAATCTTGAGCGGCGCTTCGGTCAGATCGATTCCGACGACTTCGCGGCACACCGGCGCAAATGCCATCGCGACATGCCCCGGCCCGGTGGCGACTTCCAGCACGCGCGCATCCGCCGGCGCCGCGACAAACTCGACCAGCTTGCGCAAATGATCGGCGTCGAGAATCGCGTGCGCGGTGGCGTAGTCGTTCGCTTGCCGGGTGAATTCTTCGCGGACGAGGTCTTTGTGTTCCATATTGAGCGAGCCGGGAACTATTGTCGCGGTTCCAGGGCGCGAATCAAGCGGGCAGGCCGCATCCTGCGGCGATTGCCGGCGCTTGCGCGGCCGAAAGCCTTAATGGTACCTGAAACATGGATCTGAGCGGTTTCAAGCCGCAGGATTCCCCATCGACAAAACGGAGGAACGCAAGTTGGATTTCGGATTTTCTGAAGAACAAGAGATGCTTCGGGACGCGGCCAAGCGCTTTCTGGCCGACAACTGCCCGACCAAGTTTGTCCGCCAGATGATGGCGGACGCGACCGCGCACGACCCCGCCTTCTGGAAAAAGCTGGTCGAACTCGGATGGCCCGGGATGCTTATCCCGGAGAGTTACGGCGGCCAGGGCGGCACTTTCCTCGACATGACGGTGATTGTCGAAGAAGCCGGCAAGGCCCTGGTGCCGGGGCCCTTCTTCACCTCCGCGCTGCTCGCGGCGCCGCTGCTTATCGAAGGCGGCTCCGACCAGCAAAAGAAAGACCTGCTGCCGCGCATGGCGAAGGGCGAGTTTATCGGCACCGTCGCGATTGCCGAGGCCGCGGGTCGCTTCGACGCCGAGGGAATCCAGCTCAAGGCGAGCAAAAGCGGCAACGAATACACGATCACCGGCGAGAAGTTTTTCGTGCCCGATGCGCACGTGGCCAACGGGATGGCGGTTGCGGTCCGCACCGGTGGCAGCGGCGAAAAGGGAATCACGATCCTGGCGATGAACGCCAAGGCGCCCGGCATCACGATCACTCAGCTCAAGACTGTCGACATGACGCGGCGGCTGTGCCACGTGAAATTCGACAACGTGAAAACCTCCGAACTGGTCGGCAAGGAAGGCGAGGGATGGCCGATTTTGCGGCGCACGCTCGACATCGCAACCGCGGGGCTGGCGGCCGAGATGGTCGGGACAGCGCAGCGGGCGCTCGACATGTCGGTCGAGTACGCCAAGACCCGCGTGCAATTCGGCAAGCCGATCGGATCGTTCCAGGCGGTCAAGCATAAGTGCGTCGATATGATGGTCGCGGTCGAGAACGCGCGCTCGCTGACCTACTACGCGTGCTGGACCGTCGATACCAAGGGCGCGGAAGCGGCGACCGCGGTGCCGATGGCGAAGGCGTACGCATCCGACATGGCGAAGAACGTCACGTCGGAAGCAATTCAAGTCCACGGCGGCATCGGCTTCACCTGGGAGCACGACATGCACCTGTTTCATCGGCGCGCGCTGGCGGGCGAAGCGAACTTCGGCAACGCCCCGGTGCATCGCGAGACAGTAGCAAAGTCCCTGCTGGGCTGATCGCAACGAGCCTAAGATTGATCGATTTCAAGTCGCGGGTTTGGCTTTATCACCCTGAGGCTTTTGTTTTTCGCGATGTCGCTAGCGAATATTGAGAAGCGCCTATGCTATGGACTTTGCCTTTTCTTGTTCGGCGGCGGCGTTGCGGGCGGCCAGGCGGTCGCGCATCGCGCGATGGCTTGCGCGCGTTATCGGGTAGCGCGAGAAAACCAGCGCGCTCAGCAGGTAGATCGAGGCGGGGCCGATCGCGAACAGCGCGCGGAGGTTGTCGCCCGCCTGCTCCGTGATGCCGGTGCCGCCCGGTTTGTAGCCGACCCAGCTCAGGACCGGACCGACCAGCAGCAGCGAGACCGCGACGGCCATCTTTATCGACATCGAGGTGATTCCGCCGTAGGCGCCTTCCTGGCGCTGGCCGGTGCGCTCCTCGTCCCATTCGATTACGTCCGCCGCCGCGGAAATCTGCGTCACCCAAATCCCGATCGCCGAGAAGCCGCTGAACGCCATCAAACAATAGAGCCCCACAGTGCTGTGCCGGGTCTGCAGCATGAACAGCAGCGAGCCCATCGCGTTGCAGATCATCGCCACCACGAAGGCCGGCTTCTTTTCGAACCTGACCGTGATCCTGAACCAGAACGGATACGAGACCATCGAGCCGGCGAAGTACGCCATCAGCCACCGCGCGGCCGCGTTCTCGTCGTGATACCAGTACTTGGCCAGGAAGCGCAGCAGGACGGTCGGAATATTGATGGCCATCACGGCCAGCGTCGTGGCGATCAGCAGGATAACGAACGGCCGGTTGCCGGCCACCGATTTGATCGACGCGAACAGCCGGGAACGCTCGAGCGTGGAGAACTCGGCGCGCTCGCGAAGTCCCGCGTACGCGAGCATCGCGCCGCCTGCCACCACCATCCCGCAGACCGCGCCGGTCACCTTGAAGTCGGTGCCGCGCGCGAACAAGTATGAAGCCGCGAACGGCAACAGCGCTCCGCTGATGTCGCCGACGGTGCCCAGCAGCTGGCGAAATGTCGAGAGCCTGGTGCGCTCGTCGTAGTCGAGCGTAAGTTCCGGCATCAGCGCGCCGTACGCGGTCTCGAAAAACTTCCGCGAGGTGAGCATCAGGAAGTAGAAGCCGAAGAACCAGACGAACAGCCCGGCGCTCAGCCGCGGCGGCGACAGCAGGAGGTAGTAGCAGACCGCCATTGGAATCGACGCGAAGAAAAACGGGCGGCGACGCCCCGACTTGAAGCGCGCGCGATCGGAGATATTGCCGACCAGCGGGTCGGTCAGCGCGTCCAGCACCAGCGCGAGGAAGAATGCAAGTCCGGCCAGCGATGGAGAGAGCCCCTTGCGATCGGTATAGAAATAGAGAAGGTGAAGGCCGAGCAAAGTCGCGCACAGGTTGAGGCCGGTCTGCGCCTGCGCGTAGATTAACAGGGGACGAAGGCCAATCCTCTCGCTCGAATCCCGGTTCGTCACAGTCCGCCAAGACTACTCGATGGGCATCTCTATATACAAAGCCGTTGCGATTCCCCGACTGCTGCTATGGTCGGTCGCGATTCTGCTGTTGATCGCGCTGGCGACGCAGGGATGCTCGTCCGTCACCGCGCACGTCAAGTCGATACTGAGTTCCGACGACGATACAACCGACCTTGACGATGCGGCCAACGCCAATGAAGGCGAGCCGCTGCCGCCCCCGGTCGCCAACGTCGCGATCAGCTATCGGCGTCCGGGCGACGCGCTCGCGCGCGCCACCGTAATCAAGTTCTTCGGCGCCGAAGTGATCGCGAACCATCAGCGCGACGCGACGCACACCGAGTCGGTGGTGCGATTCGATGGCGGCGTTCCGATCTGGGAATTCAAGGCTGACGAAAGCACGTTTGGATCGATCACCGGCGTCGGCGAGAACAAGTACTCGCTCAAGAGTGTCGAGTACGCGAAAGTGCCCACGCACTTCACGCAGGTGCTGCCGGAGGAAGGACCGCCGGAGCCGCTGGATCGGGGCGCGTACTACGTCTTTCAGATAGAGCGTCAGTCGGGCTCGACCAGTTACCAGGCGGTCAAGGTGCTCGCCGACGGCTCGCTTCAGGCCTATAACGCTCAACCTCGGGCGGGAACCAGTTACCTGCTGTGCTGTAACGTGACGGCGGACTTCCCGGAGCCGATGATTCTTCCGGATACGACGCAGGATGCCGGAACCGGGAACGCTACGCCCGACGAAGACCAATCCGGCGCTTCGCCAGATCAGTCCGGCGGGCCCATCGATCCCAATGGCACCGGCGGCACGCCATAGGCCCTTTTGGTACTGGCTCGGTTTGCCCACCTCCGACGGGCGCGATTTTGACTTGATTCGAATGGAGCCTTCGAGCAATTCATACCATATGGTGTGATTCTGGGACCTGTCGACTGCCATCGGTAGTTTCGTTCCGTCAAAAATGGTCCCCGGAAGGGGACGTCGGCCGATTTCGGGCGAATAAGGGGCACTGAGACGGTTAGCCATCCCGTAGGTTTAGCACGTCAAATCGGCAGGGGGCAGGCTGAATAGTTCATCCCCAAACCCCTTCATCGAAACTCAACCAGCGCTCCCTTTTCCCTCTTCAGCCATCGGCAGTTTCATCTGATCTCGAGATTATGCAATGAATTGGCTCTATTGCCGGTCTCGTAGAATTGCTTCATTTATGAATCTCTATTCAGTAATGAATGGAAAATCGTGATTGACACACGATTCATTTTAACTAACTATTGCTGCTGCTGTGGGACAAATTGCTCGACAAGCTGGCGATGCGCCAAACCGGTTCGATCGGCGTCGTGAAAAAACGCGCTTCGATCTGATCCAGGCGGCTGAACGCGTCATCTCGAGCAAGGGGTACCATCAGACGCGCATCGCCGACATCGCGACCAAGCCGACGTTGGCCTGGGCACCTTTTACCTGCACTTCAAAACCAAGAACGAAATCTTTATCGAGCTGATCGAACATGGCGCGGCCGAATTGAGGCGCGAGCTCGCGGAGGCGAAAGCGGGCGTCCACACGCCGGCCGAGAAGCTGAAAATCACGATCGACACGATTCTCGACGCGGCGGCCGAGGCGCCGGAACTGTTTCGGATTGTGTTCGGACACAGCCCCGCGTTTCTGGATCTGATGGTCCGCGTGCACGAGGTGTTTATCGACGACCTGCGCGACGAGCTGGCGCCCGCGGTTGGCGAGCGCGCCGACGCGATTGCGCATCTCACGATCGGGATGTTGTCGCAGGCGATTTCGTGGCTGCTCGCGAGCCGCGATCTTTCTCACGCGGAACTGAAAAACGTCACGGTAAATTTTGCCCTGGGCGGACTCGAGCGCGCGGCACGGCTCGGCGCCCCGTGAAAAACTGAATCTGGAGGATTCTCACAATGGCTCACGACCACACTGTCGTTCACACCGATCTGGAAAGCGTTTTCCACTGGGACTACAGCGTCAAGTTCCCGCAGATGGACCGGCTGTACGAGAACGCCAAGCGCGATCAGTGGAACGTCTCGACGACGATCAACTGGGACCGCCCGATCGAGAAGGAAGTCCTGGACATGACGATGATGCCGATGTTCCAGACCGAGCTCTATCGATCGCTGAGCGAGGAGAACAAGTACCAGCTCGGCCGCAAGTTCGCGGCGTGGCGGCTTTCGCAATTCCTGCACGGCGAGCAGGGCGCGCTGATGGTCTGCGGGCAGTTGGTTGACGCGGTGCCCGACCTCGACGCCAAGATGAACGCGGCGGCGCAGGTGTTCGACGAGGCGCGTCACGTCGAAGGCTTCCGCAAGTACATCACCAAGCTCGATCGCATCTACCCGATCGATCCCACGCTCGAGCGGCTGCTGACCACGGTCATGGAGCACGATCGCTGGGAGCCCAAGTATGTCGGGATGCAAGTTGTCGCCGAGGGACTGGCGATCGCGGCGTTCCGCTTCATGCAGCGCGAGACCAACGACGAGCTGCTGAAGGAACTGCTCGAGTACATCATGAAGGATGAGGCGCGCCACGTCGGCTTCGGGATGCTGGCGCTGCGCGACGCGGTGACCAAGCTCAAGGGCAAGGACAAGAAGGACCTCGAGGACTTCGCCTTCACGGCCTGCGACATGATGGTGACGAAGGTGGTTGACGGCAAGCCGAAGGACGGCTTCCTGTCGGGCTCGGCGGTGTTCGAGGAAGTCGGGATCTCGATCAAGGACATCGAGGACGAGATGCATCGCAATCCGGCGTGGGCGGAGGCGGAGACCGACATGGAGAAGCAGTTCAACTCGTTCCTGTTCGTCGACACGATCATCCCGTGCCTGCGGCAGATCGGTCTGATCAACGATCGCACGGAGTCGTGGTATCAGCAGCTCGGCGTCATGCAGATGGCGTCTGCGGCGTAGGCGCGAGTCTTACAGATTGAATGATGAAGGGCCGGTCGTCGACGACCGGCCCTTTGCTTGCGCGACGAAAAGAGCAGAGGAGCGCTTCGCGATTTCAGAACCGGTACCGGCTTCGCTGGCGCGAAGCTGTCCGAGGTCGGCAGGCTCAGGGCAGGCTCTTCCTCCCCTCGCGTTGCTCGGGTCGTCAGCGATGTTTACGTGCGGCCTCTTGCGGGCGCTGTTCGGGTTGATACGCCCTATCCGGGCGCGCGGGGATCCGCGCTGACGATCGGATTAACTCCTTCCGCGAATGACATCGGTCTCCCACGCGCATTTGCTCCGCTCTATTCAATTCCGCTTCATCAACCACATACAAGGATGACGTGCGGTGCGCTTGCGTCGCTCGCTTCAGTCAGGATGACGAAGGAAGGGAGTCAACATCTGCATGCGCGCGGCGCTACTTCCGGAACTTATCGAGGGCGGGGGTCGTTAGTTTGTAGTTTGGTTCGTTGAATTCTTCATCGACTGCGCCCGTCGGCTCGAAGCCGAGGCTCAGGTACAACGCCGTGGCATTGGTGTTGGAGCGGAAGCAGGTCAGCTGCACGGCGGCGCATCGCGGATAGCGCTTGACGATCATCTTGAGCACCTCGACCATCGCGGCGCGGCCGTAGCCCTTACCCTGATGCTTCGCGGCGATCATGATGTCGTCGATCCAGTAATTCTCGGGGCTGTTCGGATCGCATGCGGTGGTCGCGTAGCCGACTACTTCATCGCCGGCGCGGATCAGATGCGGCAGGTGCTCGAAGTTGTCGCCGAACAGACGTACGTAGCATCGCGCTAAGGTCCATCGCGGGGGAGTGACGAATGTGACCTGCTCGTTCCGCAGCTGCATATTGAACAGCTTGCGAAAGTTGCCGCGATCGACCGGCTCGAGCGTGACTTCGAGATCGTTGCGCTTCATGACTGCACGTGCAGAAAGATGTTGCGGGCGTGCTCGTCGCTGATGCGCTTGACCGAGGTGATTCGATCCGCGAACTGGGCCAGCGACGAGGTCTCGGCCGAGCCGACGTCAACCAGCACGGCGAAGATCGAAAAATCCAGATCGTCTTTAAGCTCGCGGAGCCGCGCCAGCCAATCCGGGCTGACCTGCGATTCGCCGTCGGTGATTATCACGATATCGCCGTGCTTGAGTTTCTTTTCGCCGAGTAGCTCGACGGCTGCGTCGATCGGAGCCTCGAAGTCGGTGCCGCCGCCGGGGAAGTACTCGGCCATCTCGACGACCTTGTTCAGGTCGGGCTGATAACGCCGCTCGCGATTGAGGTCGAGCACCTTGAGGCTCACGTCGCCCGAGGAAAACATGACGGCGCGGAACAGCCGGCGCTGGCGCCGCGCGATATCCATCAGGGTCAGCGCGACGGCCTTCGACCACATCTCCTTGTCGCCCTGCATCGAGGAGCTCACGTCGATGCACACGACCATCGGGCCTTTGCCCTTCTGATCGTCGTCGCGCAGGCGGTACTGGAGGACGGCGCCTTCGAGCACGCGGCGATGGAAATCGCGCTTGAGCACGGGATGATGCATCGCGAGCAGCTCGGCGGGGATCAGGCGACCGAGCTCGGCGCCGAGCTCGATGTCGTAGGCCTCGGCGACGCCGCGCTCCAGCGTCTTGCGCTTGAGCGCGCGCGCGTCCTGCTTGAACCGCCCGACCATCCGGGCCAGCTCGCCGAGCTTCTTGTTGCGCGCGAGGCGGCGCCCGAGCTCGAGACGGGCGCCGGCTGCGACGCGCCCGCCCTGTCCGAATTCGCGGCTGAAGTCGTGGCTGTCCTCGGCGGCTTGATCGATCTCGCCGGCCAGCTCGGCGGTCTTGAGCTGCATCCGCTTGAGCGCGCTTCGGTCGGCGCCCTTGAGTTGAGTTTCGAAGTGCCGCGATTTCTGATTGAGCCGCGCCTCGGAGACCTTGGCCGCGCGTTCGGCCGCGTCGGCCATCTCGGCGAGCTCTTTCTTCGTGGCTTGATCTTTTTTCTGTTCGCCGGGCGCGGATTCGTTTTCGCCGGCTTTCGATTCCTGGATTTCGTCGGTCGCCTTTACCGCTTCGGCCCGCGCTTCGAGGTCCTGTTCCTGGCGCGCGAGGTCCCACAGGTCGAGCATCTCGGCGCGATTGATGAGCTGCTCGGATTTGATCATCTCGAGCGCATGCTCGCTCATCACGATCGCGGCGATCGCGGCCTTGTCTTCTTCGAGCGCGGTGCGCGAACGCAGCGCCTGGAACGGCGCCGACGGGACGATTTGTTCGAGGATGGTGCGGTTGAGTGCGGCCGCGTGGCGCACGTCGGCGGACTTGCGGAAGACCGGGTTCATCTTGAACAGCGCGAGAAAGAGGTCCCGCACCAGCGCACCGAAATGAGGGACGAGGCGCTCGCCGGACTCCGCGAGATCGGCGAGCGACGGCGCGTCGGCGACGATCTCGTTCCACGTGCGCCGGTCGTAGCTGTCGCTCTCGAACCACGAGGCGTTGGCGGGCACGACTGGAACATAGAGGCGTCGCGGCTGGACGACTTTTGCTTTGCGCGCCATCGGGATCGATCCTACGTTACTGAAAACCGGCTCGCCATCGCGGGAATCGCGGCCATTGCGTTACGGTGTCCCTTGAATGTATCGCTGGATGAGTAACACAATTGTAACAGCGCCGCGGCGCGTGGGTTTGGCCATCGAGCTTCGCGCGGCGGCGCCAATCAGATGACGCAGGATTCCACCAGCAACACGCTCTCGAACCGGCAGCACGCGCTGGTGCTGGCGGCGGTGCAGGAGTTCGTCTCGACCGCCGAGCCGGTGGGCTCCGCGCAAATAGTCGCGCGCCATCAGCTGGGAGTGCGCGCCGCGATGGTGCGCAACATGATGGCCGAACTCGAAGAGGGCGGTTACCTGCGCCAGCCGCACACGTCGGCGGGCCGGGTGCCGACCGAGAAAGCGTTTCGCTACTACGTTGACCATCTCGCGGCGGCGACCCGAATCGGGTTCGAGGATCGCGCGCAGATTGAGCTGCACTACTCGAGCGCGGTCCGCAACCTGGGCGAGGTGCTGCGCGACACGCCGCGGCTGCTCTCGATTCTGACGGGGCAGGCCGCGCTGGTGATGGCGCCGCGGCTGGAGGCGTCGATCCTGGAGCGCGTCAACTTCCTGCGGCTGCGCGAGAACCAGGTGCTCGCGGTTTTCGTGGCGTCGAAGGGCGCGATGCAGAACCGGATTGTCGATACCGAGCGCGACCATTCGCAGGACGAGCTCGATCGCATGGCGCGTTACCTCAACGAGTCGCTCGAAGGACGCACGCTCGACGAGGCGCGCCGGTGGATTGAAGCGCAACTGCGGGAGGAGCGCGCCAACTACGACCGCTTCATGCACGACGCGCTCGCGCTGGGCGAGGCGATGGCCGGCAACGCCGGGCGTCCCGAGCTGTACGTCGAGGGCAGCCTGCAGGTGCTCGAGCAGCCCGAGTTTTCCGATCGCGACAAGATGCGCGAGTTGTTGCACGCGCTCGACGACAAAACCGCGCTGCTCGAACTGCTCGAGCGCAGCCTGAGCCACGCCGGCCTGACGGTGTCGATCGGATCGGAGAACTACGACCCGCGGCTGGCGTCGTTGAGCGTGGTCGCGGCGTCGTACGCCAGCGGCTCGAGCGCGCTTGGCAGCCTGGCGATCGTGGGTCCGGTGCGGATGGACTACGACCGGGTGATACCGCTGGTGGAGTACACGGCGCGGGCGTTGTCGCGGCTGATGGAGTACTGAGAGAGGAACTTGATCGTAGTGAAACCCCTCCTGGGTTTCACGCTTCCTTGGGCAGGGGTGACCCCTGCACCCAATATTAAGTCGACCGACCTGCCGTTCCTTTGCGGGCTGCTCTCGACGGTCTGATAAATCTACTAAAAGTCTAACGATTCCGGCGTTCGCGGCACTGGCGCTCGCCTAAATCATGCTTAGGTTTAGGTTCGGTTGGGTCTTTTAACATGACCAAGCGACACAAGCATCCCGAGGGCGGAAATTCAGGCATGGACGGGGAGTTCGACGAGGCCGAGGCCGGCGCAGAATCGAGGCATGACGCGGGCGGCGGCGAGGCAGATTCGTTGCGCGCGCAGCTCGCGGAGAAAGACAAGGAAATCGCCGAGCTGAAGGACAAGTATCTGCGCACGCTGGCCGACTCTGAAAACGCGCGCAAGCGAATACGGCAGCAGAGCGAGGAGTCGGTCCGAATCCAGCGCGAGAGTATTCTCCGCGACCTCCTGCCGATCATCGACAACCTCGAGCGCGCGCTCGCGGCGGCCCGCAATGGCACCGATACCAAGACGATCGTCGATGGCGTCGAGATGACGGTGCGGGCGCTGATCGACTTCCTGCGTGCGCAAGGGGTGACGCCGGTGCAATCCGTCGGCCAGGCGTTCGACCCCAATCGGCATGAGGCGGTAGATCATGTGGCGTCGGATACGCATCCGCCGAACACGGTCGTCGATGAATTCCATCGCGGCTATCTGATCGGCGATCGGACATTGCGGCCGGCGCGAGTGTCGGTCGCGAAGGAAGCAGGAACGAATTTCGGACAGCGAAGCGGAGGCGAAAGCGACTCTTCCGACATTGAAAATAACTGAAGCGTGATTATCTCTATCTTAAGTTCTATATCAGGGGACCTTTAGGAAAATGGCAAAAGTTATCGGTATCGACCTGGGCACGACGAATAGTTGCGTCGCGATCATGGAGGGTGGCGACCCTGTAGTTATCGCCAACTCCGAAGGGAGTCGCACGACGCCGTCCGTCGTCGCATTTACGGAAGCAGGCGAGCGGCTGGTTGGTCAGATCGCCAAGCGCCAGTCGATCACCAATCCGACCAACACGGTGTTCGCAATCAAACGCCTGATGGGCCGGCGGTTCGATGACGCCGAAGTCCAGAAGGCGACCAAGGTGCTGCCGTACAAGGTCGTGAAGAACGACGACGGCGCGGCGTGGGTCGAGATTCGCGGCAAGAAATACAGCCCGCCGGAGATTTCGGCGTTCATCCTGCAGAAGATGAAGCAGACCGCGGAGGACTACCTTGGCGAGAAAGTCACTGAGGCCGTTATCACGGTGCCCGCGTACTTCAACGACAGCCAGCGCCAGGCCACCAAGGATGCGGGGCGGATCGCGGGCCTGAACGTGCTGCGAATTATCAACGAGCCGACGGCGGCGTCGCTGGCCTACGGTCTCGACAAGAAGAAGGACGAAAAGATCGCCGTGTTCGATCTCGGCGGCGGGACGTTCGATATTTCAATTCTCGAACTGGGCGAGGGAGTGTTCGAGGTCAAGGCGACCAACGGCGACACGTTCCTGGGTGGCGAAGATTTCGATCAGCGGGTGATGGACTACCTGGCCGACGAGTTCCGCAAAGACCAGGGAATCGATCTGCGCAAAGATCGGATGGCGCTGCAGCGGCTCAAGGAAGCTGCCGAGAAAGCCAAGACCGAGCTGTCCACCGTGACGGAGACGGATATCAATCTGCCGTTCATCACCGCGGATCAGTCGGGACCCAAGCATCTCAACATGAAACTGTCGCGCGCGAAACTCGAAGCGCTGTGCGGCGACCTGCTCGACCGGCTCGACGCGCCGTGCGTGACCGCGCTGCGCGATGCCGGCCTCAAGGCGAGCGAGATCAACGAGATCGTGCTGGTCGGCGGCATGACGCGGATGCCGGCGGTGCAGGAGCGCGTGAAGCGGCTGTTCGGCAAGGAAGGGCATAAGGGCGTCAACCCCGACGAGGTGGTCGCGATCGGCGCCGCGATTCAGGCCGGCGTGCTCAAGGGCGAAGTCAAAGACGTCCTGCTGCTCGACGTGACGCCGCTGTCGCTCGGAATCGAGACGCTGGGCGGCGTGTTCACCAAGCTTATCGAAAAGAACACGACCATCCCGACGCGCAAGAGCCAGGTGTTCTCGACCGCGCAGGACAATCAGACGGCGGTGACGATTCGCGTCTTCCAGGGCGAACGCGAGATGGCGTCGGACAACAAGCTGCTCGGACAGTTCGACTTGATCGGAATTCCACCGGCCCCGCGCGGGATGCCGCAGGTCGAGGTCACCTTCGACATCGATGCGAATGGAATCGTGAACGTGCACGCCAAGGACCTCGGCACCAACAAGGAGCAGTCGATCAAGATAACCGCGTCGTCCGGACTCAACGAGGAAGAGATCAAGAAGATGGTGCGCGAGGCCGAGGCGCATGCCGCCGAGGACCATGCCCGCCGTCAGCAGGCCGAGGCGCGCAACAAGCTCGACAACCTGATCTACACAACCGAGAAGACGCTCAAGGAGCATGGCGCCGAAGTCGACGAGGCGGGGCGCAAGCAGGTCGAGGAGGCGCTGGCGGAAGCCAGGACCAAGTTGGAGTCCAAGGACGCCGACGAGATCAATCGCGCGGCCGAGGCGCTGCAGAACGCGTCGCACAAACTGGCCGAGGCGATGTACAGCAAGACCAAGGCGGGGGCCGGAGCGCAAGCGGGGGCAGGTCCGCAGGACGGCGGTGGCGCGCAGAGCGGCTCTCAGAGCGGGAATGGCGAAAGCGGCGCGAAAGAAGACGTCGTCGATGCGGACTACAAAGAAGTCAAAGATCAGTAATCGAATGCCAAGAAACCACTGGCGGGGCCGCGCCAGCGGTCCCGCTCGTGCGCATCCCGCAATGGCGTCGCCTCGGATGTTCGCATAGAATCTTTGCGCGATGCCGGCTGCACAAAAGCGCGACTACTACGAAGTTCTCGGCGTCAATCGCGGCGCGGGCGAAGCCGAACTAAAGAAGGCCTACCGCAGTCTCGCGATTCAGTTTCATCCCGATCGCAATCCGGGGAACAAGGAAGCCGAGGAGCGGTTCAAGGAACTCAACGAGGCTTACCAGGTTCTTTCAGACCCCGAGCGGCGGGCACAGTACGATCGCTTTGGGCATGCCGCGTTCCAGGGACCGCAGGGTGGTCCGGGCGGTTTCGGCGGTTTCGATTTCAGCCAGGGTTTCGAAGAAGTTTTTTCCGACATCTTTGGCGATTTTTTCGGCACCGGCCGCGGCCGCTCGCGTTCGCGCACACGCCGCGGCGACGACCTGCGCTACGATCTCGAAATTGAATTCGAAGAAGCGGCGCGCGGGATCGAAAAAGTCGTAAAGTTCCAGCGCCTCACGCAATGCGAGGCCTGCAACGGCACCCGCGCGCGCGGCGGCTCCAGCGGCGCACGTCAGTGCCCCAACTGCCGCGGCAGCGGCCAGGTGCGCACTCAGCAGGGGTTCTTTTCGATCTCGACCACCTGCGGGCAATGCCGCGGCGAGGGCATGATCATCTCCGACCCGTGCCCCAAGTGCCAGGGACAGGGGCGAATCCGCAAGCACGAATCGCTCGCCGTGAAAATTCCGCCGGGGGTGGACAACGGCTCGCGGCTCAAGCTGCGCGGCGAGGGCGAGGCCGGCTACGGCGGCGGACCGCAAGGCGATCTCTACGTCGTCATTCACGTCAAGGAGCACGAGATGTTCGTGCGCCAGGACAACGACGTGATAATCGAGGCGCCGATCAGCTTCCCGCAGGCGGCGGTCGGCACCGAGATCGAAGTACCGACGCTCGAAGGCAAGGTCAAGCTCAAAATTCCGCCCGCCACGCAGTCGGGAAAAATTCTGCGCCTCAAGGGCAAGGGCGTCGTCGATCTTCACGGCTACGGGCGCGGCGATCAGCTGATCAAGATAATCGTCGAGACGCCGCGCAGCCTGACCGCGCGCCAGCGCGAACTGCTCGAGGAATTCGCCCAGCTCGACGGCAAGGCCGTCAACCATCCGCTCTCCAAGGGCTTCGTGGACAAGCTCAAAGAGATGTTCGGCTAACGGCAAACGAACGAGCTGCGCCGGAGAAATTTGAATATGGCGTGCAATTCATGCGATCCGGGCGAGGCATTCAGCGCAAGTTACTGCGACGATTGTGAAACGATGGACGTTCCGCGCGCGCCAGCATCACGTGCTGATCGCGGCAGGACTGTTCGCAGCCGCGGCGGTCATCGCCGGCATTGCGATCTTTCAGCCCGAACTGATCGTGCCGATGGTCGCAGTCGCGGGTGGCGGGCTGGCCAAGCGCGCGATTGCGCTACTGGCTTAGCGGCGCGGCGCGTCAGCGCGGGACGTGCACCAGTTCCAGCTTCAGGCCGTCGGGATCGGTGAAAAACACCGCGTAGTATCCCGGCAGATAGTCGTACTCTTTGGCCGGGTCGGTGACCTTGCCGCCGTTGGCGGGAATCTGTCGGGCGAGATCGTCGATCTCGCGCGGCTCTCGGCTGCGAAGGCGAGCTCGCACAGTCCAACCCGATGGCGATGGAACTTGTCGGCGCGAAATTCCGGATCGGACGGCCGGATCCACAGCGAGCCGTGGTCGCCGAAGTACCCGGTGGTGACGTCGGTCTGCGGCTGATCGTAGGACATCGCCTGCGGATAGCCGATCTGCGGCATCAGCCACGCGTAAAACTTTTTCGCCGCCGCATAGTCGTTCACGTTGACGATGACATGGTCGACTCCCGCACGCATGACGACACCTCCGCGTAAGCCTTCAACGACGCCAGGCAGTTACGATTAGACCGCGCGATTAAACCTTTCAATTGTGCCCGCCACCCCTTGACGCTGGCCGGAAAGGAATTATTTTTTTGCCAGCGGTTCCGACTCTCATTCATCAGGAGGTTTTTATGGCACTGCTGAGATATTCCCCCGATTTGGATCCTACGACCAACCTGCTCACGCTGCAGAGCGACCTGGAGCGCTTCCTGCGCAACCCCGCGTATGGGCTGGGCGTGTCGGCCTCCGGCGGTTTTCCACCGGTAAACATTTTCGACACCGGCGACGGAGTAGCCGTGATAGCCGAGATACCGGGAATCGATCCGAAAGGTATCAGCGTGTCGGGCCAGGGTCATACGATGACTATCAAGGGCGAGCGGAGACGCGAGACCTCCACGGAGGCCAGCGGCTATCACCGGCGCGAGCGATCGTTCGGTGAGTTTTCGCGTTCGATCCAGCTGCCCGAGCAGCTCGACCTCGACAAGGCGGTCGCCACTTACGAGGCGGGAATGCTGACCGTAAAGGTACCCAAGGCGGAGGCCGCCAAGCCGCGTCAGATCGCCGTGAACCCGGCCTAGCCGTCCGTGAAAAAGCAAAACTCTCAAAAAGGAGGAATGCAAAATGACTGAGCAGGAAATTGCGACCAAAGAGAAGCAGCCCGTGCAGGGCCAGGAGAAAACTCGGGCCGGCCGTTTCTTTCTGCCCGAGGTCGATATCGAGGAGTTGAGCGATTCGCTGAAACTGTGGGCCGACATGCCCGGCGTCAAGCAAAGCGACGTGGAGGTAACTCTCAATGGCGGCGTACTTACCATAGTCGGCACGGTATCGACCGAGGCTTATCAGAAACTCGCGCCGCTCTACACCGAGTATAACGTTGGAAACTATTTCAGGCAGTTCGAGTTGAACGAGGATATCGACGACCAGCGGATCAAGGCCTCGATGAGCGACGGCGTGCTGGAGCTGACGCTGCCGAAGAGCGAACGCGCGCGGCCTCGGCGGATCGAAGTCAACGCGCGCTGAGTTCGCGGCCCAGCGTGTTGAACAAAGCTGCGCGCATCACACCGGCCGGCGGCGCGACGCGATTGAACAGCTTGAACGCAAGCTCGCCCTGGTTCACCAGCATCCCAGCGCCATCTGTCGCGCGCCGGCTGGCGGCCAGGGCAGGCTTCATGAACGCGGTCGGCTCGCGCGAGTAGATCAGATCGTAGAACAAACAATCGGCGGGGGTTGAGTTGTAGTCGAGACGCGCGAAGCGCCCCGTCGTCAGACCCATCGAGGTCGCATTGACGATCAATCGCGCGCCGGCCAGCAGCGTCGCGTCCATCAGGGCGTCGAGGCCGCGCGGCTCGCCCGCCGTGCGCGTCATGCCCCTGGCTGAAAGACGGCGGGCGAGCGCCACGGCGCGAGCCGGCGTGCGATTCGCGATCACGACGCGGCCCGCGCCCAGCCGCATGCAGGCGAGGACCGATGACGCCGCGCCGCCGCCCGCGCCGATCACGATTGCGAGCTGCCCGTGCAGGTCGCATCCGAGATCGCGCAAGTCGCGCTCGAGGCCGCGCGCATCGGTGTTATCGCCGCGGAGCGCGCCGCGCCGATTCACCACGCAATTGACCGCACCGAGCGTGCGCGCCTCCCCGCTCAGGTCCTTGATGAGCCGGGCCGCGGCTTCCTTGTGCGGCACGGTCAGATTTACGCCGATGATTCCGAGCGGATGAATCGCGCGAAGGGCGGCCGCGAGATTCGCGGAAGTGACGCGAAACGCCACGTAGGTCCGGTTCATGCCAAGCGCGGCGTAGGCAGCGTTGTGCATTTCCGGCGACCTGGAGTGTCCGACGGGATCGCCAAAAATCGCCGCGACGGCGGAGTCGCTATTGATTTCTGAAGACCTCATGGGCTGCCCGGCCGGACTCTTCGATCGGATCGGGTTGAACGGTGAAAGCGAAATCAGGCGGGATGAGCGGCGCGCTCGGCGCGCACCTCTTCGGCGGTGAACACCCAGCTATACTTCAGCCCTGCGCGCGCGAACGCTTCGACCGCGCCCTCGCCGCGTTCGACCAGCGCGATTGCCGCGATCACGTCGGCGCCGGCCTCGCGCATCGCAGTCACCGCTTGCAGGCTCGATCCTCCGGTGGTGATCGTATCGTCGATGACGGCGGTCCTGAGCCCCGGCTTGAGTGCGCCTTCGACGATTTGTTGCAGCCCGTGCTGCTTGGTTTCCTTGCGCACGAAAAATCCGCGAATATCGACGCCGCCGCGATGCGCCGCCGCCATCACGGCGTCAGTCACGGGCAACGCGCCGGCCGCCATGCCGCCGAGTTGCGCGACACCCGCCGCCTGCACAAGTTCAAGCACCAGTTCTCCGGCCAGGTAGGCGCCGCGGGGCAGGTACAGCGTGCGTTTGCAGTCGAGGTAATAGTTTGACGCGCGCCCCGACGAGAGCGTGAGCTGACGCTCGAAATACGACTCGCGGGCGAGCATCGCCAGCAGTTCGCGGCGTTCCTCTGTTTTCATAATTTGAAGGGTGATCTTAGCGGATGCAGCATGGGGCACAAGAGCGATATGATAATGACCTTGTTGTTGATAGCGTTAAACCCGCCTGAAGCGAACCTCGACCCTCATAGCTCTAGCTCGCTGGATCGTGTAGGGTTCGCCGGGCGGAGAGGAGAGGCAGCGATGTCGAACGAGTCCCGCGACCCGGACGCCACGCGATTATAAGTGACTAGCAACGATTCACCCCGTGTTATCGGAACCGGCACTGCGTTACCCGACAACTACGTCGATCAGGAACATCTGACTTCGCGCCTGCGCGAGCTGTGGGAGCGGCGCTACTCGGATCTGCGCCGTTTCGACAAACTCCAGGGCGCGCTCGGAATCACCGGGCGTCATCTCGCGCTGCCCATCGAGCAATACATCCCGCTCGACACCTTCGCCAAGACCAACGATGCGTGGCTGCGGGTAGCGCCCGAAATCGGAACTGTGGCGGCTGAACTCGCGCTCGAACGCGCGGGGCTGAAGCCGCGCGACGTCGATCATCTGTTTTTCGTCACCGTCACCGGCATCGCCGTTCCCAGCATCGACACGCGCGTCATCAGCGCACTCGGGATGCGCAAGGAGATCAAGCGCACGCCAATCTTCGGGCTCGGCTGCGTGGCGGGCGCCGCCGGCACTGCGCGCGCCGCCGACTACATCCGCGCGTTTCCGTCGGAAGTCGCGATGCTGCTATCGGTCGAGCTGTGTTCGCTCACGCTGCAGCGCGAGGATCTCTCGATCGCCAACATCATCGCGTCGGGCCTGTTCGGCGACGGCGCCGCAGCGATGCTGATAGGCGGCAATGCGCAGGCGGTGGGGACAGGTCCGCAGGTACTCGCGACGCGATCGCTGGTATTTCCCAACACCGAAGAGATTCTTGGATGGGAAATCGTCGACAGCGGTTTTAAGATCGTGCTGTCGTCGAAGCTCACCGATCTGGTGCGCGCCAATATCCTGGACGAAGTTGATTCGTTCCTTGCGACGCAACAAATCGACCGCTCGGATATCCGCCATTGGATCGCGCACGCCGGCGGTCCCAAGGTGCTCGAGACGCTGGAAGGCGCGCTCGCTCTGCCTGACGCTGCGCTGGCGCGTTCGTGGCGCTCGCTGCAATCGGTCGGAAATCTGTCGTCGGCATCCGTCATGTTCATCCTCGACGAATTGCTCGAGGACAACGCTGCAGCGCCCGGCGACTACGGCCTGATCATCGGGATGGGTCCCGGGTTCTCCGTCGAGCTGGTTCTGCTGAAGTGGTGATCTCGCTTCGCACCTACCTGCTCATCCTCGCGATCCTGATCGTCGAGCGGATTTTCGAGCTCGATCGCGCACGGCGCAACGCGCGTCGAGCGTTCGAGCACGGCGCTGTCGAAGTCGGCCAGGCGCACTATCGCGTGATGGTCGCGTTTCACGCGCTGTTCATCGCGTCATGCGCGGTCGAGGCGACGTTTTTCCCGCACGCATTTCCGCCCGCGGTCGCGTGGATCGCGCTGTGCGTGGAAATCGTCGCGCAAGCGCTTCGCTACTGGGCGGTCGCGACTCTCGGCGATCGATGGAACACTCGAATCATCGTCAATCCCGACCGAGCACCCGCGACCGACGGACCCTATCGCTTCATGCGGCATCCCAACTACCTCGCGGTCGTCATCGAAATCGCGGCCGTACCGATGATCGGCGGCGCGATCTTCACTGCCATCGCATTCTCGATCGGCAACGCGCTGATTCTCGCGGTGCGGATTCCGGCCGAGGAGCGCGCGATGGGCGGGCGCTACGCGGACGCACTCGGATCGCGCCGCCGTTTTTTCCCCGGCTTGCGACACGGCTGAGATAGTCCGGTGTTTTTCGCACCGTTTCTCGCGTTCTACGCGATCGTCTTCTTCCTCGTTCTCGCGTTCTTTTTTGTCCTGCTCGAAATCCACGTCATCAGCTACGCGTTCGTCACGCTCGGCTTGCCGCCGGAGCTGGCTTTCACCGCGCTGCTGGTGAGTCTGGTCGGCAGCTATATCAACATTCCGATCTCGCGCGTCGCCAACGGCCAGCCGCATCCCGTCGACGTGGTCCGCAGTTTCGGGATTCGCTACCGGGTGCCGACACGCTACGCAACGGACTCGACGATCGTCGCGGTAAATGTCGGCGGCGCGATCGTGCCCGTGCTCATTTCGGTGTATCTGCTGACGCAGATGCCCACGATCATCGTGCCGGCGTTGATCGGAGTAGCGATCGTCACCGCTATCGTGCATCGTTTCGCGATGCCGGTGCCGGGGCTGGGAATCGCGACCCCGATGCTGATTCCGCCGATCGTCGCGGCTGCCTGCGGCTACTTCCTCGGCTCTTCGCAGCACCATCGCGACGCCGTCGCATTCATCAGCGGCGTGATCGGCACGCTGGTCGGCGCGGACTTGCTCAACCTGCGCAACTTGCGCGACCTGGGCGCGCCGGTCGCTTCGATCGGCGGCGCCGGCACGTTCGACGGAATCTTCCTGACCGGAATCGTGGCCGTTCTGCTGGCGTGAAGCGCGGATTGGCTACGCCGGTTTGAACTTCACCAGCGTGTGATCCGGCGTCACGTCGTCGAAGAAAACCTGGACCGGCATCTCGACGCGCACAGCCTCCGGCGCCGCGACGATATTGCTCGTCATGCGCGGCCCCTCGGCCAGTTCGACGATCGCCAGCACGTAGGGCGCGTCGGAGAACGCGCGGCTCGACGCTCGCCGCACAACAGTGTAGCTGTACACCTTGCCGCGCCCGCTCACGCGTTCCCATGCAAGCTGGTCCGAGAAACACTTCGGGCATCGATCGCGCGGATAGTAGATGTACGCGCGGCACGCGCCGCATCGCTGGAGCGTCAACTCATGGCGGCGCGCCGCCTCCCAGAATGGACGGCTGGTTGGCGATGGCTTCGGAAGCGGTTTGTAGTACTCGCTCATGATCTGCGCTCCAGCACGAGACTTGCTTGCTCGCTCATGATTCCGCCGTTGCCGTTGACGTAGCCGAGCGCCGCACCTTTGACCTGGCGATCGCCGCCGCGCCCCATCAACTGTCTAATCGCTTCCGTCACGTGACTCATGCCGCCCGCCAGCCCCGGCTGGCCAAACGACAATTGCCCGCCGTGGGTGTTGCACGGAAAGTCGCCCGCGTAGGTCAGGTCATGCTCACTCACAAACGGCCCGCCCTGCCCCTTTTTGCAAAAGCCGGCGTCCTCAAGCGTAACGATTACGGTGATCGTGTAGCAGTCGTATGGGCAGACGAAGTCCATGTCCTTCGGCTGCAGGCCCGCCATCTTGAACGCGGCCTCGGCCGCGGGCTTGATCGGCGACTCCGTGATCGACGGCGCATAAGTAATCGTCGAATGATTGGCGCACTCGCCCGCGCCGAGCAGCCAGATCGGTGGATTCTTTGCGCGCCTGGCCACCTCGGGCGACGCGACAATTATCGCCGCGCCGCCGCTCACCGGGCTTACGATTTCATATAGATGAAGCGGATCGACGATCATCCGCGAGTTCAGGACGTCGTAGATGGTGAGCGGCTTGTCATTGAAAGTCGCTAACGGATTCTTGAGCGCGCTGGTACGCTGATCGACGGCGACCTTCGCCATCTGCCGCGGCGTGGTGCCGTACTCATGCATATGGCGATGCGCGATCATCGCGTAGCCGCAGTTGGCGCCGATGTTTCCGTAGGGCGCCTCGAACTCGCGCTGCACCGATATTACCGGCGGGCGCTGGTCGCCGGCCTTGTTCAAATCCGCGACGATGCACAGCACCGCGCTGCACATCCCCGCGTCGATCGCGGCCGCCGCGCGCCAGATCATCCCGGCCGGACTCGCGCCGCCGATATCGACCTGGTTGAGCATCCGCACGCTCAGCCCCAGCACCTCCGCCGCGGCCGCCGGGTAAATCATCCCCGGGTCCGAAAACGGCACGCCGACGAGGAAACCGTCGATATCTTTTTTCTCCAGGCCCGCGTCCGCGATCGCCTCGGCCGCCACCCGCGCCATCAGGCCGAGCGCGGTCAGGTCGCCGGGTTCCTTCAGCGGTTTGAGTTCGCCAATTCCAATCGCCGCGGCTTTTCCCTTCAAGCTCATTGCATCGACTCCAGCGTAGGTGTTTTCCGGCTCAAGTCAGCGCGCACCTCAATGACGACTACCACAAATTCGGTCTCGTGAGTGCGCCGCCGCGCGGTTCAAATCGGCGAAAAAATCCTATAGCTTGGTTCATTCGAGGTGCTTTTACGCAATGGCATTTATCATCTGTGACGACCACAACATCGACGTCGAAGCCGACGGAATCGACAACGCCGTCGCAAAGCAGCTGATGCTGACCGACGCGAAACCGGGTGCGACCGGTGTCGAAAAAGAGATCATCGAGTTCGGGATCAAGCATCGCAACTGCAACATCCGGATTCTCGCCGGCTAGTTTCAGGTTCGATTCGAGTCCGCGTCAGCTGTCGCCGGATCGTCGCTTCCACACGCCCACGCGCAGTTTATGCATTTGATGTTGACCGGCCGACCAACCGGCAGATACAATTCCGAGGCGGGGTGGAGCAGTCTGGTAGCTCGCCGGGCTCATAACCCGGAGGTCGAAGGTTCAAATCCTTCCCCCGCAATTCCTCCTCGCACCTTCCGACGAAACCCGGCCGCGTCTTGGTGATCTATTGCCCGGAGTCCTTAGTACCAAGCCAACATGCTCGGTGCCAAAAACCGGGAAAGCCGCTTAAATCCCCAACAAATTTCGTGCAAGCGCTACGAATGAGTGATGGACTGTGGGTTGCAGGGCAAACTCGGGACTCGTCGGCTTCAGGAAGAAAACTCGTCCGAATTTTCGGGAATCGATAGCCCAATCCCCCGACCCGCAATCGTCAAACCGTCCACCTTGGCTCCGCCGAGCAGGCCTGCCGCACGTGGCTGAATCGAGAGCTGAGCGGGCCCGCTAAAGCCAAGCTGTGGGAACCTCCTGTGAGTTTCTTCACGTCCGAGTCCGTGCTTGGCCAAATGCTGTGGCGCAAGCTTTCCCAAATGTTTCCCGCACAACGGACACAGAATTTCACGCTGGCCCGTAGGGGAGATTCTTATCTGCTCAAGGACCTCTCGCAGAAACTCGCGGCCCAGGTCGACATTGACTCGAAGCGTTTCGGGCAAGCGGGAAATAAAGTCGTTAACGACCGAGCGGTCGTAGCGGAGCTCCGTAACCGGCGGTGAGCTAGGAGAATGAGGCTCCAGCTCCACGGTTTGAATTTGGTCCCAGATCTCCTGGTAAGCAGCCATAGCTTCTTCCAGAGCGCGTCCGCTCAGTGTTGAGCTCTTGATGGCGCCCATTATTCCCTCGGCCTGCTGCCTCAATTTCGCGAGTCGCTGATGAGATTCAGAATCGGCAGGGTCCCCAGTTTGAAAAATCTGGGTCGCAGCCCGACTGAGGTCATGGACAAAGACCTCCAGATAGCGTGCAAGCTCAGACAAGACGACCTGTTCAACGGAGGCGCGATGGACGCGAAGTGAATTCGAGCAACTTCCGGACTCGGCATGGTTGCGACATCCGTAACAATCCTTTCCCACAACGCTCAGACACCCCCCGCATCTATCACAAAACAGAAGTCCCGATAGCAGATGCTTTGTCCGTGAACGCCCGCGAGCAAATAGACGGTTTCGGGTGCGGAGCCTCTGCTGGACAGCCTTCCAGGTATTGTCATCTACGATTCGGAGGTCTTCAGATTGACGAACTTCCCACTGTTCAGGTGGCCGCCAGCGGAACGCTCGGCGTCCGGTCGCCGGGTTCTTAACCCACTCTCGACGATTGAAGGTAAAGCGCCCCACGTACTTCTGGTTTTGAAGCATGTGGAAGACCGTATTGGATCGCCACAGCCGTCCTGTCTGATCCGCGTTCAGTTGCTTTGCGATGGCCTTTTCACCACTGCCGTCTCTGAAGCTCGCGAAAATGCGTCGGACGACCACCGCTTCAAAAGAATCAACCTCAATCCTGTATCCAGCAGGTACTGGCTTACCGCCGGTTGGCGAAGGATCAGACACCGGCTCAGTTCGGTATCCATAGGTCCGGCCACCGGTCGAGTAGCCCTTTAAGAATTGTCCATCTAATCCGCGCTTTGTCGTTTTCTTAAGATCATCAAGGTACAACTCGTTGACCAACGATTTCACTATAACGCTTATCTTCGTGGTTTCGTCCGCGGTGTTGATGTTGTCCGATACCGCAACGACACTAACCCCGATAAATCGCAGCCGCTTGATTATGGCGTCAGTATCGCCGACGTCACGCGAGAGCCTAGAAAGCTGATCAACAGCAATGGCATCAAAGGGAGCCGGTGAAGTGGCCGCGGCATCAAGCGCTCTCTGAAGTCCCGCCAGCAACTTCAGGCTGGCACCGGACATTGCCTCGTCCGAAAACTCCGAGATGATCTTGTGGCCGTGCTGCAGGGCCCACCTCTGGACAATACGCAGCTGGTCACTGATCGAGGTTTCTTTTTGGTTGTCGGAACTGAACCGGCCGTAAAAGGCAATTCTCACGATATTTGCGAATGGTCGCGAAGCACGACCGTACGGATGCGATGCGATCGCCTGATCTGCTCGACAACCTGGAACCGACTTGGGTTGACCTCCACGTACTTGTGAAGGCATTGGCTCAAAATCGTGAGTGCGCGCGATGTTCCGGGAGGGGTCGTCTCCACTCGTACTTGGCGTCGCCAGCCTGATGGCCTAGCCGACCGATTTCTCATGCTTTAATATGCTAATCAGCTGATTCGCGTAGATCAAGCCTCTCTTTTTGAAGGGCTGTGAATGCATTAGAATGCCTCAATTCCGGCTGCGCGACTTGGGAATCTTCAGAGCCTGCCGAAAAACGTCGTAGGCAGCCTTCAGCTTTTCTTGGTCGACGGAAGCCGCCGCCAGATCCGGAGACAGACGCCCCGCATGATGGAAGAAGACGTCTTCTGCGACCCCAAGGAGCGAGGCGAACTGCTGAATCAACTCGTTTGACGGCGGCGCGCGACGGTCCCGTTCGATATCGTTCAGATATTGCGCCGAGATGGGTGTCCCGTCGGTCTTACGCAACCGCGCTGCAAGGTCCTTTTGACTCAAGTTCGCTTGAGCCCTTGCTTGCGCCAAGATTTCGCCGAACGTTTTCTTTTTCACGGGGCTGATAGTTGATCCGCGGGCTATTGTGCATCAAAGCGGGACCCCGTTGTACCTGTCCCTGCCGAAAAGTTCATTCGGGGAGACGGAAGGGTCGACGAGGGATTGTCCGTCGTGAACCCGACCCAGTAACTGTGACGAGTTGGGTCGGCGAATCTTCTCTCGCTGCCAATCAGGATTTTCCAGACTAACGGTTACCGTCTGGCGGCGTCGGGTGAAGCGAGACTGGATTGTTCGACATAAACCAGTCCATCCTCGGAGGAATTCGACTGGGGTTGGCATGGTATCCTCGCGAACCGATACGTTGGAAATATTCCGGAATACTGCGATTATTCTCGCTTAAGCTTTTCGCTTGCCTCAGGCTGAACACTGCGCCAACCTCCCGCAGAATTCTGCCCCCTTAATCCTGAAGGGTCTCAGGGGTTCGAATCCCCCTCTCTCCGCCACCGAGTCTAGTATGTTTCCATACATTTTGGAGAAGCGATGAAATCGGCGCGTGGGGCGCGAATCAGGCGCGACCGTGGACCCGGAGAATGCCAACGGTCGCGGCTGACGGCAAAAATCGATCAAAATTCTCTGTTCGCGATTTTGGCATGTCCATCTGCTAACCGGCCATTTTGCGGGGAAGCGTCCTCGGGAAGAACGCCCGACGCAAGCAACTACTCCCGCGTGAGTCTATCTGGGTTCCAGAGCTTGCTGTTGCGCGCTCCAGAGCGGGGGTAGTTCGATTCTCTGGGTCATTGCGATGGTGCTGAGGTCGGCAGGCTGGCGGCCTTCGGCGATCGCCTCGACGATCCTGGGCGCCAGAAACGCCAGCCGCATCACGCGCCGCACGTGACGTGCAGTTAGATGTTCTCGCCTGGCGATCTCGCCGATCGACCGCGCCCGACCCGCCAACAGATCGTTGGACCATCGATACGCACGGGCGGTCGCGTTGAGCAGCGGTAGATCGATGCGTGCCAAAGATGCGGCGTCACCATCAATGATCAGCCGCATCTCAACGCCGCGCCGCTTCATCCGCATCGGGACGGATCGAGCTAGAACAAGGTGGTTCGGAGTCGCGGCATCACGCCCTTCATCGGATGGAATGGGCAGCTTGATGGAAACCTCGATGCCGTTCTGCTTGAGCCCAACGCGTTCGATCAGCCGGGTCAGTACTAAAACAGCTTCCGATTCGAACCGCAGGCTCTGAATCCAGGCTTCGGCGACCTTGAATATCGAAGGCAATCGGCTTGCATCGATGTTGAGTTCTTCGATAGCTCCGACGATTGCCGCTCGATCGCCGAGAATCTGTCGAACCGCAGCGCCAACGGCTCGCTCAAGCTCGGGTGCGGCGACGCGCCACCCGCGCTGGTCATCTTCTACTGATCCTCTGACCAATCCGCGCGAGACGTAGTAGCGATAATGGCGCGCGCCTTTTACCGCACCCTGCACATATAGGGGCTTGCCGTTCTCGTCGAACAGTTTTCCTGCAAGTGGGCTGGGCGGTGTCTTGGTCGGGCGTTGGCGATGCGTGGCGGCCTGATCGCGCAAGCGTCGCTGAACTTTCTCCCACAGCTCGCGGCTCACTATCGGCTGCTGTTGACCTGGATGGCGTTCCTTCTTGTGGCGAATTTCACCTAGGTAGATCGGGTTCGATAGCATCTGGTACAGAGCACCGCGCGAAAACTGCTGGCCCCCCGAGCGCACGCCGTTTTTCGACACCCGGACTTTGGAGACGATCTCGCGAAGCTCTAAATCGTTTCTCAGGAGCCGGACGGAACCGAGTTCGAGATAACGTTCATAGAGGTGTTTCACCGTCGCGGCTTCGGCCCGATTGACTACCAGCCGGCGATCTGCGACGTCGTAGCCCAGCGGCGGCACCCCTCCCATCCACATTCCCTTGCGCTTGGAGGCGGCGATCTTGTCGCGGATCCGCTCGCCCGTTACCTCGCGCTCGAATTGCGCGAAAGAGAGCAGGACGTTGAGCGTAAGTCGGCCCATCGAGGTTGTCGTGTTGAATTGCTGGGTGACCGCGACAAACGAAACGCCGTCGGCGTCGAACAGTTCGACCATCTTGGCGAAGTCGGCAAGCGAGCGGGTGAGCCGATCGACTTTGTAAACGACCACTACGTCGACCCGTCTGCGTCGGATATCTTCCAGCAGGTGCTGAAGGGCGGGGCGCTCCATCGTCCCGCCGGAAAGGCCCCCGTCATCGTAGGCGGTCTTGATGAGTCGCCAGCCCTCACCCGCTTGGCTTTTGATGAACGCCTCGCACGCCTCCCGCTGCGCGTGCAGGGAGTTGAAGTCCTGTTCAAGGCCTTCTTCTGAAGACTTCCGCGTATAGATTGCGCAGCGTTGGGTTCGCGGCTTAGCGTGCTCCATCGAGGCTCTCCTCTTGCGAGCGCTTGAGGCCAAAAAACAACGGACCCGACCATTGAGTCCCGGTGATCTCGCGTGCGACTCCCGAGAGCGAACGGTAACGCTTGCCTCGGAAACGAAATCCCTTTTCGAGAACGCTTACCTGATGACTGATACCGCGCCATTCACGCACCAGCGCCGCGCCAGGCCGCACGATGCGAGACAGTGACGCGGCGAAAGCCGACCCGTTAACGCGGTCATCGGCGAACTCTGCCAGCAGGCGCTGCGTCGAGGGCTTGAGGCCGCCGAAAGCCTTTTCCTGGAGGCGATATGCGATCGCACGAGTCACGAACGACCTGCTGATATCGCGCGACGGCGTCTTTCCGAACATGGCTTTCCAGCGCTCGCGGAGTTCGTCAATATCCAGATTCAACAGGCTCGCGATTTCCGCGGCGAGCGCCTCACTTCTGATAGCTGGTGCCCGCCGCTTCATGATCGTTTCTCTCGATACTTCGCAACCTTCAATTCTGCATCCCAGCTCATATGGTCCTCCTTGAGGCGCGCGATTGCTGCCCCTGTGACACACACATTGCTCGTTTCTCAGCACACAGCCAGTCGTTGCGCGGCGGGGATTCGAGCAATTTCCGCTCTCAGCCAGGTCTCGTCTCTCCTGCTGCGATTTCGGCAGTTTCATTCGCCTTCCAATCGCCTGATCGTGCAGACCGTCGATGCGCGCTAATAGCTGGCCTACTACCCTTCTGCGCGAATGACGTTTGGGAAAATTGGGGCAAACCGCTCGCTTCACGCGCCGACCAGAGCAAACATCCCGACGAGCCCTTACGGCTCAAGGAGATTTTAGAGCCAATGGAACACGCGAAACTGGCTAACGGAAGCGGGCACAAGCCGATCGGACACTCCTCAACATCGGCCCGGAAGAAAGCTACCCGAAAAACGGCTGAGTCCGCACGGCCGCTCGGGAAGGAGACGGGCAGCAAGTCAAAATCAGAGAAACTGGTTTGCCGCTATTGCGGGAGCGATGACCTGGCTCCGAGTTTCATCAAGCGGCGCGACCGCCGATGCCGCAAGTGTTTTAGCAAACGCTATGGATCAGCGGCACGGGCGCAGAAGGCGAACGTCAAGAAGTAGTTCGGCCAAGACCTTGGGAAGAAGGGCCGGGCTTGAAAGGTCTCGGCCCTTTTTCTGTCCTGAGCTCGAAACTCTCGACTTTCCTTCGTTTTCGGAGTTTCTAGTAGAAACGCACGCACCGTTTCACGTACAGGATCCCCTTGCAGGGCTGAGTTCCGTATATGGAAATTCCGGACCGAGGGATGTATCCGTTCCCGTGGCCGTGCGCCAAGGGGTCATGACCCGGCGCCAAGCGAGCCCTCCGCGTCCGGTTGTGGCCGAGGTTGGAGGTTTGTTGTGATCGACAGAAGAAGCTTCCTCACGAAATTGGCAGCCCTTCCGTTTCTGCCGTTCCTGTGGCCGCATCTGTCAACAGCGTGGCAAGCTACCGTCCTACCTCCGAGATTCCCTGGTCACCGCGTACGCCCTTCCGATCCGTCATGGCCGACCGCTGCAAGCTGGGAAAGACTGAAAAAAGATGTCGGGGGACATCTCATGCAAGTGGAGTCACCGCTCGCTACCTGTGTGTCTGCATCAGAGGGTGCACCCTGTCAGGCTGTTTTCAAGCTTTTGAAAAATCCCTATTACCTTGGCGATCAGGCTGGTACGACGCAAACCTCCGGCTGGGTAGATGCATGGACCTCAGTACCCAGCCCGTATACGGTCGCGGCCAGAACTACCACTGATGTTGTCGCTGGTGTCAATTTTGCGCGGGAGAACAATCTGCGCCTGGTGGTCAAAGGCGGCGGCCACAGCTATCAGGGCACCTCCGACGCAGCGGATTCTCTGCTGATATGGACCCGGGCGATGAACAACATCACCATGCACGATGCGTTCGTCGGCCAAGGATGCGAGGGAAGGCAAGCCCCGCAACCGGCGGTGACAGTTGAGGCGGGCGCGATATGGATGCACACCTATCAAGCCGTGACGACGAAGGCTGGCCGCTACGTGCAGGGCGCCGGTTGCGCGACTGTCGGTGTCGCCGGGCTCATCCAGAGCGGCGGGTTCGGAAGCTTCTCGAAGAACTATGGCACAGCCGCGGCAGGATTGTTGGAAGCAGAAATCGTCACTGCCGACGGTGTAGTGCGGATAGCCAATGCATGCACACATCCTGACTTGTTCTGGGGGATCAAGGGAGGCGGCGGTGGCAGCCTGGGCGTTGTCACCAAACTCACGCTCAGGACGCGCAAACTCCCGGACTTCTTCGGCGGAGTGTTCCTAACGATTGCCGCTACGTCTGACGGTGCATTCCAGCGGCTGATCGGTGAGTTCATCCGCTTCTACAGCAGCAGCATCTTCGATCCTCACTGGGGTGAGAGAGTCGCCTTTCGCCCGAACAACACGCTCAGCGTTAACATGGTGTTCCAGGGGCTCGAGCAGCAACAGGCGGAAAATGTCTGGCGGCCATTTTTCAATTGGATCGCGGGATCGCCGCAGGATTTCACCATGGCATCCGCGCCCAGGATGGCGAGCATACCCGCCCGGAATTTTTGGGACGCTGAATATCTACGGACGAACCTGCCGGGCAGGCTGGTTGCCGATGACCGGCCGGGGGCGCCAGAGAACAATGTGTACTGGGCGGACAACTTGGGCGAAACGGGGTGGTCGATCCCCGGTTATGAGTCCGCGCGGCTGCCCACCTCGCTGTTGAAAAAAGACCGGCACAGCGTGGGCGAAACGGGGTGGTTCATCCATGGTTACGAGTCCGCCTGGCTGCCCGCCTCACTAATGAAAAAAGACCGGCAGAGGCAGCTCGTCGATGCCTTATTTGCGAGCAGCAGGTATTGGGAAGTGAACTTGCATTTCAACAAGGGACTCGCCGGAGCACCTGCCGATGCCATTGCCGCGGCCAGGGACACGGCGATGAATCCCGCAGTACTCGACGCCTTCGCCCTCGCGATCATCGCTGGGCAGGAGCCTCCCGCCTTTCCGGGTATCTTGGGCCATGAGCCAGATCTGGCGGCTGCCCGCAAAGACGCCGCTGAGATTGAGAAGTCCATGAACGAGCTACGGAAGATCGTGCCGGATGCTGGATCCTACGTATCGGAGAGCAACTTCTTTGAACGGTCGTGGCAACAATCCTTTTGGGGGCCAAACTATACAAGACTGCAGGCGGTGAAGAGGAAATATGATCCCGAGGGTCTCTTCTTCGTGCACCACGGTGTTGGTAGCGAAGAATGGAGTGCTGATGGCTTTATACGGTTGACCGAACGGTAGCTTCGACCTGACCCCGAAGCTGGAACTACAAGCGAGTAGTGTTACACTTTTGTAATTACGGTTGTGGTCGTCTCGCTGAAAGTTCCCACTAATGGGTTGAAGTGAAATGTGACTGTCCACGCATCTCTCGAACCCGGTCAGCCAGACGGTCGCTTTGGCGAATGGAATCAAACTTCTGCTCGATCCACTTGCGCCCAGCGATTCCATACCGAATGCGAAGCTCGCGGTCTCCAGCCAGTCGCGCCAGTGCTCGACCCAGTCCCTCGTGATCATGCTCTTGGACCAGAAGACCCGTTCGCTCATGCAACACCGCTTCCGGGATCCCACCGTGGTGAGTCGCTACGACAGGGAGAGCTGTCGCCATCGCTTCGAGGATGGCGTTCGGGACTCCTTCGACCTGGCCAGCCGAGACGCTGGTCTGAAGAGCAATGTCGAAGTCAGCAAACTCCTTTGCCAGCACGTCAACTCCGACCGGGCCGCGAAAGCGAACTGCGCTGGCCAGTCCGATCCGGTCTGCGAGCGCAATCATCTGGTCACCGGTTCTACGCTGGTCTGGAGTCTCGCCATCGCCGAAGAAGTCCAGGGAGGCGTCTGGAAAACTTGTGCGTGACGAATTACTGATTCTGAGGCAGTCAGTAGTTTGCCACACACAGCATCGAACTTTTGCGCGGCTGGAAACGCGGGCAGACATGAGAATGGGATTTATGCCTCTCGTGGTTACGCGAAGATTCGCATCTTGGGCGAATTCGGGCGGCAAGGCTTTGAGGTCGATAGCGATCTTCGCGGGCCGATACCCGCCGATTGTTCTTTCGATCCCATCGATCTACCTTTTGATCTTCTACCCGCCCCTCTGGAAGGATATCGACGCGGTCTGCCAACTGATATTTCCGGCGGACGACATGAACATCCTCCATTTTCCTCCGATCTATTGCTTTCTCGGCCGAATCCCTTTTTTGATTGCTGGCCGGGTCGCTGAACACGGGAGTCATAACTCTTTGCCTTCACTGTTCGGACCACAACAGCCCTCATTGGCGGGAATCTATTTGCTGGTTGTAACTCAACATCTCGCGTTGATAGCTGCCCTGACTTACACGGTAGTATCCCTGACGGAAGATCGGGTTTTGCGCGGCTCGTTTGCATTCGTGCTGGCATCGTGCAGCAGCTTCTATACCTACGCGCAATGCTGCGGGTCGGAAGCACTAAGTATCATCGCTACTTTCGCTGTGATGGGGGCCGGAATCTCGATTGTCCGGAGACTAGGATTGGTGCACTGGTACGTGTACGGCGCAGCTCTTTTTCTAGCCATCGGGAGCCGTCATCTCAACCTGCTCTTCTCAATCTGGTTGCCATTGACCTTGATTGTGCGTGACTTGGCGAGGAGATTCGGATCGTGCGATTCAGAAGCCAGGAACGCCGATTGGAAAACGACAGGGGTGGCAGCGCTGGTCGGTGTCTTCGCAATCGGCTCAAATCTTTGCATCGCCAGGTACATGATCAGCGCCGCGCATGACGAGTATCGCTCCACCTTGGGCAGAACCCTGAGCGATCGCATCGGTCGTTTTCTCGACGAGCTTCCGCAAGGCGCCAGGCTTCGACTGGCGCAAGAGTTGTCCGTCAAAACGCCGGATCCGCTTGTCAAAATGGCGGTCGAATCTCAAGCAATCACCGGAACATTTTACAATGGCACAGGTCAGAAGATTACAGATGATTTGGTTCGGTCAGGCGTTCCCTCCGAAAAGATTGGAGCGCAACGTGACCGAATAATTTTAGCTGCGACGATGCGGTATCTCATGACCCTCCATCCAACTTTAATCAGAGTCATCTTTCATGACGTCGTAGCCGGATTCACTACGAACAATCCCTCGGTTGCAATGTCACCCTTCTACAGCAACGCGTGGGGAGCAGCAGATATGGCCAGGCAGCCGAAGTTGTGGGAAGCTCTGCGCCGATTACCATTTCTAAATCTACCTGAGGCTACAACGGTCCTCAATACTGCTCGTCGCGATCCATACATCAATTTTGGGGGCGTGGCACGGGTATGGGTTCTTGCTACTGACGCTTTCGTTCGGAGTGGTTGCCTGTGTTCTCAGTAAAAGGATTCCCGAGTTGGTGCTAGCGGGCTGGTGCGCTTTGCTAACCGGAATCGTGCTTTACGTGGCGAACATGGCATGCGTTTATTTCATGCCCCGTTATGCGTTACCGTTGCTCACTACGACAACTATTGCATTGCTCGCTTCCATGGCCGGGTTCTGCTCACAGGCTGAGAAGAACCGTCGGGCGGAGAGCGCAAAGAAGGGCTCGATCACGCAGGCGCAGGAGCGGGCGTGCAGATTACCTGCTCGGAATTAGAGCGAACACTGGCTGTAACCGGCTTCACTCTCATCCGGCAAGCTACTTTCGCTCGGGGCTGGGCCCATATAAGGGACTAGAACGCGGTATCCATGCATCTCATCCGGTCACTGCAGGGCCCTGCTCACCGCGCGAGAGAGGCGAACCGGTGTTAGCGTCTCGTTCGAATTTCAGTCCTTGACCAAACTGCATCACTTTGAGCAGTAGCGGTTCTACAGAAGGAGCTACTCTGCGCTTAGGTGATGTGTAGGGTTTGACGCTACGGACAGCATTCACGAGCGAATGGACGAAGCTCTCTTGATCATGATCCTCTCGATGCCAAAGGTAGGCATCCGGGATCGTTTCGATCCGCAAGCCCATTAAAGCCGCCTTTGAAAGAAATTCCCAGTCATCAAGGGTCGATTCGGCTTCGTCGCTGAACCCGCGGACTTCCTCGAATGCGTCATGCCTCACGAGGGCGTTGGTGCTTCCGAAGCAGTTTACGAAAGCACCAGTAGCCACATCTCCTCCGAGAAATGGACGACGAGAATGCTCGAGCCGGTCTTCCGACGATCCATCTGACGATCCGAGAAAAAAGCTGATCGTCGATGTCACAATATCAGCGCCCACGCGCCGCGCAACCTGCACAAAGACGGATAGCGCGTCAGGCCGCGACAATAGAGTGTGATCGTCCACGAAGAGTAGATATTCCCCTTTTGCTTCGCGTGCCGCTGCATTTCTTCCGGCGCCGATTGCTGAACTGCTTAGACGGATCTGACGCAGTGCTTTGCTGTTGGATGGTTGCTGATTGCTCAATGAACTTGCAGAGGCGAGGTCGCTTCCGCACTCCGCCAAAATGACCTCAAAGTGTGGGTAGTCCTGCTGCCGTAAGGAGGCGAGCGTGGCTGCGGGCCCATTCTCTCGGACGTGGTAAGCCAAACACACGCTCACCAGGGGGAAAGTTGATTCTTCGGGTGGCCGTCGACTTCTATAAACGGTCTGTTCACTCTCAGGTCGATTCGCCAGGCCGGCATGAAAATGTACCAAGGCACCTTCTGTGTCAGCGAATGAAGCTGACGGGCGGGCCGAAAAGGCCCCTTCCTTGAGTATACTGCAGATACGGTCGGCCAGAATGTCAGGCCGGGGCTCAAAACAGACATGCTGTCGGTCCGCGGGAGCGATGATTTCGGGAATGCCTCCGACATTACTCGCCAGAAGCGGTATGTCCGCACCGACGCATTCTAACACCGTGTTCGGGAAATTCTCGGAGAGCGAACAGACGGCCGCTAAACGGCCAGGACCTTTAAGATACTCGACAGCGTCAGCCTGATACTTATGCGAGATGACATGCCATGGCACCGACCATTTCTTCGATCTGTCACTAATGTAGCCAATGCTCGAACGTCCGTAGATGTGGGTTTCCTTTCCTAAAAAGGTGACCACAAAATCGGTACTTCGATGGTCGGTGCAGAGCTCGTCTACTGCGTCGCAAAAGAGCTTGATGCCCTTTTTCAACTCAAGGCGCCCGAAGAACACTATTTCATGAACCTTTTTCGCGACCTGGCGCGGCGCGTTGTTTTCGGATAGGACTTCGTGACGAAGAATGTTGGGCGCAACGTAGGTTTGCTCAGGAAGCTCCCACCCGTTTTGTTGCATCCAGCCAAGCATGTACTGACTAGGACTGACGACGATATCCGCTGAGAAAACGCTTTGGCGTTCCATGAAATCAATTTCCAGCTCGCCGAGATTGCGAATATAGTCCTGACCGCCTTCCTTTGACCAAAATGTCGGACCGTGCGCAGTAACCACAAAAGTAGAGTCAGCGAACGCCAGCCCTTGGCGTTTCGCGAGCAGACTGTAGAAACCTAGACCCTGACAGTCCGGAAAGTGAATGACGTCGAACTCGCTCTGATGCTCCTTCAACCAAACGTAGGCATGATACGAGACACTCGCGGCCCAAGCGGCGTGGAGTCGCGGCTCGTGAGCCATGGGTAGCGGAACCAGTCTAATTCCCTTCTGTGTCCGGTAAAAGTTAACCCAGTCAATAATGTTTCCGTCGGTGGGATTGCTCCCCAGCAGAAATAGGACGGTGACCTCGCAGCCGGCCCGCTTCAATGCGTTGGCCAGGCTCGCGTATGCGGTGCCGATGCCACCGTTTCGAGACGGCCCCTCGAATTCCCACGTAGCTATGCAAACCCGTGGAGAGCGGGAACCGTCGGCAACCTCGAACCTGGGTAGTGATGAGAACTTAGCAACCACTTGTTTCTCCCTTCCGATCGCTTGAATAGGTAAAGGTTCAGAGGCAATACACCGAAGTCGGGATCGCCAAGAACGGCAGACGCCAAGGCGATCGAAATCACACGAATCAGCGCGGATCAGGTTCTGAGAAGGTACCGCCCTCAACGACGAATCGCGATGTCACAAAACATGTGCTGTTGAAGCGCGAATCCCACAATCCGCCATCCACCTTCGAGAACTAGTTCATTGACTGCAGGCACTACGCCATACGGCGTATTGGTGAGGGGATCGAACATCGTATAATCGTTGAACACGATGACACCGCTTCTCTTAAGCTTCCGCGCAGCTAGATTGGCATCTTGTCTGACATTTTCATAATCGTGCAGTGCGTCAATATAAATCAGATCAAAACTCTCATCCAGATATCCGGCAAGAGCCTCATGGCTCCGAGCCACATCTATCCGCACCCGGCTGCCATAGTGTTCGAATCGCTTCCGATAATACTCCAGGTGGGTTTGTTCGCCGAATGACGCCGTCGACTGGCCCCAGTGTGCGGGAATCGTGCGCAACTCGAAGGTATCTATGGCAACGAAGAGACGCGGTTGCAGCGAGCGCAGAAGAAAGTCGGAAAAGTCCCCAACAGCTACCCCGATCTCGGTAACGACTCCGCCGGGCTCGATACCGAGCGCTTCAATCAAGTCGTTGCGTGTCGCAAAGAGATGTGCATTGCTATCGATGTGACACCTGTTAAGAGATGGAAGGTTGCGATGAGGATAACTCATTTCGATTCGTCGCCCAGTCTCTGCCTCTCCAGAGCCGTCTGCGCAGGTCCGCGATCAGAAGAGTGAAGAGGAATGAACCGGAATTTCATTTTCAATCGCGGTTAGGACTAGCACCGACAACCGGCGATTTGCAAACGGGAAATGACACTGAGCGATCTTTCAAGGCATAAGAGCCAGAGAGGCTAATCCGGTAGTGTCGCTCACTGTCCTGCATTTGACTTGGTACCGGTTTGGCCGCCGTCATCATCCGGCAACATGGCAGATGATCGTAGGCCTTGCTCAACACTTTCGCACACTCGTCCTTAGTGGCGATTGCCCGGGCTACTTCGCGGACGTTGGTTACTTTGAAAGCCCGTCTGCAGCGGAAGCTGGAGTCGAGGTGCATTCGCATCCGGATCTGCACGCGCTTCGCCAGCCTGAGCTTGCCGCATCGCTCGCCACCACGCTGAAGCGACGATGGGGACCGATCGACGCTGTGGTGGGTCACTTAAGCTGCGGCGCGCTGGCGGTGCACCTCGCGCGGCAGCTTAGAGTTCCCATGCTAGCAGTCTTCCATGGTGACGACGCGAATGTCGAGCTCGAGAGTCGCGAGTTCGGATCGGACTATGCAACTCTGCGTTCCGCGCCGGCGGCATGTTTCCTCGGCGTGTCGCGCAATCTCGTCGAACGCTTGATCGCCTTCGGGATGCCGGCCGAGAGGACCTATCTACATCACCTCGGCGTCGATCTCACGAGCTATGCAGCATCGGAGCGTCGCGAAGTCGCGCGGCCAATCCGGATCGTGATGGCGGCGTGGTTTCGGCCATCGAAAGGCCACGAGATGGCGATCCGTGGATTTGAAAAACTAGTAAGGAGTTTTCCAGACGCCTCCCTGGACTTCTTCGGCGATGGCGAGACTCCAGACCAGCGTAGAACCGGTGACCAGATGATTGCGCTCGCAGACCGGATCGGACTGGCCAGCGCAGTTCGCTTTCGCGGCCCGGTCGGAGTTGACGTGCTGGCAAAGGAGTTTGCTGACTTCGACATTGCTCTTCAGACCAGCGTCTCGGCTGGCCAGGTCGAAGGAGTCCCGAACGCCATCCTCGAAGCGATGGCGACAGCTCTCCCTGTTGTAGCGACTCACCACGGTGGGATCCCGGAAGCGGTGTTGCATGAGCGAACGGGTCTTCTGGTCCAAGAGCATGATCACGAGGGACTGGGTCGAGCACTGGCGCGACTGGCTGGAGACCGCGAGCTTCGCATTCGGTATGGAATCGCTGGGCGCAAGTGGATCGAGCAGAAGTTTGATTCCATTCGCCAAAGCGACCGTCTGGCTGACCGGGTTCGAGAGATGGTGAAGGCATACGCTTCACTCGGTGGCCCGGAGCGCGAGACGGGCTGGCGTTTGTGAGCATCCGTCAGAAAAGAACGGATCCAGCTTCGGCCGCGCCAGCGCCCGCGGATGTATACCTATCGTCGATCCGATCGGAAGGAACTTTTTCAAACCTGCTAGAGGATGCCGGATGCCGGCGTTTACAATGCCGCGCTACCAGACCGATCAGTCTGGACCGCGCGGAAGCGCATTGGATATAGATAGCGAATCGCGCGACACGCCCGATGGACTACGATCTCAAGATTACTGGTGGAACGATTTACGACGGTACTGGCGCGCCCGGGCGTGTCGGCGACGTGGCGATCAAGGACGGCAAGATCGCGGCGGTGGGTGAGGCGAAGGGCAAGGCGGCGGCGACGGTCGAGGCGAAAGGGCGCGTCGTCGCGCCGGGCTTCGTCGATATTCATACGCACTATGACGCGCAGGTGATGTGGGATCGGATGATGACGATCTCGCCGTGGCACGGTGTGACAACAGTTGTCATGGGGAACTGCGGATTTGGCGTGGCGCCGGCCCGTCCCGAGCATCGCGGGCTTATCATGCGGACGCTCGAGAACGTCGAGGGGATGAGTCTGAAGGCGCTCGAGACCGGGCTCGGCTACGAATGGCCGTTCGAGAGCTTCGAGCAGTACATGGATACGATCGAGCGGCGCGGCACCGCGATCAACCTCGGTGCGCTGGTGGGACACACGCCGATAAGACTGTACGTGATGGGCGAGGAAGCAACTGAGCGCTCGGCCAGCGCCGACGAAGTCGCGGCGATGAAGGCGCTGGTGCGTCGCAGGCGCGCTTGAATTCGCGACCTCGAAATCGCCGACGCACATCGGCTACAGCGGCAAGCCGGTGCCGAGCCGCATGTCGGACTTCGACGAGATCAGGGCGCTCGCGTCGGCGATGGGCGAGACGGGACACGGAATCATGCAGGCGGCGACCGGACGCGAGTTGTTCTTGCGCGAGTTTGCAGAAATCGCCCGGGAGATTCGGCGCCCGATTACATACGCGGGGTTGCTGGCCGGCATGAACGGTCCCGGCGGACATCGCGGGCCGCTGGAGGCGTCGCAGAAACTGTGCGACGAAGGGCTCAGCATTATACCGCAGGTCACCTGCCGCCCGCTGAACTTCGAATTCCAGTTCAAGGCGCCGTTTATTTTCGAGAGCATGAGCGTGTTCGCGCCGGTCTCGGCGGCTGACTTCGAAGGCAAGAAAAAAATCTACGCCGATCCGGAATTCCGGCGCGCGTTCAAGTTCAGGGCGGGCGAGGGCTCGCGCGGCGCGTTCGCCAACCGATGGGATCGCACGGTGATTTCGTTCTCGCCGACCGACCCGTCGCTCGAAGAGCGCAACCTGAGCGAAGTGGCACGGGAGCGCGGGCTCGATCCGATCGATCTGGCGCTCGATCTCGCGCTGGCATCGAATCTCGAAGCGCGCTTCAGAATGTCGATCCTCAATAACGTCGAAGACGAAGTCGCGGAACTGCTGGCGGGCCGGCATACGGTGCTGGGGTTATCCGACGCGGGCGCGCACGCGAGCCAGCTTTGCGACGCGTGCTTTTCGACCTACATGCTGGGGCGCTGGGTGCGCGAGAAGCGCGCAATCCCGATGGAGCGCGCAATCTGGATGCTGAGCGCGCGACCGGCCGAAGTATTCGGCATCACGGACCGCGGGCGGCTGATGCCGGGACTCGCGGCCGACGTCACGATTTTCGATCCGGACAAGGTGCCAGACCCAGCGGAACCGGGCGGGACCCACCAGCCAACACCAAAACCGGTAGCCAGCCGCCGGCCCTTCGCTGGCCCGCGGAACTTCTAGAAGAGTACAGCCCGGAGAATTGACACGCTAGGTGATGGAAATGGCAGAACGATCGACTTCCTCGAGTGGACGTCTAACAATCGGCTCCGCCATGCATCATTCGTCGCCTTAAGTGCGGAAACGCGCGTCAAGGCGGTAGTTCGCGTAACGTGATACTGAATCGCCTGAAGGACGGAAGACAGAACAGCACGGTGATACTGTCGCGACACGGTCATCTAAATTTACGATTGGAACGGATTCTCCTGCGTAGGACGCCAAGATGCCAAGTGAGCCCAAAACGCTCAATATTGGAGAGATCGCTCAGATCTTAGCGCGGGGAACATTCGATGAGCTTATCGGCGTGCTCGAGGACCGATCTTTCGAAGCAAAATCGAAGCCGTACCGGATTGACGAGCTCTACGGTAAAAGGGAGTTGGCGAAAGACATTGCCGCATTCGCGAACTCGAGAGGCGGAATAATAGTTATCGGTCTCAAGACCGAGCGTTCGGTTGATCATATTGCAGACCAAGTGACTGAGGTTCACCCGTTCCCTAAAGATTTGATCGACAGGATGCAGTACTACGATGTGTTAAAGGATTGGATCCACCCTGAGATCGAAAACATGGACATCAGATGGTATCCGTCTACCAGCGACTCAGATCGAGGAGTTCTGGGAATCATCATCACCGACCAACCTAGTTCACGTCGTCCGTTCCTATTGGCGAAGGCGCTTGAGGAAGCGAACCCGTCGAAACATGTCGGCTTCCTCTTCACCTACGTCGAACGACGACTTGCCGGAAACGATCCGGCTCGTGTTCAGGATTTTCAAACCTGGCTGAGAGATGGCAGACGGTTTGACGATTTGAGCCAGCGGCTCGATGCCGTGGGAGAACAGGTGCGCTCGTTGGGAGAGTCGACGCGGTTACTCATAACCGAGCCGAACGAAGCGTCGAGAACAGCGGAGCAAGATCTACAGAATCGGCTCGTCTCCGCGATTGAAGTCGCTCAGATCCCCAATCAGTCGGCCTTTTACCTGGCGGCGACGACAATACCTACGGTGGAAGTGGAAGGACTTTTCTCGGATGGCTCCAGAGTCACAACAACTCTTAACTACCCGCCTGCCTTAAGACGCGCCGGCTTCGACCTCACACACGAAGAGACCTCGCGCATTGTCGGCGGTAAACTGCGGCGCGCAATGCTCCCAGGCCGATCGGTACTAGAGGTTTTTCGAGACGGCACGATTATCTTCGTGGTTGAGCCACATAGTTCGCCGTGTTACTGGGGCTCACACGCTCCGAAAGACGGATTGGTGATCAATTCTCTAGCACTGAGCGAAAACATCTACTCCTTCGCGCAATTCGCGCGAATTATCTTCGGCGAAGCAAGACCACTTCCGAAAGGCGCGGATTTCCATGCTGGCTTTCAAAAGCTCGCGGCAGGTAGTCAGCCTACCAGATTGATGTCGGGGCCATTGACCGCTTGGGGTTGGAGCATCGCTGATCTGAAGGCGGCCCCAGAGCCGGATCATGAATTTCTGATTCGACTGGAGGCTGTCGATATTCCCTCTGGGCGCGTTGCATACTTATTAATCCGTGAGATCTATCGATGGTTTGGATTTGCCGATGAGAACATTCCGTATGTTTCTGAAGGCGAAACGGACCCTATGATTGATCCAGAGGAAATCAAGAGACCTCGCGCATAACGCTATGCCGCCGAAACTCGATCTTCCTTAGGTCCTCTCAGCGGAAACGAACCGAAGTCCCGGCGAGCTGCCGAACCGCCGCTCGATCTTCGAATCCGCCCGCTATGAAATCAGAAACAACACCACGCTGTGCCTATTGCGGTCACAAAATCGCGAATCACAAGCCGGCCTCGAAACCCCGCAGATTCGGACAGGTCACTCTGCGATGCACTGTGCCGCTCTCTACGCGTGGCCCCGTCTGTAGCTGCAAACCTGAGGGTCACGGGTGGAAACCGCGACGCCATGAACCGGGCGACGGGCGCGGGCGTCATGAAGTGCCCGAGGGTGGATTTCCGCTTCAGGGCAAGGCGCGGGGCAACGTCTCGGCGTACAGCATCGATGGTCAAGTAGCCGAATGGTCAACTGTCTATCCTGAGCAGCTTCGCACATCTATCTTGGGCGCACGGCCCGTCCGAGATCGACCGCTCGTACGAACCCGCCATCTGTGTCCCTATAAACGCCTTTCCCTTTGGGTATTGTTGCGCTGGCTGCGAGGTAGTCCCCTGGCCGGCATGTAAACACAACGACCTGGAAGCTGTGGGCCTTCTCAGCAAGCAGCGCACGGAACCAGTCCATCCGTGTATCGTCGTTTTGGACTAGATGATCGTCGAGAACGACCGGAAACCTCAATTAGCGGTCTTAGACGGTCAGTTGCTTGCTCCGAAATTTCCCCCATCTTTACCTCTGAGCCTCGAAACCGAAAATCCCTCTTGACGATATCAATCGGAATATACCATTCCAGCACCCCTCGTAGAAAAGACAATAGCTCATCCGTTAGACAACCGTTGATCTTCTGCAGCCTTGGGTATTTTGCGCGAACGAGGTTGTTCATTCCGCGAGGGGTCCGCGGCCGCGATTCTCTTATAGCGAGCAAAATTAGAATGAAACGGCTCAGAGCGACGACTAGTCGGTGAACAGATCTTCTTGATCTTCCCAGAAAAGGGGGAGGGCAACCCGACCGTCCATCAGCATCTGCAGATTAGTCACAATAGGCACCTTGCCTTCTGCGATTGCGTCCACGAATGTCGGTGATACGAAGGCCAGTTTCGTGAGGCGTGTGACATAGCGTTTGGCGAGTCCTTCGCGGCGCGCGATCTCGACGAGCGAACGGACCCGGCCGGATGCCAATTCCTCGAACCATCCTCGAGCCCGTGCGAAGGCCTTCAGCAGCGCAGGATCGGGCTTCCTCGGCTCGTCGCCTCCATTGATGATGAGCCGCATCTCGACGCCACGTCTCTTCACCTTCAACGGCACGAACCGGACTAGCTGGAGCGCCGTTCGGAGTCGGGTGTCGCTGGCCTCGGTGCACGGAGCTGGGAGTTTCAACGCCAGTCGAATGCCCTCGTCTGTCAATATTGCCTTCTCCACCAATTCGACCAGAGCCGTTGAACGTTCTCCCTCAGACGCCAGACGTTCCCGCCATTGAGCCGCCAGCGTGAAAACCCGAGTCACGTCGGTGTCTCCCATACCGGCTACCTGCAGGGCCTCAAGAACAGCCGCCTTGTCGTCCAGAATGCCCCGTGCGGCCATCGCGACAGCTCGCTCCAGTTCCGGCCCAGGCACTCTCCATCCACGTTGCCCCTCCAATTTGGAACGTCTGACCAGCGCTCGTGATACGTAGTACCGATATCGCCGCCGTTCTTTCACGGCCGCTTGGACGTAGAGCGGCTCCCCGGTTTCATCGAAGACTCTTCCAGCCAACGGGCTCGGTGGTGCTTTGGTTCGGGGCACTGTCGGCCGTGCCGCCGTATCACGCAGAAGCTGCTGAGCTTTCTCCCAGACGTCGAGTTCCAGAATCGCTTCATGCTGTCCTGGATGTCGTTCCTGCTTGTGACGAATCTCGCCGATATAGACGGGGTTGGAAAGCATTTCGTACAGCGCGCCGCGAGAAAAGCTGCACCCGCCTGATCTGATTCCCTTCCTGGAAACGCGGATCTTTGATACGACACCGTCCCGGTCGAGATCGTTCTTCAGCTTCCGGACAGAGCGTATTTTCAAGTAACGCTGGTAGATCTGCCTTACGGTCGCGGCTTCAGCCTGATTGACGACCAGACGGCGATCGCGGACGTCGTACCCGATCGCCGGACACCCGCCCATCCAGATTCCCTTTCGCTTCGAGGCTGCGATCTTGTCCCGGATCCGCTCTCCCGTAACCTCGCGTTCGAACTGTGCGAATGACAGGAGCACGTTGAGGGTCAGCCGGCCCATCGAAGTGGTTGTATTGAACTGTTGAGTGACCGCCACAAACGAGACGCCCTGCGCGTTGAAGACCTCGACCATCTTTGCGAAATCAGCGAGCGAGCGGGTCAGCCGGTCGACCTTGTACACGACCACGACATCGATCAGGCCGTGGCGAATGTCTTCGAGCAGGCGCTGCAATGCAGGCCGCTCCATGTTCCCGCCGGAGAGACCTCCGTCATCGTAGGCCGTCTTGACGAGTTTCCAGCCTTCGCCCTGCTGGCTCTTGATGAAGGCCTCGCAGGCCTCGCGCTGGGCATGCAGCGAATTGAAATCCTGTTCGAGACCCTCTTCGGAAGACTTCCGCGTGTAGACGGCGCAGCGGCGGATGGCGTTACTGGCGCGCTCCATTGCGTGCCTCCTTTGCCGGTGACTTGAGCCCGAAGAACAAGGGTCCCGACCACTGGTTGCCGGTGATTAAACGGGCCACCTGAGAGAGTGAACGGTAGCGCTTGCCGCGGAACATCGCGCCGTTTTCGAGCACCGTGACCTCGTGCCGTGTACCGCCCCATTCCCGAATCAGGATTGTGTTGGGACCGACTTTCCGCGTCTGCACGACCTTGGACGGCTTGCGCGCCCGCGCATCTTCGGCAACGCGCTCGAGCAGTCGGCGGGTGGCCGGTTTGAGACCACCCAGCACGTTCTCCTGGATACGGTACGCAACCGCTCTCCTGAGCCAGTCCCGGCTCAGATGTGGGGGTGCTTCGATTTCGTAGAGAAGCTTCCAGCGGGCTCTCAGCTGGCTGAGATCGAGCGATTCAAGACCGGCGATTTCTACCGAGAGCTTTTCACGTTCTTTGTCCGATACCTTTCGCATGGCGCCTGCCTCCTCGACAGGTAGACAGACACATTGCTCTGTGGCCGCGCACAGTCCAGTCGCGAGCTGGTAGAAGCTTCATAGTCTAAAGCGGCACTTTCGGGCAGAAATCTAGGCAATTTTGGCAGCAATGCCTATTAATGCCAGCCCTTATTCGCCCAATGCACTGAAAATTAGAGGGACCCAGATCGAGATACCCAAAGGGAGGAGACCTCCAGCGCGCCTTTGCTTTGCTAAAGGTTGCGATCCTGAATTGTCACTGACATTATTTATCTTGTGACCCACTTCGCGAATAAGCAACCTAAACCAAAAAGGAGCACTCCTTGGACCTTCAAAAAATCTTGTCGGATCTCACCGCAGAAAAAGATCGGATCGTCAGGGCGATAGAAGCACTCCTTGAATCGCCCTCAAAGCGTGGCCCGAAGAAGGGCGTGAAGCGCCAACGAGCGACTGGCAGGCGTCGTGGTGGAATCACGCCGGACGGTAGAAGGCGCCTGTCACTGGCGATGAAGAAGCGCTGGGCGGAACGTAAGAGAAAGAAGTCCTAGGTGTCTCGGAACCTTAGACTTCAGTTCGAAGATCTCTGGCCTGTAAAGGAGCGCCCCTTCCATGATCCGGGGTGCTTCTTCGCCTTCCAGTCGCCAATTCGGTAATGACTCCTTTTCGCGCCGGCTTGCTCGGACCGGTCTTTTTAGAAGAATATCCGATCCTAAGCCCTCGAAATCGCTGGCTTCATTCGCCACACAGAGCAAACATCCCGTGCGAGCCGATATGGCTTAAGAGAAATACGGCAAAATGGAATCGTCGAAAATGATGAACGGAAGCAGGGATGAAGTCTTAGCCAAACGCTTCGCGTCTGCACTTAAGAGTGTTCAGGCGAGTGCGGTGCGTTCTGAGGCCAAGAAGGTCAATAAGAGATCGACCGGAGAAAAAGCTAAGACAAAACGTCCGCAGGTGAAGGCGATCAGAAAATCAAAATCGGAGAAGCTCGTCTGCCGCTATTGCGGGAGCGATGACCTCGTTCCCAGCTTCATCAAGCGACGAGACCGCCGATGCCGCAAATGTTTCAGCAAGCGCTATGGATCGGCGGCACGGACCCGGAAGACGAAGGTCAAGAAGTAGATTTGCTTAAGTCGATGTCAGGGGCTGGGCTTGAAAGAAGCTCGGCCCCTGAACCCTCTAGGCTTTCCGCCGCATTCGGAGATTTAGTAAGCACAGCGTCTTGTTATCAATCTCGCTGCGAAACGCCATGAGCCATTCGGGTGGTGTAAGCCTTCGTAAAAGTTATTGACCCATGTCGTTCAACCAGCGAAGCGACCCATCGCAACGCCTATGAACAACATCGTCAGGATCATGAACTGCGTGCGAGTCTCCTTTTGGCGTGAGCGTTTGAGGCTTAGTGTGGACTCGCTCAAGACGAATCTAATGAATCCGACTCATCAGAGATTTGACGAGGTCGCAATGAAGCGGCATTCCTATGTTCGTGTACGTTTCCAGCGCCTCGGTCAACATTTTACGAGCACCTTTTCGGTCGCTCGCTTTTCCGCGTTCCATCAGCATCATCGCGTGGAAGCGGCGTATCTCCGCCTGTTCGAGGAGGAACGGAAACGACTCGGCCTGCTGCATCGCGATTTGAAAATGGCCTTCAGCGGCTTCCCACTCATGTGCCGCTGCCGCGGCAATCCCCGCGATCGTTTGCGTGAAGCGAAAGATCGGCCATAGCGCCACCGCTCCGGTGTCGACCAGATCACGAGCAAGCGGGTAAAGCCGTCCAGCTTCGCTTTGTTCGCGGAGGATGGCGAGGCCCTCAATTACCGGGGCGAGCATCCACCATGCCCCTCTGGTGTTCGGTTGACCGCTAACAGGCAGCCGGGTTTGCTTTTCATTGAGGATTGTCAATGCGCCCACGCGATCGCCTGCATAGGCCAGCTGCCGAAAAAGCGTCCCAACGCCGAGTCCCTCCATCGAGATCCTTACTTCGGGGCGGCAGGAGGCTCGGGCATGTAACAGAGCGCTATTCCAGTTGCCGCGAAAGAAATCAACCAGACTTAGCTGTACCTCGGAGAAAATTTCTGAGAACGCAAACTGCCCCTTTGGGCCGTATTGTGGCACTTGTCGGAAGGCAGCTTCGAGTTTGACAAGATTGGGCGCTCGACCAAATTCGGCCCACGCTCGCGCGTTGAGGCATATTGCGAACGAGTAAGATTGGCCTATCCTTTTAGCCAGTGGTTCAAGCAGGTCCCTGATTCCGACCGCTTCTTTCAGGCGTCCGAGATATAGCAGTACCTGAAGCAAAGCCAGCAAGTGTGTGGCGCGCCGCCAGGGAGGCGCCTCCGGTCCGCCCATTTCTTCGCTGCGGAAACCGTCTTCGGCAGCCTCTCTTAACCGAAAGAAGTAGAAATTTACTATCGACCTGGCACCAAGCACTCTGGCTACAAGCTTTGGATCGGAGAGCTGCGATGCGATGTTCAATGCTTCCCGCAGCGCCTCTTGTGCCGGCTCATAGCCTGCGGCCAGCGAGTGGATCTGCCCGAGGGCAGCAAGGAGATGCACCCGGTCGGCGCTGACCTCTCCCTGAAGGTAAGTAAGCCCGCGCCGGGCGGTTTCAGTCGCTTCCTGGAAGCGAGCAGCACTAGACCCGATAAGAGCATCGGTCAACTCGACAAAGCTCCTCCCGATCATCTCCCGATCCCCGAGCTTGATGTAAATCTCGAGCGCTTCACGTAGATTGGCAATTACCTCCTCCCACCGTTCAAGACCTCGCTCGGCCATCGCAAGTCTCGTCAGCAAGTCGGCCCGTCCTTTTGCGTCGACTGCATCTTGATGCAGTGCGAGCGCCCGCTTGAGCAGCATTGCCGCTTCCCGATGTGCATAGCGTTGCGTGGCGGTCTCGGCTGACAACCGCAAATATTTAACGGCGCGTGACCAATCGGAGCCTTCTTCGAAGTGCTGGGCGAGTTCGGCCGCCACTTCATTGGTCCGCCCCCGAAACAGAGTCTCCAGCCGCTCTCCAATGCGTAGGTGCAACTTCGCTCGGCGACCGGGCACCAGCCGGCGATAGCACACCTCGCGGTAGAGCGCGTGGACAAATTCGTAGCGCGAGCAGACGGTCCCCTCGGGAAGCTGCTGCGAGCCCGCCGAACGTACGATGTGATGCCGGCTCGACAGCTCCTGGCAAAGGTCTTCGAGGGATTCCCGATCCAGGTTCACAGCCGCGGCGCAGACTTCGGTTGAAAACACCATTCCGGCGACGCTCGCTGCCTCCAGCGCCAGCTGTTCCTCTGGCTTCAGCCGGTCGATTTGCAGTTCGATCATCCGGCGCAGCTTCTGGGGCACCTCAAGCTCGATCTCCTCGAGCGGGACCCGTAGCCGCCAAGCACCGCTCTTCCGGGAGAGCAGGCCCCGCTCGGTCATATGGTCGAGCGACGCCACCATGAACAACGGATTGCCCTCCGATTGATAATAGACCAACTTGGCCAAGCCTTCCGGCACGTTTGCTTCTGAGGACTCGGCAGCCAGATATTCGGCTACTTCCGCTTCGCCCAGCGGTTCCAAAGTAACCTCGCGACACATTTGATGCAGCAGCAGGTCCTGCTTGAGCGCCTTCAACGGATGTTCGGGAATCACCATATCCACCGGACGCTTGGTCGCGATCAGCATCAGTTTGGCAGGCGCCTGCCGACGCGCTAGCGCCGAGATGAGGTCGAGCGTCGAGTAATCCACCCACTGCAAGTCCTCGAACACCAGCAGCAACGGACCTGCCGAGGTGATCGTCTCCAGTGCGTCGCCGATCTCGCGCAGCATGCGCTCCCGCGTTGCACCAAGGATCTCGCGCTGCAACATTTCGCGTTGTTCGCGCTTCACTAGCGCGGGGAATTGAACCAGCCAGGTGGGCGCCTCAGCGGCGAGGGATTGGATGACTGACTCTCCTCCGGGACCGCGGCACAACCCGCCCAGCGCTTCCAGCATCGGGTAATAAGCTTCCTTACCGCCGTAACCCTCGACGCATTGGCCGCGCGCAATCCGGAGGCCTGGCAGCTGAGCCATCGCCAGGCGCTGGAACTCGTCGGCTAGAGCGGTCTTTCCAATTCCCGGCTCACCCGTGATAAAAACGATTTGCCGCTCGTCCCCCGATATTTTCCCAAGGCAATCGCTTAATTCACCCAGCGCGTGCTCTCTACCGACCAATCTCCCCAGCGCCGGCTGTATCGGAACCGCAGGCAGCGCCCCGGTGCCTTCGCTCACAGCAGCGATAAACCGGTACCCACGCCGATGTAGAGTCTCTATAAAGAGAGGCTTACTAATCCGGTCGCCGAGCACGCCTCTGAGATCGAGGATGAGCTTTTTTATGGCCTGCGGCTGGATGTGAGTATTTGGCCACACCGCATCGAGCAGCTCGTCATGCGTTACTAGCTGTCCGGCGTGCTCAACCAGATAGCGCAGGACCGCGAATGCCTTGGGCGTCAGCAGGATGCGCTCGTCGTCTCCCCTATTCGGGTGGCGCCACAGGCATTGATTGACGAGATCAAGCCGGAATGGCGAGAAATCCTTCATGGATCGCCCTGAATTCGCCTTTTGCCTTCGAGCTTCCTCGATCCGCAGACCCCGTAGGGACCCCTTTTACACCAAATTGGAACCTCAATGGAACGACTTTAAAGCTGGATTAGCTTAACTTTGCTAGCGTGCAGCGAGACAAACAACATTGTCGCATAACACTTCGTGAAGTCGATGACCGCAATCGCAGCAAACGCACACCCAATGCGGTGATAAGCGGGTCCGTGACCCGAGGGAAAATCCGAACCATGAGTACGCTCGAGAGAAGGTCCGAAGTAGGTCGAGCTGACCAAACGATTTCTCCGCATGGTACGGCAGACTCGACGGTAAAGAAAGCGCCGCTCAGCTCAGATGGGCGGTCCAGAGCGACTCTGTACATCACGTTGATAGCCGCCGTCGCGGCTCTCGGCGGCCTTTTATTTGGCTTCGACACCGGCGTGATTGCGGGCGCGATGTTGTTCATAGTTCCCGACTTCCATCTCGGTCCGGCCCAGCAGGGACTCGTGGTCAGCGCTGTGACCTTTGGCGCGTTGTTCGGCGCGCTGATCGGCGGAACTTCCTCTGAAACAATAGGTAGACGCTGGACCAACATTGTCGCCGGAGTGAGCTTTGTTGCAGGTGCGGTCTGTTCGGCGATCGCGCCCAACGTCGACATTCTGATCGCGAGTCGCGTCGTCATAGGACTGGCAATTGGAATGACGGCGGTAGCCGCACCGATGTATATCGCGGAGCTGTCGCCAGCTCGTAGTCGCGGCAAGCTCGTATCGCTTTTTCAACTGGCAGTCACCATCGGCATCCTGGTCTCCTATGTTGTCGATCGAGCCTTGGCGCCCGAGCAAGCGTGGCGCTGGATGCTCGGGCTCGCATTCATCCCCGGCGCGTTGCTGGTGCTCGGAATGATCGCGATGCCCGAGTCACCGCGGTGGCTCCTGAAAACGGGAGCGGAAAAAGCCGCGCGACAAGCGCTTTCGCTCGTGCGGTCTCCGGACGAAATCGAAGCGGAAGTACGAGAAATCCAAGAGGACCTCGGACGCAGTCGGCCTGCTGCATGGTCAGAACTGTTGATGCCCGGACTTCGTCCGGCGCTTCTGGTCGGTGTCGGGCTCGCCGTTTTCCAACAGGTGACCGGAATCAACACAATAATCTACTACGCTCCGCAGATCTTCCAGAGGGCCGGCCTGGACAGCGCGTCTACCGCGTTGGCGGCAACGATCGGGATCGGCGTGGTCAACGTACTGTCCACGCTGATCGCTATCTGGCTTGTAGATCGAATCGGAAGAAAGCCGCTGCTCCTGGTGGGTCTCGCCGGGATGATAGTAAGTCTGGTCGCAGTCGGCGCTGCTCAGCGATTCGGTTCAACGATCGGTGTCAACTCGGATTGGCTCGCTCCTATAACCGTAGGATTCGTTGGGTTCTACATTCTTTGTTTCGCCTTCTCGCTCGGGCCCATAGTCTGGCTGATGATTTCGGAGATATTCCCCAACCGGGCTCGGGCCCGAGCTGCCGCGATATCGACGGCGGCCAATTGGATGGCGAACTTTCTCGTTAGCTTTTCGTTCCCTGTTCTACTGGAGATGATGGGGCCGTCGCTGTGTTTCCTTTATGCCGCAATGGGTGTGGCGGCGTTCATCTTCATTGTCGGTTGGGTTCCCGAAACCAAGGGGAAATCCCTCGAGGAAATCTCGCGTCAGTGGCGGACCGGACCCGTGGGCACTGTAGTTAGTCAATAGGTCGTACAGTGCAGGAGCTGGCATGAGTCCGTTAATCCTCAGATCACTTGTGGTCGGAGTCGTACTTTCCGGCGTCCTTTTGGCGGCACCTGCGCGGGCGCAGACCTTTTCAACGCCATGGATGCACGCGACAAACCAGGATTGGGCCTCCGAATGGGGCGTACTCGATCCTCAGATTTTGTTCGCTCCGGGATCCTGGGCTCAGCTAAAAGGGGCGACGGGAAATTGGGATGGAGTGCGTAGTGACCTCTCCAACGCGGGAGTTTCCGTTTTTGGCTCCTACGAAAGCGAGTCCGCCGGTAACCCGGTCGGCGGAGAACTGCACAAATTCCGGTATACGCACAACATCGCGCTCGGGGTCGCAGTGGATCTGCACAGACTGCTCGGCCGCGAGGTGCCCGGACTCGACGATACCTACTTCCTTGCGTCGGCGTCAGAACGCACCGGCAACAGTCTGTCGAACGATATCCCCAACAGTCTTCAGGTTCAGCAGATTTTCGGCCATCAAACGATACGACTGGTGGACCTGGCAGTTGAAAAGCGATTTTTCGACAAGAAGCTCGATATCGTTGCCGGCCGCATCAACGCGCTCGATGACTTCGCGACATCGCCATATTACTGTTTTGCGCAAAACCTCGGATTCTGCGGCAATCCACTGAGTATCCCGGTTAACGCCAACATACCGAGCTACCCAGGGGCGGCCTGGGGAATTCGGGCACGCTACCAGGTCTCGCCCGAGTTTTATTCGATGACCGGCGCTTACAATACCTACCGTGACTTCCGCAGCGATAAATTCCACGGCGTTGATTTCAGCCTCCGGCACAATTCCGGCGTCGCGATCATGGAGGAGCTCGGCTATTCCCCTAAGCCGATGCGAGATGCCGGATATCCGGGAACATACAAACTCGGCGGGCTCTATGACTCCGAACCGCGGCTGCAATTCAACACGGGTCAGATGCGTGGCGGAACCTGGCAAATGTATGTGACGGGACAGCAGCGACTTCTTCGGCGGCCGGAGGGCGCAATCAATCCTCATCAAGGTCTGTGGAGTTTCCTCGCGTTTACGTATGCGCCGCCAAAGATGAACACCGATGAGTATTTCTGGGATGCGGGACTATTGTACTTCGGGCTGATTCCGCACCACCCCTACGACGAGTTAGGCCTGTTCGGAATCTGGGGCCAGTTTTCAAGCGATCTCCGGGACGCTCAGCGCGCAGCTCACGAGCCGACACAGACGCATGAAGCGATCATCGAAGCTAACTATATGTACAACGTGACCCCCTCACTGACCGTGCAACCAGATATACAAGGCGTGTTCCGGCCTAATGGAACCGGCCTGATCAGCGACACCCTGGTCCTCGCCGTGCAGGTGACAATTGCGCTTTAGCGCTTTTGATTCAATAGGAAATGAGTTCACTAAGTCCAGGAGCGCTCGGGGCCATTGCTGCTGTTTCCGGCTCGCTGGTCGGCGCATTGGGTTCTTTTGCGAGCACCTGGATAGCGCAAAGACACCAGAGTCGACGCGATTTTCTGGCGAAGAAGATCGTATATCGCGAGACACTCTACTCGGATTTCATCACCGAGAGTGCCCGTATTCTGGTCGATGCCTACGAGCACAACGTGAGTGACCCCAAAAATCTGATTCCGGTGTACGCCTTATTAAGTCGCATTCGCCTGGCTTCCTCGCCTCCGGTGCTGAAGGCGGCTGAGGAGATTGTAAGGCTGATCGTGGACACTTACCCGAAGCCAAATCTGACGGCCGAGCAAATTCAGTTAACTGCCCTAAGCGGCGAAGATCCGCTGAGACACCTCAGCGAGATCTGCCGCACTGAAATCGAATCTTTTCAAAGACAAATCTGATTTGGCGATCGCACTGTAAGTAGGTCCGCGCACCATGGTTCCCAAAGTAAATGCGTTATCAACGTTAAAATGAGAAACCTCAAGTTAGGAGAATATCAAATGATTATCCTGGTCGGTGACATCGGCGGAACCCACAGCCGTATCGCCTATTACGATTTCAGAACAGGCCAACTCGAATTCTTGGTCGAGGAGATATATCCCAGCGCTGACTATACCGGCCTCGACGAAATTGTCCGCAAGTTCGTCGGAAGTCACGGAGAAAAGAGCACAAAAGCGTGCTTTGGCGTCGCCGGCCCCGTACATGACGGTCGGGTTAGAATCACCAATTTGCCCTGGATAGTCGATGCTTCGCGACTTGAGCAAGGGCTTGCTCTAGAGACCGTCACCATAATCAATGACTTGGAGGCCATCGCTTACAGCGTCGATGTACTGGACCCGAACGACTTCGCGATCCTGAACGAGGGAAATTTGAAAGCAGTCGGAAATGCCGCTGTCATTGCGGCAGGCACCGGTTTAGGTGAAGCGGGGCTCTACTGGGACGGGACTCAGCATTTTCCTTTCGCATGCGAGGGCGGTCATTCTGACTTTGCGCCCACCGATGAACTACAGGACGAATTGCTTTGCCATCTGCGTGCGCAGTTTGGACACGTTAGTTGGGAGCGCCTGGTTTGCGGCCCTGGATTACTCAACATCTACAACTTTCTCCGTGATGTCCGCCACGGTCAGGAACCGGATTGGCTTAAGTTGGAAATGAAGCAGGGAGACCCGGCGAGGCACATCTCAAGACACGGGACCGACGGTACCAGCGCGCTATGCGTACAGGCGCTGGAACTGTTCGTCTCACTTTACGGAAGCGAAGCCGGCAACCTCGCACTCAAGATCATGGCGACCGGCGGCATCTACCTGGGAGGCGGAATCGCTCCGAAGATTGTTGATAAGCTTCGTAGTTCGAGTTTTCTCACAGCTTTCAGCACCAAAGGAAGGATGAGCGATCTTCTGAAAGCCATCCCGATTCGAGTCATTTTAAACGACAAGGCTGGTCTGTTAGGGGCCGCCGCCCACTGCGCCGCACTAAGAGGGATCGGATCTTAGGGACGCACACTGATCAGGGTCGGATTTGCCAAGCGATTGGCCTCAGCCTATGCAAAGCCCAAAGCCGGACGGATTGATAATGCAGCCCACCAAGGAACGGAGTTAGCGCGATGTCGCCGACCTGCGGAGGCACTGCCGCTCATGGGCGAACAAACCCGGGAGCGAGAATTGTTTCGATGTCGCAACCGGCGTCGGCCCCAGTTAGTCGAAGCTTTTCCAAAATTTCGGACCAGGGACTAAAGGACCTACTTGAGCTCAGACATCACGATCCTCACTCGATTCTGGGTGTTCACCTCATCAACGGTGGTGCAATCCTACGAACCTACCGCCCCGACGCACAGCAGGTGTTACTGCTTCTGGAGGGCCGAGAGCCGCGCGAAATGGCCCCGCGCCCCGAGCCAGGATTATTCGAAATTACCGTGAGGGAACCAGGCCCCGACGTTTTCCGCTATCGGCTCGAGATTCACTACCCTGGCAACAATCGCGTGACGATTCGTGAGCCCTATTCGTTTCCTCCGACGCTGGGCGACCTCGACGTTCAACTATGGGTCGAGCAGAAGCACGACCAGATATGGAAGAAAATCGGCGCGCACCCATGCGAAGTTGATGGAGTGGCCGGAACTTCGTTCGCGCTTTGGGCGCCAAATGCTGCCGGCATCAGCGTGGTTGGCGACTTCAATGGCTGGGACGGGCGGCTGGACATGATGCGCATGCTCGGCAGCTCCGGCCTCTGGGAGTTGTTCATTCCGGACTTGGGGCCAGGTGCGCTTTACAAATATGAAATCCGAACAAGGGACCGCGGCATCCTGCTCAAAAGCGATCCGTTCGCATCGGCGACCGAATGTCCGCCAGCCACGGCCTCGCGAGTCTACCAGTCCGGTTATTCCTTCAATGACGCCGCCTGGATGACCACACGCGCCAATCGCGACGCGCTCCGCAGCCCGATGACGATTTATGAAGTGCATCTCGGTTCATGGCGGCGCGTGCCGGAGCAAGGCAACCGCTCACTCTCTTATCGCGAGCTTGCGGATCAGTTGGCTGACTACGTGACAGATATCGGATTCACGCATGTCGAATTTCTCCCGGTCATGGAGCATCCGTTCGCCGGGTCGTGGGGCTATGAAACCACGGGCTATTACGCACCTACCGCTCGTTATGGATCGCCCGACGATTTTCGCTACCTCGTCGATTGCCTGCATCAGCGCGGAATTGGTGTCATTCTCGATTGGGTCCCGGCGCATTTTCCTACCGACGAATTCGGACTCGGCCGTTTCGACGGTACCGCGCTCTACGAGCACGTCGACCCTCGCCAGGGCTATCAGCCTGAATGGCACACCTACATCTTCAATTTCGGACGCGACGAGGTGCGCGGTTTCCTGCTCGGCAGCGCACACTATTGGCTGGATGAATTCCACGCAGACGGGCTCCGGGTCGATGCGGTCTCATCGATGCTCTACTTGAACTACGGAAGACGCGGCCACGAATGGATTCGGAACGTCCACGGTGGAAACGAAAATCTCGAAGCGATTTCGTTCATCAGAGAGCTGAATCAGCAGGTCTATGCGCGGCATCCGGGCGTTGCGATGATCGCCGAAGAGTCGACTGCTTGGGCTGGCGTGAGCCGGCCTGTCTATGTGGGTGGACTGGGTTTCGGCTTCAAATGGGACATGGGCTGGATGCACGACACGCTCGAATACTTCAGCAAGGATTCCATCTATCGCCGCTTCCACCATCGCGATCTCACTTTCGGCTCTATCTATGCCTGGTTCGAAAACTTTGTGCTGCCGCTCTCGCATGATGAAGTGGTGTACGGTAAACGCTCGCTGCTCAACAAAATGCCGGGCGACCGCCGGCAGAAATTCGCGAATCTTCGAGCGCTGTTGGGCTACATGTGGGCGCGATCCGGCAAGAAGACTCTGTTCATGGGCGGAGAGTTTGGGCAGTGGCGGGAATGGAACCATGACCAAAGCCTCGACTGGCACCTGCTGGCCGAAAAGGACCATCGCGGATTGCAGACCCTGATGCGCGATCTGAATCGTATCTATCGCAACGAGCCGGCGCTGTGGGAGGCTGACCACGAGCCCGCAGGCTTTCAATGGATCGATGCGAACAACGCAGACGAAAACATAATCGCCTTCATGCGCACGGCGCCCACTTCGGGTCGCCGACTGCTCTGCATATGTAACTTCTCGCCGCTCGTGCGCACGGGCTATCGAGTAGGAGTTTCGGTTCCCGGTTTGTACCGCGAAATTCTCAACAGCGACTCCGAAATTTATGGAGGCAGCAATCAAGGGAACGCCGGGGCTGCGATGGCAGAGCAAGTTCCATGGCACGGCCTGCCCTGCTCCATGTCGATCACGCTTCCGCCCCTCGGAACGCTGTGGTTCGAAGCGCCGGTGGCATGATTTCCAAACCGGAAAACAGTCCGCAGATTGTTGTTCCCTCGGGTCGAGTTCATCGTGATCACCTGGCGCCTGAAAGCCAGGCGGTGGTGCGCTCTACAACAAGCGCGGCACGGCCGAACGAATCATGCCAAAGGAAGACATCGAGATCAGTCCTAGTAAAGCGACACGAGAGCGATGCCGTTCTGTAAGTTCTGAAGCCGCGAGGTTCTGTCTTATTTCACAAACGCGATACTAACGATTCATGGATCGCTTCACGTCGTGCGATAAGGCCAAGGCGAGAGTAACGATGGCAAATAAACGTCCCCTACGATTCGGCACGCTCGGCGCCGCGCGGATTACTCCAAACGCATTGATCAAGCCCCTTCAGAAAGTGCCCGAAGCCGCGCTGGTCGCGGTCGCTGCGCGCGATCGCAGGCGCGCAGAAGACTTCGCCGCGGCGCACGGTATTCCGCGCGTCCACGCGACCTACGAGGACGTTATCAAGGATCCCGAGGTGGATGTGATCTACAATCCGTTACCGAATTCGTATCACTGCCAATGGACGATCGCGGCACTGCACGCGGGCAAGGACGTGCTGTGCGAAAAGCCGCTCGCTTCCAATGCCGCTGAGGCGCAGCGGATGGCCGAGGTCGCGAAGAAAACAGGGCGCTTCCTCGGCGAAGCCTTTCACTATCGCTATCACCCGCTTGCGGAATGGGTACGCGAAATAATCAAGAGCGGCTCGCTCGGGCGACTGCTGCATCTCGAAGGCAATTTCTCGGCGCCGCTGCTGCCGACAACTAACCGTTACGATTGGAACCTGGCGGGAGGCGCTACAATGGATCTCGGAAGCTACCCGCTGCACATGCTGCGCGAGTTCTCGGGACTCATGCCGCGCGTGCTTAACGCGTCGGCGAAGACGGGACCAAAGAATATTGACCTAGCGATGGAGGTCAACCTGGAGATGGCGGGTGGCGTGCCCGCCCGGATGAAGTGCTCGATGGCACAGGATGCCGTGCGTGGCTCGATGTTCACCGCAAAGGGCGATCGCGGAGAGCTGACGATAATTAACCCGGTCGCTCCGCATCAGGGCAATCAGATCACGCTCAAGACGGCCGATGGGGTGAAGCAGGAAACCATAGCGGGCGACACCACCTACACCTGTCAGTTGCGCGCGTTCGTGGCGCAGATACGCGGCGAAAAAACGTTTCCCACCGACGGCGACCAAGGCGTCATCAACATGCGCATCATCGATGATGTCTATCGCGCGGCCGGCTTGCCGCCGCGTGGAACGTGAGCATGTTAGGCGGTCATGCGGGAGGACGACGCTGATCGCAAAGGAGTAAATGCAACCCAATGACTGGGAACGACAATCCAATCATCACAATGACAGCCCTGAGCAGGGCGCCTGCTCTCCTCTTCGATCTCGATGGCACCCTCATCGACAGCGTTTACCAGCACGCACTTGCCTGGCATGCCGCGCTGGAGCGCGCCGGCATCGAGCTCTCTGTCTGGCGTATTCATCGTCGGATCGGGATGAGCGGGGGGCTACTGGCAAATGCTTTGCTGCGCGAGACGGGGCAGCCTGTTTCAGTGGCCCAAGCTGAAAAGCTTCAGCACCTGCATTTACAAGAATATCTAAGCAGAGTTTCGCAGGTTAGAGCTCTGCCCGGGGCGCGCGACTTGCTAAGAAGACTCACCGATCTCGGCGTACCCTGGGCGATAGCCACAAGCGGCCTCATGGAGTCTGCCCGGCCGGCACTTGATCTTCTTGCCGTCGAGCCTCACGTTCCCGTTGTCACGAGAGATCAGGTCCATTTTGCCAAACCTAACCCCGACCTTTTCCTCGCGGCTGCCCAGCGCCTCGGCGTGGACATTCAGACTTCGGTCGTGGTGGGGGACAGTGTATGGGATCTGCTGGCCGCTCGGCGAGCGAGAGCACTCGGAATCGGTCTCCTCTCCGGAGGGTACGGACAGGAAGAACTTGACCGAGCGGGCGCCTACCGCGTTTACGATGATCCTCTCGACCTGGTAAGCCATCTCGACGAGGTAGGGATACGTAGCGCAGCCGATTAACAGCCGATTAGCAACGCGTTCCATCGAAACATTGCCTGGGTCCGCAAACGTGAAGGTTTGGCCTCGGAACCTCGTTGAGCTTGCAGACCGAATAAGAACCCCATTTACACCAAATCAGGACCTCAAGATAACGACTCTTGAGCCGGACTACCTTAACTTCTCTACCACGCAAGGAGGCAAACGACAGTCGTGCAAGCACTTAGCTATGTCGATTCTGGGTACGATCTTCGCCCGCGAAGAAAAAACTCTCAGGGCGTTGCTTGTGTGGCGTGAACTCATGCGCGAAGAGCCGGACTATGACCGGCTCGCGCGAATCTGGCGAACCTCGCTCGCCCAAAGTGAGGTTGTCAGCAAGACGGCGGTCGTCGCCCTCCCCCCGACGGCCGCCGTCAAAGCCAGAGTTTCGCGTTTCTTTAACGAGGCGCAATTCGGCGAATTCCAACAGCGACTTAAGAGGAGAAGTAAGATGACAGCAACTCTGCAAAGAATGGTTCGCGATCCTCGGACTGGCGAAGTGCACATGCCACACGAGTCGCTCTCAATTATACGGACCATGGAGAATCTCGGCCGCACGCTGATCAAAATAAAATGGCAGGCGGGCGGCGGCGAATCGGTTCTCCTTCCCGACGACATCGATTCGTATGACGGCAGGTGAGCCAATGGCGAATACTATTCCCGAATTCAAGGTGACTGATCCGGCCGAATACGAGCTCTCATTTCGATCCGACGCCGTTCTGCCCGCGCAGTTCTTTCACGAGCGGCAAGGCAGCGGAGCGCTCAAGCCATTCTCGCGTCTTATGCACGCAATTCTGATCGATGCAGTGCGATGCTATCAGGTCAATTTCGACGCTCGCAGCCCGTCGAAGAAGCAGCAATTTTCGGAAGCCCGGGGCTGGCTTTTTCATGACGAGGACAGTGGACCTTTCTCGTTCCGGAAGGTGTGCGACGCGTTGGAAATCGATCCGGATAATGTCCGGCGTGGTCTCACTAGTTGGAAGGTAAAAAGACTCGCTGGCGAAAAAGTAGCTGCGATCAGGCGTTCGCCAGTCCCTGTCGCTAGTCGCATTTCCCAACCACGGTCCAGCGAGCCACGCCACGACCTCGCCCGTCAATCGGGTGAGAAACGGAACGGTCAAGACGCATCCGACTCGCCCAGACCCTCACGCAGAAGGGTCATTGAGGTCTTCGGCAGAGGAACAGCGCCATGAATGAGAAACAAGGCATCGTTCGCTATCGCGAGTTTCTTGTCGCGCGTGACGGCGAGGCAGACCTCCTGCGCCACAGTCTGTCGAAGCGCGAGGCGTTCTTCGACGACCTTGCGTGCCGCCCAGTGCGTTCGTCCGCGCCGATCGATCGCGCCAGTTACTTCCGGAACATGGCCCGGCGTCGCCCTGAGTCGGGGCTCGAGCCGCGCATGCTCTGGATCCTCGCGACGGCCAAGGCAAACCAGGCCGAACGATTCGGAGTGGGGCTTGCCGAGCTCCTCGGGCGCGTCAATGGAGACGATCCCGCGCGCGTCCACGTCACGCTCCAGGAAACCTATCACACCCGGATGCTTGCCGACGTCGTCGCTATGTTTGGCCTGCCGGTGAGCGCGCGCCCGCCGCGCACGTTCGTGCGTCTTATGATCCACGTGATGGTTAGTGCGCCCGAACGCTGGACATTGCCGCTGGTGGGAGCCAGCGAGATGGTGGGCTGCGTGCTCTTCCGCGCTTTGCGCGACAAGGGCCTCAATCTGTTCGCCGACGAGCCCGCAGTCGCCGAGCGCATTCGCCTCCTCTACAACGAGATCCTGGCCGACGAAATCGGCCACGTCGGATTCATCGCGGCGCGGCTCGACGAGCACGGTCGTTCGATGACGCGTCGGCTATATGGTTGCCTGTCCTCGACACTGGCGTCGCAGTTCAGCGAGATCGATGCGCTGTTCGGATCCTCGCAGATGGCGAGACGCTTTTCCGCTTTCCATCTGGCGGACGCGGCCGCCGAGCTTCCAACCCTCGCATTCGCAGCGGCGCAGATTTGAGTTGGGCGAGCCAGAAGGAGCGCAATCAAATGAGCAAGATTAGATTTACCAGCCTGGCGCTCACCGCAATCGCACTTGCGGGATGCTCCGACCAGGCTGCGACGATGACTCGCGAACAGCCGCGCTGCGAGCTTAGTGTTGCGGATATCTGCTCAATGGCTATGCAGTCGCGGATGCTCGAAAAAGTGGTGAATGCCAGCAATAGTTCGAAACCAGGCGAAGCACGTCTGGAGGCATTTGTAATCCCGCTTTTACTCCCCAACAGACGGCCCGCTGCAATAGTTGACTGCTACGTAAACACCAATATGCGCACTTTCTCGTTGGTTCATTCGGAGCTCTCAATTCCGCCTCGATCGAAAGACGCGATCGACTATCTTCGCGATCAGCACTTATGTGCCGATCAGGGATCGTACGCGGAGGACAAGTACAATCGCTTAGAGACGGCTTCAGCATTTCCATCGTCCGGAGGCGGGCAACCGCAGCGACTTGTCTTAGACGACAGACGTAACCCACAGTGAACGGATACACATACTTGTCCCGTCGGAACCCGGACCAGGAAATGTAGTTCTTATGTCCACCAATCAAAACTCCCGCGCCCGGGTGGTACTAGTTGCGACGGCTATCTTGCTGCTCTCTCTGCGGATTGCGGGTAGCGCAATCGCGGGCAGGACCGAGGAACAAGTCTGTGATGTCGGCGCTGACTATTCCCTCGGGATCGAAGACTACTCGGACTCGATTCGTCGTCACCTCGAAGTCGTGCGCGAGCATCCGGATAACGTCCTCGCTCACTATCATCTGGGTTTTGCCGAAGGAATGATGGGCAATAGAACTGCGGAGCTCAGGGAGTATCAGCGCGCCGCAGCGCTTGGGTTGAGAAATTGGGACTTATTCCTGAACTTGGGGTTGGCTCAGCTCGAAAATGGCGACCTGGACGCAGCGACTGACAGTCTGCGAAGGGCAGTTCTCCTCGGCGAGAAACATTCCGAATCACATTTCAACCTCGCCCTCGTCGATGAACGGCGTGGAATGCTTGCGGATGCGGAGCACGAGACGCTGGTGTCGCTGCGGTTGAATCCCGGGGAACCGGACGCGCGCAACCTGCTGGGTGTGATCAACGCCCAGAAGGGAAAGACTGCCCGCGCCTCTCTGATCTGGCGTGAGCTCATGCGCGATGTACCTGACTATGAGCCGGCGCGAAAAAATCTAGCGTTACTGGGCAGCCAAAAGGAGGTTGCCCTTGGCAAGACGGCGGCTGCGGCCCTCCCCACCCCAGCGGCCGCCGTCAAAGCCATCAAAAATGAGCGCAAAACAACACTCGCGGTCATGGAAAATACACCTGAGTCCGAGACCCGCGAGACAAGCGTAGGTGAATACCATGGGCGCATTAGTTCAAATTAAGGCCTCGCGCTTCGCATCACTCAAGGCGATCGTATCGCCGCCACGACTTCCTATCATACAGTCTCGCGAGGTTCCCGCTTGCGAGCCACGCGCATTTCCTGAGGCGTCCACATCTCCGGCACTTCCAACGACCATTCGCGACGAGATGCTGGAATTTTACGCGTTCGTTTTCTGTCAGGGCGGCTTTCGCCAAGTGGGGATGACATTCGAACAATTTCTGCTCGTAGCTGCTGCAGTTAAACCCGCCGACCTGCCAGCGACCCGCGAGGAAACGCGGACGCGGACGTTTGAACTTATCCCACTCGACGCCGCATGAGCGGAGCGTTAAGGGTTGCGCGATGAGTAGCAGACGGAAGATGAGTTTCAGACAGGATTCTATGGTCTGGGTGTGGGATTCGATCTGGTTACCTGCGGTCGTCGTTCACCATGCCCCTATGAACTGCTTATTGGTCAGACTCGAGCACGGAGTTACCTTCAGCGCAGCTATGGCAAATCTGGCCCCGCGCGACCCTGCCTGCCGAGGCGGCGACGTCCCTTCAGCAAGTACACGTCACTCGATCGCAATTGGACACCAACCAAGAGGAGCTAAAGAACATGAACCGCGAAGACTGTAGAGAGGTCCTATCCTTAACACGCTTTGACTATCGCTACTTTCGGCGACATCGTCGTTCGTTGTTGGCAGTGTTCAAAGCTTTGCGCCGAATACCGGGAACCATCTCAATGATCCAACGGCGCAGAGTCCTAGCGGGTGGGCATTGTTTTGCGTTGAAATCGGCTTTTACTTTCGAGCTTCCTCGATTCTGCAGACCGAATAGGAACCCCTTTTACACCGAATAAGGACTCCAAGATAACGACTTCAAATCCGAATCACCTTAGATTCGCCACTGTGCAGTGAGATCGCGTTGATGCACATCGATCGAAACCATCAAAGATAAACCGAGGGGACTCTAAACCATGAACACACTATCGAAAACGTCTGAGACAGTTCGCGCTGACGAAAAGATCTCTCCTTACGGTACGGCTCGCTCGACGGTTAAGGGAACGCCGCTCAGTTCTGATGAATTGCGCAAGATCGATGCATATTGGCGCGCGACCCTCTACCTGAGTCTGGGGATGCTTTATCTGAAGGAAAATCCTTTGCTGCGCGAGCCGCTGAAAATCGAGCAGACCAAGCCGCGCCTGCTGGGCCACTGGGGCTCGGATGCCGGCCAGAGCTTCTCCTACATTCATTTTAACAGATTGATAAAGAAGTATGACCTGAATGCGATCTTCATCTCGGGTCCTGGGCACGGCGCTCCGGCCGTCTTGTCGAATGCGTACCTTGAAGGAACGTACTCCGAAATCTACCCGGACAAGAGTGAAGATCTTGCCGGTATGCGGCGCTTCTTCAAGCAGTTCAGCTTTCCGGGCGGGATCGGCAGCCATGCAACTCCCGAAACCCCTGGCAGTATCCACGAGGGCGGGGAACTCGGCTACAGCATATCGCACGCCTACGGGACGGTTTACGATCATCCCGACCTGTTCACGCTAGTCATGGTGGGTGACGGCGAGTCCGAGACCGGCCCGCTCGCGACAAGCTGGCATAGCAACAAGTTCCTCAATCCAATCACTGATGGCGCCGTGCTGCCCGTCCTGCATCTGAACGGCTACAAGATCAACAACCCCACCGTTTTGGCGCGCATTAGCCACGAGGAGCTGGAGGCACTGTTTTTTGGATACGGGTACACGCCCTACTTCGTCGAAGGCAGCGATCCGCAGAGCATGCATCAGGCAATGGCTGCGACCATGGAGCACTGCGTACTAGAGATTCGCAAGATCCAGGAGGAGGCACGGCGGACCGGCAAAGCGGTCCGGCCGCGATGGCCTATGATCGTTCTGCGCAGCCCCAAGGGCTGGACCGCGCCGCGGATGGTTGATGAGCACTACCTGGAGGGTTTCTGGCGGGCGCACCAGATTCCGATTACAGACATAGCCGCAAATCCAAAGCATCTGAAGATCCTCGAAACCTGGATGCGCAGTTACAAGCCCGAAGAGCTATTTGATGACAAAGGCCGGTTAGTCCCCGAGTTGAAGGCCCTGGCTCCGAGCGGAAACCGGCGGATGAGCGCAAACCCGATCGCAAACGGCGGTCTTGTGCGCAAGTCTCTCGATATGCCCGACTTTCGAAGCTCCTCGGTCGAGGTCAAAAAATCGGGCGCAATTTTGGCCGGTAATGTTCCGACTCTCGGCAATTTCCTGCGGGAAGTAATGCGGCGGAACATGGATCGCTTCCGCGTCTTCGGCCCCGATGAGACTCAATCCAACCGACTCGAAGCAATTTACGAAGTTGCCAAGAAAGTCTGGCTGGGAGAGTACTTCCCCGAGGACGCTGACGGCGGTGAGCTCGCTCCAAACGGACGCGTGATGGAGATCCTGAGCGAGCATACGGTGGAAGGATGGCTGGAGGGCTATATCCTCAGCGGCCGGCACGGCTTACTCAACAGCTATGAGCCGTTCATCCACGTCGTCGACTCGATGTTTAACCAGCACGCCAAGTGGCTGGAAAAGTGCAACGAACTGCCGTGGCGGGCCAAGGTCTCGTCGCTGAACCTGCTAATCACCGCGCTAGTCTGGCGGCAGGATCACAACGGCTTCACCCATCAGGACCCCGGCTTTCTCGACGTCGTCGCTAACAAGAGCCCCAGCATCGTCCGAATCTACCTGCCCCCCGACGCTAACTGCCTGCTGTCGGTCGCTGATCACTGCTTGCAGAGCGTCAATTACGTGAACGTTATCGTTGCGGACAAACAAGTGCACTTGCAGTACCTCGACATGGAAGCGGCAATCGAGCACTGCACCAAAGGCGTCGGCATCTGGAATTGGGCCAGTAACGACCAGGGCGCGGAGCCCGATGTGGTCATGGCGAGTTGCGGCGATTGCCCGACAATGGAGTCGTTGGCGGCTACGGCTTTGCTTCGGCAACACATACCTGATGTGAAAGTGCGATTCGTCAATGTGGTCGATCTGTTCCGGCTGGTTCCGAGCACGGAACATCCCCATGGCCTGACGGATCGGGAGTTCGAGGCTATCTTCACGCCAAACAAGCCGGTCATCTTCAACTTTCATTCCTATCCATCGTTGATTCACCGGCTCACATATCGTCGGGCATGCCAGCACAACATTCACGTGCGGGGCTACAAGGAGAAGGGGAACATTAATACACCGCTGGAGTTGGCCATCCAGAATCAAACGGATCGCTTCAGCCTCGCAATTGACGCGCTCGACAGAATGCCTCGCTTCCAGGTCAAGGGAGCCGGCGTTCGTGAGGCGCTGCTCAACCATCAGATAGACGCCAAGAACCACGCTCACGAGTTTGGTATCGACCCGCTGGACATCACGAATTGGCAGTGGCCGTTCTGACGATCGAGGGTACTTAATTCATGAATGAACCGCGGCCCGTCGTTTACCTCGCAAGACACGGCGAGACTGTCCAGCCGGCAATTCAACTGTGGAACGACACAAATCACGTGAGCTCCTGATCAATAACAGGAAAAAACAATGCCAGCATATCCCAAGACACCAACCTCCGATCTTATTTTGAAACTAATTGCGCAATACGGATGTGGCTCGATTAAATTCAGTGGCACCGACGAAGCCTTTTACGAGCGCCATCTGCTGTTCGACAACGTTGTCGATGCCAACGATGTCACCTTGCGCGAGCGGTATGAGGCCGTCGCCCGATATGTGAAGGTGATTACCACCAATGGCTGGTTCGCTGCTCGTCCTTCTGGAACGGAGAGCATCTATAAGATCTATGCGGAAAGTTTTAAGGACCGCGCCCACCTGCACGCCATACTTCGCGAAGCCCAGAATATCGTGAACATAGCTTTGGAGGTGAGATCATGAAGGCTACTCAAACGCTCCACAATCTGGGTCAAAGCATCTGGCTCGATAACATAACACGCGATTTGCTCGATAGCGGCACGCTCAAACGCTACATCGACGAGCTCTCGGTCACGGGGTTGACCTCCAATCCGACGATCTTCGATCACGCTATCACTCACAGCAAAACATACGACTCCGAAATTCGCCGGCTGGTGGGCACGGGCCTTTCCGGCGAAGCATTGTTCTTCGAGCTGGCGGTGCAGGACCTGACGCGTGCCGCCGATCTGTTCGCTCCCATCCACGACCGCACCGCCGGCGTCGACGGCTTCGTATCGTTGGAGGTTTCGCCGCTCCTCGCGTACGACGCAAAGGCGACGGTGGCGGAGGCCAAGGCGCTTCACAAGAAGGTCAACCGGCGTAACCTGTTCATCAAAATTCCGGGGACCAGGGAAGGCGCGCCGGCGATCGAAGAGGCGATCTTTTCGGGCGTGCCGGTGAACGTGACTCTGCTCTTCTCCCGCGATCATTATGTAGCCGCCGCCGAGGCTTATATGCGGGGACTGGAACGGCGCATCTCCGCTGGACTAAGCCCGGACGTCCGTTCGGTGGCATCGCTTTTCATCAGCCGCTGGGACAAGGCTACGATGGACAAAGTGCCCGACCCGGATCGCGACAAGTTAGGCGTTGCCATCGGCCAGCAGACCTACAAGGCCTACCGCGACGTACTGGAATCGGATCGTTGGCAGTCGCTAGCCAGTTGCGGTGCGCGCGCCCAACGGCTGCTCTTCGCCAGCACTGGCACCAAGGATCCCAAGGCTTCCGATGTTCTTTACATCGGAGCGTTAGCCGCGCCCAACACAGTCAACACTATGCCGGAGGAAACTCTGCTCGCATTCGGCGAGCACGGTCGGGTAGGTAGCGCGATTCCTCGCGACGGCGCGGACTGTGAGCAAGTGCTGGCAGAATTCAGTCGGGTCGGAATTGATGTAGCAAAACTCGGTGCCGATCTGCAGACAGAGGGTGCGAAATCTTTTGACGACTCTTGGCAGGACCTGTTGAACTCAATCGAAGCCAAGAGCAAAGCGCTGAAGTAAGCCCAAAGGAACGGTCAAATGCTGGAAAGCAAGCTGCTAAAAGAGACTCCTGCGTGGGGCACTCTCCAGGTGCATTACAAAAAAATTAAAGATATCCACCTACGCCAGCTGTTCTGGGAGGATTCGAGCCGAGCCGACCGCTTCACTGCCGAGGGCGCGGGCCTTTACCTGGACTTCTCCAAGAACCGAATTACCGATGAGACGGTTCGATTGCTCGTCCAGCTCGCCAGAGAGCGAGGTGTCGCGGAGCGACGCGACGCAATGTTCCGCGGCGAGAAGATCAATGTCACCGAAAAGCGAGCTGTGTTGCACGTGGCCCTGCGCGCCCCGAAAGGAGCCTCGATTGTAGTAGACGGCGTGAACGTCGTACCTCAGGTCCATGCCGTCCTAGACAAGATGGCCGGTTTCTCCAACCGAGTCCGCCGCGGCGAATGGAAGGGCCACACCGGTAAGCCGATACGCAACGTGGTTAATATCGGCATCGGCGGTTCGGACCTCGGGCCCGTGATGGCATTCGAGGCGCTGAGACATTACGGCGATCGCTCGATCACGTTCCGCTTCGTTTCCAACGTCGATAGCACCGACTTCTTCGAGGCGACGCGTGACCTCGATCCGGCCGAAACCCTCTTCATCATCTGTTCGAAGACGTTCACGACGCTGGAGACGATGACCAATGCGCACACGGCTCGGCTTTGGTCGATTGAAGGTCTGAGGAACGATGAAAGGTCTGTCGCCAAGCATTTTGTAGCCGTATCTACCAACGCTGCGGAGGTCGCGAAGTTCGGCATCGATACTGCCAACATGTTCGGTTTCTGGGACTGGGTTGGCGGGCGCTATTCGATGGATTCTGCGATCGGCCTCTCGACGATGCTGGCCATCGGACCGGACAACTTCCGTGCGATGCTGGACGGCTTCCACCAGATTGATGAGCATTTCCGCACCGCTCCGTTGGAGCGCAACCTGCCGGTCCTGATGGGGCTTCTATCGTTCTGGTACAACGGCTTTTTCGGCGCGCAGACAGTCGGAGTCTTTCCGTACGAGCAGTATCTCAAGCGCTTCCCCGCCTATCTCCAGCAATTGACGATGGAGAGCAATGGCAAACACGTCACGCTCGAGGGCAGCGAAGTAAACTATGAGACGGGACCCATCTACTGGGGCGAGCCGGGAACCAACGGTCAACATTCGTTCTATCAGATGATCCATCAAGGGACGAAGCTAATTCCGGCTGACTTCATAGCGTTCGGGCATTCTCTCAATCCGCTCGGCCGACATCATAACATGCTGCTGGCGAACGTGTTCGCCCAAACTGAGGCACTCGCGTTCGGCAAGACGACCGAGCAAGTGAAGGAGGAGGGCACGCCGGGTTGGCTTATTCCTCATCGGGTGTTCGAGGGCAATCGGCCATCCAACACCATTCTGCTCGACCGGCTGACGCCGGCAGCCCTCGGAAAATTGATCGCGCTTTACGAGCACAGCGTCTTCACCCAGGGAGCCATATGGAACATTGATCCCTTTGATCAATGGGGCGTTGAGTTGGGCAAGGTTCTCGCTCAGCGCATCATCCCCGAACTCGAGAGCAAGGCTGAGCCAGAGCTCAAACATGACAGTTCGACCAATAGTCTGATCCGCCGATACCGCGGACTGAAGGAGATTTCACGATGACGCTCGGATTTGACCGGCCACTGTATGTCTTGCCCTTCGACCACCGCGGCTCGTTCGAGACGGGAATGTTCGGATGGAAAGGCGAACTGACCCCTGAACAAACGACGCAGATCGCCGAGGCGAAGCGGATCATCTATGACGGCTTTAAGGCGGCTGTCGCCGGCGGGGTGCCGAAGCAGAACGCAGCTCTCCTGGTGGACGAGCAATTCGGCGCAGCCATCCTGCGCGATGCAAAAGCGAACGGCTTTACGATCGCGTGTCCGGTCGAGAAGAGCGGACAGGATGAGTTCGATTTTGAGTACGGCGGAGACTTTCGTGACCACATCGAGGCCTTTCAGCCGACATTCTGCAAAGTGCTGGTACGATACAACCCGGAGGGCAACCAAGCACTCAACCGGAGACAAGCAGACCGGTTGAAGCGATTGTCTCACTACCTCCACAGTGAGAGTCGAAGTCTTTTCATGTTTGAGCTCCTGGTTCCAGCGGAGAAGGCGCAACTCGAAAAAGTCAAGGGAGACAAAAAGGCGTACGACCTAGAGATTCGTCCTCTACTTATGGTCCAGACCATCGAAGAGCTACAGGACGCGCACGTCGAACCTGACGTTTGGAAGATCGAGGGCCTGGATCGCAGGGAGGATTGCGAGCGCATCGTGGCGGCTGCTCGCTACGGCGGCCGCGATAAAGTCGGTTGCATCGTCCTGGGCCGGGGCGAGGACGACAAGAAGGTGCGCGAATGGCTAACGACTGCGGCTACCGTACCAGGCTTCATCGGATTCGCTGTCGGTCGCACCGACTTCTGGGAGCCCCTCGTCGGATGGCGGGAGAAGAGAACCACGCGCGAAGCCGCTGTTGACGAGGTTGCACGGCGGTATCGCGATTTCGTCGATGTCTTTCAAGAAAGACGCGCCCAGTAGAGACCGAACAACGGGGAAAGACCTGTGACAGACAAACCAATCGCTCAAGTGGCGATCAATACAATTCGCACGCTGGCCATCGACGCCATTCAGCAAGCCAACTCCGGACATCCTGGCACTCCAATGGGAATGGCGCCGGTGGTGTATTGTTTGTGGCAGCGTTTCCTCCGGTTCGATCCGCAGGATCCCATTTGGCCGAATCGCGACCGTTTCGTGCTTTCCGCTGGACACGCATCGATGCTGCTCTATTCGATGCTGTACCTCACGGGCGTTAAAGCGGTGGACCCCGACTACGAGATTGTAGGCAAGCCTTCCGTTTCCCTCGACGATATAAAGACGTTTCGCCAGCTGGGCAGCCGCTGCCCCGGCCACCCGGAGTATCGCTGGACGTCTGGCGTCGAGACCACAACGGGTCCGCTCGGCCAAGGTGTTGCTACGAGCGTCGGCATGGCGATCGCGAACAAATGGTTGGCCGCCCGCTACAACCGCTTTGGCCTCGACCTCTTTAACGCCGATGTCTACGCACTATGCGGAGACGGTTGCATGATGGAAGGCATTTCCAATGAAGCAGCTTCGCTCGCTGGCCATCTCCAACTCGACAACCTATGCTGGATTTACGACAACAACCACGTGACGATCGAGGGACATACGAACATTGCGTTTCGCGACGACGTCGCCTCACGGTTCCTCTCATACGGCTGGAATGTCCAGCGCGTAGGCGATGCCAACGACCTAGACATGCTGGAGCGGGCTTTCGACGTGTTCAAGAAAACGGTCGAAAGACCCACCCTCATCATTGTGGACAGCCACATTGGCTATGGCTCGCCGCACAAGGAAGATAGTCCCGCCGCTCATGGTGAACCGCTCGGTGAAGAAGAGATCAAGTTGACCAAGCGCAGCTACCGATGGCCAGAAAACGCCAAATTCCTTGTGCCAGAGGGCGTGCGCGAACACTTAGCAGAAGGCCTCGGCAAAAGAGGCCATGAGTTGCGGACCGCATGGGAATCCGAGTTTCAGGAATACAAGCGACAGTTTCCGGAACAGGCGGATGAGATCGAGAAAATGCAGAAGCGCGAGCTGCCTGGCGGTTGGGACAAAGAATTGCCTGTCTTTACCGCGGACTCCAAGGGTTTGGCATCGCGCGACTCTTCCAGCCAGGTACTGAATGCAATGGCGAAAAGAGTTCCATGGCTGATAGGTGGATCGGCGGACTTGACTCCATCCACCAAGACGCGGCTGGGCCTTGATGGCGCCGGCGATTTTCAGGCCGGCACCTATAGCGGTCGCAATCTCCATTTTGGAATCCGCGAGCACGCCATGGCGGCCATCTTGAACGGGATGAGCCTTGTTAAGGTGCGTCCGTATGGATCGGGGTTTTTCATCTTCAGCGACTACGCGCGAGGCGCCATTCGACTCAGCGCCTTGATGGAGCTGCCTATCATTCACATCTTCACCCATGATTCGATTGGCGTCGGCGAGGATGGTCCGACACACCAACCAATCGAGCAGCTAGCCAATCTGCGCGCCGTCCCCGGGCTGCTGGTGATCCGCCCGTGCGATGCGAATGAGGTGGTGGAGGCCTGGAAGGTCATCATGAAGCAGCGTCACGCGCCCGTCGCCCTGATCCTGACCCGGCAGGCCTTACCGACCTTGGACCGCGCAAAATATGCCCCCGCGGGTGGCCTCGCGCGTGGTGCGTACGTCCTGGCCGATGCCCCGAACGGGCAGCCGGACGTGCTATTGCTTGCCACCGGCAGTGAGGTCGCTTTGTGCATCCAAGCCTACGAGCAGCTTGCCCGCGAGGGAATCAAGGCTCGCGTAGTCAGCATGCCGTGTTGGCGGCTGTTCGAAGAGCAGGATCGAACTTACCAAGAGAGCGTCCTTCCGCCCACGGTCAAAGCGCGGGTATCGATCGAGGAAGGGTCTACCTTCGGATGGGAGCGCTATGTGGGAGAAAGCGGCGAGTGTCTCGGCATGCACTTCTTCGGTGCGTCCGCTCCCTTAAAATCGTTGCAGAAAAAATTCGGCTTCACACCCGAGCATGTTCTGGAGGCCGCCAAGGTCCAGTTGCGGCGTGCCAAATAAGCAGTCGCGCCGAGAACACGATAGAGGCAAGAGTCTAATGGCTTCTCGCGTCATACTATGCCTGAACAGCGGATCATCTTCGCTCAAATTCGCACTCTACCGAATCGGTGATGGAGCAGAACTCCTGCTCGCGCAGGGTGCGGCCGAGCTTGACGATGGGCAAATCACTCGCCTTTGGATTCACAGCTCACACGAGAAAGTCGAGAAGACCGGCAGCGAAATTTCTTCCGCCTCGGCACCTCTCTATGCGCTTTCCGTCGAGCTCAAGCGACTGCGGCTTCCGCATCTCGACGCCGTCGGTCATCGAATGGTCCACGGTGGCCCACACCACGCGGCTCCGGAACGAATCACTGATACGCTCTTCAACGAGCTGGGTAGCTTGATTCCCTTTGCACCGTTGCATTTGCCTGAAGAGATCGCCGGTATCGAAGCGGTCACTTCGAACTTCCCGAGCCTGCCGCAGGTCGCCTGCTTCGACACTGCTTTTCACCGCTCGATGCCGGAAGTTGCGCAGTGCTTCGCATTGCCGCGTGCTCTCCGAGACGAGGGCATTCGCCGCTACGGGTTTCACGGAATTTCCTACGAATACATCATGCGGACTTTGGGCGCTAATCTGCCCTCCCGTCTAATTGTCGCTCATCTTGGCAACGGGGCGAGCATGGCGGCGGTGAAAGACGGAAACCCGCTGGACACCACGATGGGATTCACTCCGGCCGGGGGCTTCATGATGGGAACGCGCACCGGAGATCTGGACCCCGGAATCATTCTCTACCTGCTAAACCAGAAGCATTTCGACGGGCACCAACTCGCCGATCTTGTGAACCATCAATCCGGATTGCTCGGCGTATCGGGCATCTCCGATATGAGGATGCTGCTCGAACGAAGAGACTCTGCACCAGATGCTGCGCTGGCGGTCCAGATGTTTTGCTATCAGCTCCGAAAGCAGATCGGAGCGTTCACCGCCGCGCTGGGCGGACTCGATCTTCTGGTTTTCACCGGCGGTATCGGGGAAAAAGCCGCCCCGGTGCGGTGGGATACGTGCAATGGCTTGGAACATCTTGGCATCAAGCTCGAACGCGAGCGAAATTACGCCAACGCCGACACGATCAGCACCGACAACTCCCGCTGTCTCGTTCGAGTAATCCCAACGAATGAGGACCTGATGATAGCCCGACACACCTATGATCTAATCTTCTCCGCGCGGTAGAGATCACGCCATGTCTACCTGGTCGCAAAGCGAAGGCGCGCCGCAGCCACTCGGCGCTACCTGGCTCCAAAAGGAAAATAGCTACAACTTTTCCTTATACTCTCTAGACACGCGACAGGCGTAACTCTGCTGCTGTACGCCGCGCGAGACTTCGTTAATCCGGTTCCGCGTGTCTCGCTTAATTATCTGGATTCACAAGTCAAAGCCAGATCCATTGTGGTTCTCTTAAAAAACGCCTGAGTGTCGGAGCCATCAAGAACGAGAAGCACAATTTCTACTTCGATGCTTCGACGTAAAGTGTGATCCGTCCAATACCTTTGGAAACCGATCGGGATGGTTCGCTGGTTGACGGATCATATCCAAGGAAGTACTCGACGGCCACAACGGTGTAAGAATCATAATCTCCCGAACCCTGAAGCGGGATGAAAATGCGCTCTCCCGTTCGTGGGACGAATCTAATTTTCGCCAGAGGGGCTTTTGCTACCTTTTCCTTCTTGGCAAGATCATACAACTCAAGATAGCTCTCACCTTCTTTTTTCGAGGCCATTCGGCCGTCCTCCGACTTTACCCGCGTAGTGCTGAGTGCCGCGCACACCGTACCACTCTATTTGCCACGGATTGTCGGTGTATTTCGAAAAAACGCGAACAATTGCGGAATTCTCTGAAACGTCGAGTCTAGGAGTCAAGGTAGGGTCGGTCTTTTGGATGATCTTTTGACTCGCTTGGTCCGGCTCGTTGAGCGAGCGCCATTGGCAGTCTCACCGTTCCCGAGCACCCTACGAACAGACGGGGCCGATAGGAAAATCCTGCGGATCGGCTCTTCAGCCGACAAGGAATCAGCCAGTTTAAGAATCGTTGCACGGCTGAGTTCGCGATGGTGTTCGGACGCCTCGCTCTTTTTGCTGCCTTGGTAAAGCTCGGCAGCCGTTGCGTGAACCCGCCAAGCCGCCAGGGGAACCTCGAAGCCCTCCATCGTTGACAAGGCTTTCGTGATGCATTCGTCCGCGCGCTCGAAGTCGCGTTGCGCCATCGCGACCCGGGTGTTCGCCTCCCGAGCCAGCGCCTGCCAGGTGCGCTCGGCAGTCGCGAGAGTGACTTCGAGAAACCTCTCCGCCTCGGTTCGGGCCTGGTTCAGATCTCCCTTAGCCAGCCAGAGTTCCGTGAGACTGGATTGGAGCTGCATACGCCAATACCAGTCTATAATGACCATTTGCTGATCCATTGCACTTCGAGCGGTCAACAGGTGCTCAAGCGCCAGATCACAATTTCCCAAAGCCAATTCCGCTGAGCCTTTTATGATTAAACTGATGCGGGCTTCCTCTGGAAGCGCGCATGAAGAATCCGCTCCAGATCCGAGTGCGGAGTTTTCGGGATGAGGGAAGGAGGTTTCGCAGATCTTCAACGCTCCCTCAAAGTCCATCATGTGCAGATGCGCCCAGGCCAGATAGAGCCGCAAGGTTTTCGCGCGATATTCGTAGCTATTCTTGTCCAAGGTCGCGATTCCGGTTCTGAACTCACGCAAGGCATCTCCCCACTCTCCCAAAAAAAGAAGGCTGGAGGACGCAAAGAGCTGATATGACCAAAAAATGAGGCTCAGATTTAAGTCATTATCCTGGATGGTCTTGAGCAAGGTGGACATGGCTTGGGAGAAGTTTCGGTTGGCGTCCCGATATTCGGAAGAAGCCCACTGATGGATGCTGCGTACGGCCAAAAAGAACGACAGCGTGACGGGGTCACCAACCTCCCGAATTTCATTCAGCGCATTTCGGCTCTCCTCAACGTCCTGAGAATTCCAGCCGCCTGCCCAAATTCGATAGTGGCGGGAGAGCATTCGGGTTGTTGCCCGCAGCAAGCGATCGCTCTGGCTATCGCTACAGAGGAGAGCTCGCTCTATTACTTCGAGGCACCGTTCGGAACTGAACCACGACAGGGGATACGCCAAATTAACGAGAGCGCGCGCCTCAACATCAATCAAGCAAAGGCGAGCTGCTCGCGACGCCATAGCTTCATAGTTTTCAATTGCGCGAGGGTCGTATTCGGAAGCGTAGATCATCCCCAGCTTCTCAAAAATTTCGATCTCGCTTAACCCACGCTCCGCCTCGGACAGTTTGCTCGAGAATTCGAGCGCGTGTCGCAAAAGCGCTTTGGCTTCCCGATTGGCGTAGCGGCGCCTCGCGGTTTCGGCCGCGACCACAAGATACTTGACCGCGCGCGGCCAATCTGAAGCGTGTTCGAAGTGCTGCGCCAAATCAGGGGCCACCTCGCTCAAACGGTTTGAAAAGAGGATTTCCATCTCCTCTCCGATCCGCTGGTGCAGCTTGGACGCGCGTCCCGACGCCAGCCGGCGATAGAACACCTCGCGGTAAAGACCATGCACGAACTCGTAGCGCGCGGAAATCGTCCCATCCGACAAATGCTCGGAGCCGGCAGAACGCACGACGTGATGCCGGCGCGAGAGTTCCTCGCAGAGATCCTCAAAGTCTTCTGGATCAACGGCGGCGGCCGCCGCGCACGCTCTTGATAGGAAGGCAACCCCCGCCACGGATGCGGCATCCAGTGCATGCCGCTGTTCCGTTGAAAGACGATCGATCTGAGCTTCGATCATGCGGCGCAGCTTCTCTGGCGCGGCGAGAGCGACTTCCTCCAGCGGGACCCGAAGCTTCCATACTCCGCTGTCCTTGAAAACGAGCCCCTTCTCGGTCATGTGGTCGAGTGTCGCCACCATGAACAAGGGATTGCCTTCCGAGTGGTGATAGATCAACTTGGCCAGGCCCTCCGGAACCCTGGCTCCCGACGACTCCGCCTCGAGGTATTCAGCTACTTCCGCTTCGCTCAGTGGTTCCAGATTGATCTCGCGACATAGCTCATGCAGCAGCAGGTCCTGCTTGACCTCCTTCAACGGATGCTCGGGGGTGACCATATCGACCGGACGCTTGGTGGCGATCAGCATCAGTTTGGCCGGCGCCCGCCGGCGCGCTAGCGCTGAGATGAGATCGACCGTGGCGGGATCCACCCACAGCAAATCCCCGAACACCAACAGCAACGGACTTGCCGAAGTGATCGCTTCCAGTGCATCGCCAATCTCGCGCAGCATGCGTTCCCGCGTGGCCCCCAGGATCTCACGCTGCACCATTTCGCGCTGTTCGCGTTTCACCAACCCGGGAAATTGAACCAGCCACATAGGCGCTTGCGCTGCTAGGGTTTGAATGACTGACTCTCCGCCGGGGCCGCGGCACAAGTCACCCAGCGCTTCCAGCATTGGGTAGTAGGCTTCTTTGCCACCGTAGCCCTCGACGCATTGCCCCCGTGCGATGCGCAGGCCAGGTACGGCCGCCGCTTGGCGCTGGAACGCGTCGGCCAGCGCGGTTTTGCCGATGCCCGGCTCTCCCGTGATAAACACAATCTGCCGCTCGCCGCTCAATGCTTTCCCAAGGCAATCGCGGAGCTCGCTCAACTCTCGTTCTCTTCCAACCAGCTTGCCTGGCGCCGACGCTGACGGAAGAGCAGCTTTAGCCCCGGTGCCCTCGCTTACCGCAGCGATAAACCGGTACCCGCGCCGGTGCAGGGTCTCGATAAACAGAGGCTTCTTTGCCCGGTCGCCCAGCGCGCTTCTGAGATCGAGGACGAGCTTTTTTGTGGCCTGCGGTTGAATGTGAGTATTTGGCCAAACCGCATCGAGCAGTTCAGCGTGCGTAACCAGCCGTCCGGCGTGCTCCACCAGATAACGCAGCACCCCGAACGCCTTGGGCGTCAGCAGAATGCGCTCGTCGTTTCCCTTCGTCCTGTTTCGCCACAGACACTGGTTGGCGGTGTCGAGCCGGAATGGCGGAAACTCTTTCATAATCGGCACTTGCGAGAGGTTTTTCCTCTCCAGCTTCCCCGATCCGATAGACCGAATAGGAACCCTTTCTACACCAAAACAGGACTACAAGATAACGACTCTAAACCCAAATCTCCTTAACTTTCTACCGTGCGAGAGAGCAACGATGGAGGGATAAATCGTGCGGATAGGCATAGGTTCGGACAGCAGCGGGATCATTTTCAAGGAAGCTCTGAAGGTTAGATTCAGAGGCCAAAGCCATACGGTCGAAGATGTGTGTGCTTGCGATATCGTTCGGGGCTCATATCATACCGCGACCGATCGACTCGCCTCTGCTATCAACCGTGGTCGCGTCGAGCGTGCTGTACTGATTTGTTCCTGCGCCATCGGCGCCTCGATTGCCGCCAACAAGCATCCCCGAGTTCGCGCAGCGGTTTGCCACGAACTGCGTTCAGCTCAACTCGGCGTGCAGGACGAGAATGTGAACCTTCTGGTCCTGGAGGCGCAGATGGTTACGCACGAGTTGGCCTGCAAATTGGCCGATGCCTTCATAAGTGCATCCCGCGACCCACGCGAAAATGCTTTCGGCATCTCTCCTCTTCGCTTGGCGCGCGTCGTCGAACGAATCAGAAGGAATCTGGACAAGCCGCTCGAGGTTAATGAACTGTCGGGACTCGCCGAAATGAGCCAATCGCACTTTTCCAAACTGTTCAAGCACAGCACCGATCTGACACCTCATCAGTTTATACTCCGCGAGCGCATCAATCGTTCCAAGGAACTTCTGCGTCAAGGCAAGACGAAGATTGTGGATATTGCGCTCGAAGTTGGATTCCAGACTCAGGCGCACTTCACAACGGTTTTCGGGAGTCTCGTCGGCATGACGCCCCGACAATTCCAGCGTACATGCTGCTACGGCACCACACTGGCGGCTCCGAAAATCCTGCCAGTCTTGAACGATCGTGAGCAAGACCGTGTTCTTTCATCTTCGGCTCCGACGTGAAGGAGGATTCAATGGCTAGTCCAGGTATCAACTCGATACTGAAATCTGAACAACAGCCCGACCGTCGGGATGTCTGCGCCTCCCACCATAAGCTTCGACCCCAACTGATTCGATCATGGCAAATCCGCGGAAAACATCGCCGGGACACTGAGATCGAACCGCTTCGCCGCCTCATGGCCGCTGTTCTTTGCGAAGCGGTCAACCGCTTTCAGAGAAACCTGTTTCAGACCTCCCTCTACAGAAGGTGCGAATTTGTCGAAGCCGAGTTCTGGTTGTTCAGGGACCAGAGCAAAGCCCTCTGTTCCTTCAACAACGTGTGCGATTTACTCTCTGTTGATCCGCGACACATAAGAGGGCAGCTCTGCGATTGGCGCCGGGACCAGTGTTGCCGCCGATGCAAAACTGACCCAGGGTCGCCGATTGAAAATTGACCCACGCCGACGTGGGGTACTCCTTAGCGGAGGACCTCATGTTGGTGGCGGAGGAAACGGTGGAGATCCGGGTCTTGAGAAGACAAGGCAAGAGCATTCGCGAGATAGCTCGGATGCTCGATGTGTCACGCAACACGGTGCGACGTTACCTGCGGGTCGAAGGATTACCGCGGTACGAGCGTGAAGCACGACCTAGCAAGCTTGACCCATACAAGCATTACATCGATGAGCGAATGACGGCCGCCGCGCCGGACTGGATTCCGGCGACCGTGCTGCTGCGCGAGCTGCGGGGCCTCGGTTATCCGGGCGGGTACAGCATCCTGAAGGATCACCTCGCCACGCTGCGACCACTGGCCAAGCCGGAGCCACTGATTCGGTTCGAGACCGACCCAGGGCGTCAGATGCAGGTTGATTTCGCGACTATCCGGCGCGGGTGCGACCGGCTGTCGGTGTTCATCGCGACGTTGGGATGGAGCCGGGCGACCTACGTCGAGTTCGTCACCGATGAGCGGCTGGAGACGCTGCTCGGCTGCCATGAGCGCGCGTTCTACTTCTTCGGCGGCATTCCGCGCGAGGTGTTGTACGACAACATGCGCACGGTGGTAAGCGATCGGGATCGCTATGGGCCGGGGCTGCATCGCTATAATTCCACCTTCCTCGACTTCGCGCACCACCATGGCTTCGTGCCGCGCCTGTGCCGGCCATATCGGGCTAAGACCAAGGGCAAGGTCGAGCGCTTCATCCGTTACCTGCGCGCCAGCTTTTACGTGCCGCTGGCAAGTCAGCTCAGTCCCGAAGGACTCAAAGTCGATCGCGATACGGCCAACGCGCGAGCCGGAACCTGGCTGCGCGAGGTCGCCAACGCGCGGGTGCATGCGACCACCGGCGAGGTCCCGTTGGTGCGCCTCGAGTTGGAGCGCGAGCGTCTGCAGCCGATGCCCACGCCATGGCCCGGACTGATTCAGCCTGCTCGCTCGCAACCTCCGCTATCGATACCGCGCGGCTATCAACACTCGCTGCAGGTGTACGAAGAACTGATCGCCCCGGAGATCAGATGAGCATTCAACATCAGCGCCTGGTGGAGCTATGCAACGAACTGCGGCTGGGCGGGGTCGCCGCACAGTACACCGCGCTCGCGCAGAAGGCGGCTGAGAAGCAAACCTCATTCACCGACTTTGTCGAGGAACTGCTGACTGCCGAACGCGAGTCACGACGGGCGCGCGCTCGCGAGATGTTCGCGCGCATCGCGGGCTTCCCCGCGATCAAGACCCTCGATCAGTACGACTTCAGCTTCGCCACCGGCGCCCCACGCAAGCAGATCATGGAGCTGGCGAGCCTCGCTTTCGTGGAGCGAGCGGAGAACGTGGTATTCCTCGGACCCTCGGGTGTGGGCAAGACCCATCTGGCGATCGCACTCGGCTATCTAGCTACTCAGAAGGGCTACAAGACTCGCTTCTTCAGCGCTGCCGACCTGGTGCTGATGCTGGAAGCCGCGCAGCGTCAGGGCCGTTATCGACAAGCCATGCATCGCGCGGTCAACGCCTACAAGCTGCTGATCATCGACGAGATCGGCTATCTGCCAATGAGTCGCGAGCAGGCTAACCTGTTCTTCCAGGTAGGGGCGCAGCGCTACGAACGCGGCTCGATGATCCTCACTTCGAACCTCACCTTCGGCAGTTGGGATACCGCTTTCGCCGGCGACACTGTGCTCACTGCGGCGATGCTCGATCGTATCCTGCACCATTCGATCATCGTCAGCATCAACGGCGAGAGCTTCAGACTCAAGGACAAGCGCAAGGCTGGCGTACTCTCTGCTCCAGGCAAAATCGCCAAGCAGCATTGACGTTCAGTTCAGTGCTGGGACTTCAACGACCAGCCTTTCGAAAACCATCGCGAAATCGAAGTCGGAACCGACGGTCGATGCAAACGGCGCAAGCAGTGTGAGAATGCGCACGGGAGAATCAGTCTCGGATGCGGCTTGTACTCGATGATGTCCATCTAGCAGGCAGTGCGTCAGCAGCATCTGGCCCTCGTATGGGTAATCTTTGTCGCCTTTCCAGCTGGCCGGCGCCTGGTTGTCGAGCACGGACACAGCGAACGCCGTGAGTGACTGTCCTGCCCGGGATCTCGACTTCCAGTATTCCACGCGATCTCTGTCCAGAGTCGCTGGATCTTGAAGTGGCATAGCGATCTGCGTCAGTAGCGTCTTGGTTACCCCTGCCGGGTAGCTATAGCGAATGACGGGAATCTCTCCTCCTGAGTATGGGACTGACAGTTCATGATCAGATCCAAGCCGATAGTAAGGTGTGCCTGGGTCTTGAGGCTTCTCGTATTCGGGAGCTTCAAGCCCGAAAAGACGCACTACGTCTGTGGCAAAATAATCATCCGGCGCGCCCGGTGCGACCAGCCGAACCAGCGTCTCAATCACCGCTAGATGATACGTGCCTCTAGGGAGAATGCGGGCGAGCCGTCTTAGCGCGAACTCCGAGGGAACGTGATCGAGTGCGCCGAGCAGGTCTGCCGCTTCTGCGTCGCTAACGCGATTGGCGGGAGAGGCGATCTTCTTGAACGTGATACCGCACGTACCGCAAGGACAACCATACTGAAAAATCCGCTTTCCGCTTACGGTCAGGGCTGCGTACCAAAGATCGGGGTTAGCTTCATACTCCGGTCCCGAGGTTCGCCAAGGATCAAACCCGATGATTCCCTCCCCGGTCGCGTTGTCGAATCGAATGAGCTTCACTTCTGCCTCGGCCAAATCTCGGAGCCGTGTCCGTCCTTCGTTAGCATTTCTTTCATCGTAGAATAGCTCACTTGATTGAGACAGGTAACCAAAGAGGCCCCGGGGGCGTGCCTTCAGCAGACACGGATTCAACGCGGCCCCCGCAACAAAAAACCGCGAAGCACTACACGGTGCGGCGAGGGGGAAGGTCCCCCTCGCACTCCCCCTGTCCGGAACACCCAGAGGGTGGGTCAGTTTTACTTCGGCGCCCTCCCGACAAAGCGGGTCAAGATTCAACCGGCGTTGACACCAGTTGCGAGCGGCAAGCTCGACTGATGCCACCGTGAAGAAGCTTTGAACGGTTGCGGGGCATCCGCGTGATCAGACTGCGGACCTCCGGAAGAACCATTGAACTACCAAATGACCTTGTAAAGGCGATGGGTTCCAGAGAAGCCCTTGAGCTGCGCGTCTCCCGCGCCAGCAAAGCGCAGGTCACCAGCACTTTCGTTTAGGTCGCGCAGGGTCGACGAGACTAGGATCTCCCCGCCACGAGCCCGCGCGGCGATCCGAGCAGCGAGAATTACTGCTTTGCCGAAGAAATCTTCGGATTCGCGTATAACTTCTCCGACGTGCAATCCAATTCTCACCCGGATCGGCTCCTGCTTGTTCTGTTCGGAATACGCGCCTAGCGCCTTTTGAATGTTTATAGCACAAAGCAGGGCTCGTCGGGCGCTCGAGAAAGCGATCATGAAGCCGTCGCCCATCGATTTGACTTCGAATCCATTTTGAAGTGCCGTCTGCTCACGAACAATCGCGTTGTGGGCTCTCAGAATCTCCTGGGCTCGGAGATCGCCCAGTCTCTCGAAAAGTGCGGCCGAGTTTTCCACGTCGGAGAACAATATTGTAACGGTGCCGTCCGGTGCGGCATGAGCACTCAAATCCCCGGGCTCCGCAACAGCGGCCGCTGCAACGGCATCTATGGAACTCGTTTCGGGACTGTGCTCACTCGTAACAGCACTCTGCGGCGAAGGTTTAGAACGCAGCTGCTCCGGGACATAGCAGCAAAACGTCCCGGTCTTCACACCGTCCCAAAGAAGACGCCCCAGAGAAGGGTTCTTCCTGGCGATTGCTTCGATCGCGGCCTTGATCGCCCGGGTCACGCTGAGGCGTGCCCGCTCGCTGGCCGAAACTGCGCGCCGGTCGCGGCCGAATAGTCCCACTCCGCGGGCGAGCTCCCGCGAGACCTTCTCGATCTCATTCTCTGCCGCTTCAGCGCGATCGAGATTGCCAAGTTCCTTTGCCTCTTCGAGTTCTTGGCGGAGTTGAGTAAGCCGGGTACGATACGCGGACTTGGCCGAAGCGTCGAGCATCGCGCCCGCATCGCCGAGGCCGCGACGCACGGCCCCAGCTGAAAGCCGCTTGCCCCGAACATTGGTAACTGATCGATCAGACTCATCGCCGGCGCCATCGCCTGCACCGTCTGCGACAAGGTCGAGCGCGTGGAACTCCTGGTTGGGATGGCTGATCAATACGGCAAGATAGGAAAGCCCTTTGATGTCCTTCATCCGTAGCTCGGTGCCAGCGTATGCGACTGTCCAGAAGTCGCCTTCTTTGCGGAGTAGGACTTCCTTCTCCCGACTCGTCGCGTCTGCCCTCGCACCCGACATGACACTCGTCACGGCGTCGGGTGGGATGACGCGAGAGCGCTCCGCCGCGACCCGTTCGAGCCAGTCCTGAGCTGCAGCCACGCTCCGGTAAACTTCGACCGCGGCATCGAACTTCTCGGCGGCGCGGCCGCGATTGACCGCAGCGGCCAGCACCCGGGCCCATTGGCGCAGGGTCGCCGCCTCTTCGTACGGGGTGTGGTAGCGACGAAATACTTTGACCGCATCCGCAAACTCCACCTCCGCTTCATCGGGTCGTCCCTCTGCCGCAGCGAGCACTGCTGCTGAGCGCGCAACATGCCCGACCAAACCGCGCCAGTCCTCTCCAGCCGCCATAATCTGCCGACAGCGAGCGAGATGTTCGCGGGCTCGCTGAAGCTTGCCCAGACGCACGCACACAAGCGCAAGGTTCGGCCGCGCCTCCATCTCCCACAGCCAATGGCGGCCATCCGGACAAAGTCCGATCGCGTCTTCGAGTAGTTTTTCGGCGCGGTCATAGTGGTGGCGCGCACGTTCGACATTCGCCAGAAAAAGTAGGAAATTGAATTGCTCGTCGCGACTGCCGCTTCGCTGAGCACGGTCATGTCCCTCAGAAAGGACTTGCTCAGCATGGCCTCGCTCGCCTCGAAAAAGATCGATTATGCCGTTAACCAGACCAGACCGGCTATTATCCGCCAGTTCCGCGGCTGAGCTTGTCTGACCCGCCTGCGCGCGCACAATCGCGAGCGAGCCCTGCAGAGTTTGCCGCTGGAACGGAGCATGGGCCATGCGCGGCTTGTCCAGTTCGCGGAGGTACCAGCGCTGCGCGTCGAGCGGATCCCCCAACGCCATTCGGGCGTAGCCGCCGAGCCACGCGGCCTGAGTTACATCGTTCAGGCGATTAGCCTTCTCCCACGCTGCATCATACAGGTTATAGGCTTCTTTCAATCGCCCGCTGCGCAACAGGTTGCTGGCGTGCTGGACTGCCGCGTTGGTCCAAATCTTGTCGTTCTTGAGGCGTTCGCCTATCTCCATTGCGCGCGCAGATGCGTCCAACCCTCGCTGAATATCGACGATATGATCCGAGGCCGTCGCGATACCGATATAGAGATCTCCGAGTGCGGGCGACTCCGGGCGGCCGCTGAGGAACTCCTCGGCTTTTCGAAAATGCTCGAATGCGCGCGGAATATCCCACACGTCTGAAAGTAAGCAGAGCGCTGAGCCGAGGCGGGAATGTACACCCGCCACTGATTCCGCCCGGCCAAGTCCTTCGTAAAGTTGCAGGGCTCTCTCGAAGCATGCGATGGCCAGCGCCCGGTCGGTGATCACGGCGATATCGCCGAGCTTGACCAGCAGAGCCGCGCGGCTTTCTCGCGCCTCGGAGTTTCGCTCCATTATCTCGAGTGCCGCCTTGAAGTGCTCGACGGCATCTTCATACGCGAAGATCGCGTTGGCCGACTCGCCGGCGCGGATGGAATAGTCGATTGCTTTTTCGCTCCCCAGCAGACCCGCGGCCTGGGTGAAGTGATGGGCCAGTTCAGCCAGATGCGGGTCCAGCTCGGTCTGATACTTCTGTTCGAGGGCCTGCGCGATGCTCGCATGCAAACTGACTCGCGCGGATGGGGAAAGGTCGTCGTATAGAGCGTTGCGGACGAGCGCATGAGAAAATCGGTAGCTCTGAGGCGCGTCCGGCGCGGGCACCAGGATCCCTGATCTGACAGTCTCGCCGACAAAGTCGTGAATTTGTTCGGGTGACAGGGCCGAAACGCGCGCTAACGCGCTCAGGTCGAACTCGATCCCTAGCACGGCCGCTGTGACAAGGACGGAACGGGTCTCGGCAGACAGCGAATCGAGGTTGCGACGAATCGCCTCACGCACCCCATCGGGTATTTCCGGGCTGTCCGCCCGGATCGATTGGCTGCCGAACTTGCCCTTCGCGACCATCAGCCGCACGACGCCGTCGATGAAGAGCGGATTACCACTAGTCGCCCGGTAAAGTGCTGTCACAAACTTCTTGCTCGGTATCGCTCCCGCGCCATCGCGGACGAACCGGGCGATTTCGGATTCGCCGAGTCCCATCAATGGGAGCTGATGACCTTCGCGGATTATGGCGCCCACCAACCGACCAAGCGCCGGGGAACGTCTTATTTCGGCGTCGCGATAGGTACCGACGATCAATATACGCGCGCTCGGTAGCTCGCGCGCGACAAAGCGGAGTAACAGCAATGACTGCTGGTCAGCGTCGTGCAGATCGTCGAGGATTATGACCAGAGGTTCAGTTTGCGCGTGGCTCTTGAGCAGTGCGGCCACTGACTCGAAGAGTCTGAAGCGCGCCTGCTCCGCCGCCAACGGTTGCGTTTCGGGGACTTCGGGCACCGCGTACCACTGACGAAACTCGGGAACAATCTGCGCGATGTCTTGCGCGCCCTCGCCGGCCAGGGCCGCAAAGCGATCGCGATTTACGCTTCCGAAGCAAGCGCGCATCACTTGGACCCACGGCCAATATGCAGGCGCACCGCCGCCCTCCCAGCATCGCCCCCATGCCACGCTGGCGCCGTGCGCGTTTGCTATCGATGCCAGCTCGTGCGCGACCCGAGTCTTGCCGATCCCCGGTTCTCCGCTGAGCAGAAAAAGGCGACCGCGGCCCGAGCGTGCGTCTTCGAAGCCGGCGCGTAGTTCAGCCATCTCGCGCTCGCGGCCAACGAACACGCTGGCGCCGGACGGGCCGTGCGCTGTGATCACCTCGCTCATTGCCGGAGAACCCCTCAGCTTTAGGTGGCGGGTTGGACCCTTCCTTATACCCAAAGTAGGCTTCCATGCCAACTCCCGAGGGTGGGATAGGCGAGGACCAAGGCCCTGCAGTTCACCTTGCTTTAGGCGAGGCAAAGTGAAAAAACTTGCGTGTGCCCGGGCCCAACTCTCGATGGAAGACTAGCATCGTCAACGCAGTCTCGCTCCTGATCCCACGTATCAGTTCTTTCCTGTTCGACCACCTGGTGCTGCTGGCACTAAGCCTATGGGTGCGTCGCTACGACTATTCTGATTTGAGGATAGTTGCCTTCGACGTAGATGGACGCGAGCTGGGAAGTGCTGAGTTCTTTCGCACCTGGCGCCCAGCGCTGATCGCGCGCGACTCCGGTGGGGCGCCAAGCCTTGGAATTCAACACGGTGTGGGCTCGATCCGGGTGGCGCTTCGCGCGGGAGAGCTGTCGAGCTTCGACATACTTTGGCTGGCGCCAGGATTTGGCAAAGTGTTGCTCAGAGCCGACAACTCGGGCCGCGGCTACCGCCCCGCCCGAGACGGCAGCACCGTAATAGAACTGGTGCCCGAGTTGGCCCTTTCGCGGATGGTGGAATTACGCCGCTGGATCGATGACCACAACGGCGGACGGATTGCGAGTACGCCGGCGCGCGAACATCTTCAGCTCGCGGAAGCTCTGATGGATGAGATTGTGCGCGAGCAACAAGCGCGTGCCCGCGCTGCGTTGGCCTACCGCGCGCTGAACGCTGCTATCCTTGCCTCGGAAGAAGAGATACTTGCCGAGTCCCGCGACTCGATCCGTCGCAACCGGCAGATCACGATGCGTGTCAGGGTTGTCGACCCAAGAGAACAGCCGCTCATAAACCATCCAGTACACATACGACAGCAGAAAGCCGACTTTCTTTTTGGCGCTTACCACCAACGGTACGATTCGCAAACGATCCATCGGATGGTTTCCGCCGGTTTGAACTATGCGACCCTCCACCTAGACTGGATGCGAATGGAGCCGACAGAAAGAAATTTCGATTTCACCCGGCTCGACCAGGAGTCGTCGCCCCGCAACCTGCACGAGCTGGGATTCACCCTGCGCGGTCACGCAATGGTCTGGTTTCCCGATGCCTGGACGCCGTCATGGATGGAGCCGAAGCGCGGCGATGGCGGAGCGGTGCGTGCCGCCCTCAAACAATATATCGACGCGATGGCGCACCGTTACCGGCATCAAGTGCAGATATGGGAAGTGAGTAACGAGGGCCATGCGGCCTGGGCTCGTTGGGGACTCGACACTGACGCAATGACCGACGTCGTGCGTAGCGCCGCCGCGGAAGTGAAGCGTATCGCGCCCGAGAGCCACACGATAGTCAATCTCGCGCTCCCGCTGGGCGAGGACGTGTCATTGAAACACTATCCTCTTATCAGTTATTTCAGCGCAGGCAGAATAGATAAGTCCTCTGACGATCCGTACCGATGGGCTGAGCAACTAATGCAGGCCGGCGTACCGTACGACCTTATCGGACTCCAATTCTATAGCGGATGCTGGGTCGATGTGACGGGAGGCGTGCAGGTGCCGGCGATCGACCTGTTTCGCTTTGCGACGGTGTTGGAGCGGTACGCTCGGCTGGGCAAGCCGATTCATATCACCGAGGTTGCGGCCCCTTCTTCGAACCGCGGGGAAAGGGGTGAAAGCTTCTGGCACGCGCCGGCTAATCCGAAGACGCAGGCAGACTACCTTGAAGGCGTGTTCACTATCGCTTACGGCAATCCGCAGGTCAGCGCGATTAACTGGTGGGACTTTTATGACGAGCACGCCTTCACCGAGTCAGGAGGCCTGTTCGACAGCGAATTCAACCCGAAGCCATCGTACTTGCGTCTCGAAGAGCTACTGGCTTCGTGGCGATATGAAGCCGATTTGAGAACCGATGAGCATGGCGTCGTTTCATTCAGCGGCGCTCCCGGTAGCTACCTGTTTACATCGGCTGGACTATCTCCATCCGAGATACATCTGGACGGAGACGACCATTCGATCTCGATCACTCTTACGAATATGAGTGCCGAACCCGAGCCACTCCCACTTAGTCGAGCCGCGATCGACGCCGGGCGCGGTTAGCTCGCGAACTCTAGCCATCTGGCGCATACGTGATCACGAGCAAGACATACTGGCGGTCGCGCCGAAATCAGCCCAGCGTGCGCTACCTCTCGCTGCTGCGCTTTTTCGGCGACCTACGGCGCGATCCGTTGGCGTTCTTCTCTTACGCCGCGACTCTCGGCGACGCGGTCGAACTGCGAGCCGGCTTTTCAAAAGCATGGCTGTTGACCCATCCCGCACACATAAAGCACGTTCTGCAGGACCACAGCAGAAATTACGTCGGCCAGAGCCGCGTCGTCCGGCTTTTTCAATTAGGTGGTGGTAACGGTCTGCTTAGCACCGAAGGCGAGTTATGGTTGAGGCAGCGCAGGCTTATCCAGCCAGCGCTGCATCGCGACCTTCTTGTGCAAGCTGCCGGGCACATAACAGACGAAACCGAGTCGATGGTGGCTGGTTGGGCCGGTCTTGCCGGGCACGGCACATCATTGGAAATCGCGCGTGCAATGGCCTTACTCACGCTCAGAATCGCCGGGCGCGCTTTCTTTGGAACCGATCTCTCGCGCGAGGCAGCGACCCTCGCCGACGCGATGACCGCGTTGTTCGAACACTTCAACCACCGTCTCTTCCGCTTGTATACGATTCCCGAGCTGATCCCGACCTCGCGCAATCGTCGTTTCGGCCGCACGTCTCGCACCATCGAGCGGATCGTGAAGCAGATCACCGAACCGTCGCAACGCTCCGAAGGCAGCAACTCGTGCTTGCTCGCGGCGCTGCTTAATGCGCAAGATGCGCCGGACAAGGTAAAGCTCACTCAGTCCCAGATTCGCGACGCGGTAGCAACGTTTCTGGGCGCTGCGTCCGAGACTACAGCGGTTGCGCTGGCGTGGACATGGTATCTGATCGCCGCCAACCCTGAGGTTGAGCTGAAACTGAAGGACGAGCTGCGGATTAATCTGGCGGGTCGTGCGTCAACCTTTCGCGAGCTTCCGAAGTTGCGCTACACGACGATGGTGGTGCAGGAGGCGCTGCGGATTTTCCCGCCTGCGTGGATGATGCTGCGGACCGCCGTTGACGCGGACGAGATTGGCGGGTTCCGGATTCCACGCGGTGGCACAATACTCATGAGCCCCTACCTGACTCAGCGGCGCGGCGACATTTGGGACGATCCAACCCGCTTTGACCCGGAACGATTCGCACCTGGGCGCTCGCAGGGACGCCCGGAGTTCTCGTTTTTTCCGTTCGGCGGCGGTCCGCGACAGTGTCCCGGCGACGATTTTGCGATGGTCGAGATGGTTTTGATCGTCGCCACTGTGTTGCAACGTTACCGACTTGGCCTCGTTCCGGGACAGGTGATTGAGCCGCGCATCACGTTTGCCATGCGTCCGCGAAACGGGGTGATGGTCACACTAAGTGACGCGCGGACCGGAACGGGCGAGCGCGGTCTTGTGGCTGCGAATCGCGGAAACGATCCTGTTCGAAAAAACAGTCAATCGAGGAACTATGACTATCGCGAAGTGTAAAGGGGGTCGCGAGCCCCGGTTGACCATCTTTGTCACTTTTGCCCGCAAGCTCTTCGCGATCGCGATTGGTCTGGCGGCGAGTACGATAGCTACACCGGCTCGTGCTGACCTCGCCTCCTTGAAGAACAGTTGCGTAACGAAATTCGCTGTCACCACACCTCAAGGTCCAGCACTGCCATATACTTTCTGCGACGATGGGCTGCCGCCAGTCGGCGTCGGCGGACGAGCAGCGAACGAAGGAGCAAAGAATGCTGTAGCGGTGCCGGAAAAGTATCTGGATTATGACGAGCAACCCATAAAAGCAAAAGCAGAGCAAGGCACTGGTGCAGACGGAAACGGCGACATTGCCCTCGATGCCGACGTCTCGATTCCCGATCACAAGTTGGCGCCGCCGCCCAGCGGCTACCCCTTGATCGTGATGCTGCACGGATGCTGCTGGGGCGACAAGACTCAGTGGGAGGCGCCCGATATCGAGCCCTTGAACCTCGTAAACCAGACCGATGAGAGATGGCACTACAATAATGCCTGGTTCGCTGCTCGTGGCTATGTGGTGCTGAACTACACGTCCAGAGGATTTGTGAGTTCTATTGGCCAAGGCTCGACGGGAGAAACCCAGATCAACTCTCGTCTGTACGAACTCAAAGACCTGCAATACCTCACTGGTCTGCTGGCAGACGACAAGTACTTCAACATTGACCCGACAAAGATAGTAGTGACAGGAGGTTCTATGGGCGGAGGCCTCGCCTGGCTCGCGCTCACTCATCCGGTGTGGAAGAGTCCTGCCGGAAGATCGATGCATATTGTGGCAGTTGCGCCATTGTATGGCTGGACAGATCTCCTCTATTCGTTGGTACCGACCGGAAGGCACTATCGCGATTCATTGCCGGACATTCATGGATGCGACTCTGGCGAGATTAGTGGCTGCCAGACTCGATTCGGCTTCGAAAAGCATTCGATACTGAAGGCCTTCTTTCTACAGGGCCTTTTCGGTGTCCCACTTCCGGGTCTTTCCTCTCACGCTACTTACACGCCGGAATTTAACGAGAGCTTCGTATGCTTGAACTCGCCGATACCAATCGATCACTCCTGCTCGGTGTTCGTGAACACGGTAGCGCCGGCGATGATTTTCGACCGCTCTGCCTACTACCAAAATGCTTTTTTCTCTCATTTGAGCTCGTCGGGTCCTGACCGCATTCAGCCGGTACCGGTTTTCAGCGCTGGCACTTTTACTGATCCGCTTTTTACAGGCGTCGAGCATCGCAGGATGGTGGAACGTTTAAAGAAAGCAGTTCCTAACTACCCCGTGCAAGAGTATTATGGCGATTACGCTCATTTTGTTTCGGACAAAGCAAAGGAATGGGCCGACATGTGCGGGTCAGGGCATCATGTATGTATGTACTCCGACTACGATGGCGACTTGAATAAAGATCCGCCAGGAATATACCAGGTGGGAATCAATACGCGGCTGAATCGTTTCCTCGACTACTTCGCAGTCCCACCGGGCGACCCAGGTCAGAATCGCCCGCGTTTCGATGTCACTGCGTCGCTCCAGATTTGTCCGTCAAATGCAGTCGCTATAGGCGTTAACAGGGACGAACCGGGGCCTCGCTACGAAGAGGACTCCTTCGCGCTGCTTGCGCCTAACACGCTGAAGATTGTGGCTAGTTGCGAACATAAAGTGCATACGTCCAACTTTGCTGTCCCTAACCTCAATGCACAATTTGCCGATCCCATTACGACATTCCTCGTCGCCAACCTACAGCCCCCACCAGGAGATTACTGCGTTTCGACGAGCTATGGGGGTGGCCCAGGCGTCGCAACTTTCGAGACTGGCGCGCTGGACAATGATTTTAACATGATAGGACGGACCCGGGTGACCGTTACGCACAGCGGCCAAGGATCCGAGCTCCAGCTGAACGCGCGGCTGTATGATGTGGATGTGTCGCACGACATGGCTCAAATGGTTGACCGAGGCGTGCGCAGAATAGACCAGGAGGAAAAAAACACAATATTTGATCTTGACGGAAATGGATGGCGATTCTTGAAAGGTCACAGCATTCGGGTAGAACTTGCGCAGGACGATGATCCCTACATCAAGAGATCACTTGAACGGTCATCGCTCTTGCTAAAAGACTTCACTCTTGAGTTGCCAATTCGGGAAGGATCGGCGAGTCTAAGTGCTACATGCCGTTAAGCTATGGACGAACGGTCCGCGACAACTCGCCGACTCGTACAAGGTTTGGGGTTTTGCAAAAATCGGCGGCCGTGACAAATGTGGGTTCGGCGCCGGGCCTCCAGGCGATCGCCGGGTCGCGCTGATCTGAAATCGAGTCACTGTTCGAATTGTCCCGTTGAAGAACTCCAGGGACTTCGAGATTCGCGGCACGGGCGGCTGTGATGTTCCGAGTTGTCGAACCGCGACTCATGATACGCAGCTCATACACCTCACCCGCCTCGGCGAAACAACGGTAGACGAACTCGGTGCAGGTGATCGCGTTGCGCCGCGTAGCGACCAAACTCGAAAGAGGCGCTCCAATTCGGTCAAGCATCTGACAGAATAGGGGTCTCTCACGAGCTACGCGGCGGACCAGAGTCAGAGCACCTAGAATAGGAAACGTTCCCCACGCCAGCCGCGGCTTCAAGTTTACATAGTATTTTATCCTTTCGAGGACCGGCTCGGAGGGACAATTTTGGCTGCCAAGTTGATATCCATCGTTGCTCTTGAACCGAAACACGTGGACGTAGGCGGTGCTGTCGAGAATCTGTTCGACTGTTTTCGTGACGATTCCGGGCACATCCATTTCCACAACGCGGGCTCCGTCATATATGGATGCGTGACTAAACTCACCGCCGTCAAAAGTTCTTATAAGAGTCGCGATCCAATGCCACGAACGATGTAGCAGAACATCGCCTGGCCTGAGATCATTTTGCGTCAGCTGGTCCAGCATCCGCGTTTCCCGCGATCCTGAGACTCAATATTCGAATGAACGCTCAGGCAGTTACCCACAAAAAATTGGTGATCCGCCAAACGTGATCTTTTCGCGTCATCAGCAGCACTATTCCATCATGCGGCGTATGGCGAAAGCTGAACATTACTGCGCACCGCGCTTCGCCGGGAACGATCGGGGCCAAACTGACCAGGTCGAAAATCGATCCGGGGAATTGTCCCCTGATTGCTTCCTCCAGCTTGCTGAATTTGAGGGGCCGGTAGCTCTTCTGACTCGCTGCCTTCAGCTCGGCTTGTTGGGGACTGCCAGGAAGGAGCTGGTAACCTTCAGTACCAGGCCAGCCGTGGCCATCGCGATTGACCAAGCCGTGATCGGCGATTAGCCATGCGGTGAGAAATTTCGACAACCAGCCGCTTGCCTCAGTGGTCGCGAGACCAGAAGCCTTTAGCTGGTCCGACACATCGCTGACACTGACAAATCGGCGCACGGACATCGTGATATCCCACTCAACGATCCATGCTTGCAAAAACCCATAAGCCGTGGCGTAGGGCTCCACAAGTTCAGGCGCAAGTGGACCGTGCGACGGAGCGGCTCCGGTGGTCCTCGGCATAGCGGAGCTCGAGTCGAAATAGCCGTCTTCGATCGAGAGGCCCCTCACCAATCGGTTCACTTCATCTGCGGGGAATCCATGCGCAATAAACCAATCGCGCTTGGCGGATTTCGTTTCCGCCGAGGCGAAAGTTACTACGTCCGGCTTTAGGGCCTTCCAATCCGGCGGCGACTCGTTTTTTCCGGAGCGGTGCGAATGAAATCTGCACAGCAACGAATAGGTTTCGCGCGATGTATCGAGCGTATCGTCTCCGTGAAGATGAGTGATATCGGCGTTGTGCGATAGCCAACCGCCTCGCTTCACCGGATGGCCGAAGCTGAGATTTTCATTGAGGTGCAATCCTCCGGCTGGAGGGTCGGGGTCTCCTTGATGGGACCAGCCGTCCTGAAAAGGATGTAGCGCCCTTCCAAAGTCTTCCATCGCACGATCGTTTGGCTTCGCCGAATTCGGCAGCTCCATTTCATGTTCGACCGCTTCTCGCGTCGGAAAGCTTAACGGAGTGACCTTCCTTGCATCCGGAGCGCTCGGGATAGGGCCAAAGGAGGGGAAATGTAATCGTTGGACCAGCTCGGAGGCGCCGACATCGCCTGTCACCATGACCCGTTCTACTAGCGTTACGGCATCGGTCGAACGGCTGTCATCGATTTCCTGATCTCCACGCCCTATTTGAACGGCCTCATCGGCGCTAAAACCAGCTTGTTCCGCCAACCATTGGGTCAGACCTTCGTGGACATCCTGCTCCCATGCGAAAGCTACGGTCGTAGAGCAAGCAAGGAACAGTAGCGCCGCACCCAGGAATCGCGCCGACTCGCAAAACCGCCTTCTACCAAGAGAAGAAAGAGTTGGCCGTCTCGATCCGCGATCAACTGATGAACAGCATCGACTCACTTCGATCTCTCTCCCTGAGATGCAACACAGTTTGTCGGAAAAATCGAAACACCCCCGGTGGAATCAAACGCGACTAGGCAATGCTTGTCGCAATCGAATCTCACTGGATCTCGGTTCTCTATGTGTGTGTGGCGAATTGCTAATTCTGACACAGGACGGTCGCGTAGCGCAGACTTGCGAATCGGTGGGAGAGCGTTAAACTCCGACGCCGCATGACGTTGTGGTTGAGGCTGATTGCTCACCTGCTGGTGACCCTGGCGCGGCTGGCCCGTCCCGGCGGCTTTCGTGCGGTGGCGGCCGAGTCGCTGGCGGTCAAGCACCAATTGCTCATCATGAAGCGTTCGCAGCGCCGGAGTCCGAATCTGACCGCGTGGGATCGGCTGATTCTGGGATTCTGTACACTGTTGGTGTCGCCCAGACGCTTGGGCAAGATAGCCGTGGTGCTGAAGACCTCGACTCTCCTCCGTCTTCATCGAGCTTTGGTCAAACACAAATATAGTCTGCTCTACAGCTCCAGACCACGCCGCCGCCCAGGACCGAGAGGCCCGTCACGAGAGCTGATCGACGCGGTGGTCGAGATGAAACGGCGCAACCCGTACTTCGGCTGCCGCAAGATCGCCGAGCAAATCTCGAACGCCTTCGGCATTGAGCTCAACAAGGATGTCGTCCGGCGTATTCTCATCCGATACTATCGACCGGGAGCCGACAGCGGTGGCCCCTCCTGGCTCGCGGTAATCGGAAACGCCAGAGACCGCCTGTGGAGTGTCGATCTCTTCCGCACCGAATCAATTTTGCTCAAGAGCTATTGGGTCATGGTGGTGATGGATGTATTCACCCGCCGAATCATCGGCTTCGGAGTAGCTCCAGCCGATCTCGACGGTATCCGGGTCTGCCGGATGTTCAACCGCGCGATCGCAAGGCAGACTCTGCCCGGGCACCTTTCCTCGGACCACGATCCGCTGTTTCGCTTTCATCGCTGGCGAGCGAACCTTCGGGTGCTCGAAGTCGATGAGATCAAGACCGTTCCCGGCACCCCACGTTCGCACGCTTTCGTCGAGCGACTGATCGGAACCATCCGGCGCGAATATCTGGATCGGATTTGGTTTTGGAACCAGACCGATCTCGAACGGAAGCTCGAGGACTACAAGGTGTTTTACAACCAGTTTCGTTGTCATTCCGGACTGACGCGGGTGACTCCGGCGCAGCGGAGTAGCGCACCCCCATCCCCGCTCGCACACCTTAACTCGTATCGCTGGCGACAGCACTGCAATGGCTTGTTTCAGACCCCGGCCGCCGCGTGAGTCGGAATTCGCAACAGACACGCAAAAACGGCCCAATCGGTTCCCAAAATCTGTGACGCCGCGATCACCGCGAGAGCGCATTCCTCGGTCATCAATATTATCGGCATCGCGTTTAGCGGCGATTCAGGGCCGTCCAGCTTGAAGATCGAGGGAGGAGGATCACGCGATGCCGCAACGCGCCCCCAAACGCACAAGTCGTAAACACCAGATTGGCGACGTAATGCACCACCCCGAGCTTGAAGGTCTCCCAGGGGCGCAGCCCTGGGCCCTTAACATCTTGTAGATATCGCGGCGCCGCCCACAGCAGTCCGGCGATAGCTGATAGTCCTATCCAAATGTGCCCGAAGTATGCCGCCCAGATCAGCAGAAGCACTAAGGCGTTGACGAGGTAAAAGTCGGTCGCAAACGCACACACCAAAATCGGAAAGTAACCGGTTTCGAAGCGTCTCACGATCGTATTCTCGCGACCGTTTAACAAGTACAGGAACACTCCGCGGACGCCGGTCTTCGCGTAAGGATAGCCCAGGTGCAATCCCCAACCCCACATCTGCTCAATAAGGGCCCACAGAGTACGTCTTCCCTTGTGCCGGACAACCGCAGCATTTTCGCGCCACGCCACCCAGTGTGGACTGAGTGCCAAGCGAAAACACAGGTCCACGTCTTCCCCTTTTGAAGCGAGGGGATCGTACATGCCAACGTCGCGTGCGCATTGCTTTCGTATGGCCAGGTTGCTGTTCGGGAAGAGAAAGAATCCCATGCGAATCGGGCGTTCAGGAATTGGGCTCTGCGCGCCGCTATTCACGAGGGCAGACAGATCGATAATCATCGCATACCCTTTGGTCACTCAGGCTTCAACGTGATGAAATAGCCGGTAGTAGCTATCGACGGTGGAACGACGCGAAGCAGGCTGGTGCGCTATCCATCCGCCCACGATACCGATGTTATCCGCGCGCAAGAATCCCGCTTCGATCGCAGCCAGCCACTCTGGTTCGCTGATACAGTCGTCATCGATGAACGAAACGATCTCGTGTTCGGCGTTCTCGAGGACCAGGTTCCGCGCACCTGGAATATCCGCCCGCTCCAGAAATTGGCATCGAAGCGGCAGACGGTTGCGGAACGTTTCGAGTACCGCCTGAGTCTGATCGGTCGATCCATTATCGACCACCAGGACCTCGTCGGGTGCGCGCCGCTGGCGGGTTAGTGAGTCGAGCATTTCTTCCAAATCGCTGGCTCGGTTACGGGTGATCACTCCCACGGTGATGCCCAGGTGCTTGTGTGGCGAATCGACCGTGATGGTGGAAGCGTCGGTCAGAGCCTGGGACATGAACTGGTGCAGACAGCGATAAATGTTGTTGGCCGGCGCTTCACCCAGGGACGAATCTCCGCGCAAACATCGCCGATAGCGCTCGAGTTCATTCAGGAAGGACTCGCATTCAGGGTATCGTTGCCGAAAATATTCAAACAAACGGCTCGAGCTCTCAACTAATGTCCACTCGGGCGCGCATGCGACGCGGGCTTGCAGCAGGCGTAAGGCGCTCTCAATTACCTCGGCGTCGTGCTCTCGATAGATGCAAGGCTGAGAGAGTTTGGAAACCATGCCGCCGTCAACGCGATACATGTGTGCGAACCCGCGAAACATAGCCGCAGCTGTCGCCTGCTGCTCGGCCAGGATACTTACCGGCATCTCGAACTCCAGGCTATCCCCGAAAACGGCGGCGTAGACATTGGCGAACTGCACAGGATCCAGAGGGACGATCTCGACGAGCCTCTGCTTGCGCATTGCAATGAACAAGAACCCGTCGGCCGATACGAGCGCAGTCTCGTCAGGCGCGGGCTGGCTCTGTTTGGCATGACGCAAGCGCTGCAGGCCATGGTAGGCCGCCTGATGAACCTCCAGCAATGGTATGCACTCATCGACCGAGATAGGCAGACCCAAGACAAGCGCGATGTGCGCCGAAGGAATGTTCCTTATGCTAAACCACTGGTCGTTCGGCCGGTCCAGGGCGGACGAGAAAGGCGCCGGCGCGCGACGCGAGACCGGCTCTTGGTGTAGCGGGTGCGCTGGCAGGACGACAGGTTGAATCCTCATCCTGGGTTCGCGCCGTGCGATCAGGTCGAAGATTTGGCGGCTCAGCGCCAGATGCAACGCGAACAGGCTAGCCGGCTCGCATTTGCGAAAAAACAGTGGCGTGTCGCCCTCGTTAAGGAAGGTCAGTTCGACTCGCTCCCGCATTTCTTTCGACCAGTCTTTCAGGTCGAGCAGCTCCGCCAACGCGCTAAGCTTGGTAAAAATTCGTTTCCAGAACACCAGCCGCCTCGCGTGCCGCGGTTCGGCCGCCAAAGATAGTTGGAGCAGCGTACTGATCTCGCTCAGCAATCCGCTGGTGGTCACCGCCCCGCTGACGATGTCGCTGGGCAGCTCGCCATATAGTGGCACCAAAGGTGCCTGCTTGTGCCGTACGCTAAATCTCTCCAAAACCGGAAAGCCGGCGTCGGCCTCTGAGAGAAAAATCAAGCTGGCTTCCCTCTCATCCCATGGCCCCAGGAAGGAAAAGATGCGCCGCACCCTTTCATAGGTGTGAGCAATCTCGCCTACGACCCTGTCGGCGCGGGTAACCTTTTCGCTTAAGACGATGATGAGATCGACATCTGAAAGCCCATAGGTGGGATGCCCTTCGAAATACGAGCCTGTGCCAAGGATACAAAATACCGCGGGATGTCTGGATAGAGCGGCTACGATGCGCCGCACGCCGAAGTCATAAATGTGACTGAATACGCTGCCCAACCGTGTCTGGTTCAGAAGCACAACAATCGGTTGCAACAATCGAATCACGCGCCCTCAATACTCCCCATTTGCCAGTATCTCAATCGTCGAAAGCCGCGCGCCGCCAGCCAGACCTGCGGCGACTGCAATCGATAGAACTGCCGCCGAGCGGCCTGATCTGCGATTGGAAACGCTCTTCACAACGACTCCATGGCAATTGGTCTCGCGCCCGGATGGATTGTAGCCGCTCACGGCATTCCCATCAAAGCCCGAGCATCGCTCGAGGGGGTGGGATTCATGCGTGCGTCTGGCGAATTGCTGTTTTCCCCAGAAATCAGAAATTCGCCACACACAGGACATTTTTCACCGCATCGACTGGCTAAAGGTTGCAAAGAAGGCTGGCGGGCTACGGCTTTAGTGTACCACCAACTTGAAGTTTACCGTTTGCCCGGCTTGGACTTGAACGCTCTGCGGCTCATCACTCGCGCCGAGCAAAGTGTACGTTCCCGCAGGTACCTCGAACTCGATAATGCCCGAGCTATCGGTGGTTCCCGAAGCTATGACGCTCCGATCCGTAGGATTCAGAATCGTCACCTTATGCCCACTCAGTCCGGCGTTTGGCTCGGCCAGTTTCTTTACCAGCGTCCAGGAAACCGCTTGCACCGAAATCTTGCCATTTGGAGGGGTGCCCTGTAGGTAGCTGCATCCTGTTCCATCCGCGAGCAAGATCCCCATCATGAGAAGAAAACAATGATATAGCGCGTCCTTCTTGATCCTCGTCGCGGATACTCTTTTCCGACCGTCACGGCGATCGGACGATAGAGATATTCTCAGCTGTGTGCAATTTGGACAAATCAAGGTTTCAAAGCATTTCAAATGATCGTCGAAACTGTCAACTGATTCGGGTAGTGGGTCAGTTTGAAATTTTAAGCCGTTGATCCTGTCCCTTCTCAAAACTTGATCCGCCGCCGATCGTGTAAGCCCCGGCGTGACTGAACGCATCTGGACGATTGGCTAGCTTGTACAGGCCACGCTTGCGCCGCTAGACGTGCCGCCACTACCGCTGCAGCCGATGCCGCAAACGACGCTCAGAGCTGGATATTGTGGTAGTCTGAAAGGTGAAACGCCCCAAGATGTTGATCGTATCGATGGGGCGTCGGCGGAACCTATATCGGCCTGCCAATGAATCCGCCGATGGTCGCGTAGCTGGACTACTGTAATTTCAGCAGACACGACCCACTCGAAAGTTGGCAATCCTAGCAGCGGTTTCCGTAAACCGCATGATGAGGCCTGTCCAATGTATGTGGATGAGGTGCTGAAGCTCCAGGTATGGATAAAGGGAAAATTGATGCTTGGTCGAGATCCGGCGGAATGGCGCATGGACGCCTACGGCGGAATCATGCGCTACGCGGTATATGGTCAAACCTCAGCGTTTGGCTGGGAAGTGGACCATATCAATCCAAAGGGTTCTGACGATCTGTGGAACCTTCAGCCGCTCTATTGGGTGAACAATCGTCGGAAGGGAGACCAGTATCCTTTTCTTGGGTAGTGTGGTTCCTCACAACTTGATCCGCGCGAATTGGTTGGTGATTTCGATTGGCTGGCGATAGCCTGCGGCGCACGGGGATCGCGACATGCGAATCATTCTCGGAGGCCCCAGGCGGCGAACCGCGAACCGCACCGCGCTGCTGTTGGAATCGATCGCGCTGCGCCATCAAATCGCAGTGCTCGAGCGCAGCCGAACTCGTCGCCCGTGCTTTCGCCTTTGGGATCGGCTGTTTTGGATCTTGTTCTCGCGCTGGTGGCCCCAATGGCGTGACAGCCTGATCATTGTCCAGCCCGAGACAGTCTTGCGTTGGCGCCGTGAGGGCTGGTCAGCGCTTTGGCGATATAGGGCACGGGGGCGTTTGGCGCGGCGGGCGTCCGAAGGTTTCCAGCGAAGTCCGTCATCTGATCGTAAGGATGGCCCGTGAGAACTTTCTCTGGCGTGCGCCGCGGATTAATGGTGAACTTCTAATGCTGGGTTTCAGCGTCTCCCAAGCCACCGTATCGCGCTACATGCCTGCTCGAAGCAGACGGCCGGGGCGATCGTGGCGGACTTTTCTTCGCAATCAAGCCATGGCGTTCGGTCACTGCAGCTTTACGAGGAACGGTCGAAGGGAGACGCTGGCCTGCAGAGTCAGTCCTGTTCGGCCCAGCTCGAGCGATCCGGGGCTGCACAGATTGCGACGGTATGGGTTGGGCTCAGGCGCAGCTTCGGCCGAGCACAGCCCGCCCTAAGCAATCGAAGAATCCGTCCGCGGTCCGGTCAGTGCTATCGCGGAGTGACCGCATCGCGCTGCCTTCCGTGTCGGGCGGCTCAAGAAGACCGCTATGTAACCGTCGCGGCATCGCTTTCTTGATTCGAAGTCCACCGCGTGAGCGCGCCCCGGCGAGTATCCCGCGTTTCCGTGCGCGCGGATGAGGTTTTGAGGAACCACCACACCGATTTGATGACGCAGCGCGATCGATTCGAACAGCAGCGCAGTGCGGGTTCGCGGTGCGCCGCTTCGGGCCACCAGGAATGACTCGCTGGGCGACATCCCCGTGCGCCGCAGGCTATCGCCAGACGTTCGAAACCACCAATGAATTCGCTCGGATCAAGTTTTGAGGAGCCACAACCCCCTAATTCAGGAACTTTTCAGGCAGGTGCAAGAGATGTCCACAAGCGACCCCCCCTCGAGTTTCCTTGTGGCTTACTTCGCGGTCCAGAACGGGTAGCCGGTGGACCTGCTGGACGCGCCAGCCGTGGTAATCAGGGGACCCCTGTCAACCGGATATGAGGAAGAAATCGTATCTCGCTGACGGCCGAATTCGTGGTCATTTTTGGTCAGGATCGAAGCTCGGTTGTTCTCCTATTCGACGATCGAAAATCCTTTGGATTCAAGGTCTTTAGAGGAAGATCATCCATGGGTGAAGGTGCACTGTTTGTGTTTTTCGGGCCCCCGCAACCACCCCGAACATCTGGGCGTCTCTGAAAGTCGCTTGAGAGTTCGAAATGACTGCGCTCCACACCTCAGTCTTTAGGGTTTCTGACATCGCGGAGAATCGCTCGAAAAGCGCGCGCGTGCGCGCGATTTGCGATCGCGCGCGGACCCGGAGAATCTCTCTTTCGGCAAAAATCGGCAGAATCGGGCAAACCCTATCCCGGCGCGATTTGCCTAGGTCCGCGGATCATCGCCGTCGATTCGCCCGTCGCGGTCGAGACGCCCCGGGGCTGGATGGCGCATCTTCCGGCGTTGAGGTAGCCATCGAGTAGATAACGATCGGCGCTTCTTGCCCCTGAAACTTATCGACGGTTCCGACCAATGGTGGGCCGCCCAGATGAGGTTGTGTTCTCGCTCTGACGATTACTTCGACGGCTTGACGAACTTCAGCGTCATACGATTGCTCTCGCCGATCGCGAGATATTTGGCGCGATCCTTTTCTCCCTGGCGCAGCGTTGGAGGCAGATTCCATACCGGCTGATCGCGTGGGTCCTTCGGATTCGCGTTTATCTCGGACGTTCCTGCCAGCTTGAAGCCGGCCTCCTCAGCGAGCCGGATCATATAATCCTGGCGCACGTAGCCGTTCGTCGCCTTCGGATCCTGCGGCTCTGACGAACTTGCGCGATGATCCGTCACACCGAGAATGCCGCCGGGCTTGAGCGCGCGGTAGAACGCTTTGAAATAATCCTCGGCGGTGCCGCGTGGAATCCAGTTATGGACGTTGCGAAACGTGAGCACCATGTCCGCGCTGTCCGCTGGAACGTCGACGATTGTAGCGGAGGGCGGAGGCACGATCACTTTGCCGTAGACTGGGGGATCGGCCTTGAGCTTGTCCTCGAAGGTTTTCGCGCCCGGTCCTTTACCGACGACCTCATACAGCTTGCCGTGGTCGTTGAGGAAAGGCGCAAGGATCTCGGTGTACCATCCGCCGCCGGGATCGATTTCGATCACCGTCATCTCGGGCTTGATTCCAAAGAAGGTCAGCGTCTCGAACGGATGGCGATATTTGTCGCGCGCTTTATTTTCCGCAGAACGCTGCGGGCCGTCGATCGCCGCCTTTAGCGCGGCGGCTACGCTCGGATTGTTTTCCAAGGCGGCAAATCCAGTCGAAGAAATTGCGATTGCCGAACAAACGGACAAGACCAAAGAGAGGAGTCCGATTCGATGTTTCACTGGTGCGAGCCTCACAAGTTTTGACGGATAACTGATCTCTTCCATTCGGAATCGGAAACTGTTGGTCATCTCCGACCTTCGCGCACTATAATCGCCGCACTACAATGCGGACCCCGCGTCAGTATCTCTCCGACCGGTATCCCTGGCTCAACATCACCGATATCTTCGCTGCCCTATTCATCCTCGCGATTGTCGTCCTGTGGCCGCATGCGCGCGTCGTCACCGATCTCGTCGTCGTTACCGCCCTTCCTGGTTCGCTCGCCCTGATTCTCTGGGTCCTGACTTTCTCGCAGAAAGCGCGTATCCAAATCGGCCGCCGTAAACTCCGCTACAAATCAGTGCGCCGCCTCGCCCTCAACGCGGCGACCGTATGTCTGCCCTTGCTGATTTTTCAGCAAGCTTCGATTTAACTCCGAACCCTGCTAATCTGACATAATCCGACCGGCTTGAAAGCGCTCGTGCAGGCACAGAACCACTCGGCTTTCGAGTTTTGGAATCGATTCGAAGAAAAGACATAAGGGCCATAGCTAGACGTTTGATCCCGTGTAGAGTTCCCCTACAAATTCACTCCCATGCAGACTTTCGTTACACGCGGTCGAGCAAAGCAAGCGCTCCCGACACTACTCCTTCCAGCAGCGCCCTCTCTGGGCGGACTCTCGCGAGGACTCGTACCCCCATCAGGACGCCCAGTAGGTGCTGGGCAAGGGTCTTTGCCGCCAGCGATCGTGTGATCGTGCGATCAACCTGGCCGGCCTCGATACGACCGAGAAAGAATTGCTCGACCCGGATGAGGACGGCGGCGACGATCCTTTGAAAGCCCGGGTCATTCGGCGCGACGTCGAGCGCCGCATTCACAAGCATGCAGCCTTTATGCTGGTGGTCGTCGAGCGATCTCCGGACGATCTCGGCGAAGAAGGCGCCAATTGCCTCGCGCGGCGCCAGCGCCTCGCAGCGGCGGATGCGATCTACGACGCTATCCTCGACGTAGTGATCCAGCGCCCTTTGATAGAGCGCCCGCTTATCGCCGAACGCGTTGTAGAGACTGGCGCCTGTGATCCCCGTTTTCTCGATGAGATCGCGAACGGACGTTGCTTCGTAGCCGTGCGCCCAAAAGCACTGCACAGCAGCATCAAGTACCGCCTCTTCGTCAAATTCTCGTGGCCTTGCCATCCTTCATCTACGCCTGCGATCAGAGTGCCATCTTGCCATCTCCGGGGCGAAGAGCTATTTTAGAACGGTCGCCCTAAAACCGCAAGGCCTGGCGACTCGCGAGGAGTAGCCCGTGATCCGATTCTATTTCCACCCGACCCCAAACCCGGCGAAGATCGCACTCTTTCTGGAGGAGGCGGGCCTCGCTTACGAGACGATCCCCGTTGACACGAGTAAGGGCGAACAGCACCAGCCTTCCTTCCGGGCCATCAATCCCAATGGGAAGGTCCCAGCGATTATTGACACCGACGGCCCCGGCGGTCGGGAAGCTCGCGTCTTCGATTCTACTGCCATACTGATCTATCTCGCCGAGAAGACCGGCCAGTTTCTCGGCACGCCGAACGATCGCCCCGAGCTGCTCTCTTGGCTGCTCTTCCTCGCGTCGGGCCTCGGGCCGTTCTCGGGCCAGGCGGTCCATTTCCAATTCGCCGCACCTGAAGGGCTTGGTTACGCGGTGAACCGCTACCGCCGCGAAGCCGAACGACATTATCAGGTGCTCAACGATCACCTTGCCGGCCACAACTTCATGGTTGGCGATGTCTACACGATCGCCGATATGTCGGCCTGGGGCTGGCTTGATCGCGCTTCGCGCGTGCGCAAAGGCGCTGATGACCCGCTAGCCCCGTATCCCCATCTGAAGCGCCTCTTTCAGACGGTAGATGCTCGGCCAGCGGTCGCTCGAGCGCGCGCGGTCGGTAAGGATCACGACTTCAAGAAGGTCAACGACGAGGAAACGAAGCGCGCGCTGTTTCCATCGAACTATCCGCCAGCATTTTGATCACGCGTCGCATGCAAAAATTTCTAAGAGGTCGAACATGAGTGATACGTCTTCTTCGTACACGCCGCCAAAAGTCTGGACCTGGAAGGAACCCAACGGCGGTCAGTTTGCCAGCATCAACCGTCCGATCGCCGGCCCGACGCACGACAAGGAACTGCCAGTCGGCAAACATCCACTCCAACTCTATTCGCTCGGCACTCCGAACGGTCAAAAAATTACGATTATGCTGGAGGAGCTGCTGGCGCTCGGGCACAGCGGCGCGGAATACGATGCATGGCTGATCAAGATCGCTGAAGGCGGCCAATTCGGCAGCGGCTTCGTGGCGGTGAACCCCAATTCCAAGATCCCCGCCCTCGTCGATTGCAGTGGCCCTGCGCCAGTCCGCGTCTTTGAATCCGGCTCAATCCTGGTCTATCTGGCCGAGAAATTCGGCGCACTCCTGCCGACCGAGACCGGGCCACGTGCGGAGTGCCTCTCTTGGCTGTTTTGGCAAATGGGCAGCGCGCCCTATCTCGGCGGCGGCTTCGGTCATTTCTATGCCTACTCGCCGACCAAGATCGAATATGCGATCGACCGTTTCGCGATGGAGGTGAAACGTCAGCTCGACGTACTCGACCAGCGGCTGGCCGAAACGAAATATATCGCGGGCGACGCTTACACGATTGCCGATATTGCTATCTTTCCGTGGTACGGCGGGCTGGCGAAGGGCTGGTTGTACGGCGCTGCTGAGTTCTTGAGCGTACAAGACTACAGGAACGTCATCCGCTGGGCCGACGCCCTGCTTGAACGATCGCCCGTCCAACGCGGTCGGATCGTCAACCGCACGTATGGACAGCCGTCGAATCAATTGCATGAGCGCCACGACGCCGACGATTTCACGACAAGGACGCAGGATAAGCTCGCCGGGGCAAGCTAACTACCTGGGCGTAATACGTCTCACGATCGGTCATCAGACCAACGTTAGAGAGGGCGCTCACTGCTGTAGCGAGGAAAGGAAGCAATGGAACTGAAGACCAACGAAAGATCGCGACTTCGTCGGCGCCTGTCACTCGGTCCCAACTGTATTCTCGAGCGCATTTGTTGCCGGCTGCTCTGCGTTTCCGAATCTTAGTTGGCCAAGCCGCTCAGCTTTAACGGTTGTCTACGAGCTCGTGCCGGTCTAAGCCTTGGGCGCTCCCGACGCCATTGGATCGATTTTGAAGGGAATCTCGAAAGTGACCGACTGTGGAATCTTGCATATCTGATTGCTGCATTCCTGAAAACTGACCGTGCCCTTCAGCTGGTAGTCGCCAGGCTTCAATCCGGAACGCACGAGAATCCTTCCTTTGGCTCGGAAGCTGCCTGCGTAAACCGGCAGCGTCTCGCCGAGTTCGGGGAAAGCGACTTTCTGTGGATCGGGATACGCGAACGACTGCTTCGCGACGCAGTCGCTGTCAAACACAATCGCAGTCGGCGTATAGTTCGCTGGAAGCGGCTGCCCGTAGATGTGCCACCCCTTGGCAATTGAGAAGTCTGCGGCGACCCCGATCTCCTGCCCGGCTACGGCGTGATCCATCGAAGGGGTGATCACGATTCGAATGTCTCCCGCGGTTAGCGATACAGATTTGCCACTCGGGTCGGCACCGAGTTCATTAACCAGGATTTCCGACGAAGCCACCCTCGTCTGATAATCGGGTAGAAAATATTTGGCCCGGATTACACCATCGGGAGAGATAAGGTAATCGCCCGGGAACGGAATACCGTAGAACGGATGATCCTTTGGAATATTCGAATTGAGGATTCCGAACTCGCGAATAACGACGCTGCCCTTGTCGGACAGACACGGAAATCCAAGTTCATGTGCGGCGCTGAAGCGCTGCAGAATCTCCTGAGAATCGTAGGTGATGACTGCGATCTTTACGCCCCGCTCTTCGAAGCCCCGGCGCGACTGCTCCAGCTCGACGAGCTGGCTTCTGCAGTAGGGTCACCAATCGGCGCTTCGACTAAAGACCAGAAGAAGTCCCGCGGGTCCGGTGAGATCGCGAAACTTTCTTTCGTTGCCGTTCTGATCGACAAGTGCGAAGTCAGGTATTTTCTCTCCGACCTTAAGACCGGTGGTTGCGCCGTCGTTCTGCGCTTTAACGAAGTCCTGAAACTCGCTCGGCGCGATCTTCTCGCCACTGCGCATTTTTTTCAGGACCTGTGTGAGAACCTCGCCGTTCCTGGAATTCGAGTCTGACATCGCTACCTCCTGGGCAGATACCGCCAGGGTTCCACCGCATAATCCCGCGATCACCGAAAGGATGGCAGGGATTACAGTACTTTTGAAATCAAAGTGGGATCGCGATTTCATGTCTCTCGCGTGAGTAGAGCTCTGTGGGCACCCATGTATTCAATCAGTCGCACGGTCAGTAGCGCCGCAAGCACGAGCCCATAGGCGAGTGGCTCACTTTCGTCGCGTTTGACCCTCAATGTGAAATGAAGGACCGCAAGTGCTGGTGCCAGATAGGCGAGGCGATGGAGCTGCTTCCACCGGACGTAACCGAGGCGCCTGAGGGCGGAGTTAGCCGATGTCGCGGCCAACGGAATCAGCAGCACAAAAGTAGAAAACCCCAAAAAAATAAACTTCCGCTTGATAACATCGTCCACAATCGCGTTCCAGTCCAGGCCCTGATCGAGCACCGTATAGGTGATGACGTGCAGCAGAGCATAGAAGAAAGCGAGCAGGCCGAGCATCCGCCGGATACGCATCGGCCAGGTCCAACCGAAGATCGTTTTAAGCGGCGTGCAGCCGAGAGCCGCCACCAGGAAGACGAGAGCGATCAAGCCGAGCTGGTTCAAAGCTTGCGCAATTGGATCGGGGCCGAGATCGTCACGCCAGGCCCGCTCGAGAATAGCCGCGATCGGGACTAACGACCCGGTGAGCACTGCCGGCTTGAGCCACGGCAACGGCGATTTCTTTTTCCGAGCTTCCATGCCTAGAAGAACGTCCTAAGGTCCATGCCCGTGTACAGGCCTGCCACCTGGTCCCCGTAGCCATTGAACGGCAGGGTCGGGCGACGGTGATACTCGCCGATCCGCCTTTCAGTCGCCTGGCTCCAGCGTGGATGGTCGACCGCGGGATTCACATTCGCATAAAAGCCATACTCGTCGGGCGCCGCTATGTTCCATGAAGTAGGCGGCAGTTCCGCGGTCAGACTAATATTCACGATCGATTTGATCCCTTTGAAACCGTATTTCCACGGAACCACAAGGCGGATGGGTGCCCCGTCCTGGTTCGGAAGCCGTTTGCCGTAGAGACCGACCGCCAGGATCGTCAGCGGATGCATCGCTTCGTCGATGCGCAGACCTTCGACGTAGGGCCATTGTAGAAGATCGGTGCGCTGACCCGGCATCTGTTGAGGATCGAGGAGTGACTTGAAGGCTACGTATTTCGCGCGCGAGGTGGGCTCGACACGCTTCAAGAGATCTCCTAGCGGGAAACCCACCCATGGGATAACCATCGACCAGGCTTCGACGCAACGCATCCGGTAGACACGTTCCTCAAGGGGCAACAATTTGATGAGCTGGTCAACCTCGAAAACTTGCGGATGCACCACCTCGCCGTCGATCGTGACCTTCCAGGGATGCGGTCTTAGGGTGTCTGCGTTTGCCGCCGGATCGCTTTTGTCAGTGCCAAACTCATAGAAGTTGTTGTAGTTGGTTACGGCGTTATAAGAGGTGTTCTTCTCCCCGGACGCGTAGTCGTAGTGCCGCGCAACAGTGAGCGCGGTGTCATCATCAGGCGTTCCACTCGCGGCCACCTTAGCCGTTTTCTCGTGATCCTTCGCTCGAAGGCCCCGCATGAGCCAGAGCAGAGTGCTGCCAACACCACTGCTTGTCGCCGCGAAGAGCAGCGAGCTCTTGATGAACTCGCGCCGCTGAAGGTACACCCTCTCGGGGGTGATTTCGCTCGTTGCGGGGATATTACCGATGTCAGACACCGCGGCCTGTACCTTCTCTCCAAAGCCTCAGACAGACGAAAATCGCATCGGTTGCAGAAAGTTCCTCGCTGGTCGGGCGAATTTGCCGCTACGACAGGCGTTCATGTCTTTAGATGCCGCGATTGTCGGAAGGGTTACAAAGATGGCGGATGATTCATCAGCCGATTAGCGACGAATCGCGTGTCGTAGCCGGGAGCGTTACGCGCGATGTCGAAGCGCTCGAGCAGACGGGTGCGCCACAGCGCAACTCAGTCGTCGCGTGTTGCACCGTTATTCTGTTGCGCTCAGGAAGGTCAGCGGCGCGCACGCGATTAACACAGTGCGTTCGAGTCCGGCTTCGCGATGCTTGTGGATTTCCTGATATTCCGGCATCAATCCCATTTCGAACAGGGCCTTCGGACTTGGATACTGCACAAGTGCGACGGCGTCCCACTCGTCAGACGAATCGCCGATCAGCACCGACTCCGGCCGCCCAGACCACAAGACCTTTCCTCCGACTGCCTCGATCATTTTTACCACCCTTGAGCCGTATCGACCGTATGCCTCCGCACCGGTTCCCTCCTCTTCTTGAGCCTTCGCCCTGAACTTGAGCAGGTTGAGCATCACGATCGGACCGGGGTGCTCTTTAATCAGTTTTGCGAACTTATCCGGGTCGGGACTGATGTTGTTCATTTGGCTATCCTATCTACCTTTTTGAATTCGTCAGCAAATCGAAACTGATTCAGGAACACTCAAGTGTCTTACCCCGGAGAGTTGCGCGCGACGTCGAAGCGTTCGAGCAGGCTCCTCCGCCACAGCGCGACCGGATCGTCATTTTGCAGGAGCTTGAACGGACTCACACTTCGCGCCCACATGAATCCACTGAATACAATGTAGTCTCCGTAGTCGGGTTCATCTCCACCCAGGAACGGCTGAGCGGTAATCGTAATGCGCAGGAGCTCAAGACTTTCTTGAAACCCGCTGATGCGACTCGCGCGATGAGCGCCCGCCTGCTCAATCGACATGCCTAATCTACGCTCCCGGCTGGACCGAAAGTACTCCCGATCCTTCTCGTGGAGATGGTTGAACACGTCCACAATTATCAAAGGCATCAGTCCAGGCATCAGAACGGTGTCGCTTCAGAGCTCCATGAATCGGGCGAATGCCTTCCCGCCGGCTCCGTGGAATAGAGACGGACGCTCGCGATAAGTCTCTTCCAGGTGATTCGCAATCGCCCAGGAACCCGCCACAGTTTTACCCGAATCGACAAGTACGGGTACGAGGCCCTGACCGGAGAAAGCGATCACGTCTTTGTCGGTAAAGCGCCACGGTATCGTTTCGACCGACAGACCTTTGTGTTCGATCGCCAGTCGCACCCACCACCAGTAAGGGCTGAAACGCCGAGCGGGGTCTGCTCCTGCCAGATCGTAAAGAATGAGTGACATCTAAGTGTATGACCCTCGGGTGCTTGTTTCAGATTGGGTCAGTGAACAGCCGACACCGGATTAGCTGTTGTTAAGCGTGAAATTGACGATCACGCGTGCCAGTTCCTCACCCTTATCTTCCTGCAGAAAATGACCCGCTCCCTTTATCGTCGCATGAGGCTGATTGCGAGCTCCCGGGATCGCTGACTGGAGCAAAAGCTCTCCTCCCTTCGTCACTGGATCGCCATCGCTGAAGGCAGTCAGAAATGGCTTCTCCCACCGTCGGAGGACCTCCCAGGCCTTGCGATTTGCCGGCACCGCGGGATCGTCGGGCGCGATAGGAACGAGAATAGGAAATTGGCGCGCACCAGCCTTGAAGCGCTCGTCGGGAAAGGGCGCATCGTATGCGGCGACAACTTCGGGAGCAAGGGCGTTGGCACATCCACCCTGGACGATTTGCCCGACTGGGAAAGTAGGGGTCTCCTGCGAGAATTTGCGCCATGCCATGAACGCGTCACCGATTGGGCCTTCACCAGTCGGCAATCCCGTATTCGCCGCGACGATACGCGCAAATCGCTCCGAATGCTCTGCTGCGACGCGCAGTCCGATCAGTCCTCCCCAGTCCTGGCACACCAGAGTTATCCCGCGAAGATCGAGCTTCTGGATGAATCTAGTGATCCAGTTTACGTGCCGTTCATAGGTGTAGTCTTGGCGATTCGCTGGTTTGTCGGAGCGTCCGAAGCCGACCAAGTCCGGCGCGACAGCGCGCAATCCGGCCGAGACAAAAACGGGGATCATTTTCCTATACAGGTATGACCATGACGGCTCGCCATGGAGCATCAGCACCGGCGCTGCGCTCGGCGGCCCTTCGTCAACGTAGTGGATTCTCTGACCGTCGGCCTCCAAATAATGTGGCTTGAATGGGTAACCGGGCAGATTCGAAAAGCGCTCATCAGCCGTGCGGAGTATTTCCATCAGATTTCCTTCATAAAGGGGGGCTTTCGCAACTAATGACCAATGAGAAGAGCCAGTGAGCATCGAATTCGAGAAGACGTTTTGCGTTGTATTATTTTTCAGTTGGGAGCGCGTCACTTTATAATCGACATGTCGCAGACGTTTGATCGCAGCCAGCGAAGCGCGAATTCGGTGGAAGAGATGTCTTGGCCTTGCGGCGTTGGCCGTTACAAGATGGCTTCGCTCAGCGTGTCGCGCGAGCCGGTCGACGATTACTTCGAAGGCCCGATGGAAGGGAATCCCGCAATGGCTGGACTTACCTCAATTGCCTCGACATCTGCCCCTGTTTCGACGCAGTTCTGCCGTTGAACTATACCGTCGGTTTTCGAGTAGATGAGAGTCTCCGGAACGCGCGGAGGAAGCCGACTCATCTCAACTCCGGGACAAACCCGGCTGCAAGCCTGCCGGCGCATCGCCTATGCGCCCATTCAAACAGCGGCCTCAGAAATGTATTCGAGCCCTCAAGAGGCGCTTTCACCGGCGAACCCAGCAGTATCGCCCGCTCAACCAGGGCTGGAAACCGGCAGGCAAGTTCGCGTGCGTAGATGCCGCCCAGGCTATGACCAATAATGACGATCTTTCCGCGGGTCTTGCGACTCGCTTTGCGCAGCACCTTTTCCAGCCACATCAGCATATGAACCGGGCAATCCACGTTGCACCAGATACCGGAGAAAAAAATTCGGTAGCCAAGCTCGCGCAGTCTGTCGGCGAGCGGACTCAGAGTTAGATCACCTGCACCAAAACCGGGTATCAGCAAAACTCCCCGCTGATGACGACGCATGTTGGGAAGCGCCCGGCGCAAGAGACCGCGAAGAACGAAGGCCGTGACCTCTCCGAACATGCGGGTTTCGCCGATCAGACCTGCGAGACCTGGAGCTGAATTGGATTTCATTGAGCCGTTTCCATTTGAAGTAGCAAACTGTGTCGCGGTCGAGACTCCGCCGAGGCGGCGCGGTTATCGTTGGAGAAGAACAGGCGGCCTTGCAACATCTTGTCGGGGGAGAGACCGATGCCGGTACGAAGTGCGCCGGATTGAAGGCCGCCTGTCCAATTTTGGCGAAACAGTTTCCGTGATTAGGATTCAGCATGACTCCGCCAGCGAGCAGATAAGTCGATCGGCGTCGTCTCTATGCGTCGCGCTCGTTACCAAATCCAAACCGGTTGAAGCGCTTGGTCAACCTGCTCTTGAGCGACTTGCTGCCCGCTTCGCATGCGCTGCACGAGTTGATCGATTTCGTAGTTCTTCTGTGCGAAGGCCGGGTTGTTCTTATTTCCTTCACGGGCTTCTCGCCGTGCAGCCTCCGAGGCCTGCTCTAATTGAGCAAACCTTTGGGCGTTGGGCTGAACGACAGCGTAACTCCTCGAAATTCCGACGGAGCCGGCTAAAACCGGCGACGACAGAGTCAACGCCACGGTTCCGGCGGCAAAAATTGTTGAAAGTTTCCTCATTGACTAACACCTCGGTAATTAGAGTGGCGAAACTGCGGAAGGTTACGGCCCAGCACAGAATTTTGTGCGCTTGGGTCCAGATGAGATCGCCGACCCACTGGATGTTAGGATGGGCGCGCCGGTCGCAGCGACACTCGTTGCGCCCATCCAGGTGCTGTCGAGCATCAGTTCTTAGCGACGGGGTAGTCCGCGCTAGCGCCCTCAATTCTGAGCGACGTAGGGTCCTGAATGAACGCCGCGACACCAAGATGGTCCAGTGACCATGAACGGTCGAGGTCAATGGTCATCTCCTGGACGAAAGAGCCAGGCTGCGTCGCGTCCAGTTCAAATGCCGGCAGCAATTTCCTCACGGTGTAATCGTAGGTGATTTCACGCCCGCCGTTCTCGCCTGCGCCAATCTTGCTGACCAAACCGTTCTCGTAAATCGCCAGCATTACCATGAGCCGTCCGGGCCCCGCGGCGCTCAACAATTGCGCGTTACTTTAACCTGAATTTCGAGACCCTGCAGCAGCGAGGCTCGTTTGAATGCTTGTGCGAACCCGCGGCGAGGTCGAACGCGCAGCGGCCACCGCGTGCGCAATACTTCCCCCGTCAGAACCGGCGCACTGCCACCGCCCACCGATCACCATTTGCGGTGTGTACGCGCCGTCCAGGTTCAGCGCCTGAACGTATTCGCTCTGCCGCTCAGACCATTGATGCGACGAGAACGGGTCCGACCAGCCAAGGTGATTCCAGTAGTCAACATGATACGCGAGCGGGATCACGGATTTCGTCGAGGAGCCGAGGTCACTGATCAGTGCGTCGGCAGGTGGACAACTTGAACATCCTTCTGATGTGAAAAGTTCGAGCACGACTGGCGTGCTATCGGCCGCTCGTCCGTCTCCGAGAACGCGACTGCTTTACGAAAAAGACCGAATCCGATTGCAGCAACGGTTGCGACACTGACAATCCAAGGAACAAGACCTAATCGTCTACGGAAGCTTCGCATAGTGACTGTACCTCTCAAGCGTAAAACTCGCAGCCGGTCGCGAGGGTTAAGCAATATGTTGATCTGCGCCGGCGTTAAAAAGTATCTTGGATCCCCAGAACGCTCATGGAATCGGCGGT